>CAXXIE010000005.1:0-14396 GCA_963664025.2 Tepidiformaceae bacterium | reverse complement strand
GCGGTGGCGGACGCGGCGGCGGCGCACGGGGGCGTGCACCTCCTCATCAACTGCGCGGGCATCGCCACGGCGGAGCGCACGGTGGGGCGCGAGGGACCGGCGAGCCTGGAGTTGTTCGCGCGCACGGTGAACATCAACCTGATCGGCACGTTCAACGCGATCCGCGTGGCGGCGACGGAGATGGTGAAGAACGAGCCGACGGAGGACGGCGAGCGGGGCGTGATCATCAACACGGCCTCGGTGGCGGCGTTCGAGGGGCAGATCGGGCAGGCGGCCTATTCGGCCTCGAAGGGGGGCGTGGTGGGGATGACGCTGCCGATCGCGCGCGACCTGGCGCGCAACGGGGTACGCAACAACACGATCGCGCCGGGCCTGTTCCTGACGCCGATGCTGCTGGGCCTGCCGGACGAGGCGCGGGAGGCGCTGGGCAACATCACGCCCTTCCCCACGCGCCTGGGCAAGCCGGAGGAGTACGCGCAGCTGGCCTGCTCGATCATCGAGAACCCGATGATCAACGGCGAGACGATCCGGCTGGACGGGGCGCTGCGGCTGGCGCCGCGGTAGGGGGAGCACGATGGTTCAGCAAGACAGAGACTTGGCAGGCCGTATCTGGCCCGTCCTTTCGGCCCTAGCGTTGGAGCGCAGAAAGATCACCTACGGGCAGCTTGGGGAACGCGTCGGGGCCGACCCACGGTTCGCGATTCCCCGAGGGCTGGATCCCATTCAGGAGCACTGTGACGCGAACAACCTGCCGCCCCTCACGATCATCGTTGTGAGTGCAGCCACGGGGCGACCCAGCAAGGGTTTTCTCAGAAAGAACCTCGGACGTGAGGATGAAGTCTTCACGTTCCGGTGGGAGCGGGTCGAGAACCCGTTCGCGTACGCACGCGAGGGGTAGCCCGCCGGTGGTACACTGGACGCATGGCTGAGCCACGCCCAACCGATGAGCGGAAAACGCCGCCTCCCCCGCCTCCGCCTCCGCCTGAGACGGACCCGACCTGGGAGATTCAGACCGGCGGCTGGCGAGTCATCCGCACCGGCGACAAGCGGGTTCGCTAGGTTCCGTAGGCCAGCCTGATAAGCCAAGCCAGAAACAATGCGCTCTCGGCCACGAAGAGCGCGGCCATTCCGGTAGCCGCCGCCGCCTTCCAGTTCGTCACCTTCCGAGCCTCGTCTGCGTACTCACCCGCCCAGTAGATCATCTGCCGCTTGAACTCATGCTCCTCCAGGTGAAGCCACTGTTCGTACAACAGCTTCGGCGAGATCTGCCGCAGGGAACCCGCCAGGCGCGCAGTGAGCGCACTGAGCACGAGCACGGCGTAGACGACACCCGCAGCCCAGAGCAGCGGGGAATTGAAGTCCGGCTGTTCGAGGACGGAGACGGCGATGACAAGCGCCGCCACCGTGACTGTCGTCGCGAACGACAGCAGTGTGTCGATGCGCTGATGGACCGCGTCACGCCGTCGCTCCGCCAGGGTGTACGACGCGATGGCGATTTCGTACGCGAGCGGAACACCCGGGTAGTCGGCCGGGCCGGCCTGCGGAGTTTCGTCAGCGTCCACCGCTTACTCCTGCCGGCGGCGGAGGCGGACGACGGGGATTTGGCGGGGGGCGGCGCGGGCGCGGTACTCCTCGTAGGGCGGGTAGGCGGTGGCGGCGATGGCCCAGAGGCGGGCGCGCTCGTCGCCCTCGACGACCTCGGCGGCGACGGGGATGCGGCGGCGGTTCACGCGCAGCCAGGCGTGCGGGTTGGCGACGAGGTTGGGGAACCAGGCGGGGTGCGCGGGGGCGCCGCCCTTCGAGCCGATGAGCACGAAGTCGGGGCCGTCGCGGAAGTAGAAGAGCGGCACGGAGCGCGGGGCGCCGCTGGCGCGCCCGATCGTCGTGAGCATGGCCGTGGGCACGTAGGGGACGCCGTTCTGGCGGCTGATGTGGCGGCTCACGAGCGACCAGCCGGTGAAGCGCACGAGGGCGCTCTCGACGGGGCGCAGGAGGTTGAGGCGCGTGAGGATGGAGAAGAGCACGGGAGCCTCCGTCGGGGCGCATGGAGCGGGCGGCCCGGAAGCCGCCCGCTCGCGCTGGTTGCCGTGGGATGCGGGTCAGTTCGCGGCCGAGGCCTCGCGGCGGGCGCCGCCGCCGGGACGCGGGGCCGCGCCCTCGCCCTGGTAGATGCCCGCGCCGCTGACCTCGCGCCAGTGCGTGTGCGCGAGCGTGTGCATGATGAACACCGCCTGCTGCGCCGTCCAAAGCCCCTGCGCGTCCTGCGTCTGGTTGACCGCTTCCTTCGTGATCTTCAGCCCGAAGGACGGCTTCTCCGCGATGCTGCGGGCGAGTTCCTCGACCCGTTCGCTGAGATTTTCGCGGGGGACGACCTCGTTCACCATGCCCGCCTCGTAGGCGCGCTGCGCGCTCACCCAGTCGCCCGTGTAGAGCATCTGGCGGGCGAGGCGGTGGCCGAACTCCCACGGGTGGGCGAAGTACTCGACGCCGGGGATGCCCCAGCCGACGACGAGGTCGCGGAACTCGGCATCCTCGGAGGCGATGATGATGTCGCAGACCCACGCCAGCATGAGGCCGCCGGCGATGGTCTTGCCCTGCACCTCGGCGATCATGGGCTTGGGCAGGTTGCGCCAGCGGCGGCACATCTGCAGGTAGATCTCCTCCTCCTTGGCCATCGCGCCCTCGGCCCCCTCGAGGTCGAAGTTGGCCCAGGTGCCGACGGGGCGCACGTCGTTGAAGCCGAGGCCGGTGCCGCCGCGCATGTCATGGCCGGAGTTGAAGTGGGGGCCTTCGCCGCTGAGGATGATGACCTTCACCTGGTCGTCCTGGTTGGCGTGGTCGAAGGCGTCGTTGAGGTCGCGCGTGAGGCGCAGGTCCTGGGCGTTGCGCGCCTCGGGGCGGTTCATGCGGACGCGCACGATCTCGGGCGTCAGGTTCTCGTAGAGAACGGTCTGGTATTCAGGCATGGGGGAATCCCTCCCGTGGAAGTGGGGTGAGTATACGCGCTCGCTCTACGCGCCCGCGCGCAACTGGATCGGCGGCGCTCAGATGGTCTCGTCCGATTCGCCCACGTCCGCGGCGGCGCCGCCGCCGATCGCCTCGCCCACGGCGCGGATGGCGGCGAAGTCGGCGCGGAAGGCGTTGTGGACGGCGCGCGTCTCCGTGCAGTGGAGCACGAAGCGGGCGCCTTCGCGCAGCCACTTCCCGGTGAGCTCGGCGGTCTGGTGGTGGATGAGCACGGGCAGGTTGCGCGACCGGCAGGTGGCGATGATGCTCCGCAGGGCCGCCTCGTAGTCGGGGTGGTCGTACTGGTCGGGGACGCCGAGGGAGATGCTGAGGTCGTTGGGGCCGACGAAGATGGCGTCCACGCCCTCGATCGCGACGATGTCGTCGAGCGCCTCCATCGCGGGCACGCTCTCGATGCCGATGATGCAGACGTTGTCGCGGTTGCGGCGTTCGAGGTACTCGCGGGAGGCGTCGCTGGGGAACTCGCCCTGCTCGACGGCGCGGCGCACGAGTTCGCCCTTGAGGGGCCGCCACTTGGTCGCGCCGACGACCTCGCGCACCTCATCGGGGGTCTCGCAGTAGGGCGCGAGGACGCCCTGCGCGCCCGCGTCGAGCGCCATCGTGACGTAGTGCGAGTCGGGGATGGGGATGCGCACGATGGGCGTGACGTCGACGCCGCGCAGGCCCGCGAGCAGGTCGGCGATCTCGCCGCGGTCGCGGGGCGCGTGCTCGCTGTCGATGATGACGTAGTCGAGGCCGAGGCCGGCGATGGTCGCGGCCCAGCGGGGGTTGCGGGCGACGGAGAGCATCGTCCCGTAGACGATGCCGCCCGCGCGCGTCCTGGCCTTCAGTTCCTCGCCGTTCATGGCCTGCTCCTTGCGTGCGCCGTCGCGCGTGCGTAAGGGATACGGGGCGGCGGCGGGGAAGGCAAGGCGGGCGCGTGGCCCGCAACCGGCGGGCGTCCTAGGATGCGCCGCTGGAGGGACCGCATGAGCAGCCTGCCCATTCCCATGACCGCCGAGGAGTTCACGCCCGACTGGGTGACCGCCGCCCTGCGGGCGGGCGGGACGCTGGGGGACGAGCGCGTGACCGGCGTGGAGGCGACGCCGGTGGGCGAGGGCGCGGGCTTCCTGGGGTCGCTGGCGCGGCTGGCGCTCACCTACGACCGGCCCCGCGCGGGCGCGCCCGCGACCGTGGTGGCGAAGTTCCCCGCGCTCGTCGAGGTGAACCGCGGGCTCGCCGTCCAGTACCAGGTCTACCAGCGCGAGGCGCGCTTCTTCAACGAGATCAAGCCCACGATCACGGCCATGCCCACGCCCGAGGCGTTCCATGCGGACGTGGAGGCGGCGACGGGCAACGGCGTGATCCTGCTGGAGGACCTCGACGGGAAGCTGCGCGTGGGCGACCAGCTCGCGGGCGCGTCGCTGCGGGAGGCGGAGCAGTTGATGGCGCAGATCGCGGACCTGCACGCGACCTGGTGGGACCGCGCGGACGAGGACACGATCTCGTGGGTTCCCGCCTTCGACGGGCCGGTGTGGGCGATGACGGCGCAGACGCTGCCCAGCCTCTGGCCGACCTACCAGCAGGATTCGGGACACCTGCTCCTCCCCGGCATGGCGGAGATCATCGAGCGCACGTGGGAGGGGCTGCCGTGGCTGGGCGAGCAACTGAGCCGCGGGCCGATGACGCTGGTCCACGGCGACTACCGGCTGGACAACATGTTCTTCCCCGAGCGCGAGGGCGACCCCATCACGATCATCGACTGGCAGCTGATGTCGCGGGGGCGCGGGCCCTACGACGTGGCCTACTTCATGAGCCAGAGCCTCGGCGTGGAACTGCGGCGCGAGCACGAACGGGCGCTCGTGCGGCGCTACCACGACGGACTGCTGGCGGGGGGCGTGCGCGACTACTCGTTCGACGACTGCTTCGAGGATTACCGGCTCGCCTGCCTCTGGTGCGTGATGTATCCCGTCGCGATGGGCGGGGGCATGGCCCACAACGAGCGCGCCGTGCAGATCGCGGCGGAGGTCTCGAAGCGCTCGTTCAATACGATCCTCGACCTCGACGCGGTCGCGGTCCTGCCCGCCTAACAGAAGGAGCGCCCCGATGCCTGACCTGCCCATTCCCCTGACCGCCGAGGAGTTCACGCCCGACTGGGTGACGGCCGCCCTGCGCGCGGGCGGGACGCTGGAGGACGAGCGCGTGGTCGCCGTGGAGGCGAGCCAGATGGGGGAGGCGTTCGGCTTCCTCGGGTCGCTCGCGCGGCTGGAGCTGACCTATGACCGGCCCCGCGAGGGCGCGCCGGAGACGCTGATCGCGAAGTTCGCCGCGCAGGCGGAGCTGAATCGCGCCTTCGCGCGGCAGTACGGCATTTATGTCACGGAGGCGCGCTTCCTTCCAGGACCTGCGGCCCTCGCTCACGGCGATGCCGACGGTGCGCGCCTTCTACACGGCCCACGATTCGGAGGCGGGGGACGGCGTGACGGTGCTGGAGGACCTGCGCGGGAAGCTGCGCATCGGCGACCAGCTGGTCTCGCCCTCGCACGCGGAGGCGCTGCAGATCGTGACGCAGGCGGCGGGGCTGCACGCGACGTGGTGGGGGAAGGCGGACACGGACGAGCTGGCGTGGATCCCGAAGACGGACGGCCCCGTGTGGGCGATGGCCCCGGCCACGCTGCAGGGGTTCTGGCCGGTGTACCAGCAGAACTTCGGCCACCTGCTGACGCCCGCGCTGATCGCCGCCGTGGAGCGCACGTGGGCGCAGATGGACTGGGTGTTCACGCGCTTCGCGACGCCGCCGATCACGGTCATCCACGGCGACTACCGGCTGGACAACCTGTTCTTCCCCGAGCGCGAGGGCGACCCCATCACGGTCATCGACTTCCAGCTGATGGCGCGCGGGCGGGGGCCGTACGACATCGCCTACTTCGCCAGCCAGAGCCTCGACGTGGAGCAGCGGCGCGAGACCGAGCGGGAGCTGCTGCGGCGCTACCACGACACGCTGCTGGCGGCGGGCGTGCGCGACTACTCCTTCGACGATTGCTTCGAGGACTACCGGCTGGCGACGCTCTGGTGCGCGGTCTACCCGATCGGCATGGGCGGCGGGCTGGGGAGCGGCGAGCGCCAACTGGAACTGGCGACGGAGGTCTCGCGCCGCTGCTTCACCGCGATCGAGGACCTGGACGCGGTCTCCGTCCTGCCGGACTAAGGCACGCTGAGGGACGAGGCGGGGCGTCAGGCCCCGGCGGCGTCGAGGGCGGCCTCGATGTCGCCGAGATGGGCGTCGACGTGCATGCCCATCGACATGACGACGAGGTCGGACATCTGGATCTCGTTCTCCATGCCCGGCAGCTTGAGCGTCCGCGCGAGCGTGGCGTCGTCGAGCGAGGCGACGCCGGCGATGGCCGCTTCGTAGGCGGCGTGCATCTCGTCGAGGATCTCGGCGGCGGACTTGTCCGCGCGCTCGGCGATCTGCTGGGCGTTCTGGGCGTCGGGGTCGATGGCGGGAGGCTCGCCCTCGGCCTGGAGCATGGCGCTCACGGCCTCGATGAGGGGAGCGGGTTGGCGCGCGCGGCGAGGTGGCTGAGGGCGTCGCGCACGCGCCATTCGCCGTCGGCCAGGGGCGCCTCCGGGGCGGCGACGATGCGCTCGCGCAGCGCCTCGCCGCGGGCGTCGCTCGCGCGGATGGTCTCGACGATCGCTTCGCGGGTGGCCATGGGAACACTCCTTCGCCGCCGGAGGCTTCCGGCAGCGGGCATTGTGCGCGCCGGACACGCGGCGCGCCACGCCTGCGGTTGACGGCGGGGCGGGCGATTCTGAGAATCGCGCGGATGCCGCATCCCGAACGCATCGCCATCGCCGGAGCCTCGCTGGGCGGACTGCGCACCGCGCAGGCGCTGCGCGGGCGGGGCAAGTTCGAGGGGACGCTCACGCTCATCGGGGCCGAGCCGCATTACCCCTACGACCGACCGCCCCTCTCGAAGCAGGTGCTGGCGGGCCAGTGGGGGCCGGAACGCACGCTGCTCGACGGGCCGGACAAGGTGGACGCGCTCGGGCTCGACCTGCGGCTGGGCGTGCGCGCGGAGGCGCTCGACCTGGAGGCGCGCGAGGTCGCGCTCAGCGACGGCGGCTCCGTCGCCTTCGACGCGCTCGTGATCGCGACGGGGGCGACGCCGCGGACGCTGCCGGACACGCCGGACCTCGCGGGCATCCACACGCTGCGCACGATCGACGACTCGCTCCGCATCCGCGCGGAGCTGGAACAGGGGCCGCGCGTGGCGGTCGTGGGCGCGGGGTTCATCGGGGCGGAGGTGGCGGCGGTGGCGCGCAGCGCGGGGCTGGACGTGACGCTGATCGAGGCGCTGCCCGCGCCGCTCGCGAACGCCGCCGGGGCGGAGGTGGGCGAGGCTTGCGCGGCGCTCCACCGCGACCACGGCGTGGACGTGCGCTGCGACACGCTCGTAGCTGGCTTCGAGGGGGGCGAGCGCGTCGAGCGCGTGCTGCTGGCGGACGGCTCGGCGGTGGAGGCGGACCTGGTCGTGGTCGGCATCGGCGTCGCGCCGGAGACGGGCTGGCTGGAGGGCTCGGGGCTGGAGCTGCGCGACGGCGTCGTCTGCGACGCGACGCTGGCGGCGGCCCCCGGCGTCTACGCCGTCGGCGACGCCTGCCGCTGGCACAACCCGATCTTCGGGGAGGAGATGCGCGTCGAGCACTGGACGAACGTGATCCACCAGAGCCGCCAGGCCGCGCGCAACCTGCTGGCGGAGCCGGGCGAGGCCAGGCCGTTCGCCTCCGTGCCGTATGTCTGGTCGGACCAGTACGACGCCAGCATCCAGTCGCTGGGCCACATGCGCCCGGACGACGCGGTGGAGGTGCTGCACGGCTCGCTGGAGAGCCTGGAGTTCGTCGTGGGCTACCGGCGGAACGGGATCATCGTCGGGGCCTCACGTTCAACATGCCGCAGGAGCTCTCCGCCTACCGCCCCCTCATCGAGCAGCGCACGCCGTGGGAGGCGGTGCTGGAGCACGCGCGCGCGTCGGGGTAGGAAGCCTCGTGGCGGCGCGCGTATCATCGCGGCGCCAGCGCGGAGGCAGTGATGGACCTCGCCGAGCTTGCGGAACGCCTCGGGCCCTTCTGCCGCGAGCACCTGGGCGACCCCGACGCGGCGGTCTCGGACGTGGAGACGATGCCGGGGCACGCGGGGTTCTCGTTCGGGTTCACGGCCACGTCGCGGGGGGAGGCGCGCTCGTACGTGCTGCGCGTGCCGCCGCCGAACGTGCGGCGGGTGGGCACCGCCGACGTGATCCGGCAAGCGCGCGTGGTCCATGCGCTGCGGGACACGGACGTGCCCGTGGCGGACGTGATCTGGTCGGGCGAGGACGAGCGCTGGTTCGGCTCGCCCTACTTCATCGTCAACAAGTTCGAGGGCGACGTGCTGCGGAACGAGTGGGGGCAGTCGCTCTCCGCCGAGCGGATGCGGCCCGTGGCCTTCCAGGCGATGCGCGCGCTGGCGGCGCTGCACCGGCTCGACTGGCGCGAGTACGTGCCGGACGACGGCCCGCCGCTGGAGCTGGAGCCCGACGTGACGCGCTGGGACCGCTTTTACGAGCGTTCGGGCGACATGGACCTGGTGGCGCTCGCGCCCGCCGTGCGCGAGCAGCTGCTGGAGCGGCTGCCGGAGGCGCCCCGCACGGGCATCTTCCCACGGCGACTTCCAGTGGTCGAACGTGCTCTACCGCTTCGACGGGAAGCTGCAGGCGGTCATCGACTGGGAGTTGTGGGGCGTGGGGGCGACGCTGAACGACCTCGGCTGGGTGATCACGTTCGCGGACGCGGCGGCGTGGAAGCACGGGCTGCGGCACGCGCTGCCCCCGCCGGACGACCTCATCGGCGAGTACGTCGCGGCCTACGGGAGCGATCCGGGGGACATCGCCTGGTACCGCGCGCTGGCGGCCTACAAGTTCGGCATCATCAGCGGCTTCAACCTGTACCTGCACCGCACGGGCAAGCGGCCCGACGAGTCGTGGGAGGAGACGGCGCTGTCGGCGCCGTTCCTGATGCGGCGGGCGCTCGGCCTGCTGGACGGCGGAGAGGCGGCATGAGCGGCGGTCCGCTCGACGGCGTGCGCGTGCTCGACTTCACGCGGCACCTGGCGGGGGCGGGCTCGACGCGCATCCTCGCGACGCTGGGCGCGGAGATCCTGCGGATCGAGTGGCCGCACCCGCCCGCGCTCGACTTCCTGCGCCTCTCCGGGCCGCACGCGGACGGCAGGCCGGGGATGAACCGCGGCGGCTTCTTCGCCCAGATCAACGTGGGCAAGCGAAGCGTCGCCATCGACATGGCGACGGACGCGGGCAAGGGCATCGCGCGCGAACTGATCCCGCACTGCGACGTGATCGCGGAGAGCTTCTCGCCGGGGGTGATGAAGCGCTGGGGGCTGGACTACGAGGCGGCGCGCGCCCTCCGCGCGGACGTGATCTACCTGTCCGCCTCGGGGTTCGGGCAGACGGGGCCGTACGCGGGCTATCGCTCGGTGGGGCCGACGGCGCAGGCGTACAGCGGCCTGACGGCGACCTCGGGGCTGCCGGAGCGCGAGCCCGCGGGCTGGGGCTTCTCCTACATGGACCACATGGGCGCGGTGATGAACGCGGCCGCCATCCTCATGGGGCTGGAGCGGCGGCGGGCGACGGGCGAGGGCGAGTTCTTCGACGCCGGCCAGAGCCAGCACGGCTGCGCCCTCCTCGGCCCGATGCTGCTGGACGTGTCGCTCAACGGGTCGCGCGTGCACCCGAAAGGGAACCGCGACCTCTACGGGAACTTCTGCCCGAACAACGCCTACCGCTGCCGCGGCGAGGACTCGTGGCTGGCGATCTCGGTGCGCGAGCCGGAGGAGTGGGCGGCGCTCTGCGCGGTCATCGGCGCGGACGACCTCGCGGGGCGCGCGGAACTGGCGACGCTGGCGGGAAGGCTCGCGCACGAGGACGCGAATCGACGCGCGCATCGAGGCGTGGACGCGGGAGCGGGACGCGCGCGAGGCGATGGCCGCGCTGCAGGCGGCGGGCGTGCCCGCGGGCGTCGCGCAGACGGTCGAGGACAAGGTGCGGCGCGACCCGCAGGCTGGCCTTCCGCGGGCTCTACACGACGCTCGGCGACCCCGTGCTGGGCGAGCGCCTGTACGAGGACGCGCCCGTGCGGATGGAGGGCTTCGAGGTGGGCGTGACGAGCCCCTCGCCGTGGCTGGGGGCGGACACGCGCGACGTGCTGCGCGAGCTGCTGGGGTACTCGGATGAGACGCTGGAACGGCTGAAGGCGGAGGCGATCATCGACGACGCGATCACGCTGGAGGAGGCGCAGCGGGCATGACGGGGACGCTCGAACACCTGACGGTCGTGGAGCTGGCGGGGCCGCGCACGGAGTGGTGCGGCAAGCTGTTCGCGCAGGCGGGCGCGCGCGTCGCGCTCATCGAGCCGCCGGGCGGGGCGGAGACGCGGGGCTACGCGCCCTGGTTCCGGGGCCGCGAGGACGCCGGGTCGAGCCTCCACTTCTGGCACTACCACACGGACAAGGAGAGCGCCGTCCTCGACCTGGCGGGCGAAGCGGGGCGCGCGGCCTTCCTGCGGCTGCTGGCGGAGGCGGACGTGCTGCTCGACGGGAGCGAGCCGGGCGGGCTGGCGGCGCTGGGCGTCACGCGGGACCTGATCGAAGCGGCAAACGCGCGGCTCGTCCACGTCGCGCTGACGCCCTTCGGGCAGGAGGGGCCGATGGCCTCGTGGAAGGGGAGCGACCTCGTCCACCAGGCGCTGGGCGGGCAGATGATGATGAACGGCTACGACGACATGCCCGCCAGCCCGCCGATCAACGGGCAGGGCAACCAGGCGGGGCACATGGCGGGCAGCTGGGCCTTCATCGCGGCGCTGGCGGCGCTGCAGGCGGGCGGGGGGACGTTCATCGACCTGTCGGTCCACGACGCCTGCGCGGGCATGACGGAGAACGCGCTGCCGCAGTACGACTACACGGGCACGGTGGTGACGCGGCGCACGGGCCGCCACGCGAGCGTCGCGCCCACGCCCGCCTGGCAGCACCGCGCCGCGGACGGGCGCTACGTCAACGCGCAGCTCGTGAACGTGAGCCCGCGCGCGTGGGAGGGGCTCGTGTCGTGGCTGGACGAGCACGGCATGGCCGAGGACCTGACCGATCCGCGGTACTTCGTGCCCGAGATCTTCCGCGAGAGGCGGACCACATCTCGGAGGTGATCGGGCGGTTCGTGGCGACGAAGACGGCGGACGAGGTGTTCCACGGGGCGCAGGCGCGGGCGCTCATCTTCAGCGCCGTCCTCAACCCCGAGGACCTGCTGGACGACCCCCACCTGGCGGCGCGCGACTTCTGGATCGAACTCGACCACGGCGAGCCCGAGGGGACGCTGCGCCATGCCGGAAGCGCCTTCGTGGCGGAGCATTCGGAGGTGCGCCCGCGGCGGCGCGCCCCGCGCCTCGACGAGCACGGCGCGGCCATCCGCGGGGAGGGGGCGGACGCATGAGCGCCGGGGGGCAGCCGGTCACGAAGCCCGTGCCCGTCCCGGACGCGGTGAGCGCGCCCTTCTGGGAGGCGGCCAACCGCGGCGTGCTCGCCATCCAGCACTGCGGGGCGTGCGCGCGCTACGTCCACCCGCCGGAGGCGCTCTGCCCGCACTGCCAGACGCCGGACCTCGCCTTCCGCGAGGTGAGCGGGCGGGCGCGCGTCTACACGCACACGATCGTGCGCGACAACGTCACGCGCGGGTTCGCGGCGGGCGAGCCGTACGTCATCGGCATCATCGAGCTGGCCGAGCAGGAGCGCCTCGTGCTGGTCGCGAACGTGGTGGGCGCCGCGCCGGAGGAGGTGTACGTGGGGATGCCGCTGCGGGTCACGTTCGAGCGGCTGACGGAGACGATCGCGCTGCCGCAGTTCGAGCCGGACGGGGAGGGCTGAGCGTGGACGGGTTCTCGGGGAAGGCGGCGATCGTGGGGCTGGGCTATTCGAAGCTCGAACGGCGCTCGCCGCGCCCGCTGGCGCACTTCGCCCGCGAGGCCGCCCACGCCGCCATCGCCGACGCCGGGCTGACGGTCGACGACATCGACGGGCTTGGCACGATTCCCAACATCGCCGCCTACGGGAACACGGGCGACCTCGAGGGCATCGACATCGTGAGCGTGCCGAAGATGGTCCAGCTGCTGGGGCGGGAGCGGGGCATCCGCTGGCACGTCCAGACGCCCGGGCTCTGCCCCGACACGATCATGGCGGCGGCGGCGGCGGTCGCCTCGGGGGCGTGCGCGTACGCGCTCGTGTGGCGGGCGGTGAACGTGCCGAAGGGGCGCTACAGCGACTTCTCGCGGGCGGAGGCGCACGGCGAGCACCAGTTCCGCGCGCCCTACGGCTTCACCATGCCCGCCGCCTGGCAGGCGGTCGCCCTGCGCAAGTACATGCACGACCACGGCTCGACGCGCGAGGACATGGCCGCGTTCGTGGTGCAGAACCGCGAGAACACGCAGCGCAACCCGAAGGCGTGGTGGCACGGCACGCCGCTGACCGTGGAGGAGTACCTGGCCGCGCCGATGGTGGCCGACCCGTTCTGCCTGTACGACTGCGACATCCCCGTGGACGGCTGCGTGGCGGTCGTGCTGGCGAGCGCGGAGCGGGCGCGCGACCTGCCCCATCCGCCCGCCTACCTCACGGGTCACGCGCAGACGACGTGGCCGACGCGGGGCGGCTTCACCGACTCCGAGCACCTGTGGGAGGGCGGGGCCGCGCTGGGGGAGAAGCTGTGGGCGTCGGCGGGGCTGGGACCGGACGACATGGACGTGGCCCTGCTCTACGACGGCTTCAGCGTCTTCCTCTACGTGTGGCTGGAGGCGCTGGGGTTCGTGGAGCGGGGCGAGGCGGCGCGCTACATCGCCTCCGGGGCGACGGCCATCGGCGGCGAACTGCCGCTGAACACGTCCGGCTGCTCGCTGGGCGAGGGCCGCCTCCACGGCATGGCCCAGATCAGCGAGGCCGCGCTCCAGGTGATGGGGCGCGCGGGGCGCGGCAGGTCGAGGGCGCGAACCACGCGGTCGCAACCGTGGGTGCGGGCACGCTCGCCAGCGGCGGGCTCATCTTCAGCAGGGAGGCGCGGGCATGAAGTTCGGCGCGGTCATCCACGGCATCCGGGGCGAGGCGCTCATCGCGGCGGCGCGCAAGGCGGAGGAACTGGGGTTTGAGTCGCTCTGGCGGCCGGACCACCTCATCTTCCCGCCGGAACTGCCCGCGACCTATCCCTACGCGGAGGACGGGCAGGCCCCGCTCGACCCGCGCTGGCCGTTCATGGACGCCCTCACGGTGTTCACGTACGTGGCCTCGCACACGACGGCGATCCGGTTCGGGACGGCGGTCTACATCCTGCCCCTGCGCGAGCCGGTGTCGACGGCGAAGCGCGTGGCCGACCTGGACTGCCTGACGCGCGGGCGCGTGCTCTTCGGGGTGGGCGCGGGCTGGCTGGAGGAGGAGTTCGACCGCGTGGGGCTCGACTTCCACACGCGCGGGGCGCGCACGGACGAGTGCATCCGGATGCTGCGCGCGCTCTGGACGGAGCCGGAGCCGGCGTTCCACGGCGAGCACTACGACCTGGGCCCGTCCGCGTTCGAGCCGAAGCCGTTCCAGAAGCCGCATCCGCCCATCCTCGTGGGTGGCGAGACGCCGGCGGCGCTGCGGCGCGCGGCCCGCCTCGGCGACGGCTGGTACGCGCTGCGCCACACGCCCGGCAGCGCCCGCGAGCACATCGCGCGCCTGGCGGAGCTGCGCGAGCGCTACGGGCGCGCGGACGCGCCCTTCGACGTGACCGTGAACGGCTCGCCCACGATGACGCGCGCGGAGGCGGAGGCGCTGGAGGAGGCGGGCGTGAACCGCGTGGTCGTGACGCTCTGGCGCGCCTCGCGCGACGCCCTCCCCGCGCTGGAGGCGTTCGCGGAGCGCGTTTTCTGAGGACGACCGCGGCGGCTGGCGGCGAACAGGTTCGCGCCGCGAAGGGGAAAGCCGTCGCCCAGCGGGAGCGGGGTTGCGGCGGGCGGGGCGATACGTGGGCGCGTGCTACACTCTGGCGAGCGCCTGCGGGCGTCCCGCGATGAAGATTTTCGACGTTCACATCCACTTCCCGCGCGACTGGGAGAAGCCCGACGCCGATCCGGCGCCGCTGATCGAGCGGCTGGCCGAGGTCGCGACGGCGGCGGGCGTCACGAAGGGCTGCGTGCTGACGGGCGGGCGCTTCGGCCCGGGCTACGAGCGCGGCATCGAGATCCTGCGGGGGTACCCCGACCTGTTCGTGCCGGTGGCCATGATCGACCCGGAGGTGATCGGGCGCGAGGAGGTGGAGGAGCTGC
>CAXXIE010000004.1:0-22541 GCA_963664025.2 Tepidiformaceae bacterium | reverse complement strand
CCTCTTCGACTTCGACGAGGGCGGGGCCGTCGTCCTGGGGCCCGACGATGCTGGCGCCCTTCGTCCCCTCGGAGCAGCCAGCGCGGTAGTGGCTGGTGGCCAGTGGTCGGTGATCGGTGAAACTGCCGGTCCACCAGTCACCAGCCACTAGCCACCATAACTCGGGCGCGGGAGCCGCCAGGCGAGCCAGAAGAGCGCCACCGAGAGCGCCATCGACGCCAGCAGCATCACGAGCGCCCAGTCGTATTCGCCCGTGGCGTCGAAGATGGCGCCGGAGATGATGGGGCTGGCCAGGTGCAGGGCGGAGATGACCTGGATGATGCCGAGCAGCGCGCCGAACGAGACCAGCCCGAACGAGCGCGTCAGCAGCAGCGGTTCGATTCATCGGCCCGCCGCTCGGACCCGATGATCCAGAACACGAGGAAGATGGCCACGCCGATGACGCTCCCATCCGTGATCAGCAGCGTCGCGAACGCGCCCGCGAGGAACGCCGAGACGACCATTGCCGCTACCTCCATGCGGGGGATGCGGTCGCGAGGTAGCCGAAGGTCAGCCGCGCGACCACGCCGCCCCCCGCCGCGATTGAGAACAGCAAGGCCGCGCGCTCGGTCGAGTAGCCCACGGATTCGTAGTAGGGGATGCCGTGCAGCATCCAGCTGATCATCCCGAAGAAGAAGGCCGTCAGCGCTCCCGAGATCACCCAGAAGAGGGGCGTGCGCAACGCCTCCCGGACGCTCACGCCGGTCAGCGGGCGGGGCGTCGCGGGGCTGTCGGCGGGCCTCGCGTCGCCGTCCACTTCCGCGCCGATCTCGGAGGGGTCGTCGCGCAGGAGGAGCAGGGAAAGGGGGGTGAAGATGGCCACGATCGCGATGCCCGCCACGATGAACGAGCCCTCCCACCGCACGGCGTCGATCACCGCCTGCATGATCGGTACGACCACGAATCCGCCGAGGGAGAAGCCCGTGCCCAGCAGGCCCACGGCCAATCCCCGCCGCCGGTCGAACCAGCGCGAGATGAGCGCCTGGAAGGGGATGAAGAACATCATCTGGCGGAAGACGGCGTTGATGGACTGGTAGACGAACCACTGCCAGAGCTCGCTCGTCGCCGCCAGGAGCAGGTAGCTCGCCGCCGTCAGCACCGCTCCGATGAGGATGATGCGGCGCGGCCCGTAGCGGTCGATCCACCAGCCGATGAGCGGGGCGGCGATGGCGCTCGCGAGGAACCCGACGGAGAAGCCGCCGGAGACCTCCGCCCGCGACCAGCCGAACTGGCTCTCCAGCGGGTCGACGTACAGCCCGAACGACCAGAAGGAGAGCCCCGCCGCCAGCGCCACGGCGACGACCGACGCCGCCAGCATCCACCAGCCGTAGTAGGCGCTCCGCAGCCGCCGCCAGTACCGGGTCATCCGCGCGATTGTAGGGGCGCGCGCGTTACGCCCCCGGTCCGCGCGTCACGATGGGGACGGCGGGCAGGTCCGGGCGGGGCAGCTTCCAGGCCAGCCAGTAGAGCAGCAGCGAGAGCCCCATCGAGCAGGCGAACATGACCAGCGCCCAGTCGTATTCGCCCGTGGCGTCGAAGATCGCGCCCGCGATCATGGGGCTCACGATCTGGCCGCTCTGCGAGACGATCGCGAGCGCCCCGAGGATGGAGGCGAAGTAGGCCATGCCGAACGTGCGCGCCGTCAGCAGCGGCTCGATCATCGGCCCGCCGCTCGACCCCACGAACCAGAAGCCGAGGAAGATGACCACGCCGAGCACGCTCCCGCCGCTCACGAACAGGACCAGCATCGCCAGCGTCAGGCAGCCGCAGAGCGCCATCGCCGCCACCTCGATGCGCGCGATGCGGTCGGCGAGGTAGCCGAACGCGAGCCGTGTGACGATGCCGCTCCCCGCGGCGATCGCGAGCAGCTGCGCCGCCCACCACTTCGAATACCCCACCGACTCGTAGTAGGGAACCGCGTGCGCCGTCCAGCCGAACATGCCGAAGAAGAAGACCATCAGGGCGAACGCGATCACCCAGAAGAGGGGCGTGCGCAGCGCCTGCCGGTCGGTCAGGCCCGTCAGCGCGACCGGCTGCGCGGGCGCGCCTTCCGGCTGTGCGTCGCCGTCGGCCAGCAGCCCCTTGTCGGCGGGCTGGTCGCGGATCAGCAGCAGGGCGAGGGGCGCGACCACGGCCACGGTCACGATCGCGGAGACGACGAACGAGCCCTCCCACTGGACGGCGTCGATGACGGCGCGGAGGGCGGGCACGACGGCGAACCCGCCCATCGAGAAGCCCGTCCCGAGGACGCCGACGGCCAGCCCCCGCCGCCGGTCGAACCAGCGCGAGACCAGCGTCTGGAAGGGGATGAAGAACATCATGTTGCGGAACACGGCCGCGATCGACTGGTAGAGGAACCACTGCCAGAGCGCGCTCGTCGTCGCCAGCAGGAGGAAGCTCCCCGCCGTCAGCACCGCGCCGAGGACGATGACGCGGCGCGGGCCGTAGCGGTCGACCCCGCGCCCGATGAGGGGCGAGGCCACGCTGCCGACCAGCAGGGCGATCGAGAATCCCCCCGAAATGGTCCAGCGCGACCAGCCGAACTCGCGCTCCAGCGGGTCGATGTAGAGCCCGAACGACCAGAAGGAGAGGCCCGCCGCCAGCGCGACCGACACGACCGACGCGGCCAGCACCCACCAGCCGTAGTAGGCGCGCCGCACCCGCCCGGGGAGTCGGCTCATCCGCGGAGCGCGTGCGCTCAGCGCGCTAGTCCTCGGGGAGCGCGACCGTGGCCGTGCCCTCCAGGCAGGGCGGTTCGCCCTCGCGCGCGAGCGAGACGTCGCAGTCGGCGAGGCGCGCGCCGTCCTCCTCGCGGATGGCGGTGATCGTGCCGCGCGCGACCATGCGGTCGCCGTCGAGCACGACGTTGGGGAAGCGCATCGTGATGCGGCGCACGCTCGTGGGGCCGGCCCAGTCCATGAGCATGTTGAGGATGTAGCTCAGGCCCAGCGGCCCCTGGTTGATCGTGCGTTCGCCCAGCCCGAAGGGGAGCGCCGCCACGGCCTTGCGGTCCCAGTGCACGGGGTTGGGGTCGCGCAGGATCGCGGCCATCGTGCGCATCCGCTCGGGCCGCACGCTCTCCATCACCCACTCCGGAATCGAATCGCCCACCTGCGCGTTCATGCCGCCGACCTCCGGTACGTCCACGTGATCGTCGAGCTGGCGGCGAAGTCGCCCTCCGGCTCCCGCAGCTCGAAGCGGAACTGGATGCGGTCGTAGACGCCCCGCCGTCCGCCGCGCAACGAGCCTTCGCGCCGGTCCGCCTCCGTGACGACGCCGGTCACGGTGTACTCGACGTCTTCGTGGAGGGGCCGCGCGATCTCCCAGTCGTAGCTCTCGATGCCGATGGAGAAGTCCGACTCCGCCCGGCCCAGCGCGAACATCCCCCCGATGGAGGTGTTCGCGCCGAGGATGGGCATGTGGAAGAGCACGACCGGGTGCACGAGCCCGTCCGGCAGCGGCTCCGCGCCCGTGCACTCGGTCAGGAGGAAGTTCTCCCAGTGCGCGACGGTGTACGTCCCGCCGGGGAACTCGTGTCCCACGAGCGCGCGGATCTCCTCGACCGGCGGTTGGATGTCGGCCATCGCTCGGCCTCCTTTGCTGAACTAGCTGAACTGCTCGGCGAGGCGGGCGCGCTTCTCCAGCGTCGGCAGGACCACGTCCGCCGGCGCCGGCGGGACCAGGAACACGATCCGGTCCACGCCCGCCCGCGCGTGCTTCTCGATGCGCGCGGGGTCGCTGCCCGCGCCGAAGAGCGAGACGGTCATGGGCCCGCGTCCCGCCTCCGCCGCGAGGTCGTTCAGTTCCGCGATGGCGGGGGCGAAGTCGTCGCGGGTGCGCCCGTCGATCGGCATCCAGCCGTCGCCGTAGCGGGCCACGCGCTTCAGCGTGGTCGGCCCGTCGCCCCCGATGATGACCGGCGGATGCGGATCCTGCGCGGGCTTGGGCCACTGCCAGATGGGGTCGAAGTCGATGAGTTCGCCGTGGTACTCGGCCTCGTCGTTCGCCCAGATCGCCTGCATCGCCTCGATCGTCTCGCGCATGCGCCGCCAGCGGCGGGCGGGATCGGTCCCGTGGTTCTCCATCTCCTCCAGGTTCCAGCCCGCGCCGATGCCGAGCAGCGCGCGCCCGCCGGAGACGTAATCGAGGCTCGCGACCTCCTTCGCCAGCGTGATCGGGTCGCGCTCGATGACGAGGCAGATGCCGCTGCCCACGAGCAGCCGCTCCGTGGCCGCCGCCGCCGCCGTCAGCGCCACGAACAGGTCGAGCGTGTGCGAGTACTCCCGGGGCAGGTCGGGGCCGCCCGGCCAGGGCGACTTGCGGCTCGCGGGGATGTGCGTGTGCTCGGGGAAGAAGAGCGACTCGAAGCCGTGCGCCTCCACCTCGCGGGCCAGTTCGCCCGGCCCGATGGCGTAGTCGGTGGGGAACATCGTGATGCCGAACTTCATGCGCATCCTCCGCCGGAGCCGTGGCTGGCGGCGGCAGGGTAGCGCGCCCGCCCGCGCTCCGCACCCTCAGACGCGCAGCACGAGCTTCCCCACCACGTCGCGGTCGAGCACGCGCTGGAGGAAGCGCGGCCCGTCCGCGAGCGTTCCCGTCTCGATCGCGGGCGCGGGCAGGCGCCCGTCCGCGAGCATCGCGAACACGTCCGCCGCCGACCGGCGCATCCGCTCGATGCGTCGGGCGCGGTAGTGCATGAGCACCATGCCCACGGCGCTGCGGTTCTTGATGAGCAGGTGGTTCCCCTTGAACTGCGGCACGGCTCCGCCCGCGAAGCCCGCCACGACGTAGCGCCCGCCCCAATCCAGCGAGCGGAAGGCGGCCTCGCCCTGCGCGCCCACGGGGTCGACCACCACGTCGACGCCGCTGCCGCCCGTGGCCGCGAGCGCGGCCTCGCGCAGGTCCGTCTCGCGGTAGTTGACGAGATGGCGCGCGCCCGCCGCCTCCGCCGCGGCGAGCTTGCCGGCGCTGCTGGCCGCGGCCACCACCTCCCCGCCGAGCGCCGCCGCGACGGCCACCGCCGCCAGCCCCACGCCGCTGCCCGCGCCCAGCGCGAGCACGCGCTCGCCCGCCTCCAGCCGCGCCTCCCAGGTGAGGCAGATGTGCGCCGTCAGGTAGGCCGAGAGCGCGCCCGCCGCCGTCTCCGGCGCGAGCCCGGCGGGCACGGGGAAGCACTCGCTCGCGGGTGCGGTCGCGCGCTCCGCCCAGCCGCCGTCGTGGAGGAGCGCGGCCACCGCCTGCCCCTCGCGCAGGCCCTCGACGCCCGCTCCGACGGCGGCCACGCGGCCAGCCGCCTCCATGCCGGGCGCGAAGGGCGGCTCGTGCTCGGTCTGGTGCTTGCCCTGCACGAAGAGCGCGTCGGCGAAGGAGACGCCCGCCGCCTCGACCGCGATCCCCACCTCGCCCGGCCCCACGGGCGGCTCCGGCAGTTCGCCGAGGCGCACGTCCCCGGGGCTCCCCAACTGGTGGCAGACGACCGCGCGCATCGCGCCTCCCGCCGCGAACCCTACCGGAAGCGAGTGGCTGGTGGCCGGTGGCCGGTGGCTGGTGGCTGGTGGCTGGCGGCTGGCGGCTGCGTATGATCGCGTCCTTGCGGAGGTTCCCATGCCGGATGTCATCGTCGAGCGCCACGATCGCGTGATGCTGCTGCGCTTCAACCGCCCCGAGCGCATGAACGCCATGGGCGGCACGCTCATGCCCGAGTTCACGGCCGCCATTGAGGAGGGGACGAAGGACGACGGCGTCGGGGCCATCGTCGTCACGGGCGAGGGGCGAGCGTGGTGCGCGGGCGCCGACCTGGAGGCCACGGGCCAGCGCCGCGAGAGCGGCGACGCGCCGCCGCCGCGCCGCGCGCAGTCGCTCGACACGATGGGGCCGGGGCGCTCGATCCTCGCCATCTACAAGAGCGGCAAGCCCATGATCGCGGCGGTCAACGGCGTGGCCGTGGGCGGCGGCTTCGGCCTCTGCAGCGCCTTCGACATCCGCATCGCCAGCGACCGCGCGCGCTTCGGCACGATCTTCATCAAGCGCGCGCTCGCCTCCGACTTCGGCCTCTCCTACTTCCTCCCGCGCATGGTGGGCGCGGAACACGCCGCCGAACTGTTCTACACGGGCCGCATCGTCGAGGCCGAGGAGGCGCTGGCGCTCGGCATCGTCTCGCGCGTCGTTCCCCACGAGCGGCTCGTCGAGGAGTCGCTCGCCTTCGCCTCGCAGGTGGCGAACCAGCCGCCCACCGCGCTCGCCTACGCGCGGCGCATGTTGCAGCACTCGCAGTGGGCCTCGATCGAGCAGCAGCTCGAATTCGAGTGGCCCCTCCAGCGCGACCTGCTCCAGGGCCCCGAGTTCGACGAGGCGGTCGCCGCCTTCCGCGAGAAGCGCGAGCCCAACTACAACCAGTAGCCCAGTAGCCAACCGGCAGCCGCCCCCCGCCGCGCGTCCCTACAGCTACAGGTAGGTCGGGTGCGTGCGGTCGATCCAGGTGCGGGCGAAGCGGTCCTGGTAGGCCTCGCCCGCGTCCACGGGGAAGAGCTGCACGTAGGGCCAGAACAGCGTCACCACGTCCTCGCTCACGAAGTTCGCGCCCACGTTCATCTCCAGCAGGCGGCGCTGCGCGTCGTAGGCGATCTCGCGGCGGCCCTCGGACGACAGCTCCGTGCGCTGCGCTTCGAGGAGGGCGTCCATCTCCTCGTCGCGCAGGGCGAAGGTGTTGGCCGCGCCCTCGCTGTGGAAGTAGGGGTAGAGCCAGTCGTCGAGTTCGATCCAGCCGTTGTCCACGCCCACCGCCCACGGGGCCTCGCCCTCCAGCAGCCGCCGCGCCAGTTCGTCGATGGCGACGGCGCTGACCTGGACCTCGAGCCCGAGGGTGTCGCGCAACTGCCGCGCGACGAGCGCGCCCATGCCGAGGCTCTGCTCCAGGTCGGCGGCGACGAGCAGCTCCATCGGCTCGGGAAGCTCCTGTTCCGCGCGGTAGGCGTCGAGGGCGCTGCGCGCGAGGCGCACGTCGAACGCGCGCCCGCCGTCGCCGGGGCGGTAGCCGGGCTGCCCCTGCAGTTCCGCCTGGGGGAGGGACCAGCGCCGCACGGCCGCGCTGATCCAGGGGTTGAGCGTGCCGCTGCCGTGGAAGAAGCGCTCCAGCATCGCGCGCCGGTCGATGGCCACGGTGAGCGCCAGCCGCAGGCGGGGGTCGTCGTAGGGCGGGAGCCCCGCGAGGAAGCGCATCCCGTAGAAGCGCGATACCGCCGAGCGCGCCTCGCGCAGATCCGGCAGCCGCCGCTTCAGTTCCTGCGCCTGCAGGAAGCCCGCCTCCACGGCGTCCAGCGCCCGCGTGCGGAAGTCCGCTTCGAGCTCTTCCAGCGAGCGCGGGGGCACGGTCGAGAGGCCGTCGAGGAAGGGGCCGTTCTCGGGGCCGTGCCAGGCGTCGTTGCGGGCCACGCTCGCATACGAGCCCTCCTCCCACTCGACCCAGCGGAAGGGGCCGCTGCCAGCCTGCAGGGCGGGGCCGAGGTCGTCCGCCAGCTCCGGCGGGAGCACGAACCCCTCGGGCGAGGCGAAGCGCGCCAGCGTCCCCGCGAAAGGCGCCTCCGTGCGCGCCACGAGCGTGCGCCCGTCGAGCGCTTCCAGTTGCGTGATCGGATCCCAGCGCCCCTTGCGCGGGAAGTCCTGCGCCCGGCCCGACCGCTGCCGCTCGATGCTGGCGAGCACGTCCTGCGCGGTCACGGCCCGCCCGTCGAGGGGCGACACGTCGTGCCAGCGCGCCTCGGGGTTGAGGCGGAAGACGTAGGTGACCTGGTCCGGCTGCTCCGGCAGTCCCAGCGCCAGGTCCGGGGCGAGCCGGTCGTCGGCCTGGCTGGCGTACGACAGCAGGCGGCTGTAGATGAGCGCCTGTTGGCCCAGCAGCGCCGCCGAGGCCGTCTTGTGCGGGTCGAAGCGGCCGTCGCTGGAGAAGGCCGCCGCGTAGCGCAGCGTGCCCCCGTGGCGGCTCGCCTGCTCCGCGCGGGTGGGGTCGGGGGCGGGCGTGCTGGGGTAGGTGGGATGGGGGCCATCCTCCGTCGGCTCCGGCTCCGGCGTGGCCGCGGGCGCGACCGGCGGCTCGCCGTCGTCCTCGTCCCCGCAGCCGAGCGCGGCCAGCACCGCGGCGCCCGCGGCGGCGCCCACCGCCCCCAGGAACCAGCGCCGGCTGTACCGTCGTCCGCCCCTCGCCTCGGCCATCCGTACTATCCTTGCCCGCCGGAGGCGTATGCGCCCCGCGCGCGCGCCGGCGACCGAGGAGGTCTGCGATGCCCGAACGACTCAGCTCCGCCCAGGTGACCGACGCCCTCGACGGCCTGCCCGGCTGGTCCGCGGACGGCGACGACGCCATCCGCAAGACCTTCCGGCTCGACGATCACATCACGGCGATGGGGTTCGTGAACCGCGTGGCCATGGCCGCCGAGGTGATGAACCATCACCCCGAACTCTCCATCGTGTACAGCACGGTCGACATCCGCCTGAGCACGCACGACGCGGGCGGGGTCACGCAACTGGACATCGACCTGGCCGGGAAGATCGAGCACTACGCCTAGCCTCCGCCGAGGCTCGGGCTACGAGACGCCGACCGCGTCCTGCGCCACCTTCGCCTGCTTCATGAGGGCGATTTCCTGATCCGTCAGCTCTTCGAGCGGCTTCAGGATCTCGTCCTTCAGGGGGAAGATGTGGACCGCGTCCCAGCCGCACACGTCCTCGCAGAGGCGGCAGCCCGTGCACTTCTTCTCATCCACCGTGCTCACGCCGAAGAAGTCGTCGGCGCGGTCGGTGTGCTGCAGGCTGAGCGCGTCGAAGGGGCAGATGTTGATGCACAGCTCGCAGCCGGAGCCGATGCACTTCTCCTCGATGACCACCGCCTTGGGCCACTCGTTCTTCTTGATCGACTTCGTCACGTCGCCCACCGCGTCGAGGATCGCCTCCGGCGGGCAGACGACCCCGCAGGCGCCGCAGTCGATGCAGAGCGTCGGGTCGATCACGTGCAGTTCGTTGCGCGAGCCCGTGATCGCGTTCGTGGGGCAGCGTTTCGTGCAGGCGGTGCAGCCGATGCACGTCTCGATGATGCTGTAGGACATCGCGCCCTCGATCCTAGGCGCGACTCCCACCGCCCGCAAGCTCGAACGCGCTCGAACGCTACTCCGTCGCTACTGTAACAATGTTAGAGTAACCGCTGAGTAGTTCGAGCCCGGCGCTTCGGGAAGGCCGCCCGCCGGTCCCGTAGACTGCGCCCATGACCCTGCCCGACATGTCTCTCGGCCCCACCGGCGCGCTGCTGCGCCCGCTCGGCGTGGGCACGAACACCTGGACGGACGAGACGGGCGCGGACGGCGACGCGGACGCCACCAACCCCGCCGCCGCCGCCGAGGCCGCCCTCGCCGAGGGGATCGGCTTCTTCGACAGCGCCGAGATTTACAGCTCGGGCGCCTCCGAGCGCGCCCTCGGACGCGCGCTCGCGGAGAGCGGCGCTTCCGCCTTCGTCGCCACCAAGTTCGCGCCCCTGCCGTGGCGGCTCAGGAGCGGCTCCCTCCACGGAGCGCTCGACGCCAGCCTGCGCCGCCTCCAGCGCGAGACGGTCGACCTCTACCAGATCCACTTCCCGATCACCCTGCTCCGCATCCCCAGCCTCATGGACCGGCTGGCCGAGGCGGTTGAGGCGGGCCGCATCCGCCACGCGGGGGTGAGCAACTACAGCGCCGCGCAGATGCGGACCGCCCACGCCGCCCTCGCGCGCCGGGGCGTGCCGCTCGCCTCGAACCAGGTCAACTACAGCCTCCTCCACCGCGCGCCGGAGCGGAACGGCCTGCTCGACGCCTGCCGCGAACTCGACGTAACGCTCATCGCCTACTTTCCCCTCGCCAGCGGCGCGCTGACGGGCAAGTACCGCGCGGGCGGACGGCGGGCGCGGGGCTTCCGGCGTTACAGCGCGAACTTCCGCCGGCCCGAGCGCCTCGAACCGCTCTTGCGGGCGCTCGACGAGATCGGGCAGACGCACGGGCGCTCGCCCGCGCAGGTCGCGATCAACTGGCTCGCGCGGCAGGAGCGCGTGCTCCCCATTCCCGGGGCGCGGCACGCCCGCCAGGCGCGCGAGAACGCGGGCGCCATCGACTTCGCCATCAGCGACGCCGAGGCCGCGCGCCTCGCCGATCTGAGCGACGGGCTGTCCTGAGGAGCGGAGGCGCGAAGAAGCCGCCGCCCCGCTATACTCCCCCGCCGAAACACCTGCCCGAAAGAAGGAGCTCCATGAGCCTGCTCGATCGCATCCTCCGCCCCTCCCGCACGGCCTCCGCGCACTGCGACGGCCCCTGCGGCGTCTACGACCCGGCCTCCGCGCGCATCGCCGCCGAGGCCGTGCTCTCCATGGCGAAGAAGCTCACCGACCTCGGCGACGGCGCCGACCTCGCCACCGAGAACACCCGCAGCCGCTTCATCTCCATCAAGGAAGAGCAGGCCCAGCTCGCCAAGCAGGAGCTGCTCATCCTCTGGACCGACTACTTCAAGCCGCCCCACCTCGAGGCCAACCCCGGCCTGCACGACACCTTCTGGAACGCGGCCAAGCTCTGCTCCCAGAACAAGGTCGAGGTGAACGTCGAGGCCGCCCAGGCGCTCGTCGACGCGATCGGCGAGATCCACGGGATCTTCTGGGCCTCGAAGAACCGCGACGACGTTCCCTTCTACACCGCGGGCTAGGGCGGACGCCGGTCCGCACCGTTCTCGCCGTCTTCGCCGCGGGCGCGACGCTCGCCGCGCTCGCCCGCTGGCGTCTCTCGCGCTACGCCATCGCGGGCGCGAGCATGGCCCCCGCCCTCGCGCCCGGCGACTACGTCGTCGTCGATGCGCGCGCCTACGCCCGCCGCGCTCCGAGTCCCGGCGACGTCGCGCTCGCGCGCGACCCGCGCGAGCCGTCGCGCACGATCGTGAAGCGCGTCGCCGCCCTCACGCCCGAGGGCGACGCCGTGCTGCTGGGCGATAACCGCGCGGAGAGCGCCGACAGCCGCGCCTTCGGCCCCGTGCCCGCGTCCGGGCTGCGGGGCCGCATCGTCTGGCGCTACTGGCCCCCCGCGCGCTTCGGCCCCGTGCGCTAGGCGGACGCTTCCGCCGCCAGCTGGGCCAGCACGAGCGCGTCCGTGGGGAAGGCGAGCGGCGGCGGCCCGGCGGGGTCGAACCAGCCCGTCTCGCTCAGTTCGCCGTCGGCGGGGAAGGGCTCGCCCTGCGCGTCCTCGCCCGCGAACCAGACGCCGACCGTGAGCCGCTCGGGGTCATGGAAGTTCGAGTGCACGGCGACCACCGCGCCGGCGCGGGCGCGCACGCCCGTCTCCTCCAGCAGTTCGCGCTCGGCGGCGGCGCGCACGTCCTCGCCCCACTCCAGCGAGCCGCAGGGGATGCACCACGCGCCCGCGCCCCAGCCCACGGCGCGCTTCCCCAGGAGCACGCGCCCGCGCCCGTCGCGCACCACGATGGCGACGCCCACGGACGGGCGCCGCCGCGCTCCCGCCGGGCGTTCCGCGGGCGGACCTTCGGCCATGACGCCAGCCTAGAAGCGGCGTAGGCGGTTGGCCAGCGCCGCCGTCCCGCGCGCTTGCCGCGCTCCGCTCGCGGCTCGATACTGCGAGTCCCAGGAGCGCCCATTGACCCAGCCGATGCACCGCCTCTGCCCGGTCTGCGGAATCGCCTTCTTCGCGGGCGAGCCCGTGCTGCAGTGCTCCGGCTGCCACGCCGTCTACCATCCCGCCTGCTGGATCGAGATCGACGGCTGCTCCCTGGAAGGCGAGCACGAGCGCCAGCCCTTGCCCCGCACCTTCGGGGGGACGCCGCCGCCGCCCGCCGCGAGCCGCCCCGTGCCCGCCCCGCCCGCGCCCGTCCCGCCCCAGCCCGCCGCCCCGCCGCCAATGGAGCGCCAGCCCGTCGGCCGTCCGCGCGACATCGGCTCGCTGGGGCGCGACGTTCGCGGCGGGCGCGAGCCCGGGGGGCTGCTGCGCTTCTGGTACGTGCCCTTCGGCTTCCTGATCGCCGCCGCCGTCGCCTTCGGCATCGTCTGGGGCATCGACCGCTTCCGCGACGATGGGGGCGACGCCCAGCCCGCCGCCGCGCCCGCGGCCACGGAGGCGCCCGCGGCCACGGAGGCGTCCGCCGCGACCCCGCCCGCCGCCGCCACTCCCGCCCCGCAGGCGCCCCAGCCCACGCCCACTCCCGCCCCGACCGTCGCCGAACCGGCGGGCCGCTTCAGCCCCGGCGACGCCGCCGTCGTCGCGGGCACGGACAGCTGCCTCAACATCCGCGCCGAGGCGAGCATCGAGAGCGAGGTCATCGAGTGTCTCGCGGACGGCACGAACGTGACCGTGCTCGAAGGGCCGGTGGAGCAGGGCAACCTGGACTGGTGGCTGATTGCCGCGCCCACGGTCAACGGCTGGGCCGCCGACCTCTACCTCGCGCAGCGTTAGACGCGTTAGGCGAGCCGCTCCCGCAGGCGCGCCATCTGGATGGCCGCCTCCGCCGCTTCCTCGCCCTTGTTGCCCTGCGCCCCGCCCGCGCGGTCGAGCGCCTGCTCGGCGCTGTCGCAGGTGAGTACGCCGAAGGCCACGGGCACGCCCGTCGTCTGCGCCGTCTCCATGATGCCCGCCGCCGCCTGCCCGGCGATGTGCTCGTAGTGGTCCGTCTCGCCCTTGATCACGGTCCCGAGGGCGATGACCGCGTCGAAGTTTCCCGATTCCGCCGCCCAGCGCGTCGCCGCCGGGACCTCGAACGAGCCCGGCGCCCACGCGACCGTGATGTCGTCCGCGCGCACGCCGCGCTCCCTCAGCCCCGCTTTCGCCCCGTCGAGCAGCTTGTGCGTCACGAAGGCGTTCCACTGCGCCACCACGATGCAGACGCGCAGGCCCTCGCCGTTGCTGTCGAACGCGAGCTCGTTCACGCCCGCTCCTCGGGCTCGCCGCCGAGCTGGTCGAGCAGGTGGCCCATGCGCCGCCGCTTCGTTTCGAGGTAGTTGATGTTGAACTCGTTGGGGGGCGTCTCCAGGGGCACGCGCTCCACGATCTCGAGGCCGTAGCCCTCCAGCCCCGCGAGCTTGTCGGGGTTGTTCGTGAGCAGGCGCAGCTTGCGCACGCCCAGGTCGAGCAGGATCTGCATCGCGATCCCGTAGTCGCGCCCGTCCGCGGGGAAGCCCAGCGCGAGGTTCGCGTCGACCGTGTCGAGGCCGTCGTCCTGGAGGCGGTAGGCGCGCAGCTTGTTGTGCAGGCCGATGCCGCGGCCCTCCTGCCGCAGGTAGAGGAAGACGCCGCCCTGCTCGCCGATCAGCTTCAGCGCGAGGTCCTTCTGCTCGCCGCAGTCGCAGCGCATCGAGTGCAGCACGTCGCCCGTGAAGCACTGGTCGTGGACGCGCACGAGCACGGGCTCATCGGGGTCGATGTCGCCCTTCACCACCGCCACCTCCTCCTCGCTCGCGTACGTCGCCTGGTAGGCGACGATCGACATCTCGCCCATGGGCGTGGGCAGGTGCGTCTCCGCCACGCGGCGCACGAGCCGCTCCGTCTTCAGGCGGTACTTGATGATGTCGTTGGTGGTCAGGATCTTGAGGCCGTGGCGGCGGGCGAAGCGCTTCAGTTCCGGCATCCGCGCCATCTCGCCGTCGCCCTTCATGATTTCGCAGATGACCGCCGCCGGGCGCATCCCCGCCAGCCGGCAGAGGTCGACGCTCGCCTCCGTCTGCCCGGCGCGCACGAGCACGCCCCCTTCGTGCGCGCGCAGGGGGAACATGTGCCCGGGGCGCACGAGGTCCTCGGGCCGCGTCTCCGGGTCGAGCAGCACCTGCACGGTGCGCGCGCGGTCGGCGGCGCTGATGCCCGTCGAGACGCCCGTGCGCGCCTCCACCGAGACCGTGAAGGGCGTGCCGAAGGGCGAATCGTTCGTGCGCTCCTCCACCATCATCGGCAGCCGCAGCTCCTCCACGCGCTCCGACGAGAGGGCGATGCAGATCAGCCCGCGCGCGTAGCGGGCCATGAAGTTGATCGTCTCCGGCGTGACGCACTCGGCGGGGATGGTGAGGTCGCCCTCGTTCTCGCGGTCCTCGTCGTCGGCGATGATGACGAACTTGCCCTGGCGATACTCCTCGATCGCCTCCTCCACGCCGATGGACACGGGATCCGCCGCGCTCGTCATGCCCGTCCCCCCGCCGTCTCGCGCTCGGCCACGAACTGCTCGACGTAGCGCGCGATGATGTCGGTCTCCAGATTGACCCGGGCGCCCTCTCCGCGGCTCACGAGGTTCGTGTGCTCCTGCGTGTACTGCACCAGCGAGACCGACAGCGAGTCCTCGTCCTTCGCGATGATCGTGAGGCTCACCCCGTCGATGCAGACCGGCCCCTTGACCACCGTGTAGCGAAGCAGCTCCGGCGGCGCCGCGATGCGCACGATGAGGGCCTCGCCCTCCGGCGCGATGCCGACGATCTCGCCCACGCCCTCGGTCACGCCGCGCACGATGTGGCCGCTGAGGCGGTCGTCGGGGCGCACGCTCCGTTCGAGGTTGACGCGGTCGCCGGGGCGCAGGTCGCCCAGCGCCGAGCGCCGGTAGGTCTCCGGCATGAGGTTGGCGAAGAAGGTGTCGCCGTCCAGTTCGGCCACGGTCAGGTCCACGCCGTTGATGGCGATGGAGTCGCCCAGCGCGGAATCGCCCGCGACGAGGGGCGCGCGGATCAGCAGGCGGCCCTCCCCGCTTTCGAGGACCGTGCCCAGTTCTTCGATGATGCCGGTGAACATCCCGCCTCGCGCACTCGCGACTAACGCGCCGGGGATGACGGGAAAGGCGATACCAGCGGCTTGCCGCCGATGGCGGCCGCGCGGTCGTTCTCTCCCATCCGGACTGTGACCGTCGGCCCCGGAATTCCACCGGATCAATCCGCCGAAGCGGAGTCGCGGGCTTTCACCGCCGGTGAGGATTTTCACCTCGCCCCGAGAACGTCGTCCCGATCGTCAGCGGCGGCGGGGGCGTTGTCAAGGACCGCCGCTCAGGGACCGCTTCCGGCCAGCCCCGCGCGCTCCGCCAGCTTCACGAGGATGTCGTAGGTCGCGTAGGCGTCGGCCAGCGCCGTGTGCTCCCCCAGCCGCCCGATGCCGAGCCGGTCGGCCACGTGCCCCAGGTTGAAGCGGTCGACCTCGTCCGCGCCCAGCCGCCGCCGCGCGATCAGCTGCACGTCGATGGCGATGTCCGCGAAGGGCCAGGGCGTCTCCGTGCGCCGCGCGCACTCGGCGAGGAAGGCCATGTCGCTCTTGATGCCCCAGCCCGCGATCGTCGCGCCCCGCCCCAGTTCCGCGAGGCGCGCGAACGCCTCCGCCAGCGGGATCGCGTCGCGCCAGTCGCGGGGCGAGTAGCCCGCCACCTTGAGCGAGCCCGCGTCGGCCGTGCCGATGTGCAGCGGTTTCACGCGCGCGCCCCACGCGCCCCGTTCGGCGAAGCCCGCGCCCGCGTCCGCGAGCACGCCGCCGATGTCGATCACCTCGTGCTCGCGCGGGCGCGGCCCGCTCATCTCCAGGTCCACGACGAGCAGCCGCGCGGGCGTCTCCGCGTCGCCCCGTTCGCGCCGGGGCAGGAGCGCCCCGTCCGCGCCGAGCGCGCGCCGTCCGTGCTCCAGGAACGCCTCCAGCGCCTCCATGCGCGAAAGCGTACCGGAACCGGCGGGCGTGCTCATTCGCCTCGCGAAGCGCTAGCCTGTCGCCATGAGGCTCGCGCTGGCCGCCCTCGCCCTGCTCGCGCTCGCGGCGCTGTCCGCCTGCGGCGGCGGCGAGCCCGCGCCCGCGCCGACGCCGCCCGAACCTGCGGCGACGGCCACGGCGGTGGCGGCTACGGCGACGCCCGCGAAGGCGGCGGCGACTCCTACGCCGACGGTGACGGCGACTCCGGTATCTACAACGTCGCCGACTCCGATGGCCACGCCCAGCCCAGCGCCCAACACCTTCCGCTACGACGCGCTGGATGTGACCGGCAGGATCACGGAGCCCGGCTCCTACGCCTTCCTGACGGTGAACGGTGAGGTCGTGACCACCTACGAGAGCTTGCGCTACGACGGCCCGCCCGACGGCTCGGCCACGGTCCTGCGCATCCACGAGGCGGATGCGGATGGCGTCTCGCGCGCGGCCTTCTACGCCAGTGTGGAGGTCGGCGATATCTTCGAGTGGCGGGAGCGCGACGACTGCTGGGTGCGCTACCGCGTCACGTCGGTCTCGCCCGCTGTCTCAGGGGTAAAGCCGCTGGGTATCAGGATGGTGGCGTATGCCTATGCAGGCTGCGCTGGCGGCATTCGGGCAATCGGCGACCGTGCTTACCGGTGGGCGCCGCCCAACCTCAGCCACTCCGACTTCACGACCGCCATTCGCTTCGGCCCCTTCTTTCTCCATCAACCGGGCTGGCGAGGTGAGTATCCGGGCAATGAGCGGATGCCGGCGCGGTATGGGGAACCGGGAGAACAACGAGTGGGCCGTATCCTGTCCAGCGATCTCGCGACTGTGCGAAAGCACCCACTTTGGACCGAGCCTGACCTCCCCGCTGGCTGGACATTGACGGAAGCAACCGCGGGGATGGACGGTCAGTACGGTTACTGGGCGCACTACGCTCCTCCCGGTGGCGGCTATGGGGTGAACATCGTGATCCGATACCTCGACTACCTGCCTATCTGGGAGCCGAGCAGTTCGACTGCCTCGACCCTTATCCAGGAGATGCGCTTCATCGACGGACGCCCGGCTGTTGTCGAGTACAGTCCACTGGGATCGGGGACTCCCTCCTCGCCATACGTGGCGATCTACGATGAGGCCACGGGCATGCTGTATGAAGTGATCGGCCAGGCGCCGTCGCTTAGGCAGGCGGGAGTTGACGCCGTCATCGCCATCGCCCGCAGCCTCTACCAGTCCCCTGCCCCCACCACCTTCCGCTATGACGCGCTGGACGCGACCGGCGCGGTTGGGGAGCCGGGCGCCTACGCCTTCCTGGCGGCGGACGGCGCGCCCGTGACGACGTACGAGGGCTTGCGCGACGGCTCGACCGTGGGGCTGCGCATCCACGAGACGGACGCGGACGGCGTCTCGCGCGCGGCGTTCTACGGCAGCGTGGAGGCGGGGGACGTGTTCGAGTGGCGGGAGCACGAGACCTGCTGGGTGCGCTACCAGGTGACGTCCGTCGCGCCGCCGGTATCGGGGGTGAAGCGGCTTGGCGTCAGGTGGACTACGTACAGCGTGATGGGCTGCGGGACTGGGGCGATCCCCGCGCCCAAAGCGGTCCGCACATACCAGTGGTCGCCGCCGAACATCCAGAGCACAGGCATCATCGCGCCGGTAAGGCACGGGCCGTATCTGCTGCACCCTATCGATTGGGACGGCGAACTCGAAGAAGCAGTCTCCGTAGCTACGGAAGGCTTAGCCACGAGTGAGCGGGTGGCGTCAAGTGACCTCACGGTGGTTCGCCAGCATCCGTTGTGGCGCGAACCCGATCTACCCGATGGCTGGGCGCTCTACAGCGCGACTGTGGGGTACGAGGGGATCGACGGGTTCTTTGCAATCTACCTTGATGCGCTTGGTGGCTTCGGGGCTGAGGTCGCAGTGATCCGACTCCACAGGTTGCCTGGGTACATTAGTGCTCCAGGCGGCCTCAGCATTTATGAGACACGGACGATCGATGGACATCCGGCGGTCGTCCGCTACAGCCCGACAGGGGATCTGACTCACCCTACGGTGGCCTACATCTTCGACGAAGCGACAGGCATTCAATACCTCGTTGTAGGGATATCTCCGCGCGTCGGCGGATCAGCTGACGCTGTCATCGCCATCGCCCGTAGCCTCTACCAGTCGCCCACTCCAGCCCCTGCCACCTTCCGCTACGACGCGCTGGACGCGACGGGCGCGGTCGCGGAGCCGGGCGCCTACGCCTTCCTGGCGGCGGACGGCGCGCCCGTGACGACGTACGAGGGGCTGCGCGACGGCTCGACCGTGGCCCTGCGCATCCACGAGACGGACGCGGACGGCGTCTCTCGCGCCGCGTTCTACGCCAGCGCGAAGGTCGGGGACATCTTCGAGTGGCGGGAGCGCGACGACTGCTGGGTGCGCTACCAGGTCACGTCGGTCGCGCCGCCGGTAGCGGGGGTGAAGCGGCTTGGCGTTGCGGCGATGACCTACGCGTTCACGGGCTGCAGCGGCGCTATCGACGCAGGTACGGCCTTCACGCTCAACCCGGGGCCGTTGCCGGACCTCGGGGGCTTTGATCTCGCGTATCCCATCCGTCATGGGCCCTACCAACTCACTCCAAAGGACTGGACCGGCGCGATCGAGCCGGAGACATCGCACGAGCCGCCAGGCTGGAACGAAGCCAACCCCGTGTACACATCGGACTTGGCTACCGCGCAGAAGCTCCCCTACTGGCGGGATACGAAGCTGCCCGAGGGCTGGACGTTCTTGAGCGCGGGCACCGACCTGAGGGTGCTCTATGGCTACTGCGCGAGTTGGGCCAATGCGGATGGCTACGGGGGTGTTGACATCTGCGGGTTCCACTCCTCGGCACGGGCTTGGCCGGCGGCCCGTCGCGGTCCACATGTGGTGTACGAAACGCGCATGATCGAGGGACGCCCCGCGATGGTCCGCTATAGCCCGACTTCCTTGGCGCAGCATTCCGCGGGAGTTCCCATCAAGCTCTGGATCTACGATCCGGGAACGGAGAGCGAGTACACCATCCTTGGCGCTGACAGTAGCCTCCGGGGCAGCAGTGTCGACGCCGTCATCGCCATCGCCGAAAGCCTCTTCGCGGAGCCGGAGGCGCGCTGAGCGCCCGACGGGCGCGCGTGCGCTACCATGAGCGCCATGTCCGAACCTTCCCTGGAAGCGCAGCGGTTCTTCGCCGCGCGCTACGGCGTCGATTCCGCCCGCATCGCCTCGCTGCTCTCCGACGCGCTCGCGCAGGGGGGCGACTTCGCCGAGCTGTTCTTCGAGCACCGCACGAACGGAGCCATCAGCCTGGAGGACCAGCAGGTCAAGTCCGCCGTGCGCGGCGTCGAGCAGGGCGTCGGCGTCCGCGTGGTGAAGGGCGACGCCATCGGCTACGCCTACACGGAGTCGCTCGACCCGGAGGCGATGCGGCTCGCCGCCGGGACCGCCGCGCGCATCGGCGAGGGCGGCGAGCGCCCCGAGGCCATCGACGCGACGCCCGCCGGCGCGGGCGAGAGCGTGTACGGCGAGGACGCGCTCCTGAGCGACGAGCCCGCCGCCGCCAAGGTCGCCCTGCTCGAACGCGCGGACCGCGCCGCGCGCGCTTACGACCCCAGCATCGCGCGCGTCGACGCCAGCATCGCGGACGAGCGCAAGGTGGTGCTCGTGGCCCGCAGCGACGGGCAGATCGTGGGCGACGTGCAGCCTCTCATGCGCTTCAACGTGATGGCCCTCTCGCAGCGCGGCGAGAGCCGCCAGACCGCCCGCACCGGCGGCGGCGGACGGCTCGGGGCGGAGTACTTCGAGCGTGTCACGCCGGAGGACACCGCCCGCGAGGCCGCCCGTCAGGCCGTGCTCCTGCAGGACGCGGTGGACGCGCCCGCGGGCGAGGTGCCGGTCGTGCTGGCGGCGGGCGACAGCGGCATCCTCCTGCACGAGGCCATCGGCCACGGCCTCGAGGCGGACTTCAACCGCAAGGGCACGAGCAACTACACCGATCGCGTCGGCCAGCCCGTCGCCAGCGAACTCGTGACGGTCATCGACGACGCGACGATCGAGCGCTCGCGCGGCTCCATCAACGTGGACGACGAGGGCAACCCCGCGAAGCGCAACACGCTCATCGAGGGGGGCGTGCTGCGGGGCTACCTGCACGACGAGATCAGCGCCCGCCACTTCGGGACGGAGCCGACGGGCTCGGGCCGCCGCCAGTCGTTCAAGCACCCGATCATGCCGCGCATGACGAACACCTACATGCTCCCCGGCCCCTCCACGCCGGACGAGGTGATCGGGAGCGTCGAGCGGGGCATCTACTGCGTCGCCTTCTCCGGCGGGCAGGTGAACATCTCGAACGGCGACTTCGTCTTCTCCACGACGGAGGCGTACCTGATCGAGCAGGGCAGGATCACCGCGCCGCTGCGCACGACGAACCTCATCGGCAACGGCCCCGAGGCGCTCTCGCGTGTGAGCATGGTCGCCAACGACTACGCCCTCTCCGACGGGCGCTGGACGTGCGGCAAGGAGGGCCAGTCGGTGCCCGTGGGCGTGGGCCTGCCCACCGTCCTCGTCTCCGCCATGACCGTGGGCGGCACGAACCTTGGCTGAGACGCCGCCGCTCGAACTCGCGGGCCGCGCCGTCGAACTGGCCGCCGCGCGCGGGGCCGGGCAGTGCGATGCCATCGCCCTCGCGCACACGGAATCGACCGTCTCCATCCGCCTGGGCGAAATCGAGAAGCTGATTGAGGCGGGCTCGCGCTCGCTCGGCCTGCGCGTCATCGACGGGGGCCGCACCGCCGTCTGCTCGACCTCCGACTTCACGCCCGCCGCCTTCGAGCGCTTCGTCGAGGAGACGGTCGAGCTGGCGCGCATCTCCGCGCCGGACGAATACGCGGGTCTGCCCGAGCCGGAGCAGTTGGCGGCGGGCGGCGGCGACGCGCTCCGGCTCTACGACGAACGCATCGAGAGCCTGCCGCTGGACGAGCGCATCGAGATGGCGCGCGCCTGTGAGGCCGCCGCCCTCGCCTTCGACCCGCGCATCACCAACTCCGAGGGGGCGAGCCTCTCGACGCGCACGGGCGAGGTCGCGCTCGCCAACTCGCGCGGGTTCGCCGCGAGCTATCCCGCCACCTCCATCTCCCTCACGACGGAGGCGCTCGCCGACGACGCGGACGGGAAGAAGCGCAACGCCTACTGGTTCAGCGCCGAGCGCAGCCTGCGCGCGCTCATGGATCCGGAGACGCTGGGGCGCATCGCCGCCCAGCGCGCCATCGACCAGTTGGGCGCGCGCAAGGCAGGGACGAAGCGCGTGCCCGTCATCTTCGAGCCGATGATGGCCGCGCGCCTCGCGGGCGACGTGGCCCGCTGCGCCACGGGCGGCGCGCTCTACCGGGGCGCGACCTTCCTCGCGGGGCGCGCGGGCGAGGCGATCGGCTCCCCGCTCGTCACGATCGTGGACGACCCCACGCGGCCCGCGCGCGCCGGTTCCCGCCCCTTCGACGGCGAGGGCGTGGCCTCGCGCCGCACGGTCCTGTTCGAACAGGGCCGCTTCGAGGGCTTCCTCTTCGACTGCTACACGGCCCGCCGCATGGACGCGCGCACGACCGGCAGCGCCCAGCGCGGCGTGAGTTCCCTGCCCGAGCCCGGCCCCGCCAACCTCATCTTCGAGCCCGGCGAGACGCCCGCCGAGGAGATCGTGGCGGACACGCGCGAGGGGCTGCTGGTGACCGCCCTCATGGGCTTCGGCTTCAACCCCACCACGGGAGACTACTCGCGCGGCGTGGGCGGCTTCTGGATCGAGAACGGCCGGATCGCCTACCCCGTCGCCGAGGCGAACGTCTCCGGCGACGCCGCCTCCATGCTCGCCGCCGTCGATGCCGTCGGCAGCGACCTCACCTGGTTCGGCCCCAGCGCCGCCCCCACCGTACGCGTCGCCGCGATGACCGTTTCGGGCGTCTGACCGTGCCGCCGCCGCCCTACTTCGCCTACGGCTCGAACATGGCCTCGTCGCAGATGGCGGAGCGCTGCCCCGGGGCCGTCTGTCTCGGGATCGCGCGCCTGCCCGACCGCCGCCTCGCCTTCGACGCCTGGAGCGAGCGCCGCGGCGGGCTCGTCGCGGACGCGCCGCCCGCGCCCGGCGCGGAGGTCTGGGGCGTCCTCTGGGAGGTGACGGAGGCGCACGCGGAGGCGCTCGACCGCTACGAGGGCGTCGCCCGCGGCCAGTACCGCCGCGAGACCGTGCGCGCCGAGGCGGCGGGCGGCGAGCGCGTGGACGCCTTCGCCTACGTCATCTGCGAGCCCGGCGCGGACGGCCCGACGACGGACGCCTACCGCGACCTGCTGCTGGAAGGGGCGCGCGAGCACGGCCTGCCGCCCGAGTGGATCGCGGCCATCGAGGCCGCGCCCACCCTGCCGCCTCGCCCCTCGCCGCGCTCTGCCCCTACACTGGGGCCGTGACCTCCGACCCCTCCGCGCCCCCCGGCGCCGCCGCCCTCCGCCGCTACCGCCGCAACCTCCAGGAGGAGGTCGACGGGCGGACCCTCTACCTGCTGCTCGCCGAGGCCGAGGACGACCCCAACCTGAAGCAGGTGTTCGGGCGCCTCGCCGAGAGCGAGCAGCGCCACATCGACCTCTGGCGGGAGAAGCTGCGCGAGGCGGGCGCGGAGGTTCCCGACTTCCGGCCCGGCATGCAGGTGCGCGTCCTCGGCTGGCTCGCGCGGCGCTTCGGCACCGGCTTCGTCACGCCCATCGTCGAGCGCATGGAACTCAACGCCGTCACCATGTACGACGACCAGCCGGAGGCGATCGCCGAGGGGC
>CAXXIE010000003.1:0-10429 GCA_963664025.2 Tepidiformaceae bacterium | reverse complement strand
ATCAGCTCGTCGCCGTCGTCGAGGCGCATGGCGATCTTGCCGTTGCGGCGGACCTCTTCGAACTCCTTGAGGGGCGTCTTCTTGGCCTGGCCCTCGCGGGTGGCGAGCACCATGAAGTCGTGCTCGTAGTCCTTCACGACCACGATCGTCGTGACGCGCTCGCGCTGGTCCATCTCGATGAGGTTGGTGATGAAGGTGCCGCGCGCCTGCTTCTTGGAGTCGGGGATGTCGTAGGCGCGCAGGTGGTAGACCTTGCCCCGGTCGGTGAAGAAGAGGAGGTTGTCGTGGGTGTCGCCGACGACGAGCTTCATCACCGCGTCTTCGTCGCGGACCTGCGCGCCGCGGCTGCCCTGCCCGCCGCGGCGCTGGGTGCGGAACTCCTCCAGCTTCGTGCGCTTCACGTAGTTGCGGCGGCTGAGGGTGATGACGCTTTCCTCGTGCGCGACGAGGTCTTCCTCGCGGAAGCTCTCGGGGTCGCCCTCGACGATCTCCGTGCGGCGCCCGTTGCCGTAGTCGTCCCGCAGTTCCTGCAGGTCGTCCTTGATGAGGAAGTCGATCCTTGCGCGGGTTGGCGAGCAGGTCCTCAAGGAAGGCGATGCGCTCGATCAGCTCCTGGTGCTCGTCCTGGAGTTCCTGGCGTTCGAGGGCGGCGAGGCGGCGCAGCTGCATGTCGAGGATGGCGCGGGCCTGGGCCTCGGAGAACTCGAAGGGCTCGGCCTGGAGCAGGCCGAGCGCCGCCGCCGCCGACTCGGCGCCGCGGATGGTGGCGATCACCTCGTCGAGCAGGTCGATGGCGCGCAGGAGCCGGTGAGGATGTGCTCGCGCTCGCGGGCCTTCTCCAGCTGGATTCGGTGCGCCGGCGGATGACCTCGCGGCGGTGGTCGAGGAAGAGGTCGAGGGCGCGCTTGAGGCCGACGCGGCGGGGGGCGCCGTCGACGATCGCCATCATGTTGATGGCGAAGGTGGAGCGCATGGCGGTGTGCTTGTAGAGCAGGTTCTTGATCTGCTGGGCGGAGCCCTCGCGCTTGAGTTCGATGACGACGCGCATGCCGTCGCGGTCGCTCTCGTCGCGCAGGTCGGCGATGCCCTCGATCTTCTTCTCGCGCACGAGGTTGGCGATCTTCTCGATGAGCGAGGCCTTGTTCACCTGGTAGGGGAGTTCCGTGATGATGATCTGGGTGCGCCCGCGAGCGCTCTCCTCGACGGCGGTGCGGGCGTGGACGGTGACGCGCCCGTGGCCCTCGCCGTAGGCGTGGCGGATCTGCTCGCGCTCCTTGCCGACGAGGGCGATGCCGGCGGTGGGGAAGTCGGGCCCGTTGATGATTTCGAGGAGGTCGTCGAGCGTGGCCTGCGGGTTCTCGATGAGGAGGACGGCGGCGTCCACGATCTCCTCGAGGTTGTGGGGGGGGATGTTCGTGGCCATGCCGACGGCGATGCCGGAGGAGCCGTTGAGGAGCAGGTTGGGGAGGCGCGAGGGCAGGATCTCGGGCTGCTGGTAGCGCCCGTCGTAGTTGGGCTCGAAGTCGACCGTATCCTGGTCGATGTCGGCGACGAGTTCCTCCGCCATCGTGGCCAGGCGGGCCTCGGTGTAGCGCATGGCGGCGGGGGATCGCCGTCGACGCTGCCGAAGTTGCCCTGCCCGTCGACGAGCGGGTAGCGCATGGAGAAGTCCTGGGCGAGGCGGACCATGGCCTCGTAGACGGGGCTGTCGCCGTGGGGGTGGTAGCGCCCCATGACGTCGCCGACGATGCCGGCGGACTTGCGGTAGGCGGTCCCGGAGCGCGCGCCGCCGTCGAACATGCCCCAGACGATGCGGCGCTGGACGGGCTTGAGGCCGTCGCGCACGTCGGGCAGGGCGCGGGCGACGATCACGCTCATGGCGTAATCGAGGTAGCTGGTGCGCATCTCCTGTTCGAGGTCGATGGACCGGATGGTGGTGGTTTCTTCCATGCTCATGCGGGGGGACTCCGATGGGGGGCGGTGGTGGGGAAACCGCTAGGGCATTGTACCAATTTCCACGGCCTAGAGGCGCTTGCCCACAGCACAAGACGCGCGCTCGTCCCAAAGGCGCTAAGCTAGCCGCGTTCCGTGAGAAGAACCGTCTGCCCGCGTGAAGGGCCTATGTCAGCGATGGGGCGACCTCGCCCCCTCTCGTGACTTTGCGCTGCGGCTGTTCTTCTCACGGACGCCTCATCACTGGCTTACGGAGGGGGCTCCTCGCAGCGACTCGTCCGCCGGATGCGCTCGCGCAGGCCCGCCCACTGTCTCCGTATGCGGAACCGACGGCTTGATGGGCGAGCCCAACTGGAACAACCAGACCATCTGGACGGGTGACAACCTGCCCATCATGCGCGGCATGAACAGTGAGACGGTCGATCTCATCTACCTCGATCCGCCCTTCAACTCGAACAGGGAGTACGCGGCGCCCCTGGGAAGCTCCGCTGAGGGCGCGGAGTTCAAGGACATCTGGACGCTCGAGGACGTGGACCTCGCGTGGCATGGGGAGATCGCGGAAGAGGAACCCGCCCTGTACAGCATCATCGACGCCCGCCGGGATGTCGCACTCCAAGGGGATGAAGGCGTACCTCATCATGATGGCGGTCCGGCTGCTGGAGATGCGACGCATCCTGCGCCCCAACGGGAGCATCTACCTCCACTGCGACCCGACCGCCAGCCACTACATCAAGGGCCTCATGGACGCCATCTTCGGGCCCGCAAACTTCCGCAACGAGATCGTTTGGCACTACTACAACAAGTACGCGGCTGGAAAGCGTGTCTTCGGTCGCAACTACGACCAGATCATGTTCTACGGCTTCGGCAAGTACCCGTTCACCCCCCAGCGAGAGAAGCGCGACAAACCGACCAGGCAGTTGCTGCGGGAGAATGTCGACGGGGTGCTCAAGAACAAGCGGGATGCCGACGGCAATCTCATGTATCGCACCTCCGAGGATCGCAAGGTGGATGCTGTCTGGCGCATCCCGTGTCTCCAACCGGCGTCCCAAGGCGTATACCGGGTACCCGACGCAGAAGCCGCTCCCCTTGCTGGAACGCATCATCCGCGCCAGCACGAGTCCCGGCGACATGATTCTCGACCCCTTCTGCGGCTGCGCCACGGCCTGCGTGGCGGCTGAGAAGGTCGCGCTCCTGGAAGGCGAAGGTCCACGCCAGTGGATCGGCATCGACATCTCTCCCAGAGCGGCTGATCTGGTGCGTTCCCGCCTCCGCACGGAAGTCGGGATGCTCTGGCAGGGCGTGCACCGTGAGGATGTACCCGTACGCACAGACCTCGGAGACATCCCGCGCTACAACGCGGATGAGAACAAGCGGTACCTCTACGGCCAGCAAGAGGGCGTCTGTAATGGCTGCCTGACGCTGTTCCCCTACCGGAACATGGAAGTGGATCACGTCGTCGCGCAGCATCGGGGAGGCCAGCACCACATCGGCAACCTCCAGTTGCTGTGCGGAGCGTGCAATCGCATGAAGGGCACCGGAACCCACGAGGAACTCGTGGCCAAGCTGCGACGGGAGGGGATCAGGCGCTGACCCGCTGGGGGGGGGGGGGCGCGGGCGGGTGGGGCGAGCATCCATATTCAACTTTGTCGCCTAACCTTGAATATGGAGCAGCCTTATTCAAGGTTGTGACATGGGACGGGCGGGGCAGGGCAGCCCGCCTACGTCCCCGCGGCGAGGGCGCGGAGGAGGGATTCGGCGCGGTCGAGGCGTTCGAGGATGCCCCATTTGCCGTGGATGTTGAGGGTCATGTTGGCGGCGTTGCCGCGGACGCCGGCGACGCGGCCCGCTTCGCCCACGTCGCGCCGGTAGCGCGCGAGCTCGTCGGAGTCGGGGCCGAAGGCGGCGGTCAGGACCTCGGCGGTGCGGGCGTCCCACTGGTCGTAGTCGAAGGGGTTGGGGCCGGTGCCCCGCAGGCGCGGGATGAGGGCGATCTGCGCCTCGATGCGGGCGCGGTCGGCGTCGGTGGCGGGCATGGGCGGGATTCTACCCGCGCGCGCCGCTAGCCGCGCGCGCCGCCTTCGTCCAGCGGGAGCGTCATGATGACGGCGTCCTCGCCGTCGGCGTAGTAGCGGCGGCGCTCCCCCGCCTCGGCGAAGCCGCAGCCGCGGTAGAGCGCCCGCGCGGCGGCGTTCGAGGCGCGCACCTCCAGCGTGACCGCCTCCGCGCCCAGCGAGCGGGCCAGCGCGATCAGCGCCAACGTCAGCCGGCGCCCGTGGCCGCGACGGCGCGCGGTCTCCGCGACGGCCAGCGAGGTGACGTGGGCGGCGTCGGGGGCGAGCCAGAGGCCGCCGACGCCCGCGATTGCGCCGTCCGCTTCGAGGACGACCGCATGCGTGCGCGGGTCGCGGAGTTCCTCGCGGCGCGCTTCCGGGGAGCGCGCGGGGGAGGCCGGACGCCTCCTCGATCGCGGCTGTCGCGGGGAGGTCGGCCTCCTCCAGGGGGCGCAGGACGAACGGCGCGGCCATGCCCTCATCGTAGCGCCGCTTTGACAACACCCGCCGGGGCGGGTTCCCCTGTGACCATGCGCGCCCTCGTGATCGCCAACGGCGAGCCCCCGTCCGCCGCGCTGCTCGCCGAGCTGCGGGAGGGCGCGGCGCTGGTCGTGGCCGCGGACGGGGGGGCGCGGGCGGCGCTCGCGCTCGGCCTCACGCCCGACATCGTGACGGGCGACCTCGACTCGATCGGCGACGCGCGCGGGGCGATTCCGCCCGACCGCATCCGCCCCAACGCGGACGCCAACGCGACCGACCTGGAGAAGGCGGTCGCGCTCTGCCTCGACGAGGGCTGCGACGCCGTCGACGTGATCGGGGCGGGCGGGGGGCGCGCCGACCACGCGCTCGCGAACCTGAGCGCGCTCGTGCGCTTCGGCCGCCACGCGCGCGTGCGCCTGGTCGATGAGCGCTTCGCGATCGAGCTCGTGGACGGCGAGGCCGAGGTGGAGGGCGCGGCGGGCACGGTCGTGTCGCTCGTGGCCATCGGACGCTGCGAGGGGGTGACGACGAGCGGCCTGCGCTGGGAGTTGCGCGAGGCCACGCTCGACTTCAGCGCGCGGGGCGTCCACAACGAGATCGCGCACACGCCCGCGCGCGTCTCCGTGCGGTCCGGCGACCTGCTGCTGTTCCGGGGGCGGTGGGTGGAGCGGCACGGCTGAGGGGGGCGGCGCTCGCGGCTGAGGGCGGGCGCGCTACACTGCCCGTCCGCCCTGCCGGGCCGCGAGGAATTGCCATGGAAGCCACAACGCTGGCCGTCGCCGACAGCCCCACCCTGAGTCCCGAGATCAACGAGATCCGGCAGCGCACCGCCGCCATCGTCACGACGGAGGTCATCCCCAACGAGGACTTGCTGCGGCGCGACGCGCCGGAGTCGGGGGAGCTGCGCGGGCGCATCCAGGAGCGGGTCAAGGCGGAGGGGCTGTGGGCGCCCCACCTGCCGGTCGAGTACGGGGGCATGGGCGTGGGCTTCCTGGGCCACGCCTACATGAACGAGGTGCTCGCCTGGAGCCCCTTCTCGAACCCGCTCTTCGGGGTCGTCGCGCCGGACTCGGGGAACCAGACGATCCTCATCAAGTACGGCACGGAGGAGCAGAAGCAGCGCTGGCTGGAGCCCTCGATCCGGGGCGAGATCCGCTCGTGCTACTCGATGACGGAGCCGGACCAGCCCGGCTCGGACCCGTATTCCATCCAGACGCGGGCCACGCGCGACGGGGACGAGTGGGTGATCAACGGGCGCAAGTGGTTCACCTCGGGCGCGCACCGGGCGGCCTTCGCCATCGTCATGTGCCGCACGGAGGAGGAGGACGGCGAGGGCGGGGTGCGCGACAAGATGACGCAGATCATCGTGCCGACGGACGCGCCGGGCTTCACCATCATCCGCAGCGTGCCGGTCTGGGGGCACGACGGGGACCACTGCGAGATCGAGTACGACAACGTGCGCGTGCCCGTGATCAACCAGCTGGGGCGCACGGGTTCGGGCCACCAGGCGGCGCAGGACCGGCTGGGCGCGGGGCGCGTCTTCCACTGCATGAACTCGGTGGGGCAGATGTGGCGCGCCTTCGACGTGATGATGCAGCGGGTGATGACGCGCAACGTGCACGGCGGGCCGATGCAGGACAAGCAGTTCATCCAGGGCTTCATCGCGGACTCGTACATCGACATCCAGTCGGCGCGGCTGATGACGATCCACTGCGCCGAGCGCATCGACGCGGGGGTGAACGCGCGGGCGGACATCTCGGCGATCAAGATCGCGGTGCCGGCGGCCTTCGAGCGGGTGGTGGACCGCGCCATCCAGGTGTACGGGGCGAAGGGCGTCTCGACGGACACGCCTTTGGAGGGGATGTACCGGGGGGCGCGCACGCTGCGGATCCTCGACGGCCCGGACGAGGTGCACCGCATCGTGATCGCGAAGAACGTGCTGCGGCGGTACCGGGACGGGATGTCGTGGGACTTCGGGGCGTAGGGCTACGGACCTTCCCGCCCCGCGAACTCCGCCGTCCATCGTTCCGCAGTGGGCTCAGCGGTGACCTCGCAGGCCAGCGCCAGTGCGCGCGCTTTCGCCCCTCGGACCGTCAGCGTGCAATGGGCGTCGTTGCCGTGCTCCGGGTCGTGGGTCACATCTCCCTCGCCGATGTCGCGTACGTCCGCCAGGGAGACTCGCCCCACGCCCCAGTCGCCATGCCCGCGCGCAACGCGCGCTTCATAGGCGTCCTCGTCGGCAAGTCGTTCGGAGTCGACGGAACATGCGTAGAAACCGTCGCCCACCCGCTTGTCGCGAAACACGGCCGACGTGAGCCGGTAGCCTCCGGCGACGGCCTTGAAGTGGAGGTCCGGGTTCAGGTCCCGCAGAAAGTGGTCGTGTCGCTCAAACTCCACTGGCGGCCCTTCTTGCGCCGCCCCACCCGCGCTCGATTGCGTCCACCGTCTCGGCCACTTCCGCCGGACTGCATTCCTCGGTTTCCTTGCCATCCCGGTGGACGTAGACCGTGAACCCGCCCTCCGGTTCGACGATCGCCTCAATGGCGACCGCCTCCGACTCCCACTCGAACTGCACGGCCCCGTCGCCGGTGATCGTGACGAAGGTCGAGTCCCTGAAGGCGTGGTCCTCCGCGGCGCGGGAGTTCCACGCCCGTTCCAGAACGGCCTCCGCCCGCCTCTCGACGTCCTCCGCGACGGGGCAATCGCCGTTTCGGGACTCGTCCACGATTCGGCGCAGGCGGGCGAGGGTACGCAAGTGGGTGTTCAGATCCTGGGTAACCACGCGTCCCTCACCTTCCCTTGGCCTGGCTCCTACTGTAGCAGCCCCGCGCGAATCCCCTACCCCGCCAGCTCTTCCGCGAAGGCGGCCAGGGCGCGGGCGAAGGGCTCGGGGTCGAGGAGCATCTGGACGTGGCTGGCGGGGAGGGCGCGGACGGGCCAGCCCTGGGCGGCGGCGGCGGCGGCCGCTCCGTCGTAGGTGGCGGAGAGGTGGAGGTAGCCGACGGGGGCGTCGGGCCAGGCGGGGGGCACGGGAAGGGGCTCCTCCAGCACTTCGATGGGCGTCGGGCGCTTGCCGGCGAACACCGTCGAGTTCACGTCGGCCATGTTGTTCGGCTGCAGGGTGACGGCGTCGCGCAGCAGGTCCAGCGGCCACTCGCGCACGGTCTGGGCCGTCGCCACCCGTTCGGGCTGCGACGCCAGCCGGCCGCGCGGCAAGGAGGGCTCAACCGCGGCCCGCCGGAACTCCTCGACGTGGGCCTCGTCGGCGAACATGTCGAAGAGGCTCGCGCCATCTTTCGGCAGATCCGAATCGACGAGCACGTAGGCGGCGGGCCCCTCGATCCGCTCGCCCAGCTTCGGCAGCAGGGGACCGGCCCCCGCGTGCCCCACGAGCACGGCCTCGTTGGTGTCCATCGACACGTCCCGCATCTCCAGGGCGAACAGGTCGCAGTGGTGCTGCCAGTAGGCGCCGTCGCGGATGGCGGGGGAGTTGAGGGCGGGGATGACGGCGGTCGCGCCCAGCTTGCGCAGTTCGGCGGCGACGGGAACCCACGTGAACGGGCCGATCAGGGGTCCGTGCACCAGGATGAACGGTCTCATGCGAACACCTCCGTCGCCCGGGGGGCGGCGCGCGTGATTCTAGCGAGAATCCGCCCGCGCGCGAGGGCGGATCAGGACGCGCCCCGCCAGCGGCGCGGCGTCCAGCGCTGGGGCAGGAAGGCGGACGCGCCGAGCAGCGCGCCGACGCCGACGAGCGCCCAGCCGGCGCAGGCGACTCCGCAGATTCTCCATGTGCCTACTCCTCCCTGGAGGCCTCGTGGGCGGCGCGCGTCTCGCGGACCGACCACCAGACCTCGGCGTTGTCGAGGCTCGTGATGTCGTCCCAGCGCGCCTCCACCGTCGTCCGCGGTGGCGCCGGGGATGGCGACGCGCTCATTCTGCACGATGGCGGCGCGCCCGAAGGAGCCGCTGGCGGAGGTGATGATCATCCCGCTGGTCGTGCAGGCGTCGCTCGCCAGGTAGGTGACGGCGGGGGCGACGAGGTCGGGGCTCATGGCCGCGGCCTGTTCGTCGGAGACCTCGCGCACGGAGGTGGTCATGCGGGTGGCGGCGCCGGGATTGAGGCAGTTCACCATGACGTTGTACTTGTCGCCCTCGATCTTGGCGACGTTCATGAGGCCGATGAGGCCGGCCTTGGCGGCGGCGTAGTTGGACTGGCCGAAGTTGCCGAGGAAGCCGGAGTTGGAGGTCGTGAGCACGACGCGGCCGTAGTGCTGCTGGCGGAAGACGGGCCAGGCGTGGTGGAGGAGGTTGTAGCCGCCGTTGAGGTGGACGGCGAGGACCTTGAGCCAGTCGGCCTCGGGCAGGTTGTGCAGGGCGCGGTCGCGCAGGATGCCCGCGTTGGAGACGAGGACGTCGAGGCGGCCCCAGGTGTCGATCGCCTGCTTGATCATGTCGTAGGCGTCGTCGTAGCTGGTGACGTCGCCGGTGTTGGCGGCGGCGGTTCCGCCGGCGGCCTCGATTTCGCGGACGACGGACTGGGCGACGGAGCCGTCCTCGTCCTGGCCGTCGAGGCTGCCGCCGAGGTCGTTGACGATGACCTTCGCGCCGTGGCGGGCGAGGTCGAGGGCGATGCTTCGGCCGACGCCGCGGCCCGCGCCCGTGACGAGGGCGACGCGTTCGATGAGCGATACCGGCAAGCCTGGCTCCCTTATCCTTGAGGAAGCGTTTCCGCGGGGAAGGGTGACGCGATCTCGCGCCCCCGTCCAGCGGGCAGGCGAAAGGAGGCCCCCATGGCGGGCAGAGTCGAGGGCAAGGTCGCGATCGTGGTGGGGGCGGGGCAGACGCCCGGGGCGACGATCGGGAACGGGCGGGCGACCGCCATCCTGCTGGCGCGGGAGGGGGCGAGCGTGGCCGTGGCGGACCGCGACCTCGCCTCCGCCGGGGAAACGGTCGCGATGATCGCGGAGGAGGGCGGCGCCGCCAGCGCCTTCGAGGCGGACGCGACGAGCGAGGCGAGCCTCGCGGAGGCTGGTCGCGGAGGGCGGTCGCGCGCTACGGCGGGCTCGACATCCTCCACAACAACGTGGGGGCGAGCGTGGGGGCGGGCGACGCCTCGCCGATGGAGATGACGGAGGAGGGGTTCGACCGCATCGTGGCGCTGAACCTGAAGAGCCACTGGCTGGCCTCGCGGCAGGCGATTCCGGCGATGCGGGAGCGGGGCGGGGGCTCCATCGTCAACATCTCCTCGATGGGCGGCGCGGCACGCCTACCCCTTCCTCGGCTACAAGGCGACGAAGACGGCGCTGCTGGCGCTGACGGAGCAGCTGGCGGCGCAGCACGCGCGCGACAACATCCGCGTGAACGCGATCCTGCGGGGGCGATGAACACGCCGATGGCGATCGAGCCGCGCGTCGCCGCCGGGGCGGACCGCGCGGAGTTGGTGGCGAAGCGCGACAGCCGCATCCCGCTGGGGGGCAAGATGGGCACGGGCTGGGACGTGGGGTACGCGGCGCTGTTCCTGCACTCGGAGGAGGCGCGCTTCATCTCGGGCGTGTCGCTGCACGTGGACGGGGCGGAGCACGTGAGCGACGCGGTGGCGGGGCAGTAGGGGGTTCCATGCGCGACTCCGAGTCCGGCGAGGGGAAGCGGGATTGGGGCTTTGGGTGGTTCGCGACCTTCGCCGCGATCGGCGTCGCCATTGGGGTGTTCCTCGTTGTCGCCGTTCCCGCCTGCCTGCGGGACGACCCGTGGGAGGGTCTCGCGGGCGTCACCGCCGTCAGCCTGGGAGTTGGGGGCGCGTGCGCACTCATGGAGGGCGGGGCTGTCACGTGCTGGGGATCGTTCACAGAGAGCAGTCCGCCCGACAGGACGTTCGTCCTGGTTAGCGTGGGGAGGCACCACGTCTGCGGCGTGACGACCGGCGGCTCCGTTGTCTGCTGGGG
>CAXXIE010000002.1:0-48015 GCA_963664025.2 Tepidiformaceae bacterium | reverse complement strand
CTGGACCGCCTCCGTCAGGGGGATGCGCTCCTCCGCCACGGCCCGCGCGAGGTGGATGCGCCCCCGCGGCGACTCCGCCTCCAGCCCCGTGATCGCGTACGTCGGGCACGCGTTCACGCACAGCCCGCAGTGGACGCACTTCGCCAGGTCCGCCGTGTCCGGCGCGTCCTCCGCGAGCGGCCAGCCGGTCATCTCAGATGCCCCCCGCGAAGCGCCCCGCGTTCAGCCGCCCGTCCGGGTCGAACGCGGCCTTGACCGCCGCCATGCGCGCGGGCGACGGCGGCCTTCCCCACGGATCGAGCGCCCCGCGCAGGCCGTCGGGGATGCGCTCCGCCACGACCGCGCCGCCCGTCTCCGCCAGCGCCGCCCGCAGCCGCCCCACCGCCGACGCGAGCGCGTCCGCGTCGGGGACGGCGCTCGCCTCCCACGTCGCCCGCGCCTCCCGCGCGAGGGGCCGCACGAGCGCCCGCGACGGCCCCAGCGCTTCAAGCGCCGCCGCCGTCTCCGCGATCGCGCCCGTCGCGCACGAGGCGCGCAGCGTGAGCGCGTCGCCCTCCCCGAAACCGAGGTCGCGCGCCTCCAGGTAGTCGCTCTCGCCGCACGGGAACGAGGTCCGCGCCCGCCAGTTCCGTCGCCTTCGGCACGGTCCCCTCGATGAGCCGCACGATCCCGCGCCAGCCGCCCGCTTCCTTCGTCAGGTCCAGCAGTTCGGGGCGCAGGTCGGCCCGCAGGAGCCGTTCCGCCAGCGCCCGCCCCTCCGCCAGCGACCCCGCTTCGAAGCGCAGGTCGACCGTCTCCGCGCGCGGCAGCACGCGCACCGCCGCCGACGTGACGATGCCGATCGTGCCCAGCGAGCCGCACCACAGCCGCATCAGGTCGTACCCCGTCACGTTCTTCACGACGCGCCCGCCCGCCTTCACCAGCTCCCCGTCCGCGCGCAGCACCGTCATGCCCAGCACGAAGTCGCGCGGCAGGCCGTGGCGCGTGCGCAGCGGCCCGCTCGTTCCCACCGCCAGCGCGCCCCCGATCGTCGCCCGTTCCGCGTGCGGCGGGTCGAGGGGCAGGCGCTGTCCCGAGGCCGCCAGCCGCGCGTCCAGTTCGCCCAGCGTCACGCCCGCGGGGACCACCGCCGTCAGGTCCGCGGGCTCGTGCTCGATCTCGCCCGCCAGCGCCGCGCGCACGTCCACGAGCGCGAACGGCCCGCGCGGCGCGCCCCCCAGCGCCAGCTGCGTGCCGCCCCCCGCGGGGACGAGCGTGCGCCCGTCGCGCGCCGCCGCCAGTTCGCGCAACTCGCCGAGGCTCGCCGGGGCGAGGACCGCCTCCGGCGCGCGTCCCGCCACGAGCGGCGCGGCCCGCGTCGCCGCCTCAGACATAGGCGTCCGGCCCGGCCGCCGCCAGCGCCCCCTGCTGGTGCGCCATCTCGCCGCAGCCCGCGCCCTCGGGCAGCACCTTGCACGGGTTGAAGGCGCCCGCGTTCCCGAACACGCCCCGCACGCGCCCCATGTTCTCCAGGTCCGTCTCGCTGTAGAGCCACGGCATGAAGCGCTGCTTCTCGAAGCCCACGCCGTGCTCCCCCGTCAGCGCCCCGCCCGCCTCCACGCACACGCGCATGATCTCCGCCCCCGCCTCCAGCACGCGCGCCGTCGTCCCCTCCTCCCGCTCGTCGAACAGCAGGCAGGGATGCAGGTTGCCGTCGCCCGCGTGGAACACGTTGGCCACGGGGAAGCCGTGCGCCGCGCTGATGCGCGCCACCTCGCCCATCGTCTCCACCAGCCGCGAGCGCGGCACGACCCCGTCGAGCAGGTAGTAGTTGGGCGCGATCCGCCCCAGCGACCCGATCGCCCCCTTGCGCCCCTTCCACAGCAGCTCCCGCTCGGCGGGCTCCGTGGCCGTGCGGATCTCGGTCGCGCCGTGCTCGTTGCAGGCCGCCCGCGCCCGCGTCACCTGCCCCCGCACGACCTCCTCGATGCCGTCCAGCTCGATCAGCAGCACCGCCCCCGCGTCGGGCGGATAGCCGCAGCGCAGCCCCGCCTCCGCCGCCTGCAGCGTCACGCGGTCCATCATCTCCAGCGCGGCGGGCACGAGCCCCGCCCCGATCACCGCCGAGACCGTCTCGCTCGCCCCCTCCACGTCGTCGAAGATGGCGAGCAGCGTCACCACCGTCTCCGGCTCCGGCAACAGCCGCACCACCACCTTCGTCGCGATCCCCAGCGTCCCCTCCGAGCCGATGAACAGCCCCCGCAGGTCGTAGCCGAGCGGCTCCGGCCCGCGGCTCCCCAGCCACTCCGCCTCCCCGCTCGCCGTCACCACCTCCATGCCGATCACGTGGTTCGTCGTCACCCCCAGCGCGAGACAGTGCGGCCCGCCCGCGTTCTCCGCCACGTTCCCCCCGATCGTGCACGCCTTCTGGCTGCTCGGGTCGGGCGCGTAGAACAGCCCGTGCGCCGCCGCCTCCTCCGACAGCCGGATGTTGGGGACGCCCGGCTCGACCGTCGCCGTGCGCTCCACCGGGTCCACGTCGAGGATGCGCCGCATCCGCGCCGTCGCCAGCACGACCCCCTGGCGCGCGGGCACCGCGCCCCCGCTCAGCCCCGTGCCCGCCCCCCGCGGCGTCACCGGCGTCCCGTGCGCGTTGCAGGCGCGCACCACCGCCTGCGTCTCCTCCGTGGTCGCGGGGAAGACGACCGCGTCCGGGGCGGAACGGTCGATCGTCCCGTCCAGCTCGTACACGAGCAGGTCCTCGGGCTTGTGCAGCACGTGCTCGCGCCCCACCGCCTCCCGCAGCGCCTTCAGCAGTTCCGCGCTCGCGCTCACGCCTCCGCCTCCGCCCGGCAGTCGCGGCAGAGCCCGAAGATGGCGAAGTGGTGCAGGTCCGCCTCGAAGCCGAAGTCGCGCCCCACCTCCTCCGCCAGCCCGTCGAGGTAGGCGTGGTCGAGCACCTGCATCTTGCGGCAGCCCGAACAGATGAGGTGGTGGTGCGCCTCCCCCGCCGACCACTCGAAGAGCAGGTCGTCGCCGCCCATGTCCGTCGCCGTCGCCAGCTGCTGCCGCTTCAGCATCTCCACCGTGCGGTAGATCGTGCTCAGTTCGACGACGGGATAGACCGCGCGCACCTCGGCGGCGATCTCGGCGGCGCTCAGGTGCCGCCCCGCGTGCCGCAGCGCCGAGGCGATGAGCAGCCGCTGCGGGGTCACGCGGAAGCCCGCCTCGCGCAGGGTCGTCGCCGTCTCCTGTTCGCACGTCACCGTGCGCCCTAGTCTACAGCCGCAGCCGCCCGCTTCCGGGGATGAGGGAATGCGCTCGCGGGGAAAGGCGCCGGTGCGCGCGCCCTACCAGATGCCGAGCGCCATCTTCACGTCCTCGCTCGCCATCGTGCGCGGGTCCCACGGCGGGTTCCAGACGATCTCCACGTCCACGTCCTCCACCCCCGGCAGGTCCTTCACCTTCGCGTAGACCGCCCCGCGGATGATCGGCCCCAGCGGGCACCCCGGGCTCGTGAGCGTCATCTTCACGTTCACCGTGCCCTCGTCCCACTCGATCTCGTACACGAGCCCGAGGTCGACGATGCTCATGTCGATCTCGGGGTCCTTCACCTCGCGGATGCGCTCGCGCAGCTCCTCGTCGGTCGGACGGGTCTTCGTCTCCGTGTCTGCCATCTTCATGCTCCTTGCGGGGTCGCCGCTTCGTTGACGGTTGTCTCCAGTGCCTCGCGCAGCACCTTCCAGCAGAGGAGGGCGCACTTCACCCGCACGGGGAACTGTGCCACACCCTGCAGCGCTTCGAGATCGCCGAGCGCCGGATCGGGCTCGGCGTTGTCCACCAGTTGCGCCTCGAACAGCCCCATCAGCCGCCGCGCCTCCGCGATCGTGCCCCCGCACACGCGCTCCGTCATCATCGAGGCGCTCGACTGGCTGATCGAGCACCCCTGACCCCGGAACGCCATCCCCCGGATCACGTCCCCTTCGATCGCCACGTCCAGCGCGATCTCGTCGCCGCACACGGGGTTCGCCCCCTCCGCGAAGTGCGTGCGCGCTTCCAGCGATCCCGCGTTCCGCGGACGCCGGTAGTGATCGAGGATCACCTCGCGGTAGAGGTCGTCAAACTGCGGTTCGGCTCTCAGCACGTCCAAACACCCGTTTCACCTCGCCGAGCGCTTCCACCAGCGCATCGGCCTCGCGTTCGTCGTTGTACAGGTAGAAGCTGGCGCGGTTCGTCGCGGGTACGTCCAGGTGGCGCATCAGCAGCTGCGCGCAGTGGTGCCCCGCCCGGATCGCGATCCCGTACGCGTCCACGATCGTGCTCACGTCGTGCGGATGCACGCCCTCCACCTCGAAGCTGACCGCCCCGCCGCGAACCGCCGTGTCGCGCGGCCCGTGCACCCTGATCCCGCCGGAGCGCTCCAGCGCCTCGATCGCGTAGGCGGTGATGCGCCGCTCGTGCGCGCGCACGTTCGCCATGCCGAGCCCGTCCAGGTAGTCGAGCGCCGCCCCGAACGCGATCACGTCCGCGATGTTGGGCGTGCCCGCCTCGAACTTGTGCGGCCCCTCCGCCCACGTCGAGCCCTCCGGCCGCACGATCGCGATCATCTCGCCGCCGCCCAGGAACGGCTCCATCCCCGCCAGCAGCCCCGGCCGCGCCCAGAGCACGCCCACGCCCGTCGGCCCCAGCATCTTGTGCGCGGAGAAGGCGAACACGTCGCACCCCAGCGCCTCCACGTCCACCGGCAGATGGGGAGCGCTCTGCGCCCCGTCCACGAGCAGCAGCGCGCCCGCGGACCGCGCCATCTCCGCGATCTCCGCGATCGGGTTGATCGTCCCCAGCACGTTCGACATGTGCGTGACCGCCACGAGCTTCGTGCGCGCCCCGATCAGCGCCCGCAGCGAGTCCAGGTCCAGCCGCCCCTCCGCGTCGATGCCCGCGTACCGCAGCGTCGCGCCCGTGCGCTGCGCCAGCAGCTGCCAGGGCACGATGTTCGAGTGGTGCTCCATCAGCGTGAGCGCGATCTCGTCGCCCTCGCCCAGGTTCGCGTCGCCCCAGGCGCGCGCCACGAGGTTGATCGACTCCGTCGTGTTGCGCGTGAAGACGACGTCCTCCGCGTTCCCCGCGCCGATGTGCCGCGCCGCCTTCGCGCGCACCCCCTCGTACGCCTCCGTCGCCTCCACCGCGAGCGTGTGGATGCCGCGGTGGATGTTCGCGTTCTGCGTCTCGTAGTAGCGCGTCAGCGCCTCGATCACGGCGCGCGGCTTCTGCGTCGTCGCCGCGTTGTCGAGGTAGACCAGCGGGCGGCCGTTCACCTCCCGCCCGAGGATGGGGAAATCCTCCCGCAGCCGCGCCGTGTCGAGGCTCACGCGTTCGCTCCCAGCGCCCGCAGCTTCGCCTCGACGAGCGCGCTCAGCTCCTCGCGCACGGCCTCGCCGTGGCCGCTGCGGTCCAGCGGTTCGCCGAGGAAGCCGCGCACCAGCAGCCCCACCGCCCCCTCGCGCGTCAGCCCCCGCGACTGGATGTAGAACAGCTCCTCCTCGTCCACCGGCCCCGCCGTCGCCCCGTGGCTCACGCGCGTCACGTCGTTCGTGAGAATCTCCAGCACGGGGTCGCTGTCCGCCTTGGCCGCGCGGCTCAGCAGCAGGTTGCGGTTCTCCTGGTTGGCGTCCGCGCGCCGCGCCCCCAGCCCCACCTTCGTCAGCCCGTAGTAGACCGCCCGCGAGCGCTCCCCCAGCGCCGACTTGATCAGCAGGTCGCTGCGCGTGTCCTCCGCCACGTGGTCCTGGACCGTGTAGAAGTCCGTGTGCTCGTCGCCCGCGCCCACCGCGAGTCCGTAGATCTCGCTGCTCGAACCGCGCCCCTCCAGCGACGACGTGATGTGGCTCTTCACCAGCCGCCCGCCCGTCACCAGGCTCAGGCTGCGCACGTCCGCGTCCCGCTCCGTGACCGCCCGCTGCCCCGCGAAGACGCGCGTGCGCGCCCCCCAGCGGTGCAGCGACGTATAGCTGATGACCGCCCCCGGCCCCGCCAGCAACTCGACCGCGGGCAGTACCGCCATCGGCCCGTCGTCCGAGCGGTACTCCTCGATGACCGTCAGGCGGCTGTTCGCGCCCGCCACGATGAGCGTGTGCGGCGCGGCCAGCGCCCCCGCCTCCGTGAACTCGCGCGTGAGCCGCACCGGCTCCGCGATCTCCGCGTTCGCCTTCGTCTCCACGAGCGCGCCGCCGCCGAGGAAGGCGTAGTGCAGCGCCGCCAGCCGGTCGCCCTCGCCCTCCACCGGCACAGCCTCGCCCAGCCGTCCGAGCGCGGCCTCCGGCGCCCCGGCGAACGCCGCGACCGTCAGCCCGTCGATGTCCTGCGCCCCGCTGAAGCGCGCCGCCGCTTCCGCCCCCGGCGGCGCGAACCCGTCGAGGTCGAGCGCCGCCGGATCGACGTACTTCCAGGGCCGGTGGATCGCCGGCGCCGGCATCGTGACCGAGGCGCGCTCCAGCGCCTCCGCCGCGCGCGCGCGCAGCGCCGCCGCGGACGCGCCGTCGCCGAGCGCCTCGCCGAGGGCGCGGCTCGCCGCGGGCGTGAGCGCGGATGCCGTGGTCGTGGGGGCCGATGTCATGCGCTTCCCGTTCCTCTGATGCCTTCCTGGTGCGTTCGCGCGCGGCGCGCGGGCGGTCCCGTCTCCGGCTCCGCCCCGCGCGCCGCCGGCGGCCTTCCCGGCCTAGCCGATGGCGCCTTCCATCTGCAGCTCGATCAGGCGGTTCAGCTCGACGGCGTACTCCATCGGCAGCTCCTTCACGATCGGCTCGACGAAGCCGTTGACGATCATCTTCGCGGCGGCGTCCTCGCTCAGCCCCCGGCTCTGCAGGTAGAACAACTGCTCCTCGCTCAGCTTGGAGACGTACGCCTCGTGCTCGATCGACACGTCCGGCGCGTCCACCTCCATCGTCGGATAGGTGTCCGAGCGCGACTCCTCGTCCAGCAGCAGCGCGTCGCAGCGCACGCTCGAACGCACGTTGTCGCAGCCCTCGTACACCTTCAGCAGCCCGCGGTAGCTCGTGCGCCCCCCGTCCTTGCTGAGCGACTTGGAGACGACCGTCGAGGTCGTGTCCGGGGCCATGTGCACCACCTTGCCGCCCGCGTCCTGGTGCTGCCCCTCCCCCGCGAACGCCAGCGACAGGATCTCGCCGTGCGCCCCCGGCTCCATCAGGAACACGCTCGGGAACTTCATCGTGAGCTTCGAGCCGAGGTTGCCGTCCACCCACTCCATCACCGCGTCCTCGTAGGCCGCCGCCCGCTTCGTCACGAGGTTGAACACGTTGTTCGACCAGTTCTGGATCGTCGTGTAGCGCACGCGCGCGCCCTTCTTCACGATGATCTCCACGACCGCGCTGTGCAGCGAGTCGCTGCTGTAGACCGGCGCCGTACAGCCCTCCACGTAGTGCACCTGCGAGCCCTCGTCCGCGATGATCAGCGTCCGCTCGAACTGCCCCATGTTCTCCGTGTTGATGCGGAAGTAGGCTTGCAGGGGAATGTCCACCTTCACGCCCTTGGGCACGTAGATGAACGACCCGCCCGACCACACCGCGCTGTTCAGCGCCGCGTACTTGTTGTCCCCCGGCGGCACCACCGTGCCGAAGTGCTCCTTCACGAGGTCCTCGTACTCGGCCAGCCCCTGGTCCATGCCCAGGAACACCACGCCCAGCTTCTCCAGGTCCTCGCGGATGTTGTGGTAGACCACCTCCGAGTCGTACTGCGCCCCCACCCCCGCCAGGAACTTCTTCTCCGCCTCGGGAATGCCCAGCTTGTCGAACGTGTCGCGGATGTACTCCGGCACGTCGTCCCACGAGCGCTCGTCACGGTCCGTCGCCCGCACGAAGTAGTGGATGTTGTCGAAGTCGATCGTCTCCAGCAGCTTCGTCCCCCAGGGCGGGTTCTCCATCTCGTTGAAGCGCTCCAGCGCGCTCAGCCGGAACTCCCGCATCCACTGCGGCTCGTCCTTCATCTCCGAGATCGTGCTCACGATCTCCGGCGTGAGCCCCTTGTTCGCCTTGAACAGGGCCTCCTCCTCGTCGTAGAAGCCCCACTTGTAGCCGTCCTCGCGGACCAGTTCCGGCGCTGCGGTCATGGCGTCTCTCCTCTTCCTTCAGGCCGTCGGCGCGGCCGCTTCAATGGCGTCGTACCCGCTCGCCTCGAGCTCCTCCGCGAGCTCGGGGCCGCCCGAGCGCACGATGCGCCCGTCCATCAGCACGTGCACGAACTGTGGCTTGATGTAGTTGAGCAGCCGCTGGTAGTGCGTGATCAGCAGCAAGCCCATGTCTTCGTTCATGAGCGCGTTCACGCCGTCCGCGACCGTCCGCAGGGCGTCGATGTCGAGCCCCGAGTCCGTCTCGTCCAGCACGGCCATGCGCGGCTGCAGCATCGCCAGCTGCAGCATCTCCGCGCGCTTCTTCTCGCCCCCGCTGAAGCCGTCGTTCAGGTAGCGCCGCGCGAAATCGCGGTCCACCTTCAGCAGCTCCATCTTCGCGAACAGCTCCTGCCGGAACTCGCGCACGGGCACGTCCTCCCCGCGCACGGCGTTCACCGCCTGGCGCAGGAAGTTCACGACCGTCACGCCCGGCACGGCCACGGGGTACTGGAAGGCGAGGAACAGCCCCTGGCGCGCGCGCTCGTCCGGCGCCATCCCCTCCAGCGCCTCCCCCAGGAAGCGCACCCCGCCGCCCGTGACGGCGTAGCGCGGGTTGCCCATGAGCGTGTTCGCGAGGGTGCTCTTGCCGGAGCCGTTCGGCCCCATGATCGCGTGCACCTCGCCCGGGCGCACCGTCAGGTTCAGCCCCGTGAGGATCTCCTTGCCCGCCACGCTGGCGCGCAGGGCGTCGATTTCGAGAAGCGGCGCTTCGTTCATGCGGTCCCTTCGGCGGCCTCGCCCGCGGCGACGGCCTTCTGCTCGTGTTCGGTGTCCAGTTGCACGCGGTACTCGCAGCACGGCGAGCCGTCCACGATACGCTCGATCTGCTCCACGTCCTCCCCGATGAGCAGGCTGATCGCCTGCCGGTCGGCCTCGCAGGGCAGCCGCGACAGTTCCGCCGCCTGCGGATACGGGCAGCACGAGTTGACCAGGTGGAAGCCGTCCGCCTCCGCCCGCCACGTCTCCAGGATGCCCTCGCGGCGCAGGCTCTCCGTCACGTGCTCCACGAGATCCTCCCCGCTCTCCGAGCCCGCCACCTCGTCGCGGTGGCGCTCGGCGAGCGAGGCCGCCACGCCCGTCGCCACGGCCTCGTCGATGTGCTCCTGCCCCAGCCACCCCAGCACCCGCGCGAACAGGTCCGCGTAGGCGGGCGGCGCTTCCCCCGCGCCCTTGGCCGTGGGGTACCAGCTCAGGAAGGGGCGGCCCGTCGCCTGCTTCACCGGGCGCGACTCGATCAGCCCGTCCGCGCGCAGGTGGTCCAGGTGCCGCCGGACCGCCGCCGCCTTCACGCCCAGCGCCTCCGCCATCTCCTCCACGCGCGCCCCGTGGCGCCCGACCACGTAGTCGAGCACCCGCTCCCGCGTCCCGTGCAGTTGCCGGTCCATGCATCGATCGTAGGCGACCCCGCCCTCACGGGCAAGGCTTTTTCGATCATTTCGTAGCGAAAGTCATCTGCCGCGTCTTGTATAGTTCGTCAGTGCGGAGAGGAAGTGAGGGCATGAACGTCGTCCGCCGGTTCGTGGCCCTCTTGTTCTGGCAGCCCCCCACGTGGAAGGACCGGCTGCTGATCGCGGGCTGGGTTGGCACGGCGTTCTTCGCGAGCATGTACGTCCTTGCGATCTGTCACGCTCGCTGACACGGGCCTGGTCAGGCGCGAAACGTCGGATAGAGGCTCAGGACTGACGGACGGTCACTTCGCGAGCGCGAGCGAGACCGGGGGCGTGGCTTCCAGGAGCTTCGCCATCTCGTGCCGGAAGCCGTCCTCGTCGTAAACGCCGTCGTCCCATCCGGCCAGCAAGTGGGCCAGTTCCCGCTCCAGGTGGCGCTCCGCGGCGGATCGCGGTTTCATGGCGCGATCGGCAAGCTGATCGTCCAGGGCGCCAAGGTCGATGGCCCCCTCGATGAACGCCCTCACGCAGGAACGCACAGCCTCCAGGGAATCGGTGGACAATGGCTGCTCCCAGGGCCCGGCGGATCGGAATCCCCGCCAGATGCTTGCGACGAGTGTACTACTGAGTGGACGCTGCGATTCTCTCTGTAAACTCCCGCCTACCATGAAGCGAGCCCTCCTCCCGCTCGCCGCCGCGCTGGCGCTGACGCTCGCCGCCTGCGGCGACAGCGCTGACGACGCGCCATCGCCCGAAGCGCCCACCGAAACCGCGACTGCCGCCGCCACCCCCGCGCCAGACACCCCCACCCCCACCCCCACGCCCCGCGCCGCCGCCCCCGCCCCCTGCTCCGGCCCCGAGCCGCCCCTCGCCGACGCCCCCGACTGGCCCCACCCCCACTACGACGCCGAGGGCAGCCGCGCCACCTTCACCGCCGGCATCACCGCCGCCAACGTCGGCGACCTCAAGGAGGCGTGGCGCTACGAACTGCCCTCCGGCGGGGCCTTCGGCATCGTCGCCACCACGCCCATCGTCGCCGGGAACACGGTCTACCTCGGCGACCTCCAGACGAACGTGCACGCCATCGACCTCCAGTCCGGCGCCCGCCGCTGGACGGTCGAGGTCGGGCAGTGGACCTACGGCCCCAGCGGCGTCGCCGTCAGCGGCGGCTGCGTCTTCGCCAACCTCGGCGGCCACTCCATCGCCGCCTACCGCGCCATCGACGGCGAGCGCCTCTGGGCCACCGGCATCCTCGCCAACGGCGGCGTCGTCAACTTCCAGCCCGTCGTCGCGGGCGGGACCGTCTTCGCCGCCACCAGCTCCCTCGCCCAGCCCGGCGCCCGCGGCGCCCTCTACGCCCTCGACCCCTCCACCGGCGAGGTCCGCTGGTCCTTCAACACCATCGTCTCCGAAGACGTCTGGGGGAACCCCGCGATCAACAGCGGCGGCGGCGCCTGGTACCCGCCCTCCATCGACGTCGAGGCGGGCGTCTCCTACTGGGGCATCTCCAACCCCTACCCCTATCCCGGCGTCCCCGGCTTCCCCAACGGCGAGAGCCGCCCCGGCGACAACCGCTGGACCGACTCCATCCTCGCCATCGACATAACCACCGGCGAACTGCGCTGGGGCGTCCAGCACATCGCCCACGACATCTTCGACCGCGACGCCGTCCTCACCGGCATCGCCACCCTCGCCGACGGCCGCCGCGTCATCATCAGCAGCGGCAAGATGGGCCGCGTCGTCGGCCTCGACCCCGACGGGACCGTCCTCTGGGACACGCCCGTCGGCCTCCACCAGAACGACCACCTGACCGAGATCGAGGGCGAGGTCGAGGTCATGCCCGGCAACGCCGGCGGCGTCGTCACCCCCCTCGCCGTCGCCGAGGGCACGGTCTACGTCTCCGTCGTCAACGCCCCCACCACCTACGAGCCGGACGTCGCCGAGGGCACGGGCACGAGCCTCGGCGTCCACCCCAGCCAGCTCGTCGCCATCGACGCCGCCACCGGCGACATCCGCTGGGAAACCGACCTCCCCGGCGACGGCTTCGGCGGCGCGACCGTCGTCAACGACCTCGTCTTCACGTCCGTCATCACCGGCCTCATCCTCGCCCTCGACCGCGAGACCGGCGAGATCGTCTGGAAGCACCAGGCGGCGGGCGGCATCAACGGCTGGCCCGCCGTCGCCGGCGACACCCTCCTCATCCCCATCGGCTTCGCCGATCCCGGCTTCCTCCTCGCCCTCAGGCTGGGCGGCTGAAGGGCCAGCCTGTGAACAAGCTTCGTTCGCCCTACCCATACCGATCCCAGTTACTGACCCCAGTTTGGGGGATCAGCCAAAGAGGAGCGCCGCACCGGCGCGGCAAGTCCATACCGGTCCACGACCGCTTCAACAAGTTCGAGGAACCACGGCTCCGCGTCTGGAGCGACAATCACTTCCTTGACAAGCCTGTCGATGTCGACCTTGCGATAGACGCCAGGCCGCTCATCCGCCTCCGGTGATTCGTCGACTTTACCGTCCTTCATGGGTACGTCCATATAGTAGGCTCTCACCTCGTTTTCGTGCTCGTACCCCTTCCGTTTCATGAGGGCAGGTGCAAAAGTGTCTAGGTCATCAAAGATATCCGTCTTATAGTCGATGTATTGTACTTCCCCAACGAACACAGGCTGTCCCTCCGGGAAGCTTCTCCAAAGAGAGTCGGCATCTGATCGAATTGCGACGCCTTCATGATCTCCTGCGTACAATTTCCACATAGCGTATGATTCGTGACCTCCTTTGAACCAGCAGTTTACGACAAGTGCACGCCTGCCCCTTTTTCTGAATTCCAAGATTTCCTTCAGTTCGGTATCTCGTTCGGTCAGGAGATTTCCCCTCAAATTCTAGCATCCCGGAAAGGAACTCAATGTTGGCATCGGGATAGGATCCTTCGAACGAATCCTGGAGGTTCGCGAGGCTGGGAAAGAAGAGCATCTGTGTTTGGAGCATGACCACGAGCTTCGCGAAGCTCATGTACCTCCAAAGGATTGTCTCCCCAGGAAGGTGGCCCATCGGCTTTGTGGATACCCGCATGCCCTACAAGTCCCCACGCGCCGCCAGCTTCTCCACCACCTCCAGCAACTCCCGGTCGCTCTCGTCCACCTCCTTGTACTGCGAGACGCAATACCCCCCGTACTTCTCCACCAGGTACCAGTCGTCGTCGATGATCAGGTCCGGCGGCGGCTCCACGCGCGGGTGCTTGTCGAAGCAGCCGTCCACCCACTCCGTCAGCCCGAAGCGCTCCACCGTGCGCTCGCTGTACTGCTGCCCGCCCGCCGACCACACGTAGACGCTGTGCCCCGCGCCCTTGATGCGCGCCATCGCCTCGTGCGCCCCCGGACGCAGCGAACTCTCCTTGTGCGTCGTGTAGACCAGCGTGTGGTCCACGTCGAAGAAGACGTTGAGCGGGCGGGCTGCCTCGGTCATGCGCGCGCCGCTACGCCTCGGCGATCGTCAGGCCCCACACGGGCCGGTAGCGCCACGTGCGGATGCCCTTGTAGCTGACGCCGTGCTTCCGGCAGAGCCGCTTCGCCGCCTGCACCTGCCCCGCGGGCACGTACAGCAGCAGGTCGCCCATCTTCGAGTACGGCAGCCACTTCGCCTCCGCCTGCTCGTCCGTGATCGTGTCGGCCGTCTCGATCTGCGCCATGAACTGCAGCCACTGCCCCGGACGCCGCACCACCACGATGTCGGGGTAGAGCGGCTCGCCCGCCCATTCGCCCACCGACATCGACGGCTCGGGGTCGTTCAGGAGCGTCTCCAGTTCCGGGTGCTCCTCGTTCGGGTAGGGGAAGCGCGTCCCCGCGATCTCCGCGACCGCGCCCGTATGACGCTGATCCCGCAGCTCCTTGACCGGCACCGGCGGCTCCCTTCCGGCCTCTCGGCCCTACTCCAGGATGACGAGGGTCTCGCCCTCGCTCACCTGCGCGCCCTCGCTCACCGGAACCGCCTTCACGGTCCCGGCCTTGGGCGCGTTGATCTCGTTCTCCATCTTCATCGCCTCGAGGACGAGCAGCAGCTGCCCCGCCTCGACGGCGTCGCCCGGCTTCACCTCGACGCGCAGCACCTTGCCCGAGAGCTGCGCCGCCACGCCGCCCGGCACGTTCGAGGCCGCCGCCGGAGCGCCGCCGCTGGCCGCGCCCGAAGCCCGCGCCGCGGGCCGCGCCGGACCGCCGCCCAGCCGCCCCTCGTACTCCAGCGTGAAGGGCCGGTGGTCCACCTCGATCGCCATCCCCGATTCGCGCGCGTCCTCGGGGGGAAGGGCCACGCGGTAGCTCACGCCCCCCGCCGTGACCGTGTCGTACGCCTCCCCGCGCGCGATCGCGACGGGGAACTCCTCGCCGTCCACGACGACCGTGTCGCCGCGCACTTCGACCTCGTAGGTGCGTCCGCCGATCGTGACCGTCGCCATCGCTACCGCATCTGCCTCATGCGCCCGAACTGGCGCCACGCGCCGCCCGGGGCCGCGCCGTTTTCGGAAGGCTGCCCCGCCGCCACGGGCCGCGACGCCGCCTGCGCGCGCTCCTTGATCGCCATCGCCCCCACCACCGCCGCCACCAGCTCGCGCTCGGGACCGCCGCCCTCCCGCCGCCATTCGAGGAACTTCTTGGCGGGCTGCGGGAACATCACGTACGAGAGCACGTCCTCGGGGCTCTCGGCGAGGTCGCCGATCTCCGCCTTCGCGCTCTCCATCTCCGGTTCGAGGTCGTCCGCCGGGCGGTGGTCGATCTGGGGCGCGTCGCCGAGGATCAGGTCCAGCACTTCCTGCGCGATCGGCTCTGCGGTCGCGCCGTAGAGCCCCTGCGCGAGGTTGCGCGTCTCCTTCGTCACCACGCCGTAGCGCTTCCCCGTGAGCACGTTCAGCACCGCCTGCGAGCCCACGATCTGCGAACTCGGCGTCACCAGCGGCGGGTAGCCGAGGTCGGCGCGCACGCGCGCGTTCTCCTCCAGCACCTCGCCCAGCTTCGCCTCCTGCCCCTGGTCCCGCAGCTGCCCCACGAGGTTCGAGATCATGCCGCCCGGCACCTGGTGCCGCAGCACGCCCGCATCCACGCCGAGCAGGTTGCTCTCGTGCTTCCAGTACTTCTTGCGCACGCCCCCGAAGTACTCCGCCGTCTCCACCAGGTCGCCGAGGGCGATGCCCGTGCCGCCCGCCTCGTCCTCGCCCAGCGCCGCCACCAGCGTCTCCGTCGCCGGCTGCGAGGTGCCCCCCGCCAGCGGGCTGATGGCCGTGTCGATCGCGTCCGCCCCCGCCCGCACCGCCAGCAGGTACGCCATCTCCGAGTACCCCGACGTGTCGTGGCAGTGCAGCTGCAGGGGCGTGTCCGGGTGGTCGCCCTTGATGCGCGTCACCAGCCGCTCCGCCATCACCGGGCTCAGCAGCCCCGCCATGTCCTTGATGCAGAGCGAGTCCGCGCCCATCTCCACCAGCCGGTCCGCCAGCGTCCCGAAGCTCTCGACCGTGTGCACGGGGCTCGTCGTGTAGCAGAGCGTGCCCTGCACGTGCCCGCCCGCCCGCTTCACCCCCTCGAACGCCGTCTCCAGGTTCCGCGTGTCGTTGAGCGCGTCGAAGATGCGGAAGATGTCCATCCCGTTCTCGACCGCGCGCTCGCAGAATTCGAGCACCACGTCATCCGCGTAGTGCCGGTAGCCGACGGCGTTCTGGCCGCGCAGCAGCATCTGCGTGGGCGTGTTCTTGAGCCGCGCCTTCACCTCGCGCAGCCGCTCCCACGGGTCTTCCAGCAGGAAGCGCATGGCTGTGTCGAAGGTCGCCCCGCCCCAGCACTCGATGCTCCCGTACCCGATCGCGTCCATGCGTTCGAGCGCCGGGATCATGTCCTCCGTGCGCATGCGCGTGGCCAGCAGCGACTGGTGCCCGTCGCGAATCGCGGTCTCCGTGATGCGTACCCGGCCCATGCCCTGAGAAGCCCCTCGCGACCGCGCTTGCGGCCTCCGTGAACCCTATCACAAGCGCCCTTTACGGCCAGCCGGTGGGGCGGGGCTGCTGCTCACCACTTCAGGGCCGGAACCGCATCGTGCTGAGGATCTGGTCGAACAAGGCCCCCACGTCTATCTCGGAGCCGCTCGCCTCGGCGTCTCCCGGACTCCGTATCCATTTGTCTACCAGTTCCCCGGTCTCTACGTTGAACGCCAGGTAGGAGCTGCTTCCCGGGAGACAGAGGCTGACCACTACATAATCCTCGGAGAACCCTCCGCCACAGTCCATGACGCGCACGCCCGCGGGGATAGTGAGTTCGATGGTGCGGCGCAGGAGCCACCTGTGTCCGCCGCTTTCGACGACCTGACCGGGGACGAGCGCCAGGACGCCGTCTACCCGGTAGGGAGTAGCTCCCAGCCTTTCGGGCGAGGCGAGGCCCGGTCCCCTGTCGGTCACCGGACGCACCTGGAAGAAGTAGGGATAGTGCCGTCCCAAGCCGGTGACACGGTAGCTGCCGGTGCTCCCGGTGCTGTTCCACATTCTCAGCCACATTCCCCAGGCGCCGTCTCGGTCCGCACGCTGCCGGTACTGCCAGCTGACCGCATCGGCGGGACCGTTCGTCCACTCCAGCAACAGGGAGTCAGGCGAAGCGTCGGCCACGGTGATCAGTTTTGGCGTGACGGGCGGCGGCTCGATGGGGCTGATCCCTGGCCGGAACCTCACGGTGCCGGGAATCTGTTTGAACAGCTCGACTACCGTCGCGGAGCCACTCACATCAGCCCCTTCCAGACTCCGTATCCGTTCGTTCAGCAACTCACCGGTTTCCGCGTTGAACGTCAGGGTGGAGCCGCTCTCCGGATGACACAGGCTGACCAAGACGTAACTGGCGGGAGTAGCCGCTCCCCCGCATTGCACGACCCGCACGTCTGCGGGGATGGTGAGTTCGAGGGTGGAGTCCAGGAGCCACCTGTGCCCGCCTCCTTCGTAGATCAGTTCGGGGAAGATTTTCAGCATGCCCTCACTCCAGCGGGTGGTGGCCCCCAAACTTTCCGGTGAGGCGGCGCCCGATCCCGCTGCGGTCACTGGGCGCACCTGGAAGTAGTAGCCGTAGAACTGCCAGAGGCCCGGGATCCGGTAGCTGCGGGTGGTCCCGGTGCTGCCGGGCACGTCCCGCCACGGGCCCCATGTTTCCCCGAGGGCCCCGCGCACCCGGTACTGCCAGCGGCGCGCATCTGTGGGGCCTCCCGTCCACTCCAGCAGGAGGGAGTCAGGCGAGGAGTCGGTCACGGCGATCAACGTCAGCGTGTCCGACAACTCGGGCGTGGGGGTTGGAACAGGCGTGGCGGGCGGCGTCCGCAGCGTCAGCGAAAAGAGAATCTGGTTGAACAGCGCCGCCACATCCACCGCGGAGCCATTCGCATCGACCCCTTCCGGGGACTCTAACCATTCGCCCAGCAACTCACCGGTCTCCACGTCGAACGTCAGAAAGGAGCCGCTCGCCGGGTGGCACAGGCTAATGATGGAGAGGCCGTTGCTGGTGTATTCGCCCCTGCAGGCTGAAACTCGCGCGCCGTCGGGGATCGTGATTTCGATGTTGCCGGCCAGCAGCCACCTGCGGCCGCCACCCTCTACCAGTTGCCACTCGCCCAGGTCAGTGAGGTTGTGGTTGAAGGCGGGCGTTTGGCCCTTCGCCGAGAGCGAGGCTGCTCGCGGCCCCGCGTCGGTCACCGCCCGCACCTGGAAGTGATAGGTCAGGTGGCTCTCCAGCCCGGTGACGCGGTAGCTGCGGGTACCGTCTCCGCTGTCGGGCACGTCCCTCCACGGTCCCCAGGCAGGGTCATAGGTTTCACGCTGGCGGTACTGCCAGCCGATCGCGTCCTCGGGACCGCTCGTCCACTCCAGCAGCAGGGCGTCGAGCGAGCCATCAGACACCGTGATGAGTTCCTGCACGCCGGACTCCCTGGCCGGTGGGCGGGTGTAGGTTGGCGCTCCAGCACGCCTCTTCTCCCGCAGCGTAATGCCCCGCCGTGTCATGCTGTCGACGATTTGGTCGAAGACCGCATCCATGTCCACGGTCGCGCCTTCCGGACTCTCGACCGCCCTCCTCGATTCGCCCGTCTCCACGTTGAAGCTGATCCCGGAGCCGGTCTCCGGGTGGTAGAGACTCGCGAACATGCCAGCGTCGGTGAAGGCGCCGCCAAATTTCATCCGCACCCCGGCCGGGATCGTGACTTCGATGATCCCGCCCAGCAGCCACCTGCGGTCGCCACCCTCTACAAGCTGCCCCTCGGGGAGGTTGGGTATCCCCTGCTCGTAGTCGAGAGTGGGGCCCCGCACCGCATCGGATGCCCGGCTGGATCCCGCGTCAGTCACCGCCCGCACCTGGAAGTAGTAGGCTCGGTAGGTCTCCAGTCCAGTGATGCGGTAGCTCTTGGTGGTACCCGTGCTGCTTGGCACGTCTGTCCATGCGCCCCAGGTTCCCCGCTTGGTGAGGCGCTGACGGTACTGCCAGCCAGTCGCGCTCTCGGGGCCGCCCGCCCATTCGAGGATGATCACGCCCGCCTCACCCGTTGCGATGGTGATCAGTTCCGGCGCCGGGAGCGTAGCGGGAGCAACCGGCGCCTCCGGCTCGCCCCCGCACGCCGCGATCAGCGCGGCCATCGCCAGCGCGATCAGCGCTGCGCCCCACAAACGCCTCATGCCGCCACGCTAGCACTCCGCGCGACGAATGAGCAGGCCCGCCCGCCCTACAGCGGGATGTTCCCGTGCTTCTTCGGCGGGTTGCGGTCCGCCTTGTTCCGCAGCATCTCCAGCGCCGTCACGATCTTGCCCCGCGTCTCCCGCGGGTCGATCACGTCGTCCACGAAGCCCCGCCCCGCCGGGATGTACGGGTTCCCGAAGCGCGTGCGGAAGTCCTCCGCCAGCTCCTCGCGCTTCGCCTCCGGGTCCTCCGCCTCCGCGATCTCGCGACGGTTGATGATGCCCACCGCCTGCTCCGGCCCCATCACCGCCACCTCCGCCGCCGGCCACGCGAAGTTCATGTCCCCCCGCAGGTGCTTGCTCGACATCACCAGGTAGGCCCCGCCGTACGCCTTCCGCAGCACCACCGCGATCTTCGGCACCGTCGCCTCGCTGTAGGCGAACAGCAGCTTCGCCCCGTGCGTGATGATGCCCCCGTACTCCTGCGACGACCCCGGCAGGTACCCGGGGATGTCGACCAGCGTGATGATCGGGATGTTGAAGCAGTCGCACGTGCGCACGAACCGCGCCGCCTTGCGGCTCGCCTCGATGTCCAGCACCCCCGCCAGGTGCATCGGCTGGTTCCCCACGAACCCGACCGTCTGCCCGCCCATGCGCGCGAACCCCACCACCACGTTCTGCGCGAACGACTCGTGCACCTCCAGGAAATCGCCGTCGTCCACGATGCGGTCGATGATCTCGCGCACGTCGTAGGGCCGGTTCGGCTCGTCCGGCACGATCGTCAGCAGCTCCTCGTCCGGCAGGTGCGCCGGATGCTCCGTCGGGACGAAGGGCGCGTCCTCCGCGTTGTTCGAGGGCAGGAAGGCGAGCAGCCGCCGCACCTCCGCCAGCGTCTCCTCCTCCCCCTCGATGGCGAAGTGGGCCACGCCCGAGCGCGTCGCATGGATGCTCGCCCCGCCCAGCGTCTCGTGGTCGATCTCCTCGCCCGTCACGTTGCGGATCACGTCCGGCCCCGTGATGTACATCTGCCCCGTGCCCGCCGTCATGAAGATGAAGTCCGTGATCGCGGGGCTGTAGACCGCCCCGCCCGCGCACGGCCCCATGATCACGCTGATCTGGGGCACCACCCCGCTCGCCAGCGTGTTCATCGCGAACATCTCGCCGAAGCCGCGCAGGCTCTCCGGCCCGTCCTGGATGCGCGCCCCGCCCGAATCCTGAATGCCCACGATCGGCGCGCCCGTCATCAGCGCCAGGTCCATCACCTTCAGGATCTTCTCCCCCACCGTCTCGCTCAGCGATCCCCCCGACACCGTGAAGTCGTAGGAGAACAGGTACACCGGGCGCCCGTCGACGCGCCCCCAGCCCGTCACCACCGCCTCCGGCCCGCGCTCCGCCCCCCGCGGACGCACGAGCGCGTCGATCTCCTCGAACGTGCCCTCGTCCAGCAGCAGCTCGATGCGCTCGCGCGCGGTCAGCTTGCCGCGGTTGTGCTGCGCCTCGACGCGCCGCTCGCCGCCGCCCGCGCGGGCCTCGTCCTTGCGCTCGTTCAGTTCCGCCAGGCGCTCCTGCACGGTCTTCGTCATCGCTCTCTCCTTCGGGCGCGTGGCCTTCCCCGCCGCCGGCGCGGCGCGCTCGCGCCCGGGATCGGTCTGTGGCTGGTGGAGACAGGGGGAGTCGAACCCCCGACCTCAGCATTGCGAACGCTGCGCTCTCCCAACTGAGCTATGTCCCCACGCCTGCCGCGATGGTACCCGTGACTGCCCGCTGGTGGCTAGTGGCCCAGCGAACGCACGCCACCGGCCACAGGGGGTCTGGGGAAGGAGGAGGGCCGCCGCCCCTCAGCGGCGGCGCGAGGAGCCACGCCCGATGCGGTAGCTCGTCTCGCCCGTGAACTGGCGCTCTTCGCCGCACTTCTTGCAGCGTCCGAAGGTGAGTTCGCCTCTGGGCGGGTCCAGGATCCAGTGGTGGACGCAACTGCCTACGATCTGAAGCGACTCGGCCTTCGCCATCGCCTTCCCCCTCGACTGGGTCTCGGCGCGCAACCCCCGGGAAACACCCCGCCCGCTGGCCGCTTGCCTGTGCTAGACGCCTGCGAGTCTAGCGGGCGCGACGAGCCCTTTCAACGGCCTTATGCCGTTTCGTCGCGGGAAACTGCCTCATTTGTGATGCGAAGCGCCCCCCCGGCGACGTCCACCGCTTGCACCACCGACGCGATCGCCGGCAGCAGCGTCTCCCCCGACGGCCCCTCCACCACGTACACGTCGTTCGCGCCCGTGCTCAGCACCTCGCTCACCCGCCCGAGGCGGCGCCCGTCCTCCGTCACCACCTCCAGCCCCACGATCTCATGGACGAAGTGCGCGCCCGGCTCCCGCGCGACTTCGTCCTCGGGCACCTCCAGCAGCGCCCCGCGCGCCTCCTCCGCGTCGTCCCGCCGCGTCAGCCCCGCGATCCGCACGAGCGCCCGCCCGCGGTCCGGACGCACGCGCTCGATGCGCCGCCGCTTCCCCAGCAGGTACACCTCGCCGCCCGCCCGCAGGTTGGGCAGGTCCGGGTTGAAGGGCATCACCCGCAGCTCGCCCCCGGTCCCGTGCGGACGCAGCACGCGCCCCACCGCCACGAAGCCGTCGCGGGGCTCGGAGGGTCCGCCGGGGGAGGAAGGAGGGGGAGGCGTCGCCGCGCTCGCGGTCAGTCCCCGATCTCGAGGCCGACGCGCTCATCCTCGCGGATGGCCGCCACCTTCATCAGCGAACGCATCGCCGTCGCGATCCGCCCGTCGCGCCCGATCACCCGCCCGATGTCGTCGTCCGCCACGTCCAGGTGCACGATGATGCGCCCGTGGTCGTCGTGCTCGGTCACGCGCACCTCGTCCGGCTCATCCACCAGCGCCTTCGCGATGTACTCGATCAGGTTGCTCATCATCGACATCGCTAGGCCTCCGCCCCTTCGGTCGCGAGCGCGGGCTCAGCTTCGGCCTCGCTCGCGTCGGTCGCCGTCTCGTCCGCGGCTTCGCCCTCGGCGGGCGCGTCCGCGTCCGCTTCACCGGCGGGAGCCGCCTCCGCCACGGGCGCGCCGTTGAGGATGCCCGCGCGGCGCAGGATCTTCTCCGCCGCCTCCGAGGGCTGCGCCCCCTTCGACAGCCACTCGCGCGCGCGCTCCGCGTTCAGGCTCGACTCGGGCGGGTTCTTGTGCGGGTCGTACGCGCCCAGCGATTCCAGGAACCGCCCGTCGCGCGGAAACCGCTGATCGGCGACCACCACGCGGTAGTACGCCTGGCCCTTCTTCCCCACTCGTCGCAACCGGATACGCAGCACGCGCCGCTCCTCTTCTGTTCGCTGCCCGCGATGCTACCCCAACCCCCGCCTACGCGCCCGCAAAGGCGCAAGGCGCTATGCTACGGCGGTCTTGCGAAGGGACATGTCCGCCTCACACGGAGGCTTGGCGATTGGGAGCGGTCCGCTCCCTTCGTGCACCAACGTGTGAGAGTGCTGTTCCTTCGCAAGACGGCCCAATCGCCGGTACGAAGGGGGCTCTCGCTATGGCTCACTGGAGCATCGCCAGCCCGGAGCGGGCGGCATGACCAACAAGCTCTACTTTGGGGACTGCCTCGATGTGATGCGTGAAGACGTTCCTGACGGCAGCGTCGATCTCATCTACCTGGATCCCCCGTTCAACTCCAAGCGCCTGTACAACGCCTACCTCGAAGACAAGGCGCAGTACGTCGCTTTCGACGACACGTGGCGCTGGCATGAGGCCGTGGACGACTTCCACGATGTCGCCAGCGACGTGGAGTTGGCCCCGGTGATCGAGGGGTTGCGGCAGGTTCTCGGGGAAGGTCCGCAGCTTGCCTACCTGTCGTACATGGCGAACCGGCTGCGGGAGTGCCGGCGAACGCTGAAGGACACGGGGAGCATCTACCTTCACTGCGACCCGACCATGAGCCACTACCTGAAGATTCTGATGGACAGCCTGTTCGGCGCGACGCAGTTCAGGAATGAGATCGTCTGGCTCAGGAAGCAGGGCGAGCGACATAACTTGGCTCGTCTGCAAATGCCCCGTGCACACGACATCATCCTCTGGTACTCGAAGGGCAAGCGAGCCACGTACAACATTCAGTATGCTCCGTATTCCCGGGAGTACATCGAGGCTAACTACAAGTTTGAGGATGAGCGAGGTCGCTACGCGACATTCCCCTGCACGAATGAAGCGGGAGGGAACCGATCCTATGAGTTTCGGGGGATAACGCGTGCCTGGAGGTTCTCCCGCGAGCGAATGGAAGACATGTGGGAGAACAACATGCTGACCCAGGCCTCGCCGGAGTCGCCGTTCCGCTACAAGAAGTACCTTGACCCCAACGCTGGTATCAAGCTGGACGATACGTGGGTCGATATCCCTCAGGCCAGAGGACGGGAGAAGCTGAACTACGCCACGCAAAAGCCTGTCGCCCTGCTTGAGCGCATCATCAAGGCGTCTTCCAGGGAGGGCGAGCGGGTCATGGATCCCTTCTGCGGATGCGGGACAACCCTGCACGCCGCCCAGAGCCTTCACCGCCAGTGGATCGGCATCGACGTTTGCGTGACCGCCTGCAAGGTCATCGAGCGCCGCCTGAGTCAGCACTTCGACAGCCTCTGGTCCGACATCGAGTTCATCGGCATGCCGAAAACGGCAGAGGATGCCCACGAGCTCGCCGACCTCGACAAGTTCAGGTTCGAGCGCTGGGCGGCGTCCCTCGTGGACGGGATGGAGGCCAACCGAAAGCAGCGCGCCGACGGCGGCATTGACGGAAGGGGCAGGCTCGCCATCCGCAAGGGAGAGTTCATCGACATCGTGTCGCAAGTGAAAGGCGGTAGTACCGGCCCCGGCGACGTCCAGGCATTCAATGGCGCTCGCCAACAGGCAAGCGCGGACCTTGGCATCTTCACATGCTTCGAGGAGCGTGTGACTCCACGCATGCGAGACGCGGCTGCGAGCGCTGGTCGCTTCATGGACGTGCCCATAATCCAGATTTACACGGTCGAGGACTTCTTTGCGGGGCGCATCCCGAGAATGCCCGCCGTCGCTGCTGGGTAGTCAGTGCTGAGGCACCCGCTATCGAACACTGGGGGAATTCAGTATGCCCACGAGGCCTATCACGTCCATGATTTCTCGTCTGATTTGCATGTCCGGCTCGATCAACGCAGCCAGGATGTCTGCGGAGAACTGCGATGCGTTCTCGCCAAGCCCCTCGGTGTTGGCGAGGACACGCTTGGCAGTCTCGAACACAGCACCAAGGGCTCCCTTCGCGGAACCGCTCGGCTTGAGATTCTGGGCACGGGCTTCTTTGAGTTGAGCAAGGGCGTCGCCTGTGCCGCTGCCACGGACAGCAACGAGCTTGTCGAGGACTGCGTCGTCTAGGAGATATGACTCCAGCGAGTGGCGCGTGAGCACTCTCAGGGCTGGGTCGTCTTCTAGCAAGCGGTCACGACCATCCGGGGCGAGGTCGTCCCTGTCGCGCAACTTGAGGATCCGCGTTCCTGGTGCAATCACAGCAGCTATCGCCGAGGCTTGATCGAGCTCACTCTTGCCTCCGCTGGACACGAATTCAACGCGAGGGTGAAGGTCTCGGAAGATCCGTCGGTACACGCGCTCGTCCCAAGCGTGTTTACGGTCGCTGACTCGACTCCCCTCACAGACAACCAGCACCTCAGGAGCGAGGAGCCCTGCTAGGTCGTCAAGCGCCACCAGCATAGCTTCCCTCAGGAGTTGGGCCGACGGCTGCGATGGTTCCAGTCGGACGTCAGGTGCGGCACCCTCCACCTGTCCGAAATCTAGGAACGCGACTCGGTTGGGGGTTTCGGCCGCGATGTCGAACGCTCGACGAATCATTCCGACGGAGTGAGTGGCAATCCAGAGCTGGGAGCCACTTGGGAGCAGCCGCATGAGTTCCGTGAGCACGGAAGCCTGTACAGCTGGATTGAGATGCACCTCTGGCTCGTCTAGGCAAACCAGCGGTGTGCCTAGCTCTGTGGAGGCGATGTGGACATCAATCAGCAGGTCAAAGACGGCTTTCTCACCGCCTGAGAGATTCTCGTAGCGAAACTCCCGGATGCCGTCCCGAATGAAGTAGAACGAGCCTTCTGAGGTGGGGTCGCCCAGCCCGGTGAAGCGCAAGTGTGGCAACACGCGTGTGAGCGAGTCCTGCACCGGCATCAGCTTGGCTCTGATGGCCTCAAGATCTTGAGCGGCACTACTGCCCTCTAGGTTCGAGAGCACTGGAAGGAATCTGCCTACCAGCCGTTGGTAATGCTCATTGAGGGCAGCGTCCGTCTCGGCCATACGCTGCAGGGATGTGCGGCTCCGAAAGTCCGGTTGCTTCTCGACGACGCTTGCCAACACGTCCGGAGTGTTCCTGTGGGCAGTACGGACATGGACCATTGGTCCCACCGGCTCAGGGTGGGTCATAGGGGTGGGAGTTTCGTGAAGGACGACCTCGGGCCTGCCGTAGCTGCCGGTTTCAGACTCGAAGTAGACGCTCGAAATGCTTCGGCGGAGAGGCCTGCCCTGAGAGCGAGCCCACTCTAGGAAAGCGTCGAAGACCGAGGACTTGCCAGAACCGTTGGGGCCGAGCATCACCACGAGATCGATTTCGGGGCCTACCGACTGGATTTCCAGCGAGCCGAAGCGCTTGAACGGACCAGGGATGCTGACATGCGATACGCGAACCATGCCCCTAGTCTGGGGCATCACTGTCTGACGTTCCACCTAGCGCCGCTCAGCGCATCCCCGGGATCGCCGGCATCCGCCCCGTGCTGATCTGCTTCGCCAGCTTGCGCGCCTCGAAGAACTGCTTCAGCAGCCGGTTCACGTCCGCCGGCATCGTCCCGCTGCCCGCCGCGATGCGCCGCCGCCGCTTCCCGTCGATGCGGTCCGGGTGCCGCCGCTCCCACGCCGTCATCGAGAGCACGATCGCCTCCGCGTGCCCGAAGTACGAATCGTCCAGCGAATCCACGTTCAACTGCGACTTGATCGAGTTGAACCCCGGCAGCATCTGCACGAGCTGCCCGATCGGCCCCATTTCCCGCACCTGCCGCAGCTGGTCGACGAAGTCCTGGAGGTCGAAGGCGCCGCTCTTCAGCTTCTCGTTGAAGCGCTCCGTGTCCGCCTCCCCGATCGTCGCCTTCGCCTTGTCGATCAGGCTGAGCATGTCGCCCATGCCGAGGATGCGCCCCGCTAGCCGGTCCGGGTGGAACGGCTCCAGCGCGTCCGCCCCCTCCCCCACGCCGATGAACTTGACCGGCACGCCCAGCACCGAGCGGATGCTGAGCGCCGCCCCGCCGCGCGCGTCTCCGTCCAGCTTCGTCAGGACCACGCCCGTGATCTCGACCTGCTCGTGGAACTCCTTGGCCGCCGTCACCGCGTCCTGCCCCGCCATCGCGTCCGCCACGAACAGCACCTCGTCCGGGCCGAGCCGTTTCCGCAGGTCCGCCACCTCCGCCATCATCGTCTCGTCCACGTGCAGGCGGCCCGCCGTATCCACCAGCGCGTGCGTCGCCCCCGCGCGCCGCGCCTGCGCGATGCCCCGCTCCGCGATCGCCGCCGGCTTCGCCTTCGTGCCCTCCTCGTGGATGGGCACGTCGATGCTCTCCGCCAGTGTCATCAACTGCTCCACCGCCGCCGGCCGGTAGATGTCGCAGGCGATGAGGAAGGGGCGCTTGCCGTCGCTCTTCAGCCGCGCCGCCAGCTTCGCCGCCGTCGTCGTCTTCCCGGACCCCTGCAGCCCCACCAGCAGGATCACCGACGGCGGCTGCGAAGCGCTCGCCAGCCCCGCCGCCTCCCCCCCGAGGATGCCCGTCAACTCGCGGTTGACGATGTCGATGACCTGCTGCGCGGGCGTCAGGCTCTGGAGCACGTCCGCGCCCAGCGCCTGCTCCCGCACGCGCGACGTGAACTGGCGCACCACGCGGAAGTTCACGTCCGCCTCGAGCATCGCCAGGCGCACGTCCCGCAGGACCCGGTCCAGGTCCTCCTCCGAGACCACCCCGCGGCTCCCGAAGCGCTGGAACGCCCCCTGCAGCTTCTCCGTCAGCGCCTCGAACATCCCCCAGAGTCTACGCCAGCTCCTCAGTACATGATGAGCCGGGCGGGAACGAGCCGCTGCATGATCGGGTCCACGGCCAGCCCCAGCCCCTCCAGCGTGTACGCGCCCAGCAGCGGCGGGGACCCCTCCTCCCCGAACGCGACGACGGTCGTCACGCTCTTGTCGCCGAGCGTGGCCCTCGCCTCGCCGATCTCGGTCTCCACGACGTGGCCGTCGGCCAGGATGAAGCGGCGCCGGTCAAACGGTTCGACGCCCAGCTCCCGCAGCAGGCTCGCGGGCAGGGTCGTGTAGGCGGACCCCGTGTCGACGGTCGCATCGACGTCCATGGAGGCCCCGCCGTTCACCCCGGAAAGGCGCACCGGAACGCTGAACGCTCCCATGCGACGATCCTACCCGATCGCTGCTGAGCCAGCCCCGCTAAAGCCCCCGCTCCGCGAGCATCGCGCTCAGGTCGCTCAGGCGGCAGGCGTAGCCCCACTCGTTGTCGTACCAGGCCGCCACCTTCACGAGGTTCCCACCGACCACGTTCGTCGAGCGCCCGTCCACGATGCTCGACCGCTCGTCGCCCTTCAGGTCCATCGAGACCACCGGGTCGTCCGTGATGCCGAGGATGCCCTTCATCTGCTCGCCCGCCGTCTCCGCCACGATCGCGTTCACCTCGTCCTTCGAGGTCTCCTTCTCCGTGAGCGCCACGATCTCGACGATCGAGACCGTCGGCGTGGGCACGCGGTAGGCGAGCCCGTCCAGCTTGCCCTCCACCTCGGGGATGACCAGCCGCAGCGCCCGCGCCGCCCCCGTCGAGGTGGGCACGATGTTGAGCGGCCCCGAGCGCATCTCGCGCGGGTCGCCCCCGCCCGCCTGGTCCAGGATCTTCTGCGAACTCGTGTAGCTGTGGACCGTCGTCATCTGCCCCTTCACCAGCCCGAAGTTATCGACCAGCACCTTCACCACCGGCGCCAGCCCGTTCGTCGTGCAGCTCGCGTTCGAGATGACGTGGTGCGAAGCGGGGTCGTAGCGCTCGTCGTTCACCCCCAGCACCACCGTCAGGTCCTCGTTCCGCGCGGGCGCGCTGATGATCACCTTCCGCACGCTGTCGCGCCGGTGCGCCGCCGCCTTCGTCGCGTCCGTGAAGAAGCCCGTCGACTCGATCACGATCTCGACGCCCGCCGACCCCCACGGGATCGCCCCCGGATCGCGCTCGCTGAACACCCGCACCAGCCGCCCGTCCACCGCGATGCCGTCCTCCGTCGCGCGCACGTCGCGCTCCCAGGGGCCGTAGTTGCTGTCGTACTTGAGCAGGTTCGCGTTCGTCTCCGTATCCACGAGGTCGTTGATGGCGACCACTTCGAGCGCGTCCCCGTGCCGCTCGCTGATCGCCTTGAAGACCTGCCTGCCGATCCGTCCGAAGCCGTTGATGCCGATCCTGGTAGCCACCGTGAAACCCCGCGTGTTGTGAAGGTGGGGAAAGCCTAGCCCCCGTTCGGCGCTGGCGATAGCCCGCCCGCCTCCAGCCCGAACAGCAGGACCGCCGCTGCCGCCGCGGGACTCGCCAAATCGCCCCCGCGCGCTCCGCGTCCGCCGCCCAGCCCGCCCGCAGCGCCGTCAGCCCCAGCGCCGCCGCCGCCTCCCCGTCGCGCGCCTCCGCGCCCACGAACACGCACGCCGCCGCCTCCCGCCCGAAGTACGCGAGGCATTCCGCGACGCGCGCCCCCGCGTCCCAGCCCTCCCCCTCCGGTGTCGCCGACAGCACCGTCAGGAAGCGGTCCACGCCCGTCGCCTGCGCCTGCTTCAGCGCCGTCGCGTGGGGCAGCCGCGAGATCGCCCCGATCTCGATGTGCGCCCCCCGGATCTCGTCGAGCGCCATGCCCGTGCCCTCGAACACGAGCAGCCGCTTCATCGCGCTCCGTCCCGCGATGCGCTCGCACAGCGCCTCCGCCCGCCGCCGCTCCTCCGCGCCGTCGAGCACGATCGCGAGGCTCTCCCGCCACGGCCTCCGGTGGTACTCCTCCGCCAGCGGCCCCGCGTCGATGCGCCGGTTGGCGACGCTCATCAGCGTCTCCTCCAGCGTGTAGCGCCACGCCGCGCGGCTGTCGATCAGCGTCTCGTCGAGGTCGAACACGACCCCCCGGTAGGCGGGCTCGAACGTGCGCCGGGAGGGCACTTAGGCGCGCGCGTCGCCGGCGAGCGCGGCCACGGCGGCCTCGTACTCGTCCGGCGTGTTCAGGTCCAGCAGGCAGCGCTCGTCGGCGGGCACGTCCACGATCGCGTCCGCGTGCGCCGCGAGCACGCCCCGCAGCCCCCGCGCCTCGTCGCTCGCCGTCGCCAGTTCGCCCCGCAGCCGCCCCGAGAGCGCCACCGGATGCCCGTGCCGCTCGCCGCAGACCGGCCGCGTCGCGCTGGCCGCGGGCGTGTGCGCCTCGATCACCGCCCGGATCAGGTCCGCCGGGCGCGGCTGGTCCACGTTCAGGAGCACGATCGCCGTCGCCTCGCGGCTCACCGCCTTCGCCCCCGCCCGCAGCGACCCCGCCCGCCCCAGCTGGTAGACCGGGTTGAGCACGCTCCGGTAGTCGAGCCCGTGCAGCTTCCGGTGGATCTCGTCCGCGCGGTAGCCGAGCACGACCACCACCTCGTCCGCCCCCGCCTCCCGCAGCTGCCGGATCTGGTAGCGGATGAGCGGCTCGCCCCCCCAGTCGAGGAGCGCCTTGGGCTCGCCCATGCGCGTGGACATGCCCGCCGCCAGGAGGATGCTCGAAATCATGCCGCTTCCCGCCCGCAGTCTAGGCGCGCCCGCCGGTTCGGGCGAATCCCCCGAGCGCGCGCTACAGCGGCTCCACACCGCGCTTCTCCACCACCACGTCGCCCTCCACGTGCGCCTGGCAGGCCAGCCGCAGCCGCGGGTCCTCGACCGATCGCGCCCCCCGCTGCCGGATCAGGTTCGCGCGCTCGTAGCGCCCCATCCGGCTCAGCCGCCCCAGCCCCGAGATGACCTCCATCGCGCAGTTCGTGCACTCGCCCGTCTTGTCGCACCCGATCGGCCAGAAATACCCCTGCGCGCAGACGGCGTCCATCACCGTCTCCCCGTGGGGAGCCTCGACCTCGATGCCCAGCGGCTCGACGCGGACGCGCGGCATGGCTCCAGCCTACCACCCGCCGCCGCGCGACTTCAGGCCCGCGCCCACGTCCCTTCGGCGGGCACGTCGATGGCCGTGTCGCTCCAGAACGCCCCGTTCGGCGCGGCGGACGGCTGCGGCATTTGCGGCCCCGCCCGCATCGCGTCGAGCGCCTCGCTCAGCGACGCCGCGAACGCGATCGGCGTCCCGATGCCCGCCTCCGCCTCCGCCACGGTCATGCCGTCGAGGAAGCGCTCGCCGAAGTAGTCGAGGCTCGTGCGCGGCAGTAGCGCCAGGTCCGCCTCCACCCCCGCCAGCGCCCCCGCGAGGTCCGCCCCGCCCAGCAGCCCGCTCACGTTCACGCGCTCCCCGAAGAGCGTGTTCGTGACCGGATGAACGCTCGCCTCCACGCCCGTCTCCGCCGCGAACTCCGCCGCCAGCCGCGCCAGCGTCGGCGCGATCAGCGTCCCGCACGCGATCGCGACCCGCTTCCCCGCCACGTCCGCCGCCGGACGCGCCCGCAGACGCCGCCGCAGCCGCGACCAGTCGTCGAGCAGCGTCCGCACCATGCCGATGCCGTTCTCGTACTGGGCGAAGCCGTCGTAGCGACGCGCCGCCGGCAAGGGCCGCCCCGCCGCCAGGTAGTACTCGTCCGCGCACTGCACCACGCTGCGCCCGTGCGACGCCTCGCAGGCGCGCTGGAAGCGCCGCACCGTTGCGATCAGCCCGCGCGCGAACTCGCGCTCCGGCGGGAGCAGTTCGATCCCGTCCCGCTCCCGCGACCACTCCTCCAGCCGCGGGCTCGCCCCCACCGGCACCACCGACACCGTCTGAACCGTGGGGAAGAGCGCCGTCAGGTCGCCCAGCGAGCGCTCCAGCGCCGCCCCGTCGTTCACCCCCGGCGTGAGCACGATCTGCGTGTGCGCGCGCAGCCCTAGGTCCCGCAGCCGCTCCAGTTGCGCCACCACGTCCGGCGCGCGTGCGTTCCCCAGCAGCCTCCGCCGCAGCTCCACGTCCGTCGCGTGCACGGACACGTTCAGGGGGCTCAGCCGCTGCTCCTCCAGCCGCGCCCAATCCTCCTCCGTCAGGTTCGTCAGCGTCACGAAGTTCCCGTGCAGGAAGCTCAGCCGGTAGTCGTCGTCCTTCAGGTAGAGCGGCTTCCGCAGCCCCTTCGGCAAGCCCTTCAGGAAGCAGAAGAAGCAGGTGTTGTTGCACACCCGCACGCCGTCCCACGTCGCCCGCTCGAAGGCCAGCCCCAGGTCCTCGTCCGGGTCTTTCTCGAACACGACCAGGTCCTCGCTGCCGTCCGCCTTGCGGAAGCGCGCCGTGATCTCCGGCTCGGCCGCGTGGAACTGGTAGTCGATCGCGTCGCGCAGCGCGCGCCCGTCGATCGCCACGATCGCGTCCCCCGCCTCGACGCCCGCCGCCTCCGCCAGCGAGCCCTCGGCGACGGCGGAGATGACGCCGCCCTCGCTCGCCGTCACGCCGACTCCGCCGCGTGCTCCGCCCCCAGCGCCTCCAGCTCCGCGCGGAGGCGCTCCGTCAGCGCCTCCACCTGCGCGCCCAGCGGCCCCGGCTCGCGCTCGACCGCGAACGGCTCGCCGAAGCGCACCGTCAGCGCCGGGCGCGGGAACAGGTTGCCCCTCTTCCCCAGCACGTTCGTGTTGAACACGCGGCAGGGCAGGATGGGCGTGTTCGTGCGCAGCGCGATCAGCGCCGTCCCGCCCTGCAGCGGCCCGAGCTCGCCCGTCCGGCTGCGCGTCCCCTCGGGGAACATCCCCAGCAACTCCCCGTTCCGCACCACCGCCTCCGCCTGCCGCATCGCCGCCCGGTCGGAAGCCCCCCGGTACAGCTTGATCGCGTCCCACGACACGATGAACGGCGTGAGCACGTAGCGGAACAACTCCTCCTTGGCCATGAAGCGGATGCGACGCCCGCGCGGGGCGAGCGCGATCGCCAGCATCATCGGGTCCACGTTCCCCAGGTGGCTCGACGCGAGGATGAGCGCCCCCCCCGGCGTCCGCCCGCGCCCCCGCACCCGCCACCGCGCCATCAGCAGCAGGATCCCGTACGAGGTCCACACCGACCACCAGTAGAAGCAGGGCACGTAGACCCGATGCCACAGGAACCGTCCCAGCCGCTTCACGCCGTCCCCTCCCCGTTCGCCTTGAGTGCCGTGATTGCCTGGAGTGCCTTGGGTGACTCGATCGCCTCGATGGCCGCGATCGCCGCCGCAATCATCGCATCAACGTCCAGTTCGCCGCTGTCCAGCGTGATCGCGCCCTCCGGCGCGACCAGCGGGCTCGCCGCGCGCGTGCTGTCCGTCGCGTCGCGCCCGCCGATGTCGCGTCCCGCCTCGCCCGCCGTCTGGCGCTCGCCCCACTCCGCCGCCTGCGCCCCCCGCCGCGCCGCCCGCACCGCCTCCGGCGCCTCCAGGTAGAACTTCACGGGCGCGCCCGGCAGCACCACCGACCCGATGTCGCGCCCCACCAGCACGCACGGGCGCTGCGCCGCGAACAGCCGCTGCTGCGCCACCAGCTCCCGCCGCACCTCCGCGATGGCCGCGTAGGCGCTCACGTTCGCCTCCACGTCGGGCGCGCGCAGCAGGTCCGTCACGTCCTCGCCGCCGAGGAGGACGCGCGCCTCCCGCCCCCTGACCGCCAGCTTCAGCCCGCCCTCGCGCGTGATCGCCGCGCAGGCCGCCTCGTCGCTCGCGGGCGCGCCCGCGCGCAGCGCCGCCAGCGCGACCGCGCGGTACATCAGCCCCGTATCCAGCAGCACGTGGCCGAAGCGCTCCGCCAGCGCCCGCGCGAGCGTGCTCTTGCCCGAGGCGGCGGGCCCGTCGATGGCGATCGGATGCGGCGGCGGCGGCTCCATCTGCGAGGCCGCCATGCTGCCGCGCTCGCGCCCCTCCGCCCGCTTCGCCGCCTCGTACAGCGCCTGCACCTCCTCCGGCGTCAGGTCGCGGCTCTCCCCCGGGGCCAGCGCGCCCAGCGCCAGCGGCCCGATGCGGATGCGCCGCAGCGTCACCACCCGCCGCCCCACGATCGAGAGCATCCGCCGGATCTCGCGCTTCCGCCCCCCGTGCAGCGCCACCAGCAGCCAGCGCGGGTCGGGACGCTCCGGCGATCCGCCCGGGCTCACCACCCGCACCGCGTCCGCCTTCAGCCGCTCGCCCTCGTGCCAGACGCCGCGCGTCAGCTGCGCCCGCCCCTTCTTCCCCAGGGGCTGGTCGATGGCCACGAGGTACTCCTTCCGCACCTCGTGCCGCGGATGCGTCAGCAGCTCCGTCAGCGCCCCGTCGTTCGTCAGCAGGATCAGCCCCTCGCTCGCCTGGTCCAGCCGCCCCACCGGATGCAGCGTCGCTTCCGGCGCATCCACCAGCGAGACGACCGTGGGCCGCCCGCGCTCGTCCCGCGTCGTCGAGAGCACGCCCGCGGGCTTGTGCAGCGCCACGTAGCGGTAGCGCTCCCGCACCACGGGCGTCCCGTCCACCGTGATCTCGTCCCGCTCCGGGTCCGCGCGCGCGCCCAGCGTGTCCCGCGTCTCGCCGTTCACGGCCACGCGCCCGGCCACGATCATCGCCTCCGCCGATCGCCGCGAGGCGACCCCCGCGTTCGACAGGATCTTCTGGAGCCGCTCAACCGCCACGCCGCCGCCTCCCCCCGCTCGCGCGCCAGGCGCCCCCCAGCGCGACCGCCGAGACCGTGCCGCTCAGCCCCGCCACCGCCCCCAGCACCAGCCACGACGTGAACTCCCGCGGCGTCTGCTCGAAGCGCGCGCCCGCGCCCCCCGCCGTCTCACCCGGCGCATCCGCCCCCGCGATGCCGTCCGCCGACGGCTGCGACGGAGCCGTCGCGGGAGGCGCGCCGCTCGCCCCCAGCGCGACGCTTTCCGCGGGCGTCGCCGTCGCCGTCGCCGTCGGCGGGGGGAAGGCGTTGGGCGCGCCCGGCGAGGGCCGCAGGGTCACGGCCCAGCGCGCTGGCCCGCCCGCGCCCCCGCTATCCGGGGAACGCGCGCCGAGCGTCGCGCCCGCGCCTGCGGCCGGGGGAGGCGAATCGAACACGTCCCTATTCTCCCCGAACGAGAGCGCATCGACGACCACCCCCGCGGGCGACACCAACCGCACCGCGTCCCCCGCGTTATTCAGCCCGTTCCCGATCGTCCCGTCCGGCGTCCGCGCGACCAGCACGTTCACCGGCAACACCGCCGCCTCCGCCGCCACCACCACGTACCCGCCCGGCGGCACCTCGACCGCCGGCAGCGCATCGACCGCCCCCGCGTCCCCGATCGCCCACCCCGCCGTGCTCACGACCGTGTCCGACACGTTCACCAGCTCGACCCACTCGTACGCGCCGTCGATCCCCGGCTCAACCGCGTCCGCCAGCACCTCCGACAACCGCAGCCCCCCCGCCCCGCCCCCCACCGCAGCCCCCCGTGCCGCCCGCCACCGAGCGGGCGTCCGCGTCATCCCTGACCGCCGTGCCCGTTGCCGGAGCGGGCGTCCGCGCCGCGACAGCCGTCGGCGTCGGCGTGGGAGTCGGCGTGGGAGTCGAAGTGGGCGTTGCCGTCGGCGTCGGCGTCGGTGTCGGAGTGGGAGTCGGGGTGGGCGTCGGAGTAGGCGTGGGCGCTTCGGCGACCGCGAACCAGGCCTCGTCGAAAGCCGCCACCGCTCCCGCTCCCGAGGCGGGCCGCAGCATCAACCGCAACACCGCCGACCGCGCCTCCGCGGGCGCCTGCTCCGGACCCACCGCGATCGCCGTCCACTCCGCACCCACCGTCCCCTCCCCCGTCACCGTCTCCATCTGCGACCCGCTGGCGTCCGCCGACGCATACCACGCGATCCGTGCGAACGCCTCCCCCGCCCCATCCACCCGCGCCCGCGCCCCCGCCTCATACCATCCCCCACCCTCCACCACGACCGCCTGCCACAGCCACACCGTGCGGCTCGTGGTAGCCCGCAGCACGGCGACAGGCGGCTCACCCGAGACGGTGAAGCTCCCGCCACTCCTGCTCCATCTCACCGTTCCTCGCTCGAACCCGCCGTTCCGCAGCATCCCGCCTTCCGCCGCCGCTGGACTTGCCTCTGTTGGGGTGCGATCTGGCTGGACTGGCGATGATGCTGTTGCGGGAGATGGAATAGGGGTGGGAGTTGGGGGCTCAGGTGACATACCGTCTGGCATCACCTTCAATTCGCTGATCTCTACGCTAGAGCAGTTCTCCCCGCGCAGCACTGACACAGTCGCCTCGTGCCACCACACAGCATGGTACTCGTCATGGTGATCGGGAGGCTTGATGCGCTCGCTCAATTCAACCGATTTTGCCGACGGCTTGTATGGGTCACCCTCAGCATCCGCAAGACGATTGCCAAGACTATCCAGCAGCACGAGCGCCAAAGTAACGGTCACGTGTGGCGCGCCGTCCTTCAGCGCTACGTGTGCAACGCCTCTGTAGTGCTCACCGAGCTTCGTCCGCGTTCTTTCTGTCGTCATGCAGACGTGGGGACCAGAGGGGTGCTCGGATATCGGTTCGGGTGCGGCCTCTGGAGTCGGTGTTGGGGTAGGCGTCGGTGTAGGAGTCGGAGTCGGCGTCGGAGTAGGGTCAGGCTTCGGCTCAGGATCGGGCTCGGGGGCGGGCAGGTCGTAGAGGCGCACACCCCACAGATCGGTGAACCAACGTGACGGGCATTCGTCCGCGTCTATGCGTACCGTGAGTGTGGCGCTCCAACTCTTCGCGCCGTGGGGAACGGTTGCCCGCTTGAGGATGGTCGTGCCCACGGGGACAACCCACTCCTGCCGTTCACTTAGTGACTCGAAAACCAGCGTGCCAGACTCGGCTGGCAGCCCCGAGACCAGTCCTCCCGCCACTTGGTAGATGCCGGGATCCAAGACTCTGTCGCCCGTGGTGCGCGTGCACACCGTCCCGTCGCTGTCACCCTCAGCCAGCCCCGCCCACCCCAGCGCGACCAGCGCCGCCAGCGCCACGCCCCCCAGCCCCAGCACAACCGTTGCCCGCATGAATGCTGGAGCCTAGCACGAGCCCTCTAACCTTTGCCAATCGCAAATCTTGATTCAAGCTATACCGGCTCGCCGTCCGCACCCGTCCGTGCCCTGTCAGCCATCCCCCAATCCCGTAGAATCCCGCCCGCCAACTCGCCCCAAGGAGCCATGCCATGAAAGCCGCAGTCATGTACGGCGTCGATCAGCCCCTTGTCATCGAGGATGTCGAAGTCGACGAGCCCCGCGCCAACGAGGTCCTCATCCGCACCAGCGCCACCGGCGTCTGCCACTCCGACCTCCACTTCATGGAGGGCAAGTACCCCATGGCCTGCCCCGCCGTCCTCGGACACGAGTCCGCCGGCGTCGTCGAGCAGGTCGGCGACGAGGTCGTCAACGTCCAGCCCGGCGACCGCGTCGTCGTCGCCTTCGTCGCCTCCTGCGGCCACTGCGACAGCTGCGTCCAGGGCCGCCCCTTCCTCTGCTTCAACACCAACCGCCTCGGCCGCCAGGACCGCCTCAGCATGAGCGGCCAGCCCGTCACCCAGTTCGCCGGCATGTCCGCCTTCGCCGAACGCCAGCTCGTCAGCGACACCGCCCTCGTCCACGTCCCCGACGACGTGCCCATGGAAGCCGCCGCCCTCGTCGGCTGCAGCGTCATGACCGGCGTCGGCGCCGCCACCAACACCGCCCGCGTCCAGGCCGGCCAGACCGTCGCCGTCGTCGGCTGCGGCGGCGTCGGCCTCAACGTCATCCAGGGCGCCGTCGCCGCCGGCGCCTCCCGCGTCATCGCCGTCGACATGCTCGAGAACAAGCTCGCCGCCGCCCGCGAATTCGGCGCCACCGACGTCGTCGACGCCTCCCAGGGCGACCCCGTCGAGGCCGTCAAGGGCCTCGTCCGCGGCGGCGTCGACTACGCCTTCGAGGCCATCGGCCTCGTCAAGACCGCCGAGCAGTGCTTCGAGATGGCCAAGCGCGGCGGACGCGCCGTCGTCGTCGGCATGTTGCCCTTCGACTCCCAGGTCACCCTCCCCGGAGCCGCCTTCCTCAACGAAAAAGGCATGATCGGCAGCTTCTACGGCTCCACCCGCCAGACCTACGACATGGCCTGGCTCATGGAGCTCTACCGCCAGGGCCGCCTCAAGATCGACGAACTCATCTCCCGCCGCTACGAACTCACCCAGATCAACGAAGCCTACGACGCCCTCAAGGCCGGCGAAGTCAACCGCAGCGTCCTCACGTTCGACAACTAGGCCCGCGCCGCGCTGGCGCGCGGCTGAGTGAGAGAAGAGCGCCGCGCTCACGCGCGGCTGAGGAACGAGTGAATCGCCCCACTCTCTACTCAGCGCGGCGCCAGCGGCGCGCTCTCCTCAGCGGGCTTCAGCCCGCGACGCAGGCGAGCACCGGACCGTAGTCCGGCAACTCGACGACCGCCGCCGCCGCCTCGATGTGCGCCACCTTGCCCTCGCCATCGACCACGACCACGACGCGGTTCGCCATGTTCATGCCCGGCAGCAGCACGCCGTACGCCTCCGCCGTCGCGCCGATCGGGTTGAAGTCGCTCAGCACCGGGTAGCTCACCCCCGCCTGCTCCGCCCACGCCGCCAGCGTCCACGTGTTGTCCGTCGCGATCGCCACCGTCACCGCCCCATCGAGCCCGCCCAGCTGCTCCTCGATGATGGGCAGCTGGTTGCTGCACACCGGCGAGAACGCCGCCGGCACGAAGTTAATCACCACCGTCGTCCCGCGATGGTCGCTCAACCTGAACGGCCCCGGGTCGCCCATGGGGCTCTGGGGAAGCTCGAAATCAGGGGCCGCGTCGCCCACCTGCAAAGTCGCCGTCTCAGCCATAGTCACGCCTCACACCGGAATTGGTGCGCGCGATGCTACGTGCTCGGCGCGGGGGGCGCTAGCGGAGCGAAATGTCGTATAGTCCGCGCCGTGCCCGTACGACACGACCTCTCTTGCGACCTGTGAGTTGACACGAATGCCCCCCGAAGCCCCATCGCTGGTCTCGCCGAAACAGCCCTCTCTTGCGAAAGACCGGGACTGGTACCCCTACTACGCGGGCTTCACGGAGGAATTCGCTGAGGCTGTCATGTCGGACCACCTTGCTGACGCAGCCTCGGTCCTTGACCCGTGGAGTGGTTCGGGGACGACCACAGTCGTCGCTGCGAGGTCGGGCCGATCGTCAGTCGGCATCGATGTGAACCCTGCGCTGACAGTGATCGCGCGTGCGAGAGTGGTGCCTCAGGCAGACGGTGTCGCTATCCTCGATCACGTTCAGCAGATCCTTGATGTCGCACAAACCTTGGACATCCAACCCCAGATTGGCGATCCGCTCTCCCGATGGATGAGGGCTAACGCTGTGGGCAGGGTCCGTGCTGTGCAGCGTGCGATTCACATGGTGGCTGAGGCTGCCCCACCGTGTCTGGAGTCTGGGGGCCAACTGGGAGGGGTCGACAGCTTCTCTCCGAGACTGTGCCTCCTCTATGCCGCGCTGTTCGCAGCCGTGCGAGAGCTGTTGGAGCGGTTTGGAACCACGAACCCCATGTGGCTGAAGGATCCTCCTACCTATCGAAACAAGCTCGCCACCTCCCAAGAGGCACTGGAAGCGTTGTACCTAAAGGCGTTCCAGTTCCTTCAGGATCGCTTGACCATCGACTCTGACAGCCACGGTCCAGCGCTTGCCAGGTTCCAGACGGGCTCCGCCAACTCCCTCGCGCTTCCCGATTGCCACTTTGATGGTGTCTTGACCTCGCCGCCCTATGCGACGCGGATCGACTATGTGATGGGCACTCTCCCTGAACTCGCAGTGTTGGGGGCGGATGGCAAGTTCCTGGCCGCTCTGCGGCAAGCGACTACTGGGACCCCGGTTGTCTCGGGTCGGCCCGCAGGCCAGAGCAGCGATGAGATTGTGTCCAGGTACGGACGCGACCTTCGGGAGGCTATCGAGCACCACCCTTCCAAGGGCTCGAAACCCTACTACGTTCCCTGGATACATAATTATATGCTGGGCCTGCAGAAGGGCCTGTCCGAGGCCGTGCGCACAGTTCGTCCGGGAGGCCGAATCTGCGTCGTGGTGCAAGACAGTTACTACAAGTCCCTCCACATTGACACGCAGCGCATCGTGGGTGAAACTTTGGCGAGCCTTGGCAAAGCCTTCGTCGCCCGGGATGACTTTCCTGTGAATACAGTGTTTTCCCGGGTGAACCCAAAGGCAGTGAGACACCTCAAAGCTAGGAACAACGTGGAGTCCCTCCTTGTCTTCGAGTGATGGCGATATGTCCGAGATCACCGTCGTGGCCCATCAGGATCCCGTTGAGCCCGCGACAGTCGTGTACCTCATGGGGGCTGGGGCGTCCCACGGCTGTGCAAACAGGGTCAGCAGCCCATATGGCCTACTGATGGCCGATCTGAACGAGCCCCTGAGCGAACGGATGCACGAGCTTGTGCAGGAAGAGGAGTACAAGAAAGACGCTAGCCTCGTTAACTTGGTAAACACTATCGCAATTGATCAGGCAGACTTTGAGCATGTCGTGACCTTCCTCGACGAAAGCCCATCTAGCAATCACCAGGCATTCGCATCAGATCTCCGCAGAATCTTCGAGGGAGTCTTGCGAGATCGGCTCGAAAAGATCAAGAATGACTTGGGAGAAGATCCTGTTGGTCTCTATTCTTCCCTCTTTGATATGTATAACTTGGTGGATTTTCCCGAGAGGCTAGGCGGCATTTTGACCACCAACTATGACCTCTACATTGAAAAGGGGCTGGAAGAGGCTGGGTTTTGGCCCATTGACTTTGGCTTCCCGGTTCGCGGAGGGGATGCCGTCGTTGAAGGACGTGCCAAGCTCGTCAAGCTTCACGGCTCCTTCGGTTGGGCGGCCACATGGCCCCCGTCCATCCGCCCGCTGGACACCCAAGACGCTGGCCCCACCCTCTGGATCCCGCCCGGGATCCAGAAGCCGAAGCACGGGTACCCCTTCAATGTCTTGTGGGGATTTGCGAGAGAGCTGCTTGCATGTGATGTCCTTCGTGTGATTGGCTGTCGCCTTGACGGCAATGACTGGGACCTGATCGCCTTGCTGTTCAGTTCCCTGCATGCCAGAATCGAGGCTCAGCCTTACCGGGTCGAGGTGATTGATGCCCCCAGCCACGCCCAGGCGGTCCAAGGTCGCTTCCCGTACTTGTCGGCGCGCTCCCTTTTGGAGCTTGAGGACATAGGGCCCCAGCTGATCGCCGAGTACACGGTTGGTGAGCCTCGGGCCTTTGACGAACTTGACGAAGCAGAGCAGAAAGCGGTGATTGCCAAGGCGGGAACGAGCAGAAACTGGTTTGAAATTTGGCTGAGACAACAGGCGGAATTTCTCAACAAAGAAGGCTACTCCCTCGAAACACCTCTGGGGTTGTTCAAAGGATTCTTGGAGAGTTGACATGGAAAAGAAATTGGAATCTTGGACAGTTAGCGAGCTGAAAGAGCTGATCAACCTCGTCCACTTCCCCGAGTACCAGCGTGAACCAAACTTGTGGGGAAGGATCGAAAAGCAGCGTTTGATTGACTCGATGGTGAGGGAATTCGACGTGGCTTCGCTGTACTTCTACCAACACGAAGACGATGTCATCGACTGCGTGGACGGACGGCAGCGGATCGGTGCAATCATGGAGTTCCTGGGAAAACGACCGGAAAGTAATGATAACTGGTTCCCCTTCGTGGTCCTCAACGAAATTGAGGAGGACGGCGGTGGAGAATTTTGGGATTTGCGTGGTAAAAACATGAAGGAGATACAGCAAGAATCCTCTACCGGAAACTCCAGCGCCAAAGCGTTTGTGGACAGAATCGAGGGATATCAACTTGCTGTTGTCAATCTGTCTGGTGGGCGGGGAGAAGGATCGGAGTTCAACCTTCAATTCACCAGACTAAACCTTGGAACTATCATCAATTCTGGCGAGAAGCTAAATGCCATGATTGGTCAACTGAGAGACGAGTGTTACGAAGAAGGGAGATTGGGATCGCACTCCTTCTTGGCAGGCACGGGGATGCCAACGAGACGATATGCTAGGGAGCACGTCGCAGCCCAGATCGTTGCGCAATTTTTTCCTTGGCGGAGGGCAGGGGCATACGCTAGACACGGCACTATGATTTAGCAGAGGATCTTTAAGGAGAATGCGATCCTGACGCAAGACAAGCGCGATACGATTCGTCGGATCCGAGAGTTGCTGGACACTCTGGCTGAAGCATTCGGTGACGCAAAGACTCTGAGAAGTCGTGCTATGATTGTTTCGACTGTGGTTTTGGCATGGGAGAAGGGCATTTTCGATCGGGAGACTTCGAAACAATTCGTTGGTTTTATTAATGAATGGCAGGCTCGGGTAAAGTGGCAGATGAAAAAGGGATTGGATATTGCGCCGGAGTACAGGTACTTGGCAGACTTTCAGCGTCACGTCACTCAAGCGTCGGTGGAGAAGCCGGCGGTCGAAGGGCGCGCGAGGGTGATGGAAGAGCAATATGGTCGATGGCGCGAGATGGGCGAATTGGGGGGGAACAGGGCAGTGGTCGCGCAGGACTGGAAGGGCTGCAAGTGAAGCCTGTCGAGAGAAAGAGTAAGCGGCGAACTATGGCTGAGGGGGGTGCCGTGCCACCCGCCCCTTCCCCCTCCCGCCCCGCCGCCCGCACCCTCCCCGCAAACGCTGCCGCTGGGACTGGACTACGGTGACGAGTCGTACGCATTGACGGGCCGGGTGGGACCGCAGCGCCCAACCCCTGATCGGGCGCCCCCGCGCGCGTATCATGCCCCGCCATGCCCCTCCCCCTCGCCGGCCTGCGCGTCATCGACCTCACCTGGATCATCGCCGGGCCCACCGCCACCCGCTTCCTCGCCGACTTCGGGGCCGACGTCATCAAGGTCGAGCACGAACAGGCCGTCGACCCCATCCGCCTCGGACGCCCCCTCACCGGCGAGCGCGCCCACCCTCAACAACTCCGGCTTCTTCAACTACGTCAACCGCAACAAGCGCAGCATCCTGCTCAACGTCCGCCACCCCTTCGGCATGGACCTGCTCAAGCGCCTCATCGCCGTCAGCGACGTCGTCATCGAGAACTTCTCGGCGGGCACCCTCGCCTCCTGGGAGCTCGACTACCCGCAGCTGCGCGAACTCCGCGAGGACATCATCTACTGCTCCATCTCCGGCTTTGGGCACACGGGCCGCGACCGCGAGCACACCACCTGGGGGCCGACGGCGCAGGCGCTGGGCGGGCTCACGCTCACGTCGGGGCTGCCCGGCAAGCCGCCCGCCGGCTGGGGCTACAGCTACATGGACCACACCGCCGGCTACTCCGCCGCCATCGCCATCCTCGCCGCCCTCCACCACCGCCGCCGCACCGGCGAGGGCCAGCACCTCGACCTCTCGCAAGTCGAAGCCGCCACCGTGCTCAACGGCCCCGCCATCCTCGACCGTACCGTCAACGGGCGCGGCTGGCGTCGCGAGGGGCTGCCCCCCGGCAATCGCGCCTGGCAGCCCGCCGTCGCCCCCCACAACACCTACCCCTGCCGCGGCGACGACCGCTGGATCGCCGTCGCCGTCACCAGCGAAGCCCGAGTGGGAGGCGCTCGTGCGCGCCATGGACGAGCCCGCGTGGGCGCGCGACGCACGGTTCGCATCGAACGCCGCCCGCCTCGCCAACCAGGACGCCCTCGACGAGCGCATCGCCGCCTGGACCGCCGACCGCGACGACTACGAGACGATGGCGCTGCTGCAGGCGTCGGGCGTGCGCGCGGCCGTCTGCCAGAAGCCCGGCGATCGCGTCGAGCGCGACCCCCAGTTCGCCGCGCGCGGCTGGTGGCGAACCCTCCCCCACGCGGACATGGGCGAAACCACGCACGACGGCGTCGCCCCGCGCCTCTCGGCCACGCCCGGCTCGCTGCGGACCGCCTCTCCCCGCATCGGCGAGCACACGCGCGAAATCCTCTCGGAAGCGCTCGGCCTCACGGAGGCGGAGATCGACGAGTACGCGGAGACGGGGGTGTTCATGTGAGCGGTCCCCTCGCCGATCTGCGCGTCGTCGAACTCTGCGGTGAGCTGGGGCAGTACGCGGGCAAGCTGCTCGCGGACATGGGCGCGGACGTGGTCAAGCTGGAGCCGCCCGATGGCTCGGAAGCGCGCCGCGTCGGCCCCTTCGTCAACGACGAGCCCGGCCCCAACCGCTCCCTCACCTTCTGGTACCACAACACGAACAAGCGCTCCGCCGTCCTCGACCTGGACGGCTCGGAGGCGGACCGCGAGCGGGCGCGCGCCCTCATCGCCCGCGCCGGACGTGTTCCTGGAGGCGCTCCCGCCGGGCCGCTCCGCCGCCCTCGGCCTCGGCTACGACGCGCTCGCCGCCGCCAATCCCGCGCTCATCCACTGCGCGCTCACGCCGTTCGGGCAGGACGGCCCCTGGGCGGGCTACCGCGTCACCGATCTGGTCGCGCTGGCGGCGGGCGGCCCCATGAACATGAACGGCTACGACCCCGAAGACGCGCCCGGCGCCCCGCCCATCCACGGCAAGGGCGACCAGGCCTTCAACACCGCCGCCCACTACGCCGTCATGGGCATCCTCACCGCGCTCGCGGCCCGCGACTCCGGCGGCGGGGGGCAGTACATCGACTGCTCCATGCACGAGGCGCTCTCCTCCTCCACCGAAGTGGGCCTGCCGCACTGGCTCTACGCGAAGACGAACATCATCCGCCAGACGGGGCGGCACGCGGCCACCATCCGCACGGAGCCGTGGATCCACCGCGCCCGCGACGGCAAGGACGTGCTCGTCTTCAACATCGGGCGCAGCAACGAGTCGTGGGGAAAGCTGAAGCGCTGGATGCAGTCCCACGGCTTCGGCGCGAATTTCGACGAGCCCCGCTTCGACGACCCCATGGCCCGCATGGCCGCGCGCGGCGGCGTGGAAGCGAAGGAGATCTTCGCCGAGGTCTCGCGCTTCGTCGCCGCCCTCGACGCGGAGGACGTGTACCGCGGGGCGCAGGCGTGCGGCCTCCCCTGGGGAACCGTGCGCTCCCCCGACGAGACCCTCGGCGACCCGCACCTGCACGACCGCGGCCACTTCGTCGCGACGGCGGGCGAGGGGCTGTCGGGGGAGGCGCTGATGCCGGGCGCGCCCTGCGTCTTCAGCGCCACGCCCTGGGAACTGCGCCGTCCCGCCCCCAGGCTGGGTGAGCACACGGACGAGGTGCTGCGCGAGCTGGCGGACGCCGGCGCTACTCCGGAATGACGAGTTCCTGCCCGATCTGGAGCCCCTGGCACGCTTCCTCGTCGAGGCCGTTCGCCACCAGCAGCGTCTGCAGGGGAATGGCGTGGTCGTTCGCGATGGCGGCGCACGTGTCGCCCGCGACCACGACGTAGGTCAGCCCGCCGCTTCCGCCGGAGCCGCCCGCCGCCGCTGGAGTCGCCGCCCGCCCCCGATGAGGCGTCCGCGGGGTCCGCCGCGGGGATGTTCACGACCTCGTCGACGCGCAGGTTCGTGCAGTCCTCGTTGATGCGGGGGTTGGCCGCGAGCAGCGCGTCGAGGGAGATGCCGTGCGCGGAGGCGACGGCCCCGCAGGTGTCGCCTTCCTGGACCGTGTAGGTGCGCGAGCCGGCGGCTGGTTCGGGGGTCGCCGGTGCGGGCGTGGGGTCGCCGGGCGCGGCCACGTCGCCCTGGCCGATGCGGTAGGGCGCGCGGTCCTCCCCGGGGATGGTCGTGGGCACGCTCGCGGGGTCGGTCAGCGTCGCGCGCGCCTGCGGCGATTCGGTCGCGCCGTCGCCGCCGCAGCCCGCGGCGAACAGCGCGAGGAGCGCGGGCAGGCAGGCCGCGGCGAGGGTCCGGGTGAACACCGTCGCCATGCTAGGTTCCCGCCAGCAGGCGCGCCAGCGTCAGCGCCGCCGCATCGCCGATGCGATCCAGCGCGAGCGGCTCCACGAGCTCGAACACGTCGTCCGGCGTGTGGATCAGGGACACGTCCCCGTCGGAGAAGTAGAGGACGGCCACGCCCGCCGCGGCGAAGCTCGTGTGATCGCTGCCGTAGCCCTCCGGCAGCGCGGACGGGTAGGCGGGGAAAACCGGCCTCGGTGAGCAGCGCCGCCGCGTCCCGCACGAGCGCGGCGCTCCCGATCAGCTCGACGGCGTCGCCCCGCGCGGTCACGTCGAAGTTCAGCATGACGGACGGCAGTTCGCCCGACGCCCTCCAGCGCTCCACGAGCGCGCGGCTGCCGAACAGGCCCGACTCCTCCGCGCCGAAGGTGGCGAAGCAGAGCCCCTCGTCGGGGCCGTCCGCGGCGAAGAGGCGCGCCAGTTCGAGGACGATGGCGACGCCGCTGGCGTTGTCGAGCGCGCCCGGCGACCCCGCGACCGTGTCGTGGTGCCCGCCCGCGAGGATGTCGCAGGCGGCATCGCCGGCGGGGCGCGCGATCACGTTCGCGGCCATCGGTTGCGCCGGTCCGACGGTGATCGTGATGGTCTCGCCGCTCGCCGCCGCCCGCGCGAAGCGCTCCGCTCGCGCGTGGGGCACGAGCACGACCGGGATCCCGTCGCGGGCCTCGACGGGGAAGCCGAAGAAGGGCCAGGCGGGGTGATTGGCGACGATGAGGGCGGCGGCCCCGGCGCGGGAGGCCGCGGTGAACAGGTCGGCCTCGCGGGGGTAGGCGGTCGTGCGCTCGCGGACCCAGACGCCGCCGGGCGCCTCGTTCGCGACGTCGCCGCCGGAGGCCCGGCCTTCCGCCGTCTGCCCGGGGCTGGCGGGTCCGTTGAGCGCGACGCCCTCGATGGTTTCGCCCCCGACCGTGACCGTCGCGGCGCGGAAGCGCGTCGCGTAGCCGAACTCCATCACCTCGACGGCGTACCCGTACTCGCGGAAGGCGGCGGCGACGTACGCCACGGCCGCCCCGGACGCGGGCGAGCCGGAGACGCGCGGCCCGATGCCGAGGGCGAGCGCGCGTACGTGCGCCATCGCGTTCGCGAGGTCGTGGTCGAGCGGCCCGCCGGCGGCTGATGCCGTCGGGGCGCTTGCCGCTTCGGTTGGGGTTGCGGGAGCGGCGGGCGTGGCCGTTGGCGCGGGCGTGGGGGAGTCGCCGTCCGCGCAGGCGAACGCCGGCAGCGCGACGAGCGTGATCGCGATGAGGAGCGCCCTGGCGGGAGCGCTAGCGGCGGCGGAAGGCACGCCTGATCCGCGCGAGGACGCCCGGCGGCGGGGGCTCGTACTCGACGTAACGTCCGCGCCAGCGCCCGCCCTTCGCGGCGGGCTGGCTCTTGACGCCAGCGCGGCGGGGCCGCACGAACGACCAGATGAACGCCGCCATGAAGAGCAGCACTCCGATGAAGGCGACCCAGATCATCGTCCCCCAGAAGGCGGAGGCGATGAGCCCGAAGACCATCACGCCCGCGCCCGTGAAGAGCATCGAGGCGGGCGTGGGGCCGCTCAGGGAGAAGCCGACCGCCGCCGTCGCGCGGGACGAGAGCGGGGCCTTGCGCCCTCGCCGCCGCTCGTCCAGGCGAATCGGCTCCTCGCCGCGTTGCGGGGGCTGCTCGCCGCGCTTCGGAGGGTCTTCCCCGAGGCGCTCCAGGATCTCCTCGATCTCGCGGTCGATGCGGTCGGGCATGTCCCCTCCACGATAGGCGATCGGAGGCGGGCGCGTCGATGCGCCGCTCAGTCGCCGGCGCGCGCGTCCTTCCCCCAGCCGCCGCCGCCGGGGGTGCGCTGCTCGACGCGATCGCCGGGGATTGCCCGCAGCTGCTGTTGTCCGGCCAGCGGGGTGCGTTCGCCGTCCGCGCGAATGAGCGCGTTCTCGCCGTGGGCGGCGGCTTCCCCGCCCCGCGCGCCCGGCGGCCCCACGGCGCGGCGGTCGCCGATGAGGGACACGTCCGCCCCGGCGAGGAACTCGATCTCGCGCACGACGCCGTCGCCGCCGCGATTCCGGCCCGCGCCGCCGCTGCCGTTGCGCAGTTCGAAGCGCCGCACGCGCACGGGGAAGGCGCTCTCGATCGCCTCCGCGGGCGTGTTCGCGGTGTTCGTCATGTGCGTCTGGACGCCGCTCTCGCCGTCGCCGCCGGGGCCCGCGCCCGCGCCGCCGGGGACGGTCTCGTAGTAGGCGAAGGGCTCGCCGCCGGGGCGCGCGCCGCCGAAGGTGAAGTTGCTCATGGTGCCCGCGCTCGCCGCCGGGATGCGCTCCGGCAGCGCCTTCGCGAAGGCCGCCAGCACCACGTCGGTGACGCGCTGCGAGGTCTCGACGTTCCCGGCGGAGACCGCGCGCTGGGGACGCGCGTTCACGATTGACGCTTCGGGCAGGACCGTGCGGATGGGGCGGAAGACGCCCGCGTTCGAGGGCGCGTCGGGGGGAAGCAGGCAGCGCACGCAGTAGGCCACCGCCGAGCGTGTGACCGCCGCCACGGCGTTGATCGAGGCGGCCTGCTCCGGGGCGGAGCCGCTGAAAGCGACCGTCACCTCGTCGCCGGAGACGGCCACACGCGCGCGCACGGGCAGGCGCGCGCCGTCCGCGCCCTCCATCACGTCTTCGGCCTCGTAGCCGCCGTCGGGGACCCCGGCGAGGGCGGCGCGTGTGAGGCGCTCGGCGTAGTCCGTGAGCGCGTCCATCCAGCGGGCCAGTTCAACGATGCCGTAGCGTTCGGCGAGCGCTTCGAGGCGGGCCGCGCCCGTGCGCAGCGCGCCCAGCTGCGCGTCGAAGTCACCGCGGCGCTCGGCGGGCGTGCGCACGTTGCGCAGGATGAGGGCGAGGGAGCGCCTCGTTCAGCCGCCCGCCCTCGCGCAGCTTGAGCGGCGGGATGATGACGCCCTCCTGGTAGAGCTCGGAGGCGACGGGCATGGAGCCCGCCGACATGCCGCCGATGTCGGCGTGGTGGGCGCGGTTCGCGACGAACCCGATGCGTTCGCCGTCCGCGAACACGGGCGCGACCAGCGTCACGTCGGGCAGGTGCGTGCCGCCCAGGTAGGGGTCGTTGACGATGGCGACGTCGCCCTCGATCCAGGGCGCGAGCGCGGAGACGGCGGCGATCGCCTCGGGCATGGCCCCGAGGTGCACGGGGATGTGGGCGGCCTGCGCGACCATCTCGCCGTGCGCGCCGAAGACGGCGCAGGAGAAGTCGCGGCGCTCGCGGATGTTGGGCGAATGGCCCGTGCGCCAGAGCGTCACGCCCATCTCCTCGGCGGCGGAGGCGAGGAGCGCGTTCCAGACGGCGAGGCGGGCGGGATCGGTCGTTTCTTCGCGTTCGCGTTCATGCTCATGCTCATGACGGGGTCGCCTCGATGTTCCCGGCGGCGTCGACGGCGGCGCGCCAGCCCGGCGGGGATGAAGGTCGTCGCGTCCGGCTGCGTGATCACGGCGGGGCCGTCCGAGCGTCGCGCCCGCGGCGAGGGCGGCGCGGGGGCGCGTGGACCGCCCGCATTCCCCCCGCAAGCGTGACCGGCGCGGGCGGGGGCGGCGTCCGCGTCCGTGTCTGCCGCCGCGGCGGTTTCGGGCAGGGGAAGGCCCGCGCCCTGGCGCGCGGCAGCGCAGCGCGACCAGTTCCACGTCGCGCCCGCGCGCGGGCGAAGCCGTACTCGCGCTCGTGGGCGGCGTGGAAGGCCTCGGCGATGG
>CAXXIE010000001.1:0-12791 GCA_963664025.2 Tepidiformaceae bacterium | reverse complement strand
TTGAAAGGGGGAGTCCATGGAACTCGACATCGCAGGTAACCTCGGAGCCGTCGAACGCTCGGTGTCGGAGTTGGAGGTCGAGGGGCAACCCGCCCGCGCCGTTACCCTCGCCCGCAGCTTCGCGACGACCGTCGACGACCTGTGGGACGCCCTGACGAACGGCGAGCGCATCCCGCGCTGGTTCCTCCCCATCAGCGGGGAGCTCGCGCTCGGGGGGCGCTACCAATTCGAAGGGAACGCCGGCGGCGTGATCACGGAGTGTGAGCGCCCATCGCTCCTCGCCCTCACCTGGGAGTTCGGCGGCGAGGTGAGCTGGGTCGAGGTGCGCCTCGCGGACGACGGGCCCGGCTCGCTCGCGCCTCACGCTGACGCACACGATGCTCCTGTCCGACCAGTGGGAGACCTATGGTCCGGGCGCCACCGGCGTCGGCTGGGAGGGAAGCCTCCTGGGACTCGGGCTGCACGTCGAGGGGCCGGACGAACCGGCGCTGGACGAAGCCTCCTTCACCGCCTCGGAAGAGGGCAAGGCGTTCTACGCAGGCAGCAGCGAGGCCTGGGGCGAGGCGTCGATCGCGTGCGGGACCGACCACGCCGCCGCGCGCGCCGCGGCCCGGCGCACGACCGCGTTCTACACGGGTGAGCCGGAAGCGCCCGCCTGATGCACGCCTTCGACGTGCTCCGCGACCCCGTGCGGCGGCGCATCCTCGAGCTGCTCGCGGAGGGGGAGCACGCCTCCGGGGAGGTCGCCAGCGTGATCCGCCGCGAGTTCGGCGTGACGCAGGCGGCCGTGTCCCAGCACCTCAAGGTCCTGCGCGAGAGCGGTTTCGCGACAGTGCGTGCGGACGGAGCGCGGCGCATCTACGCTGTCGACGCAGACCCGCTCCAGGACGTCGATGCCTGGCTGGAGCGGTTCCGCCGCTTCTGGGAGCCGAAGCTCGACGCGCTCGAGACGGAGATTGCGAGGGGGAGGCGGAAGCGGCCGTAGCCTGACGCGCCCCTCCCGCTACGGTGTGCGACTATGCCCCCGTGACCGAATTCGATGCGGACGTGCTGGTCGTGGGCGGCGGGCCCGCCGGTTCCGCCGCCGCCACGATGCTCGCGCGCAAGGGCTGGCGCGTGCGCCTCTACGAGCGCGACCGCTTCCCCCGCGAGCACGTGGGCGAGTCGCTGCTGCCCGCCTCCATGCCCGTGCTCGCCGAACTGGGCGTGCTGCCCGCGGTCGAGGCGACTGGGTTCCTGCCCAAGTACGGGGCGACGATGGTCTGGGGCCGCGATACCGATCCCTGGAGCTGGTCCTTCCGCGAGTCGAGCCCGCGTTACCCCCACGCCTTCCAGGTCGTCCGCGCCCGGTTCGACGACATCCTCCTCCGCAACGCCGCCGAACAAGGCGTGGACGTGCGCGAGGGCCATCGCGTGCTCGCCGCCGAGGCCGGACCCGGCGGCGCGACCCTCCGCGTCGAGGACGGCGAGGGCCGCGAGCGCACCGCCCGCGCCCGCTTCGTCGTCGATGCGAGCGGGCAGGCGGGGCTGATCGGGCGCGCCCGCGGCCTGCGCGAGGCCGATCCGTTCTTCCGCAACCTCGCGGTGTACGGCTACTACGCGGGCGGTGCGCGCCTGCCCGAGCCGCATGCCAACGACATCCTCATCGAGTCGATCGCGGACGGCTGGCTCTGGGCCATCCCCCTGCACACGGGCGTCGTCAGCGCCGGGGCCGTCGTGGACAGCGCCGCCGGGCGCGAGCGCATCGCCGCACTCGGCGCGGAGACGTTCTTCCGCGAGCGCATCGCCGCCGGGACGCACACCGCCGCCCTGCTGGAGGGCGCGACGCTGACCGCCGGGCCCACCGTCGTGCGCGACTGGTCCTACGCCTCGCGCGAACTCGCGGGCGAGGGGTTCGTTCTCGCGGGCGACGCCGCCTGCTTCATCGATCCGCTCTTCTCGTCGGGCGTGCACCTCGCGCTGTCGTCGGGCGTGCTCGCCGCCGCCTACGTCACGTCCGCGCTCAAGGACCCCGAGCTGGGGCGCGCCGCCGCCGCCGTCTACGACGAGCAGTACCGGCGGCAGTACCGGCACTTCCGCGAGCTGGCGCGCCTCTTCTACGCCAGCAACCGCACGGTCGATTCGTATTTCTGGGAAGCGCGCCGCATCACCGGGGCGGACGAGGCCACGCCCGCGCGGCTGGCGTTCGTGCGCGCGGTCGCGGGGCAGCCCCCGGCGGGCTACGAGCGCGCCGTGCTCGCCCACGGCGAGGCGCCCCGCAGCTTCACCGAGGCCGTGAGCGCCGTCGAGCGCAGCCGCGAGGCGCGCGCCGCCGCCTTCGACGCGCGCTTCGGCGACGGCCTGCCCCGCCTCATGGCCGCCGTCCCCGCGCTCGTGCCGGAGGCGCGCCTCGAACGCAAGCCCGTCGCGGGCGAGGGCGAGTTCGCCTGGGGGCAGGTCATCGTCACGCCCGAGCGCGAGGAGGGTGCGCCCGTCAGCGACCTCGTCGCCCTCGTCGTCGCGCAGATCGACGGGCGCCGCACTGTGGGCGACATCCTCGGGCGGCTGGGCGCGCGAATCTCCGCGGACGCGCTCGACCGGCTCCGCCCCGGCATCGTCCAGGCGCTGCGCCTGCTGCACGTCGAGGGCGTCATCGAGCAGTTCCGGGAAGGAGCGGACGCGTGAGCGATTCCGCGCGGGGCCGCATCGTCCAGTTGAGCGCCTCCAACGGCGGCGTGCCCAAGCTGCCGCTCGCCGAGGCGACGGTCGACGCGAACGGCATCACCGCCGACCGCCAGGCCGACCGGCGCGCCCACGGCGGACCGCGCCGTGCGCTCTGCCTCTACGCGCTCGAACGCATCGAGGCGCTGGCCGCCGAGGGCCACCCCATCGCCCCCGGCGCGACCGGCGAGAACGTCACGACCGCGGGCATCGACTGGGACCGCGTCGTCCCCGGCGCGCGCCTGCGCCTCGGCGAGACCGTGCTCATCGAGGTGACGGGCTACACCGAGCCCTGCTGGAAGAACGCGCAATGGTTCCTCGACGGCGACTTCAGCGCCATGGGCCAGGAGACGCGCCCCGGCTTCAGCCGCGTCTACGCGCGCGTCCTCGAAGGCGGTGATCTGCGCCCCGGCGACCCTGTGGAACTGCTCGCCGGAACCGCCGCCGAACGCCTCGAACGGACGCAGCCGCGCACCATCCGCTGGCGCCCGCCCGGCGGCGGCTGAGGACTCCTAGGCCTCAGCTGCGCTCACCTAAGCCGTCATCAAGAAGGTTTGGCTGGGACATTCGGGCATCGGTGCGCAGTCTGTGTAGCGGGAGGGTCAGGGGATCGCCCCGGAGCAGACCTTCAATGCTGTACCCCTGGATGACCGGGTAGGTGCCGGCGTCGTCGTTGAACTCATCGATGTTCCGGTTGTTCTCCACGGTGGTCATGTATTCTTCGAAACAGACCATTACCCCCGCGGTGGCGTTATACCGCTTGACTGTCGCGTAGAGCGCTCTGCAGGCATCGGGCGTGACCCTGCCGCCCTTCACCTGAACGATGGCGTAGTGCTTCTTCGGCTTTTTCCCCAAGCGGAACGGGTAGAACTCCAACACGCCGTCCACTCCACCGTCGGCCCCCTTCTCTCCCGGCTCCCTGAACATCCCCTGTGCCCCGATTGTCCCGCAGACCCACTTCTCGAACTCGAACGGGTCCCTGGCCGACAGTGCCCGTGCGTCTGCTAGCGTCTCGGGAACACCTCGGACATCAATGGCCTCCCACTCAAGATTGGGGAAGTTGTTGAGGAGCCTTTCGCGAATGAGACCAGTTGCAAATGTTGAGATGTCAATGCCAATCCATCTTCGGCCGAGCTTTTCGGCTGCGTGGAGAGTCGTCCCGCACCCGCAAAATGGATCGATGACAAGGTCGCCGGGGTTAGAAAAGGCGCTAACGACGCGATCCAGCAGGCGAACTGGCTTCTGGGTAGGGTACCCAAGCTTCTCTTCTTGAGGGGCGTGCATCATGTCTGGGATATCTGTCCAGACAGTCCCAACAAGCTTTGGCTCGAACACGGCCTCGCCATCTCTTTCAAGGTGATACTTGACTCTGATATTCCCTGTCTTTGTTCTGTAAATCCGTCCCTGTTCTTCTAGCTGGGAGATGCTCTGGTCTGTGTAGTCTCCCCTTGGGCTGGTCTTAAACGGGGTTCCGTCCTCTTCCAGCTTGATATGGGAAGGGAGTTCGTCAATCGGGTAGCTCTCGATTAGGAACTGCTGATTGTAGGGAGTGACTTCTTCGCTAGCGCCATAGACAAGCAGGTGATCGTGGTTTCTCGGGAACTGATTCGCTATCGACTTTGCGCCTCTGCCCCCGTAGGACCAGATGACCTCGTTACGATACCTGTCTCCACCAAAGACTGCGCTCAGCAGGATGCGCAAGTAGGAGTTCGCAACCGGGTCGCAGTGCAGCACGATTGTCCCGGTGGGCTTCAGCACACGCTTCATCGGGATAAGGCGCGCTGCCATGTTTGTCAGATACGCAGCCAAGCTACTGCTCCGGCGACCCTTGGCAGGGTTGGTGAACTGAGCGATCCTGATGAGATCGGCGATGAAGCGGGTGGAAGGCCCGTCTTTGAACTTGGCGAGGAGATCCTCCTCGGCTTGGCCCCAGTGCCAAGTGTCGTGAAACGCCTCAACGGGCTTGGCGGTCTTGTACTTCCCCTTGAAGGGAAGGTTGTAGCGGCTGTTGGAGTTGAAGGGCGGGTCCAGATAGATGAGGTCAGCCGAATCAGTGGGGAGTGCGACCTCGTCCTGGAGGACATTGAGGCAGTCGTCGGCGAAGAGGAGCCTGTTCATGGTGAGCACTGGCGTCGCGCACAGCATAAGCCTGTTCGGGCAGGCGCGCGAGGGGCAAGGCGATGCGTAACTGCTTCGTCCCCCGTTGACGATCCCCGCGCCGTGTGGCAAAGTAGCCCCAGTTACTTAGTGTCGCAAGTACACTAAGTCCGCCCCCAGCGAAGGGAGCGCTCCGATGACCGCAACCGCCCCCTCCTCCGACCGCGCGGCCCTGCTGGAGCGCTACTCGGACCCCGACACCTGCCCCACCGACCGCCTCGAACCGCTCCCGCTCGTGGAAGAGCCCGCGTTCGTGAGCTGGCAGCAGGACATCCCGCGCAGCTACCTCGGCCTGCCGCCGGATGAGGTGGACGCGCGCATCCGCGCGGCCCGCGCCGCCCTCGGCGAGCGGCTCGTCGTGCTCGGCCACCACTACCAGCGCGACGAGGTCATCCAGTACGCCGACTTCACGGGCGACAGCTTCAAGCTGGCGCAGCACGCCGCCGCCCAGCGGGACGCCGAGTTCGTCCTCTTCTGCGGCGTCCACTTCATGGCCGAATCCGCCGACATCCTCACGCCGCCCGGGGTGTCCGTCGTGCTGCCCAACATGGCCGCCGGCTGCTCGATGGCCGACATGGCCGACCCCGGCGACGTGTACGCGGCCTGGGACGAGATGACCGCCGCCCTCGGCGAGGGCGCGCGCATCATCCCCATCACCTACATGAACAGCGCCGCCAGCCTCAAGGCGTTCGTGGGCAAGCGCGAGGGCATCGTCTGCACCTCCAGCAACGCCCCCAAGACGTTCGACTACGCCTTCGCGCGGGGCGACAAGGTGCTCTTCTTCCCCGACCAGCACCTCGGGCGCAACACCGGCTACGAGATGGGCATCCCCCTCGACGAGATGGTCACGTGGGACTGGCGCCAGCCGCTCGGCGGGCTCACGCAGGAGCAGCTGGAGCGCGCGCGCGTCATCCTCTGGAAGGGGCACTGCAGCACGCACCAGCGCTTCTCCGTCGAGCAGATCGCGCAGGCCCGCGCCGAGCACCCGGGCGTCAACGTCATCGTTCATCCCGAATGCTCGTGGGAGGTCGTGCAGGCGGCGGACGCGAGCGGCTCGACGGAGCGCATCATCCAGACCGTGAGCGCCGCGCCCGCGGGCTCGACCTGGGGCGTCGGCACCGAGATCAACCTCGTCAAGCGGCTCAACGACGAGCATCCCGACAAGAGCGTCTTCTGCCTCGACCCCGTCGTCTGCCCCTGCAGCACGATGTACCGCATCCATCCCGCCTACCTCGCGTGGACGCTGGAGGGGCTGGTCCAGGGGCGCGTCATCAACCGCGTGCGGGTCGACGACGAGACGCGCGAATGGTCGCTGGTCGCGCTGGAGCGGATGCTGGCGCTGCCGTAGCCGCCCGCCCCGTTCCTGTATCGTGCGCGGCGTCACTCCAGCCGCTGGAGGAGCCGCATGGAAGGCCCTCTGCCCCGCGCGCAGCGCCTCCTCTACGCCTCCGGCTCGCTCGGCGGGAACGCGCTGGGCCGCACGCGCGACCTCTGGCTCATCTTCTTCTACCTGGGCGACAGCGACGGCGACCTGGAACGCCGGGGCGGGGCCATCGCCATCGGGGCCGTGCTCGTCGTGGGGCGCTTGATCGAGGCGTTCGACGACCCCCTCATCGGCTACTGGAGCGACCGCACGCGCTCGCGCTGGGGCCGCCGCATCCCCTTCGTGATCGCGGCCACGCCCTTCATGTGCATCCTCTTCGTGCTGCTCTGGATTCCGCCCAATCCCGGCGAGACGCTTGGCAACGTCCTCTTCCTGTTCGCCGTCTTCTGGTTCTTCAACCTGTTCTCGACGCTCTCCGGCGGGCCGATGGAATCGCTGTTGCCGGAGATCGCGCGGCGCGCCGGCGACCGCCTCGGCATCGTCAGCTGGCAGGTCGTCTTCGGCCTGATCGGCACCGTCCTCGCCTTCGTCGGCACCGGGCTGCTGAAGGACGCCTTCGGCTTCGTCGCGATGGCGATCGTGGTCGCGGTCGTGGCCTTCGTCTCGCGCTACGTCGCGCTCACGGGCGCGTGGCGGCGGTCCATCGAGGCGTCGCGCGAGATCTACGCGGAGGACCGGCCCGTGGAAGGCCTCTCCACGCGCCTCTCCGTCTGGCGGGCCGTCACCACCTGCCTGCGGAACGACCAGTTCCGCGTCTTCCTGCCCTCGTTCGTGCTCTACAGTGTCGGCACCCAGATTCTCACGGGCGTTCTGCCCTTCTACGCCGAATCCGTCCTCGGCAAGGAAAACGAGGGGATGACCGTCGCCATCCTCTTCGGCTGCGCGCTGGGGATGCTCGCGGTGGCGCTGCCCTTCGTCGTGGTGCGCGCGCGCAACCAGTCCAAGCGGCAGGTCTATGCGTGGGGGATGCTGTTCGCGGGGCTCTACTTCCCCCTGTTCTCCATCGCGGGGTTCCTGCCCGCGATTCCGCCCATGACGCAGGCGATCGTCTACGCGCTCCTCATCGGCGTCGCCCTCGCCCCCGCGCAGACCTTCCCCAATGCCCTCATCGCCGACATCACGGACTACGACACCCTGCGCACGGGCCAGCGCCGCGAGGCCACCTTCTACGCGACGCAGGCGACCCTCGAAAAGATGGCGGGCGCCGCCGGCCCCGGCATCCTCGTCGCCCTGCTGTTGCTGGGCAGCACCGCCGAGGATCCGCTCGGCATCCGCCTCGTGGGGCCGGTCGCGGGCATCCTCACGCTTGCGGGCTACGTCGTCTTCCGGCGCTACTGGCTGCCCGATAACGTCACGGAGGAGTCGGTGGCCGCCGCGCGCCGCGCCTGAGCCGGGGCGCTAGCCCGCGTCCGCCGCCAGCTCCGCGAAGACGCGCGCGTTGTCCTCGCCGAGGCGGGGGGCGCGGCGGCGGATGCGCCACGGCGAGCGCTCGAAGCGGTAGGGCGCGCCGGGGTAGGTGACCGTGCGCTCCATCTCCGGGTGCTCCACCTCCACGGGGAAGCCGCGCGCGATGAAGTGCGGGTCGGTCAGCACCTCCTCGGGCGAGTAGATGATGCCGATCTGGAAGCCGCGCTCCTGCCCGCCCGTGAAGAACTCGTAGGCGGTGAGGCGCGTGGCGAGGAAGTTCATGGCCGCGCGGCCCGCCCCGAAGATCGCCATCAGCTCCTCGTCCTGCTGGAGCATCGACATGTCGAAGCGCTCGCGCCGCATCCCTTCCTCCAGCAGCGGGAACTCGAGGAACTCCTCGGCCCAGCCCATCGTCGTGAGCCACTCGCAGACCGCCGCGAACGACTCGGGGCGGCGCGGCGGGATGCCGGTATTGACGTAACGTCCGTCCGCGCAGAGCACCTGCGAGGGCATCGAGGGGTTGACGCCCGCGTGCCGCCCCGTCTGGCGCTGCACGGTCTGTTGGGCGACGAGCCACGTGTAGGTGCCCGCCTCGGTGGTCACGTTGGCGGCGGCGTGCGCGTTCACGTCGATGTGCTGGCCGCGCCCCGTCTCGTCGCGGTGGAGGAGCGCCACCAGCGCCGACATGACGGCGAAGTGGCTGGCCGTGTGGTAGCCCTGGTTGCCGCCGCCGCGCACGGGCGGGAGTGCGTGGTCGTCGTAGCCGCAGTTCCAGGCGGGGCCGCCGCCCGCGAGGATCGTGAGGTCCGTGGCCGCCTCCTCCGCGCGCGGCATCCCCCGCCCGAAGGGGCTGAGCGTGACCATGATCAGCCCCGCGTTCGTCTCCCGCAGGGGCTCCCAGGTGAGGTCGGCGCCCGCTTCCCCGCTCTGCAGCAGGACGTCGGCGCGGTCGATGAGCGCCCGCAGCCGCTCGCGGTCCGCCTCCGCGTCCAGGTCGAGCGTGACGCTCGCCTTGCTCGTGTTGTAGTGCCAGAAGTAGAGGCTGCGCTCCGGCCCGGGCTCGTCGTCGGCGAAGGGCGGGTAGGCGCGCGTGCGGTCGCCCTCCGGCGGCTCGACCTTGACGACCTCCGCGCCCATGTCGGCGAGCAGCTTGCCCGCGAACGTGCCCAGTTCGTCGCACAGTTCAACGACGCGCAGGCCCTCCAGCGCCCCGGGCCCCGCCTCCGGTCCCGGCTCGGTCATAGCACGCCCTCCGCCTCCAGCGACGCGATCTCGTCCGCGTCCAGCCCCAGCAGCCCGCCGAACACCTCCGCGTTGTGCTCGCCGAGGCAGGGGCCGCCGCGCTCGATCGTCCAGTCCGTCTCGGAGAAGTGGACGGGCAGCCCGTCGACGCGCACGTCGCCCATCTCGCGATGCCTGACGGTCGGCCAGAGGCCCCACGCCTCCGTGTTCGGGTCGCGGTCGATGCGCTCCTCCGGGCGCTGGACGGCCGTGGCGGGGACGCCCGCGCCCTGGAGCGCCGCCGCCGCCTCGAAGTTGCCGCGCGCCCGCGTCCAGCCCGCGACCAGTTCGTCGAGCGCGTCCTGCGCCACGAGCCGCCCGCGCAGGTCGGCGAAGCGCCCCTCCTGCGTCCACGGCTCGCCCGTCGCTTCCGCGAAGGCGCGCCAGTCGCGTTCGTCGCGGCAGGCGATGGCGACCCACGTGTCCTCCTCGCGCGAGGGGTAGATGCCGTGCGGGGCCATCGCCGGGTGCTGGCTGCGGTTGCTGTCGGGGCTGCCCTGCCGCCGCAGGGGGCGGCCGTTCACGGTGTAGTCGAGCACCGCCGGGCCGGTCAGGCTCGCGCCCGCCTCCGTGCAGCCGATGTCGACCCACTGGCCCTCGCCCGTGCGGTTGCGGTGGCGCAGCGCCATCAGGATCGCGATCGCCATGTAGTAGGCGCCCGTGTGGTCCATGTAGGAGTAGCCCCAGCCCGCGGGCGGCTGGTCCGCCAGCCCCGAGCTGAACGTGAGCCCCGAGACCGCCTGCACGATCGGCCCCCACGTCTTGTAGTCGCGGTAGGGCCCGGCGTGCCCGAAGCCGCAGTTGGAGACGTAGATGACGTCCTCGCGGATCGCCTTGAGCGCCTCGTAGCCGAAGCCCCAGCGCTCCATCACGCCCGCCGAGAAGTTCTCCGCGACCACGTCGGAGATCGCGACCAGTTCCCGCAGGAGCTCCTTGCCCCGCTCGGTGCGCAGGTTGAGGGTGACGCCCAGCTTCTCGACGTTGTGGTTGTTGAAGGGGCCGCCGAGTTCGACGCCGCGGCGCTCGTCCACGTAGGGCGGCATTCCCCGCAGGATGTCCCAGCGCCCCTGGTTGACGGGGTCCTCGATGCGGATGACCTGGGCCCCGAAGGCGGCGAGGAAGCGGGTCGCGCCCGCGCCCGCCAGCTGTCCCGTGAAGTCGCAGATGCGCAGATGCGAGAGCGCCCCCGGCATACGTCCTCCAGCCGCGGGGAGCATACCCGCGAGCGCCGCGGGCCGCACATGATTCGGGATTCGGGGTCGCGTCAGCCTTCGTCCTCCTCCGTCGCCCGCGAGAGGCGCCGCTCAAGACGCCTGAGCGCGGTCCGCGCGGACCGCAATTCCTCGATCAGCTCATCCTGCGACGGGATGCGCTCCAGTTGCCGCAGCCGCTCCTGCTTGGCCTCGTCGAGGTTGTTGATGACGACCGCGATGAAGAGGTTGATCGTGACGAACGATCCCAGCACGACGTAGCTGAGGAAGTAGATCCACGCCCACGAGTGCGCCTCCATGGCCGTGTACATGATGTCCGTCCAGTCCTCCAGCGTGACCACGCGGAAGAGCGAGAGCAGGGAGACGCCGAGGTTGTCCCAGTGCACGGGGTCGTGGTCGTGGAACAGTTCGTAGCCGACGATCGCGTAGATGTAGGAGAGCACGCTCATCACCGTCACGATGTGGAGCATCCCCGGGATCGAGCGCACGAGCGTCGTCACGATCAGGCGCAGTTCCGGTATGGCCGAGATGAGGCGCAGCACGCGCAGCAGGCGCGCCATCCGCGCGACCACGGCGAAGGCGCCCACCGCGGGGATGAGCGACAGCACGATGATCGAGAAGTCGAAGATGTTCCAGCCGTCGCGGAAGTAGCGCTCCGGGTGGGGGGCCAGCGCGAGCATCTTCAGCGCCGCCTCCACGATGAACACCCCGATCGTGATCCAGTGCCCGGCGTTGATCCAGGCGTGGTAGTCCTCCTTGATCGCTTCGTTCGTCTCCAGCCCCAGCAGCGCGCCGTTCCCGATGATCAACGCGACGATGAAGTACTCGAAGCTGCTGGACCCCGTGATTCGTCCCGCCAGCGCGACCATTCCCGGCTACCCCCATCCCCGGACAGCGCCCGTATCGCCTATGCGTCAGTGTACATCGAACGGATGTATCAGGCCGCTACAGCGCCCGCACCGCCGTCACGATGTCGCGCGGCTCCATGCGGTAGCGGTAGTCGGCGAGGCAGTGGCGCGCGCGGAATCACGCCCATCGTATCGACCACGAACGTGGCCGGGACCGGCAACCGCCAGCCTGTCGCGGGATTGCGTCCGGGGAAGCCCATGCGCTCCGCGTACATGGGACGGAGCATCTCCGGCAGGTCGAAGCTGATGCCGTAGGCGTCCATCGCCGCGCCGTCGCGGTCGGCGAGGATGGGGACGTCCGTTTCGTGCTTGCCCAGCAGCGTGCGCGCGTCCGCCTCCATCTCCGGCCCGATGAAGAGGAGCGTCGCGCCCAGTTCCCGGATCTCGCCGTGCCGTCGCTGCAGACCCTGCAGCTCGATGTTGCAGAACGGTCACCATTCGCCGCGGTAGAAGGAGAGCACCGCGGGCCCCCCGGCCAGCGTCTCGCGCAGGCTGACCGTGCGGTCGCGGGTCACGTCGCGCAGCGTGAAGTCCGGGGCGGTGGCGCCCACGTCCAGCGCGCGCCCGATGGTCGCCGCCTCGATCTCGGCGACGACCGCCTCCATCGTCTCGTCCATCTGCGGCATGCGTTGCGCGATCGCGTCGCGCAGCGCCTCCAGGTCGTCGTCGAGCAGCCGTCTCGGTCATGGCGTCCTCCCCCGCGCATTGTACGAACGCGGACGGTGCGCGCGTTCGCTATCCTGCGCGTTATGCGGACCGACCTGCTGCTGATGCCCTTCGGCGCGACCTACGCGGAGATGCGCGCCGCCGCCGTCGCCGCCGAGGCGGCGGGCTTCGACGGCATCTGGACGTGGGACCACCTGCGCGACGCCGACTCCAACAGCGGGCGCGTGCCCGAAGCGCTCGTGACCCTGACGGGCATCGCCGAGGCGACCTCGCGCGTGATGCTGGGGACGCTCGTGCTGAACGTGGCCAACCGCCACCCGGGGATGCTCGCGAACATGGCCGCGACGCTGCAGGAGGTGAGCGGCGACCGCTTCATCCTCGGGCTGGGCGCGGGCGGCGGCCCCACGCTCCCCTACGCGCCCGAGCAGACGATGCTGGGCCGCTCCGTGCCTCCCGACCGCGTGCGCGCCGCCCAGGTAGCGGAGGCCGCGCAGGTGCTGCGCCTGCTCTGGTCGGGCGAGCGCGCCACCTTCGACGGCGAGCACTTCCAGCTTCGCGCCGCGCACGGCTTCCTCCGCCCGGAGGTTCCCCCGCCCATCGTCGTGGGCGGCTGGGGGCCGCGCATGGCGGGCATCGCCGGACGCCACGCCGACGGCTTCAACACGCAGGCGGGCCACCCCCAGCTGGCCGCCTTCGCCGACATCGCCCGCCGCGAGCACGCCGCCTCGGGCCGCGACCCCGACGCCTTCCTCCTGACCGTGTACGCGGGCCTCAGCGAGCCCTACGTGCGCGCTGACAGTTCCGCCCGCGCCGCCCTCGAACAGCAGGGCGTCGACCGCCTCATCCTCCTCACCGCCCCGCCCTACTGGCCGGAGGAGATCCGCGAAGCGGGCCGGCTGCTGGCGAGGTGAGGGCGGGCGGTTACTGGGCCGGCGGGGCGACCTCCAGCCGGTGCTGCTCGAAGGCGTCGTGGAACTCGTCGAGGGTCATGCCGAAGGCGGCTTCGAACGCCGCCGCGTGTCCGCCGAACTGGAAGAACTTGAGGATTGCTTCCGGCCCTGCCTGTTCCGCGAGCCA
>OY760861.2:0-2707674 GCA_963664025.2 Tepidiformaceae bacterium | reverse complement strand
CAGGAGCTGGTCGCCGGAGAAGAGCCAGCCCTCCTCGCGCACGGCCAGCACGACGTTCCCGGGCGTGTGCCCCGGAGACGCCACGATCTCGACGCCCGCGGCCTCGGCGTCGCCCTCGATGAGCCGGTCCGCCTCGAACGGGGGATAGCGCAGCCCCGTGGGCCAGCGCCCGCCGTCCGCCGGGTACTCCGCCGATTGCGCCGCGCGCCGCGCCGCCGCCCGCCGCGACGCGATCCGCGTCCGCACGTGCGCGAGCGTCTCCGGCGGCGCGCCCGCGCCTTCCGCCCACGCCAGCATCGCCGCCGTCTCCGCGGGCGACTGCAGCAGCGGACGCGCCGTCAGGGGGCCGTCCGCCTTCCCCACCCACACGGGGACGCCCGCCGCCTGCCAGCGCCGCCCCAGCCCCGCGTGGTCGTGATGCCCGTGCGTCGCCACGACCACGTCCGGCGTCTCGCCCGCGAGCCCCTCCCGCAGCGCTTCCCACGCCCCCGCGTAGTCCGGTCCCGTGTCGACGAGCAGGCGCGCGCCGCCCCGCTCCACGAGGTGCACGGTGTTGTCCCCCAGCGCGATCGAGCGCACGTCCGCCATCGCCCCAGTTTGCCACGGGATTCGCGCGCGTCCCCGCCACCCCCTACCATCCCCCGCCAGGAGCCGCCCATGACCGACGCCGCCACGACCCGTCTTTCCACGGAAGACGTTGACGCCATCCACGGGACCGCCACCGCCATGCGCGAGAGCGTGGAGCGCGTGATCGTGGGCAAGACCGACGTCGTCGAACTCGCGCTCGTCGCTCTCCTCTGCGAGGGGCACATCCTGCTGGAGGACGTGCCCGGCACCGGCAAGACGACGCTCGCGAAGGCGATCGCGCGGTCGCTCGGCTGCTCCTTCAAGCGCATCCAGTTCACGCCCGACCTCATGCCCTCCGACATCACGGGCATCCACTACTTCGACCAGAAGACGCAGGAGTTCGCCTTCCGCGAGGGGCCGCTCATCGCCCAGGTCGTGCTCGCCGACGAGATCAACCGCGCCACGCCGCGCACGCAGGCCGCCCTGCTGGAGGCGATGGAGGAGCGCCAGCTCACGGTCGAGGGCGAAACGACGCTCCTGCCCCGCCCCTTCCTCGTCATCGCCACCCAGAACCCGGTCGAGCTCGAGGGCACCTTTCCCCTGCCCGAGGCGCAGCTCGACCGCTTCCTCCTGCGCCTCAGCCTCGGCTACCCCGCCGAGGACGACGAGGACGAGATCCTCGCCCGCCAGGAGCACGCGAATCCGCTCGACGCCCTCCAGTCCGTCGTCACCGCCGAGCGCCTCACGGAGATGGCGGCGGCGCTCCAGCGGCTCCACGTCGACCCCGCCGTGCGCCGCTACGCCGTCCGCATCGTGCGGGAGACGCGCAACGAGGCCGCCTTCGAGCTGGGCGCGAGCCCGCGCGCCAGCCTCGCCCTCTTCCGCGCCGCCCGCGCCTACGCCGCCGTCGCCGGGCGCGACTACGTGCTCCCCGACGACGTGAAGACGATGGCCCCGCACGTCCTCCCCCACCGCCTCATCCTCTCCACCCAGACCCGCCTCCGCGGGCGCGAGATCGACGACCTCATCGCCGACGTGCTCGCCCGCGTGCCCGTGCCCATCGAGGACGAGGCCCGCGCCCCCGTCGCGAGCGCAGCCGCTTCCCGTCCCGCGCCGGCCGCCGCCTCTCGCCCCGCCCCGGCGGCGTCCGCGGACGGCGCCGAATCGCCCTGGCGGCGTCAGTGACGCTGGTGACGCCCATGACGCCGCCGCCCCGCGAACGCAGCCGCCGGCGCTGACGCATGGTCTTCCGCGACCTCTGGCTGCTCGCGGGCCCCGTCCTCATCGGCGTCGGCGCGGGCACGGGCCAGCCGATGGTCACGGGCATCGGCGTCGTCGTCCTCATCGTCGGGGCCGCCGCCCGCCTCTGGGCGCGCTACCTGTTCCGGCGCGTGAGCGTCCGCGGCGAACTCAGCGAGGCGCGCGCCTTCCAGGGCGAGCAGGTCGAACTGCGTTTCGAGGTGGAGAACCGCAAGCTCCTGCCCCTCCCCTGGTTCGACCTGCGCCTGGCCATCTCCGAGGAGCTCGACGTCGAGGGCGAGGAGCTTCCCGCGGCGTCCGCCCCGGGCCTGAACTGGCTCACGCGGCGGGGCGCCCTCGGCTGGTACGAGCGCCGCCGCTGGCGGATGCGCGTCAGCGCGAAGGAGCGCGGCCAGTTCCAGATCGGCCCCACGCAACTCCACTCCGCCGACCTGCTCGGCATCTTCCCCCGCCACTGGGAGGAGGGCGGGATGACGCCCTTCATCGCCTACCCGCGCGTGTTCGCCCTCGACGACCTCGGCTTTCCCGCCGACCGCCCCCTGGGCGAATCCAAGGGCCGCAACCGCATCTTCGAGGACCCCCTCCGCATCGCCGGCCTGCGCGACTACGAGCCCGGCGACCCCCTGCGCCGCATCGACTGGAAGGCCACCGCCCGCCGCGGCGAACTCCAGTCGCGCGTCTTCGAGCCCTCCGCCGTCCAGCACCTCTACGTGCTCCTCAACATCGACACCCTCGAACACTCCTGGGAGGGCTACCTGAAGGATGACCTGGAGCGGACCGTCTCCATGGCCGCCTCCCTCGCCGTCTGGGCGACGGGCCGCCGCTACGCCGTCGGGCTGCTCGCCAACGGTTCCCTGCCCAACTCCGACCGCCCCATCCGCCTCGCTCCCTCGCGCGCCCGCTCGCAACTGCCCCGCATCCTCGAAACGCTGGCCGTCGTCCAGCCCCTCACGATGGGCGAACTCGCCGGACGCCTCCGCCGCGAATCGAGCCGCCTGCCGCTCGGCTCCACGCTCGTGCTCACCGCCGCCTTCATCCCGGACGAACTCGCCGAGGCGATGCGCCGCCTCCAGGACGAGGGCTACCGCGTGGCCGTCGTCGTCACCTCCGACCGCGTCGACCTCGACAAGCTGCACGGCCTGCCCGTGCGCGTCATGGGCCGCCGCTTCGAGGCGAGCGAGGCGCTCGTATGATCGCGCGCGCGGCCATCGCCCTCCTGCTCGCCGCCGAGGCGCTCGCCTTCTACACGCTCGGCGAGGTCGTCATGCGCATCTTCCCCGAGCGCAGCAACGAACTCGTCAGCGCGCCCGCCTTCCTCGTCGTCGCCTTCGCCGCCTTTCTCGCGCCCGCCGCGCTCGACTGGTTCGCCGTCGAAGGGGGCAGGCGGGCGCTCACGATCGGGGTGGCCGGGCTGCTCGTCCTCTATGGCGCGCTCCGCCTCCAGTACGCCAACGACCTCGCCCTCTGGGACTTCGGCTGGGTCGCCGACTTCGTCCTGAGGACGGGGACGATCAAGCACCTGGTCGCGCCCGTCCTCGTGAGCAGCGCGCTCCTGCTCGCCACGTGGGCGCGGGCGGCCTGGCGCGCGCGCGGCGGCGTCTGGCTGGGGAACGCTCCCCGCTCGCTCGCCATCCCCTTCGCCCTGGTCACGGTCGCCCTGCTGCTCTCCGCCGCCAGCGAGCAGGCCGAGGTCGTGACCCGCGGCGGCGTCGTCTTCTACGGCGTGGCGCTGGCCGCGCTCGCCTGCTCGCAGCTCGCGCAGAGCGGCTCCGGCATCGGCGGCCTGCGCTCCGGCGGCGTCACCACCCTCATGCTGGCGGGAACGGGCGCCTTCGCCGTCCTCGGCGTCCTCCTCGTCGGCGTCCTCCTCGACCCCCTCATCGACGCGCTCACGACGCCCGTCGCCGCCGTGGGCGGGGCCATCGCGTGGTTCATCACCTACGCCTTCTTCTATCCGATCGCCTGGGTGCTCACGCACGTCGTCGAGTTCATCCTCGGCCTTCTCGGAAGCGGAGGCGAGCCGCCGGAGCCCCAGCTTCCCGAGGCGCCCCCCGGGACCGAGGGGGCGGAAGGCGGCGGAGACGAGGGCGAGTCGGCCGCCGCCCGCGCCGCCCGCTACAGCCTCGCGGGCCTGGCCATCTTCCTCGGCGTCGCCGCCGTGGCGGGCGTCATCTTCATCCTCGCGATCCTGCGCCGCCGCGCCGGCGACGATGGCCCGCCCGACTCCGAGTCCGAGCGCATCGGCGGTCTCGGCGGCGACCTGCGCGACGCCGCCCGCAACCTGTTCCGCCGCGAACGCCGCCCCGAGCCTGGCGGGGAGGGCGCGGTTCGCCTCTACCTCGACGTGCTCGAATCCGCCCGCCGCGCCGGGGCCGAACGCGCCAACTCCCAGACCGCGCACGAATTCGCGCCCGTCCTGCTCGACGCCCTTCACCGCGACGTGACCGACGAGATCACCGCCGCCTTCGAGTACGCCCGCTACGCCGGCCGCTCCCCCGACGACGACGCGCTCGCCGACCTGCGCCGCCGCTGGGAGCAGCGGCGCTAGCGCACGTCCCGCAGCAGCGCCCACCCCTCCCCGTATTCCGCCACCTGCGGGACCGCCTCCGACGTGTCCTCGCGCGCGGCGAAGGCGATGTCCGCGTCCAGACCGAGCGCCTTCAGGCCGCGCGCGTGGTGGGCGCCCGCCACGAGCCGCGCGCTGCGGTCCGTGCGCTGGGGAAGGCCGGGCGCGATCCAGTCCTCGTAGCCGCTGATCTCCGCCGCCACGCCCGCCGCGTCGCCCAGTTCCAGCCCCGGGCTCTCCCGCGCGATCAGCTGGACGAGCCGCGCCGCCGCCGCGAAGTCCTCCAGGGCGAAGCGCGCGCCGCCCGCGTTCCCCGCGCACACGAGCGCCACCCGCTCGTGGCCCGCCGCCCAGCGCGCCGCCGCCGAGGCGTTCGCGAACGCCGCCGCCGCCACCGCCCCGCGCCCCGCCGCCCCGCAGAGCGCGCCCGTCCCGTTCGTGGTGAAGAGGACCGCGCCCCTGCCGCGCACGTCCAGCGTGGCCGCCTCCGCGGGCGAGTTGCCGTGGTCGAACCCCTCCGGCGGCAGTCCGCCGACTTCGCCGAAGAGGATGCGCCCCTCCGTGCGCGCCCGCTCCCGCGCCGCCTCGATCGCGTCCACCGCGAGCAGGTCCGCGAGCCCGCCCGCGAACAGCGCCGCGATCGTCGTCGTCGCGCGCAGCACGTCGATGACGAGGAAGGCGTCCGCCTCCAGCGCCTCCGCCTCCGCGGGCAGCAGGGCCACGTCGAGCCGCTTCGTCATGGGCGCAGCATGACCGCTCGCCCGCCCGCGCGCACCCCGGCGGGCGGCGGCAAGGCGGGCGAAGCCGTATGCTGGAAGGGATGGATTCGCGACCCGTCGGCATGTTCGATTCCGGCGTCGGCGGGCTCAGCGTTCTCCGCGAATTCCGCCGTCTCGCCCCCCGCGAGCGCACCGTCTACTTCGCCGACACCGCCTTCTTCCCCTACGGTCCGCGCGATCCGGGCGAGGTGCGCAAGCGCGCCTTCGCCATCGCCCACCGCCTCGCCGAGGCGGACGCGAAGCTCATCGTCGTCGCCTGCAACACCGCTTCCGCCGCCGCCGTCGCCGACCTGCGCCAGCTGTTCGACCTGCCCTTCGTGGGCATGGTGCCCGCCGTGAAGCCCGCCGCGCGCGCCTCCCGCAGCGGGCGCGTCGCCATCCTCGCCACGCCCGGCACCTTCGACGGCGATCTCTACGCCAGCGTCGTCGGGGAGTTCGGCAAGGGCGCCGCCATCGACCGCGTCACCGGCCACGACCTCGCCGAGTTGGTCGAGCGCGGCGAAACGGACACGCCCGCCGCGCGCGAGGCCGTGCGCGCCGCCCTCGCGCGGACCGTCGCGGACGGGGCCGACGTGGTCGTGCTCGGCTGCACGCACTACGAGTTCCTCGCGCCCGCCATCACCGCCGAGTTCCCCGGCGTCTCCGTGCTGGGCACGGGCGAGCCCGTGGCGAAGCGCGCCGTCGCGCTCCTCGCCGAACTCGGCCTGGAAGCGCCGCCGGACGCCGGGGGCGCGCTCGACCTCATCGTCTCCGGCAACCGCGAGGCCTTCCTCGAAACGCTGCCGAAGCTCGGCTTCGCGCCGCGCGAACAGGCCGCGGAGGCGCAGCCATGACCGCCTACGCCGAGCGCCTCGCCCGCCGCAGCCGCGAGGCCGGCAGTTTCGTCTGCGTCGGCCTCGACCCGCCCGGCGACCTGCCCGCCGATGAGGTCGCGCCGCGCAACCGCGCCCTCATCGAGGCGACCGCGCCCTACGCCGCCTGCTTCAAGCCGAACCTCGCCTTCTACGAGCAGTTCGGCGTCCCCGGCCTGCGCGCCCTCGAAGCGACGCTCGCGGCCATCCCCGGCGGCATCCCCGTCATCGCCGACGCCAAGCGCGGGGACATGGGGAACACCGCCGCCGCCTACGCCCGCGCCCTCTTCGAGGTCTGGGGCTTCGACGCCGCCACGGTCAACCCCTTCCAGGGGCGCGACGCCGTCGAACCGTTCCTCGCCTACGAGGACCGCGGCGTCTACCTCCTCTGCCGCACCTCCAATCCCGGCTCCGCCACGATCCAGAACGCGACCCTCGCGGACGGCGCGCCCCTCTACGAACGCCTCGCCGCCGAGATGCCGTCGTGGGGCGCGAACGTGGGCCTCGTCGTTGGCGCGACCGCCCCCGCCGAACTCGCGCGCGTGCGCGAACTGGCCCCGCGGGCGACGCTGCTCATCCCCGGCGTCGGGGCGCAGGGCGGCGATCCCGCCGAGGTCGTGGCCGCCGCCGGGCGCGAGCCCGGGCTGATGGTCGTCAACGCCTCCCGCAGCATCGCGAACGCCTCCGATCCCGCCGCCGCCGCGCGCGCCCTGCGCGACGCCCTCAACGCGCCCGCGCCGTGAACGCCGTGAATGAGGAGGTGGCCGTGGGCGACGTCTGGCGGATGCGCCGCCGCCATCCCTGCGGCGGCTGGGAGTGGCGCGTCTACCGCATCGGGGCCGACATCGGCCTCGTCTGCCTCGAATGCGGGCGGCGCGTGATGCTGGAGCGCCGCCGCTTCGAACAGCGCGCCAAAGCGCGCGTTTCGGCCGCCCCGTGAGCGCCGCCCCCGCCTGGCGGGCGTCCGCCGGGCCGCCGCCGCCGCCCCCGCTCCTCCAGCAGCGCCCCTTCCGCCGCCTGAGCGCGTCGCGCTTCTTCGCGGGCGTCGCCCAGAACGCCCTCAACCTCGCCCTCGTCCTGCTCGTCCTCGACGCGACCGGCAAGGCGTTCTTCACGAGCCTGCTCGTGCTCGCCCTCGTCGTCCCCGCGATGGTCGCGGGCATCGTCGCGGGCGTCGCCGCCGACGCCCTGCCGCGCCGCCTCATCGTCGCGCTCGGCAACGCCGCCCGCGCGGCCGTCTGCGTGGGCTTCATCCTCGAGGCGGACGGGGCCGGTTCGCTCTACGCCGTCGCCATCCTCCTCGCCGTCTTCACGCAGTTCGTCTCCGCGGCGGAGGGCGCCATCCTTCCGGCGATCGTCACGCGCGCTGAACTGGCCCGCGCCAACGCCATCGGCCAGGCCGTCGGCGGGGCGGCGCAGATCGCGGGCTTCGCCGTGCTCACGCCCGTCGTCCTGCGCGTCTTCGAGCGCGCGGACGTGCTCTTCGGCATCGCCGCCGGCTTCTTCCTGGTTGCGGGCGTCGCGGCCCTCCGCATCGGCCCCGTGCCCCGCGTCCGCGAGGAAGCGGACGCCTCCCCGCCGCCGGACCCCGAACCGCCGCAATCCGAACCGGAGCCGCCGCCCGCCGGAGCCGAACCCGGCGCCGAGCCCGAGATCGGCGCTTCCCCCGCGCCGGAGCGCGCCTCCTGGTGGCAGGCGGGCTGGCGCGCCATGCGCGGCGACCCCGCCGTCTTCAAGGCCGCCGTCGAACTCACGCTCATCACGATGATGCTCATCATCCTCGGCGGCCTCATCCCCACCTACATCCGCGACGTGCTGGAACTGCCCTTCGAGATCGGCGCGCTCGTGCTCACGCCCGCCGCCGCCGGCGTGATCGTCGGGCTGCGCGTGGCCGGGCCGCTCGCGCAGCGCCTGCCCCACGGCCTCCTCAGTTCGGTTGGGTTCGCCGCCTTCACGGCCCTGCTGCTCGCCCTCGCCTTCGTCAACGAGGAGGCGGCCTTCCTCGGCGGCTACGGGGCCTTCGCCTGGCTCAACGACGTCAGCCTGGGGAACTTCGACGGCGGCGCCGTGCTGGCGCTGGCGCTGGCGCTTCCCCTCGGCTTCGCCTACGCCATCGTCAGCGTCGCCGCCCAGACCGTGCTCAACGACCGCGTGCCGCTCGCGCTCCAGGGCCGCGTGGCCGCGACGCAGGGGGCGATGGCGGCGCTCGCCGCCTCGCTGCCGGTGCTGGGCGCGGGCGCGCTCGGCGACTGGCTCGGCGTGCAGCCCGTCATGGCCATCCTCGCCGTCGCCATCGCCGCCGCCGCCGCCGTCAACCTGCGCTCCTGAACGGGGGCGCGCCTTGCCGCGCCTTGCCGCGCCCACCTATCATCGGGCCGGTCGTGCCGGATCCTTCCGGCGGGGGGCGGACATGCGCGAGATGAGCATCGAGAGCATCCGGCTCTCCCTGAACAGCTACCAGCGCATCGCCATCCTCCGCGAGAAGGACACCGACCGCTACCTCACCATCTGGATCGGCCCCTACGAGGCCGAGAGCATCTCCCTCCGCCTCCACGACGTGACCCCGCCCCGCCCGCAGACGCACGACCTGCTCTGCAACGTCATCGAGCGGCTGGGCGCGAAGGTCCAGCACATCCTCCTCAACGACCTCGCGCGCGACACCTACTACGCCCGCATCGTCCTCGACGTGAACGGCGACGCCGTCGAGATCGACTCGCGCCCCTCCGACGCCATCTCCCTGGCCGTGCGCACGGGCGCGCCCATCTACGCCGACGAGGCCGTCCTCGACCAGGGCGGCGAGGTCATCCGCGAGGGCGACATGGACGGCGCCGAGCGCGAGCCGGAGCCCGTCGACCCCGCCGAACTGGAGCGCCTGGGCCCCTTCAAGGACTTCATCGAGGGGCTCGACATGAGCGGGTTCGACGATCCGCGGGGCTAGGGACGGCGCGGCCCCGCCCCCCGCTTGCGCGTCTCTTCACAAGCGATATGATCCGCGCGGTTTGAACGCGACATGGCGAAGCCTGAGCGTGGCGGCTGGATAGCGCCCACCGCCTACCTCATGGGGGCAGGCTGGTACTTCGCAACCTGCATCGTCGCCGGAGTCGCGCTCGGCCTCTGGCTCGATTCCCTCACCGGGCTTGAGCCGCTCTTCATCCTCCTGGGGATTGTCCTCGGGCTGACTCTGGCCATCGGTGGCGGAATCCGCATGCTTCTCCCCTTCATGAAACGCTTTGGCGGTGGCGAGTGAGCAGGATCAGGCTCCCCCTCCTCATCGTCGCCGCGCTCGCGTGGATCGTCGTCGGCCTCATCGTCGCCCGCGGTCCCCAGCCCGAGATCATCGTCCCCGCCGAGATCATCACCAAGGCGGGCTTCCTCAACATCTCCAACACGATGATCTCCGCCTGGGCGGCGATGATCATCCTCGTCATCGGCGCCTTCCTCGCCACCCGCACGATGAAGCTCATCCCCTCCCGCGCCCAGAACTTCGTCGAGTCCGTCGTCGAGTTCCTCATGAGCCAGATGGAGGACATCGCGGGCTCGAAGAACGCCCGCCGCTTCTTCCCCGTCATCGCCACCTTCTTCATCTTCATCCTCCTCTCCAACTGGATGGGCCTGCTCCCCTTCTTCAACGCCATCGGCAAGACCGAGGACATCGGCCACCACATCTTCCACGAGATCGAGGAGCACCACGCCGACCACAAGCCCTTCGACGAGGAGATCGGGCACGCCTCCGGCTGGCTCGTGGACGACACCGGCATCGGCCTCGTCAGGCCCAACGCGGACGACGCCCACTTCTCGATGGGCGCCTCCGCGGATGCGCCCGTCTCCCCCGAGCAGGCGCTCGACAAGTACGTCGTCTTCCTCGCCCAGACCTTCACCGACTTCGACCCCGAGGACCACGGCGCCGTCGATGACGGCCACGGCGGCTTCGAGGTCACGCCCGCCATGCTGGAAGCGGCTATCGCCGCCCTCAACGCCGATGCCGACGCGCCCAGGCTGCTGGCGGGCGACCACGGCCACGGCGTCCCCAGCGCCGCCCTCGGCGACGAGCTGATCGTGGGCGGCATCGACTTCCCCGGCCAGAAGCTGGCCCTCATCATCCCGCTCTTCCGCTCCGTCTACAGCGACGTGAACAACACGCTCGCGCTGGCGCTGATCTCGTTCGTGATGGTCGAGTTCTGGGGCCTGCGCACGCTGGGGTTCAGCTACCTCGGCAAGTTCTTCAACTTCAGCGGGGTGATTCCCGCCTTCGTGGGCATCCTCGAGCTGCTCTCGGAGTTCATCCGCATCATCAGCTTCGCCTTCAGGCTCTTCGGCAACATCTTCGCGGGGGAGGTGCTCATCCTCATGCTCACCTTCCTCTTACCGTTCCTCATCGTCGACATCATCTACGGCCTGGAGCTCTTCGTCGGCTTCATCCAGGCCGCGGTCTTCGCGCTCCTCACGCTCGTGTTCGCCGTCATGGCGGTCGAGCACCACGACGAGGAGCACGAGGGCCACGAAGGCGAAGCCGGCCACGACGACCTGGAATCCCAGGGGAGCCCGGGGCAGTAGCCCCGCCCCTGCGCACATCGCCCCCCGCGGAGGCGGGGAGGACCAACACCGGGAGGAATCCGAACCATGGGAGCACTCGACCTTCTCTTCCTGCTCGCGCTTGACGCCGACGGCGCCAAGGCCATCGGGGCGGGCATCGCCATGGGCCTCGGCGCCCTTGGCCCCGCCATCGGCATCGGCATGCTCGTGGGACGCGCGATGGAGGCCCTGGGCCGCAACCCCGAGGCCCGCGCCGCCATCCAGACGAACATGATCCTGGGCGTCGCCTTCGCCGAGGCGATCGGCATCTACGCCCTGCTCACCGCCATCATCATCGCGTTCGTCATCTAGCGGCGAAACGCGAACCCACGGAAGGGGGCTCGTTATGGGCGAAGCCTTCACGGCGCTCGGCATCAACCTGCCGCAGTTGATCGCGCAGATCGCGAACTTCGTGGTCCTGCTCCTCATCCTGCGCTTCACCCTCTACAAGCCGGTCCTGCGCATGCTCGACCAGCGCCGCGAGCGCATCGCCGAGGGGCTCGGCGCGGCCGAGCAGGCCCGCGCCGAAGCCTCCGACGCGCAGGAGCGCATCCAGGCGCAGCTTGACGAGGCCCGCGGCCAGGGACAGGAGATCGTGGCCAACGCCCAGCAGGTGGCGGCCCGCATCCAGGACGACGCCCGCCAGCAGGCGGAGGCCGACCGCGAGGCCGCCGCCGACCGCTCCCGCCAGGAGATCCAGTTGGAGCGCGACCGCGCCATCGCCGATCTCCGCGCGGAGTTCGCCGGCATCACCGTCAACGCCGCCGAGCGCGTCATCCGCCAGTCCCTTGATGAGGACGCCCACCAGCGCATCATCGAGGAAACCCTGGCCGAGTCCGAACTCGGGGAGCGCGCCTAGATGGCCGATCGGCAGGCGGCGAAACGCTACGCGCAGGCGGCCTTCGCCATCGCCCGCGAGGGCGATGCGATCGCCCAGTGGCGCGCCGACCTCGGCGACGTCGCCGCCGTGCTGGCGGAATCGGACGCCGCCGGCTGGTTCGCCGCGCCGCGCGTGCCCGTGGCCGAACGCCAGGCCGCCGCCGGGCGCGCCCTCGACGTGGGGCCGCTCGCGCTCAACCTCGCGCGGCTGCTCATCGCCAAGGGGCGCACGCCGGAGGCGCGCGCGATCGCGGACGCCTTCAACCGCCTCGCCGACGAGCACGAGGGCCTCGCGCAGGCCGAGATCACCACCGCCGTCCCCCTCGGGGCCGAGCAGGTCGCCGCCATGGAGCGGCGCCTCGGCGAGGCCCTGGGGAAACGCATCACCGCCACCGCCGCCGTCGATGCCGCCATCATCGGCGGCGTCGTCCTCCGCATCGACGACCATCTCATCGATGGCAGCGTGCGCAGCCGCCTCAGGCGGTTGCGCCAGGAGTTGAGCGGCGCCTAGCCGCCGAAGAACACAAGAGGGAAGCAGCATGGCCGTTCGCGCCGAAGAGATCGCATCCATCCTCCGCGAGCAGATCGAGCAGTTCGAGGCGCCGTCCGTCTCCACCGACGTCGGCGTCGTGATCGAGGCCGGCGACGGCGTGGCCCGCGCCCACGGCCTCAGCAACGCGCGCTACTCCGAGCTGCTCGAATTCCCCAACGGCACCATGGGCCTCGCCCTCAACCTCGAGGAAGAGTCCGTCAGCGCCGTCGTCCTCGGCGACTACGAGGACATCAAGGAAGGCGACGAGGTGCGCGCCACCGGCCGCATCATCGAGGTGCCCGTGGGCGACGAGCTCATCGGCCGCGTCGTCGACGCCCTCGGCAACCCCATCGACGGCAAGGGCCCCATCGGCTCGACGAAGAGCCGCCCCGTCGAGCGCATCGCCCCCGGCGTCACCCTTCGCCAGAGCGTCGATACGCCCGTGCAGACGGGCATCAAGGCGATCGACTCGATGATCCCCATCGGCCGCGGCCAGCGCGAACTCATCATCGGCGACCGCTCCACGGGCAAGAGCGCCATCGCCCTCGACGCGATCATCAACCAGAAGGGCGGCGACCTCGTCTGCATCTACGTGGCCATCGGCCAGAAGGCGGGCAAGGTCGCCCAGGTGCTGGGCCAGCTCGAAGAGCACGGGGCCATGGAGCACACCATCATCGTCGCGGCGGGCGCCTCCGAGTCCGCCGCCCTCCAGTACCTCGCGCCCTACGCCGGCTGCGCCATGGGCGAGGAGATCATGGAGAGCGGGCGCGACGCCCTCATCATCTACGACGACCTGAGCAAGCACGCCTGGGCCTACCGCCAGATCTCCCTCCTGCTGCGCCGCCCGCCCGGGCGCGAGGCCTACCCCGGCGACGTGTTCTACCTGCACAGCCGCCTGCTGGAGCGCGCGGCCAAGCTGGAGGCGGGCGGCTCCCTCACCGCCCTGCCCATCATCGAGACGCAGGCCAACGACGTCTCCGCCTACATCCCCACCAACGTCATCTCCATCACCGACGGCCAGATCTACCTGGAGCCGGACCTCTTCAACGCGGGCATCCGCCCCGCCCTCAACGTGGGCCTCTCCGTGAGCCGCGTGGGCGGCTCCGCCCAGACGCGCGCCATGCGCTCCGTCGCCGGGCGGCTCAAGCTCGACCACGCCCAGTTCCGCGAGCTGCAGGCCTTCGCCCAGTTCGGCACGAGCGACCTCGACGCCGCCACGCAGCGCCAGCTCGAACGCGGCCTGCGCGCCAACGAGGTGCTCAAGCAGCCCCAGTTCGCGCCCCTCAGCCTCGCCGAGGAGGTCGCCGTCATCTTCGCGCTCACGAACGGCCTGCTCGACGACGTGCCCACCGACAAGATCGCGAGCTTCGAGTCCGCCTTCGTCAGCTTCCTCGCCAGCAACAAGCCCGACCTCGCCGCGCGCATCGAGTCCGAGCGCACGATCAGCGACGAGACCGACCAGGAGCTGCGGGACGCCGTCGCCGAGTTCAAGGAGACCGTCCCCTACTAGGGAGCGCCATGCCCACCATCCAACAGCTTCGCCGCCGCATCGGGTCGGTCCGCAACACGGCCAAGATCACGAACGCGCTCCAGCTCGTGGCCGCCTCCAAGATGCGCCGCGCCCAGGAGCGCGCCACCGAGGGCCGCCCCTACGCGGAGAAGATCCAGTTCGTGCTCTCCTCCCTCGCGGCCACCGCCCCGGGAGGCGGCTCCGACGGCGAGGGCGAGGAGTCGCACCCCTTCCTCACCCAGCGCCCCGTCGAGAACGTCGGCATCCTCCACGTCACCCCCGATCGCGGCCTCTGCGGCGCGCTCAACGCCAACCTCAACAACAGCGCGGGCGCCTTCACCGCCGAGGCGGAGACGCCCACCGCCATCGTCGCCGTGGGCCGCAAGGGGCGCGACTTCTTCATCCGCTCCCGCCAGAACGTCGCCGCCGAGTTCACCGACCTCGGCGACTACCCCGCCCTCACGGACACGAGCGTCATCGCCCGCCTCGTCATGGACGACTACCTCGCGGGCGAGGTGGACCAGGTCTTCATCAGCTTCGCCGAGTTCGTCAGCACCGTGAACCAGCGGCCCGTCGTGCGCCGCCTCCTGCCCGTCGAGCCGCCCGCCGCCGAGGACGAGGCGGAGGCCGAGGCCCTGCGCCAGGAGTACATCTTCGAGCCCGATCCCGGCGGCGTCTTCGAGCGCCTCCTGCCCCGCTACGTGGAGATGCAGGTCCACGCCGCCATCCTCGAATCCGCCGCCTCCGAGCAGTCCGCGCGCATGGTCGCCATGAAGAACGCGACCGACAACGCCAACGAGATCGAGCGCGAACTCACCCTCACCTACAACAAGGCCCGCCAGGAGCAGATCACGACCGAACTGCTCGACATCGTCGGCGGGGCCGAGGCCGTCACCAATGAGTAGCGAGAGCGCGGTGAGCGGCGAACTCGTCCTGCGCGAGGACCGCGACGGCGTGGCCACGCTCACGCTCAACCGCCCCGAGGCGCTCAACGCCCTCAACATCCCCATCTTCACCGAGCTGCGGGAGCACATCGCCGCCCTCGCGGAGGACCTGCACGCCGTCGGCTGCGTCGTCCTGCGCGGCGCGGGACGCGCGTTCAGCGCGGGCAACGACCTCAAGTCGCTGGGCGAGCCGCCCCCCGAGCCCCACTACCAGGCCGAGACGATCGACATGATCGAGGCCCTGCCCCAGCCCGTCATCGCCGCCGTGCACGGGGCCTGCTACACGGGCGCGCTCGAACTCATGCTCGCCGCCGACCTCTGCATCGCGGGCGAGTCCGCCATCTTCTGCGACAGCCACGGCGAATGGGCGCTCACCCCCGTCTGGGGCCTGAGCCAGCGCCTCCCCCGCCGCATCGGACCCCTCCTCGCCAAGGAGATGATGTACACCGCCCGCCGCGTGGACGCCCACGAGGCGGTCCGCATCGGTCTCGCCAACCGCGTCGTCCCCGACGCCGCCCTGGACGAGGCCGCCGCCGCCCTGGCCGCCGAGATCGCGGGCGCTTCGTGGCACACGCTGCGCGCCGCCAAGCGCCTCGTGAACGAGGGACAGAACCACCTCTACGCCGAGGGCCTCGCCTTCGAGCGTCATATCAGCCCCGGCGCGGGGCCCGACCTGGCGGAGCGCCTCGCCCGCTTCCGCGCCAAATCCTGAGGAACCAGGGAAGGAGCCCATCATGGCCACCGCCGCCGCTACCGCCGAGGGACGCATCGTCCAGATCATCGGCACCGTGATCGACGTCGAGTTCCCGCCCGACCAACTGCCCGCCATCTACAACGCCCTCCGCATCGACCGCGGCGACGGCACGGACCTCGTCATCGAGGTCCAGCAGCACGTGGGCAACAACTGGGTGCGCGCGCTGGCGATGGACTCGACCGACGGCCTCACCCGCGGCATGGCCGTCACCGATACGGGCCAGCCCATCGCCGTGCCCGTGGGCGAGGGCGCGCTGGGGCGCATGTTCAACGTGCTCGGCGCCCCCATCGACGACCAGCCCGTCCCCGAGGACGCGCCCCGCTGGCCCATCCACCGCGAGCCCCCCTCCTTCGAGGAGCAGGAGACGCAGCCCTCCATCCTCGAAACGGGCATCAAGGTCATCGACCTCATCGCCCCCCTCGTGCGCGGCGGCAAGGTCGGCCTCTACGGCGGCGCGGGCGTGGGCAAGACCGTCATCATCCAGGAGCTCATCTCCAACATCGCCCGCGAGCACGGCGGCTTCTCCGTCTTCGCCGGCGTGGGCGAGCGCTCCCGCGAGGGCAACGACCTCTGGAACGAGATGAAGGAGTCGGGCGTGCTCCCGCGCATGTCCATGGTCTTCGGCCAGATGAACGAGCCCCCCGGCGTGCGCCTCCGCGTCGCCCTCAGCGGCCTCACCATGGCCGAGTACTTCCGCGACGAGCAGGCCCGCGACGTGCTCTTCTTCGTGGACAACATCTACCGCTACACGCTCGCCGGCATGGAGGTGTCCGCCCTCCTCGGGCGCATGCCCTCCGCCGTCGGCTACCAGCCCACCCTCTCGACCGAGATGGGCGACCTGGAGGAGCGCATCACCTCCACCAAGAAGGGCTCCATCACCTCCTTCCAGGCCATCTACGTGCCCGCCGACGACTACACCGACCCCGGCGTCGCGACCACCTTCGGCCACCTCGACGCCGTCGTCGCGCTCGAACGCTCCCTCGCCGAGCAGGCGCTCTACCCGGCGATGGACCCGCTCACCTCGTTCTCGCGCGCGCTCGAACCGCGCATCGTGGGCGAGGAGCACTACGAGGTCGCGCGCGACGTGCAGGGCGTCCTCCAGCGCTACAAGGACCTGCAGGACATCATCGCCATTCTCGGTATCGACGAGCTCTCCGACGAGGACAAGCTCACCGTCGCCCGCGCGCGCAAGCTCCAGCGCTTCCTCACGCAGCCCTTCTTCGTGGGCGAGACGTTCACCGGGCGCGAGGGCCGCTACGTCTCCATCCGCGAGACCGTGCGCGGCTTCAAGGAGATCCTCGACGGCCAGCACGACGGCCTCCCCGAGCAGGCCTTCTACATGAAGGGGACCATCGACGAGGCCGTCGAAGAAGGCCGCCAGCTGAGCGAGGAAGGCTAGTGCCGCTGTTCGTCGAGATCGTCACCGCCGAGCGCGTCGTCCGCACCGAAGAGGACGTCGAGGTGCTCATCGCCCCCGGCAGCGAGGGCCAGCTCGCCATCCTGCCCCGCCACGCCCCCCTCATGACGACGCTCGACTACGGCGAACTCGTCTTCCGGCGGGGGAGCGACGAGTCCGCCTTCGCCATCGGCGGCGGCTTCCTCGAAGTGCACAGCGACCACGTCACCGTCCTCGCGGACGCGGCCGAGGCCGCCGAGGACATCGACGTGGACCGCGCCGAGCTGGCCCGCAGCCGCGCCGAGGAGCGCCTCGCCGGCGCCCGCGAGGAAGGCGTCAGCGAGGCCGATCTCGCGCGCGCGCAGGCGGCCATGCAGCGCGCCCTCCTGCGCCTGCGCGTGGCCGAGCGCCGCCGCCGCCGCCCCGGCCCGCCCATGCCCGGCGGCTAGCGGGCGCCGCCTCGCGGACGGCCCCTCCGTTTGCGGCTGCTTTCGCCATGGCCCCATACTGAGCCGCAGGATGGTCTCCAGGCGCGGACACGGCTCCCGCTACCAGGTGCGCGGCGGCGCTGTCCTCAGCGGGTCCGTGCGCATCTCGGGCTCCGCCAACGCCGCCCTCGCCTCCATGTGCGCCGCCCTCCTCACGGAGGAGACGGTCGTCCTCGAAAACGTCCCCGCCGTCTCCGACATCGACTCCCTCGCCGATCTGCTCACGCACCTCGGCGCGACCGTCGAGCGTCCCGATCCGAACCGCGTCGCGATCAACGCCGCCGGGGTGGGCACGCTCGAAGCGCCCATCGACCTCGTCTCCGAGAACCGCGCCTCCTTCCAGGTGATGGGCCCCCTGCTCGCCCGCCACGGCTTCGCCGCCCTGCCGCCCCCCGGCGGCGACGTCATCGGCCAGCGCCCCATCGCCGTCCACCTCGACGGCTTCGAGGCGATGGGCGCGGCCATCGAGCGCGTCGGCGAGCGCTACCAGGCGCGCGCCCCCCGGGGCCTCACGGGCACGCGCATCTTCGCCGACTACCCCTCCGTCTCCGGCACGCAGAACGTGATGCTCGCCGCCACCCTCGCCCGCGGCGAGACCGCCATCGTCAACGCCGCCACCGAGCCCGAGGTGCAGGCCCTCGCCGCCCTGCTCAACGCGATGGGCGCGCGCGTCTCCGGCGCGGGCACCCAGATCATCACCGTCGAGGGCGCCGAACGCCTGCACGGCGCGACCTTCGCCCTCGTCCCCGACCGCATCGAGGCGGGCACCTTCGCCATCGCCGCCGCCATGACGGGCGGCGACGTGGAACTCGTCGACGCCCCCGTGGCCGTGATGGACGCCGTCGTCACGAAGCTGCGCGCCGCCGGGGCCGCGGTCGAGGCGCGCGATGGCTCGCTGCGCGTGGCCGCCGGTCCGCGGCTCGCCCCCGCGGGCTTCCAGGCGCTCCCCTACCCCGGCCTCCCCACCGACCTGCACGCCCCCATGGCCGCCCTGCTGACCCAGGCCGAGGGCGTCTCCATCATCCACGAGCGCGTCTTCGACAACCGTATGCTCTACGTGGACGAACTGCGCAAGATGGGCGCCGAGATCATCAGCACCGGCTCCTCCGCCATCATCAGCGGCCCCACGCCCCTGCACGGCGCGCGCGCCCGCGCCCTCGACGTGCGCGCCGGGGCGGCGGTGCTCCTCGCCGGGCTCGCCGCCAGCGGGACCACCGTCATCGACGACGTCCACCACCTCGATCGCAAGTACGAGCGCCTCGACGAAAAGCTGCGCGCGCTCGGCGCCGAACTGGAACGGGTGTAGCGGCATGGCCTTCGGCTTCTTCTCGAACACGCGCGCGGGCATCGACCTCGGCACCGCCAACATCCTCGTCTTCGTCCAGGGGCAGGGCATCGTCGTGAACGAGCCCTCCGTGGTGGCGCGACATAACCGCGACGACGCCATCATCGCCGTCGGCGCGGAAGCGCGCATGATGCAGGGCCGCACGCCCGGCGCGCTCAGCATCATCCGCCCCATGCGCGAGGGCGTCATCGCCGACTACCTCACGACCGAGGCGATGATGCGCTACTTCATCGGCGTCGTGACCGGGCGCTTCAACCTGATCCGCCCCGAGATCATGGTGACCGTCCCCGCCGGCGTCACGAGCGTGGAGCAGCGCGCCGTGCGCGACGCGGCCGAGCAGGCGGGCGCGCGCCGCCCCGCCCACCTCGTGCCCGAGCCCCTCGCCGCCGCCATCGGCGCGGGCGTCCCCGTGGGCACGCCCCGCGGCAACATGATCGTGAACATCGGCGGCGGACGCACCGAGGCGGCCGTCATCTCCCTCTACGGCCTCGTCGTGAGCGAGTCCGTGCGCGTCGCCGGCGACCGCATCGACGAGGCCATCCAGGCGTTCGTCCGCCGCCGCCACAACCTCGTCATCGGCGAGAGCACCGCCGAGGAGATCAAGATCGCCATCGGCTCCGCCATCCCCCTCGACGAGGGCGTCTCGACGCAGGTGCGCGGGCGCGACCAGCTCAACGGCCTGCCCCGAACCATCACCCTCAACAGCGACGAGATCGCGCAGGCCATCCAGGACTCGCTCGGCCAGATCATCCAGGCCGTCCGCAGCGTCCTCGAACGCACGCCCCCCGAACTCGCCGCCGACGTGATCGACCACGGCATCGTCCTCACCGGCGGCGGCGCCCTCCTGCGCCACTTCGACGAACTCCTCACGCAGGAGACGGGCGTGCCCTGCTACGTCGCCGACAGCCCCCTCGAATGCGTCGCCGTGGGGGCCGCCATCGCCCTCGACCACCTCGAGATCATCGAGCGCAGCCTCCCCACCGAGGAGGAGCAGCTCGTGGGCCTCTTCCCCCAGCCCGATCGCTGACCTACGCTCGATCCTTCGTGCCTTCGAATACGCCCGCAACGCCCGCCGCCGCCGGTCCGAACGTCCTCGTGATCGGCGACAGCTGCTCGGGGAAGACGACGCTCGCCGCCGCCCTCGCCGGGCGCCTCGGCCTGCGCCACGTCGAACTCGACGCCCTCAACTGGGAGCCGAACTGGACGCAGGTCTCCCACGAGGAGCTGCGCCGCCGCGTCATCGAAGCCATCGCCGAGCGCGGCTGGGCGATGGACGGCAACTACGGCGGGGCGGGCGTCCGCGACCTCGCCTTCGCGGCGGCGGACACCGTCGTCTGGCTCGACTTCCCCCTGCGCGTCACCATCCCCCGCACGCTCGCGCGCTCGTGGCGGCGCTGGCGCACCCGCGAACTGCTCTGGGGCGTGAACCGCGAGCGCTTCTGGGAGCACTTTCTGCCGTGGGACCGCTCCCTCATCTGGTGGACGCTGAAGAGTCACCGCCGCCGTCGCGTGGCTTACGCCGCCGCCATGCGCGACCCCCGCTGGGAAGGGACGCGCTTCGTGCGCCTGCGCTCCCCCGCCGAGGCCGAACGCTTCCTCGCGGGCGCTGGCCGCGCCGAAGCGGGGGACGCGACCGCCTAACCGGCGTCCGGCGGCAACTCCTTCAGGTAGTAGGTCATGCCCTGCATCATCACGACCGGGTCAATCTGCCGGATGGAGACGCCCGCGGGCACGTGCGCCGAGATTGGCGCGTAGTTCAGGATCGCGTGGACCCCGCTCGCCACCAGCCGGTCGACCACCGCCTGCGCGGCGTCCGCCGGCACCGCCACCACGGCGATGTCGACGGGCTCGCCCGCGAGAGCGTCCTCCAGGTCGTCCATCGACCGCACGGTGATGCCCTGCACCTCCGTCCCCGCGACCGCGGGCGACGCGTCGAAGGCCGCGATCGTGTGGAAGCCCTGCCGGGAGAAGCCGTCGTACTCCAGGATCGCCTGGCCCAGCCGCCCGATCCCGACGACGCACACCTTCCACGTGCGGTCGAGCCCGAGGATGCCGCGCAACTCGTCCAGCAGGTCGCCCACGTTGTAGCCGCGGCCCTGCTTCCCGAAGCGCCCGAAGTAGCTGAGGTCCTTGCGAATCTGCGCGGGCGTCACGTCCAGCTGCTCGCCCAGCGTCTGCGAACTCACGACCGTCTCGCCCGCCGCCGCGAGCGTCGTCAGCGCCCGCGCGTAGAGCGGCAGCCGGTTGATGACGACCTCGGGGATGTCAGATGTCATGAGCCGGGGCGGCCCCTCCCGCTCGCGCCCGCGCGCCCCACCGGGGTGGCCCGCGGTTGTGAAAAATCGAACATTCGGCTGGCCGCACTGTACCGCCAGCGTTCCGAAGGGGTCAACGATCGCGCAGTACAACCGTGCCGCTAGGCGCCGCCCGCGCCCTCCGTCTCCAGCAGCGCCGCGATGGTCGCGGCCACGTGCGCGTCGTCGTCCTCCGCCACGGTGCGCGGGTCGAGCAGCGTCTCGCCCGCCTCCACGCGCGCGACGATGGGCGGGTCCGCCTCCCGCAGCGCGCCCGCGAGCCGCTCCGCGCCCCGTTCCGCCCGCAGCGCCGCGCACCACGTCGCCCGCCCCGCGCCCGGGGCCGCCCCGCCCCCGATCATCGTGCGCGACTCGATTACGCGGCCTCCCGCGCCCGCCGCTTCCGCCCAGGCCCGCGCGCGCGGCTCCAGCCCGTCCCGCTCCAGCGCGAGCATCCGCCACACGGGGATCTCCGCGCGCTCCGTTCCCGCCACGTAGGCCATCAGCGTCGCGTTGAGCGCGGCGATCGTGAGCTTGTCGACGCGCAGCGCCCGCGCCAGCGGATGCCGCCGCAGCGTCGCCACCAGCTCGCCACGCCCCGCGATCAGGCCGCACTGCGGGCCGCCCAGCAGCTTGTCCCCGCTGAACAGCGTCAGGTCAGCGCCCCCGTCGAGGCTCTCCCGCACGGTTGGCTCGTGCTCGACGCCGTAGTCCGCCGTCTCGACCAGGCAGCCGCTGCCGAGGTCGTCGAGCAGCAGCGCGCCGCGCTCGTGCGCGAGCGCCGCCAGTTCCCCCAGCGCGGGCCGCGCCGTGAAGCCCGTCACCTGGAAGTTGGAGCGGTGCACGCGCAGGATCGCCGCCGTCTCGTCCGTGATCGCGTCGGCGTAGTCCTCCGCGTAGGTGCGGTTCGTCGTGCCCACCTCCACCAGCCGCGCCCCGCTCTCCCGCAGCACGTCGGGGATGCGGAAGCGCCCGCCGATCTCGACCGCCTCCCCGCGCGACACGATCACCTCCCGCCCGCGCGCGAACACCTGCAGCGCCATCAGCAGGGCGGCGGCGTTGTTGTTCACCGCCAGCCCGTCCTCCGCGCCCGTCGTGCGCCGCAGCAGGTCGCGCACGTGCTCGTGGCGGCTGCCGCGGCTTCCCTCCGCCAGGCCGAATTCGAGGTTCGTGTAGCCGCGCGCCGCCTCGGCCATCGCCGCCATCGCCCGCTCGCTCAGCGGCGCGCGCCCCAGGTTCGTCTGCAGGATCACGCCGGCGGCGTTCACCACCCGCCGCAGCGAGGGCCGCGCCAGTTCCGCCAGCAGCGCCTCCGCCGCCGCCGCGATCGCCGCCGGATCGGGCGCCGTCGCGCCCGCCCGCACCGCCTCCCGCGCCCGTTCGATGGCCGTGCGCGCCGCCTCCAGCGCGAGCGCGTGCGGAGCCGCGCCGTTCCCGCGGAGTTCCGCGAGCACCGCCTCGACGCTCGGAATGGCGCGAAAGCCGGAGGTCATGCCGCGATCTTAACGCGGATGCGCCCCTGTTCGTGTCCATAGGCGCGCGCTGCGCGAGAATCGAGGGAAGAACCTCGCTGGAAGAGTGCCGTGAACCTGCGCATCCCCGGACCCACCCCCTGCCCCGATGACGTTCTCGAAGCCGTCGGCGGCCCCATGATGAATCACCGCGGACCCCGGTTCGCGGACATCATCAGGCGCGTCACCGAGGGGCTGAACTGGGTCTTCGGCGTCTCCAGCGACGTGCTCGCCATCACCGCCTCCGGCACGGGCGGGCTCGAAGCCGCCGTCGTCAACCTGCTCAGCCCCGGCGACCGCGTGCTCGCCGTCTCCATCGGCGTCTTCGGCAACCGCCTCGCCGCCATCGCCGAGACCTACGGCGCCGAGGTCGTGCGCTACGAACTCGAATGGGGCGAAGCCGCTGACCCCGCCGAGATCGCCCGCCGCCTCGACGCGGACCCCTCCATCAAGGCCGTCCTCGTCACCCACAACGAGACCTCGACCGGCGTCACCAACCCGCTGGAGGCCATCGGCGCGGTCGTGCGCGAGCGCGGGCCGCTGCTCATCGTCGATGGCGTCAGCAGCGTCTCCTCCATCCCCTGCCCCGCCGAGCGCTGGGGCATCGACGCGCTCGTGAGCGGCTCGCAGAAGGGCTGGATGGTCCCGCCCGGGCTCGCCTTCGTCTGGCTCAGCGAGCGCGCCTGGGAAGCCAGCGAGCGCGCCACGATGCCGCGCTTCTACCTCGACCTGCGCCGCTCCCGCTCCTCGCTGGAGAACGCGCAGACGCCCTGGACCCCCGCGATCTCCATCTTCTACGGCCTCGACACGGCTATCGAGGCGATCCGCGCCGAGGGCCTGGAGGGCGTCTACGGCCGCCACCGCGCCGTCGCCCAGTACACGCGCGACCGCGCCCGCGCGATGGGCCTGGAGTTGTTCGCCCGCGACGAGCGCTTCGCCTCCGACACCGTCACCGCCGTGCGCTGGCCGGAGGGCGTGGACGGCCTCGCCATCGCGAAGCGCGCCCGCGACGAGTTCGGCGTCGTGCTCGGCGGCGGCCAGCAGTCCCTGCGCGGCAAGATCTTCCGCGTCGGCCACCTCGGCTACTTCACCCAGGACGACATCGCCGCCGCCCTCGACGTCGTCGAGCGCCTCCTCGCCGAAACCTGAGGCAGCAGTCTGATCCAGACTGGATCGGACTCCACGGGGAGGCGTCATGGTCACCGACCACCGCGACACGCAGCGAACCTGGACCGTCGCCGAGGCCAAGGCGCGTCTCTCCGAGATCCTGCGGCTCGCCGAGGAGGAGGGCCCGCAGCGCATCGGCGCCGGGAAGACGTTTGTCGTGGCCCCCGAACGCGAGTGGCGGGAACGGGAACTCGCGAAAGAATCCGATGAGGAGAAGATCCCGTTCGGTCGCTGGCTGGTCGAGAACATGCCCCGCGGTACCAACTTCGAAATCCCGAGGGACTGGGGCGCTTACAGGCCGATCCCCTTCGTGGACTACGACTTTGAGGATGACGACGAGTGAGCGGCTATGTTCTCGATACGAACGTCCTCTCGGAGTTGACAAAGGATGTTCCCGACCAGGAGGTTCTCAGTTTCCTGTATCAGCAGCAAGACGATGTGTGGCTGCCAGCGATCGCCATCTATGAGGCGGAGTTCGGACTAAGCCGGCTCCCTCGGGGCCGTCGTCGCGACCGCTTGCGGGCGATGTACGATGCCATCCTTGAGCAGTATCAGGAGCGTGTGCTGCCGCTCGACTGGCCGGGCGCCGTCTGGGCTGCTCGCTTCCAGGCCCAGGAAACTCGCATTGGCCGCTCGATCGACGTGGCCGATGCTCTCATCGCCGGAATCGCCAAGGCTCACGACCTCGGCGTCGCCACCCGCAACGTCAGGCACTTCGAAAGGCTCGGCATCGACGTGCTCAACCCCTGGGGCGCGCGCTGACCCCGGCCCCAAGGCCGTAGCGCCCGGCGGCGCTATGCTGGACGCATGGCGGCCAGCGTGACCCCCTCCCCGAGCCCGCGCCGTGACTGACGCGCCCGCACGTCCCCGCGTCCTCGTCGCCGACCCCATCGCGGAGGAAGGCGTCGCCCTCCTGCGGCAGAGCGCCGACGTCGACGTGCGCACGGGGCTCCCGCCCGACGAGTTGCGCGACGCCCTCGCCGGCTACGACGCCCTCGTCGTGCGCAGCGGGGCGCAGGTCACCGCCGAGGCCCTCGCCAACGCCGACCGCCTGCAGATCGTGGCCCGCGCCGGCACCGGCGTGGACAACGTCGACCTCGACGCCGCCACGGAGCGCGGCATCGTCGTCGTGAACGCGCCGCGCGGCAACACCATCGCCGCCGCCGAGCACGCCTTCGCGCTGCTGATGGCCCTCGCGCGCCACATTCCCCGCGCCGACCGCTCCCTGCGCGGCGGCGAATGGAACCGGCGCGCCTTCATGGGCGCGGAGCTTCGCGGGCGCACCCTCGGCCTCATCGGCTTCGGCCCCATCGGCTCGGAGATGGCCCGCCGCGCCCTCGCCTTCGAGATGAACGTCGTCGTCCACGACCCCTTCGTGCCCGTCGAGCGCGTGCGCGCGCTCGGCGCCCTCCCCGCCGACCTCGACCGGCTCTACGCCGAGAGCGACTTCATCAGCGTGCACACGCCGCTCACGTCCAGCACCCGCGGCATGGTCGCGCGCGAGCAGTTCGCCGCCATGAAGGACGGCGTCCGCCTCGTCAACGCCGCCCGCGGCGGCATCATCGACGAGGACGCCCTGCTCGAAGCCGTGCGCTCGGGGAAGGTCGCCGGCGCCGCCCTCGACGTGTTCACGTCGGAGCCGCCCGGCGCGCACCCCCTCTTCGAGGACGAGCGCATCATCGTCACGCCCCACCTCGCCGGCTCCACCGCCGAGGCCCAGGAGCGCATCGCCATCGACATCGCCGAGCAGGTGCTCGACGTGCTCGGCGGACGCCCGCCCCGCTACCCCGTCAACGCCCCCATCGTGCCGCCCGAGACGCTCGAAGTCGTCGGCCCCTACCTCGCCGTGGCGGAAATGCTGGGGACGGTCGCGACGCAACTCCTCAGCGGCCAGCTCACCACCATCGACCTCGCCTTCTTCGGCGAGATCGCCGAGCACGACGTCACGCCGCTCAAGGCCTTCGCCGTGCGCGGCCTGCTCAGCCCCATCAGCGTCCAGAACGTCAACCTCGTCAACGCCACGAGCATCGCCGAGGCCCGCGGCTGGACGATCGACGAGCGCCTGCGCGCCTCGCACGAGGAGTTCCACAACCTGATCGAACTGCGCGTCGGCAGCAGCGATGCGGAGGTCGTCATCAGCGGAGCCGCCAGCCACTCGCGCCCCATCATCGTGCGCATCAACGACCTCGACATCGACCTCGTGCCCGAGCCGGGCGCGTTCCTCCTCGTCTGCGAAAACGAGGACCGCCCCGGCATGATCGGCCGCCTCGGCACGCTCCTGGGCGCGCACGACATCAACATCAGCGCCATGCGCGTCGGGCGCAGCAGCCCCCGCGGGAGCGCCCTCATGGTCCTCATGCTCGACGACGAGCCGGACGCCGCCGCCCTCGACCTGATCGCCGCCGTCGAGGGCATCGCCAGCGTCCGCCTCGTCCGCCTCTAGGGCGCGGGCCTTCCCGCGTCATCCCCGACGCCAACGGCCCCGGCAAGCCCGGCATCCTCATGGCCAGGCGCCTTGACGGCCCTACTGCGTGAGCGGCGCGAAGACGAGCCCCGTCCCCAGCTTCGGGTAGTAGAACGTCGACTTCTGCGGGAGCCGCTCGCCCCCGTCGGCCAGCGCGATCACCTCGCTCGCGGGCACGTGCTGGAGCAGGAAGCCGCAGCCGCCGCGCCCCAGCCGCTCGAACACCTCCCGCACCTCGTGCGTGAACGTGACCGCCCCCGCGCGGAACTCCTCGTCGCTGAACCCCCAGAGCGGCCCGATGACGCCCAGCCGCAGCAGGGTGGGCGCCACCGAGACCCAGCGCGCGCTCGACCCCGGCGGGGCCAGCCCCGCGACGGCCTCATCGCTCACCGGACGCAGCAGGTGGACGCGCCACGGCTCCAGGTTGATCGCCACGATCGCATCCGGCGAGGCCGCCCGCACCGCCTCCAGCGCCGCCGGGTTCAGGTCCGCCGCCGTCTCTTCGATGTCGAACAGCCCCTCCAGCCGCTCGCGCCAGTCCTCGGGAGGCGCCTGCGGGACGTAGCGATGCAGGGGCCGCACCACGAGCCCCTCGTCCGCGACCGGCACGACGCCCGCCATCGCGAACCGCGCCGGATGGTCGCTCGGCAGCAGTCCCTCGCGTTTCGCGAGCCACGTGCGGTACGCCACGGAGGTCTCGTAGCGATGGTGCCCGTCCGCGATGTAGAACGCCTCCGAGAGCAGCGGCGCGAGCTGGCGCAAGTGCTCTCGGTCCGCCGGCAGCGCCCAGAGACGGTGCGTCACGCCGTCGGCGGTCTCGCCCGAGGTGTCGGGTTCGATGCGCTCCGCCACGCTCGCGAGCATCTGCGCGAGCTGCCCCGATCGGTCGCGCGCCAGCATGAAGATGGGGCTGAACTGCGTGCCCGTCGCCTGCAGCAGGCGCAGGCGGTCCTCCTTCGGCGCGGAGAGCGTGAACTCGTGCGGCAGCGTCGCCCCCGCCTCCCACGGCTGCGACTCGACCCCGCAGATGAGCGCCCGCCGCCGCCGCGCCGCGCCCTCCTCCACGAATGCCTGCTCATACACGTACAGCATCGGGTCCGCGTCCCGCTCGACGATGCCATCCGCCGTCCACCGTTCGAGTTCCGCCGCCACCGTCGCGTCGCGGTCGTCCGCGGCCTCCGCCAGTTCCAGCCGCACGGAGTTATAGGGCGAAAGCGCCGCGAGCCGTTCCCGCTCCCGCTCGCCGATCACGTCGAACGGCGGCGCCAGCAACTGGTCGAGCGGCCCCGCCTTCGCCGTGTAGCGCAGCCCCCGCAGCGGCATCAGTCTCGGCATCGTTCACCCTCCGCGCGTAGTTTCGCAGGTTGGCCGGACCGGTCGAGCGCGCTACTCGTCGCTGAGGACCACAATCCCCGTCCGTCCCTCGTAGGTCATGGTGAAGTTGGCGAGAAAGTCCCTCCCGAGCAGTGCCAGATGCGGCTGCCTGGCCGCCAGAAGCTGGACGCCCAGGAATGTCCCGTAGACCGTGAACTCCATCTCCGGGATGTAGAGTTGAGCGAGATAGACATTCGCGAGGCTGAGTCCGCTGGCTCCCCCGAACTCCTCTTGCCCCAGCATGGGGCGGGGACTCCCCCCGCGAGGCCGCCGATCCTAAGCCTCAACGTGCGGCCTGAAGAACCTGATGGATGCGGGCAGCGTGTGAACCGTCGGCGCGCACACTTCCCGGATGTGATACGGCCCGCGCCCGAACCGCCGGACGGCGCTGTCCGCAGCCTCGTTCAGCGTGTCGAAGACGCCCGCCAACTCCTCGTTGTGGAAGACGACCCACTTCCAGGGGTGGTCGCGTTCCAGCGTCTCGCGCATCGCCTCGTAGGCGACCATCTCCCGGTCGATCGCCTCCGCTTCGGCTTGCCGGTCAATCGCTTCCATCGAACACCTCCCTGCCGGTCCGTCGCCTCCAGTTTCGCACAGCCGCGCGTCGCTCGCCGCTCCGCGCTGTAGAATTGGGTTCCCGCCATGAAGCGTGCCCCGTACTGCGTCTTCTGCAACATCGTCGCCGGGACCGAGCCCGCGAACGTCATCTACGAGGACGACGAGGTCATCGTCATCCAGAACGTCCTCCGCTGGGTGCCCGTCATGCTGCTCGCCATGACGAAGGAGCACCGCACGCAGGCCGAGTTGTGGGAGAACGGCATCGCCGAGGTGGGCCGCATCGCCGCCACGATCGGGGCCGAAGCCTGCCCCGACGGCTTCCGCCTGCTCTCCAACTTCGGCTTCGAGGCGATGCAGAGCCAGGAGCACGGCCACCTCCACATCGTCGGCGGCACGCACCTTGGGCCCTACGTCTGAGCCGCGCGCAGCGCCTCCCGCTGCCGCTCGAACAGCTCCGCGATGCCGCCCCGCGCCAGTTCCACCAGCGCATCCAGCGAGGCCCCGCCGAAGGGCTTTCCCTCGGCCGTGCCCTGCACCTCCACGAACGCGTCCTCGCCCGTCATCACCACGTTGAAGTCGACCTCCGCCGCCGAGTCCTCCTCGTAGCAGAGGTCGAGCACGGGCGTTCCCGCGACGATCCCCGCGGAGACCGCCGCCACCTGCGTCGTGATCGCCTGCGGGGGGATGAGGTCGGCGCGCGCCAGCTTCTCCGCCGCCAGCCGCAGCGCCACGAACCCGCCCGTGACCGAGGCCGTGCGCGTGCCCCCGTCCGCCTGCAGCACGTCGCAGTCCACCGTGATCGTGCGCGGCCCCAGCAGGTCGAGGTCGACGGCGGCGCGCAGGGAGCGCCCGATCAGCCGCTGGATCTCCTGCGTGCGCCCGCCCGGGCGCCCCCGCTCCACCTCGCGCTGCGTGCGCGTCAGCGTCGAGCGCGGCAGCATCGAGTACTCGGCCGTCACCCAGCCGCTCTGCGTGTTCCGCAGCCAGCCGGGCTGGCGCTCGGCCACGCTCGCCGCGCAGAGCACGCGCGTCTTCCCGAAGGCGATGAGGCAGCTGCCCTCGGCGAACTCCTGGTAGCCCGTCTCGATCGTGACGGGCCGCAGATCGCGCGCCTGGCGGCCATCGGTTCGCGCGGGCATGGCGCTGACGCTACCCCTCCCCCTCCGCAGGCGCAAAGCCGTCCCAGCGTTCCGCGCGTATGACGAGGCTCGCCCCGTCGCTCACGATCGTGATGCGCCCGTGCACGTCCGTCCGCAGCACCGGCCAGCCCGCCAGCTCCCGCAGCGTCTCGTCCGCGGGGTGTCCGTAGCGGTTCTCCGCGCCCACGGAGATGATCGCCACCTGCGCGCCCGTCGCGTCGAGGAACCCGCCCGCGTTCGTCGCGGCTCCGTGGTGGGGAACCTTGATCACGTGCGCGCCGATACCGCCGCCCGCCAGCAGCGCCTCCTGCGCCGTCTCCTCGATGTCGCCTGTGAGCAGGATCACGATGTTCCCGTAGGTCACGCGCAGCACGACCGAGAACGCGTTGCGCGGCCCGTCGAGCGGCCCCGGCGGCGGCCAGAGCGCCTCGAAGCGCACCCCGTCCACCTCGAAGACATCGCCGCGGCGCAACGCCCGCCTCGGCCCCGCCGCCTCCGCGAAGCGCGCGAAGATCGCCGTCTCGCGCTGCTCCCCGCTGTCGTACACGCGCTTCACCTGGAAGCGGTCGAGCAGCGCCGGCAGCCCGCCCACGTGGTCCGCGTCGGGGTGGGTGAGCACCGCCGCCGCGATGCCCCTGCCCCAGTGCGGGAGCACCTCGCCGAGCTCCCGCGCCAGCACGATGCCGCTCGGCCCGCCGTCCACCACCACCCGCTCCCCGTTCGGCGTCGTCACGAGGATGGCGTCGCCCTGCCCCACGTTGAGCACGGTGACGTGCATCTCCCCCGGCCCGCCGATGGGCGCCACGCTGGTAACGGCGATCGCCGCGATGAGCGCGCCCGCGCCGCTCGTCAGCGCCGCCGTGCGCACCGTGCGGGCGAAGCCGCCGCGCGTCTCCGGCGGCGCGATGCGCGGCGCGAGGTACCGGTAGGCGGGCCACGCCAGCGCGCCCAGCGCCACGGTCGCCAGCAGCGCCGCCTCCGCCCCGAAGCGGGGCACGACGACCGCCGCCCGGGGCACGCTCGCCCCCGCCTCCGCCATCCCGATGATGAACGCCAGCGGGTAGTAGGCGACCAGGCCGATCGCCCAGCCCGCGGGCGCCCAGAGCGCCCCCGCGATCGCCGCCGCGCCGCTCAGCCAGAAGGCGAGCGCGAACACGGGCACGGTCGGGATGTTGACCAGCGGCCCGATGAGCGACACCTGCCCGAAGGTCACCCAGATGATGGGCAGCGCCGCGATCCAGGCCGCCAGCGAGAGCGCCGCCACCTCCAGCAGCACGTTCGGGACGATTTCGGCGGCGCCCAGCTTCCGCGCCGTCCACGCCAGCCCGTAGTGGATCCAGGGGCCGAAGGCGATCAGCCCGGCGGTGGAGGCCACGCTCAACTGGAAGCCCGCCTCCAGCGCGAGCCCGGGCTGGACCGCCGTCATCGCGATGGCCGCCGCCCCGAGCGCGGCGAGCCCGCTCTGCGGCCTGCCCAGCCAGAACCCCGCGAGCACGATCGCCGCCATGATCCCCGCCCGCACCACCGTCTCCTCCGCCCCCGCCAGCAGCACGTAGAGCGCGAGCGAGGCGGCGGCGGGCCAGATCGCGCGGTTGCGCCCCACCACGGGCGCGAACACGAGGAACGCCAGCGCCGTCACGAGCGCGATGTTCGAGCCCGAGACGGCCACGAAGTGCGCCAGCCCCGTCTCGCGGAACGCCTCCCGCAGGTCGTCCGGCATCGTCCCGTCGCGCCCCATCACGATGCCGGAGCCGAGCGAGGCCGCGGGTTCGGGCAGCGCCGCCTGCATCGCCCGCTCCAGCCGCAGGCGCATCTCCGCCGCGAGCGCGCCCAGGCTGTCGCGCGGCGCTTCGCCCAGCCGCTCCACGCGCGGGAAGCTCATCGTCCCCACCACGTCGCGCCGCGCGAGGAAGGCGCGGTAGTCGAACGCCTCCAGCCGCGGCGGCTCCTCCAGCCTCCCCGTCAGCCGCACGGGCGTCCCGTAGGCGAGCGCGGGCGTCTCCCTGACCGTGATCAGCGCCCGCCCCGCGGTCTCCCGCCAGAGGCCGCCGTGCTCCACCCGCTCGGCGCGCACGTGGTAGCGGGCGGTCGTGAGCCCGGGGTCCGGCTCGGAGTCGATGCGCCCCTCGATCGTCACCTCCGCGCCGAGCGAGCGCACGAGGTCCGGCAGCGGCGTCTCCGCCCACTGCTCGAAGCGCAGCGCTCCCAGCAGGGCCAGCACCGCCGCCGCCAGCGCCAGCAGGGCCGCGCCCCGCCCCCGCACGGCCCACGCTCCCGGCGCGGCGGTCGCGAACCACGCCCCCGCCATCCACACGGGTCCGCCCCAGACGCCAACTGTTGCGAATCCCAGGAGCCATGCGGCGGCCAGAACGGGAAGCGTCACGGGAGATCGGGGCTACGCCGCCCGGTCAGGCGACGAAGCGGTAACCCTTGCCGCGGATCGTCTCGAGCTGCTCGTCGCTGCCGAGGACGGCCCGCATCTTGCGGCGCAGGTTGCTCACGTGCGCCCGCACGAGCGTGTTCGCCCCCGCGTCGTCGTGGTACTGCCAGACTTCGGCCAGCAGCGTGCGGGGATGCAGGATTTCACCCTCGTGCGCCATCAGGTAGGCGAGCAGGTTCGCCTCGATGTTCGTCAGGTGCTCCGCGCCCCCGCTGCCCCGCAGCGTGTTCGTGTCCGTCTCGACCTTGAAGGGGGCGCGCGCCTCGCGCGTGGGGTCGCCCAGCAGGCTGCGCAGCGTCTCGCCCAGCATCTCCAGCGGGAAGGGCTTCTTGATGATGGGGCCGGGGATGTGGAAATGGGGCCGCCGCGACCCCTTCCGCAGCAGGTACACCAGCGACGGCGCCTCCCGGTTCTGGTAGGTGCGCGCCAGCCACTGGCTGAACTGCGTGAAGCGCGAGCCCGGTTCGCCCCGCGGCACGCCCTGCACGTCCACCACCAGCGCCGCGGGCTGCGACGGATCGGCCTGCGCCATGAGCACGTCGTAGTTCGGGAACGTCAGCGCCTCGTACCCGCGATCGCGCAGGTACACATCCAGCGCCTCTCGCATTCGGGAATCTCTGCTGACGGCGACAACGACTGGCATCAGGTTCTCGGTGGCTCGCGAATACTAGGGCGCAGGTCAGGGGCGTTCAAGGCTCCCGCCCAACATAAGCGCGCGAGTTCTGAGCGGAACCGTCAGCGCGGCGGAAAGCCCGCGCCGGACCCTCGCGACGGCGGGTCCGGCGGTCTCCCGCTACTCCCCGATCGCCGCCAGTTCGTAGGTCAGGCGCTCGATCCTCGCGCGGATGACACGGTGCGGGGCCTCCGCCTCGACCCAGATCAGCTGCGTCACCGTGCTCGTCTCGAGGCGAACCTTCCACGCCTGGAAGGTTCCCGCCGGAACCTCGACTTCCTCCATCTCCTCCACCGCCACCTCCGCCGAGAACACGCTGCTGCGCGCGTTCACGTTGGTGAACGAGCCCTCGAAGCCCTCGCGCAGGGGGATGCCCCGCACCAGCCAGAGCAGCTCCTCGTCGTCGTACCAGGCCGGATCCGGGACCTCGCGGTCGGTTCGGGCAGCTCCCGCTCGGCGGTCACGGTCTCGCCCGGCTGCTCCTCGCCCGCCTCGTACTCGTTCGATTCGAAGCGCACGCGCCCTTCCTCCGGCGCGTAGGTCGTCGTGAAGTGGCGCGCGTCGCCTTCCTCCAGGTCGCGCACGACGCGCAGGGAGGAGATGGGCCGCAGCGTCGCCGAGTCCACGCGCACGGAGCCGTTGTCCTCGTAGCGCCCCTCTTCCGCGTCGCGGCAGAGCCGCCGCACCTCGGTCACGCCGGGGGCGACCTCCGGCTCGGTCTCCAGCACGCACACGCCTTCCAGGCTGTCGCGCTGCACGAGGTTGTAGTGCAGCCGCTCCGGCCCCTCCCAGGGCGCTCCCGCGAAGATGGGCGGGTGCGACTCCAGCGGCTCCGAGCCGCACGCGGCGAGCGCGAGCGCGGCCAGCGCGAGCGCGGCCAGCGCCAGCCGCCCCTTCACGCGACCGCCGCCGCCGCTTGCCCGGCGCGCCCCAGCGCCTCGCCGATGGCCGCCCCGTCGACGTCCTTGTGCGTCACCATGCGGATGCGGCCAGCGCCGAACGGGACCGCCCGCACGCCCGCCTCCGCGAACGCCGCCAGCCAGCCGTCCCGCGTTCCCTCCAGCACGCGCAGGACGACGATGTTCGTCGCCGGCGGGTCGACGGCGAACGGCCCCAGCCGCGCGAGACCCTCCGCCAGCGTGCGCGCGTTCGCGTGGTCCTCGGCGAGCCGCTCGACGTTGTGCGCGAGCGCGTGGATGCCCGCCGCCGCGAGCACGCCCGCCTGCCGCATCCCCCCGCCCAGCATCTTGCGCTCCCGCCGCGCCCGCTCGATCAGGTCGCGCGGCCCGCACAGCACCGAGCCCACCGGGCAGGCCAGCCCCTTCGAGAGGCAGAACGAGACCGAGTCCGCGGGCGCCGCGAGCTCCGCCGCGGGGGTCTCGCTCGCGACCTCGGCGTTGAAGATGCGCGCTCCGTCCAGGTGCACCGCCGCCCCCGCCTCGCGCGCGATCCCCGCCAGCGCCTGCGTCCGCGCGAGGGGCAGGACCGCGCCCCCGCAGCGGTTGTGCGTGTTCTCCAGGCAGAGCAGCGCCGTCCGCGGCGCGTGGATGTTCGGCTCGCGCACGGCGGCGCGCACGTCCGCCTCCGCCAGCCCGCCCCCGGCGTCGTTCGCGAGCGGGCGCAACTGCACGCCCCCGACGCGCGCCGCCCCCGCCACCTCGTAGTTGAACACGTGCGACTCGTCGCCCAGCAGCACCTCGTCCGTGGGGCGCGTGTGGCTGAGCACGGCCACGAGGTTCGCCATCGTGCCGCTGGGGACGAAGACCGCCGCCTCCTTGCCCACGCGCGCCGCCGCCAGCGCCTCCAGCCGGTTCACGCTGGGGTCGTCGCCGAACACGTCGTCGCCGACTTCCGCCTCGGCCATGGCGCGGCGCATCGCGGCGTCGGGCTGCGTCACCGTGTCGCTGCGCAGGTCGATGGGGCGCCGGTCGCTCATTCGCGCTGCCAGATGGTGCGCATGCCTTCGCCCCCGCGCACCGCCGCGACGACTTCGCGCCGTTCCTCGGCGAGCAGTTCGCGGTGGACGCGCGCCGTATCCTCGCCCGCCGCCTCGCCGCCGAGCGCCTCCATCCGCCCCCGCACCACGTCCCACAGCCCCGACTCCTCGATCACGCTCACCCGCCGCGGCCACGCGAACGACATCAGCTTCTCGGGATAGGGGAAGGCGGGCCGCAACTCCTTGATGGCGCGCACGCGCTCCTCCACCGAGTTCACGCGCGGCGCCCGCGCGATGAAGGGCGGCTCCGTGGCGGTGGTGCGGAAATCGACGAGCACGCGGCTGCCCACCGTCTCCAGCCGGATGATCAGCACTTCCGAGTCCTCGATGACGCGGCGCACCTCGTCCAGATCGATGCCAAAGTCGTCGCTCACCGCCGCGCTCCCCGTGGGCTCCGATCATGGTAGCCAGCCCGTGGGCGAGCCGCCAGCGGCGACCCCTCGCTGGCGCAGCCGCGTGAACGCGCAGCCGCCCGCCGCCCCTCGCGCCGGTGCTGGTCGGGGCGCCCGGATTTGAACCGGGGACCTCGCGGCCCCAAACCGCGTGCTCTTCCTGGCTGAGCTACGCCCCGTCCCGCCAGCGTACCCCACTCCAGTGGATAGCGATCGGTGGCCGGTGGCGGCGCTCTTCGCTACACGGGCAACGGCTGAGCGCAGCCGATGACGTCGTGCACGTCCGCCACGCCGTGCGCCTCCAGCCACGCCTCCAGCCCCTCCAGCACGTCGAGCGGCGCCCCAGGGTTGGTGAAGTTGGCCGTGCCCACCTGTACCGCCGTCGCCCCAGCCATCAGGAACTCGACGGCGTCGAGCCCGCTGCGAATACCCCCGCAGCCGATGACCGGCACGTTCACCGCTTGCGCCACCTCGTAGACGACGCGCAGCGCGATCGGCTTGATCGCGGGGCCGCTCAGCCCCCCGATCGCGCGCGGCAGCACGGGCCTGCGCGCCTCCGCGTCGACGGCGAGCCCGGGGACCGTGTTGATCGCGCAGATGGCGGACGCGCCCTCGTCCGCGCAGGCGCGCGCGATCGCCGCCGGGTCCTGCGCCGCCGGCGTCAGCTTCACGATGATCGGCAGCTCGCAGGCGCGCGCCGCCGCCCGCGTCGCCCGCGCCGCCGCCGCCGCGTCCAGCCCGAAGTCGAGGCCGTTGTCCACGTTCGGGCAGGAGAAGTTCAGCTCCAGCGCGGCCACGCCGGGAACGCCGTCGAAGGCGCGCGCGAGGTCGCCGTAGTCGCCCGCCGTGTCGCCCGCGACGTTCACGATGACGGGCGTGTCCCAGCCCGCCCAGACGGGGGCCATCTCCGCGATGATGCGGTCGGGGCCGAGGTTCTGGAGGCCGATCGAGTTCAGCATTCCCGAGGGCGTCTCCGCCACGCGCGGCTGCGCGTTGCCCGCGCGCGGCAGGGGCGTGACCCCCTTCGAGACGACCGCCCCCAGCCGGTTCACGTCGAACTGTCGCGCGAACTCCAGCCCCCAGCTGAAGGTGCCGGAGGCGGGCATCACGGGATTGCGCAAGCTCAGATTCGTCTTGCGCCCGGGCGCGAGTTCGACCGCCAGCGATGGCGTCACGCGGCTAGTGTACGACGCCCTAGGCTCGCGCGGCGGGCGCCTGCTTGCGCCCCGACCGGCGGCTGCGCCAGAGCCGTTCGCTCTCCGAGTTCTCGAAGTCGCGCTCGCTCCCGCAGTGCTTGCAGATGCCCCGGCTGGTGTGCCCGTTGGGCGTGGCGATGATCCAGTGGTGCGTGCACGCGCTCGTCGCCGCGCGCTGCCTCATGGCCTGCATGTCAAACCCCGTTGGGTTCGGGCGCCCCACCTCGCGCGAATCCTCCCGTCTACTTTACCCCCTCTGTCCAGCCCCCCGCCGAGCGCGCAGGGCCTGCTCGAACCAGAGCCCCCCGTCCGGCCCCTCGCCGGGGACGGGCCGGAACCCCATCCGCACCCAGAAATAGACCGCCAGCCCGCGGTCCGGCGGCGCCCACGTGCGCACGAGCGGCCAGCGCCGCGCCAGCGTCCGCAGCAGCGCCGCCGCCGCGCCCGACCCCGCCCCATAGCCCCGCGCCTCCTCGTCGATATGCAGCCGCTCGATCACGGGAACCTCCCCCGACAGGTCGATCGCGATCTCGCCGATGACCTCGCGTTCCCCCCGGCGGCGCACCTCGTAGCGGGTCAGCGCGCCGCTGTCGCCGTCGCCGCCTCCGGCGCGGCGCAGCGACACGCGCTCGCCCGTGATGCGCTGGGGAAGGGGCCGCGGCGCGCTCATCGGGCGAGCCACTCGCGCGTGCGCGCCGCGATCGTCCCGACGTTCGCGGTGAGCCGCGTGCAGTCGGGGATGGCGTCCAGGAACTCCGCGCCGTAGCGCCGCGTGCGGACGCGGCTGTCGAGCACCGCCACCACGCCGCGGTCCTCGCGGTCGCGGATGAGCCGCCCGAACCCCTGCCGGAAGCGCAGGATCGCGAGGGGCAGCGAGTAGTCGCGGAACGGGTCGTCGTACAGTTCCGAGCGCGTTTCGTGGATGGGGTCCGTCGGGACGGGGAAGGGCAGCCGCGCGATGACGACGAGCGAGAGCGCCTCCCCGCGGATGTCGATCCCCTCCCAGAAGCTGGTCGTGCCGAAGATGACCGCGCGCGAATGCTCGCGGAGGTGGCTCGTCAGTTGCCGGGGCGAGCCGTCCCGCCCCTGGACGAGCACGCTGATCCCCTCCCCTTCCAGCGCCCCCCGCGACAACTCCGCCACCCGCTGCAGGGAGGCGTGCGACGTGAACAGCGCCAGCGCCCGCCCCTCCGAGGCCAGCGCGAGCTTCGTGATCGCCGCCGCCGCCGCTTCCTCGTAGGCGCGGTCGCCCGGATCGGGGAAGCTCGCGGGCGTCGCCAGCAGCGTCGAGCGCTCGTAGTCGAAGGGCGAGCCGAGTTGCAGCGTGTCCGCCTCCGCCAGGCCCATCTGCTCGGCGGTGAACGCCATCGAGCCGCCCGCCATGAGCGTCGCGCTGGTGGCGACGACCGTGCGGAGCGGCTCGCCGGTCCCGTCTTCGCCCGCACGCGGGTTGAAGAGGGCGCTCTCCAGCAGCGGCGAGACTTCCAGCGGGGCGGAGTTGAGCGCGCTCGTCCCGTCGCGATTGCCGGAGACCCAGAGGATGGTCTCCTGGCCGCTGCTCCCGACCAGCGCTTCGAGTTCGCCCACGATGTCGCGCAGTTGGCGAAGGGCGATGTCCATCTCGTCGGCCTCGTCCGTGCGCCCGTTGTCGCGCAGGAGGGGCACCGCGCCGCCGCCGCGCTGGATGAGGCGCTTGAGGGCGCCGTCGAGCGCCGCCCAGCCCGCCTCCACCAGGTCCCATTCGTCGCCGGAGCGGACCGCGGACGTGATCCGCAGCCGGTACTCGTCGCCCCTGAGCGCCTGGAGCGCGTTGAAGGGAGCGGCGATGCGTTCGCCCGCGGCCTGCACCGCATCGATCAGCGCATCGCTCTCCTCCTGCGGGAGCGCGACGAGGAAGCCCGTTCGGGCGGCGATGCCGCTTGCGCGGCGGTTCGGCGCGGGCGGGTGGTAGATCGCGTCGAGCGCGGCCTGCACCTGGCTGGGCCCGACCTGCCTGCCGAACTGCTGCGTCGCCACCCCCTCGAGGTTCTGCGCCTCGTCGATGATGAGGCGGTCGTACGAGGGAAGCACGCTCCCCTTGGTCACGTCCGCCAGCAGCAGGGAGTGATTGACGATGATGAGGTGGGCGCTCGCCGCCCGCTGGCGAGCCCGCTGGAGGAAGCAGCGGCCATCCCGCACGAAGGAGGGGCGCGGCCTCGCCGACAGGCAATCGGTATCGGCGGCGGAGAAGCGCGGCCAGGCGGCGTGGGCGTCCCGATCGAGGCGCAGCTCGCTGCGGTCGCCCGTCTCCGTGTGCGGAACCCACCGCGTGAGCGTCGGCGCCAGATGGGCGATCCCGGGCTCGGCGAGGCTCGCCTGCTGGTTGGCCCAGCGCCGCACGCAGAGGTAGTTCGCGCGCCCCTTCAACTGGGTCACGCGCAACTCCTCCGGCTCGGCGATGACGCCCGCCTCGCGCAGGATCTCGCGCAGCGCGGGCACGTCTTTCCCCAGCAACTGCTCCTGGAGCGCGATCGTGTTCGTCGAGATGACGACGCGCTCGCCGTTGCGGAGCGCGTGCAGCGCCGCCGGAATCAGGTAGGCGAGCGACTTGCCCACGCCCGTGCCCGCCTCGATCAGCCACTGGCCCCCGTCCGCGAACGCGCCTGCGACGGCCTCCGCCATCTCCGCCTGCTGGGGGCGCTCCTCGAAGCGCTCCAGCACGCGCGCCGCCCCCGCCAGCGCCTCGCGTACCTCCTCCGCCGTGACCGGATCGGGAACCTCCGCGCGCTCCAGCGGCTCCGGCGGCTTCCACGGCTCCGGCAGCGCGGGCGCTTCCCAGCCCTCGTCCGCGACGGCCTCGTCCCCGCCGAGTTCGCGCGCGAGGTGGGGCTCGTCCAGCGCCACGAGCCGAGCCAGCGAGGCGCGCTCGCCCGCTGGCAGCGCCTCCGCCCGCCGCCGCAGCGCCAGGAACACCGACGCCGTCGCGCGCGCGTCCGCCAGCGCGCGGTGCGCGACCGGCATCTCGATCCCCAGTTCCGCCGCCAGCTCCCCGAGCGCGCCCGGCCCCTCGGGGAAGAGGATGCGCGCGAATCGCAGCGTATCGAGCGACGGTCCCTCGAACTCCAGCCCCGCCTTCGCGAGGAAATTCAGGTCGAAGGCGACGTTCTGCCCCACGATCGCGCTCTCGCCCACGAACGCGGCCAGGTCGTCCGCGAGCGCCGCGAAGGGCGGCGCGTCCCGCACGTCCGCGTCCGTGATGCCCGTCATCTGCGCGATGAACAGGGGGATGGGCCGCCCCGGGTTCACGAGCCGCTCGAACACGGCCAGTTCGCGGCCCTCCCCGTCGAAGCGCACCGCCCCGATCTCGGTGATGCGGTCGTGCGAGGGGTCGAGCCCCGTCGTTTCGAGGTCGAGGGCGACGTAGCTGCGTGGTGCGCCGAACATGCGTGCGGCGCGAGTCTACAGGAGCCGCCCGCGCCTTGCCGCCGCCCGCCGCCGCGAGCGCGTACAATCGCGCCCCAATCCCCGGCCCCAGCGGCCACGAGGCGCCCACCGATGAAGCTCTACCCCTCCGAAGACATCCGCAACGTCGTTCTCGCCGGGCACGGCAACGTCGGCAAGACGACGCTCGGCGAGGCCGCCCTGTTCGTCAGCGGCGCGCTCACGCGGATGGGCTCCATCGAGGAGCAGAACACCGCCGGCGACTACGACGAGGACGAGCACCGCCGCAAGTTCAGCCTCAACCTCTCCGTCCTCCCCGTCGAGTGGGGCGGGGCCAAGATCAACCTCATCGACACCCCCGGCTACGCCGACTTCGTCTCCGAGGTCATCTGCGGCGTGCGCGCCGCCGACCTCGCCCTCATCGTCGTCGACGCCGTCTCCGGCCCCGAGGTGGGCACGGACCGCGTCTGGCAGATCGCCGGGGAGCGCGGCCTCCCCCGCATGATCCTCGTCAACCGCCTCGACCGCGAGAACGCCGACTTCAACACCGTGCTCGACGCCCTCCGCGAGAAGTGGGGCACGGCCGTCGCCCCCCTCTTTCTCCCCATCGGCCAGAGCCACGACCTCGGTGGCGTCATCGACCTGCTCGCCATGAAGGCGTACCTGGGCGAGGGCGGCGAGCCCGCCGAGGTGCCCGCCGAGCACGCGGACGCCGCCGCGGAGCTGCGCTCCGCCCTCATCGAGAGCATCGTCGAGAACGACGAGGACCTCATGATGAAGTACTTCGAGGACGAGGAGATCACGGCCGACGAGTTGAACGGGGCCCTGCGCGCGGCCCTCGCGAGCGGCGACATCGTGCCCGTCCTCTGCGCCTCCGCCACCCACCAGGTGGGCGTGCGCCAGGTGCTCGATACGCTCGTCGCCGTCGCCCCCAGCCCCCTCCAGCGCGAGGTCGCCGACGCGCAGGGCGAGACCCTCGAGGTGAGCGACGGCGCCTCCCCCGCCGTCCTCGTCTTCAAGACCTCCGCCGACCCCTACGTGGGGCGTCTCAGCTACCTGCGCGTCATGACCGGCGCGGTCAAGGCCGACAGCCACCTCTGGAACAGCGACAAGTCCTCGGACGAGCGCCTCGGCACGATCTACCGCCAGCTCGGCAAGGACCAGGAGCCTGTCGAGGCCCTGTCCCCCGGCGACATCGGCGTCGTCGCCAAGCTGAGCGAGACGGGCACCGGCGATACGCTCGCGACCAAGGACGCGCCCGTCCTCCTGCCCGCCATGACCTTCCCCGAGCCCGTCTACAGCATGGCCGTGCGCCCCGGCGCCAACGCCGCCGTCGACAAGCTCGGCCCCAGCCTCCAGCGCCTCGTCGAGGAAGACCCCGGCCTGCGCCTGCGCCGCGACGCCAGCACCAGCGAGACCATCCTCGAAGGGCTCGGCGACGCCCACCTCGACGTGGCCGTGGGCCGCCTCCTGCAGAAGTTCAACATCGAGGTCGAGCTCTCCCTGCCGCGCGTCCCCTACCGCGAGACCGTCGGCAAGACCTCCTCCGCCGACTACACCCACAAGAAGCAGACGGGCGGCCACGGCCAGTACGCCCGCGTCGCCATCGAGATCAAGCCCCTCACGCGCGGCTCCGGGCTCCAGTTCAACAGCAAGGTGGTCGGCGGCTCCGTCCCCCGCGAGTTCATCCCCGCCGTCGAGAAGGGCGTCATGGAGACGGCCCGCGAGGGCGTGCTCGCCGGCTACGAACTGACCGACTGCGAGGTCACGCTCTTCGACGGCAAGCACCACCCCGTCGATTCCAGCGAGATGGCCTTCAAGCTCGCCGCCAGCCAGGCGCTCAAGGAGGCCGTGGCGGACGCCCGCGGCGTGCTCCTCGAACCGGTCATGACCATCCGCGTGCGCACCCCCGAGGCGAAGGCGGGCGACATCGTCGGCGACCTCAACACGAAGCGCGCCCGCATCCACGGCATCGCCCCCGACGGCTCCCTCAGCGTCGTCGAGGCGGACGTGCCCCTCGCCGAGGTCCAGCGCTACGCCTCCGACCTGCGCTCGCTCACGCAGGGCCGCGGCCTCTTCGAGCTCGAATTCGACCGCTACGAGGAAGTCCCCGGCAACGTCGCCCAGCGCGTCATCGACGCCAGCAAGGAAGAGGAAGCCGCCGCCCGCTAGCCCTCGCGCGCCCGCAGCCAGCGGATGGCGGCGCGCACCGCCTGCCCGCGGTGGCTGACCGCGTCCTTCTCGGCGGCGCTCAGTTCCGCCGCGCTGCGTCCGTCCGGCGTGCGAAAGATGGGGTCGTAGCCGAAGCCGTTGGCGCCCCGCGTTTCGCGCCCGATCGCCCCCTCCCACGTCCCCTCGAAGCGTTCGAGGCGCCCGTCCGGCCACGCCAGCGCCACGACGGCGCGGTAGCGCGCCCCCCGCTCCCCGTCGGGGATGGCGGCCAGTTCGCGCAGCATGAGGGCCGTGCGGCCCGCGTCGTCGAGCCCCGGGCCGCCGTAGCGGGCGGAGCGCGGCCCCGGCCCGCCCCCGAGCGCGTCCACCTCGATGCCGGAGTCGTCCGCCAGCGCGAGGCGCCGCCCCGCCTCGGCGAAGGCGCGCGCCTTCAGCGCCGCGTTCTCCGCGTAGCCCTCGCCGTCCTCCACCACGTCCAGGGCGATGCCCAGGTCGGCGGGCGTCGCCACCTCGAACGGCTCGCCCGCGAGCAGGCGGCGCATCTCGCGGACCTTGCCGGGGTTGTTCGTCGCCAGCAGCAAGCGGGTCACGGGGTCAGGCGCGCCTCAGTGGCCGTGGCCGTCGTCCCCGGGCTCGGGGTAGTCCGATTCCTCTTCCGGCAGCGTGCGGCTCGCGATCACGCTGATCGGGGCCGTCCACGCGCCCGGCTTCAGTTCGAAGCCGCCGAGTTCGCGCTTCAGCAGGTAGAGCACGCCCAGCCCGCCGCAGAACAGCCCCGCCCCCACGAACGCCCAGATGAGCGGCGGTACTACGTCGCGCCCCGCCTCTGCCTCCTGCGCGGCGATGGCGGGCGTATCGGTCAGGGGAGGCGCGTCGAGCGCCAGCAGCGGCGCGCCCGCGGCCAGCGCGAGCGCCCCCGCGATCAGGACCGGCGCGATCAATCGGGTGAAGCGGCGCATGGCCGCGAGTCTACGGGCCGCCGGGCGCGGGTCAAGCCTCGGCGCTACAGGCCCAGCGCGCGCTCGACCCCCGCGAGCGTCGCCTCCGCGCGGGCCACGTCCGGCGCGGTGTGCGCTTCCGCCGTCTCGGGATCCTTCAGGCCCGAGCCCGTGAGCACGGCCACGGCGCGCCCGCCCCGCAGCGCGCCCTCGCGCTCCAGCTTCCGCAGCCCGGCCACGCCGGCGGCGCTGGCGGGCTCGGCGAACAGCCCCTCGGCGCTCGCCAGCAGCCGGTAGGCGTCGAGGATCTCCTCGTCCGTGACCGCGCCGATGAGGCCCCCGCTCTCGTCGCGGGCGCGCTCCGCTGGCCCCCAGCTGGCGGGCTTGCCGATGCGGATGGCGGTCGCGACCGTGCGCGGGTCGGCCACCGGCTCGCCCCGCACGATCGGCGCCGCCCCCGCCGCCTGGAAGCCGAGCATCCGCGGGTGGCGCGTGGCGAAGTCGCGCTCCGCGCACTCCGTGAACCCCTTCCAGTAGGCGGTGATGTTGCCCGCGTTCCCCACGGGGATGGCGAGCGCGTCGGGCGCGTCGCCCAGCGCCTCGCAGATCTCGTAAGCGGCCGTCTTCTGCCCCTCGATGCGGTCGGGGTTGACCGAGTTCACGAGCGCGATCGGGTGCGCGTCCGCCACCGCGCGGGCCAGCGTGAGGGCGTCGTCGAAGCTGCCCTCGATCTCGATGATGCGCGCGCCGAAGGCGACCGCCTGCGCGAGCTTCCCCACGGCCACGCGCCCGCGCGGCACGAGGATGCTCGCGCGCAGCCCGCAGCGGGCGGCGTAGGCGGCGGCGCTCGCGCTCGTGTTGCCCGTGCTCGCGCAGAGCACCTCCCGCGAGCCGCGCTCCATCGCCTTCGCCACCGCCACCACCATCCCGCGGTCCTTGAACGAGCCCGTGGGGTTGGAGCTTTCCAGCTTGAACCAGAGCTCGTCCAGCCCCAGCTCCCGCTCGATGGCGGCGGAGCGCACGAGGGGCGTATCGCCCTCGCCGAGGGTGATGCGCGGCGTCTCCGCGGTGAGCGGCAGGACGTCGCCCCAGCGCGCCAGCACTCCCCGCCGGAGCGTGTCGCTCATGGCTCGTCCGGCGGCTGGAGGGCGTGGAACTTGAGTTCCCGCAGCTCCTGTTCGAGCGCTTCGATCTGCCGCTTGCGCGAGCGCTCCTGCATCTCGTTGAACCGCCCGAACTCCTCGCGCACGTGGTCCACCATCTCCGAGATGTCGCGGCGGATGAGGCCCACGCGCTCGCTCAGGCCCGAATGCCGCCCGTCCAGCAGGGCCGTCTCGCCGCGCGCCTCGTCGAGCGCGCGCGCGAGGTTCTCGACGGCCCCTTCGAGCCGGTTGACCTGCGCCTCCATGCGCTCCTGCTTGTCGTGGCGGCGCGTCATCTCCTCGCGCACCTCCGCCCCCAGCCGCTGCTCCGCCTGCAGCGTCTCGATCGCCTCCTCCGCGCGGTGCGACAGTTCGCCCAGGATCTGGAGCCGCTCGTGGATGACCTCCAGCGGGCGCTCCTGCAGCGCCTGGGCGGCGGCCAGCACGCGCCCCTCGACCTCCTCGCTCACCTCGACGAGCCGCTGCAGGCGCAGGTCGAACTGCTCCGCCTGCTGCTGCATCTCCTGCCGCCAGTCGTTGAGCGCGCTCAGGGCCTGGTGCGCTTGCTCCAGTTTCGACTCGCGCGCCGCCGCCTCGGAGGCGAGCAGTTCGACGCGGTCGTTAAGCCCGTCCAGCCGCCGCAGCGCTTCCCGCAGTTCGCGACTGGCGACCAGCGCCTCCGCGTCGCGCGTGCGCTCGCTCGTGGAAAGCGCCGTGCGCGTCTCCGTGAGCGCCGTGCGCAGGTGCTCCGCGTCCTGCGTGAGTTCCGTGATCTTCTGGGGGATGCCCTGGTAGCTGGCGACCGCCGTCTCGACCTGCCTGGTGGAGCGCCCCTGCTCCTCGTTCTGCTCGATCGCCGCCTCGATCTGGCGGCGGAGCTGCGTGATCTCGCGCCCCAGCGCCTCGCCCGCCTCCCGCTGCGCCCGCGTCTCCCCCTCCAGCAGGATGAGCGTCTCCTCGATCGATCGCAGCGCCGGCTCGGAGGTCACGCGCTTCCCTCCACGCGCAGCATCGCGTCCACCTCGCGCACCTCGGGCAGGCCGCGCAGCGTCTCGATCGCCGCCGTCACCGCCAGTTCGCGGGCGCGATGCGTCATCAGCGCCAGTTCCGCCGTGCCCCGCTCCTCGTCCGTCTCGCGCTGGTCCACGGCGGCGATGCTGACGCGCGCCTCCCCGAGGACGCGTGCGATCTGGGCGAGCACGCCGGGCTGGTCCAGCACGGTCATGCGCAGATAGTAGCGCGTCTCCAGCGCCCCCAGCCCCAGCGTCTCCCCGCCGCGCCAGGGACCGGGGTCCCAGCGCGGCTGCGCGCCCTCCGCCAGCGAGCGCGCGACGTCGAGCACGTCCGCGAGCACGGCGCTCGTCGTCGGAGCCGCGCCCGCGCCCGCCCCCTGGAACGTGAGCGTGCCCGCGAGGTCGCCCTGGATCTGGGCGGCGTTCTGCACGCCGTCGACGCGCGCCAGCGGCTCCGTTTCGGGCAGCAGCGCCGGATGGACGCGCGCCAGCACGCCGTCCTCGCGCCGCTCGGCGATGGCCAGCAGCTTGATCACGTAGCCGAGTTCGCGCGCGTACTGGAAATCCTGCGGGGCCAGCGCGCGGATACCCTCCGTCGCCACCGACTCCGGCGGCACGTGCGCCCCGAAGGCGAGCCCCGCCATGATCGCGATCTTGAAGGCGGCGTCGTGGCCGTCCACGTCGTTCGTCGGGTCGGGCTCGGCGTAGCCCAGCGCCTGCGCCTCCGCGAGCGCGTCCCCGAAGCTGTCGCCGCGCTGCGCCATGTTCGTCAGGATGAAGTTCGTCGTCCCGTTGATGATGGCGCGGATGGCGAGCACGCGGTTCGCGGGCAGGTCCCGCAGCAGCGGCGAGATCACGGGGATGCCCCCGCCCACGCTCGCCTCGAAGCGCAGCGCCGCCCCGTTCGCGCGCGCCAGTTCGAACAGCTCCGGCCCCGCCTTCGCGATCAGCTCCTTGTTCGCGGAGACGACGTGCTTGCCCCCCGCCAGCGCGCGGCGCACGTAGTCGCCCGCCGCCCCGTCCCCGCCGATCACCTCGACCACGATGCCGACCGCGGGATCGTCCAGCACCGCGTCCGCGTCGCCCGTGAGGACGCCCGCGGGCAGGTCGATGTCCCGTGCGCGGGCCGGGTCCTTCACGGCCACGCGCCGCAGCGCCAGCGCCGCGCCCGTCTGCTCGCGGAAGGCGTCGGCGCGCTCCAGCAGCGTCGCCGCCACCTTCTCGCCGACGTTGCCCATGCCCAGGAAGCCGATGCCGATCTCGTTCGCCACGTGCTAGCTCGCCTCTGCGATCGCCCAGTTGGCGTCGTCCGTCGTGAAGTCGCGTTCGATTGTGACACGGGAACGCGCCGCTTCAAGCGCCTCCCCGTGGGAACGTTCCGTGAGTTGCGCGATCTGCTCGTCCGTGTAGTCGCCCGCGGCCTCGCGGCCCTCCAGCCGGATCACCCAGAAGACGCCGCCCGCTTCCAGCGGCCCGAGGAGCGCGCCCGTCTCCGCGTCCGCCAGCGCTTCCCGCAGCGCCTCGTCGAGCAGCGCCGGGGGCGAGCGCAGCAGGCCGTCGTTCTGGCGCGACGGCTCGTGCAGCGAGTCCACCTGCGCGATCGTGCCCATGTCCTCGCCCTCGCCGATGCGCGCCCGCACGGCTTCCGCCTCTTCCAGTGTGGCGACCGTGACGATGCGCGCCTCGACGATCGCGCCCGTCTCGCCGACCTCCTCGCGCAGCGCCTCGCGCAGCCGCCGGTCGGCCTCGCGCGCCTCCGCCCGCTGGCGGTAGTGCCCGTCGCTCAGGCCCGATTCGCGCAGCGCCTCGCGGTAGCGCGTGTCGAACAGCCCGCCCCGCGCGGTGTCGGGGGGAACGCCGAGTTCGGCGGCGATCGCCCCGGTCACGTCCTTCTCGCTCAGGGCGATGCCGCGCTCCGCCGCCGCCGCGATCGCGAGACCCTCCTCCTCCAGCTTGCCCAGCAGCGCCTGCGTCGCCAGCAGTCCCTGCGCGGAGGGGTCGGTCTGGGCGAACCCGGGCAGGCGCGCCGCGTAGTAGGAGAGGGTGAACTCCTCCTCGCCCACGCGCAGGACGACCTTGCCGGGCGTGGCGATGCCGCTGTCGTACCAGTTGTAGGCGAGCAGCGCGGCCACCGCGAGCAGCGCCGCCAGCGCCGTGGCGATGACCGCGAAGCGCGCCGTCCGCTGCGAGAACAGCCCGCCGCCCTCGCTCGTGCGCGCGCGCCGCCCGCGCCGGGCGAGGGGCAGGCCCGTGGTGCGATCGCGGCGCGTCATCGGCTCGCGGTCCTAGCCCCGCAGCGGGAAGATGCGCGTCTCGCGCACGTGCTGCAGCGTGTAGGGCAGCAGCCCCACGTGGCGCGCCCGCTTCACCGCGTGCGAGATCGCCCGCTGCGCCAGCGCGCAGGTCGCCAGCTTCCGCCGCGGCTCGATCTTCCCGCGGTCGTTGATGAAGTGCCGCAGCCGGTCGACGTCCTTGTAGTCCACCTTGTACTCGTCGCCGGGCGAGCAGCGCACCTTGTTGCAGAGCCGGCAGAGCCGCCGCCGTCCGCCGAAGCGCCGTCCGCCGCCGCCCCGCCGGGGACGGTCGCCGGGGCCGCCGCGGCGGTCGCCGGGCGGTCGCGAGTCGGGGCGGCCCCCTCCCGGGGGTCCGTCCGATCGGGGCGGCGCGCCCGCGGACGGCGCAGCCGGGGCGGCCGGCGCGGTGGGCGCCGGCGCCGTTGGTCGAGGTTCGGTCATGGTTGTGCTCCTCCCGATGGGTTTCGCGCGCTCAAGCGCGCCGGGTGGGGGGACCGCCGGGCGGCCCCGTGTTCGTACTCGTTACTCGAAGGGCAGGTCGTCCACGTCGGAGGGCGCGGAGCCGCGATTGCCGCCGCCGCCGCTCCAGTCGTCACCGCCGCCGCCATCGCCGCGCCGCCCGCCGCCGTCCCAGTTGCCGCCGCCGCCTTCGCCGCGCCGGTCGAGGAACTCGACGTTGTTCGCGATGACCTCGGTGCGGTAGTGGCGCACGCCCTGGTCGTCGTCCCAGTTGCGGGTCCGCAGGCGGCCCTCCACGTAGAGCTGCTTGCCCTTCGTGATGTACTGGCTGATGCGCTCCGCCCGGTCGCCGAAGAGCACCACCTGGAACCATTCGGTCTCGTCCTCCCAGTCGCCGCTCTGCGACCGGCGGCGGGAGTTCACGGCCATGCTGAAGTCGGAGACGGCGGTGCCGTTGGCCGTGTAGCGAAGCTCCGCGTCGCGGCCCGTGTTGCCGATGATCAAGACCTTGTTCAGGTTGCCCATGATGGCTACTCCTTCGCGGTGTCGTCTTCAGCCGGAGGCCCAGCCTCCTCGGCGCTCGCTTCGGGAGCCGGGGCCGCTTCCGCTTCCGCTGCGGCGGCGGGCTCTGCCTCGGCCTCGGGTTCCGGTGCGGGCGTCGTCTCCGCGACGGGTTCCGCGGGCGCTTCCGCCTCCGCTGCGGGGGCGGGGGTCTCCGTCGCGGGCGCTTCCGCAGCGGGAGCCTCAGCGACGGGCGCCGTTTCCGCCGCAGGCGCCGGAGCCTCCTCCGCCGCGGGCGCTGGCGCGGTCTCCGGTGCGGGTGCGGCAGCGGGCGCGGGGGCGGTTGGCGTTGGCGCGGCCTCGGCGGGCGTCGTCGCGACGGGCGCGGCAGGCGCGGGCGGCGCCCCCTCGGCTCGCGGTCCCGTCGGCGAGCCCGGACCGCGCGATCCCGCCGGGGCCAGCACGGGCCTCGGCGGCGGCAGTTCGTCCGCTCGCACGACCAGGTGCCGGTAGACCCGCTCCTCGATCTCGAAGTCCGCGTTCAGCGGGGCCACCGCCTGCGGGTCGAGCTCGATGCGCGTGACCACGAAGTCCGCGTCGAGCTGCTTGTTCATCGGGTAGGCCAGCCGCCGCCGGCCCCAGTGGTCGACTTCCGTGACCGCTCCGCCGTTCCGTTCGACCAGGTTCGTGAGGTGCTGGACGCTTGCGTCCTGGCCGCCTTCCTCGATCACCGCGAGGTCGTAGACGGCCATCAATTCGTATTCGCGCATAGCGCTCCGGATGCCGAACGGTGGGTTTCCCCCGGCTCCCTGGCCGGGGCGCACGGCTGCGCGGGGCAGCGTACCACCGTCCCGGTCTGTGTTCAACGCAATGACGCCCGGCGCGCTCCCGCCTATGCGTCCGTGATGCCGGGCACGGGGTAGGCCCGCGCGAATTCGGCCACCTCCCGCCGCACGCTCTCGCGCACGCCCTCGCCGTCGGGGTCCTTGAGCACGCGCGTGATCCACGCCGCCAGCCGCCGCATCTCCTCCGCGCCCATGCCCCGCGAGGTGAGCGCGGGCGTGCCGATGCGCAGCCCGCTCGTCACGAAGGGCGAGCGTTCGTCGTACGGGATCGTGTTCTTGTTGGCGATGATGCCCGACCCCTGCAGCGCGTTCTGCGCCTTCATCCCGCTGATGCCCAGCGCGCCGCAGTCGACCAGGATCAGGTGCGTGTCCGTCCCCCCCGAGACGAGCCGCAGGCCGCCCGTGCGCAGCGCTTCCGCCAGCGTCGCCGCGTTCTCCACGATCTTCGCCGCGTAGGCCCGGAACTCCGGCGTCGCCGCCTCCCCGAAGGCCACCGCCTTGGCCGCGATGCTGTGCAGGTGCGGCCCGCCCTGCGTTCCCGGGAACACCGCCTTGTCGAGCGCCGCCGCGTGCTCCTCCGTCGTGAGCGCGAGCGCCCCCCGCGGCCCGCGCAGCGTCTTGTGCGTCGTGCTCGTCACCACGTCCGCGTGGGGCACCGGCGAAGGGTGCGCCCCGCCCGCCACCAGCCCCGCGAAGTGCGACATGTCGACCAGCAGCAGCGCCCCCGCGTCCCGCGCGATCTCGGCGAAGGCGGCGAAGTCGAATTGGCGCGGGTAGGCCGTCGCTCCCGTCACGATGATGCGCGGCTTCACCTCCGCCGCCAGCGCCGCCACCGTCGCCATGTCCACCACTTCCGTCTCGCGGTCCACCGCGTAGGGAACGAAGTCGTAGAGCCGCCCGCTGAAGTTCACGGGCGAGCCGTGCGTCAGGTGCCCGCCCTGCGTCAGTTCCAGCCCCAGGAACGTGTCCCCCGGCTCGGCGAAGGCGAGGTAGGCGGCCATGTTCGCCTCCGCCCCCGAGGTCGGCTGCACGTTCGCGTGCTCCGCCCCGAAGAGCGCCTTCGCCCGCGCGATCGCGAGCGCCTCGACCTCGTCCGAGTGCGCGTTGCCCGCGTAGTAGCGCTTGCCCGGGTAGCCCTCGGCGTACTTGTTCGTGAAGACCGAGCCCGTCGCCTCCAGCACCGCCGCCGAGGCGTAATTCTCGCTCGCGATGATCTCCAGCGTCTCCGTCTGACGCTCCCGCTCCGCCGCGACGATCGCCGCGACCTCCGGATCTCGTTCCTGCAACGCGCTCATGCGCCCCCGCCGTTGTGGGATGGCGCTAGCGTAGCGCGATCACACGCCACGCGCCGTTACACTGGCCCCATGCGCGACCACACGGAGCGCCTCCTCGAAGCGGCCAGCGGCGGCGAGCCCGTCCTGCTCGCGACCGTGCTCGAGCCCGGCCCCGCGCCGCTCGAACAGGGCGCCAAGCTGCTCGTCGAGCCGGGCGGGGCCCGCAGCGGCGCGCTCGGCGACCCCCGCCTCGACGACCTCGTCGCCGCGCGCGCCCCCGACGCCTTCCGCCGCCACGCCGCCGAAACCGTCTACGCCGGCCCCGGGGGCCTCTCCGAGCGCGCGATCGCGGGCGCCACCGCCCTCTACCTGGAGGTGGTCGAATCGAAGCCCGTCTTCCTCGTCGTCGGCGCGGGCCACATCGGGCGCGCCCTCGCCAGGCTCGCCGACTTCCTCGACTACCACGTCGCCGTCCTCGACGACCGCGAGGACTTCGCCGACCCCGAACTGCTGCCCGAGGCCGACGAGGTCATCTGCGACGACTTCGAGGCGGCCCTCGACCGCTATCCCATCGGCCCCAACACGGCCATCGTCATGGTCACGCGCGGGCACAAGCAGGACGAACTCTCGCTTCGGCGCTGCCTCGGGCGGGACGCGGGCTACCTCGGCATGATCGGCTCGAAGCGCCGCACCGCCGCCGTCCTCGACCACCTCCGCGAGGAGGGCTTCGACGCGGACGAGTTGGCCAAGGTGCGCACGCCCATCGGCCTCGCCATCGGCGCGGAGACGCCCGAGGAGATCGCGATCAGCATCATGGCCGAGGTCGTCATGCTCCGCCACGGCGGCGACGGCTCCCCCATGTACCATCGCCGCGGCCCCCAGCGCCCGCCCCTCTCCGGCGGCCGCTAGCAAGCCCCGCGCGCCGCTGGATCGCAAGTGCACAGATTGAAGGTACTACTTTCAATCTGTACAGATCGCCCGGGAACGCTGTCAGGACAGGGCTTTTCCGGTGTGCACGATCGCCACGAAGGGCCGCGTCCGTGCGCCGGAACTGCACAATCTGAAGGTACTACTTTCAATCTGTGCGATTCGATGCTATGCTGGGGCCATGATCGAGCGAGAAGTCACGGGCCATCTCGTCGAACTCTTCCGGCGCTACCCCTTCGTCACCCTCACTGGCCCGCGCCAGTCCGGCAAGACGACGCTCTGCCGCCTGGCCTTCCCCCAGCTGCCCTACGCCAGCCTGGAGGCGCCCGACGTGCGCGAGTTCGCCCGCTCCGATCCCCGCGGCTTCCTCGCGCAGTTCGGGGAGGGGGCCATCCTCGACGAGGTTCAGCACGTGCCCGAACTCCTCTCCTACCTGCAGGTGCTCGCCGACGAACGTGGCCGCAACGGCCTCTTCGTGCTTACCGGCAGCGAGCAGTTCCGCCTCTCCGACGCCATCAACCAGTCCCTCGCCGGGCGCACGGCGCTGCTCCGCCTGCTTCCCTTCTCCCTCGCCGAACGGGCGCGCGCCGGCGCCGGCGAGGCCATCGACGACATCCTCTTCTCTGGTTGCTACCCCCGCATTCACGATCAGGGGCTCGATCCGCGGCAGGCGCTCGGCGACTACGTGGAAACCTACGTCGAGCGCGACGTGCGCCGGCTGGGCGCGATCCGCAACCTCTCGGCCTTCCGTCTCTTCATCCGTCTCTGCGCGGGCCGCGTTGGCCAGTTGGTCAATCTCACCTCGCTCGGCTCGGACGCCGGCGTCTCCCACACAACCGCCCGCGAGTGGCTCACCCTGCTGGAGACGAGCTACATCGCGTTTCGGCTGGAGCCCTTCCACGCCAACATCCGCAAGCGCCTGATCAAGTCTCCCAAGCTCTACTTCTACGATGTCGGGCTGGCCAGCTACCTCAACGGCATCGAGCGCGCCGGGCAACTGGCGACCCATCCCCTGCGGGGACACCTCTTCGAGAACGCCGTCGTCGTCGAGGCGCTCAAGCATCGCTTCAACCAGGGCCGCCGGTCCAACCTCACCTTCTTCCGCGACTCCCGCGGGCTGGAGTGCGATCTGCTCTACGAAACCGGTCGCCACGTCGGCGCCATCGAGGTCAAGGCCGGCGCCACCCTGCCCTCCGACGCCTTCCGCTCCGTCAACCGCATCGCCGGCCTGCTCCCCGGGGTCACCGCGAAGGCCGTCGTCTATGGCGGGACCACGCCTCAGGCCCGCAGCGACGGCGATGCCGTCCCGCTGTCCGGCCTGTCCGGCCTGCTGAGCCGCTTCGACGAAGCCTGAGCGCCACCCGCCCCCTAACCACCCCACCCGCTACCATTAGCCGCGTGGACGGTTTCGAGGTCTCGCCGGTCGAGGGGTTGCGGTCGCCCGTGGTTGTCATGGCCTTCACCGGCTGGAGCGACACCGGCACCGTCACCACCGACGCCGCCCGCCACCTGATCGACGCCTGCAACGCCGAGCGCTTCATCAGCGTCGACCCCGAGGAGTACTACGTCTTCACGGAGACGCGCCCCACGGTGCGGCTCGCCGAGGGCGACCTGCGCGAGATCACGTGGCCCGAGAACGAGGCCTGGGCCGCCCGCCTCGCCGATGCGCCCCACGACCTCGTCGCCGTCACCGGCACGGAGCCGAACCTGCGCTGGGCGCCCTTCGCCGCGCGCTTCGCGGACGCCGTCGCGGCGCTGGAGCCGTCGCTCGTCTGCACGCTCGTGGCGCGGCCCGCGGCCACCCCCCACACGCGCCCCGTCCCCGTCGGCGGTTCCGCCGCCGACAGCGCCCTCGCGCGCCGCTTCGGCCTCGGCCCCTCGGGCTACCAGGGCCCCACGGGCATCATCGGCGTCCTCCACGACGCCATGCGCAAGCACGGCCTGCCCCTCGTCAGCCTCGCCGCCTCCGTGCCCCACTATCTCAGCGTCGACGAGAACCCGCCCGCCACCCTCGCCCTCCTGCGTTCGCTCGAACCGATGCTGGGCTTCACCCCGCCCCTGGACGAACTCGAACGCGCCAGCGACGCCTTCCTCCAGCGCGTCGAGGAAGCCTCCAGCGGCGACGACCAGATCATCCAGTACGTGCGCGCCCTCGAAGAGCAGTACCAGGAAGGCGACGCCCCCGCTGTCCCGCCCGCCTCCGACCTCGACGTTGGCGACGTCCTGCGCGACGTCGAGGACCTGCTCCGCGGCGACGGCGGCTGAGGCGCTACGGCGCTTCCCCGAGTTCGAAGCGCGAGAGCCGCTGCACCGCCAGCGCCGACGCCACCGCCGTCACGGCCACGATCAGGATGACCGAGTAGGTCGCGCCCAGGTCGGCGTCGAAGACCCAGGGGCTCGCGTCGGAGACCGCCTCCGCGATGGAGGCGGTGAACTCGCGAATGCTGAAGCGCTGCACGCCCGGCGCGAAGTTCGTGATCACGGCCTCCCAGATGAACGCGTAGGCGAGGCCCACGAGCAGCGCCCGCGAGGTGACCACGCTGAGCAGCACGAACACCGACGAGTAGGCGAGCGAGCCCGCCGCCAGCGCGACGAGGAAGCCGCCGAGGATGCGCCAGCCCTCCTCCCCCGCGAGCGCCACCGCCCCGCTCAGCGCCGCGCTCGCCAGCACGAGCAGCGCCGTCGCTCCCCACGCCGCCAGCAGCTTGCCCGCCACGATGCGCCAGCGCTCCGCCGGCTTCGAGAGCAGGTAGACGATCGTCCCGTCCTCGATCTCGCTCCCCAGCGCCGCCGTCGCCAGCACCAGCGCCGTCAGCGGCAGCAGGATGTTGACGATGAGCGCGTTCAGCGGCACCGCCGCCGCGAACTCCGCCGCCGGGGCGTCCCCGTCGCCGAGCCGCCAGACGACCGAGGCCAGCAGCGGCAGCAGCCCCAGCGCGGCCAGGAACAGCGTCCGCTTCTGGCCCAGCAACTGCCGCAGCGTCAGCGTCAGGACGAGCCCGATCATCGCGCCACCAGGTACTCGAAGACGCTTTCCAGCGACTCGTCCTCGGGGCGCACCTCGAAGAGCGACGCGCCCGCCGCCTGCGCCGCCCGCGGGGCCGTCGCGACGAACGCCGACAACTCGGTCGTGCGCACCACCACCTTGCCGTCCGCGAGTTCGACGCCGAACACGCTCTCCTCGCCTATGAGCGTCTGCGCCAGCCCGCGGTTGTCGCTCGACCGGATCGTGATCGTGTGCGGTCGGTCGGTCATGAGCTTGCGGATGGCGCGGAAGTCGCCCGAGGCCGCCAGCCGCCCCGCCACGATCACGAGCACGTTCTCCCCCAGCCGCTCCACCTCCTCGAGGATGTGCGAGGAGAACAGGATCGTGCGCCCCTCCTCCGCCATGCTCCGCAACAGCGCCATCATCTGCAGCCGCTGGCGCGGGTCCATGCCGTTGAAGGGCTCGTCCAGCAGCAGCACGTCGGGGTCGTGGACGAGCGCGGCGGCGATCTTGACGCGCTGCTTCATCCCCTTCGAGTAGCCGCCCGTGGCGCGCTCGGCGGCGTCCGTCATCTCCACCGTGCGCAGCGCCCGCACGGTCGCCGCGTCCGCGTCGGGCAGGCCGTGCATGCGCGCGCTCAGCTGCACGAACTGGTAGCCGGTGAGGAACTCGTAGACCGCCTCGCGCTCCGGCACGAGCGCCACCCGCCGGTAGATGTCGGGCGCGCCGAAGGCCGCCTTCCCCAGCACCCGCACCTCCCCCGCCGAGGGCTTGAGGAAGCCCGCGATCATGTTCAGCAGCGTCGTCTTGCCCGCCCCGTTCGGCCCCAGCAGGCCCGTCACGCCGGGGTCCAGCGCGAAGGAGATGCCGTTCACCGCCACCACGTTCCCGTACCAGCGCGAGACGTCCGTCACCTCCACGGCCGCCCCGGCCGCCCTGTTCGCTGTCGCTTCCGCCGCGCTCACAGGCTTCTCCGGGAGTAGTGCCGCAGCAGCAGGCCGATCCCGATGACCGTCACCGCCAGCGCGAAGAAGAAGTACCAGCCCCCGGCGAAGTCCGCCTCCAGCAGCGGGTGCCCCTCGCCCACGTCCGGCACGGCGTCGAAGAACCAGTAGGTGAAGCCGTCGATCACGAAGAACGGGTTGAGGAACACCCCCAGCCGCCCGGCGAAGTTGTCCAGCGTCGCCACGAGGATCACGGAGATGGTGGGGAAGAAGAGGAACGGCGCGATCACGCCGATCGTGGCGAACGCCCGCCGCGAGCTCTGCGCCGCGATCGGCATCCCGATCGCCGCGAAGAAGAGCGAGATGAGGATGCTGCTGCCGATGATCGGCCCGATCTGCCGCCACTCGTCCTTGAAGTAACCCCCGAAGCTGTCCACCACCAGCGCGTTGCCGATGAACAGGAGCGCCTGCGGCCCCAGCGTCAGCGCCAGCAGCGCCGTCGCCATCGCCGCGTAGCGCGCCGCCGCGTACTCGCGGCGGCTCAGCGCCCGCGCGAAGTAGAGCGACAGCGTGGCGTGGCGCTGGTCCCGCCCCAGCAGCTCCGGCGCCACCGCCGCCACGAACAGCATGAGCGCCGCCGGGGGGAAGAAGAAGGTCGAGCTGAAGTAGTCCTCCGCGCGGATGACGTCGGAGATGTCGATGTCGATGAAGGCCGCCGCCATCAGGTAGCCGAGCGCCGGGATCGCGGCCACGATGGCCAGCATGAAGGGGAAGATCTTGCTGCGCGTGCGCCGCCCCAGCCCGAACGCCGCCCGCAGCCCGTGCACGTAGAGCGAGCGCACGGCGTCCCGCCGCCCCAGCCGCCGCCCCTCGTAGCGGCGGTAGCCGAGGTCGTAGATGCTGCCCGCCGCCCGCTCAGACACGCGCCGCCGCCTCCGGTTCCCCGGTCCGGAAGATGTCCTCCAGCGACTGGCGCCGCTGCTCCAGCCGCACCAGCCCCAGCCCCAGGTCCACGATGCAGTCGCGGATGGCGTCGTACGGCTCCGCCCCGTTCAGCGCCACGTGCGCGAGCGCGCCCTCGCCGCGGGCCTCGAAGCCGCGCGCCGTCAGCGCCTCCGCCAGCCTGGCCGCGTCGCCCTCGACCTCGACCTCCAGCGATCCCAGCCCCGCCGTGAACTCCGCCACCGCCCCCGACCGCACCAGCCGCCCCCCGTCGATCACGACGAGCCAGTCGCACACGCGTTCGATCTCGCCCAGCAGGTGCGAGGACATGAGCACGGCGATGCCGAACTCGCGCCCCGTGCGCCGCACCAGGTCCAGCATCTCCTCGCGGCCCGCCGGGTCGAGCCCGTTCGTGGGCTCGTCGAGGAAGATCAGGCGCGGGTCGTGGACGAGCGCCTGCGCCAGCTTCACGCGCTGCTTCATGCCCGTCGAGTAGCCGCCCATCTCGCGGTAGCGCTCCTCGAACAGGCCCACGTGCCGCAGCGTCTCCGCCGTGCGCTCGCGGGCGGCGGGGCGGGGCAGCCCGCTCACCTCCGCCAGGTGCGCCACGAACTCTGTCGCCGAGAGGTCCGGGGGCAGGCAGTCGTGCTCCGGCATGTAGCCCACGCGCTCGCGGATGTTCCGCCCCTCCGCGGCCACGTCCAGGTCCAGCACGCGCGCCGCGCCGCGCGTCGCCGGCAGCAGCCCCAGCAGGATCTTGATGAGCGTGCTCTTGCCCGCCCCGTTCGCCCCCACCAGCCCGATGACGCCCGGCTCCACGTTGATGTCGAGCGCGTCCAGCGCCAGCACGCCGGGGTACTGCTTCGTCAGGGCATGCGTCTCGATGAGGGGCACGCTTCTATCCTAGCCTGCCGCCCCCCTTGCGTCTGTGAGCGCCTCAGGCGCCCGTCACCGCCTGTCCGTCAGCCGCAGCGGCAGCGAGGTGTAGCCGAGCACGACGCCCGTGCCCGTCTGCCGCACGGGCGGGGACGCGGGCCGGATCGCGACGAAGCGGTCGAGCCATGTGTTCAGGGTGATGCGCGCCTCCGCCCGCGCCAGCGGCGAGCCCAGGCAGTAGTGCGTCCCGTGCCCGAAGCCCACGTGCGCGTGCAGGTCGCGGTCCAGCGCGAACTCGTCCGGCTCCTCCCACTCCTCGGGGTCGCGGTTGGCCGCCCCGTAGAACACGCCCACGCGCTGCTCCGCCGGGATCGTGATCCCGTTCAGCTCCACGTCGCGCGTGGTCCGCCGGAAGAGGACCTGCACGGGGCTCTCGTAGCGCAGCATCTCCTCGATGAACGGCGCGATGAGCGAGCGGTCCTGGCGCAGCGCGTCCCACAGGTCGTCCCGCTGCGAGAGGAAGGCGATCGCGTTCCCCATCAGGTTCGTCGTCGTCTCGTTCCCCGCGATCAGGAGCAACATGCAGAAGCCGAGCACCTCCCAGTCCTCCAGCTGCTCGCCCTCGATCTCCGCCTCCACCAGCGCCGTGATTAGATCCTCCGCGCCGTGCTCGCGCCGCGCCGCCGCCATCTTGCCGAAGTAGGCCATCATCTCCTGCGTCGCCCGGCGCCGCTCCTCCATCGAGGGCGTATGGATGCCCAGCGAGACGTCCGTCCACTGCTTGAACGTCTGGTACTCCTCGCGCGGGATGCCCAGCAGTTCCGCGATCGCCATCACCGGCAGCGGCATCGTGTAGCGCTCGACCACCTCGAACTCGCCCCCGCGCACGTCCAGCAGCAGCTCGTTCACGACCCGCTGCAGCCACGGCTCCAGTTCGCGGATGCGGCGCGGCGTGAACGCCTTGTTCACGAGCTTGCGGAAGCGCGTATGGCGCGGCGGATCGTCGTTCAGCAGCACCAGCCGCATGCCGCTCTCGGAGGTCTGCCGCGTCTGCTGCTGCGAGGAGAACGTCGCGTGATCCCCCAGCGCGCCGTACACGTCCTCGTAGCGCAGCAGCGCCCACAGGCCCTCCCCCGACTGGCTCTCCGCCTGCCCGAAGAAGATCGGCGACTGCGCCCGCAGGCGGTCGTATTCAGGGTACGGATCGGCGTTGCAATCGGGCGTCATCAGGGTCGTCGCGGTCGCGGTGGGAGCGGTCATGGGGCGCCTCCTCGGGGGGAGCGCCGAGTCTACTACGCGGCGGGCCCCGTTTCGCACGCCGCCAGCGCCGCTGTACCATGCCGCCGCGCCCGCATGGCGCCCGGAGCAGCGGCATGGAAGTCCCCATGGTCGTCAACGATTTCCTCTTCCGCGCGGAGAGCCTCTACGGCCCCAGGGAGGCGGTCGTCGATGGCGGCAAGCGCTTCACCTACGCCCAGTTCGCCGCGCGCTGCTACAAGCTCGCGCACGCCCTCGCGGGCCTCGGCGTGGGCAAGGGCGACCGCGTCGGCATCCTCAGCCCCAACAGCCACCACTTCCTCGAATCCTTCTACGGGACCTCCCTCATCGGGGCCGTCCTCGTCCCCCTCAACTACCGCCTCGTCTCCGACGACTTCCAGTACGCCTTCTCCCACTCCGGGGCGAAGGTCATCATCGCCGACTCCGACCTCACCGCCGCCCTCGACGCCATCCGCGGCGGCCTCCCCGATGTCGAGCACTGGATCGTCGCCCGCTACGGCGACGCCCCCGTCCCCGACGGCTGGCGCGACTGGGAGGAGCTGGTCGCCGATCAGCCGGAGACCGTTCCCCCCGATCCCGCGCTCGACGAGAACGACCTCGTCAGCATCAACTACACCTCCGGCACGACCGCGCGCCCCAAGGGCGTGATGCTCACCCACCGCAACTTCTACGCCAACGCCTACCACTTCATCGCCCACCTCGGCATCAGCCACGACGACGTGGAGATGTGGACCCTGCCCATGTTCCACTGCAACGGCTGGGGCGGCGTCTACGCGCTCACGGCGATGGGCGCGAAGCACGTCATCGCGCGCGCCCCCGAACCGGACGCGCTCTACGCCCTCATGCGCGACGAGGGCGTCACCTTCGCCTGCATGGCCCCCGCCGTCCTCGCCCGCATCCTCGACTTCGAGGACGCCGGGGAGTACGAGATCGCGACGCAGCCGCGCTTCGTCTGCGCGGGCGCGCCGCCGCCCGTCACCTTCGTCGAGCGCCTCGAACGGGAGCGCGGCTGGACCTTCATGCAGATCTACGGCCTCACCGAGACCGCCCCCATCCTCACCGTGGCCGAGCCCAAGCCCCACGTCACCGCCGAGGGCGACGCCTTCTACCGCCTGAAGGCGCGCGCCGGCCACGCCTCCCTCGGCGTCCAACTCCGCGTCGTCGGCGAGGGCGGGCGCGACGTGCCCCGCGACGACACCGCCATCGGCGAGGTTGCCGCCCGCGGCAACATGGTCTTCAAGGGCTACTGGAACCAGCCCGAGGAGACCGCCAAGGTCGTCCGCGACGGCTACTTCTACACCGGCGACCTCGCCACCGTGAACGAGCACGGCTACATCAACATCGTCGACCGCGCCAAGGACGTCATCATCTCCGGCGGCGAGAACATCTCCTCTATCGAGGTCGAGGACGTGCTCTACCGCCACCCCAAGGTGCTGGAGGCGGCCGTCGTCGGCATCCCCAGCGAGCGCTGGGGCGAAACCCCCCTCGCCGTCATCGTCCTCCAGCAGGGCGAGCAGGCCACGGCGGAGGAGATCAGCGATTTCTGCCGCGAGCACATGGCCCACTTCAAGGCCCCCCGCCGCGTCGAATTCGTCACCGAACTCCCCCGCACCGCCACCGGCAAGCTCAAGAAGTTCGAACTGCGCGAACCGTACTGGGCGGAGTCCGGCGGCCGCCGCGTCAACTGAGGCGAGGTGCTGCGCCTGGCGCTGACGCCGCTGACGGCGGTGCTATCATGGCGGGGAAGCGCAGACGGGGAGGCCAACCGTGGCGAGCATCACCCTGCGAGACCTGGACGACGGGCTGAAGCGCCGCCTTCGCCTCCGCGCGGCTGCCAACGGCAGGTCGATGGAGCAGGAAGCGCGGGAGATCCTGTGCGCCGCCCTCGGCGAGGAACTCCCCGAGCCCCCGGAGAACCTCGGCGCTGCCATCCACAAACGGTTCGCCCCTCTCCACGCCAAATACGGCGACATCGAACTGGAACTGCCGCCCCGCGAGCCCATGCGCGAACCGCCCTTCTCCGACTGATAGGATGAAGAAGAGTAAGTCATCTGCCCGCCCCTGTAAGTTTTGGCTGTCTAGTACCCCTCCCACATCTCCGACCTAAGTGTACATTCGATCAGATTATCACTGTAGAGAAACGCCCCGTTTGCTGAGGCAAGCCACGATACCGCTACGATGTAGAGATTGGTTGGGTAACTCGCGCGAACTCGCTGGTCATGAAAAGTTCCCGTGACACCGATCCCTGCGATATCACTGAGCCCAGATCCTTCCCAGTCTACGAACGTGCCTAGTAGCTCGAAAGATTCCTCAAACACGATGGCGTAGTCGATGTCGACGTTCTCTACGCGATAGCCGAGATCGTTGTAAATCTTGCCCCAGAAAGTGATGAGAGGCCCCCATCCGCTCTCACTGGGCTGCGTTATGTGCCATGAGCAACTTGGAGTGAGAACAGCCCGTGGTTCAGCCAAGGGCACCGACAAAGTGATGTCGCTGTAGCGATAGGTTCCCCGGCTGTTTTCTTGGTCCATCGCGAGGGGGATGGTGCCCAAGGTGTCCCATCGCCCATCTTCGTGGCGTGCGCTGACGAAAATGCGTTCGGTATCCCGAGTGCTCTGCCAGATTCGCACCTCGACATTGGTCGTCGGGGTGTCCTGAGCGGCAACGGTTGCGATGACGGCCAGACCGATGACGGCGATGACTGCGAGCAGGAGTGTGCGTGCGTGCTTCAACGAAAGCCCCCTCACGGCGGGATGTGGGCGGGCTTCGCACAAGCCACCGTAATCCGGGTGATCCGCGAGGGGGCACGATGTGCCAACACCCCAGGTGCACCCGGTTGGTGGCGTCTGGCTTGTGCGAAGCCGCTAGGGATAGTGGGGGAAGGATGGGCGACGGTCAAGCAGCCTTGATTACCGCATGGGCAGATCGTATGAGGTTCTCCTACCGGAGGCCGAAGGAGTCCTGTATTTCTTCTGCTAATTCGTCCAGATCGCTATGGCTGTCGCGGTCGGGCCAAACAGTCGCCTCTTCAATCTCTTGGGCGCGAAGCCTCTCCAAGGTTTCCTGTTTATCCGCTGCTGGGATCTCCAGAGGGACTATACGGTCCACGGAAATTTCCTCGTTGTCGAATGGTGCATGAAAAGTGAAGCAGCTCGCTTGGGAACGTATCCTGCTAATTTTCGGATCTACTTCCTCGATTGCCAAGAAATTTGCCGGTACCGGAATGTTGAAAAAGAACGTGTTCAGGAGACCTCTTATCACTGCAGCATCGCTCTGATCTGGAATGATCCCTTGGACTGAAGTTCTTGACTCCATGGAGAATAGCCCCTGAAGTTGACCAATGAAGGTAATGTGTTCGGGAGAGACGGGAAGCTGTACGACATCCTCGATGGATTCTTGGTCATCATAAAAATGGGAAAATCGGTACTCCTTCACGGGATTTCGGAGCAACCAAACACAGCCATCTTTTCTGCAAGAGCACTCTGGGTCACTGCATGTCTCTCCGCATCCGGACCAACATGCGAAGAACAACGCAATCATTGGATCTGTAGACCAATCGAGGAGACGATTAGGAAGCCCGGCGTGACGAGCCGTGATATACCGATCGCCGATTGTGCTTGACGAATCAAGGATTGTTGTGGACCTCTCCATGAACTCTGCATTCATCAGTCGCTCTACGACAAAACCGGCGAGCGTGTCATCACAGTTGCCTGGGCGGAATGTGGCTTCCAGTCGAGCCTTTGCGTCTGCGATGTGAACTTGGCCAGCATTCTCGGTGACGACCCATGCTGCCGCAGTTTCCAAGGCTGGGCCCGGGTGTGCATCGACCCACTTCTTGGCGCTAGTGCGGAAGCGCTCACGGAGTGCACTAGGTCTCGGTCGAGGGGCACTGTCGGCATGGCCTCGCAGCCAAATCGGGGTAGCACTGTCGCTGGTGCGCTCCTCCTCAAGCTCCCGGCAGCGCTCCAGCACCTTCGCGATCAGGTCGACCATGTACGCAGTTTAGCCCTCTGCGCCACTCCCCGCCACCCGCTACCATGCCCCGCGCACAGGAGGCGCACCATGATCGTCATCGCCGGCAGCATCGACCTCGACCCCGCGCTGCGCGACCAGGCCCTCGCCACCGCCGGGCCCTACATCGACGCCGCCCTCGAAGAGCCCGGCTGCCGCAACTACGAGTGGACCGCCGATCCCCGCGTCGCCGAACGCATCTGGGTCTACGAGCTGTGGGACGACGAGGCCTCCCTGCGCTTCCACTTCGAGAACGCCCCCTATCGCGACATGGGCGCGCACCTCGGCAAGCACGGCATCACCGGCTCCCGGATCAGCAAGTTCCGCGTCGACCTCGAGGAGCCCGTCTACGACGACACGGGCGCCCCCCGCGCCGACTTCTTCACCGCCGCGGACTGACGTTCGTCGCTAGCCCTCTGACGGCCTTCGCCTGCCGCTGAGGCCGATCGTCGCCAGACCCAGCGCCAGCCCGACCGGCGCGATCGCCAGCGCGGAAGGTACCGGCGCGTGGCCCGCGGCTCCGCTCACGACGTCTCCCAGGCTCGGGCCGACCGTGTCCGTCTCGTTGCCGTGAGAGTGGTCGTGGTGGTCGTGCGAGTCCTGCTCCGCGCCCGCGCCTGCGGCGTAGTTCGCATCGATGTGCTGCCACACTCCGATGGCGCCGCTCACGAGCGCCAGGACCGCCACGGTGCGCGCCAGCCAGACCGTTCCCGCCGCCGGGCGGACGACCAGGGCGGCCGCGGCCACGATGACGATGCCCAGCGTGATCCATGGCGCCAGTTGCCAGGCGCTGAGCCAGTGGCGCTCATAGGCCAGCGCCAAGGCGCAGCCCGCCACGCCCAGCGCCACCAGCAGGAACAATCCCGCCCGCAGCCCTTCCGCTGCTCCGCCTCGTCCCGTCAAGTCGATCACGATCGTCGCACAGCCTCCGTCACGGCGACTCCATGCAGGAGCCTGGAAGCCGAACGGGACGTCCGTCCCACCGTCCACGTGCGCCGGAATCATACGGGATGGTGAAGCGGTGGAAGCGGGTGTGAAGCGAATGAGGGCGTCACCGGGGCGGCCCGCGAGATCAGCACCAGCCCAACGACTGCCGCGAGCGCGCCCGGGTTCATGGCCGGCGGGAGGCCGCGCGCGGCTGGAACATGGCGGCCCTCCCGCCGAATTCGGGGCGGCGCGTGCGAGCATGGCGCCTCCCGCGCGCACGGACTGCGAACCTCGCCCGCGCCCGCTACACTGCCGCCCATGCAGGCAGGAATCATCACCGGCAAAGAGACCATCGAGCTCCTGGAGTTCACCGAACCCGCCCCGCGCGAGGGCGAGGCCGTCGTCCGCATCAGCTATTGCGGCATCTGCGGCACCGACCTCCACAACTACCAGTCGGGCATCATGGAGAACCCCGCCGTCTGCGGGCACGAGTGGATGGGCGAGGTCGCCGCCGTCGGCGCGGGCGTCGAGGGCGTGCGCGAGGGCGACCGCGTCATCGGCGGCATCGTCCCGCCCTGCGGCGATTGCGCCGCCTGCCGCGCGGGCTACGCGAGCGACTGCCCCCACCAGCTCGCCAGCCTCATGGGCACGGCCCACGGCGGCTTCGCCCCCGCCATCACCGCCGACGCGCGCCGCCTCACCCCCGTCCCCGACGGCCTCGGCGACCTCGACGCGGCCCTGGTCGAGCCGCTCACGGTCGCTCTCCACGGCGTGCGCCGCACCCGCATCCGCCTCGGCGACAGCGTCGCCGTGATCGGCGCGGGGCCCATCGGTTTGCTCACGCTCCAGTGCGCGCGCGCCGCCGGAGCGGGCCGCGTCTACGTCGTCGAGCCGATCGCCGATCGCGCCGCCCTCGCGCTGGAACTCGGCGCGGACCGCGTCTTCAACCCCCGCGAGGACGACGTGGCGGGCGAACTCGCCGAGGCGACCGGCGGTCTCGGCCCCGACGTCGTCTTCGAGTGCGCCGGCATCGCCCCGACGATCCAGCACGCCGTCGACTACGTTCGCCGTGGCGGGGCCGTCACCATCGTCGGCCTCGCGAACGAGGACGCGATCATCAATCCCGGCTCCTGGATCTCGAAGGAGGTCACGGTCGTCGCGTCCGTCGCCTACACGCACCGCGAGTTCGCCATCGCCGCCGACCTCATCGCATCGGGGCGCATCCAGGTGCGCCCGCTGCACACGCACACGGCGCCGCTGTCGGACATCGCGGACGCCTTCACCCTGCTCAACGACGACCGCCGCCAGATCAAGATCCTCGTCGATCCGCGCGGCTAGGCCTGGGGGCGCTCCAGCGCGGGCGCGCCCGCCTCGGACGCCGCGTCAGCCGCCGTCGTTTTCGGGCGGTCGCGGATCTCCAGCGAGACGAAGACGTTGAGGATGGCCGCGCCCGCCAGCACGATCGCCAGCAGGCGGAAGGCGCCCTCGCCCGGGTCCGCCCCCAGCAGGGCCGCGATCACCGCCGCGCCCACGATCGCGCCCGCGTAGCGCATCATCGAGAACGTCCCCGAGACGGAGCCCGCCACGTCGCGCGGCCACGCCTCCAGCGCCGCCGAGGAGCGCGCCGGTCCGGAGATGCCCAGCCCGATGCCCACGCCCACCAGCGGCCCGACGATCGCGGCCAGCGGCGGATCGTCGAAGAGCAGCGCCAGCGCGATCGTGGCGGCGGCGATGGCGAAGCCGCCGCCGAGCAGCAGCGGCCTGCGCCCCACTCGGTCCGTCAGCGCCCCGCCCACGGGCGAGAGCGTGATCATCGCCGCCATGAGCGAGAACAGCACGAGGCTCACGACCTGGTCGCTCACCCCGCGCAGGTCCACGAGGTAGAGGGGCAGGCTCACGAGGAACGAGTACATCACGAGGTTCGTGAGCGCCTGGCTGCTCGCCGCCGAGCGGAAGTTGCGCGCCCCGAAGAAGCGGAACTCGACGATGCTCCCGCCCCGCCGCGAGCGCAGCCAGTAGGCCGCCATCGTGACCGGGGCCAGCGCCGCGCCCGCGATCAGGAAGGCGGGGTTCTCCACCCGCGTCGCGCTCCCGATGAGGACGACGCTGCTGAACACCGCCACGAGCGCGCCCAGCGAGGGCAGGTCGATGCGCAGCGTCTCGCGCCCGTGCCCCTCGTCGGGCTTCAGCCGCAGCAGGAACGCGATCGCGACGACCGAGAGGGGCACGTTGACGAGGAAGAGCCAGCGCCAGTCGCCCGCCAGCAGCAGCGCCCCGCCGATGACGGGGCCGGTGGCGGCGGCGATGGAGAGCGCCGCCCCGTTCATGCCCAGCACCGTCCCCAGCCGCTCCGAGGGCGTGCGCCGGCGCAGCACGGCGATGCCGTTCGGCAGCACCAGCGCCGTGGCCGCGCCCTGCAGGCCGCGCATCAGGATGAGCATGGGCAGGTTCGTCGCCAGCGCCGACGCCGCCGAGATCGCGATGAGCAGCACGAGCCCGGCCATCATCACGCGGATCGACCCGAAGGCGTCCCCCAGCCGCCCGGAGACGGGCTGCATCGCCGCCACCGCCACCAGGTAGACGCTGATCAGCAGCGTCATCTCGCCCACGCCCACGCCGAAGTGCGAGCGGATCGCGGGCAGCCCCACCGCCAGCATCGTGCTGTTCAGCGGCGTCAGCATCGCCGCCAGCGCCACCGCCGCCTGGAACTCGATGCCGCGCCAGCCGCCGCCCAGGATGAGCGCGGGGTCCGCCGCTTCGCTGGATTCTCGCTGCACGCCCCCATGGTAGCGCCCGCTAACGAGGGGCTTCACGAGGGCCAGCGCGCCGAACGCGCGCTCGCCGCCGGCGGGCTACCCCGTGGCGGCCGGCTCCGCGCAGCAGACCTCCGAGGCCGTGTCGCAGGACGCGCCCCCCTCGCCGGCGAGCGTGATGTCGGCGAGCGCGATGTCGGCGAGCGGCGTGATGAGCTGGCGCGCCGGGGCGGGGTCGTCGTCGGTGATGGCGTAGACCTCCCAGCGCAGCCCGCTCGGGTCGCTGGCCCACACCTTGTCCTGCTCGGCGTGGCAGCAGACGACGCCGTCCTCGACCTCGAGCTCGTGCCCGAGCGCGCCCAGCCGCTCGCTCTCGGCGGCCACCTCGCCGGTCGTCCCGACCTCGATGCCGATGTGGTTGAGGTCGCCGCCGCGCCCGTTCTCGAACAGGATCAGCTTCAGGGGCGGGTCCGCCACCTCGAAGTTCGCGTAGCCCTCGCGGACCTTGTGCGGTTCCGTCTGGAAGAGGTCGCGGTAGAAGGCGATGGCGGAATCAAGCTCCGCCACGTTCAGCGCCAGTTGCACCCGTGCCACTGGGGGCTCCTTGCCGGCCGCGCGTTCGCGGCCCGGTGATGTTTCAGGATTCAGTGTAGCCAGCCGCGCCGCGTTCGGCGCAAGCCCCCGGCCTCGTTCGCCGCTACCGCTCGCTGAACCGCCGGAACAGCGCATCCTGCTCGCCGGGCGAAAGCCGGTATCGCGCGATTCCCGCCGCCCGCCGCTGCCGCGTGACCTCGTACAGCGCGATCGCCGCCGTCACCGAGAGGTTGAGGGCGCGCACCATCCCCGTCATCGGGATCATCAGCCGCCGGTCGGCCAGCGCCACCGCTTCCTCCGAGAGCCCGCGCTGCTCGTTCCCCAGCATCACCGCGAGGCGCGGCTCCGTCAGGTCCGCCCCGAACAGCTCCTCCGCCTCCCCCGCCGTCACCGTCGCGGCCACCTCGTAGCCCTCGCGGTGCAGCGCGTCGAGGCACTCGCGCGCCGAGCCGTACACGTCGAAGTCGAGCCACTTGTTCGCCGAGGCGGAGGTCAGCTTGCCCACCGTCCGCGGGTCGAACGGCTCCTCCTGGTCGAAGATGAGGCACACGCGCTGGAAGCCGAACGCCTCGCACGTGCGGAACACCGCCTCCGCGTTGTGCGGATCGTGGATGTCTTCGAGCACGACGGCGCCCCGCTGCCGTTTCGCGGCGATCTCGCGGTAGCGCTGCATCCGTTCCGGCGTCGGCATCGCCCGAGCGTAGGCCCGCGGCGCGCCCTCGATCCAGCCGCCCCTGCCTGTTCGGGCTTGTTCGGTAAGATAGGCGGACTCCCTCGGAACACGGACACGTCGGGAGAGGAGCAGGGCTGTGAGCGAATCGAACGGACTGGAGCGCGCCCGCGCGCTGCGCAAGGAGTACGACGAGGCGGTCGCCAGCGAAGGCCGCGAACTGGCGGGACCGTTCATGACGGTCTCCAGCCGCCCCATCGACCGCCTCTACGACCCCAGCGACGTCGCCGACCTCGACTACGAGCGCGACATCAACCTGCCCGGCTCCTACCCCTTCACGCGCGGCGTCCACAAGACCGGCTACCGCGGCAAGTCGTGGACCATCCGCATGTTCAGCGGCTTCGGCTCCGTGGAGGAGACGAACCAGCGCTACCACGACCTCCTCGGCGCGGGCAACAACGGCCTCTCCATCGCCTTCGACATGCCCACCCTCATGGGCTACGACCACGACGAGCCCTGGGCCGAGGGCGAGTTCGGCTCCTGCGGCGTCGCCGTCGATTCCCTCGCCGACATGGACATCCTGCTCGACGGCCTGCCCCTCGACGACATCACCACCTCGATGACCATCAACAGCCCCGCGCCCGTCATCTGGGCGCTCTTCATCGCCGCCGCCGAGAAGCGCGGCGTCCCCCGCGCGAAGCTCGCGGGCACGCTCCAGAACGACATCCTCAAGGAGTACATCGCCCAGAACGAGTTCATCTACCCGCCGCGCGAGTCGATGCGCCTCGTCACCGACACGGTCGAGTTCGCCGCCGGGGAGATGCCCCTCTGGAACCCCGTCTCCGTGAGCGGCTACCACATCCGCGAGGCGGGCTCGACCTCCGTGCAGGAACTCGCCTTCACCCTCGCCGACGGCATCGAGTACGTGAAGTGGGCGCTCGACCGCGGGCTCGACATCGACAGCTTCGCCCCGCGCATCTCCTTCTTCTTCAACTGCCACAACGATTTCTTCGAGGAGATCGCGAAGTTCCGCGCCGCCCGCCGCATCTGGGCGCGGCAGATGCGCGAGCGCTTCGGCGCGACCAAGCCGCGCTCCTGGCTCATGCGCTTCCACACGCAGACCGCGGGCGTCTCCCTCACCGAGCAGCAGCCCGAGGTCAACCTCGTGCGCGTCGCCATCCAGGCGCTCGCCGCCGTCATCGGCGGCACCCAGTCGCTGCACACCGACTCGATGGACGAGGCCCTCGCCCTGCCTTCCGACAAGGCCGTGCGCCTCGCCGTCCGCACCCAGCAGGTCATCCAGCACGAGAGCGGCGCCGCCAATACCGTCGACCCCCTCGGCGGCTCCTGGTTCATCGAGAAGCTGACGAACGACATGGAGGCGGAGTGCAACGCCATCTTCGAGCGCATCGAGGACCTCGGCGGCGTCATCCCCGCTCTCGAAACCGGCTACTTCCAGAAGGAGATCGCCGACGCCTCCGCCCGCTTCCAGCGCGAGGTCGAGAGCCGCGACCGCATCATCGTCGGCGTCAACGACTTCCAGACCGAGGAGCCCCTCGAAATCCCCATCCTCAAGATGGACCCCGAGGGCGAGCGCCGCCACCTCGCCCGCCTGAAGCAGGTGAAGGCCGGGCGCGACGCCGACGCCTGGGGCGAGGCCATGCGCGCCCTCGAAAACGGCAGCAACGACCCCGACACCAACCTCATGCCGCTCATCATCGACGCGGTCAACGTCGGCGCCACCTCCGGCGAAATCTGCAACATGTGGCGGCGCGTCTTCGGCGAATACAAGGAATTCGTCGTCGTCTGATGCGCAGCGACCTCGTCGATCTCGCCATCTTCTCGGGGCGCACCTACCCCGCCTTCACCGAGGCCATCTGCGCCCACCTCGGCATGACCCCCGGCAAGGCCGACATCTTCGAGTTCGCCAACGAGAACGTCTTCGTCCGCTACGAGGAGAACATCCGCAGCCGCGACGTCTTCCTCGTGCAGCCCTTCTTCCCGCCGGTGAGCACCTCCATCCTCGAACTGCTCATCATGATCGACGCCGCCCGCCGCGCGTCCGCGGGCCGCATCACCGCCGTCATTCCCTACTACGCCTACGGACGCAGCGACAAGAAGGACCAGCCGCGCGTGCCCATCAGCGCCCGCCTGCTCGCCAACCTCATCGAGACCGCGGGCGCCGACCGCGTCCTCACCATGAACCTGCACGCCGGCCAGATCCAGGGCTTCTTCAACGTCCCCCTCGACGAGCTCAACGCCCTCTACCCCGTGAGCGCCTACTTCGCGGGCAAGAACATGGACGGCTACACCGTCGTCGCCACCGACGTGGGCGGCGAGAAGCGCGCGCGCGACATGGCCATCCGCCTCGACCTGCCCCTCGCCATCGTCGAGAAGCGCCGCGTGGGCAACACCGGCGGCGTCGAGGCCATGAATGTCATCGGCGACGTCGACGGCCGCAACGCCCTCCTCGTCGACGACGAGATCGACACGGCGGGCACGATGGTCGAGGCCGTCAACATCCTGCGCCAGAAGGGCGCCCGCGAGATCGTCATCGCCGGCTACCACGCCATTTTCAGCGGCCCCGCCCTGGATCGCCTGCGCTCCGCTGACGTGCACGAGGTAGTCGTCACCGACACCGTGCCCCTCTCCCCCGATCGGCGCCTCCCGCACATGCACGTCATCCCCACCGCCCCCCTCTTCGGCGACGCCATCGAGCGCATCCACACCGGCCAGAGCGTGGGCGCGCTCTTCCAGTAGGGCGCCGCGCTGTCGCGCGGCTGAGGGGCGAGGAGAGCGGCGGGCTGGCGCCCGCCTGAGTGGTGAGTGGGCCGTGGGCGCTACCCAGAGACGTTCAATCTCCCCATCCTTCCCACAGCCGCAGTTCTTCCTCGGGGAGCGGGTCGAAGAAGCTGTCGTCGAGCTTGATCTTGCCCTTCAGGGAGCCAAAGATCGGCTTCCCCCGCGGTTTGGCCTGCTCGCGCTCGCAGGGCACGAGTTGCGCGACGGGCTTGCCGTTGCGCGCGATGACGACCTCCTCGCCTTCCTCGACCTGCGCCAGCAGCCTCGAGAGATGCGTCTTCGCTTCGCCCACGTTCACGGTTGTCATGCCGGCATCCCTCCTGTCGGTCTCGCCGAGGCCCGGACCAGTGTACACGCCCTCAGCCGCCGCCCTCCTCCATGTCCTCCGGCAGGAGCGCGTCGCGAGCGCCGAGTTCCGCGCCCATGTGGCGCAGTTCGCGACTGAAGCGCGTGGTGCGCGCCGCCACCCCCGCGAGTTGCGTGCGCGGTCCCGTGACCCGCACCCACAGCCGCCGCCGCGGCACGTAGAACGTCACCCCCAGGCCCAGCATCGCCATCCCCACGGCCACCCAGATGAACGTGTCGCCCGGGTCGCGGCGCACGTCGATGCCGGAGGCGTCCACCCGCCCCCCGAAGCGGTAGCGGTACCCCGACGACGTTTCCACCGTCGCCCCCTCCGCGATCACCACGTTCCCCGCGTCGATGTGCGAGACGAACAGGTAGGGATGCCCGTCCGCGCCCTCCGGCATCTGCACGTTCACGACTCCCGCCGTCTCCCCGCGCGGCATGTCCAGCACGGGGATCGCGGGCACGGACGCGATCCCGCGGAAGACGATGCGGTGCCGTCCCGTCTCCACGGCCTCCCCCGGGCGCAGTTCCGCCGGGTCGAACCCCTCGCCGTCGATGAGGACCGCGAGCGTCTCGCCTTCCGCCCGCCAGCTCACGCCGTAGACCGCGCCCGGCAGCGCCAGTTCCGCCAGCGCCACGTCGCCCTCGTAGCCCAGCGCCGAGCCGGGCACGCTCGCCATCTGCGGCAGCGCCTGGTCGAACACGACCGCCCCGTCCCCGTCCGTGACCGTCAGCGCCGGGGTCGCCGTCGATTCGTTCTCGAAGTCGAGCACGTCGTCGAAGAGCACGCGCCCGTCCGGCCCCCAAATGGTCAGGTGCGCGAGGTCGTCGAAGAACGCCGCCTGGTGGAAGCGGTAGCCGAAGGCCGAGCACGGCCCGTTCACCGTCGCCGTGCAGCGCACCGCTTCGTCCCCCCGCCGCAGGAGCAGGTCGCTGTGGAAGTCGACGACGTTGCCCGCCGCGTCCACGCCCCGGTGCGCGTCCTCCATGCCCACGAAGATCTGGCCCGGCCCGGGCTCGCCGAAGAGCGGGGCCGCGGGGCGCGCCTCCGCCAGCGCCAGCGTCCGCTGGAACCCCGCCAGGCTCGTCAGCAGGCCCCCGACGAGCAGCAGCAGCAGCGCCAGGTGCGAGACGAACGTGGCGTACTGCGTCCAGGGGAAGCGCTCCGCGAACAGCTCCGTCGCGTCCTCGTCCTCGTGCGTGCGCGTCACCGTGTAGCGCCGCCGCCGCAGGAGCGCCTCGACCGCCGCCGCGCCCCCCGCGTGCGTGAACGCGGCGCGGTGGCGCGCCGTCTCGAAGTAGCGTTCGCCCACCCGCAGGGGCGGACGCCGCACGCTCCGCCGCGTCGGCGGGAAGCGGCTGATCGTGCAGACCGTCACCGCCGCCACGATCACGAACCAGAGCGCCGCGAACCACGGGCTGTGGAACACCTCGAACAGGTCGAGCCCGTCGAGCAGGCCCGTGAGCCAGCCGAAGTCCTCGCGCTGGAGTTCGAGCCAGGCCGAGCGCGCGGGCGGGTTGCCGCGCATCTCCGCCGGCAGCTGGGGCAGCGCCACCCCCAGCAGGCTCGCCAGCACCGCCGCCGAGACCAGCGCCACCGCGAACTTCACGTTCGTCAGCAGCCGCCAGACCGCCCGCAGCGGGTCGATCCCCGCCGCCCGCGCGTCCGCCGCCGGAGCGCCGCCCGCCATCAGGGAAGCTCCGCCGCCAGCGCGGCGAGGTCGTCCTCGGTCAGCGCCCCCAGGTGCACCCGCCGGATGACGCCCTCGGGGTCGATCAGGAAGCTGACCGGCAATCCCGTGCTCACGCGGTAGGCCGACGACACCTGCCCGTCGGCGTCGAGCGCGATCGGGTAGGTCACGCCGAACCCCTCCGCGAACGCGCGCGCCGTCTCCGCCCCTTCCTGCTGGTTCACCCCCACGACCACCAGCCCCGGCGCGCGCCGCTCGTAGAACGCCTGCAGCGCGGGCGTCTCCCCGCGGCAGGGCCCGCACCACGACGCCCAGAAGTTCAGGAGCACGTAGCGCCCGCGCTGGTCCGTGAGCGCCGTCAGCGACCCGTCCAGCGCGCGCAGGCGGAACGCGGGCGCCGCCCGCCCCACCTCCGCCGCGGGCGCCTCGCCCGTGGGATTGAGCGATTCCGCCAGCGCGACGACGCCCAGCCCCGCCTCCGCCTCGGCCCCGCCCCCGTCGCCGCGAATCTCCAGGTACCAGACGGCGAAGCCCACCACCCCCACCACCAGCGCGGCGATGCCGAACGTGAACCCCGGCCCCGCGTATTCGCGGCGCTGCTGCGGGCGCTCGTCGGGAAGCGTCTCGGCCATCGCGGTCGCCTCGGAGCGTACCAAGCCGCGCCCGTGCGCGCCCCGCAGACCCCCGTCCCGATTCTCTATACTGATGCCGCCGCAACGAGGCCAGGAGCAGCGCCATGACGACCGACACCGACACCGTGGCAGCCACTTACGAGCTTGACCCCGGCGATCCCGTCGCGGGAATCACCGAGGACATGATCCAGCGCTTCGAGCGGGACGGCGTCATGATGCTGCGCCGCGCGCTCGATCCCCAGTGGATCATGCTGCTGGAGATGGGCTTCAACAAGGTGCTCGCCGACGCGGGCATGGCCAAGTACACGTTCTTCGAAGGGACCAGCGGCGAGTTCCAGGAGACGGTCCGCAACTTCGACTACTCGTTCGAAATCAGGCGCCTCCTCTACGACTCGCCCATCAAGCGCATCCTCGGCCGCTTCATGCGCTCGGAGAACGTCTGGTACTACTCCGACGAGTTCTTCATCAAGAGCGCGGGCGGGGCGGAGCGCACGCCCTGGCACCAGGACACGCCCTACTACCCCTGCGAGGGCTCGCAGTTCTCCTCCATGTGGATCTCGCTCGACCCGCTCCCGCGGGAGGAGTGCCTGGAATACGTCGCCGGCAGCCACCGGGGGACGATGTACGACGGCTTCAACCCCTCCAAGCCCGACGATCCGTCGAGCGGCTTCTACGGCGAAGGGCTGCCCGTCCTGCCGGACATCCAGGCCGATCGGGACAGCTACCCGATCGCCGCGTGGGACGTGAACCCCGGCGACGTCATCATCTCCAACCCCAGCATCATCCACGGCGGCGGGCCCACGATGATCGGGGGCAAGCGCCGCGCCCTCGCCGTGCGCCTGTTCGGCGACGACGTGGTCTTCGCGGAGCGCCCCCCGTCCCGCCCGACGGTGCCCATGACCCCGGGGCTGGGCATCCACCTGAAGCCGGGCGATCCCCTGCGCAGCCCCTGGTACCCGCAGCTGCAGCCCCCGCCCGCGTCGGAGCGCTACGGCTAGGCGCCGCCCGCTCGCTACGGCGCATCGGGGATGCGGCGGCGGTCCTCCTCCGCGCCCCACAGCCGCCCGATGACGTGCAGCGCCAGCACCGTCACCACGCCCAGCGCGCCCGCGATCATCAGCGTCTCGCGGATCCCGATCGCGTCCGCCACCACGCCGATCGGCATCGACGCGATCCCGAACAGGCTCCACGACAGCATCGTCAGCGACTGCACGCGCCCGTGGTAGCGCGACGCCGAGTACGAAATCGAAAGGGCGTTGTTGAGCGACTGGAATCCCGCCGAGCAGGCGCCCACCAGCAGGATCGCCCCCAGCCCCGCCGCGAAGTCCGAGGCGAAGCCGAGCAGCGTCACCGATCCGCCGAAGGCGAACGCCAGCAGGAGCTGCTGGCGCCACGCGCTCGCCCGCCCCGCGATTCCCGCCACCACCACGACCGCGATCACCGCGCCCACCGCCTGCACCGCCGAGAGTATCCCCAGCCCCTGCGACCCCGAATCGTAGATGTCGACCGCCAGCGAGGGCAGGAACGACTGGAAGGGGAAGGCGAACGCCGTCAGCGCGAACGCCATCAGGATCAGGATGGCGACCGACGGCCGCCCGGCGACGTAGCGCAGGCCGTCCACCAGGTCCCGCATCGGCGAGGTCGCCTCCGCCCGCGCTTCCGGCTCGCCCGGCGGCAGCCGCAGCACGGTCAGGATCGCGATCAGGAAGCCGCTCGCGGTCATCACGTACACCCCCGCGGCCCCGATGAACCAGAGCGAAATGAAGACGCCCGCGACGGCGGGCCCCACCACCCGCGTCCCGTTCATGCTCAACTGCTGCAGGACGATCGCGTTCCCCACCGCCTCGCGCCCCACGAGCGCCCCGATGAACGCGTTTCGCGCCGGGCCCATGAACGCGAATCCCACCCCCTGGATGAAGCTGGCCGCGAGCAGCATCCAGAACTCCATCAGCCCCACCGCCAGCATCAAGGCGATCCACGCGGAGTTCAGGCACAGGACCGCCTGCGAGATCAACAGCGTCCGCCGCTTGGGCAGCCGGTCCGCGATCACGCCGCCCCACAGCGTGAACACGAGGCTGGGGACGCCGAAGGCCAGCATCATCGCCCCCAGCGCCGTGTTCTGCCCGGTCAGGTCGAAGGCGAGCCAGCCCCGCGCCACGATCTGCATCTGCATCCCCAGGAACGAGAACACCGTCCCCGTCCAGAGCAGCCGGTACTGGGCGTTCTCCAGCGAATAGAAGGTGCGCGCGAAGTAGTTCGCCGGTCCCCGCAGCCCCTCGCCCGTCCGCAGCACGCGCCGCCGCTACCCGTCCGCCGGGAGGCGCAGCAGGTCCGCCACCGCCGCCCACGCTTCCGCCTCCACCGCCTCCGGCGGCTGCGTCGCGTCGATCGCGAGCCACGCGCCCTCCGGCGCCTGCGCCAGCTGCCGGCGGTACCCCTCCCGCACGCGCTCGTGGAAGGCGAGCCCCTCGCGGCCCACCACCGGGCCGCCGATGTCGCCCGGCGTCGTCGGCGCGGAGTCCCCGGCGGGCATGTCGGGAAGATCGAGGGCGGGTTGAATGGCCTGGTGCTTGCGATCGAGCCCCGTTTCCGGGGGAACGTCGAGGTAGATCGTGAGGTCCGGGGCCAGGTCCTGCGCCGCAAACGCGCTCGCCTCCGCCAGCCGCCGCAGGTCGAGACCCCGTCCGTACCCCTGGTACGCGATCGTGCTCGCGCTGAAGCGGTCGCACAGGACCGTCGCGCCCTCCGCGAGCGCGGGTTTGATCACGCGGTCCACCAGTTCCGCCCGCGCGAGCATGAAGGCGAACGCCTCCGCTTCCGTGCTCAAGCGCTGCATCAGGAGTTCGCGCGCGAACTCGCCCGCGAGCGTGCTCCCCGGCTCCCGCACCATCCGCAGGCTGGCGCCCGCGCCCTCCAGCCGCCGCGCCAGCCGCGCCGCCAGCAGGCTCTTGCCCGCCCCCTCGCCCCCTTCGAGGACGATGAAGCGCCCGTCCGGGGCCTCGCCCTCGCTCGTCATCGTCCGCCCGATCGCGGCGGCTCGGGCAGGATGCGCACGCGCCGCTCCGGCTCCTTGCCGTGGCTCTCGCTGTCCAGGTTGAAGCGCCCCGCGAGTTCGTGCTGGACGCGCCGGATGTAGCTGTTCGCCGGCGCCAGCTCCAGCGGACGCCCGTCGCTGAGCACGCGCGCGATCACCTCCTCCGTCTCGCGGTAGGCCTCCGCCACGGGGTCGCGCCGCGCGCGCTGGCCCCGGAACTGGAGCAGCACCTGCTCCATCTGGAAGAGCGTGTTGCTCTTGATCACGTAGATCGGCAGCGATCGCTCCTCCGCCTCGCGCACGGGCGCGGGCTTCTTCCGGTACGAGTGCCGCAGCGTGATCAGCGCGTCCGCGTTCCGCAGGTCGTCCACCAGCTGCACGGGCACGCCCGTCTCCTGGATCGCCTGCACGAGCCGCCCCCGCGAGAGCCCGAAGGGGAAGAGGCGCGTCTCCGGTTCGGGCGCCGCCGCGCCGTTGCCCTCGGGCGAACGCGCGCGCTCGGCGGGGGCCGCCGCCTCCGGCTCCTCGTGCGCCACCGTCGCGATCGTTCCCCCGTCGGTCAGTTCGCGCACCTCCGGCGGAGCGGCGAAGCCGCGCAGCTTCGCGTCCACGGTCGCGCCCACGTCCTCGTGCAGCGCCACCCGCCGCCAGCCCTGGATCTCGATGACGGCGTCGAACGTGGGCGGGGCCATGCGCTCCAGGATCGACTTCTGCGTGCCCCGCCGCCGCGCCTCCTCGTCGCTCAGCGTGACCGACTGGATGCCGCCGATGAGGTCGCACAGCGTCGGGTTCGCCATCAGGTTTTCGAGCGTGTTGCCGTGCGCCGTGCCCACCAGCTGCACGCCCCGCTCCGCGATCGTGCGCGCCGCCGACGCCTCCAGCTCCGTCCCGATCTCGTCGATCACGATGACCTCGGGCATGTGGTTCTCGACCGCCTCGATCATGACCCCGTGCTGGAGCGCGGGCGTCGAGACCTGCATCCGCCGCGCGCCCCCGATCGCCGGGTGGGGAATATCGCCGTCGCCCCCGATCTCGTTCGACGTATCGACGATGACGACGCGCTTGTTCGCCTCGTCCGCGAGCACGCGCGCGACCTCGCGCAGCATCGTCGTCTTGCCCACGCCCGGGCGGCCCAGCAGGAGGATGCTCTTCCCGCTCATCACGAGGTCCTCGATGATGCGGATCGTGCCGTAGACCGCGCGCCCGATGCGGCAGGTCAGCCCCACCACCTTCCCCCGCCGGTTGCGGATGGCGGAGATGCGGTGCAGCGTGCGCTCGATGCCCGCGCGGTTGTCGTCCCCGAACTCGCCCACGCGCGCGATCACGAAGTCGATGTCCTCCTCCGTCACCTCGCGGTGGCTGAGCACGATCTCGCGGCTGGGGTAGCGCGCCTCCGGCAGCCGCCCCAGATCCATCACCACCTCCAGCAGTTCGCTGCGGTGGTCCGCCGCCTCCAGCTTCTCCGCGAGGCGCGGCGGCAGCGTCTCGATGAGCGCGTCGAGGTCGTCCGTCACGATCCGCTCGGGCGCCGTGCCGTTCGCGCCGTTCTCCGCTGGCATCGCCATCAGGCTCCCCCCGCTGCGTGAATGGTAGCGCTCCTCACGCGCCCGCTCCCGCCATCGGGCGCTCCGCCGCCCCGATCGTGAGGAAGTACTCGTGCAGGCGCGCGTCGCCGCCCAGTTCCGGGTGGAAGGCGGTCGCCAGCAGGTTGCCCTGCCGCGCCGCCACGATGCTCCCGTCCGCCAGCCGCCCCAGCGCCTCCACGCCCGCCCCCACGGAGGCGATCACGGGCGCGCGGATGAAGATCGCGCGCAACGGCCCGCCCGCGATCCCCGCCAGCGCGACCTCCGCCTCGAAGCTGTCCACCTGCCGCCCGAAGGCGTTGCGCGCCACCGTCATGTCCATCGTCTCGATGCCGGAGCGGTCGAGCGCGTCCACCCGCTTCGCCAGCAGGATCGCGCCCGCGCACGTGCCCCACACGGGCCTGCCGCTCGCGCAGAACGCCCGCAGCGGCTCCGTGAACCCGTAGCGCAGGATGAGGCGCGCGATCGTCGTGCTCTCGCCGCCGGGGATGATGAGCGAATCGAGCGCGTCCAACTGCTCCGGGCGGCGCACCTCCACGGACGTCCGCCCGATGCCCGCCAGCATCTCCGCGTGCTCCCGGAAGTCGCCCTGCAGGGCGAGGATGCCCGTGGTCACGTCGTCCGCGTCCCGCCGTATCGTTCGGCTTGAGGCCCCATGCGCCCCGCGATTGTAGCAGCCGCGCGCGCTCGCGCCGCGCCCGGAGCCGCTATCCTTCCCGCGCAAGGAGACGTCATGCCCGCCCAACTCACCCCCGACGAGGTCAACGAGTTCCTCGACAGCCGCCCCGGCTGGATCACCTTCACCTCCATCGGCCGCGACGGCTACCCCCACAGCGTGCCCATCGGCTACTTCCGCGTCGGCGACGCCGTCTACATCGGCTGCCGCGACCAGACCCAGAAGGTGCTCAACGCCCAGCGCAACCCCAAGGTCAGCCTCTCGCTGGAGAGCGGTAGCACCATGCAGGACATCAAGGGCGTCCTCATCCAGGGCGACGCGACCGTCATCAACACCCCCGACGAGTTGCTGGAACTGACGCGCGAGGCCGCCCGCAGCCGCGGCGCTCCCGAGCACGCCCTGCCCACCTCGCCCCCGCCCGGCGCCGCCTACATCAAGGTCGCGCCCACGAAGGTCATCTCCTGGGACTACTCGCGGCCGGGGTAGCAGTAGAAGAGCGCGCGGCTCGCCGCGCTGAGTGAGAGGAGAGCGCGCTGCTGTCGCGGCGCTGAGGAGAGAGTGGGGGATCGTCTCCACACTCGTTCCTCAGCCGCGCGCAGCGAAGCGGAGCGCGGCGCTCTCCTCACCCCTCAGTCGCGCGACAGCGCGACGCTCTCCTCATCCGGCCACCAGCGGTAGACGCGCAGATCGACCGTGTCCGCCGCGTCGAAGACGACGCCCTCGCTCTCCAGCAGTTCGCGCTGGAGGTCCGCCCCATGCCCGCGCCCGCGCAGGCTGATGCCGCCCTTCGCGTTGATCACGCGCCACCAGGGCACGTCCGTCTCCGGCGGCAGCGCCCGCAGCGCGTACCCCACCGCCCGCGCCGCCGCCGGCGCCCCCAACACCACCGCCACCTGCCCATACGTCACCACCCGCCCCCGCGGCACGCGCCCCACCAAGGCCCAGACGCGCTCGTAGAAGTTGGGCGGCACGGGGTCAGCCGCGCCACTGGTGCTTGGCCAGGTCAATGCGATCCCCAGAGAGGAAGGTGACACCCTCACTCCTAAGCAATTCGCGTTGCTCCGTGGGGGCATCCTCGCTGATGACGCCATCCGCCCGCACTACTCGCCACCACGGCACGCTCGGATCTTCGTCCTTGGCCTTGCTCATGGCATTTCCCACTGCCTGTGCCGCATCTGGCGAATCAGCCTGTTTCGCCACCTGTCCGTAGGTCATTACGTAACCGGCTTGGATTCCCTTGACGATGCCCCACACCTTTGTCTCGAATGGCCTCACTAGATCTCTCCTCTCGTGCCCTTCACTCAGGCGGCGAAGCCGCCGCTCTTCTCAGCGCCGCGACAGCGGCGCGCTCTTCTCGCCCCTCAGCCGCGCGAGAGCGCGGCGCTCTCCTCACGCCCTTGGCAGGCCGAAGCCGCGCGTCGCGATGATCGTGCGCATCACCTCGTTCGAGCCCGCCCCGAACGTCGGCATCACCGCCGCGCGGTAGCCCTGCTCGATGCGCCCGCCCAGCGGCGCCAGCGCCGACTCCGGCGTCAGCTGGCCGTAGGGGCCGAGCAGCTTCGTGCCCGTGTGCAGGAGGCGCTGCATCAGTTCCGTGCTGGCGATCTTGACCTCGCTCGCCTCGTGGTTCGGGTGCTCGCCCCGCTTGATCATCCCCAGGTTGCGCCAGGCGAGCATCTGCAGCACTTCAAGCTGGACCTTGTAGCCGGCCAGCGTGCGCGCCACCCGCGCTTCGTCGATGGGTCGCCGCCCGCCCGGCCCCTCCGCCCGCGCCCAGCGCATGAGCGCGTCGAACACCGCCCGCACGCCCGATACCGTGAAGATGGAGACCCGCTCGAAGTCGAGCGCGTGCGCGGCGTAGTACCAGCCGCGGTTCTCCTCCCCCACGAGCGCGTCCGCGGGCACGCGCACGTCCTCCCAGTAGACCTCGTTCGTGCGGATACCGGACATCGTCCAGATCGGCTTGACCGTGATCCCCGGCGTCTCCAGGTCCACGAGGAACATGGAGATGCCGCGGTGCTTCGGGGCCGACGGGTCCGTGCGCGCCGCCAGCCACACGTACTCCGCGCGGTGCGCTGCGCTCGTGAAGCGCTTGATGCCGTTGAGCACGTAGTCGTCGCCGTCGCGCGCGGCGCGAAGCTGGAGCGAGGCCAGGTCCGTGCCCGCGTCCGGCTCCGTGTAGCCCAGCGCGAAATCGATCTCGCCGCGCGCGATGCGGGGCAGGAACGCCTCCTTCTGCGCGTTCGTCCCGTACGTCATCAGCGTCGGGCCCACCTGCTGGACGGCCACGGTCGCGCCCGGCGCGCTCACGTAGTTGAGCGCCTCCTGGAAGAGGTACTGCTCCTCGTAGCTGCGCTCCTGGCCGCCGTACTCGCGCGGCCACGACATCGTCAGCCAGCCCTTCTCCGCCAGCTTCCGGCGGAAGGCGCGCTCGGCCGGGTAGCGGTCGGGCGAGGCGTCCAGCGCGCGGCGCACCTCCGCGCTCCACTCGACCGCGAGGAAGTCCTCCACCTCGCGCTCGAACGCCAGCGCCTCCTCCGAGAAGCGAAACTCCATGCGCCGCAGTCTACGCCGCGCCGCGAGAGGGTACGTTGGCCGGGCCGAATGCGAGTTGGTCCGTGAACGTGGGCCAGAACTGCGGGCCGGAGCGTGATGTGGTCGAGGCGATCGCCGATGCGTGGGTTGAAGGGCGCATCACGAACCGCGATCTGCTGCCCCGCCTGACCCAGGGCTGCGACGGGCGTCGCGGCTCAGCGGTCCCTTCGTCGCCCTGAGCGGCCGCCCCTAGTTGCCGCCCTGCTTCGGGATCTTCGGGAGGAGCCAGCTGAGGAAGCTGTCCTCCGAGCGCGTCTGCATGTAGAAGCGCCCCGGCCCCGTCAGGTTCACGACCAGGCCCTCGCCGCTGAACAGCGTCGACTTCCAGCCGCCCGAGCGGCCCACGTCGTACCGGACCGAGTCGTCGAACGCGACCATGTGGCCCGTGTCGACGATGTACGGCTCGCCCACGCCCAGTTCGATGGGGTGGATGGCCCCGTAGCTGGAGAGCCAGATCGTGCCCTGCCCCGTGCAGCGCAGCAAGAACAGCCCCTCGCTGGAGAAGAACGACTTGCCCCCGCCCCACTTGGTATCGACGTCGACGCCCTCGGTGGCCGCGAGGAAGGAGCCGGACTGCACGAGCAGCGTCGTCGCGCCCGTCAGTTCCAGCGCGATGATGTCGCCGGGCAGCGCGGGGGCGACGGTCACCTGTCCCGCCTGCTCGGCCTGGAAGGTGTTGATGAAGAAGCTCTCGCCGCCGAGCACCGAGCGCCGCAGGCCGCCGAGGAGGCCGCCCCGCGCCTTCGTCTCCATCTGGATCGTGGAGGACATGCTCACCATCGCCCCCGCTTCCGCCTGGATCGACTCGCCCGCGTCGAGGTCGATGATGGCGAGGGCGTAGGAGGGCTGGTACTTCACTTCGTGGCGCATGGCGTGCTCCTGTCTTTCTCCGTGCGGGGTCCCGCGATTGTGGGCCCTTGGGCCGTAGGGTACGGTAAGGCCCCTGACGTGTCTGTCGCGTCGCCGAGGAGGGTACATGCCGTCGCGCTTCCGCTACTCCATGTGGGACGGAACCCAGGAGGTCGCCGACCTCGACCCCGACCAGATCCTCGACAACCTCTCCGACGACCTGATGAACTTCGGCGACCTCCAGCACGCCCTCCGCAACCTCCTCCAGCGTGGGATGCGCAACCCCGACGGCGACCGCACCCAGGGCCTGCGCGACCTCCTCCAGCAGTTGCGCCAGCAGCGCCGCCAGCAGCTCGACCGCTTCGACCTCGGCTCCATCTTCGACCAGCTCCGCGAGCAGCTCGACGAGATCCTCGACATGGAGCGCGGTACCATCGACCAGCGCCTCCAGGACGCGGGCGTCCCCCCCGAGGGCCAGCAGGATCAGGGCGATCAGCAGGGCCAGGACGGCCAGCAGGCGGACGGCTCCCCCCAGGGCGGCGACGGCCAGCAGGACGGCCCCGAACAGGGCCAGCCGTCGAACCAGCAGGGGCAGCAGGGCCAGCTCGGCGAGGGGCAGCAGGGCGAGCAGGGCCAGCAAGGCTCGCAGGCGGGCGGCGCGAGCGGCGAGGGCCCCGTCCCCGCCAGCGAGTTCGCGGACATGCTCCGCAACATCGCCAACCGCAAGCAGGAGTTCCTCGACGAACTCCCCGAGGACACCGCCGGCCAGGTCCGCAAGCTCCAGGACTACGAGTTCATGGACCCCGAGGCGCAAGCCAGGTTCAACGAACTCATCGAGTCCCTGCGCCAGTCCATGATGAACACCTTCTTCAAGGACATGGCCGACCAGATCGCGAACATGTCGCCCGAGGACCTCGAACGCCTCAAGAACATGACCCGCGACCTCAACCAGATGCTGCAGGACAAGATGGCCGGCAACGAACCCGACTTCGACGGCTTCATGCAGCAGTACGGCGACCTCTTCGGCGACAACCCGCCCCAGTCCCTCGACGAGCTCGTCGCCCAGATGCAGCAGCAGATGGGCCAGATGCAGAGCCTCCTCGGCAGCCTCCCCGGCGACATGCGCCAGCAGCTCCAGGACCTGCTCTCCGACAAGATCGGCGACCCCGAACTGCAGCAGGGCCTCAGCGAGCTCGCCCAGAACCTCGACTACCTCTTCCCCATGCGCGACCAGCGCAACCAGTACCCCTTCCGCGGCGAGGAGCAGATCGACCTCGACGCCGCCATGGAGCTCATGCGCCACATGCAGTCCATCGACGAGGTCGAGCGCCAGCTGGAGCGCACCCAGTACGGCGGCGAGATCGACGACATCGACGCCGACCAGCTGGAGGAACTGCTCGGCCCCGAGGCCCGCGAGACCCTCGACGAACTGCGCAAGTTTCTCGAAATCCTCGAAGAGGCCGGCTACATCCGGAAGAAGGGCTCAGGCTGGGAACTGACCCCGCGCGGCACCCGCAAGATCGGCCAGCGCGCCCTCGTCGAACTCTACGCCCAGCTCAAGGCCGACTCCTTCGGCAAGCACGAGGTCCACGAGAACGGCTTCGGCGGCGAACGCACCGACGACACCAAGCTCTACGAGTTCGGCGACCCCTTCCACCTCGACATCAAGCGCACCGTCATGAACTCGCTCCACCGCGAGGGCGCGGGCACGCCCATCAAGCTCCGCCCCGACGACTTCGAGGTCGCCCGCAGCGAACTCGTCACCCAGACCGCCACCGTCATCATGCTCGACCTGAGCTGGTCGATGGCCCTGCGCGGCAGCTTCCAGGCCGCCAAGAAGGTCGCCCTCGCCCTCAACAACCTCATCTCCTCCCAGTTCCAGCGCGACAGCCTCTACATCATCGGCTTCAGCGCCTACGCCCGCGAACTGAAGGCCGAGGACCTGCCCTACGTGCGCTGGGACGAGTCCGTGCTCGGCACGAACATGCACCACGCCCTCATGATCGCCGAGCGCCTGCTCGCCAAGCACACGCAGGGCACGCGCCAGATCATCATGATCTCCGACGGCGAGCCGACCGCCCACCTCGAACGCGGGCGCAGCTACTTCGCCTACCCGCCCAGCCCCATCACCATCCGCGAGACGCTGAAGGCGGTGAAGCGCTGCACGCGCAAGAACATCACGATCAACACCTTCATGCTGGACCGCAACCACTACCTGAAGGAGTTCGTGAACCAGGTCGCGCGCATCAACAAGGGCCGCGTCTTCTACACGACCCCCGACAAGCTGGGCGAATACATCCTCGTCGACTACGTCGCCCAAAAGCGCAAACACCTCACCGGCCTCGCGAGCTAATCTCAAATTCCCCGAAACGGACGGGGTAATTCGCTCCGCCGCGCGCTACGCTGCCCCCATGTGGCGCAGCCCGCCCCTCCTGACCGCGCTCGCGGCAGCCGTCGCGCTGGCCGCCCTCGCCGCCTGCGGCGGCGACTCCCCGCCGCCCTCCCCAACCGCGCCCGCCACGCCGACCGCGCCCGCCACGAGCACGCCCACCCCGACGGTCGCCGCCACGGCCACGCCGTCGCCAACGGCGACACCCGTAGCCACGCCCACGCCGTCGTCAGGGGCGGAGCCATGCGACTTGATCGTGGTAGAGAACCGCTACGGGTGCCGAGGGGCTATTCCCCCCCCTACGCCTACTCCAATCCCCTGCGAGGGTATCGAGTGCATCGAGCCCGCGCCGGACGCCTTCGAGCACATGACGTGGGAGCCGGGTGAGGCGATCGGCTGGGCCGACGGCATCTTTTTCATGGACACCGAGTCCGGCTTCGTTACCGGCTACCGTTCGCGCGAAGGGGCAGGGTTCCTCGGCCACTTTGCTGGTTTTGATGGGCGATGGGTGCATATACGCGAATACTCAGGCGGCACAGGGTATACATTTCTGATGGATCGTCTTACTGGTCGTGCCTGGCGATGGGATCCTGATGAACTGGAGATCGTAGCTGGCGTAAGTGAGTACTTGCTGATTGCACAGCTTACTGGTGATCCAGGCGGAAGGTATGTTGTCATCGATGAAAATTTTCAGGAGATCGCCAGCTTTCCCATCGCTCCTGGCGATTATGAAAGAAGCGGCGCGCTATTTTCCCCTGACAGGAATAAAGTAGCGCTGGCCCCCAATAGCACTACAGTCTACTTGCTCGACGTTCAAGAGAGCAGTTTCCAAGTCTTGCTTCAGGCTGTGGACAGCGAGGAACTGGGCCAAGTCTATGGCGCTTACGTTTCGCCCCTGCGAAACGGGCGCGAGGTACTTGTCACTGCGGGGCACTACGACGAATCGGAGGGCGACTACCGGTCCGCGAGCCGTCGCTTCAACTGGGAGGGTGAGGAACTCGCGTGGGATCAACGTTGGGGTGATCTGTCGCCAGACGGCTTGCACGCGGCATGGGAGGAGGGCGGCTTCTGGCTGGGTGACGTAAGTGTCCATGGAATTTGGCCAGCCATCGTCGTCGTTGCCGACGTGGAGACAGGTGAACCTGTTTTTCGCGTGCGTTCCGCATCGCTGTGGTATGGCGACTTCCTCGGCGGGAGCCGCTGGCTCGCGAGTGGGGATGGCCTGGTGATGAAGGTACAAGACGGCTTTGTGATCGCTCGCGTCCGACCTGTTCCAGAACTCGTCTATCTGCCCGTCGGTACGCCCTTGCCTGCCCCGGGAGGTGATGACTGTCTCTTCAGCGTTGGCCGTCTCGGTGTTTACAACTCCTGTGAGGAGACATGGTTCACTGCGGAGGTCTCCGACTGGCCAGGTCACTACGACCCGTGGGGATCGCATGATCGAGAAATTCGGTTCGTGCTCGATCACGGCGGACATGGCGAGGCGTTTCAGTACTTTGCCGGCTCCCCGCGTATCGAGTTCCCACCCTTCGCCGACGAACTCGCATTCCGCGTTCGCGGGACTCGCAGTTGTCTCTACCTGCGCGCCGAGCCCGGGACGGAAGCGGCGATCCTTGATTGTCTTCTCGACGGAACTCGCCTGGTCCTGAGCGAGTCGCCCGAGTGGGTTGAGGCTGCTTCAGGCTACGACAGAGACTACCGACATCCTTCAATCGATCTCATCTGGACCGACGAACTGGAGGCTTGGGTCTACGTCCGCACCGCGGACGGCCTCGAAGGCTGGGTCGCCCACGAGTACCTCGACCACGACTGATTCCCCGAAACGGACGGGGTAATTCGCCCCGCCGCGCGCTACGCTGGCCCCATGTGGCGCAGCACGCCCCTCTGGACCGCGCTCGCGGCAGCCGTCGCGCTGGCCGCCCTCGCCGCCTGCGGCGGCGACTCCCCGCCGCCCACCCCGACCGCGCCCGCCACGCCGACGGCCATCGCCACGCCGACCGCGCCCGCCACGAGCACGCCCCCGCCGCCGGTCGCCGACACGGCTACCACCACGCCGTCGCCCACGGCGACACCGGTGGCAACACCCATGCCGACCGTCACGCCCACACCAACTCCAACTGCCGAACCCAGCCCCACGCCCGTTCCCTGTCCCGCTCTCGAGTGCGTCGAGCCCGCGCTGGAAGCCTTCGAGCACCGCATCTTTGAGTCTGGAGAGGAGATCGATTGGTCTGAGGGCATCTTCCTCATGAACACAGAGACCGGACGTATCAATGCGTACCGTGTTCATGGCGAGGCGAACAATGGCGCCGGGGATGATGGTGACGGCAGTCGTCCCCGCTATGGGTACTTCTTTGTAGGGAGTGACAACCGCTGGATCGTGGCGGTCGACTCGACCGGGAGGCTCCTGCTGGACCGCGAGGAAAATCATGTCTGGCGACTGCCTCGCCACCTGGGATTGGAGGCTGCGTCGCAGGACCGTCTCTTGCTGTGGGACAGCAGCGGTTCTGACACGGAGTTCGTGCTCGCCTCCCCCGGCTTCGCAGAAATCCAGCGGTTCGAGTACCTGGGTCATGCTGCCTTCTTCTCGCCGGATGGTCGCAAGCTCCTGTACGGGACCGAAGACGCGATCTTCGTGATGGACCTGGAGACCCTGACACGGGATGTAATCCTTGAGATCGCCCCGCACGAAGAGTGGGGTGTTCCTGATGCCGTGGACTTCTCGCCAGCCGCCGCCGCGCAGGAGATTCATGTTCAGCTAACGTACCCATCTCCAGGGCCGACTGACTCCTGGAAGCGTGCGTTCGAGTGGTACCGGTTCAACTGGGATGGGGAAGAACTCTCCCGGGTTACGACTCCGGAAGCTGCCCTCGCGGAGGCGAGCGTTATCGCTGTGAGTCACTCGCCTGACGGTCGCTATGTGGCTTGGCAACAAGCTGGTCTTCATATCGGCTTCTACGAAGCCTCTGAAGCTTGGCCGTCTGTCGTGGTAGCCGATGCCGGGACGGGCGAACCGCTCTTCCGCGTCCGTTCGGCGAGTCTTCAATTTCTCGATGGGGGCTGGCTGCCGGGCGGCGATGGCCTCGTCTTGCGGACCGTTCCTGCTGAGTATGGACAAGCAGGGGCTATGCTGGTCCGGATTCGTCCTCGCCCGGCCATTGAGCGGCTTCCCTCTTTGCCCGGGGCAGCGCCGAACTGGCCGTTTCTGGAGGGAATGCTCGCTGCCCCCGTGGGGGATGGTCGATTCTTTGCCGAGACGTACACCAAGTTGTGGGAAGGCCCGAGAGCGGAGATCACGGCCCTGTACGATGCCCATCAGGACCGTTGGCACACCGCCACCCTGATCTCAGGACACTACTATGGGGCCTACGACTACCTGCGTCCGTCCTGGCCATCCTGGGGTACTTCCGACCGCGAGTTGAGGCTGACCTTCTCGGGTGGCAAGGCCACAGGGGGCGGCATCTACCTGTTCGGCTGGCCCAGCATCGAGTTCCCACCCTTCTCGGACGAATTCGCCTTTCGCGTAGCTCGCACGGGAAGCTGCCTCTACCTCAGGGAGACGCCCGAACCAGAAGGGACCATCCGTGGTTGTCTGCCCGATGGAACTCGCGTTGCCCTCAGTGAGTCACTCGATTGGGCCGGGAGCGACTGGGACTATCACCCATCGGTTGCTGGGTGGTTCGGCAACGATAGATGCTGCGACCATGGAGTCTACGTCCGCACCGCGGACGGCCTCGAAGGCTGGGTCGCCCACGAGTACCTCGACCACGACTGATTCCCCCAAACGGACGGGGTAATTCGCCGCGCTGCGCGCTACGCTGCCCCCATGTGGCGCAGCACGCCCCTCTGGACCGCGCTCGCGGCAGCCCTCGCGCTGGCCGCCCTCGCCGCCTGCGGCGGCGGAGACGCACCGCCGCCCTCCCCGACCACGACCGTGACGCCGACGGCCATCGCCACGCCGACCGCGCCCGCCACGAGCACGCCCCCGCCGCCGGTCGCCGACACGGCTACCACCACGCCGTCGCCAACGGCGACACCGGCGGACACACCCACCCCGTCGTCGGGGGCGGAGCCCTGCGACTTGATCGTGGTGGGCAACCGCTACCAGTGCCGAGGGGCGGTGCGCTCATCCCCCACGCCCGCGCCAACTCCCGAGCCCACCCCCTGCGAAAGCTGGGATTGCATCCGGGAGAACCTCTGTCGTGGCGTTGAGTGCATGGAGGCCAAGCCCGATCCCAAGACCTGTCAAAGCTACGACTGCATCGAAGTCGTGCCGAACGCCTTCGAACGCCGCATCTTCGAGCCCGGCGAGCACATCGACTGGGAGGAAGGCGTCTTCTTCTTTCAGGTCGAGACCGGGCGCACCGAGTCCTACCGCGTGGAGGGGGCCGGGGGCCACGGGTACGCACCAGGCGGTGCTTGGGTGGAAGTCCAGGGCTCCTACGATTGGAGACTGCTGCTCCATCGTGAGTCCGGTCAGGCTTGGCGCTGGGCCGAGGGCGCCCAGGACAAGCTCACGGAGTTCCTGAAGGAGCACCTGGCTTTGGACTATCCCGTCTGCGTTACCTATCCCAGCCTCAGACTACTGCTCGGTCAGGCGGGGTGGTTCGGCGTGCCGTGCAGTGAAGTGGATGCGATCGAATCGAAGGCGCAGAACTCCCAATGCCAGGGGCGACTCTCCCCTGACGGCAGGTACGTGGCCCAGCAGTGGGGAGAACCGACTGTTTCCAAGCGCCACCGCCCCCATCCGCCTACCCTCTATTCCAGCCCCTCGGTCGTGATTGCCGACGCGGAGACATGCGAGCCGTTGTTCCGTATCCGCTCTGCGTATGCGTATGGATGGATGTGGGAGGGGCAATGGCTCTCGAACAGCGAAGGATTCGTGGTGGGAGTGGAGGCGGGATATGCGGTTGCGCGTGTCCACCCGAGTCCGGGACTCGTCTCCCTGCCACCTGTTCCCGTGGGCGCTCTCAACCTCGGGGGACCTGTGCCCGCCCCTACGGGCGATGGCCGTTTCTTTGCCTATGACTTCGCTGGCGTTTACGACGCCGAGGCTGACCGCTGGATACTCTCCGGCTTCGATCAACGCCAGCGGGGACCGTTCTCGTGGGGAGAGACACATGAGGAGGTCCGGTACATACCAGGATTATTGGAAGGCGGGTCTGGGGTCACCTGGATGCTGTCTGCGCCGCGCATTGAGTCCCCGCCGTTCGAGGATGTGGCGTTCCGCGTCGCCCGGACAGGCTCATGTCTCCACCTGCGGAGTGAGCCAGACTTGGAGGCTGCGGTTCTGGACTGCCTTCCAGACGGAACCCGCGTCGTCCTGGAGATGCCGCCCAGACACAGGGGCGAGTGGTCCTGTGGTTTCGGCTACGGCTCCTACAGTTGCCTCCCTGCAATCCGAGAGAGATGGGTCGACAACATCATTCTCGACTGGGTCTATGTCCGCAGCGAAGCTGGTATCGAGGGCTGGACTGCGTTCTCTCGAATCGAGGGAAACGGCGCCCACTACGAGTCCTACCTCGACCACGACTGACCGCCCCACACAAGCCATAACCCCGCCCCGTGCTACCATCGCCGGACCACCCCCGCGCCCCGGCGCGCGACCCCGCTCCCATGCCTACTGACCGCGTCCAGCTCTACGACACCACCCTCCGCGACGGCTCCCAGATGGAGGGCATCTCCCTCTCCGTCGCCGACAAGGTGCGCATCACGCAGAAGCTGGACGAGCTCGGCGTCGAGTGGATCGAGGGCGGCTTTCCCGGCTCCAACCCGCGCGACGCCGCCTATTTCCAGCGTCTCCGCGAGGTCACGCTCTCGCAGGCGAAGGTGAGCGCCTTCGGCGGCACGCGGCGCGCCGGGCTCACCTGCGAGACCGACCCCAACATCCAGAGCATGGTCGCCGCCGAAACCCCCGGCGTCACCCTCGTCGGCAAGGCCAGCCAGTACCAGGTCCAGCGCATCCTCGAAACCAGCGACGAGGAGAACCTGGCCATGATCGCCGACACCGTCGGCTACTTCCGCAAGCTCGGCAAGACCGTCTTCTTCGACGCCGAGCACTTCTTCGACGGCTTCACCGGCAATCCCGACTACTCCCTCCAGTGCCTCGCCACCGCCGCCCGCGCCGGAGCCGAGGCGCTCGTCCTCTGCGACACCAACGGCGGCATGACCACGCCCGACCTCCTGCGCGCCATCAAGGCCGTCCAGCAGCGCGTCCCCGAGACGCGCCTCGGCATCCACTGCCACGACGACGTCGGCCTCGCCGTCGCCAATAGCCTCGCCGCCGTCGAGGCGGGCGTCTGGCAGGTCCAGGGCTGCGTTAACGGCTACGGCGAGCGCTGCGGCAACGCCGACCTCCTCACCGTCACCGCCAACCTCAAGCTCAAGATGGGCATCGACGTCATCGCGGACGACCAGCTCGCGCGCCTCACCGAGGTCTCGCACTACGTGAACGAACTCGCCAACCTCGTGCCCGACCCGCAGGCCCCGTTCGTCGGCCAGAGCGCCTTCGCGCACAAGGCGGGCTACCACGTGGCCGGCATCATGAAGGACGAGAACGCCTACCAGCACATCGACCCGGGGCTCGTCGGCAACAGCAGCCGCGTCCTCGTGAGCGAGCTCTCCGGCCAGCGCAACCTCATGGTCAAGATCGAGGAACTCGGCATCGACTACCCCTTCACCCCCGCCGAGATCCGCTCCCTCCTGCAGGCCGTCAAGGAGAAGGAGAGCGAGGGCTTCCAGTACGAAGGCGCCGAAGCGAGCTTCGAACTGCTCGTGCGCCGCCAGCTTCCCGGCTACGCGCGCCCCTTCGAGATCGAGGATTTCGTGATCGTCGAGCGCCACCGCCACCGCCGCGGCGACGACCAGCAGCGCGAGATGCTCGCCGAGGCGATGGTCAAGATTCGCGCGGGCGACGACGAGCACCACACCGCCGCCGAGGGCAACGGCCCCGTCAACGCCCTCGACCTCGCCGCGCGCAAGGCGCTCGGCAACGCCTACCCGGCGGTCCTCGACGTCAAGCTGGTCGATTACAAGGTGCGCATCCTCGACAGCGAATCGGCGACCGCCGCCCAGGTGCGCGTCCTCATCGAGAGCACCGACGGCCACCGCTACTGGACGACCGTCGGCAGCTCGACCGACATCATCGAAGCCAGCTGGCTCGCCCTCGCCGACGCCCTCGAATACGCCATCACCCTGCCGGGGGAGTAGGGGTAGACTGCCGCTGTGGCATCCGACCCGAACGGAACGTTGTCCGCAGACCCGAACCGCGCGGAAGAAGCCGCCCAGCAGATGCTGGACCGCTACTACGCGAACGTTCACGAGGACAACGTTCGCGACGACATCTGCGACTTCCTCGTGGAAGCGGGACTGGCCCGTCGCGGCGATCTGGTGCGGGAAGCGAACCGCATCGACATCCAGTCCGAGAACCTCGTCATCGAGGTGAAGCGCCGGATCGGGCGCACCCGCACCATCCAGCCAGACCCCGAACACGTCGAGCAACTGGACGGTTACCTGGCGGAGGCGCGCGAACGAGGCGACCCCGAGCGCCTTGGCATCCTCACCGATGGCCGTCATTGGGTGTTGCGCTTGCCCGGCATCGAGAAGGTGGAGACCAGCCCGCCGTACGCGTTCACGCTGGCGAACGCGGCTTCCTGGCGCCGATTGCAGGAGTGGCTCCATGACGAATCGCAGGCGATCGAGCAGGCGAACCGCCCGGCCGTCGAGGGCGCAATTCGCAGCGCCTTCAGCGCAGGCCCGCGCTTCGAGAGCGGCATTGAGCAACTCACCGAATTGCACCGCGTCCACCGCGACGAGCCCACCGTCGCCGTCAAGCGCGAACTCTGGCGCCGCCTCCTGACCGCCGCCCTCGGCGTCGTCGTCGATGAGGAACCGGACCTCGACCGGCTCTTCGTGCGCCACACCTACCTCTCCGTCGTGGTGGGCATGGCCGTCCAGTCCGCCTTCGGCATCGACATCCGCGAGCGGGCGGACAACGACCCGCTCAGGCTCCTCGACGGCTCCGTCTTCTTCAACGAGGTTGGCATCCGTGGGGTCGTCGAGTCCGACTTCTTCGCGTGGCCCGCTGAGGCCGGTGGGGAAAGCTGGCTCGCGGGCCTCGCTGCCCGCGTCGCCCGTTTCGAGTGGCGCGACGCCGAATACGACGTTGTCCGCATCCTCTACCAGTCCGTCGTCCCCGCTGACGACCGCCGCAGGCTGGGCGAGTACTACACCCCCGACTGGCTTGCGGAGGCGGTCGTGCTCGAAGTCGTCACGGATCCGCTCGGCCAGCGCGTTCTCGACCCTTCCTGCGGCTCGGGCACGTTCCTGCGCGCGGCCATCCGCGCCTACGTCGAGGCCGCGCGGGCGGCGGGCCTTGAGGCCGGGCCTATCGTCGATCGCCTGCGCGAGGCCGTGCTGGGCATCGACATCCATCCCGTCTCCGTCCACCTCGCGCGGGCGACCTGGGTGCTCGCCGCGCTCGACGTGATCAGGGAGGCGGGCAGGCAGGCGCAAGAACTGACCGTGCCCGTCTACCTCGGCGATTCGCTCCAGTTGCGTACCGCTCCCCACAATATGTTCTCGAAGGAGATCGTGACGATTGATGTGGAGCCGCCGGAGGGAGCGCCCGAGGGGGAGCTTGCCCGTCACCTTCGTTTCCCGCGCGCGCTCGTCGAGATGGGCGACGGGTTCGACGACTTCATGCTGCGTGTCGCCGGCGCCATCGAGCGGGGACGCGACCCGCGGATAACGCTCGACGAAGTTGGCATCGCCGTGGGAGAGGAGCGGGCGATGCTAGAGGAGACAGTCGCCATGCTGGAGGCGCTCCACGCCGAGGGGCGCGACCACATCTGGGCTTACTACACGCGCAACCTCGTGCGCCCCGTCTCACTCGCCAGCGGCGGCGGCAAGGCGGATGTCATCGTTGGCAACCCACCCTGGCTCACCTACAACAAGACCGCCGCCACGCTGCGGAGTGAGTTGCGACGGCTGAGTCACAGCGAAACCTATGGCATCTGGGCGGGTCGTCAGTTCGCCACCCATCAGGACGTGGCCGGATTGTTCTTTGCGCGTTGCGCTGACCTCTATCTGAAGGAGGGCGGGGAGGCTGCCATGGTCCTTCCCCACAGTGCGCTACAGGCGGGCCAATACCGCCTCTGGCGCAGCGGACGCTGGGGACTGACCGAGGTCGATCTGGCCGAGCGCCAGCCGTGGGACTTGGAGCGGATCGAGCCCAACGACTTCTTCCCTGTGCCCTCCTGCGTCGCCTTCGCTCGCAAGGTGGGCCGCGACGGGGCCACGGCGCTCGCGTCCACGGCCCACCGCTGGCGCGGCCCTCAGGGCGGGCCATTCACGTACGAGGCGGTCCCTCTCGCCGGTGACGACACGATGCCATCGCCCTACAGTGCGCGCGCGCGGCAAGGCGCGACGATCGTGCCGCGCCTGCTCTTCTTCGTGAACGTCGAGCCTTCGGACACCACGATCGTGCCTGGGATCGTTACCACCAGGCCCGTGCGCAGCGCACAGGAGAAGCTGCCCTGGAAAGACCTTGACCCGCCCGCGCTCAGGAACGCGCCTATCGAGGAAGAGCACATCTGGCCCGTCCATCGTGGCGATACGCTCGCGCCGTTCGCGTTGCTCGAACCGCAGCACGCCGTGCTCCCGCTGCAGATGGGGTCGGATCTGGTTGGGCCGCTGCGCTCGGATTCGGAAAGGGCGATCCACGGCGTTGACGCATCTCGCATGGGTCAGCGCATGCGAGACCGTTGGAGCGCTGCGAGCCGCCTGTGGGAGGCACACAAGAGCGCCAACACCAGGCTCGATTTGCTTGGGCAACTCGACTACATGCATAAGCTCAGCGCGCAGGTTGGGCGCAGTGTGGGCTCCCGGGTGGTCTATGCCTCGTCGGGGCGGCCAACTGCAGCCGTTACGTTAAGTCGGGGGGGGGGGTAATCGACTACACCCTCTTCGAGATACCGTGCCGAACGGATGCTGAGGCGCATTACCTAGCCGCCATCATCAACAGCAATGCGCTGCGAGATGCCGTCGCGCCGCTCATGCCGAAGGGCCAGTTCGGAGCGCGGCATGTGCAGAAGCACCTCTGGCGGCTGGCGATCCCCGAGTACGACGGCGAGAACGCGCTTCACGCCGAACTGGCAGAGGCGGGAGCGGAAGCTGCCCGCGAAGCCGCCACGCGCCTTGACGAGATGCGCGGAGCGTCCGGCGCTGCTCCCTCCGTGGCGCTCGCGCGCCGCTCGCTGCGCCAGTGGCTCGCCGCCTCGGAACTGGGCCAGCGCATTGAGGCGCTGGCCACGCAGTTGCTGGCGGGGGCAGCGGCTGAGGGCTAGTGTGGGATGGGTGGTCAGGGAGCCCAGCCATAGCGGTTGAGGTCAATCATTCGTTCCCCCATGCGTCCCCTGAAGAACTGCACTCCCTCCCGGCTCAGCAGCGAGACCTGCTGAGCCTCCTCAATCGGATCGCGAAGCGGGTAGGCAGTCCCTCCTCCCCAATCGGAGACAACGGACCACCACGGCACGTCCGTCTGTTTCTCCCTCGCCAGGTTTACTGCGTCGCGGACCAACTCCACATCGTCCGGCACGCCAAGTGCTGCCGCCACCTGCTCATAGGTGACCACCCGCCCGCAAGGTACGTCTCGCACCCAGTTCCAGACATCCCTATGCACCACGGTCGTATCCTTCCTGCCTCAACTCTGTTGTGCGATACCACCGCGCTGCGGTGGCGCTGATTGTTCAGACAATGCGCACTCTAGAGCGTTCCCCGCGATCGCACAAGTGTTCGGCAAGCGGGACAGCCCCGCTCCCTCAGTGCTTCACTTCCTCCCCGAAGTCCGCCTTCCCCGTGAGCGTGGCGCGCGCGTCGCGGAGGAGGCCGGGAACGTGCGCGCGGTTCCGCACCAGCAGCGCCGCGCACAGCGCCAGGTACGCCACCCCGTACCAGAAGCGCACCGCCTGCGCTCCGTCCCCGATCAGCTCCTCGTTCAGGAGCAGCTGCGTCGCGAAGAGGATGAAGAGCGCCCACGCCTCCGGGCGGCTCATGCGCAGGTTCACGAACACCGCGATGGCGAAGGCCGACTGCGCCGCCGTCAGGAAGATCTCGTCCTGCTGGCGCCCGTCCAGCGGCAGCCCGTTGAGGATGCCCCAGTCGCCCGAGCCGATCATGAAGGCGATGGGCAGCGTGCCGATGAGCAGTGTCCACTGGTTCACCTTCGAGGAAATGAGCGCGCCCATGCCCGCCGCCGCCCGCCCCCGCCAGGCCAGCAGCGCCGCCACCAGCACCTCCGGCGACTCCGACGCCAGCGGCGCGACCCACTGGATCAGGAAGAACTCGCTGATGTTCAGCTTCTGCCCCGTCTCCACCAGCCCGTGCGCGAACGGCTCCGCCGAGGCGACGATCACGCCCGCCGCGTAGACCAGCACGACCACCACCAGCGCCCGCCGCCGCCAGTCCGGCAGCGCCCCCATCGCCCGCGCCGGCCCCACCAGTTCCGTGTGCTCCGACTCCAGCCGGCTCGTCATCACCAGGTAGATGGCGAACATCGAGACCAGCACCATCGTGTCCGCCAGCGTGAGCGTGCTCCGCAGCGGCACGAGGATGACGTACACCGTCGCCACCGCCAGGAAGGCCAGTTCGAGCGAGCGCTGGCGGCTCACGATCAGCTCCCGCAGCCGCTTGCGGTAGAAGAAGATGAGGAACACCACGGGCCAGCCGATGCCGATGAGCAGCCGGTTGCCGCCCGTCATGTTCGCGATCGCGAGGCCCTTCTCCGCCTCCGCCGGGTCCGTGCCCGCCTCCCACGCGAGGAAGGCGTCCACGGCGTATTCGGGCAGCACGGCGATGAAGGCGATGATCGCCAGCGCCATCCCCTGCGAGATGTCCATCTCCGCCGTCTCCGCCGCCCAGCTCAGCAGGAACGCCGCCCCCAGGATGGCGACGCCGAAGATCGCCGAGGCCAGCAGCGGGTTGATGTGCAGTTCGACGATGGGCGCGATCCCGGGAAAGTCGCCGATCACGATCCCCGGCACGCCCACCATCGCGACGCCGGCGATCGCCGTCCACTGGCCGCGAAAGCGGCCGCGCGTCACGCGGAGCCTCGGCGCGCACGGGGAAGCGGCGCAGTCGGCAAAGAGGATCGGTTGGGCATGTGCGCCTGCGAGCCTACCGCCGCCCCGCGCTCGGGGCTACCGCGCCCCGCTCCGCGCCGCATCGGGCAGAATGCGCGCATGGCCGTGCGCCGCCCCTACGGACGCTGGGAGAGCCCGATCACGCCCGCCGCGCTCGCGGGCGGCGTCCGCCTGCGCGGCCCCTCCTGGGACAGCGACGGGCGAACGCTCGGCTGGTTCGAGGGGCGCGGCGACCGCGGCGTGGCCGTCGTCGCGACCCTGGATGGCGAAGGCGGCGAACCCGCCGTCCGCGATATCAGCGGCGACATCCTCGTGCGCGCGGGCGTCGGCTACGGCGGCGGCGACTTCGCCCTCGCGGACGGCCGCGGCTGGTTCGTCGACCACGACAGCCAGCGCCTCTACCGGCAGGCGCTCGGCGGCGGCCCCGCCCAACCCGTCACGCCCGCCTTCGGCGAGGCCTCCTCCCCCGCCGTCAGCCCCGACGGGCGCTGGGTCGCCTACGTGCACTCCTGCGAGGACCGCGACGTCATCGCCGTCGCCGATGCGAGCGGGGAGCGCTGGCCGCGGGAACTCGCCAGCGGGCGCGACTTCTACATGCAGCCCGCCTGGAGCCCGCGCGGCGACCGCCTCGCTTGGGTCGAGTGGGACCACCCGAACATGCCCTGGGACGGCTCCGGGGCGCGCGTCGCCGAACTCGCCTTCCCCGCGGGCGACCTTCCGTCCGTCGCCACGTCGGAGGTCGTCGCGGGCGGCCCCGGGGAGGCCGTGCTCCAGCCCGCCTTCTCCCCCGATGGCGACGCCCTCTACTGCGTCTCCGACGCGAGCGGCTGGGGTCACCTCCAACGCCGCGACCTGGCGACCGGCGAGACCCGCGCCCTCACCTCCGGCGACTGCGAGTACGGGACGCCCGCCTGGGGCCAGGGCGTGGCCACCTTCGCCGTGCTCCCCTCTGGGCGCATCGTCGCGACGCGCCAGCAGCGGGGCTTCGCCCGCCTCGTCCTCATCGACGGCGACGGCGACGGCGAGGGCGAGCCGCGCGACCTCGGCCTGCCGGAGGAGTACGCCAGCTTCGAGAATCCCGTCGCCTCCCCCACGGAGGAGCGCCTGGCCGTCATCGCCAGCGGCCCCGCCGTCGCGCCCCGCCTCCTCGTCCTCGACCTCTCGAACGGCAAGCCCGCCGTGACCACCGTGCGCCTGAGCGAGGCCGGAGCCTTCCCCGTCGCCAGCCTCTCCCGCCCCGAGCCCGTCTCCTGGACGAACGCGGACGGCGTCGAGGTCCACGGCCTGCATTACCCGCCCGCCAGCGACCGCTTCTTCGACGAAGGCCCGCCGCCGCTCGTCGTCTTCGCCCACGGCGGGCCCACGGACCACGTCGATGCGGGCTGGCGGCCCCAGGTCCAGTTCCTCGCCAGCCGCGGCTACGCCGTCCTCGCCGTCAACTACCGTGGCAGCAGCGGCGCGGGGCGCGAGGCCATGCTCGCCCTGCGCGGCCAGTGGGGCGTCGCCGACGTGGAGGACTGCCGCTCCGGCGCGGCGGCCATGGCGGCGCGCGGCCTCGCCGACGGCGACCGGCTCGCCATCTTCGGGGGAAGCGCCGGCGGCTACACCGTGCTGCGCTCCCTCCAGTCCCGCCCCGGCTTCTACCGCGCGGGCGTCTGCTTCTACGGCATCTCCAACCTCTTCACGCTCGCCGGCGACACGCACAAGTTCGAGGCGCGCTACCTCGACTCGCTCGTCGGCCCCCTGCCCGAGGCCGCCGCCCGCTACCGTGAGCGCTCGCCCATCTTCCACGCGGGCGACATCACCGACCCCATCGCCCTCTTCCAGGGCAGCGAGGACCGCGTCGTGCCCCGCGACCAGAGCGACACGCTCGCCGCCTCCCTGCGCCAGCGCGGCGTCCCCCACGAGTACCACGTCTACGAAGGCGAGGGGCACGGCTGGCGCAAGCGCGAGACCGTCGACGCCTTCTACACCGCCGTCGACCGCTTCCTGCGCCAGACCCTGCTCGGCTGACGGCGCGGGCGGCGCCGCTGGCGTGGTCAGTCGCGCCAGCGCATGACGGCGCGGGCCGCGTCCTGCTCGCGCGCGCTCTTCTCCGCCCAGCGCCGCAGGAACTCCTCGCCGACCACCGTCTTCGCCAGCGCCCACGGCAGGGGACGCTCGCCGCCCAGCCCCCAGCGCTCCCGCACCGCCACCAGGAACGCCGTCGCGTCCCCGAGGTCGAACGCCTCCAGCGTCTCGCAGTCGAGCGCGCCCACCCCGCCCGGGAACACGGGCGCGCCCGACGCCGTCAGTTCCGCCCCCAGCCCAGCGAGCTTGTCCCCGTCCCGCCCCGAGCGCAGCCCCAGCGGCTCCAGCAGCCCCGCCTGCGCGTCGCTCAGCAGCGTCACCGCCAGACGCCCGCTCGTCCGCGCGAGCCCTTCCGTGTGGTTCGTCTTCGAGAGTGAGACGAGCAGCCGCGGCCGCTCCGGCACGATCGAGGCCCCGAACACGGACACGCAGATCTGCGCGTTCGGACCAGCGGGGCCGCTCGCGCCCACCGCGCAGAGCGGCGCCCAGAAGTGCGAGAGCACGTCGCCCGCGGGCTGCGCCTCCGCCATCGCGCGCTACTCCTCGTGCAGGATGAGGAAGTTCCCGCAGGTGTCGTCCAGCACGGCCTGGTAGCCCCACTCGCTGCGGACCGGCTCCTGCTGGAAGCGCACGCCCAGCCCCGTGAGCCGCGCGTACTCGTGGTCGAGGTCGTCCACGGAGAACATCGCGACGGGGATGCCATCCTTGCGAAGCGCCTCCTGGAACGCCTTCGAGGCCGGATGCGCGTTCGGCTCCAGCATCAACTCGATCCCGCCGGGGTTGTCCCGGGGCTCGACCGTGATCGCCCGGAATTCGCCCGCGGGATCGTCCCGTTTCAAGACGAAGCCCAGCACGTCCGTGTAGAAGGCGAGCGCCTTCGCCTGATCGTCCACCGTCACGCTTGTCAGCTTGATACGCATGGCCGCTAGTCTACGCCTCCGCGCTTGCGATGCGTTCGCCCCGCCGCCAGAATCGGCCCGTGGCTGGCTGCCTCTTCTGCGACATGGCCTCGGGCGACATCCCCGCCGAGCGGATCGCCGAGAACGATCGCGCCTTCGCCATCCGCGACATCAGCCCGCGCGCGCCCGTCCACTCCCTCATCATCCCGGTCGAGCACATCGCCGACGCCCGCGCGATCGAGACAGGCCATGCGGAGACGCTGGCGGCGCTCTTCACGCTCGCCAGCGAGGTGGGCCGCGCCGAGGGCGTGCGCGAGTCCGGCTACCGCCTCGCCTTCAACGTGGGCGACGACGCGAGCATGACCATCCACCACCTCCATCTCCACCTCCTCGGTGGACGCCGCCTCGGCCCCGAAGGGTGATCGCGAACCAGATCGCCGCCGTCCGCGAGGCGCTCCGGGAGCGCCCCCGCGGGCTCATCCGCCACGTCGAGCGCGTCCTCGACGAGGCCCTGCCCCTCGCCCGCGCCTGGAACGCCGACCCGGAGCGCGTCGAACTCGCCGTCTGGGGGCACGACCTCTTTCGCTCCGAGCCGCCGGATGGGCAACTCCGTCTCGCCGCCGAGGTTGGGGTCGAAATCGACGCCGACGCCCGCGACTACCCCATCCTCCTCCACGGCCCCATCGCCGCCGTGGTCCTGCGCGAGCGCTTCGGCGTCGCCGACGAGGAGGCGCTGCTGGCCGTGCGCGACCACACGTCCGGCCTCGCGCGCATGAGCCTGCTCGCCAAGGTCCTGCTCATCTCCGACAAGATCGAGAAGAAGAAGCGTCGCCGCGCCCCCCAACTCGCCGCCGTCCGCAGGCTCGCCCGCCGCGACCTCGACACGGCCATCCTCTGCTGGGCCGACTGGCGCTGGACCGCCGAGGCGCGCGACCGCTACCGCACGCAGGAGGCGCACTGGCGCGCCCGCCGCCACTGGGTGGAGGAGCACCACCACGACATCGCGATGCCCGCGCGCGTCTCTCCGCAGGCATTCGCCGCCGCCGCGCGCCGCGAGGGGCTCGTCCCGCCTACGGGATGATCAGGCTGTCGCCCGGCTGGATCGTCAGGCAGTCGTCCTCGGTCAAGCCGTTCGCCGCGAGCAGCGCGTCGAGCGTCACGTCGTGCGTCACGGCGATGCCGCTGCACGTATCGCCCGACTGGATGACGTAGGTCCCGGCCGTGGGCGGCTCCGTGGGGACCGGCGTGGGCTCCGGCGTCGGGACGGGCGTCGGGACCGGCGTGGGGGCGGGCGTGGGCTCCGGCGCGGGCGTCGGCTCCGGCGTCGCGGCGGGCGCTTCGGTCGCGGCCGGCGTCTCCGTGGCCGCCGGGGCGGCCGGCGCCACGTCGCCGTCGCCCAGTTCGCGGTTCACCACGAACGCGATCGCGACCACCACCGCCGCCAGCACGAACAGCGACACCGTCGCCGCCCGCATGCTCAGTTCGCCTTCGAGCACGGGCCGCCGCAGCCCCCGCGCCGTCCAGCGCGAGGCCGCCGCGGCGAAGGGCGACGGGCGCGACGCTCCCGCTGCGCCCGCCGGTCCCGCGGGCTCGAACTCCCCGGCTCCGTCCATCGCCTCGGGTTCGGCCTCCGCTTCGGCCGCCGGGGGCGGCGCGGCGGCGGGCGGCGGCGAGGTCGTCGCCTCCACCCCCTCGCCCTGGTAGATGGGGCAGGAGGGGTGCTCCGCCGTCAGGCAGAACCGCTCCTGGTGCTGCGTCGCGATGCGCGTCGGATTGGGCAGGCGGTAGCAGCGATGCGCGTCCGTCGCGTAGGTCGCATGCAGGTCGCTGTCATCGACAAGGCCCAGGTAGGCGCAGACCGCCGCCTCGGCGCCCTCGGGTTCAACAGGCTGGCTCACGGCAACTCCAATCCAGCGAGGTTCGCCGTCACGTCCGTATCGTGTCAGAACGTCCGTACGTTGGCAATTCCCGCCGCCGCGTTTCTCACGCTTCTAGTCACGCTTCCAGCCGGTAGACCGTGTGCCCCGATCGCTTCCGCACCTGCCGCAACGGCGCTCCGTCCGGCCCCGCGAGACGCTTGAGCAGGTGGTTCAGACCGCTCACGGCCACGAACCAGTAGACCCCGCCCGGGGCCAGCCGCTCGCACGGCCCGCGCACGAACTCCGCCGCGATCGCCTCGTCGCCGATCTTCGCGGGCACGTTCGCCACGATCAGGTCGTAGTCGCCCGCGGGCACGCCCTCCAGCCCCACGCTGCCGACCGCCACGGCGTTGGCCGCGCCGTTCAGGGCGGCGTTGCGGCGCGCGTAGCGAACGGCCAGCAGGTTGCTGTCGGCCATCACCACCTCCGCCGCGGGGAAGCGCCGCGCCAGCGCGATGCCGAGCGCGCCGTAGCCGCAGCCGAGGTCGAGGATGCGCTCCGGCGGGCGCTCCGCCCCCTCCGCCTCCAGGCAGCGCAGCAGCAGCCGCGTGCCCGCGTCCACCTCGTGCGAGGCGAACAGCGTGTGCGCCGCCTCGAACGCCAGCCGTTCGCCGCCGAGGGTCAGCGTCACGCGCTTCTTGAAGTACGGATCGGAGGGCTCGTCCCGCGTCATGCCCCGAGTCTAGCGCCGCCTCCGCGTTTCGCGCGGCGGGGCCGTGCTGGGGCATTGATCGTTCCGCGCGCTGTGCTAATCTCCGAGGTCGGCGCTTATTGCCTCGCCAGATGTACGACATTCGGCAGGCCGTAAGGCACTGGGCTGAAAACGGTCTCGCTCCCTCCGGGCGCGGGGCGCTGTTCTGAAACCGGCCTCTCGGCCTGTTTCCATGCCCAGCGTGAGGCCTCCCTCTCGCCGAGCAAACACCCTCGGACCGCGCCCCGCGCGGCCCGGAATGCGGAGATCACCGGTAGTGCCGACGATCAACCAGCTCGTTCGCAAGGGCCGCAAGCCCAAGTCGAAGAAGTCGGGCGCCCCCGCCCTGCTCTTCAACTACAACTCCGAGCGCGGGCGCCTCTCCCGCGTCGTGGGCCGCGGCGCGCCCCAGAAGCGCGGCGTCTGCACCCAGGTGCGCACCCAGACCCCGAAGAAGCCGAACTCCGCCCTCCGCAAGGTCGCTCGCGTGCGCCTCACCAACGGCATCGAGGTCACCGCCTACATCCCCGGCGAGGGCCACAGCCTCCAGGAGCACTCCGTCGTGCTCGTCCGCGGCGGGCGCGTGCGCGACCTCCCCGGCGTGCGCTACCACATCGTGCGCGGGGCCGCCGACTCCACCGGCGTCGCCGATCGCCGCCGCGGGCGCAGCAAGTACGGCACGCGGAAAGGCGGGTAGGGAACGATGCCGCGACGCAACCGCCCCGAACGCCGCATCATCCGCCCCGATCCCCGCTACGGCGATCAGCAGGTCCAGGTGCTCATCAACAAGGTGATGACCCGCGGCAAGAAGAGCACCGCCGAGCGCGTCGTCTACGGCGCCTTCGACCGCATCCAGGAGAACACCGGGCGCGATCCCGTCGATACCTTCCGCCAGGCCATGCGCAACGCCACCCCCGTGCTCGAGGTGAAGCCCCGGCGCGTGGGCGGCACCACCTACCAGGTGCCCGTCGAGATCCGCGCCGAGCGCCGCACCGCCCTCGCCATGCGCTGGCTCCTGCAGGGCGCGCGCTCGCGCGGCGGCCACACCATGGCCGAGCGGCTCGCCGCCGAACTGCTCGACGCCGCCAACAACGCCGGCTCCGCCATCAAGCGGCGCGACGACACCCACCGAATGGCCGAGGCCAACCGCGCCTTCGTCCACTACCGCTGGTAGCGCGCGGCTGAAGGATCAGGAGAACACCATGCCCCGGCCCTATGAGATCGAGCGCGTTCGCAACATCGGCATCATCGCCCACATCGATGCCGGCAAGACCACCGTGACCGAGCGCGTCCTCTACTACACCGGCATCACCTACAAGATCGGCGAGGTCCACGAGGGCACCGCCACCATGGACTGGATGGAGCAGGAGCGCGAGCGCGGCATCACCATCACCGCCGCCGCCACCAGCACCGAGTGGAACGGCCACCTCGTCAACATCATCGACACCCCCGGCCACGTCGACTTCACCGCCGAGGTCGAGCGCGGCTTGAGAGTCCTCGACGGCGGGGTCGTCGTTTTTGACGCCGTCGCCGGCGTCGAGCCCCAGTCCGAGACCGTCTGGCGTCAGGCCGACCGCTACTCCGTCCCCCGCATCTGCTTCGTGAACAAGATGGACCGCGTCGGCGCCGATTTCGCCCGCACCCAGGAAATGATGATCGACCGCCTCGACGCCAACCCCGTCGCCGTCCAGATGCCCGTCGGGGCCGAGGAGCATTTCCGCGGCGTCATCGACCTCACCGAGATGGTCTTCTGGAGCTTCGCCGGCGAAAAGGGCGAGGAGGCCGTCTGCGGCGAGATCCCCGCCGAAGTCGCGGCTGAGGCCGACGCCGCCCGCGAGACCCTCGTCGAGCAGATCGGCAACGTCGATGACCAGGTCGCCATCAGCTACATCGAGGGCCACCACGTGAACGGGCACGAGCTGCGCGCCGCCATCCGCCGCGCCACGCTCGCGAACCTGATCACGCCCGTCCTCTGCGGCTCCGCCCTCAAGAACAAGGGCCTCCAGCCCCTCCTCGACGCCATCATCGACTACCTGCCCTCCCCCGAGGAGGTGCCCCCCGTGCGCGGCGTCGATGCCCGCGAGGGGACCGAGATCGAGCGCGAGGCCGACGACGACGCGCCCCTCAGCGCCGTCGCCTTCAAGATCGTCGCCGACCCCTACGTCGGGCGGCTCGCCTACGTGCGCGTCTACAGCGGCGTCCTCCGCTCCGGCGCCACCATCTGGAACAGCGCCAAGGAGCGCCGCGAACGCATCGGCCGCCTCCTGCGCATGCACGCCAACGACCGCGAGGAGATCGAGGCGCTCTACGCGGGCGGCATCGGCGCCGCCGTCGGCCTCAAGCAGACGTTCACGGGCGACACCCTCTGCGACCCCGACGCGCCCGTCCTGCTGGAAGGCATCGCCTTCCCCGAGCCCGTCATCAGCGTCGCCCTCGAACCCCGCTCCAAGGCCGACCAGGAGCGCATGGCCGAGTCCCTCCAGAAGCTCAGCGAGGAGGACCCCACCTTCCACTGGCGCTTCAACGACGAAACCGGCCAGACCCTCATCTCCGGCATGGGCGAACTCCACCTCGAGGTCATCGTCGACCGCATGAAGCGCGAGCACCGCGTCGAGGCCAACGTCGGACGCCCCCAGGTCAGCTACCGCGAGGCCATCCGCCGCCCCGCCTCCGCCGAGGGCCGCTTCGTGCGCCAGACCGGCGGTCGCGGCCAGTTCGGCGTCGTCGAACTCGAAATCGAGCCCGGCGAGCGCGGCGACGGCTTCGTCTTCGAGAACAAGGTCGTCGGCGGGGCCGTGCCCATCGAGTACGTCTCCGCCGTGCGCGCGGGCGCTCAGGAAGCGCTCGACTCCGGCCCCGTGGCCGGCTACCCCGTGCTCGACGTGCGCGTCGCGCTCACCGACGGCGCCTCCCATGCCGTCGATTCCTCCGAGATGGCCTTCAAGAACGCGGCCATCCTCGGCATGCGCGAGGCGCTCAAGCGCGCCGGGCCCGTGCTCCTCGAACCGCTCATGCGCATCGAGGTGCGCGTCCCCGAGGACCACTTCGGCGGCGTCGTGGGCGACCTCAACAGCCGCCGCGGCCACGTCGTCAGCCAGGACAGCATGGGCAGGCTGCAGATCGTGACCGCGAACGTGCCCCTCGCCCAGACCTTCGGCTACTCGACCGACCTCCGCTCGCTCACCCAGGGACGGGCGACCTCGACCATGGAATTCGACCGGTACGAACCAGTACCCCAAAGTGTCTCCGCCACGCTCGTCGAGCGGTCGGCGGTCGGCGCTGTCTGAGACACAGCAGGAACGAAAGGGAAGACGATGGCGAAGGAGCGATTCGAGCGGACGAAGCCGCACGTGAACGTGGGCACGATCGGGCACGTGGACCACGGCAAGACGACGCTGACGGCGGCGATCACGAAGGTGCTGGGGCTGAAGGGCGAGGCCGAGTTCCGGGAGTTCGACTCGATCGACAACGCCCCCGAGGAGCGCGCGCGCGGCATCACGATCGCGATCGCGCACGTCGAGTACGAGACGGACAACCGCCACTACGCGCACGTCGACTGCCCCGGGCACGCCGACTACATCAAGAACATGATCACCGGCGCGGCGCAGATGGACGGCGCGATCCTCGTCGTGGCCGCCCCCGACGGCCCCATGCCGCAGACGCGGGAGCACATCCTGCTGGCGCGGCAGGTGGAGGTGCCCGCCATCGTCGTCTACCTGAACAAGGTGGACATGATGGAGGACGAGGAGCTGCTCGAACTGGTCGAGCTCGAACTCAGGGAGCTGCTCAGCAGCTACGAGTTCCCCGGAGACGACATCCCCATCGTGCGCGGCTCCGCCCTGCAGGCGCTGGAGTCCGCGTCCGAGGACCCGGCGGCGAGCGAGTACGCCTCCATCCAGGAGTTGATGGCGGCGGTGGACGACTACATTCCGCAGCCCGCGCGGGCGCTGGACCAGCCCTTCCTGATGCCGATCGAGGACGTGTTCGGGATCAAGGGGCGGGGCACGGTGGTGACGGGCCGCATCGAGCGCGGGCGCATCCAGGTGGGGGAGGAAGTCGAGATCGTGGGGCTGGAGGACACGCGCACGACGGTCGTGACGGGCGTGGAGATGTTCAAGAAGCTGCTGGACGAAGGCGAGGCCGGGGACAACGTCGGCTGCCTGCTGCGGGGCATGGACCGCGAGGACGTGCAGCGCGGGCAGGTCTTGGCCTTGCCCGGCTCGATCAACCCGCACACGACGTTCGAGGCGCAGGTGTACGTGCTGAGCAAGGACGAAGGCGGGCGGCACACGCCCTTCTTCCCCGGGTACCGCCCGCAGTTCTACGTGCGCACGACGGACGTGACCGGCTCCATCGGCCTGCCGGAGGGGACGGAGATGGTGATGCCGGGGGACAACATCACGATGAAAGTCGAACTGATCCAGCCGGTGGCGGTGGAAGAGGGCCTGCGCTTCGCCATTCGCGAGGGCGGGCGCACGGTCGGCGCCGGCGTCGTCACCAAGGTGCTGGAGTAGGGACGGAATATGGCGCGCCAGCAGATCCGCATCAAGCTCAAGGCCTACGATCACCGGCTGATCGACGATTCCGCGCGCCAGATCGTCGAGGCCGCCGAGCGCACCGGCGCCGCTGTCGCCGGTCCCGTGCCGCTCCCGACTTCCATCGAGAAGTTCACGGTGATCCGCAGCCCCCACATCTTCAAGGACTCGCGCGAGCAGTTCGAGATCCGCACGCACAAGCGCCTCATCGACATCCTCGATCCGACCTCCAAGACCGTCGATACGCTCATGCGCCTCCAGCTCGCGAGCGGCGTCGACATCGAGATCAAGCTGTAGCCATGACTGTCGAAGGACTCCTCGGCCGCAAGCTCGGAATGCTCCAGGTCTTCGACGACCAGGGGCGGCTCCGCGGCGCCACCGCCGTCGAGGTCGGCCCCTGCTGGGTCACCCAGGTGCGCAGCGAGGAGAAGGACGGCTACGAGGCCGTGCAGCTCGGCTACGGCGAGAAGAAGCGGCTCACCCAGCCCGCCTCCGGCCACCTCGCCGCCTCGGGCGCGCCCAACCTGCGCCACCTGGCCGAGTTCCGCGCCACCGGCGAGGTCAGCCTCGGCGACCGCATCGGGGCCGAGATCTTCGAGCAGGGCGAACTCGTGGACGTGACCGCGACCTCCAAGGGCCGCGGCTTCCAGGGCGGCGTCAAGCGCCACCACTTCCGCGGCGGCCCCAAGACCCACGGCCAGAGCGACCGCCACCGCGCCCCCGGTTCCATCGGCGCGGGCACCACCCCGGGCCGCGTCTTCAAGGGCACGCGCATGGCCGGCCACATGGGCGCCGCCCGCACCACCGTGCGCAACCTCGAAATCATCGGCCGCAACGACGAGCGCGGCGTCATCTTCGTCGCGGGCTCCGTGCCCGGACCCAACGGCGGCCTCGTGCGCGTCCGCCATGCGCGCGCCGTCGCGGGATCGCGAGGCCGGTCGTGAACCTTCCCGTGGTCGACCGGCGGGGGCGCAAGCGGCGCGAAATCGAGGTGGCCGACGAGGTGTTCGGCATCGAGCCCAACCGCGCCGTCATGCACCAGGCCTACGTGGCCCAGCGCGCCAACGCGCGCCTCGGGACGCACAGCACGAAGAGCCGCGGCGAAGTGCGCGGCTCCACCGCCAAGATCCGCCGCCAGAAGGGCATGGGCGCGGCCCGCAAGGGCTCCAACCGCGCCTCCATCCGCATCGGCGGCGGCATCGCCTTCGGGCCCAAGCCGCACCGCCACGGCAAGGCCCTCCCCCGCCGGATGCGCCGCCTCGCCATCCGCTCCGCCCTCAGCAGCCACGCGGCGGACGGCGGCCTCATCGTCGTGCCCGCCATCGCCCAGGGCGAGACGAAGACGAGCGCCGTGGCCGACGCCCTCAGCGCCCTCGGCGTCGAGCGCCGCGCCCTCATCGTCAGTGGCGAGCACGACCCCACGCTCGTGCGCGCTGCCCGCAACATCGCCCACGTGCGCGCCCTGCCCTCCGCCCAGCTCAACGTCGTCGACCTCGTCGACGCCCACCACGTGGTCATGACCGAGGACGCCGTGCGCCGCGCCGAGGAACTCTGGGGCGGCGCCAACGTGAAACCCGCCCGCGGGCGCCGGGAGGCGAGCTGATGCCGCGCGAACTGCATCCCTACGCCATCCTCCTGCGCCCCCTCATCACGGAGAAGAGCACCTCGCTCGCGGGCCAGGACAAGTACGTCTTCGAGGTCGACCTGCGCGCCAACAAGCCCCAGATCCGCGAGGCCGTCGAACTCGCCTTCGACGTGCGCGTGCGCGACGTCAACACCATGGTCGTGAAGGGCAAGAACCGCCGCTTCGGCCGCAACGTCACCAAGCAGCCCGACTGGAAGAAGGCGATCGTCACCCTCCAGCCCGGCGACGCCATCGAACTCTTCGAGGGGATCTAGTCGTGCCGATCAAGCAGTTCAACCCGACTTCCCCCGGACGCCGCAACGCGAGTGGCCACACCTTCGAGGAGATCACGAAGAAGCGCCCCGAGAAGTCGCTCGTCGAGTCGCTCAAGAAGCGCAACGCGGGCCGCAACAACCAGGGCCGCATCAGCGTCCGCCACCGCGGGGGCGGGAACAAGCGCCTCTACCGCCGCATCGACTGGAAGCGCGAGAAGCACGGCGTGCCCGCCAAGGTCGCCGCCATCGAGTACGACCCCAACCGCACGGCGCGCATCGCCCTCCTCCACTACGCCGACGGCGAGAAGCGCTACATCCTCGCGCCCAACGGCCTGCAGGTGGGCGCCGGCCTCATGAGCGGCCCCGAGGCGGAGTTGCGCACGGGCAACGCCCTGCCCCTCGCGAACATGCCCACGGGCACGCAGATCCACAACGTCGAGCTCACGCCCGGGCGCGGCGGCCAACTGGTCCGCACCGCCGGGGCCTCCGCCCAGCTCATGGCCAAGGAAGGCGAGTACGCCCTCCTGCGCCTGCCCAGTTCCGAGATGCGCCGCGTGCGCATCGAGTGCATGGCCACCATCGGCCAGGTGGGCAACGTCGAGCACTCGCTCATCAAGCTGGGCAAGGCGGGACGCTCCCGCCACCGCCGCCGCCGCCCGCAGGTGCGCGGCTCCGTCATGAACCCGGTCGATCATCCCCACGGCGGCGGCGAGGGCCGCGCGCCCGTGGGCATGCCCGGCCCCAAGACGCCCTGGGGGAAGCCCACCCTCGGCCATCGCACCCGGCGCAACAAGCGCACGGGCAAGTTCATCGTCCGCAGGCGGGGGAGGTAGTCCATGTCGCGTTCCACCAGGAAGGGCCCCTTCGTTCACCCCTCCCTCTACCGCAAGATCGTGGAGGCCAGGAACACGCGCAGCCGCGAGGTCATCCGCACCTGGTCGCGCGCCTCCACCATCCTCCCCGACATGATCGGGCTCACCATCGCCGTCCACAACGGGCGCCGCCACATGCCCGTCTTCGTCACCGAGAACATGGTCGGCCACAAGCTGGGCGAGTTCGCCCCCACCCGCACCTTCCGCGGCCACGTGGCCAAGAGCGATCGCAGCACGAGGGTCCGTTAGTCATGGAAGTGCAGGCCAGCGCCCGCAACGTCAACGGCTCCGCCCGCAAGGTGCGGCTCATCCTCGAGCGCCTGCCCGGGCTCTCCGTCGATCAGGCGCTCGCCCTGCTGCGCTACGTGCCCTCCCCCCACGCCCGCGACGTCTCCAAGGTCGTCCTCAGCGCCGCCTCCAACGCCGAGAACAACCTCAACCTCGACGTCGACGACCTCTACGTCAAGCGCGCCTTCGCCGACGAGGGCGTCACCGTCAAGCGCTTCAAGGCGCGCTCGCGCGGACGCGCGGCCCCGCGCCTCCGCCGTCACAATCACATCACCGTCGTTCTCGACGAGCGCGAGGGATAGGAACGTGGGTCAGAAGGTTCATCCGCACGGCTTCCGCCTCGGCGTCATCTACGACTGGGAGTCCAAGTGGTTCGCCGAGAAGGACTACAAGGACCGGCTCGCCGCCGACATCGAGTTGCGCGACCACATCCACGGCGCGGACGGGCGCGGCGGCCTGCTGCCCGACGCCGGCATCAGCCGCATCGAGATCGACCGCAACGCCAACCTCGTCACCGTCACCGTGCACACGGCCAAGCCCGGCATCGTCATCGGGCGCGGCGGCGCGCGCGTCGAGGAACTGCGCGGCTCCCTCGAAGATCTCACCGGCGGGCGCGTGCGCGTCAACATCCAGGAGATCCGCACGCCCGAACTCGACGCCTACCTCGTCGCCCGCTCCGTCGCCGACCAGCTCGAACGCCGCGTCGCCTTCCGCCGCGCCGTGAAGCAGGCCGTGCAGCGCACCATGCAGCGCGGCGCCCAGGGCGTCCGCATCTCCGTCGCCGGGCGCCTCGGCGGCACCGAGATGTCCCGCCGCGAGACCGAGACCGCCGGGCGCGTCCCCCGCCACACCCTGCGCGCCGACATCGACTACGGCCTCGCCGAGGCGCACACCACCTTCGGCCGCATCGGCGTCAAGGCCTGGATCTACAAGGGCGACATCCTCCCCGACGAGGTCGAGGAGACGTACGAGGAGCCCATCGAGATCGAGGAGCCGCTTCCCGCCGCCGAGGAAGAGGCCGAGCCCGCCGCCGCTGCCGCCGCCGCCGATGCCGAACCCGCCGCGCCCGTGGTCGAGACCGTGCGCGGCCCCCAGCACACGGCCATCTCCGTCGAGCAGCAGGAAGCCGTCGCCCGCCAGAGCCAGGAGGACGACTGATGCTGCAGCCCCGGCGCGTCAAGCATCGCAAGCACCACCGCGGCCGCATGAAGGGCAAGGCCACGAGCGGCAACGTCGTGTCGTTCGGCGAATACGGCCTCCAGGCCCAGGCCCCCGCCTGGATCGACTCCCGCCAGATCGAGGCCGCCCGCCGCGCCATGACGCACGAGATGCGCCGCGGCGGCAAGGTCTGGATCCGCATCTTCCCCGACAAGCCCGTCACCGCGAAGCCCGCCGAAACGCGCATGGGCTCCGGCAAGGGCAACCCCGAGAAGTGGGTCGCCGTCGTCAAGCCCAACCGCGTCCTCTTCGAGATCGCGGGCGTGCCCGAGGAGGTCGCGCGCGAGGCCCTGCGCCTCGCCGCCCACAAGCTCCCCATCCCCACGAAGGTCGTCCAGCGCGACGAGTTGGTGATCTAAGCCATGCCCAACGAGAAGGCCACCGCCGTGCGCGAATGGGACGAGGACCGCCTCGACACCGAGATCAACGAGGCCTACCGCGCCCTCTTCACCCTCCGCTTCCAGCAGGCCACGCGCCAGCTGCAGAACTACCGCGCCCTGCGCGACGCCCGGCGCACCATCGCCCGGCTCCGCACCATCAAGCGCGAACGCCAGCTCGCGCAGCTCGATGAGGCTTCCGAATGAGCGCTCGCATCCTCCAGGGCGTCGTCGTCAGCGACAAGATGGACAAGACCGTCGTCGTCAACGTCGCGCGCCGCAAACAGCACCCCCTCTACCGCAAGGTGATCAACCGCAGCCGCCGCTTCAAGGCGCACGACGCCGCCAACGAGTGCAACGTCGGCGACATCGTCCGCATCCTCGAAACCCGCCCCATCTCCCGCGACAAGCGCTGGCGCGTCATCGAGATCCTCGAACGCGGCGACGTGGCCGAGGTCTCCCCCGAGGACATCGGCAGGACCCTCGAGGAAGAGGTCCAGGCCGCCCCCTCCTCCGCCGTCGCGACGGAGACCGCGGCCGCGACGGAGATGGCGGACGCGGAAGCCGGGGACGCCGCCGCCGGCGCCGGCGAGGAGGACGCCTCGTGATCCAGCAGGAATCCCGCCTCAAGGTGGCCGACAACTCCGGCGCCCGCTCCATCCTCTGCATCCGCGTGCTCGGCGGCAGCCGCCGCCGCTACGCCCGCCCCGGCGACATCATCGTCGCCTCCGTCAAGACCGCCCAGCCCAACTCCCCCGTCAAGAAGGGCGAGGTCGTCCGCGCCGTCGTCGTGCGCACGGCCAAGGAGTACGGCCGCCCCGACGGCTCCTACATCCGCTTCGACGAGAACGCCGCCGTCCTCCTCGCCACCGACGACGAGAACCCCCGCGGCACCCGCATCTTCGGCCCCGTCGCCCGCGAACTCCGCGATCACAACTTCATGAAGATCGTCTCGCTCGCCCCGGAGGTGCTCTGATGCCGTCCAGGATTCGCCGCGGCGATCGCGTCGTCGTCCTCAGCGGGCGCAGCAAGGGCGCGCGCGGCGTCGTCCGCTCCGTCGACCGCAAGAAGCAGCGCGTCACCATCGAGGGCGTCAACATGATCAAGCGCCACCAGCGCGCCCGCTCCGTCCAGCAGCAGTCCCAGATCGTCGAGCGCGAGGGGCCCGTGCACGTCAGCAACGTGATGCTGCTCGACCCCACCACCGACGAGCCCACGCGCGTCACCTTCCGCCGCCGCGACGACGGAACGACGGTGCGCGTCAGCAAGCGCACCGGGGAGGACGTCGAATGACCCAGGCCGCCCTTCCCCGCCTGCGCGCCCGCTACGAGGGCGAGGCCGTGCGCCAGCTGCGCGAACGCTACGGCTACGGCAACCCCATGGAGGTGCCGCGCCTCGACAAGGTCGTCCTCAACATCGGCATGGGCGAGGCGCTCACCGACGCCAACAGCCTCGACCGCGCCGCCGAGGACCTCCAGACGATCAGCGGCCAGAAGCCCGTCATCCAGCGGGCCAAGCGCTCGATCGCCAACTTCCGCCTGCGCGAGGGCAACCCCGTGGGCGTCTCCGTCACGCTCCGCGGGACCCGCATGTACGAGTTCCTCGACCGCCTCATCAGCGCCGCCCTGCCCGCCATCCGCGACTTCCAGGGCCTCAGCCCCAACGCCTTCGACGGGCGCGGCAACTACAGCATCGGGCTGCGCGAGCAACTCGTCTTCCCCGAGATCGACTACGACCGCGTCGACAAAGTGCGCGGTCTCCAGGTCACCATCGTTACGACCGCCCGCACGGATGACGAGGGCCGGCGTCTGCTGGAACTCCTCGGCATGCCCTTCGCCCGCAACTAGAGGGGGACAGCCATGGCGAAGAAGAGCCAAATCGCGCGCGACGAGAAGCGCCGCGCCCTGTACCAGAAGCACCGCCACCGCCGCGAGGAGCTGAAGGCCGCGCGCCGCGCCGCCCAGGGCAACCCCACCGAACTGGCCCGCATCCAGTTCGAGCTGGCCAAGCTCCCCGCCAACAGCAGCCCCACGCGCCTGAACAACCGCTGCATCGTCACCGGACGCTCGCGCGCCTACATCCGCCGGTTCGGCCTCTCGCGCATCACCTTCCGCGAGATGGCCCACAAGGGCTACCTGCCCGGCGTCACCAAGTCCAGCTGGTAACCCGAGACCGGCTGCCAGCCACGGAGGCAACGAACCGATGACCATGAGTGACCCGATCGCGGACATGCTCACCCGCATCCGCAACGCCGTCACCTCGCGCCACGACGCCGTCAACATCCCCTCGTCCAAGGTCAAGGTCGCCATCGCCGAGGTGCTCAAGAGCGAAGGCTTCATCCGCGGCTACGAGGTCGAGAAGGAGACGGGCCAGCCGCAGGCCACCATGAAGGTCGAACTCAGCTACGGCGGCCGCAAGCAGCCCGTCATCAACGGGCTCCAGCGCGTCAGCAAGCCCGGCCTGCGCGTCTACGTGCAGCGCCGCGAAATCCCCCGCGTCTACGGCGGCCTCGGCGTCGCCATCATCTCCACGCCCAAGGGCGTCATGACGGGGCAGGAGGCCCGTCGCCGGCAAGTCGGCGGCGAGGTCCTCTGCTACGTCTGGTAGGAGCCGCCATGTCCCGCGTCGGCAAGCAGCCCGTCCCCCTCGCCTCCGGCGTCCAGGTCACCGTCGCCGATGGCAACGCCATCACCGTCAAGGGTCCCAAGGGCGAACTCAGCCGCACCTTCCCCGGCGTCATGCGCTTCGCCGTCGAGGACGGCCAGGTCGTCGTCACCCGCCCCAGCGACGCCAGCGCCCACCGCGCCCTCCACGGCCTCTCCCGCTCGCTCCTGAACAACATGGTCGTGGGCGTCACCGACGGCTTCACGAAAACGCTCGAAGTCCAGGGCGTCGGCTACCGCGCCCAGATCGAGGGCCAGAACCTGCGGCTCGCCGTGGGCTTCTCCCATCCCGTCATCGTCGAGCCCCCCGCGGGCATCGAATTCGCCGTCGAGGGGCCGCGCATCAACGTCAGCGGCATCGACAAGGAGCAGGTGGGCCAGGTGGCCGCCGACATCCGCAAGGTGCGCCCGCCCGAGCCCTACAAGGGCAAGGGCATCCGCTACCTCGGCGAGCGCGTCCGCCGCAAGGCCGGCAAGGCCGGAAAGGTGGGAGTCTGATGGCCGCCGCCAACCGCTACCACGCCCGCCGCCGCCGCCACCGGCGCGTGCGCAAGAACCTCGCGGGGACCGCCGCGCGCCCGCGCCTCAACGTCTTCCGCAGCGCCACGCACATCTACGCCCAGGTCATCGACGACGACCGCGGCCACACCATCGCCGCCGCCAGCGACCTCGACGCCAGCCTCGCGGACGAGATCGCGGGCAAGGGCAAGGCCGAGCGCGCCGCCGCCGTCGGGACCGCCATCGCCGCCCGCGCCAAAGAGCACGGCGTCGCCGAGGTCGTCTTCGACCGCGGCGGCTACAAATACCACGGCCGCGTGAAGGCCCTCGCCGAGGCCGCGCGCGAAGCCGGATTGGGATTCTGATGGGGAACTTCGAGAACTCGGGCGACGAGCTCAACGAGAAAGTCATCTACATCAACCGCGTGGCCAAGGTGGTCAAGGGCGGGCGCCGCTTCAGCTTCACCGCCCTCATGGTCGTGGGCGATGGCCACGGCAGCGTCGGCATCGGCCTGGGCCGCGCCAACGAGGTGCCCGAGGCCATCCGCAAGGGCGCCTCCATCGCGCGCAAGGAGATGTTCTCCGTGCCCCTCAAGGCGGGCACCCTGCCCCACGACTACACCGCCGAATTCGGGGCCGCCCGCATCCTCATGAAGCCCGCCAGCCCCGGCACCGGCGTCATCGCCGGCGGGGCCGTGCGCGCCATCATGGAAGCCGCCGGCGTCACCGACGTGCTCACCAAGTCGCTCGGCAGCCGCAACCCCGTCAACGTCGCCCGCGCCACCGTCAAGGGCCTCGGCGCCTTGCGCGATCCCGACGTCGCCCGCGAGCGCCGCTTCCAGATCATCGCCGAGGCCGCGGAGGCGTCGGAATGAGCAAGGTCGCGATCACCTGGCGCAAGAGCGCCATCGGCTACAACCGGCGGCAGAAGGACACCATCCGCAAGCTCGGCCTGCGCCGCCTCCACCAGACCGTCGAGCACGACGACAGCCCCGCCCTCCGCGGCATGATCGCGAAGGTCGGCCACCTCGTCGACGTGCGCGACGGGGAACAGGGGGACGCCTCGTGAGCATCCACGCCAACGACCTCGCCCCGCCCCGCGGCGCCACCCGCTCGCGCAAGCGCCTCGCGCGCGGCAACAGCGCCGGCGGCGGCACCTACGCGGGCAAGGGCCTCAAGGGCCAGAAGTCCCGCAGCGGCAAGAACATCCGCCTCGGCTTCGAGGGCGGCCAGATGCCCCTCGTGCGCCGCCTCCACACCCTGCGCGGCTTCAACAACAAGTGGCGCGTCGCCTACCAGCCCGTCAACACGGACACGCTGGAACAGCGCTTCGAGGACGGCGCCGAGGTCACGCCCGAGTCGCTCCGCGCGATCGGCGTGCTCCGCCACCTGCGCGAGCCCGTCAAGATCCTCGCGCGCGGCGAACTCAGCAAGTCGCTCACCGTGCGCGCCCACAAGGTCAGCGCCGCCGCCCGCGCCCGCATCGAAGGCGCCGGCGGAACCGTCACCCTCATCGACGACGCCGAAGACGCCGACGAAGCCGCCGCCAGCGAGCTCGCCGCCGAGCCCGCCGCCGAAGCCGAGACCGAGACCGCCGAAGCCGAGGAGTAAGGAACCCGAACCGTGTCGTTCATGGGCGAGACCACCACCGTCCCGGGCACCAATCGCCCGCGCCTGCTCCAGGCGATGGTCGACGCCTTCCGCCAGGAAGACGTGCGGCGGAAGCTGCTCTTCACCATCGGCATGCTCATCATCTTCCGCTTCGTCGCCCACGTGCCCGTGCCCAACGTGGACCGCAACGCCCTCGAACAGGCCTTCGACGGCAACGCCGTGCTGGACTTCCTCAGCATCTTCTCCGGCGGCGCCCTCCAGAACCTGAGCGTCGCCGCCCTCGGCGTCTACCCCTACATCACGGCCTCGATCATCATGCAGATCGTCACGCCCCTCTCCTCGCGCCTGCGCGCCCTGCAGGAAGAGGGCGAGCAGGGCCGCCGCCGCATCCAGGTCTACACCCACTGGCTGGCCGTGCCCCTCGCCTTCGTGCAGGGCTACGGCCAGATCGTCTTCATCAACAACCAGAGCGGGGCCGTCGTCCGCGACTTCGGCTTCCAGAACGACTTCTTCGGCACCATCGCCACGCTCTTCACGCTCTGCGCGGGCACGATGTTCCTCGTCTGGCTGGGCGAACTGATCACCGAGCACGGCATCGGCAACGGCGTCTCCCTCATCATCTTCGGCGGCATCGTCGCCGTCCTCCCCGGCCTCATCCCCAACATCTCCACGAGCTCCATCATCGCCGTGGCCGGCATCGTCCTGTTCGCCCTCATCCTCATCTTCGTCATCGTCTTCTTCCAGGAAGCCCAGCGGAGAGTGCCCGTGCAGTACGCCAGATCCTCCTTCCGCGGAGGACGCATGTACCGCCAGCAGGGCCAGAGCTTCATCCCCCTGCGCGTCAACATGGCGGGCATGATCCCGCTCATCTTCGCCTTCTCCATCGTCATCCTCCCCGCCGTCGTCGCCGGCTACTTCTCCGGCGCGGGCGGCTGGGTCGAAACCGTCGCCGACTTCTTCGTCAACCAGTTCCAGGGAGGCCGCGGCGGCGGCGGCACGGGCATCTACTGGCTCGTGCTGTTCGTGCTCGTCGTGGGTTTCGCCTTCTTCTATACGATCGTCCAGTACAACCAGCAGAACATCGCCAAGAACCTCCAGCGCCAGGGCGCCTTCATCCCCGGCATCCGCCCCGGCCCGCCCACGGAGGCCTACCTGTTACGCGTCGTCACGCGCATCACCTGGGGAGGCGCGCTCTTCCTCGGGGCGGTCGCGGTCGCCCCGTTCTTCATCGGCCTCATCACCGACGTGCAGGCGCTCACCATCTCCAGCGCCGGCTTCCTCATCGTCGTCGCCGTCGTGCTCGACACCATGAAGCAGCTTGAGGCCCAGCTCCTCATGCGGAACTACGAAGGGTTCATTCGCTAGCCATGTTCGTCGTGCTCCTCGGTCCGCCCGGCGCCGGCAAGGGCACCCAGGCCCAGCGCCTCACCACGTCCACCGGCCTCCTCCACCTCTCCACGGGCGACATGTTCCGCGAGAACATCCGCGAGGGCACGGAACTGGGAACGCTCGCCAGGGGCTACATGGACCGCGGCGAACTCGTCCCCGACGAGGTCACCATCAAGATGCTGCTCGAACGCATCGCCCGCCCCGACGCCGCCGAGGGGGCCATGTTCGACGGCTTCCCCCGCAACGTCGTGCAGGCCGCCGCCCTCGACGAGGCGCTCGGCGCGCGCGGCGACGCCATCGCCCACGCCCTCCTCATCGCCGTCCCCGACGAGGAGCTCGTGGCCCGCCTCGGCGGGCGCTGGCTCTGCCGCGCCTGCGGGGCCGTCTACCACGAGCGCAACGACCCCCCGAGCACGGAGGGCGCCTGCGACAAGGGCGACGGCGATCTCTACCAGCGCGACGACGACCGCCCCGATGTCGTCCGCACGCGCATCGAGGGGATGAAGCCGCCCGCCGACCTGCTCGGCCACTACCGCGACGCGGGCGTCCTCCGCGAGATCGACGGCGAGCGCGGCCTCGACGCCGTCACCGCCGACCTGCTGGAGGCGCTCCGGTAGCCGCCATGCCCATCACGCTCAAGTCCGAGGCCGAACTGGACGCCATGCGCGAGGCGGGCCGCATCGTCGGCCAGACGCTCGCGGGCATCCGCGAGATGGTCCGCCCGGGCCTCAACCTCCTCGAGGTCGAGGCGTTCGTCGCCAAGGAGTTCAAGCGCCACGGCGCCATCGAGACCTTCCGCGGCTACGGCCCCGGGGGCAAGCCGCCCTATCCCTCCAACGTCTGCGCCAGCGTCAACGAGGAGCTCGTCCACGGCATCCCCCGCGACCGCGTGCTGGAGGAGGGCGACATCGTCACCTTCGACCTCGGCGCGACCTACAAGGGCTTCGTGGGCGATTCCGCCATCACCGTCGCCGTCGGCCGGATCAGCCCCGAGGCGAAGCGCCTCATGGAGGTCACCGAGGGCGCGCTCTGGGCCGGCATCGAGGCGATGGGCACGGGCGCGCACCTGAACGACGTCTCCGCCGCCATCGAGGACGCCGTCCCCGCGGAGTACTCGATCGTGCGTGAATACACCGGCCACGGCGTCGGCCGCGAGATGCACGAGGAGCCGCAGGTGCCCAACTACCGGCGGCGTTTTCGCGGCCCGCCGCTCAAGCCGGGCCTCGTCCTCGCCCTCGAACCGATGGTCAACATCGGCGGGCGTTACACCCGCGAACTGGACGACGGTTGGACCGTGGCCACGCGGGACGGTAGCCTGTGTTGTCACTTCGAGCACACCATCGCCATCCGGAAGGGCCAGCGCCCCGAGGTGCTGACCCTTCCGTGAGTGCGTATTCGGCTGGACATCAGGGAGTTGGCGGGCGACAATGAAGGTTCGGGCCTCGGTCAAACGGCGTTGCGACAAGTGCAAGGTGATCCGCCGTCGCGGGCGGGTCATGGTCATCTGCGAGAACCCGAAACATAAGCAGCGGCAGGGGTAGCCATGGCGAGGATCTCCGGCGTCGACATTCCCAACGAGAAGCGCATCGAAATCTCGCTGCGCTACATCTACGGCATCGGCCCCACGCGCGCCGCCCAGTTGCTGAACTCGACGCGCGTGGACCCCGGCACGCGCACGCGCGACCTCACCGACGAGGAACTGCTGCGCATCCGCGACTTCATCGAGAAGAACTACACGGTGGAGGGCGACCTCCGCCGCGAGGTGCGCCAGAACATCCAGCGCCTCGTCGAGATCAACTGCTACCGCGGCCAGCGCCACCGCCGCAACCTCCCCGTCCACGGGCAGCGCACGCGCACCAACGCGCGCCAGCGCCGCGGCGCCCGCAAGACCGTCGCCGGACGCCGCCGCGCCGGCGCCAAGAAGTAACCGGAGAACGAGCGCATGCCCGAGGGAACCCCCCGCCGATCCAGGCGCCGCGAGCGCAAGTCCGTGCCCCGCGGCCGCGCCTACGTCAAGAGTTCGTTCAACAACACCATCGTCACCCTGACCGACCCCAACGGGAACGTCGTGGCGCAGGCCACCGCCGGCCAGACCGGCTTCAAGGGCTCGCGCAAGAGCACGCCCTTCGCCGCCCAGCTCGCGGGCGAGGCCGCCGCCCGCCGCGCCCAGGAGCACGGCATGCAGACCATCGAGGTGTTCGTGCGCGGGGCCGGCAGCGGCCGCGAGGCCGCCATCCGCGCCCTCCAGGCCACGGGCCTCGACGTCACCGCCATCCGCGACGTCACGCCCATCCCCCACAACGGCTGCCGCCCCCCCAAGCGGAGGCGCGTGTAGCCATGGCGCGATACACCGGCCCCGTCTGCCGCATCTGCCGCCGCCGCGGCGACAAGCTCTACCTGAAGGGCGAGCGCTGCTACTCGCCCAAGTGCGCCTTCGATCGCCGCCCCAACCCCCCGGGGCCCCGCCCCGCCCGCCGCCGCAAGGTGAGCGACCGCGGCCTCCAGTTGCGCGAGAAGCAGCGCGCGCGCGCCGCCTACGGCGTCCTCGAACGCCAGTTCCTGCGCTACTACGAGGAGGCCGTGCGCCGCCCCGGCGTCTCCGGCCTCAACCTCGTGCGCATCCTCGAAAGCCGCCTCGACAACGCCGTCTACCGCGCCGGCTTCGCCGATTCGCGCGCCCAGGGCCGCCAGATCGTCCGCCACGGGCTCATCACCCTCAACGGGCGCAAGACGGACATCCCCTCCGCCCAGCTGCGCGACGGCGACGTCATCGGCTTCACCCAGCGGGGCGCGCGCAGCGAGCACTACAAGGTGCTCCAGGAGACGATCACGGCCAAGACGCCCCCGCCCTGGCTCGTGGTCGATCCCGCCGTCCTCACCGCCCGCGTCGCCGGCCCGCTCGAAATCGTCCCGGGCGAAACCCACCGGTTCAACGAAAACGTCGTCATCGAGTACTACTCGCGTTAGGCAGGTCAGCAGGTTCCATGACACTCGACACGCCACTCGATCCGCCGCTCGATCCGCTGGACATGCCGCCGGCCCCGGTCCCCGCGCCGGTCCCGGAGCTCACCATCGAGAACGAGGATGACGGCTACGCGCGCCTCGTCGCCGAGCCCCTCGATCCGGGCTACGGCACCACGCTCGGCAACGCCCTGCGCCGCATCCTCCTCAGTTCGCTCGAAGGCGCGGCCATCACCTCCGTGCGCATCGACCAGGTCCAGCACGAGTTCTCCACCATCGAGGGCATGCAGGAGGACAGCACCGAATTCCTCCTCAACGTGAAGGAGATCCGCCTCAAGGCCGTGAGCAACCGCCCCGGCACGCTCACGCTCGACGCCGAGGGCCCCGGCGAGATCACCGCCGGCGACCTCCAGGTGCCCGCCGACTTCGAGATCGTCAATCCCGCCCTCCACCTCGCCACGCTCGACGGCTCCAAGGCGCGCATCAACGTCGAGTTCCACGCCGAGCTCAAGCGCGGCTACACCCCGGCCACCGAGGTCGAGGGCATGCCCATCGGCGTCATCCCCGTCGATGCCGTCTTCTCCCCCGTGCGCAAGGTCAACTTCCACGTGGAGAAGGTGCGCGTGGGCCAGGCCACCGACTTCGACCGCATGGTCCTCGAAGTCTGGACCGACGGCACCGTCGAGCCCGTCGACGCCGTCAGCCAGGCCGCCCGCATCCTCATCGACCAGTTCGCCCTCTTCGGGGGCACGGGCGGGGACGGCGCGGGCCTGCCCGGAGGCGCGCCCTCCGCGCCCGCCACCAGCCTCCCCATCTCCCCCGAGCGCTACCACACCCCCATCGAGGCGCTCAATCTCTCCGTGCGCGCCTACAACTGCCTCCGCCGCAGCGGCCTCATGACCGTCGGCCAGGTGCTGGAGCGCACCGAGGACGAACTCCTCGCCCTCCGCAACTTCGGCCACAAGTCCTACGACGAGCTGCGCGGAAGCCTCATCGAGATGAACTACATCGACGGCTCCGCCCCCGGCCTCGAGATCATCCCCGACTTCGCCCCCGCCGCGGGCGCGCCCGCCGCCGCTCCCCCCAGCGTCATCCTCGACGAAGAGGACGACGAGGAGAGCCTCGGCGCGCTCGGCAAGGCCCTCCGCGAGGCGCTCCGCGAGGTCGGCGACGACGACCTGCTCGGCGCGGACGACGAGGAGTAGCCGGCCATGCGACACCGCAAGGCGGGCCGCCACCTCGGACGCGACAGCGCCCACCGGCGCGCCCTCTACCGTAACCTCGTGACGGACCTCCTCCGCTACGAGCGCATCACCACCACCGACGCCAAGGCGCGCGAAATCCGCCCCATCGCCGAGAAGATGATCACGCTCGGACGCCGCGGCGACCTCCACGCCCGCCGCCAGGCGCTCAGCTACATCTACGACCGCTACGTCGTCGAGAAGGTGTTCGACGACATCGCCCCGCGCATGGCCGACCGCCCCGGCGGCTACCTGCGCATCACCCGCCTCGAACCGCGCAAGGGCGACGGCGCGAAGATGGCCGTCATCGAGACCGTCGACTACCAGGAGGCGCTCGCGGTCGCCGAGGCGCCCCCCGCCGATGAGTCCGAAGCGCCCGAGGCCCTCGCCGGGGCGGAAGCGCTCGGCGAAGCGGAGGAGGCCGAAGCCGCCGCCGATGAGGTGGAGGAGCCGGAGGCCGTGCTCGAAGACGACGAGCCCGAAGCCGAGGCTGACATGGAAGCGCCCGAGGCCGCGCTGGACTCCGAAGGCGCTGACGAGGAAGAGGCGGACGAGCCCGTCGCCGAGGCGAACGAACCCGCCCCCGAAGCCGGGGACGAGGAACGCCAGCCGTGACCGGGACCGCCCGCTTCGCCGCCACCGTCAGCTACGACGGACGGGAGTTCGCCGGCTCCCAGCGCCAGCCCCATGCGCGCACCGTGCAGGGCGAGCTGGAGGCCGCCGCCGAGCGCCTCTTCGGGGCCGCCACGCGCGTCGAACTCGCGGGCCGCACCGACGCGGGCGTGCACGCCGCCGGCCAGGTCGCCGCCTTCTCCGCCGCCACCGCGCTCGAACCCGCGACCGTCGAGCGCGCGCTCAACGCCCACCTCCCCGAGGACGTGGCCGTGCGCGCCGTGCGCGCCGTGCCCGCCGCCTTCGACCCGCGCCGCTGGGCGCGCCGCCGCTGGTACCGTTACTCGCTGCTCACCTCCGCCGTGCGCCTGCCCCTGCAGCGCCGCACGGCCTGGCGCATCGGCGCCCCGCTCGACCTGGCCGCCATGCGCGAAGCCGCCCGCGCCCTCCTCGGACGCCGCGACTTCAGCGCCTGCGCCGGTCCCCTTGAGGAAGGCCGCTCGCCGACGCGCACCGTCGAGGCCGCCCGCTTCTCCCAGGCGGGCTGCCTGCTCGCTTTCGACATCGAGGCCGACGCCTTCCTCCCGCAGATGGTCCGCCGCATCGTCGGCGGCCTCGTGCGGGTGGGACGCGGCGCGGACGCCGCGGGCGACTTCGAGCGCGCCGTCGCCGCCGCCGCGCCCGCCACCGTGGGCCCGCCCGCGCCGCCGCACGGCCTCTGCCTGCAGCGCGTCTGGTACGACGAGGGATACGCAACATGACCACCACCGTGCGCGGCAGCGCCACCGCCATCGCCAAGCGCTGGCACGTCGTCGATGCCGCCGATCGCCCGCTCGGGCGCGTCGCCAGCGAGGCCGCCATCCTCCTCCGCGGCAAGCACAAGCCCACCTACGAGCCCCACCTCGACGACGGCGACTTCGTCATCATCGTCAACGCGGGCAAGGTCAGCCTGAGCGGGCGCAAGGCCGAGCAGAAGGTCTACTACCGCCACTCCGGCTATCCCGGCAACCTGCGCAAGCGCACCTTCGCCGAGCAGATGGCGCGCCGCCCCGAGCGCGTGCTGGAGCGCTCCGTCTGGGGGATGCTCCCCAAGGGGCCGCTGGGCAAGCGCATGCGCCGCCACCTCAAGGTCTACGCCGGTCCCGACCATCCCCACCAGGCCCAGGTGACCGGCTCCGAGCGCGCCGCCGAGGCCGCCGCCCAGGCGGAGGCGGAAGCGCTCCGGGCGGCCATCGAGAACCCCCCGAAGCCGCCGCGCCTGCGCCCCCTCTCCGTCCCCGAGACGCCCGTCCCGCGCCCCACCCGCCGCGAGAAGGTCGCCGCCTGGCTCGCCGAGCTGGAGGAGGCCCGCGCCGCCGCCGAGGCGGACGCCGCCGCCATGGCCGAGATGGAAGACGAGGCGGAAGACGAACCGGCGGACGAGGTGGAAGGCGGCGACCTCCCCGCCGGGGATGACGCCCCCGAAACCGAAGCCGAGCCCGTCGCCGAGGCCGAATCTCCCGCGGAAGCCGAAGCGGAAGCGGAGACTGCCGCCGAAGCGGAGGCCGAGCCTGTCGCCGAAGCGGAAGCCGAAGCCGAGACCGATCCTGCCCCTGAGACCGATCCCGAAGCCGAGCCGGAGGAGAACTGATGGCTGAGCAGTACTACTACGGCACCGGACGCCGCAAGACCGCCGTCGCGCGCGTGCGCCTCTACCCCGGGGGCGGCGCCATCATCGTCAACGGCAAGCCCCTCGACGACGTGTTCGACCGCGACCTGCACCGCGACGAGGTCATGCTGCCCCTCAAGCGCGTCGGCGCCGAAGGCAAGTTCAGCGCCCAGGTGAAGTGCGAGGGCGGCGGCGTCTCCGGCTGGGCCGGGGCCATCCGCCTCGGCATCGCCCGCGCCCTCGTCGAGGCCGATCCCGCCCTCAAGGTCACGCTCAAGCGCGCCCCCAGCCTCCTCACCCGCGACGCCCGCGTGAAGGAGCGCAAGAAGCCCGGCCTCAAGCGCGCCCGCAAGGCCCCCCAGTACACCAAGCGCTAGCAGCCGGCGCTGTTCACCGCTGGATACTAAAGCCGGCTCAAATTCGTGCGCTTCCGTTACTTGTAGGGGCACTATAGGATGGCGGATTAAAGCAAGCTCAGTGTGCGTGACCTTCCCGCGAGGCGCGCATCCGCGCGCGAGGCCGGGTTTCGCCTCGCCCCCTCCCTCCGACCTGGAGATTGCCGAGTGACCGACGCCCTCGCCCGCATCAGCGCCCGCAGGCCGTGGCTGACGATCGCCCTCTGGGGATTGGCCGTCCTCGTCGGCCTCGTGCTGATCAGGGAACTCCTCGGCGGCGCCACCACCACCGAACTCACGCTCACCACCGAGGTCGAGGCCACCGAGGCCGCCGATCTGCTCGAAGACTTCTGGCAGCGCCCCAGGGCCGTCACCGAGGTCGTCGTTGTCCGCTCCGGCTCGCTCACCGTCGATGACCCCGCCTTCCGCGAGAAGGTCGAGTCCGTCTTCGGCGATCTCGCCGCCCTCGGCCCCGAGGTCATCGAAGCGGGCAGGCACTACTACCAGGACACCGACGACTCCCTCGTCTCCGCCGATCGCCGGACCGCCATTCTCCCCCTCGTGCTGACCGGCGACCTCGAAGAGGCCACGGAGAACATCGGCGACGTGCTCGCGGTCGTCGAGCACGCCAACACCGGTGCCGGGTTCCGCGTCCTCACCGTGGGAGAGGCCAGCATCGCCCACGAATCCAACGAGCTCGCCCAGGAGGACCTGGAGCAGGGCGAGCGCTTCGGCGTGCCCATCGCCCTCATCGTCCTCGTCGTCCTCTTCGGGGCCGTCGTGGCCGCGCTCGTGCCGCTCGGCCTCGCCGTGGTCGCCATCGTCATCGCGCTGGGCGTCACCGCGCTCATCGGCCAGGCCCTCGAACTCATCTTCTTCATCGAGTTGATGATCATCATGATCGGGCTGGCCGTCGGCATCGACTACTCGCTCATCATCATCTCCCGCTTCCGCGAGGAACTGGACCGCGGCCTCGACAAGCTCCAGGCGACCGAGCGCGCGGGCGCGACCGCGGGCCGCACCGTCCTCTTCAGCGGCCTCACCGTCGTCGTCGCCCTCCTCGGCATGCTCATCGTGCCCGCCTCCTTCTTCCAGTCGATCGGGCTCGGGGCGATCATCGTCGTCCTCGCCGCCCTCGCCGCCACGCTCACCCTGCTCCCCGCCGTGCTCGCCCTCCTCGGCCCCAACGTGAACCGCCTCTCGCTCCCCTTCCTCCGCCGGAACGGGCCGGACGACGGCGCTGAGCATCACCGCGACGGCTTCTGGGAGGTCGTGACCCGCGCCGTCATGCGCTTCCCCGTCATCAGCATCATCGCCGTCGCCGCCCCCCTGCTCGCCGCCGCGTACTTCTACTTCGAGATCGACACCGGCCTGAACGGCGTCGACGTCTTCCCCGAGGACGCCCAGACGCGCGAGGCGTTCTTCGTGCTGGAGGAGGAGTTCTCCTTCGGCCTCGTCAGCCCCGCCGAAATCGTCATCGAGGGCCCCGTCAACTCGCCGCCGGTGAAGGAGGCGATCGCCGCGCTCCAGGCAGTCGATCGAGCGCGACGGCCGGTTCACCGTCCTGCGCGCGGAACAGTTCCTCAGCACCGAACAGCTGGGCCTGCTGCGGACCGTGGGCTACCAGGTGCTCCCGTCGGGGCTGGTCGTGAACCCCGCTGGCGACCTCGCCCTCCTCTCCGTCGCGCCCCCCGGCGAGTCCAGCGCCCGCCCCGCCGTCGAGGCCGTGGAGGACCTCCGCGACGACTACATCCCCGCCGCCTTCGCGGGCGTTTCCGCCGAGGCCGTCGTGGGCGGCCGCACCGCCCTCACCGTCGACATCTTCGACATCGTCGGGAGCTACACGCCCATCGTCTTCGCCTTCGTCCTCGGCGTCAGCTTCCTCATCCTCATGCTCGTCTTCCGCTCCATCGTCATCCCCGTCAAGGCGATCATCATGAACCTGCTCTCCGTGGGCGCCGCCTACGGGCTGCTGGTCCTGGTCTTCCAGACGAGCGGCGGCATCCTCGGCTTCCAGCACGCCGAATCGATCGACGCCTGGATTCCCCTCTTCCTCTTCTCCATCCTCTTCGGCCTCTCCATGGACTACCACGTCTTCCTGCTCAGCCGCATCCGCGAGCGCTACGACGAGACCGGCGACAACTACGGGGCCGTCGCCTACGGCCTGCGCTCGACCGCCGGGCTCATTACCGGCGCGGCCCTCATCATGGTCGTCGTGTTCGGCGCTTTCGCCTCGGGCGAGACGATCATCAACCAGCAGGTTGGCTTCGGCCTCGCCGTCGCCATCTTCCTCGACGCCACCCTCGTGCGTTCGGTCCTCGTCCCCGCCAGCATGGAGTTGCTGGGCGGGCGGAACTGGTACCTGCCCTCGTGGCTCAACTGGCTCCCCGACCTGCGCATCGAGGCCGGGGAAGCGCCCGCGCCGGAGCAGCCGGGGCCATGACCGTGAAGCTCCCCACCGACTACCTCCCCGGCTACGAGCGAGCCCGCGCCGTCAACCCCGAGCTCGCGGACCGGTACGTCGCCCACACCCGCATCGGCGACCCCGAGGCCGACTCCATGATGGAGGAACTCGCCGCCGTCGATCCGGAGCGGGCCTTCCGCTTCCTGCAGGCGGGCATGGACGAGGAGCACGACGTCCTCCGCGACGCCCCGGCCAGCGTGCGCGCCTTCTTCGAGAACGTCGATACGCCGCCCGCGTGGGTCGACGAGGACGCGTTCCAGCCCGGCGTCCGCATGTTCCTGCGGAACTCGAAGCTGGTGCTGGGGGCGATGCTCGGCGGCGTCCTCGTCGAAGGCTTCGCCACGAACATCAGCAAGTCGTTCTTCATCACCGGCCGGCTGCGCGACCAGGGCGTCCGCCGCCTGCAGCAGAACAACCGCCACATGATCGAGCTCTTCTTCCCCGCCGGCCTCACCCGCCAGGGCGACGGCTGGAAGCTCTCCGTCCGCATCCGGCTCGTCCACGCCCAGGTCCGGCGCCTGCTGGCCGCATCGGAGGACTGGGACGAGGACGCGTGGGGCGTGCCCCTCAGCGCCGCGCACACGGGTTTCGCCATCACCGCCTTCTCCGCCCGCCTGCTCAAGCACATGCACAGCCTCGGAGCGAAGTACAACGAGGAGGAAGCCAGGAGCTTCATGCAGATCTGGCGCTACTCCGGCCATCTCATGGGCATCCCCGATTCCATCCTCTACGAAGGGGAGGAAGACGCCCTCGACCTCTTCCGCATCGGCCTCCTCTGCGAGCCCGATCCCGGCATCGAGTGCATCGTGCTCTCGAACTCGCTCGTCAACTCCGCCCCCCTGGTCGCCGGCGTCACCTCCTCCGAGGAGCGCCGCAGCCTCTCCGGCTACGTCTACCAGGTCTCCCGCGCGCTCATCGGGAACGAGCTCGCCGCGGAGTTGAACTACCCCCCCGGTCCGCCGCTGCTGCCCACCTCGTTCGCCGTGCTCGCCTGGTTCCGCCTGCAGGAGAAGTGGCACGCGCTCATGACCGCCCTCTTCCCCAACCGCGCCCACGAGAGCGACTTCGCCAACTTCACCGCCCTCTTCGACATCTCCAACTACGACGAGGAAGGCATCAGCTACCGCCTGCCCACCCACGTCTACGCCGAGGAGTCCGACCGCTGGTAGGCCGCCCCGCCGGGCCGCTATCGTGACCGCGGGAACCGCCGATGCTGCCCGCCCTGCGCGACCTCCACGCCAACCTCGCCTGGCTCCACGAGCAGATCCAGGCGATCGTGCGCGGCCTCGAACCGGCCCAACTCGACTGGACGCCCGCCCCCGGCTGGAACTCGATCGCCCAGCTCGTCGCCCACACCGCCGGCTCCGAGCGCTACTGGATCGGCGAGGTCGTGGGCGGCGAACCCGCGGGCTATGACCGCGAGGCCGCCTTCGCCGCCGCCGGGCTCGGCGCGGACGCGCTCTGCGCCCTCCTCGATGACGCCCTCGCCCTCGCCGAACGCGCCCTCGAAGGCGTCGCGCCCGCCGACCTCGAACGCCGCTACACGGACGGCCCCTCCGGTCCCGTGACCGTCATGGGCCCGCTCGCCCACGCCCTCGAACACACCGCCATCCACACCGGCCACATCGAGCTCATGCGCGACCTGCTCCTGCGGGAGCCCGCTGCGGGCGAGGGCTGAGCCTCCCCTGCCCGTTCCCCCTTCGCCCCGCTAGACTGCCCCCACCCCAGCGCCCCGGAGGCTCCGATGGAATCCCTCTACGTCCAGACCGCCGACCTGCGTATGCACTACCTGCAGGAAGGCGCGGGCGACCCCGTCATCTTCCTCCACGGCTTTCCCGAGACCTCCTACGAGTGGCGCAAGCAGTTCCCCGCCCTCGCCGGCGACCATGCCCTCTTCGCCCCCGATACCCGCGGCTTCGGCGGCACCGACAAGCCCGGCGTCCGCGTCAACCGCACGATGCTCGCCCAGGACGTCGTCAACTTCATGGACGCCCTCGATATCGAGCGGGCCGCCGTCGTCGCCCACGACTGGGGCGGCATCATCGCCTTCAAGCTCGCCATCGACTGGCCCGGGCGCGTCAGCCGTCTCGCCATGCTCGATACGCTCTGCACCGTCTGGGCGCCCGCCGGCGCCCACGGCTACTGGTTCAAGGCCGAGCCCCTCCCCGAGGAGTTCTTCGCCGCCCACCACCGCGGCTTCATCGAGAGCATCTTCACCGGCGGCTCCGAGCCCCCGCTGCCGGGACGGCCGCAGTCGCCCTGGCCCAGCGCCCGCCCCAACCCCAACGCCAGCCCCTGGGCCGCCCCCGAGGACGTCGAGGAGTACGCCCGCGCCTTCGCCGACCCCGGCAGCCACTTCCACGCCATCTCCTACTACCGCTACGGCCTCCCCTTCCACCGCGTCGTCGAGGACGCCGCCGCCCCCCGCGGCGAGCGCTACGAGTCTCTCAGCGAGCCCGGCGTCGCCGCCATGTGGCTCCACCCCGAGGGGCTCGAACAGCACCCCGATTTCGGTGATGCCTTCGACTACGGCCCCGAGGACCGGCACAAGACGTTCGACGCCCCGGTCCTCTGGATGTTCGGACAGTACATGGCCGGACGCATCGGCACGGAGGGCGGCGACCGCGACCACGCCATTCCCCGCGGCAACCCCTTCGTCGACCAGTTCAGCCGCTACTTCCCCGATCTCCGCGTCCGCCGCGTCAACGCCGGCCACTTCTTCCCCGAGGAAGCCCCGGAGGTCACGAACGAGACCCTGCGGGCGTTCCTCGCGGGCGCGATCTAGCGTTATGCCTGCATGAGCATATTGCGCCGCGTTCCCCATCCCGTAACATCCCTCCCACACTATCGGCCCGCCCGGCAACGCGGAGAAGGGGTACCCCACCATGGCTGATTCCAACGGCAACGGCGCCATCGAAACCGGCTACAACGGCAAGATGCTCGTCGTCGACCTGTCGAGCGGCGAGATCACCGTCGAGCGCCCCGACGAGTCGCTCTATCGCGAGTACCTCGGCGGCTACGGCATCGGCGCGCGCATGCTCTGGGACCGCGTCCCCGCCGGCGTCGATCCCCTCGCCCCCGAGAACATGCTCGGCATGCTCCCCGGCCTCCTCACCGGCACGCCCCTCTTCGGCCAGCGCTGGCAGGTCGTCTGCAAGAGCCCCCTCACCGGCGGCTGGGGCGACGCCAACTGCGGCGGCGACTTCGGCGGCGTCCTCAAGCTCGCCGGCTGGGACGGCGTCGTCTTCTTCGGCAAGGCCGACCGGCCCACCTACCTCCTCGTCGAGGACGACACCGTCGAACTGCGCGACGCCGCCGACCTCTGGGGCACCGGCGCCATCGAGAGCGAGATGGAACTCAAGAGCCGCCACGGCAAGCGCGCCAGCGTCGCCAACATCGGCCAGGCGGGCGAGACCCTCTCCCTCATCAGCGGCGTCTGCAACGACCACGGCCGCCTCGCCGCCCGCTCCGGCGTCGGCGCCGTCATGGGCTCCAAGAACCTGAAGGCCGTCGTCGCCGTCGCCGAGCGCAAGATCATTTCCCAGACGCCGGAGACCATCAAGATGCTCCGCGCCAACCTGGACGACATGGTCAAGCCGCTCAAGGACTTCTTCTCGAACTTCGGCACCACCGGCATCACCGCCGGCAGCGCCCTCAACGGCGACTCCCCCGTGAAGAACTGGGGCGGCGTCGGCGTCGTCGACTTCCCCCAGGAGGCCGCCAGCCAGATCGACGGCGGCTCCACCATCAACCCCAAGATGGAGAAGAAGTACGGCTGCTGGCACTGCCCCATCGCCTGCGGGGCCGAGTCCGTCGAGTCCGCCAACGAGAAGTACCCCTACCCCCACCACACCCACCGCCCCGAGTACGAGGCCATGGCCTCCTACGGGACGATGAACCTGATGAACGACCCCGACGCCCTCATCTACCTGAACCACCTCTGCAACGAGTACGGGTTCGACGTGATCAGCGCCGGCGTCACCGCCTCCTTCGCCATCGAGTGCTACGAGGCCGGCATCCTCACCAAGGAGGACACCGACGGCCTCGAACTCACCTGGGGCAACGCCGAGGCCATCGTCGAACTCACGAAGATGATGGGCGAGCGCCGCGGCATCGGCGACGTCCTCGCCGACGGCGTCAAGGTCGCCGCCGAGCGCATCGGCGCCGGCTCCGAGGCCTTCGGCATGCACATCGCGGGCCAGGAACTGCCCATGCACGACCCCAAGCTCCAGCCGGAGTTCCACACCACCTACAAGCTCGACCCGACGCCCGGCCGCCACACCCAGTACGAGGGCAACCGCCGCGTCGGCACCATCCCGCCCGCCCCCGAGGACTCGCGCGACTACGACGGCCGCGGCGAGCACCACAAGGCCGCGAGCGAGTACATGCACGTCGTCAACGCCGGCGGCATGTGCCAGTTCATCATGATGACCGCCAACACGGCCAACATCCCCGACTGGTTCAACGCCGTCACCGGCTGGGACATGGACATCGACGAGGCCATGCAGGTGGGCGAGCGCATCGCCAACCTGCGCATGGCCTACGAGGTGCGCGAGGGCGGCAACCCCCGCCAGCGCCCCGTCCCCACCCGCGTCACCGGCGTCACCAACGAGGGCACCCACACCGGGCCGCTGGAGGGCGTCAACCTCGACACCGAGCGTCTCGAGATCGACTTCCTCAACGCCTGCGACTGGGACGCGGACACCTGCGCGCCTTCCGCCGCCAAGCTGGAGTCGCTCGGCCTCCCCGAGGTCGCCGAAGCGCTCCACGCCTAGGCCCGGACCAGCGTCAACGCACCGGAGGGCGGCCCCAGCGGCCGCCCTTCGCGATCCCGCGCCCCGCGCGCGGTGTACCCTTGCCCGCGACGATGAGCGCCGCCGCCAGCACCGCCCCCTACCCCGCCGCCATCGCCGGCGACCGCCTCGACCTGCGCCCGTGGGACGAGGACCTGCTCGCGCAGCTCGCCGGCTGGAGCGAACGCGGCTTCCCGTACCACGCCTTCGACCTCGGCCACCTGCGCGACCCCATGCGCGCCCGCGCCGAACTGCGGCGCGCGCGCGCGGCCGGCCCCCACCGCCACTTCGTCGCCTGCGAGGGCGAAACCGCCGTCGGGCGCGTCTCCGTCAACCTGCGCGACCGCGCCGGGCTCTACATCTGGGCCGTGCACGTGCCCCCCGAGCACGAGGGCCGCGGCGTCTGCCGCCGCATGATGGCCGCCCTCATCGAGTGGCTGGAGGCCGAGTACCCCGGCCCCGACCTCGTCCTCACCGCCAACACGTTCGCCGAACGCGCCTGCCGCGCCTACGAGGCCCTCGGCTTCCAGATCACCGAGACGCGCTGGCACTACGACCGCCCCCTCGCCGAGCGGCTCTGGCGCGTCCCCCGCGACCGGCGCAAGGCGATCCAGGAGCACCTGCGCTTCCACAACGGCCGCTGGGAGGTGCGAACCCACCTCATGAAGCGGACCCAGGGCCGTCGCGCCTTCTAGGTTCTAGGGCGCGGGCGGCTCCAGCCCCAGCCGCCGGTCGTTCTCCAGCCAGGCCTGGTCCGCGAGCGCCATCAGCCCCCCGCTCAGGAGCGAATGCCCGCCCGCCAGCACGGGAACCGCCGCCGCCGCCAGCGCCGCCGTCAGGTCGCGCAGCCACGGGTCCGCCACCCGCTCCGGCGCGAGCAGGTCGCTCTGGAAGCGGTCCTCCCGCACCGCCCGCGAGCCCGCGTGCGCCAGCAGCACGCGCGTGTCCAGCGCGGCCCCGTCCGCCAGCGACGCCAGCTCCTCCGCGAACCGCTCGGCGCCCAGCTCCTCCAGCAGCCGCCCGGCGAGCGAGCGCGGCGTGTGCCCCTCGGGCGCGCTCGCCAGCCCCCGCTCCTCGCTCACGATGCGCACGCGGCAGGCCGTCTCCCGCTCCAGGTGCGCCCACGCCGCGCTCCCCACGCGCCCCGCCAGCAGCACCTCGGCGTCGGGGTCGCACAGCAGCGGCATGAACGCGCGGTACGGCCCCAGCGGCAGCGACGCCTCCGGCGGAAGCGCCTCGCGGATGGCGGGCGGCGTCGCCTCGCTCAGTGCGAGCACGGCCAGTTCCGCGGGCGTGTCCAGGTCGAAGGCCGTGCGCACGGAGCGCGGCAGGACCGTCACTTCGCAGCCCGCCTCGTCCCGCAGCCGCCGCGGGAGCGCGTTGTCCCGCTCGAACGGCCCCGTCCGCGCCAGCGCGCCCGCTGGCGACCACGCCGTCAGGTCCGCCGAGTAGAAGTTGTTGGTCACGGCCACGTTCTCGCCCCCGGCCAGCGCCTCCGCACCGCCGCGAAGTCGTCCGCCGTCAGGAGCGGCAGCGCTCCCGCCCCCATCACCGCCACCGCGTCCGCCCCCAGCTTCTCCGCCAGCCCCAGCACGCGCTCCCGCAGCGAGAACGCCGCCCCCGGCTCGTCGCGGTCGACCGCGTACGCGCCGTCGTCCGCCACGCTGGCGGCGTCGGTCGCCAGCGTCACGCTCGCGAAGCCGCCCGCGCGAGCCGCCCGCGCCGTGACTCCCGCCGCCGCCAGCCGCGCGCGCGCCACCATGCGCTCGGCCTCGCCCTCGCCCGCGCCGCCGTGCAGCAGGATCAACGCCGGTCCGTCGCCCATCCTGATAGCCTAGCGCTTGACGAATCAGAACAAGTGTTTGACAGTAGGTCTGAGCACGTTTGCAAGGAGGGGAAGCGCGCCCTCATCGGCATAACCCGACCGGTCCGCGAAGACTTCCTAAAGGACTGCGCGAAGGGCCTGTAGCGGACTGTCGCCGTACCATGATGGGCACTATCGTCCCGCAGGCCTGCTGCGGGCGACGCAGAGGTCAACCGCCATGAAAGTCGTGTTTTTCGAGGACGTTGAGGGCACCGCCCAGGTCGGCGACGTGAAGGTCGTGAAGAACGGCTTCGCCCGCAACTTCCTGCTGCCGCGGGGCATCGCCGGGCCCGTCACCCCGCCCAACCTCCAGCGCGCCAACTCCCTCGCCGAGAAGGAGGCGCGCCGCCAGGCCCGCCTCGACAGCGAGGCCGCCGTCCACAAGGATCGCCTCGACGGCTACACCGTCTCCTTCGAGGCGCGCGTCGGCGAGACCGGACGCCTCTACGGCTCCGTCACCAGCCGCGACATCGCCCAGAAGCTGGAGGAGAGCACCGGCATCGAGGTCGACTCGCGCGTCATCCTCCTCGCCGAGCCCATCCGCGAACTGGGCTCGAGGGCCGTCACCATCCGCTTCACCCGCAACGTCAGTTCCGAGATCACCGTCGCCGTCGAGCCCGACGAGGACTCGAAGGCGATCGTCGAGGAACTGCGCGCCCGCGAAGCGGAGGAGGCGCTGGCCGCCGCCGAGGCCGAAGCCGCCGCCGCCGAAGCTGCGGCTGCCGCCGAGGCCGAAGCCGTCGCCGAAGCCGACTCTGAAGCCGCCGAAACCACGGAAGCGGAAGCGGAGCCGCCCGTCGGCGAGAGCGCCGACGGCTAGCGGGAAGGGGGCGGAAACGCGGGGACTGGATTTGAAGCACACCGGCAGCGCCCGCACCGGGCGCACGTCCCCGCCATTCCGGGCGCATGGCCCTTCCCGCCGCCCCCTTTCTCGAACGCCTCCCCCCGCACGACGTCGAGGCCGAGGAGGCCGTCATCGCGGCCATCCTCGTCGATCCCGAGGCCATCTCCCGGGTTTCGTCCATCCTCAAGGCGCCCGACTTCTTCCGCGAGAAGAACGCCTGGATCTACGAGGCCGCCAGCGACCTCTGGGAGCGCGACGAGGCCATCAACCAGATCACCATCGCGCACGAACTCGACCGCCACGACCGCCTTGAGGAGATCGGCGGCCAGACCTACCTCGGCGACATCATCCGCCACCTGCCCACCAGCGTCGGCGTCGAGTTCTCCGCCCGCATCGTCAAGCGCGACAGCACCTACCGCGGCCTCATCAACGCCGCCACGGGCATCCTCCAGCACGCCTACGAAGCGCCCGCCGACATCGACGCCGTCTTCTCCCGCGCCGAGGAGTTGATCCAGCGCCTCCGCAGCGGCGAGAACTTCCGCGACTTCGTCCACATCGGCCAGATCCTGCAGGCCTACCTCGACGAGGACGCCGAGGCCGCCGAGCGCCGCGATCTGGCCGCCGTCGAGGCGGGCTTCAGCGACCTCGATCACCTGCTCGGCGGCCTCAAGCGCGAGGACCTCATCATCGTCGGCGCCCGCCCCAGCGTCGGAAAGTCCAGCTTCGCCCTCGGCATCGCCCGCAACGCCGCCATCAACCAGGGCGCCAACGTCGCCTTCTTCTCCCTCGAAATGTCGGCGGAGCAGCTCGCCGTCCGCCTCCTCGCCGCCGAATCCGGCGTCGACAGCACCCGCCTCCGCCTCGGCGGCCAGACCGAGTTGGAGGAGCGCCGCATCATCCGCGCCACGGGCGAACTCGCCGGGGCCGACATCTGGTTCGACGACTCGCCCGTCCTCACCGTCGCCGAACTGCGCTCCAAGGTGCGGCGTCTCGCCAGCGCCCACGGCGTCGACCTCGTCGTCGTCGACTACCTCCAGCTGATGCAGTCCGACAACAGCTGGAACGGGCGCGAGAACCGCGTCCAGGAGATCAGCTACATCTCGCGCACGCTCAAGGGGCTCGCGCGCGAACTGAACGTGCCCGTCATCGCCCTCGCCCAGCTCTCGCGCGCCATCGAGCAGCGCCACCCCCGCATCCCCATGCTCTCCGACCTGCGCGATTCCGGCTCCATCGAGCAGGACGCCGACGTCGTCGTCTTCCTCAGCCGCGAGGAGCTCTACACCACGCGCGAGCAGTGGATGGCCGAGCACCCGGAGATGCCCGAGAGCGCCTACCCCCAGGGCGTCGCCCAGGTCATCGTCGCCAAGCACCGCAACGGCCCCACGGGCACGGTCGAACTGCGCTTCCGCCAGCGGCTCGCCAAGTTCGAGGACTGGGCGCTGCAGGAGGACGAGGCGGAGGCCCCGCCCGAGGAGATCTACCCGTGAGCGAGGCCGCGCCCTTCGAGGGCTTCCCCGGCATCGGCAAGGCGACCGCCATCCCCAACGTCTTCTACTCCGCCGTGCTCCCCGCCATGCGCGAACCCGGCGACCTGCTCGCCTTCCTCTGGGTCGCGCGCCTCGTGCGGGAGCGGACGGGCGAGGCGCGCTTCGTCACCGCCGATCAGGTCTGGGCCATCCCCGCCGCCGCCACGGCCTTCGAGGCGCTCGCCGCCGGACGCGAGTCGCTCGAACGCGGGCTCGCCGCCTGCGCCGAACTCGGCGCCCTGCTCGCCCTCGACCTCGCGGGCGGGGGCCGCCAGGAGACCGTCTACTTCGTGAACGACCCCGCCTCCCGCCGCGCCGTCGCCCGCGCCCGCGGCGGCGACCTCGAACTCCGCCCGGGGGCCATCGCCTACGAGCCCGCGCCCGTCCGCCCCCCCAACATCTTCCGCCTCTACGAGGAGCACATCGGCACGATCACCCCGCTCGTCGCCGAACGCCTCCTCGCCGCCGCCGAACAGCACCCGCAGCACCTGGTCGAATCCGCCTTCCGCGAAGCGGCCGAGCGCAACATCCGCAACTGGAAGTACATCGAACGCATCCTCCAAAACTGGTCCGAGGGGAACCAGCGACATGAAGCGTCTGGACAAAGCCTTGCTGACCGCCGCCGTCGATACGCTGGCGACGGAACCGCAGGCTCCGCCTCCCGAAACCGCTGACGAGCCCGGCGAGGACGCCTGCCCGCGCTGCGGCGGGGCCGGTTTCGTCCGCCGCGAGCGCGAGCTGGACGATCCCCGCTTCGGGCGCGCCGAGCCCTGCGCCTGCGTCCTCGACGAGACGGGCGAGGTGCGCCGCTCCCGCCTCGAACGCATCAGCAACATCGGCGCGCTCACGCGCTTCACCTTCGAGTCGTTCGGCGCGGACCCCGGCGATGACGCCGCCGCGCGCGTCCGCGCCTACGCGGATAGCCCCGAAGGCTGGCTCGTGCTGAAGGGCCCCAGCGGCTCCGGCAAGACCCATCTCGCCGCCGCCGTCGCCAACGAGCGCATCGCCCGCGGCGAGCCCGTCCTCTTCATGTTCACCCCCGATCTGCTCGACGGCCTGCGCGCCTCCTACGAGCCCGCCGAGGGCGAGCCCGGCTTCGACGCCCTCTTCGAGCAGGTCCGCAACGCCCCCCTCCTCATCCTCGACGACATCGACGCCGCCGCCTCCGGCGAGTGGGCGCGCGAGAAGCTCTTCCAGATCGTGAACGCGCGCTACAACGCCGCCCTGCCGACGGTCGCCACCTGCCATGCGCTCACGGACGCCCTCGACGAGCGCCTCTCGCGGCGGCTCACGTCGGGGACGGTGCTCGACCTCTCCGGCGGCGAGCCCCTCTCCCGCTACCGCCAGATCGGCGGCATGATGCGCGAGCGCCTCGCGGACTTCGGCTTCAACAACTTCCACACCCGCTTCCCCAGCTACGCCGCCGAGGAGAACGAGTCGCTCCAGACCGCCTGGGAGAGCGCCCACCGCTTCGCCGACGAACCCGACGGCTGGATGCTCATCCTCGGCGAAAGCGGCTGCGGCAAGACGCACCTCGCCGCCGCCGTCGCGAACACGATCCTGCGCAACGGCGGCGACGCCTTCTTCGCCGTCGTCCCCGACCTGCTCGACCACCTGCGCGCGTCCTTCGCCCCCGAACGCGGCGAGCCCGGCTACGACGAGCTGTTCAACGACGTGCGCAACGCCGGGCTGCTCATCCTCGACGACCTCGGTCCCCACGCCAGTTCGTCCTGGGCCGTGGAGAAGCTGTTCCAGATCGCGAACTACCGCGCCGCCTCGCGCCTGCCCACCATCATCACGGCGGCGCTCTCGCTGGATGAACTGCGCGAAGCCCATCCCCGCGTGGCCGTGCGCGCGCTCGACCCCAAGCTCAGCCAGCACGTCGCCATCCTCGCCCGCCCCTACAATCTGCCGCAGCGCTCCGGCGCCGCCCGCCGCCGCTAGCGCGACAGGCTCCGCCGCTCCAGCCACGCCTCCAGCGCCCAGTGCGTCGTGTCGAAGGCGAGTTCGTCCCACGGGATCGCGTCCGGGGCGAACCACCCGATCTCGCTCGTCTCCGAGCCCGCCGAGCCCTCCCCCAGCGCCCGCGCCTCGTAGACGATGACGACCACCCCCGCATGCGTGCGCGTGTAGACGCCCAGCAGCGACAGTTCGTCCACCTCCAGGTTCGCCTCCTCGCGCGTCTCCCGCGCGGCCGCCTCCTCCGCCGTCTCGCCCACGTCCATGAAGCCGCCGGGGAACACCCACGAGCCCAGCCGCGGCTCGATCGCGCGCCGCACGAGCAGCAGGCGTCCGTCCCCGCGCTCGGGGATCGTGCCCGCCACCGGGCGCGGGTTCAGGTAGTGCACGAACCCGCAGCCGTCGCACACCAGCCGCGTCATCGTGTCGCCCCGCGGGAGGCGCTCGCTCAGTTCGCCGCCGCACTGCATGCAGTAGCGGCTGCTCGCGTGCGGGTGGCTGCTCACGAGCCGCGCATCGCGGCGGGCGCGCGTTCCATCCCCAGCGACTCCGGCCCCTCGATCCACTCCTCGCCGTCCGCCCACACTTCCTTCTTCCAGACGGGCACGCGCCGCTTGATCTCGTCCACGAGCCAGTGCCCCGCCTCGAACGTGGCCGCGCGGTGCCCCGCGCTCACCGCCACCAGCAGGCTCGTCTCGCCGATCTCCAGCCGCCCCGTGCGGTGCAGCACGGCCGCGTCCGCCAGCCCGAAGCGCTCCACCGCCTCCTCCGCCAGCTCGCGCATCGTCTTCTCCGCCATCGACGGGTAGGCGTCGTAGACGAGGTGGCCGACTGCCCGCCCCTTGTTCGTGTTGCGGACGATCCCCAGGAACACGTCGACCGCCCCGGCCTCGTCGCGCCGCACGGCCTCGATCGCTTCCTGCGGGTCGAGCCGCTCCGGCGTCACGCGGATCAGCATCGCTAGCCTCCCGATACCGGCGGAATGAGCGCGAGCGTCGCGCCCGCCGGCACTGGCGCGTCCTCTTCGGCGTACTCCTCGTCGACGGCGTACAGCAGCGTCGGCGTGAACTCCGCGACCTGCGGGTGCGCCGCCGCCAGCCGGTCGCGCACGGACGCCACCGTGTCCCCGGCCACGTGCGCCAGCGAGAGTTCGCGCGCCCCCACGGCGTCGGCCAGCGAGGCGAAGAGCAGCACCGTGATCGCCATCCCGCGGATTCTAGCGTCTCGCGCGTCGCGCCCGCATCGTTCGGGGGCGGTATCCTGCGCGCTCGTGGCCGCCATCCTCGCCCGCGCCCTCGACCTGCTCTATCCCCCGCGCTGCGCCGGCTGCGGGGTCTTCGGCGAAGCGCTCTGCGACGTCTGCGCCGACGGGCTCGTTCCCGCGCACGGCCTGGGACGCTGCCACGCCTGCGGCGCCCGCTGGATCGGGGAAAGCCGCTGCCCCGCCTGCGCCGGCTGGCGCACGCTCGACGGCGTCCGCGCCGCCTTCGACATGGAGGGCGTCGCCCGCGCCCTCGTCCACGCCCTCAAGTACCGCGGCGTGCGCGTGCTCGCCGAACCGATGGCGGAAGCGCTCAGGCCGCTCCTTGCGGCGCTCGGCCCCGACGTCATTCACCCCATCCCCCTCCATCCCCGCCGCCGCCGCTCGCGCGGCTTCAACCAGGCCGAGGCGCTTTTCCGCGAACTCGGCTGGCCGACCGCCCACGGACGCCTCGAACGCATTCGCGCGACCCCCAGCCAGGTCGGCCTCGACGCCAGCCAGCGCCGCGAGAACGTCGCCGGAGCCTTCCGCTACCGCGGCCCCAACCTCAAGGGCGCGACCGTCGCCGTCCTCGACGACGTGGTCACCAGCGGCGCGACCGCCGCCGAGTGCGCCCGCGTCCTGCGCGAACACGGGGCCGCCCGCGTCTACGCCCTCGCCTACGCCCGCGCCGCCTACCACTCGCCCGCCTCCGGCGGCGACGGCGACTAGGCCTTCTCCAACTCCCAGACGATCACGATGGGCAGCCCCTCTAGCGCTGCTTCAAGGAGACCCGGACGGTCATCGGCGAAACTGAAGACGGCGAGTTCCTCGCGGCTCCAGAGCGGTTCCCGGCACTGGATGACGGAGAGCCCCGCCTCCCGGAACGCCGCCAGGTAGTCGGACGTCTGGTGGATGTGATTCCGGACGAAACCGAAATCGCCCTGTCCCAGCGGGAATCTGGAATGCAGGCCGAGGGTCGCCATGAAGGGGTGCACGTCGGAGATGACCACCCGTCCGCCTGGTCGCACGACCCGTGCGAGTTCCCTGATGGGCGGTCCGAGTTCGGTGCAGTGGGTAAGCGCCAGCGCGCACACGGCGATGTCGAAGGATTCCCCGGGCAACTCAAGGGACGAGAGATCGCCGAGTTGGAAGTCTGCCGTCGGAACCCGCTTCCGGGCTTCCTCAAGCATCTCAGGGGTCAGGTCGACGCCGGTCACCGCGTGCCCGAGCGATGCGAGGTAGTGCGCGTACCGCCCGGCGCCACAGGCCGCATCGAGCGCGGCCCCCGCGGGAAGGTCGTCGAGCAGCCTCCGCACGAGTGGCTCTTCCGCGAGGACGACGGGGTTGCCCGGCCTCGGGTAGCCCTGTGCCTGCGATGCGTAACCGTCCCGGACGTCGCCCTCCCGCTCGATCATCGGGTTCGCCCACGGCGCTTCTGTGCGCCGCTCGACGACCTCGGCGATGCTCCGCGCTCGCTCCTTCACCGTCTCTGGCGCGAGGGCCCACGCCCTCATGATGGCGAGCCCTTCGAACCCAAGGAGGAAGTCGCCATGCGTCGGATGCCCTGTCATTTCTCTTCTCCTGCTGTTCGGGGATCCCCGTGAAGACACCGTAGCCTTGGGTCGGGCTTCCAGCCAACTGCGCCTGCCGCCGGTACCCCGTCCGTTGTCGCTACAATGGAGCGTCGATGGCCCTTCCCGCCCAACCCCCGCTCCCGCCCGAGGCGTCCGCCGCCGCGAATGCGCTCGCGCGCGTGCGCAAGGCGATCCACGCCGCCGTCGTCGGGCAGGACGCGCTCATCGACCGGCTCCTCATCGGCCTGCTCGTCTCCGGGCACGTGCTCGTCGAGGGCGTCCCCGGCCTCGCCAAGAGCCTGACCGTCACGAGCCTCGCCAACGCCCTCGACGTGTCCGGCGTGCGCATCCAGTTCACGCCCGACCTGCTGCCCGCCGACCTCATCGGCACGGAGGTGCTCAATCCCGCCGAGGGGAACTTCGCCATCCGCAAGGGGCCCGTCTTCGCCAACGTCGTCCTCGCCGACGAGATCAACCGCGCGCCCGCCAAGGTCCAGTCCGCCCTCCTCGAGGCGATGCAGGAGCGCCAGGTCAGCATCGGCGGCCAGACCCTGCCCATGCCCGATCCCTTCTTCGTGATGGCCACGCAGAACCCGATCGAGCAGGAGGGCACCTACCCCCTCCCCGAAGCGCAGCTCGACCGCTTCCTCCTCAAGGTGCGCGTCGACTACCCCACCCGCCAGGAGGAGCGCCAGGTGCTCGACCTCGGCCTTGACGGCGGCGCGCCGCCCCCCGTCGGGGCCGTCGCCACGCGGGACGAGTTGCTGGCCGCCCGCGAGGCGCTCGCGACCGTCGCCCTCGACGAGGCGCTGAAGGACTACTGCGTGCAGATCGTGCAGGCCACGCGCCGCCCCGCCGCCTACCGCCTCCCCGAACTGCGCACGCTCATCGCCTACGGGGCGTCGCCCCGCGCGACCATCGCCCTTGCGCGCACGGCCCGCGCCCGCGCCCTCCTCGAAGGCCGCGCCTACGCCATGCCCGACGACGTGAAGGCGCTCGCCCACGACGTCCTCCGCCACCGCATCGTCACCACCTACGAGGCCGACGCCGAGGAGATCACGACCGATGACCTCATCGACCGCATCCTCGACGCCATCGAGGTGCCCTGAGGGCGGCCATGCCTGCGTGGTGGCGGCGGCGTTGGCGCTCCGGGCGCGACCCCTCCCGCCCCGCGCCCGATGACGCCGCCGCCCCCGACGCGACCGAGCTGCTGCGCCGCGTGCGCGCCATCGAGATCCGCGCCCGACGCCTCGTCGATGACCTCTTCCTCGGCGAATACCACGCCGTCTTCCGCGGGCGCGGCATCGAGTTCGACGAACTCCGCCCCTACGTCGTCGGCGACGACGTGCGCTCCATCGACTGGAAGTCGTACGCGCGCACGGGCGAGCCCCTCGTGCGCCGCTACCGCGAGGACCGCGACCTGACCGTGCTCTTCGCCATCGACGTGAGCGCCTCCCAGAGCGCGGGCGCCGCCGCGCGCTCCAAGGCCAGCCTCGCCGCCGAACTCTGCGCCGTCTTCGCCCTCGCCGCCATCCGCAACCACGACCGCGCCGGGCTCCTCCTCTTCGCCAGCGCCCCCGAACGCTACCTGCGCCCCGCGGGCGGGAGCGTCCACGTGCTGCGCCTCGTGCGCGAGGTGCTCTCCGCGCGGCCCGCCACGCGCGGCACGGACCTCGGGGCCGCCCTCGAATACCTCACGGGCGTCCAGCGCCGCCGCGCCACCCTGTTCGTCGTCTCCGACTTCCTCACCGAGGGGTACGCCCGCGCCCTCCGCGCCGCCGCCCGCCGCTTCGACATCATCGCCGTCCGCATCCGCGAACCGCTGGACGGGGAGTTGCCCGCCGCCGGACTCGTGCGCCTCGCCGGTTCCGAGGACGGCAGCGTCTACGAGGTCGACAGCGACGACCCGGCCGTGCGCGAGGCCTGGGCCGCCCGCGTCCGCGAGATCGACGCCGAGCGCGAGCGCCTCTTCGGCGAACTCGGCATCGACGAGATCGCCATCGCGACAGACGAGGACTACGTGCGCGCGCTCCTCGCCTTCTTCCGCCGCCGCGCGCGGGCCGTCGCATGAGGCGCCTGGCGGTCCTCGGCGCGCTCGTCGCGGCGCTGGCGCTCCCCGCCCTCGCGGGCGCGCAGGACCCCGAGGCCACGCTGTCGCGCTCCCGGGCCGCCGTCGGCGAGCCCGTCGTCCTCACGATCGTGCTCGACACCCCCGCCGGAGCCGCCGTCGAGGTCGATCCGGCGGGCGAGTCGTGGGGCGAGGTGCGCGTCATCCGCATCCTCTCGCAGGAGGCCGTGGCCGTGAGCGCGGGCCTGCATCACCGCATTGAGGCGCTCGTCGCGCCCTTCGCCCCCGGCGCGGTCTCCTTCCGCCCCGCGGTCATCGTCACGACGGACGCGGGCCCGATGCCGGTCGAACTCCCCGCGCTCACGCTCGACGTGCCGTCCAGCCTCGCCCCCGGCGAGCCGCTGACCCTCTCCCCGCTGCCTCCGCCCGTCCGCATCGAGGGCGCGCGGTCGCCCCTGCTCTGGCCCGCGATCGGCGTGGGGGCGTTCGCCGCCGCCGTGGCCGCGCTCGCGACCGCCGCGTTCGCCCTGCGCTGGTGGCGAAACCGCCCCCGCGCCGCCGGGGAAACGCCCGAGCCGCCGCCCGCCCCCGTCGACGTGCTCGCCAATGCCGCGTTCCTGCTCGAAGTCGACGCGGCGGGCGCCTACCGCGCCATCTCCAACGCCGTCCGCCACGTCCTCGGCGAGCGCTACGAGTTCCCCGCCCAGTCGCTCACCACCTCCGAGCTGGAGACGCGCATGGCCGCCGCCGGCGTCGATGGCTGGGAGGAGCGCATGGCCCGCGAACTCCTGCGCGAGTGCGACGCCGTCGTCTACGCCGGTTACCGCCCCGCCGTCGAGCGCCGCGTGGCCGACCTCAGGATCGCCCGTGAGATTGTCGGGGGAGGCGCCTGATGCACTTCGCCGACCCGTGGCTGCTCCTGCTCGCGCTCGTGGCCGCGCCCCTCGCGTTCGCGCGCTGGCGGCGGCCCGCGCCCGCCATCGCCGTGCCCTTCGCCCTCGGCCTCGCCGCCGCCCCGGCGGGCTGGCGCGTGCGCGCGCGGCGCGTGCTGCCCGTCCTGCGCATCATCGCCGTCCTCCTCCTTGTCGCGGGGCTCGCGCGCCCGCGCCTGGGCGAGGCGGAAGCGCTCGTCCCCGCCGAGGGCATCGACATCGCCCTCGCCGTCGACGTCTCCAGCAGCATGGCGGCGAGCCCCTTCAGCGCGGGCCGCTCCCGCCTCGATTCCGTCAAGGACGTCATCCGCGATTTCGTGGCGGGCCGCGAGAACGACCGCATCGGGCTCGTCGCCTTCCAGCGCGAGGCCCTCCCCCTCGCCCCCCTCACCCTCGACCACGCCGCCCTCGACGCCATCATCGGCGACCTCCGGTCCGACCTGCTGCCGCGCGACGGCACCGGCATCGGCGTGGGCATTGCCGCCGCCCTCTCCCTGCTGGAGGATTCGAGCGCGTCCAGCCGCATCGTCATCCTGCTGACCGATGGGCGACATAACGCCGACTCCATCAGCCCCGCCGAGGCCGCCGAGATCGCCGCCGCCCTCCGCATCCGCGTCTACACCATCGGCGTGGTCGAGGGCGGGGACCGCCCCCAGGGCATGTCGATGACGACCATCGACGCGGACTTGCTCACCGCCATCGCCGAGCACACCGGCGCGCGCTACTTCGAGGCGTCCACGAGCGAGGACCTCGCGGGGGTTTACGACGAGATCGCCTCGCTGGAGACGAGCCGCGTCGGGGGCGAAACCTTCGCCCGCCACAGCGAACTCGGCCTCTGGCTGGTCGCCGCCGCCGCCCTCGTCCTGCTGGGCGAACTGGCCCTCGGGCGAACCTGGCTGCGGAGGACGCCCGCATGAGCGACCTCGGCTTCGGACGCCCCCTCTGGCTGCTGCTGATCCCCGCCGCGCTCGCGCTCATGCCGGTTGCGTGGATCGTCGCGAACCGCGCCTTCGCCAAAGCCGCCGCCCTCACGCGCGAACCGCCGCGCCCCCGCCGCGCCGCGATCGCCGTGCTCGCGATCGCGGTCGCGCTGGCCGCGTTCGCCGCCGCCCAGCCCCGCTGGGGCGAACGCAGCGCCACCGTCCAGGCGGACGGCGCGCAACTCGTCGCCGTCCTCGACGTCTCCCGCAGCATGGGCGTGGCCGACGTCGCGCCCTCGCGGCTGGGCGCGTCGCGCACCGCCCTCGCCGAGACCTTCGCGCGCCTGCGCGGCGACCGCGTCGCCCTCGTCGTCTTCGCGGGCGATGCGCGCCTGCGCTTCCCCCTCACGCGCGACCTGACCGCCGCCGCCACCGTCGTCCAGAGCGTCGAGGGGGGAACGCTGCTGCTCGAAGGCGGCACCAGCGCCGCCTCCGGCCTCGCCCTCGCCCGCGGCCTCTTCGACGAGGAGAGCGCCGGGGGCCGCCTCGTGCTCCTCATCTCCGATGGCGAGGATCTCGGCATCGATCCCGCCGCCAGCGCCGCCGCCCTCGCCGCCGAGGGCATCGGCCTGCTCGTCGCCGGCGCCGGAACGCCGTCCGGCGGCCCCGTGCCCGTCCGCGATCTCCTCTCCGGCGAACTGCGCGCCCTCACCACGCGCGACGGCGAGCCCGTCATCTCGCGCCTCGACGAATCCAGCCTGCGCGCCATCGCCGAGGCCGGCGGCGGGCGCTACCTCGGCGCGAACACCGCCGCCCTCCCCGCCGCCGTCCGCTCGCGGCTGGCCGCCCTCGACCAGGCCGCCTACGCCTCGACGACCGTCTCCCTGCCGATCGAGCGCTTCCAGTGGTTCGCCGCCGCCGCGCTCGCGCTCGCCGTCATCGCGACCGCCGCCGAGTGGCGCGCCTTCTCGCGCTGGCGGCGCGCCCCCGCGCTCGCGGCGGTCCTCGCGCTCGCGCTCGCCGTCTCCGCCTGCGCCACCGCCGCCCATACCCTCAATGAGCGCGCCCTGCGAGCGCTGGACGCGGGCGACCTCGACGGCGCCATCGAACTCCTCTACGAGGCGCAGGCGGAAGACCCCCGCGACGGGCGCATCGCCCTCAACCTCGCCGCCGTCCTCCACCGGGCCGGGCGCTACGAGGAGGCCATCCCCGTCGCCCGCCGCGCCCTCGGCGACCGCGACGCGACGGTCGCGGCGGCGGCGCACTCCAGCCTCGGCCACCACCTCTTCGCCCTCGGCGAACTGGAGGAGGCGCTCGAAGCGTTCGGCGAAGGGTTGGCGCTCGCGCCCGCGGACGACGTGCTGCGCCGCGACTACGAGGTCGTCTACCGCCTCCTCCATCCCTCCGCCCCCGCCCGAACCGCAGACCGCGCCCGCCGAGCGCGACGACTCCGGGGAGGGCGAGGAGCCGCCCGAACAGGAGCAGCAGCCCGCGCCCTCGGACGAGGGCGCCCCCGCGAGCGGCGGCGAGGGCGGCCAGGAGGCGCTTTCGCCCGAGGCCCTCGAGGAGCGGCTCGCCGGCATCGACGAGGAGATCGCGGAACTGCGCGAGGAGGCGGGCGAGGCGCTGAGCGCGCGCGAAGCGCTCGCGATCCTGCGGCTGCTCGAAGAGCGCAGCCGCATCGCCGCGCAGAACCCCATTCGCGGAACCTGGAGCGATCCCAGTGACTACTGACCGGCCCCGTCCGCCGCAGCAGCGGGAGCGCCCCGCATGAGCGAGACCGCGCCCGGGTTCGCCGAGGTCATGGCGCGCTTCGCCTTCGACGCGCCCTGGTACGGCCTGCTGCTCCTCGCCGCCGCCTTCTACGCCGTCGCCTGGCTGCGCGTGCGCGGCGAACGCCCCCGCGTGCCTCCCGGCGGGTGGCGGCTCGCCGCCTTCCTGCTGGGGCTGGCGCTCGTCTTCGTCGCCACCCAGTCGCCCCTGGAGCACTACGGGACGCAACTCCTCTGGGCCGGCTTCGGCGGGATGCTCCTCCTCACGATGATCGCGCCGCCCCTCATCCTGCTCGGCTCGCCCCTCACCCTCGCCTTCCGCGCCAGCGGCCCGCGCGGACGCGCCCGCCTGCGCCGCTTCTACCGCGGGCGCGTCATGCGCATCGTGGCCATGCCCATCGCCTCCTGGCTCCTCTTCGCCGTCGTCACCTACGCCTGGCAGTTCACCGCCCTCACCGAGCACGCCGCCGCCAACGCCTTCGTGCGCGACGCGCAGCAGCTCTCCCTGCTCGCCGTCTCCCTCCTCTTCTGGTGGCCCGCCCTCTGCGCCGACCCCGTCGCCTGGCGCATGAACCACCCCCTGCGCGTCCTCTACGTCGCCGTGGAGATGACGCACAAGGGGCTCTTCGGCGGCATGTTCCTCAGCCTCAACACGCCCGTGCACGAGACCTTCGCCGCCGCCATGCCCCTCTGGGGGCCCTCCGCCATGACCGACCAGCGGCTCGCCATCCTCGTCCTCTGGGTGGGCGGAAGCCTCGTCTTCCTCGTCGCGCTCGCCGCCATCGCCGTCAGCTGGATCCGCTACGAGACGCGCCAGTCGCACCGCGTCGACCGCCGCCTGGAGGCGCTGCGCGAGGCCCGCCGCGAGCGCGAGCGCGCCCTCGGCGGCGTCTTCGAGCGCCCCTAGAGCAGACGGCCCCGGCCGCTGGACTCAGATGCCGAGTTCGCCCCAGAGTTCCGACGCCTGCTGCCGCAGTTCCGCGCGGAAGTCCGGGTGCGCCACGCTGATCAACTCCGCCGCGCGCTGCCGGTGGTTCTTGTCGAGCAGCCGCGCCACCCCGTACTCGGTCACGATCGTGTCCGCCAGGTAGCGCGGGATCGTCACGAGCGTGCCCGCCTCGTGCTTCGCCACGATCTTCGAGAGGGAGCCCTCCAGCGCCGTCGAGCGCAGCACCGTGATGGCGCGCCCGTCCGGGCAGAGCGCCGCGCTGATGTGCGTGTCCGGCTGCCCGCCCGTCCCGTTGATCATCTGCCCGCCGTAGCGATCCTCGCTCGCGATCTGCCCCAGCAGGTCCACCGCCACCGCGCTGTTCACCGACGTCATCTGGCTGTTCCGCGACATCAGCGCGGGGTTCAGCAGGTAGTTCGGGTCGTACACCTCGAACGCGGGATTGTCGCGGATGATGCCGAGGTCCGTCCCGTCGCAGCCGGTCCACGCCACCGCCACGCAGCGGTCCCGGTGGAGCGTCTTGCGCGAGTTGTCGATGTTGCCCCGCGCCCAGAGCTGCGCCAGCCCCGGCGAGCCCAGCTCCGTGTGCACGCCCAGGTGCTGCGCGTGGTCGAAGGCGCCCGCCTTGAACATGAGCGCGCTGGGCGTGCCCACGCCCACCTGGATCGTGTCCCCGTCGCGGATCAGCGGCGCGAGGTTGTCCGCGATCCCCTGCGCCGCCTCGTCCACTTCCGCCAGCCCGAACGCCTGCCGCACGATCTTCGGCGGCAGCATGTGGTACATCCCCTCCGCCAGCGCGATCTGGTCCGTGCTCGCCTGCGACAGCAACTCCAGCAGTTCCGCGCGGTTCTCCTCCGGCGCGAGCGTCTGGACGCGCTCCCGCACCGCCTCCACGTTCACCGGCGGGATGACGCCCTCGATGAGCGCCGCGAACTCGCTCACGTGCACCCAGATGTCGCCGTGCCCGGGCGTGATGTTCGGGTCGATCATCCCGATCGTCGTGCGGCAGCGCTTCGTGTACGCCTTGCGCGTCCACATGTGCACCCCGAACTGCACGTAGCCCGCCTCGTTCGGCTCGCTCACCGACGTGATCTGCACGTCCGGCAGGCGCGCCTCCTCCCGCCCCGCGTCGTGCGCCTTCATCCCCAGCATGAACGTGTTGGGCAGGTAGGTCGCGATCTTCGCGTCGTGCGCCGCCCGCAGCGGCTCCCCGATGAACAGCTCGATCTCGCGCTCGCCGTTCGCGTCCGGGCCGAAGAGGCGCGGCTCCGTCGGGGCCAGCGCGCGCACGTCCACGCGGTTCAGCTGCTCGGCGCGGTCCGCCAGCGCCGCTCCCAGCGCTCCCGGCGTGAGCACGCCCATCGTCACCAGATCGCCCTCGCCGATGAGGGCCATCGCCTCCTCGACGCTTCGGAGGCGCTCCTGGTAGGCCTCCCGCCAGTCTCCCGAGTGCGTCATGGTCACGCTCCTAGGTGAAGTTGAAGCCGAACCCCCGCGGATCCTCGAACGATTGCGGCTCCGGCCTCTTGTACTGGACCTCGATCTCGTCCGTGTCCTCGTTATGGCGCACGGGGAAGGAGGCCACCGGGCGGAACGCGGGCAGCGACTTCGCCGCCCCGTCGCGCACGTCGAACTTGGCCCCGTGCCGCGGGCAGTCGATCTCGTAGCCCACCAGCCGTCCCTGCCCCAGCGGCCCGTCGTCGTGCGAGCAGCGGTTCTCGATGGCGAAGTACCCCTCCTGCAGGTGGACCAGCACGAACGAATCCTCGCCGATGTCGATGATCGCGCTCTCGCCCACCCGCAGCATGTCCGCCGGCCCCACCGGCGTGAAGGGCGTGTCGCCGTCCGTCTGCTGCTCGCTCATCGCTCTCGCTCCTCGCGCCGGGGCTGGCGGACCGGCTGGCCGCCCGCCGGAGGCCGATGCTACGCGAAAAGGCCCGCGCCCGCCCGTTCGGCGCTAGGAGGAACCCGGCGTCGGCACGATCTCCGTGCCCATCTCCTCCGGCTCCATCCCCAGCGTGATCAGCACCTTCGAGAGGCTCATGAAGAGCCCCACGCCCAGCGCCATCTCCACGATCTCGGGGTCGCTGAAGTGCTCCCGCAGCCGCTCCTGCAGCTCCGGCGACACCCGCCGCGGGTCGCCGATGATCGCGTCCGTCAGCGCGATCGCCGCCTTGTCCCGCTCCGAGAGCGCCGACGCCTCGTAGCCGTCCGCGATCTCCGTCACCTGGTCTTCCGTCAGTCCTTGCTCACGCGCCACGGCGAAGCGAACGTTCTTTCAGTAGCCGCAGTCGGTCACGCGCGCGTTCCGCATCCGCGTGACCTCCTTCGTGCGGTGGTCGAGCGCGCCCTCGCTCCAGAACGTCCCGTAGAGCGTCCCGAACGCGCCCGCCAGCCCCGGCTGGTGCGCCAGCGCCGTGCCGAAGCTGGGCTCCTGCCCCGCAATCGCCGAACTCACTCGCGGTTTGGTCGACATCGTCATCCTCCTTCGGAAGGTCAGTAGATCGGCCCGCCGCCCGAAGCGGGCATCGCCGCCTCGACCGGGACCGGCTCCGCGCCGAACGCCAGCCGCAGGCGGCAGTTCGCGTCGAACAGCGCGATCCCGATCGTCAGCGCCACCGCGCCCGCCTCGCCGAAGCGCCCGCGCAGGTCCGCGTACTCCTCGTCGGTCAGGTCGTGGTGCCGCCAGGGCATCTTCTCGGCCAGCGCCAGCGCCGCCCGCTCGGACTCGCTGAACAAGCCGCTCTCCGGCCAGTCCGCCAGCGCCGCCACCCGCTCGTCGCTCACGCCCGCCTCGGCGTGGCGCACGGCCAACTCCGATTCGCAGTCGTGCAGTTGCGCGACGCGCAGGCGGCACAGTTCGAGCAGGTCCGCGGGCAGCAGTTCCTCGTCCCAGAGCTTGCCGTAGAAGGCGGCGTACAGGTCGCGCAACTCGGGGCGCAGCCCCAGGGCTGCGTCGAAGGGCGTGCTGCTGTCGTCGGCGTCCAGCCAGGTCACGGGCGCATTCTACGCCTTCGCGGCCTGCGGAATCCGCACCCGCCCCAGCCGCTGCGCGACATCCGTGATCCCCGTCGCGAACGTCGCCGGGATCAGTTCCCCCCGCTCGATGGCGGCGATGAACATCGGCAGGATCGTGAGCAGCACGCGGATGCGCACCGACTCGCGCGCGTGCCACTCCTCCGAGACGCGCCCCTCCGCCACCATCTCCTCCAGGTCCTTCGGCAGGTAGACCCCGCCCCGCCGCGCGTACGCCATCGTCGCGATGACCGCCATCGCCCGCGGGTCGAGGTCGGTGCGGTGGAAGCCCGCGCTCTGGCTCGCCGGGAAGCGCTGCAGCGCCCCCTGGACCTCGCGGTTCAGCGCCTCCGCCTCCGCGCTCGCCCCGCTGATCGCCCCTTCCGGGTCCTCCAGTTCCGCCCTCAGCAGCGCGCCCCCCGCCAACTCCGCCTCCGCCGCGGCCGTCACGTCCTCAATGCTCGCGCCCCCCGCGGCGAGCCCCTTCAGGTGGTCGATCAGCGCGCCCATGCCGCTACTCTACAACCGCCCGCCCCCGTTTGACGCCGCCCGCCGCGGGCTGGCATAGTATCAGGGTACCCAGTTAGATACGGTCGGGCGGGCGCCCCGAAACATGGGCGCCGGACCCGGCCGTTTTTCCTGTCTGGACTTGGAGCTAAAGCTCGGTGATGTTCCGCGCGCTGACGAATGCGAGCGTATCGGGTATGGGTGCGCCGAGGGCGCAGTCCCGGAAGCCGTTGGCGATGTGATGCACGACTTGCAGACCATCAACGTAGATGGATGAGGCATGGGTGATGTGCGTCGGCGTGGGAATGCCGTAGTTCCCGGCTAGGTAGGCGTAAAGGTTATCCTGTTGATCCTTTGTCATCTCCACACGGTCGAGAACAAGGTCATACTGCCTCGATGCGAGACCATACCTCTCGAAGTGGAGCTCGAGCAGTCTCCTCAGGACGTAGTTACGGAACATCATTGGGTCTTGGGGACGGTGCTCACCGGTCTTCAAGTAGCGTCCCGCATAGGACCTCTTGTCGAGGAAGACTGCCGATGCCCACAAGTTGACGTCCGACTCCGCCATCATGGCGATCGGTTCCATGAGTCGCTCAACTGCGTCATGGCCTCGGGGAAGCTTCAATTCTCGGCTCATTCGCGAGAAGTAGCGAAACGCGGCCACATGCTCAGTGACGTGTCCGAAGGCGTCGTCACAGATATGCAGCACCGCCGCCGTGTAGTACGGCGTGCTCAGCAATCGCCCCGAAGCCGGGTCCAGCCGGTACCCCGGATCCCCCGACTCGTCCACGAACAGGTAGTCGTGCCTGGGCATACGCGACCCTAGACGTGCAGCACGCGGTCATAGGCGTCCAGCACCGACTCGTGCATCGCCTCCGAGATGGTCGGGTGCGGGAACACCGTCTCCATCAGCTCCGCCTCCGTCGTCTCCAGGCCCATCGCCACGACGAATCCCTGGATCATCTCCGTCACGTCCGGGCCGACCATGTGCGCTCCGAGCAGTTCGTCCGTGTCCGCGTCGAAGACCGTCTTCACCATGCCCGCCGTGTCGCCCACGGCGATCGCCTTGCCGTTGCCGACCAGCGGGAAGCGCCCGACGCGCACGGTGTACCCCGCCTCTTGCGCCGCCGCCTCCGTCAGGCCCGCGCTCGCGACCTGCGGGTGGCAGTAGGTGCAGCCGGGGATGCGCCGCCGCTCCATCGGACGCGCCGACGGCAGCCCCGCGATGCGCTCCACGCAGATGACGCCCTCGTGCATCGCCTTGTGCGCCAGCAGCGGCGGCCCCGCCACGTCGCCGATCGCGTACAGCCCCGGCTCGCCCGTCTCCAGCCACTCGTTCACGACGATCGCGCCGCGATCGACCGCCGCCGCCGTCGCCTCCAGCCCGAGACCCTCGACGTTGCCGGTCACGCCCACCGCCAGGATGGCGCGGTCGAAGGTCGCCTCGACCGTGCCGTCCTCGGTCGCGATCGTCGCCGTCACGCTGTCGTCGCCCTTCTCCAGCGCCTCCACCGTGGCGTTCGTGTGGATCGTGATGCCCTGCTTCTCGAACTCCTCGCGCGCGAAGGCCGAGATCTCCTCGTCCTCCACCGGCAGGATGCGCGGCAGCACCTCGACCACCGTCACCTCCGCGCCCAGCGACCGGTAGAAGCTCGCGAACTCCACGCCGATCGCCCCCGAGCCGATGACCAGCAGCGAGTCCGGCATCGCCGTCGGGACCATCGCTTCCTTGTACGTCCAGACCAGTTCGCCGTCCGGCTCCAGCCCCGGCAGCGAACGCGGGCGCGCGCCCGTCGCGAGGATGATGTGGTCCGCGCCCAGTTCGGCGACGGTCTCGCCGTCCTTCTCGACGGTCAGGCCGCCGCCCCCCGTCAGCCGCGCGAAGCCGTCGAACACCTGGACCTTGTGCTTGCGCAGCAGGAACTTGACGCCGCTGTTGAGCTGGCTCGCCACCGCCCGCGAGCGGCTCACCACCTTCTCGATGTCGAACGACGCCTCCGCCGTGAGGCCGTAGCGCTCCGCGTCCTGCATCTCGCGGTAGAGGTCGGCGGTGTGCAGGAGCGTCTTGGTGGGGATGCAGCCCCAGTTGAGGCAGATGCCGCCCAGGTGCTCGCGCTCCACCACGGCCGCTTCCAGCCCCAGTTGCGCGGCCCGAATCGCGGCCACGTAGCCGCCCGGGCCGCCCCCGACCACCACCACGTCGAACGTTGTTTCCGCCATCGTCCTTCTCCCCCTTAGACCAGCAGCCGGAAGGGCGCTTCAAGGTAGTCGCGCACCGAGGCCAGGAACTGCGCCGCCGGCGCCCCGTCGAGCGCGCGGTGGTCCCACGTCAGGCTCAGCGTCATCGCCTTCTGCCGGACGGGCCGCTCGCCCTCCCAGCGCACGTCGTCGCGAAGCCGGTTCACGCCGAGGATGCCGACCTCGGGCGGGTTGAGGATGGGCGTGAACGAGTCCACGCCGAACATGCCCAGCGTGGAGACCGTGAACGTGCCCCCCGCCATGTCGTCGAGGCCGAGCTTGCCCTCGCGCGCCAGCCCCGCCAGCCGCGAGGACTCCTGCGCGATCTCCTTCAGCCCCAGCTGGTCCACGTGCCGCAGGACGGGCACCACCAGCCCCTCCTCCAGCGCCACCGCCATGCCCACGTGCACCTCGCCGCGCAGGTTGATCTCCGCGCCGAGGAACTGCGCGTTCATGCGCGGGTGGTCCAGCAGCGCCTTCGCCGCCGCCTTCATCACGATGTCCGTGTAGGAGGGGCGCACGCCGTCGCCCGCCCACTCCTCGATGAGCTGCGTGCGCAGGCGGACGCAGTCGTCCATGGCCACGTCCATGTCCATCGTGAGCTGCGCCGTCTCCTGCAGGCTCGCGTACATGCGCTCGGCGATGACCTTGCGCATCCCGCGCACCGCCATCACCTCGTCCTCGCGCGCCGCCGCCGGAGCCGCGACCGGAGCGGCTGCCGGGGCTGTTGCTGCCGCGCCGCCCGCCGCTGCCGCCTCCACGTCCTCCTTCGTGATGCGCCCGCCGGGCCCCGTGCCCGTCACCGCCGCGAGGTCGACCCCCAGCGCTTCCGCGCGCTTCCGCGCGAGCGGCGAGGCGGGCGCGGAAGCCGCCGCCGCAGCGGGTTCGGGCGCCGCTGCCGCCGCCTCGTGCGCCGCGCGCACGTCGTCTTCGGTCACGCGCCCGCGCGGCCCCGTGGCCGTCACCGCCGCGAGGTCCACGCCCAGTTCCTTCGCCAGCCGCCTCGCCGCCGGCGATGCGGGAACGCGCTCGCCCGCCGCCCGCGCCGGGGCCGCGGGGGCCTCGGCGACCGCCGCCGCCGCCGGCTCCGCTTCCGCGGGAGCGGCGCTCGCGCCGGCCGGGGGCGCGCCCGCGCCGGGCAGTTCGTCGGGATCTCCTCGCCCGCCGCGTAGATCCAGCCGACGACCGCGCCGGGGTCGACGGTGCTCTCGGCGGGCACGAGGTGGCGCACGATGCCCGCGGCCTCGGCCTCCACCTCCATCTCCACCTTCTCCGTCTCCAGCCGGTAGAGGTCCTCGCCGAGCTTCACCTCGCCGCCGTCGGGGATGTGCCACTCGGCGACCGTTCCCTCCGTCATCGTCATGCCGAGCTTCATCATGTAAATCTCGGTTGGCATCTCATCCCCCGTCCTCTTGAGGTTGCTGATGGCGCTGTTCCCCCGGCGGATCGCCGGAAGCCGTCTCGTCGTCGTGATAGAGGCCCGCGCACGCCGCCCGGTCGAGCGTCGCGCGCACGTCGACGACCCAGGGGCCGTCGCGGGCCATTCGGAGTGTAGCGGCTTGCCCCGGTTTCAACACACGCTCGCGCTCCCCGTCGAAGGCGAGCGTCCCCGGACCCGTCAGCGAGACCGTCTCGCCCGGCGCGAGCCGCTCGTGTGAACGCACCGCGATCCGCTCGTAGAGGCCCGGCGCGATCGGCGCGATCACGGAGACGCCGCCCTCCCCCGGCCCCAGCCGCAGGTGGAGCGCCTCGTCCTCGTCCGGCGTGAGCGGCGCCAGCAGGCCGCCGATGGCGGTGATGCCCACCGCCGAGGGCTCCGCCCGCGTCAGCACGGCCTCGCGCAGCCGCTCCCCGCCCCAGATCGCGCGCGACCCCACGAAGCGGTCCGCCGCCAGCACCGCGTCCACGAGCGCGAGGTCGTCGCGCTCGCCTTCGATCTCGACGTGGACCGCTTTCACCTGCCGCGCCACCGTCTCCAGCGGAACCTGGCCGGTCGCGACCAGCCCCGCCGCCGCGCCCGCCACCGTCGCCTCGACCATCGTGGGGAAGACGTTGTTCGTGCCGGTCGAGACGGGCACGAGGGGCGCGTCCCGCCAGCCCAGGGCGAAGGCGCGGTTGGTGCCGTCGCCCCCGAGCGTGATCACCGCGCCGCAGCCTTCCGCCCGCAGCGCCTCCGCCGCGCGGATCGTGTCGAGCGCGCTCGCCGTGCGCGCCGACTCGACCGCGACGAAGTCCGCCTCGCCGGCGAACTCCCCGGCCGCCGCCGCCGTGATGCCGTGCGTGTCGTCCATGTAGCGGAAGTCGCGCACGCCGCTCGCGAGCGCGCCCACGATGGCGCGCCGCACGATCGCGCGCTTCTCCTGGTTGTCGAAGACGGACGCGCGCGCGACGAGGCGGCGGATGTCCTTCCCCGAGGCGGGGTTGGCGGCGATCCCGAGCGGGCCCCTGCCGGTCAGGGCCTACCCCAGCCCGAGGATGCGCCGCGCCTCGCTCGCGATGCGCTCCGCGTTCGGCACGTACGTCTGCTCCAGCACGGGGCTGAACGGCACCGGCGAGAACGGCGCCGCCACGCGGCCCACGGGCGCGTCGAGGTAGTCGAACGCCAGCTCCGCGATCTGCGCCGCGATCTCCGCGCCCAGGCCCCCGAAGCGCACCGCCTCGTGCACCACGAGCGCGTTGTGCGTCTTCGAGACCGACTCGATGATCGTCTCCGTGTCCAGCGGCTGCAGCCACAGCGGGTCGATCACCTCCACGCTCACGCCCTCGCCGTCGAGGATCTCGGCGGCTTTCGTCGCCTCGTGGATCATGCGTCCGTGCGCCACGATCGTGAGCCCGTCGCCCTCGCGAATCACGTTCGCCTTGCCGATGGGCAGGGTGTAGGGCTCCTCCGGCACCTCGCCGGGCAGCGCCATCAGGCCCTTGCACATCACGACGAACACGGGGTTCGGCTCGCGCGCCGCCGTGATGATCGCGCCCTTCACGTCGTAGGCCGTGGCGGGCATCACCACCTTCAGGCCCGGCGTGTGGCAGAGCCACGCCTCCAGGCTCTGGGAGTGCTGCGCCGCCAGGTTCATGCCCGCCCCCGACATCGTCAGGACCGTCACCGGCAGCGTCGCCTTGCCCCCGAACATGTACCGCATCTTCGCGAGCTGGTTCACGATCTCGTCCATGCACTCCCCGATGAAGTCCATGAACATGATGTCGACGATGGGCTTGAGGCCCGTCGCTCCCGACCCCACCGCCAGCCCGATGATGCCGGACTCGCTGATGGGCGTGTCGATCACGCGGTCCGGCCCGAACTCGTCGAGCAGGCCGCGGTAGATGCCGAACACGCTGCCCGCGCCGGCCACGTCCTCGCCGGCCATGTACGCCAGCGGGTCCTCCTGGAGCGCCTGGCGGACGCCCTCCGTGATCGCGAGGGTGTAGACGAGCTGCCGCCCCGCGGAAGCCTCTGCGGTGGTCATGGTTTCGCTCCTAACTCGCCGCCGTGGGCGTGTAGACGTCGTTCAGCAGGTCCGCCGGGTCCGGCAGGGGGCTGTTCTCCGCGAACTCGATCGATTCCGTGATGTCCGCCATCACGGCGTCATGCACGGCCTCGATCTCCTCCGCCGTCATCACGCCCATCTCGATCAGGCGCGCCTCGTGCTGCGCGATCGGATCGCGCGCGCGCCATTCATCCAGCTCCTCGTCCGTGCGGTAGTGCAGGCCGATGCCGCGCAGGCCCACGTGGTCCACGAAGCGGTACGTCTTGCACTCGACGAGCGTGGGCCCCTCGCCCGCGCGCGCCCGCTCGATCGCCTCGCCCGCCGCCTCCCAGACGGCGACCGCGTCCATGCCGTCGCAGATGACCCCCGGCATGCCGTAGCCCGCCGCGCGATCGGCGATGTCGCTGATCGCCTGGTGGTCTTCCTGGCGGGTGAACTCGCCGAAGCCGTTGTTCTCGCAGATGAACACCACGGGCAGCTTCCAGATGGCGGCCATGTTCGCCGCCTCGTGGAAGGCGCCCTCGTTCGTGGCCCCGTCCCCGAAGAAGGGCACGGCCACGTTCATCGAGTCGCGCCCCTCCACGCGGGCGAGGTACTTGTTGGAGAAGGCCGCGCCCACCGCGATCGGCGGGCCCGCCGCCACGATGCCGTTCGCGCCCAGCATGCCCGCGTCCACGTTGGAGATGTGCATGCTGCCGCCGCGGCCCTTGTTGTAGCCGGTCTCCCGGCCATACAACTCCGCGTACATCTTCTTGAAGTCGCCGCCCTTGGCCACCAGGTGGCCGTGGCCGCGATGCGTGCTCGTGATCTGGTCGTCGTCGCCCAGGTGCACCATCACACCCGAGGCGACCGCTTCCTCGCCGATGTACAGGTGCAGCGCCCCGGGGGACTTGCCCTGCTCCATCAGCTTGCCCGCCTCTTCCTCGAAGTGGCGAATCCGCACCATGCGGAAATGCAAGTCCTTCAGGACCTCTTCGCTTGGTTCCATTGCCTGGCTGCTGTTGGCCACGGCCGCCTCCGCGCACACTGGGATGGGAACGCCGCCGTGGGCGTCCGAGCGCCCGCGCATCGTACAGGACCGCCCGCACCAGACAAAGGCGCGCCCCCCTCCCGCCGCCCGCACTTTCCGAGTGGGGCGCGACTCTCTAGAATCCCGCCCTGCCACAGAGGCGGCCGCGGCCCTGGATCCGCCCGGTCGCACCCAACACACACAGGGAGGTTCCCCCACCATGGATCTCGGACTGCAAGGCAAGAAGGCCCTCGTCACCGCCGCCAGCCAGGGCATCGGCAACTTCATCGCCGCCACCCTCGCCGCCGAAGGCGCCGATGTCGCCATCTGCGCCCGCACCCCCGACAAGGTCTCCGCCGCCGTCGACGCCCTCAAGGCGCACGGCACCAACGTCTGCGGCGCGCCCTGCGACGTCGGCGACGGCGACGCCCTCAAGGCCTGGGTCGAGGCCAGCGCCGCCGAACTCGGCGGCATCGACATCTTCGTCAGCAACGCCTCCGCCGGCGGCGGCGGTTCGCTCTGGAACGAGCACTTCGCCATCGACATGATGGGCACGGTCAACGGCGTCGATGCCGCCGTCCCCTTCCTCACCGAGTCGGAGTCGCCCAGCGTCGTCATCATCAGCACCTCGGCCGCGGTCGAGGCGTTCCCGCCGCCGCCCGCCACCTCCGCCGGGGCCTACGGCGCGATGAAGGCCGCGCTGCTGAACTACTCGGCCTTCGCCGCCCAGCAGCACGCCGCCGCGGGCATCCGCTTCAACGTCGTCTCGCCCGGCCCCACCTACTTCGAGGGCGGCCCCTGGCACAACATCGAGCAGGCCATGCCCCCGTTCTTCGAGATGATCGCGAACGGCATCCCCCTGCGCAGCAAGAGCAAGCCCGACACCCTCGCCGGCCAGATGGGCAGCGGCCAGGAAGTGGCCAACGTCGCCGCCTTCCTCGCCAGCCCCGCCTCCAGCCACACCACCGGCGTCAACGTCGTCGTCGACGGCGGCTTCACCCGCCGCGTCGCCTTCTAGCCCGCGACCAGCGGGAGTCCCGCGCCGCTGATTCACTCAGGCGGCGGCGCGGGACTCCTTGCGATCCGTCACAGGCATCTGCCCATGGGAGGCCGCCCATGCCCCGAATCGACGCCTACCTCATCACCGGCGGCAAGTGGCACGACATCAACTTCGCCCGCCTCGAACTGCTCAAGCTCCTCCACGAGGACGACGACGTGCGCGTCCGCGTCGGCGAGGACTACGGCAACACCGAGGCCATCGCCGCCGCCGACTTCCTCATCAGCTACACCTGCGACGTGCACCCCACCGTCGAGCAGCAGGAGACCGTGCGCGACTTCGTCGCGGGCGGCAAGCGCTGGTTCGCCCTGCACGGCACGAACTCCGTCATGGACTTCCAGGAAGACGGCGTCCACTGCCCGCGCGACTACCCCATCCTCATGGAGACGCTCGGCAGCCAGTTCCTCGCCCACCCCGCCATCGAGCCCTACCCCATCACCGTGAGCGAGTCGGCCAAGGACCACCCGCTCGTGGCCGGCATCGAGCCCTGGGAGTGCGAGGACGAGCTCTACCTCTGCGAGTACCACGGCGAGATCACGCCCCTCATGGAGACGCGCTTCGCGGGCGATAGCGGCGCGGGCTTCTTCGAGCACGACTGGCCGAACGACGAGCCCCGCCTCGTGATGTACCTCCACCCCGTGGGCGCGGGCGAAGTGCTCTACCTCACGCCCGGCCACCGCCGCTCGAAGTACGACATGCAGGATCCGCCGCTGAGCGTTCCCGAGTGGCCCGTGCCCGAACTGGGCGCGTGGACGCAGCCCACCTACTACGAACTGCTGCGGCGCGGCATCGAGTGGGCCAAGGAGCCCGCCCGCGCCGCCGCCGCCGCTGGCTGAGAGCCGCGTCGCCTTTAGGCGAACAGCAGCGGGTTGTCCGGCAGCTCCCCGAAGAGCATCCCGCCCAGCGTGTCGAAGTTGCGCGGCGAGGTGCCCGCGTGCTGCGTGGCCGCGTGCACGTCCCGGAAGCAGCGCTCGATCGGGCTCGTCTGGAAGACGGAGGTGCCGCCCGCCGCCGTGTGCATCAGGTCCGTCGCGTAGGCCGCGCTGCGCGTCGCGTTCGTGCCCGCCAGCGAGAGGTCGAGGCGCTGCTCCAGGCTCACCTCGTCGCCCCGCAGCACCGTCTCCCACGTCCGGTCCACCGTCTCGTAGAGCCACGAGCGCGCGGACTGGACGGCGGCGTGCGCCTTCGCCACCTCGCTGCGGATGACCAGGTTCTCGCTGATCCGCGACTGCGAGGTGCGCGCCGTCTTCGTCTTGCCGAGCTTGATGAACTCGTCGATCGCGCGCTGCGCGATGCCCGTCGCGATGATCCCGATGGGCGCGCCCAGGATGCCCATCACGGGGAAGCGGTAGAGCGGCCCCTGGAAGTGCTTGCCGCGCACGCTCGGCCCTCCGAAGGCCGACGTGCGGTAGTCCGGCGCGAACGCGTTCTCCACGGCCACGTCGTTGCTGCTCGTCGCGCGCAGCCCGACCACGTGCCACGTGTCCACGATCTCCGCTTCCTCGCGCGGGAAGCTGACGAAGCGCATCTCGGGGATGCCCATCGGCGTCATCCGCGGCCTGCCGTTCTCCATCACCATGATGCCGCCGCCGACCCACTTCGCGTGGCTCGACCCGCTGCAGAACGGCCAGCGGCCCGTCACGCGGTAGCCGCCCTCGACGATCTCGGCGGGGTTGAAGGGGAAGATGCCCCCCGCGCCCACGGCGCTCGCGGGCCCGTCCACGTACGACTCCGCGATCGACTCCTCCGAGCTGGACGACGAGAGCGCCGCGCCCGTGGACCAGATCCACAGGTTCCAGGCGGCGGAGCCGTGCACCTGCGCCACCTTCTCGAACAGCTCGAACCCCTCGCGGGGCGTGGATTCGAGACCGCCCAGCGATTCCGGCACCCACACGCCCAGCAGGCCCTCGTCCTTCATCGCCTCGAAGGCGCGGTCCGTCAGGCGGCGCTCGCGCTCCGCCTCGTCGAGGTCTTCCGCCACGATCGGCGCGATCGCGTCCGCGCGCTCCAGCAGGGTCTTCGTCTCCGTCTCGGTTGCGATGGCCATGGTTCCGTGCTCCTTGGGTTCCTTCAGTTGGATCAGGCTGGGTCAGGCCCGGGGCAGTCCCAGACCGCGCGTCGCGATGATGTTGCGCTGGATTTCGCTCGTGCCGCCCGCGATCGTCTCGCGCACCTGGTTCACGTAGCCGAAGCCCGGCATCCCCTTCAGCGGCGCCTTCTCGTCGGAGATGTCGCCCCACATGCCCACCATGTGCGAGGCCGTGCGCGCGATGCGCTGGCTCAACTCCGTGGTGAACAGCTTCGCGATCGAGGATTCCGCGTTCGGAATCTCGCCCGCGTCCTGCATCGAGATGATGCGGTAGGCCAGCATCGTCGCCGTCTGCACCTCGATGAAGCGCTCCGCCCACTCGAAGCGGGCCGCCTCGTAGGTCGTGCGGGGAAGCTCCTCCCCGTGCTCGCGCAGCCACGTGAGGTTGCGCTCCACCGCCTGGCGCAGCCCGATCGGCGTCCCGATCGAGGAGCGCTCGAAGTCGAGCGTCGTCGTGCCCACGTACCAGCCGCGGTTCACCTCGCCGATGACGTTGCGCGCGGGTACGCGCACGTCCTCGAAGAACACTTCGTTGAAGTCGTGCCCGCCCGTCATGTTCACCAGCGGGCGCACGGTGATGCCCGGCGTCTTCATGTCCAGCAGGAAATAGGTGATCCCCCGGTGCTTGGGCGCGTCCGGGTCCGTCCGCGCCAGCATGAACATCCAGTGCGCGCGGTGCGCCAGCGAGGTCCAGATCTTCTGGCCGTTGATCACGTAGTCGTCGCCGTCGCGCACGGCCCGCGTCTGCAGCGAGGCCAGGTCCGAGCCGGAGCCGGGCTCGCTGTAGCCCTGGCACCACTCCACCTCGCCGCTGAGGATGCCGGGGATGTGCTCCTGCTTCTGCTCCTCCGTGCCGTGCTCGATGAGCGTGGGGCCGAGCATCATCAGGCCCAGCCCGCCCAGCCGCGGCGCGCCCGCCTCCGCGAACTCCTGGCTGAGGATGAACTGATCCATCGGCTTCATGCCCGCGCCGCCGTACTCCGACGGCCAGGCGGGCGCGATCCAGCCGCGCTCCGCCAGCGCCACGCGCCACGCCTCCCAGAGCGGCTTCTCCTCGTCGGGCCGCCCCATCGGGAACTTCCCCCGGATCTCGTCGGGAAGGTAGTCGCGCAGGAAGTCCTGCACCTGTCCGCGCCACTCCGTCTGCGCCGGATTGTCTCGGAAATCCATGCCTCTGGCCTCTCTCCGGGTCTCGGCCTTCGCCGTCGTCCCTCGTGTTCGCTGGGGCGAAGGTCAAGCATAGCCGTCCCCTTCCCCTACCGCCATGCGCGCCCGCTTACCGCGCCGCCTTGACGGCTGGCGTAGAGTGCCCCCAACGTGAGCGCCGGGGATCTCCATCCCGGCGCCAGGGGAGAGAGACCATGGCAGACAGCTACTGGGGCAAGTACTGGCGCAGGCGCGTCTCGCGCAGGCGCATCCTCGCGGGCGGCGCCGCCACCGCCGCCGGGGCCGCCGGCCTCGTCGCCGTCGGCTGCGGCGACGACGATGACGACGAGCCCGCGCCCGCCGCCACCGCCGCCGCCACCGCCGCCGCGACCGAAGCCGCCGACGACGGCGAAGCGACCGCCGCCGCCACCGAGGCGGCCCAGGCGACCGAGGCCGCCACCGCCGCCGCGACCGAGGCCCCCGCCGGCCCCCGCACGGGCGGCACCTTCAAGGCGCAGCGCGCCTTCGCCGAAACGGGCTACGACCCCGCCATCACCATCACCGGCTACACCTGGGCCGCGATCACCTACAACCACCTCCTCGGCTACTCCCTCATCGAGGACGAGGCCTGGGGCGACGCCGCCCAGAGCTGGGAGCAGCCCGACCCCGTCACGATCGTCTTCAACCTCGAACCCAACCTCCGCTTCAACCCCGAGGCCGCGGGCGGGCGTCCGATCACGTCCAGCGACATCGCCTACAGCTACGCGCGCCTCCCCGCCGCCTTCACCAACCTCGGCTCCGAGGTCAACCCCATGCAGTTCTCCTTCATGGCCGGGTTCGACATGCCCGACGACTCGACGTTCGCCCTGACGATGGCCTACCCGTGGGTCTCCGCCATCCCCACCCTCGCCTCCACCTCCCTCGCCATCGTCGCCCCCGAGGTCGTCGAGGCGAACGGCGGCAACCTCGCCGACACCGTCAACGCCGGCGGCGGGGCCTACATGTTCGAATCCCGCGGGCTCGAGGGCTTCAACTCCTACGTGCGCAACCCCAACTACGCCGGCCATACCACCGCCCGCGGGCGCTTCACCAAGGATCCGCCCTACATCGACCGCTGGGAGGACGCCCTCGTCACCGACCCCGCCACCCTTGAGGCCCGCTTCCTCGCCGGCGACTCGGACATCTTCACCGGCGTCGTCGGCGGCATCGACTCCATCAAGGCGGACGAACTCCGCGGCCAGGACGGCGTCAACATCATCAGCGGCCCCACCAACACCCACCTCGTCATGGCCCTCGACGCCCTCAAGTGGGCGCGCTTCCCGCAACTGCGCGAGGCCCTCTCCCTCTCCGTCGACTGGGACGGCTACATCGACATCGTCCACGACGGCGATGGCATCCGCGGGGCGCCCGTCGGCCCCCGCTTCCCCCAGGTCCTCTCCCAGGACGAGATCCGGCAACTCCAGCAGTTCGATCCCGAGCGCGCCCGCCAGCTGTGGGAGCAGGGCGGCGGCGATCAGGTCTTCCCCGACGGCCTCACCACCCTCCTCGCCACCTTCACGGACACGCGCGGCACGCAGTACATCTCCCAGAGCGTCGAGGAGAACCTCGGCGTCAACGTGACGATGATGCCGGTGGATCTCGCCACCTACGTCTCCAGCCTCACGGCCCCGCCGGGCTCCAAGATCTGGGACTTCGCCCTCGTCGTCGAGAACTCCATTTCGACCATCCCCGACTACAACGCCCTCACCCACTACGTGCCCCTGGGCTACGGCGGGGTCTTCGGCCTCCTCACCCACGATCTCCCGCAGGCGGCGCTCATCCCGGCCGAGGTCATCGACATTACGCACGATCTCGGCAAGCCCATCCAGGACCTCTACAACGCCCAGTCCGTGACCCACGACCCCGAGCAGCGCACCGCCCTGCTGCACCAGCTGCAGCGCCTCATCTTCACGCAGTTCTGCTGCACCTTCCCCGTCCCCGTGGCGGCCACCGAGCAGCACGCCCTCCGCACCCGCGTCCAGAACGTGCCCCTGCCCCCTGACTTCCGCGACAACGGCTCCATGGGCTACCGGCGCTCCCAGAACATGTGGCTCGCCGACGCCTGAGCCCCCGAGCCATTCCGTCCGGCCTCCGGCGCCCCGCGCTATTGCGGGGCGTCCCTCGTTCCGTTATGAATGCCGCGATGCATGCGGCCAGCGCCGCGCGCACCGGAGGGACTGACATGGCTGAGAACTACTGGGGCAAGTACTGGCGCAGGCGCGTCTCGCGCAGGCGCGTCCTCGCCGGAGGCGCCGCCGCCGGAGCGGGCGCCGCCGCCCTCATCGCCGTCGGCTGCGGCGACGACGATGACGACGATCCGGCGCCCGCCGCCACCCAGGCCGCTCAGGCCACCGAAGCCGCTGCGGAAGCGACCGAGGCCGCCGCCACCGAAGCGGCCGCCGAGGCCACGGAGGCCGCCCAGGCCACCGAAGCCGCCGCCGCCACCGAAGCGCCGTCCGCGATCCAGCGCGGCGGCGTCTTCCAGCACCAGAAGTCCGCCCAGAACACGACGCTCGATCCCTCGGTCACCGTCACCGACCCGACCTGGACCGCCCTCACCTACAACCACCTGCTCGGCTACTCGCTCGTCGAGGAAGAGGCCTGGGGCGACGCCTCCAACGGCTGGGAGCAGCCCGACGCCACCACCCTCGTCTTCAACCTCGAGGACGGCCTCAAGTTCAACCCCGACGCCGCCGGCGGCCGCGACCTGACCTCGGAGGACGTGGCCTTCAGCTACAGCCGCTTCCCCACGAGCCTGTCCGAGTTCGGCTCCGAGGTGAACCAGCTGCAGTGGGGCTGGATGGGCGTTGACCGCGGCGCCTCCTTCGACACGCCCGACGCGCAGACCCTCACCATCAACCTCGCCTTCCCCTGGGCCTCCGCCATCCCCTCGCTCGGTTCGAGCGCCATGGCCATCGTCAACCGCGAACTCGTCGAGGCCAGCGGCGGCGGCCTCCACGACGTCCCGAACGCAGGCGCGGGCGCCTACATGTTCGACTCCATCGACGAGACCGGGAACACCTACAAGCGCAACCCCAACTACCGCGGCCACTCCACCGCCCGCGGGCGCTTCACCGACGAGGTTCCCTACATCGACCGCTGGGAAGACACCATCATCGTCGACCAGGCCGCCCGCGAGGCGCGTCTCCTGGCGGGCGATGCCGACGTGCTCGGCGCCATCGACAAGCTCCAGGCCCAGCTGTTCGAGGGCGAGGAGAACGTGCAGGTCATCTCCGGTCCCGCCAACGACCACGCCATCATGGAGCTCGACGCCTACAAGTGGGCGCAGCACCCGCTCCTGCGCGAGGCCGTCTCCCTCTCGGTCGACTGGGACGCCTACATCGACGTCGTCCTCGACGGTGAGGGCATCCGCGGCGCGCCCGTCGGCCCCGCCTTCTCGCAGGTGCTCTCCCAGGACGAGATCCGCAGCCTCCAGCAGTTCGATCCCGAGCGCGCCCGCCAGCTCTGGGCGCAGGGCGGCGGCGACGAGGTCTTCCCCGACGGCTTCGTGACCGTCATCCCCACCTTCGCGGCCAGCACCCGCCACATCGAGTTCATCATCCAGAGCATCGAGGAGAACCTCGGCGTGCCCACGCGCCAGGAGCCCGCCGACCTCGCCACCTACGTGGCCCTCGCGACCGCTCCGCCGAGCGAGAAGATCTGGCACTACTTCATCGCCGGCGAGAACTCGCTCTCCACGATCCCCGACTACAACGCCCTCACCCACTACGTGCCCAACGGCTACGGCGCCATCTTCGGCGGCCTCTACACGTTCGACCACGTCCTCTCGTCCTTCTACCCCGACGAGATCATCGAGGTCACGAACGAGATCGGCACCGAACTCCAGGGCCGCTACGACCTGCAGGGCGCGACGGTCGACCCCGAGGAGCGCAAGCAGATCCTCCAGGACATGCAGCGGTACATCTTCACCAACTTCTGCTGCGTCCTGCCCCTGCCCGTCTCTTCCGTCCAGTACTACGCCATGGGCGCGCGCCTGCGGAACGTGCCCCCCGTGCCCGACATCCAGAACAACGCCTCCATGGGCTACCGCCGCGCCCAGAACATGTGGATCGACGGCTAGCCCGCCCGTGAGGAGCGCGGGCCGGTCCCCGCGGGCCGGTCCGCCGCCGTTCGCGCGTGAGGGAGAGGAGCAGGCGGCATGTGGGCCTACTTCATCCGGCGGCTGCTGCTCGTTCCCGTCACCCTCTTCATCATCACCGTCATCGTCTTCATCTTCATGCGCGCCGTCCCCGGCGACGCCGCCGACGTGCGCTGCGGCGCCGCCGGCAACTTCGACCAGCAGTGCTTCGACGTCGTGCGAGAGGAACTCGGCCTCAATGAGAACAAGTTCGGCCAGTACCTCAAGTGGATCGGGGACGTCATCCTGCGAGGGGACTTTGGCTACTCCCTCTCCCAGCGCGCCCACATCAACGAAGAGATGGGGAAGCGCATGTGGAACACGGTTCAGGTCGGCCTCCTCTCCATGCTCTTCACGCTCGCCATCGGCATCCCCGTGGGGGCCATCTCCGCCGTGCGCGCGGGGCGCCTCTCCGACTACGTGCTGCGCTTCCTCGCGGTCATGGGCCTCTCCGTGCCCAACTTCTGGATCGCGACCATGGTGATCATCTTCCCCGCGGTCTGGTGGGGCGTGCGCATCGCTCCCGATTGGGTCGGCTGGGAGGAGCCGCTCACGCACCTCCAGATCCTGGCCGTGGCCGCCGCCGTCATCTCCCTCGCGGGGGGCGGCACGTTCGCCCGCATCGTGCGCTCCTCCATGCTGGAGGTGCTGCGCAGCGACCAGGTGCGCACGGCGCGGGCCAAGGGGCTGCGCGAGTTCGCCGTCGTCGCCCGCCACGTCTTCCGCCCCTCCATGATCCCGCTCTTCACGCTCGTCGGCCTCCAGTTCAGCCTCCTCCTCGGCGGCTCCGTCATCATCGAGAGCATCTTCAACATCCCCGGCATCGGCCTCTGGGTCCTCCAGGCGGTCGGCGAACGCGACTTCATGATCATCCAGGCGGTCGTCGTCGTCTTCGCCGGCTGGTTCCTCCTCATCACCTTGCTCATCGACATCGCCTATGCGTGGGTTGACCCGCGCATCCGCTACTGATGGGAGCGCCACGATGACCGCCGCTGACGCAATGGCCGCCCCCCTCGAACTCGCCCCGCAGCGTGGCCGCGCGCGCCGCGCGCTGGCCGCCTTCGGGCGCTTCGTGCGCACCCAGCCGCTGGGCGCGGCGGGCGCGATCGTCATCATCCTCCTGATCGCGGGCTCCGTGTTCGCCGCCGACCTGAACACCGTCGATCCGAAGTCCTCCATCCGCGAAGCGAAGGCGCTCGACGCCCCCAGCGGCGACCACTTCTTCGGCACCGACCGCAGCCGCCGCGACGTGTGGTCGCGCGTCCTCTACGGCGGCCGTCCCACGCTCATCATCGGCTTCGGCGCCGTCGCCGTCACGATGGCGGCAGGCGTCGTGCTCGCCCTCGCCGCGGGCTTCCTCGGCGGAATCGTCGACGTCATCATCTCCCGCCTGATCGAGATCATCATCGCCGTGCCCGCCATCCTCTGGCTGCTCATGTTCACCACCGCCATTGATCGCAGCGTGCAGACGCTCGTGTTCGCGGTCGCCTTCACGTTCACGCCGATCGCGATCCGTCTCTTCCGCGGCAACGTCATCCAGGAGCGATCGATCACCTACGTGGAGGCGGCGCGCGTGATTGGCGCGTCCGGCCCGCGCATCATGTTCCGCCACATCCTGCCCAACCTCGCCCCGCTCGTGATCGTGGCCGCCAGCATCACCATTCCCGCCGCCATGCTCTCCGAGGCGGGGCTCACCTTCCTCGGCCTCGGGCTGGAGCCGGGCACGCCCTCGTGGGCGCAGGATCTCGGCCCCAGCAACCGCCCCTACTTCCGTCTCGCCTGGTGGATGCTGGTCTTCCCCGGCGCCGCCCTCGCCCTCGCCGTCCTCGCCTTCAACTTCTTCGGCGATTCCGTGCGCGACGTGCTCGACCCGCGCCTGCGCGGCTCGGGCCTCATCTAACGCGCCCCGCGTCCGCGCGCTCGGGCTCGGGCTCTGGGGAAAGCGGCGGCTACTGGCTCTCCAGCGAGCGCATGATCGCGCCGCCGTGGTGGTAGTCCACCTCCAGCGTCACCTTGCCCTCGTCGTTGAACTCCAGGTAGGTCATCCCGTCCGAGTACCAGCGCTTCCCGTTGTGCTCCGCGCCGAACGCCTCGCTCCTCACCGTCGCGCTCATGCGCCAGGTGAAGGCCACGCCGTCGTCCGCCGTCCAGAACTTCTCCGGGATGAGCTCCAGGTCGGGCGAGCCCTGCAGGCCCGCCGCGAAGAACTCGCGGATGGCGGGCCAGCCCACCTTGTCCTCGCCCGCCACGATGTCGCGCAGGATCGCATCCTCCGCCAGGAAGGGCCCCGGCGCGTCCGCGTCCCCGCTGCTCCACGCCTTGAAGAGGGCGATCGCCGTATCGATCTCCTGCTGTCCCGCCATGTGTCGCGTCTCCTTACTCGCCCTCGCGGGCGTATGACATGCCGATGATGGCCGAAAGGTGCGTCGTCATCGAGAGCTTCAGCGCCGTCCCGATGGCCGCCATGTTCGGGGCCGGATTGGCCCCCGTGATGAAGATGCGCAGCGCCGACGTGTTGGCGCACGCCCCCTTGAACTGGTTGAACACGTCCCAGTAGGCCCATGTCTCCTTCGTGATCACGTGCCCCGTCACGTCCGCGATGTACTCGCGCCACTGCGGCGGCTCCATCACCCCCCGCCCCCGCATCCCCCCCAGGAACAGCCAGTCCTCGTTCGGGTCGCCGACGTGCGAGAACTCCCAGTCCGTGAACGCCTGCACGTGGTCGCCCTCGTGGATGAAGTTGAGCGGCCCCGGGTCGCCGTGCACCAGCGTCAGCCGCAGGTCCTCCGGCGCGTTCCGCTTCAGCCACGTCGCCGCCTCTTCGAGCAACGGCTCCGGCAGCACGCGACCCCAGCGGTGCACGGCCATCCAGCGGTCCACCTGCTGGTGCACCGCGTCCAGCGGGATCGCGGGGATGCGCGCGAACGGGATCTCCTTCGCCCGCCAGTCCAGCTGGTGCAGCTCGTGCAGCTTCGCCACGTAGTCGCGCAGGGCGGCCTCGTTGGGCGGGCCGCTGCTGCCCTCCACCCAGTCCATCAGGAAGAAGGGCGTGCCGATCACGGCGGGGTCGAACTCCACCCAGCGGATGTTGGCCACGGGGAAGCCCGCCGCCCGCATCGCCCGCATCGTGCGCACCTCGTCCAGCGTGTTCGTCCCGAACATGCCCGCCTGCTCCACCCGCAGCGCGAACGAGCGCGCGACCGCCTCGCCCCCGCGCCGCCAACTCGCGTTCACGCGGAACATGCCGCGCGAGTGCCCGATCGTGATGCGCTCCAGCGGCCCCACCTCCACCCCGCCGTCGCAGGGCACCTTGGCGGAGAGGAAGGCCGCCACCCGGGGCCGCGCCACCTCAACGTTCAACACGGCGCGGCCTCCCCCCGAATGCCGTCAGCATCGGCATCGTCTCCTGCAGCGTGTCCGTCGCCTGCCGCACGATCAGCGGGCGCAGTTCCGCCCGGATCGCCTCCGCCTCCGCCGACTCGTTCGCGACGGCGTGGCTGAGCAGGCGGCTCGCCCGCTCCAGCGCCGTGAACCCGCGCGTCCCGCCCTCGCTCCCCGCCAGCACCGCCTCCAGCGCGGGATGCTCCCGCAACAGCCCCGCGATGACCGCCTCCACCTCGCCCACCTGCGCGTCCACGTGCTCGTCGCCCGCGATGAGCGCGCGCGCGTACTCCAGCGTGCCCATCAGCTGGCTCGCCGCCGCCCGCGCCCACGTGTCCTCCAGGTTGGGCAGGAGCTGGTTCTCGATCGTGTGCAGCGCCCCCGCGAGCACCTCGTCGACGGTCGGTCGCTTGGCCTCGGGCATGATCGTCTCCCGCTAGCCGCCGCGGATCGCCGCTGCCGCCTCGGCCTCGCGCGCGAAGTCCCAGCCGCCGCCCCAAAGCGGGTCGCTCGGGTCATCCCCGATCTGCTCCATGCCCTCCTCCATGAACCACTCGAAGGTGTGCGCGTGGCCGCTGCGGAAGTCGTACTCGTTCTCGAAGCCCATCAGCGTCTCCGCCTTGCGGATGCTCAGCACGGAGTGGTGGAACCGCCCGAAGAGGTGGCCGTAGACCGGCTTGTGCTCCGGCTGCCGCCAGTTCAACCCCCAGTTCGGGATCTGGTCCTCCGGCACGTACACGATGTCCGCCGGCTTCCCCACGATCTCCGCCAGCGTCTCCACGTAGTACTGCGTCGTCACCCCTTCGTTCGTCAGGTTGAAGGCCTCGCCCCTGGCCGCGTCCTGTCCCGCGATGTCGATCTGGAAGCGCACGAGGTCGTCCACGTGCCCGTACGAACACGTCACCAGCCCCTCGTGCGGGATCAGGATGGGCAGGCCCCGCAGCAGGCGCAGGAACATCGGCGCCTCCATGTCGTAGATGTTGTTGTTCGGCCCGTAGATCGCCGCCGGACGCACCGCCGTCACGGGGAAGCCCGTCTTCCGGTGCTGCTCGAACAGCCGCTGCTCCGTGTACGCCTTGAACCCCCCGTACGTCTCCCGCGGCTCCTCCGTGTAGGCGTTCGTCTCCGGCCAGGGCATGTTCCCCGAGGGCTTGTAGCACATGATCGAGCTGCAGTAGACGTAGTGCCCGATCTGCCCGTCGAGCAGGTCGATGAGGAAGTCGAGGTCCGACTTCCCCGCCACCATCACGAAGCCGGAGATGTCGAACACCGCGTCCCACTCGCGCCCGCCCAGCGCCGCCTTCATCGACTCGTTGTCCGTGCGGTCGGCGATGAGCCGCTCCGTGCCCGGCGGCAGGTCCACCGAGGTCACGCCGCGGTTCAGCACCGTCACCTCGTGGCCGCGCGCGGCCAGTTCGCGCACCGTGCGCAGCCCCACGAACGTGGAGCCCCCGAAAACCAGCGCCTTCATCGCCATCCCTCCCTTGGCTGACTGATCGCGTCGCCCGCGTCCGGCGCGAGCATGCTCCTTACTCGAAGACCACCGCCTCGAAGTGCGCGAGACCGACGTCGCCGCCGCTCCGCAGCAGCGTGAAGCTCTCCGCCCAGGCGTGGTCGAACTCGCGCTCCGTACCGTCCGCCTCGACGATCTTCTGCGGGTGCGAGGCGTCCCACACCTCGCCCTCGACATGATACTCGCCGCGCCAGACGCCCTGCCCGAGGCCGTCGTTGAAGCCGCCGAAGTAGCCCCCGCCCTGGCAGTACACCCAGCCGAGGTCCTCCAGCTCGTACTCCCGAACCGTCCCGTTCTCGTCCGTCAGGCTGAAGCGCCCCGACTTCAGCCGCTTGGGCCCGTCGGGATAGAACTCGAGGTCGTGCTCGATGGCCGTGACCCCCAGCTGCGAGTCCTCCAGCAGGATCGCGCCCTCCTCCTGGAGGCGGACGCCGTCGTTGCGGTCCATGATCTGGTAGAAGCCGCCGTGGTCCGGCATCCGGTAGAGCACCCACTGGCGCAGCGCCCGCGTGCGCTCCCGCCGGAACTGCGCGGGCGCGCCGTGCTCCGCGGGACCGCCCCGCCCCGGCATCGACCCCCACGAGTGGTTGCGGAAGAAGAACCACTTGTCCGGCGTCGCCGTGTACGTCTCCCCCCCGACCGTCACCGTCCCCTCGACCGTGCCCACCACCTCGTACACCGCCCGCGAGCGCGTGAAGCGCCCGTCCTCGCGCCGGTACTCCGGCTGGTCCTCGTAGGGGGCCGCCGTCGAGCGGCAGGTCAGGTCGCACTCGATGCCGTACTCGTTCTCCTCCAGCACCAGCCGCACCGTCTCCATCGGCTCCACGATGTCGATGCGCAGCGGCCCGATCCCGTTCGTGTTGATGTCCGGGCGCAGCCGCCGCGAGAGCCGGATGTTGTGCTGCTTCCCCTCGTGCCGGATGCACACGAACCCGTCGATCACGTCGTTGTTCGTGTAGAGCCGCACCAGCCCGATCAACTGCACGTTCCCGTCCGTGTCGCACAGGCAGATGTAGTGCCCGTCGTTCCAGTGCTTGTCCGTCGCCGCGACGGCCCCGAACGCCTCCGTGATCTGGTGCACGGGGTGCTCGTCGAAGTTCGTCAGTCCGTACCGGCTGCGGCTCATCGCTCCGTCCCCTCGCGCCCTAGCCGTGCGCCGCTTCCACCAGCGGCGCGAAGAAGTCGACCTGGTCGATCCAGTTCTGCGGGCTCGGGCAGGGCTCCCAGAAGCCCGTCTCGATGATGACGTGGTCGATGCCCGCCTCCTTCGCCTCCTCCACCTTCGGGATCATCTCCGCCGCCGTGCCGCTCCACGACATCGGCCCGAAGAAGCCGCCGTGCCACGGCTCGATGCCCGCCATCGTCGGGTTCGCGAAGATGCGCATGTAGCTCGTCAGCGGCGGGCGCCCGAACTCCGCCGCCATCGCGTTCAGCCCCGCCAGCCCCTCCATCACCATCGCCGGCGGCGCCCCCGCCGGGTTCCACGCGTCCGCCAGCTCGGCGATGCGGCGCGCGCCCTGCGGATTGCCCCCGCCGCCCATCGCGATCTCGATCTGGGGCTCGCCCGCCGCGTTCCGCTGGACCGGCTTGGGCGAACTGTCGCACCTGGGCACGTCGAAGAACTCGCCGTGATACTCGACCGGGTCCGGCAGCCAGCACGCCTTCAGCGCGCGCACGAAGTCCGTCATGCGCGCCCCCCGCTGGGTGAAGGGCGTATCCATGTGGTCGTACTCGTCCTTGCTCCAGCCGAGCCCCAGCCCCGCGACCACGCGCCCGCCCGAGAGGATGTCGAGCGTCGTCAGCCGCTTCGCCAGCAGCAGCGGCCGGTAGTACGCCGTCACCAGGATCGACGTGCCGATCTGCACCCGCTCCGTCGCCGCCGCCACGAACGCCAGCAGCTCGATGGGCGAGAGCATGCAGCGGTACGGGTCCGGCATCTTCACTTCCGTGGGCCCGCCCGCGTACCCGACCTGCGGATCCTCCGGCACCATGAAGTGGTCCTGGACCCAGAGCGAGTCGAAGCCCGCGGCCTCGGCGTTCCTGGAGAAGCCGAGCACCGCCGTGCGGTCCGCGTGCGGATTCAACTGGGGCAGACACAGTCCGATCTTCATGCGCGATCACCGTCCCGTCGGAAAGTGCGCGCAGTCTACCCCGTTTCGCCGCGTCGGGGATGGGCGGGGCGATCTCTATTGCGGAAGCCGGATGTAAAGGAAGCTTGACAGGCCGTGTGGTGTCAAGGATACTTGACTCGGGAGGGGGCCATGCCGGTCGCCCAGGACGCAGCCAAACGAATCTACAACCGCTGGGTGTGGGTTGCCTTCATCGTTTACTCGGGCCTGCTCGCTGGCGTAATCACGGTCCTCCAGACTCACCCGGACGCGGCCTGGCGGTACCCCGTCGCCATCACGCCGATGATTCCCTGGGTCTTCACGGTCGCCGCCTACGTCCGCTACTACCGGCGCATGGACGAGCTCCATCAGCGAATGGCCCTTGAGGCGTTCGCGTTCGCCTTCGCCGGCACCGCCCTCATCACGTTCACCTACGGCTTCCTCGACTTCGCCGGACTGCCCCGCATCAACTGGTGGTTCGTGTGGCCGGTCATGGCGACCCTCTGGATCATCGGCGGCTTCGTCGCGAGGAAGCGCTGGCTGTGAAGAACACCCTCCGCGAACTCCGCGCCGAACGCGGCTGGACCCAGGCCGACCTCTCCGAGGCGCCTCGGCGTCAGCCGCCAGACGGTCAACGCCATCGAGACCGGCAAGTACGACCCCAGCCTCCCCCTCGCCTTCCGCATCGCCGCCCTCTTCGAACGCCCCATCGAGGCCATCTTCCACCCCGACGCCCCCTGATCCCGCCCCCTGCCGCGAAGGGCCGAGCGCGCCCTATTGACACTAAGTATCAATTCAGATAGCTTCTCACTTCGCCGACCCGTTTCAGTTGGGGTGTGCCGGGTGCCTCCGCCCGCTACGCCCCGCCAACGAGCAGGCCGCCCTGTGGGCATGGAGGGCGGCCTGCTCTCCACCCCTGACCCCGTACCGCCGCCACCCCGTACACTCCCCGCCACGCGCGCCCACTCGCGCACACGGAGCGGACAGCATGGGACTCCTCGACGGCAAGAAGGCGATCATCCTGGGGGCCTCCAGCGGCATCGGCTGGGCCATCGCCGAACGCTTCGCCGAGCATGGGGCCGAGCTCATCGTCGCCGCCCGCCGCCAGGAGAACCTCGAAAAGCTCGCCGCCAAGACCGGCGCCACCCCCATCCGCTGCGACGGCCGCGACTACGACGACCTCAAGGCCCTCGCCGATGCCGCCATCGACAAGTGGGGCACGCTCGACATCGCCGTCAACTCCGCCGGCATCGTGCGCTTCAACCTGATCAAGGACATCACCCCCGAGGAGCTGCACGAGGTCGCCGACATCCAGTACTTCGGCTTCATCTACTTCATGAAGCACATGGGCAACGCGATGGCCGCGAGCGGGGGCGGCTCGCTCATCAACATCACGTCGAGCACGGCCATCTCCATCCCCATCGGGCTCACGCCCTACTCCGCGGCCAAGGCGGCCATCAACTTCGCCACCAAGATCGCCGCGCGCGAGTACGGCCCCGACCAGGTGCGCGTCAACGCCGTCGCCCCCGGCTTCGTGCCCACCGCCATGAACGCCTACGGCGGCGGCGGCACCCCCATCGACGAGGCCCGCGTCGAACTCCCCGAGGACTCGCCCAGCGCCAAGGCGTTCATCGCGCAGACCCCCCTCCAGCGCATCACCACCGTCGACGACTGCGCCGACGTCACCCTCGCCGTCGCCAGCGACCTGTTCGGCGACATCACCGGCCAGGTCATCCCCGTCGAAGGCGGCAACCACCTCCTGCGCCTGCCGTAGGCGAGGAGAGCGCGCGGCTTCGCCGCGCTGAGGGGCGAGGAGAGCGTCGCGCTCCCGCGCAGCTGAGGAGAGCGGCGGCTGTCGCCGCCTGAGTGGGGGCGCTGACGAACGTCTCCCGGAGTACGTCACAACTTCCCGGACTCTGCCCCACTCAGCGAGCGAAGCGAGCGCTCTCCTCAGCGCGGCGCCAGCCGCGCGCTCTCCTCCCACTCAGCCGTGCGCCAGCGCGGCGCGCTACTCCGTGAGCCAGCCGCCGTCCACGTTCAGGTAGACGCCGTTGACGTAGTCCGCCAGCGGCGAGGCCACGAACGCGACGGCGTTGCCGATCTCCTCCGGCTTCGCCCAGCGCCCCAGCGGGATGCGCGCGATGCGGTTGGCCACCGCGTCCGCGAGCCCGTTGCCCGTCAACTGGATCGTCGCGTTCGGGTCGAGCGGGGGCGGGTCGCCCGGGTTCACCCAGGTCGCGCCCGGGGCCACGGCGTTCACGGTGATGCCCGTGCGCCCCAGTTCCAGCGCCAGCGCCCGCGTGATCTGCAGCACCGCCGCCTTCGAGCCGTCGTAGGTCACGCCCACGCCCGGCGAGACCGCCTGCGTCGAGGCGATGTTGATGATGCGCCCGCCGTTGCCCGCCGCCAGCATCACGCGCGCCGCCGCCTGGCACCCGTAGAACACGCCGTCCACGTTCACCGACCAGAGCACGCGCCACATCTCCGGCGTGATGTCGGCGATGCCCCCGCCGTACTCGCGGTAGACGCCCGCGTTGTTCACGAGGATGTCGAGGCTCCCGTGGTCCGCGACCACCCCGTCGATGGCCGCGTCGAAGGCGTCCTGGTCGGTCACGTCGAGCGGGAGCGCCGCCGCCCCCAGCTCCGCCGCCGTCGCCGCCGTCGTGTCGGGGTTCACGTCCGAGACGACGACCGTCGCCCCGCACTCGCCGAGCACCGTCGCGATGCCCTTGCCGATGCCCTGTCCGCTGCCGGTGACCAGCGCCACCTTGCCCTGAAGGTCGATCTCCTTGCCCATGACCCGTTCCTTTCGCCGTTGCCGGTGTCGTTGCCGTTGGTGCGCGAATGCTACGCCGAGATCGTGCGCTCTTCCGACCACTTCGCCTCGAGCGCGCGCTCGACGATCTTCCACTCGCCCGCGCGCCGCTCGAAGCGGTCGACGTACGTGCCGCCGACGACCCAGATCGCGCCCTCGTCGCTGACGTGGCTCGCGTGCAGGTAGGTGCGCGCCGAGGCGCGGTCGCCGTCGAGCGCGATCGCGTAGTTCCCCAGCAGGTGCTGCGTGTGCGCGAACCGCGAGAGCGTCGACTCCGCGTACGCCGCCGCCTCGTCCAGCCCCAGCGGCGACCCGTAGTGCACGACGGCGTCCTCGCTGAAGCACGTCTTGAAGCGCTCGTAGTCCTTCGCGTCGAGCGACGTCGCGTAGCGGTCGATGACCTCGACGATCGCCTGGCGGTCGGCGAGCTGCGCGGCGCTCAGGTCCAAGCCTGCGTCCTCTCCAGCGGCTCCGAGCCGAGCGTCTGCGGCCACAGCTCGAACAGATCGTCGATGTCGATGAACGGCTCGTCGAAGCGCAGCAGGCGCTCCCGCTCCGGCTCGCTGTAGAGCGTGATGACGTGCCCGCGCGCGCCGAAGATGCGCCCGTTCGCCGCCGCCCCCGCGTCCGAGGCGAGCCAGACCGCGATCGGGGCCACGTTCTTCGGGTCGCGCGCCGTCCCCGCCGCCGTTTCGCTCGGGGGCGCGCCGTCCTTGTCCACGCCGAGGCCGCGGTCGGTCATGCGCGTCGAGGCGCCCGGCGCGATGCAGTTGCAGGTCACGCCGTAGCGGCTCAGGCCGCGCGCGTTCGAGCGCATCAGCCCGAGCTTGCCCGCGTGCGCCGCCGAGTAGTTCGGCTGGCCGCTGCTGCCGCGGATGCCCGCGTCCGAGGTGAAGTAGATGATGCGCCCGCCCTGCCGCTCCTGCCGCCAGTGGATGGCCGCGAACTTGGTCGGCGCGAAGCACCCCTTCAGGTGCGACTTCACGGAGCCGTCCCACTCCTCCTCGGTCATGTTGAAGATCATCCGCTCGCGCAGGATGCCGTGCGCGCAGCAGAGGATGTCGAGCTTCCCCCAGCGCTCCAGCGCCGTCCGCACCAGCCCCTCCGCCACGTCCATCTCGGACACGTCGCCGATGGCCGCCACGGCCTCCCCGCCCGCCGCCGTGATCTCGTCCACCACGGCGTTCACGCGGGCGGGATCCATGCCCATGCGCCCCTCCACGTCCGCGCCCGTGTCCGCCACGATCACCTTCGCCCCGTTCGCCGCGTACAGCTTCGAGACCCAGGCGCCGATGCCGCCCGCGCCGCCCGTCACGATCGCGGTCTTGCCTTCCAGGTGCCTCGCCATCGCTTCGCTCCTTCCGCCTACGGGAACGCCGGCTCGGGCGGGGCCAGGTCGTGGACCGCCAGCGTGCGCGGCATCTGCCCGAACAGCTCGTCGATGTCCCAGAACGGCGCCTGCGAGTAGATCGACTGGTCCCGGAACGGCTCCCGCCAGACGGTGAACTCGTGCCCCGTCGTGCCGACGACGCGCCCCGTCACGCTCGCGCCCTCGTCCGAGGCCAGGTAGACGATCGCGGGGACCACGTTCTTCGGGTCCATCTTCGTGCCCTCCGCCGAGAGGCTGGGCGCGGGCCCCTCGCGGTCCACGCTGCGCCCGCGGTCCGTCATGCGCGTCGAGGCCGCCGGCGCAATGCAGTTCGCGGTCACGCCGTAGCGGCTCAGCGCCTGCGCGCAGGAGAGCATCAGCCCGACCTTCCCCTGCTGCGCCGCCGAGTAGTTCGGCTGACCCGCCTCCCCGCGTTGGCCCGCCCCCGACGTGAAGTAGATGAGGCGCCCGCCGTCGCGCCGCTCCCGCCAGTGGATGGCCGCGAACTTGGTCGGCGCGAAGCACCCCTTCAGGTGCGACTTCACCGAGCCGTCCCACTCCTCCTCGGTCATGTTGAAGATCATCCGCTCGCGCAGGATGCCGTGCGCGCAGACGAGGATGTCCAGCTTGTCCCAGCGCTCCAGCGCCGTCCGCACCAGCCCCTCCGCCACGTCCATCTCGGACACGTCGCCGATGGCCGCCACGGCCTCCCCGCCCGCCGCCGTGATCTCGTCGACGACGGCGTTGACGCGGCTGGGGTCCGCGCCCATGCGCCCCTCCACGTCCGCGCCCGTATCGGCCACGATCACGCGCGCGCCCTGTTCCGCGAAGATGCGGCAGATCCAGGAGCCCATGCCCCCGGCCCCGCCCGTCACGATCGCCGTCTTCCCTTCCAGATGCCTCGCCATAGCGCGCGCAGCCTAGGTGGGCCGCGCGGGCGCGTCAACGCACGGGCGCGGGATCGCGGCCCCTACTCCACCGCCTTGCAGCGAATCGCCGACCAGTCCTCATCGACCGCGATCTGCGCCACCGTCTGCAGCCCCACCGTCCCCGCGTAGCGGCGGATGTCGTCGCGGTTGATGTCGGCGCTCAGGGCCTTCGAGGCGCCCTTGGGGTAGGTGATCCAGAGCTTGCCGCCCGCGTTCAGCAGCGCCTTCAGCCTCGGCGTCTCCGCTTCCAGCGCGGCCCGAGTCGGGACGAACGCCTGGATCACGTCGAACGTCCCCGCGGGCGCTTCCCCCACCTCCACGCCGTCCGGCGCCGCGAGCGTGGCGGCGTAGCCGTCTGGCGCGTTCACCAGCAGCATCCGCTCGCCCGCCTTCAGGTGCATGCGTTCCGCCAGGGGCCTCGCCGAAGGCATTGCGCGAATCCTACGGGAGCGCTGGACGCCCGCGCCCTATCATGCGCCCTATGCCCGCCCTCGCCCTCCCCCGACTGCGACGCGCCGACTGGGCCTTCCTCGCGCTCGCCGCCGTCATCGTCGCCGGGGACCTGGCGACGAAGTGGGCGATTCGCGCCGGGCTCGACCGCGGGGACGCCTGGCCCGATCCCGGCTGGAACGTCCGCATCGTGCACTTCACGAACACGGGCGCGGCCTTCGGCATCCTCGAAGGGGCGGGGCCGCTGCTCATCGTCACGAGCGTCGTGGGCGTCGCCCTCCTCCTCGTCTACCTCTTCAACCCCGGCATGGCGAGCCCGCTCCTGCGCGCCGGGCTGGCGCTCATGCTCGGCGGCGCCATCGGCAACCTCATCGACCGCGTCGGCGACGGGCGGGTCACGGACTTCATCAAGTTCCCCGAGTGGCCCGCCTTCAACGTCGCCGACTCCGCCATTACGATCGGCGTGATCATCCTCGTATGGGCGCTCCTGACGCAGACGCAGACCGGCCCGGAAGGCGGCGAGACCTCCTCGTGACCGAGGGGGGGCGGCTCGACGCCGTGCTCGCCGCCGCCTTCCCCGACCTCAGCCGCGCCCGCGTGCAGCGCCTCATCGCGGGCGAGCGCGTCCTCGTCGATGGCGCGCCCGCCCGCAAGTCGGCGCACGTCGAGCGCGGCGCGCGCATCGCCGTCACCCTCCCCGAGACGCCCCGCGCCGCCGTCCCCAGCGGCCTCGACCTGCCCGTCCTCCACGAGGACGCGGACCTGCTCGCCATCGACAAGCCCGCCGGCCTGCTCGTCCACGACGCCCCCGCCGAGCCCGGCGCGCCCACCGTCGCCGCCTGGTTCATCGAGCGTTGCGCGGAGGAAGCCGCCGCCTTCGATGCCGCGCGCCCGGGCATCGTCCACCGCCTCGACAAGCACACGAGCGGCGCGCTCCTGCTGGCGAAGACGCCCGCCGCCCAGGCCGCCCTCGGAGCCGCCTTCGAGGCGCGCGAGACGCGCAAGCGGTACCTCGCCCTCTGCGACGGCGTCCCCCAGCGCGAGCGCGCCGTCATCGACGCCGCCATCGCCCGCAGCCACGCCGATCGCCGCCGCATGGCCGTCACCGCTGCCGGCGGCCGCGAGGCGCGCACCGAGTACGAGACGCTCGCCGCCGTCCGCGGGCGCTCCCTCCTGCTCGTGAAGCCCCTCACGGGCCGCACGCACCAGATCCGCGTCCACCTCGCCGCCATCGGCGCGCCCGTCGCCGGCGACGACCTGTACGGGCGCGGCCCCGGCCCCCGCCACCTGCTCCACGCCTGGCGGATCGCCGTCCCCCACCCGCGCGGCGGCGAACTCACCGTGACCGCGCCCCTTCCCCGTGACATGCTGGAGGCCGCCGGGGACGCCGGGTTCGCCGCGCAGGCCGCGCCCTACGCCGAGGCCGTCGCCCCCGACCGAACCGAGGAGACCGCATGACCGGCCCCGTCCGCACCCGCTTCGCCCCCAGCCCCACCGGCGAGCTGCACATCGGCGGCCTGCGCACGGCCCTCTTCCAGTGGGCCTTCGTGAAGGCGAACGGCGGCGAACTCATCCTCCGCATCGAGGACACCGACCAGAGCCGCTACGCCGAGGGCGCCGTCGAGAACATCTGCGAGGGCCTGCGCTGGCTCGGCATCGAATGGGACGAGGGGCCGGAGGTGGGCGGCCCGCACGGCCCCTACGTCCAGTCCGAGCGCCTCGGCAAGTACGCCGCCGCCGCCGCCGAGCTGCAGGCCCGCGGGCGCGCCTACCGCTGCTTCTGCACCTCCGAGCGGCTCGCCCAGCTGCGCAAGGACCAGCAGCGCGACGGCCTCGCCACCGGCTACGACGGCCGCTGCCGCGCCATCCCCCCGGACGAGGCGGAGGCGCGCGCCCGCGCCGAGCCCTCCGTCCTGCGCTTCCGCATGGACCGCACCGGCGTGACCGTCTTCCCCGACCTCGTCCGCGGCGACGTCACCTTCCAGAACGCGCTCCAGGACGACTTCGTCATCCTCAAGTCCGACGGCTTCCCCACCTACCACCTGGCCATGCTCGTGGACGACCACGACATGGCGATCACGCACGTCATCCGCGCCGAGGAGTGGCTCGCCAGCGGCCCGAAGCACCTCCAGTTGTACGAAGCGATGGGCTGGCCCGCGCCCCAGTTCGCCCACATCCCCCTGCTCGTCGACCGCGAAGGGCGCAAGCTCTCGAAGCGCGACGGCGACGTGGCCGCCCTCGACTACCGCGACCGCGGCTACCTGCCCGAGGCGATGCTCAACTTCCTCGCCTTCCTCGGCTGGTCCCTCGACGACCACACCACGCACATCACGCGCGACGAGTTCGCCCGCGCCTTCACCCTCGACCGCGTCGTTCCCAACTCCGCCTTCTTCGACGTGGAACGGCTCGATGCGCTCAACGGCCACTACATCCGCGCCCTGGCGCCCGAAGCCTGGCGCGAGCACGTCGCCGAATGGCTCGACCGCGACCTCCCCGCCGCCATCCCCCGCCCCCTCGACGCCGCGCTCGTGGCCGCCGCCGCGCCCCTCCTGCAGGAGCGCGTCGCGCGCCTCGACGAGGTGGCGGGGCTCACGCGCTTCCTCTTCGGCGGCCCGCCCGACTACCCCGCCGAACTCCTCACCGAGCGCATCAAGGGCGACGCCGAACTCGCCGCCCGCACGCTCGACGCCGCCATCGCCGCCGTCGAGGGCGTCGCCCCCGAGGCGTGGGCGACCGAGCCCGTCGAGGCGGCCCTGCGCTCGCTCCAGGACGCGCTCGGCCTGAAGCTGCGGAAGTTCGTCTCCGTCCTCTACGTCGCCGTCATGGGCGCGCCCCGCGGCATCCCCCTGTTCGACTCCGTGGCCCTGCTGGGGCGCGACGAGGCGCTCGCCCGCCTCCGCGCCGCCCGCGCCAGGCTCGCCTGAGCGCTACCGCAGCGCCACCGTCCGGTCGCGCTTGCGCGGCAGGTTGAACCACGCGTCGTCGCAGAAGGCGAGGTCGTCCGCGCTCAGCGCCAGGTCCGCCCCGCCCGCCGACTCCTCGATCTGCTCCGGGCGGCTCGCCCCCACGATCGCGGACGTGATCCCCTCCTGCGCGATCACCCAGGCGATGGCGGCGTGCGTCAGCGGCGTCTCGCGCTCGGCGAAGTAGGCGCGCAGCCGCTCGACCTCGCGGAACTGCGCCTCGTCCCAGTAGCGCGCGCGGTAGCGCGGCCCCGCGTTCCCCAGCGTGAAGCGCGTCCGTTCGCGCAGGTCCTCCGTGCCCGCGTACTTGCCCGTCAGCATCCCGCCCGCCAGCGGGTTGTAGGCGATCACGCCCACGCCCTCCGCGCGGCAGAGCGGCAGCAGCTCGTTCTCGATCTCGCGGAAGAGGATGTTGTAGCGCGGCTGGTCGCAGTCGTAGCGCGCGAGGCCCAGCCGCTCGCTCGCGCCCAGCGCCCGCGCCAGCTCCCACGCCTGGTAGTTCGAGCAGCCGACGTAGCGCACCTTCCCCCAGCGCACGAGGTCGTCCAGCGCCTTGAGCGTCTCGTCGATCGGCGTCTCCGGGTCGGGGAAGTGCGTCTGGTACAGGTCGATGTGGTCCGTGCCCAGCCGCGCGAGGCTCGCGTCGACCGCGTCCAGGATGTGCTGCCGCGAGAGCCCCGCGTCGTTCGGCCCCGGCCCCGTCGCCCCCCGCGCCTTCGTCGCCAGCACCACCTTGTCGCGGGGCATGCGCGCCAGCCACGCGCCCACGATCGCCTCCGTCGTACCCGTGTCCTCGCTCCCCATCGGGTACACGTCCGACGTGTCGAGGAAGTTCACGCCCGCGTCCCAGGCGGCGTCCATGATGCGCAGCGCCTCCTGCTCCCCGGTCTGGAAGCCGAACGTCATCGTCCCCAGGCAGATCGTCGAGACGCGCAGACCCGTGCGCCCCATCCTTCGGTACTCCATCGTGTGTCCCCTTTCGCGGCGCTCCTACGAGCGCAGGTACGGCGCCAGCAGCGCGACGTAGAAGCCGGCGCGTTCGGGCCGCAGATGCGTGCCATCTTTCCACAGCACCTCCGGATGCTCCTCCAGCACGGCCCGCCAGTCCACGAGGAAGGCGTGCGGGTAGCGCTCCACCCCCTCCTGGATGACGCGGTTGTTCGCCGCTTCCCACGAGCGTGAGACCTTGAGCGTCAGGAACACGACCCGCCGCTCCGGCCCCGCCGCCTCCATGATCCGGTCGAACTGCTTCGCGCTGAACGCGCCGTTGTTGCCGACGTGCAGCAGCACGATCGCCCCGAGCCGGCCGCTCGCCTCCCGTTCCCGCAGCAACGCGATCGCCTGCGACACCTGCCGCCCGACCGCCGCGTCGAGGTCGATGCCCGGCACCTGCGCGGCGAGCTCGTGCGCGGCCCCCAGCATCACCGAGTCGCCGATCGCCGTCACCCGGACCGCGCCCTCCGCGCCGGTCGCCGGCCCCGTGTGGTCGAAGGCCAGCGCCCCCGTCTCGAACGTGGCCGTGAGCGCCTCGACGGACGCGGCCCGCTCGCTCGCGACGGACGGGCGAACCGCCGCCGCCGCGAGAATCGCCGGTTCGTCCGCCGGGATGGCTGCGCCCGCGCCCGCCCGTTCCTCCGCTGGCCGTGCCGCTGCGTCCCGGGGCGCTTCTTGCGTCGCCGTCCGCGCCGGCGGCCGCGACGCCGCATCGCCGGGACCCGCCTCCGCGAGCGCCGCGCCGCTGTGCACGAGCCGCACCCGTTCCAGCGCGAAGTAGGGCGGCTCCTCCGGCCCCTGCGCCAGCGCCAGGAACGCCGCGATCGCGGCCACGCCCGCAACGCTCGCCGCGCCCGCGAACGCGACCGCCCCCCGCTGCCGTCGCGGCGCGCTCGACCACTCCCCGAGCCGCTCGCGCAGCCGCCCCAGCGCGCCCTCGCGGATCGGCGCTTCGACCCAGCGGTACGACGCCTCCGCCAGCGCCAGCGTGATCGCGGACTGCAGCGCGAACAGCGCCAGCCCGTCGAGCGGCGCGTCGATGCCGCCGCCGGGGCGCGTCAGGACCATCACCGGCCAGTGCCACAGGTAGATGCCGTAGGAGCGCACGCCGATCCAGCGCAGGAGCGGCGTCCCCAGGCCCTTCGCGAGGGGCGAGCGCTCGTGCGTGGCCGCCACGATCAGCGCCGCCGTCGCCGCGCCCGTCAGCGCGAACCCGCCCTCGTACAGGAACGGCGTCGCCCCGTCCGCCAGCAGCGTGAATCCCGCCAGCGTCGCCAGTCCCGCCAGCCCCAGCAGCGTCAGCGCCGACATCCCCGCCAGCGCCCGCAGTCCGCCCCCGCCCGCCGACCGCCGCGCCGTCCACACGAACGCCAGCGCCGACCCGATGAGGAGCCCCGACGCGCGCGTGTCCGTCCCGTAGTAGATGCGCGTGACCGCGCTTCCCGGCTCGTAGAGCGCCGCCATCGCGATCGCCGAGGCGACCGCCCCCGCGACGATCAGCGCCAGCGCGGCGCGCTTCGGCAGGAACGCCAGTCCACCCGCCATCAGCAGCGGCCAGACCACGTAGAACTGCTCCTCCACCGCCAGCGACCAGAGATGGCGCAGCAGCGAGGGCCGCTCCCACGAGCCGAAGTACGTCTCGCCCGCCACGATCAGGTCCCAGTTCGTGACGTACGCCAGCGCCGCCGCGATGTCGTGCCGGAGACCGGCGGCCTCGTCCGGGGCGAAGAGCACGGTGTAGGCGGCCACGCCCGCCAGCAGCAGGAACAGCGCGGGCAGCAGTCGCCGCGCCCGCCGCAGCCAGAAGCCGCCCAGCGCGATGCGCCCGCTCTTCTCGCGCTCCGCCAGCAGCGCCCGCGTGATGATGTAGCCGCTGATGACGAAGAAGACCTCGACGCCCAGGAACCCGCCCGGCGCGATCCCCAGCGCCGAGTGAAAGAGCACGACCGCGATCACGGCCAGCGCGCGCATCCCGTCCAGCCCCGGCAGGTAGCGCTGCGCCGGAGGCGGGACTGGCGGCGACGGCTTGCGCCGGACGGACCGCCGCTCGGGACGGGCGCCGCCGGGGACCGCAAGCCCATGCTGAATGGCCAGGAGCGCGAACGGTGTCAAGACTGCGAAGATACGCCAGCGCCGCCCTACGGGAGACGCCCGCGCGCGCTCCTTCCGCTACGCTTCACACTCGGAGGCGCCCATGACCGCAGCCGGAACGCGCGAATGGCGCATCGTCGCCTTCCTCGACCACGAGGACGACCCCGCCGCGATCGCCAACCCCGTCCACAGCACCGAATTCGCCCGCGAACTCGGCTTCGGCGGGCCGCTCGTCGCGGGCGCGACCGTCTGGGGCTGGAGCGTTCCCGCCATCCTCGAAACGCTCGGGGAAGGCTGGCTCGACCGCGGCTGGGCGCGCTTCCGCTTCCGCCGGCCCGTCCACCCCGGCGATGAGGTCCGCATCGTCCTCGCGCCCGGGGAAGGCGGCGCGTTCGCCCTGCGCATGGTCAACGAGAGCGGCGTCGACTGCGTCGTCGGGGAAGCGGGGCTCGGTCCCAACGCCGCCCTCGCCGCCTTCGAGCCGCCCGCGCGCATGGACCCCGCCCCCAGCCCCGACCCCCGCCCGGAGCCGCGCATCGATCCCGCCCTCGTGGGCGCGGACTGGACGCCGATGGCCGCCGACGCCTCCGCCGGGACGTTGCGCGCCTACATGCGGCTCAGCCATCGCTCCGGCGATCCCCGCTTCAGCGGCGAGTGGGCGCGTCTCCATCCCGCCTGGCTCGTGGCCCGCGCGGAGGCGCTCATGCGCCACAACTTCGCCATCGCCAGCTCCATCCACACCCGCAGCGAAGTCGAGTTCCTCGCCCCCGCCCCGGTCGGCGGCGAGGTCGCCGCGGGCGGGCGCTGCGCCGCCCTCTACGAGCGCAAGGGCCGCCCCATCGTCGAGTTCGATTGCCTCGTGCGCGGCCCCGATGGGCGCGACCTCGCGCGCATGCGTCACACCACCATCTTCGACGCCACGGCAGGTGTTCCATGATCGACTCCATCGACGGCTTCCTCCGCTACTTCGACGGCGTGCACCGCCGCGCCCTGCGCGACGTCGCCGCCCTGCCCCCCGAGGCCGCCGCCTGGCAGCCGCCCGCGGGCGAGGGCGAGGCCGCCTGGGACATCGGCGAACTCGTCGCCCACATCGCCCGCTCGCGCGGCTTCTTCGCGGGCGCCTACCGCGACGAGGGCTGGATCATGCCCCCCGCCCCCGACGCCTCCGCCCCCGAGCTCTGGGCGCCCGCCTTGGAGGAGAGCGCCGCCGCCCTCGCGGAGCGCCTCCGCGACACGCCCGGCGAATGGCTCCAGCGCCGCGTGCCCCTCATCGAGGGCGAGGGCGCGCTCGCCGGCTGGCGCGTCCTCATGATGCTCACCGAGCACGAGGTCCATCACCGCAGCCAGATCGACACCTACGCCGGCCTCAACGGCTGGTCCCCGCCCGACATCTTCGGGATGAGCGCCGAGGGGCTCGCCGAGCGCGAAGCCGCCCAGCGCCAGCGCCTCGCCGAACGCGGCGCCTGAGGCCCCGGCGGGATCGCGCGTGCCGCCCCCGCCCCGTAGGCTGCGCGCCACAGACAGGAGGCGACTATGAGCGTGCTGGATGACTTCCGGCTGGACGGCCACGTTGGCGTGATCACCGGCGGCGGGCGCGGCATCGGCGAGGGCATCGCCTTCGCCATGGCCGACGCCGGGGCCGACGTCGTCGTCGCCGCCCGCCGCGAGGGCGACCTCGCCCGCGTCGTCGAGGGCGTCGAGGCGCGGGGCGCGCGCGGACTCGCCGTCCCCACCGACGTGCTCGACCGCGCCGCCATCGAGCGGCTCGCCGCCGCCGCCGTCGAGGCCTTCGGCAAGATCACCGTCTGGGTGAACAACGCCGGCGGCAGCCAGGACCGCGTCGTGCGCGACCTCGCCGAAACGCCCGATCCGGTCTGGGACGAGATGATCGAGTTCAACCTCACGTCCGCCTTCCTCGGCGTGCGCGCCGCCCTGCCCCACATGGACGAGGGGTCGAGCATCATCAACATCGTCTCCGGCGCCGCCCTCAACGCCGCCCCCCACACGGGGGCCTACGGCGCGGCCAAGGCGGGCGTCGTGAACATGACCATGACGCTCTCGCGCGAACTCGCCGAGCGCCGCATCCGCGTGAACGGCATCGCCCCCGGCCCCATCGTCACCGAGCAGTTCTCGGCCATGTTCCCCATGACCGAGGAGGAGCAGGCGGCCTACGGCAAGCGCCTCCCCACGGGCCGCATGGGCCGGCCCAGCGACATCGGCGCGGGCGTCGTCTACCTCGCCTCCGAGGCCGGCTCCTGGATCACCGGCCAGACCATCGCCATCAACGGCGGACACGTCCCCGGCTCCATCGCCGTCGTCGTCCGCGACGAATAGCAGCAGCAGCAGAAGCAATAATCGCTCCGGGAGGAACACCATGACGATCAGCAAGCAGGAACTGGCCGAGGGCATCCGCTTCGCCGGACGGCGCGCCGCCGCCGCCCTCGAACACGTCCCCGACTTCGACCGCCAACTCGCGCAGGAGTGGACGACCGCCGACGCCTTCCGCCACATCGCCGCCGGCGCGGGCGCGCTGGAGGGCTTCTACGGGAGTCTCGGCACGGGCGCCCTCGAGTCGTTCAGCAACGACGACGCCGCCTCCGGCAACGCCCGCACGATCGAGCGCATGGCCGAGGTCTCCCGCGAGGAGCTGGGCGCGATGATCCTGCAGGGCTCGGAGGCGTCCGCCGCCTTCGCCGAGACGCTCGACGAGGACGATCTCGCCGCCGTCGTCACCCTCGGCGACTACCGCATGCCCAAGGCCGAGCTGGTGGCCCAGATCTGGATCCACCACCCCATCCACCACGCCTACGAGGCGAGCCAGCGCTGGCCCCTGTAGCGCGACCGGCCCCGCCGGTCAGGCGAGCGCGCGGTCCAGGTCGATGCCCGCGAGGCGCGTCCGCAGCCGCCGCACCCACGCGCGCGCCATCTCCCCGCCCCGCTCCTCGCCCTCGCCGATGTCGAGGATCGCGAGCAGGCCCAGCGTCTGCACGGTCGCCAGCAGCCCCAGCCGGTAGTGCCGCTCGAACGCCTCGAAGGGGTAGCCGCGCACGCCGCCCGCCTCCAGCGCCGCGTGGTAGCCGCGCAGCAGGTCCGCCTCGTCCTCCGGCGTCAGATCGTCGCTCGCCCCGGAGAGGAACCAGGCCACGTCGTAGGCGCACGGTCCGCGCCGGACGCCCTGCCAGTCGAAGAACACCGGCTCGTCGCCCCGGAACGCGAGGTTGTCCAGCCGCAGGTCGCCGTGCACGAGCGTCTCCGGGGCCTCCCGGTGCATCCGCTCGATCACCTCCCGCCCGTTCCGCACCACCCACGCGATCGTGCGCTCGAACTCCTCGTCGAGCGCCTCCTCGTGCCGCTCCCGGAACGTCCCCAGCATGTCCTTGAACATGCTCTGGCGGACGCGCGAGTCGTCGGCGAGCGTGATCAGCCAGTAGCGGTTCGCGAGCGCGGGGCTCTCCCACAGCGCGGCGTGCGCCTGCGCGATCGTCGTGAGAACGCGCGCGCAGCCCGCCGCGTCCGTACCCGCGAGCTGGTCGCCCGGCGCCGCGTCGCCCAGGTCCTCCAGCAGCAGCAGGTAGCGGCGCTTCGTGCGGTTCGCCGCCCACAGGGCCAGGCGCGTCACCTGGGGAATGAGCCAGTCGGGCAGATGGTTGGCCAGCGCCTTCAGCCGCTCCTGCCGCTCCGGCGCGGCGACGCGGTCGAAGTCGCTGTAGTAGAGGCGGGGCAGCCTCACCGGCACGTCGCCGGACAGTTCCTCGTAGAAGCAGCTCTCCCGCTCGTAGATGCCGATGAGTTCGCCCACCGCGCGGTTCTCCAGCCGCGGCAGCTTCGCCACCATCGTCGCCGGCCCCTCCCCGCCCGCCTCCGCGTACGAGGGCCGCAGCCGCGCGATGTCGCCCATGAACCCCTCGCCCTCGCCCAGCGCCTCGCGCTCGACCGCCGCCACCGCGCCCCCGTCCGGCAGGTGGCCGCCCTCGCGCAGGGCCGCCGTCAGCCATTCGGGGGTCAGGTCGTCGAGCCGTTCGGGGATGTCGCGTTCCATGACCTACGCCTCCGCCAGCAGCCCGTCCAGGTCGATGCCCGCCACGCGCGCGCCCAGCCGCTCGTACCACGCCTCCATCAGCGCCATGCCGCGCCCTTCGCCCATGTCCATCAGGTCGATCGCCGTGAGCGTCTGCATGGCCGTGAGCAGCCCCAGGTGGTAGTCCCGCTCCAGCGCCTCGAAGGCGTAGCCCCGCACGCCCAGCGCCTCCAGCGCCGCCAGGTAGCCCCGCAGCAGTTCGCTCTCGTCCTCGCGTGTCAGGTCCGGGCAGGCTCCCGAGAGGAAGTAGGCCACGTCGTAGGCCGCCGGGCCCCGCCGCACGAGCTGCCAGTCGAACACGATCGGCTCGCCGTCGCGGAAGGCCACGTTGTCGAGCCGCAGGTCGCAGTGCGCCAGCGTCGCGGGCGCGCCTCGCTGGAGGCGCCGCGTGGCCGTCTCGCCGTTCGCGCTCGTCCAGTCCATCGCCCTCCCGAAGCCTTCGTCCACCAGGCGCCCGAACCGCTCCCGGAAGCCCGCTTGCGAATCCCGGAAGAGCCGGTTGCGGATGCGCGCGTCGATGCTCAGGGGCACCAGCCAGAAGCGGTTCTCGACCGCCGCGCTCTCCCAGAAGGCGGCGTGCATCCGCGCCACCGCCGCCAGCACCGTCGCGCAGCGCTCCGGCGGGATGCCCGTCAGCTGGTCGCCCGGCTCCGCGTCGCCGAGGTCCTCCAGCAGGAGGATGTAGCGCCGCTTCTTCCGCCCCGAGACCCACAGCCCCAGCTGCGTCATGCGCCCCGTCAGCAGGCGCGGCGTGCGGTCGGCCAGCTTCAGCGCCATCTCCTGCCGCTCCGACGCGAGGTCGCGGTCGAAGTCGCCGTAGTACATGCGCGGCGTCGAGAGGGGCAGGTCCGCCGCCATCTCATCGTAGAAGCAGCTCTCCCGCTCGTACGCGCCGAGCAGTTCGCCCATCGCGCGGTTGGCCAGCTTCGGCATCTTCGCGATGACCGTCGGCGGCGCGTCTCCCGTCTCCCCCTCGTAGGCCAGCGTCAGCCGCGCGATGTCGCCCAGGAAGCCAGCGCCCTCCCCCAGCGTCTCGCGCTCGACGGACGTGACCGCGCCCGTCGCCGCCAGCGCCCCCGACTCGCGCAGCGCCGCGGTCAGCCATTCCGGCGTCAGGTCGTCCAGCCGCTCGGGGATGGAGAGCGCCATGCGCGCCAGCTTACCCGTCCGCGCTCCGTCCCGCGTGGCGTCTGCGCGGGCGGCCCCGTACGATCGCGGCTCCCGCCACCCTTGCCAGGAGTCCCCATGAAGATTCTCGACGGCGTCTACCAGCTTCTCACGCCCTTTCCCCAGTACCAGTACGAGGAGGCGAAGCGGCTCCGCGGCGAACTCGAACGCAACCCGCGCGTGACCAAGGGCCTCCCCTACGTCATGCCCTACCTCATCAAGCACGGCGGCGACACCATGCTCGTCGACTGCGGCTGGAACACCGACGTCGCCTACGCCGCCCTGGAGGAGGGCATGGGCGAATTCGGCAGCCACCCCTCCGGCATCACGCAGCTCGTCATCACCCACGTCCACCCCGACCACTACGGCATGTCGGGACGCCTGAAGCAGGTCTCCGACTGCGAGGTCATCATGCACGAGCGCGAGGCCGAGTTCATCGCCTCCCGCTACTACGCCCCCCGCGGTCTCACCGACGAGATGCAGCGCTACATGGCCCAGCACGGCGTGCCCGAACTGAAGGCCCCGGAGATGTCGCGCGGCTCCATGGCCATGCTCGACAAGGTCCAGCCCGCCGCCGCCGACCGCAAGGTGCACGGCGGCGAGACGCTGCGCGCGGGCGACTTCGAGTTCGAGGTGCTCTGGACCCCCGGCCACGCCCCCGGCCACATCTGCCTCTACGAGCCCAACCGCAAGCTCCTCTTCAGCGGCGACCACATCCTTCCCACCATCACCCCCAACGTCTCCATGCACTCCCAGACCTCCGGCGATCCCCTCGGCGACTACATCCGCTCCCTCGACATCGTCGCCGAACTCGACGTCGACCACGTCCTGCCCGCGCACGAGTTCGACATCAAGGAACTGAAGCGGCGCGTCGACGAGATCCGCGACCACCACCGCGAGCGCCTCGACGAGATGCTGCGCTGCGTCGATGCGGGCGCCACCGCCTGGGACGTGGCCGGGCGCGTCCAGTGGGCCACCGGCACGCTCGACGACTTCGAGCCCTTCATGCAGCGCGCCGCCGTCGGCGAGACGCTCTCCCACCTGGAGCACCTCTTCGAGCAGGGCCGCCTCTCCAAGGTGAAGCGCGAGGGCGTGCTCCACTGGATTCCCGTCTAGGAGTCGCGTCCGCAAGCGCCAGCGCGCCGCGTCTGGTACGGTTGGGGCGTGGCAAAGCAGGAATCCATCGAAGTCGAGGGGCTCGTCACGCAGGCGCTCCCCAACGCCGTCTTCCGCGTCGAGTTGGCCAACGGGCACGAGGTGCTCGCCCACGTGAGCGGGCGCGTGCGCCGCTACCGCATCAAGGTGCTGCTCGGCGACCGCGTGCTCGTCGAACTCTCGCCCTACGACCTCTCCAAGGGCCGCATCACCTACCGCTTCAAGTAGACGCGAGACGCGAGACGCGGGCCGGTCGCTAGGCGGGCGGGATCGCGCCTGTCTCCTGCAGGCGCGCGAACCACTTGCGGAACATGTCCTCCGTGTCCATGCACTCCGCGAAGCCCGCCTGCCGCACCGCGATCGTGCTGTTCAGGATCGGCAGCGGCGGGCGGTTCGGCGCGCCCAGCACCGTGTCCGCGTAGATGAGCGAGTTGTACCCGCAGAACTCCACCAGGTCCGGCGAAGCCGTCAGCCCCCGCCGCTCCACCAGCGCCGCCCACTCGCCCGACCGCTTCGGCAGCTCCTCCGCCAGCGAGAGCTGGCGCGGCTCGCCCGCCTCCATCCCCAGCGTCTCCGCGATCGCGGGCCACACGTTCTCCCACATGAACACGTCCCCGTTCGTCAGGTTGAACGTCCCGCCCCACGCCGCCGGTTCCTCCGTCGCCCACACGAGCGCCTGCGCCACCAGGTCGGCGTCGACCGCCTCGCGCAGCGTGGGCGCGCCCGGACGCCCGGGGAAGTCGAGCGGGCGGCCCGCCTCCCGCAGCAGCGCCGCGTACGCCCCGATGACGGGCACGGGGTTCATGTTGTTCCCCGGCGCGTCCCCGTAGATCACCGTCGGACGCCAGACGGTCAGCCCCCAGCCGCCCTCCGCCTGCCGCGCGCGCAGGTAGTCCTCCTGCTCGAAGTAGAAGTTCGGATGCTCCCTGCGCGGCTCCCGCTCCCGCAGCGGCACCTTCACGCCCTTCGCCCCGATGCTGGGGTGGTGAAGGCCGTACGCCTTCGTCCCGTGCAGCAGGGAGACGTGCTCCAGCCCCGTGGCCGCTCGCGAGAGCGGCCCGAACAGGTTGCGCAACATGCGCGCGTTCCGCTCGATCACCTCCGCGTCCACCCAGCCCGGCATCAGCCCCGGGACCTCCTGCAGCGCCGCGTACACGAGGTGCGTCACGCCGGACATCGCCCCGAAGGCGCGCTCGCACGCCGCCTCGTCGAGCAGGTCCACGGAGAGCGGTTCCGCCTCCGCCGGCAGCCCCGCGGGGATGCGCCGCGAAACCCCCACCGCCTCCCACCCCGGCAGCGTCGCGAAGTGGCGCGCCGCCGCGTACCCCACCAGCCCCGACGCCCCCGCGATCAGCACCCGTTTCGCCGTCATGCCGCTCCTCCGTCCGCGCCCGCGTGGCCGCGCCGCGCACAGGATACCGAGCCGCCCGCGCGACCGTTGCGATGCCGCTCCGGCGGGCGCACACTGGCCGCGCCACTCGCAGGAGGCTCTCCATGCCCGCCCCCAACGTCCTCCTCGCCACGAAGGGCCACCCGTTCCAGCGCGAGCCCTTCTTCTCCATGTTCGACGCGTTCCAGCAGGACGGCGCCATCTCCGCCTGGACGCACGTCGAGCAGCCCGCCGCCCAGCGCTTCTTCGACCCCGTCAGCGCCGCGCCCTACGACGTCATCGTCGACTACAGCATGCCCGGGCGCGGCATCGGGACCGGCGACCCGCCCCAGTCGCTCAAGGACGGCTACCGCGCGCTCCTCGAAGCGGGCAAGGGCCTCGTCCTGATCCACCACAACATCTGCTCCTGGCCCGCCTGGGAGGAGTACGCGGAGATGGCCGGCGGGCGCTTCTTCTACGACCCCGGCGAACTGCGCGGCCGGCAGTGGCCCGACTCCGGCTACCTCCTCGCCGTCAACCACACCGTCACCGTCGCCGAGCCGGACCACCCCGTCGTCGCGGGCCTCGACCCCGAGTTCGAGCTGCAGGACGAACTCTACCTCGCGCCCTACTTCGAGGAGGACGTCGTGCCCCTCCTGCGCAGCGACTTCGAGTTCACCTACAAGAACTTCTTCTCGCCCGCCCTCGTCGTCCACGAGCGCCGCATGTACGAGCGCGGCGACTGGACCCATCCGCCGACGAGCAACATGGTCGCCTGGGCCAAGAACCATCGCAACAGCCCCATCGTCTACGTCCAGCCCGGCGACGTGCCCACCTCCTACAACAACCTGAACTACCGCAGGCTCCTCTCGAACGCGATCCAGTGGGTCGCCTCGGAGGAGGCGCACGCCTGGGCGCGCGAGCGCAACGCCGCGGCGGTGTCGTAGCGGTTTGGTAGCGGCGGCCTAGTACCCGCGCTCGCGCCCGACCACGTTCGCGAGCGGCTCGCCCCGCGCGTACCGCGCCAGGTTCTCCGCGAAGAACTCCGCCGCGCGGTCGAAGTAGCCGTGCATCGCCCCCGACCGGTGCGGCGTCACGATCACGTTCGGCATATCCCAGAAGGGGCTGTCCGCCGGCAGCGGCTCGGGGTCGTGCACGTCCAGCGCCGCCCCCGCGATGCGCTCCGTCCGCAGCGCCTCCAGCAGCGCCGCCTCGTCGATGACCGACGCCCGCGCGATGTTCACGATCGCCGCCTCCGGCTTCAGCAGCGCGATCTCCGCCGCCCCGATCATCCCGTCCGTCTCCCCCGTCAGCGGCACGCAGAGGTTGACGTAATCCGATTCCGCCAGCAGCCGGTGAAGCTCGCCCGACGGCAGCAGCGCATCCACGTCGGGGTCGGAATCGCCCGTTTGCGCGCTCCGCCGCGTCGCGATGACGCGCATCCCGAAGGCCCTTGCCCGCCGCGCCAGTTCCCGCCCGATCGCCCCCAGCCCCACGATCCCGCACGTCTTCCCCTTGAGTTGCCCGGCGAAGTGGAAGTTCCAGCGATGCTCCACCTGGTCCCGCATCGCTTCGTGCAGTCCCTTCTCCAGCATCACCATCACGCCCATGCAGTACTCCGCGATGGGGACCGCCCCCACCCCGCTCATCGTCGTGATCGTGAAGTCGCGTTCGAGGACGCCCTGCTCGATCAGCTCGTCCAGCCCCGCCGTCAGCACCTGGAGCCAGCGCAGGTTCGGGGCCGCGTCGTGCACCGCGATCGGGTCCAGGTGCGAACCGAACAGCACTTCCGCCCCGGCCAGCGCCGCCGCCTGCTCGGGCGTCGGCGGCGGGCGCATCGCCCCCGGCGCGATCTGCTCCGTCGGGTAGTCGAGGATGCGCACGAGCGGCGACGCGCCCTCGATCGTCGCCCGCGTCCGCTCCGTCAGCGGGAAGGAGACCACCACGGGGACCGGCTCCTGTCGCATCGCTCCTCCTGACCGCGCCAGTCTACCCGCCCCTCGCGCTCGCGCTCTGGCCCGCCGTCGCGGACAATCCCCCGCGTGATCCCCGAGAACGTCCTCGCCGCCCTGCGCCAGCGCTTCGACGCGCTCCCCGCCCCCGTCACCATCGACTACTTCCACCAGGGCGAGAGCGGGCTGATTGTGCCCGGGGCCGCGCCCCGCACCCCCTGCCCCGCCTGCGGCCCCGCGAAAGAGACGCTGGAGGACCTCGCGGGCGTCTCCCCCAAGCTCCGCCTCGTCACCCACGAGTTCCACGCCGAGCCCCAGCTGGTGGAGAACTGGGGCGTCGAGCGCGTCCCCGCCGTCCTCCTGCGGCGCGGCGGCGGCGCGCCCCCGCTGCGCTACTACGGCATGCCCGCGGGGCACTTCTTCGAGGTGCTGGTCGAGGTCATCTCCGCGCTGCCCGCCCCGCCCTCGCCCCCCGCCGCCCTCGCCGAGGTGCTCGACCGCCTCACGGACACGCTCTCCATCGTCGTCTTCGGCTCGATGCGCCATCCCGCCGCCGCCCAGGCGGTCGCCAGCGCCTGCCAGCTCGCCCTCTACTCGAACAAGGTCGAGGCGACCGTCGTCGAGATCGAGACCTTCCCCGAACTCGTCCAGCAGTTCGGCCTGCGCGAACTGCCCGCCACCGTCGTCGCGGGCCGCCACGGCTTCGCGGGCGTGGCCACGGCGCTCGCGCTCGCCCGCTTCGGGGCCGACGCGCAGGAGTCGGACTCGCCGCCGCCCCCGCAGGTCGCGCCCGGCTCGACCGTCGCCATCGGCGGCGCGCCCGGCGGGCAACCCGAGCCCGCTCCCCGGGACGCCTCCGCCGAGGCCCCGCTGGCCGAGCCCGCCGGGGAAAGCGTCGACGTCGCCATCGTGGGCGGCGGACCGGCGGGCTTGCAGGCCGCCCTCGTGCTCGCGCGCGCGCGCAAGACCGTCGCCGTCTTCGACGCGCCCGCCCCCGCCCGCAACGCCGCCTCGCACGGCGTCCACGGCTTCATCGGCGTCGAGGGCATGACCCCCGCCGATCTCGCGAGCGCCGCCTGGGACCAGATCGACGCCATCGGCGGAGCCTCCCGCCGCCGCGCCGAGGTCGTGAACGTCGAGCAGTCCAGCGACGGCGAATTCGTCCTCACGACCGCCGAGGGCGACCGGCTCGGCGCCCACCACGTCATCCTCGCCTTCGGCCACCGCGACGCCCTTCCCGATGTCCCCGGCTTCGCCGAGTGCTGGGGCGATACCGTCATCCACTGCCCCTTCTGCGACGGCTACGAGCACCGCGACCGCGTCTGGGGGCTCGTCCTGCCCGAGGCCGGCGCGAAGGCGACCCCGCCCCTCTTCGCCTTCAACTGGACCGACAAGGTCAAGCTTCTCCTCGGCAGCGGCGTCGACCTCCCCGCCGAGATGGCCGACGCCCTCCGCGCGCAGGGCCTGGAACTCCACCACGGCGACATCACCGCCATCAACCACGAGGGCGGCAAGGTCTCCAGCGTCACCCTCGAAGGCGGCGAGACCGTGCCCGTCGAGACGCTGCTGTGGAGCCCGGAGGAGCTGCCCGCGCCCCTCGCCGAGCGGCTCGCGCGCGGTCTCGGACTCGCCCTCGACGAGTCCGGCTTCATCGCCGTCAACCCCATGCAGCAGACGAACGTCGAGGGCGTCTGGGCCGCCGGCGACGCCATCGCCTCGACGATGGCCATCGACGCCGCCCGCTCCGGCGGGGCCGTCGCCATGCTCATCGTGCAGGGCTGGTTCGAGGAGCCCGGACGCTAGCGCGGGGGCGCAACCCCGCCGCGCGCGTTATCCTGATCGTGTTCGCGCCGCCCGATCGGGCGACAAGGCGCCCGGAGTGTGACCATGACCCGAGAGCAGTTGGTGGAGATGTCCCGCCGCGAGGTGGAGAACCTCCAGAACAACCGCATCGACCTCGCCGATGAGATCTACAAGATCCCGACCGCGCTCTACCACGACCCCGAGCGCTGGGAAACCGAGGTCGACCGCATCTTCCGCCGCCTGCCCCTCGCCCTCGCCTTCTCCTCGGAGCTGCGCGAGCCCGGCTCCTACCGCGCGATGGAGGTCGCGGGCGTGCCCGTGCTCATCACCCGCGCCGCCGACGGCGAGGCCCGCGCCTTCGTCAACATGTGCAGCCACCGCGGCAACTACGTCGTCGAGGAGCCCGAGACCGGCAAGACCGAGGTCTTCCGCTGCAACTACCACGCCTGGACCTACGACCTCGAAGGCAAGCTCGTCGCCGTCTTCGACGAGGGCAACTTCGGCGAACTCGACAAGTCCTGCTTCGGCCTCACCGCGCTCCCCGCCGCCGAGCGCTCCGGCATGATCTGGGTCACGCTCAAGCCCGGCTCCAACGTCGACGTCGACGCCTTCCTCGCGGGTTACGACTCCGTCCTCGACGACCTCGCCTTCGACGACGCCTGGGTCGTCGGCCGCCAGAACCTCGACGGCCCCAACTGGAAGGTCGCCTACGACGGCTACCGCGACTTCTACCACGTGCCCATCCTCCACCGGAACAGCTTCGGCCCCGACGGCCCCTTCCAGCCCGACTACTACTCGTGGGGCCCGCACGTGCGCGTCATGTCACCCAAGGGCCACGAGAAGCTCGCCGACACCCCCGAATCGGAGTGGGGCTACGACGACATGACCGCCGGCGTCTGGACCGTCTTCCCCAACATGTCCATCGCGGGCAGCACGGGCTCCGGCTACATGGTCTCGCAGATGTTCCCCGGCAAGACCCCCGGCGAGTCCTTCACCATCCAGAACTTCCTCCGCTTCGAGCCCCCCGAGGAGCAGGACCAGAAGGAACTGGACGAGTACATGGGCTTCATGGGCCACGTCGTCGGCAACGAGGACTACTACACCGGCTTCCACGTCCAGAAGGCCCTCGCCACCGGCGCCAAGGAGTTCTCCCTCTTCGGCCGCAACGAGGGCGGCGGCCAGCTCTTCCACAAGTGGGTCGACGCCCTCGTCGACACCGACGACGCGGACCTCCCCGCCCTGCTCGACAAGGGCGTCAAGTAGCGCGGCTACTCGCCCGGAGCGCCCGCCTCTTCCGGCTCGACGCCGAAGCCGCCGCCGGCCTCCTCGCCCTCGCCCTCGTCCGGCGGGGCCTCGCCGCGCGCCTCCGCCATCAGTTCCTCGCGCCCGCGCATTCGGACGCGCGGCATGAGCAGGCCGATCGCGATGCCCACCGCCACGATCCCCACGCCCACCAGGAAGATGCCCGTCACCGAGTCGCTGAGGGCGACCCGCGCCGCCGTGAGCACGCTCTCGGAGGCGCCCGGGCTCTGCTGCTCGATCGCCGCCGTCAGCCGCTCCACCGACTCCGTGCTCAGGAGCCGCTGGGGGTCGCTCAGGATCTCGCCGAACTGCGCCGGCACCGCGTTCGACAAGTTCGTCTTGAAGGTGCTCGCCAGCAGCGACCCGAGCACGGCCACCGAGAACGTGCCTCCGATCTGCCGGAAGAAGTTGACCGAGGCCGTGCCCACGCCGAGCTGCTGGTGCGGCAGCGCGTTCTGCACGGCCAGCTGGAAGGTCGGCATCCAGAACCCCATGCCCAGCCCCAGCAGCACCATGTAGCCCCGCGTGGTCCACGCCGACGAGCCCATCTCCATCGTCGAGAGCAGGTAGAAGCCGGAGAGCAGCGCCGCGCCCCCGAAGATCGCCAGCAGCCGCAGGTCGCGCCCGCGGCTCAGCAACTGGCCCGTCACCACCGAGCCGAACACCATCCCCAGCATCATCGGCATCATGACCAGCCCGGAATTCGTCGTCGAGAAGCCCTGCACGCCCACCAGGAACAGCGGCAGGAACTGCATCGCCCCGAACATCCCCGCCCCCAGCACCATCGTCGTCACCACCGAGACGGCGTAGACGCGGTTGCGGAACAGGTAGAGCGGCAGCACGGGCTCCTTCGCCCGTCGCGCCTGCGCCACGAACGCCACCAGCAGCGCCCCCGCCACGGCCAGCGAGACGACCACCGGCAGTTCGCTCCAGCCGTACTGGTTGCCCGCCCAGGAGAGGCCCAGCAGCAGCGGCACGGTCACGCCCACCAGCAGCGCCGCCCCGCTCCAGTCGATGATCGCCTTGCCCTGCTGGCGGAACCACGGCATCCCGAACCCGACCAGCGCCAGCGCCAGCATCGCCACGGGGATGTTGATGTAGAAGATCCAGCGCCACGAGAGGTGGTCCACCAGCGCCCCGCCCGCCAGCGGCCCCACGATCGTCGCCAGCCCGAACGTCGCCCCGAAGAGGCCCATCCAGCGTCCCCGTTCCTTCGGCGCGAAGAGGTCGCCGATCGACGTGAACGCCGTCGTCATGATGAAGCCCGCGCCCACCCCCTGCACGGCGCGGAAGGCGATCAGCTGGATCATGTCCCCGGACGCGCCGCACAGCCACGACCCCGCCACGAAGATGATGATGCCCGCGAGGATGAACGGCTTGCGCCCGTACAGGTCCGAGAGCTTCCCCACCACCGGCACCAGCGCCGTCGAACTCAGCATGTACGAGGTGAACGGCCACACGTACAGGTCGAGGTTGCCGAGGTCCTCCACGATGCGCGGCAGCGAGATCGAGACGATCGTCTGGTCCAGCGCCGCCAGGAACATCGTCGAGAGCACGCCCGCCAGCACCAGCGCCTTGCGCCGCGCGGGCAGCGTCATCCCCGGCGGCAGGCCGCCGTCCGTCATCTGCGCGCCTCCGCCCATCATCATCGGTCTGCCTCCGTGTCCCTGTCCGTGTCTGCGTGTGTGAGGAAGGGGGCCAGTACGGCTTCCGCCACGGCCCGCGCGTCGCCCCTGGCCTGGAGCGCCCGCGCCGACCACGGCGCGAGGCTCCCGAGGATGAGCGCCGCCGCCGCCTCCGGCTCGATGTCGTCCCGCAAGCGGCCCGTGGCCCGCGCCCGCGCGTAGAGCCGCTCGAAGCGCCGCAGCGGGTCGACCGCGCGCATCTCGCTCCTCAGTTCCGCGTGCAGACGCCCGCCGATGAGGGCGGCGTGCACCCACCCGTACGTCGCCACGATGCCGTGCAGCCGCTCGGTCAGCGCGCGGAGGCCGTCCACGCCGCCGTCGCCCGCCTCCGCCTCGTCGAAGCTCGCGGCCATCTGGCCCACCACGTCCCGCGCGATCGTCTCGATCACCTGGTCGCGGTTGCCCACGCAGCGGTAGACGGTGGCGACCCCCACGCCCGCTTCCTGGGCGATGTCGGTCAACTCGGCTTCGAGCCCCTGCTCGGCCATGAGGCGGGTGGCCGCCTCCACGATCTTGCGCTGGTTCGCGAGCGCGTCGCTTCGCATCGGCGAACCGTAACCGGAATTCCGGTTACTGGCAAACGGCTCGCCCCGCCGGGGCCGCTATCCCTCGTCCGCCAGCGCCTCGTCCACCCGCTTCGCCACGTCCGCGGGCACGAAGGCGCTCCAGAGCTCGCGGTACGTGCGCAGGTAGTAGAGCGCCGCGTTCGGCGCCGTCTCGTTGTTGTCCGTCATCCAGGTGGTCGTGTCGATCAGCGCCCCGGTCTCGAAGTTCCACTTCCGCAGGAATGCGATCACGTCCGGCGCGCGATCGAGCAGCGACACGTTGACCGCGATCTTGATCGTCGCGATCGGATAGGCGCAGCCCTTGCCGCTCTCCCAGCACTCGTCCGTGTAGGGCGGCTCTTCGAGGACGTACAGGTCGAGCATCCGCGATGGCCGCGTCGGCCCCCACATGTACCCGAGCCAGGCGTCGCCGCGCGCGTAGCTCGCCTCCAGGTCGGCGAAGAGCGCCGCCCCGTTGCCCGGGTTGACCACGTCGAGGTGGTCCTCCAGGCCGTAGGTCGCGATCTTCTCCGCGTTCACCAGTTCGCAGGCCCAGCCCGCGACGCAGGTGATGAAGCGCGCCTTGCCCCGCGAATCCGCCGTCGTGAACAGGTCGATGTAGTCGGGCAGGTCCGTCACCGAAACGAGGCCGGGGTTCGCGTCCTTGATGTACTGGGGAATCACGAAACCCTGCCAGTTGTCTTCGAGGCTCTCTCCCAGGTCCACCACCGTGCCTTCCGCCAGCGCCTTCTCCCAGGCGTCCCGCTGGTTCGGCAGCCAGATTTCGAGCGTGACGTGCGTGTCGTTGTTGATCAGGCCCTGGAAGAGCGGGATCGTGTCGCCCGCGATCGCGTCCGCCGGGTAGCCGTAGCCGTGCTCGACGATGAACATCGCGATGCGCGTCTGCACCTCGGCCGAGTCCCAGCTCAACTCGGAGAAGACGACCGCCTCCTTCTCGTCCGAGCCGCCGCACGCCCCCAGCAGGGCCGTGGCCGCGACCAGCAGGGCCGCGATGACCGTCACGATCGCCTTGCCGGAGCGCTTCATGTCCGCCTGCCTCTGTCGCCGGAGTCGCCGCGGGGACGTGCCCCGCAGCCGCCGCGCCTATCCTACGCCGCCGCCCGCGCCCATCGACTCCTGCTGGCGGCCCGCGAACGCCTGCGTGATGCGGTCGATGATGATCGCGAGGAACACGATGCCCAGCCCCGCGAGGAAGGCGTTGCCGGGCTCGATCCGGCCCAGCGCGCGGTTCACGTCCTCGCCGAGGCCGCCCGCGCCCACCAGCGAGGCGATCACGACCATCGCCAGCGCCATCAGCGTGGTCTGGTTCACGCCCGCCATGATCGTGGGCGTGGCCAGCGGGATCTTCACCTTCAGCAGCAACTGGATCGGCGTCGCCCCGAACGACTCCGCCGCCTCCAGCGTCTCCTCCGGGAGCTGGCGGATGCCGAGGTTGGTCAGCCGCACCGCGGGCGGCACGGCGTAGATCAGCGTCGCGATCACCGCGGGCACGTTGCCCAGGCTGAAGAACGCGATCGCCGGCACCAGGTAGACGAAGCTCGGCATCGTCTGCATCCCGTCGAGGATCGGCCGCAGCACCTTGTCGAGCCGGTCGCTCTGCGAAGCCCAGACCCCCAGCGGCACGGCGATCAGCACCGAGAGCGTCACGGTCACCGCCATGAGCGCCACCGTCGCCATCGTGCTGTCCCACAGCCCGAACGTCGCCAGCAGGGTGAGCGCCCCCGCCGAGAAGCACGCCACCCCGACCCCCGCCGTGCGCCAGGCGGTGATCGTGATCGCGACGATGAACGCCGGCCACGGCAGCCAGAGCAGGAAGTCCTCGATCGCGATCAACACCGTCTGCACGACTTCCTTGATCACGTCGAAGAGCACGTCCAGTTCCGTCGTCATCCAGTCCACGATGTTGTCGATCTCGCGTCCCACGTCGCGCCCCACGTCCGCCGGGAACTCCCCCGCCCAGCCCCAGCCCCCCGCCGAGAGCACGCCCGCCAGGATCGCCGGCGGCACGAGCCAGCGCAGCCACATCGTCTGCCGCACCCAGCGCGGCCCCCTGCCGGCCGCGGGCAAGGGCAGCCGCTCGCGCAGCGCGCGCAGCCTCGCCATCCCCGGCGCGCCGTTTCCCGCTTCCTCGTTGCCGCTCATCGCGCGGACGCTCCTTCCGCGGCGGGCGCGCCCAAATCCATGTCCACGTCCACGTCCGGCTCCATCGCCGTGGCCAGCGCCTCCAGCGGGATCTCGCCCACCAGCGTCCCGTCCTCGTCCACGACGGGAACGGGGTGGTCCGACCGCAGCCCCAGCGGCACCAGCTCGTCCAGCACGGCGTCCCGCGGGACCGCGTCATCTTCCGTCATCGGCAGCGATCCGACCGCCTGGTCGCCGTCTTCGCGCAGCGCGTGCCGCACCTGGTGCACGCTCACGCTCCCCACGCAACAGCGGTCGCCGTCGACGACCACGGCGTGGTTGCGGTCCTCCTCCTCCAGCGCCGCGAGCACCTCCGAGAGCATCTGGTCGTCGCGCGCCGTGCTGGTCGGCTCCCGCATCACCGAGTCCGCCGTCACCATCGACTGCAGCCGCACCTCCTTGGTGAAGTCCCGCACGAAATCGTTCGCCGGCGACAGCACCACCTCCGACGGCTCGTCCAGCTGCACGACGGCGCCGTCGCGCATGATCGCGATCCGGTCCCCGATGCGCACCGCCTCGCTCAGGTCGTGCGTGATGAAGATGATCGTCTTGTGCAGTTCCGCCTGGAGCTTCGCCAGTTCGTCCTGCAGTTCGCGGCGGATGACCGGGTCGAGCGCGCTGAAGGGCTCGTCCATCAGCAGCACGGGCGCGTCCTGCGCCAGCGCCCGCGCCAGCCCCACGCGCTGCTTCATGCCGCCGCTCAACTGGTCCGTCATGCGGTCGCCCCAGCCGTCCAGTCCCACCGCCGTCAGCGCCTCGTCCGCCCGTTGGTAGCGACGCCGCTTCTCCACGCCGTTCACCTCGAGCCCCCACGCGACGTTGTCCAGCACCGAGCGATGGGGCAGCAGGCCGTAGTGCTGGAACACCATCGCCACCTCGCTCCGCCGCAATTCGCGCAACTCCTCCTCGTCCATCGCCGTGATCTCGCGGTCCCCCAGCCAGATCTCCCCCGCGGACGGGGCGATCAGGCGGTTGATGCAGCGCACCAGCGTCGACTTCCCGCAGCCCGAGAGCCCCATCACCACGAACAACTCGCCCCGCTTCACGTCGAACGTCACGTCCGAGAGCGCCAGCACGGCGTCGTGCTGCTCCTGGATCGCCTCCTTGGTCGTGCCCGTCATCGCCCGCGCCAGCGCCCCCTCCTCGTTCCCCCCGAAGATCTTGTAGACGTGCCGCACGGAGACGGCGGTCTCGCCGCTGGGCGGTTGCGGGTGGCCGTCCTCCATCGTTCCGTCCATCCTTCCCGACATAACGCTGGCTGGGTCTGTGCCGTGTGATCGGGTCAAGCCCGATGCTACCAGAGTCCACGCCTCCTCATCGGCGCGCACGGCTCGACTCCCGCGGGGCGGCTCGCTACCGTTGCCCGCCAGGAGGAGCCATGCCCGTCCCCAACCCCGCCCCCGACGTCTCGGTGGAGATCGACGGCCACGTCGCCACCGTCGAGATTCACCGCCCGCCGCACAACTACTTCGACGTCGCCCTCATCCGCGCCATCGCCACCGCCTACCACGCGCTCGACGAAGAGCCGGACGTGCGCGCCATCGTCCTCGCCTCGGAGGGGCGCTCCTTCTGCGCGGGCGCGCAGCTCGCCGCCCCCGCCCCGGACGGCGGCGCGGACGCGCCCGAGGCGCCCGCGCGCCGCGCCGGCAGCGGCCACCTCTACCAGGAGGCCGTGCGCCTGCTGGAGGCGGAGACGCCCGTCGTCGCCGCCGTGCAGGGGGCCGCGATCGGCGGCGGCCTCGGCCTCGCCCTCTCCGCCGACTTCCGCGTGGCCGCCCCCGAGGCCCGCTTCGCCGCCAACTTCGCCCGCCTCGGCTTCCACCATGGCTTCGGCCTCACCGTCACCCTCCCCGCTCTCGTCGGCCAGCAGAAGGCGCTCGACCTGCTCTACACGGGCCGCCGCGTGAAGGGCGAGGAAGCGCTCGCCATCGGCCTCTGCGACGAACTCGCCCCGATCGAGGAACTGCGCGAAGCCGCCCGCGAGCGGGCCGCCGAAATCGCCGCCTCCGCGCCCCTCGCCGTGCGCTCCATCCGCCGCACCATGCGCCGAGGCCTCGCCGAGCGCGTCCGCCTCGCCACCGACCACGAACTGGTCGAGCAGGACTGGCTGCGCGAGACCAACGACTTCCGCGAGGGCGTCCGCGCCACCGCCGAGCGCCGCACGCCCGAATTCACCGGCACGTAGGCGCGGCGCGGACTGAGAGGCCAGCGATGAACGAGTTCCAGGCCGAGATCGCCACCCCCGACGGCGTCGTCCCCTGCTTCGCCGTCCACCCCGGCGGCGAGGGCCCCTTCCCGCCCGTCATCCTCTACATGGACGTCGTCGGCGTGCGCGACGAACTCCGCGACTTCGCCCGCCGCATCGCCGGCGAGGGCTACTTCTGCCTGCTGCCCGACATGTTCTACCGCCTCGGTCCGCAGCACTTCGACCTCTCGAAGGGCCGCGAGGAGCTTGAGCGCATGTTCGCCGCCGGACGCACCCTCGAACTGCCGATGGTCATGCGCGACACCGAGGCCTGGCTCGGCTACCTCGACGCCAACCCCGTCGTGGACGGTCCCGCCGGAGCGATCGGCTACTGCATGAGCGGGCGCTTCGTGGTCGCCGCCGCCGGAACCTTCCCCGATCGCTTCGGGGCCGTCGCCTCCCTCTACGGCGTCGGCATCGTCACCGATCAGGACGACTCGCCACACCTCCTCGCCGACCGCATCCGCGCCGAGCTCTACCTCGGGTTCGCCGAGCGCGATCCCTTCGTCCCCGACAACGTCGTTCCCGGCCTGCGCGCGGCGCTGGAGGCGAACGGCGTGCCCCACGTCATCGAGACGCACCCCGGCACCGAGCACGGCTTCTGCTTCCCCGGACGCCCCGCCTACGTGGAGCCCGCCGCCGAGCGCGTCTGGGACGCCGTCTTCGGCCTGTACGCCCGCCGCCTGAAGGCGTAGCGGCAGCGGCTAGAGGCCCAGCGACCGGCCCGCGTTCGCGTCCATGATGGCCGTGATGTTGCGCTCCGCCATGAGCGCGATGAGCCCCTCCGCCGCGCTCACGAGGTCGCGGAACGCCTGCCGGTCCTCCTCGCTCGCGTCCGGCGGCGGTGGCGCGAGGTCGTCCACGCCCTTGATCCCCACGATCGGGATGAACATGCTCGCCAGCAGCCCCAGCCGGTAGTCCTCCCAGCACTGTTCGAGCGAATAGCCGCTCACGCCGTGCCCGGCCAGCGACTCGTGGTAGAGCCGCACGAGGTCCGCCTCCACCGCCCGCCGCTCGTCCGGCGCGAAGCCCTGCGCGATGAAGTACGCCAGGTCGCGCGGCCCCGACCCGTAGCCCGCCAGCTGCCAGTCGAGCAGCACCAGCTCATCGGGGCCGCCCGCCTCCCCGAAGAGGAAGTTCTCGATGCGGAAGTCCCCGTGGATGAGCGTCGCCCCCGAGGCGGCCCCCCGCGCGTACACCTCGCCCCACTCCTCCATCAGGCGCTCGCCCACGGGCAGGAACGCCTCGTCGATGCGCGGGACGATGCGGTCCGCGAAGGCGTCCCAGCCGCCCCGCACGATCGGCGTGTTGATCCGCTGCTGCCGCTCCGTCGAGGGCAGCCACGTCCACTCCCGCAGCCGCTCGCTCTCCCACCAGTGCGCGTGCATCCGCGCCAGCGTCTTCACCACCAGCGGGGCGCGCTCCGGCGGGCACGAGTCCGTCTGGCTCAGCGTCGCCAGGTCGCCCAGGTCCTCCAGCAGGAGCGCGTACGAGGTGCGGCTCTCGTGCACGCCCCCGTAGCAGCGCGCGATGCGCGCCGGACACTCCGCGCTCGCCTCGCGGTACCAGTCGATCTCCGTCTCGATGATCATCCCCGTCCACGGCGTCAGGTACTCGGGCACCTGCACGAACGTCGGCACTTTCGCCACGAGGCTCGCGGGCGCGTCCCCGTCCGTCCCCTCGTAGGTGGGCGTCACCCGCACCGACTGGCTGATGTAGCCCCGCCCCACGCCGATGTCGCCCACGTCGACCGCGCTCACGCGCCCGCGCGGCAAATGCCCGCCCTCGCGCAGCGCCTCCGTCAGCCACTCCGCCGTGATCCCGTACTTGTCCGCGACCGGTTCCATGCGACCCTCCTTCGCCTCGCTCCGCGTTCTCCGTATCAACGAGGGGCAGTCTCCCCCGCCCGCCCTTCCGTTCAAGCGCCCAGCAGTTCACCCGCCTTCGTGTCCATGACCGCGCGGATGTTGCGCTCCGCCATCACCGTGACCAGCGCCACGCCCGTCTCGATCATCTCGCGGAACGCCTCGCGCTCCTCCTCCGGCGCGTCCGGCGGGGGCGGCTCGCGCTCGGCCATGCCCGTCATCCCGATGATGGGCGCGTACAGGCTCCACAGCAGCCCCAGCCGGTAGTCCTCGCGGCAGCGCGCCAGCGAGTACCCCGTCACCCCGTGCGCGGCGAGAGAGGCGTGGTACGCCGCGATCAGGTCGTCCTCCACCTCGCGCCGCTCGTTCGGGTCGAACCCCTGCGAGACGAAGTAGGCCATGTCCCGCAGCCCCGAGCCGTACCCCGAAAGCTGCCAGTCGATGAACACGACCTCGTCCGCCGTCCCCGGCTCCCCGAACAGGAAGTTCTCGATGCGGAAGTCGCCGTGCACGAGCGTCGCCGCCGAGGCCGCGCCCCACTCGAAGATGCCCGCGAACTCGCGCACCAGCCGCTCGCCCACCGGCAGGAAGGCGGGATCGACGCGCGGCACGACCTGTTCCGCGAACATCTCCCAGCCGCCCTCGACCAGCGGCGTATTCAGTTCCGACTGCCGCTGCGGCGAGGGCAGCCACGAGGCCGCCCGCAGCCTGTCGCTCTCCCACCACTGCGCGTGCAGCGCCCCCAGCATCGCCACGATCGCGTCCGCCCGGTCGCGCGGGCACGAGTCCATCTGGCTCAGCGACTCAAGCCCGCCCAGGTCCTCCAGCAGCAGCGCGTACGACCGCCATCCCCCGAACGCCGCCCCGTAGCAGACGGGCACGCGCGCCGCGCAATCGCCGCCCGCCGCCGGGTAGAAGTGCAGCTCCGTCTCGACCGCCTGCGCCGCCCACGGCTTCAGGTACTCGGGGAAATCGACCGCCACCGGCAGCTTCGCCACGAGGCTCGCGGGCGCGGAGCCGTCCGCCCCCTCGTACGCTGGCACGATGCGCACCGTCTCGCTGATGTAGCCGATGCCGATGCCGTCGGTGTTCACCTCCACGCCGGACACGCGCCCCCGCGGCAAATGCCCGCCCTCGCGCAGCGCCTCCGTCAGCCACTCCGCCGTGATCTCGCCCCGTCCCCCCAGCGGCTCCATCGTTCCCTCCCGTATGTGTCCGTGCTACGCCCTCGCCAGGAACGCCCGCAGTTCCGGCAGGATGCGCTCCGGCGCTTCCTCCGCGAGGAAGTGACCGCAGTCCTCGAATTCGTGGACGGTAAAGTCCGCAAGCTCCGCTTTCCAGCGCTCCAGCTCCTTCCGGCGGAAGGCGATGTCCCTGAGTCCCCAGAGGATCAGCGAAGGCTTGCCCGTGAACGCCTCGCGCTCCTCCCGGATCGACCGAATCCAGCCGGTCGCCCCGATGATGTGGCCGGGGAACGCGGCGCAGGCGTCGCGCGACCCTTCGGGCTGCGCGTTCCGGTAGTGGTCCATCGCCTCGGGCGTGAGGGCCGCCTTGTTCCCGACGGCCATCGGCATCACGCGGTTCACGAAGAAGTTGCGGCGCTTGATCAGGAACTGCCCCAGCGGGCTCCGCATCATGAAGCTGAAGCCGAGGTACCAGGGGTCGCGGGAGACGGGCCAGCACCACGTGTTGGAGATCACCAGCTTCCCGACCCGCTGCGGGCGCCTGCGCGCGAACTCCAGCCCGATCGGCCCGCCCCAGTCCGTCAGGAACAGCGTCGCCTCCCGCACGTCGAGGCGCTCCAGCAGCGCGGTGAGGCGCTCCGCGTGAGCCCGCGGGTGGTGGTCCTCTCCCCGGTCGCTCCGCGACGACAGCCCGAACCCGACGTGGTCCGGCGCGATGCAGCGGTACTCCGAACGCAGCCCCTCGATCAGGTGCCGGAACTCGAACGACCACGCCGGATTCCCGTGCACGAACACGATCGGCGGCCCCGCGCCCTCATCGGCGTAGTGCATCGCGTGGCCGTCCGCCGTCTCGAGGAAGCGGCTCTCGAACGGGTACAGCTCGTCCGAGAGCCAGTCCGGTCGCGCGTCGCTCATTACGAGTCCAGCACCGTCGTCTCCGACCCCGCCTGCATGACCGTCAGGTGCGACATCGGCGAGCCCGTGTCGTGCGCGCCGTGCCAGTGGTCCTCGCCCGCGGGCACGACCGCGCAGTCGCCCGCGCTGACCACGTGCTCGCCCTCGCGGTCGCCCACCTTCCCGATGCCCGACACCACGTAGAGGAGTTGGTCGCTCGTGTGCCGGTGCCAGCCCGCCCGCGCGCCCGGCCCGAAGTGCACCACCGACATGGTCACCTCGCCGGAGGCCGATCCGCTCAGCGACCTCCCCCACACCTGGCCGCCCTCGAAGATGGCCAGGTCCGTGCGCTCGATCGTCTCGCCGTCGTCCGCTTTCAGAATGTGCAGCGCCATCGCCCGCCTCCTTGTGCGCTGCGCAGTCTAGCAGCGCCGCCCCGCCCCGCGCGGTATGCTCTCGGGGCGAGCCGCCGGAGGAACCGCGATGCCGGTCGAGTACAAGCTGCCCTACGTCCTGCGCGAGCCCACGGAAGAGATGGGGGGGATGTACTTCGCCGAAGTCCCCATCCTTCCCGGTTGCATGGCGTGGGGCGAGACCGCCGAAGAGACCTTGTGGATTCTCGAAGGCATGGCCGCGGCCTTCATCGAGTCCTGCAAGGAGCGTGGCGATGAACTCCCCGCCGCCATCCAGCAGGCTGGCGAGCTTGTGGTCGCGGTGTGACAGGATGATCAAGAATCTGGTGATTGCGGTGCTCGTGGCGGCTCTCGCCATCGGAGGGGCGTTGGCGGCTTTCGCAGCATCCCAGCGCGTCTGGTCGTCCGTGGACGTGGCTGTCTGGCAATCCAAGTCCAGTGGCAGGCTCTATATCTCGACGCGGGCCGAAGGTGGACCTTGGATCACGCACATTACCCCACTCGACCTGTCGCAGAGCAGCGAGAGCGGGCGCTACTGGCGGAGCGATCCCACGACCGTGCGCTTCCAGGTGAATGTGGATGCATCATCTGCCATTCCCCCATCGGATACGACTGGCCAATGGATCTACGAAGAAACAGGTGATCTAGACGACGACCATGTGCAATACTACTTGCATGGCAATGCTGGAGGTTTGTTGCTCGTGCAATGCTATTCTTCTTCGGGAAGAGGTTGGATAGTGTGGCTATACAATGGAGATATACCACCGGATAGTATCGTGACCTTATCGTATCGAGTTACAGGACAGTCTCGTGTCGATATTGCCGCGAGAACATCTTGGCTGATCATTGGAACGACCACTACGATGCTGTCATCATGAAAGATACCGACTTGGGCAAAGAGTTCGGCTGGCTAATCCAGAAAGGGGAATATCTCTACATGGCATTTTGACGATGATGGACAGCACCGAGAGATGTTCGAGCTCGAAGGTGTGGGCGCAGTGTTCGAGTGGTATGCGAAGGCCTGCCCCAATTCAACGCTTGGGGCGCAGCCTGAGAGCTAACGCCCCTTGACAGCGGGGTGAAGCCGAGCGCCACAATGTCGGTAGATGACAGGAGGGCGCATGGCAGGCAAGAGCGAGGCGAAGTTCGTGGGCGTTGACGGCTGCAAGGCGGGCTGGTTCAGCGTGGGCCTGGATAGCGCCGGTAATCATGAGGTGGAGGTCCACCCCAACTTTCGTGATTTGTTGGATCACTACGGCGATGCGTCTCTCGTTCTGGTGGACATCCCTATTGGTCTTATCGAGGGTGGCCCGGGTGAGCGCCGCTGCGATGTGGAGGCTCGGAAGCGCCTTGGGCACCGCAAGAGCAGCGTCTTCCGGGTGCCAACGAGAGAGGCGGTTCACAAGGCGACCCGCAAGGAGGCTTCTCAGACTGAGGAGAGGCTGACTGGTAAGCGTATCGGCTCAACTAGCTGGGGGATCGTACCCAAGATCGGCGAAGTCGACGTGGTCATGGGGGCCTTGGCTGAGGAAGGGCGGAAGCGGGTGAAGGAAGTCCATCCCGAGTTGCTATTCTGGGCTCTGAACCGCAAGAAGGACATGGCGTGCGCTAAGGGCACGCTGCAGGGCTTTCTCGAACGCCTCAATGTGCTCAGGCAGGTGGATGAAGGGGTGGACGCGATACTCGAAAGTGCGGTGCCCCTCACCTGCAAGGGGGGAGTTGCAGGTGACGACATCCTCGACGCCCTCGCCGCCGCCGTCACGGCACGGGAGGGCTACCACCGCCCCGAAAAGCTCCAGACGCTCCCTGCCAAGCCTCCGAAGGACGCCCACGGCCTCCCGATGGAGATGGTGTTCTACAATCCCACCCAGTGAACGAGCAGGGCCTGACCGTCACCCTCGAATACTGCGCCCAGTGCGGCTACCTGCCCCGCGCCCAGTGGATGGCGGGCGAGATCCTGGCCGCCCTCCAGGACGACATCGCCAGCTTCGCCCTCATCCCCGGCGGAGGCGGCTGCTTCGAGTGGGCCGTCGATGGCGAGGTCGTCTCCTCGAAGAACGCCAGCGGCCGCTTCCCCGAGGTCGACGAGATCATGGAACTCATCGCCAACCGCCTCTGAGCCCGCCGGAAAAGGAGCCCCTTGTGTCCGAATCCACCATCACCGTCTTCGACCCCCGCGGGCACGCGCGCGTCGTCGCCCAGGAGGCTGCGCCGCGCCCCGCCGCACTCGACGGCCTCCGTCCCGGCGTGCTGGAGAACCGCAAGGCCAACGCCCGCCTGCTCATGGAGTCGATGGTCGAGAACCTGCGCGAGACCGCGGCCATCGGCGCGACCACCACCGGCAGCAAGCCCGTCGCCGGGCCCGCCAGCCGCGCCACCATGGCCATGCTCGCCGAGGAGTGCGACTTCGTCGTCGTCGGGTCCAGCGACTGAGGGAGCTGCACGGCGTGGAGTGTCTACGCCTCGATCGCCCTTGAGAAGCGCGGAATCCCGACCGTCACCGTCGTCACCGATGCGTTCGAGGGGCTGTTCAAGCTCGAAGCGGAGCAGCGCGGCGCGCCCGCCCTGCCCTGCATCGTGATTCCCCACCCCCTCGGCGGCATCCGGCCCGAGGCCGTCGTGGAGAAGGCGCGCGAGGCCGCCCCCGCCCTCCGCGCCGCCCTGCTGGGGAACGGCGCGTGAGCGGCGACGGCTCCCTCATGGAGCTGGCCGAGACCGCCGAGGGCGGGGAACTCGGCGCGGGCCGCGCCGGCCCCACCGTCGAGCTGCCGGACGACGTCGCCGCCGTCAGCCGCGAGTTCGCCGCCCGCGGCTGGTCCGACGGCCTCCCCGTCATCCCCCCGACCGCTGAGCGCGTCGCCGCCATGCTCGCGGGCGCGGACCGCGACCCGCTGGAGGTCGTCGGCATCCTGCCGCCCCGCCGCGGCGAGGCGACCGTCCACGCCATCGCCGTCAACGCGGTCATGGCCGGCTGCGTCCCCGCGCACCTGCCCGTGCTCATCGCCGCCGTGCGCGCCATCGCTCATCCCGAGTTCAACCTCTCCGGCGTGAACGCGACGACGCACCCCGTCTCCCTCTTCCTGCTCGTCAGCGGCCCCATCGCGGGCGAACTCGGCATCCACGCGGGCAGTGGCTGCTTCGGCCCCGGCTTCGCCGCCAATGCGACGCTCGGGCGCGCCCTGCGCCTCATCCAGCTCACGGTCGCGGGCGCGTGGCCCGGGCGCGGCGACCGCTCCACGCAGGCGACCCCCGCCAAGCTCGCCTTCTGCGCCGCCGAGAACCTCGACGCCAGCCCCTGGCCCGCCCTCCACACGACGCGCGGGTTCGCCCCCGGGGAGAACGCCGTCACCGTCTTCGGCTGCGAGGGGCCGCACAACATCCAGGACCACGGCAGCAACACCGCTCTCGGCGTCATGCGCACGATCGCGGGCTCGATGGGCCAGGCGGGCAGCAACAACATCCTCTCGCGCGGCTCGCCCGTGCTCGCCTTCGGCCCCGAGCACGCCGCCACCGTCGCCGCCGAGGGCTGGACGCGCGAGGACGTCCAGCGCTACGTCTTCGAAAACGCCCGCTATCCCCTCGGCGAACTCTCCGATGAGTTGTTCGAGGTCATCCAGGAGCACACCGCCCAGGGCGTCCCCGTCCCCCTCTTCGAGCGCGACGCCCTCGCCCCCATCGCCGACAACCCCGAGTCGATCCACGTCATCGTCGCGGGCGGCCCCGGCAAGCACTCCGCCTGGCTCCCCACCTTCGGCAACATGACCCGTCCCGTCACGATGCCGGTGGAGGCGGCGGGCTAGCGTTCGGGCGGGGGCGGCTCGTCGAATGGCTCGCCACGCTCACGGGCGGCCTCAAGGCGCTCGTACCACGCCTCCCACCGGTTCCGCTCCGACGCACGGCCCTCGATACGGCCCTCGGCACGCCGTTCCTCGCGCACGCGCTCCAGCTTCTCGCGCAACAGCACCGCGCCGACTCAGGCTACAGTTCGGAAGGGGGCGGCTCGTTGAAGGGCTCGCCACGCTCACGGGCGGCCTCAAGGCGCTCGTACCACGCCTCCCACCGGTTACGCTCCGCGGCACGGCCCTCGGCCTGCCCCTCAGCACGGCGTTCCTCGCGCACGCTCTCCAGCTTCTCCCGCAACAGCATCGCGCCTCCTCCTGCCTCAGAGAGTAGCATGGCCGTCGCCGCCGATGCGAGCGCGGAGCCCGCGACGCCAATCCAGACGTTGAGGATGCGCTCCGGGAGCGCTCCGTCGCCCGCCTCCAGTTCCCGCCAGACGAGAACGCCGATGCTGGCGAGGAACAGGGCGGTGAAGAGCCCGAAGAACAGCCGCCGCGTCTCGCCGCTGACGGTCCAGATCGATTCGCGGTCGGTCATGGGGGAGCCGCACGCTAGGCGCTGCCGTCTGTAGCGTCAAACCGTTGCCGAGGGCCGCTATCCCTCGATCAGCGCCGCCGGGTTCTCGTGGCAGACCGGCAGGAGCGCGCCGTCCTCGTCCAGCACCGTGATCGGCTCCTGCGGGCTGTTGAAGCCGCCCGGGCGGTAGGAGCGCCAGTGGCGCGCGTCGAACGTCGGCATCCACACCACCCGCCCCCCGATGCGCAGCGTGATCGTCGCCGCCTCCGGGTTCAGCCCCCCGACGCCTCCGCGTACGGGTCCGGGTCCGCGTGCACGTGGATGTCGAGCGCCCCCCGCAGCAGCCCCCGCGCCCGATCGGGGAGCGTCTCCAGCGTGGGTTCGGCGGCAGCCGTCACGCCGCCCTACCCCTGCGAGGCTTCGAGCCGGTCGTAGGCCGCCAGGATCGCGGCGAAGCGCTCCTCCACCGCCTCGCGCGTTTCCGGGTGCGTCACGATGTAGAGGTCGTTGTGCTTGACCCCCTCGACCACTCGCGCTGCGATCGCGTCCGGCTCCTGCACGTTCGCCCCGATGATGCGCGGCAGTTCCATGCCCTCGGGAATCTCCAGGTCCGCCACGGGCGGCTGGTCCGTCACCGGGCCGCCCGCCGCCTCCGGCCGGTTGCGCGCCGACTGGCTGATGCGCGTGTTCACCACCCCCGGGCAGAGCGCCGAGGCGCCGATCCCCATCGGCGCGAGCTCGTCGTACAGCGTCTCCGTGATCCCGACCACCCCGTACTTCGCCGCCGTGTAGTTGATCACGCCCGGCGCCGCCACCGGCACCAGCCCCGCGATCGAGGCCGTGTTCACGATGTGCCCTTCGCCCTGCGCCACCAGCCCCGGCAGGAACGCCAGCACCCCGTTCACGACCCCGTTCAGGTCGACGTCGAGCACCCAGTCCCAGTCGGCCGGACTCAGGTCCGGCGTCGGCCCCCCGGAGATGACGCCCGCGTTGTTGCAGACCACGTGGAACGCGCCCAGTTCCGCCTTCGCCGCCTCCGCCAGCGCCCGCACCGAGTCGAGGTCCGTCACGTCGCAGGCCACGGCGATGGCGCGACGCCCCTTCGCCCGCACCTCCTCCGCGACCGCCTCCCCCGCGTCCGGCTCGATGTCGCCGATGGCGATGTCCATGCCCTCGTCCGCGAAGGCGAGCGCCATCGCCCGCCCGATGCCGCTGCCGCCGCCCGTGATCACCGCGACCTTGCCGTTCAGTTCCCGCATGACTCACTCCACCGTTTGGTCGCGCGCGAGTCTACAGGCCGGAACCGGACGACGCGGGCGGCAGCCGCTTGCCCCTCCGGCTACCGGCCCCCATGCAACGTCTCGGCCCGGTCGTACGCCGCCAGGATGGCGGCGAAGCGCTCCTCCACCGCTCCGCGGGTCTCCGGGTGGGTGACGATGTAGAGTTCGTTGCCCTTCACCGCCTCGACCACCCGCTGCGCGACCACCTCCGGCTCGATCATCTCCCCGCCGATGATGCGCGACGGCTCGAAGTCCGGCGGCGGTTCCGCCGGCGGGGGCGGCGACGCCGCCGCCTCAGCGTCCGGCCGGTTCCGCCCCGACTCGCCGATGCGCGTGTTCACGATCCCCGGGCAGAGGACCGAGGCGCCCACGCCCGTGCCTTCCAGCTCGCCGTGCAGCGTCTCCGTGATGCCCATGACGCCGTACTTCGCGGCCGTGTACGAGATGATGCCCGGCGCCGCCAGCGGGATCAGCCCCGCCATCGACGACGTGTTCACGACGTGCCCCTCGCCCTGCTCCACCAGGCCCGGCAGGAACGCCTGGATGCCGTTCACCACGCCATCCAGGTCGACCCCCAGCACCCAGCTCCAGTCCGTGTCCGACATCTTCGCCGTGGGGCTGTTCGCCACCACGCCCGCGTTGTTGCAGACGACGTGAGCGCCGCCCAGTTCCGCCCTGGTCTTGGCCGCCAGCGCCCGCACCGAGTCGATGTCCGTCACGTCGCAGGCCACGGCGATGGCGCGCCGCCCCTTCGCCCGCACCTCCTCCGCGACCGCCTCCCCCGCGTCCGCCTCGATGTCGCCGATGGCGACGTCCATGCCCTCGTCCGCGAAGGCGAGCGCCATCGCCCGCCCGATGCCGCTCCCGCCCCCCGTCACCACCGCGACCTTGCCGTTCAGTTCCCGCATGACACGCCCCTCCGTTCGCTCGCGCGAGTCTACAGAGGTGAGTCGGTGGCCGGTGACGGCGATTTGCAGTGTGCTCCACTTGCCGTGCGACCGCGCTTACTCACCAGCCACCAGCCACCAGCCACCGCCCCCAGCCCCCTACTCCACCCCCAGCCCCCGCAGGAACGCGTCCGCGTTCGGCTCCCGACCGAGGAAGTCGCGCACCAGCTGGTCGCCGTCCACCGAGCCGCCCCGCTCCAGCACCGTGCGCCGGTACTCCGCCCCCAACTCCGCATTCAGCAGCCCCGCCCCCTCGAAGCGCGTGAACATGTCGTCCCCGAACACGTGCGACCAGAGGTAGCCGTAGTAGCGCGCGTCGTAGCCGAACAGGTGCCCCCAGCCCGACTGGAAGTGCGTCCCCGGCGTGTGCGGGAAGCCCGTGATCTCGTGCAGCGCCGCCGTCGCCGCCGTGCTGTCCCCGTCGAAGTCCGGCGCGTGGTACGCCTGGTCGAGGTGCGCGAAGTAGAGCTGCCGCACCGTCATCACGCCCGAACTCAGCGTCTTCGCCGCCAGCATCGAGTCCAGCAGCGAATCCGGCAGCGGCTCCCCCGTCTCGTGGTGGCGCGTGAAGCTCGCCAGCACCTCGCGGTCCCACACCCAGTGCTCCAGCATCTGTGAGGGCGCCTCCACGAAGTCCCGCTCCGTGCGCGTCCCGCTGAAGCGCGCGTACGCCGCCTTCGTCAGCGTCTGGTGGAGGATGTGCCCGAACTCGTGGAAGAGCGTCTCCACCTCGCTGTGCCGCAGCAGCGACGGCGCCTCCGCCGACGGCTTCGTGAAGTTCGCCACGATCGCGCTCACCGGCTTCTGGTAGGAGCCGTCCGCCAGCCGCCGCCCGCTCCGCAGCGTGAACGCCGCCGCGTGCCCAAACGTGTTGGGCCGCGGGAACAGGTCCATGTAGAAGCGCGCGAACGCCTCCTCCCCCTCCGCCTCGTACACGTCGAACGCCTGCACGTCCTCGTGCCAGACGGGCGCGTCCGGGCGCGCCTCGAAGCGCACCCCCAGCAGCCGCCGGCAGACCGCGAACAGCCCCTCCAGGCAGGCGTCCAGCGGGAAGTAGCGCGCCACCTCGAAGTCGTCCACCGCGAAGCGCGTCTGCAGCAGTTGGTCGTGGCAGTAGCGCCAGTCCCAGATGTTCACGGGCCCGCCCTGCACCTCCGCCAGCAGCGCGAGGTCCGCCGCCGCCTTCGGGGCGAGCCGCTCGCGCAGGTCCGCCAGGAACGCGCCCACGCGCTCCCGCTCCTTCGCCATGCACACCTCGTGCGCGTAGGCGGCCCACGAGTCGTAGCCCAGCAGCCCCGCCATCTCCCGCCGCGCCGCCAGCGCCCGCTCCAGCACCGCCACGTTCTGAGCGCCGCCCTTCACCTGCTCCTTCGCGAACAGCTCCCGCCGCAACCCGGACGAGCGCGCCTTCCCCATGAACGGGAAGAACTCGGGGTAGTCCAGCGACACGCGATAGCGCGTCCCGCCCGCCCCCTCCTCCGTCCGCAGCGAGCCGATGAACGCCTCCGGCAGCCCCGCCAGCTCCTCGCGCGCGACGAGGATGCCGTCGTCCCACTCGCTGATGTTCTTCTGGAACTCGACGCCCAGCGACACCAGCTCGTCGCTCAGTTCCCGCACCCGCGCGCGCTCCCCCTCCGGCAGCCCGAAGCCGTTGCGGCGGTAGTCGCGCAGTTCGTGCGCCAGCAGCCGCGCCTCCTCCGGCCCCAGCGCCTCGCCCCGCCCCGCGTACGCCCGGATCGCCGCCTCCAGGTCCTCCCGGAACGACAGGTCGACGAGGTACTTGTCGATGCGCTCCTCCGCGGCCCGCGCCGCCTCCCGCAGCCCGTCCTCCTCCGCCACGTAGGCCATGAACGCGTACTGCCCCGACGCCTGCGACACCCCGTCCGTCGCCGCCTCCAGCGCCCCCAGCGTATTCGCGAACGTGCGCCCCCCGTCCGCCGTCCCCACGATCGCATCGACCGCCGCCTCGCAGTCCGCGATCGCCCCCTCGCACGCCGCGGTCACCCCCTCCGCCGTCATCCGCGAAAAGTCCGGCAACCCCGTATCAACGTCAGCCATGCATACGCCTCCCGCCGCCGCATCCTACCGGTTCGGCGCGACTCACCTCGCGACGGTGCAGTCCACGAACTCCTTGTTGCGTCGCGGGCCCGTTTCGACGGTGATGACGATCCCGGTCACGTCCTCCTCGCCCACGATGACCCGCGCTCGCGAACCGGGCTCTTTCAGATCGAGGGCCGGGTGGGGCGAGACCGTGCACGCGCGGGCGTAGTGCGAGTGAAGGGACAAGGCATGGACGCCGCCCGCCCGTACGTCGAGGGCGAACCTGCCGAGGATGTTCGCGTCCTTGCCCGTGTAGCCGTCTTGGTCGTGATGCTCGGGGACAGGCCAGGCGACCACCCAGGGCGGCTCCCTGTAGGGGCTCCCATCCGCGTCGATAACGCGGCCCCGGATCTTGCCGCAGAGCTCCGCGGGCGGGCGGGGGAACCTGACGGTGATGCCGGTCGTCGCGTCGTTGGGCACGTCCAGCGCTGTCAGCGCGCTCTTGGTGAGGGTGTGTCCATCCTCGCTGCGATACCAGCCGATGTGGCAGGGCGTCTCGCCGAGAAACAGGGAGAGCTTGTAGATGCCTTCGCTCGTCGGCTTGGCGAAGGCGCCGTCCGCGCCGGTGATCGTCCGCCAGAACCGTCCCCCTACCAGCGGGATCGCCTCGACCCTGATGTTTGCCGCGCCTTCTCCGTCCGGCCCGAGGACCACGCCCTCGATGTGGGGCTCCGTTGCGGCAATGCTCGCGCGGTAGTCCTCGAACTTCCCGTAGAACCGGGCAACGCTCATGCCGAACGTGTCCTCGAACGCGGTCCGCCACCAGAAGACCTCGTTCCGGTTGCGGTAGAAGTCGTAGAGCGCGACCTCCCCGTGGTTCTCGACGATCCACCAGATGGCGAGCGACGCCAGATGGAAGTTCGCCCCTGCGTCCCCGCCGACGCCCATGTCGTACTCAAGGGCTTCAAGGCTGTTGTCGTTCGCCAGCCCAACCTCGATAGCGTCGGCAGCCCACTGCTCGATCGGCTTGATGCCGTTCAGATCCTCGTAAACCGCTGCGGCGTAGTTCGCGACGCCCATGCTCAGCCACGCAGGACCTGTCCTGCGCGTGACCGTGCCCCAGTTTCCTTCTGGATCAAGCGTGGCGAAATACTCCTGCGCGGCCAGGGAGTACGTGAACGGCAGGCCTGTGATGCAGTCCTCCCGTATGTACAGCACTTCGTCGGCGTAACCGGAGCACACCATGTCGGCGGCGGTGTCGCCGAAGCGGACGGTGAGGTCCGGCACGGTGAACCCGTGACGCGTGACGAAGAACGCGATCACATCGTCGAGGTAGGCCCGGAGTTCCTGCTTCTGCCGCGACGTGAACTGGCCGTCGAACTCGATGCGGGGCAGCGGCGCCAACTGCCACCACTGCTTCGCGGACGAGACCTTGAGCCAGATGGCGCCGCCTTTCGCCAGCGTCGCCGGGGTTGCGCCATCCGCTCCCGCTGAGCCGCGCAGGATGCCGCGCAGTTCGTCCAGGGCGTCGGCGGTGGCGATGCCGTCCTCTCCCGCCCAGGTGACGAGGTTCCAGCCCCGCTGCAGGTCCGCGAGCCCGGCCTCGGGGATGAGCGGGCGCGTCCAGGTGAACGGCTCGTCTCCTCTGAGATACAGCCAGAACCCCATGCCCGGCGTGAGCGTTTTCAGTTTGCCCCTGAGCGCGCCGCTGCTGGCGCGGGTGGCCCAGCGGTAAGCCTGCGCCTCCGCGTCCCAGGCGTAGACGCTCCTGAGTTGGGGGATCGCCTCGAAGATAGCGGAGACAGGCGCCTCGTCCTCGCTCCACCCCGCGAGGTTCCGTCCCGGCTGCAGTTCCGTCGTGACCATCTCGCCCGCGTCCGCCACGGCCTGTTGCGGGGCCAGCGCCGCCGGGGCCCACAGCAGCGCGGCTCCGGCGAGGAGCCCGGCCAGCCAGAGCCGCCATCGGGAAGCGAAGCGCCGCATCGGCCTACTCTAGTCCCCGCCCCGCCGGAATTACATCCCCCGATCGTTCCGAAGCATCCCGCCTCCTATACTCCCGCTGGTGCCTCGACTCCTTCCCGCGCTTGCGATGGGCGTGATCGCCGTCGCGCTCCTGTCGGCCTGCGGCGGCGCTCCCGCGTCCCCCGCGCCGACTGCGTCCGTCCCTCCCCCAACCCCCTACGCCCCATCCGCGCCGTCCCCAACGGCGCAAGCCACGCCGGAACCGGAGCCAGGCGGGCCTCCCGCCGCCGCGCTCGTTCCCGCCTTCCCGGGGCTGCCCGCGCTCACGCTTCCCGTGGCCCTCGTGGACGTGCCCGAACACGACCTGTTCCTGATCGCGGTCCAGGACGGGCTCGTGTTCGCCGTCCCCCGCGACGGCCCCTACGACAACCCGCGCGTCGTCCACGACCAGCGCGAGCGCACCCTGCGCTACGGCTACGAGGAGGGCTTCTTCTCCCTCGTCCGCGATCCCGATTTCGCCCGCAACGGCTACCTCTACGCCTACTACAGCCACGCGCCCGCGCCGGGCGAGCGCGTCACCCGCCTCGTGCGCTTCGAGACATCCGGTCAGGGCGGCGCTTTCGCCATCGACGGCTCCAGCGAGTTCGTCATCCTCGAAGTCACCCAGCCGGAATGGCCGCACAACGGCGGCGGTCTCGCCTTCGGCCCCGACGGGATGCTCTACCTCGGCATCGGCGACGGCGGCGGGGACGGCGACCCGCGCGGCCACGGCCAGGAGCCCGGCACCCTGCTGGCCACCATCATCCGCATCGACGTGCGCGACGCCACCCCCGATGCGCCCTACGCCATCCCGCCCGGCAACCCCTTCATCGACCGGGAGGATGCGCGCGCCGAGGTCTGGGCCTACGGCCTGCGCAACCCCTGGCGCATCAGCTTCGACCCCGCCAGCGGCCTCCTCTGGGCCGGAGACGCCGGCCACTACGCCATGGAGGAGATCGACATTATCGAGCCGGGCGCGAACTACGGCTGGAGCGTCATGGAGGGCACGCTCTGCTTTTCCCCGCCGGAGGGCTGCGACCGCACCGGGCTCACCCTGCCCGTCTGGGGCTACGGTCGTTCCGACGGCTGCGCCGTCATCGGCGGCCACGTCTACCGTGGCGACGCCATCTCCTCCCTGCGCGGCTGGTACGTCTACGGCGACTACTGCACCGGACGCATCTGGGCGATCCACGCCGCGACCGCCGCCGCGGGCGAGTACGTCGAGCCCGTCCTCCTCCTGGAAGGCCCGCAGTTCATCCTCTCCATCGCCGAGGACGCCAGCGGCGAACTCTACGTCCTCAGCAACGACGAAGAGCGCGCGGACCGGATCTACCGGCTCGCCCCGCGCTGACTTCCGTCGCTCGCGCGGGGCGGCGCTTGCCGTATCATCGCGCGCGACTCCACGAGGGGTGAACGGGATGGCAGAGATCGATGGCGCGACCGTGATCGCGCGCAGCCTCAAGCAGCAGGGCGTCGACTACATGTTCGGCGTGGTCGGGTTTCCGGTGGCGGGCATCGCCGCCGCGGCCCAGCGCGAGGGCATCCAGTACTTCGGCTTCCACAACGAGCAGGCCGCCAGCTACGCCGCCGGCGCCGTCGGCTACCTGACGGGCCGCCCCGGAGCCTGCCTCACCGTCTGCGGGCCGGGGATGATCCACGGCATCGCGGGGCTCGCCAACGCCTGGTCGAACACGTGGCCGATGATCCTCATCGGCGGCGCGCCCGATTCCTACCAGGACGGCCAGGGCTCCTTCCAGGAAGCCCCCCAGGTGGAGGCCGCGCGGCCCTTCTCGAAGCTCTCGCGGCGCGCGGAGAGCATCGAGCGCGTCCCCTACTACGTGGAGCAGGCCGTGCGCACGAGCATGTACGGCCGCCCCGGCGCGGTCTACCTCGACTTCGCCAACGACGTGATCTCGGGGCGCGTCGAGGAGTCGGAGGTCGCGTTCAAGCCGCGCTGCCCGGACGCGCCCCGCACCTACGCCGAGCCCGGCTCCGTGGAGGCGGCGGTCGACGCGCTCAAGTCGGCGGAGCGCCCCCTCGTGATCGTCGGCAAGGGCATGGCCTACGCGCGCGCCGAGGACGAGGTGCGCGCGTTCATCGACCAGACGCAACTGCCCTTCCTGGCCTCGCCGATGGGCAAGGGCGTCGTGCCCGACGACCACCCGCTCTCGGTCGCGCCCGCGCGCTCCTACGCGCTCCAGAACGCCGACCTCGTGTTCCTGATGGGCGCGCGGCTCAACTGGATCATGCACTTCGGCCTGCCGCCCCGCTTCAACCAGGACGTGCGCGTGGTGCAGATGGACATCAGCGCGGAGGAGATCGGCACGAACGTGCCCACCGAGGTCGCGCTCGTGGGCGACGGCAAGGCGATCGCGACCCAGCTGAACGCCGTGCTCGAACAGGACCCGTGGACCTACCCGCAGGAGACGACGTGGTGGACGGGGCTCTCGGCGAAGGCGGAGGAGAACCGCCAGGCCGTGGCCGCCATGGAGGTGGACGACTCCGAGCCGATGGGCTACTACCGCGTGCTGCGGGCCGTGCGCGAGGCGATCCCCGAGGACGCCATCATCGCCAGCGAGGGGGCGAGCACGATGGACATCGGGCGCACCGTGCTGCCCAACATCGTCCCCCGCTCGCGCCTCGACGCGGGCACGTTCGGGACGATGGGCGTGGGCGTCGCCCAGGCGATCGCCGCCGCCGCGGTCCACCCCGAGCGCAAGGTCGTGGCCGTCGAGGGCGACGCGGGCTTCGGCTTCAGCGCCATGGAGGTCGAGGTCGCCTGCCGCTACAACCTCCCGATCACGTTCATCGTGGTGAACAACAACGGCATCGGCGGCGGCCCCAGCGAACTCGACCCCGACAACATCCCGCCCGGCTCCTACATGCCCAACGCGCGCTACGAGAAGATCATCGAGGCCTTCGGCGGCAAGGGCCACTTCGTCACGACCGTCGCGGAACTGGACCCGGTCCTGCGGCAGGCCGTCGATGACCCGACGCCCTCGATCGTGAACATCATGATCGACCCGAAGGCCCAGCGGAAGCCGCAGCCCTTCGGCTGGCTCACGCGCTAGGGAGGGGCGCTCAGGCCCCGAAGATCGCGCGCACGGGCCAGGTGAAGCCGGGCAGGACGCCGAGGCCGTCCAGCGCGTCGTCCGCGGTGAGCGTGGCGACGGGGCGGCCGGGTTCGTACACGCCGACCGTGTGCGTGTCGGGCTGGACGACCCAGACCAGGCCGCGCCGTGTTCGAGCCACATCAGCGCCTTCTCGTGCAGTTCGCGGCCGCTGTCGCCCGTTCCTCGCCCGCCATCTTACCGCGCGGGCGCTGGGGATGCGCTAGGGAAGCTCCGCAATCCACACCGAGGCGGCAATCTGGTCAAGGACGGCCCCGATGCTCAGTCTTGAGGCGGTGGACGTGCCGGTGTCGTCTTCAATCCTGTCGCTCTCTTTACCTGTACGCCAGCTGAGAACGATGTCAGAAGAACTCGTAACATGCTCGATGATCAAGATTGACACTGGCCCTTCGGAGACATCCACACTCTCTGAGGTCCACGTGAATTTCTCTCCATCTGGTATGTCAATAATGAGAGGCAATACACGTGAATTCCGCTGGAACCGATAAGTATTCCCGCCCGTGAGCGTCTCGTGGTCCCATGCGTCCAGTGGCTCATCGCAGTAGGCGAGCCCTCCGAGGTTCTTGTCTGCCACCGCCTCCCACGCTGGCGGAGCGCAGCCCGTCAACTGATTGCCGTTCACGTAGACCTGCCCCAGGCCCGTCAGCTGCCCCAGCTTTGACGGAATCCGGCCCGACAGCTGATTCCCCTCCAGCCTGAGTCCGCGCAACTCCTGCAGATTCCCCAAGCCAGCCGGAACAGCGCCCGCCAGACCACGTGAAGCCAGGGAGAGCGCCGTCACACGCTCCGGCGTCCCGCTCACAGTCACCCCGTCCCAACTCCCGATGTGGGTATCAGCGCTCCAGTTCAGCGTGCCCGTCCCTGCCAACGTTGCCTTGACCGTCAGCAGCGTGTCGCAATCCCGCGCGAGCCCGGCGTTCGTCGCCGGATCGACGCCCAGCGTCGCCTGCGTGCAGGTGAGTGTGGGAGTCGGCGTCGTCGCTGGCTCCGGCGGTCGCGGAACGAGCCGTATCGAGGCGACGATCTGGTCGAACAGCGCGTTCACCCTGGGTGCGTTCCCTTCCCCGGCTATCGTTCGCTCGACGTATTCCCCCGTCTCGGAATCAATCAGCAGGTACGACCCGGTTGCCACATCGAACAGGCTGACCGTGACGCTCCCGTCTGAGTTGTGAGTCGCCCCGCCCATCATCAGGCGCATGTTCTCGGGTACGGCAGTGACGTAATCGAGGCCGCCTATGCGGTACGTAGCTCCGCCTTCGACGACCTGGCCCGGCGGCATGTGGGGAAAACCGTCGCTTTCAAACCGCAGCGTGGTTGCGCTGGCGGCGTTGGATGCGGCGCCCTCCGCAAGCGCTGGCCAGCCGCGGACCTGGAAGAAGTACTGTCTGAACTGCGCCAGCCCCCCAAGCCGGTAGCTTCGCGTGTTCGCGTCGCTGCCGGGGATGTCACGCCATTCGCTCCATGCCTTGCCTCCGGCCCCTTGCCAAATCGGACCCCTGAGCCGGTACTGCCACTTCGTGACGCTGGATGGAGTTCCGGTCCACTCCAGGATCAGCGCCCCTGCGTCGGGTGGGGCGACCGTGGTCAGGGTCACGGGTTTAAGGCTTGACGTGGGCGCTTGGCCCTGATCGCTGCGGAACCTTACGAGCGCAGCTTCGATCTCGGAGGCCAGTGGGACCCTTCGGAGGGACGCTTCGATCTGATCGAACAAGGCGTTCACATCTCGTGGGGGGGCTGTAGTAGCCGTGCTGGCTGTCGGCATGACAATGTCGCGCGCGCCAGTGAAGGCGGTCGCGAGTCTACCGCCGCTGTCATATGTGGATTCCAGACCTATTGCAGAGCCACTGAGCACGTCGTACAGCGGCGCATAGAAGGCAGCGTTCCCCATCGCCCATGTCCCCAGCCGCAGACGCATGCCTTTGGGAAAGACCACAGCGTAACCGTTGTCCCCGATACGCCATCGCGTCTCGCCGTCGCCTTCAACGATGTTGAGCACGAAGAGTGAAGGGAAGTGAGGGGCCGGAAGGTGCGTCGCTCCGGAATAGGTGTTCGAGGGCGCCGCGTCTGCCGTGCCCGTGATGCCACGAATCTGAACGCGATACCGGCTGGCCTTGGTCAGCCCGGTAAGCCGGTACGCGCGCGTGGCGGGCCCACTGCTCGGGATGTCTCCCCACTCTCCCCAAGGCGGGTTGGGGTGGCTCTCTGGTGTCCAGATCGCCAGGCGGTACTGCCACTTCGTCGTGTTTTCGGGCCCACCGGCCCACTCCAGCATCAAAGCATCCGGAGTGCCGTCGGATACAACAATCAAGCAGGGGCCCGCAGTTGGTGGCTCCTCCCCAAAGCGGTCACCCAAGGCGAGAACGCGCTTGCACTCGGCCAGCGTGAGCGGTGGGGGTGGAGTCGGCGTCGGCACGGGCGTTGCGGTTGCCGTGGGGGTAGCCATCGGCGCGCCCGCCACCGCCCGCGCCGCGGTCGTAGGCGTAGGCGCGGGCGTAGCCACCGTCGCCACGGGCATGGGGTTCGGCGGCGGCGCCTCCTCCCCGCCGCCACAGCCCGCCAGCGCCGCCCCCAGCGCCGCCAGTCCCGCGAGCCACAGCCAGTGTGCGCGCATCGCCCCGCTCCTGTGGCCACGATACCCGCCCGCCGGGGCGCGGGGCGCGTAAGATGCGCCCCGCACTACCGCAGAAGGAGTCCGCCATCATGCCCACCGATGCCCGCGTCGTCGTCTGCCCCGCCGAGCCCGGCCCCCTCCGCATCGACGAGATCGCCCTGCCCGATCCCGGGCCCCACCAGGTCGTCGTCAAGCAGTTCGCGAGCGGCATCTGCCACTCCCAGCTCCACCAGATGCACGGCCCCCGCGGCGCGCCCCAGCTCCTCGGCCACGAATCGACCGGCACGGTCGTCGCCGCCGGCAGCGAGGTCTCGCACGTCCAGGAGGGCGACCGCGTCATGATCAGCAGAGGCATAGCGCACCAGCGGCACAGCTGCCGCAATAGCGATCAACACGATCACACTCAATTTGGCCATCGAAATCAGTCGTCGGTACAAGATCACTTTAGATCAGATATCCACACTGATTCGGCGATCTCATCTAGGACATCACTGACGCTCTTTCCTCCAGATTCTTGACTTGAAATGGGTGGAGATGATTCGGATCTCAGGTACTCTTCTCCCGTATACCAATTGAAGATGATGTCCGATTCACTCGTGGTATCGTCGATAATCAGAAGAGATGCTGGCCCACCTGCACTATCTGGTTCTTCTGCATCCCAAGTGAACGTCCACCCTTCTGGGATGTCAATGATCAGTGGTTTAGTACGCGAGTTGGGCTGGAACTTATAGGTGTTACCGCCTATGAGCGTGTCGTGGTCCCATGCGTCAAGAGGTGGTGGGCAATATGGAAGCCCTCCAAGGTTCTTGGTTGGCGCTGTCTTCCAGGCTGAAGGAACGCAGCCGGTCAACTGATTCGCTTGGATCTGGACATCTGTCAGGACGGTCAGTTGGCCCAGCTTGGACGGAATCTTGCCTGTTAGCTGATTTCCGTTCAGCCGGAGAACCTTCACCTCGCGCAGATTCCCCAAGGCAGGTGGGACCGTACCCGTCAACCCCTGCGAGGACAGAGACAGGCTGGTCACTCGCTTCGGCGTCCCGCTGACCGTCACGCCGTCCCAACTGGTCAGGACCGTACTCGCGCTCCAGTTTAGCGAGCCCGTTCCTGCCAGCGCCGCCTTGATGGCCAGCAGCGTGTCGCAATCCCCCGCGAGACCAGCGTTCGTCGCCGGATCGACGCCGAGCGTCGCCTGCGTACAGACGGGAGTGGGCGGCAACGGCGTTGGTGTGGGCGTGGGCATCGCCGCTTGATGCGGTTCAACCACCACTCGGAGCGATCGCTCGATTTCCTTGAAGAGAGCGGCAACTTCGGTGGCTGTCAGCCCTGAAGAATCCGTGGCTTCCCGGATGTCGCCAGCGAAACGTTTCCCGGTCATGGCATCTATGCTCAACCAGGAGCGGGTCGTCACTTCCCGAAGTGTGAACCATATCGTCCCGCTGGAGTCACTGCCGATACCGTCCCACTCGATTCGGATGCCCGGCGGAATGTCAAAGACGACATAGATGACGCCGTCGCGAGAAACCTTGTAAGTCCCTTCCCCGACTGGCTCAAAGGCGGGCATCTCGACTGCTGGCGCGGGAGTCGGCGTCGGGGTTGGCTCCGGCGGTCGCGGGACGAGCCGTATCGAAGCGATGATCTGATCGAAGAGGGCGTTTACGTCCCGTGTCCGGCTGCTGGCCGTCGCCGCAGGCGTGATCTGCCGTCCTACCACTTGACCGTTCCCCTTGAGTTCGAAGTAGGACATGGTCTCTACATCGACCATGGCAACAGTGAAGTAGGTGCCATCCGAACCACGGACATAGATCCAGTCTGGGACGATCACTCGCATGCCGGCGGGGATGTCCGCAAGGACATCGGACTCACTCAAACGCCACGTTCGACCGCCGTTGACGATTTGTAGCGGGTACGTCTCCGGGATGCCGTCAGCGCGAATGCGTGGAGTCACGCCTGGTTCCGTGCTTGAGGCTGTGCCCGGCCCGTTGGTAAGAACGGGCCGCACTTCGAACAAGTATCCTCGATAACTGACTAGCCCCGAGACCAGATAACTAGTCGTGGTCGCGGTGCTGTTGGGGATGTCCGTCCACGCTTGCCACGTGTAGTCGCGTTCGCGTCCGTCATCGCGACGGTACTGCCAGCGCTTCACTCCCGCCGGTCCGCCACTCCACTCCAGTAGGATCTCGCCCGCATTGCCGGTCGCAATCGTAGTCAGGCTCACGGTACCCGGCACTGGCGTGGGGGTGGGCGTTGGCGTTGGTGCTGGCGTCGTCGTCTGCGTGGGGGCAGGTGTGACCGCAGGCGTAGTCGGCGCCGTGGCGGGCGTGCTCGGCGGCGGCGCCTCCTCCCCGCCGCCACAGCCCGCCAGCGCCGCCCCCAGCGCCGCCAGTCCCGCGAGCCACAGCCAGTGTGCGCGCATCGCCCCGCTCCTGTGGCCACGATACCCGCCCGCCGGGGCGCGGGGCGCGTAAGATGCGCCGCCACTACCGCAGAAGGAGTCCGCCATCATGCCCACCGATGCCCGCGTCGTCGTCTGCCCCGCCGAGCCCGGCCCCCTCCGCATCGACGAGATCGCCCTGCCCGATCCCGGGCCCCACCAGGTCGTCGTCAAGCAGTTCGCGAGCGGCATCTGCCACTCCCAGCTCCACCAGATGCACGGCCCCCGCGGCGCGCCCCAGCTCCTCGGTCACGAGTCGACCGGCACGGTCGTCGCCGCCGGCTCCGAGGTGACGCACGTTCAGGAGGGCGACCGCGTCATGGTCACGTGGGTGCCGCGCAGCCCCGACCTGGGCCGCCGCCCCGACCCCATCTCCCTCCAGCTCGGCGACGGCTCCACCGCCGTCTCCCAGGGCGTCTTCACCTGGGCCGACCACACCATCGCCGACGAGCAGTACATCGTCTCCATGCCCGAGGACGTGCGCACCGACGTGACCGCCATCATCGGCTGCGCCGTCATGACCGGCTCCGGCGCCGCCTACCACACGGCGGGCGTGAAGCAGGGCGAGAGCGTCGCCGTCTTCGGCGTGGGCGGCGTCGGCCTCTCCGCCATCGTCGCCGCCGCCGTCGTCGGAGCCGACCCCATCATCGCCGTCGACCTGAGCGAGGAGAAGCTGGAGTTCGCCAGGCGGTTCGGCGCGACCATCGGCGTCAACGCCTCCGACGGCGACGCCGTCGAGCAGGTGCGCGCCCTCACCACCAGCGACACCGAATTCGACTTCATGGGCCGCCCCCTCGCGGGCGTCGACTACGCCTTCGACTGCATCGGCGTGAAGCAGACGATGGAGCAGATCCTGCCCGCCGCGCGCCCCGGCGTGATGGGCGTGCGCACGGGCGGCATGGCCGTCCTCGTCGGCGTCCCCCAGACGAACGTCGAGATCGACGCGCGCGACCTGCTCATCAACGAGAAGAAGTACATCGGCAGCATCGGCGGCTCCTGCCGCCCCGACCGCGACTTCCCCATGTTCATCCGCTGGTACAAGGAGGGCGACCTCGACCTGGACGCGCTCGTGACCGCCAGCTACGAACTGGACCAGATCAACGAGGCCACGGACGCCCTCGCCGCCGGCCACATCTCGGGGCGCTCCATCATCCAGCTGTAGCCGCGCGCGGCCTCACGTCAGCTTCCGCACGGGCGACCAGACCAGGAGCAGGATGCCCGCGACGCCGCCCGCGATCGAGCTGGCGACGATGCTCACCTGCGGCCCCCAGAGGGTCGTGAGCAGCCCCGTTTGCGCGATGCCGATGGGCATCGAGGCCGCGAACATGAGCGAGTAGACGCCCATCACGCGCCCCATCACCGCCTGCGGCGTGTGCTCCTGCAGGAGGGCGAGGCTCAGGTTCATGAAGATCGCGGCGGGCGGACCGATGGCCAGCAGCGCCACGACCGTCAGCCACGGCCTCTCGCTCAGCCCGAACACAACGAGCGGGACCGCCGCCAGCACCGGCGTGAGCGCCACCAGCAGGCCTCGCCGGGGAAGGGGCCGCAACGTCATCAGCCCCGAACTGATGATCATGCCCGCCCCGAAGGTGGCGAACAGGATCCCGACCCAGTAGTCGTCCAGCTTGAGCACGTCCTCGACGATGAGCAGCATCGTGACCGTGATCGGGCCGCCGAAGAAGACGCCCAGCATCGCCGACAGCACGAGCAGCCCGACGATGGCGGGCGAGCGAATCACGTACCGCAGCCCCTCGGCGAGGTCGCTGCGCACGCTGCGCTGATCGGCCACTGCCGGCCGGTATCCCCGCAGCAGGAGGAACAGCAGCGCGCCCGCGGCCAGCAACGCCGTCTGGAGGGAGAACGCCGCCGGCAGGCCCGCCAGACCCCCCACCAGTCCGCCCAGCGCCGGCCCCGCGAAGTCCGAGGCCGCGAGAAAGCCCACGTTGCCGATGATCACGGCGTTCTGCAGCTGGGGCCGGGTCACGAGCAGGGGCAGCACGCCCATGCGCGCCGGCTGCTCGAACGCCGCCACTGCGCCGATCACGGCCGAGAGGACGAACACCGGCCACACGATCGTCACCGAGGCGGCGGCGAGCACGAGGTAGACGCCCGAGACCACCGCCGCCACCGCGGTCGCGCGGACGAGGATCAGGCGCGCCTCCATGCGATCGGCGAGCACGCCCCCGAACAGCGTCAGCAGCACGCCCGGGAGCTCCTGGATCATGAGCGCCCCCGCGATCGCCGCCGCGCGCTCGTCCGGCTCGACGCGGTCGCGAATGAAGAGCGGCACCGTCACGATCTGAATGCCGACGCCCAGCGCCATCGCCACCGACGCGGTCAGCCATGCCCGGTAGTCGCGGTTCGCGAAGGGGTTGCGCGCCCCCGCCTCCGGGGGCGCGGCCAGCGCGCTCAAGCGAGCACGAGCCCGGGCTTGAGGCCAAGCAGTTCGCGAAACTCCTCGGACAGGTCCTGCCAATGTTCGGCGAGAAGGTCCACAAGCTGGGAGCCGTTGATCAGACCAACGCGCGGGAAGCCCGGCTCACCTGCTGCTTCATGAGCCTTCCGGTGGAAGTCCGCAGTCGTGATGACAGCGCCCTGTCCGCCCGTGGGGATGACTTGCCGAAGCTTGAGAACATCGCCTACGCCAACCTTGCCGCCCACCTGGTACCGCTTTGCCTGCACGTAGACATCCACGCGAGCAAGGCCCGAGGCGTTAAGCGTCCCTTTCACATCAACGCCTCGATCGCCTGCCTTTCCCACCACCTCCGTGTCCTCAAAGCCGAGTGCGGAGAGAAGGGACCTCACCAGTTCCTCAAATTCACTCGGGCTCAACTCGAGGATCTGGTCGAGGACCGCCATGTAAGGATCGTGGGCGGGTACTGCTGCGTCTGTCCGGGCTGCGGGTATGGCCACGTCCAATCCGATGTGCGCCAGGAACTCTTCCCGTTGCCGAACGCGGTAGACAGTCAACCATCCGTTAAGGGTCTGCTGGAGCGGGACAGAGAATTCGGCGCGGTTCAGCGGCTGCCTCGCCCACGACACCTTGCGGCGGTGTCCGAACCGGCACCCGTCATCCGCCTCCGTGTAGTAGTAGGGCGCATCTGCGATGAGGCCGTAGCGCAGCCACTTCGAGTCGGCGGCGGGTGTGATCACGTAGTCCCCCGCCCGGATGTCGTATCGGAAGCGGGCGATGTTTCCGGAAGCGTTTCTGCCCATGTCCGGCAACTGTTCGCGGAAAGCCGCCAGGAAGGCGTCGCGGTCCTTGAACCGGGAGAGATCCCCGGTCTCGTTCCACCCGATGCCCGTGTAGCCGCCGTCGACGCAGGCCTGGGTGTACCTGCCGCCATCGGCGCGGACTACCCAGACGGTTGGCAGTGAGTCGCTTGCCATTGGAGCACCCCGATCGGCTGCCCATCGTACAGGTTGAAGCGCGTTATCCTCCCCGTCGCCATGAGCGCGCCCGTCGTCATCGCGCACGCCGCCGCCGCGGGGGAAGCGCCCGCCAACACGCTCGCGGGCGTACGCGCCTCCCTCGCCAGCGCCGCCGCCATGGAGATCGACCTCCACCTCTGCGCGGACGGCGTCCCCGTCCTCCTCCACGACCACACCCTCGACCGCACGACGGACCTCTCCGGCTCCGTGCGCGACGCGACCCTCGCCGACCTCGCCCGCGCCGACGCGGGCGGCGGCGAGCCCGTCCCGTCCCTCGGCGAGGCGCTGGACCTCGTGGCGGGCCGCATCGAGGTCATGTGCGAACTGAAGGTCGCGCCCGACCGCCGCGACGACGGCCCCGCCCTCCTCGATGCGGCGCTCGCCGTCATCCGCCGCCACGGGGCCGAGCGCTGGACCGCCCTCCACTCCTTCGACCACGACCTCGTCGAGCGCGCCCGCGCCCTCGCGCCGGAGATGGACGCGGCCTACATCGTCCCGCCCATCGGCGGCGCGGGGGTCGAGGCGCTCTGCGCCCGCGCCGCCGAACACGGCGTCGGCGCGATCTCGCTCTTCCACGCCGTCGTGGCGGCTCATGCGGTCGAGGCCGCCCGCCGCCGCGGACTGCGCCTCTGGGCCTGGACCGCCGACGCGCCGGACGACTGGCGCCGCCTCGCCGAGGCGGGCGTCGATGGCGTCATCACGAACCAGCCCGCCGCCCTCCGCGCCTGGATCGAGGCGCGCCCGATCGCCTGATTCCCGCCCTTCGCGCGGGCGTTCGCAGACAACGGCGGGTTCGCCCCTTATGATCGAGCGCCGCACGGGCGGCGTCTCGCCGTCCAGTCATTCCGAAGGATTGTTCATGAAGGAGATCGACTACCTGGCGCCCACCTCGCTCGGCGAGGCGTACGCCGCACTCCAGAACGGCAAGACCTCGGCCTTCCTCGCTGGCGGGACCGACATCATCGTCCAGCTCCGCGAAGGCCGGAAACAGGTCGACCAACTCATCGACGTCAAGCACATCCCCGAGCTCACGAGCTACGGCTGGACGGCTGACGGGGGCCTCACGATCGGCGCCTCCGTGCCCTTCGCCGAGATCTACGAGGACGCCGAGATCGTGCGCCGCCTGCCCTGCGTCATCGACTGCGCGACGCTCGTGGGCGGCATCCAGATCCAGAGCCGCGCCTGCTTCGGCGGCAACATCGGCAACAGCGGCCCCGCCGCCGACACCGTGCCCGCCCTCATCGCCCTCGGGGCCACGCTCACGCTCGGCTCCGCGGACGGGACGCGCGACCTGCCCCTCGAGGAGTTCTTCACCGGCCCCGGCCAGAACGTCCTCGGCCCCGGCGAACTCATCGTCACGGTCAACATCCCGCCGCAGCCCGCCAACTCGGGCGCCTTCTTCCACCGCTTCATCCCCCGCAACGAGATGGACATCGCCGTCGTCAACGTCGGCGCCCGCCTCGATCTCGACGCCGGCGGGGAGCGCATCGAGGGCGCGCGCGTCTCCGTCGGGGCCGTCGCCCCCACGCCCCTCTACGTGGCCGCCGCGGGCGATGCGCTCGCCGGCGAAGCGCCCACCGAGGCGGCGTTCGCCCGCGCCGCGGACATCGCCGCCGATGCGGCCACGCCCATCACCGACATGCGCGGCTCCGTCGCCCAGCGCGTGCACCTCACCCGCGTCCTCACCCACCGCGCCCTCGACCGGGCGCTCGAACGAGCCCGGGAGGCCTGAGCCCATGCCCCGTCGAGCCCACATCCAGACCACCCTCAACGGCGAGGAGATCGACTTCCTCTGCGAACCCCGCCAGAGCCTGCTCGAAGTCCTGCGCGACGAACTCAACCTCACTGGCACCAAGGAAGGCTGCAACAACGGCAACTGCGGCGCCTGCAGCGTCCTCATGGACGGCCGCGTCGTGAACTCCTGCTGCGTCCTCGGCGTCGAGGCCGAAGGCGCCGAGGTCGTCACCATCGAGGGCGTCGCCGACGGCGAAACGCTCCACCCCCTGCAGCAGTGCTTCCTCGAAGAGGCCGCCCTCCAGTGCGGCGTCTGCACCCCCGGCTTCATCGTCGCCGCCAAGGCCCTGCTCGACAGCGAGCCCGCGCCCGACGAGGGCCGCGTCCGCCACTGGCTGGCCGGCAACCTCTGCCGCTGCACCGGCTACGACAAGATCGTTCGCGCCGTCCTCAAGGCGTCCGAGATGGAGGAGGTCTCCGCATGACGACCATCGAGAAGCCCGGCTACAAGGTCATCGGCACACGCCCCATCCGCCCCGACGGCGTCGAGAAGGTCACGGGCAAGGCGCTCTACGGCGCCGACATCCACCTGCCCGACCTCGTCCACGGCGCCGTCCTGCGCAGCCCCCACGCCCACGCCCGCATCGCCTCCATCGATACGAGCGCGGCCGAGGCCATGCCCGGCGTCCTCGCCGTGGTCACCCACACCGACCTGCCCGTCGTCTCCGACACGGTCGTCGACATGGGCGAAGGCGTCTCCACCGCCTCCGACATGAGCAAGAACGTGCTCGCCGCCGACAAGGCGCTCTACCGCGGCCACGCCGTCGCCGCCGTCGCCGCCACCAACGTGCACGACGCGCTCTCCGCGCTCGACGCCATCGCGGTCGAGTACGAGCCGCTCCCGCCCGTCCTCAGCGTGCAGGACGCGATGCGCGAGGACGCCCCCCTGCTCGACGAGTCCCGCCACACGAAGACCCCCGCGGGAGAACTCTCCGAGAACGCCAGCAACGTCGCCGCCCACAACCGCTTCGAGGGCGGCGACCTCGAGGCCGCCTACGCCGAGGCCGACGTCGTGGTCGAGCGCGAGTTCGACACGAAGATGGTCCACCAGGGCTACATCGAGCCCCACAACGGCACCGCCAACTGGAACTCCGACGGCACGCTCACGGTCTGGACGAGCACGCAGGGCGCCTTCGCCGTGCGCTCCGCCCTCGCCGAACTGCTCCAGCTGCCCGTCTCCCGCATCCGCGTCATCCCGATGGAGATCGGCGGCGGCTTCGGCGGCAAGATCGGCGTCTACCTGGAGCCGGTCGCGGCGCTCCTCTCGCGCAAGTGCGGTCGTCCCGTCCAGCTCACGATGGACCGCACCGATGTCTTCCAGGCGACCGGCCCCACCAGCGGCGGCCACATGAAGGGCAAGCTCGCCGTCAAGGACGGCAAGATCACCGCCGCCGAGGTCAGCCTCGCCTTCGAGGCGGGCGCCTTCCCCGGCTCGCCCGTCATGGCCGGCGCCATGTGCATGCTCTCCCCCTACGAGGTGGAGAACTTCAAGGTCGACGCCTACGACGTGGTCGTGAACAAGCCGAAGGTGGCCGCCTACCGCGCTCCCGGCGCGCCCAACGCCTCCTTCTGCGTCGAGCAGCTCATCGACGAACTCGCGCGCGAGACCGGAGCCGACCCGCTCCAGTTCCGCCTGAACAACAGCGCCCGCGAGGGCAGCCGCATGATCACCGGCGTGGCCCACCCCCGCATCGGCCACGAAGAGACGGTCGAGGCCGCCCAGTCCTCCGACCACTACACCTCGCCGATCGAGGGCCCCAACCGCGGCCGCGGCGTCGCCAGCGGCTTCTGGTTCAATGCGGGCATGCAGTCCTCCGTCATCGCCTCCGTGAACCCCGACGGCACGGTCAACCTCATCGAGGGCTCGACCGACATCGGCGGCACCCGCGCCTCCCTCGCCATGCAGCTCGCCGAGACCCTCGGCATCGAGTACGACAGCATCCGCCCCACCGTCGTCGATACCGACTCCGTCGGCCACAACGACGTGACCGGCGGCTCGCGCACGGCCTACGCCAGCGGCCAGGCCGTCTACGAGGCCGGCCTCGACGTCCAGCAGCAGATGGTCGCCCGCGCGGCCCAGCTCTGGGAGTGCGAGGCCGAAGACGTCGAGTACGCCGCCGGCGCCCTCCGCCACAAGTCCGACAGCGAGAAGACGATGACCTTCGCCGAACTCGCCGGGAAGCAGATGGAGACCGGCGGCCCCCTCCAGGGCCGCGGCACCGTCATGGCGCGCACGCCCGGCGCCGCCTACGGCGTCCACGTCGTCGACGTCGAGGTCGATCCCGACACCGGCAAGGTCGACATCCTGCGCTACACCATCGCCCAGGACGCCGGCACCGCCGTCCATCCCTCCTACGTCGAGGGCCAGATGCAGGGCGGCGTCGTCCAGGGCATCGGCTGGGCGCTCAACGAGGAGTACTACTACGGCGAGGACGGGCGCATGGAGAACGCCTCCTTCCTTGACTACCGCATGCCCACCAGCCTCGACCTGCCGATGATCGACACGATCATCGTCGAGGTCCCCAACCCCGGGCACCCCTACGGTGTCCGCGGGGTGGGCGAGGTGCCGATCGTGCCGCCCCTGGCGGCCATCGCCAACGCCATCCACGATGCCACGGGGCATCGCTTCACGGAGCTGCCCATCTCCCCGCGCCGCGTGGTGGAGGAGCTCCACAACCTGCAGTAGTCCGGTGGCGACGGTGCTCATCCCGTCGCCGCTGCGCTCGCTCTGCGCCGGCGCCGCGGCCCTCGAGGTCGCGGGCGCCACGCTCGGCGAGGTGCTCCGCGCCGTGGACGCGCGCTGCCCAGGCTTCTACGAACGCGCCGTCGAGGGCGGCCGCGTCCGCCCCGAACTCTCCGTCGCCCTCAACGGCCACGCCTTCCGCTACGGCCTCACCGAGCCCATCGCCCCAGCCGACGAGGTCACCATCGTGCCCGCCATCGGCGGCGGCTAGGCGCTAGCTTCGCGCTGCCTGTCGTCGCGTCATGCAGGCGGGGCAGTAGCAGGCCTGCCGCTTGCTGGACAGGTGGACGAGGCCGTGAAGCTGCCCGGCGCTCTGGTCAAAGAGGGGCAGGAGCCTGTCGAGCCTGAACGTGTTTCCGTGCTCGTACCGCGCATAGATGGCGTTCGTCACAAAGTCGGCGCATTGGAGGAATCGCGTGTTTCGGGCAGGAGCAAAGTAGGGAACGTCGGCCATGTTCTCGAGGCGGCCCCAACGATGACCGTGTGACCAGATGGTTCGGGCCAGGCGTTCCAGGTTCTGTTGATACCCTTTCGTCGATGCTGCGATGACCACAAGCCCGTGGCTTCGCCCGTCCCGTTCTCGGCTGATCCTCGTGAGCATCCTGTCGAACCGGCTGACGGCCTGCTCGAAACCGTGTTCGTACGGCTCATTGCCCCCAGCGGCAATGTACGCCTTCTCCATCACGACGCCGAAGAGGGCGGGCCCGGAGCGGACGATCGCGTCGTAGACCTCGTCCAGGAGATCGAAACGTTGCTCGCGGGTGAGGATGTTGAAGGGAGGGCGGGCAGACTCGGCCCGAACCGTGAGAGGCGAAGCGTGAAACTCCACAGGGTCGCGCGCTTCGGGGAAGTACTTGGTCTGGAGCCTTGCCAACTCCTCAGCCAGGGGTTCCGCCTGGTCCTCGAATAGCGAAAGGCCCGCTACTACGAAGTGGCGGGCCTCTCGCTGCGTTCCTGCTTCGTCAAGGTACAGGATGTGCATTGGGTGTGGTCGGCTGAGCGAACGCTCAACGGGGCGAACCAGTCAGTGTCCCTACCAACCACCGTCAGTTTCGCCTACCCGCGCCGCGCCGTCAACCCTTCACAACTCCGCCCATGTGCGCCCGCGCTTCAGGTCCACCTTCAGCGGGACGCGCAGCGCCAGGCTCGCGGGCATCACCTCCGCCAGCAGCGACGCCACCTCGTCCGCTTCGTCCGGCGGGCCCTCGAAGATCAACTCGTCGTGGACCTGCAGGATCATGCGGCTGCGCAGTTCGCGCTCCCGCGCCGCCTCCGCGATGCGGATCATCGCCACCTTGATAATGTCCGCCGCCGTCCCCTGGATGGGCATGTTGATCGCCTCGCGCTCCGCCGCGCTGCGCACCTGGAAGTTGCGGCTGTGGATGGCGGGCAGGTAGCGCCGCCGCCCGAACAGCGTCTCCGCGTACCCCTGGTCCCGCGTCGTCGCCAGCACGTGCTCCTGCCACGCCTTGATGCCGGGGAAGTTCGCGTAGTAGCTCTCGATGAACGCCTCCGCGTCCTCCCGCGACATGCCCGTGCGGTCGCTCAGCCCGAACGAGCCCATGCCGTAGGCGATTCCGAAGTTCACCATCTTCGCCGTGTCCCGCATCTGCCGCGTCACGTCCGCCTCCGCCACCCCGTAGACGCTCGCCGCCGTCGCCTGGTGGATGTCCGCGTCCGCCAGGAACGCCTCGATGAGCCCCGCGTCCTCCGTGATGTGCGCGAGCACGCGCAACTCGATCTGCGAGTAGTCCGCCGCCACGTAGACCGCGTCCGCGTAGCCCTCCGGCACGAACGCGCGGCGGATGTCGCGCCCCATCTCCGTGCGCACGGGGATGTTCTGCAGGTTCGGGTTCGTGCTGCTCAGCCGCCCCGTCGCCGCCACCGTCTGCTGGAAGTCCGTGTGGATGCGCCCGTCCTCCGGCGAGACCGCTCCCGGCAGCGCGTCGAGGTAGGTCGACTTCAGCTTCGTCAACTGCCGGTACTGGAAGATCGCGTCGATGATCGGGTGCGACTCGCGCAGTCCCTCCAGCGCGCGCTGATCGGTGCTGTAGCCCTGCTTCATGCGGCGCGTGGGCGGCAGCCCCAGCTCCCCGAAAAGCACGTCGCTCAACTGCTGCGGGCTGCCGATGTTGAACTCGCGCCCGACGTGCTCGTAGACCGTCGCCTCCGCCGCCTCGATGTCTCCGATCAGCCCGTCCGAGATCTCGCGCAGCACGCCTGTGTCGATCCCCACGCCCGCCGCCTCCATCTCCGCCAGCACGGCCACCAGCGGCAACTCCATCTCCTCGTACAGTTCCCACTGGCCCCGTTCCCGCAACTGTTCCTCCAGCCCCGGCGTCACCCGGAGCAGCAGGCCGGCCCGCTGGCAGGCGAGTTCGCCCGCATCCTCCGGGCCGACTTGCGCCAGCGGGATCGCCTTGCGCCCCGTGCCCGTCAGCGCCGTGAGCGGGCGCAGTTCCACCCCCAGCCGCTCGTTCACGAGGTTCTCCAGCGCCTGCGAGGTCTCCCCCAGCAGGAACGCCATCAGGCTCGCCTCGCGCGTCACGCCCCGCAGCGGCATCCCCGCCCGCCCCAACTGGTGCAGCAGGTGCTTCGCCCCGTACGCCGTCTTTGGCAGCGAGGCGTCCGCCAGCAGCGGCCCCAGCGCCTCGCGGATCGCCTCCAGCGGGAGCTGCTCGCTCGGGCTGTCCAGCCGCGGCGCGTGCCCGATGGGGACGTACCACGCCCGCCCCGGCTCCGTCGCGAACGCCAGCCCCAGCAGCAGCGGATGCGCCGAGTCGCCCGCCGTCGAGAGCGCCCCCACGGCGAACCCGCCCGAATCCCGCAGCGCCGCCGCCAGCGCCCCCAGCCCCGCCGCGTCCGTCACGTTCGCGTACTCCGCCGCCTCCGTCTCCGCCTCCTCTGTCGCGGGCGCAGCCCCGTCCCCCGCCGCCTCCGGCAGCCGGTCGATGAGGCTGCGGAACTCCAGCTCCCGGAAGAACGCGACCACCTTCTCGCGGTCGTACTCGCTCGCCGCGCACGCGTCGAAGTCGAAGTCGCAGTCCACGTCCGTGCGGATCGTGACCAGTTCCTTGCTCTCCAGCGCCTCCTCGCGCTTCCCCTCCAGCTTCGCCCGCACCGACTTCGACTTCACCTCGTCCAGCCGCGCGAAGATCTCCTCGACCGGCCCGAACTGGCGGATCAGGTTCGCCGCCGTCTTGTCGCCCACCCCCTTGATGCCGGGGATGTTGTCGCTCGTATCCCCCCGCAGCGCCTTGAAGTCGGTCATGAACGGCGGGCTGAAGCCCCAGCGCTCGCTCGCCGCCTTCACGTCGTACACCACCGTGTCGCGCTGGTAGGGGCGGAACATGAACAGGTTGAGGTTGGGCCGGATCAGCTGCACGAGGTCCGTGTCGAGCGTCACGATCCACGTCTCGACGCCCTCCGCCGCCGTGCGCGTCGCGATCGTGCCCGCCACGTCGTCCGCCTCGAAGCCCGGCGCCTCGTACACGGGGATGGCGAACGCGTCCAGCATCTCGCGCACGCGCGCCATCTGCGGCAGCAGGTCCTCGGGCGTCTCCCGCCGCGTCGCCTTGTAGTCCTCGCGCGCCTCGTGCCGGAACGTCTTGCCCTTCGCGTCCCAGGCCGCGCAGATGTGCGTCGGCTTGAGCTGGTCGAACACCCGCAGCAGCGATTCCGCGTACCCGTAGGTCGCGAACGTCAATTCGCCCTTGCTGCTCATCATCGGGTTGGGCGCGGAGCCCAGCGCGAAGAACGCGCGGTAGAGAATGCCGTGCGAATCGAGGATCACGAGACGCCGTTGCGCGCCGTTGCCAGCCACGCCGCGATTATAGGGGGGCGTAAGGGGCGCGCCTCCCCCGCTGCGGCCTGCGCCTCCCGCCCGGCTATACTGCGCGCACGCTACCGCTGGAGCGCCCGATGGCCCGTCCCGTTCTCCGCACCGCCCTCTGCGACCTGCTCGGCGTCGAGTACCCCTTCCTCCTCGCGGGCATGGGGCCCGTCGCCGGCGGCATCGTCGGCCCCGTCGCCACCGCCGAACTCGCCGCCGCCGTCTCCAACGGGGGCGGGCTCGGCGTCCTCGGCGGCAGCGGCTACGGCCCCGAGCGCCTCCGCGAGGAGATCGCCAAGGTCCGCACGCTCACCGACAAGCCCTTCGGCGTCGACCTCCTCCTGCCCGCCAACTACATGGGCGACGCCGCCGACAAGCCCCCGCCCGCCGACCCCCGCGACCTCGTCCCCGACGACGTGCGCGACGGTCTCAAGGCCATCCTCGCCGGGATGGACGTGCCCTGGGTCGAGGCCCCGCCCGTCGAGACGGAGACGCGCCCCACGCTCCGGGGCAAGCGCGGCGGCATGTCCGACGCGCAGATGGAGGTCGTGATCGAGGAGAAGGTGCCCGTCTTCGCCGCCGGGCTCGGCAGCCCCGCCCCCTGGATCGACCGCCTCCACGCGAACGGGACTGTCGTCCTCTCCCTCGTCGGCAACGTGAAGAACGCCCGCCGCGTCGCCGAGGCGGGCGTCGATGCCGTCGTCACGCAAGGCACGGAAGCGGGCGGCCACACCGGACGCATCGGCACGCTCCCCCTCGTCACGCAGGCGATCGAGGCCATCGACCCCGTGCCCGTCATCGCCGCCGGAGGCATCGCGGGCGGGCGCGGCATGGCCGCCATGCTCGCCGCCGGGGCCGCGGGCGTCTGGGTGGGCACCGCCTTCCTCGTCTCCGAGGAGGCCAACCAGCCCCCCGCCCAACTGAAGCGCATCCTCGCCGCCACCGAGGAGGACACGAAGATCACCCGCCTCTACAGCGGCAAGACCATGCGCAACATCCGCAACCCCCTCATCGACGCCTGGGAGGCGAGCGGCCTGCGCGCCCTGCCCATGGGCGTCCAGGGCATCGTCATCCGCGACGTCGCCCACTCCCTGCGCCAGGCCGGCCGCGAGGACCTGCTCATGAACGCCGCCGGCCAGATCGCGGGCATGCTCGACGAGGTCCGCCCCGCTTCCGTCATCATGGAACAGATCATCGGCGAGACGGTCGAGATCCTGAGCGACCGCCTGCCCGCCGCCGTCACCGCCCGCGTGGAGGAGTAGCCATGCCCGAGGGACCGCTCGCGAACGTCCGCGTCCTCGAATTCACCGACGAGATCGGCGCCTACTGCGGCAAGCTCTTCGCCGACCTCGGGGCCGACGTGATCAAGGTCGAGCCCCCCGGCGGCGAATCCCAGCGCCAAGCCCCGCCCTTCCTCGCCGGCGACCCCGCCCCCGACGCCAGCATCGCCTTCTGGGCGCAGAACACCTCGAAGCGCTCCCTCGCGCTCAACCTCTACGATGAGGCCGCCCTCGCCCGCGCCCGCGAACTCGCGCTCACTGCCGACATCATCATCGAGGACCACCTGCCCGGCTCCCTCGCCACCGTCGGCCTCGGCTACGGCGACCTCCGCGGCGAGCGCCCTGATCTCGTCTACGTCTCCATCACCGGCTTCGGCCAGACCGGCCCCCACGCCAACTTCGCCTACAGCGACATCGTCGGCCAGGCGATGGGCGGCGTGATGACGCTCGCGGGCATGCCCGAGGACCCGCCCAACCTCATCTACGGCAACCAGGGGAACGTCTGCGCCAGCATCCAGGCCGCCCAGGGCGCGCTCGTCGCCCTCCACCACGCCGAGCGCACCGGCCAGGGCCAGCACGTCGACGTCTCCGTGCAGGAGGCCCTCTCCCTCCCCCAGGAGACGGCCATGATGATGTGGGACTTCCAGCGCACCAACCGCGTGCGCACCGGCCCCCTCGGCCTCCTCCGCATGCCCATCCCCGGCGTCGGCGTCTACCCCACGAAGGCGGGCTACGTGATGGCCTACATCACCGCCCCCGGCGGGGCCGACTTCCCCGAGGTCGTCGCCTGGATGGACGAGGCCGGCTTCGAGCACGACCTCCGCGACGACGCCTACGCCGAACTCGTCAACGGCATGAACCTGCGCTTCCTCGCCCAGGTCCTCTCCGACCCCGAGTCGGCCGCCTCCGCCGCCGGACAACTCGCGCACATCAACGAGGTCTTCGCGCAGTTCCTCGCCACCATGACCGCGCTGGAGGCGTACGAGGAGGGCCAGCGCCGCCGCCTGCTCGTCGGCCTCGTCTCGACCCCCCGCGACCTCGTCGAGAACCGCCAGCTGCGCGCCCGCGGCTGGTACCGGCCCGTCGCCGTCGATTCGCGCGAGGTCGAGTTCCCCGGCCCGCCCTACCGCCTCTCCGCCACCCCCGCCACGGTCGCCCCGCCGCCCCGCCTCGGCGAGCACGGCGATGCCGCCTGGAACGCCGCCCCCGCGCGCCCGTCGCGCTCCGCCAGCCGCCCCGCCCGCCCCCTCGAAGGCGTGCGCGTCGCCGACTTCTCCTGGTTCGGGGCCGGGCCCATCGCCGGGCAGACGCTCGCCGCCTTCGGGGCCGAGGTCGTGCGCGTCGAGTCCGAGGCCCGCATCGACTCCCTCCGCATCGTCGAGCCCGTCGCCCTCAACCCCGACGGCTCGAAGATGAGCGACACCTACAACGCCTCCGGCTACTTCAACAACTTCAACGCGGGCAAGCTCAGCTTCCTCCTCGACCTCAACAGCGAGCGCGGCCAGGAGATCGCCTACCGCCTCATCGAGCGCTCCGACATCTTCATGACCAACTTCACCCCGCGCGTGCTGGAGAAGTGGAACCTGCTCCATGAGCACGTCTCCGCCGCCAACCCGCGCATCGTCGCGGGCTACGCGCCCATGCAGGGCATGAGCGGCCCCCACCGCGACTTCCTCGGCTTCGGCGCCGTCCTCACGCCCATCACCGGCATCAGCGAACTCTCCGGCTTCCCCCACCATCCGCCCGTCGGCATCGGCACGAACTACCCGGATTACGTGGTCAACCCCGGCCATCTCGCCTTCGCCCTGCTCGCCGCCCTGCGCCACCGCGACATAACCGGCGAGGGCCAGCTCGTCGAGATGCCCCAGATCGAGTCCGTCGTGAACGCGCTCGCCCCCGCCATCCTCGACTACACCGCCAACGGCGTGGTCCAGACGCGCGCGGGCAACCGTAGCCCCGTCGCCGCCCCCCACGGAGCCTTCCGCTGCGCCGACGACCCCTCGTCCGAGGGCTCCGAGGACCGCTGGATCGTCATCGCCTGCCGCGCCGACGACCAGTGGGCCGCCGTCTGCGAGGCCATCGGCGAGGCGGACGCCGCCGACGACCCGCGCTTCGCCACCCACGACGCGCGCAAGGCGAACGAGGACGCCCTCGAAGCGCTCGTGAACGGCTGGACCGCCGACCGCCGCGCCGAGGACGTGATGGCCGCCCTCCAGGCCCGCGGCGTCCCCGCCGGCGTCGTCCAGAACGCCCAGGACATCCTCGACAAGGACCCGCACGTGCGCGAGCGCGCCTACTACCAGTACCTCGACCACCCCGAGACGGGCCGCAGCGCCTACGACGGCCCCTGCGCCCGCCTCAGCGAGACGCCCGGCTCCCACCGCGCCCCCGCCCCCCTCTTCGGCCAGCACACCGACGAAGTCTGCCGCCGCATCCTCGAACTGAGCGACGACGAAATCGCCGCCCTCCTGGTCGAGGGCGTGCTGGCCTAGGGGCGCTTGCGTACCGCCGCCTGAGCCGCCTACCCTCTATGCAAGGAGCGAATCATGGCCAGCGAGGCGCTCTCCGGCCCCCCTCCCCTGGAGTCTTCCCGGGCCGCGTTGCAGTTGCTCATCTTCCGCCTCACCGCGCAGCAGGACGCGTGGGTTCGCATGAAAACCCGCGCTACCGGGCTCGCCGGGCTTTCGCTCGCGCTGGCGGGCATCTACGTGGGAATCCTGAACGCCAGCGCGGAGCCCCCGGGAGTGTTGGAGTGGGTTGGCGTGGCCATCATTGTCGGGGCGCTGCTGGTCACGGGCATGCTCTTCCTCTGGGTCATCTGGCCCTCGCAAGTCCGGGGAGCCCCCGACCCTCAAGACATCAACGAAGGCGCGTGGGTGGGCGAACAGGCGATCTGGATGTGGTCGCACACGCTTCAAGACGCTTTCGACGAAAACCGTGCACACGTCGACCGCAGCTTCCGGATCAACGCTGCCATGCTAGCGTTTGTGAGTCTCCAGGGAGTCGCCTTCCTGGTATTCACCATCAGCGCGATCGCCTCGCGCTAGGAGACGAGTGGCTCACCCCCAGGACGTGGGCGCGGGGGTCTCGGCCTCGGTGGGGCTCCCTGTGTGGTCGCTCCGCCATCCTTGCGGTCGGGACTGACGGGACGCTCAGGCTGCGAACGCGGTTTCTCCGGCATCCGGTCCACTATACGCACGGCCCCTACCCCCGCCCCCGCGTATCATGGCCGCTCGCACGCACACTCAACGGGCTCCCGCCCGCGAATGGAGACGAACGCCATGGGACTGCGCACGCCGGCCGACTACCTCGAATCGCTCAAGGACGGGCGCACCGTCTACTACCGCGGCGAGCGCGTCGGGGACGTGACCGCCCACCCCGTCATCTCCAAGGCCGCCAAGCACGCCTGCGTCGACTACGAGATGGCCGAGGCGCCCGAATTCCGCGACCTCACCGTCATCGACGGCGAGGAAGGCTCGCCCTACGCCCGCTACTTCAAGGTGCCCCGCGGCAACGACGACCTGCTCAAGCGCTCGCAGCTGATCGAGGCCTCCACCGCCCGCGGCAAGACGCTCGTGCCCCTCGTCAAGGAGATCGGCAGCGACGCCCTCTTCGGCCTCATGCGCGTCACCCGCGCCGTCGACCAGGCCCGCGAGACCGCCTACCGCGAGCGCGTCGACGCCTTCTACCGCCACTGCCGCGACAACGACCTCACCATGTCCGTCGCCCAGACCGACGTGAAGGGCGACCGCTCCGCCGGGCCCGGCGGCCAGCCCCATCCCGACTACTACCTGCGCATCGTCGAGCGCCGCCCCGATGGCATCGTCGTGCGCGGGGCGAAGACGCACACGAGCTGCACGACCAACGTGAACGAGGTCATCGTGCTGCCCACCCGCGCCATGTCCGAGGCCGACGCCGACTACGCCGTCGCCTTCGCCGTGCCGCCCGATACCCCCGGCCTCACGCTTGTCGCCAGCCCCTACGGCGGCTGGGCGAAGAACGACTTCGAGAACCCCCTCAGCGCCGACCGCAAGATGATGGAGACGACCACCATCTTCGACGACGTGTTCGTGCCCAACGAGCGCGTCTTCCTCGCGGGCGAGCACGAGTTCGCCGCGCCCCTCGCCCTCGGCTTCGTCGAGTACCACCGCTTCACCGCCGTCTCCTACAAGCTGCCGCTCGTCGATGCGCTCGTGGGCGCGGGCCAGCTCATGGCCGACCTGAACGGCATCACGCGCGCGGGCCACATCCGCGAGAAGCTCGTCTGGCTCGTCAGCTACGCCGAGACCGTGCGCGCCCTCATCGAGCAGGCCGCACTGCGCGGCGCTCCCGACGAGGAGGGCATCTACGCCCCCGACGCCATGACCACCAACATCGCCAAGTACCACTTCGCCCACCACTACCACGAGGCCCTCCAGCACGTGCAGGACATCGCCGGCGGCTCGCTTGTCACCGCCCCCGGCGCGGAGGACTTCGCGAGCGACGAGATCGGCGGCCTCCTGCGCCACTACCTCGGCGGGCGCGAGGGCGTCGACGGCGAGACGCGGATGCGCGCCATGAACATGGTCAGCGACCTCACCACCGGCGATTTCGGCGGCTACCACGCCGTCCTCGCCATCCACGCCGAGGGCTCCCTCGAAGCGGAGAAGCTCATGATCGCGCGCGCCTACGACGGACGCCGCACGCTCGCCTACGCGAAGCAGCTCGCCGGCATCGAGTAGTGGCCGCCGCGCTCCTCCTCACCCGCGGGCAGATCCGGCAGGGCGTCCTGACGCTCGCGGCCCGCATCGCGGAGGGCTTTCCCGCCGGGGAAATCCCCATCGTCTGCGTCGATACCGCCGCCTGCCGCTTCTCCGGCGACCTCGCGGGCGCGCTCGAACGCGACCACGGGCGCGCCTCCCGCATCACCCACGTCAGGCCGAACGCCCCCGGCCCGCTCCCCGCCCACGTCCTCGAAGGGTTCAACCTCGTCGTCGATACGCTCTTCGATACGGGTCGGACGTTCCGCCAGCTGGAAGCCATCCCCGGCCTCCGCGCCACGCTCTGCGTGAAGGACGGCGTGAACCCCCGGTACTGGCGCTTCCCCGACTGGTGGGCCTGGCTCGTGCCCAACGTCTACATCCACGGCTACGGCCTCGACGACTCAGGCGGGGGAAACCGCGGCCTCGACGACATCCGCACGGACGAGCCCCTGCCTCCCGGCGCCGTAGCGGCGCCGCGACCGTAGCGCGCCGCCCTCCCCAGCCCTTCCCGCGCCCGGTACACTGCCCCCGTGGCCGGCCTCGAAATCCCGCTGTTCCCGCTGCGCGCGGTGCTCTTCCCCGGGCACGAGCTGCCCCTGCAGATCTTCGAGGAACGCTACAAGACCATGGCCCGCGAGCTGCTCGAAAGCGGCGGCGTCTTCGGCGTCATCCTCATCAAGCACGGGCGCGAGGTCGGCGGCTCCGCCGTCCCCTACGACGTGGGCACGACCGCCGTCATCGAGGAGCACCGCGAACTCCCCGGCGGACGCTTCCAGCTCGGCGCCCGCGGGCGCGACCGCTTCCGCCTCGTGCGCATGTTGGAACCGCGCCCCTACCCCTACGGCGAGATCGAGTTCCTCGACGACGCCTACGACCCCCGCGACGCGCAGCTCAAGGCCGCCTTCGAGACGGCCCGCGCCACCTTCCCCGTCTACCTGCGCCTCGCCCTCGCCCTCTCCGACCAGTGGGCGCGCGACCTGACCCTGCCGCGCGACCCCCACCGCTTCGTCAACACCGTCGCCCCCTGGCTGCAGGTGGACGAGGAGGGCAAGCAGCGCCTGCTGGAGATCGAGCCCGCCGCCGCCCGCCTCGCGCAGCTCGCCGAACAGCTCGACGGCCTCATCTCGCGCATCCGCGAGCAGGTCGAGAACCACCACCGCGCCAAGTTCGCCAGCCTGGGTGCGGTCAGCTAGCGCGGTCCCGCGCGCGCTTCGCGCCCACGCCCTCGCCGCGGCGCTGGCGGCGGGAGCGCTCCTCGCGGGCGTCGCCCTGGCCGCGCTCGCCGCCGCCAACGACCGCCTCCCCGGCGACCTCGCCGCCGCCCGCGCCGTCCAGGACTGGCCCTTCCCCGGCGAGCCGCTCGCGGACGCCGTGCGCCTGCTCACCGGCACCGAGGTCGTCATCGCCATCGGGGCCGTGCTCGCCGCCGCCGCCTGGCTCGCGGGACGCCGCCGCCCGGCGCTCGCCTTCGCCGCCGGTCTCGCCGCCGTCGTCCTCCTGCAGTTCCTCCTCAAGGAGATCGTGGATCGCCCCCGCCCCGATCCCGGCCTCGTCGATCTCCGCGCGGGCTTCAGCAGCGCCAGCTTCCCCTCCGGCCACGCCATGAGCGCCGCCTACCTCTACGGCTTCCTCGTTCCGCTCGCGCTCGCCGCCCCCGTCTCCCGGGGCGTCCGCGCCGTGGCCGCCGCCGTCCCCATCGTCTTTCTCGCGATCGGCGGGATCGCCAACGTCTGGCTCGGCGTGCACTGGCCCAGCGACGTCATCGGGGGCTGGCTGTGGGCGCTGGCCGTCCTGATTCCCGCCGCCGCCGCCGCGCGTGTGGCGTTCGCGCCGGATCGGTAGACTGCCCGTCCGTGGACGGGCTCTATCTCTCCGAAGTCGGCGGCATCGACATCGAGATCGCGCTCAAGGCGATCGCCGCCATCGCGGGCGCGGCCGTCATCGGCCAGATCGTCTGCCGGCGCTTCCCCATCCCCCTGCCCCTCTTCCTGCTGGGCGCCGGTCTGCTCGTCGGACGGGATGGCCTCGGGCTCGTCGACCCCAACGCCCACGAGGTGCGCGACCTGAGCGAGATCGTCGTCGTCCTCGCCGTCGCCCTCGTCGTCTTCGAGGGGGGAACGGCCCTGCGTCTCTCCTCCCTGCGCTCGCTCGCGCCCATCGTCCGCAACATGGTCGTCCTCGGCCTCATCGTCACGCCCCTCGTGGGTGCGGTCGCCGCCGTCCTCTTCCTCGATTTCGACTGGCGCCTCGCCTTCCTCTTCGGCGCGCTCGTCTGCGTGACCGGCCCGAGCGTGATCACGCCCCTCCTGCGCTCCTTCCGCGTGGACGGCAAGCTGCGCGACATCCTCGCCAGCGAGGGCGTGCTCATCGACCCCTTCGGCGCGCTGCTCACGCTCTTCGTGCTCAAGATCGAGCTGGCGGACACGCTCAATCCCCTCGGGGCCGTCGAGTGGGTGGCCGAGCGCTTCGCCATCGGCGGGGCCACCGGGCTCGGCGGGGCGCTCGTCGTCTGGCTCATCGCCCGCTATGTGCAGCGCCTCAGCGGGCGCGAGATGGCCACGCTCGTACTGGGCGCCGCCGTCGCCACCTTCGCCGTCGCCGAAAACTGGGGCCACGAGTCCGGCCTCACGGCGATGGTCGTCATGTCCATCACCATCGGCAACCTGCCCCTCCCCCAGCGCGAGCAGTTCGTCGAGTTCCAGGAGTCGATCATCATCTGGCTCATCGCCAGCGTGTACGTCCTCCTCGCCGCCGCCATCACCTTCGACGGCCTCCTCGCGCTCTGGCCCGAGGGGCTCATCGTCGTCGGCGTGCTCGCGCTCATCGGGAGGCCCCTGCTCATCTTCCTCGCCAGCTTCCGCTCCGGCCTCAACTGGCGCGAGAAAACCTTCCTCTCCGCGGTCGCCCCGCGCGGCGTCGTCGCCGCCTCCCTCGCCGGCGTCGTCGCCGTCGACGTGAGCGACATCGTCGGGGAAACCTCCGAACAACTCGTGGCCATGGTCTTCCTCGTCATCCTCCTCACCATCGGCGTACAATCCCTCTATGCCCCGACGGTCGCCCGCCTCCTCAAGGTGCAGCCCATGGTGACCGTCGTCGCGGGCGCCGGAGTCGTCGGCAGACGCATCGCCTCGCATCTCGCTGGCGTTGGCGAGCCCGTGCTCCTCATCGAGAAGGACGAAGCGGCGGCGGTGCGCGCCCGCGAGGACGGCTTCGACGTGTTCATCGGCGACGTGGCGGAGGCGTCCGCGCTCGCCCGCGCGGGGCTCGCCGACGCCAAGGCGCTCATCCTCGCCACGCCCGACGACGCCCGCAACCTGCTCGCCGCGCGGCTGGCGCACTCCCGCTTCAAGTGCGAGACCGTCTACGCCCGCGTCAGCGACGTCGGGAACCTCGCCGCCTTCCACGACCTCGGCGTCATCCCCATCGCCCAGGCCGAGGCCGTCGCCTCCGAATTCACGCGCCTGCTCGACGGTCCCGACGCCTCCTTCCGCGACGTCCTCGCCGAGGCCTCCTCCGACGTGACCGTGACGCGCGTGGTCGTCACCAACCCGACCGCGCAGCGCCCGCTGCAGTCCCTCGAGGAGTTGCGCGGCACGCTCGCCGTGCTCGTCACCCGCGGGAGCGACTCCGTCATCCCCAACGGGCGCACGGAACTGCGCCTGGGCGACGTGGTCACGGTCCTGGGCAACCTGAACGACATCGAGATCGCCCGCGGGCGGCTCTCCCTGGCGTCCGGGGCGGAGACGCATCTCGCGTAGCGGCGCCCGCCGCCAGCGGCTACGATCGAACCGTGCGGCTCCTGCTTCTCCTCCTGCTGCCGGGCCTCGTCTCCCTCATCGGGCTCGTCCTGCGCACGTGGCTCTCCATGCGCATGAGCGAGCGCAACCGCGTCGTCGACGTCGACGCCACTGTCACGAGCGCCCGCGCCTCTCCCATCGATTCCGAGCCCGGCGAGGGGACCGCCCGCGCGCGCTGGCGATCGCGCCGCCCGCCGCCTCCCTGCGGGCGTTACAACCTGCACCTGCTCTTCCGCCTGACCGGCGGCGAGGCCAGTTGCCGTCACTGCGCCGCCATCGAGCGCGCCCGCCACGAAGCCGATGCCGCCGCCGCCGTCGATGCCGCCGAGCAGGCCCTGCGCGGCGGCCGCCCCCGCCGCCCCTAGCGCGCCGCCACCGCCGAGAGCCGCGCCCGCTCCACCTCCCCCGGAAGCGCCTCCAGCACGGTCTCGATGTCCGCCTCCGTCGTGCCCTCGCCCAGGCTGAAGCGCACGCTCCCCGCCGCCCGCCGGATGGGCACGCCCATCGCCAGCAGCACGTGCGAGGGCTCCCACATCGCGTTCGAGCAGGCGCTGCCCGTGCTCGCCGCGATGCCCCGCGCGTCCAGCCGCGCCACCAGGTCGTCGCCCTCGATGCCCTCGAACGAGACGTTCAGGTTGTTCGGCAGGCAGTTCTCCTGGCAGCCGTTCGTGGCCGCGCCGGGGACCGCCGCCAGCGCGCCCTCGCGCAGCCGCTCGCGCAGCGCCCGCACCCGCGACGCCCGCTCCGCGACGCCCGCGCTCGCCAGTTCCAGCGCCTTCGCCGTCCCCACGATGCCCGCCACGTTCTCCGTGCCCGCGCGCTTCTGCATCTCCTGCCCGCCCCCCAGCAGCAGCGCGTGGAAGGGCGTCGCCCGCCGCAGGAAGAGCGCCCCGCTCCCCTTCGGCCCCCCGAACTTGTGCGAGGAGAGGCTGAGCGCGTCGATCCCCAGCGCCTGCACGTCCACCGCCGTCCAGCCCGGCGCCTGCACCGCGTCCGTGTGCAGCATCACGCGGTGCCGCTGGCGCGCCGCGTACTCGCGCAGGATGCCCGCCAGCTCCGCCACCGGCTCGATCGTCCCCACCTCGTTGTTCGCCAGCATCACGTTCGCCAGCACCGTGTCGGGCCGCAGCGCCCGCTCGAACGCCGCCGCGCTCACGTGGCCGAACCCGTCGCACCCCAGCGTCGTCACCTCGAACCCCAACTCCTCCAGGAACTGGGCCGCGTGGATGGCCGCGTGGTGCTCGATCGCCGTCGTGATCACGTGCGCCCCCGCCCCCGCCCGCCGCATCGCGTAGGCGATGCCCAGCATCGCCGTGTTGATCGCCTCCGTCCCCCCGCTCGTGAACAGGATCTCCGCGGTGCGCGCGTTCAGGCAGCCCGCCACCGTCGCCCGCGCCTCGTCCAGCGCCTCCTGCGCGATGCGCCCCGCCTCGTAGTGCCCGCTGGGGTTGCCGAAGCGTTCGCCCAGGAAGGGCGCCATCGCCTCGCGCGCTTCCGCGCGAAGCGGCGTCGTCGCCGCGTGATCGAGGTACGTCACCGGCTCTCAGCCTAGCAGAGCGCCGCCTCCCGTTCGCCGTTCGCCCCGCCGAAGACGCCCGCCGGGGATGCGCCGGGGCGCCTCAGAAGTCGTAGTAGAGCCCGAACTGCCCCGCCCCGATCGGCGCGTCCGGCCCCGACGACGAGATCGCGACCACCCCCAGCACCAGCGCCATCAGCCCGAAACCCGCCAGGCACGACACCACCACCTGCACGGGGCGCGCGCCCGTCGCCGCCTGCACCGCGTAGATCATCGCCACCAGCAGCAGCGCCAGCGGCATGAGCGCGAACAGGGGATACAGCGCCGGGAGGACCATCCCCACCGACAGCCCCAGCGGGGCCGCCGCGTAGCCCAGCGTGCGCACGATCGCGAGCAGGTCGACCTGCACGTGGAAGAACTGCACCATCAGCACGTAGATCAGGAGCGTCGCCGCCCCGTACATCGCCGCCAGGAACAGCGACCCCAGCAGGAACCCGTTGACGAACGCGTTTCCGGCCTCAGCCCCGGAGACTTCCCAGTGGAGCCACGCCCCACACCCCGCGAGCAGGCACGCCGCGCCCGCCACGGCCAGCGCCGGCCCCAGCTCCCGCTCATCGTCCCGCACTTCCTCGAACACGGCGGTGTCCAGGAGCGTGAGCCGCTGCAGCCGGTGCAGGATGAGCCTGGCCCGCTGCCAGTCCATGCCCCCGGCGCGCTCCAGCGCCCGCTCCAGCCCCCGCTGCAGCGCGTCCAGGGAACGCCTTGCGACTCTCTGGAACCTCGGCGTGACGACCTCCGTTTCGCGGCTGTCGCTCTGGTGTGAATCTTCAAGTGCGAATCGCGCGCAACCGTTGCGTTGCGGCGCGAGCGCGCCAGGCCGCAACGGCACTCTAGCACAGCCCGCCGCCGCGCCGGGCCGCCTCAGGAAGCGCCGATCGGACGCTTCGCGGGCATTCCCGGGCGGCGCGGGTAGCGCTCCGGCGTCGCCTCCAGCTTGCGGAAGCGCAGCACGCGCATCCGCCCCGCGATCGCCGCGCGCATCGCCTCCGTCCCCGCGTGCTCGCAGTTGAGCGCCGCGATGGCCGCCTCCGCCTCCGCCAGTTCCGCCGCCCCCCGCGAGCCCTTCACCGCCGCGATCGTCCCGCCCGTCGCGGCCAGCGGGGCCGTGTATTCCAGCAAGACCGGCAGGGGCGCGACCGCCCGCGCGATCACGAGGTCCGCGCCGTCGCGCAGCGCCCCCCGCCCCGCCTCCTCCGCCCGCATCCCGTGGATCGTCACGTTGCCGAGGCCCAGCGCCTCCGCCAGCTCCGCCAGCAGGTCCGCGCGCTTCCGCCGCGCCTCCACCAGGCGGATCGCCGCCCCGGGCGCGACCGCTGCGATCACGAGGCCGGGGAAGCCGCCGCCGCTGCCCACGTCCGTCACGACGCCCGCCGCCGGAGCGCCCGCCAGCCGGAACGCCTCCAGCGACTCCGCGTAGTGGCGCGCGACCGCCTCCGCGCCCGTCACCGTCGTCGTCCGCACGGGCGCGTGCGCCAGCAGGTCCGCGTGGCGGCGCAGCAGCGGCAGCCAGCGCCCGGGCCCGGCGAACCCGGGAAAGAGATCGGGAAGCGACTCCCAGGCCAGCATCGCGAACCCTCCGGATTGCGCCGATTGCGAGTGCGAACGCGCCCCGCCCGGTTCCTTGCGCGGGCGCATGGTACGATGCTCGCATGAGTGAACAGCCGGGAGAAAGCGTCTCGATCACGCTTGGCGAGGCGCTGGAGGAATACCTCGGCACCCTCGCGCCTGAAGCCCACAACACCGCCTCCCCCTTCGTCCGCCGCTACGTGGAGCACGCCGGCCACGACATGGCCGTCGCCGCCCTCACCGGCGCGCGCGTCGAGTCCTACGCCGAGTCCCAGATCCAGCAGTCCGATCCCGCCGCCCCCCAGCGCGTCGCCGCCCTCAAGGCCTGGTTCCAGTACCTCAAGAAGCGCAGCTACGTGGAGAAGAACTACGGCGTCCACATCCGCCTGCGCCGCTCCGCCGGGCGCGCCACCGCCGCCCAGACCGTCAACGAAGCCCCCATCGAGATGACCGCCGAGGGCATCGACAACCTCCGCGGCGAACTCGACCGGCTCGAGGGCGACGTGCCCGACCTCGTGAAGGCCATCTCCCTCGCCCGCGAGGACAAGGACTTCCGCGAGAACGCCCCCCTCGAAGCCGCCCGCGAGGCGCTCGCCTTCAACGAGACCCGCCGCCGCGAGATCAACGCCACCCTCCGCCGCGCCGTCGCCGTCGATGAGGGCGCCGCCCCCGACGACCGCTCCACCATCGGCTCCACCGTGCAGGTCGTCCGCCTCGATACCGAGCGCGACATCGAGTACAAGCTCGTCAGCGCCCGCGAGGCCAACGCCGCCGACCGCAAGATCTCCGTGGAGTCGCCCGTCGGCAAGGAACTGCTGGGCCGCCGCCCCGGCGACGAGGTCACCGTCTCCGTGCCCTCCGGCGTCATCCAGTTCCGCGTCACCGGCGTCACCAAGTCCTGACGCGCCCGCCCGTCGCCCTCGCCTAGCAGCAGTCGTCCTTGTAGCCGCAGCGCCGGCAGACCGCCAGCCGCGATCCCTTGATCGCCGAGAGCGCTCCCAGGCAGCGCGGGCACGTCTGCAGCGGAATCTCGGCCATGTTTCCCCTCGCGCTCGCCCCGCCGCCGGTTTCGCGACCGGCAACGGCTATTCTGCGTACTCCGATAGGCAATTGACAACCCCGAACGCGCGCCGGAGGCCGGGCGCGGACCGCCCGCCGTTCACGGCCTTGCCGGTTGGGCGCTACAATGCGGCACGATTCCAGAAGCGAGGCTCCAAGATGACTTCGAACCAGTACTGGTGGCCGGACCAACTCAATCTCAAGGTTCTCCGCCAGAACTCCCCCCTCTCCGATCCCATGGATCCCGATTTCGACTACGCCGAGGCCGTCAAGACCCTCGACGTCGATGCCCTCAGGCAGGACGTCGAGGAGGTCATGACGACCTCGCAGGACTGGTGGCCCGCCGACTACGGCCACTACGGCCCGCTCTTCATCCGCATGACCTGGCACGCCGCCGGCACCTACCGCATCAGCGACGGGCGCGGCGGCGGCGGCTCCGGCCACCAGCGCTTCGCCCCCCTCAACAGCTGGCCCGACAACGCCAACCTCGACAAGGCCCGCCGCCTCCTCTGGCCCGTCAAGCAGAAGTACGGACGCGCCCTCTCCTGGGCCGACCTCATCATCTTCGCCGGCAACTGCGCCCTCGAATCGATGGGCTTCAAGACCTTCGGCTTCGCCTTCGGGCGCCCCGACGTCTGGGAGGCCGACGAGACCGACTGGGGCGCCGAGGGCGAATGGCTCGCCGACGAGCGCCACGACGCCGACGGCGAGATCGAGGGGCCGTTCGGGGCCGACCACATGGGCCTCATCTACGTGAACCCCGAGGGGCCCAACGCCAACCCCGACCCCCTCGCCGCCGCGCGCTACATCCGCCGGACGTTCAAGCGCATGGCCATGAACGACGAGGAGACGGTCGCGCTCATCGCCGGCGGCCACACCTTCGGCAAGGCGCACGGCGCCCACACCGAGGACCTCGTCGGCCCCGAACCGGAGGGCGCGTCCATCGAGGAACAGGGCTTCGGCTGGACCAACGGCGCCGGCTCCGGCATGGCCAACGACACCGTCACGAGCGCCCTCGAAGGCGCCTGGACCAACAACCCCGTCCAGTGGGACAACAACTTCTTCGAGAACCTGCACAACCACGACTGGGAGCTGACGACCAGCCCGGGCGGCAAGTCGCAGTACACGCCCGCGGGCGCGACCGCCGTGGCCACCGTGCCCGACGCCCACGACCCCGCCCGGACGCACGCCCCCTTCATGCTCACGACCGACCTCTCGCTGCGGATGGACCCGGACTACGCGCCCATCTCGCGGCGCTTCCTCGAAAACCCCGCGGAGTTCGAGGACGCCTTCGCCCGCGCCTGGTTCAAGCTGATCCACCGCGACATGGGCCCCCGCAGCCGCTACGTCGGCCCCCTCGTCCCCGAGGAGCCGCTGCTCTGGCAGGACCCCGTCCCCGCCGTCGACCACGAACTCATCGGCGACGACGACATCGCCGCCCTCAAGGCGCGGGTCCTCGCCTCCGGCCTGTCCGTCTCCCAGCTGGTCGCGACCGCCTGGGCGTCGGCCTCGTCGTTCCGCGGCACCGACAAGCGCGGCGGCGCCAACGGCGCGCGCGTCCGCCTCGCGCCGCAGAAGGACTGGGAAGTCAACGACCCCGCCGCGCTCGCCGCGGCGCTGGCGGCGCTGGAGGGCGTCCAGGCCGCCTTCAACGGCGCGCAGTCCGGCGGCAAGCGCGTCTCCCTCGCCGACCTGATCGTGCTCGCCGGGTGCGCGGGCGTCGAGCAGGCCGCCCGCGAGGCCGGTCACGACGTCCAGGTCCCCTTCACGCCCGGGCGCACCGACGCCGCGCAGGAGTGGACCGACGAGGAGTCGTTCGCCGTCCTCGAACCCACCGCCGATGGCTTCCGCAACTACGTCCAGGCGGGCCAGGAGGGCGCGGCGGAAGAGCTGCTCGTCGAGCGCGCTTGCCTGCTCACGCTCACCGCGCCCGAGATGACGGCGCTCGTCGGCGGCCTGCGCGTCCTCGGCGCGAACGCCGCCGGCTCCGCCCACGGCGTCCTCACCGACCGCCCCGGCGCGCTCACCAACGACTTCTTCGTGAACCTGCTCGACATGGGCACGGAGTGGACCGAGTCCGGCGACGGGTTCGAGGGACGCGATCGCGGCACGGGCGAGGTCCGGTGGACCGGCACGCGGGCCGACCTCGTCTTCGGCTCCAACTCCGAACTCCGCGCCCTCGCCGAGGTCTACGGCTGCGACGACGGCGCGGACGCCTTCGTGCGCGACTTCGTGGCCGCCTGGGACAAGGTGATGAACCTCGACCGCTACGACCTCGCCTAGCCGCGCCGGGCGGATCGCACTCGCCGGGGGGCGCACTCGTTGGGGTGCGCCTCTCGCGATCTGCTTGCACGGGCGCGCTGCGTCACAATCGTTCCGTGCGCCGCTTCCCGCCGTCCCTCGTCCCGCTCGCGCTCGCGATCGCCGCCGCCCTGCTGGCCGCCGCCTGCGCGGATGCGCGCATCCCGCCGCCCACGGGCGTCCCCGAGGGTGCGCCCTTCGTCTCCCAGGACCGCCTCACCTTCTCGCCGAAGGACCTGCGCGTGCGCGCGGGCGAGCGCATCTACTTCTGGAACGGCGAGACCGCCGTCCACAACCTCGTCTTCGACAAGGCCGCCCGCTCCCCCGACATGGAGGCGGGCGACGTCTTCGTCTGGCGCTTCACCACCCCCGGCGAGCACGTCGTCACCTGCGACTACCACCCCCAGATGCGCCTGCGCGTCACCGTCCTGCCGTAGTCCCCGCGCCCGCGTTCCCGTACCCTAGCGGCCAATCGCTGAGCGGGAGGCCGGGCATGGAGTTTCAGGACATCCTCTGGGAAATCGACGGGGACGGGGTCGCGCACCTCACCCTCAACAGGCCCGAGAAGCTGAACGCCATCAGCCTCGATACCCTGGCCGAGATCGAGCAAGCCATCGCCATCGCCAACGACGATGACAACGTGCGCTGCATCCTGATCACGGGCGCGGGCCGCGGCTTCAGTTCCGGCACCGACCTCACCGCCCGCGGCGGCGACCGCGTCGAGCGGCCCTTCCCCGGGCGCGCGGGCATCACCCGCAGCACCATGCTCTGGCCCGCCTACCTCTACAACTCCGACAAGCCCAGCATCGCCGCCGTCAACGGCGTCTGCGTGGGCGCGGGCTTCTCCTTCGCGCTCGCCTGCGACATCCGCATCGCCTCCACCGAGGCGCGCTTCAGCTCCATCTTCGTGAAGCGCGCCATCGTGCCCGATTCCGGCGCGAGCTGGCTCCTGCCCCGCCGCGTCGGCCTCGAACACGCCCTCCGCATGATGTACACGGGCCGCATGGTCGGCGCGGAGGAGGCGAAGGAGATCGGCCTCGTCAGCGAGGTCGCCCCCCACGACGAGCTCATGGACCGCGCCGGCGCCCTCGCCCGCGAGATCGCCCGCGGCCCCTCCGTCGCCGTCGAGGTCTCGAAGAAGCTCGTGCGCGAAAGCCTCCACCGCAACATCGAGGAACAGACCGAGATGGAGAACTTCTACCAGGGCTACATGCAGCAGACGGAGGACGTGAAGGAGGGCCGCCTCGCCTTCGTCGAGAAGCGCGAGCCCAACTTCCAGGGCCGCTAGCCGCCGCTCGCTACCCGGCCAGTTCCCGCACGATGCGCCGCAGTTCGCGGATCGCGTCCGCCATGCGCGGGCCGTACCACCACAGCAGCTTGCCATCGACGACCGCCGAGGGCGCGATCGCGGCGAACTCGGGCAGGTGCCGCTCGCCGAAGCGGTACGGCTCGTCCGGCAGCAGGATCGCGTCCGGCGCGAGCGCCGCCACCTCCTCCAGCGTCACCTCCGGGTAGCGCGCCCGCCCCGCCAGCACGTTGCCCGCGCCCGCCGCCGCCAGCACGGAGTCCCCGTACGTCCCGCCCGCCAGCCCCATCAGCGGGTTCCGCCAGATCGGCGTGAACAGCGCCGGACGCCGTCCGCCGTCCCCCTCCGCCACCGCCGCGCGCACGTCCGCCACCAGCGCCGCCGTCTGCGCCTCGCGCCCCAGCGTCTCCCCCAGCCCCGCGATCATCGTCAGCGCCTCCTCCACGCTGTTCGGGTCCGTCAGCAGCACGTTCAGGCCCGCCGCGCGCAGCGCCTCCACGTCCTCGCGCCGGTTCTCCTCGCGGTTCGCGATGACGAGGTCCGGGCCGATGGCGGCGATCGCGGCCACGTCGGGGTTCTTCGTCCCCCCGACGACGGGCACGGCCTCGATCTCGCCCGCGGGCTCCTCGCAGTAGCGCGTCCGTCCCCGCAGCGCCTCCCCGCGGCCCAGCCGCCACACGAGTTCCGTCAGGCTCGGGACCAGCGAGACGATCCGCTCCGGGGCCATGCCCGCGCCCGCTAGCTGCCCGTGTTGGGCGGCTGCGGCGGGGCCGGGTTCGTCACCTCCGCCCCGATCACGCGCGGGAAGACGCGCTCCAGCGAGGCCAGGTCCCAGCCGCCCTCGCGGTGGATCGTCGCCTGCTTCGTGGGCATCGTCATCAGCGACACCTCGTCGCCCCCGACCACGAAATCGCGGCCGTTCACGTTCGCCGCCGCGTCCGTGCACAGGTAGACCACGAGCGGGGCGACCATCTCCGGCGCGAGCGCGTCGAGCTGCGATCCCGCCTGCTCCGCCTGCGTTGGGTCGCCGCCGTCGCCGTCCCCGCCCTGGCGCGAGGCGCGGGCGCGCTGCATCGCCTCCCGCAGCTCCGGCGAGAGCGTCAGCCGCGTGCCCGCGCGCGGGCGGATCGCGTTCACGGTCACGCCGTAGCGGCCCAGGTCGAGCGCGCAGGTGCGCGTCAGCCCCACGATCCCCTCCTTCGCCGCCGCGTAGTTCGCCTGCCCCATGTTCCCCAGCCCCGACTCCGACGACGTGTTCACGATGCGCCCCGATCGCTGCTGCCGGAAGACGATGCTCGCGTGCTTCGTCGTCGTGAAATGCCCCTTCAGGTGCACCGCGATGACCGAATCCCACTCCGCCTCGCTCATGTTGAAGACCATGCGGTCGCGCAGGATGCCCGCGTTGTTGATGAGGACGTCGAGCCGCCCGAAGGCGTCCAGCGCCGTCTGCACGATGCGCTCGCCGCCCTCCATCGTGGCCACCGAGTCGTGGTTGGCGACCGCCTCGCCGCCCGCGGCCACGATCTCCGCCGCCACCGCGTCCGCGGGCGAGGCGTCCGCGCCCTCGCCCGCCTCGGAGCCGCCGAGGTCGTTCACCACGACCTTCGCCCCCTCCTCCGCGAGCAGCAGCGCCTCGCCGCGCCCGATTCCGCGCCCCGCGCCCGTCACGATCGCCACCTTGCCCTCGAGCCGTCCCGCCATCGGTTCCCCCTCGTGCATGAAACGTCCCGCCGTATCGCTGGCGGGCCGGGAGCGAATCTACACCGCCGCCCGCTACGCGTCAGGCCCGCCCGCCGCGCCCCGCCGGTTGAAGCGCGAACTCGCGCGCTCCACGCCCTCCGCCACGATCGCCTCGACCGCGTCCGCCGCATGGCGCACGGTCTCCTCCAGCGCCGCGCGCTCCTCCCCCACGGGGTCCGCGAGCACGTAGTCGGCCACGAGGTCGGGATCGCGCGTCGGCTCGCCCCCGTCCAGCGGCCTGCCGATGCCGAGCCGCACCCGCGCGAAGGCCGCCCCCGCCTCCGCGATGATCGACTTCAGGCCGTTGTGCCCGCCCGCGCCCCCGCCCTCCCGCAGCCGCACCGCCCCCAGCGGCAGGTCGAGTTCGTCGTAGACGACGATCGTGCGTTCCAGCGGCGCGCCGCTCTCGCGCAGCGCCTGCGCCAGCGCCCGCCCGCTCTCGTTCACGTAGGTGCGCGGGCGGACCAGCGCCACCCGCTCGCCCGCGATCTCCCCGTACCCGATGCGGATCGAGCGCCCCTGCGCCTTCAGCTTCGCGCCCGCGCGCCGCGCCAGTTCGTTCACGGTCCAGGCGCCGGCGTTGTGGCGGTTGCCGGCGTACTGCTCCCCGGGATTCCCCAGGCCCACGACGAGCCAGGCGGCGGGTTCCGCCTGCTTGCGCCGCAATCGCAGGGCTCGTCGCAACCGCATGACCGTTCCTACGCTAAGCGAAACCGCGGAACGTGGTAGAGTCACGCGCGGCCATGCTCATCGACCTCCACTCCCACACCTGGCCCAAGTCCCACGACAGCGTGCTCAATCCCGACGACCTCGTCGTGCGGGCGAAGAACGCCGGGCTCGACGCCATCTGCTTCACCGAGCACGACACCGTCTGGGACCAGCGCGAGATCGAGGAGATGCGCGCGAAGCACGACTTCCTCGTCCTCGCGGGCGTCGAGATCAGCACCGACGACGGCCACATCCTCGCCTTCGGCATCGACCGCTACGTCTTCGGGATGCACCGCGCGCCCGAACTCGCGGGCTACGTCGAGCAGGGCGGCGGCGTCATGGTCGCGGCCCACCCCTACCGCCGCCAGATGCCCTGGTTCACCAGCAGCGAGGACAAGTACGAGGCCGCCCTCGAAAAAGCGGGCCGCAATCCCGCCTACGAGTACTGCGACGCCCTCGAAGCCCTCAACGGGCGCGGCAGCGACAAGGAGAACGAGTTCTCCCGCCGCCTCTGCGAGCGCCTCGAAATGCCCGGCACCGCCGGCACCGACTCCCACGCCATCGGCGACATCGGCAAGTGCGCCACCTACTTCGAGCGCGAAATCGGGGATGAGCGCCAGCTCATCGAGGAGATCAAGGCCGGCCGCTTCTACTCCGTCGACCTCCGCACCGGCGATCCCGTGCCCTTCGCCGTCGCCCTGGAGGGCTAATTTCCGGGGTCCCGCCCGGGCCTCGCTTCACACATACGGAATCGGGTTGTACTATGCGGGCGGTCGCCGAGGCGACACGAAGCCACTGCCGAGAGGATCCAGAGCATGACCTACGTCATTACGACGCCGTGCGTTGATGTCCAGGACCAGTCCTGCGTCGAAGTCTGTCCCGTCGATTGCATCTACTTCGACGAGGACGGCGACCGCATGCTCTACATCCAGCCCGACGAGTGCATCGACTGCGGCGCCTGCGAGCCCGCCTGTCCGGTGACCGCCATCTTCGCCGAGGACGACGTGCCCGAGGAAGAGGCGGAGTACACCGCGCTCAACGCGCAGTGGTTCGAGGACAAGGACGCCGTCCGCGCTCGCGTCAACGAGCTGAAGCCGGCCTGACCCCACCCCCACTGCCGTTCTCCGGTCAGTGAGCGCGCGGGCGCGTATCAAGCGCGCCGCCCAGGAGCCGCCATGCCAGACCGACTCACCCTCTCCGCCGCCAACCGCACCGTGCTTGGCAAGAAGGTCAAGCGCCTGCGCCGCGAAGGGCTCCTGCCCGCCAACGTCTACGGGCGCGGCGTCGAATCGACCGCCATCCAGCTCGACGGGCGAGATTTCCGCCGCGCCATCCGCCAGGCCGGCATCCGCAGCATGTTCGAACTCGCCATCGAGGGCGAGGGCGAATCCCGCCACGTCCTCGTCCGCGCCCTCGACCGCGAGGGCGGCACCGGCGACCCCATCCACGTCGACTTCTACCAGGTCGACCTGAACCGCCCCATCCAGACCACCACCGCCATCCGCCTCACCGGAACCGCCCCCGCCGTCACCGACCTCGGCGGCACGCTCCTGCAGAACCTGGAGACGATCGCCATCCGCTGCCTGCCGCTCGACATCCCCGAGGCGATCGAGCTGGACGTCAGCTCGCTCGAGAGCTTCGAGCTGAGCCTCAACGTGGGCGACCTCGACGTGCCCGAAGGCGTCGAAGTGCTCGTCGCCTCCGACGTCGGCGTCGCCACCGTCGATGCCCCGCGCCTCACCATCGAGGGTGAAGAGGAAGCGGGCGAAGAGGACCTCGAAGGCGAGGAAGGCGAAGAGGGCGAAGCCGCCGAGGGCGAGGAAGGCGCCGAGTCCCCTGCGGAAGGGGCCGCCGGCGAGGCCTGACGCCCCGCCGTGCCCGAACGCCGCTACCCCTCCGACCCCGGCGACGCCGCGCTCCTCCTCTTCCTCGGCTGGTTCGGGGCGCGCTACGCCCGCAGCGCGCGCATCGCCGGGCGCTCCCCCGAGGGCGATGCCGTGCGAAGCGCCCGCATCCAGGTCGCCCGCCGCTGGGAACTCGACTGCACCCTCATCAACTCCGTCCACGCCGACGCCACGCTGCCCTTCGAGGCCGCCCGCGCCGCCGCCGAGCAGCGCCTCGACCTCGAAGGGCTGCCCTACGCGCTCTGGCTGCCGCGCGGGGCCGAACTTCCCGCGGGCGAGCCCGGCCTGAGCCAGCTCGCCCTCGCCGCCCGCGAGGCCCGCCCCGCCGCTGACGGCGGCGAGGGCGACCGCCTCGAACTGCGCCGCCCCGTCAGCCTCTACCTGCGCCGCACCAGCATGGATGGCTCGGTCGTGACCGTGCTCGGCGGGCTCGCCCCGCTCTGGGCGCGCTTCACCAGCCGCGTCGCCGGCTCCTTCCAGCTCAACGCGGGCGAACTGCACCGCCTGCCCGAATCCGAAGAGGAGCGCGACGAACTCATCGAGCGCGTCGTCCTCGCCGCCGGCCAGCCCGACGTCGACGACTCCTGCGTCATCCCCGCCGACGACGTCTGGACCGCGAACCGCCTGTCCGGCGAGCGCGCCCACGTCATCGGCTCGCCCGTCGCCGAGGGCGATGAGGCCAGCGCCGCCCTGCGCCGCGATCTCCGCAAGCTGCTGCGCGAGGCGCGGGGCCTTCCCGCCGCGCCCGCCGACGCCCGCGCGCTCGTCATCCTCGCCGCCGCCACCGAACTCGCCGGCGAGAAGGTGTCGCTCACCCTGCGCGGCATGGACCCCACCCTCTACTCCGGCTACGACCTCATCGCCGTCGTCGCCGACGGGCAGGTCCGCGCCGTCCTCGATTCCCGCGCGGGCGCCCTCCCCTGGGACGCACCCCTGCCCTCCTAGGCGAAGAGCGGCCCGCCCGCGTCCAGCACCTCGCCCCCCACCGCGATCACGCTCGGGCGCTCCTCGCAGTAGCCATCGTTCTCGCACTTGTCGAACACGAACGCGCCCTTCGCCTTGTCGAAGCTGATCGTCCAGCTCCCCAGCACGTGGCTGTCCGTCCCCCGCTCGTTCTCGCGCGCCAGGATCTCGATGAGGGCGGCGATCTCCTTGTTTCCCATGCGTACGCTCCGTTCGGCTTCGCCCCGCGGGCGGTCGTGCCTCGATGTCCCTCCATCGTAGCGCCTTCCCGCGCCCGCGAGCCCGCCGCTGGGGACGGGCCGCGTAGAATCCGCCGCGTGGGCCGTGTCTTCGTCACCCGTCGCGTGCCCGGGCGCGCCGTCGAGCTTCTGCGCGAAGCGGGCCACGTCGTGACCGTCTGGCCCGGCGACCTGCCCCCCGAAGCGGACGCCCTCCGCGACCACCTGCTCGACGCCGACGCCGCCCTCACGATGGTCACCGACCCCGTCGGCGCGGACCTGCTCGCCGAGGCCGCGCGCCTCCGCGTCGTCTCGAACATGGCCGTCGGCTACGACAACCTCGACGCCGAGGCCGCCGCCGCGGCGGGCGTCTGGGCCACGAACACGCCCGGCGTCCTCCACGAGACCACCGCCGACCTCGCCTTCGCCCTCCTCCTCGCCGCCGCCCGCAACGTCGTCGCGAGCGACCGCGACACGCGCGCGGGCGGCTGGCGCACCTGGTCGCCCACCGCCTTCCTCGGCCCCGACCCCTCCGGCGCGACCCTCGGCATCGTCGGCCTCGGCGAGATCGGGCGCGCCGTCGCCCGCCGCGCGCGCGGCTTCGGCATGACCGTGCTCGCCGCCACCCGCACCCCCCGCCCCGAAATCGAGCGCGGCCTCGGCGTCGAGCGCGTCGCCCTCCCCGAACTGCTCGCGCGCGCCGACTTCGTCAGCCTCCACGTGCCCTACGGCCCCGAGACCGAGGGCCTCATCGGCCCCGCCGAGTTCGCCGCCATGAAGGACGCCGCCATCCTCGTGAACACCGCCCGCGGCGGCGTCATCGACCAGGACGCGCTCGTCGGGGCGCTGCGGGCGGGCGCCATCGGCGGGGCCGCCCTCGACGTCACCGTGCCGGAGCCGCTCCCCCTCGATCATCCCCTCTACGGCTTCCCCAACGTCGTCATCACGCCCCACATCGGCAGCGCCAGCCACGCCACCCGCGCGCGCATGGCCGAGATGGCCGCGCGCAACATCATCGCCGTCCTCGCCGGGCGGGAGCCCCCGAACGCCGTCAACCGCCCCCCGTCCCCGCGCCCGCCCGCTTGACACTGCCCGCGCCGTCGCGGACAACTGGACGGCGCATCGCGCCAGCACCTCGCCGGGAGGCCCCGCCCTGAGCGACGAATCCGCCACCGAAAACCTCTGGCTGGCCGAAGAGCTGTGGGAACTCGGCGCCGTCGAGTTCGGCAACTTCACGCTCGGACGCACGACGGTCGACTCCCCCATCTACATCAACCTGCGCAAGCTCATCAGCAGCCCCGCCGCCCTCCAGCGCTGCGCCGACATCATCCGGCTCAAGCTGGAGGCGCTCGTCTCCATGCGCCATCCCCAGGTCCAGCCCTTCACGCTCGTCGCGGGCGTCCCCTTCGGCGGCCTGCACGTGGCCACCGCCTTCTCCCTGCACGTCAACACGCCCATGATCTACATCCACCCGCCGGGCACGGCCAAGGAGGACCTGATCGAGGGCAACTACGTCCGCGGCCAGTCCTGCCTCATCATCGACGACCTCATCACCGGCGGCGGCAGCATCCTCCAGACCGCCGCCGCCCTCCGCGACGAGGGCCTCGTCGCCCACGACGCCGTCACCCTCATCGACCGGCAGGAAGGCGGGAGCGCCGCCCTCAAGGCGAAGGGCGTCAACCTCGTCAGCATCCTCACCCTCGACCAGATCGCGACCTACCTGCGCTACTCCGGCCGCATCGAGGCGCCCGACTACGAGCGCATCGTGCGCTACATCCAGTCCCGCCGCGACGCCTAGGCGCGCCGCGCGCTCAGGAGCGCCCCGGAACCTCCAGCTCGTCCGGCGGCGGCGCGGGATTGGCGATGCCCGCCATCAACTGCGCGGGCACCAGCGAGCGCAGCTCGTCCAGCGTCCACATCCCGTCCTTGTAGATCGTCCGCAGCGGCGGATAGATCTCGTTGAGCAGGCCCACCTGCCCGCCCGCCACGGCGAAGATCTTGCCGTTGATGTTCCACGCCTCGTCCAGCAGCAGGTAGACGGTCATCGGCGCGACCATCTCCGGCCCGCGCATGCCCGAGGCCTGCGCCGCCTGGCGCTGCGCCTCCGCCGCGCGCCCGCCCGCCTGCGTCATGCCCCGCTGCTGCCGGATCTGCCGCGCCGAGTCCGGCACCGTCGCCGTCAGCCGCGTGGCCGCGCCCGGCGCGATCGCGTTCACCGTCACGCCGTAGCGGCCCAGGTCGCGCGCCGCCACGCGCGTCAGGCCCGCCACGCCCGCCTTCGCCGCGCCGTAGTTCGCCTGCCCCGAGTTGCCCTGCAGCCCCGACACCGACGAGTAGTTGATGATGCGCCCGTAGCGCTGCTGCCGGAACACCACCGCCGCCGGTTTCGTCGTCGTGAAGTGCCCCTTCAGGTCGATGCGGATCACGTCGTCCCACTCCGCCTCGGTCATGTTGAAGACCATGCGGTCCCGCAGGATCGCCGCGAAGTTGATCAGCCCGTCCAGCTTCCCGTAGGCGTCCAGCGCCGTCTGGATGACGCTCTCGCCGCCTTCCATCGAGGACACGTCCGCGAAGTTCGCCGTCGCCTCGCCGCCCGCGTCCTTGATCTCGGCGACCACCTGCGCCGCCGGGTCGTCGTCGTGCCCGCTCCCGTCCGGATTGACCCCCGGGTCGTTCACGATCACGCGCGCCCCCTCGGAGGCGGCCAGCAGCGCCGTCGCGCGCCCGATTCCCCGCCCCGCCCCCGTCATCGCGACGACGCGGCCCTCCAGCAAGTTCGCCATGCGTTCGCTCCTACGGCAGGCGGACGGTCGCGCTCCCCGGCGAGGTCCGCGTCCCCTCCGGGTTCTCCGTCCAGATGTCGAGGTCGACCAGCCGCTCGCCGTTCTCCTCGTACTTGCGCGTGACCACGCCCTTGCACTGGATCTCCTCGTCGGGGTAATCCATGCCGCGGTAGCTGCAGCCCACGCGCTTCACCCGGCCCTCGTTGCCCACCCAGTCGTGCAGCAACTGCCCGAGGAAGGCGTGCTTCAGCGCGCCGTGCACGATGATGTTCGGCAGCCCCGTGGCCCGCGCGAAGTTGTGGTCGTAGTGGATCTGGTAGAAGTCGCCCGAGCCCGCCGCCCAGTGCACCAGCTGCTGCGTGCTGCAATTCTTCGTCAGGGTCGGGATCTCCATCCCTTCCGTGACCTCGTCCCAGCTTGCGCCCATTGCCTGCCTCCTGTTCCTAGTAGCGAATGCCCGTGCCGGTCATGATCGCGACCACCTCGCCGCGCTCGTTCCGGTACGTCGTCTTCGTCGTCGTGATCAGCATCTCCCCGAGCCGCCCCTGGCGCTCCTCGATCGACGAGACCGCGCTCGTCGAGGTGAGCACGTCGCCCGCGCAGACGTCCGCCAGGTACTCGACGTCCGTGCCCCCGTTCAGCACCCGCTTCAGCGGGCGGCTCGGCTCCATCATCCCTTGCGGGCGGACGGCGCGCCGGTTCGGGTCGAAGATCGGCGTGCCCAGGTAGCCCGGAGGCGCCGGCAGGCTGCGGTAGCCCGCCGCCTTCGCCGCCGCCTCGTCGTAGTAGACCGGGTCCGTGTAGCCCACCGACCGCGCGAACATGCGCACGGAGGTCTTGTCGACCTCCAGCGTCGTCGGCTCCGACTCCTTGCCGATCGCCGCCCGCATCTCGTCCGTGATCAGCGATTCCTGCGTCGCGTCGCTCATGCCGCCTCCTCTGTCTGGCGCGGTGAACGATAGACCAGCCCGTTCGGGCCGTAAACCGCTCCCCCGCCCTCCCGCTGGCCCCCCGTTTCCGAACCCGCTACCGTGATTTCATGGCCGGGGATCGCTGCGCGCTCGGAGGACGGTTGCGGCGCTGTTCCCGCCCGCCCGCCGATACCTGCCAGTACTGCGCCCGCCCCTTCTGCCGCGACCACGCCTACGTCCTCGAAGGCTACGACGCCGTCTGCCGGCGCCCGCCCTGCGCCGCCAAGCACGACGACCTCCCCGGCCACCACGACTACGTGCGCGGCGTGCGCCTCCGCAACCGCGACGGCCGCTGCGGCTCCGGCGGCTGCGAGTTCGCGCACGGCTTCGACTGCTCGAAGTGCGGCGGGCGCTTCTGCCTCCGCCACCTCTCCGACGAACGCTATCCCGCCGCGCGCCCCGGCGATCCCGACGAGATGGCCATCGTCTGCGCCCACTGCTGGGCGCGCCGCGCCATCTGGAGCAAGCGATGAGCGACGCCCCGTCCGTCACCATCGCCGATGTCGAAGCGGCCCGCGAGGCCATCGCCGGGGGCGTCCTCGAAACGCCCGTGTGGCCCGCGGGCGCGATCGAGCGCCTCGCGGGCGTCCCCGTCGTCCTCAAGTGCGAGCAGTTGCAGCACGCCGGCTCCTTCAAGATTCGCGGCGCCCTCAACGCCATCCACGCCCTCACGGCGGAGGAGCGCGCCCGCGGCATCGTCGCCGCCAGCGCGGGCAACCACGCCCAGGGCGTCGCCCTCGCCGCCCGCGCGGCGGGCATCGCCGCCACCGTCGTCATGCCCGTGGGCGCGCCCCTCGTGAAGGCCGCCGCCACCGAGGGCTACGGCGCCCGCGTCCTCTACCACGGCGACTCCCTCGAAGCGGCCCGCGCCCACGCCCGCGATCTCGCCGCGCGCGACGGCCTCGTCTACGTCCCGCCCTACGACAGCGACGCCGTCATCGCCGGGCAGGGCACGCTCGGCCTCGAACTGCTCGAACAGGTCCCCGACGTCGCCGAGGTGCTCGTGCCCGCGGGCGGCGGCGGCCTCCTCGCGGGCGTCGCCGTCGCCATCAAGGCGCGCCGCCCCGAGGTGCGCGTCGTGGGCGTGCAGGCCGCCGCCATGGACGGCATCTGCCGCTCCTACGCCGCCGGTGAGCTCCGCCGCGCCTCCCACGCCCGCACCCTCGCCGACGGCGTCGCCGTGGCCGGACCGTCCGAGCGCACCTTCGCCCTCATCCGCGAGCACGTCGACGAGATGGTCGCCTGCGGCGACACCGCCACCGCCCACGCGATGGTGTTCCTCCTCGAAACCTCGAAGCTGCTGGTCGAGGGCGCGGGCGCGCTCGGCGTCGCCGCCATCCTCTCCGGCGTCTACCGCCCCCGCGCGAAGACCGCCGTCGTCCTCTCCGGCGGCAACGTCGACATCAACCGGCTCGGCTCCATCGTGCGCCACGGCCTCGTCGAGGACGGGCGCTACCGCCACCTCACGATCGAGATCGCCGACGTGCCCGGCGAACTCGCCAACATCTCCGGGGCCATCGCCCGCGAGTCCGCCAACCTGCTCGAAGTGAACCACGACCGCGAGGCCCCCGGCCTCCCCGTCGACGTCGCCCTCATCGACCTGCTCATGGAGGTCAACGGCCCCGGCCACTTCGAGCGCGTCCGCGACGCCCTCCGCGCGGAGGGCCTCTCCGACATCTCCCTCGATCCCCCGCGCATGAACACGTCCGCCGCCCGCCGCCGCTACGAGACCGGCTGAGGGCGTCCCGCCGGGCTCGGCCAGGCTCATCGCTCAGAACGTGACGAAACTGCCTTCCGCCGTCTCCAGGTGGCGCGTGTCGTTCAGGCTGTGCAGCGCGCGGTTGTCCCCCTTCGCCAGCAGCACGTGCACCGACGTGTGCGCGGGCCGGAAGAACATGTCGTACGGCGTCGCGATCACGTGGCCCGCGTAGGCGTTGATCACGCCCCCGTGGCAGGCGACCACCACCCGCGCCGTCTCCCCCTCGTGCCGCGCGATGATCCCCTCGATCGCGTTCACCACGCGCTTGTTGAACTCCGCGCCCGGCTCCGTCAGCGGAAACACGTCCCACGAGCGCTCGCGCGCCATCCGCCCGCGGATGCCCGCCAGCTGGTCCGCGCCCAGCGCCTCCGCCGCCGTCTGGTCGGGCGGCACGTCGCGGAACATCCCGACCTCGCGCAGGTCCTCCACGACCACCGGCTCCAGCCCGTGATGCCCGCCGATCGCCGCGCCCGTGTCGAACGCGCGCCGCAGGCGGCTCGAATACACCGCATCCACGCGCTCCCGCGCGAAGCGCTCCCCCACCAGCCGCGCCTGCTCCCGCCCGAGGTCGCTCAGCGGCGCGTCCACGCTGTCGCCGATGCGCGCGTTCGGCGCGTTCGGGATGGACTGCTGCCCGTGCCGCACGAGCACGATCTCCGTCGTCCCCTCGATCCCCGTCAGGAACGCCTGGTTGAAGGCGTTGCTCGCCGGACCCCGCTGCGGCTGGCTCATCCCCGCAAGCCTACAGCCCGCCCATGAACGCGCGAGCGCCCGCCCGCCGCCTTGCTACGAAAGCAGGTGCGGCTGGATGGCCTCGCCCGTGAACAGGTCGGCCAGCGCCGGCAGTTGGGGGTAGCGCCCCTCGAAGAACTCGGCGATCGACCAGAGCTGCACGCGCGGATAGCGCCCCGCGCCGACCTGGATCTCGCCCTGCTGGCTGGCCCGCGCCCGCGCCTCCGAAGAGGTCACCGGATTCATCGTGATGTAGACGCCCGCCGCCGCGTTCTCGTGGCGGACGACATCGAGGAAGTCGCGGAACTGGCTCAGGTTGAAGGTCCTGCCGCCCTTGACCTGCGCCAGCACGAGGTCGGAGTCGTGATTCGCCGGCGTGGTGAGCAGCGTGCCCCGTCCGTCGATTCCCCTGTCGCCGACCTGGCTCTGGTTTGGTCCGAGGCCGGGAACGCGGGTCACCGCCCAGATCTCGAAGTCGAACGGCTTCTCGCTCGCGAGCTTGCGCGCGCTCGCCAGGTCGCGGGGAATGCCGAACGACTCGGCCTCCACGCCCAGCGGCTTCAGGCGGCGGTCCTGGATGATGTCGATGGCCGTCGCGGAGATGTCGATGCCGACCCAGCGGCGGTTGCGGTCGTGCGCCGCCACGATGGTCGTGCCCCCGCCGCAGAAGGGGTCGAGCACCAGATCGCCGGGGTTGCTCGACGCTTCGATGATCCGCTTCAGCAGGTTGACCGGCTTCTGCGTCGGGTAGTGCAGGTTCTCGGTCCTGATCCTGCCGACGGGGCTCATGTCGTCCCGCGCCTCCAGCCAGTAGTCCTCGGGCACCTTCCCCCGCTGGCGGTACTCCTCGACCGTGTCCGGGGTGAGCCCGCCCCCGATGCCGCCCTCCGCCTTCTCCCGGTGCTGCACGTTGAGCTGGGCGTAGGGAATCCTGACCGCGTCCCGGTTGAAGGTGGCGCGCGCGCCGTCGTCCTTGCAGTAGAAGAGCAGCGCGTCGTGCTTTCTCGGGAACCACCTCGGCGTGTTCCCCGGCCCCGTGTAGCACCACGCGATCTCGTTGCGGAACTGCGCCGCGCCGAACAGCGTGTCCATCAGCGCCTTGAGGTAGTGGCTGGCCGTGGGGTCGCAGTGGAGGTAGATGCTGCCCGTCGGCTTGAGGAGGTCGCGCATCACGGCCAGGCGCTCGCCCATGTAGGTCAGGTAGGCCAGCATCCCCGATTCGCCGAGCAGCGCCTTGAACGCCCGCGTGCTCGCGTGGAGCGGGTGCTGTCTCGCCCGCTCGATCCGCGCGACCCGCTCGGCGGCCCGGCCGTCCCACTTCCACGTGTCCGTGAACCCGCGCACCTGCGCGGGCGTGCCGTTCTCCGCCCCGAAGATGATGTTGTAGTCGGCGTTGCTGTTGAAAGGCGGGTCGAGGTAGATGAGGTCCACCGACTCGCGGGCGCCGGGCAGCCACTCCCGCATCCAGTCGAGACAGTCGCCGTAGTAGAGGGCGTTGTCCTGCATGTGGCCTCCCTGGCGCCGCCTCCGAACGATACGCCGTCGCTTCCTTGCGCTCCCCGCCCCCTACCAGCGCTGCCCCTTCGGCGCGTCGATGAGCGCCGCCTGCGCGATCGCTTCCGGCGCCGTCGCGCCCGCCGCCCAGGGCCAGCTGCCCGCGTCCGGCGCGAACGCGCCCGCCTCCGCCGTCGCGATCGCCGCCGCCATCGCCAGCGCGCGGCGCGTCCCCGCCACGTCGTGGACGCGGAAGATGCGCGCGCCCTGCGCGTAGGCCAGCGCCGTCGTCACGTGCGTTTCCAGGTCGCGCTCCTCCGGGCCGGCCCCGGAGACGCTGCCGATGTAGTTCTTGCGCGAATGCGCCAGCAGCAGCGGCTGTCCCGCCGTGCGCAGTTCGGGCAGGCGGCGCAGCGCCTGCAGGTCCTCGTCGTGGCTCTTCCCGAAGGCGATGCCCGGGTCGATGGCGATGGCTTCGCGCGGCAGCCCCGCCGCCGCCAGCGCCGCCAGCCGCTCCGCCATCCATGCCACCGTCTCCGTGACCACGTCGCCGTAAACCGGCGCGGGGTCGGGGCGCTGCTTGGGCACGGTGTAGCTGTAGTTGAGCACGTAGCCCGCGCCGCCCTCCGCCGCCGCTTCCGCCGCCTCCGTTCCCAGCGTGAGCCCGCTGATGTCGTTCACGATGGCCGCGCCCGCCGCGATCGCCGCCTCCGCCACCTCGCGCTTGTACGTGTCGATGGAGACGAGGTGCCCCTCCCGCGCGAGCGCGGCCACGACCGGCCCCGCGATCGCCGCCTCCGCGCGAGCCTCCAGCTGCGGGCGGCTCGCGCGCGCCGTCTCCGCGCCCACGTCGATGATGTCCGCCCCCTCCGCGCGCAGCCGCTCCGCGAGCGCCAGCGCCGCCGACGCGTCCGCGCCCACCCCGTCGCCCGAGAACGAGTCGTCCGTCAGGTTCACGATGCCCATCACGAGCGGCGGGTCGAGCGCCAGCTCATGCGCCCCCGCCCGCCAGCGCCCCGCCGGCGCGAGGTAGCGCGCGAGCGGCTCCGCCAGCGGGCTCCCGCGCCGCTCCAGTTCCGCCGCCAGCCGCCCGAGGTCGTCCGCGCTCGCGGCCACGCGCCCGCTCCCGTCCGCGCTGGTCAACCGGAGCCCCAGCCCGAGCGCGCTCGTGGCCAGCGCCAGCCGTTCGAGGTCGCCGCCGAAGAAGGCGATGTGCTCGGCCCCGGCGTCGGTCGCCAGCGCCCACGCCGCGGGCGGCACGGCGCGCAGCAGCGGCCTCACCGGCGCGGTACCGGGTCGAGGCCCAGCATCCGCCGCGCCTGCCAGAGATGTTCGAGGTCGTGCTTGTAGAGGTCGCGCACGAGGTCGATCAGCGCCACCTCGCCGCGGTAGGGATGCACCGCCGTCCGCTCCCACTCCTCGCTCGTCAGCCCCCAGAGCGAGTACGACGTCTCCTCCCGCGCGTGGGCGAACCCCGAGAGCGCCTCGTCGATGCTGGCGTACTCGTAGTCCTCGGGGAAGGGGATGTCGTCGAGGTCCACGTGGCCGATGGGCGCGAAGGGCCGCCGCAGGATCGTCTCGAACTGCCGCCCCGTCTGCCGCTCCACCTCGCGCAGGTGGACCGCGATGGCGAGCAGGCACCAGCCCTCGTCCGGCCCCTCCCCCGGCTCCCGCGCCCGCCGCTCGCTCGCGGACCAGAGCAGGCTCCGCAGTTCGCCCGCGGCTTCCCCCAGCGCCTTCAGGAGGAACCGGTCGCTGCTGGTGGGCGCTTCCCGCATGGCCCCATTCTACGAACCCCCGCAAGCCCCCCGCCGAATCATGTGATCACGAGGGGGACGCCCTCGCGGCAGAGCGCGCACGCCTCCGCCTCCCACGAGGCGGCCGCCACCTCCAGGCAGGCGTGCAGCGGCGCCCCGAAGTCCGGCGACGCCCCCCGGTTCACCAGCACGCCCACGCCCGCCACCTCCGCCCCCCGCGCCCGCACCGCATCCACCGTGTCGCGCACGCTGCCCCCCGTCGTGAGCACGTCGTCGACCACGAGCGCGCGGTCGCCCGGCCCCAGTTCGAAGCCGCGCCGGAACTCGCGCCCGCCGTCCTCCGCGCGCTCCGCGATCATCGCCGTCAGGCCCATGCGCCGCGCCACCTCGAAGGCGAGGATGATCCCGCCCGTCGTCGGGCCCGCCACGAGGTTCGCCCCCGCCCCCGCGAACCGCTCCGCGATCTCGGCGCACAGGTCGCCCGTCACGTCCGGCCACTGGAGGATGCGGAACTTCTCGATGTAGGTGTCCGCGTGCCGCCCGCTGGCCAGCTGGAAGTGGCCCTTCAGCATCGCGCCCCGGCGCTCCAGTTCCCCGCGCAGCGCCTCGCTCACGGTTCCGCCGCCCCCTGGACCGTCTCGGTCAGCTCGGCCCCGCCGTTGGGCGCGAGCCCGAAGTCGCCGAAGGGCCAGTAGCGCAGCAGCGCCTTCCCCACGATGCGCTCGCGCGGCACCAGCCCCACGCGCCCGCTGCGGCTGTCCTGGCTGCTGTTGCGGTTGTCCCCGAGCACGTAGTAGTGCCGCGACGGCACCAGCACCTCCGCGTGCGTGTCGCTCCACGCCTCCGTGATGTACGGCTCGCGCAGCAGCCGCCCGTTGATGTACACGTTCCCGCGCACGATCTCGACGCGCTCCCCCGGCAGCCCGATCACGCGCTTGACGAGGTCGTTCCCGCTCCCCGCCGCGCTCTCGAACACGATGATGTCGCCCCGCTGGGGCGCGCCGAACACCTGCCGCACGTCCCCCGCCTCCGCATCGGCGAACGGGATGAAGTCCGTCAGCCGGTCCATGTTCACCTCGGCGTAGCCCAGCTTGTTCACGAGGATGTGCTGGCCGTCGTCGAGCGTCGGGTACATCGAGTAGCCCTCGACGAGGTAGTTCTGGAGGCTCGCCCGCACGGCCAGGAACACGAGCAGCGCCAGCAGCGCCGTCTCGATGACCTCGCGGATCAGCTTGCGGCTGCGGTCCGGCTTCCGCTCCGCCGCGGCCACCGCCCCCGCCGTCCACGAGGGCACCAGGAACTCCTCCGCCTCGCGCGCCGGCAGCGCGCCGATCACGGGACCGCGCGCCGCCCCGCCCCGCGCCTCCGCGACCGGCGGCGGGGCCTGCCCGGCGCCCGCGCCGATCAGCGGCTCCTCATCGCTCGCGGGCTCTGTTGCGTCCGGCATCGCCGGCGGGTAGTCGCTGCTCTCGGCGGACACCCCCTGAGCGTAGCACCGCGACCGCCTTACCCTCTAGCCGCTCGCGCGTCGCCGCTCCATCTTCTACGCTCGACACGGCTGGCCACGGCGAGCCGAGGAGGTTCCCCATGACTCCCACCCGGCTCCTGGCGGCCATCGCCGCCGCGGGCGCGTTCCTGCTGCTCGCCTCCGCCTGCTTCGAGACCTCCGTGGAGGAAGGCGGCGACGCCCCGCGCTCCATCAGCGTGAGCGGCTCCGGCGAGGTCCGCGCCGAGCCCGACGTCGCCACCGTCAGCACCGGCGTCGAGGTCCGCGCCGCCACCGTCGCGGAGGCGCGCGCGGGCGCCGCCGGTGCCGCCAGCGCCGTCATCGCCACCCTCCGCGATCACGGCGTCGACGAGGCGGACATCCGCACGGTCAACTTCTCCATCTACCCCATGTACGACTACCGCGACGACGCGCCCCGCATCACCGGCTACGTCGTCTCCAACACGGTCGAGGTCACCGTCCGTGAGATCGAGGCCATCGGCGAACTGATCGATGCCGTGGCCGCCGCCGGGGGCGACGCCGTGCGCTTCGGCGGCATCTCCTTCGCCCACGAGGATCCCGCTGAACTCATCCGGCAGGCGCGCGAACTGGCCATCGCGGACGCGCGCGCCAAGGCCGGGCAGATCGCCGAACTCACCGGCGTCGCGCTGGGCGGCCTCATCAGCGTCGCCGAGACGAGCTGGGCGGCCCCGCTCGCCGCCGCGCCCCGCGCCGAGTTCGCCATGGCCGACGCCCCGGCCACGGCGATCCAGCCCGGTACGTCCGGCGTGTCCGTCACCGTCCAGGCAAGCTGGGCGATCGCGGACGGCGAGGAGTAGCGGGAGTAGCGCCTACCCCTTCAGCTTGCCCGTGCGCTCCAGGACCAGGTAGCGGCCCAGCCCCTTGAGGAAGTGCTTCTCCAGCGAGGGGTAGCGCCTCCGCAACTCGTTCTGGTACTGGTTCATCGGGAGCCGCCGCCGGTGGTGGCCGGATTCGTCGGGCACCGGCCCCATCTCGCTCGCCACCGCCACGTAGAGGGGCCGGATGGCGCGGAAGTGGTTCCCGTAGCGCTCGTTGTAGCTCGTCCCCTCGCAGTCCAGGTAGCCGAGCAGCAGCGTCTCCGAGATGGTCGCGCCCGTTTGCTCGTGCGCCGCCCGCGCGACGAACGCCTCGGGGCTCTCGCCCTCGCCGATCTCGCCCTCGACGACCTTCCAGCCGTCGTCGTCCTTCTCCGTCACGTACCCGTAGTCGCCGCGCACCACGCAGGCGTAGGCGTAGAGCGCGGGCCGGTCCTCGGGCAGCGCCTCGTCCTCTTCCACGTACACCGAGCGCCAGTCGCGCCCAAGGATGATCTCCACTTTTCCGTGGAAATGGATCTCCGGCATCGGGGGCAGGGGGATGTCTCCCAGTGGCATCGTTACGTCTTCCTCCGGCGGTAGAGCGGTTGTTGCGCGACCAGCGCGCGCTCCCCGCCGACCGTGATCGCCGTACCAGGTTGGCTTCGGTCGCGATTGAGTATTGCCAGTCCGGCGGCAGCGTCAAGCGCGAACGAGCGCGCGCAGCTCCGCAACTCCCCCACGACCTGCCCGTCCGCCAGCGCGGGCGTCCCCGCGGGCGGCGTCGCGACGCCCTCGAATCGCCCCTCGAACAGGAGCGCGCTGAGCGTGCGCGCGGGCGCTTCGCGGGGAAGGCCGAGCGCTTCGCTGAGCCCCGCCTCGGCGGGCGTCAGCCCCGTCTCCAGGTCCGGGGTGAAGGCGGGCACGCCCGCCTCGATGCGCGCGATCTCCTGCGCGCCCATGCCCGCCGGCCCCGCCCCCGCCTCCGCCAGCAGCCCCAGCAGGTGCTCCGCCACCGGCGGCGCGACCATCAGCTCGAACCCGTCCTCGCCGAGCGTGCTCGTGCGCACGGCGAGCGCGCGGTACCCGTGGAACTCGAACGGAGCCGCGTGCATCGGGGGCAAGCGCGGCGGGAGCGCCTCGTTCACGTGCCGCGCCGCCGCCTCCGCCGCCCCCGGCCCCGCCATCCCCACCAGGCAGGTCGTCGCCGTGCGGTCCTGGACCGCCACGTCGTGGCCCTCGCCCACCGCCGCTTCCAGCGCCGCCAGCGTCGCCGCCCCCCGTCCCGGCTCGCCCATGACCACGTAGGCGATGCCGCCCGTGCGCGCGATCAGCGCCAGGTCCGCGATGCGCCCGCCCGCGTCCAGCGCCGCCGCCCGCAGCGCGCGCCCCTCCTCCAGTTCGCCCGCCGCCTCCCCGAAGACCGCCGCCAGCGCGATCGCCGCGTCCGTGCCGCTCACGAGGATGCGCGTGCGGTCCGAGCGGTCGAAGGCGACCGCGCCCGAGCGCAGCCGCGCGTACTCGCCCTCGCCGTCGCCGTAGGCCTCCGGCAGCCGCCAGCCGCCGCGCAGCGCGAACGTCGCGCCCAGCGCCTCGTGCACGGCGTGCAGGGCCAGCCGATTGACGCGGTCGGCGCCGCCCGTCTCGCTCACTCCTCGACGAACCGCCGCCGCCCGTCGGCCTCCGTCAGCCGCCCCACCCCGGGGAAGGCGTTGTGCACGCAGATCAGCAGCGCCCGCTCCCGCACGGCCCGCTCCATCAGCCGCTTCTTCGTCTCCAGCGAGACCAGCGGCAGCACGTCGAAGGCCGCGATCCAGGCGGGGCGCTCCGCCTGCACGGCGTGGTGCACGAGGTCGCCCGTGTAGATCGCCGTCTCCCCGCCCGAACTGAGCGCGATCGAGGCGTGGTCGGCGGTGTGCCCCGGCGTCGGCAGGAACGTCATCCCCGGCACGATCTCGCGCTCGCCGTCCACCAGCTCCAGCTGCCCCGTGCGCGCCAGCGGCTCGAAGTTCGGCGCGAGGTAGGTCGCGCGCGTGCGGTCGTTCGGATGCATCGCCGCCTCGTACTCGCCCGCCTGGATGAAGTAGCGCGCGTTCGGGAAGGTGGGCGCGGCCTCGCCCTCGCGCTCGACCGTGTTCCAGCCGCAATGGTCCGTGTGCAGGTGCGTGTTCACCACGTGCGTCACGTCCCCGGGCGCGACGCCGATCGCGGCCAGCTCGTCCAGCAGCGTGCCGTACTCGCCCGGCCAGATGCGTTCGCGCTCGCGCTCCGTGTACTTGGTTCCCATCCCCGTCTCGACCAGGACCACGTCGTCGCCGCGGCGCACGAGCATGCAGTTCAGCGCCAGCGGGATGCGGTGCCGCTCGTCGATGTTCTCGCTCCCGACGACCGGCTCCCAGAGGATGCGCGGCACCAACCCGAACACCGCTCCCCCGTCGAGCAGGATGTGCCCGTCCGAGACCACCGCGATGTCGAACTCGCCCGTCCGGTAGCGCGCCGCCATGCCGCAACAGTACGGACCGCCGCCCGTGCGCGCCAGACGCCGCCGCTACCCGCCGCTGCCCCCGTCCGCCGACTCCACCGCCGTCTCGAAGGCCGCGATCGCGACCTCGATCTGGTCGTCCTCGGGCGCGCGCGTCGTGAGCGCCTGCAGCGCGATGTTCGGGGCGAACAGCGCCCGCACGAGCGCGTTCGACTCGTAGCGCGCGCCGAAGCGCAGCACCTCGTAGCTGACCCCCGCGATCGGCGGCAGCAGCGCCACCCGCGAGGCGAGACGCACGACGATGCCCTCGTCCACCAGCAGGTCGAAGGCCAGAAAGGCGGCCAGCGCGATGATGATCACGACCACCAGGAAGCTCGTCCCGCAGCGCGTGTGCTCCTTCGGGAATCCGCGGATGTCGCCCACCGTCAGCGGGCGCGCCGCCTCCCAGGCGTGGATCGTCATGTGCTCCGCCCCGTGGTACTGGAACACCCGCCGGATGTCCGGCATGAGCCCGATGAGCGCGATGTAGCCCACGAACAGCGCCAGCCGCACGACCGCCTCGATCGCGACCACGCCCGCCCGCGCGATCCCCTGCGCCTCCAGGAAGTTCGCGAACAGCACCGGCCCGATGAAGAAGATCGCGACCGCGAAGGTCACCCCCAGCGCCATCGACCCCCACATGGCCGCGTCCGCGAACTCCGGCGGCGCCTCCCCGTCCGCCTCCGCGTCACCCTTGGCTTCCGCCTCCTCGTCTCCCCGTTCCCGGCGCTCTTCCGCCTCAGCCGCCTCGATGGCGATGCGCGAGGAGTAGTTGATCGCGCGCATCCCCAGCGAGAGCGTCTCCCACAGCACCACCGCGCCCCGCAGCAGCGGGATGCGCCGCAGCCGCCCCGTCGTGAATCCCGTCAGCTCCTCGGCGTGCCGCACGATCGCGCCGCCGGGGCCGCGTACCGCGATCGCCATGTGCCGCGGCGCGCGGATCATCACGCCCTCGATCACGGCCTGCCCGCCGTAGTACACGTCCGGTCGCGATGGCGCGCCGCTCATGCGATCAGCTTCCGTTTCGGAGATGGCCGTCCGGCCCGCGTCCGGGCGGGCGCCCTACGACGGGTCGCCCAGCGAGTAGCGGCGCTGGAAGCGCTCGACGCGCCCCGCCGTGTCGACGATGCGCTGCTCGCCCGTGAAGAACGGGTGGCACTCGCTGCACACGTCGATGTGCATCTGGTCCTTCGTCGCCCGCGTCTCGATGCGGTTCCCGCAGGAGCAGGTGATGATCGCGTCCACGTACTCGGGGTGAATCTCGGCCTTCACCGCGCTACTCCCCGTCCGCCGTCGCGAGCACGCTCACGCGCTTGCGGCGGCCCTTCGCGTGGGGGCTGAACTTCACCGTGCCCTCCACCTTCGCGAAGATCGTGTGGTCGCGCCCCAGCCCCACGTTCTCGCCGGGGTGGAAGCGCGTGCCCCGCTGCCGCAGGATGATCGTCCCCGGCGTCACGTACTGCCCGTCCGAGCGCTTCACGCCCAGCCGCTGGCTGTTGCTGTCGCGGCCGTTCTTGGTGCTGCCCAGGCCCTTCTTGTGCGCCATCGCCCTACCCCTTCGTGATCGATTCGACGACGAGCCGCGTCACCGGCTGCCGGTGCCCGAGCGTCCGCCGGTAGCGCACCTTGTTCTTGTACTTCATGAAGCGCAGCTTCGGCCCCTTGCCGTGCTGCGCGATGCGCGCCCGCAGCGAGGCCCCCGGCACCGTCGGCTCGCCGATCGCCACGTCCATCCCGTCGATCAGCAGCAGCACGTCGAAGTCGAGCGCGTCCCCGGGCTCGCCCTGGAGGCTGCCCACGTCGAACTCCTGCCCTTCCGTGAGCATGAACTGGTGTCCGCCGGCCTGCACGATCGCCTGCACTGCGCGCTCCGCTCTTCCCGTCAATCAATCGGGGAATCTCAGTCTAGGAAGGCCCCCCGTAGGGTCAATGGCGCGCGCGACGGCTACTTGCCGCCGCCGCCGTCCGTCGTCGCCTGCGCGCCGCCCTCCCAGGCCAGCCCCGGCTTGGGCGCCGGCTGGAACCCGGGCACGTCCGCGGGCTCCTCGGGGCCTTCCGGCTCCGGCGGCGGCTCCTTCCGCTTCCGCAGGTCCTCCGGCGGCCACGGGTCGGCCGGATCGCTCTCCAGCAGGCGCGTCAGCTCCTCGCCCTCCAGCGTCTCGACCTCCAGCAGCACCGTCGCCAGCTTCTCCAGCACGTCGCGCTTCTCCCGCAGGATGTCGCGCGCGCGCGCCTGCGCCTCCTCGATGAGCCGCCGCACCTCGTCGTCGATCTCCTCGGCGATCTTCTCCGAGTAGTTGCGCGTCTCCGAGATCTCCCGCCCCAGGAACACGAGGTCGTCGCTGCGCCCGAAGGTGCGCGGCCCGAGCCGCTCGCTCATCCCCCAGCGCGTCACCATCGAGCGCGCGATGCGCGTCACCTGCTCCAGGTCGTTCGACGGGCCCGTCGAGACCTCCCCGAAGATCAGCTCCTCCGCCGCGTGCCCGCCCAGCGCCGTGCAGAGCTGGTCGCGGAACATGTTGGGCGTGCGGTAGTGCGTCTCCTCGTCCGGCAGGAAGCGCGTGTAGCCGCCCGCCATGCCCCGCGACACGATCGTGACCTTGTGCGGCGGGTCGTGCTTGTCCAGGAAGTGCGCGATCACCGTGTGCCCGCCCTCGTGGTAGGCCGTCAGCCGCTTCTCGTGCTCGCTCATCACGCGGCTCTTCCGCTCCGGCCCCGCGATCACGCGGTCCACCGCCTCCTCGAACTCCTCCATCGCGATCGTCTTGCGGTTGCGCCGCGCCGCCAGGATCGCCGCCTCGTTCACCAGGTTCGCCAGGTCCGCCCCGCTGAACCCCGGCGTCGACTTCGCCAGCGTCGCCGGCTCCACGTCGTCGCTCACGGGCTTGCCCTTCAGGTGCACCTGCAGGATCGCCTCGCGCCCCTTCACGTCCGGCGAGTCCAGCACCACCTTGCGGTCGAAGCGCCCCGGCCGCAGCAGCGCCGGATCGAGGATGTCGGGCCGGTTCGTGGCCGCGATCACGATCACGTTCGTGCCCGTGTCGAACCCGTCCATCTCCACGAGGATCTGGTTCAGCGTCTGCTCGCGCTCGTCGTGGCTGCCGCCCAGCCCAGCCCCGCGCTGCCGCCCCACCGCGTCGATCTCGTCCACGAACACGATGCAGGGCGCGTTCTTCTTCGCCTGCTCGAAGAGGTCGCGCACGCGGCTCGCGCCCACGCCCACGAACATCTCCACGAACTCCGAGCCGGAGATGCTGAAGAACGGCACCCCCGCCTCGCCCGCCACCGCCCGCGAGAGCAGCGTCTTGCCCGTGCCCGGCGGGCCCACCAGCAGCACGCCCTTGGGGATGCGCGCCCCCAGCGCCGCGAACTTCTCCGGGTACTTCAGGAACTCGACGACCTCGACCAACTCCTCCTTCGCCTCGTCCGCCCCCGCCACGTCCATGAACGTGACCGTCACCTTCGCGCCCGTGAACAGCCGCGCGCGGCTCTTGCCGAAGCTCATCGCCTGCGAGTTCGAGCCCTGCGCCTGCCGCATGATCAGCAGCAGGAACGCCCCGAACAGCAGGAACGGGAACAGGTTCAGCAGCAGCCCCAGCCACGGCCCGAACCCGCCGCTCTCCTGGAACTCGAGGTTGACCGCGTTCTGCCGCCCCGGCGAGGCCCCGTTCAACTCGATCCCGCGGTCGCTCAGGAACGTCGCGATGTCGGTGTTCTCCGCCACCTTCGAGGTGCGCTCCAGGCGCACGCCGCCGCTCTGCTGGAAGTAGATCGCGTTGATGTCCCGCCCGTCCACCTCCAGCGTCTCGATCAGCCCGCCCTCGATGTCCTGCACCACCTGCCCGAAGGAGATCTCCTCCTTCGACTCCCCTCCACGGAAGAAGGCGAAGCCGATCGCGATCGCGGCCACGACCACGAGCAGCCAGATGAAACCGTTACGCATCCAGCGCGAGTACAACAGGAAACTCCCGGCGGCGAGATGCCGCGCAGAGAAGGCGAACAGTCGCTCTCGCCTTCGAGTATAGCAGAGCCCCCGCCTTTCGCTCGCGCGCCCGCGCCAGCCCCGCGCGCGTCCCTTCCCGCCACTTCCGCTAGACTCCCCGCCATGAAACTCGCATTCGTCGGCGGGACGGGCCCCGAGGGGCTCGGTCTCGCCATCCGCTTCGCCGCCTCCGGTCATCACGTCGCCATCGGCTCCCGCTCGACCGAGCGGGGCGAGGAGGGCGCCGCCAAGGTCGCCCAGGCCGTCCCCGGCGCCAGCGTCAGCGGCGCGGAGAACGCCGCCGCCGTCGAGGGGGCCGACGTCGTCTTCCTCACCTTCCCCTACTCCGGCCAGGCGCCCACCCTCGCGGCCATCGGCCCCGCCCTCGACGGGGCCATCGTCTGCGACGTCGTCGCCCCCCTCGAATTCGTCCGCGGGAAAGGCGCCGTCGCCCTCGACGTCGACGGGAACAGCGCCGCCGAGGAGGCCGCCGCCGCCCTCCCCAACGCCCGCGTCGTCTCCGCCTTCCAGAACATGAGCGCCGAGAAGCTCATGGAACTCGGCGCGCCCGTCGAGGCCGACGTCCTCGTCTGCGGCGACGACCAGGAGGCGAAGGCCGTCCTCATCGCCCTCGCCAGCGAGATCGACGGCGTCCGCGGCGTCGATGGCGGCTCGCTCGCCAACAGCCGCTACGTCGAAATGCTCACGTCCCTCCTCATCAACCTCAACCGCGTCCACAAGACGCAGACCAGCATCCGCATCGCGGGCGTCTAGGCGTCTTCGCGTCTTAACAGGAGCAGCGCCGTGGCCGTCTCCATCATCGCCGTCGAGGGCCTGCCCGAGATCGCCGAGGGCGCCGATCTCGCCGCCATGATCGCCGAGGCCCAGACCGCCGCCGCCGAGCCCCTCGCCGACGGCGACGTCGTCATCGTCACCTCCAAGATCGTCTCCAAGTCCGAGGGCCGCACCGTCGACCTCGATACCGTCGAGCCCTCCCCCTTCGCCCGTGACTTCGCCGAGCGCTGGGAGAAGGAGCCCGCCATCGTCGAACTCGTCCTGCGCGAGTCGAAGCGCGTCGTCCGCCAGGTCGGCCCCGTGCTCATCACCGAGACCCGCCACGGCTTCGTCTGCGCCAACAGCGGCGTCGACCAGTCCAGTTCCGGGGCGAAGGGCCGCGCCGTCCTCCTCCCCGTCGATCCCGACGCCAGCGCCCGCGGCCTGCGCGCCCGCTTCCGCGAACTCGGCCACGACGTCGCCGTCGTCATCTCCGACACCTTCGGGCGGCCCTGGCGCGAGGCCCAGGTCGACGTCGCCATCGGCATCGCCGGCCTCAACCCCGTCATCAGCTACATCGGCGAGCACGACCCCCACGGCCACGAGTTCCTCGTCCAGGCCGTCTGCCGCGCCGACGAACTCGCCAGCGCGGGCGAACTCGTGAAGGGCAACCTCAGCCGCGTCCCCGTCGCCGTCATCCGCGGCTACCCCTGGGAACCCGACGACACGGCCTCCATGACGGACATCATCCGCGAGGCCGAGCGCGACCTCTTCCGCTGAGCGCGCGCGCATATGGCATATGGATGAGCGCATGGAGCAGATCGAGGTCAAGCTGCTGCGCGAAGGCGCGCGCCTCCCCCGCAAGGCCAGCGAGCACGCCTCCGGCTACGACCTCCACGCCTGCCTCCCCGATGGTCCCGTCACGGTGGGAAACCGGCCCGTCCGCATCCCCACCGGCCTCGCCTTCGCCGTGCCCCCCGGCCTCGACGCCCAGGTCCGCCCCCGCAGCGGCCTCGCGTTGCGCGGTGTCATGAAGCCCCTCGGCACCATCGACGCCGACTACCGCGGGGAGGTCTTCGTCACGCTCTACACTGTTTCCCCCGAGATCCTGCACACCGTCGAGCACGGCGACCGCGTCGCCCAGCTCGTCGTCACGCGCCTCGCCCCCGTCGAATTCGCCCTCCGCGACGAACTTCCCGCGACCGAGCGCGGCTCCGGCGGCCACGGCAGCACCGGCCGCTGACGCCGCGTTGGCCATAATCGGCGCGTGCCCTACCGTATGCGTTCACGCTTTCCGACGGACGCACCCAATGTCGTACGAACTCGATGCCCTGACAGACGCCACCCCCCGCGACGACCTCCCCGATTTCGGCAGCGGCGACACCGTGCGCGTCCACGCCAAGGTCGTCGAGGGCAACAAGGAGCGCGTCCAGGTCTTCGCCGGCGTCGTCATCCGCAAGCGCCGCAAGGGCATGGCCTCGAACTTCACCGTCCGCAAGATCGCCAGCGGCGTCGGCGTCGAGCGCACCTTCCCCCTCTACAGCCCCCGCCTCGACAAGATCGAGGTCGTGCGCCGCGGCAAGGTCCGCCGCAAGAACCTCTCCTACCTCCGCGGCCTCACCGGCCGCGCCGCCCGCATCAAGGAACGCCGCTAGCGCGTGCCGGACTTCATCAAACACTTGCGCTCCTTCAACCGGAAGGAGCGGTTCTATCTGCTCCAAGCGGCCCTTGGGGAAGACACGTTCTCGCTGGCCCCCGGCTTCCGGGAGCGCCTTGAGAACGAGTTGGGCCTGACTGTCCCCCGGGACGCATTCGTCGCGATGGACTACCACCTCGACTGGATCGCCCTGGCGCTCTACCTGAGCGTTACTCCCGATCCCCCCGACCGCATTCCGAAGGCGGGCTCGCTCGCGGAGGTCAACAAGAGCCAGATGGACATTGATCTCCTCGTGGCCTTCAACGCTGGTGCGACGACCCATATCGTCCTGATCGAGTAGGGTCACCAACTCTCCCGCAGCGCCAACATGGCCGTTCTTGAGGGCGATACGGATTGGGATCCTCGCCAACTGGCCAATAAGGTCAGACGGCTCAGCGAGATGTTCCCTGATCAGGTGGAGAGCGCACAGGTCAAGGCCCGCCTGGTGCTGGTGTCGCCGAATCCTCCCCCGCCGAGACTTGAGACGGAGGCATGGCCGGATTGGATGAAGTCGAACGGCGGTTTGATCTGGATGCCATTGGCTTGGCCCCAAGACCTCCTCAAGGCCACGCGCTGTGACGCGAGGGGTCAAAATGCAGAGAGCGGCGCGTACTTGCGGCTCGACCCATCGCCGGGCAATTCGTAACTCCCTCACGCCTCCACCGCCGCCACCAGCTCGTACAGCGGCTGGCCGCCCGCCACCACCTCCACCTCGATGCCCGCGAACGCGGCCTCGATGCGCTCCGACAGCGCGTCGCGGTCGCCCGCGAACTCCGCGCCCGTGTAGACCGTGACGATGGCGGCGTCGCCCGCGTCCGCCTGCGAGAGGCCCGCGAGCAGGCCCGCCACGGGGTCGTCCCCGCCGCCGATGAGCGTCCCGTCGACGAGCGTGATCGCCTCGCCCTCGCGCACGTCCACGCCGTCGGCGGTGCGGTCCGCCGCCGCGCGCGTCACCTCGACCGTGCGCGTCGCGGCGAGCGCCTCCGCCAGCGCCGACGCGTTCTCCGCCGCCGCCGACTGCGGGTTGAAGGCGATCGCCGCCGCCGCGCCCTGCGCCAGCGAGATCGAGGGGGCCACGTGCAGGGCGCAGCGCGCCAGCGCCACCGCCTGCTCCGCCGCGGGGATGGCGTTCTTGTGGTTGGGCAGCACGATCACGTCCGCCGGGCCGAGCGCGTCCGCCGCCGCCGCGATGTCGCCCGCCGCCGGCTTCACGATCGCCTCCAGCGGGAACACGGTCGCGCCCAGGCTCTCGAACACCGCGTCGAAGCCCGTGCTGCTGCTCAGCGCCAGCAGCCCCGTCTTCAGCCCCGCGCCGCTGCCCTCCGCGCGGAAGCGCACGTGCTGCGCGCTCATGTCCTCGAACTTCGGGCGCGTCAGTTCGCCGTACGCGCCCGCCTCCTCCAGCAGTTGCTCCGGCTCGTTCGTGTGCACGTGCACGCGCAGCGCCTGCTCGTCGCCCACGATCACGACCGAGCCGTACTCCTCGCCCCGCGTGTGCCGCCGCAGCCCCTCCACGTCCACCTCCCGCTCGCCCGGGACGAGCACGAACTCCGTGCAGTAGCCGAAGCCGTCGTCGGCGTGCCCCGGCAGCGTCGCCAGCGGCTTGTCGGGGATGGCCACGGGCGGAGGCAGTTCGCCCCGCAGCGCCGCCGCCAGCCCCCGCAGCACCACGCAGACGCCCTCGCCGCCCGCGTCCGTCACGCCCGCCTCGCGCAGCGCGGGCAACTGGTCGATCGTCTCCGCCTCGGCGCGCTCCGCCGCCTCCAGCGCCGCCTCCAGCACCGCCGTCACGCCCGCGCCCGCGCGCGTCTCCGCGCCGTCCGCCGCCGCCCGCAGGACCGTCAGCATCGTGCCCTCGACCGGCTCCGCGACCGCCGTGTAGGCCGCCGTCGCCGCCGCGCGCAGGCCCGCCGCGAGGGTATCGCCGTCCAGCGCCTCCGCCTCCCCCACGCCCTTCGCCAGCCCCAGCAGCGACTGCGAGAGGATGACGCCCGAGTTCCCGCGCCCGCCGTAGAGCGCCCCGCGCGCGAACGTGGCCAGCGCCCGGCCCGCCGCCAGCGGCTCCTCCAGCGCGAGCATGTGGTCGCACGCCTCGCGCAGCGTCGCCGCCATGTTCGAGCCCGTGTCGCCGTCCGGCACGGGGTAGACGTTGATCGCGTCCACCGCCTTCGCCGACTGCGACAGGTAGTCCGCCGCCGACGCGAGCGCCGCCCGCAGTTCCGTTCCGCTCAGGGTGTCGCCGCTCATCTCGCTTCCCTCCGTTCCCTCCGCAGCCGCGGATGGCTGCTAGCGTGAACCGGTGCTAGCATCGGCGTCCAGCCTCTCGGGGGAGTGACCTTCATGGCCAGCGGCGCCTGCGACGTTTGCGGCAAGACGACCACCTTCGGCCGCCACATCCGCCACCGCCACGGCGGGCGCTGGGAGCGCAAGGCGCCCTCCAAGCCGCGCCAGCTTCGCCCCAACGTGAACAAGCAGCGGGTCTTCATCGACGGCGCCTGGAAGCGGCTCAACATCTGCACGCGCTGCCTCCGCACGCTCTCCAAGAGCGCCTAGCTCCCCGCCGCCAGCGCCGCCCGCAGCGACGCCAGGTTCTCGGCCACGCTCGCCCGATCGTTGTAGACGCTGCTGCCGCACACGAGCACGTCCGCGCCCGCCGCCGCGCAGGCCGCCGCGTTCGCGGCCTTCACGCCCCCGTCGATCTCGATGCGCGCGCCGAGGCCGCGCTCGTCCAGCAGCGCCCGCAGCCGCGCCGCCTTCTCCAGCTGCGACGGGATCAGCTGTTGCCCGCCCCAGCCGGGGTTGATCGTCATCACCATCACCTGGTCGGCCTCCGGCAGCGACTCCTCGATCGCCGCCAGCGGCGTCCCCGGATTGAGGCAGATGCCCGCCTGCGCGCCGCCCTTCCGGATCAGGTCGAGCGTGCGGTTCACGTGCGCCGTCGCCTCCACGTGCACGTTCACCGTGTGCGCCGCCTCCGTGTAGAACGCCACCTGCCGCTCCGGCTCGGCCACCATCAGGTGCACGTCGAAGGGCAGCGAGGTCGCCTCCCGCAGCGCCTCGACCACCGCGTGCCCGAAGGTGATGTTGGGCACGAAGCGCCCGTCCATCACGTCCAGGTGGAGCAGGTCCGCGCCGCCGTCCTCCGCCGCGCGCGCCTCCTCCGCGAGCCGTCCGAAGTCCGCCGTCAGGATCGAGGGCGCGAGCCGCACCGTGCGCATGGCGCTGATTCTAGGCGTTCCGCCGCCCCCGCCGCACGGTCGCGCGCGTATACTGCCCCGTGCGGAGGGTGTTTCCCATGGCCGTGCGCGTCGTCACCGATTCCACCAGCGACATCAGCCAGGAGAGCGCCGCCGAACTCGGCGTCACCGTCGTCCCCGCCCTCGTCGCCTTCGGCGATGACGAACTGCGCGACGGCGTCGACATCCCGCCCACCGCCTTCTTCGAGCGGCTCGTCTCCTCCCGCGAGTTCCCCCGCACGAGCCAGCCGCCCGTCGAGGCGTTCGCCACCGTCTACCGCGAGATCGCGGCGGCGGGCGACGACATCGCCTCCATCCATGTCTCCTCGCGCCTCTCCGGCACCCTCAACTCCGCCTCCATCGCCAGCGAGACGAGCGAACTGGAGACGCGCGTCGAGGTCGTCGATTCCTACTCCGCCAGCGTCGGCCTGCGCGCCGCCGTGCTCGCCGCCGCCGATCGCGCCCGCGAGGGCGGCTCGCTGGAAGAGGTGAGCGACGCCGCCCGCAGCGTGATCGCGCGCAACCACGTCGTCGTCGCCCTCGATACGCTCGAATACCTGCGCAAGGGCGGACGCATCGGCCGCGCCCAGGAGCTGTTCGGGAGCGCCCTCCGCATCAAGCCCATCATCCACATCGACGGCGGCGAGGTCGCGCCCCTGGAGCGCGTGCGCACGCGCTCCAAGGCCCTCCGCCGCCTCGAGGAGCTGGCGCTCGAAGACCGCACCATCGAGGCGCTCTGCGTCACCTGGTCGGCGGACGACAGCGGGGCCGCCGAACTGATCGAGCGGGTGCGCCCGCACCTGCCCCACACGCGCATCGAGTCCCTCCAGATGGGGCCGGGCGTGGGCGCGCACGTCGGCCCCAACGCGACCGGCTTCTGCACGGTGCGCCGGGAACCGTAGGCTTGGCCGCGGAGCCCTCCCCGCCGTCCGCCGATTCCGAACTGGCCCGTCTCCGCGCCCTCCTCGAACGCGAACTCGAATCCGGCTGCGCCAACGCCGAGGCCGGCGGCGGGCTCGACCCGCTCCTCATCCGCGTGGCCGAAGGGGACGCGATCCCCCGCCGCCATCCCCTGCGCGAGCGCATCCGCGGCCTGCAGAAGAGCGGCGGCTACCGCTCCCTCACGCCCGAGGGACGCCGCAACTGGCTGGAGCGCGCCATCGCCGCCGCCAGCCCCGATGGGGACGCCGCTCCCGACCCGAAGCGCGCCGCCGCTCCCAGCCGCCCCCTCGCTCCCGATGACCCCGTCACCCGCCTGCCCGGCATCGGCAAGGGCGCCGCCGAGCGCTTCGGGAAGCTGGGCGTGACCAGCGCCGGAGACGCCGCCCGCTTCTTCCCCCGCCGCTTCGGCGACTTCACCGACGTGCGCCGCATCGCCGACCTGCGGCCCGACGGCCTCCCCAAGACGGTCGTGGGCGCGGTCCTCTCCGCGGGCGGCCACGGCAAGCCGGGCTCCCGCAGGGGGCGCTACCGCGGCTCCCGCTACGGCCAGCCGCACAGCAGGGCCGTCATCAGCGACGGCTCCGGCTCGCTCGAAGTCGTCTGGTTCAACATGCCCTGGGTCCAGCGCGGCCTGAAGGAAGGCGAGGAGATCGTCGTCTCCGGCACGGTCACCGTCTTCCGCGGCCGCCTGCAGATGGCGAACCCGCCCGAATACGAGCCCTTCGACTCGGCCATCATGCGCCCCGGCAAGCTGCTGCCCATCTACCCGGGCACGCAGGGACTGGGCCAGCGCGCGATCCGCCGCGCCGTCGCCCACGCCGTCGAGCAGCTCGCCGATCGCCTGCGCGACCCCGTCCCGGACTGGCTCGCGCGGGACGAGGGGCTTGCGCCCTACGCGGACTGCCTCCGCGCCTACCACGCGCCGGAGACGCCGCGGGAAGCGGAGCGCGCCCGCCAGCGCCTCGCCCTCGGCGAGTTCCTCGCCATCCAGACGGCCGTGCTCCAGCGCCGCGCCGCCTGGCAGCGCGACCAGCAGGCCGCCGAACTCGACTTCAGCGCCCGCCTCGACGGCTACCTCGGCTCGCTCCCCTTCCGCCTCACCGCCGCCCAGCGCCGCGCCCTCGACGAGATCCTGGCCGACGTGGCGAAACCCGCGCCCATGCTGCGCCTGCTCCAGGGCGAGGTCGGCAGCGGCAAGACCGTCGTCGCCTTCGCCGCCATGCTCGCCGCCGTCGCGGAAGGGCGGCAGGCCGCGCTCATGGCCCCCACCGAGATCCTCGCCGAGCAGCACTACCGCTCGCTCGTCGCCCTGCTCGGCGGCGGCGAGTCCGCCTTCGAGGGCATGTTCGCCCCGGACTGGCTCGGCGGGCGGCCCCTGCGCGCCGCCCTCCTCACCGGCTCGCGCACCGCCGCCGAGAAGAAGCGCGTGCGCGCCGCCGCCGCCCACGGCGGGGCCGACATCGTCATCGGCACCCACGCCATCATCGAGGAGGCCGTCGAACTGCCCCGCCTCGCCCTCGCCGTCGTCGATGAGCAGCACCGCTTCGGCGTCGACCAGCGCGCGCGCCTCCGCCGGAAGGGCGCGAATCCGCACCTGCTCGTGATGACCGCCACCCCCATCCCCCGCACCCTCGCCCTCACCGTCTACGGCGACCTCGAAGTCTCGACCATCGACGAACTGCCCCCCGGACGCCTGCCCGTCAAGACCACCTGGGTCGAGCCCGGCGAGCGCGGCGAGGCCTACGGCTTCCTGCGCGAGCGCCTCGACGCGGGCGAGCAGGCGTTCATCATCTGCCCCCTCGTCGAGGACTCCGAGGCGCTCGACGTGCGCTCCGCCGAGGAGGAGTTCGCGCGCCTGCGCGACGGCGAACTCGCCCGCTACGGCCTCGGCCTCCTCCACGGGCGCATGTCCGGACGCCAGAAGGACGAGGTCATGGCCGGTTTCGCTTCCGGCGAGACGCAGGCGCTCGTCTCCACCAGCGTCGTCGAGGTCGGCATCGACGTGCCCAACGCCACCACCATCGTCATCGAGGGCGCGGAGCGCTTCGGCCTCAGTCAGCTTCACCAGTTCCGCGGGCGCGTCGGGCGCTCCGACCGTCAGGGCTACTGCCTCCTCTTCAGCAGCGACGGCGAGCCGAACGCCGAGGCCCAGGACCGCCTCAAGGCCATGGAGCGCACCACCGACGGCTTCGAACTCGCCGAGATCGACCTCGGGATGCGCGGCGAGGGCGAGGCCTGGGGCATGGCCCAGAGCGGCGGCAACGCCATGCTCCGCGTCGCCCGCCTCTCCGACCGCGACCTGCTCGCGGACGCGCGCGGCATGGCCCGCCGCATCCTCGCCCGCGACCCGCTCCTGCAGAAGCCCGAGCACCGCGGCGTCGCCGCCGGCGCCAAGCCCTTCCTCGAAACCGCCACCGAGGCGAACTGACGCGCCCAGCGTCCGGGCGCGCTCGCGCTCAGGCGGGACGCCCCGCGCGGAAGGCCGCCGTCAGCCGCTCGCGGTCGTCCGGCGGCAGGTACTTCACCGCCTCCCGGAAGGTCACGCCCGAGCACCGCCCCGTGCGCGGCCCCAGCCACTCGGAGACCAGCGCCGGGCGCTTCTTGCTCACCTCGCGCAGCACCCAGCCGATCGCCTTGCGGATGAAGAACTCGCGCTCCTCCAGCATCGCGTCGGCGTAGCCCGCGAACCGCGCGAAGTCGCCCCCGCCCCGCCGCAGCGCCGGCAGCAGGCACAGCATCGCCGTGCGCCGCACCCAGAAGTCGCCGTCCGCCGCCCAGCGGTCCAGCGTCGCCGTCAGTTCGGGGCGCCGCTCCACGATCGGCGCGAGCACGCTGATCGCCAGCGGGTCGATCAGCGCCCACGTCCGCGCCTCCCGCAGGAACGGCTCGATCGCGTCCGCGTCGTCCGGCTCCAGCAGCTTGTTGCGGAACGTCAGCGCCTCCACCGCCGCCAGCCGCAGGTCGTAGATTCCCCGGCTCCAGAGCAGCGTCGCCAGCCCCACGAGCTCCGCGCGCCCGATCGCCGGATGCGCCTTGAGCGCCGCCCTCGTCGTCCGCCGCGTGAGCGGCACGGTCGCGCCCAGGTACTCCAGCCCGAGCCCCGGCCCCGGCGGATTGGGGATGTGCTTCTCGCGGTCCGCCTGCTGCCCGAGGCCCCGCCGCGGCTCGCCCTCCGCCCGCAGCGTCCGCTCGATCCCGTCCGTGATCGCCTCGATCGTCTCGCTGGCCACGCCGTTACCCGCCCGTCCCGCTTACACGCGACGCACGCGCGCCTGCGCTACCATCAATGCCATGGACGTCTTCGCCGCAGCCGATGAGGGTGGTCACGAGCAGATCCTGTTCGCCCGCGATGGCGAGTCCGGGCTGAAGGCCATCATCGCCGTTCACTCTACCGTGCTCGGGCCCGCCCTCGGCGGTACGCGCTTCTACCCCTACGGCTCCGAGGAGGACGCGCTCGCCGACGCCCTCCGCCTCTCCCGCGCCATGACCCGCAAGAACGCCGCCGCCGGCCTCGACTTCGGCGGGGGCAAGGGCGTCATCATCGGCGACCCGCGCGCGATCAAGTCCGAGCGCCTCCTGCGCGCCTATGGCCGCGCCGTCGATTCCCTCGGCGGGCGCTACGTCACCGCCGAGGACGTGGGCACGACCATCGCCGACATGGAGACGATCGCGCGCGAGACCCCCTGCGTGACCGGCACCGCGCGCGACGCGGGCGGCTCCGGCGACCCCTCGCCCACCACCGCGCGCGGGCTCATCGCCGCCCTGCGCGGGACCGCCCGCTCCCTCTGGGACTCCCCCGATCTCGCCGGACGCCACGTCGCCATCCAGGGCGTGGGCAAGGTCGGCGGCGCCTACGCGCGCCTCCTCGCCGAGGCCGGCGCCCGCCTCACCATCGCCGACGTGAACGAGGAGGCCGTGGCAGCGCTCGCGGACGAACTCGGGGCCGCCGTCGCCGATCCCGCCGCCGTCCACGCCGCCGAGTGCGACGTCTTCGCGCCCTGCGCCCTCGGCGGCGCGATCAACCCCGCCACCCTCCCCGAACTGCGCTGCGCCGCCATCGTCGGCAGCGCCAACAACCAGCTCGCGGACGACGGCCTCGCGGGGGAACTCGCCGCCCGCGGCGTCCTCTACGTCCCCGATTTCATCGTGAACGCCGGGAGGCGTCGTCAACCTCGCCGAGGAGGTGGGCCACGAGTACCGCCGCGAGCGCGCCGGCCGCCGCGTCGATGCCATCGAGGAGACCGTCAGCGGCCTGCTCGCGCGCGCCCGCGAGGCCGGGGTCACGCCGCTGGACGAGGCGATCGCCCTCGCCGACCGGCGCATCCGCGAGGTCGGCGGCCTCCACGCGCGCGTTCCCCGCCGCCCCCGCGCTGCCGGCTAGCCGCGAATCTGCTATAGTGATCGAGGCCAATCCTGTTGGGGAGAGGTGGGCGCGCTGGCCCGCCTTTTTTGTTGAATGAACGTGAAGAACGACTTCCTGCTCGCCATCAGCCAGCTGGCGGCTGAGAAGAACCTCGCGCGCGAGGTCATCTTCCAGGCCGTCGAGGCCGCCCTCGCCTCCGCCTACCGTCGCGACGGCGAGGAAGGCCCCGAGGTCCACGTCCGCATCTCCGGCGAGACGGGCGACATCAGCGCCTTCATCCAGAAGACCGTCGTCCGCTCCGTCGAGGACGAGAACCTGGAGATGGACATCGAGGAGGCGAGCCGCTACAAGCCCGACGCGCGCATCGACGACATCCTCGAATTCGAGGTCAAGCCCCCCGAGAACGCGGGCCGCATCGCCGCCCAGACGGCCAAGCAGGTCGTCCTCCAGCGCCTCCGCGAGGCCGAGCGCGGGGCCGTCTACGAGGAGTACGCCGACAAGCAGGGCGAGGTCCTGCTCGCCACCGTCCAGCGCGTCGAAGCGCGCCAGGCCACCGTCGAGATCGGGCGCGGCACCGAGGCCCTCCTGCCCGGCGGCGAAATGGTGCGCAACGAGCACCTGCGCGCGGGCCAGCGCGTCAAGGTCCTCCTCCTCGAAGTCAACGACGAGGTCAAGGGCCCCCAGGTCATCGTCAGCCGCGGCCACCGCCTCCTCCTGCGCCGCCTGCTCGAGGTCGAAGTGCCCGAGGTCGCCCAGGGCCGCGTCGAGGTCAAGGCCATCGCCCGCGAGGGCGGCCACCGCAGCAAGGTCGCCGTCCACGCCCGCGCCGCCAGCGTCGACCCCATCGGCGCCTGCGTCGGCATGCGCGGCTCCCGCATCCAGAACGTCGTCAACGAACTCGGCGGCGAACGCGTCGACATCATCAAGTGGGACCCCGACCCCGTGGAGTTCGTCACCAACGCGCTCAGCCCCGCCCAGGTGGTCGACGTGCATCTCGACGAGGACGAGCGCGAGGCGATCATCATCGTGCCCGACTCGATGCTCTCCCTCGCCATCGGCAAGGAGGGCCAGAACGCGCGCCTCGCCGCCAAGCTCTCCGGCTACCGCATCAGCATCCGCAGCCAGACCGGGGCCGAGCGCGACGACGGCGAGGCCGCCATCGTCGAGGCGCCCTCCGCCTTCGACGCCTTCCCGCCGGGCACCGAGCCCGATCTCGACATCCTCCAGCTTCCCGACGAGCCCCTGCCCCCGATCGAGATCGAGGTCCCGCGCGCGCCCGCCGCCGTCCCCGCCCCCGCCGCCGTCGCCGCCGAGCAGCCCGCCGCCTCCGCCGAGGGAGCGGAAGGGGAGGAGGACGTGCTCTTCCCCGCCGCCCTCGCCGAGATGGACGTCCCCGACGAGGCCACGCGCGAGGCCGAGGACTACGGCGAGGAGGAGTTCGACGACGAGGAGGGCGAGGAGTACCAGGTGCCCACCCTCGTCGTGCCCGAGGAGCGCCCCACCGCCATCCGCTTCGCCGAGGACGTGCTCCCCGCCCGCGAGGAAGAGGAGCAGCCCAAGCGCCGCCGCCGCCGCGGCCCGCGCGTGGAAGAGGACGACATCGAGGACGAAATCGACTACTCGGGCCGGATCCACTGAGGCCCGCCATGACTGCCGCCCGCCGAGAGCCGCAGCGCACCTGCATCGGCTGCCGCGAGGCCGCCGGCAAGCGCGCCCTCGTGCGTCTCGTGCGCGCCGCCGGGGGAAACGTCGCCGTCGAAGCCCCCGGCGAGCGCCTCCCGGGGCGCGGCGCCTACCTCCACCGCGAGCGCGCCTGTTGGGAGCGCGCCCTCCGAGGCGCTACCATAGGCAAGGCCCTGCGCATCCCCGCTGGCGCCGGCGACTTCGAGGGCCTTCGCCGGTATCTCGCCGCCATCCCCGAAAACGGCGCGGAGGAAGCATGACCACCCGACAGGCCTCCGGCCCGCGTTCCGTCGAACTCCCCGACGCCATCACCGTCAGGGGGCTCAGCGAGCGCCTCGGCATCTCCCCCATCGAGGCCATCAAGCGCCTCATGACGCATGGCGTCATGGCCGCCATGAACGACACCATCGACTACGAGACGGCCGCCATCGTCACGTCCGAACTCGGCATCGCCCCCGCCCGCGAGGCCGCTGCCGGGGCCGTCGCCGCCGCCGTCCGCCCCGGCGACGAAGCGGGCGAGGCGGCGGGCGTCCCCCGTCCCCCCGTCGTCACCGTCCTCGGCCACGTCGACCACGGCAAGACGAGCCTGCTCGACGCCATCCGCGATACGAACGTGGTCGCGGGCGAGGCGGGCGGCATCACCCAGCACATCGGCGCCTACCAGATCGAGCGCGACGGCTCGCCCATCACCTTCATCGATACCCCCGGCCACGCCGCCTTCACCGCCATGCGCGCGCGCGGCGCCCAGATCACCGACGTCGCCATCGTCGTCGTCGCCGCGGACGACGGCGTCATGCCCCAGACCATCGAGGCCATCGACCACGTGCGCGCCGCCGGCGTCCCCATGATCGTCGCCATCAACAAGACGGACCTGCCCGCCGCCAACGCCGACCGCGTCAAGCAGCAGCTCACCGAGCACAGCATCGTCGTCGAGGAGTACGGCGGCGACGTGCTCGCCGTGCCCGTGTCCGCCACCACCGGGGACGGCCTCGACGACCTGCTGGAGTCGGTCGGCCTCGTCGCCGAGATCCAGGAGCTCACGGCCAGCCCCGACCGCGTCGCCACCGGCGCCGTCATCGAGGCCGAACTCGACTCCCGCCGCGGCCCGCTCGCCACCGTGCTCGTCCGCAACGGCACCCTGCGCCAGGGCGACGCCCTCGTCAGCGGCTTCATCAGCGGCAAGGTCAAGGCGATGTTCAACGAGCGCGGCGAGCGCCTGCGCGAGGCCGGACCCGCCCGCCCCGTCCGCATCATGGGCCTGGAGGAAGTGCCCGCCGCCGGCGACGCCCTCGAGGTCGTCGAGAGCGAGCGCGCCGCCCGCCGCATCGTCGAGCAGGCCCGCCGCGACGCCGAAGGCGCCGCCGGGGCCCGCCGCGGCCACCTCACCCTCGACACCCTCTTCCACGAGGTCAGCGCGGGCAACGTCAAGGAACTCCTGCTCATCCTCAAGACCGACGTGCGCGGCAGCGCCGAGGCCATCCGCGGCTCGCTCCAGGGCATCGGCACGGGCGAGGTCAAGGTCAAGGTCATCCACGCCGCCACCGGCCCCGTCAGCGAATCCGACGTGATGCTCGCGGGCGCCTCCGACGCCATCATCCTCGCCTTCAACGTGCGCACCGACCCCTCCGCCGCCAGCCAGGCCGAGATCAACGGCGTCGAAATCCGCACCTACGAGGTCATCTACCAGCTCATCGAGAGCGTCGAGCAGGCGCTGGAGGGCCTCTACGAACCCGTCTACGAACGCGTCGTCGATGGCGTCGCCGAGGTCCGCGCCCTCTTCCGCTCCAGCCGCGTCGGCCAGATCGCCGGCTGCTACGTCACCGACGGCGAACTCCGCCGCGGCGACCGCGTCCGCGTCCTCCGCGACGGCGCCGAGGTCGCCGACGCCGCCTGCGGCGGCCTGCGCCGCTTCCAGGACGACGTGCGCGAGGTGCAGCAGGGCTTCGAGTGCGGCATCGTCCTCGAACGCTTCGACGCCTTCGAGGAGGGCGACCTCCTCGAGTTCTACCACCAGCAGCGCGTCAACTAGCGCGCCGTCTCGACGGGATCGCGATCGCCATGAGCCGCCGCACGAGCCGCGTCAGCGAACTGCTCCGCGAGGAGATCAGCGGCCTCGTCCAGCGCGACCTCAAGGATCCCCGCCTCGAAGGGGCGCTCCTCAGCATCACCGAGGTCGAGGTCAGCGCCGACCTGCGCGCCGCCTCCGTCTTCGTCTCCCACTTCGGCGACGACGCCGGGCGCGACGAGGCCCTCGCCGGCCTCCAGAGCGCCTCCGCCTGGCTCGAACGCGAACTGCGCCGCCGCCTGCGGATGCGCCGCACGCCCTCCCTCACCTTCCGCCTCGACCCCTCCATCGAGCGCGGCGCCCGCCTCGCCTCCACCATCGCGGATCTCGCCCGCGACCGCGAACCCGATCCCGGCGCCGGCGCGCGGCCATGAGCCCGCGGCGCAAGGGCGACTCCGGCCTCACCGGCGTGCTCCTCATCGACAAGGAGCCCGGCTGGACCAGCCACGACGTCGTCGCCCGCTCCCGCCGCCTCACCGGCCAGCGCCGCATCGGCCACACGGGCGCGCTCGACCCCATGGCCACCGGCCTGCTCGTCCTCTGCCTCGGCCGCGCCACCCGCCTCGTCGAGTACATGATGCCCGGCGAAAAGGCGTACGAAGGCGAGATCGCCCTCGGCCAGGAGACCGACACCGACGACGCCGAGGGCCGCCCCACCCGCAGCGGCGCGGTTCCCGCTGGCGGCATCGACCTCGGCCTCGACGCCATCGCCCGCGGCTTCACCGGCGAGATCATGCAGACCCCGCCCGCCTTCAGCGCCGTCAAGGTCGAGGGCCGCCGCGCCTACGCCCTCGCCCGCGCGGGCGAGGCCCCCGACCTGCCCCCGCGCCCCGTGCGCGTCGTCTCCCTGGGTCTCGAACGCACCGCCCCCGACCGCCTGCGCGTCGAGGTGCGCTGCGGCCCGGGCATGTACGTCCGCAGCCTCGCCCGCGACGTGGGGCGCGCCATCGGCTGCGGCGCCCACCTCGCCCGCCTGCGCCGCACCGCCAGCGGCCCCTTCCACGTGCGCGAGGCCGTGCCCGTCGAGGCGCTCGGCGCGTTCGCCGGGGCGGGCAAGCTCGATGAGGTCGTGCGCCCCGCCGATGAGGGCGTCGCCGGGAGCGCCGCCGCCATCCTCGCCACGAGCCACGCCCGGCAGCTTCGCAGCGGCCAGATGGCCTGGGCGCGCGGCGGCTTCCTCCGCCCCGCCACCCTCGCCCGCCTCTACGGGGCCGACGGCTCCTTCGTCGGCGTCGGCCAGGTCGATGAGCCGGGCCGCGTGCGCGCCCTCAAGGTCGTCGCCGGCTAGCCCCCGCCCGCGAGCGCTTCCAGCAGCGCCCCGTGGATGCGCCCGTTCGTCGCGATCGCGTCCCCGCCCGCGCCGTCGCTGCCGCCCCACGTCGTCAGCCGCCCGCCCGCCTCCGCCAGCAGCACCGGCATGGGCGCGATGTCCCACGGATTCACGATCGGGTCGATCATCGCCTCCGCCCGCCCCGTCGCGACCGCCAGGTAGCCGTAGCAGTCGCCCCACGAGCGCAGCAGCCCCGCCTCCCGCGCCAGCCGCGCGAACCCCTCCGGCGTCCGCCGCCAGAGGCTCGCCGCCGAGGTCGTCAGCGCCGTCGCCTCCCCCAGCGAGGCCGTCTCGCTCACGCGCGCGCGCTCGCCGTTCAGGAACGCGCCCCCGCCGCGGCTCGCCCACGCCGTCTCCCCCACCGCGTGGCAGGCGACCACCCCCACGACCGGCTCGCCCTCCCGCTCCAGCGCGACCAGCGTCCCGAACAGGGGCGCGTGGTGGATGAAGCTCTTGGTCCCGTCGATCGGGTCGATCACCCAGCGCCAGCGCCCATCGCCCGCCGACTCGCCCATCTCCTCGCCCAGCACCCCGAAGCCCGGCGTCTCCCGCGCGAACAGCTCCCGCATCGCCGCCTCCGCGCGCCGGTCCGCCTCCGTCACGGGCGTGCCGTCCGCCTTCAGCTCGACCGTCAGCCGCTCCTCGTAGAGGGGCATCACGATCTCGCCCGCGAGCGCCGCCGCCCGCCGCGCGATGCCCGTCAGTTCGTCCAGTTCCGCGTCCATCCCGCGAGTCTAGCGCCTGCCCCTGCCGGTGGCCCGTTCCCCGCCCCCCACGCCCCGTAACCCGCCGTCGCCTACACTGTCCCGATGGCGGTTTCGGAGAAGGTGCGAGCGTGAGCGTGAGCGAGGCCCTCCCCGCGGCGGTGGGAGAACCGCCCGGCGGCGACCTCCAGCAGCGTTTCCTCCACGAGATGCTGCTCATCCGGCGCTTCGAGGAGAAGTGCGCGGAGATGTACGCGCGCGGCAAGATCCACGGCTTCCTCCACCTCTACACGGGCGAGGAGGCCTGCGCCGTCGGCGCCATCAACGCCCTCCGCGACGACGACCGCATCGTCACCCACTACCGCGACCACGGCCACGCCCTCGCCCGCGGCGTCGAGCCCGACCGCATCATGGCCGAACTCTTCGCGCGCGTGGACGGCACCAACGGGGGCCGCGGCGGCTCCATGCACATCTTCGACGCCGCCCGCAACTTCCTCGGCGGCTACGCCATCGTCGCGGGCCACATGCCCATCGCCGCCGGCCTCGGCCTCGCCGCCGGCATGAGCGGCGAGGACTGGGCCGCCCTCTGCATCTTCGGCGATGGCGGCGTGGGCGAAGGCGAATTCCACGAGGCCCTCAACCTCGCCGCCATCTGGAAACTCCCCGTCGTCTGGTTCTGCGAAAACAACGGCTACGGCATGGGCGTCCCCTTCGACGACTCCCTCGCCAACGACGTCTACAAGATCGCCGCCGCCTACCGGATGCCCAGCGTCCGCATCGACGGCATGGACGTGCTGGAGGTCTACTCCGCCACGCAGCTCGCCCTCGCCCACTGCCGCGAGGGCAACGGCCCCTACTTCATCGAGGCGCTCACCTACCGCTACCGCGGCCACTCCATGGCCGACCCCGAGCTCTACCGCACGAAGGAGGAGGTCGAGCGCCACCGTCAGCGCGACGCCATCCAGCGCCTCAAGCGCTCCATGATCGCGGACGGCCTGCTCGACGAGACCGCGTACGAGGCGCTCGTCGCCCGCGTCGATGCCGAGGTCGACGACGCCGTCGCCTTCGCCGACGCCAGCCCCGAGCCCGGCCTCCACACCCTCTACGACCACATCACGAAAGAGGACGGGGAGGAGCCGCGATGACGGAGATGCGCATGCGCGACGCCATCCGCGAGGCCATGCGCGAGGAGATGCTGCGCGATGAGCGCGTCTTCCTCATGGGCGAGGACATCGGCGCCTACGGCGGCTCCTACGCCTGCACCCGCGGCCTGCTCGACGAGTTCGGCCCCGAGCGCGTGCGCGATACGCCCATCTCCGAGTCCGGCATCGTCGGCGCGGGCGTGGGCGCGGCCCTCGCCGGCTTCATCCCCATGGTCGAGATCATGACCATCAACTTCAGCCTCGTCGCCCTCGACCAGATCGTGAACAACGCCTCCAAGCTCCACTACATGAGCGGCGGCCAGGTGAACGTGCCCCTCGTCCTGCGCATGGCCAGCGGCGGCGGCAGCCAGCTCGGCGCGACCCACAGCCACAGCCTCGAAGGCATGTTCGCCCACTTCCCCGGCCTCACCGTCGTCTGCCCCGCCTTCCCCGGCGACGCCAAGGGCCTGCTCAAGCGCTCCTTCCGCGAGCCCAACCCCGTCGTCTTCATCGAGCACACCGCCCTCTACGGGCTCCGCGGCGAAGTGCCCGACGACCCCGGCCACCTCGTCGAGTTCGGCCAGGCCGCCGTCGTCCGCTCCGGCCGCGACGTCACCCTCGTCGGCTACAGCGGCAGCGTCCACCAGTGCGACCGCGCCGCCGAAATGCTCGCCGCCGAACACGGCCTCACCGCCGACGTCATCGACCTGCGCACCCTGCGCCCGCTCGACATCGCCACCGTCATCCGCTCCGTGCAGCGCACGAACCGCGCCGTCGTCGTCGAGGACGACTGGAAGTTCGGCGGCTTCGCGGGCGAGATCGCCGCCCAGATCATGGAACACGCCTTCGATTGGCTCGACGCCCCCGTCGCCCGCGTCTGCGGCAAGGACGTGCCCATGCCCTACAACCGCAACCTCGAATACGCCGCCCTGCCCTCCGAAGAGGACGTGGTCGAGGCGGTCCTCGCGATGCTGTAGGAGGCCCGCGCATGGCTATCGAAGTGGTGATGCCGCAGATGGGCGCCGACATGACCGAAGGCGTCCTCGTGCGCTGGCTCAAGGCCCTCGGCGACTCCGTCGAGCGCGGCGACGTCATCGCCGAGATCGAGACCGACAAGGCGACCGTCGAACTCGAGGCGTTCGATGCGGGCGTCCTCCGCCAGGTCATCGCCGGGGAAGGCGAGGTCGTCCCCGTCGGCGAGGTCATCGCCCTCCTCGGCGACGCCGATGAGCCCCTGCCCGAGATCGAGCGCCACCCGCCCCCGGAGCAGCCCGCCCCCCGCGCCGCCGCCGCGCCCAGCGCGGACGGGACCGGCGCCGACGTCGACGCCCGCCGCGTGCGCGTCTCGCCCGTCGCCCGCCGCATCGCCGACGACGCCGGCATCGACCTCGCCGAGGTCGCCGGCTCCGGCCCCGACGGCCGCATCCTCCGCCGCGACGTGGAGGCGGCCATCGCCCTCCGCGACCACCACCACGCGCCCGCCGGCGTCCCCACCGTCGAGCCCGAGTTCGAGCCGTCCCCGCCGCCCGCCGACCCCGCCCGCGTCGAGCCCCTCTCGCGCATGCGCACCGCCATCGCCCGCAACATGACCGAGGCCAAGCAGCAGCAGCCCCACTACTACCTCACCGTCGACGTCGACATGACCGAGGCGATGGCCTTCCGCCGCCACGTCAACCTCGTCCTGAGCGACGAGCAGCGCGTCAGCGTCAACGACCTGCTCGTGCGCGCCTGCGCCCTCGCCCTCGAACGCCACCCCAGGTTCAAGGCCTCCTACACGGACGACGGCATCCAGCACCACCCCGGCATCGACATCAACATCGGCGTGGCCCTCGATGAGGGGCTCATCGCGCCCGCCCTCCTCGGGCTGGACGGCAAGAGCCTGCCCGAGATCGCGGAGGCCTCGAAGGCGCTCATCGAGCGCGCCCGCGCGGGCCGCCTCCGCGCCGAGGAGTACACCGGCGGCGCCTTCACCATCACCAACCTCGGGGCCTGGGGCATCGACACGCTCGTGGGCATCATCAACGCGGGCCAGTCCGCCATCCTCGGCGCGGGCTCCGTCGCCGAACGCCCCGCCGTCATCGACGGCGCCCTCGCCGTCCGCCAGCGGATGACCCTCGCCCTCAGCGCCGACCACCGCGTCACCGACGGCGCCGAAGGCGCCCGCTTCCTCGCCGACCTCCGCGACACCCTGGAGCACCCCGCCAGGCTGGCGGGCTAGGCGCTGACAACCCCGGCTACCCCCGCCTCGGGAGGACCAGGTCCGCCGTGGCCACATCCGCTTCGAGCACGTTGCGGGGCGCCTCGTAGCGCAGCAGCCAGCGGTTCAGGATGTCGCGCCCCAGGAGCGAGGGCAGCGCCTCCGCATGCTCGCTCGGCTCCACGATCGCAAGCTCGGTCTGGTAGACGTAGGAGTTCGTGTGGTCCGAGAACACGAGACTCGCTTCCGCCCGGTAGAGGCGAGAGGCGCCGCCGACCCCGCGGACAAGCCCTCCGCTCGTTTCCAGAGACGCATGGGCAATGCCGAGCCTGTGAGCGTCCTTCGGCATGATCAACGTGACATCGGCCCCGGTATCGAGCAGGAACGTGACGTCTCCCTCGACTCCCAGGCTCGGCAGGATAATGCGGGCGCGAACCGAGGGAACCTCACGCCCGCGCGCTCCTCTGAACCGGCCGGTGATCGCCACCTAGAGGACGAGGACCTGGTCGTCTGTCGTGACCAACTCGACGAAGGCCTGACCACGCGGGATGTCGTTTCGGTCGAGTTCCGCGAGCAGCGCTTCGAGCGTGTCCGCGACGAGGACGTCATCACCACGGACGGCGACCCACTTGTCCGGGCACTCCGTGAGAAACCGCTCATGGTTGTCCCAGAAGAACTGCTCCGAGCGCGAGAACGCCTCCAATTCGCGCGCGACCTCCTCCGGGTCGCCGATCAACTCCCGCACTTCTGCTTCCGTCATCGTCGCGCTCATGACTTCATGGTACACGAACAACGCGAGCGTTCCCCGCCGCCGCCCTCACCGCAGCGCCTTCCCCATGACGTAGAACGGCTTGCCCCCCGGCGTGAACCGCATCTCCGCGAGCATCTCGAAGCCGAGCCGCGCGTACAACTCGTGCGCGCGGCTGTCCGTGCGCGTGCTCAGCACGCACGTCGCCTCGGGACGGCTCTCCAGCAGCCGCTCCACCAGCAGCGCCCCGATGCCACGGTTCTGGAAGGCCGGGTGCACCGCGATCTCCACCAGCTCGTAGGCGCTGTCCAGCCAGCGGCGGCGCGTCTTCCGGTCCAGGTTCCGCGCGACCGTGTCGCGCCACCACTGGCCGCGCTCGCTGCGGTAGCCGTACGTCATCCCCACGACCCCGTGCGAGGGCGTCTCGCGCTCGTCCCCGCCCCGCGCGACCAGCCCCCGGAACCCCATCCGCTCGCGGTGCAGCTCCCGCAGCCGGAAGCGGATCTCCTTGCCCCGATCCGGGTCGCTGTAGGGGGGCGGGGCGAACGCCGCCGCGTAGACGGCGATGGCCCCCTCGAACAGGGGGCCATCCGGCGGCAGCCGTTCGATGCGCCAACTCATCCCCGATACTGGATCTTCGCCCCGACGCGGTCCTTGTTCAGCCGCTTGTTCAGGTGCAGCCCCTCGAGGATGAACTCCGTGCCCGCGGCCACCTCGCCCGGCGAGCCCGCCTCCAGCGCCCCCAGCGCCTCGTCGAGCCCCTCGATCGTGTTCAGCAGCCCCTTGTAGTCCTCGCTCGCCGTCATCTCCCCCACCTCCACGGAGATGCCCGCCTTGAAGCGCGTCACGATCGGCTCCAGGTCGCTCAGGTTGTAGAGCCGGTTGAAGACCGTCACCACCGCCCCCTGGATCAGCTTCTCGATGATCTGGTCCTCGCGCCCGTCCTCGATCGTCTCCAGCTCCACCTTGCCGCTCAGCGTCGGTACCACGAAGGGCAGGTCGCTCACGCGCGGCACGGCCTCCTCCTCGCCGTTCACGATCGCCCGCCGCAGCGAGTTCGCCAGCATGCTCTCGTAGTTCGCGATGCTCGCGCGCACGCTCACGCCCGAACGCTGGTTCACGTCCGGACTGCGCCGCGCCAGCCGCGTGATCTCCGCGATGATCTCCTTCATGTAGCCCGGCACGGCCACGCTGAAGTCCGCCGGCACGGGGTGGTGCTCCGCCTCCACGATGTCGATCTCGTGCTCGATCCGCTGCGGGTAGTGCGTCCGCACCTGCGCCCCGTAGCGGTCCTTCAGCGGCGTGATGATGCGCCCCCGGTTCGTGTAGTCCTCCGGGTTCGCGCTCGCCACCACGAACACGTCCAGCGGCAGCCGCACCCGGTACCCCCGGATCTGCACGTCCCGCTCCTCCATGATGTTCAGCAGGCCCACCTGGATGCGCTCCGCCAGGTCCGGCAACTCGTTGATGCAGAAGATGCCGTGGTTCGTGCGCGGCACCAGCCCGTAGTGAATCGTCAGCTCGTCCGAGAGGTAGCGCCCCTCCGCCACCTTGATCGGGTCCACCTCGCCGATCAGGTCCGCGATCGTGATGTCCGGCGTCGCCAGCTTCTCCCCGTAGCGCTGGTCGCGGTCGAGCCACGCCAGCGCCGCCCCGTCGCCCTGCTCCTCGATGATCTGCCGCCCCTGCGTCGTGATCGGGTCGAACGGATCCTCGGGGATCTCGCAGTTCGCCAGCACGGGATAGGCGTCGTCCAGCAGGCCCGTGAGCGAACGGATGATGCGCGACTTCGCCTGCCCCCGCTCCCCCAGGAAGATGATGTCCTGCCCCGCCAGGATCGCGTTCACGATGTGCGGGATCACCGTCTCGTCGTAGCCGTAGACGCCGGGGAACAACTCCTCCCCCGAGCGAATCCGCGCGATCAGGTTCTTGCGCATCTCCTCGCGCACGGGCAGGGGCCGGTAGCCCGACTCCCGCAACTCGCCGACGGTCCTGGGACGCTCCACTGTGCTCACTCGCTCGCGCTCCTCTTCCGGGCAGCGGGCAATCGCCCCCCCGCGACAACGACAATCGGAAGCCGCCGCGCCGCCCGGGCCCGCCGCCTCTCGCGGCGCTCAGACTGGCCCGGAACGGTATCCCAGTCCTGCGCTCCATGATAGGCGCTCGCCCGCCTGTCAACCATCGGCCCGCCCGCGACCCCGTTACGCTCCCGTGAACAGCCCCGCCTGCTCCCCCGTCTCCTCCGTCCACTCCGCGACCAGGTCCGGCCCCTCGTTGCGCACGCTGTTCACCCGCGGCGACACCGGCCGCATCGCCAGGTAGCCCTCCGGCGCGGGCCCCAGCAGCGCCTTCAACTCCCCCGCCTCCCGCTCGCCCCCGAAGAGCCAGTCGTCGATGCGCTCCTCCGGCAGGATCACCGGCATCCGGTCGTGGACGCGCCCCGCCAGCTCGTTCGGCGGACACGTCAGGATCGTGAACGTCGCCTCCCACGTCTCCGGCTCGGACGCCACCACTCGTACAGCCCCGCGAACGCCAGCAGCTCCCCGCCCGGGCGGTGGAACCAGAACGGCCGCCGCTGCTCCTTCGTCCCCGCCCACTCGTAGTAGCCGTCCGCCGGCACCACGCAGCGCCGCTTGCGGAACGCCTCGCGGTAGAGCGGGCGCGTCTCCACGCTCTCCACGCGCGCATTGATCCCCCGCGCCGCCTGCTTCCGGTCCTTCGACCCGTACCGCACGAGCCCCCAGCGCGCCGCCAGCAGTTCCCGGTCCTCCCGCCGCATCCGCACGACCACGTGCTCATCCGTCGGCGCGATGTTGAAGCGCGCCTGCACCGCCGCCCCCTCCTCCCCCTGCGCCACCCCAAACGCCGCCGCCACCGCCCCCACGTCATCGACCCCCATCGAAAACCGCCCGCACATGGGCACAGCATAGGGGAAGGCGGCGCGGCTGCGGGCCAAGGGTGCAAGCTGGCAGGGCGAACCAATCGCGAGGGCGCGCCATGAGCCTCACCATCACCGACGAAGAAACCTGCCGCCTCGCCGCCGAACTGGTCGAACTGACCGGCGAGACCCCGGACGACGCCATCGCCGCCGCCCTCCGCGAGAGCCTCCGGCGCGCGCGCATCGTCGCGGAGCGCGCGGAGGCGCTGGTCGAGATCGGCAAGCAAACCGCGGAGTTGCTGCGCGGCAGCGGGCTGACCTCCACCAACATCGGCGACTTCCTCTACGACGAGCGGGGCCTGCCGAAGGGCAAGGGCAACGACTTCGCCCGCACCGACCTCGAGCTTGCGTTGGACTAAGGGCGGGTGGGACGCTACCTGAGCGGCAGTCCCCGCTTCGCCCGGAACTCGTCCTGTTCCCGCTTGAGCGACTCCTCCGAGAAGTCGTCCCGACCGAACCTCTCGAAGAACCAGAGCGTCGCCTCGCGTGCCCGCTGTGCCGCTTCGCCGTAGATGCCCGGTCCCGTCAACTGCCATTCGTGTTCGAGGGTGTCGGCGGTCGCGCGGCATTCTGAGGGCAGAATACCGGGGACTCCCCGAACTACGGACCGCCCCTCAATGTGCTGCATTGCCACCTTGACGACGGGCGCTGCATCAAGCGCCCCGGCGGCCATGAGCCTCGCGGCGAACTCAAAGATCTCCGTGAAGGTGTAGAGCGCGCCCATCGCATGGAGAGTTCCGCTACCACCGTGAGGGTGGTCATAGCCAGGATCGTTGTCCTCCCAGAACGCGAAGCGGTGGACGAACTGTCCGCTCTGGTAGAGACGCCAGTGTTCCCGGTGCAGCACTGGCCCCCAACTGAAGTCGACAGACGAAGCGATCCAGTCCTCACCCCACTCCATGGTCTCGGGGTTGACGTACGGGTAAGGCCACCCTCGCAACGCCACGGTCGACTGCTCGACCGCCTCCAGGCACTCCCTGAGCGACGGGATGCGGGCATCCTCGAACTTCGCGGGGTGGATGACCACCTCCCAGTGCGGCCCGCTCCGAATCTCGGAGAGGGTGTCGACGCTTGTGGCCATGGTCACCATCTCACGACTCCTCCCGCTGGCTCGCGAACCGTCCACTGTCAGTTAGCACTGCCGGAGCCTCGTTTGGCAAGAGCCCGATCGAACGCAGATGTTCGACGCGCCGTGCTAGCGCCTTGTCCGTCGCGAGGTCAAGCAGCGCCCGCATGTCATCTTGCCTGTCGATTGGCGCGCTTGCCACGACCGCCCTCGAAGAAGCCGCGCGTACGCATGCCCTCGCCCTCGGCGTCCCCCCCCCGGCATCACCGTGGGTATGCCCGTTGAGGTGCGGCTCGTCGGTCGCTCGGAGGGCGCCTTCCCGTTATTCGATAACTGAGCCGCCGCCGCGCAACCCGCCAACAGCCAACAGCCAACAGCCCACCACCTGCCCCCACCCCGCCGCCTGCTACCATTGCCCCATGACCGCCAGCCAGACCCGACTGCCGCGCTCCAGCGAGATGCTGCACGACTACCTGCTCAGCGAGGAGCAGCTCGAGGCCATGTATCGCTACATGCTCCTCTCGCGCAGGCTCGAAGAGCGCATGATGACCCTCAACCGCCAGGGCCGCGCCGACTTCGTCATCGCCGGCGCCGGTCAGGAGGCCGCACAGGTCGGCGCGGGCATGACCCTCAAGCCCGGCACCGACTACGCCGCCCCCTACTACCGCGACCTCGGCGTCATGCTCGTGCTCGGCATGACCCCCCGCGAGGCCATGCTCAACGCCCTCGGCAAGCGCGACGACCCCAACTCCTTCGGCCGCCAGATGCCCTCGCACTGGGGCAGCGCCGAGCGGCGCGTCATCACCCAGTCCAGCGTCGTCGCCACCCAGCTCCTGCACGTCTGCGGCGTCGCCCTCGGGGCGAAGATGCGGAACGACCCCATCGTCGCCTTCGCCAGCTGCGGCGAGGGCGCCACCAGCCGCGGCGACTTCCACGAGGCGCTCAACTTCGCCGCCATCCACAAGCTCCCCGTCATCTTCTTCGTCGAAAACAACGGCTACGCCATCAGCGAGCGCACGGAGAAGGAGATGCCCGTCCCCCACGTCGCCGACCGCGCCTCCGCCTACGGCATCCAGAGCGCCGTCGTCGATGGCCTCGACGCCATCGCCGTCTACCAGACCGTGCGCCCCGCCGTCGACCAGGCCCGCCGCGGCGCGGGGCCCTTCCTCATCGAGGCCAAGTGCGTCCGCATGTGGGCCCACTCCAGCGACGACGACCACCGCCGCTACCGCCCCCGCGAGGAACTGGAGAACTGGGCCCAGCGCGACCCCATCGCCCTCTTCCGCGCCCGCGTCGAGGAGGACTGCCTCTTCCCGCCCGAGGACCTCGACGCCATCGAGTCCGGCGTCGAGGTCGAGGTGCGCGCCGCCTCCCGCTGGGCGCTCGACCAGCCCGACCCCGAGCCCGAGGACCAGTTCGGCTTCGTCTACAAGGAGGGCGGCGATGCCTGAGGTCAGCGTCCTCGAAGCCGTCCGCGACACGCTCGACGAGGCGCTCGCCGCCGACGAGCGCGTCTTCCTGCTGGGCGAGGACCTGGAGGCGGGCGGCGTCTTCCGCGCCACCGACGGCCTCGCGGGGAAGTACCCCGGGCGCGTCCTCGATACGCCCCTCGCCGAGTCGTCCATCATCGGCATCACCATCGGGGCCGCGCACTACGGCCAGCGCCCCATCGCCGAGATCCAGTTCGCCGACTTCATCCACGCCGGCTTCGACCAGCTCTGCAGCGAGGCCTCGCGCTGGTCCTGGCGCACGCGCGGCGAGCAGTACCTGCCGATGGTCGTGCGCACGCCCTGGGGCGGCGGCGTCCACGGCGGCCAGCACCACTCCCAGAGCATCGAGGCCTACTACGCGCACATGCCCGGCATCAAGATCGTCGCGCCCGCCTTCCCCGCCGACTACCGCTCCCTCCTGAAGGCCGCCATCGCCGACCCCAACCCCGTCCTCTTCCTCGAACACAAGCGCACCTACCGCCTCATCCGCCAGGAGATCGAGGGCGCCCCCGCCGAGGACCGCATCGGCCGCGCGCGCATCACCCGCCGCGGCGACGACCTCACCGTGTTCGCCTACGGCCTCATGCTCCACGAGGCGCTCACGGCGGCGGAGGAGCTGGAGGTCGAGGGCGTCGAGTGCACCGTCGTCGACCTGCTCACGCTCAACCCCCTCGACACCGAAACGATCCTCGAAGCGGCGCGCGCCACCGGCAAGGTCCTCATCGTCCACGAGGACACGCTCACGGGCGGGCTCGGGGGCGAAATCGCCGCCATCATCGCCGAACACGCCTTCGAGGATCTCGACGCGCCCATCCGCCGCCTCGCCGGCCCCGACATCCCGCCCGTCCCCTTCCACGAAGTGATGGAGGCGTCCTTCATGCCCGACCACGCCAAGATCGTCGGCGCCGCGCGCGAACTGGCGGCCTGGTGATGGCGACCGCGACCGTCACCATGCCCCAGCTCGGCGAGAGCGTCACGGAGGGCACCGTCCTCCAGTGGCTCAAGCGCCCCGGCGACGCCGTCGCCCTCGACGAGTCCCTCTGCGAGATCGAGACGGAGAAGGTCGCCGCCGAGCTCCCCTCCCCCTTCGAGGGCAAGCTGGGCGAAATCCTCGTCCCCGAGGGCGAAACCGTCGACGTCGACGCCCCCCTCTGCACGATCGTCGAGACCGCCGGCGCCTCGCCGCCCGGCGCGCCGTCGCTCCCGCGCCGGTTCAGGCGGAGGACGCGCGCCGAAGCGCCCGCCCCCGGCGCCGACCACAGCCGCGCGGGCGTCTACTCGCCCGTCGTCCAGCGGCTCGCCGAGCGGCACGGCATCGACCTCGCGGCCATCGCCGGCAGCGGTCGCGGCGGGCGCGTCACGCGCAAGGACGTGCAGGCCGTCATCGACGAGCGCGAGCGCGAGGCCGCCGCCGCCGAGGGCATCCCGCCCGCCGCCGCCCCCCCGCCCCTCCCCGAGGGCGAGGTCGTGCCCGCCCCCGAGGAGGCCACCGTCGCCCGCTCCGACGCCTGGGACGCCGTCCCCCTCTCCCCCACGCGCCGCACGATCGGCGAGAACATGGCGCGCTCCACCCGCGAGGCGCCCCAGGCCTGGATGATGGTCGAGGCCGACGTCACGGGCCTCGTCGCCCTGCGCGAACGCGAGCGCGAGCGCTTCAGCGGCGTGGACCTCACCTACCTGCCCTACTTCGCCTCCACCGTCGCCCACACGCTCACCGACTTCCCCGAGCTGAACGCCCGCTGGCACGGCGACGAACTGCGCCGCTACCGGCGCGTCAACCTCGGCATCGCCATCGCCACCGAGCGCGGCCTCGTCGTCCCCGTCGTGCCCAACGCGCGCGACCTGAGCGTGGCCGGCCTCGCCCGCCGCATCGACGACCTCGTCTCCCGCGCCCACGCGGGCAAGCTCCGCATCGGGGACATCGAGGAAGGCACCTTCACCGTGAACAACACCGGCGCCTTCGGCTCCATCGCCTCCAACCCGATCGTGAACCACCCCCAGATCGCCATCGTCACCATGGAGCGCGTCGTCCGCCGCCCCGTCGTGGTGGAAGGCGACGCCATCGCCATCCGCGCGATGATGAACGTCGCCCTCAGCTTCGACCACCGCGCCCTCGACGGCGCGGAAGCGGGCGCCTTCCTCGCCGCCCTCAAGGAGCGCCTGGAAGCGCTGCGCTAGCGCCTCACCCCCTCAGTCCAGCCAGCGGTGCGGGCGCGAGCGCAGTTCGCCCAGCCCCAGCTCCTCGCAGAGCGCCTGCCACGGCTCGCGCGGGACGCCCAGCCACTCCAGGTCCGCGAACGTCTGCGCGATGGGCGCGTCCCGCCGCAGCGTCGCCAGCCGCTTGAACAGGTCCGCCTCCTCGCGGCCCTCGCGCAGCGTCCGCGCCAGCCGCCCCGCGCCCCGCACCTTCACCGCCCAGTCGCCGTGCGCCTCCGGGATGTCCTCCAGGTGGACGTAGTGCGCGAGCACCGCCGACGCCGACTTCGCCCCCCAGCCCGGCAGCCCCGGGAAGCCGTCCGCCGCGTCGCCCACGAGCGCCAGGTAGTCGGGGATCGACTCCGGCCCCACGCCGAACTTCTCGCGCACGCCCTCCGCGTCCGTCGTGATCTGCCGCCGCCGGTCGAGCATGACCACGCGCTCGCCCTCGACGCACTGCGCCAGGTCCTTGTCGGGCGAGGCGAGGATCACCTGCTCCGCCTCGTCCGCGAAGCGCGCCGCCCCCGAGGCGATGCCGTCGTCCGCCTCGAACTCGCGCATCCGCCAGACGGTCACGCCCAGCGCCTCCAGCGCGTCCTCCGCCAGCGGGAACTGCGCCAGCAGGTCCTCCGGCACGCCCGCGTCCGTCTTGTAGCCCTCGTACAGCTCGTTGCGGAAGGAGTGGATGACCGTGTCCGTGGCCGCCGCGATGGCCAGCGGCGACTGCTCCCGCAGCAGCGCCAGCGCGCTCGCCGCGATGCCCGCCACCGCGCCCACCTGCCGCCCGTCCGGGGCCGTCCGCGGCGGCGCGCCGAAGTACGCGCGGAACAGTTCGTAGGTCGCGTCGAGCAGGACCAGCCGCACGGCCCGCCCTCCTACCGCTGGTAGACGATGTCGTCCGTCGAGTGTTGCCCCTGGGTGAAGGCGGGCGCGCCCGGCCACGTCTCCGTCACGGGGTCGAAGCGCGTGTAGTCGTGCACCACCGTGCGCCGCAGGATCTTCCACTCGCCGTCGCGACGCTCGAAGCGGTCGACGTAGCGCCCGCCCCAGAGGAAGTCCGTATCGACCTTGCCCTCGTCGCCGGGGATGCGGTGCCGCGCCAGGCAGTACGACTCGCACCAGGCGAAATCGCCCTCGATGTCGATGATCACGTTCCCCACGCGGTGCTGCGTGAAGCGGTAGGCGCTCAGCCCCGCCTGCGCGTTGTGGGCGAACGCCTCCGGCGTCGTGTCGTCGCCGTAGCGCAGCACCGCGTCCGGGTGGAAGCAGCTCTGGACGAGGTCGGGGTCGATGCGGTCGATGCCGCGCGCGTACAGCATCAGCACGCGCGTGATCTCGCGCTCCGCCAGGAGCGTGTCGAGCGTCGCCGGGCTGCTGGTCTCCGTGGCCGTGTTCGTGGCCGTGTCCGTGGTCATGGGGCGCCTCCGCCGCGTGGGTGGCGTGATTCTAGCGCCCGCCCGCTCCCGCCGCGGCCCCCAGCGCGCTCCCCGGGACCGGCGGCGCGCCGGGCCGCCGCGGCGGACGCGCCATCGCGAAGAAGAGCGTGCCCACCGCCGCGATCCCCGCGAGCACCGTGAAGCCCAGCTCGTAGTTCCCGAAGGCGTCCGCCATCGCCCCCGCGATGATCGGCCCCGACATCATCCCGAACATCACGATCAGCGAGGAGAAGCCCATGATCTTCCCGAAGTCGCGCCGCCCGAAGTAGTCCGCCCGCAGCGCCTGCTGCATCGGCCCCCGCGCCCCCCACGCCACCCCGTTGATGACGGCGAACAGCAGGATCATCCAGAACGCCGTCGCGTACGTCACGAACAGCAGCGCGACCACGTGCCCGACCATGCAGGCCGCCAGCAGCAGCCGCTTGTTCAGCCGGTCGCCCAGGAACCCGCCGCCCACCTGTCCCACGAACTGGATGGCCGTCATGATCGCGATCACGAAGCCCGCCGTGAAGGCCGAGTGGCCGAGGTCCTCCAGGTGCTCGACGAGGTGCACCATCAGCGCGCCGATGATGAGCACCGCCGCCCCGTGCCCGATCGAGATGAACCAGAAGCTCGGCGAGCGCAGCGCCTCCCCCGTGGTGAAGTCCTCGTTGGCGGGGATGACCACGGGACCGCCGCTGCCGTCCGCCGCCCGCCGCGTCTCCACGACGGGCTCGCCGTCGATCGTCTCCCCGCGGTCCTCGGGCCGGTGGTGGATGAAGGTGGCGACGGCCTGCCCGACGATGAAGATCACGACGCCGCTCACGATCGACGTGTTGCGCCAGCCGATCTCGTTCATCGAGAGCACGATCAGCGGCACCAGCAGCCCGCCGATGGAGAAGCCCGCCGACATCAGCCCCAGCGCCAGCGACCGCTTCCGCTCGAACCAGTTCACGACCGCCACCACCAGCGTCACGAAGCCCGCCATGCTCGCGCCCATGGCGATCAGGAAGAACGTCAGGAAGAACGTCGTCACCGAGTTGGTGAAGCTGAAGAGGATGAAGCCGAGCGCCGTCGAGGCGATCCCGATGCGGATCATGATGCGCGGCCCGAAGCGGTCGATCGCCCAGCCCTGCACCGGCCCCAGCAGCCCGCTCTCGATGCGCGTCATCGCGAACGCCAGCGAGAACGTCGTCTTGCTCCACTGGAACTCCTCCTCCATCTTGTTCACGTACAGCCCGAAGGAGTGGAACATCAGCAGCCCGAGGGCCGTCTGGATCAGGCACCCCCCGGCGACCATCCACCAGCCGTAGAAGACGTTGCGGCGAAGAAACGGAAGCTCCGGGAGCATTCCCGCCCACGATAAGCGCTGCCCGCCCTTCCCGCCGCGCGGCGGTCCCCGTAAGCGCAGTCACGGCGGCGGCGGCGCGGGCGTGCCACAATCCCCGCAGTCAATCGGGAAGGTGACGGTCTCATGCGCGCGTACAGGCGGTTCTCCTGGCTCCTGATCGTGATCGCGCTGTCCGGCCTGCTGCTGGCGGCGGCCTGCGGCGGCGACGGCGACGACGCTCCCGCCCCCACGCCGGAGCCCACGCCCGCGGCCACCGCGGCCCCCGAAGCGACGGAGGCCGCGACGCCCGAGCCCACGGAACCCGCCGCCACCGAAGAGGCCGCCACGCCCGAACCCACCGAGGCCGCCGCGACGCCCGAACCCACGCGGGCCGCCCCCGTGCGCGTCGCCCTCCACGTCGGCCTGCTCGTGCCCGAGACGGGCGCCGTCGGCCCCCTCGCCGCTCCCGCCATCGAGGCCATGAAGCTCGCCGTCGCCGACATCAACGCCGCCGGCGGGAACATCACCGTTACCCTCGCCGACACCGCCACCAACCCCGCCACCGCGCGCGAGGCGGCGGCGCGGCTGCTGGGCGAGGGCGCGGACGTCATCGTCGGCCCCGCCACCTCCGCCGTCACCCAGGCCGTCATCCAGGCGCTCTTCGATGAGCGCGTGCCCCAGTGCTCGCCCTCTGCCCAGTCGCCCGCCCTCAGCACCCAGGAGAACGCCGCCTACTTCTTCCGCACCGTCCCGCCAGCCCACGCCGTCGCCCCCATCATGGCCCGCGTCGTCGCCGAGGACGGCGGCGCGCGCGTCGCCATCGTCGGGCGCGCCGACGACTACGGCACGGCCATCAGCGGCCTCGTCGCCCAGCTGCTCACCGACTTCGGGGCCGAGGCCGAGGTCGTCCTCTACGACCCCGCCGCCACCACCCTCGACGCCGAGGTCGCCGCCGTCGCCGACTTCGCCCCCGACGCCATCGTCAACGTCGGCTTCTTCTTCGACGGCACCAGCATCATCCACGGCCTCATCGAGGCGGGCTTCGGGCCCGAGATCCAGTACGGCGGCGACGCCCTCTTCCACCCCTTCCTCTGGCAGCTCATCGACCCCAGCGACCCCACCGTCCTCGACGGCATGAAGTTCATCGGCGTCGCCGGCAGCGACGAGTTCAACACGCGCATCTCCGACGTCACCGACGGCAACGTCAACTTCGCCGCCCAGTCCTACGACTGCGTCGTCCTCATGGCGCTCGCCGCCGAGATCGCGGGCGGGACCGACGGCGACGCCATCATGGCGGCCATCAACGGCCTCACCCACGGCGGGACCGAGTGCTCCTCCTACGGGGAGTGCGCCGCCCTCATCGACGCCGGCGAGGACGTCGACTACGTCGGCGTCAGCGGCCCCATCAACTTCACCCCCGCGGGCGACCCCACGACCGGCTCCTACGCCGTCTTCCAGTTCCAGGGCGGCCAGATCGCCGTCCTCGAAGCCTACGAGGTGGACCTCACGCAGATGCAGTAGCCGTGGCGGCGGCGATTCGTTGGGGCCGCGCTGCTAGAATCGAAGCGGCATGCCCCTCGACCACATCGCCGTGCGCGGCGCCCGCGAACACAACCTCAAGAACATCGACGTCGAGATCCCGCGCGACAAGCTCGTCGTGATCACGGGCCTCTCCGGCTCCGGCAAGTCCTCCCTCGCCTTCGACACCATCTACGCCGAGGGCCAGCGCCGCTACGTCGAATCCCTCTCCGCCTACGCCCGCCAGTTCCTCGGCCTCATGGAGAAGCCCGACGTCGACCACATCGACGGCCTCTCGCCCGCCATCTCCATCGACCAGAAGGCCGCCTCCAACAACCCCCGCTCGACCGTCGGCACCGTCACCGAGATCTACGACTACATGCGCCTCCTCTGGGCGCGCGTGGGGCGGCCCCATTGCCCCACCTGCGGACGCCCCATCGAGCGCCAGACCGTCCAGCAGGTCGTCGATGCCACCCTCGCCTACCCGCCCGGCTCGCGCCTCCTCCTCCTCGCCCCCCTCACCCGCGCGAAGAAGGGCGAGCACGTGCGCCTCCTCGACGAGGCCCGCCGCCAGGGCTTCGTCCGCGTCCGCATCGACGGCGAGGTGCGCGACCTCGACGACGCCATCGAACTCGACAAGAACAAGCGCCACGACATCGACGTCGTCGTCGACCGCGTCGTCGTCCCCGAGCCCGGCTCCGAGGGCGCCGGCCTGCGCCTCGCCGAGTCCGTCGAGACGGCGCTCACCGCGGGCCAGGGCGTCATGCACGTCGCCGCCGTGCCCCGCGCCGGCGAGGAGGACGCGCCCGAGCGCATCTTCAGCGAGCACTTCGCCTGCCCCTACGACGGCTTCTCCTTCGGCGAGATCGAGCCGCGCACGTTCAGCTTCAACAGCCCCCACGGGGCCTGCCCGCGCTGCACCGGCCTCGGCGTCGAGATGCAGGTCGATCCCGCCCTCGTCATCCCCGACCGCACCAAGTCCGTGGCCGAGGGCGCCGTCGAGCCGCTCGCCAGGTCGCGCGGCGGCCAGACCTGGTACCAGCGCCTCCTCGAAGCCGTCGCCGCGGAGTACGGCTTCGGCATCGACACCCCCATCCGCGACCTCACCGACGAGCAGCTCAACGTCATCCTCTACGGCAGCGGCGAGGAGAAGCTGCGCCTGCGCTTCACCAACGACTACGGCCGCACGCGCTACTACGACGCCCGCTTCGAGGGCGTCGTCAACAACCTCCAGCGCCGCCACAAGGAGACCGACTCCGACTACGTCCGCTCCGACATCGAGCGCTACATGGGGGCCGTCAACTGCCCCGGCTGCGACGGCCAGCGCCTCCGCCCCGAGGCCCTCGGCGTGCGCATCGACGGGCGCACCGTCGTCGAGATCACGAACGGAAGCATCACCGAGACCCTGCGCTGGTTCGACGCCCTCGACGGCCCCGATACGCCCCTGGGCGAGCGCGAGCAGACCATCGCCCGCCAGATCCTCAAGGAGATCCGCTCCCGCCTGCAGTTCCTCATCGACGTGGGCCTGGAGTACCTCACCCTCAACCGCGCCTCCGGCACCCTCTCCGGCGGCGAGTCCCAGCGCATCCGCCTCGCCACCCAGATCGGCTCCGCCCTCATGGGCGTCCTCTACATCTGCGACGAGCCCTCCATCGGCCTCCACCCCGTCGACGGCGACCGCCTCATCCGCACCCTCGAACGGCTGCGCGACCTCGGCAACACCGTCATGGTCGTCGAGCACGACGAAGCGACCATGCGCGCCGCCGACCACGTCATCGACCTCGGCCCCGAGGCCGGACGCGACGGCGGCAACGTCGTCGCCGAGGGCCCCCTGCCCGCCATCCTCGCCTGCGAGGAGAGCATCACCGGCGCCTACCTCTCCGGAAGGCGCTCCATCCCCGTCCCCGAAGCGCGCCGCCCCGGCCACGGGACCGAACTCGTCGTCCGCGGCGCCCGCGAGAACAACCTCAAGAACCTCGACGTCGCCGTCCCCCTCGGCAAGTTCGTCGTCGTCACCGGCGTCTCCGGCTCGGGCAAGTCCTCGCTCATCACCGAGATCCTCGTCAAGCGCGCCGTCAACGTCCTCCAGAACGGACGCCAGCGCCCCGGCGCCCACGACGCCATCGAGGGCTTCGAGCACCTCGACAAGATCGTCGACATCGACCAGTCGCCCATCGGCCGCACCCCCCGCTCCAACCCCGCCACCTACACCGGCGTCTTCACCGTCATCCGCGAACTCTTCGCCTCCGTCCCCGAGTCCCGCGCGCGCGGCTACAAGCCCGGACGCTTCAGCTTCAACGTCAAGGGCGGGCGCTGCGAAGAGTGCTCCGGCGACGGCTACAAGCTCGTCGAGATGCAGTTCCTCCCCGACGTGACCGTCCCCTGCGAGGTCTGCCACGGCCAGCGCTACAACCGCGAAGCCCTCGAAATCCGCTTCCGCGGCAAGAACATCGCCGAGGTCCTCGCCATGACCGTCTCCGAGGCGCTCGAACACTTCGACCGCTTCCCCCGCGTCAAGCGCGTCCTCAGCACCCTCGACGACACCGGCCTCGGCTACATCCGCCTCGGCCAGCCCGCCACCACCCTCTCCGGCGGCGAGGCCCAGCGCATCAAGCTCGCCAGCGAACTCGCCCGCCGCTCCACCGGCAAGACCCTCTACGTCCTCGACGAGCCCACCACCGGCCTCAGCTTCCAGGACGTCCACCACCTCCTCGACGTCCTCCAGCGCCTCGCCGACGGCGGCAACACCGTCATCGTCATCGAGCACCACCTCGACGTCATCAAGTCCGCCGACCACGTCATCGACCTCGGCCCCCACGGCGGCGATCGCGGCGGCCAACTCATCGCCGAGGGCGCCCCCGAAGCCATCGCCCGCCACCCCGACAGCGCCACCGGCCGCCACCTCCGCCCCCTCCTCCCCAAGCCCAAGCGCAAGCGCCCCGCCAAGCGCCCCCGCCAGCCCGAAGCCGCGGTGGCGGGCTGAGCGTGGCGACGCGCCGGGCTTGCCACGGTAACGCATATGTTACTATACTGTCGGGGGAGATGAACCATGGTCCTCACCCGCAGCTTCAAGGAAACCATCAAGGCCCGCGCCGATCGCGACCCCGAGTTCCGCGCCGCCCTCCTGCGGGAGAGCGTCGAACTCCTGCTCGCGGGCGACGTCGATACCGGCAGGGCGCTCGTGCGCGACTACATCAACGCGACCGTCGGCTTCGAGGAACTCGGCGGCCTCGTCCACAAGTCGCCCAAGAGCCTCATGCGCATGTTCAGCCCCGCCGGCAACCCGCAGGCGCGCAACCTGTTCGACGTCATCAACTGCCTGCAGGAGCGCGAGGCCATCCGCCTGGAGGTCCGCGTCGCCAGCCGCGAGCCCGAAGCCGCGGTGGCGGGCTAGGCGAAGGGCGTAGCCCGCCTCACCTGCCGGAGAACAGCCACACCGCCGCCGCGATCAACCCCAGCCCGATCAGCGTGCCGAGGCCCTGATCCTCTTGCGAGTAGCGGGTCTTCTTGTCCATCGAGTCGCCGAGTTCCCGATTCTTGGCCGTGTTCATCGCCTGGAGGTTGCTGAGTTCGTCACTCCCGCCGTGCGACACAGGCACGATGTGATCGATCACCCAGCCCTTCTCGGAATCCAAGCCGTAGCTTGCCTTGAACATCTCGTTGTCGTACGGATCTTGGCGATACCGGTTCGGGTCTTTGCCGCGAATGACTCCATCGCCTCTTCCCAAACTGTGTCCTTGAGATGACTGACGTTTCCCATGCCTTACTCGATCCACATCTTCATCAACACCACCAACTGGTCCACCACCGTCTTAACCAACGCGGTCACCACCGTCCAGCCCAGCATCGCAGCGAGATTCCAGATCTGTTGCGAGTGTCGGTCTTTCTTGTCTGTCGAGTTGCCGAGTTCCCGATTCCCGTCCGTGTTCATCGCCTGGAGGTTGCTGATTTCGTCACTCCCGCCAAGCGACACGGGCTCGATGTGATCGATCACCCAGCCCATAGGCGTATCCCAGCCGTAGCTTGCCTTGAACATCTCGTTGCCGTACGGATCCTGGCGATAGCGGTTCGGGTCTTTGCCACGAACCTCCCTCGCCTCGTCCCAAACAGCGTTCTTGAGGTAGCTGACGTTTCCCATCGCTCTAACCTCCTCCGCACCTCGATGCCAAACATAATATGAACCGGAACCCAGATAGTGTCAAGCACCCTCTACCCCAACTCCGCCAGCCGTGCCACCAGGTACTCCTGTGGCCTGTCGCCCTTGAGCCGGTTGCAGTGAGCGCACAGCAACTGCAGGTTCTCGATGTGGTCCGTGCCGCCCCGCGAGCGAGGGATGATGTGGTCCACCTCCAGGTGCCGGAACTCGAAGTGCGACTCGCAGCCGTTGCAGCGCCCCTCCTGCTGGCCGTACAGGACGTGCTTGTTCTGCCGGTAGTTCCTGGGTGCGTCGATGTCCGTGCGGCGCGGGATGTCCGTCCGCGTCGTCACGAAGCCGTGATGGAACAGATCGCCCAGCGCGCCGCGCAGGCGCAGGTTCACCAGTTCGGCTGCTTTCTCCGACAGGTCGATGCCGATCCACTGCCGCCCCAGGCTCTCGGCGGCTACGCACGCCGTGGCGCAGCCGCAGAACGGGTCCAGCACCATGTCGCCCTCGTTGCTGCTGGCTTTGATGATGCGCTCAAGCAGGGCCAGCGGCTTCTGTGTTGGGTAGCCGATGCGTTCGTCCGAGGCGGCGCTGACGCCCAGTTCGGTCCAGATGCCCTCTATGAGCTTCCCGGCGGCGTCCTGTAGGTAGCTCTTGAGCCGGGGAATGCCGCCCTCTTTGGCCGGCCAGTGGATCATCCCCAGCTCGTCGAGAACGTCCAGCTTCGCGTGAATGCCGAGCTCTCGCCACTCGCGCTCCGGCGGGAGGTCCAGCCACTCGGGCAACCGGCCATACCCGGGCAGCGCCCACGCCCTGCCGGGGCTTGGAGTGACGCCTCGCCATGCTTCGTACGCTTCCACCCCGCCGGGCCGCGCGCCTGTAATCGGATGAGACTGGTATCGGCCCCTCTCATCCGAGTGCCGGTACACCTGCTCGACATAGTCCTCTTCGTAAGGCACGTACTGCGGGTTCCAGACCCACTCGGAACCCTTCGAGTACATGAGCACCACATCGTGGAGCGCGGGCCACTGTCGCGCTCCGAGGCTGTGTGAGTGGGCGTGCCTGCGCCACACGACCTCGGAGCGGTACTGTCGCCTCCCGAACACCGCGTCCATGAGCGCCTTCAGGTAGTGGCCCGCCGTCGGATCGCAGTGCAGGTAGATGCTCCCGTCCGGGCGCAGCACGCGGCGCATTTCCAGCAGCCGCACCGCCATGAAGCAGAGGAACGCGCCCATGTCCTCGCCGTAGGACTCCTTCGAGCCGTTGATCACGTTCATCACGTGCGGCCAGTCGTCCGTGATCTGGTCCACCCACTCGCCCTCCACGTCGTCATCCCAGTTCCAGCGGTCCTGGAACTTGGCCCCCGCCGCGAGCGAATCCGGCGTGGCGTGGAAGTCCTTGCCCTTGTTGAACGGCGGGTCCGTCGCGATCAGGTGGACCGTCTCGCTGTTCATCCCGCGCAGGAAGGTCAGGTTGTCGCCGTGAAAGAGCGTGCGATTCTCGAAGTTCGGCTCAGCCATGAAGCGCAGTATACGTGCCACCCGCCCCTTCCCCCTCCCGCCCCATCGCCCCCACCCTCCCTCCAAACGCTGCCGCTGGGACTGGACTACGGTGACGAGTCGTACGCATTGACGGGCCGGGTGGGACCGCAGCGCCCAACTCCTGATCGGGCGGGGCCGCGCGCCCGCCGCCGCGCCCTAGCGCCGCACGCGGTAGCGCAGGTACACCTCGTCCGTCTCCGGGTTCGCGTGCGCCGAGACGAGCGCCAGGCGCTTCGCCTCCGCTTGCGTGAAGGCGCGCTCGCCCGCGACCGCCGTCAGCGTGTCCGCCCCGCCCACCACCACCGGCCCCAGCGTCACGAACGCCTCGTCGATCGCGTCCAGCGCGTATAGCCCCGCGTAGACCGTCGGCCCGCCCTCGGCGAGCAGCACCTCCGCGCCCAGTTCGCGGCGCATGTGGCGCAGCATCTCCGCGAACTCGCGCCCCGCCGGCAGCGTCGCGACGGGACGGCCCGTGGCCGCGATCGCCGCGCGCCGCTCCGCCGGGGCCGCCTCCGACAGGTAGACGACCGCCGGGAAGTCCCGCGCCGTGAAGAAAGCGCGCTCCAGCGGCAGGTCGCCGCTCCGGCTCAGCACCGCCGCGATCGGCGTGCGCGGCTTCCCCCGCGCGATGCGGAGCGCCTCCAGCGCCTCGTCGCCCAGCCGCGACGACGTGCCGCTCGCGCGCAGCGTGCCCGCCCCGTTCAGGACCACGTCCGCGTTCACGCGCAGTTCGCGCATGAGCCGCTGGTCCACCGCCGAGCCGAGCCCCCGCTCCGTGCCCTCGATCACGCTCTTGCCGTCCGCCGACATCACCACGTTCGCGATGACGCGAGGGCGGTCCGGAGGCGGCGCGGGCAGGTCCAGCGCCGTGTAGTCGGGCTTGCCCGCGGCCCACGCGCTCACGGCAGATCGCGCTCGCGCTCGACCTCGCGGTAGTAGCAGGTGACGTTGTTCGTGTGGCAGGTCGGGCCCTCGGGCCGCGCCAGCACCAGCAGCGAGTTGTCCTCGCAGTTCTTGTGCAGGCTGACGAAGTTGAGGAAGTTCCCGCTCGTCGCGCCCTTCTCCCAGAGCTCGTCGCGGCTGCGGCTCCAGAACGTCACGTGCCCCGTCGCGAAGGTGTGGTCCAGCGACTGGCGGTTCATCCAGCCCAGCATCAGCACCTGCCGCGTCTCGGCGTCCTGGACGATGGCGGGGATGCGGTCGTGTTCGTCGAAGGAAAGGGGCATGGGCGCGCTCCCGAAACTCGCGTGGTCGTTACCGTCGAGGATACCGGAGGGAAGCGCTTCACTCGCGCCGTCAGCCGCGCTCGCCCACGGGCCGCATGGGGATGCCCCGCTCCGAAAGCGCCGCCTTCACCTCGCGGATCGAGTACGTGCCGAAGTGGAAGATGCTCGCCGCCAGCACCGCGTCCGCCTTCCCCGCCGTCAGCGCCTCCGCCATGTGCTCCGGCCCGCCCGCGCCCCCGGAGGCGATGACGGGCACGTTCACGGCCTCGCTCATCGCCGCCAGCATGGCGATGTCGTAGCCGCGCTGGTGGCCGTCCGTGTCCATGCTCGTCACCAGCAGTTCGCCCGCGCCCCGCTCGACCGCCTCCCGCGCCCACGCGATCGCGTCGATGCCCGTGGGCGTGCGCCCCCCGTGCGTGTACACCTCCCAGCCCGCGCCCGTCCCCTTCGCGTCGATCGCGACGACGATGCACTGGCTCCCGAAGCGGTAGGCGCCCTCGTTCACGAGGTCCGGGTCGTTCACGGCGGCGGTGTTGACGCTCACCTTGTCCGCGCCCAGCTCCAGCATCGTCTTCATGTCCCCCGTCGTGCGGATGCCCCCGCCCACCGTGAAGGGGATGAACACCTGGTCCGCCGTCGCCGCCACCATGTCGTACACCGTCGCGCGGTTGTCGGAGGAAGCGGTGATGTCGAGGAACACGAGCTCGTCCGCGCCCTCCGCGTCGTACAGCTTCGCCAGTTCGACGGGGTCGCCCGCGTCCCGCAGCTCGACGAAGGAGACGCCCTTCACCACGCGCCCGCGGTCCACGTCGAAGCAGGGGATGATGCGTTTCGTCAGCACGCCGCCACCGCCTCCAGCGCCTCGGCCAGGGTGAAGCGCCCCTCGTAGAGCGCCTTCCCCACGATCGCGCCCTCGCAGCCCGCCTCCGCCAGCGCGCGCAGGTCGTCCGCCGTCGTCACCCCGCCGGAGGCCACGACGGGCACGGGCAGCGCCGCCGCGAACTCCGCCGCCAGCGCCACGTTCGGCCCCTCCAGCGCGCCGTCGCGGCCCACGTCCGTGACCATGATGCGGGGCGCGCCCCGCGCCGCCATCGCCCGCGCCAGCGCCAGCGCGTCCGCCCCCGAGCCCTCGCGCCACCCCTCCGTCAGCGCCTCCCCCCCGCGCGTGTCGATGGCCACCACGAGCATCCCGGGGAAGCGCTCGGCGGCGCGGCTCACGAGGTCCGGGTCGCGCACGGCGGCGCTGCCCAGCTGGATGCGCCCCGCCCCCAGCGCCGCCGCCCCCTCCACGTCCGCCATCGTGCGCAGCCCGCCGGAGACCTCGACCGGGATCGCGACCGCCTCGCAGATGGCGGCCGCCTCCGCGCGGTTCACGGGACGCCCCTCGCGCGCGCCGTCGAGGTCGACCACGTGGAGGCGGGGCGCGCCCTGCGCCTCCCATTCGCGCGCGACCGCCGCCGGATCGTCGCCGTAGACCGTCTCGCGGTCGTAGTCGCCGCGCAGCAGGCGCACGCAGCGCCCCCCGCGGATGTCGATGGCCGGAATCACCTCGAAGCTCACGCCGCCTCGCGCACCCATTCCGCGAAATTCGCGTAGAGCGCCAGCCCCGCCGCGCCGCTCTTCTCCGGGTGGAACTGCGTCGCCACCACGTTCCCGCGCGCCAGCACGCTCGGGAAGGTGAGCCCGTACGTCGTCTCCCCCAGCGCCAGGTCGGGGTCGTCCGGCGCGGGGTAGAAGCTGTGCACGAAGTAGAAGTAGGCGCCGCTCGCGATGCCCTCGGCGATGCGGTGCTCGCGCAGCCAGTGCACACGGTTCCAGCCCATGTGCGGCACCTTCAGGTGCTCGAAGCCGAAGTGGCGCACGTTCCCCGGCAGCAGCCCCAGGCACTCCTGCCCGCCGCCCTCGTCCGAGTGGTCGAGCAGCGCCTGCAGGCCCATGCAGACGCCGAGGAAGGGCCGCCCCGAGGCGACGTACTCCCGCAGCGGCTCCGTCAGCCCGCGCGCGCCCAGCTTCGCCATCGTGTCCGAGGCCGCGCCCACGCCCGGCAGGATGACGCCGTCCGCGCGCGCCAGGTCCGCCCAGTCCGCCGAGACGGTCGCGTCCACGCCCACGTGCGCGAGCGCCCGCTCGACGCTGCGCAGGTTGCCCGCGTCGTAGTCCACCACCGCCAGCAGGGGCTCGGCTCCCATGCGGCCAGTGTACGGCCTCGCCCCGCTATCGCCACGAACGGTGCGCGGCGGTCGAGCGCCCGCGTCCGGCGCGATAAGATCGGCAGCCGCATGGCTCCTCCCGATCAGCACGAGGCCCGGCTCCGCAGCGAGGAGTTGCGCTCGCGCATCAACCACCACAACCACCGCTACTACGTGCTCGACGCCCCCGAGATCAGCGACGGCGAGTACGACGAGCTGCTGGACGAACTGCGCGCCCTCGAAGCCGCCTTCCCCGAGCTGATCACGCCCGACTCGCCCACCCAGCGCGTCGGGGCCGCGCCGCTCGAACACTTCGCCACGGTCGAGCACCGCGCGCCCCTGCTCAGCCTCTCCAACGCGAGCACCGACGAGGACCTCGCCGACTGGCACCGCCGCGCCGCCGAACGCGCGGGCCGCGACGACTTCGCCCTCACGACCGAGCCCAAGATCGACGGCCTCGCCATCGCGCTCACCTACGAGGGCGGGCGCTTCGTGCAGGGCGCGACCCGCGGCGACGGCCGCCGCGGCGAGAACATCACCCCCAACCTGCGCACCATCGGGGCCATCCCCCTCACGCTCACGGGCGACGCGCCGTCCGCCTTCGAGGTGCGCGGCGAGGTCTACATGACGAAGAGCGGCTTCGAGCGCATGAACGCCGAGCGCGCCGAACGCGGCGAGGCGCTCTTCGCCAATCCCCGCAACTCCGCCGCCGGGGCCGTCCGCCAGCTCGACCCCGCCATCACCGCCCAGCGCCCCCTCTCCATCTACGTCTACCAGGTCGGCTGGAGCGAGGGGGCCGTCCCCGCCAGCCACATCGAGCGGCTCCACTGGCTCGCCGAACTCGGCTTCCGCGTGAACCCCGACGCCCAACGCCACGCGGACCTCGGCGAGGTCGCCGGGCGCGTGCGCTGGTGGGGCCAGCGCCGCGAGCGCCTCGACTACGACATCGACGGCGTCGTCATCAAGCTCGACGATACGGAGGAGTGGGACCGGCTCGGCGTCGTCGGGCGCGAGCCGCGCTGGGCGACCGCCTTCAAGTTCCCGCCCCAGCAGCGCACCACGAAGCTGCTCGACATCGCCGTGAACGTGGGCCGCACGGGCGCGCTCAACCCCTTCGCCGTGCTCGAACCGGTCATCGTCGGCGGGGCGCGCGTGCAGATGGCCACTCTCCATAACGAGCAGGACATCCACCGCAAGGACATCCGCATCGGCGACACCGTCATCGTCCAGCGCGCGGGCGACGTCATCCCCCAGGTGGTCGCGCCCGTGCTCAGCCTGCGCGACGGCTCCGAGCGCGAGTTCGCCATGCCCGAAGCCTGCCCCGCCTGCGCCACCCCCATCGAGCGCGAGGAGGAGGCCGCCGACTCCTACTGCCCCAATCTCGCCTGCCCCCAGCAGCAGGTCCGCCTCGTCGAGCACTTCGCCTCGCGCGGCGCGATGGACATCGAGGGGCTGGGCGAACGCCTCTCCTACGTCCTCTTTCGCGAGGGCCTCGTGGGCGACGTGGCCGACATCTACGATCTGACCGCGGAGCGGCTGGCCGGCCTCTCCCTCCCCCAGCACGTCGGCGAGAAGGCCGCCGCCGCCCTCGTCGCGCACTTCGGCGGCGCCGCCGCCGTCCTTGAAGCGAACGAGGAGGCGCTGCGGGAGGCGGAGGGCATCGGCCCCGTCGTCGCCGGCGCCATCGCCCGCTGGGCCGAACACGAGCGCAACGCGGACCTCGTCGCGCGCTGGGAAGCGGAGGGCGTCGCGCCCGGCGTGGATGAACTCGCCCGCCTCCGCATCGAGGACCGCGGCTTCGGCCCGAAGAACGCCGCCAACCTCGTCGAGGGCGTCCGCCTGAGCAAGGAGCGCCCCCTGCCCAACCTCATCTTCGCCCTCGGCATCCGCCACACGGGGGCCGAGACCGCCCGCCTCCTCGCCGAGCGCTTCGGCGACCTCGACGCCATCCTCGACGCGGGCGAGGAGGCGCTGCAGGAGGTCGAGGGCGTCGGCCCCGTCGTCGCCCGCAGCATCGCCCGCTGGGCCGAACGCGACCTGAACCGCGACATCGTCCGCCGCCTGCGCGAGGCGGGCGTGAACATGGCCGGCGAGGTCGTCGCTCCCGCCAGCGACCTGCTCGCGGGCCTCTCCGTCGTCATCACCGGCAAGCTCGACTCGATGACGCGCGGCGAGGCCGAGGAGCGCGCCAAGGACGCGGGCGCCGCCGTCACCGGCTCCGTCTCGAAGAAGACCGACTTCCTCGTCACCGGCGCGGACCCCGGCGGCAGCAAGCTCACGCGCGCGGAGAAGCTGGGCACCCTCCTTCTCAGCGAGGAGCAGTACCTCGCCGTCCTCGATGAAGGCGCGCCCGCCCTCGACCGCTTCCGCGCGAAACACGAGGCCGGGGCGGCGGCGGCCAGCGGCGAGGCCTGACGCGAAGGCCCGGCCCGTTCACAATGGCGCGAGCATGAGCGATTCCAGCGACTCCCCGCCTCGCGGCACCTACACCCACGGCCACCACGCCTCCGTCGTCGGCCAGCACAGCCGCCGCACCGCCGAGGAAGCCGCCGCCTTCCTCATCCCGCGCCTGCGCCCGGGGATGCGCCTGCTCGACGCGGGCTGCGGCCCCGGCTCCATCACCGCCGGGCTCGTGAAGTACGTCGCCCCCGGCGAGGTCGTGGGCATCGACGCCGAGCCCGGCGTCCTCGAAACCGCGCGCGAACTGACCGCGGGCGTCCCCAACCTCAGCTTCGGGGAAGGCAGCGTCTACGCCCTTCCGTACGGGGACGCCTCCTTCGACGTCGCCTACGCGCACCAACTCATGCAGCACCTCGCCGACCCGCCCGCGGCCCTGCGCGAGATGGGCCGCGTGGTGCGCTCCGGCGGCCTCGTCGCCGTCCGCGATTCCGACTACCAGACGATGATCTGCCACCCCCGCACGGAGGCGATCGAGGAGTGGCGCGCGCTCTACACCGAGGTCGTGCGCCGCAACGGGGCCGACGCCAACGCGGGCCGCCGCATCCCTTCCTGGCTCGCCCGCGCCGGCTTCGACCGGGTCGAGGTCTCGACCACCGTCGCCCTCATGCGCGACCCCGCCGAGGTGCTGAACTGGGGCGATTCCTGGGCCGAGCGCGTCACCGCCTCCGCCCTCGCCGAGCAGGCGCTCGCCTACGGCCTGGCCGCGCGCGCGGACCTCGAACGCATCGCCGCGGGCTGGCGCGACTGGGCGCGCGACCCCGAGGCGCTCTTCCTCTTCGTCCACGTGGAGGGGCTCGCGACCGCGCCCTGACGCCCGCGCCGCGCGGGTCCGCTGGACCGCCTGCCCTATACTGAGTCCACGCACTGAGCCCCAGCGCCTGCGCGAACGCAGGCCAAATCCGCGGCAGGACCGTCCCGTGGCGCGCCTCGGCCCCTTCTCCCGTCTCTTCGATTTCCTGTCCCACGACATCGCCATCGACCTGGGGACGGCGAACACGCTCGTCCTGGTCCGCGGGCGCGGCATCGTCATCGTCGAGCCCTCGATCGTGGCCATCGACCGCGGCTCCAAGCGCATCCTCGCCATCGGCGAAGAGGCCCAGCGCATGATCGGGCGCACCCCCGCCAACATCGTCGCCGTCCGCCCCCTGCGCGACGGCGTCATCTCCGACTTCGAGGTCACGGAGCGGATGCTCAGCTACTTCATCCGCAGCGTGCAGGACCGCTCCTTCCTCGCCCAGCCGCGCGTCATCGTCGGCATCCCCAGCGGCGTCACGGAGGTGGAGAAGCGGGCGGTTCACGATGCCGCCCTGAGCGCCGGGGCGCGCTCCTGCTTCCTCATCGAGGAGCCCCTCGCCGCCGCCATCGGCTCCGGCCTGCCCGTCATGGAGGCCTCCGGCTGCATGGTCGTCGACATCGGCGGCGGCACCACCGAGGTCGCCGTCATCTCCCTCGGCGGCATGGTCGTCAGCAACTCCATCCGCGTCGCCGGCGACGAGATGGACCGCAGCATCGTCGCCTACGCCCGCCAGGTGCATAACCTCCTCATCGGGGAGCGCACCGCCGAGGAGGTGAAGAAGGCGGCGGGCTCCGCCGCGGCCCTCGACGTCGAGGACTCGGTCGTCCTCCGCGGGCGCGACCAGGCCACGGGCCTGCCCAAGGCCGTGGACGTGAGCACCATCGAGCTGCGCGACGCCCTCGCCGGTCCCGTCGGCCAGATCGTCGAGTCCGTGCGCTCCTCCATCGAGATCACGCCCCCCGAGCTCGTCAGCGACCTCATGGCCCACGGCATCGCCCTCGCCGGCGGCGGGGCGCTCCTGCGCGGGCTCGACCGCCGCATCAGCCAGGAGACGCGCTTCCCCGTCTACGTCTCCGAGGATCCCCTGCTCTGCGTGGTGCGCGGCGCGGGCCAGTTCTTCGAGGAGCTTGAGGCGGGCGCCGCCGACGAGCGGCAGTTCGCCCCGGGAAGGGCGCGGCGCTAGCCGAAGCGGTCGCCCCATGCTCATCTTCAGCCGCTACACGTACTGGGCCGGGGCCATGCTCGCCCTCGCCGTCCTCCTCGCCGTCGTCGGGCGCGCCGGTCTCCTCGACCCCGTCCAGGATGTCTTCCTGCGCGCCACCGGCCCCGTCGAGGAAGGCCTCTCCGACGCCGCCAGCCCCGTCGCGAGCTTCTTCGGCGACGTCCGCGACGTCGACCGCCTGCAGGAGGAGAACCGCCGCCTCCTCAGCGAAAACGAGACCCTCCGCAACGAGAACGCCGCCCTCCGCGGCGACAGCCGCCGCCTGGAGGAGCTGGAGGAAGCGCTCGGCGTGGTCACCGCCGACCCCTCCGCCGAGCGGCTCGCCGCGGGCGTCCTCAGCCGCATCCAGGGGCCGCTCACGCGCGAACTCCGCATCGACCGCGGGACCAGCCACGGCGTCGCCGCCGGCAATCCCGTCCTCTCCGTCGGGGGCACCCTCATCGGCACGGTCACGAAGGCGCTCTCCGGCAGTTCCTTCGTGCGCCTCCTCACCGACAGCCGCAGCAGCGTCGCCGCGCAGGTGCTGGGCGCGCCCGCCGACGGCATCGTGCGCGGCGACGGCGGCGCCCTCAGCTTCGACCTCGCCGAGGGCGACGTGAGCGTGGGCGACGCCATCGTCACCTCCGGCCTCGGCGGGGCCTACCCGCCCGACATCCCCATCGGCGAGGTCAGCGCCATCCTCGGCGACTCGCAGGACGCCTTCCCCACCGTGCGCCTGCAGACCACCGTCCGCATCTCCACCACGCGCACCGTCCTCGTCATGATCAGCTTCGTCCCCGCCCGCTTCCAGGTGGAGGACTGATTGATGCGCGTCCTGCTCCTCCCGCCGCTGCTCCTCGCGACCGTGCTCGCGCAGGTCGCCGTCGCGCCCTTCTTCCCCCTCGCCGGGGCCGTCGTCGAGCTGCCGGTCGTCGCGCTGCTGCTGCTGGCCGTCTTCGGCGGTCCGCTCGCCGTCATGATCGCCCTTCCCGTGCTCGTGCTCTTCCTCGGCTTCGCCGCCAACGCCGAGTTCGAATGGCTCGTCATCGCCTACCTGCCCCTCCTGCCCTGCGCCGCCTGGCTCCAGCGCCAGCCCCTGCCCCAGACGCCCTACACGCTCGTTCTCGCCGTCACGATCGCCGCCGCCGTCTGGGTGCGCGCCGTCTTCGCCGCGGTCGCCGTCTCCTCCGGGGCGAGCCCCGACATCGGCGCGATCGCCGCCGAGGCGCTGCTCCCCGGCGCCGTCCTCGACGCCGCCGTCCTTTCCGCGGGCTACGCCCTCTGCCGCTGGATCGGCTGGCCCGCGCGCTCCCTCGATCCCGAATTCCGGCAGGCGGGGTTCTGAGCGATGAGCGCCGCCGCCGATCGCCGCGACCGCCGCGTCAATCCCGGCCTCAGCCGCAACCGGCCCCGTGGCAACGTGGCCGTCCTGCGCATCGCCGTCGTCGTCCTCTTCGCCGTCCTCGGCGGGCGCCTCGTGCAGATGCAGCTCGTCGACGGCGCCGGTTACGCCGAGCGCGCCGAGCGCAACCGCATCATCGTCGAGAGCGTGCGCCCCGCGCGCGGCCTCATCTTCGACCGCAAGGGCCGCCCCCTCGTCGAGAACAGCGGCTCCTTCACCGCCCTCGTCACGCCCGCCTTCCTGCCCGAGGACGCGGGCGACCGCTACCGCCTCTACCTCTACCTGGAGGATCTGCTCGGCATTCCCGCCCTCCAGATCGAGGAGGCCGTGACCGCCGCCGTGGAGCGGGGCCAGCGCGACCTGCCCCTCGCCATCGCCCGCGCCCTCGAACGCGACGTCGCCCTCATGCTCGAACAGGCCGCCGCCGACCTGCCCGGCGTCGCCCTCTCCGTCGAGCCGCGGCGGCTCTACCCGGGCGGCCCCGAGTTCAGCCACATCCTCGGCTACGTCGGCCCCCAGTCCCCGGAGGAGTGGCGCGTCCTCCAGGAAGACGGCTACGCCTTCAACGAGTCCGTGGGCAAGGTCGGCGTCGAGGCCCGCTACGAGGCCGCCTTGCGAGGGAAGCCCGGCTCCGCCATCACCGAGGTGGACGCGCAGGGCGATCTCGTCACCGTCATCGAGCGCGCCGATCCCGAGGGCGGCCGCAGCCTCGTCCTCTCCATCGACTCCGAACTCCAGCGCTACGTCTACGAGCTGCTCTCCAACACGATGGGCGAGGCCAGCGCCGCCGCCGCCGTCGTCATGAGCCCCGTCACGGGCGAGGTCTACGCCATCGTCTCCGTGCCCACCTACGACAACAACATCTTCTCCCTGCCCGATCCCGGCGAGGAGTACCAGCGCCTGCTCGACGACCCCCGCATTCCCCTCCTCCACCAGGCCCTGAGCCCCGTCGCGCCCGGCTCCACCTTCAAGATCATCACCGCCGCCGCCGCCCTCCAGGAGGGGAACGTCACCCCCGCCACGCGCCGCGACGTCGACAGCAGCGTGCTCGAATTCATCGGCGAGGACGGCCAGCCCTACTACTTCTACGACTGGCGCGTGCACGGCGACATCGACCTCATCGGCGCGATCGCGTGGTCTTCCAACATCTACTTCTACATGGCCTCCTGCGGCATTCCCCAGGAGGGCATCGGCGGGCTGGGGAGCGACACCGAGCAGTCCGCCATCGTGCTGGGCTACTACGCCCGCAGCTTCGGCCTCGGGCAGGTGACGGGCCTCGACATCGCCAGCACCGAGTCGCCCGGCGTGATCCCCAGCCCGGAGTGGAAGCGGCGCGTCCGCAGCGGCCCCCTCTTCAACCCCGAGGACCGCGACTGGTACCTCGCCGACACCTGCTTCATGGGCATCGGCCAGGGCGACGTGACCGCCACGCCCCTGCAGATCGCCATCGCCACCGCCGCCGTCGCCAACGGCGGCTGGCTCCTCGATCCCTACGTCACCAGCCGCATCCTCGCCGCCGACGGCTCCGTCGTCTCCACCGCCGAGCCCTCCCGCCAGCGCGTGCCCGTCGAGGAGGAGCACCTCGCCGTCATCCGCCGGGGGATGCGCCAGTCCGTCATCGACGGGGCCGCCCGCCTGGCCGCCCTCCCGGACACGCTCGTCGCGGGCAAGACCGGCACCGCCGAGTTCGTCGACCCCGAGGACGGGGTCACCCGGGAGCGCGCCTGGTTCACCGGCTTCGCCCCCTACGACGCCCCCCGCGTCGTCGTCACCGTCTTCTACGACCTGGGCGTGGGCGGGGTGAAGGCCGCGCCCGCCGCCGCCGACATCATCGGCTATTTCCTGGAGCACGTGGACCCATGAGCCGCTTCGGAACGCAGGGCGCCCTCCGCGCCTGGGACCGCTTCGATGCGATCCTCGTCCTGGCCGCGCTCGCCCTCGTCGGTTACGGGCTGGTCCTCATCTACAGCGGCAGCCTCGCCTCCTACGACGGCCCCGCCGCCAGCCTCGAGAACCCCGTCGCGCGGCAGGGCCTCTTCGCCTTCATCGCCATCGGCGTCATGTTCATCGTCTCGCGCTTCGACTACCACGTGCTCCTGCACTACGCCTGGTGGCTCTACGCGATCTCGATCGTGCTCCTGCTCGCGCTCATCCCCATCGGCCAGACCGACTTCGGCTCGACGCGCTGGTTCGCCCTCGGCCCGATCCAGTTCCAGCCCTCCGAGTTCGCCAAGATCGCGACCGTCCTCCTCCTCGCTCGCTTCCTCAGCGAGCAGGGCGGCGACGCCCGCGACCTGCGCGTGCTCGGCGGCTCGCTCGCCATCACCGCGCCCGTGCTCCTGCTCGTCTTCATCCAGCCCGACCTCGGCACCAGCATCATCTTCGCGGCCATCTGGCTCGGCATGGTCGTCGTCGCCGGCATCCAGCGCCGCCATCTCCTCTTCTTCGCCGCCGTCTTCCTCGCCGTCCTCCCCTTCGCCTGGACCTTCACCGTGGCCGACTACCAGATCGAGCGCATCTCCGTCCTCCTCGACGCGGAGGAGGACCCGCTGGGGGCGGGCTACAACCCCATCCAGTCGCAGATCGCCATCGGCTCCGGCCAGTTCTCCGGCAAGGGCCTCACGAACGGGGAGCAGACCCAGCTCGACTTCCTCAAGGTGAAGACCAAGGACTTCATCTTCAGCGTCCTCGGCGAGGAGCTTGGGTTCGCGGGGGCGATGGCCCTCTTCGCGCTCTTCATCATCCTGCTCTTGCGAGGCATCCGCGCCGCCCAGATCGCGGGCGACGTGCCCGGGCAGCTCATCGCCGCGGGGATCGTCATCACGATCCTCATGCAGGCGTTCATCAACATCGCCGTCAACCTCGGCCTCTTCCCCGTCACGGGCCTGCCCCTGCCCTTCGTGAGCCAGGGCGGCAGCTCGCTCCTCACGCTCTTCATCGGCATCGGCATCGTCCAGAGCATCGTCATGCGCCACCGCGCCTACCGCCAGTTCTGAGGCTGGTGGTTGGTGGCTGGTGGCTGGTGGTGGTGGCTGGGGGGACGGTCAGCGCCGCGAGGGGGTGACCGCGGGCTATCCAGCCCCTCCGCCTTGAAGGCGGCGCCGTCAGCCCGGTAGCCGTGTCCTGACGGGCCGTGGCGGCGAGGCGTTCGATGCGGCCCGTTCGGCTACACTGGGAGTCGTCATGCCTGATCACTCTCCGCAAGACGCGCCCACGCCGACCGAGGCGCTTCCCCGCCCGGCGACCCTCAAGGAATGGCTGCTTGCCCCCGAGGCGCGCACCGAGACGCTGACGCCGCCCCGTCGCGAACTCCGCCGCCGTCCCCCGCCGCGTCTGGATTAGCCAGCACGGCTAGACTGGAGGACGCCATGACCAGCTACCCCCCGCCCAACGTCGAGATCGTCATCGAGGACCGCGCCCTCCCGTTGGCGGAGTTGGAAGAATTCATCGCGGAGTACACCGTCCTGCCAGGGCGAGTCAACATCTACAATCGTTGGGGCGGTGTGGCGGCAGGCGATGTGTGGGTCGAGATCGCGGTGGCGATCATGGCCCGTGATTTGCTCCGCACGATCGGCTCAGACGTCTATGAGCTGGTGAAGCAGTATCTCGTCAGCTTGTATCACAAGATTCGTCCTTCGGGCGCGCGTCTCTACACCGTCGGCCGAATGGCGCTGGTGGTGAAGTCAGCCGACGGTGCGGTCACGGTGAACTTCTGCTTCCCCTCAGAGCTGACAGATAGCGATGTCCATGCCATCTGGCGCAGCGTTGAGGAGAACTGGGAGCGGCTGACTGAGGAGTGGTCAGGAGTAGCCCGTGGGCGACACGTCGAAGAAGGTGCACATGCCCGTATCGACCTATGCCTGGATGTAGAGAGCGGAGAGTGGCACGAGTGCCAAGAGAGGGAATGGCATACGGGGATGGAACTCTGAGATGAAGAGGTGATCTAGTGGAGGGCGGAACAGAGCCTGACGGCTGGCGCGCGTACGCCATCGACGACATCGCCGACGTTGTCGGCGGCAGCACGCCATCCACCAGGGAGCCCGCGAACTTCGACGGCGATGTCCCGTGGCTGACGCCGAAGGATCTGTCCGGGCCGCATGACTGGTACATGGCGCGCGGGGAGCGGAACCTGTCGCAGCAGGGACTGGATAGCTGTTCCGCGAAGCTGCTTCCGGTCGGCTCGGTCCTGCTCTCGACCCGCGCTCCGATTGGCTATGTGGCACTCGCGAAGAATCCCATCGCCACGAACCAGGGCTTCCGCACCTCATCCCGCGGGAAGGCGTCGTGGCGGAGTACCTGTACGCCGCCCTGCCGGTCGTCGAGCCAGCGGCGGCGGTGGTTGACGCGTTCGGAACATATGCCCTATCCTGCGACGAGCGCATCCGGGGCATCACCGCCCAGGCCCGCGCGCTGGCCACTCAACGCGACGCACTGCTGCCGAAGCTGGTCTCGGGGCAGGTGCGAGTGGGGGACAATTGAATTGGTGGATGTGACCATCCGGGTACCAGCGCTCGAAAAGCTCATGGACTATGCTGCGAGTGGTATCGGCAGCGTCGCTGGCCCCATGCTGGCAGGTTGGCGCGCCGACAAGGAGTCGGAAGCCAAGCGGATCACGGCGCATGGTGATGCCGACGTAATGTCGATCCTCGCCGAGGGTCAAGCCGGAGCGATGTCCATCATCGCGGAAGCGCAAGCCGACGCTCGGCAACACCTGTCCTCCCCCGAGATCGCGGTCGCGGGAGAATTGACGATTGGCGAAGCGATCGAGCAGCGCGTGCGGTTCCAGGAGGAGAAGCGGCAGCGGAACATCGCGGCCATCGTCAGTCAAGCCGCCACACAACTGGGAGATGGCGAAGTTGAGGACCATGAGCCAGACCATGATTGGACTGCCCGCTTCTTTAACGAGGCGCAGGACGTTTCGTCAGAGGACATGCAGATTCTGTGGGCAAAGGTGCTCGCTGGTGAAGTGGAGCGACCAGGAAGCACATCCCAGCATACTCTTGGGGTTCTCAAAGTTCTTGATCGTAGTACTGCCCAGCTCTTCACGAAAGTATGTTCCATGTGCATAAGGATCCCGGTACAAGGCGACGAAAATGGAATTGTTATTCTCCCTTCTGTGGGAAGAAAAATCGGATCAAACGAATTGAACGACTTTGGAATCCTATACTTCCACATGACCATACTTCGGGATTACGGTCTTCTTACCCATAGTGATACTTCATCACTGACGGTCAGTTTCGGATTTGAATCTGCAGGAGTAAATCGCGGAACACCGACGGCATTTTTCCATCAGGAAAGCGCTTGGATACTCGTACGAAAAGGAGATCAAGATGCAGATAATACATTTGAATTGGAGGGAGTTTTTCTCAGCAAGCCAGGTAGGGAACTGTGTCGTGCTATAACTATTGAATCTGTTGACGAATACACTGCAGAACTCAAGTCGTTCTTTGAGCGGAATAGACTGACCATGACGGGTCTTGGGCGATTTGAGTTGAGATGATGTGAGCTGATCAATGCTGGTTGGTTCTCGCCCCCGCTTGCCGCCACGGGGCGGCGGGCTCGTAGCAGCTGTGCTGCGAGGCTTCCGCTGGGAACGTTTCAGGCCAGGCGCAGGAAGCTGGCGGCGTTGCCGTACATGTGCTTCTGCAGGGCTTCCGGGCTGAAGTTGTCCCAGAAGTCCCACTCCATGACCTCCCTGGCCGTCTCGGGGAACCATGACTGGCCGTGGGGGTAGTCGGACTGGTGCATGAGGCAGTCTTCTCCCAGGATCTTCACGCACGCCTCGGTCATCAGCGGCCCCTCGAAGGGCTCGGCGGCGCAGCGGAAGCGCCCCATCTGGACGTACTCGATGGGCGTGTACTTGAGCTTGGGCGTGAGCCCCTTCGCGTAGCTCTGGTTGAAGCCCAGGCGGATCACCCAGTTGGGCAGCCAGCCGTGGCCGACCTCGGAGACCGCGGCCCGCAGGTTGGGGTACTTGTCGAACAGGCCCGACAGGATGAGGTAGGCGCAGAGCCGCGCGGCGCCCCAGGGATGGGCGGCGGTCCGGGCGACCACGGAGTTGCCCCAGATGTCCCGATAGCCGGGGAAGTAGGGCGGCTCCATGAAGAAGCTGTGATGCACGAGGGGCAGGTCCAGGTCGTTCATGGCGGCGAAGACCGGCTCCAGGTCGGGATCGTCCACGGGCAGGCCCGGGGGAAGATGAATCCAGACGGCGGCCACCCACTTGCTGTTGGCCCATTTCTTGATCTCGGAGATGGCCCATTCGGGGTCCGCGCCCGGCACCTGGAGGCTGCTCTTGAGGCGGTCGGGCGCGACCGAGGTGTAGGCGTCCATGTAGCGGTGGTAGGCCCGGTACATCCCCTCGGCCAGCGTCACGTCCTGCTCGTAGATGCCCGTCAGGCTGGAGGCCCACATGCCGGGGAAGATGAAGTCCAGGTCCCGCCCCTCCCGGTCCATGTCGATGAGGCGGCCCTCGGCGTTTTCATCCTCAACGCCCGGGGTCACGGGTCCGCGGTGCATGCTGACGGTTCCGGGGCGGGCGCCGGCGCGGCCGGGGGCGCCGGCCGCCTGGTGATCGGCCTCCAGCTTCGTGCCCGGCCAGCGGTTGAACGGGAGGGCGCCCACGCTCAGGCCCACCGAGGGCACGGTCGCCTCGCCGGGGCCCCGGCGGATGTTCTGGCGCACCAGCTTGTACGGTTCCAGTTCCGGCAGGCGGTCCCGGAAGCCGGGTTCCACGTACTTTTCCAGCACCGTCAGGCTGGGGTCGACGTGGGTGTCCATGTCGGCGACCTTGATTCCGTCGAGCATATCGCGCCTCTCTACGGGCCAAGACTGGAGACGGGCGGGATGGTAGCAGCGCCCCGGCTGCCGAATCAAGACGGCAGCCGGGGGCTGTCGGGCCTGTGGCCCAGGGCTCGATGACGACGCGCCCGCCGTCCTCGACTCCGGCGTACAGGCGCGATACCGTGAGCGGACTGGCAGGGAGGCCCGACCGCATGCGTTACAAGATTCTTGGCCGAAGTGGACTGCGGGTGTCCGAAATCGCTCTCGGAACGATGATGATGGGCCCTGAAGGACCAGGCCGCGCCGGACCGCTCGAGAGCCGCCGGATCATGGAAGCGTACGCCGAGCGGGGCGGCAACTTCTTCGACTCGGCGCCGATCTACAACGACGGAGAGAGCGAGAAGGTGCTGGGCGAGTTCGTCAACACCGATCGCGAGCGCTACGTCGTCACCACCAAGTACACCAACGCCATGCACAGCGGCCTTGACCCCCGGATCTCCGACGATCCGAATCGCGGAGGCAACCACAAGAAGAGCATGGTCCAGTCGGTCGAGGGCAGTCTGCGCCGGATGAACCTCGACTACATCGACCTGCTCTGGATTCACCTGTGGGATTTCTCGGTCGACATCGAGGACGTCATGCGCGCGGTCAACGATCTGGTCCAGCAGGGCAAGGTGCTGCACTTCGGCCTGTGCAACACGCCGGGCTGGGTCGTGGCGCGAGGTCAGACGGCGGCGACGCTGCGCGGCTGGGAACCGATCTCGGCGCTGCAGTATCAGTACAACCTCGTCTCGCGTGACCTGGAAATCGAGGTCATCCCCTGCGCCAATGCCCTGGGCATCTCCGTGACGGCGTTCTCCCCGTTGAGCGGCGGTTTCCTCACCGGGAAGTACACCAGGGACGCCGAACGGGAAGGCAGCCGCCTGGACGGCGGCTGGTTCAGCTCGCTGGAGGATTACCGCGAACGCGACTTCGCCGTCGCCAGGAAGGTGGACGAGATTGCCGACAGGCTGGGGACCAGTTCGGCGGCGGTCGCGCTCGCCTGGGTGCAGCAGCGCGGGGTGCTGCCGCTGGTCGGCGCGCGAACGACGGAACAGATCGTGGACAGCCTGGCCTGCCTGTCAGTTGAACTCAGTGACGAGGACATGGCTGAGCTCAACCAGGACAGCGCCGCGGAACTGCCCTGGTTGTACGACCTCATACAGGGAGAAGAGAGTCGCCTGATTCGGCAGATGGCCGCGGGGGGCATGCTGGAGCAAATCGATAATCCCGGTTTCCCGGGCTAGGGTCTGTTCAACGAACCGTTCGTTCGGCCAGAGCGCCTCCGCGGCCGTCGCGACCCTGGCGCTGATGGCAGTGCGTGCGGTGCGAGTTGGCTGCCGAGCAGGGATTCGAACCCCGACCAAAGGCTCCAAAGGCCCGTGTGCTACCGTTACACCACTCGGCAAGGGCGTGGCGTCAAGGCTGGTGCCGAAGGCCGGACTCGAACCGGCACGGGCTTAACGCCCAACGGTGTTTGAGACCGTCGCGTCTGCCAATTCCGCCACTTCGGCTGCTGTTGACGGTAGCCCCGCCACGCGCGCGCGGTCAAGGATGGGCCGCACGGGGGAAGGCGTGGAGCGGAAGACGAGGGTCGAACTCGCGACCTCCTCCTTGGCAAGGAGGCGCTCTACCACTGAGCTACTTCCGCGCGCCCCCGAGTATACCAAAGCCCCCGCTGTCCGCAGCCTAATCGCCGAGGCGGGAGGTGTAGCCCAGCGCGATCACGTCCTCGACGTACTGGCTGCGCCAGCCCGCGTCGGGGACGCGCACGTTGTGGTCGCGGAACCAGCGGTGGAGGCGCAGGTACTCCTCCTCCATGCGCGCGCGCCAGCCGTCCTCCTCGCGGAACGTCTCGGGGTCGACCTCCTCCAGCTTGCGCGACATGTCCGCGTACTCGATCTCGGCCTCTTCCTTCCAGTAGGTCGAGAGGTAGTCCAGCGATTCCTCGAGGTTGCGGCGGCACTCGTCCAGCTGCACGCCCATCCAGCCCGCCTCGTCCATCGGCTGGCCGTTCACGCGGTAGCGATCGGCGCAGGCTTCGCAGACGACGACCAGCTTGCGCGCGTCGCAATCCGACTTGTCCGCGCAGTCCTGGCAGCGCATGGCGAACTCGGCCGCCTCGGCGCTGCGCGTGTAGCCCACGATCATCTCGTCGCCCAGCGCCTCGCAGGCCTGGCAGGCGAGCGTGCCCGCGAGGATCTCGTTGATCGTCTTGTCCCAATCGACCGCCATCGGCGACCCCCTACCCCTGCGGGCTCCCCTCGCGGGCCTGCTCGGCAGTATACCAACCGGCCTGCCCGGGCATTTCCTCGATGCCCACCGTGAGCCGCCGGACGTTGTCCGCGCCGCGCTCGGCCAGCGCCGCCCGCAGCCGCTCCGCGAACCACTCCGCCAGCCGCTCCGCCGTCGAGTTGTCGATCGGCAGCGCCGCCACGTCCGCCTTGGGGAAGACGTAGCGCCGGTCCTCGTAGGCGATCTCCCAGTCGCGCTCGCCCTCCACGATCGTGAGCACGCGGCTCTCCGTCTGGAGCACGAACTTGTGGTCGAGCTCGTCGGCGATCGCCTTCGTCAGCCGCTTCAGTTCGCCGAAGTCCCACACCCACGAGTCCTCCGTGAGATCGCCCTCCACGTCGACCATCACGTCGTAGTTGTGGCCGTGCAGGGGCTCGCACTCCCCCAGGAACGTGGCGAAGTGGGCGGCGGCGAAGCGCAGCCGGTTGCGCTCGACGGAAACGCGGCGGGTGACGGTCATGATGCGGCCTCCTGGCGGCGGTTCCTCCGATCGTCGCACCCTTGGCCCGCACACGCTCGCGGGGAAGGCGCGCGGCCCGCGTTCGGCGTCCGATCAGCGCCCTAGTGGAACATCGCGCGGTAGGCGCTGCTCGCCGTGAAGCGCGTCAGGAGCGCCCGCGCCTCATCGGGAAGGCCCGCCCCATCGATCGCGTCCGGCGCGACGTAGCGCAGCGACGCTCCCGCGGGCGGGTCCAGTTCGGCGAGCGCCAGGTCGGGGTCGCAGTAGTAGACGTGGCGGCCGCGTTCCCCGGTCCGGAAGAGGCGCAGTTCCTCCAGCAGCGCCCCCGTCGCCTCCTCGAACGTGCGGAGCGCGCCCGCGTCGGGGCTTTCGCCCTCCCGCAGCCGCGCCGAGGGCGGCCCGCCGTCGCCCACGAGCACGCTCCCCCAGCGGTCGAGCGCCAGCACCGTCACCCGCGATCCGCCCGGCTCATCGCTCACGGCCTGCCCCTGTCTCTCCGTGGCGATACCATACCGCCATGCCCCGACGGCCCGTCGCCTCCGTGCTCACGCTCGGCTGCAAGCTGAACCTCGCCGACAGCGAGTCCATCGCCGCGCGCCTCGGGGCCGCCGGCTACGACGTCGTCGACGCGATGTGCGAGGCCGACGCGGTCGTCGTCAACACCTGCTCGGTCACGCACGCCGCCGACCGCAAGTCGCGCCGGCTCATCCGCGCCGCGCGCAGGCTCTCGCCCGCCGCGCCCGTCGCCGTCACCGGCTGCTACCCGCGCTCCGCGGGCGAGGAGGCCGTGGCGGCGCTCGGCGCGGACTTCGTCGCGGGCACGACCGGCGACGAGCACGCGCGCCTCGTCGCGCGCCTGGCGGACGCCGCCCCGCCGCCGCCCGCCGCCGGTCCCGCGCCCGCGACGGCTCCGGCGCTCCACACGCGCGCCTTCGTGAAGGCGCAGGAGGGCTGCAACGACGTCTGCGCCTTCTGCATCGTGCCCCGCACGCGCGGACGCGAGGTCTCGCGCTCCATCGAGGACGTGGCCCGCGACGTGACCGCCGCCCACGCGCGCGGCGCCCGCGAGGTCGTGCTCACGGGGACGCAGCTCGGGGCGTGGGGCCGCGACCTGCCCGAGGCGCTCGCGCCCCGCGACCTCATCGCGGGCGTGCTCGCGGGGACGGAGACGCCGCGCCTGCGCTTCAGTTCGCTCCAGCCCCAGGACATCACGCCGGAACTCGTCGCCCTCTGGGACGATCCGCGCCTCATGCCCCACTTCCACCTCGCCCTCCAGTCGGGGAGCGACCCCGTGCTCGGACGGATGCGCCGCCGCTACGACGCGGCCGCCTACCGCGACGCGCTCGCCCGCATCCGCGCCGCCGTCCCCGACGCCGCCGTCACGACCGACGTGATCGCGGGCTTCCCCGGCGAGACGGAGGCGGACTTCGCGGCCACGCTCGCCCTCTGCGAGGAGGCCGCCTTCGCCCGCATCCACGCCTTCCCCTACTCGCCCCGCGCCCGCACCGCCGCCGCCGCGATGCCCGATCAGGTCCCCGTCGAGGCGCGCAAGGAGCGCATGGCCCGCCTCCTGTCGCTGGGAAGCGACCTGGCCGCCGCCTTCCGCGCGCGCTTCGCCGGAAGCGTGCGGCCCGTGCTCTGGGAGGAGCGCCGCGCGACCGCCGAGGGCCCCCGCTGGCACGGCCTCACCGACAACTACGTCTCCGTCTACGCCGAGGCCGACGCCGAAAGCGGCGGCGATCTCGCGGGGCGCATCACGCCCGCCGTCCTCGGCGAACCGTTCGCCGATGGGCTCGCCGCCCGCCCGGGGAGCGCCGCATGACCGATTCCGAAACCGCCGCGCCCGAGCGCCCCTCCCGCGACGAGCTGCCGTGGGTGCTGGAGGCGCTCCTGCTCGCCTCCGAGGAGCCGCTCGGCCCCGCGGCCCTCGCGCGCGCCACGGGCGTGGGCGAGCGCTCCATCCGCACCGGCCTCGACCGGCTCGCCGCCGACTACGAGGCGCGCGGCCTGCGCCTGCAGGAGGAGGCGGGCCGCTACCAGCTCGTCACCGCGCCCGAATACGCGCCCTACGTCGCCCGCCTGCTGGGCGACGAATCGAGCGTGCGCCTCTCCCGCGCCGCCCTCGAAACGCTCACGATCGTGGCCTACCGCCAGCCCTGCACGCGCGGCGAGGTCGAGGCCATCCGCGGCGTCAACTCCGACCGCATCGTGGCCACGCTGGAACAGCGCGGGCTCATCGAGAACGTGGGCACGGCGCGCTCGCCCGGACGCCCCCGCCTCTACCGCCCCGCGCCCCGCTTCTACGAGCACTTCGGCCTGCTCGGCCCCTCCGGCCTGCCGCCCCTCCCCGACGACGACCCCGCCGAGACGGTCGACATCTGAGCCGCCCGCCGATGGTCCTCGGACTCCTCCGCATCCGCCTGCGCTTCGCCGCCCACTCCCGCAAGGAGAAGCGCGCCCTCGTCAAGTCCGTCGTCGAGCGCCTGCGCCATCGCTACAACGCCGCCGTCAGCGAAGCGGGCGACCTCGACGCCCTCGACCTCGCGACCATCGCCGTCGCCTGCCTCGCGAACGACGCCGCCCACGCCGACGCCCAGCTCCAGAGCATCGCGCGCGCCGTCGAGGGCTGGCGGCTCGACGCGGAGGTCATCGACATCGAGACGGAGCGCATCAGCGTCTGAGCCGCGCCCGTCAGCGCCGCCGCAGGAGCGCGAGCAGCCGGTCGCGCGCCTCCTCGATCTCCTCGACCCCCAGCAGGATGGCCGCGCCCAGGTAGACCGCCAGGCCCGCGATCGCGCCCGCGAACACCGTCACCCACGCCGCCGCCGTTCCGGGCTCGTCGAAGGCGGGCAGCGCGAGCCCGAGGAAGAGCGCCATCGCCGCCGCCGCCGCCGCGATGCGCGCGATCGCGTGCAGGTCGCGGAAGGCGTCCGCCGCCGAGCCCGTGCGCCGCGCGTAGAGCCAGTAGAGGAGCAGCCACTCCAGCCACGAGGCGGCGGAGAGCGCGATCGCCAGCCCCTCCACGCCGTACCGCTCCCAGAGGAGCGCGCTCAGCGCGATGTTCACGGCCATCGCGCCGATGGTGAGGATGACGGGCGTGCGCGTGTCGCCCAGCGCGTAGAAGCCGCGGCTGTGGATCTCGATGGCCGCCTGGGGCACGACCGCGAGGCAGAGGAAGCCCAGGGCCGCCGCCGTGAGCGCCGTATCGCCCGCCCCGAACGCGCCCCGCTCCAGCAGCACGGTCGTCGCGGGCTCCCGCAGCAGCGCCAGCCCCAGCGCCGCCGGCACGGCGAAGAACAGGATCGTCCGCAGCACGCGCGAGACCGTCTCCACGAGCCTGCGGTCGTCGGCCTCGGCGGCATGTACCGCGAGCGTGGGGAAGGCCGCGGTCGAGAGCGCGATGCCGAAGAGGGCGACGGGCAGGTTCGCGATCAGCCAGGCGAAGGTCAGGCTCGAAATCGCGGAGGCGCCCACCTTGGAGGCGAAGAAGGTGGTCGTCACGACGAAGTTGACCTGCGCCGCGGCCAGCCCCAGCACGCGCGGCCCCATCAGCCGCGCCACCTCCAGGGTGGAGGCGTCCCAGAGGTCGATGCGGAGGCCGTAGCGCATCCGCTCCCGCACGAGCCCCGGCAGCTGCACGAGCAGGTGCGCCGCCGAGCCGATGACGACGCCGATCGCCAGCCCCTCCACCCCGAAGCGCCCCGCCAGGGCCAGCGCCCCGATGATGATGCCGACGTTGTAGAGGTTCGGGGCCAGCGCGGGCAGGAAGAACTGCTGGCGGGCGTTGAGGATGCCCGTCACCATGCCGCTCACCGAGAGCAGCAGGGGCGAGAGCAGCATGATCCGCGTCAGCTTCACCGCCTCCGCCGTCAGCTCGTCCCCGCGCCCGATGTCCTCGCCCAGCCCGGGCGCGAAGAGCGGGACGAGCCACGGGGCCAGGGCCAGCGCCAGCAGGCAGAGCGCCGCCGTCGCCGCGAACACGATCGTGAGGACGTTGCTCGCCAGCCTCCAGGCCGATTCCGCGCTCTCGCGCCGGTAGAGCCGCGTGAACACGGGGATGAAGGCGCTCCCCAGCGTCGCCCCCGCCAGCACCTGGAAGATCAGGTCGGGCACGCGGAAGGCCACCCACCAGGCGTCCAGTTCCGGGCTCGCGCCGAACTCGTTGGCGATGACGGCCGTGCGCGCCACGCCCAGCAGCCGCGACCCGAGGAAGCCGAAGACGACGATCGCGCCCGCGATCACGAGCCCCTGCCGCGCGGCTCCCAGCCGTCCCTCCGGCGCGCGTCCAACGGTCATGGCGGGCATGGTACGGCCTCCCCGTTTCGCGGTCGCAGGCGCTCGCGGGCGTCGCGGGCGTAGCGCCATCGCCCCGCCCCGCTACCATGGAGCCATGCGCTACCGCCGCGTCGTCGCCAAGTTCGGCACGAGCCTCCTCACGGCCGGCTCCGACCGCCTCGACCTGGAGGCGATGTCGCGGCTCGTGGGGCAGGTCGTGCGGCTGCGCGAGGCGGGCTGCGAGGTCGCCGTCGTCTCCAGCGGCGCCCAGGCCGCCGGACGCCACGTCCTCGCCCACCGCCCCCACGCCCGCGACCTCAGCCGCCAGGCCCTCGCCAGCGTCGGCCAGAGCCACCTCATGCAGAGCTGGGACGAGCTCTTCGAGTGGCACGACGCGGTCGTCGCGCAGGTGCTGCTCACGCGGCGCGACCTGAGCGAGCGGCTCGGCTACCTGAACGCGCGCAACACCCTGCGCGACCTGCTCGGCTGCGGGGCCGTGCCCATCGTCAACGAGAACGACGCCGTCGCCCTCGACGAGGTGCTCGCCTCCCGCATCGGCGAGAACGACAGCCTCTCCGCCTACGTCGCGAACCTCATCGACGCCGACCTGCTCGTCATCCTCACGGACGTGGACGGCCTCTACACCGCCGACCCCACCCGCGACCCCGCCGCGCGCCTCATTCCCGAGGTGGGGGCCATCGACGAGACGCACGAGGAGGCCGCGGGCGACGGCCCCGGTCGCGGCGGCATGACCTCCAAGATCAGCGCCGCGCGCGTGGCCACGAGCGGGGGCGCGGCCGTCGTCATCGCCAACGGCCACACGCCCGACGCGCTCGTGGCCGCCGCCGCGGGCGAGGCCATCGGCACCCGCTTCGCGCCCGCCGCCAACCAGCTCGAAAGCCGCAAGCGCTGGATCATGGGGAACGCGGGCGTCAACGGCCATCTCGTCGTCGATGACGGCGCCGTCGCCGCCCTGCGCGAACGCGGGCGCAGCCTGCTGCCCGCGGGCGTGCGCGACGTCGAGGGCGCTTTCGAGCGCGGCGAGACGATCGAGGTGCGCGGCCTCGACGGCAAGCGCGTCGCCGCCGGCATCACCAACTACGCCAGCGCCGACGCGCTCCGCATCCGCGGCCTGCGCAGCGAACTCATCGCCGAAACCCTCGGCTACGCCTACGGCGACGAGGTCATCCACCGCGACAACCTCGTGCTCCTCTAGCACGCAACCCGGGAGGCTCCCCATGGACCGCTACGTTCGCTTCGCCCGCCCCGACGGCTCCGCCGGGGCCGGTCTGCTGGAAGGCGACCGCATCGCCGTCGTCGCCGAGCCCTTCTGGGACGGCGCGGAGCGCACCGGCGAGGAGCTGGCGCTCGCGGAGGCGCGCCTGCTGCCGCCCTGCGAGCCGCGCTCCATCGTCTGCGTGGGGCTGAACTACGCCAGCCACCTCGGCGGGCGGCCCGCGCCCGATCCGCCCACGCTCTTCCTCAAGCCGCTTTCCGCCATCGCCGGCCCCGGCGACCCCATCCGCCTGCCCGCCGCCTCCGCCCGCATCGACCCCGAGGGCGAGATCGTGATCGTCATCGGGCGCGAACTCGCCTCTCCCACGCGCGAGGAGGCGCTCGCCGGCATCTTCGGCTACACCGCCGGCAACGACGTGTCCGCCCGCGACTGGCAGGCGAACGACGGCCAGTGGTGGCGCGCCAAGGGCGCCGACACCTTCGGCGTCTTCGGCCCCGCGATCGCGACGGGCCTGGACCACGACGCGATCGAGGTCCGCACCCGCGTCAACGGCGCCGAGACCCAGCACGGGCGCTCGGACGAGCTGATCCTCGACATCCCCGAGATCGTGCGCTACACCGCCGCCGTCATGACGCTCCTGCCGGGCGACGTCATCTACAGCGGCACGCCGGGCCAGCCGCAGGCGCTCAAGCCCGGCGACACCGTCGAGGTCGAGGTGACGGGCGCGGGCGTGCTCAGCAACCCCGTCGCCGCCGGTCGCTGAGCGCCGCATCGGCTATGCTTCGGGAAACCCTCGGAGGCGCCTCGCAATGAAGAAAGTCGTGGTCGACCGGGCGATCTGCCTGAAGGCCGGGCAGTGCTACTACCTTCAGCCCACCATCTTCAAGGCCGATTCCACGGGCTGGCCCGACATCCTCATCGAGCATCCCGAAAGCGACGACGACCTCGAAGCCGCCGAGGACGCGGCCGAGATCTGCCCCAGCGGGGCCATCACCATCGAGGACGCGTAGCGCGCGCCGCTAGTCGAAGCGCGTGGGGATGTCGAGGCGCTCCAGGGCGCCGTCGCCCACGCGTTCCACGATCGCTTCCCACTCGCCCAGTTCCCATTCGCCCACGAACGTGATGGCGGAGCCTTCCTTGCCCGCGCGCGCCGTGCGGCCCACGCGGTGGATGTACTCCTCCGCGTTCTGGGGCACGTCGTAGTTGATGACGTGGGCGATGTCGGGGATGTCGAGGCCGCGCGCGGCCACGTTCGTGGCCACCAGCCACTCCAGTTCGCCGCTGCGGAAGTCGCGCATCACGCGGTCGCGCTCGCCCTGGCGCAGGTCGCCGTGGATGGCGCGCGCGTGGATGCCGTCGCGGCGCAGCCCGTCCGTCAGCTTGTCCACGCCCACCTTCGTGCGCCGGAAGATGAGCGAGCGCCCCAGGTCCATCGAGTCGTGCAGGTGCTCCAGCGCGTGGAACTTGTCGCGCGCGGCCACCTCGCAGTAGAGCTGCCGCACCGTGTCGACCGGCTGCAGTTGCGCCGGCGCCGCCTCCACGCGCTCCGAATCGCGCATGTAGCGCCAGACCAGGCGGCTGATGCTCATCGGCATGGTCGCGCTGAAGAGCGCGGTCTGCCGATCCAGCGGGACCTGCCGCAGGATCTGGTCGATGTCCTTGGCGAAGCCGATGTCCAGCATCTCGTCCGCCTCGTCGAGCACGACGAAGCGCGCTTGTCCCAGCCAGAGGGTGCGCCGCCGCAGGTGGTCGATCACCCGCCCGGGCGTGCCCACCACCACGTGCCCGCCGCGCTCCAGCGCATCGAGGTCGCGCTTGATCGGCTTCCCGCCGACCAGCCGGATGGTGGTGAACCCGTAGAAGTCGCCGAGGTGCGCCATCACGTCGGTCACCTGGTCGCAGAGTTCGCGCGTGGGCAGGAGGATGAGGCCCTGCACCTCGTTCCGGCGCGGGTCGATGGAGCGCGCGAGCGGCTCCCCGAAGGCGAGCGTCTTGCCCGTGCCCGTCTGCGCCAGCCCGACCACGTCGCGCCCCTCGTAGAGCAGCGGCATCGAGCGCTCCTGGATCGGCGTGGGCTGCTCGAACCCGAGCGCCTCGATCGCGCGCAGGCCGTCCCCGCGCACGCCCACGGCGTGGAACGCCGCCGGTTCGGTCAGGCGCTCGTCGCCGTTGCGGTCGCGGTCGCGATCGGGGCGCTCGCTGCCGTTCGCTCGCGGGGCGCGAGCCGTTCTCGTGGACCGCCTGGGCCGCGCCCTCGGGACGCCCGCGCCGCCGTCCGCGTCCGCCGCGCGAGCGCCGCCGCCTGCGGGCGGGAGCCGGTTCGGTCAGGCGCTCGTCGCCGTTGCGGTCGCGATCGCGGTCGCGGTCATGATCGCGGGCGGGCCGCTCCGCCGTGGCGGTGGCAGTCGCGCCGCCGCTATCGGAAGGCCGGTCGGTGGTGTCGGGGGTGTCGGTGGTGTCGGTTTTGGTCGTTCGCCGGAACAATCGCAGTGCCAAGGGGGAAGCCTGTCCTCTCATCACCGCGGGCCTTCTGGCCTCGCGGAGGGTGGGCGTCTCGTTTCATGCGCCGCAGCTACGGGAGGCTCTTCCGCCCGTCTCGCACATCGGCGTCGCGCCCGCTGTCTCCCGACGATACCACAACGCGCGCTAACGGCCTTGCCTCGCCGCTAATCGGTGAAGACGCCCCCGTGCGGATGGAGCAGCGCGCCCGTGTAGAAGCTGGCGTCGTCGCTCGCGAGGAAGAGCGCCGTCGTCGCCACCTCCTGGGGGACGCCCATGCGCTTCATGGGCGTGATGGCCATCGCCCAGTTACCCGTCTCGCTCACCTTCAGCCCCGCCGTCATGGGCGTGTCGATGAAGCCCGGGCCGATCGCGTTCACGCGGATGCCGTAGGGCGCGAGCTCCATCGCCAGCACCTTCGTCACCATCCAGACCCCCGCCTTGGAGACGCAGTAGGGGCCGACGCCCACCTGGGGCACCTTCGCCATGATCGAGGCGATGTTGATGATCGCGCCCCCGTTGCCCGCCGCGATCATGCGCCGCGCGACCGCCCGGTCGGAGAGCATGACCCCGTCGAGGTTGACGTCGAGCACCCGCCGCCACGAACTCACGGGCTGGTTCACGAGCAGCACGGAGGAGGGGTCGGCGGCGACGTCCGGGGTGGGCCCGGCGTGGCCGATGCCCGCCGCCGCCACGAGCACGTCGATGCCCCCGAACGCCTCCACGGCGGCCTCCGCGAGCGCCTCGCAGGCGCCCTCGTCGCTCGTGTCCGCGCTCACGAAGATCGCCTCGCGCCCGCGTTCGCGCACGGCCTCGACCGCCTCCGCGCCGTCCCGCAGGTCGGCGATGACGACGTTCGCGCCCTCGTCCGCGTAGAGCTCGGCGGTGGCGCGGCCGATGCCGCTGGCCCCGCCGGTGATGACCGCCACCTTGCCCTCGAGCTTGCCCGCCATCTCGAACCTCCTCGCGCGCGGATGGCGGGACTATAGGCGACGGCGGGGAACGCGGCAGCGGCTTCCCTGTACGATGCGCCGATGGCCCAGCAGGCACAGAGCGCCCCGGCCGCGCCCGCGCGCCCCGCGACCCGTCCCGCGCTGCCGACGATCGAGACGTTCTCGGCCTTCAAGTCGCGCCCCTTCACCTACCTCTGGATCAACACGCTGAGCTTCGCCCTCGTGCAGGCGATGCAGCGCTTCGCCTTCGTCTGGCTCGTCATCGAGGCGGTCGAGGTCGGCGGGCTGGGGCGGGGGTCGGAGTGGTCCGGGACCGTGTTCTTCGCGCTCGGCATCCCCGTGCTGTTCGTCACCATCCCCGCGGGGGTGCTCGCGGACCGCATCAACCGCCGCTCGCTCGTGCTCGGCAGCCAGCTGGTGGCCGTGGCGGTCACGATCGCGGCGGGCGTCATCATCGTCGCGGGGGCGATGACGACGCCGATCGCGCTCGCGCTGGCGGTGGGGGTGGGCGCGACCATCGCCGTCGGCCTGCCCGTGCGCAACGCCATCGTCCCCACGGTCGTCGACCGCGACACGCTCCTGAAGGCGATCGTGATGATGAGCATGGCGATGAACATCTCCCAGATCGTGGGGGTGAGCATCGGCGGCGGGCTCATCGCCCTGTGGGGGATCGGCGGGGCCTTCATCGGCCAGGGGGTCATTCTCGCGATCGGCACGCTCGCCCTCATCCCCCTCAAGGTGCCGCCCACGCGCGCCCCCGAGCAGCGCCAGCACCCCATGACCGAACTGAAGGAGGGCCTGCGCTTCGTCTGGGACCACCAGGGCATCCGCTCGCTCATCTTCCTGCTCGGCGTCACGGGCATCTTCATGATGGGGCCCTTCGGCACGCTCCTCCCCCAGGTCGCGAAGGAGGAGCTGGGCCGCGAGGCGTTCATGGCGAGCCTGCTCTTCACCTTCATGGGTCTCGGCATGGTCATCAGTTCGCTCGCCATCGCCTCCGTGCCGCAGTTGAAGAACAAGGGCGGCTGGTTCATCGGCTCGCTCATGACGGCGGGCTTCATCCTGCCCGCCCTCGGCCTCTCCAACTGGTACCCCGTGACCGCCACGGTCATCTTCCTCGGGGGCATGGGCGGCGGCATTTTCATGAACCTGAACCAGTCGCTCGTGCAGGCGAACACGCCCCCGGAGATGATGGGCCGCGTCGTCAGCATTCACACGCTCGCCTTCCAGGGCATCGGGCCGTTCGGCGGGCTGCTCGCGGGCCTCATGGCCGCCTGGCTGGGCGCGCCCATCTGGATGGCGATCAGCGGCGGCATCCTGCTCGCCCTGACGACGCTCGCGTTCGTCACGCTGCCCGCCCTGCGGAAGATGGAGTGAGGCGGCGGGCCTAGAGGGGTTTCCGCGCGAGGAAGCAGTAGAGCGGGGTGAAGATGCCCGTCCTGCCGCCCGCGACGTAGGCGTTGCGGGTGCCTTCGAGCAGGCCGACCACCTGCGAGGAGCCCTTCGGGAGCGCGCCCAGCGCCTCGGCCAGCCTCGACGCCTTGACCAGCGTCTTGCGGCCCAGCCAGGTCCCCCGCAGCGCCCCGATGGGCGTGTTGTCCCAGGCCGTCAGGGGCTGGTACCACGGCGTGGCCGGATCGCCCTCGGTCACGTCCATGTCCGCCCCCTCGATGACCTCGAAGCCCGCCGCTTCGAGGTCCCGGTCCACCTCGCGCGTCGTCGCGATCTCCCTGAGGGCGATGCCGTGCATCAGGTCCCGCTTGATGGCCTGGTGCTCCTCGTCGTCCGGGTCGAACCGGTCCGTCAGGCACATCTCCTGGCCCCAGAAGAGGGCGCCGGGCTTCAGCACGCGATGGATCTCGGCGAACGCCGCCGCCTTGTCCGGCGCATGGCACGTCGATTCGATCGCGTAGCCGCGGTCGAACGCGCCGTCCGCGAAGGCGCTCATGTCCATGAAGCTGCCCTCGTGGAACTCGGCCATGCCGCCGATCCCCGCCTCCGCGTTCAGCGCCTTCGCGCGCTCCAGCTGGACCGCGCTGCTGTTCACGCCGACGACCCTGACGCCGCCCTCGCGGACGACGCGGCGCATGGGCCCGCCGATGCCGCAGCCGACGTCGATCACCGTCATCCCCTCGCGCAACTCCAGCCGGGCGATCATCCGCCGCTGATGCCTCGCCTTCGATTCCTCCAGGCTCTCGCGGGGCGACAGCGGCGCGAAGTGCAGGGACTCGCCCCAGGTGGTCACCATGAGATCGCTGGAGAGGTCGTAGTACTCGCGCACGGTGTCGGCGTGGTCGTAGGCGCTCGCGCCGTCGCCGTCGCCGCCGGCGGACGCCCGGTCGAGCCATCCGTTGAAGTGCCGCACGCGGCCGGCGACGTTCGATTCCCGGTACGCGGCCTTCAACCCGCGGGAGAGCTTGCGAAACTGCATGGGCGCCCGCATTCTCCCAGAAGCGCCGCCCGCCGGTCCATTGCCGGATGCGCCCCGTTTACGCCTCTGGGGGCGTCTGGTAGCGTTCGCGCGGCCCCCGAACGGGGCGCGGAGCGACCCCATGGACTTCCAGGACACACCCGAACAGGCCGCCTGGCGCGATGAGGTGCGCGCGTTCATCGAGAACGAGCGCCCCCGCGAATACGACCCCGACAAGGGCATGCAGGGCGGCGAGGAGCGGCCCGCGCGCAACGCCCCCTGGTACAAGCGCTGGCAGGACAAGCTGGCGGAGCGCGGCTGGATCGCCCCCGCCTGGCCGAAGGAGTACGGCGGGGCCAGCCTCGGCGTCATGGAGCAGTTCATCCTCAACGAGGAGTTCGCCGAGGCGCGCGTGCCCGCGGGCAGCATCGGCAACGGCGTCTCCATGCTCGGCCCCACGCTCATCGCCCACGGCAGCGAGGCGCAGCAGGAGGAGCACCTCGGGCGCATGTTGCGCGGCGAGGTCATCTGGTGCCAGGGCTACAGCGAGCCCGGCTCCGGCTCCGACCTCGCCTCCCTCCAGACCCGCGCCATCCGGGACGGCGACGACTACGTCATCAACGGCCAGAAGATCTGGACCTCCGGCGCGCACTACTCCGACTGGATGTTCATGCTGGCGCGCACCGATCCCGACGCGCCCAAGCACCGCGGCATCAGCTACTTCCTGCTCGACATGCAGACTCCCGGCATCACCGTGCGCCCGCTCGTGAACATGGGGAACCTGCACAACTTCAACGAGGTGTTCTTCGAGGACGTGCGCGTGCCCGCCGAGAACATCGTGGGCGAGGTCAACCGCGGCTGGTACGTGGGCGCGACCACGCTCGACTTCGAGCGCTCCTCCATCGGCAGCGCCGTCGCCCACCGCCAGACGCTGGAGCGCTACCTCGGCTACTGGCGCGAGCACCAGGACGGCGTCTCGAACCCCGAGGGCGTGCGCGAGGCGCTCGCGGAGCGCTGGATCGAGGCGGCCACCGCGAAGATGCTCAGCTACCGCGTCATCGGGATGCAGGCGGCGGGCGAGATCCCGAACTCGGAAGCCTCCATCGCCAAGATGTTCAGCACCGAGCTCTCGCAGCGCATCGCGGGCACGGCGATCAAGATGCTGGGCACGGCGGGCCAGCTCACCGCGGGCGAGAACGCGCCCTTCGAGGGACGCCTGGGCGCTGGCTACGTCGCCTCCCCCTCGGCGACGATCGCGGGCGGCACGAGCGAGATCCAGCGCAACATCATCGCCACCCGCGGCCTCGGCCTTCCCCGCGCCTGAGCCCGCCCCGCTCGCGGGGAGGGGCCGCGCGCGCGGTCGCCCCCGCTCCCGGGGGATGCTGCGCCGCCGGGTTAACTCCGGTATAAGTAAAGAGGCCGTTACGATGCGGCGGGGCGGGGGTGGCGCGTCCGCCCAATTCCCGCTACCATTGTGGACCGCAATCGTTCTAGAGGGTTTCTGTATGACCTCGTCCGCAGCCGACGAACTGACCGAGGCGCTGACGCGCCTCCACAACGAGCGTGACGCCATCCTCGAGGAGATCGCCGCCATCGAGCGCGATCTCGGCGGGAAGCACGAGTCGCTCGCCGACCTCAACGAGAAGATCGACGCGATGGAGAAGGCGCTCGCCGTGCTCCATCCCGATCTGGCGCGCGAACTGAGGCGGTCCGCCCCGCCCCCGGAAGCGGAGGAGGCGGGGGCGTCCGCTCCGGCCCCGGCCGCGAGCGCTCCGGCGAGCGCTCCCGCCGAGCGCGAGCGTGAGCCCCAGCCCGTCGCCGACTTCTCCCACCTGTCGCGGCAGATGGCCGTGCTCGGCATCCTCGCGGGGGCGGCGGGGGCGATGCACTACCAGGAGATCGCCGAGGTGACGGGCGCGCCCGCCAGCAGCGTCTCCCCCAACCTCTCGCACCTCAAGTACCGCGAGATGGTGGAGACGTCCGAGCCCGGCCGCTACCGCCTCGTCCCCATGCTCGGCATCGAGGGCGAGTCAGGAGGTCAACGAGGCCCTGCGCGCCGTCGCCACCGCCATCGTCGACGACCAGCAGTGGGACATCCTCGAAGCCGTCCTGGAGATGGACGAGCGCCTGCCCTTCGTCGGCTTCGAGCACTTCCGCCGCAACCGCCTGGGCAACGTCACCGGCGCGCGCTGGTCGAACGACCGCCTCACGCACGCGATGATGAAGGAGTTGCTCGGGCGCGAACTGATCGAGGTCTACCACACCGACAACCCGCGCAACCCCGACTTCCCCACCGCCGCCATCCGCCTGACCGCCGACGGCCTCGACGAGATCGCGGACGACGGCCTGGACGACGACGACGACGACGAGGACGCCCTGGAAGACTGACGGGCGCGGCGTCGATGGAGCGCCGCCTCAGATGACCCCGGCGTCCTTGAAGCGCTCGATGTCGTCCCAGCCGTAGTCCAGCCCCAGCAGGATCTCCTCCGTGTGCTGGCCCAGGTCGGGGGCGGTCGAGCGCGGGCCGGAGGGCGTCTCGCTCATGTTGATGGGCGCGCCCACCACGCCGATCTCGCCCAGGTTCGGGTCCTCCAGCGTGGTCAGGTACTCGTTCGCGATGACCTGCGGCTCCTTCGCCACGGCGGCGTAGTCGTTCACGGGGCCGCAGGGCAGGCCCGCCGCCTTCAGCAGCGCCAGCCACTCGTCGCGCGGCTTCGTCGCGAAGGTGCGGTTCAGCTCCCCGATCAGCTCCTCGCGGTTGCCGATGCGCCCGTGCGGCTCGGCGAAGCGCTCATCCACCAGCAGGTCCTCGCGTTCGAGCGTGGCGCAGAAGGCGGGCCACCACTTCGGGTCGAGCAGTCCGAGGCTCAGGTAGAGCCCGTCGGCGCAGGGGTAGTAGGTGAAGAGCGGGTTCCAGCGGGGGCCGCTCGGGCGCTGCTGCTTCTGCCGCAGGAAGCCGGTCAGCCCCAGCCCCTGGAGCGCCAGTTGCGAGCCCAGCAGGGACGAATCGACGTGCTGCCCGACGCCGTGCAGCTCGCGCGCGGCGATGGCGGCGGCGATGCCGAGCGCGAAGATCATCGCGCCCACCTGGTCGGCCATGCCGCCGATGACGACCGCGGGCTCGGAGCCCGGGCCGCCGCCCTGCGCGACCATGTGGCCGCCCATCGCCTGCCCGATGGAGTCGAAGGAGGGCTCGTGCGCGTGCGGCCCCTTCGGCCCGAACCCGGAGGCGCTGGCCGTGATGATGCGGGGGTTGATCGCCGCCAGCGACTCGCGGTCGAGCCCGAAGCGCTTCATCGTGCCCGGCCGGAAGTTATCCGTCACCACGTCCGTCTGCGGGATGAGCCGGTAGATGATCTCGCGCCCCTCGTCCGTGCGCGTGTCCACCGTGAGGGAGCGCTTGTTGCGGTTGAGCGCCTGGAAGTAGGCGCAGAAGCCGTCCGGCTGGAGGCCGAGGCTGCGGCCGAGGTCGCCGTGCGTCGGCTCCTCCACCTTGATCACGTCGGCCCCCAGGTCCGAGAGCAGGACCGTGGCGAACGGCCCCTGCTGGTAGCGGGTGAAATCGAGGATGCGGACGCCTTCGAGCGCGCCTGGCATGGGTCCCTCCCGTGCGGGGTCTGGCGCTCCGCATCGTACCCAACTCCCCGCCCCCGCGCCCCGCCGGGTCGCGCGGCGTTCCCGTAGGCGGGCGCTGCGCTACCCTGCCGCCAGCCCCCAGCAAGGACCGCGACGCGCCATGTCCCCACTGAGCCAGGTCGACCTCCGCACCTACCCCCTCGATCGCTTCCGCGAGGTCGTCGCGCCCGACGCCTGGGAAGACGCGCGGGCCGTGCTCGAACGCAGCCGCGGCCTGCTCGCCGGGCGCACCGTCTGGCACGTCAACTCGACCGCCGAGGGCGGCGGCGTCGCGGAGATGCTGCGCTCGCTCCTCGCCTACGCGCGCGGGGCGGGCATCGACGCGCGCTGGGCCGTGATCGAGGGCGAGCCCGAGTTCTTCCGCATCACGAAGCGCCTCCACCACGCCCTCCACGGCTCGGCGGGCGACGGCTCGCCCCTCGGCGCGCAGGCCGCGCGCGCCTACGTCGAGGCGCTCCGGCCCAACATCGACGCCTTCCTGGAGGACCTGCGCCCCGGCGACGCCGTCTTCCTCCACGACCCGCAGACGGCGGGCATGGCTCCCGCGCTCATGGCCCACGGCGCGACCGTCATCTGGCGCTGCCACATCGGCACGGAGGACATCACCCCCGAGGCCGAGCGCGGCTGGGGCTTCCTCGCCCCCCACGTGCGCGACGTTCCCCGGCGCGTCTTCTCGCGCCAGGCGTACGTGCCCCCCGCTCTCGACGATGGACGCAGCGCCGTCGTCCAGCCCTCGATCGACGCCTTCTCCGCGAAGAACGAGGAGCTTGTCCCCGACGTGAGGCGCGCCATTCTCGCGCAGGCGGGCCTCATCGGCGGTCCGCCGGGCGACGCCCCCCGCGCTTTCACGCGCGAGGACGGCTCCACCGGCTCCGTCGAGCGCCGCGCGGACGTCCTGCGCGAGGGCGACGCCCCCGCCGCGGACGACCCGCTCATCGTGCAGGTCTCGCGCTGGGACCCGCTCAAGGACCACGGCGGCGTGATGCGCGGCTTCGCCTCCTATGTGGAGCGCTGCGATCCCGGCGGGCGCAGCCAGCTCGTGCTCGCCGGCCCCGACGTCTCGGGCGTCACCGACGACCCCGAGGGCGGCCTCGTGCTGGAGGAGCTGAAGGCGGAGTGGGCCGCCTTCCCCGGCCACCTGCGGGCGCGCATGCACCTCGCCACGCTGCCCATGGACGACGTGGGCGAGAACGCGGCGATGGTGAACGCGCTCCAGCGCCACGCCAGCGCCATCGTCCAGAAGAGCCTGCGCGAGGGGTTCGGGCTCACGCTCACGGAGGCGATGTGGAAGAGCCGCCCCGTCATCGCCAGCCGCGTGGGCGGCCTCCAGGACCAGGTCACGCACGGGGAGCACGGCCTCCTGCTGGACGACCCCGCCGACGTGGAGGCGCTCGGCGACGCGCTCTGCCGCGTGATGGACGACGCCGCGCTGGCCGCGCGCCTGGGCGCGAACGCGCGCGAGCGGGTGCGCGCCGACTTCCTCGGCATCCGCCACCTCGCCCAGTACCACGACCTCCTCAACGGCTTGCTGGAGTAGGGGCGGGGCCGCGGCGATGCGCGGGACGATCATCCTGGGGGCGGCGCTGGCGGCGGGAGCGGGCGTCGCATGGGGCTTGCGCGCCGCCATCGACAGCACGGGCGTGGCCCTCGCGGCGGGCATCGTCGCCGCCTGGATCGTCTGGGGCGAACTGGGCGACCGGCTCGACCCCGCGCGCGCCCGGGAGGCGGGCGGCGGCCCGCTGCTGCTCGACCCCGTGCGGCGGCGGCGCATCCTCGGGCTGGCCGCGTTCGTCCTCGCGACGGTGTTCATCGTGGGCGAACTCGCCCTCGGCGGCCTGGAGACGGAGGACATCCGCGAATGGGGCGAGGGGCTGGGGCCGTGGGGGCCGGTCATCCTCATCGCCATCCTCGCGGGGGCGATGGTCTTCGCGCCCATCCCCAACCTGCCCTTCATGATCGCGGCGGGCCTCATCTGGGGCCTGGTCCTGGGCGTGGTCTACGCCGTCGCCGGGCAGTTGATCGGGGCGGCCGTCATCTTCTGGATCTCGCGGCGCTTCGGGCGGCGCTTCGTCCCCCGCCTCGTGGGCGAACGGGGAGCGGAGCGCATCGACATGCTCGCGCGCGAGATGGGGCCGCAACTCGTCTTCTGGTGGCGGATGATGCCCGTCTCCTTCGACTTCGCCGCCTACGCCGCCGGTCTCACGCCGATGTCGTTCCGCTTCTTCATCACGCTCGTCCTTTTCGGCTCGATCGTCCCGACGGCGGTCGTGGTCGGCTTCGGCGACTCGCTCCATCACTCGTGGACGGCGCGCCTCGTGTTCGGCGGCCTCATCGCCGTCGCGATCGCCATCCCCGCCACGATCCTCTACGTGCGAAACCGCCACCGCCTGCCCCCGCCCCGCGAACTGCTGCGCCTGTTGGGCGAGTGGGGCTCGTAGCGGGCGCTCAGCCGCCCCCGTCGAGTTCGCGGTTGAGGAAGGCGCGCGCGAGCGTGAGCCGGTCGTAGTCGAGATTGCCGCCGAGCGCCTCGCGCAGGGGTTTGAGCGCCGCGATCGGCCGCCCCTCGGCGGCGCGGCGGATGCGGGCGAGGTCAACGTCGGAGAGCCACGCGCTCACGTCCTCGACCTCGCCCTTCGCAATGGCGTCGGCGAGGTGCTGGGCGATGGTCTGCGAGCGCAGCCCGCGACGTTCGGCGATCTCGCCGATGCCCAGCCCCTCGCGGTGCAGTTCGAGCGTGACCCGCGCGGTCCCGCCCATGCGTCCGGGGCGCGCGGCCTGCCGCACCGGAAGCGGCTCCTGCGGGCGCGGGTCGAGTGCGTCACTGTTGCCGTCAGTGGGCTTGTCGTCGCTGTCTCCTTCCCGCGCCGCGAGCAGCACGTCGAGGAAGGCGGCTCCGTAGCGTTCCGCCTTCGCCGCGCCCACGCCGTTCACGTGGAGGAGTTCGGTCAGGTTGCGCGGATGCCGCTCGACCATCTCGTGGAGCGTGCGGTCGTTGAAGATGACGTACGGCGGGACGCCCTCCTCCTCCGCGAGGCGGCGGCGCAGCGCGCGCAGTTCGATGAAGAGCGGCGCCTCCCGGTCGACGGGCTCGCGGCTGCGCGGGGGCGCGAGGCAGGGGCCGCAGGCCCCGCACGAGCGGGGCGCGCCCTCCGCCCCGAAGTAATCGAGGATGCGCGCGCGCAGGCACGTCGCCGATTCCGCGTAGGCCTGCATCGCGTCGAGCGTCGCCGTCGCGTGCGCGCGGTGCGCTTCCAGCCCGGCCAGGTCGATCGCGTCCTCGCCGTCGGGCCGCAGCGCGCGGGCGGAGCGGCCCTGCCGCTCGGCCAGTCCCGACTCGACCAGCGCCTGGACGGCGGCGTTCACCCCGGGCGTCTCCTCCCCGTCCTCCCCGCGCTCCAGCAGGCCGTCGATGGCGGCGCGGTCGCCGCCCCAGCGCACGAGCGCGCGGTAGACCTCCAGCACGGTCGCCGGCGTGGGGTGCGAGAGTTCGATGAAGAACTCGCGCAGGCCGCGGTCGCGCGGCGCGAAGTAGAGGACGCACTCGGCGGGATCGCCGTCGCGCCCCGCGCGGCCCGCCTCCTGGTAGTACGCCTCGATCGATTCCGGCAGGTCGTGGTGGACGACGAGGCGCACGTCCGGCTTGTCGATGCCGAGCCCGAAGGCGTTGGTCGCCACGATGATGCGCAGGCTGTCGCGCGCGAAGGCGTTCTGGATGCGGATGCGGTCCTCCTCCGGCATCCCCGCGTGGTAGCGCGCGCAGCGGATGCGCCGCCGCTGCAGCCCCTCCGCCAGCGACTCGACGCGCTTGCGCGTGGCGCAGTAGACGATGGCCGAGGCCTCATCGCCGAGCGCCTCCAGCAGTTCCGCGATGCGGTCCAGCTTCTCCCGCTGGCTGCGCACGCGCACGGCGTGGAAGCGCAGGTTGGGGCGGTCGAAGCCGGCGATGCGCACGTCCGGCGCGCGCAGCCCGAGGCGCTCCACGATGTCGTCGCGCACGCGCGGGTCGGCGGTCGCCGTGAGGGCCACGATGGGCGGCTCGCCGAGGCGCGCGCGCACGCCCCCCAGGTCGCGGTAGCTGGGCCGGAAGTCGTGCCCCCACTGCGAGATGCAGTGGGCCTCGTCGATCGCCAGCAGCGCCACGTTCACGCCCCGCAGCGCCGACATGAACCAGCCGTTCGAGAAGCGCTCGGGCGCGACGTAGAGGAGGCGCAGTTCGCCCTCCGCCGCGCGCCGCAGGATCGCCTTCTGCTCTTCGAAATCGACGGTCGAGTTGACGGCGGCGGCGGCCACGCCGTTCCGCACGAGCGCGTCCACCTGGTCCTTCATCAGCGCCAGCAGCGGCGAGACGACGACGGTGAGGCCGTCGAGCAGCAGCGCGGGAATCTGGTAGCAGAGGCTCTTGCCCCCGCCCGTGGGCAGCACTGCCAGCGTGTCGCGCCCCCCCAGCACGGAGGCCACGACCTCCGCCTGCCCGGGCCGGAACTCGCCGTACCCGAACACCTCCCGCAGCCGTTCGCGGGCGGGCGCGAGCGCGCGCGGGTCGTGCGGGGGGCCGTCCGGAGGTGCGGGAGGAGCGGTCACGCCGCGCAGTCTAGAACATCCGCTCGCAACGCGCGCAAGTCCCCCGCTCCCGCGCGCGCTACCCTTACGCCCATGCCCATGCCTGAGCGCGACGGCGACGGCGACCGCCCCCGGCTGCGGCTGGCGCACCTCTACGCCGACGTGATGAACGTCTACGGCGACCGCGGGAACGCGATCGCCCTGCGCTACCGCTGCGAGGCGCGCGGCATCGCCCTCGACGAGGTCGCCGTCGGCATCGGCGACGCGTTCGATCCCGGCGGCTGCGACCTCCTCATCATCGGCGGGGGCGAGGACCGCGAGCAGCGCCGCATCGCCGCCGACCTCGCGGAGAAGGGGCCCGCCATCCGCGCGGCCATCGGGGAGGGGCTGCCCGCGCTGGCCGTCTGCGGCGGCTTCCAGCTCTTCGGCGAGCGCTACGTCGATGCGGACGGCGGCGTCCTGCCCGGCATCGGCGTCTTCCGCATGGAGACGCGCCATCCCGGCGAGGGCGCCGCGCGCGCCATCGGCAACGTGCTCGCGCGCACGGACCTGGGCGAGGTCGTGGGCTTCGAGAACCACGGCGGCCGGACCTGGCTCGGCGACGGGCAGGAGCCCTTCGGCGTCGTCATCGCGGGGCGCGGCAACAACGGCGGGGACGGCTCCGAGGGCGCGCGCGCGGCCAACGCCATCGGCACCTACCTGCACGGCAGCCTCCTTCCGAAGAATCCCGCCGTCGCGGACTTCCTGCTGGGGAAGGCGCTCGCCCGCCGCTACGGCGAGTCCGCCGCGCTCGGCCCGCTCGACGATCGCCTGGAGGAGGAGGCCCGCCGCGCCGCCAGCGCGATCACGCGGCGGGGCGAGGGCGAGGGGCCGGGGAGGCGGCTGCGGGGGCTGCTGCGGCGCTGATCGGGGAGGGCCGCGAAGGCGATTAGCACTCTTGCCGCAAGAGTGCTAACATACGCGCCATCGAATTTCGGGAGAGGTACTGAGGCTCCATGCCCAAGCAGTTGCTGTTCGATGAGGAAGCCCGCCACGCGATGAAGCGCGGCATTGACGCGCTCGCCGACGCCGTCAAGATCACGCTCGGCCCCAAGGGCCGGAACGTGGTGCTCGACAAGAAGTTCGGCGCGCCCACCATCACCAACGACGGCGTGACCATCGCCAAGGACATCGAGCTGGAGGAAGCGTTCGAGAACATCGGCGCCCAGCTCGCCAAGGAGATCGCCTCCAAGACGAACGACATCGCCGGCGACGGCACCACCACGGCGACCGTCGTGGGCCAGGCGATCGTGCAGGAAGGCCTCAAGAACGTGGCCGCCGGCGCCAACCCCATGTCCCTCAAGCGCGGTCTCGAGAAGGGCGCCGAGGCGGTCGTCGACCGCGTGGGCCGCAACTCCATCAAGGTCAACGCGCGCGAGCAGATGGCGCAGGTCGCCTCCATCTCCGCCAACAACGACCCCACCATCGGCGAGCTCATCGGCGAGACGATGGAGAAGGTCGGCAAGGACGGCGTCATCACGGTCGAGGAGTCCAAGGGCATCCAGACCGAGGTCGAGTACGTCGACGGCATGGCCTTCGACCGCGGCTTCATCAGCCCCTACTTCGTGACCAACCCGGACCGCATGGAAGCGGAGATCGAGGATCCCCTGATCCTCATCACGGACAAGAAGCTCTCCTCGATCCAGGAGCTCCTGCCCCTGCTGGAGAAGATCGTCTCGCAGTCCAAGAACCTGCTCATCATCGCCGCCGACGTGGACGGCGAGGCGCTCGCCACGCTGGCCGTGAACAAGCTGCGCGGCACGATGAACGTGCTCGCCGTCAAGGCCCCGGGCTTCGGCGACCGCCAGAAGGACAACCTGGGCGACATCGCCACGCTCACCGGCTCGGAGGTCATCTCCGAGGAGATCGGGCGCACGCTCGACAGCGTCACGCAGGCCGACCTCGGCAGCGCCCGCCGCGTCGTCTCCACCAAGGAAGACACGACCATCATCGAGGGCAAGGGCAAGAAGAAGGACATCGACGCGCGCGTCGGCCAGGTCCGCGCCATCCTCGGCGAGGCGAAGAGCGACTGGGACCGGGAGAAGGCCCAGGAGCGCCTCGGCAAGCTCGCCGGCAGCGTCGCCGTCATCCGCGTGGGCGCCGCCACCGAGGTCGAGCTCAAGGAGAAGAAGCACCGCGTGGAGGACGCCCTCAGCGCCACCCGCGCGGCTGTCGAGGAAGGCATCGTGCCGGGCGGCGGCGTCGCCCTGCTGAACGCCATCTCGGCCCTCGACCGCGTCAAGCTCGACGGCGACGAGGACACGGGCGCCCGCATCCTCCGCCGCGCGCTGGAGGAGCCCCTCCGCCGCATCGCCATCAACGCCGGCAAGGACGGCTCCGTGGTGGTCGAGGAGGTGAAGGAGCAGAAGAAGGGTCTCGGCTACGACGCCCAGCTCGACGAGATGGGCGACATGGTCGAGAAGGGCATCATCGATCCGGCGAAGGTCACCCGCGCCGCCATCGAGAACGCCGTCTCCATCGCCGCCATGGTGCTCACCACGAACTGCCTGGTCACGGAGAAGAAGGAGCCCGCGCCCGCCGGGGCGGCCGCCGCTCCGCCGCCGATGTACTAGGCCCGAACTCCCACCGCCCGCCCCCGCGCGGGCGCATTGGGGAACTCCGGCGAGGGGGTACGGTGAGAGCCGGCCCCCTCGCTTCGCATCCGGGGGGAGCGCCCATGGCCCACTCGGAGAACGGCCTCCAGGTCGACCTTGACGCCCTCCGCGAGCGGCTGGAGAACGCCGACCTCATCGTGATCGGCTTCCACGCCTTCGCCGAGCGCCTGCTGCTGGACGCGCGCAGTTCGCCCACGGAGGGGCCGCTCGTGGCCGTCGTCGCGCCCGTCGCCACGGTGCAGGAGCGCTACGCCTGGCTGGGCAAGCACCGCGCCGCCTTCGGCCTGCCCGACGACTTCACCTTCGCCGTGTGGCCGCACTCCATCGCCCTCATCCGCGAGCAGGACGTGCTCGGGCCGATGGGCGCGCGCATGGCGGCCGTCTCCAACGAGGCCGACCTGGCGATGTCGCGCGCGCTCGCCCGGCTGGAGGTGCTGGAGCGCCGCGCCGTGCGCGCCGCCGTCCTCGGCGGCCCCGGCTGGGAATCCCTCTGGCCCGACGAGGACTGAGGGTGAAGCGCCCCTACCCGCCGATGTGCGACATCTCCACGCGCTTCAGGTCCGCCGTCGCCTCCGTGCGCAGGTCCGAGTAGCGGTCCTCGCGGATGCGCCAGACCCCGGCGATGGCCTCGGCCAGTTCGCCGTCGCTCGCGCCGCCGCGCAGGAGGGCGCGCAGGTCGAAGCCGGTCGAGCCGAAGAGGCAGGTGTACAGCTCGCCCTCGGGCGAGAGGCGCGCGCGCGTGCAGTCGCCGCAGAAGGGCTGCGTGATCGACGTGATCACGCCCATCTCCCCGCCGCCGTCGCGGTAGCGGTAGCGCTGCGCGACCTCCCCGCGGTAGTTCGCGTCGAGCGGCTCCAGGGGCAAGGCCGCATCGATGCGCTCGACGATCTCGGCGGCGGAGACGACGTGGTCGAGCGCCCAGCCGTTGGTCGTGCCCACGTCCATGTACTCGATGAAGCGCACGATCACGCCCGTCCCGTGGAAGTGGCGCGCGAGGTCCACGATCGTGTGGTCGTTCAGGCCGCGCTTCACGACGGCGTTCACCTTGATCGGCCAGAGCCCCGCCTCCCGCGCCGCCTCGATGCCCGCGAGCACGACCTCCACGCCCACATCGACGTCGTTCATGGCGCGGAAGGTGGCGTCGTCGAGCGAGTCGAGGCTGACGGTGACGCGCTTCAGCCCCGCTTCGCGCAGGGGACGGGCCTGCGCCGGCAGCAGCGCCCCGTTCGTCGTGAGCGTCAGGTCGCGCAGGCCGTCGAGCGCCGCCAGTTGCCCGATCAGCCGGGGCAGGTCGCGCCGCACGAGCGGCTCCCCGCCGGTGACGCGGATCTTCTCGACGCCGTGCGCGATGAAGAGGCGCGCCAGCCGCACGATCTCCTCGTAGGTCAGCAGATCCTCGCGGTCGAGGAACTGGAACGACGGCCCGAACACTTCCTTCGGCATGCAGTAGACGCAGCGGAAGTTGCAGCGATCGGTCACGGACACGCGCAGGTCGCGCAGGGGGCGGTCGAAGGTGTCGCGCACGGCCATCCGCCTAGCTTACCGGTCCGTCCGTTTCGATGTGCCGGGCTCAGCCTATCGCCGGTCGCGCGCGGCGACCGGCGGGGCCGTCTCCGTGAAGCGCCGCAGCATCTCGTCGTGTTTCGCCAGCCGCTCGGCGAGCTGGACGCGCATCTTCTCCATCTTCCCGACCTTCTGGTCGAGCAGCGCGATCTGGCGCAGGGTGACCTCGCGCGCGATGCGGACCTTCTTCGCCTTCTCCTCGGCCTCGTCGTCCTTGTTCCACTCGGCGCGGATCTGCATCCGCACGTCCTCCGCCTCGAGCATCTCCTTGATGTCGGCCAGCGAGAAGCCGAGGAGTTCCTTCAACTCCTTCACGCGCTCGATGCGCTCCATGTCGGGAGGCGAGTAGAGGCGGAAGCCGCCCACCATGCGCGTCGGCGGGGGCAGCAGGCCGCGCTCCTCGTAGTAGCGGAGCGTGCGCTGCGTCAGCCCCGACCGTTCGGCCGCTTCGCCGATCTGCAGGTACCCGCCGTCGCGTTCCATGCCGGTTCCGTAGTCTAGCGGCGGCGGGACGCGCGTCAACGTTCGCCCGTTCACCGCCCCGCGCCGGTTCTTGCGTCGTGCGAGATCATAAGCCGGTTGGGGCCGTCAAAGGTCCGTTAATGAAAGCGCGCGGAGGGCGGAAAGCGCTTGCCGCACGCTCGCGGCGGGCGCTAGCCTTCCGGTGGTCGCGCTGAGAGGCGCGGCCACTCCGAATCACCACCGACTCAAGGGTCAGCCGGGGGCGCGCGTGCGCCTCGGGAGGGGAGCGCGCACGCCCGTGCCAGGCGAAGAGAGCCAGCTACCGCGAACGCTCAGGCGCACCTGGCAGGCCGTGCTCGGGCGGCTCGAACTCGAGGTCAGCCGCGCCAATTTCGAGACCTGGCTGGCGGGCACGGACGCGCGCTCGCTCCACGACGGCGAACTGCTCGTGGAAGCGCGCTCCGCCTTCCGCGCCGACTGGCTCAACGAGAACCTCGCGCCCGTCGTCGAGCGCTGCGTGGGCGCGATCGAGGGCGAGCGGCTGGCCGTCCGCTTCGTCGCCCCCGGGGCCGAGCCGGAGCCGCAAGCGCCGCCGAACGGCGCGTCCGCCCCGGCCCCCGCGTCGTCCGCGCAGGTGCTGGGGCAGGTGAACAACGCCTTCACGCTGGCGCGCTACTTCCCCTCGGAGGGGAGCGCCCTCGCCCTCGCCAGTTGCCTGGGCCTGCTGGAGGAGGGCGAGCCCGCGATCAGCCCCGTCGTCGTCCACGGCCCGCCCGGCGTGGGCAAGACGCACCTGCTGCACGGGCTGGCGGCGCGGGCCAACGCGAACGGCTGGCCCGTCGCCTGCCTCAGCGGGGAGGGGTTCACCAGCCGCTACCAGCGCGCCCTGCGCGAAGGCGCCGTCGAGCAGTTCCAGGACGCGGTGCGCGGCGTGCGCCTCCTCATCGTCGACGACCTGCACGACCTCGCGGGGAAGGCGGCCACGATGCGCGAGCTCGTGCACACGCTCGACGCCGTCACGCACGCGGGCGGCGGCGTGGCCGTCGGCAGCGAGCTGCGCCCGCGCGAACTGGGGCTGCCCGAACGGCTCTGCTCGCGCCTCGAAGCGGGCATCGTCACCGCCGTCGAGCCCTTCGCCGCGCCCGAGCGCCGCGCCTTCATCGAGGGGCGTCTGGCCGAGCTGCGGGTGGCGCTGCCCGCCTGGTGCCTGGAGCAGCTGGCCTTCGGGACGGGCTCCGTGCGCGCGATCCTGGCGGGCGTCCATGCCGCCGTCGGGCTGCAGCGGCGCGGCCTGCTGGGCGAATTGCGGCTGACCGCCGAGTTGGGCGCGCTCGAACTGAACGGGCGCGGGCGGGAGACGTCAAAGGCCGTCATCGAGCGCATCGCTGGGCACTTCGCCATCGCCGCGGGCGAGGTGGAGGGGCGCAGCCGCGCCGCCAAACCGGCGCGCGCCCGCGCCGTGGCCGCCGCCGCCCTCCAGGAGCGCGGCTCCAGCTATGGCGAAATCGGCGCGCTTTTGGGCGGGCGCAGCCGCAGCACGATCAAGGGGCTGGCCGAGCGTGGCCGCGCGCTCGCGGACGAGGACGGCGCGGTCGCGAGCCTGCTGCGTGCGGGCTAGCGGTCCCCGCGCAGGAGCGCCACGGCGGCGCTCACGCCCGCCATCCCGAAGCCCGCGATCACGCCCGCGCAGGCCGCGCTCACCGCCGAATGGCGATCGCCGTCCCACGCCTCCAGCGCGACCTGGATGACCGTGCCCGCGACCCCCGCGACAGCCTCCGCCACTTCCGCTTCCCCGCCGAGGCCGTCGGCGCAGAGCGCGACGTCGCCGGTGGCCCGGCCGAGGGCGGCGACGACCTCGGCGGCGCTCGCGCAGGCGCGCGCCTCGACGCCCGCGGGGAGCGGGGGCGGGGCGGCGTCCGCCGGCAGGATGACGAGCACGGCGGCCATCAGAGGCTCGGCCCCGCGGCGTACTCGGGCTCGTCGTTGGTCGCGCCCGCGGCGTAGAGCGCCTCGATCTCGGCGTCGCTCATGCCGAGCAGCCCCGCGAACACCTCGCGGTTGTGCTGGGCGAAGAGCGGCGCGGCCCGCGCGATCGCGCCCGGCGTCTCCGCGAAGCGCCAGGGGAAGCCGGGGAACACGTGCGTCCCCGCCACGGGATGGCGCACCGGCATGAAGTACCCACGGTCGTTCAGGTGGTTGTCGCTCACGACCATCCAGTTCGGCATGACGGGCGCGGCGGGCACGCCCGCCTCCTGGAGCGCCGCCGCCGCCCCGGTCACGGTCTGTTCGCGCGACCACGCGGCGATGGCGGCGTCGATGGCGGCGGCGGCTTCGCGGCGGCCCTCCACGGTCGCCAGCGCGGGATCGGCGGCCAGTTCGGGCTGGCCGATGACGCTCGCGAGGGCGGCGAAGTCGCGTTCGTCGCGCACGGTCAGCGCGAGCCAGTGGTCCTCCCCCGCGCAGGGATAGACGCCCTGGGGCGCATGGACGGGCGAGGCGTTGCCGATTGGCTCCGGGGCCTCGCCCGTGACGGCGTAGGTCAGCAGCTCTTGCGCGAAGTAGGGCAGGACCGCCTCGAAGAGGGACACGTCGATCCAGCGCCCCCGCCCGCTCGCGCGCCGCCCGTGGAGCGCCGCGAGCATGGCGACCGCGCCGTGGTTCCCCGTGACGGGGTCGGCGTAGTAGCTGCCCGTCCCGTAGTACTCGCCGGGGCCGTAGCCGAGCACGCTCGCGAGGCCGCTCATCGCCTCGATGTTGCTGCCGTAGGCCGAGTAGTTGCGCTCCGGGCCGGTCGCCCCGAAGCCCGCCATCGAGCACATCACGAGCCCGGGGTTGACCTCCCGCAGCACGTCCCAGCCGACGCCGAGCTGGGTCATGACGCGCGCGGCGTTGTTCTCGATGAGCCCGTCCGCCCGCTTCACCAGCTCGAAGAGGACGGCGCGGCCCTCCTCCGTGGCGAGATTGAGGCAGACGGCGCGCTTGTTGCGGTTGAGCTTGTTGAAGTAGCCCGCGCGGTGGTAGTGGTCCGGCCAGATGTCGGCGGGAACCCAGGCGAGCGTGCGCGTCGCGGGTTTCGTGTGCAGTTCGACCTTGATCACGTCCGCCCCGAGGTCGGCGAAGTGGCGTCCCGCGATCGGCCCCGCCCAGTTCGCCGTCACCTCGATGAAGCGCAGCCCCGCCAGCGGCCCCTCGCCCGTCGCGGCGGCGGCGGCTTGCGGCGGCGGCGTCACGTCCGCGTTCGCCCAGGCGAAGTCCGGCGCGAGCACGGCCTCCGTGTGCTCGCCGGGGGCGGGCGCGGTGGCGGCGGGGGCGGGCGCGGCGTCGCTCAGCTTCCACGGCAGGCCCGGCGCGAGCAGATCGCGCCCGCCCAGCGGCAGCGTCCCGAACCAGTCGCGCGCGGCCAGCTGCCGGCTGGCGGCCACGTCGGCCATCGTGTTCACGGGGGTGACCGCGATCCGCAGCTCCTGCGCGGCGTGATAGATCTCCTGTTTCGTGCGCGTCTTCGCCCACGCCCCGAGCGCCTCCAGCACCTCCCCGAAGCGCTCCGTCCAGACCAGCGGCTGCTGCAGCGACTCGTCCTCCAGCAGGTCGAAGCGCTCCATCAGGATGAACAGGTTGGGGTAGGGCGCGAGGTTGAAGAGGAAGACGAAGCCGTCCGCGCAGGGGACGAAGATGCTGCCCGTGCGGCTCTGGATGACGCCCTGGTGCGTCCAGATCGTCGTCAGCCAGGCGTGGTCGTTGAGGATCGCCTCCTGGTGCGAGACCTCGATGCGCTGCCCCCGGCCCCGTTCGCGCGCGTGGTGAAGCCCCGCGAGGACGGCGACGGCCCCGTGGGCGCCCGCGTGGAAGGCGACCTGGTGGCCCGGCAGGGCGAGCGGCTCGCGCTCGGGGTCGCCCGCGAAGTAGTGGTAGCCGCCCGTCGCGTACTCGGTGAAGGAGGTCGCCCGCCAGTCCGCCCGCTCCCCGCTCCGTCCGTAGGGCGAGAGCGACAGCACGACGGCGCGCTCGCTGGCGGCGGTGAGCCGCGCCTCCAGGCGGTCGGCGGCCTCGCCGCGCTCGCTGTGGATGACGATGTCGGCGCGGGCCGCGAGCCGCTCGATGCGCGGGTCGTCAAGCGCGAGCGCGGCGCTCAGCTTGCCCGCCGCCAGCCACGCGAAGAAGGCGCTCTCGCCCTCGATGAGCGGCAGTTCGGCGCGGGCGGGATCGCCCTCCGGCGGTTCGGCCTTGACGACCTGCGCGCCCAGGTCCGCGAGCAGCCGCCCGCAGTACGGCCCGGCGACGCCCGTCGCCAGTTCGAGGACGACCACGTCCGCGAGGGGCGGCGGCGCGGACGCGGTCACGATGCCGCCTCGGGCGCGAGCGCGGCGAGGACGGCGGCGGCGGCCGCCTCCGGCGCGGGGGCGTCGCGCCCGACGACGGTGATGCGCGGTCCGCCCGCGCCCAGGTGCGCGGAGAGGGCGGCGTTCAGCGCCTTCGCGTCATCGGGATCGCGCTCCGGGGCGACGAAGACGACGGCTCCGCCGCCCTGCTCGCGCATCAGCTGGCCGAACGCCTGCGCCGCCAGCAGGGGCGTGCGATGCCGCCCGGCGAAGGCGCGCTTCTCCTCCACGGGCGAATCGGGGGCGGGCGCGGACAGCGAGGAGACGACGGCGATGGCGTCGCAGCGCCCCAGTTCGCCCCACGTCCGTTGCGCGAACGCGCCCATCCGCTCCGGCTCGGACGCTTCCATGACCTCGGCGAAGTGCTCGCGCCCGATGGCCCACACCTCGTTCGCCACCGAGTTCACCGCGAACTCCTGCGCGCTGAGCGCGTTGAACGTCGCCAGCGCCACGGCTGCGCCGGCCTCCGCGGCGGCGACCGCGACGGCGCGATGGTGGGCGTCGCCCCCGCCGATGACGGCGATGACCTTCCCCGCGAGCGCGTCGTTCGGCATGGTCTCGGCTACCGCATCGCGAAGAGGATGGTGGGCAGGATCAGGCCCATCAGCACCAGCAGGGCGATGCCGATGCCGATCGTGTTCCAGTCGCGCGAGGGGCGCTTGCGGCCCGCGTAGTACTCCCGCTCCCACGAGCCGTCCAGGAGGTCGCGGTCGCGCTCGTCCGGCCCCAGCGGGAGGTCGTCCGCGTCGTCCGCATCGTCGTCGCCGAAGTCGTCGTACTCGTCGTCGTAGCCGTCTCGCTCGGACATGGCGCTCATGCTAGCGAACGGAGCCGCTGTCGTCGTCCGCGCGGAAGTCCCACTCGATGCGGCTGGGCAGGCGGAAGCCGCCGCGGCCCACGCTCGCCGCGCTCAGCAGGAAGGCGAAGACCGTGATCCAGTGGGCGCCGCCGATCAGGATCACGAGGAACGCCGCCAGCGCCCACCAGCCGACGGCGAGGACGGCGCGCAGATCGCGCTCGCTCGTGTTCGCGAGCGCGCCCGTGGTGAGGAAGGCGAACACGGTGATCCAGGCCCCGCCGCCCGTCTCCATCACGGCGACGGCGCAGGTCACCCAGGCGGCGGCGATGCCCGCCGCCACGGGGAAGGCGTTGCGCTTCATGGAGCCGTGGGCCGTCGCCGCCGTGGCGAGGAAGGCGAACACGGAGACCCACGTATCGCCCGCGTCGCTGACGATGATCGCGGCCACGCTTCCCCAGGCGGCGGCGACGGCGAGGGCGCGCGCCAGCCCGAGGCCGCGCCCGATGCCGAAGCCCATGGCGGCGGTGGCGAGCGTCGCGAACACGACCATCCACCACGAATCGAGCGAGGCGACGATCACCGCCGCCGTCGCCCCCCAGATGGCGGCGACGGCCAGCAGCGAGGTCGCCTTGAAGGCCCGCCGCTCCTCAGCCATCGATGAAGAAGCCCTGTTCGTCCCGGATCTCGGGGCGGTCGACGAGGGCGCGCTGGTCGCCGAATTTCGTGTCGCGCCACTGGAGCGCGGCCTTCAGCCCGTGCTCGCGCGAGCGCGCGCCGAACTCGGCCACGCTGGGCGCGAGGTGGGCGCGCGCGTCGTTCTCCGTGGCGATGCGCTGCAGCGTGCGCGCGCCCATGATCTCCAGCCCGATGTTGATGATGCGCTTGTTCGCCGCGAGCAGGTCCGTGTCGATCATGGCGAGGCGGTCGGCGAGGCCCTCGACCTCCCGCTCCAGCAGGTCCAGGGGCACGGCCTTCAGCACGAGCCCGATCCTGGCCGCGTCCGCGCCCGTCACGAAGTCGCCGGAGAGCATGAGCCGCTTCGCCCACTGCGGCCCCACGTTGTAGAGCCACATGTTGTTGGGCAGCGCCCCCTGCGCGCGCGCGGGCGGGAAGCCGATGAGCGTGTCGTCGGCGGCGATGATCATGTCGCAGAGCAGGGCCACGTCCGTGCCGCCCGCCACGCAGTAGCCGTGGATCTGCGCGATCACGGGCTTGTGCATGTCGAAGATCGCCATCCGCAGCCGCTGGCCCTGCTCCATCCGCCAGGCGTCGTCGTCGAAGGACCGCCCCTCGCGCGTGTGGTCGTCGGGGTCGCGCTCGGCGAGCGGGCGCGGCGTCAGGTCGTAGCCCGCGCTGAAGGCGCGCCCCGCCCCGCGCAGGATGACCGTGTGCACGCGGTTGTCGTTGTCCGCCTCCCAGAGGGCGTGGTTCAGCTCCTCCTGGAGCTGGATGGAGAGCGCGTTCAGCTTCTCCGGGCGGTTGAGCGTGATGCGCGCCCGCCCCCGCTCGACTTCGTAGATGATGACCTCGTAGTCCATGCCGGACCTCCCCGCGACTGCCGCGCCCGCGCGCGTCGCGACATTCTAGGGATAGTCGCGGGAAGAGGGGCGGCGGGGCCGCGCCAGGGCGGGTGCATTCCTTCACACGCTTCTTAATGCGCGTTTCTTAACGTAGAATGCGCGCCATGAACCGCGTACTCGTTGGGCTGAGCCGCCTGATCACGGCCCGCCCGTGGATCACGATCACCCTCCTCATCCTCGTCACCGTCGTCCTCGCGATGGGGGCGGACCGGCGCGCGCCCGTGATCGAGGGCGCGGCCCTCGCCTTCCTGCCCCCCGGGAACGAGATCGCCGAGGCCATCAACGAGATCGATGAGCGCTTCGGCGAGTCCGGCGAGGTGAACGTCGCCACGCTCGTCTTCCGCGGGGAGGCGCTCACGCCCGAAGGGCTCGCCCAGATGGCCGCCCTCGTTGATCGCATCGCCGGCGATCCCGCCGTGGCCGGGTTGCTCGCGCCCGCCAATCCGGTGGTCGCGCCCTCGTCCCTGATCCAGGCCGCGCTCCAGGCGGACGGCTTCGGCTCGGTCACGCAGGCCGAGATCGACGCCGTCCTCGCCTCCCCCGAACTCGGCCCGGCGCTCGCCGCGATGACCGGGGCCGACACGGACGGCGGCCCCGTCGCCATCGCCTCCTTCAGCCTGCGCGACACCGGCGACGACCGCGTCCGCGAGGCCGAGCGCCGCATCAACGATCTCGCGATCGCCGACGAGGGCCCCCTGCGCGTGAGCACCGTCTCGCCGCAGGTCTTCGAGGATGAGTACAAGGACGCCATCGAATCGGGGACGACGCTGCTGCTCGGGCTGGCGCTCGTGCTGATCGCGGCCCTGCTCCTGCTCTTCCTGCGCACGCTCTCCGACCTGCTGCTCACGCTCGCGGGGCTGCTCCTGTCGGTCATCTGGGTCATCGGCGCGGAGGGCTGGCTGGGGCCCGAGGGGCTGGACCTGATCGGCGCGCCCAGTTCGCTCACGGCGCTGGTACCCATCATCGTCATCAGCCTCACCGTGGACTACGCCATCCAGGCCGTCTCCCACTACCGCGAGCAGCGCACCGCCGGCGAACCCGTCCTGCCCGCCGTCCGGACCGGCCTGCGAAACGTCACCGTGCCCCTCGTGCTGGCCGCCGTCACCACGATCGTGAGCCTCCTCGCCAACCTGTTCTCGCCGATCGCGCCGATCGGCGACTTCGGCATCGTCGCGGGCCTCGGCGTGGGCATGAGCCTGATCGTGATGCTCACCCTCCTCCCCGCGGGACGGACGATCATCGACCGCCGCCGCGAGGCGCGCGGAACGCTCCCGCCCGTGCGTCCCGTCGCCAACGCCCTGCCCGGCATCGGGCGCATCGCGGAGCTGCTGGGGACGTCCGTCACGCGCCGCCCCGCGCCCTTCATCCTCGGCGTGATCGCGGTCACCATCGGCTTCGGGTTCGCGGCCACGGGGCTCGACTCCGAATTCAGCATCCGTGACGTTCTGCCCCGCGACGGCAGCGTGCGCGCGGACCTCGATACCCTCGAATCGGCCGTCGGCGGCTCCACGGAGATGACCAGCGCCCTCGTCACGGCCGAGGCCACCGAGACCCGCACGCTCCTGAACCTGCGCGACCTCACGATCGCCTTCGGGAGCGAGCGCACCCGCCCCGCCGCCGCCGCCGGCCCGGTCCAGGCGTCCTACGAACTGCTCGTGCGCGACTGGATCGACGACAGCGGCGAGCCCGGCGACAAGTACGACCCGGAGCTCGCCGCGCTCTTCGCCGAGGCCTCCGGCGGCATCGAGCTCGATCCCGCGCTCATGCAGGAGTTCCTCGACACGCTCGGCGCCAGGGATCCCCTCCTCTCGCACCTGCTGGTTAACGACCCGGACGGCGTCGACGCGATCCTGCTGCAGTTCCCCACCTACACGGACGAGCCCGAGCGCACGAAGCGGCTCCAGGAGGAGATCGAGGCGCGCTGGTTCGGCGAGGACGACACCATCACGGCGACGTCCGCCTCGATCATCTCCATCGCCGTCACCGATTCCATCACGGAGCGGCAGACGGAGGCGATCAGCATCACCATCGCGGTCGCCCTCGGCGTCCTCGCCCTCTTCTTCTGGGTGACGCTGCGGCAGCCGGCGCTGGCGATCATCGCCGTCGTCCCCGTCGTGTTCGTCCTCATCTGGGTGCTGGGAACGATGGCGCTGGTGGGCATCCCCTACTCGCTCGTGACCTCCATCATCACGGCCCTCTCCATCGGCATCGGGGTGGACTACACGATCCACATCATCCACCGCTACCGCGAGGAGTACTCCCACCAGCGGGACCCGGAGCACGCGGCTGTGCGCACGCTCGCGACCACCGGCTCGGCGCTGCTCGGCTCCGCCCTGACGACGGCGCTGGGCCTGGGCGCGCTGGTGCTCTCGCCGATCGCGGTCTCCCAGCAGTTCGGCATCACGGCGGCGATCACGATCGCCTACTCGCTGCTCGTCTCCATCCTGCTCGTGCCGCCCGCGATGACGGTCTGGGGCTCCTACCAGAACATGCGCCTGCGCTCGATGGTCGAGCGCACCTGGGCCGAACTCGACGAGGCCATCGAGGGCGTCCACCGGCAGTACGAGGAAGAGGGAGAGGGCTCGCCGTCCTGACGCCGCCGCGGCGGCGACGGGCGCCGGGCGATTCAGGCTTCAGGCGGGCAGTTCGCGCCGCTGCCCCGTGATGACGAACTTCACCTTCTTGCTCATCGAGAGCGACGGCAGCGGGCTCATCTTCGGCTTCTCGCGGTCGGGGCGCGCTTCCATCGTGAAGTAGTGCGCCAGCGCCAGCAGGTTCACCGCCAGCTGCAACTCCATCCAGCGCGAGCCCAGGCAGGTGTGCGTCCCCAGCCCGAAGGGGGCGTAGCCCGGGCCGCGGTGTTCGTCGCGCGGCGGCAGGTAGCGGTCGATGTCGAACGTCTCCGGATCGGGGAAGACGTCGCTCATGTAATGCGCGGCGGTCTGCGCGATGACGACGCGCGCGCCCGCGGGCAGTTCGTAGCCCTCCACCACGCAGGCGTTCATCACGTTCCGCAGCGACATCGGCACGATCGGATACAGGCGCAGCGTCTCCTGCATGAGCCGGTGCGTCACGTCGATCTTCTCCGGCGTCAGGTCCTCGGGGGCCGGGTCGCCGTTGGCGAAGGCCGCGTCCGCCTCGCGCTGGATGCGCTCGTACAGGTCGGGATGGGTGAGCATCGAATGGATGGCGAAGCTCAGCCCGTCGCCGAGGTACACGCTCGCGATCAGCGGCGCGGACAGCGCGAACTTCAGGTTCGATTCGGGCAGGAACTGCTTGTCGCTCGCGTGCAGGCTCAGCAGGTCGTCCGCGATGTCGCGCGGGCAGCCCGCCCGCTGCGCCGCCGTGTGCACGCTCTGGACCCGCTCCAGCAGCGTGTCGATCTTGGCCGCCTTGCGCTTCATCCCCGGCGTGTTCAGCAGGAACTTGGGGAGCGCCCGCACCACGTGCGTGTTGAGCGCCCGCACCTTGAAATCGACGAGGTCGTCGAGGAGGTCCTGCGACTCGACGCTGATCATGAGTTGGGAGAGCTGCGCGTTGATCAGCTGCCGGCTGAGGGTTGGCGCGGGGAAGGAGTCTCCCGCCCGCCAGCCCGCCATGAAGCCGCGCGCGTAGCCCAGGAGGTCGCCCAGTTGCCCCTCCAGCCGCGCGCGCGAGTAGGCCGGCTGCAGCGACTTGCGGAAGCGGAAGTGGTCGGCTCCGTCCAGCGCGGGCAGGATGCCGTTCGCCCCGTAGACCTTCTCGAAGTCCGAGAGGTAGTCCTTCGTGCGCAGGTACATGCGCCCGTGCCGGTGCGCCCAGTGGTTCGTCTCCGGCCCCGCGAGGAAGATGAGCGGCTCCTGGACCCGCGGCCGGATCTCGAACACGGGACCGTACTCCTCCGCCAGGTCCGCGAAGAACGCGGTGAGGTTGCCCTCGCGCAGGTTCCGGTTGAAGAGCAGCTTCGGCAGCGACACGACCGGGATCTGCTTGGTCAGCGAGCCTCGCTGCAGCAGCGGCCCGGAGATGCTCTGCGCGACCGCGTCCACGATCGACTGGCCGATCAGGTCCAGCCTCGAGATCAGTTCGATGCGCTCCTCCGCCTCCTCGTCCAGCTGGAAGATGAAGCGCAGCACGTCGCAGGTGTTCGCGAGGCAGATGATGAGCACGTCCCGCGGGCTGGGAATCTCGTTGCTGAAGATCTCCTTGCTGATGCGCGTCTTGACGAACTCGCCCGAGTCGTCTTCCCCGGGGTTGCCGTACAGCTCCGTCTCCCAGGCGTTCTGCGCCAGCGACCAGAACTCCCCCTCGTGGTGCTCCAGGATGTCCCGGTCCACCAGGCGATCCAGCGTCCCGTCGATGATCGTGTCCGCCTGCGGCGCGAGGCGCTCGACCCAGTACTGGGCGCCGCGCCGGACCGGCTCGTCCGCGATCTCCCGCAGGATGGGGTCCAGCACGGGATCGCCCGTCGCCGCCGCGTCCAGCAGGATGAGCGACTCCAGGTCCGTGTCGATGCGGGAGGCGAGCGACAGCTCGGCGAGGACGGCCCCCGCCATGGCGCAGTTCAGGTCCCAGCCGGGCACCTGGTGGAAGTACCCGCTCCCCTCGTCGAGGAGCATCAGGATCAGTTCTTCTGGCAGGCTCAGCTTCTGGGTCGTGGGTTCGGCGGTTGCGAGCGTCATCGGTCCTGCTCCCCGTACACTATCCGTATCGAACGTGCCGTTCGGGGTATCTTCCTCATCGAGTGTACCCCACTGGACAACGATGCGACCATAAGGGAGTTGTGAGCGCGCACACGGGGAAGGCGCCCGCCGGGGATGGGCCGGTCATGCCGTTCCCGTATCCTTGACCCATGCTGACCCGGCGTATGGAACCCGCCACCGCCAGCCTGCCGCCCTTCCCCGAGGGCTGGTACTTCGTCGCCGCCCGCGAGGCCGTCCGCAAGGCCGGGCTCATCCAGACGACCTGGATGGGCGTCGACGTCGTCGCCTGGTGCGGCGGGGACGGGCGCGTGTCCGTCGCCGAGTCCGTCTGCCCCCACCTCGGCTCCAGCCTCGGCCCCGAGGCCGGGGGGCGCGTCTGCGAGGGGCGGATCGTCTGCCCCTTCCACGGCTACGAGTTCGACGCCGGCGGGCAGTGCGTGGCCACGCCCTTCGCGCCGCCGCCCCGCTCCGCGCGCCTGCGCGTCTTCGAGACGCGGGACGTGTGCGGCCTCATCTTCGCCTGGTGGGGGGCCGGCGGCCGCTCCCCGCAGTGGCGCTTGCCGGAGGAAGCGCCGGAGCAGGACGGCTGGAGTTCCCTCGAGATTCGCACCCTGCGCTTCCCCGGCCATCCCCAGGAGACCACGGAGAACTCGGTCGACCTCGCCCACCTGCGCTACGTCCACGGCTACGCCAACGTCACCCATACCGAGCCCGCGGCGGTCGATGGCCCCTGCCTCACGACCCGCTTCGGCTTCCGCCGGATCCGCACGATCGCGGGGGTGGCGAAGCTCACCTTCGACGTCTCCGCCAGCACCAGCATCTTCGGGCTGGGCTACTCCTTCGTGGAAATACGCGAACACTCCATCGGGATGGACACGCGCCTCTGGATCCTGGCGACGCCCATCGACGGGACGCTCATCGACGTGTCGCTGGTCTCGCAGGTGCGCGAGATGCGCAAGCCGCAACGCCCGATCGCGGGTCTCGGATTCCTCCCCGTGGGCCTGCGCGCTCCGCTCATGAACACGTTCATCGTCTCCCAGCAGCGCAAGGACGTTCTGCAGGACGTGGTCATCTGGAGCCGCAAGCAGTACCGCCCGCGCCCCCGCCTCTGCCGCTCCGACGGCGAGATCACGGCCTACCGCGACTGGTGCGCCCAGTTCTACCCCGACCCGCGCGAGTGCGAGGCGCCGCCCGTCGCGATGCCCGCGGCGGAGCGCGCCGCTACGCCTTCCGGAACCGCCAGCCGTACATAATGCCGCCGTAGTAGTTGAACGACCGCTTCGCCGCGGGGTCGTCGAAGGGGTACTCCGCGCCCAGTTGGCGCGCCGCCGCCAGCCCCGTCACGAAGCAGGTCTCCTGGCTGTTGACCAGCGTGTGCGCGCCGCAGTGCCACGTCCGCCGCTTCCCCTGGATGAAGCGGAACACGTTGACCAGCAGCGCCACGTGGCGCACGTCGTGGACGATATGCTGGAACCACCAGCGCTTCACGACCTTGCCCTCGTCGATGGCGCTGATCGGGTTGTAGGTCACCAGGCAGGGCTTGTCCGAGCGGCCCGCCCACGGCTGCTGGTTGTGCATGACGTACGTGATCTCGTAGTTGTCCGGCCTCGCCCCGTACTGCTCGATGTGATTGCTCCGCGTCGTCAGCGGCTTCGCCTCGTTGTCGGGCAGCACCGAGGCGTCGGAGTGGACGACCGTGTGGTTGTGCAGCTCGCTCTCGTAGCGGATGGACGAGAGGATGGCGCGCTCCAGGAACGTCGCCTTGTCGAGCAGCATCAGCGTCTGGTTCGCGTTGCAGGCGAAGATCACCTCGTCGAACGCCTCCCGCGCGCCCGCCTCGTCCTCGACCACCACGCCGGACTTCCCCCGGTGGACCTTGCGCACGGGCCGGTTCAGGTAGATCTTCTCGCGGAAGCCGTCCGTCAGGCGCTCGTAGATGCGCCGCGTGCCCTGGTCCCACGTCTGCATGGGCGTCGCCCGCTCGATGTCGAAGAATTCGAGGTAGCGGGAGAAGAGCGCGGCGGGCATGTCGAACACGTTCGTCGCCATCAGGAAGTTGACGAACATCGGCTTCAGCACCTTGTAGCGGAAGTCCGCCGAGAACCCGCCCACGTTCAGCACCGTCCCCATGCTGATGTAGTTGAAGGGGTTGAGCGCGTTCAGGAGCTTCGATTGCGAGCGGGTCAGCCAGCCGATCCGGTGGAGCCGCCGCAGCACGCGCTGGAACTTCGCGATCTCGTCCCCCAGCTCCTCGCGGATTTCGGAGTCGAAGTCGTGGGCGTAGATGCGCCCGCCGTACTTCACGCTGTAGCTGAACCGCGTATCGACCACGTCGATGCCGAACCGCTCCAGCAGCAGCAGGACGTGGAGGTAGATCGACGGGATGAGCGCGGTGACGGAGATGTCGAAGGGGATGGCGCCGCCGCCGTCCTGGGGCATGTCCGCCGTGATCGCGTTCCCGCCGACCTGGTCCTGCGCCTCGAACAGGCGGAAGTCGAAGCGGTCCGGGCTCTGGTGCAGCGCCCAGGCCGCCCCCAGCCCCGAAATCCCCCCGCCCACGATGGCGATGCGCCGTGGCTCCGTCCCTGTCATGCCCGGTGCTTGAGGAACGCGCGGAGGGGGCTGTCCGCGCGGATCATGGCGACCGCCACCTCGTGCGGAGACCTCCTGTCACCCTCGGCCTGGACGGCGGCCAGCAGGTCCTCGAGATCGGCGATCCGCTCGATCAGCGCGTCGTACTCCTCGCGTGTCAGCGTGACGGTCTCATCGGCGCTCATGCGCTTCCCCCTTGACCGCTCAGGCCCCGACCGGGGCCCGGCCGTGGAGCGCGTAGCCCTCGTAGCCCGCCGCCGCGACCTCGTCGCACTTCTCGCGGTAGACGCCGAGGCCGCCCGCGTAGGGCATGAACACGCGCGGCTTGCCGGGGATGTTCGCGCCCAGGTACCAGGAGTCCGCGAGCATGTAGAGCGTGCGGCTGGCGGTCTCGTTCACGTGGTCCACCCACGCCGCCTCGGCGTCCGCGTCCGCCTCCGCGACCTCGATGCCGTGTTCCCGCATGTAGGCGAGGAAGTCCGAGACGAACTCGACGTGCTGCTCGATCGTGGGCGGCATGTTGCTCAGCACCGAGGGGCTGCCCGGGCCGGTGATCATGAACATGTTGGGGAACCCCGCGGGCGACAGGCCCAGGTACGCCCTCGGCCCCTCCGCCCACTTCTCCCGCAGCGCGACGCCGCCCCGCCCGCGGATGTCGATGCGGTTGAACGCGCCCGTCATCCCGTCGTAGCCGGTCGCGAACACGATCACGTCGAGCTCGTACTCGCCGTCCCGCGTGCGGATGCCGGTCGCCGTGATCTCCTCGATCGGCGCGTGGCGGATGTCGACCAGGTCCACGTTGTCGCGGTTGTAGGTCTCGTAGTAGTTCGTGTCGATGAGGGTGCGCTTCGAGCCGAAGGGGTGGTCGCGGGGCAGCAGCTTCTCCGCCGTCTCCGGGTCGTCCACGGTCTCGCGGATCTTCGAGCGGATGAACTCGGCGGCCGTGTCGTTCGCCCGCCGGTCGAGGCGCACGTCGCTGAAGGTCGTGAGCGCGAACTTGAAGCCGCCCTGCTCCCAGGCGGCCTCGTAGATCGCGCGCCGCTCCTCGTCGTCCACCTCCAGCGCCGACAGCTCGGACTCGTCGTAGGGCATGCCGCCCATCGACAGGCGCGTCTTCTCGAAGATCTCGCCGTAGCGCTCCTTCACCTCTTCCAGGAACCGGGGCGTGACCGTGCCGTGCCGCGCCGGGACCGTGTACTGCGGCGTGCGCTGGAAGACGGTCAGGCGGCCGGCCTGCGAGGCGATCACGGGGATCGCCTGGACCCCGCTCGAACCCGTGCCGATGACCCCCACGCGCTTGCCCGCGAAATCGACCCCGTCGTGCGGCCACGCGCCCGTGTGGTGCCACTCGCCCGTGAAGTTCTCAAGGCCCTTGATGTCGGGGATTTGCCCCGCCGAGATGCACCCGACGCCGGTGATGAACCAGCGCGCGAGCACGCGCTCGCCCCGGTCCGTCTCGATCTCCCAGCGGTCCAGGTCCTCACGGAACCGCGCCGCCGTCACGCGCGTCTCGAACTGGATGTCGCGGCGCAGATCGAACCGATCGGCGACGTGGTTCAGGTAGCGCAGGATCTCCGGCTGCTCCGGGTACTTGCCGCTCCACGTCCACTCCTGCGCGAGGTCCTCGTCGAACGAGTAGCAGTAGATGTACGACTCGGAGTCGCAGCGCGCGCCGGGGTAGCGGTTCCAGTACCAGGTGCCGCCCACGTCGTCGCCCGCCTCGAACACGCGCGCCGAGAGGCCGAGCACGTCGCGCAGCCGGTACAGCATGTACATGCCGGAGAATCCGGCCCCGATGACGACGGCGTCGAGTTCCTCGCGGCTGGTGTCGGTGGTCATCCCGGTTCCTCCCCCGCGGGCGTCCGCGCCCGTCAGGCTACTCGTTCCCTGGAGCGCTCGTGGATGGTCGCGCGCACGGCCTTCACCACCTGCTGGAAGCCGCGCTCGCTGCCGGGCAGCAGCAGCAGCGTGAAGAAGCCGTGCATCTGGCCCTCGTGGCGCATGACGTTCACCGCGACGCCCGCTTCCCGCAGCCGTTCGGCGTAGGCCTCGCCCTCGTCGCGCAGCACGTCGTGCTCGGCGGTCAGCACGACCGCGGGCGGGAGCCCGGACAGGTCGTCCGCGCGCAGCGGCGAGGCGTCCGCCTCCGCCCGCCGCGCGGGGTCCGGCGCGTAGTGGTCCCAGAACCAGGTCATCGCCTCGCGCGTCAGCAGCACCTGGTTCGCGGGATCGGTGTACGACGGGCGATCGAAGTCGGCGTCCGTCACGGGGTAGATCAGGATCTGCGCCGCGAGCGGCGGTCCGCCGCGGTCGCGCGCCCGCAGCGCCATCACCGCCGCGAGGTTGCCGCCCGCGCTGTCGCCCGCGACGAACAGCGGCGCGCCCGCCCCCGCGAGCCCGTCGAGGCGCTCGCCGGTCCACTCCAGCGCCGCCCACGAGTCCTCGACGGCGACGGGGTAGCGGTGCTCGGGCGCGAGCCGGTACCCGGCCAGCACGACCGCGCACGACGTGCGTTCGGCGAGCTTGCGCGCGACCGTGTCGGCCTCGTCGATCGAGCCGATGACCCAGCCGCCGCCGTGGTAGTAGACGATCACGCCCGCGGGCCGCTCGATCGGCGTCAGCACGCGCAGCGGCACGGCGCCGTCCGGCACGGCGATGCGTGTGCTCCTCGACGCGGAACATCGGCGGGGCGGGGCCGTTCAGTTCGGCGAGCCCGCCGCCGAGCGCCCGCGCCTCCGCGACGCTGCTCTCGTGGAGGGGCTTGCCGCCGCCGTCCGCCATCCCCTCGATCAGTTCGGCCGTCGCCCAGTCAAGCGTCATGCCCTTGCGCTCCCCGGCCCGCTGCGTTTCACCTGGTACCCCCGAGAGGACTCGAACCTCTGCCTTCGGCTCCGGAGGCCGACACTCTTTCCACTGAGCTACGGGGGCCCGGCGCGGCTCCGATCGTACCGCCTGGCGCGCGCGTCCGCACACCCTCGACCGCTGCGGGCGGAGTGCTACGATCGGCGGCGCGGCTCACCCAGCGCCGCGCTACAGCGACAAAGGAGCCCGCCCCATGCCCATCTATGAGTTCCGCTGTTCCTCGTGCGGGAATGTGTTCGAGCGCAAGCGGCCCGTCCAGAAGGCCGGTCAGGGCGCGCGCTGCCCCGACGACGGCAAAACGGCGCAACGCATCTTCGGCGCGGCCGTCATCGGCGTGAGCAGCGGCGGCGACGACTTCGGCGACCTGGGCGACTTCGGCGGGATGCCCGACATGGGTGGCGGCATGCCCGGCGGGATGCCCGGGATGCCCGACATGGGCGGGGGCATGCCCGGCATGGACGGCCTCGACATGGGCGGCGACTTCGACTTCTAGGCCCCGCTCCCGGCGACGCTCCCGAATTCGTCCTAGTAGGAATCGCGGCGGGAGAAGACGCGGCGCGGGTTCTCCACCATCATCGCCGTGATCTGCGCCTCGCTGACGCCCCGCTCGCGCAGGGCGGGGAGCACGTCGTTCGTGATGTGCAGGAAGTGCCAGTTGGGCGCCCACTCCCGCGTCCGCGCGCGCGGCATGGTGTCCATGAAGCAGTTCGTGTCGTGCGAGAGGACCATGCCCTCCGCGTAGCCCATCTCGCAGAGCCGGGCGATCGTGTCCACGCGCCCCGCCGTGTCCAGCGTGCGGTCGATGCCGAAGCGGTCCATGCCGATGGCGCTGCCGCGGTCCATGATGCGGCCCAGGTAGCCCGTGTCCGCGCTGTCGCCGGAGTGGCCGATGACGACGCGCGCCAGGTCCACGCCCTCGCTCTCGAACACGTCCTGCTGGGCCAGCCCGGATTCGGTGGAGACGTCGGTGTGGGTGCTGATGGGGACGCCCGTGCGGCGGTGGGCGCGCGCGCCCGCCCGCAGCATCACCTCGTTCACCTCGTCCACCGTGGGCTGCGTCGCGAGCTTGATCACGCCCGCGCGTACGTCCGCCCCCTCGATCCCCTGCTCGATGTCGCGCACGAAGAGGTCGGCGATGGCGTCGCTGTCCATCTGCTGGAAGAGGTTGGGCGGCTGCCGCCAGACGCCCGTGCACATGACGATGTTCAGGTCCACCTGCCGCGCCACCTCCGCGACCATCGCGGCGTCGCGTCCGAGGTCGATGGTGGTCAGGTCCACGATCGTGTCGATGCCCGCCGCCTTCAGTTCGCGGAAGCGCTCGACGGCGTTCGCGACCTCGGCCCCGCGGTCCCAGAGTTCGGGCCACGCCTCGAACACGCCCGGGGAGCGGATGAAGACGTGCTCGTGCATGAGCGTCGCGCCGAGTTCGGTGTGCTCGACCGTCGCGCCCGAGGCCGTGGGGATCGCAACCATGCCCGCCTCCCGTGACCGTGTCGCCGGCGGGCGGCAGTATACGGCGCGGGGGAAGGCGATGGACCCGGCGATGGCGGAACTGGTGGACGCGGGCGGCATCCCGTTCTGGTCCCTGCTCGGCATCGAGCTGGTGGACGCCGAGCGGGGCCGCGTCGCCCTGCGCCTGCCCATGCGCGGGGATCTGGCCACGCGCCGCCCCGACGTGATGCACGGCGGCGCCATCGCCTCGCTCGTCGATGCCGCCGCGGGCGCGTCCGTGGCCACGCTGCGCGACCCCGGCGACGAGACGTGGGCGGGTCACGCCACGACCGACCTGAACGTCTCCTACCTGCGGGCCGTTCGCGGGGAGGCGACGGCGGAGGGGCGCGTGCTGCGCGCGGGCCGCAGCACCGTGTTCGTGGCCGTCGAGGTGCGCGACGAGGCGGGCGAACTGGCGGCGGCGGGCCGCGTCACCTACGCCATCGCGCGGCGCGCCTGAGCGCCGAACCCGTACGTTGGCCGCCTGCTATCGTGAGGGCGCGCCCCCGCTCCGGGGCGAGGAGGACCGCCCGTGGGCGCCAGGGACTTCGTCAACCTGACCGGCATGGCCGAACTCGACGGCTGGTTCGAGCGCTCGCGCGAGCGCGACGTCGTGCTCTTCCTGCACGACTACTGGTGCCCCATCTCGAGTCGCGCCTACGACGAGATGGCGCTGGTCGAGGGCGAGATCGCCCTCATCGACGTGGCCGAGGGGCGCGACCTCACGCGCTCGGTCGAGACGCGCACGGGCGTGAAGCACGAATCGCCGCAGGTGCTCATCCTGCGCGACGCGCGGGCGCGCTGGGCGGCTTCGCACGGGAGCATCACGCACGACGCCGTGGGCGAGGCCATCGCCGCGCCCTAGCGCGACTCGCGCAGCGTCTCGCTGCTGCGGTCGAGCGCTTCCAGCACCGCGCGGATGTCCGCCTGCAGCCGCTCGATGACGGTGACGGCGTAGCGGTCCGCGTCGGCGAGTTGGCTGGCGGCGGCCTCGGCGGCCTCGCTCAGGTGGGCGGCGGCGGTCGCGTCCGCCTCGGCGATCGTCTGCCGCGCGCGCGCCTCCGCGTCCATGATGATCTGCTGGCTGCGCTTCTCCGCCGCCTGCGCCACCGAGGTCTCGCTCACGAGTTCGGCCCGCCGGCGCTCCGCTTCCTCCACGACCGCCTGCCCGTGCTCCTTCGCGTCCCGCAAGAGCTGCTCGCGCTGCTCCAGCACCTGCGCCGCCTGGCGCACGTCGTCGGGCACGGCCAGCCGCACCTGGTCGATGAGGTCGAGGATGGCGCGCCGCTCGATGACGAGGTTGCCCCCCACGGGCAGGCGGCGCGCCTGGACGACAAGCTCCTCCAGGCTGGCGACGAGTTCGAGGAGCTGCACCGGGGCCTCCCCGCCGGTCAGGCGCCGAGCCCGAGCCGTTCGCGGATCGCCGTCCGCACGTGCGAGGGCACGAGCCCGTCGACGTCGTAGCCCAGCTGCGAGACCTCGCGCACGCGGCTCGCGCTCACGTAGATGTACTCGTGGTTCGTCATCAGGTACACGGACTCGATCGTGGGCGCCATCTTGCGGTTCATGAGCGCCATGTCGAACTCGTACTCGAAGTCGCCGCCGCCGCGGATGCCGCGCACGATCGCGCACGCTCCGCGCTGCTTGGCGAACTCGACCGTGAGGCCGTCCAGCTTCTCGACCTCGACGTTGGGGAGATGCTTCACGGCTTCGCGGAACAGTTCGATGCGCTCCTCGCAGGTGAACATGGCGCTTTTCTCGCGCCCGCCGCTGACGGCCACGATCACGCGGTCGAAGAGGTTGGTCATGCGCTTGACGAGATCGAGATGCCCGTTCGTGACGGGATCAAAGGCGCCCGGGAAGATCGCCGTTCTCATGCACCCTCCATCGCCGCCGCTGCGAAAAACGCCACGGCGGTATCGCCGTAGACCCGCCGGTCGCTCAAGGTGAGGCCGTGTGGGCGGTCCGGCGGATTGTATCGGCTCCGGTGCTCATAGACGACCACGCCCTCCGGGGCGAGCAGCGGGCCGAGCGCGCTCAGCGTCGGCGCCGCCTCGCCGGAGTCGTAGGGCGGGTCGAGGAAGACGAGGCCGAACGGCCCCTCCAGCGAGTCCAGCGCCCCCGGCAGCGCGCCCCGCACGACGGAGCCGCGCTCGCCCAGGCCGGCGCGCGCGAGGCTCTGCACGATGGCGCGCGCGGTCTGGCGGCGGCTCTCCACGAAGACGGCGCGGCTCGCCCCGCGGCTCAGCGCCTCGATGCCCAGCGCCCCCGTGCCCGCGAACAGGTCGAGCGCGGCGGCCCCCTCCACGCGCGCGGCGAGCACGTTGAAGACGGCCTCGCGCACGCGCGCGCTGGTGGGCCGCAGGCGCGCCCCGCCGGGCTCGGCCAGCTGGAAGCCGCGCAGGTCGCCGCCCGTGACGCGGACGCGCGCCTGCGCCACTAGGGCGTCTCCCCGGACGCGTCGCCGCCGTCCTCGCCGTCGTCGATGGGCTGCAGGGCGAGCACGATGCGGCTCTCGAAGCGCTCGACGCCGTCGCTGAGCGTGAGCGTGACGGTGTGGGAGGAGGCTTCCAGCGGGGCCTGCCAGGTCACGAGCCCGCGATCGCCGCCCACGAGCGCGCCCCCCGTGACCCGCCACCGCGGCAGCAGGTGGGCGGAGGCGGGCCGCACCAGCAGCGGCTGCCCCGAGGCCGCGAACGGCTCCACCGCGCTCCAGACGTTGCCGAGGAAGACGTTGTCGCTCGCGTCCTCCACGGCCAGCCCGCCGAGGTTGAAGACGCTCACGAATTCGAGCTTGAAGCCCGCGCTGAACATGTTCTCGATCCACACCGTGCGCCCGCCGTTCAGCTTGTAGGTGAAGGCGACGGTGGCCGTCTCCGGCTGCCAGCGCAGGCCGCTCAGCCCCTCGTCGCGGTCGATGTTGACGGCCACGATCTGGATGTCGCTGCCCGCCGTCATGCTCTCGCTGCGGATGGCGAGCTTGCTCGCGATCGTCATCGCCTCCGTCAGCGTCAGTCGGCGCAGCCCGTCCGCCGACTTCTCCGAGGCGTAGGGCGTGATCGTCAGGATCACCTTCGCCGGATCGACAACCGCCGTGATGTGGTCCAGCACCTCGGGCATGTGCAGCCGGTACGTGCTCTGGTCGCGCACGGGCGCGATCTTGATGAGGTCGGCGGACTGGCCCAGCGCGGCCCAGTCGTACGCTCCCTCGTCGATGCGGTCGATCGCCTTCAGGGGCGCGGGCAGCGTCAGGCTCAGCGTCTTTCCCTGCGCGTGCAGCCCTTCCGCCAGCTCGGAGATGAAGAGCGTGAACGACGTGCGGTGGTCCGCCCGCAGGTCCAGGTAGGCGATGTCGATGCCTTCCAGCCGGTGCGCGGCCACGCGCTGCAGGATCTGGCGCACGTGGTTGGTGCGGTCCGCCCCCGTCGAGAGGATCGCGTCCACCGTCGCCACCGAGCCGTCGATCGCCGCCGACGCGGAGATGACGGGGATGTGCAGCGCCGTCGACGTGGCGGGGCGGGCGCTCGGCTGCCCCGCCAGCGTCCCGTCCGCCGCGGGCGTGAAGTCCAGCGTGTGCACGAGCGTCGCGAGCAGGGCGGCGGTCGGGTGCAGCGTCTCGCCCGGGGCGAGGTAGGCGATCACCTGGCTGCCCTCGTTGATCCGCCGGAACACCGCGAGGTACGGCGGCGGCTCCGCCAGCAGCCCCGTAGCGCGCCCGCCCGTCTCGTCGAGCACGGCGCTCGCCACCGGCGCCCACGCCTGGCTCTCGGGGTCGTAGCCGTAGAAGCTGAGCGAGCGGTTGTCGTCGGCGGGCAGTTCGAGCGGGATCGTGATCTGCAGGTCGTAGCCGTCGGGCAGCGGGTCCGCGTTCGCGTTCCGCTCGAAGATCCTGCTGTGCAGCTCGAAGTCGGGGGGGATGGCGATCCCCGCGGACGTGGTCGCGCAGTAGTCGTCCGTGCACTCGCCCGGCCCGCGCCCGAAGAAGAACCACGCGAGCAGGCCCACGGCGAGCACGGCCGCGGCGATGACGGCGAGCGCGATGACGCGCGCGGGGGACGGCCCCCGCCGGCCCGAGAAGGCCAGCCGCTGGCCCGCTCCCCCCGCGTATCCTCGCCGCGCGCCGGGCCGGATCACGGCGACCGCCCCCGGCGGCTGGAGCCGTGGCGAGCGCGAGGGCGGCTGGAGTCGGGGCTGAAGGCCGCGGACATGGTGGGGGATTATCCCCCACCAGCGCCCAACGGCCAGAAAAGGGGGAGGAGCGGGGCGCGGTGCGGTATACTGGTGACTCCGCGAGCGGCCTCCCCGGGGGCGGCTTGCGCGCGTAAGGGCCGTGAACCATGCCGCAAGAACCCGTGCCGATGACGAAGGAAGGCGCCGCCAGGCTCCAGGAGGAGCTTGAGGGCCTGCGCGCCGATCGCAAGACCGTCGCGGACCACATCCACAAGGCGCGCGAACTGGGCACCAGCCAGAACGACGCCGAGTACGACAACGCCAAGCAGGAGCAGAGCCTGCTCGAAGGCAAGATCCTCAACCTCGAGGATCTCCTGCGGCGCGCCGTCATGATCGACGAGGAGGGCGCGCACCACGCCTCGCGCGTGGTCGTGGGCAGCGGCGTGAAGGTGCGCCAGGGCCGCAAGACCCGCCACTACCAGATCGTGGGCCCGCCCGAGGCGAACGCCGCCGAGGGCCGCATCTCGAACGAGTCGCCCATCGGCGCCGCCCTGCTGGGGCGCTCCAAGGGCGAGGAGGTCGAGATCGACGTGCCCAGCGGCGTCATCAAGCTCAAGGTCCTCGACATCGACTAGGGGGCGGCGCCAACGAAGACGATGCGGTCACGGGACCGCGGAGGGCCGCCCGCCAGCGGCCCTCGTTGCTGGAAACAGGGGACAAGGGGACAGGATTCGGGATGAGCGAGGAACGGGAGACACGCGAACCGGCGCACGAGCCCGCGGGAACGGGCGCGGAGAGCCTGCGCGCCCAGCGCATCGAGCGCGCCGGGGCGCTTCGCGGCGCGGGCCTCGACCCCTACCCGCCCCGCATCGAGCGCACCCACGCCAACGCCGAGGTCGAGGCGCTGCTGGAGGGCGTCGGGGACGGCGAGGAGCCGGACCTCGATCCCGTGGCCATCGCCGGGCGCGTGGTGGCGCAGCGGGGGATGGGCCGCGCCACCTTCCTCGACGTGCTCGACGGGAGCGGACGCCTGCAGGTGCTCCTGCGCCGCAACGCCGTCGGTGAGGAGGCGTACGAGCGCCTGAAGCTGCTGGACCTCGGCGACTTCGTGGCGGTGCGGGGCGCGCCCATGCGCACGCGCACGGGCGAGGCGACCGTGGGCGCGGCCTCGTGGCAGATGATCACGAAGGCGCTGCGCGCCCCGCCCGAGAAGTTCCACGGCCTCACGGACGTCGAGCTCCGCCAGCGCCGCCGCTACCTCGACCTGATGGCGAACGAGGAGGCGCGCGACACCTTCCGCACGCGCAGCCGCATCGTCGCCGCCGTCCGCCGCGACCTCGACGGGCGCGGCTTCCTCGAGGTGGAGACGCCGGTGCTGCAGGAGGAGGCGGGCGGCGCGGCGGCGCGCCCCTTCGAGACGCGCTCCGAGGCGCTCGGCGAGAGCCGCGCCCTCCGCATCAGCCTCGAACTGCACCTGAAGCGGCTGCTCGTCGGCGGCTACGAGCGCGTCTACGAGATCGGGCGCATCTTCCGCAACGAGGGCTTCAGCCAGCGCCACAACCCCGAGTTCACGATGCTGGAGCTCTACCAGGCGTACGGCGACTACGGGACGATGGCGACGCTCGTGGAGGAGCTGGTCAGCGGCGTGGCCCGGGACGTGCTGGGGACGACGACGGTGACGTTCGGCGGGAACGAGATCGAGTTCGCCCCGCCCTGGCGGCGGCTCGCCTACCACGAGGCGCTGCGCGAATACGGCGGCCTCGACCTGGACGCCTTCCCCGAGACGGAGGCGCTGCGCGAGGAACTGCGCGGGCGCGGGCTGGACGCGCCCTCCGAGGCGGGCCGCGGCAAGCTCATCGACGTGGCCGCCAGCGCGCTCGTGGAGCCGCACCTGGTCCAGCCGACGTTCCTGCTGGACTACCCCGTGGAACTGTCGCCGCTGGCCAAGCGCAAGGCGGGCGCGGACGGGCTGGTGGAGCGCTTCGAGGCGTTCGCGGCGGGCTTCGAGTTCGCCAACGCCTACTCCGAGCTGAACGACCCCGTGGACCAGCGCGAGCGCTTCGAGGCCCAGCAGGCGCTGCGCCTCGCGGGCGACGACGAGGCCGAACTCGCCGACGAGGACTTCCTGCTGGCGCTGGAGCACGGGATGCCCCCGGCGGGCGGTCTCGGGCTCGGCATCGACCGGCTGGTGATGCTGCTCACGGGCCAGACGAGCATCCGCGAGGTCATCCTCTTCCCCCAGCACCGCAGCCTGTCGCGGCGGGAGGACGGCGAATGACCGCGCCCGTCGAGCGCCACGCCACCAGCACCGCCTACGTGGCCGCGGGCGGGCGCACGCTGCTGCTCTGGCACGCGAAGCTGGGCATGTGGCTGCCGCCCGGCGGCCACGCCGAGCCGAACGAGGACCCCGTGCAGGCCGCCCGCCGCGAGGCGCTGGAGGAATCGGGCCTGGAGGTCGAGGTCATCCCGCCGCCGGACCTGCTCGCCTGCGAGGGGCCGCGGGTGCTGCCCCCGCCCGCCGTCATCCTGATCGAGGACATCGTGCGGCCCGACCAGCCCTTCCACCAGCACATCGACCACGTCTACTTCACGCGCGCGGCCGGGGCGGTCGACTACGAGGCCCCGATTCCGCAGGGGCCCGCGCGCTGGGTCGACCGCGAGACGCTGGCGGGCGCGTTTTCGCTCCCCGCGCCCGATGGTACGCTCGTGCCCGTGGCCGAGGACGTGCGATTGCTCGGAGTGAGGGCGCTGGACGCGGCGGCGGAGGCCGAACGGCCATGCTGAGCGCCCAGTTCATCCGCGAGAACCTCGACCGCGTCCGCCGGGACATGGCCGCCCGCGGGGCGGACGCGCCCATCGACGCGATCCTCGCGCTCGACGAGCGCCGCCGCGCCCTCATCGGCGAGGTCGAGGGCCTGCGCGCCGAGCGCAACGCCGCCAGCAAGGCCATCGGCCAGACGAAGGACGCGGACGAGCGCGCCGAGCGCATCGCCGCCGCCCGCGCCCTCGGCGAGCGCCTCGACGGCCTCGAGGCGCAGCTCAAGGAGGCGGAAGCGTCCTTGACGGAAGCGCTCTACGAGGTCCCGAACGTCCTCGACCCGGAGACGCCGCCGGGGGCGGACGACCGCGAGAACGTGACCATCCGCACGGCGGGCGAGCCGCGCGCGTTCGATTTCGAGCCGAAGCCCCACTGGGAGGTGGGCGAGACGCTCGGCGGCATCGACCTCGCGCGCGGGGCGAAGATGGCGGGGTCGCGCTTCTTCGTGCTGCGCGGCGGCGTCGCCCGCCTCCACCGCGCCCTGATCCAGTGGATGATCGACTTCCACGCGGAGGGCGGCTACGTCGAGCACTACCTGCCCTACATGCTCACGGAGGAGTCGTTCTACGCTTCCGGCCACCTGCCCGATTTCCGCGACAACCTCTACCGCGACGCGGAGCAGGACTACCTGTTCGTGCCCACGGCGGAGGCGCCCTTCGCGAACCTCTACCGCGACGAGATCCTGGCGCCCGGGGCGCTCCCGCAGCGGCTGGTGGCGCACACGCCCTGCTTCCGCCGCGAGAAGATGAGCGCCGGGCGCGACACGCGCGGCCTCAAGCGGCTCCACCAGTTCGAGAAGGTCGAGCTGTTCGTCTTCTGCGAGCCGGAGGAGAGCGAGGCCGAGCTGCAGGCGATGGTCGCGCGCGCCTGCGCCCTCGCCGAGGCGCTCGAAATCCGCTACCGCGTGCTCCAGCTCTGCTCCGGCGACATCGGCTTCAAGGCGTCCAAGGCGTACGACGTCGAACTCTGGTCGCCGGGCGTGGGGGAGTGGCTGGAGGTCAGTTCCGTGTCGGACACGCTCGATTTCCAGGCGCGGCGGGCGAACGTGCGCTACCGGCCCGCGGCGGAGGCGCGCCCGCGCTATCCGCACCTGCTCAACGGCTCGGGGCTGGGCGCGCCCCGCGCCCTCATCGCCGTCATCGAGAACTACCAGCAGGCGGACGGCGCCATCGCCGTCCCCAGGGCGCTCCAGCCCTACATGGGCGGGCTCACGCGCATCGAGGCGTAGCGCCGTGCTGGAAGCGCTCCTGCTCGTCCTGCTGGGGCTGGGCGTGGGCGTGTTCGGCGCGATCACGGGCGCGGGCGGCGGCTTCCTGCTGGTCCCCATCCTGCTGCTCGCCTATCCCGAGCGCGACGCCGCCACGGTGACGGCCATGTCGCTCACGGTCGTGTTCGCGGCGTCCTCCTCCGGGGCCGCCGCCTACGCGCGCCAGCGGCGCATCGACTACCGCAGCGGCTTCTGGTGGGCGCTGGCGGCCATTCCCGGGGCGCTCGGCGGCGCGCTCCTCGTGGGCGTCACGCCCCGGCGCGTGTTCGCGCTCGTGTTCGCCGCCGCGCTGGCGGCCGTGGCCGGCTACATCGTCCTGCGGCGGCCCTTCCGGGGCTTCCGCGAGCCGGTCACGGGGCGGGGCGTGGTCACCCGCCACATCCACGACTCCCTCGGCCAGAACTTCATCTACAGCTTCCGCCTCTGGCAGGGGCTCCCGATCGCGGCCACGGCGGGCTTCGTCTCGGGGCTGCTGGGGGCGGGCGGGGGGGCGTTCCAGGCGCCCTTGCTGATGCTCGTGCTGCATTTCCCCGTGCGCATCGCCACGGCCACCAGCCAGTTCGCCTACGCCCTGATCGCGCTGGAGGCGGTCATCGCGCAGATCGCCACGGGCGGCCTGCGCCCCGAGGCCGACCTCGCCGCCGCGGGCATCATCGCGGCGGGCGCGGTCGCCGGCGCCCAGGTGGGCGCGCGCCTCGCGCCCCGCGTGCGCGACGCCGTCATCCTGCGCATTCTCGCCGGCGCCCTGCTGCTGGTCGCCGTCTGGCTGGTGGCCGACGCCATCGCGCGCTAGCGCGCCCGCGGCGGCGGCGGTTGCGCGCGCCCGCCCGTGTGACTTCCATGTATACTTGCCCGAAGTTCTGATCGGAGTCGGATATGCGGAACGCGCGGTTGGCTGGATGGCGCGGGGCGGCGCTGGGAGCGCTCGCCCTGCTCGCGATTGTCGTGAGCGTGGGCACGTTCGCGGCCCCTGATGCGGGAGCGCAGTCCCCGCGCGATCCGTCCGGGCTCCACTGCCCCCCGCCCATGCCGCCCTTCCCCCCCATCCCCTGCTTCGACCTCGGCGCCAGGGACGTCGCCACCCCCATTGACGACGCAAGCAGGAGCACGCTCAGCCGGACCGCGCAGGCGCAGACGTACGCGGAGACGCAGTCCGGGCAGATCCAGTCCACGCCGCCCGCCGCGCCCACCGGCCTGACCGCGACCGCCGGCGACGGCCAAATCACCCTCTCCTGGGACGACCCCGGCGATTCCACCATCGTCGCCTACGAGTACAACGTCAACCACAACGACACCAGCACCGGCAATCTCTCCGGCTGGGGGCCCTGGACCGTCATCTCCCACAGCGCTGCCGGCAAAACGTCCCACACCATCACCGGCCTGACCAACGGGCGCGAGTACCGCTACCACCTGCGCGCCGTCAACGAAAACGGGGGCCCCAGCGTCGGCGCGCCCGACTTCGGCCCGCCCTGGTACGTGGCCGCCACGCCCGTCGAGGGCCCGCCCGACGCGCCCACCGGGCTGACCGCCACCGCCGGCTACAACAGCGTCACCCTGACCTGGAACGACCCGGGCGACTCCTCCATCACCCGCTACGAGTACAACGTCAACCACAACAACACGGGCACGGGCAACCTGACGGGCTGGAGCGACTGGACCGCCATCCCCGGCAGCGGCGCGGCCACCACCACGTACACCATCAGCGGCCTCGCCCACGGGCGCGAGTACCGCTACCACCTGCGCGCGGTGAACGCCCAGGGCCCCAGCGTGGGCGCGCCCACTGGCCCGCACTGGTTCGTGACGGCCTTCCCGATCGAGCCGCCCCCGCCGCCGCCCCCGCCCGGGAGCATCAGCGTCGAGCGCATCTGCGACGAGAGCATGAAAGTCCGCTGGCAGCGCTCCTCCGGGGCGACCGGCTACGACCTGCAAATCAGCGGCAACAACGGCAAACGGTGGCAGCGGCTGCTGACCAACTGGCCCGGCAACGCCTGGCACGCCACCTGGTGGCAGACGGACAAGACCTACCACTTCGCCGTGCGCGCCGTGAACGCGGGCGGGGAAAGCGCCTGGGTCAACTCCGCCGCCGCCCCGCCCCCGCCCTGCGCCGTCGCCAACCTGCGCGTCACGACCAGCACCCCGGGCGAGGGCGACCTCGGCGCCGACGGCGGCATCGTCACCGCCACCTGGGACGCGGGCCAGCGCGCCACCGCCTACCACCTCGACTACAACGGCGTCCGCGTGGAAAGCGACCTGTCCTCCACCAGCCATTCGTGGGGCGTGAGCAGCCGGGGCGCAAGCGACACGGTCTCCGTCCAGTCGCGCAAGGACGGCATGACCAGCCCCGCTACCAGCGCCGCCGTCGCCTGGCTCACCGCCTCCAGCGTCACCCATGACACGGCCACCCTGAACATCGCCGGCCACTCCGGCGACTGGTACGTCAGGAAGATCACGCCCAGCCCGTCCGGCAGTTGCGACTCCGCCGGCAGCGGCGCGACCCACGACCTGACCGGCCTCACCGCCAGCACGGCGCACACCTTCTCCGCCTACAGCGACAGCGCCTGCGCCAACGCGATGGCGTCGACGACCTTCACCACCAAGGCCTTCGTGCCGTACGTCAGCAACCTGAGCGAGACATCGGACAACATTGGCATCGCCGTGAGTACCGCGTCCGACGTGGCGACTGGCTTTACCACCGGAACCAACGGCGGCGGATATGCGCTCCAGAGCGTCACGATCAAGTTCCATGACACGACTGCGGACCCCGAGCATGACCTGACGGTGGCGATCCACGCGGCGTCGGCTGGCAACCCAGCGTCGACGGCGACCTACACGCTCAACGGCGACGACCCCACCAGCGCGGGGGAGTACAGCTACACCTGCTCCGGGGATTGCAGCTTGGCGGCTGGCACGACCTACTTCCTGGTGCTGAGCGGCACGGGCGGCAGCGGCAAAGTGTACCACTGGGACACGACGGCATCGCCCAACCAAACCAATACGCCGAACAACTTCGGCTGGTCCATCGCCGACGCGACCAAGCGGTACTACAACAATGCCTGGCGCGACGACAGCGGGTGGACGGGCATGATAAAGGTACGCGCCACGGAGAACCCCGGCCTGGGGGTCTCCAACATCAGCTCGACCGGCGCGACGCTGAGGGTGGGCGGACACACGGGAACCTGGTACTACCGGCAGTCCCATCCCAGCAGCGGAAGCTGCACCGCCGTCACTGGCAGTCTGCCCAAGACGCTGACCCTCACCGCCGACACGCTCTACGCCTATGGCGCCTACAGCGACAGCACGTGCGGCACGGCGATTGGCGAGACGGCGTACTTCTCGACGACGGACGTGGCTGTGAGTAACCTGGGCACGGCTGACGACGTGTCGTCAGTAGGCAACGTGTTCGGAACCGACGCGAAGATAGCCGCCGCGTTCACTACCGGGAACGCAAGCAATGGCTACACGTTCACTAGCGTCACGCTGCGTTTCGACGACAAGACAGGAACGCCTGACAACCTCACTGTGGCCATCCATGAGGAGGACACGTCAAACACTAACACCCCGGCGGCGTCGGCGAGTATCACTCTCAGCGACAACAACCCTGATACGGCCGGCCTCTACACATACGCCTGCTCCACGGGCTGCGACCTGGACGCGAACAAGACGTACTTCGTCGTTCTCTCGGCCACCAGCACCAACCAAGGCTACTACAGGCTGCGAATCACCAGTGTGGACCACGAGAGGCAGCAGCCCGCCAATAACGATTGGTCGATAGCAAACACAGCCCTGTCCAAGTATGGCTCCTCTGCATGGGGGAGCTTCACTAATGCCGAAACCGTGGTCATGCACATCGCCGCCGCCTCGAAGGCCCCGAAGCTGACCGTCTCCAGCATCACCGCCACCGGGGCCACGCTGACGATCGCGAACCACACGACCGCCTGGTACTACAAGGCGACCAGCGGGCCGCACATGGCCTGCCAGTCCGCGGTGGCGGCGGGCACGGACAACAAGGCCATCAGCGGCCTCACGGCGGGTACGTCCTACACCTACTCGGCCTACAGCGACAACGGGTGCTCGACGCTGCTGGCGACGGCGGCGCCGTTCACGACGGACGCCTCGCTGACGGGCTCCAGCGCGACCGCCACCACGGCCACGCTGACGATCGCGGGGCACAGCGGGAACTGGTACTACCAGCACACCACGCCCAGCAACGGGACCTGCTCGTCCACCGCCGAAACCACCGACAGCGCGAACCTGACCGGGCTGACGGCCAACACCGACTACGTCTTCGCCGCCTACAGCGACAGCGGCTGCTCGACGCTGCTGGCCACGGCGGCGCAGTTCACGACCACGAATCCGTCGCTGACGGCGTCCCTGACCCACGTGAGCGGCACTACCTACACGCGGACGCTCACGATCAGCGGCTGGACGCCCAGCAAGGACGGCAATTGGTACTTCAAGCACCAGGACCACGATGCAGACGATTGCGCCAACGCCGGGACTGCGACGACAATTAACAGCAATACCATTCTCACGTCCGGCACGTCGTACACCTACTCGGCCTACTCGGGCTACCCGTGCACCTCCGACAAGCTGATCGTGTCGGCGCCGGCGGTGACGGCGCCGTAGGGGGCGGGCGCGGGCGGACGTTCGCCGCGAGCGCCACGCTGCCGGCTGCCGGCTACCGGCTACCGGCCGCTGGTACCCCCGGCAGGAGTCGAACCTGCGCACATGGTTTAGGAAACCACCGCTCTGTCCACTGAGCTACGGGGGCCCGCCGGTCCAGTGTAGGAGAACCCCGCGTTGGGCGCGCTGTCCAGCGCGCCAGGCGTGGGCTAGACGACGCCCGCCGCGACCAGGCCGATGACCACGCCCGCCGCCGTCAGCGCCAGTCCCGTGACCGCGACGATCAGGCGGTTCTGCGCGTCGATGCGCTGGGTGTTCTCCGCGTGATGCCTGTCGATGCGGTCGTTCTGCTCCTTGAACAGCCGGGCCATGTCCGCCTGCTGCCTGTCGAAGCGCTCGTTCGTGTCCGCCTGCTGCTCCTTGAACTGCCGGGCGGTGTCCGCCTGCTGCGCGTCGAGGCGCGCGTTCATCGCGTCGAAGCGGCGGTTGTTCTCGGCCTGCGTCTCGTCGAGGCGCGCGTTCATCGCGTCGAAGCGCGCGTTCATCGTGTCGAAGCGGCGGTTGTTCTCGGCCTGCGTCTCGTCGATGCGGTCGTTCATGCGCCGCAGTTCCGTGAGCACGTCGCCGAGGCGCTCGCTCAGTTCCTCGAACGCGCCTTCGAGGCGGCTGACGCGGTGTTCCATGACCATCGCGCGTCTATCCTACCTGAGCGCAAGCGTTGCCGCGAGACGCGTTCGCCTAGACGACGCCCGCCGCGACCAGGCCGATGACCACGCCCGCCGCCGTCAGCGCCAGTCCCGTGACCGCGACGATCAGGCGGTTCTGCGCGTCGATGCGCTGGGTGTTCTCCGCGTGATGCCTGTCGATGCGGTCGTCCATCCTGTCGAGGCGCTCGTTCTGCTCCGTGAACAGCCGCGCGGTCTCCGCCTGCTGCTCCTTGAGCAGCCGCTCGAAGCGGTCGCCCTGCTCCGCGATCAGCCGCGCGGTCTCCGCCTGCTGCCTGTCGAAGCGCGCGTTCGTCTCCGCCTGCTGCGCGTCGAGGCGCGCGTTCATCGCGTCGAAGCGGCGGTTGTTCTCGGCCTGCGTCTCGTCGAGGCGCGCGTTCATCGCGTCGAAGCGGCGGTTGTTCTCGGCCTGCGTCTCGTCGATGCGGTCGTTCATGCGCCGCAGTTCCGTGAGCACGTCGCCGAGGCGCTCGCTCAGTTCCTCGAACGCGCCTTCGAGGCGGCTGACGCGGTGTTCCATGACCATCGCGCGTCTATCCTACCTGAGCGCAAGCGTTGCCGCGAGACGCGTTCGCCTAGACGCCGCCCGCCGCGACCAGGCCGATGACCACGCCCGCCGCCGTCAGCGCCAGTCCCGTGACCGCGATGATCAGGCGGTTCTGCGCGTCGATGCGCTGGGTGTTCTCCGCGTGGTGCCTGTCCATCTTGTCGTCCAGCCGCTCGAGGCGGTCGTTCTGCTCCTTGATCAGCTGCGCGGTCTCCGCCTGCTGCTCCTTGAGCAGCCGCTCGAAGCGGTCGCCCTGCTCCGCGATCAGCCGCGCGGTCTCCGCCTGCTGCCTGTCGAAGCGCGCGCTGGTCTCCGCGCGCAGCGCCTCCAGGTGCTGGTCCAGCGACTCCAGGCGGACGTCGACCTGTTCGTAGGCCCCTTCCAGGCGGCTGACGCGGTGTTCCATGACCATCGCGCGTCTATCCTGCCTGAGCGCAAGCGTTGCCGCGCCGCGCCTCCTACGGGGCCCTCACCGTCACAATGAGCGTTTCCTCAGACTCGCCGCCGTAGCCGTCCGTGACCTTCGCCTTGACGTTGCAGGTCGTGTTTAGCGGCGTGGAGGGCTTGATGGTGAGGTTCGTTGTGTCCGTGTTCGTGCTGCTGAGCGTCAGGTAGGTGGTGCAGTTCGCTGGCAGGATCCACTCGTAGCTCAGCGTTTGACCGCTGTCGGAGTCGGTCGCCGAGGCGCGCAGGCCGTAGGCCTGACCCAGAATCCCGCTGAGGCTCGTCGGACTCAGGGTGGGCGTCCCCGGCGCGGTGTTGTTCGCGATCGTCAGGCCGGCGGACTTCGTGAGGGTGGAGCCCTGCGAGTCCCTGACGATGAGGTTGACGGTGTAGTCCGAGCCCGTGGCGGCGGCATTGGCGAGCGTCATGGTCAGCTTCTTCGTCGTGGTACCGCTGACGCTGATGCCCGGGGGCGGATCGACGCACTGCTTGCTTTGGTTCGGGGGCGGGCACGGTTTCGTGCCGGACCACCCATCCTTCTGCACCAGCCACTCGTAGGTCAGCGTGTGGCCGTCCGGGTCGTCGCTGATGACGGCGGTGACGGTGGCGCTCGACATCTGGCTTGTATCCGAGTGCTTCCACGCGGTGACGGCCGCGCCATTGTTGATCGTCACGGTCGGCATGCCGTTGCGGCGCCAGACCTGGACGTCCTCGGTGTCGCTCAGGCCGTTCTTGGCGCGGTCGGTGACAGTCAGGCGCAGGCCGATGGACGTGCTGATGGCGCAGCCGCCGGGCCACTGGAACGTGGGCTTCGCCGATGCCGGGTTGGTCAGCGTGATGGTTGCCTTGCAGGTGCCGCCGTACTGCTTCCAGCTGTAGTACAGCGTATCGCCGTCCGGGTCACTGGAGCCGCTGCCGTCGAGGCTGACGGTGGGGTTGTCCTTGTTCACCGGGGTCAGGCTGAAGTACTGGATCGCCGCGCCCGCGTTCGCGATGGGCGGCTTGTTGGACTGCTGCGGCGGCGCGTTGACGTTGATGGTGACGCTGTCCGTGTCCGTGCCGCCGTCGCCATCGCCCAGGGTGAGCGTGATGATGATCGTGTCGCCGATCGACGCTTCGTTGGGGACCTGGAAGGAGGCCGATCCGAACGCGTCGGCGGTGATAGCGATGTTTCCGCTGTAGGTCCCGCCCGTCTTCGCCCACGAGTAGCTCCAGTTCGGGAAGGGGTCCGTGTTCGGATCGTAGTCGGGATCCTTGGAGCTCAAGGCGTTCAGGTTGACCTTCTGGGGGTGGAGCGCATACGCCTTGTCCGTCCGCGCCACCGCGACCGGCGCGCGGTTGTTCACCGTCAGCGTCGCGCTGTCCGTGGCCGTCGCCCCGTCCTCGTCGGTCACGGTCACCGTCGCCGTGTAGGTGTAGTGCGGCGAGGCATTCCAGGCGCTGGAGGGCACGACCAGCCCCGGCGTCGCCGTCGTCGCGCCGGTGAGGGTCGCCGTGGGCGTGCCCGACACGTCCCACGAGTAGGTCATGGCGCTGTTCGAGCCGTCGGGGTCGTTGGCGGTCACGCTGAGGCTCGCCGTGTTGCCCGCCGTCACGTTGCGGTCCGCGCCCGCGTTCGCCGTCGGCGCGACGTTCGCCGCCTTGATCGTGACGGTATTGGTGTCAGTCGCATCGTCGTTGTCGGTCACGGTCAGCGTGAAGATCAGCGTGTCGGCGGGATCGGCGTCGGCGGGCAGCGTGAAGCTGGCGTTCGCCTTGTCGCTGTTGGCGATCGTGATCGTCGTGTCGCCGTCGTACGTCCCGCCCGTCTTGTCCCAGGAGTAGCTGCTGATCGTGCCGTCCGTGTCACTGCCGCTGCCGCTGAGCGTGATCGTCGAACCGCGTGTGGCGAGCAGCTGGTCGTTCCCCGCGTTCGCCGTCGGCGACACGTTCTTGGCGGTGATCGTGACCGTGTCGCTGAAGGTCGAGCCGCCGTCCGTCACGGTCAGCGTGAGGATGATGGTGGCGTCGGCGGCGGCGGCGGTGGGCACGGTGAAGCTGGCGTCTTCCTTGTCGGAGTCGGTGATGCTGACTCTCCCCGTGTACGTCCCGCCCGTCTTGGTCCAATTGTAGGTGGGTCTGGTGGTCCCGTCGGGGTCGCTGTACGTCCCATCGAGGCTGGCGGTCGAGCCGCGCTGGACGTCCGCGTCCGTTCCGGCGTTCACCAGGGCGGCGGTGATCGTGACGGTATCGGTGGCTGTGGCGCTCTCGTTGTCAGTCACGGTGAGCCTGATGATGACCGTGTCGCCGAGCTCGGCGTCGGCGGGCAGGGTGAAGCTGGGACTGGCGGTCGTCGCGCCGGTCAGCGTGATGGTCCCGTTGTAGGTGCCGCCGGCTGGCCCCGTTGGCCGCTCCCACGAGTAGCTGCTGATCGTGCCATCGGAGTCAGCCGAGCGGCTGCCGTCGAGCGTGACCGTCGAGCCGCGCGCGGCGGAATCCTGATTGGCCCCGGCGTTCGCCATCGGCGTTGCGTTCGTCGCGGTGTACGTCACGTCGTCCGTGTCGCTCCCGCCATAGCCGTCGCTCACGGTGAGCGTGAGGGTGACGGTTGCGTTCGTGGCCGCGTCCGTGGGCATGGTGAAGGTCGGCGGCGTCGTGGTCGTGATGTCGATGTTCCCCGTGTACGTCCCGCCCGTCTTCTCCCACGAGCAGGTCAGATCGTCGCCGTCCGGATCGGTCGCCGAGGCTGGGCACTGGACGAGCGTCACCGTCGAGCCGCGCACGGCGTCGTCGTCATCGCCCGCGTTGGCGCCGTCCGGCGCGCGGTTCTGCGCCGTGATGGTGACCGTGTCCGAGCCCTTGCCGCCCAGCGAGTCCGTGGCCGTGAGCGTGAGGATGACGGTCTGGTTGTGCTTCGCCGCCTTCGGCATCTTGAAGCTGGCGGTCGGCGGCGTCGTGGTCGTGATCGTGATGTCGATGGTCCCCGTGTACGTCCCGCCCGTCTTCCTCCACTGGTAGGTCATCGTCTGGTTCGGGTCGCTCTCGGTCACCGCGCCCGACAGGTTCACGGTCGCATCGCGCAGCACGGTCTGGTCGGTACCGGCATCGACGGTTGGCGGCGTGTTCGTCGTGATCGTGACCGTATCCGTGTCGGTCTTGCCGCCGGTGTCGCGGACGGTCAGTTTGAAGATCAGCGTCTCGCCGATGTCGGCGTTGCTCGGCATCGTGAACTCGGGATTCACCGTCGCGCCGGGCGAGATGCTGTCGCCGCCGTCGTACGTCCCGTCGCTCGTCATCGCCCACGAGTAGGTCAGGTCGCCTTGCTCGGGATCGGTCGAGCCGTTGCCGTCGAGCGTGACGGTGTCGCCGGGCGCGGCGTGCTGGTCCGGCCCCGCGTGCGCCGTCGGGGCCTCGTTGTTGGGATCCTGCGTCCCGGGCGAGGTGGAGGGCGGACCGCCGCCGCCGGGGGGCGCGCCGCCGCCGCCGCCCTGCTGCTGCTGGAGCACGGTGATCGTGACGGCGTCCGTCTTGGTCAGGCCGTGCTCGTCCGTCACGGTGAGGGTGAACGCGATCTTCTTGCCGCTGGCTTCGGCGGGGACCTCGAAGCTCGGCGTCGCCGTGGCCGGGTCCGTGAGGGTGATGGCGGTCGTGTAGTAGTCGGGGTCGGTCGTGGTCGTGTCCTGCGTCCACGTGTAGGTGAGGTCGTCCTCGTCGATGTCGGCGCTGTCGCTCCCGTCGAGTTGGACGGTGTCGCCGACGGACACGGTCTGGTCGTCGCCGGCGTCGGCCCAGGGGGCGCGGTTCTCGGGATCGGGGGTGGGCGTGGGCGTGGCCTCGGGCTCGCCCGTGCCGGTGTCAGGGGTGGTCTCGGGGCAGTCCCAGGTGCGCGCGCTCGCGCCCGGGCGCGGCGGTTCCGCCTCCGGCAGGGTCAGGCGCACGGTGCGGTTCGCGTAGGTGTAGTTCCCGCTGCGGCTCGTGCGGTTGAGCGTCACGGAGCGGGCGCCGTACTCGTCCCAGGTGGTTCCGGCGACGCGCGCGCTGAGGGCGACGGCGTTCCCGCGCGCCCAGAGGCGCAGCTCGAAGTCGGCGTCGCCCGCGTCGACGGTGAGGCTGGCGGCGCTCCAGCCGTCCTCGCCCGTCTCGGCCAGCGTGAGCCGCTGGATGGTCCAGCGGGCGTCAGTATCGGGCCGCGAACTGATGTAGTAGCGCCGCGGCGTGGCGACGCTGCGCCAGACGCGCGCCGACAGGGTCTCGGTGTCGAGCCCCTCGGGGGGGCAGAGGGTGACGGCGTCGCTTCCGGGCTCCGGCGCGTCCGCGTCGGGCCATTCCAGCGCGACCGATGCATCGCCGTAGCGATAGCGGCCGCTGCGGCTCGTCTCGTCGAGCCTGAGGCGTTGCGTCCCGTACTCGTCCCACGAGCCGCCCGCGCCGGGCCGCGCGCTCAGGTAGACGAGGCTGAGCCTGCCCGGGTGCTGCCAGACGCGCAGCTCGATCTCGCCGTCGAGCGCGTCCACGGTGCGGCTCGCGATGCGCCAGCCGCCGCCCTCGATCATGGCGAGGTTCAGTTCGCTCGTGCTCCAGGCGTCGCCCGCGTCGGGGCGGGAACTCACCCAGAGGCGGAGGGGCGAGCGCACGCTCTGCCAGACGCGCAGCTCGGCGCTGGCGGAGGGCGCGGGGTTCGCGATCGCGACCACGTCCGCTTCCTGCGCCTGCGACCCGCCCCCGAAGAAGACGGGCGCGGCGGCGGCCATCGCCAGCAGGGCGGCGAACGGAACGAGGAAGCGTCGGCGGAGCATGGGTTCTCCTCTGGCATCGGCGGGCGCGCGCGTGCGGCGCCGCATCTTCGCCGGGTTGCGCGTGAACGGCGAGCGCCAGCCTAAGTTCATACCATATTAGATACAAGACTTCAACGAAGTCGTGAGGGTATTCCCGGCGCTACGGCGCGACCTCGCGCAGGTCCGGCGCGGGCTCGACGGGGGCGCCGGTGAGGCGCTGGACCTCGTCCACGGTGAAGCCGGGGGCGATTTCGCGCAGGCGGAAGCGGTCGCCCGCGGGCTCGAACAGCCCCAGGTCGGTCATCACGAGCGTGACCACGCCCGCCGCGGTGAGGGGCAGGGCGCAGCGTTCGAGCAGGCGCGGGCGGCCGTCGCGGGTGGTGTGGTCCAGCAGGAGGAAGACCTGGCGCGCGCCCACGGCGAGGTCCATCGCCCCGCCGATGCCGCCGCCCTTGCGCCCGGTGATGCGCCAGTTGGCGAAGTCGCCGTTGGCCGCCGCCTCGTAGGCCCCCAGCACGGCCACGTCGAGCAGCCCCCGCCGGATGATGGCGAAGGCGTCCGCGTGGTGGACGATGGAGGCGATGGGGGTGAGCAGCACGGGCTGCGCGCCGCCGTTCACGACGTACGGCCCGGCCTCGCCGGCGGTCGCGTTGCGCCCGTAGCCGATGACGCCGTTCTCGGCGTGCAGGATGACGTCGCGGCCCTCGGGGAGGAAGTCGGAGCAGCGGGTGGGCATGCCCACGCCGAGGTTCACGATCCAGCCGTCGCCGAACTCGGCGGCGACGCGGGCCGCCATGAGGTCGCGGGTGAGCCGCTCGCCGGCCACGTCAGCGCGGCCTCGCGGGAGCGCTGGCGGGCATGAGGGACGGGACCCGCAGCCTGCCGCCCGCCTCGGGGATGGAGACGACGCGCTGGACGAAGACGCCGGGCGTGTGGATGGCGTCGGGGTCGAGCGCGCCCGTCTCGACGACCTCCTCGGCCTCGACGAGGGTGCAGTCGGCGGCCATCGCCATGATGGGGTTGAAGTTGCGCTGCGCGCGCCGGAACACGAGGTTGCCGAAGGGGTCGGCCTTCCAGCAGCGGATGAGGGCGTAGTCGGCGGTGATGGCCTCCTCGAGCACGTAGGCGCGCCCGCCGAAGTCGCGGTGCTCCTTGCCCTGCGCTGTCTCGGTGCCCACGCCCGCGGGCGTGTAGAAGGCGGGGATGCCCGCGCCGCCCGCGCGGATGCGCTCCGCGAGCGTGCCCTGGGGCGTGATCTGGGCCTCGATCGCGCCCGCCTCGTGCAGCTCCTCCAGGGGCGTGCGGCGCGAGGGGTGGGTCGAGGCCGTGAACGCGAGGATGACGCGGCGCACACGCCCCGCCGCGACGAGGTCGCCGGTCGTGATCACGCCGTCGTCGCGCGTCCCGCCCGCGCCGTTGGCGATGAGCGTGAGGCCGGAGGCGCCCTGCTCGTGGAGGGCGGCGATGAGGTTGTGGGGCGTGCCCGGCTCGCCGAAGCCCGCCACGAGGACGCTCGCGCCGTCCCCGACATCCGCGACCGCCTCCGCGAAGCTGCCGACGATCTTCGAGCGCATCGCCGCCCGCTAGCCCTTGCTCATCCGCGCGACCAGGTAGGCCGCCGTGCGCCCCTCGGCCTCGGGGTCGACCGGCATGATCGAGGCGGAGAAGTCGCTGACGCCCATCGCCTCCAGCCGGTCGAGCGCCTCGTCGAGCGCGCGCTCGCCGCCGAGGATGGCGACGTCGCCGGGGCCGTCCGCGCCTTCCTTGTCCAGCATCGCGCGGTAGGAGGGGATGCCGCCGTAGTTGGCGAGCATCCGGCCGGTGCGCTCGCGGGCGTCGGCGGGGTCGTCGGTGAGGGCGATGGGGAAGGCGGCCACGATGCGGGGCGTCTCCCGCCCGGCGCGCTCCGCCGCCTCGCGCAGGGCGGGCGCGACGTAGCCCTCGATCGTGTCCGGCCCCGTCATCCAGAGGCTGGTGCCGTCCGCCGCCGACCCCGCCAGCGCCAGCATCCGCGGGGCCATCGCCGCGAGCAGCACGGGCGGCGCGTCCGCCCCGGGCACGCCGTAGGCCGCGTGGATGCGGTAGCTCTCGTTCTCGACGTTCACCTCGCCGCCGCGCAGGAGGGGCAGGAGCGCCTCCAGGTAGTCGCGCATGTGCCGCGCGGGCCGCTCGAAGGACAGCCCCCACATGTCCTCGATGACGAACTTGTGGGAGAGGCCGATGCCGAGCGCGAAGCGGTTGCCCGAGGCGGCCTGCACGGTCAGCGCCTGCTGCGCCATCGTCACGGGGTGGCGGGGGTAGGTGGGCACGACCGCCGTGCCCAGCTCGATGCGCGCCGTCTCGCGCCCGATGACGGTCAGCGCACCCATCGCGTCCAGCCCGAAGACGTTGGGCATCCAGACGCTGTCGAAGCCCTGCGCCTCCAGTTCCTGGGTGCGCGCCAGCAGCCCGCCGAGGTCCTGCCGCCCGCCGATCATCACGCCAATGCGCATCGCGTCCCTCCCGAAGGCGCAAGGCTACCAGAAGCGCCGCGGGCGTCAGGCCCGTTCCAGCAGCACCACGTGGTTCCGCTCGATCTCATGGTGGAAGCGCTCCGGCAGCCGCGCCCAGTCGTGGGCTTGCACCAGGATGGGGATGGTCGAATCCTCGATCGCGTCCAGCAGGTCGTGGTAGCCGCCGCCCAGCCGTTCGAGCGTCGGGCTCCGCAGCACGAGGTCCAGGTCGCTCCCCGGATGACTCCCGCCGTTCACGCGGCTCCCGTACGCCCACACCTCGGCATCGGGCACGTGCTCGCGCAGCAGCGCTTCAAGCTGCCTCCGGTAGCGGCGGGGCAACTCCAGCCGGTCAGTCATCTCCGCCCTGAGGAAGCCCGTATCGATCGTCATGGCCCCAGTCTAGCGCCCCGTGCGCCGCTGTCGCGCGCCCATCCCGCCCCCTTCCCCTAGGATGGGCGCGGGACGCGCGACGCCCCCCGGAGGATCGTCATGGACGGCTTCATCGACGTACACCACCACGTGCCCTCGGCCGAGATCGCCGAGGCCGCGACGCGGGCCGGCATCCCCATGACCGGGGCCTGGACGCCCGAGGCCGCGCTCGCCGCCATGGACGCCAGCGGCATCGCCGCCGCCGTGCTCACCCCCACCGTCTTCGTCGCCGACGTGGGCGACCCCGCCGCCGCCGTTCCCCTCCACCGCGCGGCCAACGACTACCTCGCGGGCGTCGCGCGGCGCTGGCCCGATCGCTTCGGCTCGTTCGCGACCCTGCCCCTCGCCGACCCCGCCGCCGCCCGCGCCGAGCTGGCCCGCGCCTTCGACGACCTGGGCATGGACGGCGTGCTCCTGCCCAGCGGCGTGGGCCCCGACCTCATCGGCGCGGAGCGCTTCGACCCCGTGCTGGCCGCCATGAACGAGCGCGCCGCCGTCATCCACCTGCACCCCACGAAGTCGCACCTCGGCATTCCCAACCTCTCCCCCGCCGTCGTCGACTTCCCCGTGGAGACGACGCGCGCGCTCGGCGCCCTGCTCGCCTCCGGCGCCCTCGAACGCTACGGCGACCTGACCTGGATCGTGGCGCACGCGGGCGGCTGCTTTCCCTACATCGCCGGGCGCGTGGCCCGCTCCGACGACGCCGAGCCCTTCCGCACGAGCGCCCCGCAAGGCGTGGCCGCCTACCTGGGGCGCATGTATTTCGACGTGGCCGTGAGCTGCCACCCCAACGCCTTCCCCAGCCTCCGCACGGTCGCGGACACGGACCACATCGTCTTCGGCACCGACTACCCGGCCTTCTCCCGCGAGGACGTGGACGAGGCCATCGCCTACCTCGTGAACGACGCGGGCTTCAGCACCGCCGAACTCGCCGCCATCGCCTCCGCCAACGTGAAGCCCCTCTTCCCCCGCCTCGCCCGCGACATGGCGGCGACGGGTTGAGCGCGGCCGGAACGCGACGGGCTTACTGGTTTACTGGTTCACCGTGCGGAACGTCACCGACACGCGCCGCTCGCGCTGTCGCTTCTCCGGACCGCGACCGTCGCTCTTGCGCTTGGCGATGGTATGCAGCCACTGTTCCCGCGCTTCTCCGGTGAGCACCAGGATCGACCCGACGTCGAGGAAGAGTTCGAGCCGGTCGTCCCCGCCGCCCGGCGGGATGAACTGCATCGGCCAGCGATCGGCCAGCGAGAGCATCGCCACCGCCGGACCGAAGCAGTCGCGGTCGGCGTGCGCGGCGATGCCCTGCCCCGGCTCATACTCGTTCACGATGACCTGGTCGGGCACGGCCCCGAACCAGCCCCGCTCGCGCAGCCGTTCCGCGATCGGCGCGATGAACTCCGGCACCGGGTCCGCGGGCGCCGACGCGCCGCGCGCGGAGTAGTCGTACTTCCAGCCGTAGTGCTGCACCCGCCGCTGGAGGTCGGTCAGCCACTGCTCGGGGCGCGCGTCGATGTCCCGCAGCAGGCCATCGCATTCCTCGCGCGTCAGGAAGTCCGGCTCGTACGTCACGCCGATCGCTCGCAACTGGTCCAGGTCCCCCTCGGGACCGGACGCGGCGGGGGCGTCGGGCTCAGCGCTGAAGAGGCTCGTCTGGACGCCGCTCTCCGTGACCATCAACTCCCTCCCCGTGGCGGTATGCCAAGGATATGCGCGAGTTGGGGAGGATTCCACCGGTGCCACGAGGACGCTTCATCGCTCGCGTACTGGCTCGGGCTCCACGACTCGAACGAGATGGCGCTATCGAACAGCACCGTCGCCCCGGCCTCGCTGGCGATGCTCTGCCAGGCGCCGTGGACGGCATCTGTCGAGTACTGAGGGTGCGTCCCGAAGACGAAGAGGGTTCGGTTCGGCGCTTTGGTGCGGATGCCGTTGATGAGGCCAATGAGTTCGGTGACATCAGCGTCTGTGACCGACCGCTGGCCAAAGAGCGCATTCGCCGTGACGAACACGGCGTCCCACGCATGCTTCGCCTCTGAGTTGACTCTCCGCCGAATGCGCTTCCAGTTGGTGTGGTACATCGCCGTGACTCGGGGCGGGACCGTCTGATCAAGGCTGGCAGTCATGCTCTTCGCCAGTTCGATCATGTGCTCGTTGTGATCGTGGCCGATCGTCGTGATGCGGGCATCGTCCGGGAGTGCGTTGATGACCGCCCACGAGGCCGTGCCCGGACCGCAGCCGAAGTCGACATGCAGGATCCTCGGGGACGGCTCAGGCAGCGCGGAGAGCGCACGAGGCCGGAACTGGTCCTCCTGCATCAGGCTTGTGAGCGCGTCGAAATGCATGCAACTGTAGGTGAGCGCGTACCAGAGGGCCGTCTCCTTCGTGGTTGAGGCGCCGATCTGCCCGGTATCGAGGAGTTCCTTGCCGAGAGCCGTTGGCGTGCGGGACTCCCATGCCTTCGCCGTGTCAGGATTGCTCAGCAAGGGCGTTCGCACATGCTGAACCAGCGCCTTGCGGAGCGCGCCCCAGTCCTTCGCCATCCTGGCTGCCACTCTTCACCCCTTGGCGCCAATCTACCGTTCCAGCCGTCAGAGGCCAGTCCCGGGGGCGCGCAGCGGCGCGGGGGCGCGCCGGCGCCCCTGCCCCCGGCGGCTACGGGATCGTGACGGACACCGTCCTCTCGCCCGTCCCGCCATGCTGGTCCGTAACTCGCAGCTTAATGGTGTAAGTGCCCGAGGGGCCATTGATCGTCGTCTGGTCGCTCGTGGTGTCGTTCGTGCTGAACGTGATTCCCGAGTTCGCCGGCGCATTCCAGGTGTGGACCAACGCCGTGTCGGGGCCGTCCGGGTCGGTGGCGTTGCCGTCCAGGTTGCGGCCACTGACCCCGATGCTCGTCACCGTGGGGGCCTGGTTGGCGACCAGCTCGACCGTCAGCCAGTCCACCGGCGGGGTGGTGCCTTGCAGGCCCGAGGGCGTGGCGGTCAGGCCGATGGAGTACGTGCCCGCCGCCGCGGAGGTGGGCGCGTCTTCGCCAGCGAACGTGACCGTGATCGCTGTCGTGGCCTCGCCGCTGATGGTCACGCCCTTGGGCAGCACGCCGGGGTCGGCGTTGTCGTTCAGCACGACTTCCCAGTCCAGGGTGACCGTGAGCCCGTCGGGGTTGCTGACCGTGGCGGCGGTGAGCGGCGTGAAGGTGACGGCCGTGGCGTCGCTGCGCCTGCGGAGGTCGTCGCCGTCGGCGCCCACGTCCACGGTCAGCCCGAGGATGCGCGTGACGATCATTTCGTCCGTGTTGCAGGCGTTGTGGTTGTCGCAGACGGTCAGGTCGATCTGGATCTTGGCGTTGAGCGGCGCCTGGCTGGGCCAGTCGAAGTAGACCTCCTGCGGCTTGCTGGGGTTCTGCACCAGCGTGACGTACTGCTTGTAGAGGCTGCTGGCGACGGCCCAGCTGTACGAGAGGGTGTCGTTCGTATCGGGGTCGGAGCCGGAGCCAGTGATCGTCACGCGGTTGTTCGCGTTCTGGCCCATCTTGAAGTTCTGGTCCAGGCCCGCGTTCGCCGTCGGGGGCCAGTTGGTCGACCAGGGGCCGACGGTGACGGTGGCCGAGTCGGTATCCGTGCCGCCCTTCCCGTCGTTCACGGTGAGCGTGATCACGATCGTCTGGTCGGTGGTGGCGTTCGAGGGGATGGTGAAGTGCGTCGAGGGGTACGTCGTTCCGCCGCCGAAGCTGACCGCGCCCGTGTAGGTGCCGCCCGTCTTCGCCCACGAGTAGCTGAGCACGTCAGTGTCGGGATCGCGGGAGGACAAGCCGCTCACGTTGATCTGCCTGTTCGCGGGCGCGCTGTACGGCGCCCCGGACAGGACCGCGGTGGGCGCGCGGTTGTTGACCGTCAGGATGGCGCTGGCCGTGGTCGTTCCGCCCTCCGCGTCCCTCACCGTCACGGTGGGCTGGTAGGTGCTGTTCACCGGCGCGCCGGCGGGGATGGCGACGGACGGCGTCGCCGTCGTCGCGCCCGTGACCGTGGCCGCGGGCACGGTCCACTGCCAGGTGAGGGCGCTGACGGCCTCGTCGTCGGTGACGGTCGCGCTCAGGGTGTGCGAGTTCCCCGCCGTCACGTTCGCGTTCGAGAAGATGACGACGGGCGCGGTGTTGGCGGTGGTGGTGAACGACGGGGCCGCGACGATCTCCTTCCCGGCCGTGCAGGCGTTGTCGGTGTAGGCCGTGAAGACGTAGGCCGTGTTGGGCGCCAGTCCGGTGGCGGTGTCCCTCGTGACCAGTCCGTCGTCGCTTTCGTAGTCGAACGGGAACGGGCTCGTGCAGTCCCTCTTGCCAATGGTGGCCGACTTGTAGTACCACTCGCCGTCGTCGCGGGACTCCCAGTTGCTGAGGGTCAGCTTCGCCGAGTACTTGGTGATGACGGAGGACGTGAGCGCGGGGCTCAGCGTCGTGAACTCCGCCGCCGTCGCCAGCCGGTTCGCGGCCGTGCAGTTGCTGTCGCTGTAGGCCGTGAAGGTGTACTTCGTGCCCTTCCCCAGCCCGACCGGGTAAACGGAGGACGTGCCGGCGGTAACCGCCGTGCAGGCGGTGTGGCCGGTGGTGGCGGACTTGTACGACCAGTCGCCCGTGTGTCCGGCGATGGTCAGCTTGACCGTCGTGGCCGTCAGTTCGCTGGTGGTGAGCGACGGCGTCGTGAACGCCGGGGCCGCGTCGATGACGGTCGTGCAGCCGCTGTTGGTGTAGGCGGTGAAGGTGTACGACATGCCGGGGGTGAGTTCGGTGACGTCGACCTGCGTGGCCTCCGTGCTCCCCGTGGCGCCCTCGACGCAGGTGGTCTTGCCAGTGGTCTCCGACTTGTAGTGCCACTTGCCGTCCGCGGTCGTCCAGTCGTTGCGGAGGGTCAGCGTGGCCGAGTTGTCGGTGACGTTGGAGGAGGTGAGGGCGGGGGCCGACATCGTGAACCAGGTCCTGGCGAGTTCGGTCCGGCAGCTGCTGTCGCTGTGGACCGTCCACGTGTAGGGCTCGCCCGGCGTCAGCCCCGTCAGCGTCGTCGTGTCGGTACCCGCCGCGACCGAACCCCGGCAGGCCGTGTCCACCCGCTTCTTGTACCACCACTTCTCGCTGTAGCCCGCGAGCGTGAGGGTGACGGTCGTGGCCGTCACGTTGCCGGCGGAGAGGCTGATGCCGGTCGTGAACTTGTTGGCGGTAGCCAGCAGCGTCGAGCAGCCGTTGTTGCTGTAGGCGGAGTAGGTGTAGGACGTGCCCTCCGTCAGCCCCGTCGGGTTCGCCGAAGTGGTGCCCGCCGCGACCGGACCCTGGCAGGTCTTGTGCGGATTGGCGTCCGCCTTGTACCACCACTGGCCGCTGTGGCCCGCGAGCGTCAGCGTGGCGCCCGTGGCCGTGATGCTGCCGGCGGTCAGCTGGACCGGCGTCGTGAACTGCGAGGCCGTGGCGAGCGCGGTGGAGCAGGCGTCGCTGTAGGCGGTGAAGACGTAGGCCGTGCCGGGGGAGAGGCTGACGGTGGCCGTCAACTCCGACTGCGGGCCGGAGCAGGTCCCGCCGGTGGGCGAGGTGTACTGGTAGTACCAAGAGCCGTCCTTCGCGATCGTCCAGTCGCCGAGGGTCAGCGTCGCGCCCGTCGCGGTTTCGTTGGAGGATTCGAGGGTGGGGGTCAGCGTCGTGAACTCGTCAGCCCAGCCGAGAGGGGCCAAGCAGGTGTCGTCGCTGTAGGCCGTGAAGGCGTAGGTCGTGTTGTGCGTCAGGCCGGTCACGTTGGCCGACGACGCTGCGCGCGCGCTCGTGCATGTCGTCTTGCCCGTGGTGGCGGACTTGTACCACCAGTCGCCGCTGTGTCCGTCGATCGTCAGCGTCGCCGTCGTCGCGGTCACGTTGCTGGCGGTCAGCTGGGCGAACGTCGTGAACGCCGCCGTCGCCAGCAGGGCCGAGCAGCCCGGATCGCTGTAGGCCGAGTACGTGTAGGACGTGCTCGGGCTCAGCCCCGTCAGGTTCGCCGAATTGCTGGTCACCGCGCCCGAACAGGAGGTGTGCGGCCCCTTGTCCGCCTGGTAATGCCAGTCGCCGGTGTGGCCGACGATATCCAGGGTGGCATGCGTGGCCGCCACTGAGGATTCGAGCCGGAGGCTGGTCGTGAACGCCGCCGCCGTCGCGAGCAGGGCCGAGCAGCCCGAATCGCTGTAGGCCGAGTAGGTGTAGGTGTACGACGGGCCCTCCGTCAGCCCGGTCAGGACCTTCGTGGCGGTGTTCACCGCGACCGGGCCCTCGCACGTCGTGTCCGCCGACTCCTTGTACCACCACTGGGCGGTGTGGTTGGTGATGGTCAGCGTCGCGCCTGTCTCGGTGATGTTGCTCACGTTGAGCGTGGGCGAGGGTGCGGGCGAGCCACCCGGCGGGAGACCGCCGCCCGGAGGCGGAGCGCCGCCGCCCTGCTGCTGCTGGAGCACCGTGATCATGACGGCGTCCGTCTTCGTGAGGCCGTGCTCGTCCGTGACGGTGAGGGTGAACTCGACGGTCTGGCCGTTGAGGGCGGCGTCGACGGTGAAGGTGGGGCTGGCGGTGTTCGCGCCGGTGAGCGCGACGGCGCCCGTGTAGGAGCCGCCGGTCTGCGTCCAGGCGTAGGTGATCTCGTCTTCGTCGACGTCGGCGCTGCCGGAGCCGTCGAGGGTGACGGTGTCGCCGACGGCCACGGTCTGGTCGTCGCCGGCGTCGGCCCAGGGGGCGCGGTTGTCGGGATCGGGGGTGGGGGTGGCCTCGGCTTCGCCGGTACCGGCGCCGGTCCCCGGCGTGGTCCCGCCGCCGCCGCCGCCGCCGCCGGGCGTTGTCCCGGGGCAGTCCCAGGTGCGCGTCGCGCCGGGGAGCGGCGGCTCGGACTCGGGCAGGGTGAGGGTGATCACGCGGTCGGCGTAGGTGAAGTTCCCGCTCGCGCTCCTGCGGTTGAGCGTCACGGACTGCGTCCCGTATTCGTCCCAGGTGGTCCCGGCGACGCGCGCGCTCAGGGCGAGGGCGTTCCCGCGCTGCCAGAGGCGCAGTTCGAAGGCGGGGGCGGGGGCGTCGCCGTCGTCCGCGTCTTCCTCGCCGTCCGCGCGGTCCTCGTCGCCGCCGGCGCTGGCGGCGTCCTCTTCCGCTTCTTCCACGATCAGCCCGGCGAGCGCCGTCGCCGTCGCCGTGTTCCAGCCCTCCACGTCCGACTCCTCCAGCGTCAGCCGCCGCGTGGTCCAGCTGGACTCCGTGTCGGGGCGGGCGCTGAGGTAGTAGCGGTGTGGCGTGGCGACGCTGCGCCAGAGGCGCAGTTCCGCGCCCGCGCGCCACAGGTCCTCGGGGATGCAGAGGGCGTCCCGCGCGGTCTCCGGCGGGGGCGGCTCGGCGTCGGGCCACTCCAGGGCCACGGAGACGTCGCCGTAGCGGTAGCGGCCGCTGCGGCTGCGTTCGTCCAGCCTGATGCGCTGCGTGCCGTACTCGTTCCAGGAGGCGCCGTGGGGGCGTGCGCTCAGGTAGAGGAGGCGGAGGGCGCCGGGATCCTGCCAGAGGCGCACCTCGATTTCGCCGCCGGGCGCGTCGACGGTGTGGTTGGCGACGCGCCAGCCGCCGCCCTCGATCATGGCCAGGTGGAGGCGGCTCGTGGTCCACGAGGAATCGGCGTCGGGGCGGGCGCTGAGCCAGATGCCGCCGAGGGGATCGCGCACGCTCTGCCAGAGGCGCAGCTCGGCGCTGGCGGAGGGGGCGGGGTTCTCGAACGCGACCACGCCGGCCTCGGACTGCGCGTGCGAGCCGCCTCCGAAGAAGACGGGGACGGCCACGGCGAGCGCCAGCAGGGCGGCGAGCGGAACGAGAAAGCGTCGGCGGAGCATGGGCCATTCCTCCAGGACGCGGGGGCGGTCGAGGTACGGGAGATTCCGCCTGTGGCGCACTTCTCTGCCAGGTATCGCAACGAGGTGCGCAACCGCGACGGTACCATACAACGTAACTTGTGTCGCGAATATTATGGAGGTTCTATCAATGTTTTCGTAATGTATTTACCGTCGTTAGTAGCACTTTCCACGGGGCTGTCTCGCTACTCCGGGAGGCCTTTCAGCGGGGTCAGTAGCGGGCGGCTGCGTTAGGGGAACGTGAGGGACTTGGTGGCGGTGACCGTGCCGCCGTCCTCGTCGGTGACGGTCAGGGTGAGCGTCCCGGTGGGGGCGCCGCCCGGGGTCACGGTCACGGTCTGGCTGGTTTCATTCGTGACGGTGTGGGACGACGGGCTGATAGCCCACTGGTAGGTGAATGTGGGGCTGTCGTCGTCCGGGTCGGTGGCGGTGGCGGTGTACTGGTTCGAGCCCGCCGACGTGATGGTCACGGTCGGGGGCGCGTTCTTGAGCGTGAACGTCACGGTGTCCGTGTGCGTGCCGCCGTTCCCGTCGCTGACGGTGAGGGAGAAGATGATGGTGTCGTTGATGGCGGCGCCGGTGGGGGCGGTGAAGGTGGGGCTCTGCGCCGTTGCGTCCGAAGGGGTGACCGTGCCCGAGTAGGTGCCGCCGGCCGACCCCGTTGGCCTCACCCACGAGTAGGTGAGCGAGTCGCCGGTGTCGAGGTCGTCGGAGCCGCTGCCGTCCAGGGTGACGGTCGAGCCGCGGTTCACGTTGGCATCCGAGCCCGCGTTCGCGGTGGGAGGGCGGTTGTTCACGGTCAGGGTGATGTCGTCGGAGGCGGTTTCGCCGTCCTCGTCGGTGACGGTCAGGGTGAAGGTGAAGGTCGTACCCTTCGGGGCGGGGGGAGGAAGGGTCACGGTCGGCGCGAGGACGGTTGTGTCGCTCATCATCCCGGAGGACGCCCCCGTCCACGCGTAGGTGAGCGCGCCGTCGGGGTCGTTGGCGGTGGCGGACAGGGTCAGCGTCGTCCCTGCGGTGCCGCCCTGGTCCGCGCCCGCGTTCACCGTGGGGAGGGCATTCAGGGCCGTGATCTCCACGGTGTTCGTGGCCACGCCGCCCCGCCCGTCGCTGACGGTGAGCGTGAAGATCATCGTGTCGTCGTCGTCGGCGGCCACGGGCACGGTGAAGCTCGGCGAGACCGTGTTCGCGTTCGTGAGGCTGATGTCGCTGGTGTAGTCGCCGCCCGTCTTCGCCCACGAGAAGGAGAGAATGTCGAAGTCGGGGTCGGAGGAAGCGGAGCCGTTGAGGGTGACCGTGGAGGCGCGATACGCATCCCGGTCCGAGCCCGCGTTCGCGGTGGGATCGCGGTTGTCCGCCGAGACCGTCATGGTGTCGCGATCGGTACCGTCGTCCTCGTCGGTGACGACGAGCGTGAGCAGGTATCTCGCCGCGCTGGTCGCGCTGGCGGGGACGTTCAGGGTGGGCGTCGCGGTGGCGGAGTTCGAGAGCGTGGCGGTCGGCGTGCCCGCGACCTCCCACTTGTAGCTGATCTTCGAGTTGTCGCCGTCGGGGTCGCTGGCGGAGCCGCTCAGCTGGATCGAGCCGCCCGGGGACACCTTCTGGTTCGGCCCCGCGTTCGCGACGGGCGGGGCGTTCCCGACGTTGATCGTGACGTCGTCGGTGTCGGTCACGTTGTCGCTGTCCGTGACGGTCAGCGTGAAGATGATCGTGTCGTTGACGCTCGCCGCGCCGGGCACGATGAAGCGGCGCGTGTGGTCCGGCCCCCCGACCTGCGGGGTAAAGGGGATGGTCCCGGTGTAGGTGCCGCCCGTCTTCGCCCACGAGTAGCTGAGCGCGCCCTCGGCGTCCGAACTGGCGCTGCCGTTGAGCGTGGCACTCGATCCGCGGGCCACGGTCTGGTCCGCACCCGCGTTCGCCGCGGGCGGGGCGTTCTGCGCCGTGATTTTCACCGTGTCGGTGGCGGACATGGAGCCCGCGCCGCCGTTCTCGTCCTTCACGGTCAGCGTGAAGGTGAACTCCTCATCGATCTGAGCGCCCGTGGGCATGGTGAACGTCGGGCTCCGCGCCGTCGTGCTTGAGAGCGTGACCGTCGTTCCGGCTGTCTGCGACCAGGAGTAGGCCAGCGTCGAATTCTCGGGGTCGCCGCCGGCGCCGGTGAGCCTGACCTCCGAGCCGCGAGCGGCGTCCTGGTCCGTGCCCGCGTACGCCGTCGGCGGGGCGTTCTTCGCCGTGACGTTCACGGTGTCGGTGGCGGACTTGAAGCCCGTGCCGCCGTTCTCGTCCTTCACGGTCAGCGTGAAGGTGAACACCTCATCGATGCCAGCGCCCGTTGGCATGGTGAACGTCGGGTTCTGCGCCGTCGCGCTTGAGAGCGTGACCGCCGGCGTTCCGGCTGTGTGCGACCAGGAGTAGGCCAGCGTCGAGTCCTCGGGGTCGCTGCCGGCGCCGTTGAGCGTGACCGTCGAGCCGCGAGCGGCGTCCTGATCCGTACCCGCGTTCGCCGTCGGCTGGACGTTCAGGGCCGTGATGGTCACGGTGTCCGTGTCCTCGCCGCCATTTCCGTCGCTCACGGTGAGCGTGAAGGTGATGGCGGCGTTGATGGCGGCGTCCGTGGGCACGGTGAAGCTGGGCGAGGCCGTGTCCGCGCCCGTGAGCGTGATGGTCCCCGCGTACCCGCTCGTCTTCTCCCACGAGTAGCTGAGTTCGTCGCCGTCGGGGTCGGAGGAGGCGGAGCCGTCCAGCGTCGCCGCCGAACCGCGGTTCACCTGCTGGGCCGCTCCCGCGTTCGCCGTGGGCGCCTGGTTCGCGGGCGGGCCGCCGCCGGGCGGCGGCGTCGTCTGCTGCGCGCGCACGGTGATGGTGACGGCGTCCGTGCGCGTGAGCCCGTGCTCGTCCGTAACGGTCAGCGTGAAGATGACGGTCTGGCCGGAGAGCGCGGCGTCGACGGTGAAGCTGGGCGAGATCGTGTCCGCGCCGGTGAGCGCGACGGCGTCCGTGTAGGAGCCGCCGGTCTGCGCCCAGGCGTAGGTGAGGTCGTCTTCATCGGGATCGGCGCTGCCGCTGCCGTCGAGGGTGACGGTGTCGCCCACGTCCACGGTCTGGTCGTCGCCGGCGTCGGCCCAGGGGCGGCGGTTGTCGGGATCGGGGGTGGGGCCGGTCCCGGGCTCGTCCTCGCCGGTTTCGTCGCCGTCGCCGTCGCCGGTTCCGGGCGCGGTCTCGGGGCGGTCCCAGGTGCGCGCGGCGGCGCCCGGCGCGGGCGGCTCGGCCTCCGGCAGCGTGAGCCGCACGATGCGGTTGGCGTAGGTATAGCGCCCGCTGGCGCTCGTGCGGTTGAGGGTCAGCGCGTGCGTGCCGTACTCGTGCCAGGTGATCCCGGCGACGCGCACGCTCAGGTGCAACGCGCCATCGTCCTCGCCTTCCCAGAGGCGCAGTTCGAAGTCCGCCGCGCCCGCGTCGACGGTGAGGGCGCCCGCGTTCCAGCCCTCCCCGGCGCTCTCCGCCAGCGTCACGCGCTGCGTGCTCCAGGGGGCGTCAGTATCCGGGCGGGAGCTGATCCAGTAGCGATGGGGGGCGGCCACGCTGCGCCAGACGCGCGCCTGCAGGCGCTCCGTCTCCAGCCCCTCGGGGATGCGGAGCGCGTCCGCCGCGGTTCCCGGGGCGGGCGGCTCGGCGTCCGGCCAGGCCAGCGCCACGGACACGTCCGCGTAGCGATAGCGCCCGCTGCGGCTGCGCTGGTCGAGCGTGAGGCGCTCCGTGCCGTATTCGTCCCAGGAGCCTCCCGCCGGGCGCGCGCTCAGCCACACGCGATCCGTGTCCGCGGGGTCTTGCCGGAGGCGCAGCTCGACGGGCCGGGCGCGTCCCTCGACGGTCAGGTCGCCGGTGCGCCAGCCGCCGCCGAGGGGGATGACCAGGTCCACGCGGGAGGTGCGCCAGGCCGCGCCCTCGCCGGAGCGCGCGCTGATCCAGAAGTCGAGCGGCTCGGCCACGCTCTGCCAGATGCGCAGTTCGACGCTGGCGGAGGGCGGATCGGGCTCGTCCCCGGACTGCGCGGAAACGCCCGCGCCCACCAGCGCGACGGCGGCGAGCAGCAGGACGGCGATGGGCGCGCTCAGCCAGAGGCGGCGATGACGGGCGAACGGAGAGTCCAGCGTCCTCATGAGTAACTCACGTTCTATAACGATTCCTTCACGGTGTCCAGCCCAAAGACTGTATATCGCCAAGGATTTCATGCGAAATTATGGACAGAAGGGGCGATCCTGCCGCCGTTCAGACATCCGCACCCCCGCCGTCTCGTTCACCACGCCACCACGTCGCCCACCCCGAAGCCGTGCCGCGCGAACCAGCCGCCGTTCACCTCCAGCGTGTAGCGGTAGGGCCGCGCGGGCGTGAGCGCGTCGAGGCTGAGGGGGACGCCGTGGACGATTTCCAGCACCGCGCCGTCCGCCGCGAGGTAGGCGATGTCGAGCGGGATGAGCGTGTTCCGCATCCAGAAGCCGCCGGAGCGCTCCGCTTCGAAGAGGAACAGCATCCCCGCGAACTCGTCCAGCGACTCGCGGAACATCAGGCCGCGCTGGCGCTGGTCCGGGCGGCTCGCGACCTCGACCGTGAGCGTGAGCGCGCGCGCGCCGTCCGCGCTGGTCACGGTCAGGCGCCTGATGGGGAGCGGGCACGGGTCCGGCGCGTCCGTGCGGCACCACTGCGGGGCTCCGTCGGCGGCCACGTCGGGGATGACGGCGCGGTGGGCGGCGGGGGCGTCCACGTCTGCGTCCACGGGCTCGCCCTCCCCCGCGCGCACGCCGGCCGCGAGCGTGAGCGCCGCCGCCGCGATCGCCAGCGCCGCCAGCGCGGCCGCGCGCACCGCCTCAGCCCCCGCTCTGGCGCGCGACCCAGGCCGTGATCAGCCGGTTGGCGATGCTGATGGGCCCGGGGACGTTCGGGAGCGCGTCGGCGCGGAACCAGTCCGCCGCCGCGATCTCGGCCTCCTCCAGCACGATGTCGCCGCTCTCGTACTCGGCGAAGAAGCCGAGCATGAGCGAGTTGGGGAAGGGCCACGGCTGGCTGCCGCGGTATTCGAGGTTGCCCACGCGCAGGCCGACCTCCTCCTCCACCTCGCGCACGAGCGCGCCCTCGACCGTCTCGCCCGGCTCCACGAACCCCGCGAGCGCGCTGTAGAGCCCCTCGGGGAAGCGGTGGCTGCGCGCCAGCAGGGCCTCCCCGCCGCGGTGCACGAGCGTGATGATCGCGGGCGAGAGCTGGGGGAAGCGCAGCAGGCGGCATTGCGGGCAGCGCATCGCCCGCTCGCCCTCGGCCAGCTCATTGGGGACGCCGCAGCGCCCGCAGAAGCGGTTGATCCGCTCCCACTCGACGATCTGGACGGCGCGCCCCGCCGCCATCCACACTTCCTCGCTCGCCGCCCCGTAGACGGAGAAGAGGTCGAGGAAGGCCCAGCCGTTGTCCGCCTCCGCCTCGTCGTCGACGCCCGCCGTCCACACGGGCCGCCCGTCGAGCGCGCCGATGTAGTGGGCCGCGCCCGTGCGCGCGAAGCGCTCCGCAGCGTCCGCCCCGGCGAGCGCCGCGTCGCCCTCGCGCAGGAGGACGCGGTCGCGCCGCACGAGCATCCAGAGCCGCTCGCCCTCGCCGCCGCCGTCATCCGGGGGAACCACCCCAGGCAGGAACATGACCGCGCCAGCCTACAGCCTCGCGGCTACGGCAGCAGGGCCGCGAAGGCGCGCAGTTCGCGCTCGACGTCCGGCCCCATCGGCTGCCACATCAACTCCGTCGCGCCGTCCGCCTCCAGCCGCGCGAGCCGCTCCCGCACCTGCCCGGCCGTCCCCGTCAGCTGCGCCGGCGCGACCCGTTCGCGGTCGAGCGCCTGGCGATCGTGCTCGTTCATCTCGACCAGGTGCCCGCGGTGGATTTCGAGGTGCCGCGTCTCCTCCGGCACGGCCGCGATCGAGGCCGCCCACTCCGCGCCGCCGGGCAGCGCGCCGAGGGGCTGGCCGCGCGCCGCCAGCCCGTGGTAGCGCACCGCCAGCGAGGGGGCCGTCGCCGCGAAGGCGCGCTCCGACGTGGGCGATTCGCCGGGGTCGAGCACCGTGCCCGTGCTCAGCACGGCGCACCACTCGAATCCGGCGACCGGCGTGAAGCTGACCGTGATGCCGTCCGCGATCTCGCGCGCGAACGCCTGCCCGCGCGGCCCCTGCGCGTTCACGAGCACGGGGACCGCGATGGGGCGCGGGGGCGCGAAGCCCTCCGAATGCAGCATCCGCGCCGCCGCCCCGTCCACCTCGGCGACCTCGCCCCGCAGGAGCGCCAGCACCTGCCGCACGCCGCCCTCGAATTCGCGCCGCGAGAGCATCGGGCGGCCCATCGCCAGCCTGCCCGTGAAGCCCGCCCCGAACGCCACCGCCAGCCGCCCGGGGGCCAGCTCCGCGAGCGTGGCGATGGCCGCCGCCTGCGTCATCGGGTGGCGCAGGTGGGGCACGAGCACGCCCGGCCCCAGCCCGATGCGCTGCGTGCGCTCCGCGATCCGCGCGAGCGTCACCCACACGTCGTGATAGAGCGCGGGCGAGTCGTAGATCCAGACGCGCCGGTAGCCCAGCTCCTCCGCCAGCACGGCCTGCCCGACCGCGTCGCTGTTGGCCGGAAACGCGCACGAGACGTCCATCGCTTCACTCCCTGGAGGACGGATGCTAGCAGGCCCTCAGACGCGCGGCTCCCACGAGGAGAAGCGCAGCGTGACCAGCAATCCCGCCGCGCCCCAGGCCGCGATCACGCCCAGGTGCAGGGGCTCGAAGCCCGCGCCCGCCGTGAACGGGTTGAAGCCCGTCTGCAGCGCCTCCGAGAGGTGTTTCACGGGGAAGACCGCGCTCAGGCTCCCCACCCACGCGGGCGCGCCCGCGTCCGGCGGGATGAACACGTCGGAGATGAAGAGCAGGGGCAGGATGGAGGCGTTCACGACCGCCGGGGCGGCGTCCGCGTTGGGCACGAGCGAGGCGATCGCCAGCCCCAGGGCGCAGAACGCGAAGGCGCCCACCGCCAGCGTCACGAGCACCGCCGGCAGGGTCGCCCCCGGCACGTCCACGCCGTAGAAGACGCGCCCGAAGACGACCACGACGACGGTCAGCGCCACCATCAGCAGGACGACGAAGCCGATGCGCCCGAAGAGGAACGCCCCGGCGGGCAGGGGCGCCCCGCGGATGCGCTTGAGCAAGCCCCCGTCGCGGTCGTAGACCCAGCTCATCGCGACGGACGTGTAGCAGGAGTTCACCACCGTCAGCGTCGCGATGGCGGGCACGTAGAAGGTGGCGCCGCTGATCACGCGGTCGCCCACGTCGATCTCGCTGTTCCCGAAGATGACGTTGAGGATGACGAGGAAGACGAGCGGGAAGATGATCGCGAAGAAGGCCGCCGCCGGATTGCGCCGGAAGGCGCGCTGCTCGTACTTGAGCTGCCGCAGCGCCAGCCCCACCGCCCTCACGAGGCGTCCTCCGCCTCGCCCTCGCTGTCGCCGGTCAGGCGCAGGAACACGTCTTCCAGCGAGAGGCGGCTCACGGTCAGGTCCTCCAGCGTCACGCCCGCCTCGATGGCCCAGCCGGTGAGGGCGTGCAGGTCGCGCGTCGGGTCGGGCGTGCGCAGTTCGGCGAGGCCGCCCTCCGCCCCGCGCGCGCCGAAGTTGTCGGGGAGCGCGGCCCCCTCCGGCGCGCGGAAGCGGATGACCGCGTCGGCGTCCGCCGCGACGAGCCCCGTGGGCGTGTCCTCGGCCACGATCTCGCCGCGCACCATGATCGCCACGCGGTCGGCGAGCGCCTGGGCCTCGTCGAGGTAGTGCGTCGTCAGCAGGACCGTCTTGCCCAGCTCGCGCAGGTTGCGGATCATCGCCCAGGCGCCGCGCCGCGCCGTCGGGTCGAAGCCCGTCGTGGGCTCGTCGAGGAAGAGCAGTTCGGGGTCGCCCGCCAGCCCCACGGCCACGTCGAGCCGCCGCTGCTGCCCGCCGGAGAGCCGCCGCACGCGCTGGCCGCGCTGCTCCTCCAGCCCCACCACCGCCAGGATCTCGGCGAGCGGCAGGGGGCGCGGGTAGTAGCCCCGGAACAGGTCGATCGTCTCCGCCACGGTCAGGTAGGGCTCCAGCCCCGTGTGCTGGAGCACGATGCCCGTGCGCTCGCGGAGCGCGACCTCGCCACGGCCGGGGTCGAAGCCGAGCACGCTGACCTCGCCGCCGGAGCGCGCGCGGTGCCCCTCGAGGATCTCGACGGTCGTCGTCTTGCCCGCGCCGTTGGGGCCCAGCAGGGCGAACACCTCGCCCCGCTCGATGCGCAGGTCGATGCCGCGCACGGCCTCGACCTCGCCGTAGCGCTTGCGCAGCCCCCGCGCCTCAATGACGGCCTCGCCAGCCTCGTCCATGCCGCCATCCTAGGCGAGCGCGCGCGAACGGTCCGTCGCGACGAGGCCGAACGGCGCTGCGTATAGTCGCGGCCACCAGCGAGGAGCGAACGGCATGAGCGAATCCAGCGGCAGCGAGTCCCCCAGCGTCACCGGCGAGACCCTCCTCGAAGCGGCGTTCGACCCCGGCATCGCGGGGCACGGGCGCTGGATGATCGCCCTGTTCATGGCTGTCACCGTGGTGGGCATCCCCTTCATCCCGTTCGGGCTGCTCTTCAGCCGCTGGTACTACCCCGAGTACCTGCGCCGCCTCTCCGCGCGGCTGACCACGCAGGCGGTGGAGATCGAGAAGGGCGTCTTCTTCCGCAAGGAATCGACCATCCCCCTCAACCGCATCACGGACGTGCGCCTGCACGACGGCCCCATCATGCGCCGGTACGGCCTGCGCGGGCTGCGCGTCGAGACGGCCGGTCAGGCGGGCCAGTCGGCCGGCAGCGAGGGCGACCTCATCGGCATCATCGACGCCCCCGCCATGCGCGACGCCATCCTGCGCCAGCGCCAGTCCGTGCTCGGCGGCGAGGGAACTCCCGCGCCCGCTCCCGCCGCCGCCACTGGCGATGACGGCCAACTCCTGGCCGAGATCCGCGACATCCTCGCGCGCATCGAGGGCAAGCTGACCCCGGGAGGGTAGGAAGGGGGCTGTCTACTCCCGCTCCGTGTCGGCGACCGCCTCCAGGGCCCGGTCGAACGTCTTGATCTCGCGCACGCCGCGCCGCTGGCAACTCGCGAGGTGGCACAGGTCCCGCGCCGACAGGTGGGGATGCTGTTCGTGCAACTGGCGGGCCAGCGTGACGTCCTGAAACTCCAGCGGCCACACCGCCACGTTGTAGCCAGTGATGATTTCGAGGGCATCCTCCAATATGCCGTACCTTGACGAGCGCAGATAAATGTGCGCCAGTTCTTGCACGACCTCGGCTGAGGTGCAGAGTGGCGTACCAGTGCGGCGAGACTCGCTCAAGAACTCCCGTGCCGACTCTTGCAGGGGGTGCGAGAACGTTGGCATCGACGAAGATCATGTGCCGGTGTCGCTACGGCTCATCTCTTCGTTGAGAACCTTCAGGTGCTCCTCCCAGTCCGGCTCCCGCTCGATGCCGTCGCGGGCGTTCTCCTCGTCGCACTTTCGCCAGAAGGCCTCGATCTCGGCCTCGGACTGGAAGCCCCTGCCCCTGATCTCCTCAATGTATTCGTCCACGTCGTTGGGAATCCCCGGCCGCTCGACTCCGTCAAGGATGCCGGCGATCTTGTCGATGGGGTGCTCCGCCGGCTGCTTGCGGATGAGGAGCCCCTCGTCCGTTGGCGTGATCTCCACCTCGACGTTGTGGTTCATCCCGTAGCGGTCCCGCAGGGGCTTGGGGATCGTGATCTGGCCGCGTTCGGAGATGCGCATGACCAACTCGTTCGGTTGCCGGATGTCGGCGATCATACCACCGCCGCCTACAGGCCCAGCAGCCCCCGTGCGATCGCCCGCGCCTCGTCCAGGTTCGCCGCGAGGCGGTCCTCGGGGACGCGCTCCAGCACGTCGAGCGCCTCCATCGTGCGCAGGGCCGGTCCCGTCAGCCCCATCACCACGACCTCCGTGTCCTGGCTGGCGGCGGTGTCGATGAGCTGCTCCACCACCAGCGCCGCGCTGTCGTCCACGTAGACCGTCTCCGAGAAGTCGAGGATGACCACCTCGTGGTCGCGGATGTCCACGCTGATCGTGCTGATCAGCTTGTGCGAGGAGGCCACCGTGAAGCTCCCGCGCAGCGCCACCAGCCCCACCCGCGCCGAGAACGCGTCCACGTCGCCCGCGCGCTCGTCGCCCGTGAAGAAGCTGCGGTCCAGCAGCGGCACGGAGACCACGCTGTCGAGCTGCAGCCGCTCGAACTGGCGCGCGCTGGCCATGCCCGCCGCGATCAGGCCGATCGCCACCGCCGTCACGAGGTCGAGGAAGACCGTCAGCCCCAGCGTCATCAGCATCACGAGCAGGTGCTCGCGCTGCACGCGCAGGAGCCGCGTGAGGAAGCGCCAGTCGATGATGTCCCAGCCGACCTTCATGAGGATGCCCGCGAGCACGGCGTGCGGGATCTCCTCGGCCAGCGGGCCGAGGCCCAGCACCAGCGCCAGCAGGATCGCCGCGCGCAAGACCCCCGAGACCGGCGTCCGCCCTCCGGCGCGCAGGTTCACGACCGTCCCCGGCGTCGCTCCCGCCCCCGGCAGCCCCCAGAGGAAGCCCGCCGCCACGTTGCCGATGCCCTGGCCCACCAGCTCCTTGTTGGGGTTGTGCTGCGTGCGCGTCATCGAGTCCGCGATGAGCGAGGTGAGGAGGCTGTCGATCGAGCCCAGCAGCGCCAGCGTGATCGCGGGCTGCACCGCCCCCGCCAGCACGTCCGGCGCGAGGTCGGGCAGGCGCAGGTCGGGCAGGCCCATGGGCACGTTCCCGATCACGGGCGTGTTCGTCAGCCAGAGCACGCCGATGACCGTCCCCACGAGCAGCGCGGCCAGCGTCGGCGGCAGGTAGCGGCGGAAGCGCTCCGGCCACGCGATCCCCACGGCCAGCGTGATCACGGCGATGCCCAGCGCCCCGAAGTTGACGTCGCCGAACGCCTCCGGCCAGGAGCGGATGGCCTCCAGCGGCCCGCCCGTCGGCACAGGCCAGCCGAGGAAGGGCAGCGTCTGGATCAGGATGATGATGATGCCGATGCCCGACATGAATCCCGAGGTCACCGAGTAGGGCGTGTAGGAGACGAAGCGGCCGATGCGCAGGACGCCCAGCAGGATCTGGATCAGCCCCGCCATGATCGCGATCGTGAACGCCTCCGCGAGGCTGTCCGCGTGCATCGTGACGATGACGGCCATCGCCACGGACATCGGCCCCGTGGGCCCCGAGATCTGCGAGCGCGTGCCGCCGAAGACCGCCGCGAAGAAGCCCACGGCGATCGCCCCGTAGAGCCCCGCCGTCGCCCCCAGCCCCGAGGCCACGCCGAAGGCGAGCGCCACCGGCAGCCCCACCACCGCTGACGTGACGCCCCCGAAGATGTCTCCCCGGAGCGTGTCGAGGCTGTAGTTCAGGGCGGGAAGGCGCTGCTGGAGCAAGAGGACCAGAACCTTTCGCGAATACGATACGAGTACGATACAGCGTATCGCTTCGGGAGTAAGCCCGTCCGCTTCCCCCGCGCCGCTCAGGCGACCTCGTTCAGCCCGCCCGTCGCGCAGTCGTAGACGAAGCCGCGCACGTCGTCGGTGTTCGGGATGAAGGGGCTCGCCTTGATGCGCGCGATCGACTGGCGCACGTCGCCCTCCAGGTCGCCGAACGCCTCCAGCGCGAACGACGGGCGGATGCCCGTGTCCGACTCGATCGCGTCCTTCACGTCGTCGTCGCGGAAGGTCAGCATCCCGCAGTCCGTGTGGTGGATGAGCATGACCGAGGTCGTGCCCAGCAGCCGCTGCGAGATCGTGAGCGAGCGGATCGCGTCGTCCGTGACCACGCCCCCCGCGTTGCGGATCACGTGCGCGTCGCCCACGCCCATTCCCAGCAGCGCGTGCGTGTCGAGGCGCGCGTCCATGCAGGCCACCACCGCCAGCCCCAGCCCCGGGGGCAAGGGCGCGTCGCCCTGGTCGAAGCTCGCGGCGTAGGCGGCGTTGTTCTCCAGCAGATCGTCGATGGCGCTCATGACGTCCTCCTCGCGTGGTCGCGCGTCGTTCGCTCGCGTCACTCCGCGCCCGGCGGGACGACGCGGACGGTGATGATATCCGTATCGTGGTACTGCTGGTGCGCCACCGATTCGGCGTAGCTCCGCAGCAGCACCAGCGAAAGCTCCTCCTCGACCGCCGTCAGCGAGTCGTGCTCGCGGATCTGGCGGATCTGGTCCTCCAGATTGGCCCCCGCGCCCCCGCCGATGAACTCGAGGTCGGCGGCCTCGTCCTCGCTCGACGCGAGCACGACCAGCTGCCGCGCGTCCTTCGGCGTCTCCTCCCCGTCCTCCTCGCCCCCGAGGCTGAGGTCGAGCGGGGCGAGCGTCAGCAGCGTCTCCTCCGCGACCGCGCCCAGCCGCTCCCGCATCGGCTGGCCCCAGCCCCGGCGCTGCGCGAAGCGCGCGATGAAGGCGTTGAGTTCCGGCAGCGCGTCCACGCTCAGTTCCGACGTGAAGCGCATCCGGCGCGGATTCGTCAGCTCCAGGTAGAGGATCATCACGATCGCGGCCAGCCCGCCCGTCGTGATGCCGCTCTTCAGGAGCGCGTTCCCCACCGAGCCGATGTCCGGCAGGTGGAACAGTTCGAACTGGAACGCCGCCGCGATCCAGAAGCAGACGCCCGCCACCGCGATCTTCTCCTGGCTCGGCTCGTTCTGGATGACCGTGCGCGCGCCGTCCACGAACAGCGCTCCCGTGATCATGATCAGGTAGCCCGTCATCACCGGCCCGGGGATGCTGCTCAGCACCGCCGAGACCTTGGGCAGGAAGGCGACGAGGATCAGGATCGCGCCGATGAAGTAGCCCAGCCGGCGCGCCGCCACCCCCGTGATCTGGGTGAACGACACGATCGCGGGGTTGATCGCGTTCGGCACGGCGCCCGCCAGCCCCGCCAGCAGGTTGCTCGCCCCCGCCCCCGCGACCGCCCCCTGCACCTGCCGGAAATCGACCGCGCGGTCGTCGCGCCAGGCGACCCGCTGCATCGAGATGGCCGCCCCGTTCGCCTGGATCGCGATGATCATCCCGAGGAACAGGAACGACGGGGCCAGCGTCCAGAAGTCCGCGCCGAAGTCGAACGCCAGCCCGGGGGCCTCGCCGGGGACGCCGATCCAGGCCGCCGCCGCGATCCGCCCCGTGTCGAAGATGCCCAGCCCGCCCGCCACGGCGCAGCCCGCCACGATCCCCACGAGCGGCCCCCAGAAGCGCAGGAGCGCCGACTTCCGCAGCATCAGCGCCGCCGCCACCGTCATCGTCGCCAGCGCCGCCAGGGACGCCTCCTCCGGGTCCGCCAGCGTCGCCTCGTCCAGCAGGTCGAACACGACCGAGGCCAGCGTGATCGACAGGATCATCATCACCGTGCCCCCCACCGTCGGCGTCACGAAGCGCCGCAGCAGCGAGAGCCGCCGCGAGACCACCAGCTGCACGATCGCGGAGAGGATGAGCAGCGTCGTCAGCGTGGCCGGCCCCCCGTCGACCAGCGCCGTGATGCAGAAGGGGATGGAGAAGGCCGCCGTGAACATGGGCAGGACCGCCCCCGCGCCCACCGCGCCCAGCTTCCGCACCTGCACGATCGTGGACAGCCCGACCACGACCAGCGAGGCGAACACCATCCACGTCACGTAGGCCCCGCCGCGCTCCGCCGCGTTCGCCACGATCACCGGCGTCACCAGCAGCGTCGCCGACGCGATCAGGCTGAACTGGAGCCCATACCCAAGCGAACCCAGCAACGGCGGCCGCTCGTCCGCCTCATACCGCGGGTGCCGCCGGGACGCCTCCGCCATGCGCCGCATTCTAGGCGCGGCGGGGGGAGGGGGTTAGGGGGTGGGGGCCGGTGTTCAGTTGGGAATACGCAGGCTAGGGCAGCGTTCCTTTCAGAGGGCGATGTGTTCTGGTATAGTAGCCTATAGCTGGCTTCGTAGGCTGAGATTCCAGTATGAGGAGGAAACATGCAGGTGTACTTCGTGCCGCACGTCAAGGCGCTTCCGGAAGGTGTCCGCTCCGCCGACTTGGGAGCGTATTGGCTCGCCCAACACCAGAACGAGGGGACTCCGTTCGTCTTGGTCTCCTTCCGGGACCATGCGAAAAGCAACGACACGATCAAGCAACTCACGTCGGGAGGCATCCCGTGGGCTATCCCGAAGAACTTCCCTCCCCAAGGATGGCCTGGCGGTCCCGTCCTGGCCCCTTGGGCGAATAACAAGGTCACCGAGTGCATTGATCGCTACTCTGATCGAATCACGTCTGTCTGCGTGCTCAAGTGGGTGGAGACGGACGCGGCGGCTTGGCTGGTCGCTCGGGGCGCGATCGATGTGACTGCCCCGGAGCGCGTGCCGCAAGCGCCGACCATTGACGATGGCGTAGTGCTCGCCGCGATGAAGGAGATCACAGGTCTTGTCGACTTCGGTAAACGTCTTGGGGAGGACTGGGGGCGGACTGATGCCGTTCGCCGACTCCAGTATCTCAAGCGCTGGAAGCGTGACCTCGACGCGGAGCAGATAACCGCTTGGGCCTTGGCGAATGGTTGGTCTCAGTGTTCAACTGACCTCCTGCGGAGAACCGTCATTCAGGTCAACGAGGGTTACCGGTTCAGGAAGCTTCGGATGGGGCCGATCAAGGATGGGGGAGCCTTGCTGCGGAAGTGGGAGCAGCAGCAGGACGACCGATAGCCAATAACCCCCGCCGCCTTACGGTCGTCGTGAACTCCGCCATCGCCGCCAGCAGCGTCGATCACGAACTGTCGCTGTAGGCCGAGCAGGTGTGGCTCGCGTCCGACGTGAGGCCCGCGAGCCCCTTGGTTGCGGCTGGGCTTCTGCCCCCCGCTCCCGCGTGGTTTCGCTTACAGTGCGCCGCGGACGCGCGCCGGTAGCCTGCGCGCGACGCACTGGAGCAAAGGGGGCAGCCCGTCATGATCGACTGGCTCGGCATTGAGCACCTGTTCGAACTCTCCACGGGGGAGAAGATCGCGGGGCTCTTCACCCCGCTGGCGGTGTTCGCCGCCTTCGCCCTGGTGCAGATGGTCCTGCCCGCGCGCTGGGTGCCCGGCTACGTCACGGACCCGGCGACGGGCGAGCCGCGCCGCTACCGGCTCAACGGCGTCCTCGTGTTCGTGGTCATGGTGCTCGTCTGGGGCTTCGAGCTCATCCCCGGGGTCGAACGGGACTGGTTCTACCGCTCCTCGCTCTACGCGGTCGCGGGCGGGACGGCCGCCGCGGCCATCGCCACGCTGCTCGCCGTCTACAGCCAGCCGAGGACCGAGGACCGCAACCCGATCGTGGACTTCTACCTGGGGCGCATCCAGGAGATCGCGTTCTTCGGCAACCGCCTCGACCTGAAGATGACGTTCTACGTCGTGGGCGGGACGATGCTGGGCGTCAACGCCATGTCGGGGGCGGCCTGGCACTACGAGCAGTTCAGCCCGACGAACGAAGTGAACGTGGGCGTGTTTCTCTACGCGGCGATCTTCACCTTCTACGTGTTCGACTACATGGTCTTCGAGCGGGTGCAGCTCTACACCTTCGACCTGATCCACGAAAAGATGGGCTTCAAGATGTTCTGGGGCGACGTGACGGTCTACGGGTGGCTGTTCATCGTGCCGCTCTACGGGATGGCGGCGCAGCCGGACCCCGGCTTCGGGACGGCCTGGTCGTACGTCTGGATCATCGGGTCGTCCGCGCTGTTCCTGCTCGGCTGGAGCATTTCGCGTGGGGCCAACCTGCAGAAGTACACCTTCAAGCGCTGGCCCGAGCGCAAGTTCCTGGGGCTCATCGAGCCCCGCTACATCGAGGCGGGGGACCGCAAGATCCTGACGAGCGGCTTCTGGGGCGCGGCCCGCCACTTCAACTACATGGGCGAGGGCTTCTTCGCGCTGGCCGTCGTCTGCTCGTTTGGCCACTTCGACAATCCCTGGTCGTGGACCTACGCGGCCTTCGTCATCTCGATGTTCACCTGGCGCCAGGTGGAGGACGACCGCGAGTGCGCGGAGAAGTACGGCGCCGAGAAGTGGGCCGAGTACCAGGAGCAGGTGCCCTACCGCATCGTCCCCGGCATCTACTAGGGGCGGGCGCGCGCGGGGCTGGTGAGCCTACACGTACTGTACTGCGAACTTTCCGCTGGGCGGTGACGCTGCACGCTGAGTCCTCCGGAGGTGATAACGTGCCGCCGGGTGAGATCGGTGGCGACCCCGTGGCGGGCCCACAAGAAGGACTCGGGAATTGCTCACGATCGACTGTCAGGTTCACGCGTACGAACGCGACCGCCCCGAGCGACCCTGGGCCGGGACGCTCGTCGGCCCCTCCGAGGTGACCGGTGACGACATGGTCTCGGCGATGGATGCCCTTGGCGTCGACGGCGCGCTCCTGGTCTCCCCGCACAGCATGTACCGCTACGACGCGAGCTACGCGCTCGAAGTGCACGCCCGGCATCCCGGGCGCTTCGGCCTGATCAAGCCGATCGACCCGGAAGCCTCCGACATCGGCGACGAAGTTGCCCGCTGGGCGGCGAGCCCTGGGGTCGTCGGGGCACGCATGATGTTGACCAATGTGGATCCCGACGCGACGGCCGATCACCCCGGGCTCAATCAGATCCTGGCCGCGGGAGCGGCGAACGACATTCCTATCAACGTGTTGTGCTGGCGGAAGCTCGATCTGATCGGGGAGCTCGCCCGGCGCCATCCCAACACCCGGGTCGTGATCGACCACCTGGGCCTCCCCCAGCCCTTCGAGCCACCGCTACTCGAGCAACCGTTCGCCGACCTGCCCGCCGTCCTCGAACTGGCAAAACTCGACAACGTCGCCATCAAGGTGTCGGGGGCGTGCACGCTGTCGCGGGAACTGTTTCCCTACGACGACATCTGGGAGCCTCTGGGTAAGGTCTTCCGGGCATTCGGGTTCGAGCGGTGCATGTGGGGAACCGACTGGACCCGCGCGGTCGAGTTCCTGACCTACGAGCAGGGTGTCGAGGCGTTCCGCGTCACCGACCAACTCACGGAGTCAGAGCGAGCGGCCCTCATGGGGGGCAGCCTCGCGCAGATCTACTCGTGGACGCCGGGTAGCTAGGGGGCGGAGGGGTGGCGCTCCTGGGTTCACGTTGACGTCGATACGGTAGAGCCCGGCGTGCTCAACTGGTAGAGGGTCAGGCGCTACTCGTTGCGGAGCGCGGCGATCGGGTCGACGGTGGTGGCGCGATAGGCCGGGTAGCTGCCGCTCGCGAAGCCCACGCCTGCCGCCACCAGGAACGCCATCGCGATGCTCCAGGGCTGGATCAGTGTCGTCATCTCCTGGCCGCCCAGTTCGCGCCCGTCGACGGCGAGCGAGGCGCCGATGCCGATCGCGATCCCCACGACGCCGCCGAAGAGGCTGAGCGTCAGCGCCTCGGTCACGAACTGCTTGACGATGTCGCCGGCCGTCGCGCCCACGGCGCGGCGGATGCCGATCTCGCGGGTCCGCTCGGTGACGGAGACGAGCATGATGTTCATCACCCCGATCCCGCCGACCAGCAGCGAGATGCCGGCGATGCTGCCGAGCAGGATCGAGAGGGTGTTGCTGACCTCGGTAGCGGCGCTGATCAGGTCGTCCTGGCTCTGGATCACGAAGTCCGGCTCGGGCGTCTCGTGGAGGAAGAGCAGCAACTCGCTGACCTCGTCCTTGACGCGCTGCTCGTCGGCGCCGCTGGCGGTCTGGATGTCGATCTGCGTGACGCTCAGGTCGCCGGTGGGCGTGTAGAGGAAGCGCAGGTGGCCGGCGACGCCGCTCAGCGGAACGAAGACCTGGTCGTTCGCCTCGCTCGCGCCGCCCTGCTCCTCGAGCACGCCGACCACGATGAAGGGGAACGTGATCCGCCCGCCCGCGAAGGAGAGCCGCACCTCCTGCCCGACGGGATCGAGGCCCCGGTAGAGGGTGTCGGCGACGCGCGCGCCCAGCGCGGCGACCAGCGCGCCGTCCTCGTCGTGCACCGGGGTGATGAAGGTCCCGGAGCGAATCCCCAGGTCGCGAACCTCAGCGTACGTGCTTGAGGTGCCGATGATCTCCGCGCCGACGTTGTTCGAACCGGCGACCGCCTGCGCGTCGACCGCGATCTGCGCCGCGACCGAGACGACGCCGGGGATCGCGTTGTCGGCGATCGCGGTCGCATCGCCCTGCACCAGCGTGGACTGCGCGAGCCCGCCGAGGCCTCCCGCTTGCGAGGTCGTCGCCGCCACGCTCGACTCGATGAAGATCAGGTCGGTGCCGAGTCCCCGGATCTGATCCGTGACGCCGCGCTGCGTGCCCTGACCGATCGCGATCAACACGATCACAGAGCTGACGCCGATCACGAGGCCGAGCGAGGTGAGCGCGCTGCGCAGCCGGTTCGCGAAGATCGCACGCAGCGCGATGCGGAAGGCGTCGAACGGGCTCATGGCACGGGCCCGTCCGCTGTCGCAGCCGCCACCGGGGCGCCGCTGTCCTCGATGATCCGTCCGTCGCGCATGCGCACGGTCCGGTTGGCATAGGCGGCGACCTCCGCCTCGTGCGTCACGAGCACGACCGTCAGCCCCTGATCGACCAGCTCGCTGAGCAGCGTCATCAGCTCGTGTTCGGTCGCCGTATCGAGGGCGCCGGTCGGCTCGTCGGCGAGTAGCACCAGCGGGTTCACGACCAGCGAGCGCGCGATCGCGACGCGCTGCTGCTCGCCGCCGGACAGCTCGGTCGGCAGGTGCGTGATGCGGTCCTGCAGGCCGACGCGCACGAGCGCCTCGGCGGCGCGCCGCTTGCGGTTGGGCGCACCCTGGTAGATCAGCGGCAGCTCGACCTGCTCGAGGGCGGTCATGCGTGGCAGCAGGTTGTAAGACTGGAAGACGAAGCCGAAGGCGTTGCCGCGCAGCCGTGCGCGGGCGTCCTCGGAGAGCTGCGCGACATCGCGTCCCCCGAAGCCGTACTCGCCGCTGCTGGGGCGGTCGAGCAGGCCGATGATGTTCATCAGCGTGCTCTTGCCGGAGCCGGAGTGCCCCATGATCGCGACGAACTCGCCTCGCCCGATCTCGAGGCTCACGCCGGCGAGGGCATGCACCGCCGTCTCGCCGCTGGCGTAGATACGGGTCACGTCCTGGAGGTGGATCACTGGCCGCCTCCGCCGCCTCCACCACCGCCGCCGAAGAAGCGGCCGGGGCCGAGGGCTGGGAGCTGCTGCTGCGGTTGCCGCTGTGTGGCGCTGAAGGCGATGCCCGCGCTATCCGCGCCGATCAGCAGCACAGCGCCGGCCTTGAGGCCGCTCGTGATCTCGACGTTTGTGCCGTCCGACTCACCGATCTCGACAGTCACGCGCTCGAAGGCGAGGGCGGCCGGGTCGTCGCCCGCGGCGGGCGCCGGGATGGTGACGAACCACGCGCCGTCGAGCTGGCGCACGGCGGCGACCGGGACGAGCACCGAGGGCTCGCGCAGCTCGGTGAGGATCGTGACGCTGGCTCTCATGCCGGGTGCGGGGAGCGGCCGGGCGGCGAGTGTGCCCTGCCCGGTTGCGCCTGGCTGGCCGTCGGCGCCTTCTCCGCCAGCCGGCCCGAGCACACCCGCGGCGATCGGCTCGAGGAGCTGCGGCGGGATCTTGAAGCCCTCGGGCAGGGTCACGCCCTCCGGCAGCGGCTCGCCGACCGTCAGCGCCTGCAGTACGTCGCGGATGGTCGTGCCCTCGGGAAGTTCGATCTGGGCGAGCAGTCCGCCGCCGGCCCCGGCGCGGCCGCCTGCACCGCCACCTGCATCGGTCCCCGCACCACCGAAGGCGCCACTGGCTCCCGCAGCGCCGAGGATCGCCGCCAGACCCCCGGTCTGGTCGTTGAGGACGGCAAGCTCGCTCGCGACCTGGGCGATCTCCGCTCCGGCGAGAATCCGCGCCTCCACGTCGTACGTCACTACCCCCTGAGCGGCGTTCGGCAGGCGGCTGATCGACGCGATGCGCACCGGGTACTCGACGTTCTCGATGGCGTCGAACGATGTGAGACCGACCTGGCCGACCTCGAGGGCGAGCAGGTCCGCCTCGGTCACGGTGAGCGCGATCAGCATGCGGTCGGTGGTGCTCAGGGAGAACGCGGCGAAGTTGGCCGCCACGCGATCGCCGGGCTGCACGTTCACGGCCTCGACGACGCCGTCGAAGGGCGCAAGCACCGTCAGCTCCGCGAGGGCGGTGCGCGCCTCCTCGAGGGAGATCTCGGAGAGCCGCACGCTCTGCTCCTGCTGGGCGATCGCGTTCGCCGTCGCGCCCCCCGCCAGCTCGTCGTAGCGCGCCTGCGCGCTGGCGAGGCTGGCGAGCGCGGTCTCGAGCGAGGCGCGCGCCTGCTCGATCTCGCCCTCGTCGGCGGGTGCGCGCAGCTCCTCGAGGCGGGCGACGGCCGCGGCGTGATTCGCCCGCGCCGCCTCCACCGACCGCTCTGCCTGGAAGCGATCCTCCTCGCTGGGCTCCGCGGTCAACTCGGCCAGGCGGGCGACGGCCGCGGCGTGGTTCGCCCGCGCCGCTTCCACCGACTGCTGCGCCTGGTAGCGGTCCTGCTCGGAGACCGGCGCGAGCAGGTCGGCGAGCCGCTCCTCGGCGGAGCCAAGCGTCGTGACGGCCGACTGCCTGGTCGCGTCGGCGCTGATGAACGCGACGTTGGCGTTGATCAGCGCGTTCGCCGTGCGCTGATAGTTGTTCGACCTGTCCTCGAAGGAGTCGCGGAGCACGGCGATCTGCCCGTCGGAGAGCGGCAACGCGGCTGTGCAGGTCGTTTCGGTCACATCGGGAAGGTGGTCGTAGCCCTCGCAGTACGCCTCGAACGCGTTCCCAAGGGCGTGCCACGCGTCGTCCGCCCCGCTGATCGCGCCAGAGAGCTTCGCCTGCGCCTGCGTCACGGCGGACCGCGCGGACGCGATCTCCGTCTCGCTCGCGTCGGCGGTCAACGCAGCCAGGGCCTGCTCGGCGTTCGAGAGCTGTACGAGGGCGTTCGCCACCGCCTGCTCCGCGCTCGCCAGCGCGCTCGCCTCCGGCGGCTCGGACAGCCGCGCCAGCGCCTCTTCCGCGCTCGAGAGTTGCCCGAGGGCGTTCGCGACGGATTGCTCCGCGCTCGCCAGCGCGCTCGCGTCCGGCGGCTCGGAGAGCCGGGCCAACGCCTGCTCCGCGTTCACGACCTGCGCCTCGGACGATTCGATTGACTGCCTCGCGGACGCGATGGCGGACGCCTCGGGGTCGGCCTCGAGGGCCTCGAGGCGCAACTGTGCGAGGCGCAGCTGCACCTCCGCGGTCTCGACCCGCCGCTGCGCGTCGGAGTCGTCGAGCGCCGCCAGCGCGTCTCCGGCGCGCACCGTGTCGCCGCGCTCCACGGCGACGGAGGCGACGATCCCGGCGGCGCCGAAGCTGAGGTTGGCGCTGCGCTCGGCCTCCGCCGAGCCGGACAGGTCGACCGTGGTGCTCAGTTGGCCCTCGACGGCTTCGGCACGCTGCGGCTCGGCGACCACCTCGGTGTCGTCGGGCTGGAGCAGCACGAACGCGGCCACCGCCGCTGCGGCAATCGCCAGCGCGGCCGCCAGCACCAGCCAGCGCCTGCGCGAACGGCGGCCGCGGATCAGCAGATCGATGTCAACGTCGCTCATGGTCGTCTCTCACACCCCGATCGGAGAAGCTGGAACAGGTCGGCGCAACAGTGCACTGTGTCGCATAACGCCCTCGTAACCTCGCGCGCTCCGCACGTTACGTTCGCGTTAGGGTCGAAGGGGTAGCCTGCGTGTGGCCGGTGGGCTGAAGGAGCGACGCCTATGCGCGTGCTGCTGGTGGAGGACGAGCGCGACCTCGCGAACGCGATCGCGAGGGGTCTGCGCCGCGACGGGCTCGCCGTCGACATCGCCTTCGACGGAGCCGCTGCCCTCGAGAAGGCGACGGTGCACCCCTACGACGTCGTCGTGCTCGACCGCGACCTGCCCCTCGTCCACGGCGACGAGGTCTGCCGCGAGCTGGTCGCTGCCGAGGGCGACTCCCGCATCCTCATGCTCACCGCCGCCGCCACCGTGCACGACCGCATCGAGGGCCTCGACCTCGGAGCGGACGACTACCTCTCCAAGCCGTTCCACATCGGCGAGTTGCGCGCGCGGATCCGCGCGCTGGGGCGGCGTTCGCAGCCGGCGGCGCACCCGGTGCTCGAACGCGGCGGCGTGGTCCTCGATGCCGCGCGGCGCAGCGCCACGCGCGACGGGCGCGAGCTCGGCCTCACGCGAAAGGAGTTCGTGGTGCTGCAGGTGCTGCTCGAGGCGGAGGGCGCTGTCGTCAGCCCCGAGGAGCTGCTGGACCGCGCCTGGGACGAGCACACCGACCCATTCACCAACGTGGTGCGCGTGACGATCATGAAGCTGCGCAAGAGCCTCGGAGAGCCGCCGCTGATCGAGACGCTGCGCGGCGTCGGCTACCGCATCCTCTGATGCGCTTGCCGGGCGCCGTGATTCCCCAGCTGTCGATCCGGCTGCGCCTGACGCTCTGGTACGGCGGGCTGTTCCTGCTGGCGGGCACGGTGCTGCTCGGGCTCAACTTCGCGCTCGTTGCCCGTAACTTCCCCTCCGACGGGGCCGACCTGCGCGAGAACGTCGAGCGCCGCTTCGACCTCGATCCGGGCGAACTGCGCGGGGAGGTCTTCTTCGTCGTCGAGCGGCCAGCGACGCCGGGACAGTCGGTTGGTCCGCGGCGGGGTGTCGCCGCCACGCCGCTCTTCAACAGCGTCATCTCGCACATCAAGACCGACACCCTCCAGCAGATCGTCTGGCAATCGGGTGTCGCGCTCGGGCTGATGGCCGTGCTCTCGATCGGCTTCGGCTGGTTCGTCGCCGGGCGGATGCTGCGACCCGTTGAGGAGATCGCAGCCACCGCGCGCCGCATCAGCGAGGCGAGCCTGGAGGAGCGGATCGCCCTCGGCGGGCCGTCCGACGAACTCAAGGATCTCGCCGACCAGTTCGACGCGATGCTCGATCGCCTGCAGACCGCCTTTGAGGCGCAACGCGAGTTCGTCGCCAACGCCTCGCACGAGCTGCGCACCCCACTCACGATCATCCGCACCGAGATCGACGTCACCCTCGACGACCCGGACTCCGGCCGCGAGCAGCTCGAACGGACCGCCGAGGTCGTCCGCCGTGCGATCGACCGCACCGAGGGCCTGATCGACCGCCTGCTGGTCCTCGCCCGCGCCGAGGAACCGCTCCAGCGCGGCGAGGAGAGCGAGCTTGCCGACGCCGTCCGGCGCGCCCTCGACGCACGCGAGGCGGAGATCGCCGAGCTGGGTCTCCGCGTCACGCTCGACCCCGGCGAGGCGACCGTCGAGGGCGACCCGATGCTGCTCGACCGGCTGGCCGGCAACCTCGTCGACAACGCCGTCGAGCACAACGAGCGCGACGGATGGATCGAGATCACGAGCGGACAGGACGAGCAGACGGTGACGCTGAGCGTCGCCAACGGCGGGGCGCTCATTCGCGAGGATGAGGCGCCCCGCCTCTTCGAGCGCTTCGCGCGGATGGAGGGCTCGCGCACTCGCCCGCGCGGCGGCTACGGCCTCGGACTCTCGATCGTGCGCGCGATCGTGCGCGCCCACCGCGGCGAGGTGACGGCGCGTGCGCTGCCCGAGGGCGGCCTCACCGTCGAGGTTGCACTGCCCCGCCGGCGCCAGGGTTCGTCCCAGTAGCGCCGCCGCGCCCTCAGCGCTCCCATCAGCACCGCGCCCCGCTCCAATACGCGGTCGAGGTCGATGATCACCGCGACGCCCAGGCGGTCCGGGTCGCGGTCGCGCTCGCGCTTGTGCGAGCCCTCGAAGATCGCGTCGCGGGCCTCCGGGTCGTCGACGATGCGTGCGCGGCCGTGGAACTGCCACATCTGGCGTTGAGCCGGGTTGCGGTAGAGGAAGGCGATGCGCGGATTGACGGCGATCCGGCGCAGGGTGTCGCCGGCGGGGTTCCGCACCCAGATCGCGAGTTGATCGGCACTGTGGGCGATGAGGGACTCGAACCCCCGGCCTCTTCGGTGTAAGCGAAGCGCTCTCGCCGTCTGAGCTAATCGCCCGCGGCCAGTCTAGCGCGCCCGGCGGGAGCTATCCGGCGGCCTCGACGGCCACGCGCCCCCCGCCGCGCACCTGCACGAGCAGGTCGTGCCATTCGAGGAGTTGCATCCCCACGAGGGGCGTGGTCTCGGCGGCATCCGCCAGGCCGTCCTTCAACTGGCCGTCCCACAGCACGGCGACGCGGTATTGGGGAAACGTGATCTCGCTGCCGTCGCCCAACATGCTGAACCCCGTGCTCTGGAAGGGCAGGCCCAGCTCCCTGATCATCCAGGGGGGCAAGGTGAGGAACCCGCCGAAGCCGGTGTCGACGATGGCCTCGATGTCCCGCGTCTCTCCCGACGGGCCTCGCACGGTGAGGGCGATCACCGGCTCGAGGGCGACGGTGACCAGGCCCTCGATCACTCCTCTTCTCGCAGCGGGCGGAACCCGTAGTAATGCAGCACGCGGTGCCCGACGCGCCGCATCCAGACGTCGATCGCGTCCGGCTGCGCCTCGTGCAGGAGCTCCCGCGCGTCGAACTCGCTGCTCGCGAGGGTCCACTTGCCGCTCACCACGTCGATGGCGACGAACTCGCCGCGGTGGTCCGCCAGCACCTTCGGGCGGATGTCGCGCCAGTAGATGGCTTCGCCGCGCTGCTGCGTCTCCTCGGCGGAGAGCCGCGGGCCCGTCGGGGCGTTCGGCGTGGTGCTCATGCCGCGAGGATAGCGCTCCCCGCGCCCGCCAGCCACTGCCGCGCTCAGTCGGCTTCCGCGTGGGTCAGCAGCCACTCGTCCCCGAATTGCTCGTAGATGAACTTCATGTTCACCGAGCCCCCGCTGCTGATGTGCGCCTTCTGCTTGAGCTGCCACTTGCCGGGCTCGATCTCCCTCGGCGCGGACGTCTCCTCCGGATCGAACGTGACGCCGCGGCTTTCGAAGGGCTTGATGTTCCTCTTGAGCGTGCTCTCCTGCTCCTCCCAGTAGCCCGGCTCGTACAGGGGCTCCAGTCCGTCGATGTCGTACTCGTTGTAGATCTCCCACAGCAGCGCGGTCTTTTCGCGGAAGTGCTCGGCGAGTTCCGCCTCCTCGCCCGTGAGCGGCTCCGCCGGCTCCGGTTCGGGCTCCTCGCCGCCGCACGCCGCCAGCGCCAGCGCGCCCACCGCCAGCGCCGCCAGGATCACCGGCGAACAGGCCCGGGCGGTCTGGAGAAGGCGGTCGCTGGCGGTCATGGCGGCCCCCGCTTCTAATCGAAGAATCAGCGCCCTGATTCTAGCGATCAGGCGGGTCTCTGTGTAGGAGAGCCGCTCCGTCCACACCTGTTAGCTGGCGCGGGCCGTCAACAAGTCCGCGGCCTCGATTGCGGCGCTGTGGCCGCTGGAAAGGGCGCCGTTGACCGACGGCACGCCCATGTAATCGCCCGCCAGGAACAGGCCGTCGATGCGCTCCGCAAGGCGCCCCGGGACGTCCGCCATCGCGGCGAGCATCCCGGGCGTCCCCATGCACAGCGCCTCTTCCCAGCGGTATACGCGGTAGAACAGCCCCTCGTCGTCGCCGGGAAGGGCGGAGCCCGGGGGCGCCTTCCGGCGAGCGGCGCCCAAGAGCTGGCGCTTGATCTCCTCGTCGCCGAGCGGGATGAGCTCCCTGGCGCGGTCGCGCCCGATGAGGAGGTCGAGAAGGCTCTTGCCCGGAGGCGCGCAGGCGGGCAGGAAGACGGACCGGTCCAGCAGGAGCGGGGTGTCGTCGTCCTCCGGGTAGAGCGCGCCGTGCCAGCCGGGCGGGAGCGGGGAGTGGTCGAGGCCGATCACCACCCGGCAACCGGTTGAGTAGCTGACGGCGCCGAGCGCGCGGCGCGTCTCCGCGGGCAGGCTGGGGATGAGGTCCGGGACCTTCGTGCCGGGGACCGCGCAGATGACCGCGTCCGCCTCGATCGTCTCGCCGTCCACGACGACGCCGGTCGCCCTCCCGCCCGCGACGGCGATGCTGCTGACGGGGGTGGAGACGCGAATCGCATCGGAACAGGCGTCGGCGAGCGCTTCGCTCAGGGAGCCGACGCCTCGCTCGGGCATGGAGACCCTGCCGCCGTGCAGCATCGTTTCGCCGATGTACGCCCGCATCAGCGCCTGGCCCGCGGGCGCCGGATCGCCCAGGATCATGTCGAGCGGCCCCCCGAGCGTCACCCGCATCTTCTCGGGTACGCCGAGCCGCTGCAGGTACTCGCCGAAGCTCTCGCCGTCGTCGATCTCGGCGAGGCGGCTGTCGCTGGCGAAACTCAGGTAGTCCGCCTGGCGATAGATGTGCCGCATCACCCTGAAGCTGGACCGCATGCCCGCGGGCGAGAGGAAGCCCATGGCGAGGGCGGCGGGCAGCTGCCGCATCCAGCTCCCGAGCGATTGGTCCGGCGTCGTGGTCACCCACCGCCCCTTGCGGTAGTGGCCGAATTTCATCGTCGAAGGCGCGAGCGGGAGTCCCAGTTCCTCGCACAGGCGGAATGCGGTGTCGTAGGTGGAGGTGAAGACGAACGCGCCCATGTCCAGCGAGAACCCGTCCACCCGCTCGCCGCCGCCGCGTCCGCCCACACGCTCCTGCGCTTCAAGCAGGAGGGGGGTGACGCCCCGCTTCATCAGCGTGTAGGCGGCGCTGAGCCCGGCGAAGCCCCCGCCAACGATGACGACCCGTCCGTCGCTCATCCGCGCGGCCCCCTTCCGGCTACTCCCATCGGCCTCTCAAGTGTAAACGAAGCGCTCTCGCCGTCTGGGCGAATCTCCCGCCGCCAGTCTGGCGCCCCCCCGCCCCTACAGGACCGACTTGATGCCCTCCGTCAGCTGGATGCGCGGCTCCCAGCTGATCACGGCCCGCGCGCGCGAGTTGTCCGCGCACTTGCGCTGCTCCTCGAACGCGCCCCGGGGGTTCGGGATGATGTGCTCGACCTCGCCGCCCACCAGCGCCGCGATCGCGTTCACCGAGGTCTCCTCGCCCGAGCCCACGTTCAGCGCCAGCGCGCGCCCCGCCGGCAGTTCCGCGTTCGCCGCGTTCACGTTCGCCCGCGCCACGTCGTCGACGTGGACGTAGTCGCGCGTCTGCTCCCCGTCGCCGTAGACGGTCAGGGGCTCGCCCTCGTCGCGCAGGCGCAGGAAGTGCGGGATGACGAGCGCGTAGGCGCCCTCCGCCGACTGCCGCGGCCCGTACACGTTGAAGTAACGCAGCGACACGACCTGCATCCCGAACAGCGCCGCGAACAGGTCCGCGTACTGCTCGCCGATGAGCTTGTGCAGCCCGTAGGGCGAGAGCGGGTTGGGCGGCAGGGCCTCCGTCATCAGGTGCGTCGCCTGCTCCCCGTAGACGCTCGACGACGACGACACGACGACGCGCTCGGCCCCGTGCTCGCGCGCCGCCTGGAGCACGTTCAGCGTGCCGTTGACGTTCACCGCGTGCGTCCCGATGGGGTCGTCCACGGACTGCTGGACGCGGGGCAGGGCGGCCAGGTGGAACACCCACGCCGCGCCCGCCGCCGCCTCGCGCACGGCCCCGGCGTCGGCCACGGAGCCCTCGACCAGCTCCGCCGCCGGGTTCAGGTGGTCCGCGTTTCCCGTCGAGAGGTCGTCGAGCACGGCCACGTCGCAGCCGTCGCGCACGAGCGCATCGACGACGTGCGACCCGATGAACCCGCACCCGCCGGTCACGAGGCAGCGCATGGCGCTCATGCTACGGCGAACGGGTTGGCGACGCGCACGCCGCCGTAGTCCTGCCCGTCGCCCAGGTCCTCGGTGAGGAGCGTCTCGCACCCGCTCAGCCGCGCCGCCGCGAGGATGGCGGCATCCCAGTAGGAGATGCGGTAGCGCTGCGTCAGGTCGAGCGCCGCCCATACCACTTCGGGGGTGAGCGGCTGGATGGGATACTCGCGCAGGGACTCCATGAAACGCACCGCTTCGTCGTGCGCCAGTTCGGCGGAACCGGATGGGCGTGTTGCCTGAACATAAAACTCCTGCAACACCTGCGCCGACAAGGCAAGGTCGCCACTATCCAGCAACTCCAGAGCGATCACGCTTTTCCCTGCATCCTCGGGCAGTCGGCTGACGGCATAGATCAGTACGTTGGTATCAACGAAGCGCATCGCGATCGTGCAGTTCGTCTCGCGTCAGTTTCACAGCGGGGTCACGGCTGCGCTCCCGCGCATGAATGGACGCCAGAACTTCTCTCCGGAGCCTCCGTAGTCGCATGGAGCGCTCCTCAAGAGCGTCTGGACGTCCGTGCCCGCCTCCGCACCTTGGCGCAGGAACGGCGCCCGTCGTCGAGGAGACGGTCGGTCTTCACGTCCGTGCCCGCCTCCGCGGCCTTCGCGCACGGGCCGCAACGGCGGTACGTCTCGTCGTCGAACTCCTGCGAGTTCCTCACGGTGATGGTCTCCTCATGCGCTCCAGTAGCGCCTTCGCGCCTTCGCGCGGACCGCGGTACGCGCGGCAACGTCGATCGTCTTCATGCCCGCCAGTGTCGCGAACGCAGACAGCGGCGCGGGGGCGGGCTACGATGGAGGCATGACCCTGAAGCGCATCGCCGTCCTCGGCTCCACCGGCTCCATCGGACGCCAGACCATCGACGTGGTCCGCCAGTTGCCCGATCGCTTCGCGATCGCGGCGCTGGCGGCGGGGCGCAACACCGCCCGCCTGGCCGAACAGGTCGCCGAGTTGCGCCCCCGCTACGTCTACGCCGCCGCGCGCGACGCGGCCCTCGACGACGCCATCGCGGCGGCGGGCGCTTCCTGGCTCCCGATGGAGGAGATGGCCGTCGCGGACGACGTCGACATCGTGCTCGCGGGCACGGGCGGGGCGGCGGGCCTGCTGCCCACGATCGCGGCGCTGGAGGCGGGCAAGCCCGTCGCCATCGCCAACAAGGAGGCGCTCGTGATGGCGGGCCACCTCATCCGCCGCGCGATGGTCGCGGGCGGGGGCGGCATCCGCCCGGTGGACAGCGAGCACTCGGCCATCTGGCAGTGCCTCTGGGGCGAGGAGGAGCACGGCATCCGCCGCATCATGCTCACCGCCAGCGGCGGGGCCTTCCGCGATCTCGATCCGGGCGCCCTCGCCGCCGTCACCCCCGCGCAGGCGCTCAAGCACCCCACCTGGAACATGGGCGACAAGATCACCGTCGATTGCGCCACCCTCATGAACAAGGGCATGGAGACGATCGAGGCCATGTGGCTCTTCGACGTGCCCATGGAGGCCGTGCAGGTCGTCCTCCACCGCGAGTCCATCGTCCACTCCCTCGTCGAGTTCAGCGACGGCAGCGTGAAGGCGCAGCTGGGCGTGCCGGACATGCGCCTCCCCATCCAGTGCGCGCTCGCCTACCCCGAGCGCATGCCCGAACCGCCCGCCCCCGCCCTCGACCTCGCCGTGGCGGGCCAGCTCACCTTCGGCGAGCCGGACCAGTCGCGCTTCCCCTGCCTGCGGCTCGCGATGGAGGCGGGACGCCTCGGCGGCACCTTCCCCGCCGCCATGGCCGCCGCCGACGAGGTCGCCGTCGAGCGCTTCATGGCGGGCGAGGCCGGCTTCCTCGACATCCCCGCCATCATCGAGGGCGTGATGGAGCGGCACGAATCCACGCCCGATCCCGATCTCGATGCCGTCTTCGCCGCCGACCGCTGGGCGCGCGAAGCCGCGGGAGCGGCTCCGGCGGGGGCCGGCGCGTGACGTTCCTGGACGCCTGGGACCCGGTCGACGTCTTCCGGTCGGCGCTCATCTTCGTCGCCCTCCTCGTCCCCCTCGTCGTCATCCACGAACTCGGCCACTTCGTCGCGGCCAAGGCCTTCGGCGTCAAGGTGCTGGAGTTCGGGATCGGCTTCCCCCCGCGCATCAAGCGGCTCTCGTGGCGGCGCGGCGAGACGGAGTACACCATCAACTGGCTCCCCATCGGCGGCTTCGTCCGCATGGCGGGCGAAGAGGACCCCGGCGACCCCCGCTCGCTCGCCGCCGCCGCGCGCTGGAAGCGGCTCACGATCATGGGCGCGGGCGTCGTCATGAACCTCGTGCTCGCGCTCCTGCTCTTCTCGCTCGCGTTCATGATCCCGCGCGAGCGCGCCCTCAACCTCGCCCAGGTCTCCGAGGTGGCGCCCGGCGCGCCCGCCTCGATGGCCCAGATCTCGGGAACCATGCGCGACGGAACCGCCCCCGAACAGGGCCTCCAGCCCGGCGACGTCGTCATGGAGGTCAACGGGCGCGAGGTGCGCAACGTGAGCGAACTCATCTTCACCACGCGCCGTTTCCTCGGCGAGACGCAGACGTGGATGATCGTCCGCGCCAGTTCCACGCTGGAGGCGGAGGTCTACGCCCGCTGGAAGCCCCCCGAGGGCCAGGGCCCGACCGGCATCCGCGTCGGCGCGCCCACGGTCTGCGCCGACATCGACGCCGACGGGAACCCCATCGGCTGCAGCCAGCGCTTCCCCTACACGGAGAGCGTCTCCCATCCGCCCTGGGAGGCCCTGCCCCTCGGCTGGCGGTCGATGATCGACGCCGTCGTCCTCACGAAGAACGAGATCCAGGTGCAGCTCAGCGGGAGCAGCGGCGTCGCCCCCGACCAGCCCATCCTCTCCGGCCCCGTCGGCATCGCCAGCGCCACCGGCGACATCGTCGAGGCGGCGGGCTGGCGGCCCCTGATCGAACTGGCGGCGCTTCTCAGCCTGTCACTGGCCGTGTTCAACGCCCTCCCCATCCCCGCCCTCGACGGCGGGCGCATGTTCTTCGTCTTCGTCGAGATCCTGCGCGGCGGACGGCGCATCGCCCCCGAGAAGGAGGCGCTGGTCCACCTCGTCGGGTTCGCCGTGCTGCTGAGCGGCATCGTCGTCATCACCTTCTTCGACATCGCCCGCCTCATCACCTGACGCGCCGCCGTGCTCTTCTCCGTCATCTTCATCACGCTCTACGTCCTCGGATGGCTCGCGCTCGGCTTCGCGCCCTGGCTCGCCCTGAGCGTGTTCACGCGCGGGAAGGCCGGACTGCGCTATCTTCCCCTCTGCATGGGCGCGGGCGTGGCGGGCGGACTGGCCGTCCCCCTCCTCTTCCGCGACGACGGGCTGGGGCTCATCCTCAGCTTCGCCGCGGCGCTCGTCCTGCCCACGCTCCTGCTCGCCGCCCCGCGAGCGGCCCGCCAGTTCGCACACCCCCGGAGGGACACGTGACCACCATCGCGCTCTCGACGATGTACGCCCAGCAGCCGCGCTTCTCCAGCGGCGAGGCCTTCGCCCGCTACGCCGCCGAGGCGGGCTACGACGCCATCGAAGTCTCGCACTCCACGCCCGAGCCGAAGCTGCGCGAAATCCTCGATTGCGGCGCCCTGCCCGTCGCGTCGATCCACCAGCCCGCGCCCCACGCCGACCTGCCCGGCGGCAAGAGCAACGCCGACCTGAACCTGGCCGCGACGAACGAGCGGGAGCGGGAGAAGGCGCTCCAGCACGCCCTCCGCAGCGTCGAGTGGGCCGCCGAGGCGGGCGCGACGGCGCTCGTCGTCCACCTGGGCGAGGTCGAGATGGCCTGGTCCGGGGCGGAGGCCGAGCTGTACCGCCTCTTTCGCCAGCACGGCATCAGGAGCGACCGCGCCGCCGAGGCGCGCGCGACGATGGAGGCGCGCCGCGCGGAAGCCGCCCCCGCGAACCTCGAAGCGGCGCGCGCGGCCCTGGAGCGGCTCGTGGAGGCGGCGCGCCCCCACGGCATCGTCATCGGCATCGAGAACCGCCTCCAGTACCACCACATCCCCCTCCCCCACGAGACGCTCGCCCTGCTGGAGGGCTTCGCCCCCGCCGAGGCGGGCCACTGGCACGACACCGGCCACGCCGAGGTGCTCGGCCGCCTCGGCTTCCTGCCCCACGCCGCCTGGTTCGAGACGCTCGGCGAGCGCCTCGCGGGCGCGCACGTCCACGACGTCCGCGGCGTCCTCGACCACCGCGCCCCGGGCACGGCCCAGCTCGACTGGGAGATGGTCGCCGGAGGCTTGCGCTCGCTCGACGCCATCACCCTCGAGATCGACCAGCGCGAGCCGGACGAGGCCGTGCGCGCCGCCCCCGCCTTCCTCCGCTCCGCCGGATTCGCCTGATCGCGCGCGGGATGCGTCTCAGTCCGCGAACGCGATCTCCAGCGACACGTCGAGCGCGGGCGCGCTGTGCGTCAGCGCTCCCACCGAGATCGCGTCCACGCCCGTGGCCGCGGCTTCCGCGACGCGCGCCAGCGTGATGCCGCCGCTCGCCTCCAGCTTCGCCCGCCCCGCCACGATCGCGACCGCCTCGCGCATCTCCGCCGCGCTCATGTTGTCGAGCAGGATCCACTCCGGCCCCGCCGCCAGCGCCGCCTCCAGTTCCGCGAGCGCGTCCACCTCGATCTCGACGGGCGCGCCCGGCGACTGTGCGCGGATCGCCGCCACCGCCTCCGCGAGCGTTTTCCCCTGCCGCGCGATCGCCTCGCGGTGGTTGTCCTTGATCATCGCCATCGACGCGAGGTCGCGCCGGTGGTTCGTCCCGCCGCCGCAGCGGACCGCGTACTTCTCCAGGTCGCGCAGGCCGGGCGTCGTCTTGCGCGTGTCGAGGATGGCGCAGCCGCTTCCCGCCACCGCATCGACATAACGCCGCGTCAGCGTCGCGATGCCCGAGAGCCGCTGCACGAGGTTCAGCGCCGTGCGCTCGCCGGAGAGGATCGCCCGCGCCGGGCCCGCGACGCTCGCGAGCAGCGCCTCCTCCGCGACGCGCTCCCCCTCCGCCGCGTGCGCCTCGAAGGCGGCGCGCTCGTCCAGCGTCGCGAACACGTAGCTCGCCACGACGAGCCCGCAGGCCACCCCCGCCTCCCGCGCCACCAGCCGCCCCGTGGCGGCGAGTTCCGGTCCGGCGACCGCCCGCGTCGTGATGTCGCCGCCGGCGCGATCCTCGGAGAGCGCCGCGCGCACCACGGAGACAATGGCTCCGACGGGGGGCGGCTCAACCATCACGTCGGTACACCAGCCGTCGCGCCCAGCGGGCGTCGTCGCGTTCGGGGAAGTCGGTGCGGAAGTGCGCGCCGCGGCTCTCCTCGCGCGTGAGCGCCGCCGTCAGCAGCAGTTCCGCGAAGACCGCCAGCCAGCGCCGCTCATGCCCCTCCCGCGTGGCATTGTCCGCGCCGTGCGGCCAGGCGCGGACCGCGTCCAGCCCCGCGCGCAGCCCCTCCGCGTCGCGCTCGATGCCCGCGCGTTCCCACAGCAGCCGCTGGACCTCCGCCGCGTCCGCGGGCGCGCCTCCGCCCGGGGCGAAGGGGACCGCATCCGGGCACGGGGCCATCGCGCCGCCCTCGCCGCTCGCGAGGTGTTCCACCGCCCGTTTCGCGAACACGACCGTCTCCAGCAGCGAGTTGCTCGCCAGCCGGTTCGCGCCGTGCACGCCCGTGGCCGCGCTCTCCCCGCAGGCGTAGAGGCCCGGCACGGTCGTGCGTCCCCACTCGTCCGTGCGCACGCCGCCCATCAGGTAGTGCGCGGCGGGCGCGACCGGCACGGGGTCGCGCCGCAGGTCGATGCCGCGCTCCCCGCAGAAGGCCGCGATCGCGGGGAAGCGCGCGACCGGATCGACATCCCCCAGCGCCGTGCAGTCGAGCCAGACGTGGTCCGAACCGGCGGCGCGCATCTCCGCCACCATCGCCCGCGCGACCACGTCGCGGGGCGCGAGGTCGGCCAGCGGGTGATGGCGCCGCATGAACGCCCGCCCGCCGTCGTCGCGCAGCGTCGCGCCCTCCCCCCGCAGCGCCTCGGAGATGAGGAACGGCGGCGCGCCCGCCTGGCGGAAGGCCGTCGGGTGGAACTGGTAGAACTCGAGGTCCGTCACCTCCGCCCCCGCCGCGAAGGCGAGCGCGATGCCGTCGCCCGTGGCCACGGGCGGGTTCGTCGTGTGCGAGAAGGCGGCCCCCGCCCCGCCCGTCGCGAGCACGACCGCGGGCGCCCCGAACGCGCGCTCGCGCCCGTCGCTCCGGTCGAGCGCGCGCACGCCCGCCGTCCCGCCGCCCTCCAGCGCGATCGCGGTCGCCAGCGTGTGCTCGCGCACGGTGATCCGGCCGCTCGCGACGCGCTCCGCGAGCGCCGTCTCGATGGCCGCCCCCGTGCGGTCGCCGCGGGCGTGGAGCACGCGCGCCTGCCCGTGCGCCCCCTCGCGCCCGAAGGCGCGCGCCGCGCCCTCGCGGTCGAAGCTGACGCCGTACCGTTCGAGGTCGCGGATGCGGCGGGGCGCGCTCTCCACGAGGATGCGCGCCATGCGCTCGTCCACGAGCCCCGCGCCCGCCGCGATCGTGTCCGCCAGGTGCTGCTCCGGCGAGTCGTCCGGGCCGATGGCGGCGGCGATGCCGCCCTGCGCGTGGCGCGTGCTCCCCTCGTGCAGTTCCGCCTTGGTGAGCAGGAGCACCGGCCCCAGCGCGCTCGCCTCCAGCGCGGCGAACAGCCCCGCCATGCCGCTCCCGATCACGATCGCCCGGTATCCGCCGCCGTCCGCCCGTGGGGGATCGCTCACGGGACTGAGTGTACGTGCTGCACGAAGTCCCCGCGACGCGCCCCGCGCGGACCGCCGTTCGCCCCAATCGCGCCCCGCCGTACAATGCGATCCGTGGCCATCCACCCCATCCGGCGCGCCGGCGACCCCGTTCTCCGCCAGAAGGCGAAGCGCGTCCGCGCCCGCGATTCGAGCATCCCCAGCCTCATCGAGGACATGTTCGAGACGATGTACGACGCGCCCGGCGTTGGCCTCGCCGCGCCCCAGATCGGCATTCCCCTCCAGATCATCGTGCTCGATACGCCCCCGGCGGAGCCGTTCGCCCTGCTCAACCCGCAGATCGTGAAGCGTTCGGGCGAGCGCCAGCTCGACGAGGGCTGTCTCTCCGTGCCCGGCTTCCGCGGCGAGATCACGCGCTCCGTGAAGGTGCTCGTGAAGGGCATCGATCCCGCCACCGGCAGGGAGGTCCGCATCCGCGCCGAGAACGACCTCCTCGCCGAGGCCCTCGAACACGAGATCGACCATCTCAACGGCATCCTCTACATCGACTACCTCGAAAGCCCCGACGCCCTCGTCCGCATCGACCAGGCCCCGGAAGCGCCGGAGGACGACGAGGCGTCGCGGGAGGAAGAAGCGCGGGAGGCGGAGGCGTGATGATCGGCGTCATCGGCGGCGAAACCTGCAGCCCCGCCGAGGGCGAGGCCGCGCGCGCCGCCGGGCGCGAGATCGCGGCGCGCGGCCACACGCTCGTCTGCGGCGGGCGCGGGGGCGTCATGGAAGCGGCCTGCCGGGGGGCGCGCGCCGAGGACGGCGTGACCGTCGGCATCCTCCCCGGCGACGATCGCCGCGACATGAACGCGTTCGTGACCGTGCCCGTCGTGACCGGCATCGGCTTCGCCCGCAACACCATCATCGCCCGCACGGCGGACGCGCTCGTGGCCGTGGGCGGGCGCTACGGCACGCTCAGCGAGATCGCCTTCGCCCTCATCGCGGGCAAGCCCGTCGTCACCCTCGGCAGCTGGGACCTGACGCTGCCCGACGGCGCGACCGCCCCGCTCGTGGCGTGCGACGATGCCGCCGCCGCCATCGACGCCTGCGAGCGGCTCGCGGAGGGAGCGTCCTGATGCTGATCGAAGAGCTGGTCGCGCGCGAGGTCCTCGATTCGCGGGGCAATCCCACCGTGCAGGTCTCCGTGCTGCTGGAGGACGGGGCCGTCGGGCAGGCCGCCGTCCCCTCGGGCGCGTCCACGGGCGCCTACGAGGCCGTCGAGTTGCGCGACGGCGACGCCCGCCGCTACGGCGGCAAGGGCGTCCTCAAGGCCGCCGAGAACGTGAACGGCGAGATCAACGCCGCCCTCATCGGCCAGCCCGCCGCCGACCAGCGCGCCATCGACCGCCTGCTCATCGATCTCGACGGCACGGCCAACAAGGCCCGCCTGGGCGCGAACGCGACGCTGGGCGTCTCCCTCGCCGTCGCCCGCGCCGCCGCCGATTCCGCGGAGGAGCCGCTGTACCGCTATCTCGGCGGGGCCGCCGCCCACCGCCTCCCCGTGCCCATGCTCAACATCCTCAACGGCGGCCGCCACGCCGAGGACTCGACCGACTTCCAGGAGTTCATGGTCATGCCCGTCGGCGCGGAGACCTTCTCCGAGGGACTGCGCATGGGCGCCGAGGTCTACCAGTCGCTCAAGCGCATCCTCTCCGGGCGCGGCCTGGGCACGACGATCGGCGACGAGGGCGGCTTCGCCCCCTCCCTGCCGGGCAACGAGGAGGCCGTGCAGGTCGTGCTGGAGGCGATCGAGGGCGCGGGCTACCGCCCCGGGGCCGACCTCGTCCTCGCCCTCGACCCCGCCACCACCGAACTCTGGCAGGGCGGCGACTACGTGCTGGAGAAGGAGGGGCGCACGCTCTCCAGCGAGGCCCTCATCGACCACTGGGCGGGCTGGGCCGAACGCTACCCCATCGCCTCCATCGAGGACGGCCTCGCCGAGGACGACTGGGCCGGCTGGAGCGCCCTCGTCGAGCGCCTCGGCGCGACCGTCCAGCTCGTCGGCGACGACCTGCTCGTCACGAACCCCGAGCGCATCCAGCGCGCCATCGGCGAGGGCGCGGCCAACAGCGTCCTCGTCAAGCTGAACCAGATCGGCACGCTCAGCGAGACGCTCGACGCCATCGCCCTCGCCCAGCGCGCGGGCTGGACCGCCGTCATCAGCCACCGCTCCGGCGAAACCGAGGACACGTTCATCGCCGACCTGGCCGTGGCCACGGGCGCGGGCCAGATCAAGACGGGCGCGCCCGCCCGCAGCGAGCGCACGGCCAAGTACAACCGCCTGCTGGAGATCGAGTCGGAGCTGGGCGCGAGCGCGAGCTACGCCGGCTGGGAGGCGATCCGCCAGCTCGGGCCGCGCCCCGCCGCCGAGACCCCGCCCGCGCCGCCCAGCCGCTCCCGCCGCCGCCGCAGGCCCCGCGACCGGCACTAGGCCGATGCCCGCCTTCCGCGTCTCGCCCCCGCGCGTCTTTCCCGAGGCGGAGCGCTCGCCGCGCCCGCCCGCCGGCGCCGCCGGTTCCGCCGACGCCCACCGGCAGACCGCGTTCGTGTTGGGCGAAACCGTCGGCCTCGTGCTCGACGGCCTGCGCCTCGAATCCGCCGTCGCGGGCGAGGCCGCCGGTTCGCGCTACCGCAACGCCGCCGTCGCGGCCCTGCTCGCGACCGGCTCGCGGGCGTGGCTCGCGCGCCTGCACGCGCTCCACGCCATCGAGTGGGGCGCGTATTCCGCCGCCGTCCCGCTCATCGCCTCCGCCGCCGATCACGAGGCCGCCTGCGCGGCCCTGCTCGCGGACGGCGGCGCGAACTGGCGCGACTGGCTCGACAGCGACGGCCTGGACGACCTGCACGAGGCCCACGCCACGCAGTACGCGCTGGGAACGCCGCCGCCGGACGATACGGACGCCGCCCTGCCCGAACTGCTGGCGGACGTGCGCGCGGCGGCGAACGCCCTCGCGCAGCCGTCGCCCGGCGCGAGCGCGCTGCTCGCGGGCGGCGAGAGCGGGGCCGGACGGCTCGCCGTCACCTTCGCCGACCGCGACTTCCACGTGGGGCTCGCCGAACTCGCGAGCGGCTGGCTGCTGGCCCTCGGCGCGGCCAAGGCCGAACTGCTGCTCGGCGCGGGCGACGTCCTGCCCGTCTCCGATCCCGACGCCCTCCGCCGCTGGACGCGCGCCGCCCGCCGCGAACTCGACGCGCCCCGCCGCTGCCGCATGGAGCGCCGCGAGATCGGCGGGGCCGAGCGCTACGTCGTCGAGAACTGGCGGCGCGCCCCATCCGGAGCCGCGCGCCGCATCGTCCTGTAGCGCGCGCAAGGGAACCCGCGGGCGGGTACGATCGCCGCGATGGCCCGCACCCTGCCCGCCCCCGCGATCATGGCCGTCGCGGCTTTCCTCGCGCTGGCCGCGCTCGCCTGCGACGACGACCCGCCCCCCGCCGCCGTCGGCGATCGGGGCTACCTCGCCGTCATGTGCGCCGGCCTCGACCGCTTCTCCGACGCCATCATGGCGGAGACGGAGGAGGCGGGCATCGCCGCCGTCATCGAGGCGTTCATCGAGGAGTTGCGGGCCGTCGCGCCGCCCGCCGACCTGCGCGCGTTCCACGACGCCTTCATCGCCTACCTGGAGGAGGCGGTCGATGACCCCACCAGTCCGCTCGTGCTGGAGCCCCCGCTGCCGGACGACGACGTGCGCGAGCGGCTGGCGGAGCAGGAGCGCTCCGTGCCCGAATGCCGCGAGCCCACCTTCTTCAGCGACCCCCCGGCGGACCGCTAGCCGTCCGCGCGTATACTGAGCCCCGTCACGAACCGAGGAGCGCCCGCCGATGCCCACGCCCCATGCCTACTTCCAAGGTCAGATCGTCCCCCTGGAGGAGGCCAGGGTGGGCGTCATGACCCACGCCTTCAACTACGGCACCGCCGTCTTCGAGGGCATCCGCGGCAACTGGAACGCCGAGGACGGCTGTCTCTACCTCTTCCGCATGAGGGAGCACTACGAGCGCCTCGCCCAGAGCAGCCACATCCTCGGCCTCGAGATGCGCGAGCCCATCGACAGGCTCTGCGACCTCACCGTCGAGATCGCCGAGCGCAGCGGCTACGAGGAGGACGTCTACATCCGCCCGATGGTCTACCTCAGTTCCGAGGTGCTGGGCGTGCGCCTCCACGGTCTTGAGAGCGACCTGCTCATCTTCATCGCGCCCTTCGGCCCCTACCTCGACATCGACAAGGGCGCCCGCTGCCACACCAGCAGCTGGCGGCGCGTGGACGACGCGGGCATCCCGCCCCGCGCCAAGGTCACGGGCATCTACGTGAACAGCGCCCTCGCCAAGTCCGAGGCCGAGCTCAACGGCTTCGACGAGGCCATCGTCCTCACCCACGACGGCCACGTCTCCGAGGGCAGCGGGGAGAACATCTTCATCGTGCGCGACGGCGCGCTCATCACGCCCCCGCCGTCCGACAACATCCTGGAGGGCATCACCGCCGCCACGGTCGTGGAACTGGCGGCGAACGAGCTCGGCATCGAAACCGTCCAGCGCTCCATCGACCGTTCCGAGCTGTACATCGCCGACGAGGTGTTCATGACCGGCACCGCCGCGCACCTGACGCCCGTCACCGAGATCGACCGCCGCAGCGTTGGAGGAGGCGAGCCGGGGCCCATCACCCGGCGTCTCTCGGACCTGTTCTTCGACGCCATCCGCGGCAAGAGCGAGAAGTATCGCCAGTGGTGCACCCCGGCGCGCGTGCGGGTGGCGTCGTAGACGCCGAGACCTTCCGGCCGCCTCGCGCCCTCGGCGTGATCGTGGGCGGGGCGTTCACCCTCTGGGCGGCGTTCATCGCCCTCGTCGCGGCCGTGCTCGCCGGCGGCGGCGCGGTCGAGATCACGACCTTCCTCGCCTGGGTCGTCGTCGCCCTCTTCGGCGGGCTCGCCCTCCTCTTCGGCTGGTGGACGCTCGGGCTGGCGCGCCTCGCCTACCGCATCGACGACGACGCCCTCCGCATCCGCTGGTGCGGCGGCGAGGTGATCGTGCCCATCGCCGACATCCAGCGCGTCGTGCCCGGGCGCACCGTCGGCGAGGAGTCGGTCACGGGCCTCAACTGGTGGGGCTGCCACATCGGCCGGGGCGAGGCCGCCAGCATCGGCCCCGCCATCTTCTTCGCCACCCACAACCGCCCCGGCGACAACGTCTTCGTGGTCACGTCCGGGCGCGCCTACGCCCTCACCGTGGCCGACCAGGTCGCCTTCGCCGAGGCCTGCTCGCGCCGCCAGGTCGTCGGCTTCGACCCCGTCGAGCCCCAGCGCGTCGAGCCGCGCGGCCTCGCCCTGCTCCCCTTCTGGCGCGATGGCGGCGTCTGGTTCGTGTTCGGCCTCGTGCTCGTCGGGCTGGGCGCGCTCGGCGGCTACCTCTTCAGCCAGTACCCCGACCTGCCCGCGCTCGTGCAGATCGACTTCCCGCGCGCGACCGGCATCGTGCGCGTGGGCGAGCGCGCCGAGCTCCTGCGCATCGGCGCCGTCGGGGGCGGCATCGTCGCCGTCAACCTCGCCCTCGGCTTCCTCCTGCACGTGCGCGAGCGCGCCGCGGGCCTCTGGCTCATGGCCTCGGCGGCGCTGCTGCAGGCGGTGCTGCTGGGCGCCGCCGTCGTCGCCTTCGAGCGCGCCTGACGCGGAACGCGGGCGCGGCTGGCGGGCGCGCCGCCGATCAGTGATCAGTCGCTCAGTGCATCTGCGCCGTCTGCGCGATGAGCGTGGCCGCCTGGTCCGGCGTCAGCCGGTCCGTGTTCAGGCAGAGGTCGTAGTTCTCCGTCGCCAGCCACGCGCGGTTGTAGAAGCGCTTGAAGTAGTCCTGCCGCTCCGAGTCCGTCTTCTCCACCGTCTTGCGCGCGCTTTCGACGTCGATGTTCATGCCGCTGGCGATGCGCTGCGCGCGCTGCTCGGTCGACCCCGTCGTCAGCACCTTGAGCGTATCCGCGCGGCCCTGGAGCACCATCGGCGCGCCGTGCCCCATCAGGACGGCCTCGCCCTGGTCCGCCAGGTCGCGGATCACGTCCTCGATGAAGCGGCGGTACTCGGTCGAGGTGAGCAGCGGGTTCGTCGCCAGCGGCACGGGATCGGCCCAGGCGGCCACGGGCATGCTGGGGTTGCGCGCCAGCGCCTCCAGGATGCGGGTCAGCAGCGAGGGCGTGTGCTCCGCCTCGCTCACCGTCTCCGGCGAGACGCCCGCCTCCTGCGCCGCCGTCTGCACCACCTGGTAGTCGAAGAAGCGGAAGCCCAGCTTCTCCGCCGTCATCTGGGCGATCTCTTCGCCGGCCGTGCCCACCGGGCGGGCGATTGCCACGATTCGGATGTTCATCCCTGGCCCCCTCGGCCGATTGATTCGGGGCGGGATTGTAACGCCTCTCCGTTCGTCTGCAGGAAGCGCGTGGCGAAGCGCCTGGGGAAGCGCTCCGAAGCGAGCCTGATCATGGCGGCTGGACCCGCTGGCGTGCATAAGCGGGAAACGCGCTACACTGCGAGGCAGCGCCAAGACGCCGCCGGAGGAATACGTCTCCCGCGGCTCGCGAAAGCAGTCAGGAACGGATGGATCGGTCCCGGCTCGCGAAGTTCATCGACCAGCGCGTGGGAGAACTCCCGCTCGCGGAGCCAGTGTTTCTCCCGCCCACGGCCACCGTGCGCACCGCCGTCCAGCGGATGCACCTCGGCGCGCGCTCCTGCGTGCTCGCCATGGAGGAGGAGCGGCTCGTGGGCATCTTCACCGAGCGCGACGTGCTCACCCGCTGCATGGCCGCGGACTTCGACTGGGACCAGCCGCTCGCCCCGGACGTGCTCACCCGCGATCCGGCCACCATCTCCGCCGAGACCTCGGTGGGCGATGCGATCGCGCTCATGCAGCGCCACAACTACCGCACCCTGCCGGTCGTCGAGAACGGCGCCGTCATCGGGCTCGTGCGTCTGGGCGAGCTGCTCCAGCACTTCGCCGAATCCTTTCCCGAGGAAGTGCTGAACCTGCCGCCGCGGCCCCACCAGGTCGTGGCCACACGGGAGGGGGGATAGTCACAGGATGACCACCGAAATCGAGTCGCCGCCCGCGGGCCCCGTCACCACGCGCGACCGCGTCACCATCCGCTTCGCCGGCGATTCCGGCGACGGGATGCAGCTCACGGGCACGCAGTTCACCCGCACGACCGCCGTCTACGGGAACGATCTCGCGACCCTGCCCGACTACCCCGCCGAGATCCGCGCCCCGACCGGCTCCCTGCCCGGCGTCTCCGGCTTCCAGCTCTCCTTCTCCAGCAACGACATCCACACGCCGGGGGACAACCCCGACGCGCTCGTGGCGATGAACCCCGCCGCCCTCAAGACGAACCTCGGCGACCTCGTCCCCGGCGGCCTCCTCATCGTCGACGAGGGCGAGTTCAACGCGACCAACCTGCGCAAGGCGGGCTACGAGGGCAACCCCCTCGAGGACGGCTCGCTGTCCTCCTACCGCCTGCTGCGCCTCGACATCACGGGGAACAACGCCGCCGCCCTCGACGGCCTCGAACTCGGCGCCAAGGAGCGCTTCCGCTCGCGCAACTTCTACGCCCTCGGCCTCGTCCTCTGGCTCTTCAGCCGCCCCATGGACACGGTCGTCCGCTGGGCGACCGACAAGTTCCGGCGCAACCCCGTCGTGCTGGAGGCGAACCTGCGCGCCCTGCGCGCGGGCAACGCCTTCGGCGAGACCAGCGAACTCGTGCACGAGCGCTACGAGGTGCCCCCCGCCGACGTCGCCCCCGGCGTCTACCGCCACATCAGCGGCAACGAGGCCACCGCTCTCGGCTTCGTCACGGCCTCGCACCTGGCGGGCCTGCCCCTCTTCTACGCGAGCTACCCGATCACGCCCGCCTCCGACGTCCTGCACGAGCTCGCCAGCTTCAAGCGCTTCGGCGTGAAGACGATGCAGGCGGAGGACGAGATCAGCGCCGTCTGCGCCGCCATCGGGGCGGCCTACGCGGGCCAGATGGCGCTCACCGGCACCAGCGGCCCCGGCCTCGCCCTCAAGAGCGAGGGGCTCAACCTCGCCGTCATGGCGGAACTGCCCCTCGTCGTGCTCGACGTGCAGCGCGCGGGGCCGAGCACGGGCATGCCCACCAAGACCGAGCAGGCCGACCTGCTCCAGGCGATGTACGGGCGCAACGGCGATTCGCCCGTCGCCGTCATCGCGCCCTCCACCCCGGGCGACTGCTTCTGGATGGCGATCGAGGCCTTCCGCATCGCCCTCAAGTACATGGTCCCCGTGATCATGCTCAGCGACGGCTACCTCGCCAACGGCTCCCAGCCGTGGCCCATCCCGCAGCTGGCCGACATCCCGCCCGTGGAGTGGCGCCACGCCGATCACGCCCGCGTCTCCCACGCCTACGAGCGCGACCCCGGCACGCTCGCGCGCTCCTGGGCCGTTCCCGGCCAGGCGGGCTTCGAGCACCGCGTCGGCGGCCTCGAAAAGTCGTACGAGACGGGCGACATCAACTACGAGCCCGGCAACCACCACAAGATGACCCTCACCCGCGCCGAGCGCGTCGCCCGCATCGTGGACGACGTGCCCGACCTGGAGGTGACGGGCCCGCCGGAGGGCGACCTGCTCCTGCTCGGCTGGGGCGGCACCTACGGGGCCATCACCAGCGCGGGCGAGCGCGCGCGCGCGGAGGGCAAGGCGGTCGCCTCCGCCCACCTGCGCCACCTCAACCCCTTCCCCGCCAACCTCGGCGAGACGCTCTCGCGCTACGACAAGGTGATGATCCCGGAGCTGAACAACGGCCAGCTCTCCGTGCTCATCCGCTCGCGGTTCCTGGTGGACGCGATTCCCTTCAACAAGATCGCGGGCCAGCCCTTCAAGATCACGGAGATCACCGGCAAGATCGACGAGGTCCTGGGCGTCTCCGGCCCCTACGAGTTCGAGTTCTAGCGGCGGCCCCGCCGCGGGAGGCTATGCAGTGACGGCAGCGAGTTCCAACGGAGCCATCGACGAGGAGATCCCTCTCCTCACGCGCAAGGACTTCGTCTCCGACCAGGAGGTCCGCTGGTGCCCCGGCTGCGGGGACTACTCCATCCTGGCGCAGATGCAGAAGACGCTCCCCGGCCTCCGCATCCCCCGCGAGGAGATCGTCTTCATCAGCGGCATCGGCTGCTCCAGCCGCTTCCCCTACTACGTCAACACCTACGGCTTCCACACCATCCACGGGCGCGCGCCCGCGATCGCCACGGGCCTCAAGACCGCCCGCCCCGAGCTCACCGTCTTCGTCATCACCGGCGACGGCGACGGCCTCAGCATCGGCGGCAACCACCTCATGCACCTGCTCCGCCGCAACGTGGACGTGACGGTCGTGCTCTTCAACAACCGCATCTACGGCCTCACCAAGGGCCAGTACTCGCCGACCTCGCCCATCGGCAAGATCACGAAGTCGGCCCCGATGGGCACGACCGAGAACGCGCTCGACCCGATCAAGCTCGCGCTCGCCGCCGGCGCCACCTTCGTCGCCCGTTCCGTCGACCGCGACACGAAGCACCTGGAGGCGACGCTGCTGACGGCCGCCCAGCACAAGGGCTCGTCCTTCGTCGAGGTCTTCCAGAACTGCAACATCTACAACGACGGCGCCTTCGCCTCCTTCGCCGACAAGGACGTGCGCCAGGACCGCATGGTCTACCTCGAACACGGCAAGCCCCTGCGCTTCGGCAAGCACCTCGAACACGGCGTCCGCCTCAACGGCTTCCAGCCCGAGGTCGTCGAGAATCCCATGAGCGACGGCGACCTGCTGACGCACGACACGGGCCGCGACGACATCGCCCTGCCCATGATCCTGAGCGGCATGGACTACCCCGATTTCCCCGTGCCCCTGGGCGTCTTCCGGCAGGTCGAGCGCGAGACCTACGACGGGCTCGTGCAGGACCAGATCGACGTGTCGCGCCTCTCCCCCGAGCCGGACATCGAGGCGCTCATCGCCGGCCCCGAAACCTGGAGCGTGCTCTAGGGCGGTCCGCCGCCCGGGCGAGCGGAACGGAGGCGTCATGACGGCCGATTCCGGCAGCGAACTGGTCCCCTGCCTCTACTGCGGGGAAGTGAACATCGCGGGCGTCGATCGCTGCGAGAACTGCCTCGCGCCCCTGCGCAGCGAGGACATCCCCGAGACGGACCAGGCCTTCAGCGAGAGCGCCTTCAGCGCGCCCCTCGCCTCCCTGCGCCTCCTGCGCCCGCCCGCCCTCGCCCCCGCCGCCAGCGTGCGCGAGGCCGTCGGCCTGCTCGTCGAGAACAAGGGCGGCGCCGTGCTCATCGTCGATGGCGGCGCGCTCTCCGGCATCTTCACCGAGCGCGACGTGCTCAAGAAGGTCGCGGGCCGGCCCGGGGCCCTCGACGCGCCCGTGGCCGAGTACATGACGACCGACCCCGTCGTCGTCCGCGAGAACGAGACCGTCGCCGTCGCCCTGCACAAGATGGCCGACGGCGGCTTCCGCCACGTGCCCCTCGGCACCGCCGAGGGCTACCGCGTCGTCACCGCCTCCGACGCCCTGAAGTGGGTCGTCGAGCGCTACATCGAGCTCGGCGCCTGAGCCGTGGCCGCCGCCTACCGCGAGCGCACGACCACCGCCGCGGGCGGCCTGCGCCTGGCCTACCAGGAGTGGGGGCCGGACGATGGCCCCGTCATCCTCGCCCTCCACGGCTTCGGCGTCTCCGGCCACATGTTCGACGAGTTCGGCCAGCGCGCCTCCGACCGCTACCGCCTCATCAACCTCGACCAGCGCGGCCACGGCGACAGCGAATGGGATCCCGACGGCGACTACACGCGCGAGACGTTCGTCGCCGACGTGGAGGCGGTGCGCGGGGAACTGGGCCTCGACCGCGTCATCCTCATGGGCCACAGCATGGGCGGCCTCAACGCCGTCGAGTACACGTACCAGCACCCCGATCGCGTGAGCGCCCTCGTCCTCGTCGACGTCGGCCCCGAGGCGGCGAAGGAGGGCGTCGATAACATCATGCGGTTCACGCGCGGCCCCGACGAGCTCGATTTCGACGAGTTCGTGGCCAACGCCATGCGCTTCAACACGCGCCGCACCGAGGAGAACATCCGCGAGCGCATGCGCCACCGCCTGCGCCCGCTGGAGAACGGCAAGTGGACGTGGAAGTTCGACAAGCGCTTCCGCGAGGGCGAGGGCGCCGTGCGCTCCGGCAGCCAGCTCAGCGCGGACGAGCTCTGGCGGCGCTTCCGCGAACTCGCCCCGCCCGTCCTGCTCGTGCGCGGCGGGCAGAGCGACATCCTCAGCCAGGAGGTGGCCGAGCGCGTGGTCGCGGAGATGCGCGCCGCCCGCCTCGCCGTCGTGCCCGAGGCGGGCCACAGCGTCCCCGGCGACAACCCCGGCGGCTTCACCGAGGCCGTCACCGCGTTCCTGGAGGACGTCGAGGCGGGGCGCTTCCCCGATCCCGCTGCGGAATCCACCCCCATCCCCATTCCCGACGACATCGACGACCTGCGCCGCGGCTGGCGCGCCCGCGAACGCCGCCTGCCCGCCGCCGCGCTCGTCGCGGGCGCCGCCGTCGCCGTGGCCGCGGTCGCGGGGGCGGGCGCGTTCCTCGTCTCGCGTTTCCGCAAGACCCGCCGGAGCGACGGGGCGTAGTGCCGCAACTCACCGCCGGGGACGCGACCCTCGGGTACGACGAGGCGGGGCAGGGCGCGCCGCCCTTCGTGTTCGTGCACGGCTGGGCCGGCGACCGCTCCTTCTGGCGGCCCCAGCTGGACGACCTCTCCCGCGACTTCCACTGCCTCACGCTCGACCTGCGCGGCTGCGGCGAATCCTCCCCCACCCCACCCTACGACCTCACCCGCGCAGCCGATGACGTGGCCGCCGTCATCGGCGAGCGCGGCATGGACGCCGCCATCGTCGCGGGACACGACATCGGCGGGCTCGTCGCGCTGCTCGCCAACAGCCGCCACGGGGACCGCGTCATCGGGACCGTCATCCTCGACCCGCCCCTCGATTCCGCCGCCCGCGGCGCGATGGGCGGGCTCGCCGCGCAGATCCGCGAGTCCGGTTCCATGGAGTCCGCCCGCGTCTTCTTCGACCGCTTCTTCGGCGAAGCCTCCGATCCCGCCGTCCGCGAGCACGTCGAGGAGCGCATGTTGGCCTGCGATCCGCAGGTCGCCGCCGGGCAACTCACCGACAACGGCTACTTCGCCCAGAACCTCGGCGTCCTCCTGCAGGCCGCCGACCAGAAGCCGTTCATGGCCCTCTGGGGAAGCGCGCCCCTCGGCGATCCCGAGCGCCTGCGCCAGATCACGAACTTCCTCCGCCAGGAGCCGGTCACGAGCGCGGGCCACTTCCTCCAGCTCGAAAATCCCGCCATGACGAACGCCCTCCTGCGCGCCTTCGTCGACGACGTTCGCCGCGACCCGCGCATCAGCGCCTTCACCACCAGCTAGCGGCATCGTGGCCCGCGTCAGGCTCGCGCTCCCCGCTATGCTCAGGGCGATGCCGGGAAGCAGGCCGCTCGCCCTCGCCGCCGCCCTCCTGCTGCCCCTCCTGTTCGCCGCCTGCGGCGACGGCGGGGGCGTCGATGGCGCGCTCGTGCCCCGCTCCCCGGCGCCCGGCGATGACGCCGCCGCCGCCGCGACCGCCCCGCCCGGCGAGACCCCCGCGGCCATGCCCACGCCCGCCCCCGAGCCCACCGCCACCCCCAACGCCGACGGCGTCTACGTCGTCCCCTGCGGCGACGTCCACGCGCCCCTCGACAAGCTCCACCGCCTGGAGGAGGACTGCGAGCCGGAGGGCCTCACCCCGCTCTCCGACGCCTGGGCCTACGGACCGCAGGAGGTCGCCGAGCGCATCCTGCCCGACCTGCTCGCGCTCCTGGAGGCGGCCGCCGCCGAGGGCCACCGCCTCGCCGTCGTCAGCAGCTACCGCAGCTACGGGACCCAGCGCGACACCTTCCAGTACCACGTGGACACCTACGGCCTGGAGCAGGCCGAGCGCGTCAGCGCCCGCCCCGGCCACAGCGAGCACCAGCTCGGGACCACCGTCGATTTCTCCAGCGCGGCCGTCGGCTACGAACTGGTCGCGGCGTTCGGGGGCACGTCCGAGGGCCGCTGGCTGGCCGCGCGGGCCCACGAGTTCGGCTTCGTCATGAGCTACCCGCCCGGCCTCGAATCGGTCACCGGCTACGTCTACGAGCCGTGGCACTTCCGCTGGGTGGGGCGCGAGACGGCCACGGCGGTGCGCGCCAGCGGCCTCACCCTGGGCGAGTTCCTCCTGCGCTGATTGCCTCCCGCCCCGCCGCGTGGAACACTCGCCCGCACAGGAGGCCCGCCATGTCCGCCACCGAAGAGCTGATCGTCGAGCAGTGCGACGGCATTCTCACCCTCACCCTCAACCGGCCCGAGCGCCTCAACGCCATCAGCGGCCCGATGCTCGGCGCCCTCTCCGCCGAACTCGACCGCGCCAACCTCGACCCCGAGGTGCGCGTCGTCGTGCTCACGGGCGCGGGCCGCGGCTTCTGCGCCGGCCTCGACCTGAAGGCCCGCGCCGCCGAGGAAGACGGCGCCGGCGATGGCGCGGGCGACGACGACGGCCCTCCCGACCTGCGCCTCTTCGACCTGCACAACACGCCCCCGCTCGTTCTCCACCGCATGGACAAGCCCGTCGTCTGCGCCCTCAACGGCCCCGCCGCCGGCTACGGCATGGACATGGCCCTCGGCTGCGACATCCGCATCGCCAGCGACCGGGCCAAGCTGGGGGCCGTGTTCGTGCGCCGCGGCGTCCTTCCCGAATCGGGCGGCACCTGGTACCTGCCCCGCCTGCTGGGCTGGGCGAAGGCCGCCGAGGTCGCCTTCATGGGCGACGTGCTCGACGCCGAGCGCTCGCTCGAACTCGGCCTCGTCAACCGCGTCGTCCCCCACGACCAGCTCATGGAGGAGGCCGGGGCCGTGGCCGCCCGCATCGCCAGCAACGCGCCCTACTCCGTGCAGGCGACGAAGCGCATGATGCGCCTCGGCATGGACGAGACCTTCGAGACCGCCGTCGACCACACCTACCTGCAGCTGCGGCCCATGTTCGGCAGCGAGGACTTCCGCGAGGGCATGGCGGCCTTCCTCGAACGCCGCGACCCCGCCTTCAAGGGCCGCTGAGCGCGCCTGCTACACTGGCGCGGGCCCTGCGGGGCCGGGAGCGTGTATGTACCGGCGCCTGATTCGCGGCATCGTCGAACGCGGCCAGACCGCTGACCTCCTGGCGGCGGCGCGCGTCGCCATCGAGCACCAGACCAATCGCGGCATCAGCGCGCGCACCGCCCTCTGGGCCGCCATGACCGGCCCCACCAACGCCGTCTCCATCGTCATGGACGTGAACGCCCTCGAGGAGCTGGAGCGCTGGAACGACCTCGCCACGCAGGACGCCCGCTTCGCCGGCATCTGGGCGGACGTCGAGCGCCACCTCCTGCCGGGCCGCACGGACGCCTCCATCCACCGCCTCTCCTACCACTCCGAGGGCCTCATCTCCGCCGAGGAGGCGACCGCCCCCCGCCGCTTCCTCCGCCTGATGACGGGTGAGGTGCTGCCCGGCAAGGGCCGCGAGTTCGTCCTCTCCCTCTCCGAGGCGCTCCAGTACCAGGCCGAGCGCGGCGTCGACGCCACCACCAGCGTCTGGACCGCCCTCTCCGGCGGCACGAACGCCATCGCCATCGCCGGCGAGTTCGACTCGATGGCCGAACTGGAGCGCTTCGACGACCTCGCCCTGCGCGACGCCGAATTCGCTCGCTTCCGCCGCGCCACCCGCGAAGCGATGGCCTTCCTCACCACCCACGTCGAACTGATGCGCAACGTCCTCTAGGCGGGCGGCGCGGGTCCCTCCCGCAAAGTATAGGAAAGTGCGGCGTTTATAGGAGATCGGCTTATAAACGCCGCACTTTCCTAGAAATCGCCATCGCCGCGGGTCGCGGGCACGCGAAAGGGGCGCTCATGCGCCCCCTTCAGGCTTGCGGACTTGCGCGAAGGCTAGTGGCCGCAGGGCCGCGCTTCGCCGCTCCCGTCCGAGGTCTGGAAGCTGGAGCCGCAGGCGCAGCTCTTCGTCGCGTTCGGGTTGTAGATGCTGAAGCCGCTCTTCATCACCTCGTCCACGTAGTCGATCTCCGCGCCGTCGAGGTACTGCGCGCTCTCGGGGTCGACCACGATGCGGACGCCGCCCCGATCCAGGACGAGGTCGTCCTCCTCGGTCGAGCGGGCGAGGGCCATGCCGTACTGGTAGCCCGAGCAGCCGCCGCCGGCCACGAACACGCGCAGCGCGCCCTCGGGCAGGTCGCGCGCTTCCAGGAGCGCCTTCGCCTTCTCCGCGGCGGCCTCGGTGATGGTGACGAGTTGCGTCTCGGTGGTAGCTTCGATGGACATGCGCCCTCCTTCGGGGGTTGCTCTCACACGAAATCCGGCGCGCGAACGCCGGGCGCCGCTACAGTATAACAGGAGACCCGCCCAAAGCGCCGCGCGCGGCGTCACGCGGATGACCGGAGGGAAGCATGGAGCGCGTCTACCTCGACCACGCCGCCACCACGCCCCCCGACCCGCGCGTGCTCGAAGCGATGTGGCCCGTCTTCTCCCGCGACTGGGGCAACCCCTCCTCCATCTACCTCGAAGGGCAGACCGCCAACCGCTGGCTCGACGAGGCCCGCGCCCGCTGCGCCCGCCTGCTCGCCTGCGATCCGGGCGAGATCGTCTTCACCAGCGGCGGCACCGAATCCGACAACGCCGCCATCCGCGGGGCCGCCCTCGCCCAGCGCGAGCGTGGCCGCGGCGACCACGTCGTCACCAGCCAGGTCGAGCACCACGCCGTCCTCCACACCGTGGAGCAGCTCGAACGCGAGGGCTTCCGCGCCACCTACCTGCCCGTCGATGCCGACGGCGCCGTCGACCTCGCCGCCCTCGAAGCGGCCATCGGCCCCGAGACCGCCGTGCTCACGCTCATGGCCGCGAACAACGAGGTGGGGACGCTCCAGCCCGTCGCCGAGGCGGCGGCGCTGGCCAAGGCGCGCAACCCCAACGTCGCCGTCCACACGGACGCCGTGCAGGCCGCCGGTTCCATCGACATAACGCCGGACGCGCTCGGCGTTGACCTCCTCAGCCTCGCCTCCCACAAGCTCTACGGGGTGAAGGGCGCGGGCCTGCTCTACGTGCGCCGCGGGACGCCCTGGCGGGCGCAGATCCTCGGCGGGACGCAGGAGCGCGAGCGCCGCGCGGGCACCGAGAACGTCGCCGGCGCCTTCGGCCTCGCCGTCGCCATGGAACTCGCCTGGGCGGAGCGCGAGGAGCGCACCGGCCACTACCGCCGCCTCCGCGACCGCCTCCTCCACGAGCTCCCCGAGCGCGTCCCCGACACGGTCGTGACCGGCCCCGCCGACCCCGATCGCCGCCTGCCCAACAGCTTCAGCTGCTGCTTCCGCAACGTGGAGGGCGAAAGCGTGCTGCTCGCGCTCGACATGGCCGAGATCGCCGCCAGTTCGGGCAGCGCCTGCACGACCGGCTCGCTCGAACCCTCGCACGTCCTCACGGCCATGGGCATCGACCCCGACCTCGCGCACGCCTCCCTGCGCCTCACGGTGGGCAAGGGCAACACCGGCGAGCAGATCAGCTACGTCCTCGACCAGCTCCCGGAGATCGTGGAGCGCCTGCGCGCCCTCGCCCCGCGTTAGCCCTCGTAGCGGCGGAAGATGACGCTGCCGTTCTGGCCGCCGAAGCCGAAGCCGTTGACCATGGCCGCGCGCACGGGCGTCTCGCGCGCCTCGTTCGGCACGTAGTCGAGGTCGCATTCGGGGTCCGGGTTCTCCAGGTTGATCGTGGGGGGCACGCGGCCTTCCGCGATGGAGAGCGCCGCCGCCATCGCGCCCACCGCCCCCGCCCCGCCCAGCAGGTGCCCCACCATCGACTTCGTCGCGCTGATCGCGACCGCGCGCGCGCGCTCGCCGAACGCGACCTTGATCGCGAGCGTCTCGGACACGTCGTTCAGGGGCGTGCCCGTGCCGTGCGCGGAGATGCAGTCGATCTCGTCCGCGTCCATCCCCGCCGCCTCCAGCGCGGAGGTCATCGCCTGCGCCGCGCCGCTGCCGTCGTCGCGCGGGGCGGTGATGTGGTAGGCGTCGCCGCTGAGCGCGCCCCCCGCGATCTCGGCGTAGACGCGCGCCCCGCGCCCGCGCGCCCGCTCCTCCGATTCGACCACGAACACGGACGCGCCCTCGCCGAAGACGAAGCCGTCGCGGTCGCGGTCGAAGGGGCGGGAGGCGCCTTCGGGGTCGTCGTTGCGGCGGCTGAGGGCCTTCATGTTCGCCAGGCCCGCCACGGAGACGGGATGGAGCGCGGCCTCCCCGCCCCCCGCGATGACCACGTCCGCGAGCCCGCTCTCGATGAGCGCCTTCGCCTCGATGTAGCTGTAGAGCCCGCTCGCGCAGGCCGCCGTCGAGGCCAGGGTGGGCCCGCGCAGCCCCAGCTGCATCCCCACCTGGCAGGCGCCCATGTTCGGGGCCATCAGCGGCACGAAGAAGGGGCTCACCCGCGCCGGCCCCTTGGCCACGTACGTCTCCGTCTCCTGGAACGTGTTGAGCACGCCTCCCGCGCCGGTGGCGATGGCCGCCGCCGCGCGCGGGCGCTCCTCCTCGCGCAGCTCCAGCCCCGCGTCCTCCGCCGCCTCGTGGGCCGCGGCCACGCAGAACTGGGCGAAGCGCGACATCCGCCGCGCCGCCTTCGAGTCCACGCCCACCGGCGAGAAGTCCGTCACCTCTCCGGCGATGCGCACGGGCAGTTCGCTCGCGTCGAACGCCTGGATCGCGCCGATGCCGGAGACTCCCGCGAGCAGGTTGCGCCACGACTCCGGCATCGTGAGCCCCACGGGCGTGACCGCCCCGATTCCCGTGACAAGCGCTCTGCGCATCAGGCCGCTCCGTTCATGGCGCGGAAGATCACCGCGGCGTTGTGGCCGCCGAGCCCCACGGACGTGCTCAACACCGTGCGCACGCGGCGGGATTTCGCCTCGTTCGGCACGTAGTCGAGGTCGCACTCGGGGTCCGGCGTCGTGTAGTTGATGGTGGGCGGGACCTGCTGGTCGCGGATGGCGAGGATGCTCGCGATCGCCTCGATCGAGCCCGCCGCCGCCATGCAGTGCCCCGTCACCGGCTTCACCGAGCTCATCGAGACCTCGTAGGCGGCGTCGCCCATGAGCTCCTTCAGGACCAGCGTCTCGATGCGGTCGTTCAGCTTCGTGCCGCTGCCGTGCGGGTTGACGTAATCGATCTCGCTCGCGTCGATCTCGGCCTCGCGCAGCGCCCCCGTGATCGAGCGCCGCAGCCCCCGCCCCGCCTCGTCCAGCGCGATCATGTCGTAGGCGTCGTTCGAGGTGCCCGAGCCGAGCAGTTCGCAGTAGATGCGCGCGCCCCGCGCCCGCGCGTGCTCCTCGCTCTCCAGGACGAGCGCGCCCGCGCCCTCGCCCGCCGCGAAGCCGTCGCGGTTCAGGTCGAACGGCTTGACCGCCTGTTCCGGGTGCTCGTTGTCGCTCGCCAGCGCCCGCATCGAGCACCACGTCGCGTGGAACACGGGCACCAGCACGGACTCGCAGCTGCCCGCGATGACCGCCGTGGCGTCGCCGCGCTGGATGGCGTGCGCCGCCGCGCCGATCGCCGCCGCGCCCGTCGCGCAGGCGCTCACCACGGCCACGTTGGGCCCGCGCGCGCCCGTGTGGATGGAGATGTGCCCGCTGGCCGCATCGACGACGAAGTTGGCGACGAGGAAGGGGGAGACGCGCCGCGGGCCGCGCTTCTGCAGCGCCTGGTCGCCCTCCCACATCTCCTGGTAGCCGCCGCCCCCGTTGCCGAAGATGACGCCCACGTCCTCCGCGTTCTCATCCGTGATCGCGAGGCCGCTGTCGTCCAGCGCCTCCAGCGCGGCGTTCATGGCGAAGCGCACGCCGCGGTTCATGTGCCGGCGCTGCTTCGCGTCGATGCGCTCGTCGATCGCGAAGCCGCGCACCTCCGCCTGGATGCGCACGGGGAACGGCTCCGGGTCGAACAGGGTGATGGGGCCGACGCCGCTGCGCCCCGCCAGCATCGACCGCCACGTCTCCTCGGCCGTGTTCCCGGCCGGGGTGACTGCGCCGACGCCCGTGACGACTACGCGCGGGCGGCTCACCGCGTGGCGCTCTCGACGGCGGCGAAGCGCTCGCTCAGCAGGCCGCTGCGGTCGTCGCTCAGGCTCACCACGTTCGTCTTCGGGTCGATGCGGCGCACCAGCTTGGTGAGCACGTTGCCCGGCCCCACCTCGACGAACAGGTCGGCTCCCAGTTCCTGCATCCGCTCCACGCCGCGCTGCCAGCGCACCACCGAGGTCAGCTGGTCGCGCAGTTCGGCGTGCACCTCGCCCGGCGAGCGCAGCACGTCGCCGTTGATGTTGCCGATGACGGGCGCCTCCGGGCGGCGCGGGGGGAAGTGGTCGAGCCAGCCGCTCATGGTGTCGCTCGCGCGCTGCATCAGGGGCGAGTGCGAGGCGATCGTGATGGGCAGGCGCACCACCTTGCGCGCGCCCGCCGCCTGCGCCGCCTCCATTGCCCGCTTCAGCGGCCCGACCGCCCCGGAGATGACGTTCTGGCCCTCGCAGTTGAGCGTGGCCACGCCCACGTAGCCGTCGTCGCCCGTCGCCTCGTCGCAGATGGCGAAGACGCGCTCTTCCGGCAGGCCGAGGATGGAGGCCATGCCGCCGGGGTTCTCCTGCCCCGCCTCGTCCATGGCGCGCCCGCGCTCGCGCACGAGCAGCAGCCCCTCCTCGAACTCCAGCGAACCCGCCGCCACCGCCGCCGTGAACTCGCCCATCGAGTGCCCCGCCACCACGTGCGGCTGCAGCTTGCGGTCCAGCGCCGCCCAGCGCTCGCGCAGCGCCTCCAGCCAGGCGATCGAGATCACGAACGTCGCCGGCTGCTGGTTGATCGTGCGTTCGAGCTCCTCCTCCGGCCCCTCGAAGCAGAGCTTCGAGAGCTTCGTCTCCAGCACCTCGTCCGCCCGCCGGAAGACGGCCCGCGCGGCGCGGGAGGCGTGATACAGCCGCTCGCCCATGCCCACGCTATGGGAGCCTTGACCGGGGAAGATGAGGGCGATTCGGCGCCAGGAACCGACGTCTCGCTGCATGAATCCTCGCCCCGCGCGTGAGAATCCGCGTGGGGTCGCCCCTGAGAATACCAGAGCCTACGTCAACGCAATAGCAAGAAACGGTTAGAGCAGGCTCACCGGGTCGATGTCCACGCTCCAGCGCCGCCCCAGCGTGACCTGGCCGAGGAGCGCCCGCGGATCGCGCCCGCGCAGCAGGATGTGCCAGCGGTACTCGCCCCGCAGGCGGCGCACGTAGGCGGGCGTCGGGCCGAGCACGTCCGGGTCGGGCCAGCCCGCGGCGTCGCGGCGCGTGCGCAGTTCGGAGGCGATCTGCGAGGCGTGCTCCAGCCCCCGCTCCTGGTTCCCGTGGCGGTAGGTGAGCCGCGCCAGCCGCGCGAAGGGCGGATAGCCCGCCCGCCGCCGGTGCTGCGTCTCGTGCGCGAAGAAGCCGCGGTAGTCGTGCCCGGCGGCGGCGCGGATGGGCGGCGTCTCCGGCTCGTACGTCTGCACGTAGACCTCGCCCCGCCGCTCCCGCCGCCCCGCCCGCCCCGCCACCTGGCTCAGCAGCTGGAACGTGCGCTCGTGCGCGACGTAGTCGGGCAGGCTCAGCCCCACGTCCGCGTCGACCACGCCCACGACCGTCATGGCGGGCAGGTCGAGTCCCTTGGCCAGCATCTGCGTGCCCACGAGGATGTCGATCTCGCGCGCCTCCAGCGCCCGCAGGATGCGCTCGTGGCTGCCCTTGCGGCTGGCCGCGTCGCTGTCCCAGCGGGCCACGCGGGCGCGGGGAAAGGCGCGCCGCGCCTCCCCCTCGATGCGCTGCGTGCCCACCCCGAAGGGGCGGTAGCGGGCGCTGCCGCACTCGGGACAGGCCGTCTCCTGCGTGCGGCTGCGGCCGCAGTGGTGGCAGAAGACGCGCGGGTGGAGCGCGTCGCGCGTGTCCAGCCCCATCGCCAGCGCGCAGGAGGGGCACGTCGGCAGGTGCCCGCAGGCGCGGCAGAGCAGGAAGCGCGCCGCCCCCCGCCGGTTCACGAACAGGATCGCCTGCTGCTCCTCCTCCAGCGCCCGCCGCAGCGCGTTCCGCAGGGGCACGCTGAAGACGCCGCGGTTCCCCGCCTTCAACTCCTCCCGCATGTCGACCACGGTCACGTCCGGCAGCGGCACCGTCTGCGTCTCCCCGCCGTCCACGGCCATCACCCGCGAGGGCAGGTCGAGCCGCGTGAGCGCGCCCACCTCCGCGCGGTGGTAGGTCGTCACGTCCGGCGTCGCGCTGCCCAGCACGAGCGTCGCGCCCGTCAGCCGGCGCAGTTCCGAGGCGGCGTCGCGGGCGTGGTAGCGGGGCTGCGGGTCGTTCTGCTTGTAGGTCCACTCGTGCTCCTCGTCGAGCACGATCAGCCCCGGGTCCGCGACTGGGGCGAAGACGGCGCTGCGCGACCCCACCACCAGCCGCGCCTGCCCCCGCCGGATGCGATGCCACTGGTCGTACAGCTCCCCTGTGCTCAGGCTGGAGTGCAGCACCGCGATCTCCGCCGGGAACTGCTCGCCGTAGCGCTGGATCGCCTGCGGCGTCAGCGAGATCTCGGGCACGAGCACGATCACGCCCTTCCCCGCCGCCAGCGTCCGCCGCGCCAGTTCCAGGTAGACCTCCGTCTTTCCCGATCCCGTGACGCCATGCAGCAGGTACTCGCCCGCGCTCGCGGTGACGGCGTCCACGACCGCCGCCTGCTCCGCCGTGAGCGTCGCGGGCGGGAGCGCCTCCGGCGGGCGCTCGGCGATCGGGTCGCGCTCGACGCGCGCCTCGTACTCGCGCAGCCAGCCATCCTCCGCGAGCGCGTCGAGGTGGCGGCGCTGCGCCCCCAGTTCGCGGATCTCGGTGAGCGTCGCGTCGCGCGCCTCCGCCAGCCGTTCGAGGATGCGCGCCGCCACCGACCGCCGCGAGCGCTCCAGCAGTTCGCCCGCGCGCCGCCGCGCGAACTCGGGCTCCGCCGCCAGCGCCACGCGCCGCTCCATGCGCGGACGCCCGGCGGGCCGCGCGAGCCCCTGCGCGACCGTCAGATGGCCGCTCGCCTGGAGCCGCCGGAGCAGGTCCATCGGCACGGTCCCCAGCGCCTCGCGCAGCGTGTCGAGCGCGGTCTGGCCGTTCTCCGCGAGGTACTGCAGGAGGCGCTGTTCGGCGGGGTCGCCGGGCAGCAGCAGGGGCACGTCCACGGGCGAGACGACCGTCACCGAGCGCTGCCCGTAGCCCGCGGGCAGGCACGTCGCGACGCATTCCCAGAGCGGGGCCAGGTAGCGCTCGCTGAGCCAGCGGGCGAGCGCGCGGTGGGGCCCGTCGAGCACCGGCTGCGGGTCCGCGATCGCCTCGACGGGGCGCGCCTCCCGCTCCGGCGGCGTGTCCGTCTCGTCCAGCGCGATCCCCTGCAGCAGGCGGCTCCCGAAGGGGACGAACAGCGCCTGTCCCAGCCGCACCTCCATCCCCTCCGGCACGGCGTAGGTGAAGGGCCGGCGCGCCGGCTGCCCGCTGTTGACCGCCACCTCGACGTAGGCGCGCCGGACCGGCGGGAAGGGCTCGCTTGCGGGCGGCTGCGCGGCGCTCGACACGTTCGATCCTAGCGCAGCGGCGCGCGGCTCAGGAGAAGGAGACGCAGGCGGCATCGATCACGCGCAGCACGCTCTCTTGCTGGAAGCGGCGCTCGTACTCCTCCGAGATCTCGTCGATGGCGCGCCCGCCCTCGCCGCCGGGCGGGGCGTAGATGATGAGCAGCTTGCTCCCCTCCCGCACGATCGCGCCGCCCGAATCGCGCCACTGGCCGTTGCCCGAAAGGACCGTGAGCCCGTCGGGGAAGCGCGGCGTCACCGTGTCCGCCAGGAACGCGCGCCACTCCTCTTCGGAAACGGTCCCGCCGTCGCCCTGGCTCAGCCCGAGGAAGAGCCGGTACTCCGTCCACTCGTCCGTTCCCTCGGGGCAGACGGCCGCGTCCCCGCCGCCGCACGCCGCCAGCGCGACCGCGGCGACGACGAGCGGGATCAGCGCGACGCCGCGAACCTTCATGCCTAGCCGCGCCCCACGAACGGCATCTTCGTCGCCATCACCGTCAGCGTCAGCACGTTCGCGTCGAGCGGCAGGCTCGCCATGTAGAGCACCGCTTTCGCCACGTTCTCCACGTCCATCGTCGGCTCCGGGCGCACGCTGCCGTCGGGCTGGGGCATTCCCCGCTCCATCTTCGCCGTCATCGGCGAGGCCGCGTTCCCGATGTCGATCTGCCCGCAGGCGATGTCGTAGGCGCGCCCGTCCAGCGCCGTCGCTTTCGTCAGCCCCGTGATCGCGTGCTTCGTGGACGTGTAGGGGGCCGAGTTCGGGCGCGGCGTCGTCGCCGAGATGGAGCCGTTGTTGATGATGCGCCCGCCTTGCGGCGCCTGCGCCTTCATCGCGCGGAACGCCTCCTGGGTGCAGAGGAACGCGCCCGTCAGGTTCGTCTCGACGACCGCTTGCCACTGCTCGAAGGTCAGTTCCTCCAGCGGACGCGGGGGCGCGCCGATGCCCGCGTTGTTGAAGAGCACGTCCAGCCGCCCGAAGCGCTCCACCGTCCAGTCGAACAGCTCCTTCACCGAGGCGGGCTCGCGCACGTCCGTGGTGACGGCGATGGCGCGCTCGCCGTCCGCTCCCGCCTCGGCGACGACCGCCCGCAGCGCCTGGGCGCGCCTTCCCGCCAGCGCCACCGAGTAGCCCTCGCGCAGGAAGGCGAGCGCCGTGGCCCTGCCGATGCCCGAACCCGCCCCCGTCACGATCGCGACCTTGCTCACGGCGCGAACCCTACCGCCCGCCCGCCCGCTTCGCCATCGCGCGCGGCCCCGCTGGCGTACAGTCCTTGGCGTACAGTCATGGGGGAACAGGAGACATCGCCATGAAGTCGGTCATCGTCGGTCTCGCGCGCACGCCCATCGGACGCTTCGGCGGGGGGCTGAAGCCGCTCCGCGCCACGGAACTGGGGACCGCCGCCATCAGCGGCGCGCTCGACTGCGCCTCGGCGCCCCCGGAGGCCGTCGACGAGGTGCTGTTCGGGCACGTCGTGCAGGCGGGCGCGGGCCAGATCACGGCGCGCCAGGCCGCGAGCGGCGCGGGCGTCCCCATGACCGTCCCCGCGACCACCATCAACAAGGTCTGCCTCTCCGGCCTCACCGCCATCGCCATGGCCGACCGCGCTATCCGGCTGGACGAATCGAACGTGATCGCGGCGGGCGGCATGGAGTCGATGACGAACGCGCCCTACCTGCTCCCCGACGCCCGCTGGGGCGGACGCCTCGGCCACGGGCCGCTCATCGACGCGATGCAGCACGACGGCCTCTTCTGCGCCTTCGACGAGTGCTCGATGGGCGAATCCGCCGACCTCAAGAACGAGGCTCTCGGCATCTCCCGCGGGGAGCAGGACGAGTGGGCCGCGCGCAGCCACGAGCGCGCCGCCCGCGCCCGCGACAGCGGCCACTTCGCCCGCGAGATCGTGCCCGTCGAGGTTCCCGCCCGCCGCGGCCAGACCGTGCGCGTCGAGCGCGACGAGGGCATCCGCGACGACGCCACCGCCGAATCGCTCGCGAGGCTGCGCCCCGTCTTCACGCCCGAGGGCACGACCACGCCCGGCAACGCCTCCCAGATCAGCGACGGCGGCGCGGCCGTCATCGTCGCGAGCGAGCGCGCCGCCGCCGAACTGGGGGCCGAGCCGATCGCCGAGGTCGTGTCGTACGGCCAGGTCGCCGGTCCCGACGCGACCCTGCACGAGCGCCCCGCCGAGGCCATCCAGGCCGCCCTCGACCGCGCCGGGCTGGCGCCGTCCGACCTCGACGTGGTCGAGATCAACGAGGCCTTCGCCTCCGTCGCCATCTGGTCCGCGCGCATGCTCGGCCTCGACCCCGCGCGCGTGAACCCGAACGGCGGGGCCGTCGCCCTCGGCCATCCCCTCGGCGCGACCGGCGCGCGCCTCATGGTCACGCTCCTGAACGAACTGCGGCGGCGCGGCGGCGGCATCGGCGCGGCCTCGCTCTGCGGCGGCGGCGGTCAGGGCGACGCCGTCATCGTGCGCGCCCGCTAGCCCCCGCGCTGCTCCGCCAGTTCGAGCAGCTCCTTCGCGAGCGCGCGCCCCAGCCCCGGGCCCGCGCCGATCGGCCCGCCCGCCTTCGAGCGCACGATGACGCCCTCCGGCGCGACCAGCCCGTGCAGCTTCAGCGTCGTGCCGAAGCTCTCCGCCCAGGCGGCGGCGGGATAGCCGCAGCCCGCCTCCAGCGCCGCCAGGAAGGCCCGCTCCGCCGACACCAGCCGCCGCAGATCGCGGTCGTCGATGGCGGCGAGCAGGCGCAGCGTCTCCGCGTCGTCGCGGCGGCACTCCACGGCGAGCGCGCCCTGCGCGGGCGCGGGCAGCATCTCCTCGAACCCGAACACGTGGCTCGCGCGCCCCTCCAGCCCCAGCCGCTCCAGCCCCGCCAGGGCGAGGAGCGTCGCGTCGTACTCGCCCGCGTCCACCTTCGCCAGCCGCGTCTCCACGTTCCCGCGGATGGGGCGCAGTTCGAGGTCGGGCCGCAGCGCCGCGGTCTGCGCGGCGCGGCGCGGGCTGCTCGTGCCCACGACCGCGCCCGCCGCCAGCCCCGCCAGCGTCGCCCCGCCGCGCGACACCAGCGCGTCGCGCGGGTCGGCGCGCTCGGGCACGGCGGCGATGACCAGCCCCTCGGGGCGCGCCGTCGGCAGGTCCTTGTAGCTGTGCACGGCCACGTCCACCTCGTCCGCCAGCAGCGCCTCCTGGATCGCGGAGGTGAACCAGCCCGCGCCCTCCCCCGAGGTCAGCGGGCTCGTGCGGTCGCGGTCGCCCGCCGTCGTGATCGCGACCGCCTCGACGGCGAGGTCCGGCCACGCCGCCCGCAGGCGCGCGGCCACGAGTTCGGTCTGGTGGAGCGCGAGGCGGCTCGCGCGCGTCCCGATGCGGAGGGCGCTCACGGCCCGCCGCGGCTCGCGACCGGCCCCGGGCTCGCCTCGCGCAGCGCCTCCGCCGCCGCCCGCACGGTGCGGTCGATGTCCGCCTCCGCGTGCGCCGCCGAGACGAACCACGCCTCGAACTGCGACGGCGGCAGCATGATCCCCCGCGCGAGCATGCCGTGGTGGAAGCGCGCGAACGTGGCCGTGTCGCACTGCGTCGCCTCCGCGTAGCCGCGCGGCGCTTCGGCGCGGAAGAAGAGCGACAGCAGCGACCCCCGCCGCACGACGCAGGCGTCCGCCTCCGCGCGCCGCACCGCCGTCCCGAGCCCGTTCTCGAGGTGCCGCGCCAGCTCCTCGATGCGCGCGTGCGCCTTGCCGTCGGCGAGGGCGTCGAGCGTGGCCGTTCCGGCGGCCATCACGAGCGGGTTCCCGCTGAGCGTGCCCGCCTGGTAGACCGGCCCCTCCGGCGCGAGCCGCGACAGCAGCTCCGCGCGCCCGCCCAGCGCCCCCACCGGCAGCCCGCCCCCGATCACCTTCCCCAGGCAGACGAGGTCGGCCTCCGGCAGCAGCCCGCTGAGCCCGTAGCGCAGCCGGAAGCCCGTGATGATCTCGTCGTTGATGAGCAGCGCCCCGTGCCGCCGCGGGATCGCCTGGAGCGCCTCCAGGAAGGCGTCCGTGGGCGGCACGACGCCCATGTTCCCCGCCACCGGCTCGACGATGACCGCCGCCGTCTCGCCGCCGTGCGCCGCGAACCACGCCGCCAGCGCGTCGGGGTCGTTGTAGGGCAGCACCGCCGTGCCCGCCGCGATGGACGCGGGCACGCCCGCCGAATCGCTCAGCCCCAGCGTCGCCACGCCGCTGCCCGCCTTCACCAGCAGCCCGTCGCTGTGGCCGTGGTAGCAGCCCTCGAACTTGACCGCGAGGTCGCGTCCCGTGGCCGCGCGCGCCAGCCGGATGGCGGTCATCGTCGCTTCCGTGCCGGAGTTGACGAAGCGCAGCCGTTCGAGCCCCGTCGCCTCGCTGATGCGCCGCCCCAGCTCCACCTCGCCCGGCGAGAGCGCCCCGAACGCCGTCCCCGTCGCCGCCGCCTCCCCCAGCGCCGCCGTCACCGCCGGATGCGCGTGCCCGAGGATGAGCGGGCCGTACGCCGCGACGTAGTCGATGTACTCCGCCCCCTCCGCGTCGTACAGGCGCGCCCCCGACGCGCGCGCGATCGGCACGGGCTCGTCGGGCACGGCGCGGAACGAGCGCACGGGGCTGGAGACGCCCCCGGGGAAGAGCGCCCGCCCCCGCTCGCGCAGCCCGGCGTTATCCATGCTCTCCATGCTATCCATGCGCCGCTCCCGCGGGCGTCCGCGCGAGGTACGCCTCGCGGATCTCGTTGCCCGCCGCCGCGAAGTCGGCGAAGGCGACCGCGGGGTCGGGGCGAACCGGCTCCGGCGGCTCCCCTTGCCACAGCGCCGCCTCGCGGCAGAGCGCGACCATGACGCTGCACGGCTCCGGGCAGGGAATCGCTTCCGCCGGAGCGTCCGCGCCCGCCCACACGGGCGTCCGCACGCATCCCCCGCAGAGCACGGCCCGCGCCCGCTCGCGCCCCTCCTCGCCGAGCTCCCCCGCGACGCGGTAGCGGCCCCGCTGCCGCGCGATCACGTCCGCGAACGTCGCGACCCGCAGCGTTCCCCGCGCCGCCTGCTCCTGGTGGAGGAGCGCCTGCGGGTAGACGGCCTCGATCGCCGCCTCCGCCCGCTCCTCCGGCAGCGAGAGGCGCCAGCCGCCGGGCAGCGTGCGCGCGCCGCTCAGCGGGCGGTAGCGGCCGCGCTCGTCGAAGCGCACGCGCTCCCGCAGCGCCTCGACCGCGCCGTTCAGTTCGGACGGCGCGGCTCCCGAAGGCGGCCCCGAAAGCTCGGCGCGCCCGCCCCGAAACGCCACAGTCACCTCGCCCAGCGTGAAGTCCCGCCGCGCCTCGATTACCGCCGTCGCCCGCTCGCTCACGCCGCCATTCTAGCGATAGCGGCTCTACGCATGGACGCGGGGCCGCGCGCGTCACATACTGCCCGCGCCGCAGCCGCGGCGGGAGGTTCGGAATGGGCCAGTTTCAGCGCCGGCGGGTCGGCAATGCCGAGATCATCGCTCTCCAGGACAGCTGGGCGGCCTTGCCCCCGTCCATGTTCTATCCCGACGTTCCCGCGGACGCCTGGGCGGACTACCCCGAGTTCCTCGACGCCGACGGCAACCTGACGCTCAACATCGGCGCCTGGCTCGTCGCCAGCGAGGGCCGCACGGTGCTCGTCGATACCGGCCTCGGCGGCCGCCCCACGCAGATGCCCCTGAAGGAGCCCGCGGCCCTGCCCGCCGTCATGGAGGCCGCCGGGGTGAAGCCCGCCGACGTCGACATCGTCGTCTACAGTCACCTCCACTTCGACCACACCGGCTGGAACACGGTCGATGAGGACGGCGCTCCCACGCCCCTCTTCGCCAACGCCCGCCACGTCATCCAGCAGACCGAATGGGCGTACTGGACGGACAGCGACGACCTGCGCGAAGCCGCCCAGTACGGCAACGCCCTCGGCCCCATCGAGGAGGCGGGCCTGATCGACCTCGTCGAGGGCGAGCACGCGGTCACGGGCGAACTCGTGACCGTGCCCACGCCCGGCCATACGCCAGGGCACGTCTCCTTCGCGCTCGCCAGCGGGGGCGAGCGCGCCTACCTCATCGGCGACGCCGCCCACCAGCCCGTGCAGGTGCGCGAGGACGGCTGGTGTCCCGGGGCGGACGTGGACAAGACCGCCTCGACCGCCAGCCGCAAGGCGCTCTTCGCGCGCATCGAGGCGGAGGGCGCGCTCATCGCCAGCGGCCACTTCCCCTTCCCCGGCCTCGGCCACGCCGTCGCCGCCGAGGGCGGACGCGCCTGGCGCCCCCTCGCCTGACCGTGGACGCCACGCCACGGACGCCGCGAACGGCGAAGGCGCGGACATCGAGGGCGTCGCGGGCGTCATCATCTGGACCGCCCGCTTCCCGGAGATGCTCGCCTTCTACCGCGACGTGCTCGGCCTCACCCCGCGCGGCGAGAAGCGCGCCTTCGCCAACTTCGAGTGGGGCCGCTTCCGCCTCAGCGTCGCCGCCCACGACGAGGTCCGCGGCCCCGCGCGCGACCCGCTCCGCATCATGGTGCACTTCGCCGTGGCCGACATCCACGCCGCCCACCGCCGCCTCGCCGAACGCGGCGTCGCCTTCTCGCGCCCGCCCGAACGCGAGCGCTGGGGCGGCTGGGTCGCCACCTTCGCCGATCCCGACGGCAACACCCTCCAGTTGCTCCAGCTCCCCGACTGACGGGAGCGGAGCGCCCTCAGACCAGCGGCCAGGGATAGCTCCGGTGCGGGCCGGGCGAGGGCATCGCGCGCGTCCGCAGCAGCCGGTCCGCGCGCCCCAGCAGCGCCCCGACCTCCTCGCCCGAGAGCAGCGCGCCGAGCGCCTCCGCTTCCTCCGCGTCGCCCGCCACCGCCGTCGCCGCGCGCTCCACGTCCGCCAGCCACTCGTCCGCGATCGGCAGTTCCGCCCAGTCCCAGATCACCGTGCGCATCTTGTAGTCGTGGTGGAAGCAGAGGCCGTGATCGATGCCCCAGATGCGCCCCTGCCCGTCGAGCAGGCAGTGGCCCCCCTTGCGGTCCGCGTTGTTCGCCACGAAATCGAACACGGCCATGCGCTGCAGCTGCGGGACGAGCGCCGGGTCCTCGCGCTGCTCGAAGTAGTGGGAGGCGCGCTCGTGCGGCACGTACAGCTGCAGCGACCCCACCCCCTGCGGCCCCTCCCGCACCACCGTCGGCGGGATGAAGGCCCAGCCCAGCAGCCGCGACAGCTCGTAGGCCGCCGCCTCGCGCGCGTAGAGCGTGCCCGTGGGGAAGTCCCACAGCGGCGTCTCCCCCGACTCCGGCTTGTAGACCGCCGCGATCTCCCGCCCGTCCCCCGCGCACAGCGCCGCCAGGTAGACGTAGTTGCTGGACGACCACAGCAGCCGCAAGTCCTCGAACGCCGCCTCGCGCAGCAGCCGCTCCGCCCCGTCCAGGTCGACCTCGCCCGTCATGCGCGCCAGCCTAGCAGAGGGGGCCGGTGGCCGGTGGCCGGTGGTGTAGGATCGCGTTGGGAGCGAACGGCGATGACGGCGGAGAGCGCGACGAAGCTGATGACGGCGGACGAGTTGCTGCGCCTCGGCGACGACGCGCGCGGTGAACTGATCAAGGGGGAGTTCTGCGAGATGGGGCCACCGCCCGGAGGACGGCACGGCAAAGTCGCGATGCGGCTGGGGGTTAAGGTGGGCGTGTTCGTCGACCAGCGGCGGCTGGGCACGCTGTTCGCCGCCGAAACGGGCTTCTTGCTGGAGCGCGGCCCGGACACGGTGCGCGCGCCCGACCTCGCGTTCACGTCGGCGGCGCGCCTGCCGCTGGACGACGACACCGCGGGCTACTCGCAGGTCGTGCCCGACCTGGTGGCGGAAGTGCGCTCCCCGAACGACAGCCGCCGCGAGGTCCGCGACAAGGCGCTGATGTGGCTGTCGCACGGCGTGCGCCTCGTCTGGGTGGTCCACCCCGACACGCGCACCATCGACGTGCACCGCGACGGCGCTCCCGCCGCCACCCTGGACGCGGACGCCGCGCTCGACGGCGGCGACGTGATCCCCGGCTTCACCTGTCCCGTCAGCGCCGTCTTCGAGGCGTAGCTCCAACAGCCGCTGTAGCGCTACCCCCGCAGGTGCTCCCCGAAGTACGAGACCAGGCGGCGCTCCATGTACTCCAGGCCCGCCGCGTCGCGGGGCATGTGGCGCTCCTCCGGGTAGAGCAGCAGGTCGTACGGCTTCTGCGCCGCCGTCAGCGCCGTGATCAGGCGCGCCGTGTGCCGGAAATGCACGTTCTCATCGACCATCCCGTGGACGAGCAGCAGTTTCCCCGACAGCTCCGCCGCGTGCGTCGTGACCGCGCCGTCGCGGTAGCCGCCGGGGTTGTCGGCGGGCGTTCCCATGTAGCGCTCCGTGTAGCCCGTGTCGTAGCCGTCCCAGTGGACGACGGGCGCGCCCGCGACGCCCACGCCGAAGACCTCCGGCGCGCGCATCAGCGCCAGGCAGGTCATGTAGCCGCCGTAGCTCCAGCCGTAGATGCCCGCGCGCTCGCCGCTCGCGATGCCTTCCGCCGCGAGCTGCCTGACCGCCGCCACCTGGTCGTCCACCTCGATCGTGCCCATGCGCCGGTGCAGGTGCGCCTCGAAGGCGAGCCCGCGATTGGCGCTGCCCCGGTTATCGACGGCCAGCACGGCGAAGCCCGCCTGCGCCAGGTACTGCGCGCGCAGGTCGACCGTCAGCGCCCAGTCGTCGAGCACGCGCTGGGCGTGCGGCCCGCCGTAGACCGACACGATGAGCGGGTGCGGCCCCTCGCCCTCGGGCCGGTAGAGGGCCGCGAACACGGGCGTGCCGTCCGCCGCCGCCATCGCGCGCAGCTCCGGCGGGCGCAGCCCCTGCGCGGCGGCGGTCATCTCCGGCTCTTCGAAGAGCGTCGCCAGCGCCTCGCCGCCGTCCGTGCGCCGCAGCGTCGTCACCGCCGCCCGCTCCCGCGACGAGAACGTGTCGATGAACGCGCTCCCGTCCGGCGCGACGGCGCAGGCGTGGACGCCCGCCCCGCTGGTGAGGCGCTCCGGCTCGCCGCCGTCCAGCCCCACGCGGTAGAGATGGCGCTCGACCGCGCCCTCGCGCGTCCCGCTGAAGAACGCCGTGCGCCCCGCCTCGTCCACCTCCACGATGCGCGTCACGACCCACTCCCCCGAGGTCAGCGGGCGCGATTCCGCGAGGTCCGCGTCGTACAGATAGAGGTGCCGGAAGCCCGTGCGCTCGCTCGACCAGAGCAGTTCGCCCGTGTCGAGGAAGCGGAAGTCGCCGAGGTTGAGCCACGGCTCGCCCCGTTCCGTGAGCGTGCGCCGGACCGCGCCCGTGTCCGGGTCGAAGAGGTGGAGGCGCAACTCCGTCTGCGCGCGGTTGAGCACGAGTCCCGCGAGCGCCCCGTCCGCCCGCCAGAGCACGCGCGGCAGGTAGACGTCGGCCTCCCCGCCGAGGTCCATCCAGACCGGCTCGCCGCCGTCCGCCGCGACCACGCCCAGCCGCACGCGCGCGTTCGCCGCCCCCGCGAACGGGTAGCGGTGATGCTCCGTGTCGAGCGCGTCCCCGCCCTGGTGGACGATGGGGTAGCCGGGGATGTGGCGCGCGTCCACCTCCGCGAAGGCGAGGCGCGAGCCGTCCGGCGACCACCAGAAGCCGTCCGGCTGCCCGAACTCCTCCTGCGCGATGAAGTCGGCGAGCCCGTTCGTGAAGCCGTCCTCCGCGCCGCTCGTGAGCCGCCGCGCCTCGCCGCCCGAGGCGGGCATGGCGAACAACTCGCCCTCGCGCACGAACGCGAGCCGCGCGCCGTCGTCGCTCAGGCGCGGCGTGATCGCGCCCTCCGCCCCCGCGATGGCGACCGGCTCGCCCTCCCCCATGATCAGGCGCGGTCCCGCGCCCCCGGGCAGCAGGATCGTGCGCTCCGCCGCTTTCGGGGCGAAGCGGTAGTCGGTCACGCCCACGTCGCGCAGGCGGGCGCGCTCGCGGCGCAGCTCCTCCTCCCGCGAGATCGGCCCGCTTTCGCCCGCCGGGCCCGCCAGCGCCCGCCGCTCGCCCGTGGCGACGTCGGAGAGCCAGAGGCTGCGCACGAGCCCGCCGTCCTCGCTCGCGAGGGAGGCGATGCCGCGCCCGTCGGGCGTGAACGCCCAGCGCATGGGGCCGCCCAGGCCGGGACGCGGGTAGCGCGCCACCTGCTCGATCGAGATGCGCGCGTACGGAGCGGTCATGCCCCAGCGCCTCCGCGCGCAGCGCCTCGATCGCCGCCGGCGCCTTCGGCGTCGCCGCCGACAGCGACTCCGCGCCGTCCTCCGTCACGAGCACGTCGTCCTCGATGCGGACGCCGCCGAAGCCGAGCAGCGCGTCCACGCGCTCCCAGGCCACGTCGTCGCGGTAGCGCTCGCGCAGGTCCGCGTCCTCCAGCAGCGCGCGGATGAAGTAGACGCCCGGCTCGATCGTGACGACGTAGCCGGGCTGGAGGGGCAGGTCCGCGCGCAGGTAGCGCAGGGTGGGGCGGTCGCTGGGCGCGCGCCCTTCGAGGCAGCCGCCCGCGTCGTGCGTCGCCAGCCCCAGCATGTGCCCCAGCCCGTGGGGGAAGAAGAGCGCCTGCGCGTCGCGCTCGACCAGCCCCTCCGCGCCGCCCCGCAGCAGCCCCAGGTCGGCGAGCCCGCGCGCGATCCCGACGCTCGCCGCGAGGTGCAGGTCCTTGTACTCGACGCCCGGCCTCGCGTCCGCGATGGCGCGCTCCTGCACCTCCAGCACGAGCGCGTACAGGTCGCGCTGGACGCCCTCGAAGCGCGCCCCCACGGGATAGGTGCGGGTCACGTCGCTGGCGTAGCCGCCCACCTCCGCGCCCGCGTCGACGAGGATCAGTTCGCCCTCGCCGAACGCTCGCGCGGTGGGGGCGAAGTGGAGGATGGCCGCGTTCGGCCCGCCCCCGACGATCGACCCGTAGGCGGTGCGCTCCGCCCCCGCGCGGAAGAACTCGACCTCGATCTCGACCTGCAGGGCGCGCTCCGACATGCCCGCGCGCGCCTTGCGGATGCCCGCCATGTGCCCGCGGTGCGTGGCCGCCGCCGCCTCCCGCATGAGCGCCAGTTCGCGCGCGTCCTTCGCCCGCCGCAGGTCCGCGACGACCGCGCGCAGCCGCTCGTTCTCCTCCTCGTCCGCCGCGAATTCGAGGCGCGCCCACGAGTCGAGGCCGTAGCCTTCCGCCCGCCGCGTGAGGTCGTCGTTGCCGATGACCGCGAGGGGCTCGCCCCGCCGCGCCTCCAGCCACGCCCCCAGCTCGGACGCGGGCCGCACGCGCTCCAGCCCCGCCGCCTCCGCCACCGCCGCCAGCGACGGCCCGTCGCCCGTCCAGACGCGCTCCGCCGCATCGGGCCGGGGGACGAACAGCGTCCAGCCCCCGTCCGCCTCGAAGGCGAGCACGCCGCCCGCCTGCCCCACGCCCGCGAGGTACTGGTGCTCGGGGTGCGCGTGGTACTCGTGGAACTGGTCCGTGCCCGCGATCGGCAGCTCCAGCCCCGCGGGCACGAGCACGGCCCCGCGGTCGAGCGCCCAGCGCGCGGCGGCCCGCTCGCGCCGCTCCGCCACGAGCGCCGCCGTGTCGATGTCCTGCATACGCGCAGTGTAGCGATCCGGCGCCGGTGTACGCTGGACGCGGCTGGAGGGTCCATGAACGCCCGCGCCGTGAATCTCGCCCTCTTCGCCCTCCTCCTGCTGGAGCTGGTCTCCGGGCTCGCCAGCTTCCTCGTGGGGAGCCCCGGGGGGCGCTGGGTCTTCTGGCTGCACAGCGCGGGCGGCCTCTCGGTCGTCGTCCTGCTCGCCTGGAAGTGGCGCATCGTCGTGCGCTCGTTCGCGCGACGGGGCGCGGGGCCCTGGTCGCTCGCGCCCGCCCTCCTCGGCGTGCTCTTTCTCGGCATCCTCGTGACCGGCCTCTGGTGGCTGCTCGTCGGAAGGGGAACGCTGCTCGTGCCGTTCTACGGCGAGATGCGCCCGCTCGTGCTGCACACGATCCTCGCGCTCGCGCTCGTCCCGCTCTTCGCCCTGCACGTCGTCCTGCGCTGGCCGAGGCGTCCCGCCGCCGCCTTCGCCAGCCGCCGCGCCGCGCTGCGCTTCCTCGCCGTGGGCGGGGCGGGACTGGCGCTCTCGCGCGGGCTCGCCCTCGCCGCTTCCCGCACCGGCCCCGATCGGCGCTTCACCGGCTCCCGCGAGGAGGCCAGCTTCAGCGGCAACGCCCACCCCGTCACCAACTGGCTCTCCGACAGCCGCCAGCGCATCCCCGCCGGCGAGTGGCGGCTGGAAGTCAGCGGCCAGGTGGGCGAGCCCCTGACCCTCGGCTACGCCGAGTTCACCGCCCTCGCCGAGCGCTCGCGGCGCGCCACGCTCGACTGCACCGGCGGCTGGTACACCGTCCAGGACTGGAGCGGCGTCCCCCTGGGCGCCGTCCTCGACCGCGCGGGCGTGAGCAGCGTCGCCCGCAGCGTCGTCGTCACGTCCGCGACGGGCTTCAGCCGCCGCTTCGGGATGGGCGCGGTCCCGCGCCTGCTGCTGGCGACGCACGTCGGCGGCGAGCGGCTCAGTTCCGGCCACGGCTTCCCCGTGCGCCTCGTCGCCCCCGGGCGGCGCGGCTACCACTGGGTGAAGTGGGTCGTTCGCATCGAGGTGAGCGAGCATTCCGCCTGGCGGCAGTCGCCGCTCCCCACGCAGTAGGCCCGTTCCCGCCCCTCGCGTAGGATCGGGGCGATGCCCCTCACCGAGTTCGGGCCCGTGCAGCACCTCTCCGCCGACGCCGTGGGCCAGCCGGGACAGCGCCGCTTCCGCCTGCGCGCCATCAGCGAGGGCGGTTCCTACGCCTTCCTCTGGATGGAGAAGGAGCAGCTCGCCGCCATCGGCGAGGCGATCGAGACCACCCTCGAACACGCCGGGGCCGAACTCGCCCCCACCGCTCCCGAGGAGCCCGAGGCGGTCTACCCCCTCCAGGCCAACCTCGACCTCGACGTCCGCGCCGGGCGCCTCTCCCTCGGCCTGAACGAGGAGACGCGCCGCATCGTCATCGTCGCCGCGGAAGCGCCCGCCGAAGGCGAGGGCGAGGGCGAGGCCATCTCGCTCGAATTCGGCTTCGACGAGGCCCGCCGCCTGCGCGCCCAGATCAACGAGGTCGTGGCCGCGGGCCGCGCGCCCTGCCCCTTCTGCGGCGCGCCCATCGACCCCGGCGGGCACGTCTGCCCCCGCTCCAACGGCCACCACGCCGAGGAGTAGCGCGCGCCTGTCGCCCCGCCGCTACAGGCCGCGCAGGAACGCGATCAGCGCCTCGTTCACCGCTTCCGGGGCCTCCTGCTGCGTCCAGTGGCCCACGCCCGGGATCATGACGGCGTCGCGCAGGTTGGGGGCCGACTGCTCCATCTGCTCGCGCCACTTCGGCCCCATCAGCGACACCACCAGGTCGCGGTCGCCCGTGATGAACAGCGACGGCGGCGTCACCTTCTTCCCGTTGAAGGCGGCCATCAGCTCCCAGTTGCGGTCGATGTTGCGGTACCAGTTCAGCCCGCCGCGGAAGCCCGCCCGCTCGAACTCGCCCGTGAAGACGTCGAGGTCGGCCTGCGTGAGCCACGCGGGCAGGTCGTCGCCGGGATCCTGCATCGCGTCGAGGAAGCCCGCCGTCTTCGGCAGCGCCGCCGCCGCCGGATTCGGCGGGCAGTCGCCCGAGGCGGTGTAGAGCAGCATCCGCATCGTGGTGCGCACGTCCGCTTCCAGTTCCGCCTCGGCCTTGCCCGGCTCCTGGAAGTAGAGCTGGTAGAAGAAGGTGTCGCCGAAGCGCTGCTTCATCCCCTCCGTCGGCGGGATCGGCCCGGCCCACGCGTTCGGGGGGACGCTCAGGCCCGCCACGCCGCGGAAGCGGTCCGGGCGCAGGGTCGCCGCGTTCCAGGCCACGGGCGCGCCCCAGTCGTGCCCCGCGATCACCGCCGTCTCCTCCTCCAGCGCGTCCAGCAGCCCCACGATGTCGCCGATGAGGTGGAGCTGCGTGTACGCGCCGATGTCCTCCGGCGCGGTCGTCTGGCCGTAGCCGCGCTGGTCCGGCGCGACCGCGTGGAAGCCCGCCTCCGCCAGCGCCGTCAGCTGATGCCGCCACGAGTACCACGACTCGGGGAAGCCGTGGCAGAGCACGACCAGCGGCCCCTCGCCCGCCTCCGCGATGTGCATGGTGATGCCGTTCGTCTCCACGAAGCGGTGCGCGATCTCGGTCATGCCGTCCTCCCGCGCGCATCCTAGCCCGTCAGGCCGCGCTCCGCGCCAGGCGCGCGCGCAGGATCGCCCGTTGCTCCACCGCCGCCTCCACTCGCTAGACTGCCGCCCACCGGGAAGGGCAGCCGGGGCGCAAGCCCCGCGAGTGAGCGCGAAGCGAAGCGGAGCAGTCGAAGGAGCCAGTCACATGCAGTTCGGGGTTCACTTGATCCAGCAGAACATCGGGATGGCGGAACTGCGCCGCCTCTGGACCTGGGCCGACAGCGCCGGCTTCGACTGGATCGACGCCTCCGACCACTTCTACGAAGCGCCCCTCGTCCACGAGAACCACGGCGACTACTGGGAGGGGACGGCGATCATGACGGCCCTCGCCTGCGAGACGCGGAACCTGCGCATCGGCTCGCTCGTGCTGGGCATGAACTACCGCCATCCCGCCGTGCTCGCCAACGCCCTCGCGGCGATGGACCACCTCAGCGGCGGGCGCATCGAGCTGGGCATCGGCGCGGGCTGGTACGAGGACGAGTACCGCGCCTACGGCATCCCCTTCCCCCCGCTCGGCACGCGCCTCGACATCCTCGAGGAGGGCATCCAGGTCATCCGCCTGCTCCTCACGGAGGACCACGTCGACTTCGCGGGCGAGCATTTCACCCTCAGCGACGCCTGCTGCAACCCCAAGCCGCTGCAGGAGCGCCTCCGCATCTGGGGCGGGGGCGTCGGGCGCAAGCGCACCCTGCCCATGATCGCCCGCCTCTGCGACGGCTGGAACGGCCCCTACCTGACGCCGTGGCAGTTCCGCCACCTGTCGCGCGTTCTGCGCGAGGCCTGCGACCGCGAGGGGCGCGACTTCGGCGAGATCGAGAAGAGCGTCAACCTCAGCTTCCACCTCGCCGCCAGCGAGGCCGCCCGCCCCCGCGCGGAGGAGCACGCCCGCACCGTCTTCGGCGACGCCATCGACACCTGGCGCGAGCGCGGCCTCATCATGGGCACGCCGGACGAGGCGAGGGAGCTCGCCGCCGAATACCGCGACCTCGGCTGCGACCTCCTCAACATCGCCATCCGCCCGCCCCTCGACTGGGAGGCGCTCGAAGCCTGGGCGAGCGAGGTCATCCCCGCCTTCGCCGACTAGCGCCGGGGCGCGGCGGCGGCGGACCGCGAGTGAGCGCGGGAATCGCCCATTACCCCGTTGTCGTGGAGAATCGCGTGGGTGGTTCGGGCTGACCAGCCCCCGCTCGCGAACGAGTTGCCGCCCGCGACGACTGCTGACCGGGGCGGGCAACCATCCGGGCTGAACCGAACGCCCACGGGGAGACCATGACCGCTTCTTCCGAGCCGAGGGCCCGGTGACCGCCATCGCCGAGCCCGGTGTCGCCAACGCGCTGCGACGCAACATCGCCATCATCGCCCACGTGGACCACGGCAAGACGACGCTGGTCGACGCCATGCTGCACCAGAGCGGCGTCTTCCGCGCGAACGAGCGCGTGGAGGAACGGGCGCTCGACAACATCGATCTTGAGCGCGAGCGCGGCATCACCATCATGGCCAAGAACACGGCCATCCGCTATCGCGACTGGACCGTCAACATCGTCGACACGCCCGGCCACGCGGACTTCGGCGGGGAGGTCGAGCGCACCCTGAGCATGGTCGATGGCGTGCTGCTGCTCGTCGACGCCTCCGAGGGCCCCCTTCCCCAGACCCGTTTCGTGCTGGGCAAGGCGCTGGCGCACGGATTGCCCGCCATCGTCGTCATCAACAAGATCGATCGGAAGGATGCGCGCCCGGCGGAGGTGCTCGACGAGGTCTACGACCTCTTCATCGATCTCGAAGCGACCGAGCGGCAGATCGATTTCCCGGTGCTGTACGCGAACGCCAAGGCCGGCGCCGCGAGCGTGGACCCCGCCGAGCCGGGGCTGACGCTGCGGCCCCTGCTCGACGCCATCGTGGGGCAACTGCCGCCCCCTCGGGGAGACCCCGATGACGCCTTGCAGATACGGGTCGCGAACCTCGACTCGAGCGACTACCTGGGCCGCATCGCCATCGGGCGCATCGTCAACGGCCGCGTCGCCCTGGGCGATGAGATCGCCGTGTCGAAGCTCGATGGTTCGGTTACGCAGACCCGCGTCACGAAGCTGTACGTGTTCGATGGCCTGGAGCGGACGGAGGTGGAGCGGGCCGCCGCGGGCGACATCATCTGCCTCGCCGGGATCAGCGACATCACCATCGGCGAGACCATCACCGCCCCGGACGACCCGCAGCCGATCGCGCCCATGCAGGTGGATGAGCCGACGGTCTCGATGATCTTCGGGGTGAACACCTCGCCCCTGGCCGGGCGGGACGGCCAGCACGTCACGTCGCGGAAACTGCGCGAGCGGCTCGATCGCGAGCTGCAGAGCAACGTGTCCATTCGCGTCGAGGACACCGACTCGCCGGACCAGGTGAAGGTGATCGGTCGGGGCGAACTCCAGCTGTCGATCCTCATCGAGATGATGCGGCGCGAGGGCTATGAGCTGCAGGTCGGGCGTCCCCGGATCGTCACGCGCGAGCGCGCCGGCCGCACCGAGGAGCCCATCGAGGAACTGGTCATCGACGTGGCGGAGGACTACCAGGGCATCGTCATCGAGCAGCTCAGCGCCCGCCGCGCGACGCTGACCCGGATGGTGAATCACGGCAGCGGCCGCGTCCGTCTCGAGTTCCTGATCCCGACGCGGGGGATCATCGGGTTCCGCTCGCAGTTCCTCACCGACACCCGCGGCACGGGCATCATGAACCACCTCTTCGCCGGGTGGGAGCCGTGGAGCGGGCCGATCGCGGGCCGCCTGACGGGCGCGCTCGTGGCCGACCGCCCGGGGAAGGCGACCGCCTACGCCCTCTACAACCTGCAGGAGCGCGGCGAGCTCTTCATCGGCCCCGGCGAACAGGTCTACGAGGGGATGATCATTGGCGAGAACGCGCGCCCGTCCGACATGAACGTGAACGTGACCAGGGAGAAGAAGCTCACGAACATGCGCGCCTCCGCCGCCGATGACGCCTTGCGTCTCGTGCCGGCGAGGCTGCTGAACCTGGAGCAGTCGATCGAGTTCATCGGCGACGACGAGCTGGTGGAGATCACCCCCGGGAGCATCCGGCTGCGCAAGCGCATCCTCGCCGCAACGCCGAGGTCCAGGAGCCAGTCCTCGCCCGGCCATTGACACGGCGAGCCGCGATCGGCAACGTTCCCGCACCATTCTGGAGGAAGCCCCCATGTCCGCTGAGGCCAACTACGAGCCCGACCCCACCAAGGACCACGAGACCGTCTCCATCTACCCCATCGACGACGACGTCAGGGAGGAGTTGCTCGACTCCGTCCGCGAGGCCGTCCTCAACTGGTCGACGCGCGACGGCTGGCCCGTGGGCGTGATGCACGCCGTCGTCTGGGCGAAGGGCTCGTTCTGGATGACGGCCGCCGCCCACCGCCACCGCATGGCCGCCCTGCGCCGCGACCCGCGCTGCTCCGTCGTGCTCACGAGCACGGGCACGCACCTCGGCCCGGGCAAGACCATCACCGCCAAGTGCCGCTGCGTCATGCACGAGGACCGCGAGACGAAGGACTGGTTCTACCACGCTCTCGCCTTCCGCCCCGAGGCCACGGAGGAGCAGGCCGCCGCCTTCGAGAAGACGCTCGACTCGCCCCTGCGCGTCGTGATGGAACTCGTCCCCGAGAAGTGGATCACGTTCGACGGCGCGAAGATGGGCATGGCGACCGCGGGCGTGCTCCCCGACGACAAGAAGGGCCCGCCCCTCAGTTCCGACGCCGTCCGCCTCCAGAAGGAGCTCGAAGCCCGCGGCCTCGTCCGCTGACGCCGTGCGCATCATCGCCCGCAGAACCCTGCGCGAGTTCTGGGAGACGCACCGCGATGCGGAAGAGCCGCTACTCGCCTGGTACCGGCGGGCCAAGCGCGAATACTGGGACACGCCCGCAGAGGTGCGGTTCCGCTATCCGAAGGCCAGCGTTGTCGGCAACGACAGGGTGGTCTTCAACATCAAGGGGAACGCCTACCGCCTGGTCGTCCGCGTCGACTACTGGCGCCAGGTGATCTACATTCGCTTCATCGGCACCCACAGGGAGTATGATCGCATCAATGCGAGGGAGGTGTAGCGATGGTGAGCGTCAAGCCCATTCGCACCGAGGCTGACCATGAGGCCGCCCTGGCGCGCATTGACGCGCTGATGGGCGCTGCCAAGGGAAGCTCCGAGGGCGATGAACTGGACGTGCTCGCCGATCTCGTCGAGCACTACGAGGACCGTCACGAACCGTTCGGCTACCCCGACCCCATCGAGGCCATCCGCTTCCACATGGACCAGCAGGGGCTGGGCGAACGCGACCTGCCCTGGCTCGGAGACGCCGCCACCGTCACCGCCATCCTCGCCGGCGAGCGCGCCCTGACGCTGCCGATGGCGCGCGCCCTCCACCAGCGCCTCGGCGTCCCCGCCGAATCGCTCCTGCAGGAGCCCGTCAGCGCCTAGCGTCGCGGCCTCGCCTAGCCAGTCCCCCGCGCCGCGCTGACGGGCGCGCCGGGCGGCGTCAGGCCCGGGAGCGGCAGGTAGTCCGTCGCGCTCAGCGGACGCGCCTGCGGCGACAGGGCCATCGGCTCGCCGAAGGGCGCATCCGCTTTCGTGAGGAACCACTCGGGGGCCGCGAGCATCAGGCCGCGCAGGTCGAGTTCGCCCGCCCGGAAGCGCTCAAGCGAGGCGGTCGACGCCCCCACGACCGCGTACAGGTCGCGCTCACCCTCGGCGTCCACCCTGACGCCCACGTAGCGACCGCCGTGGTCATCCGCGCCCTCGAAGAGCTGCACGCCATCGTAGTAGTCCAGCACGTCCGTCGCCCGCATCCGCTTCGTCACGCCAGCACCTCGCAGTGCCCAAGGATATCGAACTCCTCGCGGGGCGCGCCCCCACCACCGGCCAATAGCCAACAGCCGCCCGCCCCGCTATCGTCGCCCCATGCCGCCGCGTCCCTTCCGCATCGACGTGCCCGAGGGCGTGCTCGACGACCTGCGCGAGCGGCTGGCGCGCACGCGCTGGCCCGACGCCATCCCCGATACGGGCTGGGACTACGGCGCGGACGTGGCCTACGTGCGCGAACTCTGCGACTACTGGCGCGACGGCTACGACTGGCGCGCGCAGGAGGCGGCGCTCAACGCCTGGCCCCAGTTCCTCTGCGAGGCCGACGGCGTCGACGTGCACTTCTGGCACGTGCGCGGGCGGGGGCCGGACCCGCATCCGCTGCTGCTCACGCACGGCTGGCCCGGCTCCATGTTCGAGTTCCTCCACCTCATCGGGCCGCTCACGGACCCCGCCGCCCACGGCGGCGATCCCGCTGACGCCTTCGACGTGGTCATCCCCTCCATTCCCGGCTTCGGCTGGAGCGGCAAGCCCCGCGAACGCGGCTGGGGCCCCTCGCGCATCGCCGCCGCCCTCGACCGGCTCATGACGGACGAACTCGGCTACGAGCGCTACGGCGCGCAGGGCGGCGACTGGGGCGCCATCATCAGCACGCGCCTCGGCGCGGCCCACGCGGACAACCTCAGCGGCATCCACCTCAACATGGCCCTCGCCGGACCGCCCGAGCCGCCCACGGAGGCGGACGAGGCCGGGATCGCCTCCCGCCGCGCCTTCCAGGCCCGCGAGACCGGCTACAGCAACGTCCAGGGCACCAAGCCGCAGTCGCTCGGCATCGCCCAGGCCGACTCGCCCGCGGGCGTCGCCGCCTGGATCGCGGAGAAGTTCCGCAGCTGGAGCGACTGCGGCGGCGACGTCGAGTCGCGCTTCCCGAAGGACACGCTGCTGACCAACGTCATGTTCTACTGGGCGCCCAACAGCATCGCGTCGGCGGCGCGCATCTACTACGAGGCCCGCGCCGAGGGCGTCGGCGGGCGCATCCCCAGCCCCGAACGCATCGCCGTGCCGACCGGCTTCGCCGCCTTCCCGCAGGAGATCCTGCAGTCGCCCCGCCACTGGGTCGAAGCCGCCTACAACCTCGTCCACTACACGGAGATGCCGGCGGGCGGCCACTTCGCCGCCCTCGAAGAGCCCGCCCTGCTGCTGGAGGACGTGCGCGCCTTCTTCCGCCAGGTGCGGTGAGGGTTGTTGCCTCGCGGCGGCCCGTGCTACTATGTGGACACCCCCCCTATCGCTTCGCCGGTAGGGTCGAGACCGCCCACGTGGCGGTCTCTGTCTTTGTGAGGCCTGGCGGGTGATCACGAACGTTTACGTTGACGGCTTCAACCTCTACTACCGCGCTCTCAAGGACACACCGTTCAGGTGGCTGGATTTGAGGAAGCTGGCCGAGGTCCTCTTCCCTCAGGATGCTATTGGGAAAGTCTCCTATTTCACCGCACGGCTCGATGCCCGTCCCGGCAATCCCAGTCAGTCTCGTCGCCAACTGGTGTACCTGCGAGCCCTGGAGACGCTGCCGGGCGTCGATCTCCACTACGGAGTCTTCCGGTCCGGCATCAGGAGCCGCCCCCTCGCCGAGCCTGTTCCCGGACTGCCCGCGTTTGTCCGGATCAGGAACTCGGAGGAGAAGGGGTCGGATGTGAATCTCGCCACTCGCCTCCTCGTGGACGGCTTCAACGGGGAATACGAGCAGGCGGTCGTCATCTCCAATGATGCGGACTTTGCCGGCGCCATGCGCTATGTACGGGATGGTCTCGGTCTCCGTGTGACTTTGGTCAACCCCGATCCGAGGACCGCGAGCCCTACTGAACTCGCCGGGGCCGCCACCTACGTGAAACGGCTTTGGAAGAGCCATCTCCGGCGGAGTCAACTGCCCAATATGCTGAGGGATGAGGCGGGCGTCATCACCAAACCTCGGGATTGGTGATCTCGCGGTGCTGATTCCAGCGTGGGGATTGAGGCGGCGTCTCCATCAACTCCAGCCGGCGGCGAGCCCGTGCCAGAGGTAGGGCCAGACGAGCGCGAGCACTGCTCCCAGCGCTCCGTACGCCGCCAGACGCCACGGTCGCGGGGAAGGGAGCAGCGCGTGCGCGGCCCAGAGCAGGGCGGCGGAGCACGCCACGCCGCCGAGCGCCGCGAACCAGCCCAGCACGAGGCTTCCCCCGCCGGCGGAGCCCGCCACCACTATCGCCGTCACGAAGACGAATCCGCCAAGCGCCGCCAGCGCGCCCGCGCCCATGACTCGCACGCTGGCAGGGTATCCCATCCGCCCCCGCCCCTAACCGCGCGGCGGGCTATACTGCCCCGCGCGGATGCTTCCCCCGCGAAGGACCACGGATAGCGAGATGCCCAGCCAATCGAAACGGGAATGGCTCGACGGGACCTATCGCAAGGCGGTCGAGCGCAACCCCGAGCGCGCCCAGTCGTTCCGCACCACCGGCGAGACCGTCCTCGACCCCGTCTACGCGCCCGAGGACGCGCCCGCCAACGGCGGCCCCGGCTTCCCCGGCGAGTATCCCTTCACCCGCGGCGTCCAGCCCACCATGTACCGCGGGCGCCTCTGGACCATGCGCCAGTACGCCGGTTTCGGCACCGCCGAGGAGTCGAACGAGCGCTACCGCTACCTGCTCGACCAGGGCCAGACCGGCCTCTCCGTCGCCTTCGACCTGCCCACCCAGATCGGCTACGACTCGGACGACCCGATGGCCCTGGGCGAGGTCGGCAAGGTGGGCGTCGCCATCGACTCGATCGACGACATGCGCACGCTGTTCAAGGACATCCCCCTCGATCGCGTCACCACCTCCATGACGATCAACGGCACCGCCGCCGTCCTGCTCGCGCTCTACATCGCCGTGGGGAAGGAGCAGGGCGCGCCCCTGGAGAAGCTGGGCGGCACGGTCCAGAACGACATCCTCAAGGAGTACATCACGCGCGGGACGTGGATCTACCCGCCCACGCCCAGCATGAGGCTGATCACGGACGTGTTCCGCTACTGCTCGGCGAGCGTGCCCCGCTGGAACACCATCTCCATCTCCGGCTACCACATGCGCGAGGCGGGCTGCACCGCCGCCCAGGAGATCGCCTTCACCCTCGCCAACGGCATCGCCTACGTCGATGCGGCCGTCGCCGCCGGGCTCGACGTGGACGCCTTCGCGGGCCGCCTCAGCTTCTTCTTCGCCTGCCACAACAACCTGCTGGAGGAAGTCGCCAAGTTCCGCGCCGCCCGCCGCCTCTGGGCGACGATCATGAAGGAGCGCTTCGAGGCGCAGAACCCGCGCTCGATGATGCTCCGCTTCCACACGCAGACGGGCGGGGCGACGCTCACCGCCCAGCAGCCCGAGAACAACATCGTGCGCACCACCCTGCAGGCGCTCGCCGCCGTCCTCGGCGGGACGCAGTCGCTGCACACGAACTCGATGGACGAGGCGCTCTCCCTGCCCACCGAGAACGCCGTCCAGATCGCCCTCCGCACGCAGCAGGTCATCGCCTTCGAGAGCGGCGCGGGCGACGTCATCGATCCGCTCGGCGGCTCCTGGTACATCGAGTCCATGACCGACCGCCTCGAAGGCGAGGCGCGCGACTACCTGAAGACGATCGAGGACCTCGGCGGCGCGCCCTCCGCCCTCGAACAGGGCTTCCAGCAGCGCGAGATCCAGGAAGCCTCCTACCGCTACCAGCGCGAGATCGAGGAGAAGGACCGCGTCATCGTCGGCGTCAACGACTTCACCGTCAGCGGCGAGGAGCCGCCCGAACTGCTGCGCGTCGACCCCGCCATCGGCCAGCGCCAGGTCGAGCGCCTGCAGGCCCTCCGCGCCGGTCGCGACGGCGCCGCCGCCGACAACGCCATCGCCGCCCTTGAAGCGGGCGCGAAGGGGACGGACAACCTCATCCCCCTCATCGTCGCCGCCGTCGAGGCGCGCGCCACGCTGGGCGAGATCAGCCACGCCCTGCGCCGCGCCTGGGGCGAGTACCGCGAGATCGTGGTCGTCTGATGGCCGAGGACGACACCCGCAGCTTCGCGGACGACCGCCGCCGCCTTCTCGGCGAACTCGAACTGGAGCGCAACCAGCTCCTGCGCAACATCGAGACCTGCCGCATCCGCGACATCGAGCGCCCCATGATCGGCGACTGGTCCCTCAAGGACATCATCGGCCACGTCGCCAGCTGGGAGGCCGAGGTCGTCAGCGCCCTGCGCGACGTGCGCGAGGGACGGCGCCCCGCCCTCCTCGATTTCGACGAGGAGCGCACCGACGCCTGGAACCGCGACCACGCCGAGCGCAAGCGCAGCCTCACCTTCTGGAGCGTGCTCGAACAGCTGAAGGCGGGGCGCGAGCGCCTGCTCGCCGTCGTCGCCGAGTTCGAGGACGCCGCCATCGGCGAGGAGGGGCGCGTCCCCAACCAGCTCCTGCGCGTGGTCGTCCAGCACGACCGCGAGCACTGGCGCGTCATCGCCGCCTATCTCGCCGGGATGCCGGGCGTGCGCGAAACCGCCGCCGCATCCGCCAACGGCTAGCCGCAAAGGAGTCCCATGCTCAGGAAGGTCCACCACGTCGGCATCGTCGTCCGCAGCGCCGATGAGGCGCTCGGCTTCTACCGCGACGCCCTCGGCCTGCCCGTCAGCGTCGACCGCGTCATCGACGACCAGGGCGTGCGCGGCGTTCTCCTGCCCTGCGGCGACGCCGAGATCGAGCTGCTCGAACCGACGCGCGCCGACACGGGCGTGGCCCGCTTCCTCGAATCGCGCGGCGAGGGCCTGCACCACGTCTGCTTCGAGTCCACCAACTGCGCCGCCGACCTGCGCGCCGCCGCCGCGGCGGGCGTCCAGCTGATCGACGAGACGCCGCGGCGCGGGCTCGCGGGCATGATCGGCTTCCTCCACCCGAAGTCGAATCACGGCGTCCTCATCGAGTACGCCACCTCCATGGGGGAGACGCACATCGCCGCGAACGCGGACGCCATCGCGCGGCGCATCGACCACATCGGCATCGTCGTGAAGGACATCGCCGCCGCCGCCGCCGCCTACCAGCGTCACTTCGGCTTCAGCCTCGATCCCGATCTCGGCGGGCGCGTCGAGGCGCTCGGCATCGAGAACGCCTTCATGCTCGCGGGCAACACCCATCTCGAATTCATCCGGCCCGTCACCGATGAGGGGCCGGTCGCGGCGTTCGCCGCCGAGCGGGGCGAGGGCTCGTTCCTCCTCTCGCTCGCCGTCGCCGATGCCGGAGCCGCCGTCGCCGCCCTGCGGGAGCGGGGGGCGCGCGCCGGCGATCCGAACAACGGCGTCGCCTTCGTCTCGCCCCGCTCGTCCTTCGGCGTCACCCTGCAGTTGGTCGAGCGATCCTGATTCCACGCTACAGAGGAGCAGTGCCATGACCGCATCCCCCGAGTCTCCCGCCGGACAGAAGATCCGCGTCCTCATCGCGAAGCCGGGCCTCGACGGCCACGATCGCGGGGCCAAGATCGTCGCCCGCGCCCTGCGCGACGGCGGCTGCGAGGTCATCTACACCGGCATCCGCCAGACCCCCCAGATGATCGCCGAGGCCGCCCTCCAGGAGGACGTCGACGTCGTCGGCCTCAGCATCCTCTCCGGGGCGCACCTCGAACTCTTCCCCCGTATCGTCGAGGAGCTGCGCTCGCGCGGTCTCGACGACGTCACCCTCTTCTGCGGCGGCATCATCCCCGAGGAGGACACGGAGGCGCTGGAGGCGATGGGCTTCAGCGCCATCTTCCGCCCGGGCACGAACACCCGCGACATCGTGTCGTTCGTCTACGACAACGCCTCGTCCGAGTGAGCGACCTCATCGATCGGTTCCTCGCGGGCGAGCGCCGCGCCCTGTCCCGCATCCTCACGCGCGTCGAGAACGGCACGCCCGAGGGGCGCGGCTACCTGCGCCAGCTCTACCCCCGCTCGGGGCGCGCCCACACCATCGGCGTCACCGGCAGCGCGGGCTCCGGCAAGAGCAGCCTCACCGGCGCGCTCGCCGCCGAACTGCGGAAGCGCGGCCACGAGGTCGGCGTCATCGCCGTCGACCCCTCCAGCCCCTTCACGCAGGGGGCCATCCTCGGCGACCGCATCCGCATGCAGGACCTCGTGCTCGACCCCGGCGTGTTCGTGCGCAGCATGGCCAGCCGCGGGGCCCTCGGCGGCCTCGCCCCCACCATCGACGACGTGGTCGCCGTCATGGACGCCTTCGGCTTCCCCTACGTCTTCATCGAGACCGTCGGCGCGGGCCAGGACGAGGTCGAGATCGCGGGCACCGCCCTCACCACCGTGCTCGTCAACAACCCCGGCACGGGCGACGACATCCAGGCGCTCAAGGCGGGCATCATCGAGATCGCGGACGTGCTCGTGGTGAACAAGGCCGACCGCCCCGGGGCCGACGTGCTCGTGAGCCAGCTGCGCGCGCTCCTCTCGCTCGCCCCCAGCGAGGGCCGCGACGTGCCCATCCTCTCCACCGTCGCCACCACCGGCGACGGCGTCCCCGAACTGGTCGACGCCATCGACGAGCACCGCGCGTGGCTCGACAGTTCCGGCGAACTCGAACGGCGGCGGCGGGAGGAGGCGCGCCACCAGGTGCTCTCCGTGGCCCAGCGCATCCTCCTCGAACGCATCCGCGCGGGAACCTCCGAGGACGCGCTCGGCGCGCTCGTCGCCGAGGTCGCGGCCCGCGGGCTCGACCCGCACACCGCCGCCGAGCGGCTCGTCGAGCAGGGCGATTTCGTGTGAGCGAGGCGCGCCAGCGTATCCGCGCCCGCTTCCGCAAGGGCGAGCGCGTGCGCCACATCTCCCACCTCGACGTGCTCCGCTACTGGGAGCGCGCCATCCGCCGCGCGGACCTGCCCCTGCTCTACTCGCAGGGCTTCACCCCGCACCCGAAGATCGCCTTCGCCGCGCCCCTGCCCCTCGGCTTCATCGGCGAGGGCGAGATCATGGAGGTCCTGCTGGAGGAGCGCGTCCCCCTCGACCGCTTCGCCGCCGCCCTCACGGCGCAGACCACCCCCGACCTCGAACTGCGCGACGTGAGCGAGGTCGCGCCCGGCCTGCCCGCCCTCCCCACGCTCCTGCACTGGGCCGACTACCGCCTCGCCCTCGATGGCGTCACGCCCGGGGACGCCCGCGAGTCCGCCAACGCCTTCCTCACCACCGAGACCTTCCCCTGGCGGCAGGAGCGCGAGGGGAAGAAGGCGCGCGAGTACGACCTGCGCGCGGGCGTCGCCCTCCTCGCCGTCGCGGACGAGGCGGGGAGCGCCGTCGCCGAGGCGCGCCTGAGCTGCGGCCAGGAGCTGACCGTGCGCCCCGAGCAGCTCGTCGCCGCCCTCTTCCCGGAGGCGACCGTGGACCGCTACGTGCGCGCGGGCCTCGTGCTGGAGGAGCCGTCCGCCGCCCTCCGCGCCTGGCGGGAGCGGGGGCGGTACGAATGAGGCTCACCCTCGTGCGCCACGGCGAGACCGCTCCCAACCGCGACGGGCTCGGGCTGGGCCGCGCCGATGCGCCCCTCACCGAGCGCGGCCTGCGCCAGACCGCCGCCGCCGTCGAACGGCTCGCCGCCGCGCCCGTGGACCGCATCCTCACGAGCCCGCTCACGCGCGCCGCCGCCATCGCCCGCGGCCTCGCCGAACGCACGGGCGCGCCCCTCGACGTGCGCGAGGCGCTGATCGAGATGGACGTGGGCGAAACCGAGGGCCTGCCCTTCGCCGAGATGCGCGCGCGCTTCCCCGCCTTCCTCGACGCGTGGCGCGCGCCCGACCCCGCGGACGCGCTCATGCCCGGCGGCGAGAGCCTCGCGCAGGTCGCCGCGCGCCTTGAACCGCTCGCCGCCGAACTGCACGCCTTCCCCGATGACAGCGCCGTCACGGTCGTCTCGCACAACTTCGTCATCCGCCTCCTCATCTGCCGCCTGCTCGGCCTCGAGGTGGCCGCCTTCCGCGCTTTCGGCCTCGGTCTCGCCTCCGTCTCCACGCTCTCGCTGCGGGGCGGTCAAGCCTCCCTGCGCTCCCTCAACGACCGCTGCCACCTCGGCGGGTAGCCGCCTGTTCCCTTGAACATTTGGCGGCCCCGCCCTACGTTGGGCCCATGCCTGCTCCCAGGCTCACGAAAACGACGCTCTTCCTGTTCGTGTGCCTGCTGCTCGCCGGCTACTTCGTCTACACCGCTTCCTCGGGAACCGTCCGCCAGCGCCAGCAGAACGAGGACCACCGCGCCGCCCTCGCCGAGCTTGAGGAGCTTCGCTCCCGGCGCGACCACCTCCTCGCCGTCTACGACTACGTCGCCTCCGACGCCTACGTCGAGCAGGCCGCCCGCCGCGAACTCGGCTACGTCCGCGAGGGCGAGACCGCGTTCGTCGTGCTCAGCCCCCCGCCGCCCTCGGACCAGCAGCCCTCCGGCGAGTGGTGGGAGCGGCTCTTCCCAAGGTAATGCCGTAGTGCCCGCGCAGGCCCCGCCGCCCCTGGAGCGCGTGCGGCGCTTCGCCGAGGGCGAGCGCCTCTTTCGCGGCCTCGCGAAGCTCGTCGTCGCCGTCAGCGGCGGTCCCGACTCGGTCGCCGCCCTCCTCCTCCTGCGCGAACTGGGCGAAGCGCACGGTTTCGAGGTCGTCGCCGCCCACTTCGATCACCAGCTGCGCCCCGAATCCGCCGCCGACCGCGACTTCGTGGCCGAACTCTGCGAAGGGCTGGGCGTCCACTGCATGACGGGCGAGGGCGACGTGCCCCTCGCCGCCGCCGAGATGGGCGCGGGCATCGAGGAGACCGCCCGCCGCCTGCGCTACCAGTTCCTCGCCTTCGCCGCCGAACGCCAGGGCGCGGGCGCCGTCGCCACCGGCCACACCGCCGGCGACCACGCCGAAACCGTGCTCCACCACTTCCTGCGCGGGAGCGGCGTGCGCGGGATGCGCGGGATGCTGCCCGGCGCGCCCCTGCCGGGGATGCCCTCGCTGGCGCTCATCCGCCCCCTGCTCCCCCTCTCCCGCGCCGACACCGTCGCCGTCTGCGAGGCCGCCGGCATCGAGTACCGCCGCGACGAGACGAACGCCGATCCCGCCGCCACGCGCAACCGCATCCGCCACGCGATCCTGCCCCTGCTGCGCGAGGAGAACCCCGCCGTCGACGCCGCCATCCTCGGGCTCGCGGAGAGCGCCCGCGAGCTCTTCCGCGACGTGGAGCGCGCCGCCGACCTCGCCCAGCCCCGCGACCGCGCGCCCGGCTCCGTCGTGTTCGAACTGGGCGCGCTCAAGTCGCTCGGCGGCGAGGCGCGCCTGCTCACGCTCGAACGCGAGGCCGCCTTCCTGAAGGCGGACGTGAACGCCAACCGCACCCGCCTCCGCAACCTCGGCGCCGTGCTGGCGAAGGGCGCTGGCCGCGTCGCCTTCGGCGGCGTGACCGTCGAGGTCTCGGCGGGCCTCGCGCGCCTCTCCGCCGGGCTCGACGAGGAACCCGCGCCCGTCGCCGAGCAGTTCGTGAACCTCCCCGGCGTCACCCGCGCGGGCGAACGCATCCTCCAGGCCGCGACCGAGCCCTTCCCCGACGGGGATGCCGAGCCGCCGGCCGCCGCCGTTCCCGCCGCGCGCATCGAGGGCGCCCTCCGCCTGCGCGCGCTCCGCCCCGGCGACCGCATGGACTACCGCGGCCACCGGCGCAAGGTCAGCGGCGTCCTCAAGAACGCGCGCGTCCCCGCCTGGGAGCGCCCCGCGCTCGTCGCCGTCGCCGGAACGGAGGACGTGGTCGCCCTGCTCGGCGCGAACGTCGCCATCGCCGACGACGGCCGCGAGGGCGAGGACTGCTACTACTTCCGCCTCGCGCCGCCGCCTCCGCCGCCCGCGCCGCGCGTGGACGGCGCTGCGACTACGACGTGACCGAGATGGCCTGCCCGGCGTAGGCCCCTTCCGACGCTTCCCGCACGAGGAACTCCGCGAGGTCCGCGCGTCCGATGCGCCCGACTGTTCCCGTGTTCGCGGCGGTGACGCTTCCCGAAGCGGGGGCGTCGCTGAGGATGGCGGCGCGCACGATCGTCCAGTCGAGCGAACTGGCCCGCACGATCGCCTCCTGCGCCGCGTGGTCCGCGTGGATGTTGCGCAGCAGCGTCCGGAACATCACGCGGCTCAGCAACGGCGCCTGCCCCCAGCTCTCCCCCACGCCCGCGGCGGAGAGGACGACGAGCCGCCCGCCGCCGTGGGCGGTCATGCCCTCGACAACCGCCCGCGTGCCGCTGGAGAGGGTCGTCCGGTCGCGCAGGCCGTTGCTGCCCAGCGCGACGATCGCCGCCTCGCGCCCGGCGACCGCCTCGGCCACCGCGTTCGCGTCCCCCACGTCGCCCTCGGCGACGCGCACGCCCGTTTCCCCGCTGATCTTCTGCGGCGAGCGCGTGAAGGCGGTGACGTCGTGGCCCTGCTCCAGGGCGCTGGCCAGCACGTGCCGCCCCGTCTTCCCCGTCGCCCCGAACACGATGAGCTTCATCGCGATGCCCTTTCCCCGATGCCCGCCCGCTAGCCCGTGTGGACGGCGGGCAGCACTTCCTCGATCAGCCGCTGCGTCTGCGCGTAGGCGTCCTCGTCCGAGTCGGCCAGGGGGCGCAGGACGAACTTGCTGACGCCGCAGGCGACGTACTCCCGCGCCCGCGCCACGATCTCCGCCGCGCCGCCCACGGCGAACAGCGCCTGCGGGTCGAGCGCCGCGAAGCGCCCGTACGCCTTCGCCGAGCGCGCGATCGGCTCGTCGTCCCAGCTGCCGAAGCGGAAGGGGAAGCCCGCCCCGTAGTGGTCCTCGTCGATCGCGCGCCCCGCCTCCGCGACCGCCGCCTTGATCTTCTGGACGACGGGCGCGACCTGCGCGGGCGTCTGGATGCCCGCCAGCCAGCCCGTGCCCCGCAGCGCCGTCCGCCGGATGGCCGCGTCGCTGCTCCCGCCGATCCAGAGCGGCAGCGGCTGCTGCACCGGGCGCGGCGCGATCGCCGCCCGCTCGTAGCGGAAATGGTCGCCCGCGAACGTGACCTCGTCCTCCGCCCAGAGCCGCGCCATCAGGTCGATCATCTCGTCGGCGACGGCTCCGCGCCCGCGCGGCTCGCGGCCCGTCGCCCGCCACTCCGGCGCGTTCAGCGCGCCCACGCCGAAGGCCGGCAGCAGCCGCCCGCCGCTCAGGTAGTCGATCGTCGCGCACTCCTTCGCCAGCACGAGCGGGTCGCGCAGCGGCAGGAGCACGACGTTCATGCCGAACTTGATCCGCGCCGTGGCCCCCGCGATCGCCGCCATCGCCGTCATCGGTTCGAGCGCGGGCTGGGGCGACACCAGCCGCTCGCTCAGCCAGATCGAATCGGCCTTGCTCTCCTCGCACAGGTCGACCCAGCGGAAGAACGAGCGCGGCGTCGTCCCCGGCAGGATCGCCGCCCCCAGCCCGATGCGCACGCTCATCGCGAAGCCTCCGCGCGCATCGTAGCCGTTCGCGCGCTTCCCTACCGCGCGATCCGCCGGAAATGGCCGAGGATGCGCGCGTGCAGCCCCGCCTCCGCCGCCAGCAGCCCCCGCACGAGCGGGCGCGGCTGGTTGAACGCGATGGGCTCGCCCAGCACGTCCGTGACCGCCAGCCCCCGCGCCAGGCAGAGCGCGACGCCCGCCGCCACGTCCCACTCCTGCCGCGCGTACCACGTCACCACCACGTCGCCCGCGCCCGCCGCCGCCAGCGCCAGCCGGTAGGCGACGCTGCCGACCGCGCGCGTGCGCGCCCGCCCGGGCAGCGGCGGCACCTCGCCCAGCAGGTCCTCCCCGCGCCCCACGAGCGCGACGTACTCGCGGTCCGCGTCGTCTTCCGGCGCGGGCGCGGCCTCCGGCGGCGGGTGCGGGCAGACCGCCGCGTGCATCTCGTCCGTCGCGGGGTTGTGCACGACGCCCAGCGCGGGCCGCCCCGCGACGACCAGCCCCACCGAGATCGCGTACTCCGGCAGCCCCTGCAGGTACTCCCGCGTCCCGTCGATGGGGTCGACCACCCACACGCGCTCGCGGTCGAGCCGCTCCGCCGTGTCGCGGTGCTCCTCGCTCAGCCAGCCCGTGTCGGGGAAGGCGCCCGTGAGCGCCTCGCGCAGGATATCCGCCGCGCGGATGTCCGCCTCCGAGACCAGCTCATGGCCGCCCTTGCGTCCGAAGCGCAGCCCCTCCGCGCGCATCCGCGCCGCCTCCGCGCCCGCCCGCCGCGCCGCCGCGACCGCCGCCTCCAGTTCGCGCTCCAGCATCGCCCCCCACTCTGGCCCCGCCCCGCGCTCGGGGCAATCGCGTGGGGGCGCGCGGCGGGACCGCCGTCCCCCACGGGCCACCGGCCACCAGCCACCAACCACCAGCCACCCCGTACAATCCCCCCATGCCAAACCGCCTCGCGGACGAAACCAGCCCCTACCTGCAGCAGCACGCCGAGAACCCCGTCGACTGGTACCCCTGGGGCGAAGAGGCCTTCGCGAAGGCCCGCGCCGAGGACAAGCCCATCCTCCTCTCCGTCGGCTACAGCACCTGCCACTGGTGCCACGTCATGGCGCACGAGTCCTTCGAGTCGCACCAGACCGCCGCGCTCATGAACGAGCGCTTCGTCAACGTCAAGGTCGACCGCGAGGAGCGCCCCGACGTCGACGGCGTTTACATGACGGCGGTGCAGGCGCTGACGGGGCAGGGCGGCTGGCCCATGACGGTGTTCCTGACGCCCGACAAGGAGCCGTTCTTCGCGGGCACCTACTTCCCGCCGGACGACGCGCACGGGCGCCCCGGCTTCCCCCGCCTCCTGCAGACGATCAGCGCCACCTGGAACGAGCGCCGCGAGGATCTCGTCAACTCCGCCCGCTCCATCAGCGAGCAGCTCGCGGAAGCCGCCGCGCGCGCCGCGCCCGAGGCGGCCTTCGACGCCGCCGTGGCGGATGAGGCCGTGCGCGCCATGCTGCGCTCGGCGGACGAGGTGTGGGGCGGCTTCGGGACGGCGCCGAAGTTCCCCGCGCCCGCCAACCTCGAGTTCCTGCTGGCGCGCGCGGCCCGCCCCGATGAGCCCGAGCGGGAGCGCATCCGCGCCATGCTCGAACGCACCCTCTGGGGCATGGCCAGCGGCGGCATGTACGACCAGCTCGGCGGCGGCTTCGCCCGCTACAGCGTCGACGTCCAGTGGCTCGTGCCCCACTTCGAGAAGATGCTCTACGACAACGCCCAGCTGGCGCGCGTCTACCTGCACGCCTTCCAGCTCTGGGGCGACCCCGCCCACGAACGCGCCGTGCGCGAGACGCTCGCCTGGATGGAGCGCGAGATGCTGGACGCGGAAGGCGGCTTCCTCAGCGCCCAGGACGCCGACAGCGAGGGCATCGAGGGCAAGTTCTTCCTCTGGACCGTTGAACAGGTCCGCGACCTGCTCGGCGAGGACGCGGACGCCTTCTGCCAGATCTTCGGCGTCACCCGCGAGGGCAACTTTTACGATCCGCACAACCCGGAGCTGATTGGGCGCAACGTCCTCTCCCGCCGCACCGACGCCGTCCCCGGCGGCCCCGACGAGGCGCGCATCGAGGGCTGGCGGCGCACGCTCCTGGAGGCGCGCGCGAGGCGCGTCCCGCCCGAGACCGACGGCAAGGCGCTGACCTCGTGGAACGGCCTCGCGCTCGCCGCCTTCGCCGAGGCCGCGCGCGTCCTCGATGACCCGCGCCTGCGCGAGATCGCCGAAGGGAACGCCCGCTTCGTGCGCGAGCGCCTGTGGTCCGGCGGCGTCCTCCTGCACACCTACAAGGACGGCGCCGCCCGCATCGAGGGGATGCTGGAGGACTACGCCTACTGGGGCCTCGGCCTCGTCGAGCTCTACCAGCTCACGGGCGAGCGCGAGTGGCTCGATTGGGCGAACGAACTCGCCGACGGCATCGCCGCGCGCTTCCGCGACGCCGAGGGGGGCGGCTTCTTCGAGACGGCCGAGGGCGCGGAGGCGCTGCTCTTCCGCCAGAAGCCGCGCTTCGACCAGGCCACGCCCAGCGCCGGAGCGGCCGCCGCCCAGCTCGCGCTCGCGCTCCAGCGCCACGGCCTGCGCGCGGACGGCGAGGCCATCGCGCGCGAGGTCATCGGCGGCGTGCAGTCGCTCATCCTGGACGCGCCCACGGGCTTCGGCGCGACCCTGCAGGCGATGGGGCTGCTCGCGTCGCCGCCGCGCGAGCTCGCGATCGTGGGCGAGCGCGCCGCCCGCGCCCCCTTCGAGCGCATGGCCGCCGCGCGCTACCTGCCCGGCCTCGCGCTCGCGCCCGCCGCCGCGCCCAACGGCCTGCCCCTCCTCGAAGGCCGCGAGCCCCCCGCCGGAGCGGCCCGCGCCTGGCTCTGCGAGAACATGGCCTGCGACCTCCCCGCCGACACGCCCGAGGCGCTCGCCGCGCAGCTGGACGCGCCCGGCGGCCCGTGATGGGTGGCGCGAACAGGCGTGCGCTACTCCGGCGAGGCTGCTGATGAACCTCCGCTTCTACACCGATCCTGAGACGGGCGAACCCCACTGTTAAGGAGAAACCGATGAGCGATGCGAAGAACCGGTTTCCGCCCGGCTGGGACGAAGAGCGCGTCCGTCAGATCATCGAGCGCTACGAGTCGCAGACGGAGGACGAAGCAGTGGCCGAGGACGAGGCGGCTTTCGCGCTCGAAGGGCACACCGTGATGACGATCCCCCACCATCGCGTTCCGGCTGTCAGGGAGTTGCTGGCGGAGTCGCCCGAACCCGCGCCCGCCGGCCGCTAGCAGGGCGGCGCGGATGTCGAGCGCGGGCGAATATTCAATCTCAGTAATGACAATAGTAATCTCCATACTGTAACGAAACATCCCATGCAGGTACAGACAAAGTATCGATTAGGCCCTATAATTCGCTTCAGAGCGTATCGCGGATAACACCTCGCGGGAGGTGGGTCATGTATGGCTGGCGGCTGATGGAACGCACGGCGACTTGGTGGCTGGCCCTGGCGGCGCTGTTCGCGGTCGTGCTCATCGCCGCCGGGGGAGCGCCCCTCGCCGAGGCGAAGTCGCCCCCCGGATCGTTCACGCCGAAGCTCTCCGCGCACCACGACCTGATCGTCGTGAGCTGGGCGCCGCCCCCCGACAACGGCTCCGCCATCGACGCCTACGAGGTCGAGCACCGCAAGCATCCGGGCGGGACCTGGACGGTCGTGCGGACGCTCCGCGGCGACGCGCGCAGCGCGATCATCAGCGGCGTCAACCCGGGCGAGACGCACCGCGTGCGGATGCGCGCGCGCAATGCCGCCGGCTGGGGCCTCAAGTCGTGGCCGATCGCCGAGATCACGATCGCCGGGCAACCGCCGTCCGCCGATCCGATCGTCCCGCCCAAGCGTCCCGATCCGCCCAAGATCCGCCCAAGCGTCCCGATCCGATCGGCCCGCCGCTCATCCCAAGTCCCCCCGCCGCCCCCGCCAGCGTCAGCGTGACGCGCGCGGACGGCTCGCTCACCGCCAGCTGGCCCGCCGTCGCGAGCGCCACGCGCTACCACGTCACCTACCGCGCGGAGGGCGGGGACTGGGCGCTCGCCGCCCTCGGCCACACCGCGACCAGCATCGTCATCGGCGGCGTCGATGACGCCCTCGCCTACGTCGTGGGCGTGCGCGCGGGGAACGGGGCGGGCTGGAGCGGCTGGACGAACTCCGCGACGGTTTCGCCCGCCGCCCCGGACGCCCCCGAGAGCGTGACCGTGACGGGGCGCGACGACGGCTCCGCCGAGATCGCGTGGACCCCGGTGGAGGGCGCGACCAGCTACGCCATCGCCCAGAGCGCCGACAACGGCCAGACCTGGGCCAACGCCCAGACGACCGGCGCGGGCGGCGGCGGCGCGGGCGGCGCAAGCGGGGGCGGCGGCGCGGGCGCGGCCACTACCGCCACGATCGGCGGCCTCATCAACAGCGAGACCTACATCTTCGGCGTGAGCGCGGTCAACGCGAGCGGGGCCAGCGCCCAGACGAACTCGGCCCCGGCTCCGCCCGTGGAGCCCGGCCCCGCCACCGTGACCGTCACGCGCGCGACGGGCGGGACCCTCACCGCCAGCTGGGACGCCCTCCCCAACATCTGGAACTACTTCGTGAAGTACAGCGGCGACCGCGTCAACTGGGCGTATTCCGGGCTCATCGGCAAGGGCACGAGCCATACCTTCACCGGCCTCGATGACACGCAGACCTACACCGTGGCCGTGCGCGGGCTGGTGGACTACGGCTGGACGGCGTGGACCTACTCGGCGCCCGCCGGCGGCCCCTCGGCCGCCCCCGCCGCGCCCCGCAACCTCACCACCACCCGCACGGAAGTCAGCGCCAACTATTGGACGCTGCGCGTGGACTGGGACGACGTCCCCTTCGCCACCCTCTACGACGTCGAACTCAGCACGGACAACGGCGCGACCTGGACGCGCGAATCGACCGGTCTCTCGTCCTCCACCGTGTCGAAGTCCCTCTCCAGCGGCGACGACGACTACAAGGCCCGCGTGCGCGCGAGGAACACGAACGGAACCAGCGGCTGGGCGGTGTCCGCCGTCGACCTGGCGCCGAACGGGCCGCCCGCGGCCCCCGCCTCCGTGACCGTCTCGCGCAGCGGCAAGACGCTCACGGTCAGCTGGACCGCCGTCCCCTTCGCCGCCAAGTACAACCTCAACACGAGCGACAACGGGCAGGTGAGCTGGGCGCGCGCGGCGAGCGGCGTGACCGGCGTGACGACGACGCTGACGGTCGCGTCCGCCACGAAGGACTACTACGTCTCCGTGCAGGCCGAGAACGCCGCCGGGACGGGCGGCCCCTGGCGCGACTCCGCCGTCAGCCGCGCGGTCGCCCTGCCGCCCGCCCCCACGGGCGTGACGGTCGTGCGCGACGCCGCCGGCGAGATCGATGTCTCCTGGACCGCCGTGAGCGGGGCGGTCGGCTACGACCTCTCCTGCTCCGATTCCGGGTACTACTGGGGCACCTGCGGCAACGTGAGCACGACGGCGACCAGCGCCACCTTCGCGCACGCCTCGATCGCCGAATCGCGCACGTACACCATCGCCGTTCGCGCCCGCAACGCCAGCGGCGGCGGCCCCTGGGCGAAGGCCTGGGTCGCCGGCGTGTTCATCCCCCATTACGTGTGGAAACCCGCGGTCCTCAGGCGGGACAGCGGCACGGCCGTCCTCTCCTGGGAACCCACCTACGCGGAGCATCACCCGATCACGCACTACCGCGTCTACTGCGCGGAGGGCCTGACGGGCACGCCGGTGTGGACGAAGTGCCTCGATAACATGGCCGCGCCCAGCGGCCAGCCCGTCACCGTCACCGGCACGGTGAGCGGGCTCGACGATACGAAGGCCTACCGCTTCGGCATCCTCAGCGTGAACTTCGTCGGCGACGGCGGGCGGCGCATCCCGACCTCCGCCGTGGTCGCGCCCGGCCCGCCCGTGATGGGGCAGGAGACGCCGACGTCCTTCACCATCAGCGCGCCCGCGCGCACGGGCGGCGGCGGGCAGACGCTCACCTACAACATCCATTGCCGCGTCGCGGGCGGGGAGTACACGCTGGCCAAGGAGAAGTGGGATCCGGGCGTCAACCCCGCGACGGTCACCCTCGCCACCGTGCGGAGCTACACCGGCTGCGCCAGCTTCGAGGGGCTCATCATCGAGTCCGTCAACGGCATCCCCGGCGGGCGGCTCTACTACCCCACGGCGTCGGCCATCACGGCCATCACGGGCGCGCGCGGCAACGGCTCGCTCACCCTCACCTGGCCGCCCCCCAGCACCAATCCGCTGAGGCCCGTCACCGGCTACGACGTGGAGTGCAGCACCGACGGCGGGGCCACCTGGGCGGACTGCGGCGGGAGCGGCTCCCTCTCCGGCTCGACCTACACCTACACCGTCAGCAGCGGCGTCTCCAACGGCGCGATCCACATCGCCCGCGCGCGGGCGCGCACGAGCATCGGCCCCGCCCCCTGGACGGAGTCCGCCGAGATCGCGGGCTGGAACACGCCCAGCCGCATCGCCTCCATCACCGCCGCGCGCGGGAGCGGCTCCATCACCCTCACCTGGACCGTGCCCAGCGTGCCCAACAGCGGCGGCGCGATCAGCGGCTACGACGTGGAGTGCGCCATGAAGGTCGGCTCGACGTGGCGCGCCTGGGCGGACTGCGGCGGGAGCGGCTCCGCCACCAGCGGGACCTACACCTACACCAAGAGCGACGCCGTCGACGCGAACGTCTACAAGGCGCGCGCGCGCGCCCGCAACTCGTCCGGCGTGGGCATCTGGCGCGAGTCCGGCGACATCCACACCGTCCCCGGCGCGCCCTCCATCGTCGCCTACAGCCTCAGCACCGGCATCCTCGCCTGGAAGCTGCCCGCCTCCGCCGACCGCGGCAGCGGGACGGCGGGATACCAGTACAACGTCTACTGCCGCTCCAGCTCCTCGGCCTCCTGGTCGAAGGTGATTAACGGCGTGACCGTGCCGGTGGGGACCTACGAACAAGATCAGCTCACGTCCCTCGTCCTCCACTCGTCGTGCACGCAGACCGCCTCGGAGGTGGAGGTCGGGTTCGTGAACGTGTACGAGGGGCCGCGCGCCCGCTACGGGCCGCCCGCGCAGATCGCGAGCGTGACCCTGAGCCGCAACACGGACGGCGACAGCCTGACCCTCTCGTGGGCGGTGCCCGCCAGCGGCAGCTTCAACCCCATCACCGGCTACGAGGCCGAGTGCAGCACCGACGCGGGGACCACCTGGGCGAGTTGCGGGGGCACGATCGCCGCCTCCGGCGCGGCCGGCTCGGCGCGCACGCACAGCTTCACCGTGAGCAAGTACAAGTCCTACCTCGTGCGCCTGCGCGCCACCAGCAGCCACCCCGCCGACACCGCCTGGCGCCAGTCCGCCTCCAGCGCCGGCCAGACGCTGGGCGCGCCCCAGAGCGTGTCCGTGGCCAACAGCAGCTACGACGGGCAGACGAGAACCTATCCCGTGAGCTGGAGCAAGCCCGCCAACACGGGTACCGAGACGTTCGCCTACCAGGTGCAGTGCACCAACTCCGACAACCCGACCTCCAGCTCGTGGAATGCCTGCGGGACGCACAACGTCAGCGCGACGGCGAACGCGAACGTCAACATGAACGTGACGCACGGCTGGCAGGCCGGCACCTTCAAGCAGGTGCGCGTGCGCACGTCCAAGGACGGCGTCTACAGCGCCTGGGTGACCGGCGACACGCAGTTCAAGTAGCGAGGCGCGCCCCGCCGCCGCCCGTGGCGGCGGTGCTCTGATCGCGGCATGAGCGAACGGCGATGCCGGCGGAGCGCGCGGACGCCACAGGCCAGCCCCGGCAGCCAACGGCCACCGTTGTAAGATGGCGTGAGCGGAGCGACAGGCGAATGACGACCGAAAGCGCGACGAAGCTGATGACCGCCGATGAGTTGCTGCGCCTCGGCGACGACGTGCGCGGCGAGTTGATCAAGGGGGAGTTCCGCGAAGTGATGTCTGCGGGAGGACAGCACGGCAAAGCCGCGATGAATCTGGGCATCGAGTTGGGCGTGTTCGTCAAGCGGCGGCGGCTTGGCACGACGTTCGCCGCCGAAACGGGCTTCTGGCTGGAGCGCGGCCCGGACACGGTGCGCGCGCCCGACCTCGCGTTCACGTCGGCGGAGCGGCTGCCGCTGGACGACGACACCCCCGGCTACCTGGAAGTCGTCCCCGACCTCGTGGCGGAAGTGCGCTCCCCGAACGACAGCCGCCGCGAGGTGCGGGCGAAGGCGGAGATGTGGCTGTCGCACGGCGTGCGTCTCGTCTGGGTCGTCCACCCCGACACGCGCACCATCGACGTGTACCGCGCGGACGCGCCGGTGGCGACGCTGGCGGAGGACGCCGCCCTCGACGGCGGCGACGTGCTGCCCGGCTTCACCTGCCCCGTCCGCGCCGTCTTCGAGGCGTAGCCACCGATCACCGACCACCGACCACTGGATACCAACATGGACGTAACCGACGCCACCTTCGCCGAAGCCGTCATCGAGGAGTCGCGCAACCGCCCCGTCGTCGTCGACTTCTGGGCGGACTGGTGCGGCCCCTGCCGCGTGCTCAGCCCCATCATCGAGCGGGTCGCCGCCGAGTTCGGCGAGGACGTGCTGCTGGCCAAGCTCGACACCGACCGCAACCCGCGTACCGCCGCCGCCTACGGCATCCAGGCCATCCCCTCCGTCAAGGCGTTCGTCGATGGCGAGGTCGCGAGCGAGTTCGCGGGGGCGCTGCCGGAGGAGCACGTGCGCGCCTTCTTCGCCCAGCTCGCCGTCTCCCCCGAGGAGCTGGCCGCCGCCGAGGCCGAGGAGCTCGCCGCCGCGGGCGAACTGGAGGCCGCCGAGGCCCGCTACCGCGAGATGCTGGCCGGAGGACGAGGACCAGGCCGACGCCCTCACCGGCCTCGCCGCCATCCTCCTCGAACGCGGCGACCGCGAGGAGGCCGAGGCGCTGATCGAGCGCGCCGGGGACGACCGCCGCGCCGGGGCCCTGCGCCACCACATCTTCCTCGCCGATTTCGCCGAGCGTCACGACGCCGCCGAACTCGAACAGGCGGCCCGCCTCGACCCCGGCGACCCCCGCGCGCGCTACCGCTGGGGCGTCATGCTGGCCGCCTGGGGCCGCTACGACGAGGCGCTGGACGAGCTGCTCGAATCGGTGCGCCTCGACCGCCACCTGGAGGGCGACGCCGCGCGCAAGGGCGCCCTCGCCGTCTTCGACATCCTCGGCCCCGAAAGCCCCCTCGCCCGCGACTACCGCCGCCGCCTCACGCAGATCCTGTTCTAGCCGCGCGGCGGCGCGGCGGCTGTTGGCCGTTGGCTGTTGGTGGGGCGCGCTGGCGTGTGAGCGTGTGTGGTATACGATTGGACGCGTACCCCCCTTGTTCTCTTCGGAGGCAGGGCGCAAGGCTGCTGCAAGGCAGCCTTAGCTTTTGTTCGGGGGATGCTCCCCCACCCGCGCCAAAGCCGCTTTCCCCAATAGCCAACGGCCAACAGCCGCCGCGCACAGCGCGGCCACTAGCCACTAACCCTCCGCCGTAGCAAGATTGACCGTCCAACTGACGGAGAGCCCGGCATTATGATCATCCACATGGTCGAAGGCGCCACCGAGGAGCAGACCGAGCGCGTCATCGACCGCATCGTCGGCGACTACGGCCTCCAGTGCCAGACGATGGTCGGCGCGGGAAGCATCGTCATCGGCGTCAAGGGCATGGCCGGCATCGTCGATGAGGGCCGCGTCACCGAACTCCCCGGCGTGGACCGCGTCATCCGCATCACCGAGAAGTACAAGGACGCCAGCCGCAACTTCCACCACGAGGACACTGTCATCGACGTGAACGGCACGCTCGTGGGCGGCTCGCACCTCACCATCTTCGGCGGCCCCTGCGCCATCGAGAGCGAGGAGCAGGCCGTCGACTCCGCCCTCATGGCCCGCGACGCCGGCGTCGACATCCTGCGCGCCTTCGTCGACAAGTCCCGCACCAGCCCCTACGACTACCGCGGCCTCGACATCGCCCGCGGCCTCGAGATCCTGGCGGCGATGAAGGCGGCCACGGGCCTGCCCGTCGTCTGCGAGCTGATCGACCTGCGCCACCTCGACGCCTTCCTCGAAGCGGGCATCGACGTCATCCAGATCGGCGCCCGCAGCGCCCAGTACTCGCCCCTCCTCGAAGAGCTCTCGCGCATTCGCACGCCGGTCGTGCTCAAGCACGGCTTCGGCAACGACCTGAACGAGTGGCTCTGCGCCGCGGGCTACATCATGTCCGGCCTCGACCGCGCGGGCCGCCACACGGGCGCGGGCAACCCCAACGTCATCCTCTGCTACCGCGGCATCAAGTCGTTCGAGTCCGAGACCCGCTTCGCCGCCGACATCTCCATGATCCCGCTCGTGCGCGCCAAGTCGCACCTGCCCCTCATCGCCGATCCCTCCCACAGTTCCGGCGACCGCGCCCTCGTCGAGCGCGTCTCCTACGGCTTCGTCGCCGCCGGCGCCAACGGCCTCGAGTTCGACATCCACTGCAACCCCGAGGAGGCGCTCTGCGACGGTCGCCAGGCCGTGCGCGAGGAGGCCCCCGGCATCGTGGCCCGCGCCCGCCAGATCCACGCCCTCCTCGCCGAGGGCGTCGAGAGCGGCATGCACGCCGCCGCCGCCGTCTCGAAATAGGCGGGACGGAGCAGGCGCGCGCTACTCCGCGTCCGGCGTCAGGTCGCGCTCGGCCTCGCCGCGCGCCAGCTGCCCCAGCCGCTCCGGGAGCGCCCGCGCCCCGAAGCGCCACGCGACCGCCTCCTCGAACACCTCCGCCGTCTCGCGCGGCGTCCCGCCCTCGTTCGCGAGAATCCACGCGCCCGCGAGCAGCCGCAGGTGGTAGGCCGCCGCCCCCTGGTACAGCTTCGCGTCCGCCGCCGCCGTCTCCGCCGCCAGCTCCCCCGTGACGCGCTCGGCCAGCGCCGCCGCCGGTCCCGCCACCAGCGGGTCCGCGTCCACCGTCCGCCCGAACGACGTCATCAGCCGCCCGTAGTTCTCCTCCGTGATGAGCGGGCGGCGGCGGAACAGCCTCACGAATCGCCCTTCAGCGCCGCGCCTACGTCGAGCAGGAGGTAGCGGAACGTGCCGCCCCGCTTGTCGAGGGCCGGAGCAGAATGATCTTGCCAGTGTGCTCGGTAGCGTCCCCGCAACACGAGGGCTGCCTCGCGACCCTCGGTGGTCCCGTCGCGGGCACGAGGATCCCACGCCATCCTGCCGCTGACACAGCGATCCTCGTGGAGCCGGAACTCCGCATCGAACGTGTCGACTTTGTGAGGGGCGTTCCAGTACAGATGATCGTTGGTCAGCAGGATGGCGCACCCGGTGCGAATCTGGCGTTCCTTGTGGAGATTCTCAAGGCGACCGACGTCACTCAGGAAGTCGTAGCGTCCGTGGTCCTGCGCGGACTGATTGGTGAGGTTGAAGCGTGTGCCGCCCACAGCGCAGGTGAGCTTCTGCGTCTTGTAGCGCAACTCAAGGGCGTATGAGCCGTCAGCATCCCGAAGCCAGATGTCGATGGCCTTCTGAGGCAATTCACTGGGCGGACGGTGTTTGCAGCGGACCCCGACACCGGGATGAAAGTCGGCGATGGTCTCGGCAAGCCCTGCCCGAAAGTCCGCCTCCGAGTGGAACACGGGCCGCCGCTTCGCCAGCGCTTCCAGCGCCCCTTCAATGTTCGCGCGCGTAATCATGCCCCCCATCATACCCGCGCCCGCTCGCGTACCCTGAGCGGATGCGCGAGCGCGTGACCGGCGTCATCGTGGCGGGCGGACTGAGCAGGCGCTTCGGCTCCGACAAGGCCGCCGCCAGCCTGCGCGGGCGGCCCCTCCTCCAGTGGGTGCGCGACGCCCTCGCGCCCGCCGTCGACGAGATCGTGATCGTCACCGCCGCGGGGCAGGCGCTGCCGCCCATGCATCCCGCCCTCCCCGTGACCGTCGTCGAGGACCGCGAGCCGGAGCGCGGGCCGCTCGGGGGGCTCGCGACCGGCTTCGCCGTCGCCGCCGCGCCCGTCTGCTTCGCCGCCTCCTGCGATGCGCCCCTGCTGCGGACCGCCGTCGCCGAGCACGTCATCGAGGCGCTCGGCGGCCACGACGCGGCGCTGCCCGAGGTGGGCGGCTTCCGCCAGCCGCTCGCCGCCGCCTACCGCCGCGAGCCCGCCCTCGCCGCCGCCGGGGCCGCGCTGGCCGCGGGCGGCAACCGCGTCATCGACGCCTTCGCCGCGCTTGACGCGCTCGCGCTCGGCGAGGACCGGCTCGCGCGCCTCGACCCCGACCTGCGCAGCTTCCGCAACGCGAACACGCCGGAGGAACTCGCCGCCATCGCCGCGCTGCTCGACGAGCCAGCGCCCTCGCCGCCCGCCGCGCCCCGGCGCAAGCGCCCGAAGGCGCGCGCCAGGCGCCGCCGCCGCCACTAAGCGCCGCGCCCGCGTACAATTGCCCGTCGGCGCCCCGCGACGGGGCCGCGAAAGGACACGAACGATGAAGGTTGGCAGCGGATTCGGCGGCGGCTGGCTCACGGATGTGGAAGACGGCGCGAGGCGCGCCGAGGAACTCGGTTTCGATTTCGCCAACGTGGCGGAGACGGCGCACGACTCGATGCTCGCGGCCATGCTCGCGGCGAACGCCACGGAGCGGCTGGAGATCGCCACGTCCGTCACGATCGCCTTCCCCCGCGTGCCCATGGTCCTCGCCATGCAGGCGTGGGACATCCAGCAGCTGAGCAAGGGCCGCTTCGCCCTCGGCCTCGGCAGCCAGGTGAAGGGGCACAACCAGCGCCGCTTCAGCGTCCCCTGGGTGCCGCCCGCCCCGCGTATGAAGGACTACATCCGCACGCTCAAGGCCATCTGGCAGACCTTCCAGACGGGCGAGAAGCCCGATCACGTGACCGAGCACTACCAGTTCACCCTCATCAACCCCAACTTCAACCCCGGCCCCATCGACTACCCCGCGCCCAAGGTGATGCTCGCCTGCGTGGGGGCGGGCATGGCCCGCGCCGCCGGCGACGTCGCCGATGGCGTCTACCCCCACGGCTTCATGACGGACAAGTACATGCGCGAGGTCGTGCTGCCCAACATCGCCATCGGCCTGCGCCGCTCCGGGCGCACGTGGGACGACATCGAGCTCTCCGGCGGCGGCTTCACCGTCTTCGGCGAGGACGAGTCCGAGATCGAGCAGGGCCTCGACGCGCTGCGCACGCCCATCTCCTTCTACGGCTCCACCCGCAGCTACCACGATGTCTTCGAGATCCACGGCTGGAAGGACCTCGGCATGCAGCTCCACTCCCTCTCGCTCGCGGGCAAGTGGGACGAGATGCGCCAGGTCATTCCCGAGGACGTGCTCCGCGGCTTCGCCCAGACCTCGACCTACGACGACCTCCCCGATTTCATCCGCGAGCACCGCGAGTACGCCAGCCGCGTCGGCTTCGGGATGCCCGTGAAGACGCCTGAGCAGCGCGAGCGCTTCGCCCACGTCCTCGGCGAGATCCAGAAGGTCGAGGTGCCCGGCGCGCCCCGCGGCCTCGAGGACGCCGTCCTGCCCGCCGCCGCGTCCTCCTGAGGCCGTCCGTGGCCGTTCCGCGAGACGAGCCGTACTCGTTTCTCACGCAGCTCGCCCGCTGGATGAGCGGCGAGCGCTCCTGCGAGTGGGCCGTCTGGTTCCAGGCGCACTGGAAGGACTTCGATCGCGTCCCCAGCGACTTCGACTTCATCACCTGGAAGGTGCGCCACACGCGCCTGCTGCGCGAGACCTGGCGCGCCCTCGGCGGCGACGGCTACCGCCTCAAGATCGAGGACCAGAACTGGTTCCGCTATGAGCACCCCTCCGGCGTCGTCGTGGGCGGCAAGCCCGACCTGCTCGCCCTGCGCGAGGACGACGACATCGTGCTCGACGTGAAGACCGGCCGGGCGCACGACTGGCACGAACTGCAGGTGCTCCTGCCGATGGCGCTGCTGCCCCACTCCGACCTCGACGAGCACCGCGAGCGCCGCTTCCGCGGGCGGCTCGTCTACGAGGACGGCCAGGTGCGCGACCTCCATCCCGCCCAGGCCGACGAGATCATGGCCGAACTCCCCTACTTCCTCGACATCGTCGCCGGCCCCGAGGAGGAGGCGCGGCGCGTGCCCAGCCGCCAGGAATGCCGCTTCTGCCCCATCAGCGGCGAGCACTGCCCCGAACGCATCGAGGCCGAGGCCGCGCCCGCCGGGGAGTGGGACGGCGGCGGCGGCGGCGATGGCGGCGGTGACGGCTAGCGCCGCCCCGGGTGCCCGGGATGGTCGCCGGGACCGGCCTCCACGCCCGGCGTGAAGCTGCCGACGCCCACCACCTCGCGGCGCGTGAACAGCCACTCGCCCTCGACCTTCGCGAGTTCGTCCACCCAGCGGCCCCAGTAGTGCGTGTGCTCGAACGAGCCCTTGATCCGGTGGAAGGCGTAGACGTACGACTGCGCCCGCGCGGTCGTCGCGCCGGTCAGTTCGATCTGCACGTTCGTGAGGTGGTGGCTGGTCGCGTGGAAGCCCGCGAGGATGCCCGTGAGCCGCTCCGCGATCGCCTCGCGCCCGCGGTAGTCGCCCCAGTACACGCCCACGCCGTCGGGGGCGAAGCAGGCCGCTGCGCCCTCGGGGTCGTTCGCGTCGATGCGGTCGGCGTAGCGCGCCATCAGCCGCGTGATGGCGTCGCGTTCCAGCAGCTCGCGCAGCGCGGCGGCGTCCGTGTCCCTCATGTCAGCCGTCGCGCGGACCGCGGTACTGGCGGTTCGGCCAGACGAAGTCGATGTAGGTGCGCTCGATCTTCCACTCGCCGTCCACCTTGCGGTACACGTCGTCGTAGACGCCCATCAGCATCAGCGGGTTCTGGTCGGCGGGGCCGCTCAGGGAGAGGTCGAGCAGGTACCAGCGCGCCTTGGCCGTGTCCGGGCCGGTCAGTTCGATCCACTCGTTCGTGTTGGCGTGCATCGCCCCGGTGAAGGGGCCGCTCTCGCCGCCGAACTCCTCGTAGCCCGCGCGGATGCGCTCCTTGCCCACCCAGTCGCCGCCGTAGTTCGGCCCGAACTCGCACACCGCGTCGTCCGTGAACAGGTCCACGAGGTTGTCGATGTCGGCCATGTCGAAGTAGTGCGAGTAGAGGATGCGGACGCGCTTGATCGCCTCGATTTCGAGCAGTTCCTCGATCGTCACGGGCGCGGTCGATGCCATGCGGAGCCTCCTTGCGGGCGCTTGTGCCGTGGGCGCGCGTGCGAATGCGCGCGCGCGGTAGCCTAGCACGCCGCCCGGCGGCCGGGGTCAGCGGGCGAAGACTTTCCGCAGCGAGGGCGCCAGCCCTCGTGGCGAGAGCGTGAACACGACCAGGAAGAACAGGGCCGAGGTCACGACGATCGCGGGCCCGGCGGCCACGTCCGCATGAAAGGAGGCGTACAGCCCGATGATCACCGACAACACGCCGAAGGCGGCGCCAAGGAGCATGATCAAGGGCACCCGGCGCACCACCAGCGCGGCCGTCGCGGCGGTGGCCACGAGCATCGCCATCACCAGCGCCACCCCCACCAGCCGGAAGGCCGCCACCGCCGCCAGCGCGACCAGCACCATCAGGCCCGTCTGCACGAGGGCCACGGGCACGCCCGCCGCCGCCGCCATCGTGGGGTCGTACGCCACGAACAGCATCTCCCGGTAGAAGATGATCATCACGACGACGACCACGCTTGAGAGCACCGCCATCACGATGATGTCGTCCGTGGGCACCGTCAGGATGTTCCCGATCAGGAACGAACTCAGCTCCAGCGTGTAGTTCCGCGCGCGGCTGATCAGCAGCACGCCGAAGGCGAAGAGGGCCGCGAAGAGGATGCCGATGGCCGTGTCCTCGCGTATCCGTGCGCGCGTCAGAACCGAGACTCCCACCGCCGTCGCTCCCGCCGCCACCGCCGCTCCCAGGCTGATCGCGATCGACCCGCCTCCCGACAGGAACGCGATCGCCGCCCCCGCCAGCGAGGTATGCGCGACGGCGTCCGTCAGGAACGCCAGCCCCTTGATCACGACGAACGCGCCGACAACGGAGGAGGCCATCGCCACCAGCGCGCCGGCCAGCAGCGCCCGCCGCATGAACTCGAATTGCCAGGGGTCGGTCAGCCAGTCCATGCCCGCCGCCTAGCCCCGGCCGTGCTCGTGGCCGCGGCGGGAGTCGTCGTGCTCGTGGGGCGACAGCGCCAGCCGGGAGCCTTCCGCCCCCATGACCAGCGCATGCCCTTCGAAGGTGCGGTTCAGCATCTCCGCCGTGATCGTCGTCGCGGGCGGTCCGTAGGTGACGACCTGCCGGTTGAGGAACAGCGTCAGGTCGCAGCACTCGGCGGCGCAGCCGATGTCGTGCGTGCAGAACACGATGCTCGCGCCGTCGGCGGCCAGTTCGCCCAGCAGGTCAATCATCTCCTGCTCGGAGCGCGCGTCGAGGCCGGCGGTCGGCTCATCCAGCAGGAAGAGATCGGGATCTCTCACGAGCGCCCGCGCGCAGAGCACGCGGCGCTGCTGCCCCCCGCTCAGTTCGCCCGCCTGCCGGTCGGCGAGGTGGTCGACGGAGAGCCGCTTGAGGGCCGTCATGATGCGGTCCTTCTCCTCCGACCCGCGCCGGAAGCGGTCCAGCCCGAGCGCCCTGCGGTAGAGGCCCATCGCCACCACCTCCCGCACCGTCACGGGGAAGTTCCAGTCGATGTCCTCGGCCTGCGGCATGTAGCCGATCTGCCGCCGCGCCTCCCGGGGCGAGCCGCCGAGGACGCAGACGTCGCCCTCCCAGGGGTCGAGCAAGCCGACCAGCGCCTTGATCAGCGTGCTCTTGCCCGAGCCGTTCGGCCCCAGCAGCCCCATGACCTGCCCCTGCGGCAACGAGAACGACACGTCCTCGATGGCCCGGTGCCCCCGGTAGCCCGTCGTCAGGCTCTTCACCTCGATGGCGGGAACCACCTCGCGTTTACTCCGCGATTCCGTTGGCGATGGCGCGGATGAACTCGACGTACGTCGGATACTCCTCAGCCAACGCCCCGGAAGGAATCGTGCGGACCGCCGCGCCCGTATCGCGCGCGATCTGCTCGATCACGCGCGCACTGAACTGCGGCTCGGTGTAGATGTACGGAATCCCCAGTTCCGTGATGCTCTCCACCAGTTCCGAGATTGCCGACGCGCTCGGCTCCTCTTCCGGACCTTCCACCACGAAGCCGAGGATGGTCAGCCCGTAGCGGTCCGCGAAGTAGCCGTAGGCGTCGTGGAACGTGACCAGGTAGCGGCGCTCCTCCGGCAGCGCGCTGAGCGTCTCCGCGATCTCCTTGTCGAGTTCGCGCAGTTCCGCGATGTACTCCCCGGCGCGCTCGGCGTAGCCGTCCGCCCCGTCCGGGTCGAGCCGCGAGAGTTCGTCGCGGATCGCCTCGACCGCCTCGATGGTCAGGTCGATGTCCATCCAGAAGTGCGGGTCGAAGGCGCCGTGTCCGTGCCCTCCCTCGTCGCCGTGGTCGTCGCCCTCGTCGCCGTGGTCGTCGCCCTCGTCACCGTGGTCTTCGTCGGCGTCCTCGTCACCGTGGTCTTCGTCGGCGTCCTCGTCGCCGTGGTCTTCGTCGGCGTCCTCGTCGCCGTGGTCTTCGTCAGCGTCCTCGTCGCCGTGGTCTTCATCGGCGTCTTCGTCGTCGTGGTGCTCCTCACCCTCGTCGGCGTCCTCGTCGGCGTGATCCTCACCTTCATCAGCGTCCTCGCCGTGATCCTCGCCTTCGTCGCCGTGATCATCTTCCTCGTCACCGTGGTCGTCGTCGGCATGTGCGAGGCCCTCGGGGAACGGCTTCAGGGCCATGTCGTGCGTGAGTTCGAGAACGGCGCCCGAGGCGCTGTCCGCCAGATCCTCTTCGGTCGCGCTCAGTTCCGCCCCCACGATCACGACCAGGTCCGCCTCGGACGCCTTGCGGATGTCGCTTGGGGCCAGCGCGAACGTGTGCACGTCCGCCCCGGCGGGGACGATGCTCTCCACCGTGATCCGGTCGCCCCCCACCTGCTTGACCAGGTCCCCGACGATCGTCGTCGAGGTCACGACCGAGAGAGCGGCCTCGCCGTCCCCGTCCCCGTCGTCGTCATCGCCACAGGCGACGGCGATGAGCGCCACCCCCGCGAGCAACGCGGCAAGCGCCAGGCTGAGGCCCTTCAGGTACGGCAGTTTCAGGTGCGACAGTGTCATGGGTTCTCCCCCAGGGTGATTGTTGACGTCAGTTGAGACGAGGTATCATGTGATAGCGCGATACCCAGTGTCAAGTGTCACGGTAGCAGCGTGATACGCAGTGTCAAGGATGAAGGTTCACGTGGGCCGCGCCGTGAAATGCGCGCTCTCGCGTTGACACCCCTTCTCGCCCGTCCCTACGATGGCGGCATGAGCGCCCTGCCCAGTTCCAGTGAACGCCTTGAGGACACGGGCTACCGCCTGACCGCGCCCCGTCGCGCCGTCCTCGAAGCCATCGCCGGGGCCAACCGCCCCTTCACCATCGAGGAACTGAGCGAGCGCCTCCCCAACATCGGGCGCGCCACCGTCTTCCGCACGATCAAGCTCCTGCAGGAACTCGACATCGTCTGCCGCGTCCCCCTGGAGGACGGCGGCGTGCGCTACGAGCGCTCCCGCAGCGGCGTCCACCACCACCACCTGATCTGCAGCGAGTGCGGCTCCGTGACCGAGTTCAGCGACCCCGCGCTCGACGCCGCCATCGAGCAGAACGCCGCCACCGCGGACTTCCAGATCGACGGCCACAGCGCCGAGCTGTACGGGCGCTGCGCGGCCTGCCAGCGCGCCTCCCAGGGGCCCGCTCCCGCGCCCTGAGTCCGCCTGCTACCATCCCGCGATGCTCAGCCCCTGGCGCGTCCTCGACCTGGCGGATGAACGCGGCCTGCTCTGCGGCGCCATCCTCGCCGAACTGGGCGCGGACGTGATCCTCGTCGAACCGCCGGGCGGCTCCCCCGCCCGCCGCGTCCCGCCCCTCCTCGATGCCGGCGACGCCCCGGAAGGCGAGCGCTCCCTCTACTGGGCCGCCTACGCCCGCAACCGCCGCAGCGTCACGCTCGACCTCGATTCCCCCGAAGGCCGCGATGAACTGCGCCGCCTCGCCGCCTCCGCCGACGTCCTCATCGAGTCCGCCGATCCCGGCGCGATGGCCGCCCGCGGCCTCGGCGCGGACGACCTCGCCGCCGTCAACCCCGCGCTCGTCCACGTCTCCATCAGCCCCTTCGGGCAGGACGGCCCCAAGGCGAAGTACCTCGCCACCGACCTCATCGTCGCCGCCGCGTCGGGCACGCTGCACATCGCCGGTTATCCCGACGCCGCGCCCGTCCGCGTGAGCGCGCCCCAGGCGTGGCTGCACGGCGGGGCCGAAGCCGCCGGGGCCGCCCTCGTCGCCCTCACCGAGCGCGTCCGCTCGGGCCGCGGCCAGCACGTCGACGTCTCCATCCAGCAGGCGATGAACCTCGGGGCGATGGGCCAGATGGTGAACGCCGCCGCGGACGCCCCCGAGACCGTGCGCGTCGCCGGCGGCGCCGTCATCGGGCCGGTCACGCTCAAGCTCATCTGGGAGGCGCGGGACGGCCACGTCTCCCTCACGTTCTTCTTCGGCAACGCCATCGGCCCCTTCACCCGCCGCCTCATGGAGTGGATCCACGAGGAAGGCGGCTGCGACGAGGCGACCCGCGACAAGGACTGGATCGCCTACGCCGCCCTCCTCCAGCGCGGCGACGAGCCGTACTCGGAGTTCGACCGCATCGTCAACGTCGTCGGCGACTTCCTCAAGACGAAGACGAAGGCCGAGCTGATGCTCGAAGCGCAGCGCCGCCGCCTCCTCATCCTCCCCGTCGCCACCGTCCCCGAGATCCTCGAGAACCCGCAGCTGGAGGCGCGCGGCTACTGGCGCTCCCTGCCCGTGGCCGGGCGCGAGGCGCGCCATCCCGGCCCCTCCGTGCGCCTCGGCGTCCCGCCCGACCGCGCGGAGCGCCCCGCGCCCCTCCCCGGCGCGCACACTGCCGAGGCGCTCGCCGAAGCGCCTCGCGCGCCCGCCCCGCCCCCCGCCGAGCCGCCCCCGGCGACGGCCCTGCCGCTGGAGGGGCTGCGCGTCCTCGATTTCATGTGGGTCATGGCCGGACCGGCCGTCACGCGCGTGCTCGCCGACTACGGCGCGACCGTCATCCGCGTCGAGTCGCCCTCGCGCCCGGGCGCGGGCCGCAGCATGGCGCCCTTCCGCGGAGGCCAGTTCGCCCCCCAGAACTCGCTCTTCTTCGACAACATGAACGCGGGCAAGCTCGGCCTCGCCCTCAACCTCAGCTGCGAGGAGGGCCGCGCGGTCGCCCGCGACCTGGTGCGCTGGGCCGACGTCGTGGGCGAGTCGTTCGCGCCGCACGCCTTCCGCCGCTGGGGCCTCGACTACGACGCCCTGCGCGCCGTCAAGCCCGGCCTGATCATGATCAGCAGCTGCCTCTTCGGGCAGGACGGCCCCCTCTCCGACGTCTCCGGCTTCGGCACGATGGGGGCCGCCGTCGCCAGCTTCATCGAGCTGACGGGCTACCCCGAGCGCCCGCCCGCCGGTCCCTTCAGCGCCTATACCGACACCGTCGCCCCGCGCTTCGCCCTCGCCGCCCTGCTCGCCGCCCTCGACCACCGCCGCCGCACGGGCGAGGGCCAGTACATCGACCACTCCCAGATCGAAAGCTCCCTCCACTTCATCAGCCCCTGGCTGCTCGACTACCAGCTCACGGGCCGCGTGCTGACGCGCATGGGCAACCGCGACCCCGGCATGGCTCCCCACGGCGTCTATCCCGCCCGCGGCGACGACGACTGGATCGCCGTCGCCGTCCGCGACGACGCCGACTGGCTCCGCCTCTGCGCCGTCCTCGAACGGCCCGACCTCGCGCGCGACGAGCGCTATGCCGCCCTCGCCGGACGGCTCGCGCGCCAGGACGAACTCGACGCCGCCATCGCCGCCTGGACCGCGGCGCGCGCCCCCGCCGAGGCCGAGCGCCTCCTGCAGGCGGGCGGCGTCCCCGCCCACGCCGTCATCCGCGCCAGCAGCGCCGTCACGGACCCGCAACTGGCGCACCGCGGCCACCTCGTGCGCGCGCCCCACTCGCTCCACGGCGAGTCCGTGGTCGAAGGCTCCCGCTTCCGCCTCTCGCGCACCCCCGCTGTCATCGGCCAGCCCCCCGCCGTCGGCGAGCACACCGAACAGGTCCTCAAGGACATCCTCGGCTACGACGACGAGCGCCTCGCCGCCCTCGCCGCCGCGGGCGCCTTCGACTGACGCCGTTCGCCCCACCCCCGTCCCGCCGCTACGCTAGCGGCATGGCCCGCCGCCGGCGACGCAGGCAGGAGATCCCCGAGGAGGAGCGCCTCCAGACGGTCCGCATCGAGCGCATCGTGGCGGGCGGGCGCGGCCTCGCGCGCCTCCCCGACGGACGGGCGCTGATGGCCGCCTTCGCCGCCCCCGGCGAACTCGTCGAGGTCGAGGTCGAGCGCATCCACCGCGATTACGCCGAGGGCGTCGTCGTGAACGTGCTGGAGCCCTCCCGCAGCCGCGCCGAGCCGCAGTGCGCGCTCTTCGGCGACTGCGGCGGCTGCCAGCTGCAGCACCTCGACTACCCCGCCCAGCTCGCCGCCAAGGAAGGCATCGTGCGCGAGCAGCTCGCCCGCATCGGCGGCCTCCCCGATGCGCCCGTGCGCCCCGTCGCCGGCGCGGACGACCCCTGGGGCTACCGCAACCACATGCGCTTCACGGCGGGCCGCCGCTTCGGCGACGCGGGCTTCATCCACCGGCGCGGGCGCGGCCTCCTCACCGTGAAGCAGTGCCCCATCGCCGATCCCTGGGTGAACGCCGTCCTCCCCCGCCTGCAGGGACACGCCCGCGGCCTCCACCAGATCCAGCTGCGCCGCAACGCCGCCACCGGCAGCACGCTCATCGCCCCCGCCATCGAGGCGCTCCCCGATGAGAGCGGCCAGGACCACTACGTCGAGGAACTGGCCGGACGCCGCTTCCGCGTGAGCGCCTCCTCCTTCTTCCAGGTGAACAGCGCCCAGGCCGAGCGGCTCGTCCAGCTCGTCGCCGCCGAGCTTCCCCCAAGGGGCCGCCTGCTCGTCGACGCCTACGCGGGCGTCGGCGTGTTCGCCGCCATCTTCGCGGAGCGCTTCGAGCGCGTCATCGCCATCGAGGAGTCGCCCTCCGCCCTGCGCGACGCCGAGGTCAACCTCGACGGCGTCGCGAACGTCGAGTTCCGCCGCGCCAAGGTCGAGGCGCTCCTGCCCGAACTCGCCGAGGAGCCCGACGTGGTCCTGCTCGACCCGCCCCGCGCCGGGTGCGCCCCCGAGGTGCTGGACGCGCTCACGTCGCTCGCGCCGCCGACGGTCGTCTACGTCTCCTGCAACCCGACCACGCTCGCCCGCGACCTGCGCCGCCTCACGGACGGGGGCTACGCGCTCGAACGCGTCACGCCCATCGACATGTTCCCGCAGACGGCCCACATCGAGTGCGTCTCCCGCCTGACGCGCGCCGCCGGCTAGAAAGACGCGCCAGTGCCGGTCCCCGTCGTCCTCGCCTCCGCCTCGCCCCGCCGCCGCGAACTGCTGCGCGCCCTCCTCGGTGATGACGATGCCGCCGCCATCGACCCCGCCGGCATCGACGAGCGCACGGACGGCGACCCCCGCGACGACGCCCGACGCCTCGCCCGCGAGAAGGCCGCCGCCGTCGCCCGCCGCCGCCCCGGGACCGCCGTCATCGGGGCCGATACGATCGTCCACGACGGCGAGCGCGCCTACGGCAAGCCCGGCGACGCCGCGACCGCGACCGCGATGCTCCGCGCCCTGCGCGGCAGGACGCACCTCGTCGCGACCGGCGTCGCCGTCGTCTCCGCGGGCGGGGCGGCCAGCGAGGTCAGCGCCTCCCGCGTCACGCTCGCGGACCTGGACGACGCGACGATCGCCGCCTACGTCGCCAGCGGCCGCCCCTTCGACAAGGCCGGCGGCTACGCCATCCAGGACGAGGACGTGCCCACGGTGGCCGCGCTCGACGGCTGCTACTGCTCGGTGATGGGCCTGCCGCTCTGGCGGCTGCGCGCGCTGCTCGCGGCCGCGGGCGTCGTCGCGCGCGAGCCGCACGGCGCCCTGCCGCGCTGCGCCGCCTGCCCCGAACGCTAGGCGCGCGTGGCCTTGGGCAGCGCCCGCGCGGCGGCCGCCGCCGCCCGCTCGAAGCTGGCGAACACGGGGATGCGCCGCTCCGCGAACTGCAGCCGCACCTGCGCCACGAACGCCTCCTCGTGCGCGGGGTGCATCACCATCAGGAACGGCTTGGCCGAGCGCTCGATGTGCTCCGCCAGCGTGTCCACCAGGTCGTCCACGCGCTCCGGGTGGTCCTTCCACTGGCGCGCCCCGAACATCGCCGACTGCTCCATCACGAGCGCGTCCACGTTCGCGTCCGCGTCGAGGATGCCGAGGATGCGCTCCAGCGTCTCGCGCTTCCCCTGGACCGTGCCCGCCATGTCGAGCGGGTTCTGGTAGCTGCCCCCGATGATGTTGAAGAAGCTGGCAAGCTCCTCGTACGACTCCTCGCTCAGCCGCCCCACCTCGAACCCCTCCCGCACGAACGCATCCGTGATCGAGACCGACTGCCCGCCCGTCATCGCCATGAGCGCCATGCGCTTCCCCGCCGAGGGCCTGGCGTCGAGCAGGACCTTCACCGCGTCCACCGTCTCGTCGAGGCTGTCCGTCGCGATCGCCCCGCACTGGCGCATGATTCCCCGCCAGACCGCGTGCGGCGAGGCCAGCGAGCCCGTGTGCGACATCGTCGCGCGCGCGCCCGCGTCCGTCTGCCCGCCCTTCCACACGACCACCGGCTTGCGCGCCGCCGCCTCGCGCAGCGCCCGCACGAAGCGCGGCCCGTCCTTCACCCCCTCCACGTACATCGCGATCACGTCCGTCTCCGGGTCCGCCGTCAGGTACTCCAGGTAGTCGCTGATGTCGAGCGCGATGGCGTTGCCGAAGCTGGCGCAGCGGCTCAGGTGCATCCCGTTCGCGCCCATCACCAGGCTGAACATGATGCTGTGCGTCCCCGACTGCGAGACGAAGCCCACGCGCCCGTCGTCCGCCACGGGCACGTCCGGGTTGAAGCGCACGCCCGCGCGCGGCAGGTAGAGCCCCATGCAGTTCGGCCCCACGACGTTGAAGTTCGCCTCGCGCGCCATCTCCGTGAGTTGCGCCTGCAGGCTCACGCCCAGCTCCTCGCCCGTCTCCGCGAAGCCCGACGTGAAGAAGGCCGCGCCCCCCACGTCCGCCTCGATCAGGTCCTTCAGCACGTACGGCGAGACGTGCCGCGGCACCGCCACCACCGCGTAATCGACCGGCTCGGGGATGTCCGCCAGCGAGCGCACGTTCTCGACGCCCAGCTCCTCGATGCCGGGGATCTCCTTCTCGTCGATCTGGACCGAGTAGAGGTTGCCGCCCCGCTCCTTGAACGGCTGGTTGTTCCGCAGCCACATGTAGTTGGGGCCCTTGTCGCCGATGACGGCGACCGTCTTCGGGTTGAACATGCGGTCCAGCGGGTGTCCGGGAACGGCCATCTCAGCCCTCCGCCAGCACGATGCGCGCGTCCACCGCGATCGCCCCCCCGGGCGAGGCGATGACCGGGTTCAGGTCCAGTTCCGCCACCTCCGGGTGCGCCGCCGCGAACTGCGAGACCTGGTCGAGCATCGCCGCGATCGCGCCGGTGTCGACGGGCGGCTGGCCGCGCACGCCGTCCAGCACCTGCCGCCCCTGGATCTCGTCGATCATGTCGCGCGCGTCGCCCTCGCCCAGCGGCGCGAGGCGGAAGGCCACGTCGCCCAGCACCTCCACCATGATCCCGCCCAGCCCGAACATCATCACCGGCCCGAACTGCGCGTCCGTCGTCATCCCCACGATCACCTCGACGCCCGGGTCCGCCATCGCCTGCACGGAGACGCCCTCGATGACCGCCCCCGGCTGCGCCGCCTGGACCGAGCGGATGATGCCGTCGTACGCCTCCGCCACCTCCTCGTGCCGCTCCAGATCGAGGACGACGCCGCCCACGTCGCTCTTGTGCGCCACGTTGGGCGAGACGACCTTGAGCGCGACGGGGTAGCCGATCGCCTCCGCTTGCGCCGCCGCCTCTTCGCGCGTGCGCGCCAGCGCCGTCGCCGTCACGGGCACGCCCGCCTCCGCGAGCGCCGCCTTCGCCTCCACCTCGGAGAGCAGCGTGCGGCGTTCGTCGCGGGCGGCGGCGATGGTCTCGGCGAAGGTCATGGGCGGTCCCCGGCGTGGCGTCGCCGGATTCTAGCGGCCCGCGCGCCTTGACGCTCTGCGGGGCCCGGTTGCGGGGTGAAGAAGGAGGAGGTTGGAGGCGCCGACCGGAATCGAACCGGTGATAAAGGTTTTGCAGACCTCTGCCTTACCACTTGGCCACGGCGCCGCCGCGAAAAAAACTGGTGCCCAGGGTGAGATTTGAACTCACACGCCCTAATAGGGCACTGCCCCCTCAAGACAGCGTGTCTGCCGGTTCCACCACCTGGGCCGGAGAACGATCGTAGGCCAGCGGGCGGCGCAGCGGCAAGCGGCCCGATCGCGGAAAGAAGCGGTTTTGGCAGGGGTGGCAGGACTCGAACCCGCGACACTCGGATTTGGAGGCCGATGCTCTACCAACTGAGCTACACCCCTGCGTCCCTCAGATCGTAGCAGACCTTCGCGCGACAGGCCCAGTCCGCCGCCCGCCGCGCGATCCGCGCGATCCGCGTGATCATTGTCCGTTGGCCGCCGCTCCCCAACACTCGTTCCATGACACGCCATCTGCTTGACTCCGCCGACCTCACGCCCGCCGAGATCGGTTTCCTGCTGGAGACCGCCCTGGAGTTCAAGCGCCGTCCCCGCAAGCTGCTCGAAGGGAAGCACCTCGCCCTCCTCTTCGAGAAGCCCTCGCTGCGCACGCGCGTCAGCTTCCAGGTGGGGATGCACCACCTCGGCGGCGAGACCCTCTACCTCGCGCCCCAGGAAGTCGGGCTCGGCGAGCGCGAGGCGATCAAGGACGTCGCCCGCGTGCTCGCCCGCTACGTCGACATCGTCGCCGTGCGCACCTTCGGCCAGGGCATCGCCGAGGAGTACGCGCGCTTCTCCGGCATCCCCGTCGTCAACGCCCTCACCGACGAGCAGCACCCCTGCCAGGCGCTCGCCGACCTGCTGACCCTGCGCGAGCGCTTCGGCGACCCGCGCGGGCGCGCGCTCGCCTTCATCGGCGACGGCAACAACGTCTGCTCCAGCCTCATCGTCACCGCCGCCTCGCTGGGCATGGACGTGCGCCTCGCCGCGCCCGCCGGCTACCGCCCGCCCGAGGCCGTCCTGGCCGATACGGGGGCGCGCGCCGAGGCGACCGGCGGCTCCTTCCTGCTCACGGAGGACCCCGCGGAGGCCGCCGCCGGGGCCGACGCGCTCTACACCGACACCTGGATCTCGATGGGCCAGGAGCGCGAGGCCGAGCAGCGCCGCATCGACTTCGTCGGCTACTGCCTCGACGAGGCGCTCGTCGCCCGCACCGCCCCCGAGGCGCTCATCATGCACGACCTCCCCGCCCATCGCGGCGAGGAGATCACCGACGCCGTCATGGAGTCGCCCAACTCGATCATCTTCGACCAGGCGGAGAACCGCGTGTGGGCGCAGGCGGCGGCGGTCGCCTTCCTGCTGGGCCTCGTGGAGCCGCCCGCCGCCTGATCCGCGGGCCTCCGGCGCGTTCGCCGCGTTCGCTATGATGGCGGGGGAGGGCGGCGCGCGCGCGCCGCGAGCGATGCGCCATGGACTTCCAGCACGCCCGCGAAGTCCTCAACCAGTTCGACTGGTCGGCGGCGATCGACGTGCTGCTCATCGCCGGGGCCATCTTCGCCGCCTTCCGCCTGCTCAGCCGCACGCGCGCGATCACGCTGCTGCGGGGGGCCGTGGCCCTCGTCCTCGTCCTCGTCATCCTCGGGCTCGCCTTCAACCTCACCGCCGTCAACTGGATCCTCGCGAACGGCCTCGTCGCCCTCATCGTCGGGGCCGCCGTCATCTTCCAGCCCGAGATCAGGCGCGGCCTCGATCTGCTCGGGCGCACCGGCATCCAGGACCTGCTCGCCCACGACCCCACCGGCGACACCATCGACGCCGTCGCCGAGGCGGCCACGCGCATGGCCCGCGAGCGCCACGGCGCCCTCATCGTCTTCGAGCGCGAAACCGGCCTGCAGGACGTGATCGACACGGGCGTGCCCCTCGACGCGCGCGTCTCCGCCGAACTCGTCGAGGGCGTCTTCTTCCCCAACTCGCCCCTGCACGACATGGCGACCGTCATCCGCGGCGCGCGCATGGTCGCCGCCTCCTGCGAACTGCCCCTGGCCGACGAGGTGCACGGCGGCGCCCGCCGCCTCGGCACCCGCCACCGCGCCGCCGTCGGCATCACCGAGCAGACGGACGCCCTCTGCGTCGTCGTCTCCGAGGAGACCGGCGAGATCAGCATCTGCCAGAGCGGCGGCCTCGATCGCGTCGCCCGCGGGACGCTCCTCGCCGAGGAGCTCCGCGGCCGCATGGCGCACCGTCCCGACGGCGGCCTCGCCGAGCCCGCCGGGATTGAGCGCGTGACGGATGGATGAGCTCCGGGACCGCCTGCGATCCCTGCTGCCGGTGGCGCGCGCCCTCGCGCTCGCGGTCGTCCTCGCCCTCGTCCGCCACTGGATGCTCGCCATCTTCAGCCTCGTGGCCGCCTTCGCCATCTGGTTCTTCGTCGAGGACGTGGAGAACCCGCGCATCGAGGCGACCGTCCCCGGCGAGGGCCAGGCGCTCGTTCCCGTGGAGGTCGTCAACGTGCCCAGCGGCCTCATCGTCGGCGAAGTCGCCCCCATCCGCGTCCTCGTCGAGGCCCGCGAGGAGGACGTCGACGAACTCCGCGCCGCCGACTTCAGCGCCGTCGTCGACGCCTCCGCCGTCCAGGCCGGGGACGTTCGCAGCCTCCCCGTCACCGTCACCACCGAGCGCGGCGACGTGCGCGTGGTGCGCCCCGAGCCGGGCACCGTCGAGGTCGCCGTCGCCGCCACCGTCAGCCGCGAACTGCCCGTGACCCTCATCATCAACGACGAACTGCCCTCCGGCTTCCGCCAGGGGCTGGCCGAGATCGACCCGCCCTTCGTCACCATCACGGGCCGCGAGGGGCTGGTCGAATCGGTCCACCAGGTCCAGGCGACCGTCTCCATCGCGGGTCTCCAGAACACCCAGACGTTCAACGTCGAGCTCTCGCCGCGCACCAGCGACGGCTCGCGCGTGACCGTCACGCTCTCGCGCAACCGCGCCCGCGTCACCGTGCCCGTCGAGGAGGCGCTGCTCACGCGCCAGATCGCCGTCCTCGGCGGGGCCGCGGGCAGGCCCGCGCGCGGCTACGCCGTCACCGACGTCTCCGTCAGCCCCTCGCCCATCGAGGTCACCGGCCCGCGCGAGATCGTGGAGAGCCTCACGACCTTCGTCGTCGAGGACGCCGACGTCAGCGGGGCCATCGCGCAGGTCATCGAGAGCCGCGAACTCGATCTGCCCGAGGGCGTCAGCGCCGGCGTCGAGACCGTGTTCATCACCGTCACCGTCACGCCCCAGCAGGGCTGGCGCGTCCTGCGCGTCGTGCCCGTCTTCGCGGACGTGCCCGAGGGGCTGGAGGTCGCCGCCGGCGTCTATTTCGTCGAGGTGCGCCTGACCGGCCCCGAACCCGACCTCGCCGGGCTCGGCATCGACGACGTCACGGCCACCGTCTCCCTCATCGACGCCCCGCCCGGCCTCGCCCGCTACGAGGCCGAGGTCGCCGCGCCCGCGAGCGTCGAGGTGGTCGCCGCCGCCCCCGTCTGGGTCGAACTCATCGACGCCGCGCCGGTGGAGCCCGGCGAGGGCGATGGCGACGGCGACGGCGATGGCGAGCCCGGCGAGGCGGACGGCGAAGAGGCGGCGGACGGCGCGGACGGGGCCGCCCAATGATCGCCTCCGGCCACCTTCCCCGCGTGGCCATCGTGGGCCGCCCCAACGTGGGCAAGTCGTCGCTCTTCAACCGCATCGTGGGCGAACGGCTCGCCATCATCGAGGACGAGCCCGGCACCACCCGCGACCGCCTCGAAGCCGAGGTCGAGTGGCGCGACCGCCCCTTCCTCCTGCTCGACACCGGCGGCTTCCAGGTCGAGGACGAGGGCGACTACACCGACCTCATCCGCGCCCAGATCAACGCCGCCATCGCCGAGGCCGAACTCGTCCTCTTCTGCGTCGATGCGCGCGACGGCCTCACCGCCAGCGACTACGACGTGGCCGACGCCGTCCGCCGCGGCCAGACGCCCGCCGTCCTCGTCGCCACCAAGGCCGACAACGAGTCGCGCGAGATCGTCGCCGCCGCCGAGGCGGGCGCGCTCGGCTTCGGCCCGCCCCTGCCCGTCTCCGCCCTCCACGATCTCAACGTCGGCCTCCTCCTCGACGAGGTGGTCGAGCGCCTCCCCGAGACGCCCCCGCTGGTCGAGCGCGACCGCGTGCGCGTGGCCATCGTGGGGCGGCCCAACGTGGGCAAGTCCACCCTCGTGAACGCGCTCACCGGCGAGGACCGCGTCATCGTCAGCGAGGTCGCGGGCACCACGCGCGACGCCATCGACACCGATCTCGACGCGCCCGAGGGGGCCTTCACCCTCATCGACACCGCGGGCATCCGCCGCCCGGGGAAGCGCGGCCAGGGCGTCGAGCGCCACGCCGTCCTGCGCGCCACCGCGGCCCTCGCCCGCTGCGACGTGGCCGTGCTCCTCATCGACGGCGCGCAGGGCGTGATCGCGCAGGACACGCACATCGCCGGGCTCGCGCAGGAGGCCTCGACGGGCATCGTCGTCGCCGTCAACAAGACCGACCTGTGGGAGGCCCCCGAGGAGGACCGCGCCCGCCTGCTCGCCGCCCTGCGCGAGCGCTTCCGCTTCCTCCCCTGGGCGATGTTCGCGTTCGTCTCCGCCGAAAAGGCGGCAGGGCTGCCCGATCTCCTGCGGCTCGCCGCCGAGGCGCGCGAGGCCCGCCGCCGCCGCATCCCCACGGGCGAACTGAACGGCCTCTTCCGCCGCGCCGTGCGCGACCACGCCCCGCCCGTCATCCACGGCAAGCGCCTCAAGATCCGCTTCGCCACGCAGCCGTCCGTGGACCCGCCCACCTTCGTCGTGTTCGTGAACGACCCGAAGCTGCTGCACTTCAGCTACCGCCGCTACCTCGAACGCCGCCTGCGCGAGACGCACGACTTCGAGGGCACGGCCATCCGGTTCGCCTTCCGCGGCTCGAACGAGGAAGATGAGCCCGCGACATGATCGGCGAGTACCTCGGCAACGCCGCCATCGGCTACGTTCTCGGCTCGATTCCGACGGGCCTCGTGCTCGGCTACCTCTGGCTGCGCCGCGACATCCGCGAGTCCGGCAGCGGCAAGACGGGCATGACCAACGTCCTCCGCACCGCCGGACCCGTCCCCGCCGTCCTCGGCCTCCTCGTCGACGTGGCCAAGGGCGCCGCGCCCGTCCTCCTCGGCCGCTTCCTCTTCGACGACCTCGGCGTCGCCCTGGCGGGCGGGGGCGCGGCCGTGCTGGGGCACGTCTGGCCCGTCTTCGCGGGCTTTCGCGGCGGGCGCGGCGTCGCCACCGCGCTGGGCACGCTCCTCGGCGTCATCCCCCTGCTCGCGCTCGCGATTCTCGGCGCGGGCGTCATCGCCCTCGCCGTCACCCGCATCGCCTCCGTCATGTCGCTCACGGGCGGCATCGCCGCCGTCGCCATCACCGGCGGGCTCGCCCTCGCGGGCGAACTCGAAGCCGTCATCGCCTGGTACGCCCTCGCCGTCATCGGGTTCCTCTACTCCATGCACCTTCCCAACATCCGCCGCCTGATCGCGGGTACCGAGCCCCGGCTCGGGCAGGGCGGCGACAAGCCCGCGAGCGGCTGAGCCGTGCCCCCCTTCCTCGTCGCCGGCGCCACCTCCTGGGGCGTGACCATCGCGCATCTGCTCGCGCAGGGCGGCCACGAGGCCGTCCTGCTCACGCGCACGCCCGCCGAGGCGGACGCCGTGGACCGCGCCCGCGGCCTCGACCGCCTGCCCGGCTTCGAGCTGCCCCCGGCCGTCACCGTGCGCGCCATCGAGGCCGCGCCCGCGGACGCCGCCGGCATCGTCTTCGCCGCCCCCGCGCAGGCGTTGCGCGCCACGGCCGGGCGCCCCGCGCTCTCCCGCGATCTGCCCGTGCTCAGCGCCGCCAAGGGCATCGAGCACGGCTCGCTCCTGCGCATGAGCGAGGTGCTCGGCGAGTGCGGCTGGCCCCGCGAGCGCGTCGCCGCCCTCTCCGGCCCCAACCTCGCCCGCGAGATCGTCGCGGGCCTGCCCGCCGCCTCCACCGTCGCCTCCCCCAGCGAATCCGGGGCGGAGATGTGGCAGCGCGCCCTCAGCGGCGCCCGCTTCCGCGTCTACCGCTCCGACGATCTCGCGGGCGTCGAGCTCGGCGGGGCGCTCAAGAACGTCGTCGCCATCGCCGCCGGGGTGGCGGCGGGGCTCGGCCTCGGCGCGAACGCGCTCGCCTCCCTCACGACCCGCGGCCTCGCCGAGATCACGCGCCTCGCCGTCGCCGAGGGCGCTTCCGCCGCCACCCTCCTCGGGCTCGCCGGCGTCGGCGACCTGATGGCGACCTGCTACTCGCCCCTGAGCCGCAATCACCGCTTCGGCGAGCGCCTCGCCGCCGGGGACACGCCCGCCCGGGCGCTGGAGGCGGCGGGGGGCGTCGTCGAGGGCGCGGCCACCGCTCCCGTGGCGCTCGCGCTCGCCGCCCGCCACGGCCTCGACCTGCCCATCGCCGAGCAGGTGAACGCCGTCATCAGCGGCGAGCGCTCCGTCGCGGACGCCCTCGAAGCGCTTCTCGCGCGCGACCTTCGCGCCGAGGGCTAGCCGCTGTGTACCATCATCCCCATGACCGCCTCCCCGACGCCGCTGGCCGAACTCACCGAGGCGCTCGATCGGCTCGCCCGCGGCGCTGACCTGCCGCCCTCCGAACTGCCCGTCCTCTCCGATCTCGACCGCGAGCAGGCGAAGGCGCTCGAAGCGGCCTGGCCCCGCATCCCCGACGACTCCCGCGTCCGGCTCGTGACCGAGGCCGTGCGCCTCTCCGACGAGCGCGTCGACGTCGAGTTCTCGCGCTTCGCCGCCGTCGCCGCCCGCGATCCGCTGGCCGAGGTGCGCGGGGCCGCCGTCGAGGCCCTGCGCGAGTCCTCCCACCGCACGACCGCCCGCCTGCTCACCGCGATCCTGCGCGACGACGACGATGAGGACGTGGCCGCCGTCGCCGCGGACGTGCTCGGCGAGTTCGTGATGCGCCTCGAACTGGGCCGCTTCTCCGAGCGCGAGGGCGAGCCCGTCGTCGCCGCCCTCCGCGCCGCCGTCGCCGATCCCGCCCGCGCGCCCGCCGTGCGCGCCGGGGCGCTGGAGTCGCTCGCCCCGCGCTCCCTCCCCTGGATCGCGGGCCTCGTGCTGGAGGCCTACTACGGCGACGACGAGACCGTGCGCCTCGCCGCCGTGCGCGCGATGGGCCTCTCCGCCCGCGAGGAGTGGCTGGAGTACGTGCTCGAACAGTTCGATTCCGGCGATCCCGAGTTCCGCCGCGAGGCCGTCATCGCCGCCGGCGAGATCGACTCCGAGGACGCCGTCGACCGCATCGCCGACCTCTTCGCGGACGCCGACGAGGAGGTGGCGCAAGCCGCCATCGAGGCCGCCGGCGAGATCGGCGGCGAGGTCGCGCTGGAGTACCTGCGCGAGTTCGCCGGGGAGGCGCCCGAGGGCTGGGCCGCGCTCGTGGGCGAGGCGATCGAGGCCGCCTCCGCCGTCCGCCGCGACCGCGACGATGCGGGGGAGTTCGCGGAATGAGCGCGCGCGCCGCCCGCCGCCTGCCCGTCATCGACGCCGTCTCCGCCGGGGGCGTCGTCTGGCGCGGGGACGGGGACGGCGGGATCGAGGTCGTCATCGGCTACCAGGCGAAGGATCGGCGCTGGGGCCTCCCCAAGGGCACGCCCGACCGGGGCGAATCCCTCGAAGCGACCGCCCTCCGCGAGGTCGCCGAGGAGACGGGCCTGGAGGTCGCGCTGGGCGAGAAGGTGGGCGTCATCGACTACTGGTTCTCGCGCGATGGGCGGCGCTATCACAAGCGCGTCCACCACTGGCTCATGACCGCCCGCGGCGGCGCGTTCGACGCCCGCGACCACGAGTTCGACGAGGTCATCTGGGCGCCCGCCGCCGAGGCCCTCGCCCAGATCTCCTTCGAGACGGAGCGTTCCATCCTCGAAGGGGCGCTCGCGCTCCTGGAGAAGGGCGCATGAGCAAGGCCAAACCCGCCGTCGTGGCCGAGACGTCCCGCCTCCGCCTCCGCGAGAAGCGCATCGAGGACGCCCGCGCCGAGTACGCCTGGCGCAAGGATCCCGAGGTCTCGCGCTACGACGCGACCCTGCCCCTCATCCTCACCTACGCCGAGTACGTCCAGCAGTACGACCGCGAGTTGCGTTTCGCCAACCCCACCCGCCACGGCTACGCCATCGAGACGGTCGAGGGCGAGCACATCGGCGCGCTCATGTACTACAACGCCGACCACACCTCCGGCGCGGCCGAGTACGGCATCTCCATCGGCCCCGCCGAGAGCCGCGGCGCGGGGCTCGGCACGGAGGCGACCGTCGCCTTCCTGCGCTTCGCCTGGCGCACGCTCCCCCTGCGGCGCATCTACCTGCACACGCTCGAATGGAACGAACGCGCCCGCCGCTCCTTCGAGCGCGCCGGTTTCCGCCCCACCAAGACCGTGCGCCGCCACAACGAGCGCTTCCTGGAGGCGCATGGAGGCCAAGCGCGAATGGTGGCTCCTCTGGGACAGCGAGGGCCGCTTCGCCGAGTACGCCGGCGCCGCCCCGCCCGCCCGCCAGGAAGCGCTAGCGTGACGTCCCTTCCTCCCCTCGCCTTCCCGCGTGGACTGCGCCTCCAGCGCCGCATGGCGTTGGCGACGTCACGTGCGGTCTGGTCAGCCAGTTCATCCAGGAACTCCTCGCGGTTCAGTTTCCGGCGCGGACCTGATGCGCCTGCCCCAGCGCGCGCGGATGCGCCCGCCACCCTGCCGATGACCCGAGGCACGAGCGTTTGCGCCGACTCACCGCCCCGGAACTGCTTGATCTCGACCGCGAGCACTTCAGCGCGTTCCAGGAACTCCACGATGCGCGCCAGCTCGTCGGGTATCGCATCGGCCACGAACAGCAGGCGGAGCCGCTTCCGAGATTGATGGCGACGTCGTTCCAGTAGTCATCGGCCGGGCTCTTCCGTGTCCACAGCCGCGCCAGTTCTTCATCGGGATCGCCGCCCCGTTCGCCGGTCGCTTCCTCGAACGTGCTCCGCAACTCATCCGCCGTCCACCGGGATGCGTTCGCGGCGTAGTGCATCTGCCCGACCACCTGCCGCCGGAGTGCCGAGGAACTTCTGGGGAGCATCGGGGGTATCCGCGATGCCCTGCTCACGCGTGAGGCACCCAGCGCCGGGGATCGCCGGGGCGCACCTGTTCCCCGTCGCGCCTGGAGCCGCTTCTGCGGCCTTGTACGGCCTCCAGGATCCATGAGGCGCGCGTCGGGTACGAGCCCTCGGGCGAGTTGTAGTAGCGCGTCCCGATCTGCACCTCTTCCGGCGGGCGGTTGCCGTACTCCACGTCCACGCCCTCCACGCGGATGCTGGGCGTGCCGAGGAACTTTCGCGGTCGCGTCCTCCTGGCTCAACACCTCCGTGTAGGCGACCTCCACGTCGAGCCCCGTCGCCTCGATCGCGAGGCGCAGGTTCTCCTCGGCCTCCTCGCCCGGCGGCTGGCCGCGCGCGTGAAGCACCTCAACCCGAATCGCTGGTGCCGTCAGAGCCTTCCTCCCCCGGCGCGCGTTGACGGGCGAGCCGTTCGGCCAGCGCCGCCTCGTCGCCCAATGCGCCCGCCTGATAGTACCGCGTCTCGCCCAACTCCTCCGGCAGGTAGCGTTCGCCCCGCGCGTAGTGTTCCGGCTCGTCGTGGGCGTAGCGGTAGCCCGCGCCGTGGCCCAGCTCCCGCATCAGCCCCGTGGGCGCGTTGCGGAGGTGCAGGGGCACGGGCAGGTGCGAGGTGCGCCGCGCGTCCTCGCTCGCCCGCGCGTAGGCCGTCAGCGCCGAGTTGCTCTTGGGCGCGAGCGCCAGGTAGAGCGCGCACTCCGCCATCGGCAGGAAGCCCTCGGGCATGCCGATGAAGTGCACCGCCTGCTGGCACGAGGTCGCCACGCCCAGCGCTTGCGGGTCCGCCAGCCCCACGTCCTCCGCCGCGAGGATCACCATGCGCCGCACGATGAACAGCGGGTCCTCGCCCGCCTCCACCATCCGCGCCAGCCAGTAGACCGCCGCGTCCGGGTCCGACCCGCGCACCGACTTGATGAAGGCCGAGATGGCGTCGTAGTGGTAGTCGCCTTCCTTGTCGTAGTAGGGGCGGCGCTCCTGCAGCGCCCGCCGCACGTCGCCCGTCCCGATGCGCTCGCGCCCGTCCTCGCGCGCCGCGTCCGCCGCGATCTCCAGCGCGCTCAGCGCCGCCCGCGCGTCCCCGTGCGAACCCTCGACCAGCGCCTCGCGCGCCTCTTCCTCGATGTCGAGCCCGAGCGCGCCCAATCCCCGCTCGCCGTCCGCCAGCGCGCGCCCGGCGATGCGCGCGAGGTCGTCCTCGTCCAGCGCCTCCAGCCGCACCACGCGCACGCGGCTGAGCAGGGGCGCGACCACCTCGAACGACGGGTTCTCCGTCGTCGCCCCGATGAGCGTGACCGTGCCGTTCTCCACGTAGGGCAGGATCACGTCCTGCTGCGCCTTGTTGAAGCGGTGGATCTCGTCGATGAAGAGGACCGTGCGCACGCCCGCGTCGCGGCGCTGCTGCGCCTCGGCGATGACGCGGCGCAGTTCGGCCACGCCCGAGGCGACGGCGGAGAGCGCCACGAACTCGCCCTCCGCCTCCCGCGCGAGGATGCGCGCCAGCGTCGTCTTGCCGCAGCCCGGCGGCCCCCAGAGGACGATCGAGGGCAGCGCCCCGCCCGCCGCCGCCCGCCCCAGCAGCGCGTCCGGCCCCACCGCGGACCGCTGCCCCACGAACTCGTCGAGCGTGCGCGGGCGCATGCGCGCGGCCAGGGGCGCGTCGGCGCGTTCGCCCGCCTCGAAGCCGAGCGACGGCTGCAGTCCGCGCGCCTCCCGCCGGCCCGGCATCGTCAGCCCGCCAGCACGGCGATGGTCACGCCGTCGCCGCCCTCGCGGGGCGGGGCCGTCTCGTAGCGCTGCACGAGCGGGTGCCGCGCGAGCGCCTCGCGGATGGCCGCGCGCAGCGCCCCCGTGCCCTTCCCGTGGATGATGCGGATGGCGGGCAGCCCCGCCCGGAACGCCTCGTCGAGATGCCCCTCGAAGGTCAGCACCGCCTCGTCCGCGCGCTGCCCGCGCAGGTCCAGCTCCATCGGCGGGGCCGCCGCCGGAGGCAGGTCGCCCGCCGAAGGACCGGGCGCGGACGCCGTGATCGCCGCTTCCGTGCGCTCGATGCGGTCCACGGAGACCTTCATCCGCATGGAGCCGAAGCGCACCTCCACGCGCCCGTCCGGCCCCACGCCCGTGACCGCCTCCCCCTGCTGCGGGATGTCGCGCACGCGCACCATGTCCCCCGGCGAGACCGTGTCGAGCCAGGCCGCCGCCCGTTCCGTCGCCTCCTTGCCCGCCGTCTCGATCTCGGCGTCGAGCGCCCGCAGCCGTTCCGCCGCCTCGCGGTCCACCGCGCGCTCCCGCTCGCGGCGCTCCAGCCGCTCCAGTTCGCGTTGCGCGCGCGCCACGAGCGTCTCGCCCTCGCGCCGCGCCCGCCCCAGGATGGCCTCGCGCTCGGACTCGATGCCGCGGCGCTCCTCCGCCAGCCGCAGGCGCAGTTCCTCTGCTTCGCGGCGCGCGTCCTCTTCGCGCCGGCGCGCGTCCGCCGCCGCCGTCCGTTCGCGGCGCGCCTCGTCGAGCAGCCCGTCGAGTTCGCGCGTTTCCGGCGCGATGCGCGCCTCGGCCCGCTCCAGCACGCCGTCGTCGATGCCCAGCCGCCGCGCGATCGCGATCGCGTTCGACTGGCCCGGCAGCCCGATCGTGAGGTGATACGTCGGGCTCAGCGTCTCCAGGTCGAACTCCACGGAGGCGTTCCGCAGGCGCGGCTCCTCCTGCGCGAACGTCTTCAGTTCGCCGTGGTGCGTCGTCGCGATGATCGCGCAGCCGCGGTCGAGCAGCGTTTCGAGGATGGCGCGCGAGAGGGCCGCGCCCTCCTCCGGGTCCGTGCCCGCCCCCAGTTCGTCGAGCAGCACGAGCGTGCCCGGGGCCGCCGCCGCGAGGATGCCCCCCATCGTGCGCATGTGCGACGAGAACGTGGAGAGCGACTGCTCGATCGACTGCTCGTCGCCGATGTCGGCGTGGATCGCGCCGTAGGTCGCGAGGCGGCTGCCCTCGTCGCAGGGGACGGGCAGGCCCGCCTGCGCCATCAGCGTCAGCAGCCCCGCCGTCTTCAGCGCGACCGTCTTGCCGCCCGTGTTCGGTCCCGTGATGAGCAGCCCCGGCGCGTCCTCCCCCAGGTCGAGGTCGATGGGTACGACGTCCCCGCGCAGGAGCGGGTGCCGCGCCCGCACGAGCTTCGTGTCGCCGCCCTCCCCCAGCCAGGAGGCGTCGCCGTCGGCCCGCGGCAGGGGCGCTCCCAGCCGCTTCCCCAGCGACACCTTGGCCCGCAGCAGGTCGAGCCGCGCCATCGCCGCCAGCGTGGCCAGCGCCTCCTCCTCGCGCTCGCCCACCATCGCCGAGAGGCGCAGGAGCACGCGGCGCTCCTCGCGCTCCTCGGCCAGCTGCAGTTCGCGCACCTCGTTGCCCGTCTCGACCACGCTCATCGGCTCCAGGAACACCGTCGCCCCGCTCGACGACACGTCGTGCACGATGCCCGGGAGTTGGCCGCGGAAGTCCGCCTTCACGGGGATGACCATGCGCCCGTTGCGCTCGGTCAGCAGTTCCTCCTGGGCGACGCCCCGGCGGACCGCGTCGGCGAGGGCGGCGCGCGCGCGCTGTTCGAGCCGCCCCTGCGCGCCCCGCAGTTCGCGCCGCACCGCCGCCAGTTCCGCGCTCGCCTCGTCCGCCACCGCTCCCCGCGGCGTGATCGCGCGGCGCACCTCCGCGATGAAGGGGCGGAAGTCGGCGATCGCCTCCGCGACGGCGGCGATGCGCGGCGTGCGTTCGGCGAGCCGTTCGGCCAGCCGCCGCGCGCGCCAGGCGGTGTCGAGCGCGCCCGCGGCGTCCTGCAGGTCGCCCGCCTCGATCGCCTGGCCGATGGCGGCGGCCTGCGCCAGCGGACGCAGGTCGCGCATCCCGCCCAGGGGCACGTCGAGCCCCATCTGGTCGACGTGCGTCATCTCCGCGGTCTCGGCCTGCAGGGCCAGCACGGCCTCGCGTTCGCGCGCGGGTTCGAGCGCCAGCGCGAGCTCCCGCCCCAGGCTGAAGGCGGTCTCCTCCGCCAGCATCGCCCGCACCTTGCCGAACTCCAGCACGCGCAGGGTGTGGTCGTTCATGGCCTCAGCCTACGGCCTCGCCCGCGGCGGGACCAGAAACGCGCTGGTCTCCGCCGCCCGTATCGGCCTTCAGCCCAACCCGCTAAGCTGGCGTCGCAGCGGCGCCCGTCCGCGCAAGGGGATCGATGCTGAAGAAGGTGCTCGTCGCCAACCGCGGAGAGATCGCGCTGCGGGTCGTGCGCGCCCTGCACGACCTCGGCATCGCCTCGGTCGCGATCTACTCCGAGGTCGATCGCCTCTCGCGCCACGTGCGCTACGCCGACGAGGCCTACCTCATCGGCCCCCCCGAGGCCTCGGAGAGCTACCTCAACGCCGAGCGCATCCTCGACATCGCCGCCGTCTGCGGGGCCGACGCGATCCACCCCGGCTACGGCTTCCTCGCCGAGAACGCCGCCTTCGCCGAGGCCTGCGAGGAGGCGGGGCTCACCTTCATCGGCCCCTCGCCCGCCTCCATCCGCCTGCTGGGCGACAAGAACGCGGCGCGCTCGCTGGCCGCCAGCGTGGGCGTGCCCGTCGTCCCCGGCACCGATCCGCTCGATTCCCTCGACCAGGCCCCGGAGTTCGCGCGCGAGATCGGCTACCCCGTCGCCATCAAGGCGGCGGCGGGCGGCGGCGGGCGCGGCATCCGCTTCGTCGAGCGCGAGGAGGACCTGCCCCGCGCCCTCATGCTGGCCCGCCGCGAGGCCGAGGTCGCCTTCAACGACGGCCAGCTCTACCTCGAAGCGCAGATGCAGGGCGTGCGCCACATCGAGGTCCAGATCATCGCCGACACCTTCGGCAACGTGATCCCGCTGGGCGAGCGCGAGTGCTCCATCCAGCGCCGCCACCAGAAGATCATCGAGGAGACGCCCTCCGTGGCCGTCGGGCCGGAGTTGCGCCGCGCCCTCAACCGCGCCGCCGTGCGCGTCGCCCGCGCCGCCGGCTACCGCAGCGCGGGCACCGTCGAGTTCCTCATGACCGAGGACGAGCGCTACTACTTCCTCGAGGTCAACGCCCGCCTCCAGGTCGAGCACCCCGTCACCGAGATGACGACGGGCGTGGACCTCGTGAAGGACCAGATCCTCGTCGCCAGCGGCCGGGAGCTCGCCTACGACGAGGGCGACCTGCTCACGCGCGGCTGGGCGATCGAGTGCCGCATCGTCGCCGAGGACCCCCAGAACGGCTTCCTCCCGTCGGTGGGGCGCGTGGTGCTCTCGCGCGAGCCCGCGGGCCCCGGCATCCGCGTGGAGAGCGCCCTCCACGACGGCTACGAGGTGACGCCCTACTACGACTCCCTCCTCGCGAAGGTGACCGCCTGGGGGGCCGACCGCGAGGACGCCCGCGCGCGCATGTTGCGCGCGCTGCGCGAATGCCGCGTCGTCGGCGTCGCCACCAACATTCCCTTCCTCCTCGAAATCCTCAACCTGCCCGCCTTCATCGAGGGGAGGCTGGACACGGGCTTCCTCGACCGCCACCCGGTCGAGACCCGCCAATCGGAAGAGCCCTTGCGCGAGACGGCCGCCATCGCGGCCCTCCTCACGCTCACCGGCGAGGGCCGCTCGCCGGCCCCGGCCGTCCAGCCGGAGCCGCGGCCCGCCGCCTCCGCCTGGCGACGGCAGGCGATGGGACGATGGCCGAAAAGTATCTGATCCAGGTCGACGACAGCCTCTTCGAGGGCGAGATCGAGCGCCTCAACGGCGTTGGCGGCGGCGCGCGCGTCCGCCTCGGGGACGACGGCGACTGGCTGAGCGCCGAGCTGCAGCACGTGCGCGCCGGGCTGCACGTCGTCATGCTCGACAACCGCCCCGTCGAGCTCTACATCGAGCGGCGGGGAAGCGGCGCCGACGTGACCATCGGGCGGCGCACCTACCACGTCCAGATCGGGCGCGGCCGCCGCGCCGCCAGCATGGCCTCCGCCTCCTCCGACGCCAGCGACGGGCTCGTGCGCGTGCGCGCCCCCATGACCGGAGCCGTCCTCGAGGTCCGCACCGAGCCCGGCGCGCAGGTCGAGGCGGGCGACGTCCTCGTCGTCGTCGAGTCGATGAAGATGAACAACGAGCTGCGCGCCCCCGCCGGCGGCGTCGTCGAGCGGCTCGGCGCGAGCGTGGACGCGCAGGTGCGGGAAGGCGACGAGCTGGTCGCCATCCGCCCGCGGGCGGAGCCGGACGGTTCCGCCTGAGCCTCCGCCCGTTGACCTGCGGGATGAGGTTCCGTACGGTACGCGCCCGGCCGTGCTAGGCGGGGAGTTAGCGGTGTCCTGTAACCCGCAAACCGCTCCAGCGGGGCTGAATTCCCGCCCGAGGGGTCGTCGCTCCGGGGACTGCCTTCGCAAAGCGGCGTTGACGATCTGGTCCTGCGCGGCGGAGCGCTACGAACCTGGTCAGGTCCGGAAGGAAGCAGCCATAAGTAGCAAGCTCCGGGCGCCGCAGATTCACCGGGTCCGAGCTGGCTCGCGCGGTGCAAGCCGGGAGGTCACTTCGAGGGCGGGTGCACGGTCGCCGGAAGAAGCGTTCGCCCGCTGTCCGTTTTGGGGCAGCGGGCGAGGAGGGGGCGCCCGTGGACCGTAGCGCGCTTCGCCCGGGCCAGCTGTTCGAGCCGCCCCTCACGATCGGGCGGACCATCCGCACGTTCGGCCCCGTCGCCTACTCGCGTTCGTCGCGCGTCCGCCGCCATGCCGCGGCCATGCTCGTCGTCGCCCTCCTCATCGTCCTCGCCTTCCGCCTCTTTCCCCTCCAGAACGTCACGCTCGTGGCCGGCGATGAGACCCTGCGGGTGCGCTCCGCCTTCGGCGATCGCGGGGCCCTTGAGGCCGCCGCCCTCGAACTCGGTCCCGGCGACCGCCTCCTCGTCGCCCGCGCGGGCGATCAGGCCGCCGTCGCCGTCCAGCGCGCCACGCCCGTCGTGGTCCTCGCCGACGGCATCCAGATCGCGGCGCGCACGCGCGCCCGCACCATCGCCGGGGCCCTCGCCCTCGCCGGCGTGGAGGTGCGCGCGGGCGATCACGTCTACGTGGACGGCGTCCGCGCCGCGCCCGGCGACCAGATCGATCGCGTCGCCGCCGCCGCGCCCCAGCCGCTGCGGATCGAACTGGTGCGCGCGCTTCCCGCCGAGCCCATCGCCGACGCCCGCCCGGACGACGCCTCGTCCCCGCCGCCCGCGATCGAAGCCGCCTCGGGCGGCGGCGCCCTCCGCGCGCTCCGCTCGCGTCCCGTGACGGTGTACCTCCCGCCCTACCGGGAGGCTTTTGATGCCGCCGTCGCCGCCATCCCCGAGCGGTTCGGGCTGACCGTCGACGTCGGCGGGCGGGCCGAGAGCCTGTGGATCGCCGCCGAGACCGTCGCGGACGTGCTCGCCCACGTCGGCGTCGAACTGGGCGAACACGATCGCCTCTCCCACGCCCTCGACGATCCCGTGACCGAGGGCATGGCGATCGCCCTCGTCCGCGTGGAGAAGGTCATCGAGGAGTCCATCGAGTACATCGAGCCGCGCATGTACCGGCGCGACGACCATACCCTCGCCCCCCGCGAGGAGCGCATCGTTGAAGGGACGCCCGGCGAGGTGCGCGTCTGGGAAACGGTCACCTACGAGAACGGGGCCGAGGCCGCGCGCGAGCCGCACTCCGCCGTCCGCGTCTCGGAGCCCGTCTCGGGCGAGATCCTGCGCGGCCCCGTCGCCGCCGACGGCGTCTCCCCCGTCGTCATCGACGACTACGAGGGGCCGTACCGCGAGAAGCTGCGCGTCTGGGCCACCTGGTACAACGCCACCCACGGCGGCAAGGAGCCCGGCCATCCCGCCTACGGCATCACCTACTCCGGCATCCCCCTCGAACACGGCATCTGCGCCGTCGACCCCGACTACATCCCCCTCCACACGCGGTTCTACGTGCCCGGCTACGGCGAATGCCTCGCCGCCGACACGGGCGGCCTCATCAACGGCTACGACGTCGACCTCGGATTCCCCGAGGGCCACCCGCCCAGGCCGTGGCACACGGGCTACGTCCACATCTACATCCTCGACTGACACGCGCCCGCGGGCCTACCATCGCCCCATGAGCGCGAAGTCCCGCGGTCCGCGCGCCCGCAAGGCGCTCGGCCAGCACTTCCTGACCGATACCGGCGTGCTCGCCGACATCGCCGCCGCCGTGCGCCCCCCGCCGGGCGGCGTGCTCCTCGAAATCGGCGCGGGCACGGGCCAGCTCACGGAGGCGCTGCTCGACGCCGGGCACGAGGTGATCGCCCTCGAAATCGAGCCGCGCCTGCTGGACCACCTGCGCCGCCGCTTCGCCGGACGCGAGCGCCTCACGCTCGCCGAGGGCGACGCCCGCGTCCTCGACCTGGCGGACGTGATCCCCGCGGGACGCGCCTTCAGCGTCGCGGGGAACCTGCCCTACTTCGCCGCCAACCCCATCATCCGCCACCTGCTGGAGGGCGAACCGCGCCCGTCCGAGCTGGTCGTGATGGTCCAGCGCGAGGTCGCCCGCGAGATCACGGCGAAGCCGGGCAAGCTCTCCCTGCTCGGCATCTCCGTCCAGAACCACGCCGTGCCCGAACCGCTCTTCGACGCGCCCCCCAGCGCCTTCGACCCGCCGCCCGCCGTCCACTCGGCCGTCGTGCGGCTCACGCTGCGGGAGGCGCCGCTCGTGCCGCCCGCGCGCGACGAGGCGTTCTTCGCGCTCGTCTCGGGGGCGTTCCGCAATCCCCGCAAGCAGATCCACAACGCCCTCGCGCGCGCCCCCGGCCACGTCCCCGACGCCGTCCGCCCCGCCCTCGACGCGGCGGGCATCGACCCCCAGCGCCGCCCCGAGACGCTCGCCATCGCCGAGTGGCTCGCCCTCCTCGACGCCTTCGAGCCGGTCGCGCCCCATGCCTGACGCGCTCACCGGCCCCGCGCCCGCCAAGATCAACCTCACCCTCGAGGTCGGGGGGACGCGCCCCGACGGCTACCACGATCTCGCGACCATCCTCCAGACCCTCGCCCTCGCCGACGAGGTCACGCTGCGCCCCGCGAGCGCGCCCGCGATCGAGATCGCCGGCCCCTTCGCGGAAGGCGTCCCCGCGGACGCGGGCAACCTCGCCTGGCGCGCCGTTGAGGCGCTCGCGGACGCGCTCGGGCGCGCGCCCGAGCCGCTCCGCGTCCGCATCGTGAAGCGCATCCCCCCGCGGGCGGGCTCGGCGGCGGCGCCTCCGACGCCGCGACCGTCCTCCGCCTGCTCGCCCGCCGCTGGCCCGATGCCGACGAAGAGGCGCTGGCGACCGCCGCCGCCGCCGTCGGCAGCGATGAGCCGTTCTTCCTGGCCGGGGGCACGGCCCTCGCCGAGGGCCGCGGCGAGCGCGTCACCCCCCTCCCCGGCCTCCCCCCGCACGGCGTCGTCCTCTTCATCCCGCCCGACACCCTCCCGGACAAGACCGCGACCCTCTTCCGCGCCCTCGACCGCGACGGCCAGGCGGACGCGCCGACCGTGAGCGCGGCGCTCGCGAAGCGCCTGCCCGCGCACGTCACCGGCGCGGACCTCTACAACAGCTTCGAGCGCGTCGCCTTCGACTGCTTCCCCGGCCTGGCCGACCTGTGGGAGCGGATCGAGGCGCGCACGGGCGAGCCCATCCGGCTCGCGGGGGCCGGCCCCACGCTGTTCTGGATCGGCCCGCCGGAGGACGCCGCGCGCGTCAGCCGCGCCGCCGCCGGCCTCGGCTGCGCGGTCATCGCCACGGCCACGGCGGGATCGCCATGGCGGCGCTGATCGCGGGCGCGATGGCGGGCTACGTGATGGCCATGCTCACCAGCGTCGCCGTCACCTTCCTCGTCTTCCGCGCCCGCGACGCCGAGCTGGTCGAGCGCTGGGTCGCCCGCGACGTGCCCGGCCCGCTGCTGCTCATCCCCATCCTCACGGGCTCGGTGCTGGGCTGGGTGTTCGTGGGGCTCGTCGCCGCCATCATCTACGAGGTCGCGGACCTGGGCGCGCGGGCGGGCGGCCTCGGCAGCCCCAGCGCCGCCTTCACGATCGCCGCCGTCTTCCTGTCGCTCGCGCCCGCCGTGCTGCTGGGCGTCCTCTGGCCGCGCCTCTGGTGGATGTGGGCCGCGCTCGCCCTGCCCTGCGCGGGCCTCTTCGGCTGGATGCTGCCCCACCTGGCGGGCCGCTAAGCGGGCTGGCCGGTACGATGTTCGGCGCGCCCGCGGCCCCATGCGCGGGCGCGGAGGCGCGCGTGGCCGGCACCATCGTCGATATGCACCTGCACACCACGCGCGGGGCCTCCGACTCCATGCTCGACCCCGAGGACCTCATCGCCGAGGCCAACCGCATCGGCCTCACCGGCGTCAACATCACCGAGCACGACCGCATGTGGGAGCCCTGGGACCTCAACCCCTTCCGCAAGGCCCACCCCGAGACCTTCATCTCCAACGGCATGGAGGTCTCGACCGACATGGGCCACGTCATCGCCGTCGGCCTGCGCGGCTACGAGAGCGGCATCCGCCGCCTCGAACGCCTGCGCGAGGTCGCCGACGAGCAGGGCGCCTACCTCATCGTCGCCCACCCCTTCCGCCACTTCTTCGACCCCGTCCACTTCAAGCGCCAGGGCAAGCAGCCCTTCACCCTCACCCCCGAGCAGGCGGCGAAGCTGCCCGTCTTCCAGCTCGTCGACGCCGTCGAGGTGCTCAACGGCTGCAACACCCCGCGCGAAAACTACTTCGCCCTGCAGGTCGCGAAGGCGCTGGGCAAGCCCGGCACGGGCGGCTCCGACGCCCACTCCAACCAGGGCATCGGCTACTTCAGCATCCAGCTGGACGAGACCGTCGAGACGCCGGAGCAGTTCCTGCGCCTGCTCCACCGCGGGGCCTTCCAGCCCGTGCGCGGCCTGCCCCAGGGCGAGCTGGAGAACTTCTGGGACGCGCCCCCGCCCGAGGAAGTTCCCGCATGAGCGCGCGCGTTCGCTGGGAGTACGCCCGCGTGGTCGTGAGCGGCATGGAGCAGCCCATCGTCGCCAACTTCAGCCACCAGCCCGAGGACGACCGCGAGTACGGGACGAACGACCTCGCCCAGGCCCTCCGCGACCTCGGCGACGACGGCTGGGAGATGGTCTCCGACGCGCGCGTCGAGAACTGGGTCGGCACCCAGCTCATCTTCCGCGAGATGCTCTACTTCAAGCGCCCCCAACTGGACGAGGCGGAGGAGGCGTGAGCGGCGAAAAGCCCTTCGCGGGCGTGACCGTGCTCGAATTCGGCCAGTTCGTGGCCGTTCCCTACGCCGCCCAGCTGCTCGCCGACGGCGGCGCCCACGTCATCAAGGTCGAGCCGCACGAGGGCGAGGCCGCGCGCAACACCGGCTACCGCTGGGGCGACGTCACCCGCCACTTCCTCTCGCGCAACCGCGGGACGCACTCCCTGCCGCTCGCCCTCCGCCACGAGCAAGCGCCCGCCATCCTCGACGCCCTCCTGGCGAAGACCGACGTGGTCCTGACCAACCTGCGCCCCGGCCTCGCCGCCCGCTTCGGTCTCGACCACGACAGCCTCGCGGAACGCCATCCCCGCATCATCGTGGGGAACGTCAGCGCCTTCGGGGAGGAGGGGCCGGACGCGGGCCTGCCGGGCATGGACCAGGTGGTCCAGGCGTTCAGCGGCCTCATGGCCATGAACGGCGGCATGAAGGACGGCCGCCCCATCGCCGAGGGCTCGCCCATTTCCGACTTCATGTGCGCCGCCCTGCTCGCCTACGGCGTCGCCTCCGCCCTCTACCGGCGCGAGCGCACGGGCCGCGGCGGGCGCGTCGATACCTCCCTGCTCATGTCCGCGATGATCCTCCAGAGCAACCTCATGATCCGCGTCGACGACGGCGACGCCCGCAATCACGCGGACTACCTCGCGTGGCTCGCCGAGGGGCGCGCCGCGGGGATGCCCTACGCCGAGCAGGCCGCGCGCATGCCCAGCAGCCGCCCCGCGCGCCTCACCAGCCTCTACTACCGCACCTTCGCCACGAAGGACTCCGCCGTCGCCATCGCCTGCCCCAGCGCCGGGCTGCGCCGGCGGCTCCTCGGCGTCCTCGGCCTGGAGGACCCCGGCCTCGACCCCACCCTCTCCGAGGCGGAGCGCCACGCCCACGACGCCGAACTCCAGGGCACGTTCGAGGCGCTCTTCGCCTCCGAGACGACGGAGCACTGGGAAACGCTGCTGCGCGACGCGGGCGTCCCCGCCTCCCGCGTGCGCTTTCCCACCGAGCTCATCGACAACGAGCAGGCCGCCGCCAACGACCTCTTCGTGCACGCGGAAGACCCCGAGGCGGGGCCGTTCACCGTGCTGGGACGCGCGCTCGCGCTCGACGGGGACGGCTTCGCGCCCGCGCCCTTCCCCGCCCCCTTCCGCTCCGAGACGCGCGACATCCTCGCCTGGGCCGGCCTCAGCCCGGAGGCCATCGCGGAGGCCATCGCCAGCGGCGCCGTCACCGCCGACCCGCCCGGCGGCGACTGAGCCGGTTGCGCGCTCAGCGGCTCCGCGCCCACTCCTTGGCGTGGTAGGTGATGATGATGTCCGCGCCCGCCCGCCGGATGGACGTGAGCGCCTCGTCGATGGCGCGCTCCTCCTCGATCCAGCCCCGCGCCGCCGCCGCCTTCACCATGCTGTACTCGCCGCTCACGTTGTAGGCGGCGACGGGCGCGTCCACCGCCTCCCGCACCGAGCGCAGCACGTCGAGATAGGGCAGCGCGGGCTTGACCATGACCATGTCCGCGCCCTCGTCGAGGTCCGTCAGGGCCTCGTCGCGGGCCATGCGCGCGTTCGCGGGGTCCATCTGGTAGCCGCGCCGGTCGCCGAAGGCGGGCGCGCTGTCCGCCGCCTCCCGGAACGGCCCGTAGAAGGCGCTCGCGAACTTGGCCGCGTAGGAGAGGATGGCCGTGTCGCTCCGCCCCGAGCCGTCCAGCGCCTCGCGGATGGCGGCCACGCGCCCGTCCAGCATGTCGCTCGGCGCGACCACGTCGCAGCCCGCGTCCGCCAGGCTCACGGCCATGTCCGCCAGCAGCGGCAGGCTCGCGTCGTTATCGACCGCGCCGTCGTCCGTCAGCAGGCCGCAATGCCCGTGGCTCGTGTACTCGCACAGGCACACGTCGCCGATGACCAGCATCTCCGGGACGGCGTCCTTCAGCCGCCGGATCGCCTCCTGCACGACGCCGCGGTCGTCATAGGCGCCCGTTCCGCGCTCGTCCTTGGCCGCGGGAATGCCGAACAGGAGCACGGCGGGCACGCCCGCGTCGCGCAGGTCGCGCGCCTCCTCCGCCAGCGCTTCCAGCCCCAGCCGCGACTGCCCCGGCATCGCCTCGATGGGCGCGCGCCCGTCCAGCCCCTCCTCCACGAACAGCGGGGCGACCAGGTGCGCGGGCGTCAACTCCGTCTCGCGCACGAGCCCGCGCATCGCGGGCGAGCCGCGCAGCCGCCGGTGCCGCCGGAACTCCAGCCCCTCCATCACGCCCTTCCCGTGCGCCGTCGGCTCAGACGGCGCACTCGCCCTCGCCGCGCTCCAGCACGTAGAGCTCGAACTTCGTCCAGTCGATGAACATCTGGCGGTTGTCGTCCGAGAACTCGCCGGGGATGGTCAGGTCGCGCACGGCCTCCTCGAACGGCTCCTTGCCGACGCGGTCGAAGTAGGCGTTGAACTCCTCGCCGTCCTCGCGCTCGCGCCGGTAGAGGTCGAGCCAGCGCTGGACGGCGTCGGGCGTGCGCTTGGCGGGCAGCCGCAGCTTGAGCTGCGTGCCGATGCGGACCTTGCCGTCGCCCTCCTCGTAGCCGCCGCCGATGAAGGCGTGGTAGGCGGGCAACTGGTGGCCGTCCACCTTCATGGCCGCCCCGTGGAAGCCGATGTTGCCGAGGTGGTGCTGGCCGCAGCTGTTGGGGCAGCCGCTCATCTTGATGTGCAGCTTCGCCGTCAGCGGGTCGTCCACCGCCAGCTCCGTCACGCGCTCCTGGATGGCGCGGTTCAGGCCCATCGAGCTCGTGATGCCGAGCTTGCAGCTATCCGTGCCCGGGCAGCTGACCACGTCCGTGACCGTGCCCGCGCCCGCCTCCGCCAGGTCCAGCGCCGCCAGCCGCGCATACACCTCGTACAGGCTCTCGTCGCGCACCCAGCGCAGCACCATGTTCTGCTGCACGCTCGTGCGCGCGTTGCCGCCGCAGTAGTCCCGCATCAGGTCGGCGATGCCGTGGAACTGGTCCGGCGTCAGGTCGCCGCGCGTGATCTTGACCTCGACCGTGCTGAAGCCCTGCTGCTTCTGCGCCTTCACGTTCGTGGTCGCGAAGCGCGTGAACGCCTCCGCGTCGCCGTCCGGCTGCGCGTAGGCGTCGCGCCGCGCGGGCGCGCGCTCCTCCTCGTTGTCGAGGAAAGAGCAGCCGCTCGGGGCTGAAGTCGCGCTGGGCCCACGGCTGCGCCAGTTCGTCGTCGACCATCTCGAGGAAGCGGTCCGCGCCGATGCGGTCGATGAGCACCTTGATGCGCGCCATCGCGCGGTTCTTCCGCAGCATGTCGGCCGCGTTGAAGATGCGGATGACCGCCTCGCTCACCTTCAGGTACTCGTCCAGCGAGACGAACTCGCGCACCGTGATCGCCTCGCGCGGCATGATCGCGAGCCCGCCCCCGCACACCATCTTGAAGCCCCGCACGCCGTTCTCGATGCGCGGGATGAAGCCGAGGTCGTGCATGCCCGTGATCGCCACGTCCGCGTCGTCGGCGCTGAAGGCGACCTTGAACTTGCGCGGCAGCAGCTGCGTCAGCGGATTGCGCAGCCAGAAGCGCGCGAACGCGCCCGCGTAGGGCGTCACGTCGAACAGTTCGCCCGCGGTCACGCCCGCCCAGGGGTCGGCGGTGACGTTGCGGACGGTGTTGCCGCAGGCCTCGCGCGTCGAGAGGCCGGTGCTCGCCAGCAGGCGCAGCACGTCCGGCATGCGCGCCAGGGGGATGTGGTGGAACTGGAAGTTCTGGCGCGTGGTGATGTGGCCCTTGCGCAGCGGCGCGAAGCGCTCCGCCAGCTCCCCGAAGGCGTCCATCTGCTCCGGCGTGACCCCGCCGAAGGGCAGCTTCACGCGCGTCATCTGCACGTTCGGCTGGCGCTGGCCGTAGACGCCCTGCTTCAGCCGGTAGCCCTGGAAGACCGCCTCCTCCTCGTAGCCGCCCGCGAGGAAGCGCGTCGCTTCCGTCTCGAAGTCGTCGAGCTCCTCGGTCAGGATGGGCAGCACCTGGCCCGGGGCGTTCGTCTGGACGATGGTCTCGACTGCGCGCATCTCCGCTGTCCTTTCGCGGACGGCCCCGTTGCCCGGAGCGCCCTCGCCGGTCGCATGTAGGTGGTGCGACTGTAGCATGGACGCCGCGCGCCGTCGTTGCCCCTCAGTCCGATTGTTGATAATGTTGAGCGACGAACTCAGGATTTGCGCGGAGGCCGCCCCCGTGTCCCTTGCCACCGCCACCGCCCCCACCGCCGCCGACGCCGCCGGCCTGGCCGCGCTCAACGAGCGCTTCGAGGCCGCCGAGCCCGAGGAGATCGTGCGCTGGGCCGTCGAGACCTACGGCGACGGCCTCTCCGTCGGAGCCAGCTTCGGCGGCCCCACGGGCATGGCCATCCTCCACATGACCGCCGCGCTCAAGCCGAACGTCCACGTCTTCGTCCTCGATACGGGCTACCTGTTCGAGGAGACGCACGAGACCCGCGAGCGCGCCACCGCCGCCCTCGGCCTCAGCAACGTCCAGGTCTACCGCTCGAAGCTCACCCACGAGGAGCAGGCCGCCGAGCACGGGGCCGCCCTCTGGATGCGCAATCCCGACCTGTGCTGCGACCTGCGCAAGGTCGAGCCCAACCGCCGCGCCCTCGAAGGCAAGAGCGCCTGGATCGCCGGCCTCCGCCGCGACCAGTCCAACGGCCGCGCCGACGTGCCCATCGTCGCCCGCAGCGAGCGCTTCGGCGTCGTCAAGATCAATCCCCTCGCGCGCTGGACGGAGAAGGACACCTGGGACTACCTCATCAAGCACGAGACGCCCTACAACCCGCTGCTCGACCACGGCTTCGTCAGCATCGGCTGCTACAACTGCACGGTGCCCGGCAAGCAGGGCCGCCAGGGCCGCTGGGAAGGCTTCGAGAAGGACGAGTGCGGATTGCATACCTGAGCCGCCCGCCGTCCATCGCCCACGCACGGCGGCCGCGGGGCCGCCGTCTTGATGCGCCGATGCGCCACGCCACCGCAACCAGCAAGGAGAACCACCACATGCATCTGGAGAACCGCCAATGAGCGAGCAGGGCTTCGTCATCTGGTTCACGGGCCTCTCGGGCGCGGGCAAGAGCACCCTCGCCGAGGCGCTGGAGCCCGTCCTCCGCGAGCGCGGCCGCAAGGTCGAGATCCTCGACGGCGACATCGTCCGCACCAACCTCTCCAAGGGCCTCGGCTTCAGCAAGGAGGACCGCGACACGAACATCCGCCGCATCGGCTTCGTCGCCAGCCTCCTCGCCCGCAACGGCGTCGGCGTCATCACCGCCGCCATCTCCCCCTACCAGGAGATCCGCGACGAGAACCGCGCCATGGTCGAGGGCGACGGCGCCGTCTTCGTCGAGGTCCACGCCGCCGCCACCGTCGAGCAGTGCGAGGCGCGCGACGTGAAGGGCCTCTACGCCAAGGCCCGCGCCGGCGAGATCACGGGCTTCACCGGCATCGACGACCCCTACGAGGAGCCGCCCGCCCCCGAGGTGCACTGCGAGACCGGCATCGACACCCCCGAGGTGAGCCTCCAGCAGATCATCGACTTCCTCGAGGCCCGCGGCCTCATCGGGGAGGCGCGGTCATGAGCGCCCTCGGCGAGCCGTACGGCGGCGAACTCATCGACCTCCTCCTCAGCGGCGAGGAGCGCGAGGACCTGGGCCGCGAGGTCGCGCACCTGCCCTCCATCGAACTCGACACGCGCCATCTCGCCGATTTCGAGCTCCTCGCGAACGGCGGCTTCAGCCCCCTCACCGGCTTCATGGGCGAGGCCGACTACCACTCCGTCGTCGAGAACATGACGCTCGCGAGCGGCCTGCCCTGGTCGATGCCGGTCACGCTCTCCGTGCCCGAGTCGCGCGCCGCCGAGTTCTCGCCGGGCGGGCGCGCCGCCCTGCGCGATCCCGAGGGCTTCCCCCTCGGCGTCATCGACATCGAGGTCGCCTACCGGCGCGACAAGACCCGCCTCGCGGAGCAGGTCTACCGCACCACCGACGAGGCCCACCCCGGCGTCGCCGCCGTCTACGCTTCCGGCGACCTCGTGCTGGGCGGTCCCGTGCAGGCGCTGCGCCTGCCCGATCACGGCGCCTTCCCCGACCACCGCCTCACCCCCGCCCAGACGCGCGCCGCCTTCGCCGAACGCGGCTGGCGCACGGTCGTGGGCTTCCAGACGCGCAACCCCATCCACCGCGCCCACGAGTACCTCATCAAGGTCGCCCTCGAAGGCGTCGACGGCGCGCTCATCCACCCCCTCGTGGGCGACACGAAGGACGACGACATCCCCGCCGACGTGCGGATGCGCTGCTACGAGGTGCTGCTCGACCGCTACTTCCCGGCGGACCGCGTGCAGCTTTCCGTGCTGCCCGCGGCCATGCGCTACGCGGGCCCGCGCGAGGCCATCTTCCACGCCATCATGCGCAAGAACTACGGCTGCACCCACTTCATCGTGGGCCGCGACCACGCCGGCGTGGGCAACTACTACGGCACCTACGACGCCCAGCGCATCTTCGACGACATCGACCTCGGCGCGCTCGGCATCCAGCCGCTCTTCTTCGAACACGCCTTCTGGTGCCTCCGCAGCGGGGCCATGGCGACGACCAAGACGAGCCCGGCCACGCCCGAGGAGCGCCTCTTCCTCTCCGGCACGAAGGTGCGCGAGATGCTCGCCAACGGCGAGGACCTGCCCGTCGAGTTCACCCGCCCCGAGGTCGCCGCCGTTCTCATGGAGAGCGCCCGGAGCGGCTGACGTGGAGCGCCGGGCGCGTCCCCTCGCGCGCGACAACGCGCTCGCGCCCGGCTGGCTGCGCCCGCGCGCGCTCCTGCGCGCCGCCTGCGCGCTCGCCGGGCTGGCGCTCTTCGCGCTCGCCCTCGAGGTCACGCGCGCGGGCGCGGGCTCCGTCGCCCCCCTGCTCGCCGACGTCAACGTCGAGGGCGTCGCCAACGCGCTCGGCTTCGGCTGGCTCTTCGCCTACGTCGTGCTCAGCGGCTCGCCCGTCGCCGCCATCGGCGTGACCCTCCTCTCCGAGGGCGTCTTCCACGAGACCGAGGCCTTCGCGGTCGTCGCGGGCTCGCGGCTCGGCGCTTCCTTCATCGTGCTCGCGGTCGGCTTCCTCGCCTTCCGCTTCGGACGGCGCAGCGGCGACGGCCTCGCCATCGGCATCGTCGCCATGCTCGTCACCTTCACGACGCAGGGGCCGGCGGTCGCGCTCGGCTTCCTCGCCCTCGATCAAGGCTGGTTCGGCGGCGTCCAGCCCTCCGCGCCCGATGCCCTCCTGCGGGGCTTCGACGCCGCCTTCGGCCCCGTCACCGACGCCCTCGGCGCGGCCCTGCCGGGCCTGCTCGTGTTCGTCGCGGGCGTGGCCGCGCTGCTCCTCGCCTTCGCCGTCTTCGAGCGCGCCCTGCCCCGGCTGGAGGGCGAGGCGGAGGGCATCCGCCGCCGCCTCGACGTGCTCAACCGCCGCCCCCTGATGTTCCTCATGGGCGTCATCATCACGCTCACCACGCTCAGCGTGGCCGTCTCCCTGACCGTGCTCGTGCCCCTCGCCCTGCGCGGCTACGTCCGCCGCGAGCACATCATCCCCTACGTGCTCGGGGCCAACATCGCCACCTTCGCCGATACGCTCGCCGCGGGCGTCCTCGTCGGGGGCGAGGCCGCCATCGCCGTCGTTCTCGCGCAGATGGCGTCGATCACGGTCGTGGCGGGCGTCGTCCTGACCGTCTGCTACAAGCCCTACCGCACCGCCATCCTCCGCACGGAGCGCTGGATCGCCGCCCGCCCCCGCCGCCTCGCCGCCTTCCTCGCCGTCATCGTCGCCGTCCCCGCCCTCCTGCTCGCGGTCTAGCCAACCAGATCAAGGCCCTCCGCGCGGACTGCGCGGACCAGCGCCGCATCACGGGTGGCCAGCGGCAAGCGCCGCCTGCGGGCAAGCTCCAGGTAGAGGGCGTCGTAGAACGACAGCCGGTGCGCCATGGCCAGTTCCAGCGCGGTATCGAGGTCGGCGTCGTCATCGGTCTCGATTGGGAGTTCGCGGAGATCACGAAGGCGCGGCTGCAGGTCGCTGGCGGGAATCCGTCCCCTCCGTTCCGCGACGAGCAAGGCGTTACGCACTTCGTAATGCCAGAGAGGCGGCACGATCGCGCCCGTACTCTCTACGGAGTCCAGCGCCAGTTCGGCGAGCGGGTCCGTCTCGTCGTCGAGCAGCCACGTTGTGCTCAAGGAGGCGTCGAGGACCAGTCCGCTCACAGGCGGTGACCCTCGTGGCGGGCGGCCAGGATCTCCTCGCGGGTCATTCCCGTGGGGGCCCACTGACGACGCGCCTCACGGAAGCGGTCAACTGCGGCCTTGCGCTCCTCAGCCTCCCGATCGAGAACCGGGACCAGGTGCGCGACCGCTTTCCCGTGGCGCGTGATGGCGATCGTCTCGCCGTCCTCCACGTCGCGGAGCACTTCGGCGAAGCGCGCCTTGGCTTCCGTGCACTGCATCTCTCGCATGGAAACAAGTCTAGCAGGCTACTGCTCACCAGCGGTGGCCTTCGTGGCGGGCGGCCAGGATCTCCTCATCAGTCATGCCGGTAGGCGCCAGCTGACGGCGAAACTCCAGCAACCGCTCAACCGCTGCGGTGCGCGCGGCCTGCTCTTCGTCCTCATCCCGAACAGGGATCAGGTGCGCGACCACCTTCCCGTCGCGCGTGATGGCGACGGCTTCACCAGACAGAACGCCATCGAGCAGTTCATCGAAGCGCGCTTCCGCTTCCGTGGACTCGATCGCTCGCATGGCGCCGCCTCATCCGGGTGCTCCATCGAGCGTAGGCGCGCCGCTCGCGGAGTTCCAGCCTAGCGCCCCATCGCCTCCAGGATCGCGAGCGCGTCCGCCAGCGCCACGCTCTCCGCCGGGCCGCCCAGGTGCACGCTCAGCGCGAATCGCTCCCGCGCGGCCACCACCGCCCAGCGCACCCGCCCGCCGCCCTCGTCGAGCCGGAACGCGCGCGTTCCCGCCGCGCCCGCCGCCGTCTCCGCGAGCGCCGTACCTTCCGCGAGCGCGATGCCCGCGACCGTCACGCTCAGCCAGTCCGCCTCCGCCGGCAGCGCCGCCACGAAGCGCGACGCCTCCCGCTCGTCTCCGAAGGCGATGGCCTGGCACACGATCTCGATGGCCTGTTCGGCCCGCAGTTCGTCCAGCCGCTCCTTCCAGAAGGCGAAGTAGCCGCCCTCGACGCCCGCGGCGGCCAGCGCCTCCGCGCCCGTCTCGCGCCCCAGCTCGCTCCGCGAGAGCGTCCCGAACGTGAGGCGCTCGAAGCCGTCGGGCAGGTGCTCCGCGCCGCAGACGCGGTCCGCGAGCCGCTCCGGCCCGCCGCCCGAGCACGCCGCCAGCAGCGTGAGCGCGGCCAGCGCCAGCGCCGCGAGGACCGCCAGCGCCCTACTCGTCGTCGGAAGGCGGGTCCGGGTCAGGGCCGATCAGTCCGTGTTTGGTCGAGTAGCGCTCCACCGCCACGATGAGCGCGAAGAAGGGGACGAAGCCGATGAGCGCGCCCAGCCCCCAGAACCAGAACCCTCCGATGCAGAACAGGATTCCCGCGGCCGTGAAGAACGACATCCCGATGATCGAGAGGATGCGCCCGGCCACCACGTACGGCGAGATCGGCGCCTTCAGCATGGCGAATCCCCTTCCGGCGCGCGCGCGGTGACCACGCTGTTCTGCGCCCCGATCGGCGAGCGCCGGACGCCCGCGAACCCCGCCGCCTCCAGCATCCCCCCGATGCGCGACTGCGTGCGGTTCTCGCCGCCCAGCAGCGCCATCGTCAGCCCGCTCACGGACGCGTGGTCTGGCCCGCTCAGATCCTCCGCGAGCATCGGCTCCACGACCACGATCGTGCCCCCCGGCGCGATCGCCTCGCGGCAGGCCGCGAGGATGCGCCCGCACTCCGCCGTCTCCCAGTCGTGCAGGACGTTCGCCAGCAGCAGGACGTCGTGGCCTTCCGGCAGGGGGTTCTCGAAGAACGAGCCCGCGGCGAAGCGGCAGCGCTCGCCCAGCCCCCGCTCCGCGATGCGCTCCTCCGCGAGCGGGCGCACGGCGGGCAGGTCGAAGATGGTCGCCTCCAGCGACGGGTGCGCCTCCAGCAGGGCGAGGGCGTAGCCGCCGCTTCCGCCGCCCACGTCGAGCAGCCGCCGGAAGGGCGCGAAATCGACCTCGCGCAGGAGCCGCTCCGCCCCCGCGATCGCGTTCGCCAGCATCCCCTCCGCGAACCAGCGCTGGTCCTCCGCATCGAAGCCCCCGAACAGGTCCGCCTGCCCCGCCTCGGCCAGCGGACGCCCGCTCTCCAGCGCCTCGCCCAGCCGCCCGATGCGCTCGTGGAAGCCCTGGAACAGCAGCGACCGCCCGCCCGCGAAGCGCGCGCTCGACCGCACGAGGAAGCGCTCCGTCGCGGGCGTCGCGCGGAAGCGCCCCGTGTCGTCCCGCTCGGCCAGCCCCTGGCTCGCGAGGAACGCCAGCAGCGCCGGGGCCACGCGCGGCGCGAGCCCCAGCTCCTCCGGCAAGGACGGACCGCGCGCGAGCCGCTCGAACAGGCCGCTGCGCAGGCAGAAGGCGAGCGCCTGCGCGCGCATCGCCCCGTCCTGCAGCGCGTAGATGCGCAGCCTCGCGGCCTCCAGTTCGTCGCTCGCGACCGGCATGGCCCCATTCTCGCGCGGGCGGGGGGAGCGGGCCAGCCGCGCCCGCGTCCCTCAGCCGAAGGCGTACCAGAGCGCCCCCATCGCGCTCAGCCCGATCACGATCCAGGCCGCGATCGAGAGCGCCGCCGCCTTGTCCTCGTCGGTGTCGCGCGTGATCCACGCCCACACGAAGAAGGGCAGCAGCAGGAGCCCGATGAGGAGCGACACGCGGCCAGTCTAGCGAGGCCCGCCCCCGTTCCCCACCGCCCCGCCCGCCGTCCTGTACAGTCGCGGACCGCAGGCAAGGAGCGAATCGATGCGAAAGACGGACAGCCCAGCCAGGATGATGGTCAAGATGGCCCGGCGATGCGGCGTGATGGTCGACCTCCTCGGCGACATGGTCGAGAGTCACGGGGACGTGGCCGGCGACCATCCGGGCATGGCCGAGCGGCACCTCGCCCTCGCGCAACAGTGCGCGAAAGTCGCCGAGGACCTGGTCAACATGGCCGATTCGCTCGCGGACCTGGCCGAGGCCTACGCCGACCAGGCGGAACAGGCCGCCGGCGGCGAACCGGAGATGCCGCCGCGCCTGCGCGACGAACTGCGCGAGATCCTGGAGGGGCTGGAGCCCGAGAGCGGCGACCGGCCCTCCTGACGAGCCCGCGGCGGCGCGCTACGGCGGCGCGCGGTAGAGTGCCAGTCACACCTCCGGAGGTCGCACCCGTGGATTTCTGCCGCTACGAGAAGAAGGGCCGCGTCGCCCACGTCACCATCACCCGCCCGGAGGTCATGAACTCGCTCCACGTCTACGCCAACCTCGAACTGCACGAGGTCTGGGAGGACTTCGCCAACGACGACGATCTCTGGGTGGCCGTCTTCACGGGCGAGGGCTCGCGCGCCTTCAGCGCCGGCAACGACCTCAAGTTCACCGCCGAGATGTCGCGCCTGCCCGCCTCCGAGCGCCCCTCCGTGCGCTGGCCGGGCTCGGGCTTCGGCGGCCTCACCAGCCGCTTCAACCTGTACAAGCCGCTCATCGCGCGCGTGAACGGCTACGCCCTCGGCGGCGGCTTCGAGATGGCGCTCGCCTGCGACATCGTCGTCGCCGCCGAACACGCCCGCTTCGGCCTCACGGAGCCGAAGGTGGGCCTCATCGCCGGGGCCAACGGCGTCCACCGCCTGCCCCGCCAGGGGCCGCTCAAGGCCGTCATGGGCCACATGCTCACGGGCCGCCACATGACCGCCCAGCGCGCCTACGAACTCGGCCTCGTCAACGAGGTCGTCCCCCTGGAGGAACTCGACGACGCCGTCGACCGCTGGGTCGCGGACATCCTCAGCTGCGCGCCCCTCTCCGTGCGCTCCACCAAGGAGACGGCCATGCGCGGACTGGAGATGGCCCTGCCCGACGCCGCCCAGACCGTCTTCCCCTGGGAGATGCGCCGCCGCCAGTCGCCCGACGCCGTCGAGGGCCCGCGCGCCTTCGCCGAGAAGCGCGACCCCGACTGGACCGGAACCTGGACATAACGCCCGCCCGCCAGCCGCGCCAACGGGACCGCTAGAATCGTGGCGGAGGGCTCCCCCGTGTCCCGTTCCGGCGTCCACGTGGTCGAGGCGCGCTACAACTCGTCCTGGGACCGGCTGATCTCCTCGCTCCGCTACGAGCAGTTCCGCTGGCTCTACATCAGCAACATCTGCTTCATGTTCGCCATGATGGCGCAGTTCCTCGTGCGCTCCGTCCTCGCCTACGACCTGACCGACGACAACGCCTTCGCCCTCGGCATCGTCAACTTCGTCGTCGCCATCCCCATGCTCGTCATCTCGCCCCTCGGCGGGGCCGTCGCCGACCGCGTCGACCGGCGCAAGCTCATCCTCTTCGTGCAGACCGCCGTCATCATCGATGAGGCGCTCGTCTTCGTCCTGCTCATCATGGGCCAGCTGGAGTTCATCCACCTGCTCGTGCTCACGGGCATTCTCGGCGCGCTCTTCCCCTTCATGATGCCCGCGCGCCAGGCGATCATCGCCAACGTCGTCGGCAGGCAGGGGCTCGGCAATGCGATGGCCCTGCAGATGGGCGGCATGAACTTCACGCGCATCGTCGGGCCCGTCGCCGCCGGGCTGCTCATCTCCTTCGTGGACATCGAGAGCACCTGGGCCGTCGCCCTCGTCCTCTACGCGATCGGCCTCGCCTCGATGGTCCGCGTGCGCCCCTCCTATCCCGACGACGTGGAGGAGCGCCGCACCGTGTTCGGCGACATGGCCGACGGCTTCCGCTACGTCTGGCGGCACCCGCCCGTGCGCGTGCTGCTCTTCCTCGGCCTGGTGCCGACCCTGCTCGCGATGCCGTTCCAGACGCTCCTCGTCGTGTTCGCCAAGGACGTCTGGCATGCCGGAGAAGCGGGCCTCGGCATCCTCAACGCGGCGGCGGGCATCGGGGGCCTGCTGGGCTCCGTCTACGTCGCCTGGGTGGGGGAATCGCACCGGCGGCTGCGGCTCATGATGGCCAGCATCCTCGCTTTCGGGGCCACGCTCATCTTCTTCTCCATCAGCCCCTGGTTCCTGCTGGCCCTGCCCCTGATCCTGCTCGCCGACATCTTCGTGACCATCTTCATGGTGCTGAACAACACCGCCATCCAGGTGCTCATCCCCGATTTCGTGCGCGGTCGCGTGATGAGCCTGCTGATGATGTCGTTCGGCCTCACGCCCCTCGCCACGCTCCCCATCAGCTGGCTCGCGGAGGAGTTCGGCGCGCCCATCGTCGTCGCGCTCGCCTCGGGGCTCATGCTGGTCTTCGCGGTGCTCTTCTTCGTCCTCAGCCCCGCCCTGCGCCGCATCGACAGCAGCACGCGCGAGGCCGAGATCGAGTTCGGCGAACTGGAGCGCCGCGGCAGACGCGATCGCGACCTCACGCCCGCGGCGAAGTAGCGGGCCGGTGGTCTTGGGGAAGGGGAAGGTGGTGCTGAGGCCCAGAATCGAACTGGGGACACCTGCGTTTTCAGCGCAGTGCTCTACCAACTGAGCTACCTCAGCGTCAGGCCATCGTAGGAAGCGCCACCGCCACGGGCAAGGCGCGCCGCTACGCCGCCCCCGCGCGGATGCGCGCGACGGCCTCCGCCAGCGCCACGATCTCGCTCTCGCCCGAGGCCCGCTCCCGCAGCTCGATGCCGCCGCGGCCGAGCGCGCGCGGGCTCACGGTCAGGCGCACGGGCATGCCCAGCAGGTCCGCGTCCTTGAACTTCGCCCCCGGCGATTCGTCGCGGTCGTCCACGAGCGCCTCGATGCCCGCCTCCGCCAGCGCCGCCTCCAGTGCGGCCAGCGCCTCCGCCACCTCCGGCTTCTCCCCGCCCAGCACGACCACGTGCGCGGCGAAGGGCGCCAGCGCGCGCGGCCAGACGATGCCGTCCTCGTCGTGATTCGCCTCCAGCGCCGCCGCCAGCAGCCGGTCGATGCCGATGCCGTAGCAGCCCATCACCGGATGGCGGCGTTCGCCCTCCCCGTCGAGGTAGCGCACGTCCAGCGCCTCCGCGTAGCGCGCGCCCAGCTTGAACACGTGCCCCAGTTCCATGCCCGAGCGCGCCTCCAGCGTCCCCTCGCAGGCGGAGCAGCCGTGCCCCGCCTGCGCCAGCGCGATGTCATCGACGACCGTCGCCGTCCAGTCGCGCCCGTGGTTCAGGTTGAGCAGGTGCGCGTCGCGCTCGTTCGCGCCGCCCACGAGGTTCACCGCCTCCGTCGCGCTCGCGTCCGCCACCACGCGCATCCCCTCCAGCCCCACGGGCGAGGCCGACCCCGCCACCAGCCCCGCCCGCGCCACCGCGCCGTCGTCCATCGGCTCCAGTTCGACCGCCTTCAGCAGGTTCCGCAGCTTCGTCTCGTTCACCTCGAGGTCGCCGCGGATGGCGACGAACACGGGCTCGCCGTCGGCGGCGTAGAACACCGCCTTCACCGTCTGCCGCTCCTCCACGCCGAGGAACGCGGCGAGGCTCGCGATCGTCGTCACGCCCGGCGTGTCCACGCGCTCGGCGGGCGCGGGCTCGGCCTCCACGGGCGGCTCCGCCCGGAAGGTCGCCTTCTCCGCGTTCGCGGCGTAGCCGCAGGCGGCGCAGAGCAGCACCTCGTCCTCGCCGTGCTCGTTCAGGTAGATGAACTCCTGGCTGTCCTTCCCCCCGATCGCGCCCGAGTCGGCCTCGACCGGCAGCGCCGCGACCTCCGCCCGCGCGAAGATGCGCGCGTAGGCGTCGAACATCGCCGCGTACGATTCGTCCAGCGTCTCCCAGTCGGGATCGAAGCTGTAGGCGTCCTTCATGCAGAACTCGCGCAGCCGGATCAGCCCCCCGCGCGGCCGCGGCTCGTCGCGGAACTTCTGCTGGAACTGGTAGAGCGTCACGGGCAGGTCGCGGTAGCTCTGCACCTGCGAGGCGGCCAGCGCGCTCACCGCCTCCTCGTGCGTCGGGGCCAGCACGAAGTCGCGCTCGCGCCGGTCGCGCACGCGGAAGAGGACGCCCCCGAACAGCTCCGAGCGCCCCGACCGCTCCCACAGTTCCAGCGGGTGCAGGGCGGGCAGCCGCAGTTCCTGCGCGCCCGCGCGGTCCATCTCCTCGCGCACCAGCTGCTCCACGCGGCGCATCGCCCGCCAGCCCAGCGGCGTGAAGCAGTAGAGTCCCGCCGCCAGCGGCATCACCAGCCCCGCGCGCAGCAGCAGCCGGTGGCTCGGCAGCTCCGCCTCGGCGGGCGCTTCGCGCAGCGTCTTCAGGAAGTAGCGGCTCATCCGCGTCGAGACTGTCATGCGCCTACTCTCCCCGCGCCGCGCCGCTCCGGTCAAGCGCGGCGCGGGCGCTCCAGGTCCGCGCTGTCGATGAGCAGCGTCACGGGACCGTCGTTCACGCTCTCGACCGCCATGCGCGCGCCGAAGCGTCCGCGCTCGCAGCGCGCCCCCGCCGCCTCGACCGCCGCGCAGAAGCGCTCGTACAGCGTCTCCGCCCGTTCCGGCTCCGCCGCCTCCGTGAACGAGGGCCGCCGCCCCCGCCGCACGCTCCCGTACAGCGTGAACTGGCTCACGCACAGGATCGCGCCCCCAACCGCCGCCAGGTCGAGGTCCATGCGCCCCTCGCCGTCCCCGAACACGCGCAGCCCCGTGACCTTGCGCGCGAGCGCGTCCGCCGCCGCCTCGTCGTCGCCGTGCGTCACGCCCAGCAGCACGAGCAGGCCGCCCGCGATCGCGCCCGTGACCTCGCCGTCCACGCGCACGCTGGCGCGGCTCACGCGCTGCACGAGCGCCCGCACGCGTTCCTAGCCCCTGGAGGAGGAGCCGCTGCCCGACTTCGCGCTCTTCTTGCCGCCGCTCTTGTCGCTCTTGCCGCCCGTGCCCGAGTCGCCGCTGGGGAGGCTCATCGTCTTGTCGCTCGAACTGGTCGTGCTCTTCTCCGTCTTCTTGCTGTCGTTCACGTAGAAGCCGCTGCCCTTGAAGACGACCGTGGGCGCATGCAGCACGCGCTGCGCCGTGCCCTTCCCGCAGCGGTCGCAGGTGTGGCTGGAAGGCGCGTCGAACCCCTCGCGACGGTCGTAGCGGCGCTTGCAGGAGTCGCACTGGTACTCGTAGGTGGGCACGTGGTTCCGTCCAGGCTGAGCGGAAGCTGGGGGCCAGTCTAGCACTCCCCGCCCGCGAGTGCTAACCCGCTCCGCCGTTCCCGTTCTACAATCGAACGCGGAGAGGTGCCCGAGCGGTTGAAGGGACCCGTCTTGAAAACGGGAGTGGCTGATCACCACCGTGGGTTCGAATCCCACCCTCTCCGCCACTCCCCGGCCCGCGTCCGGTAGAATTAACCCCAGTTGCCGCCGGAGCGTTCCCCATGCCCGCCATCCTGACTCTCCTGCACGACGGCCAGACCGACGAGATCACCGTCGCCGATCCCGCCCGCCCCGCCATCCCCGAGGACGCGCTCGAAGCCACGCTCGGCTGGAAGCTGAACCCCGAGGGGCTCTGCCAGGGTCTCGCCTGCATCCCCGTCGCGCCGGACGCGCTCACGGGCGAGGGCGGGCTCGACCTGCGCGCTCTCGCCGACGCCTTCCAGCGCCCCCTCGTGACCGACGCGAAGCACGCCGTGGCCGCGCTCGGCGCCTCCCACCACGATCGCGGCGACGCCCTCGACTCGCTGGAGGCGCCCGACTTCACCCTGCCCGACCTCGGCGGCGATCCGCACTCGCTCAGCGACGAGCGCGGCCGGAAGGTCCTGCTCGTCGCCTACGCCTCCTGGTGAGGCTGCCGCTACGACCTGCCGGTCTGGCAGTCCGTCTACGAGGAGCTCAAGGACGAGGGCTTCACCGTCGTCACCGTCGGCGTCGAGCGTTCCGCCGAGGATGCGCGCCCCTGGATCGAGCGGGCCAGCCCGCAGCATCCCAGCCTCATCGACACCGAGCACCTCGTGCCCGACCTCTACGGCATGATCAACGTGCCCACCGTCGTCTGGATCGACGAGGAGGGCCGCATCGCGCGCCCCAACGACGCCGCCTTCGGCTCCAACAAATTCAAGGCGCTGACGGGCATGGACTCCGCGCCGCACCTCGAACGGCTGCGCGCCTGGGTGCGCGGCGAGGGCCCCGCGATGACCCCCTCCGAGGCGCGCGCCGCGCAGACGCTGCCCACCGCCGCCGAGCAGGAGGCGCGCACCGAGTTCACGCTCGCGTGGTGGCTCTCCCGCCGCGGCCACGACGCCGACGCCGAGCCGCACTACGTGCGTGCGGGCGAACTCGCCCCCCACGACATCACCATCCGGCGCGGGACCATGCGCACCCGCGGCCTCAATCCCATGGGCTTCGCCTTCCTCAAGATCGCGGTCAAGCAGTTCCTCAAGGGCGCGCCCCTCTACCGCTCGATCAAGGACCGCCCGTGACGTCGCTCGAAGGGACCGCCGCCGTCATCACCGGGGCCGCCCACGGCATCGGCGCCGGCATGGCCCGCGTGCTCGCCGCCGAGGGCGTCAGCCTCGCCCTCTGCGACGTCGACCCCGCCGTCCACGCGCTCGCCGCCGAACTCGAAGCGGAGGGCGCGAGCGTCCTCGCCGCCGAGGCCGACGTGAGCGAGCCCGCGGACGTGCGCCGCTTCGCCGACGCCGCCATCGAGCGCTTCGGGCGCATCCACACGCTGGTCAGCAACGCTGGTACCTGGCGCGCCACCTCGCCCCTCGACGATTGGGAGCAGGCGTCCGCCGACTTCGACGCGCTCATCGCGACCAACCTCAAGGGCGTGTTCCTCTGCGGGCGCGCCATCGCCCCGCACATGGCCGGGATGGGCGGCGGCCACATCGTCAACGTCGCCACCGACCACATCTGCCCGCCCCCGGGCTACTCCACCGGCGGGGGCACGCGCATGGACGTGTACGACGCCTCCAAGTGGGGCATCAACGGCTTCACGCAGGCGTGGGCGCGCGTGCTCGGCCCCCACGGCATCCGCGTGAACGCCCTCTGCATGGACGCGACCGACTCGAAGATGATCCGCGGCGCCCTCGGCATGACGCCCCCGCAAGAGCTGCTCGACCGCTGGATGCGTCCCGAGCAGATCGGCGGCCTCCTCGCCGACCTCCTGAAGGAAGGCCCCGACGGGCGCACGGGCGAGAACATCGGCATCTGGCTCGACCACGAGATCGCGCTGCCGCCGCGGGCCGAGCCCCTGCCCAGCCGCTTCCAGTAGCCGTCCGCGCTACGGCCCTTCCGCCAGCGGCTCCGAGGGCGGGGGCGGCGGTTCCGCCTGCGCCTGCCGCCGCCGCCACCAGAGGTAGAGCCCGCTCAGGATGATGGCCGCCACCCACACCGCCACGATGATGAGCGTGATGCGCAGGTCGCGCCCGAGGCTGTCGCCCGCGACCACGCCCACGATCGTCGGCGTCAGCATTCCCAGGAAGCTGAAGAAGAAGAAGCGCCAGAAGTTCATCGCCGTGAGGCCGGCGAGGAAGCTGATCCAGTCGAAGTTGACGACCGGCAGCATCCGCGCCCAGAAGATGAGCCGCCCGCCCATGCGCACCGAGAGCGAGTCCATCTGCGTCGCCGCCCGGCTGCCCACCAGCTTGGGCAGGTGCCGCCGTCCCAGCCGCCGCGCCACCCAGAACGCCATCGCCGAGCCCCACATCATCCCGATCATCGAGTAGACGCTGCCCAGCACCGGCCCCCACACCAGCCCCGCGGCGATGAAGATGGGCGCGTTCGGCACCGGCGCGAACAGCACGGAGAAGGCCATCACCGCCATGAACGCGATCGGCCCCCAGACGCCCCACTGCTCCACCCACTCCTGCAGCGGCTCCGCATCGATCTGCAGCGACACGCCGAAGATCGCGGCGAGGATGAAGTAGGCCGCCACCAGCGCCAGGAACGCCCCCCCGATGCCCGCCAGCACGCGCGGGCGCAGCAGCAGCGGCGTCTCCTCGCCCTCCGCCACGAAGTCGGCGATAGTGGGCCGCCGCAGCGTCCGCTCCGTGCGCTCCTCAGCCATCGGACCCGCCCCGCGCGCGCTCCAGGTGCGCCAGCAGCAGTTCGTTCACCCGCTCCGGGGCCTCCTGCTGGACGAAGTGCCCGATCCCCGGCAGGTAGTGCAGGTCGAGGTCGCGCACGTAGCGCTCCGTCCCCGCCGTCAGCTCCTTGCCGAGGGCGAAGTCCTCCTCGCCCCAGATCATCGTCGTTGGCGTCTCGATGACCGGCACCGGATCGGGCAGGCGCTGGGGGTCGCGCAGCAGGGCGCGGTACCAGTTGACGCCGCCGCTCAACCCGTGCTCCCGCCAGCTCCGCCGGTAGAAGGCGAGGTCCGTGCGGCGCTCCTCCCCCGGCGGGATGCGCTGGAAGATCGCGCGCGCCAACTGCCGGTAGCGATTCCGCGCGAGCAACTGTTCCGGCAGCCAGGGCAGCTGGAAGAAGGCGATGTACCAGCTCCGCCGCAGTTGCGCGGGGTTCCGCAGCCCCTGCTGGAAGAGCGCCGGGTGGGGGATGTTCAGGATCGCGAGCGAGCGCACCGCCTCGGGATGGCGCATCGCCAGCAGCCACGCGATCGCCCCGCCCCAGTCGTGCCCCACGATGTGCGCGCTCGTCTCCCCCAGCGCCTCGATCAGCCCCAGCACGTCCCGCTGGAGCGTGCCCGTGTCGTACGGGGGCCGCGCCTCCGTCTCGTGGTAGCCGCGCAGGTCGGGCGCGGCCACGCGGCAGCCCGCCGCGGCCAGCGCCGGAAGCTGCTTCCGCCACGAGTACCAGCATTCGGGGAAGCCGTGCAGGAACACGACGGGCTCGCCCGCGCCCGCTTCCACGTAGTGCATGCGGATGCCGTTCACCTGCGCGTGGCGGTGCTCCGGCTCGAACGGTTCAGATGCCCTGGGCGTCTCCGGCATGGCTCCTATCTTAGGCGAGCGCCGCCAACGGGCTGGCCGCCCCGTGCTCGACAGGCCGCCTCAGGCGAAGTTCGCGACCAGGTAGACCACCGGCGAGACGAATACGATCGAGTCGAGCCGGTCGAGCAAGCCCCCGTGCCCCGGCAGCAGCCCCGACGAGTCCTTGATGTCGGCCTTGCGCTTCATCCAGCTTTCGAGCAGGTCACCCGCCTGCCCCGCCACGCCCAGCGCAGCCCCCAGCGCCAGCGCCGCGCCCGTCGACAGTCCCAGGTCGAGCCACTGCGCGAGCACCCACGTCGCCAGCAGCCCGCCGCCGAGCCCGCCGATCGCGCCCTCCCACGTCTTGCGCGGGCTGATAGCCGGCCACAGCTTGCGCCGCCCGATGAGTGATCCCGTGGCGTAGGCGCCCGTGTCGATCGTAAACGTCGCCAGCACGATCAGCAGCACCCAGTCGCGGCCCATGTCGAGGTCCCGCGCCAGCACGATCGTCGAGAAGATGATGCCCGGGTAGACGATCGCCCAGCCCGCCACGCGCAGCGGCTTGCGCGGCCCGAAGACGTTCGTGCGCGAATACCCCGCCCCCAGGAAGAGCGCCGTCAGCAGCGCTCCCGCGATGAGGAAGCGCTCGTCCGCGTGCGCGCCCGCGACCACCACCGCCGGGGCGAGCAGCCCCGGACCCAGCCCCAGCACCGCGCGGTACGGCTGCGAGGGCAGGAGCCAGGCGTGCGCGAACTCGACCGTCGCCCCCAGCGTGATCAGCCCCGCCACGATCGCGAACGGCCAGCCGCCCGCCCAGATGACCAGCAGCAGGAGGGGCACGCCCACCGCGGCCGTCGCGAGTCGCAGCGCGAGATTGCGGGGCACGAGCCTCAGGCGTCCTCGAACGCGTCGAGGTCCTCCGGCAGGAGCTTGCCGAACTTCCGCTTGCGGCGCCCGTACTCGGCCAGCGCCAGGTCGATGTCCTCCCGCCCGAAGTCGGGCCAGTAGGTGGACGTGAAGTAGAGTTCCGCGTAGGCGCTCTGCCACAGCAGGAAGTTCGAGATGCGCTGCTCGCCCGCCGTGCGGATCACGAGGTCCGGGTCCGGCAGCCCGCCCGTCAGCAGGTGCGCCGAGACCGTCGTCTCGTCGATCTCCGCGGCGGGGACGCCGCTCGCGGCGATGCGCCGCACGGCCGTCACGATCTCGTCGCGGCTGCCGTAGCTCAGGCAGATGTTCAGCATCAGGCCGTCGTTCCGGCGGGTCAGGTCCACCGCCTCCTCGATGCGCTCCGCCAGCCTCGGCGGCAGCTGTCCCAGGTGGCCGAAGTGGCGCACGCGCACGTTGTCCCGCTGCATGTTGTCCAGCTCCCGCTGGAGGAAGCGGTCGATCAACTGGAAGATGACCGACACCTCGCTCGCGGGGCGGTTCCAGTTCTCCGTCGAGAAGGCGAACAGCGTGACGTAGCGCACGTCGTGCTCGGCGAAGCGCTCGATCACGCGGCGGATGTTCTCCGCCCCGGCGCGGTGTCCCGCCGCTCGCGGCAGGCCCCGTTCCGTGGCCCAGCGCCCGTTGCCGTCCATGATGATGGCGATGTGGCCGGGCACGCGCCCGCCCGTCAGCGGCGAGATGCGGTCGCCGCCGGGGTCGGTCCGGGGCCGCGATTCGGTCCCCGCGCGCTGCGCCGGCCTAGAGCTCAAGCAGTTCCTCCTCCTTGCGCTGCATCGCCTCGTCGATGAGCCCCGTGTGTGCGTCCGTCAGCTTCTGCAGGTCGCCCTCGTAGTCGCGCAGGTCGTCCTGCGTCATGTCGCCGCCGCGCTCGCCCTTGCGCAGGTCGTCGTGCGTGTGGCGGCGCACGTTGCGCACGGCCACGCGCGCGTCCTCCGCCTTCTGGTGGACGAGCCGCACGTATTCCCGCCGCCGCTCCTCCGTCAGCTGGGGGATGGGCAGGCGGATGAGCTGGCCGTCGATGTTCGGGTTCAGCCCCAGGTCCGAGGTCTGGATCGCCTTCACCACCGACTGCACCGCGCCCGCGTCCCACACCTGCACGGTCAGCAGCCGCGCCTCGGGCGCGTTGATCGTGCCGAGCTGGTTGAGGGGCTGCGTCTGGCCGTAGTGCTCCACCTGCAGCCCCTCGATGAGGCTGGGGTGGGCGCGCCCCGTGCGCACGCCCGCCAGTTCGCGCCGGAACGCCTCGACGGCGCCGTCCATGCGCAGCTCCGCGTCGAGCATGATTTCGTCTGGGTCCGCCATGCGTCTGCTCTCGTTCTAGCCCGGATGGGCGGGTTCGGCGAGCGCTCCCGCGCTCACGGTCGTGCCGATGCGCTCCCCCAGGAGCGCCCGGTGGATGCTGTCCGGCGCCCGCACGTCGAACACGACGATGGGCAGTTCGTGCTCCATGCAGAGGCTCAGGGCCGTGCTGTCCATCACCTGCAGCCGCCGCTGGATCGCCTCCAGGTGGCTCAGCCGCGCGAAGCGCGTCGCCTCCGGCGAGGTCGCCGGGTCCGCGTCGTACACGCCGTCCACGCCGTTCTTCGCCATCAGCAGCGTCTCGCAGTCGACCTCGATGGCGCGCAGCGCCGCCGCCGTGTCCGTCGTCATGAAGGGGTTGCCCGTGCCCGAGGCGAACACGACCACGCGCCCCTTCTCCAGGTGGCGGATGGCGCGGCGGCGGATGTAGGGCTCGGCGATCTGCGCCATCGGCAGCGCCGTCTGCGTGCGCACCTCCGCGCCCGCGTGCTCCAGCGCGTCCTGCAGCGCGAGCGCGTTCATCATCGTGCTCAACATGCCCGCGTAGTCGGCGGTGGCGCGGTCCATGCCGTTCTCGGCGGCCGTCTGGCCCCGCCAGAAGTTGCCGCCCCCGACCACGATCGCGACCTGGACGCCGCCCGCCGAGGCGCGCGCCAACTGCCCGGCGAGGTCGCTGATGGTGGCGGGATCGATGCCGAACTCGCGGTCGCCCATCAGGGCCTCACCGCTGAGCTTCACGAGCGCGCGCCGGTACGCGTCGGTCACGGCTCCCCCTTCCGGCTACGATCCGAGTTCGAAGCGCGCGAAGCGCCGCACGCGGATGTTCTCCCCCGTCTTCGCCATCGAGTCCTGGATCAGGTCCGCGATCGTCTTCGATCCGTCCTTCACCCAGGGCTGGCTCAGGAGCGCGACCTCGTCGTCGTCGCCCTCCAGGTCGGGCTCGCGCTCCTCCGCCGCGATCACGGCGGGGTTCATCGCCGCGACCTGCATCGCGATCTCGTGCACGAGCGTGCGGAACTCGTCCGTGTTCGCCACGAAGTCCGTCTCGCAGTTCACCTCCACGAGCGCGCCGATGCGCCCGCCCGCGTGGATGTACGTATCGATGACGCCTTGCCCCGTCTCGCGTTCGGCGCGCTTGGCCGCCGCCGCCAGGCCCCGCTCGCGCAGGATGGCGGCCGCCTCCGTCATGTCGCCGTTCGCCTCTTCCAGGGCGCGCTTCGCGTCCATCACCCCGGAGCCGCTCGCGTCGCGCAACTCCTTCACCATCGCCGTCGAAATGCTAGCCAGTGGTCTGCTCCTCTGTCGTCGTCGCGGTCGCCGTCGCCGCTGCCACGGCGACCGGCGCTTCCGCGGGCGTCTCCGCGGCGGCTGCCGCCGGCGGGGCCGCTTCGGCGGGGGCCGCGGGCGTCTCCGCCTCCGCGGCGGCGGCCGCCGTTTCCTGCTCCGCCGCGAGCTGCGCCATCTCCTCGCTGTAGGCCTCCGCGCCCACGCCCGCCTCGCGCGCCGCGCGTCCCTCGATCGCGCCGTCCGCGATCTTGCCCAGGATCAGCTTGATCGCGCGGATGGCGTCGTCGTTGCTCGGGATCGGATAGGCGATCGGGTCCGGGTCGCAGTTCGTGTCCACGAGCGACACGATGGGGATGCCCAGCCGCTCGCACTCGGCCACCGCGATCGCCTCCTTCATCGTGTCGATGACGAAGACGGCCCCGGGCAGCCGGTCCAGGTACTTGATGCCGCCGAAGTAGCGGTTCAGCCGCTCGATCTCGTTGGCGATGTCGAGCTGCTCCTTCTTCGCGCGCCGCGCGAACTCGCCGCGCTCCGTGCGCTCCTCCAGGTCGCGCATGTGGCGAATGCGCGCCTGGATCGTGCGGAAGTTCGTGAGCGTGCCCCCCAGCCAGCGGTTGTTCACGTAGGGAAGGCCGGAGCGCTGCGCCTCCAGCTCGACCGTCTCGCGGGCCTGCTTCTTCGTGCCGATGATGAGCACGTCGTTGCCGCTCGCGACCACCTCGCGCACGAAGTCGATCGCTTCGTCCAGCCGCGTGACCGTCTGCTGCAGGTCGATGATGTGGATGCCGTTGCGCTCGGTGAAGATGAAATCCTGCATCTTCGGATTCCAGCGCCGGGTCTGGTGGCCGAAGTGCACACCGGCTTCGAGGAGCTGTTTCATCGTGACGGGCGTGACCAAGGTCCGCCCCTTTCTGCGCGACGCATAGATTTGGCGAAGCCCGCCAGCCGCCGCGCGCGTCCGCCCAGAATAAGGCCGCGCCCCGCCTCGCGGAAGCGCGGGGCTGAAATCAGGGGCTTTCGTCAGCCTCGTTGTCGTTCAGCCAGGCGATGAGATCGTCGATGTCGGTGGGCTTGTAGCAGTCGCCGTTCAGGCGGTCACGGTCGGCGAGCCGCTCCCCCTCCTGCCACTCGTCGGTCCAGAAGTACGCCTGGTCCGGGTCACTCGACTCCATGCGCCGTTCGCCCATGTCGGCAAGGGTACCATCCCGCCCTTCCCCGCCCCCCGCTGGCCACAACCGGCGCGAGCGCGTATCCTTCATCGCAAGGAAGGAGGTGATGCGCATGGACGACCACAGTAGCAGTAGCCAACCGGATCTGGCGCAGGAGGTGACCTCCTCCTAGAACATGCGTTGAGCTACGAACGGGGCCTGAGCGGTGCGATTGCCGCCAGGCCCCTTTTTCGTCCCCGCAGCCGGAACCGCGCCCGCCATGCCCCACTCCCCCGCCTTCGACGCCGAACGCTTCGCCGCCGCCCTCCGCGCCGCCGCCCTCGGGCGCGACTTCCGCTGGACGCGCGAGACGCCCTCGACCATGGACCTCGCGCGCGCCGCCGCCGCCGAGGGCGCGCCCCACGGAACGCTCATCCTCGCGGAGACGCAGACCGCCGGGCGCGGACGCCGCGGGCGCGGCTTCTTCAGCCCGCCCGGCGGCAGCCTCTACTTCACCCTTATCCTGCGCCCCTCGCGCGAGCAGTACGCGCGCCTGCCCCTCGCCGTGCCCCTCGCCGTCTGCCGCGCCTGCGCCCACGAGGGGGCCGACGCGCGCATCAAGTGGCCCAACGACATCTGGGTGGGCGAACGCAAGCTGAGCGGGATGCTCATCGACGGCGAGACCGGCCCCGGCGGGCTCATCGCCTACGCCGGCATCGGCCTCAACGTGAACGCCGACCCCACCGCCGACCCCGCCCTGCGCGATACCGCCGCCAGCCTGTCCCGCGAACTGGGCCGCGAGGTCGCCCGCGAGCCGCTCCTCGCCCGCATCTGCGGCGAACTCGAGGCCGCGCTCGCCCTGCCCGAGGCCGCGCTGCTGGCGGACTACCGCGCGCTGAGCCTCGTGCTCGGGCGGCGCATCACCGTCGAGGAGGCGGACGGCGCCTACGCGGCCCGCGCCGTCGCCATCGCCCCCGACGGCGCGCTCGTCGTCGAACGCGAAGGCGGCGAGCGCCTCACGGTGCTCGCCGCCGATGTCTCCGTTCGCCCGGGGGACTAACGCGGAGGGTGAACGCCGCGCGCTACTCCTCGTCCTCGTCGTCGTCGTCCGATTCGATGAACATGCGGATGAGGTCCATCGGCAGCGGGAAGACGATCGTCGAGTTGTTCTCGACCGAGATTTCGCCGAGGGTCTGCAGGTAGCGCAGCTGGAGCGTGATCGGCTCCGCCGCCATCACCTCCGCCGCCTCGCGCAGCCGCTCGCTCGCCTGGAACTCGCCGTCGGCGGCGATGATCTTGGCGCGCCGGTCGCGTTCCGCCTCGGCCTGCGCCGCCATCGCGCGCTGCATCTGCGGCGGCAGTTCGACGTCCTTCACCTCGACCGTGCTGACCTTGATGCCCCACGGCTCGGTCTCCTCGTCGATGATCGACTGCAGCTCCTGGTTCACCTCCTCGCGCTGCGAGAGCAGCCCGTCAAGGTCCGTCTGGCCCATCACCGAGCGCAGCGTCGTCTGCGAGATCTGCGAGGTCGCGCGGACGAAGTCGAGGATGCGCACGACCGCCATCGTCGGCTCCACCACGCGGAAGTAGACGACCGCGTTCACCTTCACCGTCACGTTGTCGCGCGTGATCGCTTCCTGCGAGGGCACGTCCAGCGTGATCGTGCGCAGGTCCACCTTCACCATGCGGTCGATGAAGGGCAGCAGCACGAAGAGGCCGGGCCCCTTCGCCCCCTGCAGGCGCCCGAGCCGGAAGATCACGCCCCGCTCGTACTCGGCGACGACGCGCACCTGGAAGGGCAGCAGCGGGATCAGCAGGATCGCGCTCAGCCCCAGCAGGAAGACGCGGATGATGCTCGCGAGCAGGCTGCTCGGCGGCTCCGCCTCGATCTCCTCGGGTTGCGGCAGTGGTTCGGTCATGGGTCGTTCTCCTTCCGTACCGTGAGCCTGAGGCCGTCGGCGCTCACGACGCGCACCTGTTCGCCCTCCGAGGCGGAGCCGTCTTCCAGTTCCGCCCGCCAGCGCTCGCCCTGGATGAACACCATGCCATCCGGCGTGAGCGGCGTGCGCGCGATCGCCATTCTACCCACAAGCGCCTCCGCGCCGGTATGGGTGCGCATCTTCCGCATCCGCGCCAGCCCCACCGCCATCGAGACGAACACGACCACCAGCAGGAATCCCAGCACGCCCACGAGGATGCGGTTCGGCTGGAACTCCGTGGGCGTGTCGCGGAAGGCGATGATCACGCCCAGCACCAGCGCCGCCAGCCCGCCCCCGGCGAGGATCCCGCCCGAGGGCACGAACAGCTCCAGCGCGAGGAACAGCAGCGCCACTCCGATCAGCGCCAGCCCGATCGTGTCCACGGGCAGCACGCCCAGCGCCAGGAACCCCACCGCGATCGCGAGCACGCCCGCCACCCCGGGGAAGATCGCGCCCGGGTTCGACAACTCGAAGAACAGCCCGATCATCCCCAGCGAGATCAGGATCGTCGCCAGCGTCGGGTTGGCGATGTGCTCCAGCATCCGCTCCCAGACCGTCATGTTCGTGCGCACGCGCGGGGCCTCCGGCAGCCCCGTCAGCGTCACCAGCACGTCCGGCTTCAGCTCGATCGTCGTCCCCTCGATGCGCTCCAGGATCTCGTTCACGTCCCCCGCCACGAAGTCGACCACGTTCAGTTCGACCGCCTCCGACTGCGTCGCCGCGACGGCCTCGCGCACGGCCTGCTCGGCCCAGTCGGCGTTGCGCCCCCGCAATTCCGCGATCCCGCGGATGAAGGCGACGGCGTCGTTCTCGACCTTCTTCCCCATCGTCCCCTCGATGTCGCTCCCGTCCGCGTTCACCGCCGCCGCCGCGCCGATCGAGGTGTTTGGGGCCATCACCGCCACGTGCGCCGCCATCGTCACGAACGTCCCCGCGCTCGCCGCCCGCGCCCCCCACGGCGACACGTACACCACCACCGGCACGGTCGACGCCTCGATGCGCTGGACCATCTCGCGCATGGACGAACTGAAGCCGCCGGGCGTGTCCAGTTCGATCACGATGAGCTTCGCGCCCTCGTCCTCCGCCGTGCCGATGCCGCGGTCGAGGTAGCGCTCCGTGATCGGCCCGATGCCGCCGTCCAGCCGCAGCAGGTGCACGGCCCCGCGCTCCGTGTCGTCGCCGCCGCACGCCGCCGCGATTCCCGCCGCCAGCAGGAGCAGCAGGAACGCGCGCCGAACCGTCCGCAAGTGCCGCATCGCCTTCGAGTATAGCCAGCGCGCCCGGCGCTTGGTGCGAACGCGCTACCCTTGCCGCCGGAGGAACGTCCATGCCCGCCGAACCGCGCGGCCTCTCCGAACGCATCGACGCCCGCCGCCGCCGCGCCCTCACGCGCGAACTGCAGGCCTGGCTGCGCGACGAGCGCGGCGAGGACGTGGGCGAACTCGCCGCCGGCTTCCTCCTCGATTTCGTCCTCGACCTCGCCGGCCCCGACCTCTACAACGCCGCCCTCGCCGACGCCTCCAAAGCCTTCCGCGAGCACGCCGACATCGTCGAGGCGGACGTCGCCGCCCTCACGCGCGACACGTTCGCCCCGCGCGAGCCCGCGGACGCCATGGATGCCGCGGACGAAGGCTGACCGCGCCGCCTAGCCCTGCTGGAGCGGCTCCACGGGCGGGAACGTCGTCTCCCACAGTTCGTCGAGCCCGGCCACCGCGCCGCCGACGACGCCCGTGTGAATCGGAGGCCCCAGCAGTTCGAGGATGGGCCCGCCGCCCGCCGCGTGCAGGTAGGTCAAGCTCCCCGGCAGCGTCTCGCCCATGATCTCGTCGAGCGAGCTGTCGAAGTTGAGTTGGACGACGCCCGCGTTCGGGTAGACCCAGCGAATCTCGCCGCCCTTCTCCAGCAACTCCTTCGTCGCCGAGACCACGTCCGGCACGTACAGGCCGAGGTGCTGGACGCCCTCGCCGCGCTCGTCGAGCCACTGCTGGTGGGGCGTATCGCCGCGCACCGGCTGGATGATCTCGGCGATGCTGCCCGCGATCGCGCCGTAGTAAACGCGCAGTTCGGCCTCCTCGCCCGCCATCGAGTGGACCATGTAGGGCGGCATCAGGCGGAACTCGGCCCCCAGCAGGTTCGTGTACGTGTTCGCCATCTCGTCCGCGTCCCTGACGACGAAGCCGAGGTGGTGCATGACGGGCTTTCCGGTGTGGATGGTCATCGCTGTCACTTCCGTGCGTTTCAGAGTGCGCGCGCACGCTACGCCATCCCGCCCCCGCGGGCCAGTAGTGCAAGTGATGGTGTAGAGGCTAGGTGGTCGACTCTCCACCCTGGAAGCGGTCCCGCAGGGTCGCGAGAGTGTCGCCAGTGGGGCTCCCAACAGCCCAGAATCTCCAGCCGTTCACGCTTCCCCCAGTGATTGCGTTCCCAGCTTTCGATAGTGAGTCAAATGTTCTGCGGGAGGTCTCGATGCGGCCATCACCCCTGATGCGGCCTTCGCCGGGCCACTTCTGGTAGGTGGAGAAGATCCGTGTACCCGCTGGCACAAACCCAGTTTCCACCATCTGGTTAAGAACGCTGCTTTTTCCCTTCATACGACGACTTGGTGACTCAGTCTTCGCTCGGCGTGGGCTTGGCGGTCGTCGTGCGATGTTGCCACCCTCGACGGCGTGCCCGATGAGAGCGAGCACCCCGTTGAGGACTTCCTCGACATGGACTAGCGGCATCTGGCGGATTCGGGAGAGTCTGCCGGGACTAGGGGCCTGGGTGTTGGAGAGCGAGACGCGAGAGGCTCCGCTGAGGTATCCGTGGAGATGTCCCTCGAGCCAGGCGACCTCCGCCTCGTCCCAACCATCTCCCGCCGCACACACTGCTACTGCCCTGTACCAGTTGGGCTTGCTGGAGTCCTGCAGATGGTTTCCCAAGCGACCCTTCACACCGCGCGGGGCCGCGCTCTTTCCGACATAACACGTCCAAGTGCCGTCCTCTCGTGGCCGGTCGAGAAGCAGGTACACCCCGGCGTCGGCCCACTCGTTCAACTGGCCGACTTGGGTCCGTCCGGCCACGGCAACCCGCAGCGGAACCGGGTACTTGATGTCCAGTCTGATCAGCGGCGAACTGTCGTCCCCGGCCGGTTTGAGAGGGACCGTGACTTCACCAACTACTTCGTCCATTGGCACCCCCGAAGATTACCAGATAGCCCTAAGCTAGGCTCGCCCGCACCTCCGACAGGCGCCGGATCGACGCCAGCGCCTGCTCCTGCGCCGGCATCAGGTTGCGCACGATCACGTCCGTGTAGCCCGACTCGCCCAGCGCGCGGAACTGCGCCGCCACCGTCTCCGGGCTGCCGATGGCCAGCGCCGAGGGGTCGATGCCGCGGTAGCCGCCCTCCACCACCGCCCGCGTCGTCTCCGCCGCCTCCGCGTCGCTCTCGCCCACGTAGATGTCGCGACGGATGGCGACGACGCTCTCCTCCGCGCCCGCGTGAATCTGGCGCCGTTCGAGGTACTCGGCCGACTGCGCCGCCGCCTGCGCGGGCGTGAGGCTGGGCGAGCCCAGCCAGCCATCGCCCAGCCGCGCCGCGCGGTCGATGGCCCGCCGCGCCAGCGCCCCGATCCACACCTCCACCCCGTCCGGCGGCAGGGGCGCGATGCGCGCCTCCCGGATGCGCCAGCGGCCCTCCGAGCTGACCGTCTCGCCCGCCCACAGCCGCCGCATCACGTCCAGCGACTCCTCGAAGCGCGAGGGACGGTGGCGCGGGTCCACGCCCAGGGCCGGGAACTGGTTGTCGTCCGGCCCGATCGCGCACTGCATCACGAACGGCCCCTCGTGCAGCGCCGCCAGCGTCCCGATCTGCTCGGCCAGCAGCACCGGGTGCCAGAGCGGCAGCAGGAAGAGCGCCCCCGCGGGCCGGTCGCCCCACTCCGCCAGTACGCGTCCGAGCACGGGCACGTTCTGGTAGTAGGTCATCGGCGCGGTGCTGTGGTGGTCCCCGACGAAGAGGCTGTCGAGCCCCGCCTCCCGTGCCGCCGCCGCCCGTTCGACGAGCCAGCGCCCGCCCGCCCGCGCATCCGGCGCCCGCAGCGCCGTCGTCATCGAAATCCCGATACGCATGGTGTCAGTCCTTCCTTGCCGCTTGATCGGCCCTTGAGCGTGGGTTGCTCTGGGAAGAATGGTGTTGACGCTACTCGCTTGGCAAGCAGGCCCATCGTATGGAGGAAGGTGAAGAGTACTCTTGGATGTACTTGACGCATGGATAGGTGAGCACCGAATGTGAACCCGATTTCTGATACTCAATCCACATGGAAAGGATATTTGTATGATGCTCTACTTCGACACAACCCAGTTCTGTCCGGACTCTGGTCTGTAGTTCTTCTGAAGAGCAAAGCTTCTCCGTGTGCGCTGTCATCGTAGGATCTCGGCCCCATACTGTAGTTAAATATACATGAAGGGTATCTCCTGAATCAAGGGTAACCAAAGGAAAGATCTCTGCCATTGTCTCCCAGTTGTACCTAGTACCGTGGGACCGTGTGTGATGGTTCGTCCAAACAGTGACATGAGCGATGACTAGTTCGTTCTGTACTAATTCGGGCCTAAGTACTGTATAGCTTGGTCGTGGTGGCACCGCAACGGTTATATCGCCATACCGGTACCGCCCGCTGCTGCTCACGCCGTCCGTGAGGGGCAGGCGGATGGTGCCGAGGGTGTCCCAGGCTCCGCCCTCCGGGCGGGCGCTGATGTAGATGCTCTCGGCGTTGTTCACGTCCTGCCAGACGCGAACCTCGACGTTGGAGGTGCGCGTGCTCTGGGCGAAGACCACGCTCGCAGCCACGACGGTGATGACCCCGACGAGCCCTGCGATCACCCACTTGTTCACCAGAGACCTCACACGTTCTTCGCTTGGCGGTAAGCTTCCGTGAGGGCGTTGAACAGATCGTCCGAGACCACTTCCACGCGGAAGTTCTGCTTTTTCTTGCCTTGGACGGCGTCCACGGTCTCGCCAACCGCGGATGCGATGGCAGACAGCGCTCCGGGAGCGTAGGCGCTGACCGTCTCCCAATGGATGGCAAGGAGCGAACTGTACGAAGGGTAGTAGATGAAGGTGGTCGCGATGCTGGTCCTTTCGGACTTCGCCTTGCGCACCATCCCCGGATGGAGAATTTCCTTGTTCTGCTTGCTCGGGCGATCGCGACTTTCGAGGAGACAGAGGTTTTGTTTCTCGGCGCTGCGTGCCCAGTGGGAGAACTTCTGCAGTGCGAGCCTCTTGTCGCTATCGTCGATCCCCTCGATCCGCTCCTCGAAATGATCTGCCCCGCCGTAGGTAGGCATCATTGCTCCTCTCAGTCTTCCCGCAGCGTATCATGTCCTTGGCGGCTCACACGCCCGTCGCCTCACGATACGCGCAGCTTCTGGTTCTCGTTCTCGGTCAGTTCCACCTGTGTCCGTCCTTCTGCTGGCCGGGCATCGTAGCGTGTTCCCTCACCGCTCGTACACCACGACCTCGACGTCCTCGATGCCGCCCGCTTCCGTGAAGCGCCAGACGCCCACGGCTCCGCGGGTGACGTCGCCGTTCTCGTCCCAGTCGAGCGAGCCGGAGGGGCCGTCGTAGTCGACCTCGCCGCCCTCGCGCAGGATGGCGAGGGCGCGGGCGACGCCCTCCGGCCCCGCCACCACCACCTCGCCCGGGCCGGAGGCCACGACGCGCAGGTGGTCGCGGATGGCGAGCCCCTCGACCGTGCCCGCCGCCTCCGCCGCGAGCGCGATGGCGATGGCCGCGTCGTAGGCCTCGCGGATGTAGGTGAAGTCGGGAACCTCGCCGTACTCGGCCCGCACGGCCGCCTCCCAGGCGTCCGCCGCCGGCGTCCCGTGCTCGTGCGCGCCCGCCACGCCGTACATGCCCCCCATGTGCTCGGCGCCGATGGCCTCGATCAGCTCCGGCCGCCGGAGCGCGTCGCCGAAGAGGAACTCGTCGTAGAGGCCGTTCTCCAGCGCCTCGCGCGCGATGATCTCGCCCTCCGTCCCGAAGGTGAGCAGGACGAGCGCCTCCGGCTCCAGGATCGCGCTCCGCCGCAGCTCGTCGAGGTAGCTGGGCTGGTCCGGCGCGACGGCGACGGACGTGATGCGGCCCTCCCAGGCCTCCGCGAAGGCGGCGGACAGGCCCTGCCCCCAGGCGTCGTCGCGGTAGATCACGCCCACGTTCGTGAAGCCCAGGTTCGCCGTGAGCTGCGCCAGCACCGGCCCCTGCGAGGCGTCCGAGAGCACCGTGCGGAAGAACAGGTCGCCGTCGACGGCCACGGTGAGCCGCGGCGAGGAGGCCGAGGGGCTGATGACGGGGATGACGTAGGAGCCGAGGATGGCGCGGATCACGAGCAGCGAATTGGCGCTGCTGCTGGGGCCCACGATGCCGTGGACGCCCTCGTCCCGCGCCAGCCGCAGCGCCTCCTCCGCCGCGCCGAGCGAGGTGTCGCCCACCGCCAGTTCCACGTCGCGCCCCAGCACCCCGCCGCCCTCGTTGACGTGCTTGATGGCGAGCTCGAACGCCTGCCTGCGCGCGATCGACGTCTGCGACGGCTCGTCGCCGAGGCTCAGGAGGATGCCGATCTTCAGCGCGGGCGTCTCCTCGCCGCCGCCGCAGGAGGCGAGCGACCCGCCCAGCAGCGCCAGCGCCGCGCCCAGGGCCAGCAGGAGGACCGTCGCCCGTCGCCGCAGCTTCACCGTCGTCACCGTCGCGCTCCTTCGCTCATGCCCGTCAGGCCGCCTTGAACTCGATGTGCAGCTCCTTCAGGGCGCGAAGGAACATGTGCGGGTGGTGCTTGAAGTCGTTCCTGTCCGGCGCGAACCACATCTCGTCGATGCGCTCCACCAGCGTGCGGAAGCTGTAGTAGAGCTCGCGGCGCGCGAGCGGCGCCCCCAGGCAGTAGTGGATGCCCGCCCCGAAGGTGAGGTGCGCCATCGGGTTCTTGCGCTCCAGGTCCACCTCCGCGGGACACTCGAAGCGGCGCTCGTCGCGGTTGGCGGCGGCGTAGCGCGTCCCGATCGAGGCGCCCGCCGGGATCGTCACGCCGTGCATCTCCACGTCGTTCAGCGCGACCCGCCCCAGCATCTGCACGGGCGACTCCAGCCGCAGCACCTCCTCCACGAAGGTGCGCAGGTAGGTGTCCGGGTCCGACTTCAGCTTCGCCCACACGTCCGGCTGCTCGATCAGGATCTTGACGCCCTCGGCGATCGCGTTCGTGCTCGTCTCGGAGCCGCCCACGAACGTGTCCGACATCATCTCCGACTGCAGTTCGCCGTCCGTGAGCGTGCGCCCCCACTCGGGGATCTCGGTGTTCACGAGGTCGGAGAGGAGCGTGTCGTCGGGCTCCTCCCGCAGCCGGTCGAACACCTTCTTGAAGTAGTGCTGGGCCTCGATCTCGAGTTCGAGCGCCTCGCGCTCCTCCTCCTCGCTCACCATCTGGCCGAAGCGGCGCACCCAGGCGTCGGTGGCGCGCTTGATGAACCAGATGTCCTCCTCCTTCACGCCCATCTGGTGGCCGATCACGATGAGCGGCAGGGGCACCGCGAACTGCCGCACCCAGTCGCAGCGCCCGTCCTCGATGAAGCCGTCGAAGAGGCGGTTGGCCACGCTCTCCACGAACGGGTCGAGCTGCTTGATCTTCCCCGGCCGGAAGGCCTTGTCGAACATGTTGCGCATCTGCCGGTGATTGGGGTCGTCGCGCGCCGCCAGCGTCGGCTGGGGCAGCCAGCCGTCCTTCTCCTCGTACACCGCCAGCATCCGCTGCTGGCGCTCGGTCAGGGCGGGGCGCGCCTCCGCGTCGGCGTCGCGCCGGCCCATGTTCCCGAAGTTCTCCGTGTCCAGCAGCACCTCGCGCAGGTCCTCGAAGCGCGAGATCACGTACTGGCCCGTCCGCGGGTCGCGGTAGACGGGGGCGTGGTCGCGCAGCGCCTGGTACGCCTCGTAGGGGCAGTCCTGCACTTCCGGGTCGAGGAAGTTGAAGTCATCGGGCGTCTTGCCCGTCGTCGCGGCGTCGCTGCTCATCCGGCGTCTCCAGAGGTGTGGCTGGCCCCAATCATAGTGGGTTCGGCGTCCGAGCCTTCCGCGCCCCTCAGGAAACCGGCCTGAACTCGATGTGCAGTTCCTTCAGCGCCCGCAGGAACAGGTGCGGATGGTGCCTGAAGTCGTTCTTGCCCGGCGCGAACCACATCTCCTCCACCCGCTCGGCCAGCGTCTTGAAGGCGAAGAAGAGCTCGCGCCGCGCCAGCGGCGCCCCGAGGCAGTGGTGGATGCCCGCCCCGAAGGTCAGGTGCGCCATCGGATGCTTGCGGTCGAGGTCCACCTCCGCGGGCCGCTCGAACCGCCGCTCGTCCCGGTTCGCCGCCCCGTAGCGCGTCCCCACGGACGCCCCCGCCGGGATCGTCACGCCGTGCAGGTCCACGTCGCGCAGGGCCGTGCGCGCGAGCTGCTGGACGGGCGCCTCCAGGCGCAGCACCTCCTCGACGAACGTGCGCACGTACTTCCCCGGGTCCGACTTCAGCTGCGCCCACACGCGGGGCTGCTCGATGAGGATGCGGACGCCCTCGGACATCGCGTTCGTGCTCGTCTCGGAGCCGCCGATGAACATGCTGATCATCATCTCCGCCTGCAGCTCCCCGTCCGTGAGCGGCCTCCCCCACTCGGGGATCTCGGTGTTCACGAGGTCGGAGAAGACCGTGTCGTTCGGCTCCGCCCGCAGCCGGTCGAAGATGCGCTTCAGGTAGTGCTGGAGCTCGATCTCGATCGCCAGCGCCTCCCGCTCCTCCTCCTCGCTCAGCGTTCCGCTGGAGCGCTTCACCCACGCGTCCGTCGTCCGCTTGATGATGACGATGTCCTCCTCCGGCATCCCCAGCTGCTTCGCGATCACGACGAGGGGCAGCGGGACCGCGAACTGGCTCACCCAGTCGCACGCGCCCTCCTCCGCGAAGGCGTCGAACAGGCGGTTGGCGGCCGCCTCCACGAACGGGTCCAGTTGGCGGATGCGCCCGGGCCGGAAGGCCTGGTCGAACATGCTCCGCAACTGGCGGTGGTTCTCCCCCTCGCGCTGGTAGATGGTTCCCTCCGGCAGCCAGCCGTCCCGCTCCTCGTACACCGCCAGGAGCCGCCGCTCGCGCTCCGTGGGCTCCGGCGGCGGCGCGATCTCCGTCTCCGGACGCCCCGTGTTCCCGAAGTGCTCCTGGTCCGTCAGGACGCGCCGCAGGTCCTCGAAGCGCGTCACCAGGTACTGCCCCGTGTGCGGATCGCGGTACACCGGCGCCTCGTCGCGCAGCGCCTGGTACGCCTCGTAGGGGCAGTCCTGCACCTCCGCGTCGGTGAAGTCGAAGTCGTCCGGCCTCTTGCCGCTCGTCGTTGCGTTCTCGCTCATGCCCGCTCCCTTGTGGCCGGTGGCCAGTGGTCAGTGGCCGGTGGAGTGGCGGGGACCAGCCACCAGCCACCGATCACCAGCCACCACCTAGTGCGCCAGCGCGTAGTGCTCCGCCAGCAGGTCGCGCCCGAAGTCGCCCTCGGGATCGCGCCAGACGGTATGGCTGTGGTTGGCGTCGTTCTGGACGCAGTCGTATTCGATCAGGACGCGCGGCCCCTGCAGCCGGTAGTAGTGCGGCTGCTTGCGCTCGATGCCGCCCGCCCAGGCGAAATGCAGTTCCGGCAGGATGCCCATGAGGCGCTCGTGCTCCGCCGCCGCCAGCGGCTCCGGCAGCCGCTGCGTGTACTCCCGCAGCAGCGCCTCGAGGATCGCCAGTTGCGCCTGCGACAGTCCCGCCGCCGCCAGCCCCTTGGGCGCGAGCGAGTAGCGCGCCGCCTCGCGGTCCCCGTCCGTCATCGCCTGCCGGCTGTCGAGGTCGTCCTGCATGATCGTCAGCCGGTCCGCCGTCCCGCTGTCGGGCAGGCCGTTGAACACGCGCGAGATCCATTCCGGCTGCGCGCCGTCCTCCACCCGCGGGCGGTTCGACTGGACGATGTCGAAGGGCGCCGCCTTCGAGATGATGGCGACCGATCGCTGCGCCGTGTCGAGGCTGTGCACGAGTTCGCGCGCGAGGTCCTCCTCGCCCGCCACGGGACGCAGCGCCTGGTAATCGCTCAGGTCCGCCTCGTGCGGGTTCGCCCCGAAGAAGGTGGGCGTCACGGACACGATCTCGCCGTTCACGATCGTGTTGTGCACGGAGACGTGGTGCCCGCCGAAGCGCCAGCCCCAGGCCGCGCCGCCCGGCTCGCCGAAGACCATCGCGAAGTACATCGCGGGGTCCTGCCCGTGCATCGTGCCGCGCATGGAGCCGCGCGGGATGCGCCAGCCGCCGAGCGCGTCCTGCCACGCCTCCAGGTTCATGATCAGCGTCGCCCGCCGGTAGGCCGGCAGGCTCAGCCCCGAGGCCAGCAGCCGGTGCGCGAGCTGCACCTGCCGCATCGTCAGGTCGGCCATGGGGACGCCCTCGTGGTCCGTGGGCGTGTAGTACCAGACCTCCCGCCGCGGATCGGCGAAGGGCGGATTCGCCTTCGCCCGCAGCTCCTCCGGCAGCGAGGCGAGCCAGTCGCCGGCCGCCTCCGTCATTCGCTCGACCACGTCCTTCGCGGCGACGCTCATCGCGGGCCTCCCGTTGGCGCGCAAGCCTACGGCCCCCGCCGCGCCGCGTGAAGCGCCTCCCGCGTCCGCCGCGCTCGTCCGGCCCCGGTTCACGCCCGTCGCGGGGCGTGCCGGACGGCACCAGTGGTGGATTGCGTCGCGGCTCTCGCCGTTGTGTTCGGGCCGGTTTGAAGCGCTCCTGCGCCACCTGTCCAGTAGTACCATCTGTTCCGTGTTGTCTTGTGCTCGCGAATGGTGCTATGCTTCGGCGGCACAAGAGTCACAGGAGACTACGAAATGGTGAAGTTCTCGACGATCAAGTCCTCCGCCGCTCCCGGCCCCACGAAGCAGACGGGACGGCTGAGCGCGCGCATGCGGCAGTACGAGGACTACGTGAATTCGGTGAAGTCCGACGAAGCGGGCAAGCTGACCCCGGAAGCGGGCGAAACCGTCCGTGGTCTGGCGCTCCGCATCACCCGCGCCGCCAAGCGCGTCGGCAAGACCGCCGACACCTGGGTCCGCGACGGCTCCGTCTACTTCGTCGTCTCGTAGCCCGCGCCGCATCGCACCAATCAGCGCTGAGGGATTCGCGTCCCGCCCGCACTCGCGTCCGCGCCTGGGCGCTGCGGGAGCTAGCGCGGCGGCATCGGCGCGGCGTTCCGCGCCGGGTCGGGGGCCGAACTCATGCGCGTGAGCGCGGGCTGCGTCGTGATGATGACGACGCCGAGCAGGAACAGCAGCGCCCCGCAGATGGCGAACCACTCGCGTGCGCCCACGACGTCCGCCATCGGCCCGGCGACGAGTGCGCCGATGGGCATCGCCCCCGCCATGCACATCTGGTAGATGCTCATCACCCGCCCCATGATCGCGTTCGGCGTGTGCGCCTGCACCAGCGCCATGTTCAGGTTCACGAAGAAGCCCGCGTTCCAGCCCGTGATGAACATGATCAGCAGCGCCATGAAGTACCAGGGCGCCAGCCCCAGGGCCACGTTCAGCACGCCGCCCGCGATCAGCGTGCACAGGAAGTAGAAGCCCGCCCGGTCCACGCGCTGGAACGACGCCAGCACGACCGACGTGATCAGCGTGCCGAAGAGCATGATCGTGAAGAGCATCGAGGCGGGGAAGGCGCCCACGCCCAGGTCGTCCCGCGCGATCTTGGGCAGCAGCGCCTGGAACGTGCCCGCCATCACCAGCGCCGTCGCCAGCAGCACCAGCATGAGCGTGCGGATGCCCGGGTGACGGATCACGAACGACACGCCCTCCCGCAGGTCTTCCCGTATCCGCCGCTGGGCGCTCGTCCGCACGTTGGGCACCCGTATCGGGATGAGAATGAACAGCCCCAGCGTGAGCAGCCCCGCCTGCGTGGCGAAGGCCGCCGTGATGCCCCCCAACTCGATGACGCCCCCGCTCACCACCGCCCCCGCCTGCGCCACCTGCGCGCTCACGTTCATGAGCGTGACCGCGTTGAGCACGCGTTCGGGCGAGACCAGCGAGGGCACGATCGCCTGCCGCACCGGCATTCCGAAGGCGGTCGTGCAGCCGAGCACGAAGGCCAGCCCGAGAATGCCCCAGATGTTCAGCGAGCCCAGGGCCACGAGCGTGGCCGCGCCCGCGGTGATGCCGATGCTGCCGATCTGCGTGCCGAAGAGGAGCAGGCGCCGGTCGAGCCGGTCGGCGAGGATGCCCGCATAGAGCCCGAAGAAGAGGACCGGCAGCCCCAGGGCGGCGATGACGAGCCCCACCGTCGTCCCCGACTGGATGGTGAATCCGGACCAGAGTTCCACCCCGTCCTCGCCGATCTGCAGCGCCAGCCACGCGAACGTGAACTGCTGGATCGCCTGGGAGAGCGCGAACGTGATCGTGTTCCCCCAGAGCAGGGCGAACGGCCGCTGCCGGAACACGGCGAAGGTCGAGCGCGAGATCCCGCGCCCGCCATCGGCCGCAACCTCGACGGGAGCCGGCTGCGTCTCCGAAAGGGATGCCACGTCCGCGCGATGCTACAGGGTTTCCCTCTGGAGTTACCCCGCGGCTACCCCGCGACCGGCAGGCGCCGCCGGCCCCACAGGAAGAAGGGCGCGATGCGCTCGCCGTCGCCCAGCAGGCGCAGGTCCGGGCAGCGCCGCAGCAGCGTGCGCAGGGCGACGCGCGCCTCCAGCCGCGCCAGCGGCGCCCCCAGGCAGAAATGCACCCCCAGCCCGAATCCCAGGTGCCGGTTCCGCTCGCGGTCCAATGGGATGGCGTGGGGATCGAAACAGACATAGCGGTCCTCGATCAGCGAGAACTCGTCCGGCGATGCGAACGCCCGCGGATCGCGGTTCGCCGCCGCGTAGTGCATCAGCACCTTCGCGTCCTTCGGGATTGTCCCGCCCTCCAGCTCCACGTCCCGCGTCGTCGTGCGGTAGAGCCCCAGCACGGGCGGGTCGAAGCGCAGGCTCTCCTCGACCGCCGCATCGACCAGTTCCGGCTCCGCCGCCAGCCGCTCCCACAGCGGGCGGTCCGCCAGCAGCCGCCAGACCATGTTCGTGATCAGCGACGTCGTCGTCTCGTTGCCGCCCACGAAGAGCTGGTTCACGACCCCCAGCAGTTCCTCGTCCGTGAGCCCCTTGCCGTCCTGCTCGGCCGTCACGAGCTCGCTGATGAGGTCGTCGCGCGGCTCCGCCCGCCGCTGGCGGATGGCGTCCAGCAGGTAGGCGGCCAGTTCGCCCATCTCCCCCGCGTAGGGTGTCGGGTCCTCCGCGCCCATCGCCTCCACGGTGATGTCGGACCAGTGCTGAGATCCCACGGAACCGAGGCAATTTCGGCACGACGGCTCTCGTCCCAGGAAGCGAATGAACCGCTGCAGGTCGTCGCCGGGCACGCCCAGCATCTCCACGATCACGATGACGGGCAGGGGGAAGGCGTAGTCGTCGTGCAGGTCCCAGGCGTTCGCGTCCGCGCGCTCGTCCAGCAGTTCCTCCGAGAGCGCCGTGATGCGGTCCGCCCACTCCGCGATCGCGCGCGGCGTGAACGCCTGCTGCACGAGGCTGCGGTAGAACGTGTGCTGCGGCGGGTTCGAGAGCATCCCCGCGGGCGGGCTGAAGCGCGGCCCCTGCCCGAACTCGCTCGAATACGTCTCGATGTCCAGCAGCGCCCCCTGCACGTCCGCGAAGCGCGAGAGCGTGTAGAAGGGCGGCTCGAACTGCTCGAAGAAGTGCACCGGCGCTTCCTCGTGCAGGTGGCCGTAGGCCACGCTCGGCTCCGCCAGCGACTCCGCCGAGAGCGGGTCGTATCCCTCGCTCACGACGCCACCGCCGCTTCCCGCTTCGTGAACGCCAGGTCGAGGTGATACCCTCAGCCCCAGCATGATGCCCGGCTGGTGCTCGAAGTCGTTCGTCTCCTTCAACTCGATCGTCTCCAGCCGGTCCAGCAGCGCGTGCACGGCCACGTTCTGCTCCATGCGCGAGAGCCCCGCCCCCGGACACGACCGCGGCCCCTGCGAGAACGTCAGGTGCCGCCCCGCGTGCGGACGCGTCAGGTCCAGTTCGTCCGCGCGTTCGTAGTGCCCCGGGTCGCGGTTCCCCGCCCCGAAGCGCAGGTGCAGCGTCGACCCCGCCGGGATCGTCACGCCGCCCATCTCGAAGTCGACGCGCGCCGTCCGCGCTGTCAGCCCCTGCGTGGGCGCGTACAGCCGCAGCGCCTCCTCCACGAAGAAGCGCACCTTCGTGCGGTCCGCCCGCAGCTCCGCCACGATGTCGGGGCGCTGCGCGAGCAGCATTGCCTCCGCCGTGAGCGCGTACTGCGTCGTCTCGTTCCCCCCGATGTGCATCAAGAGGGCGACGCTCGTGATGTCGCCGTCGCTCAGCCGCTGTCCCTCGAACTCGACCTGCGTCAGGTACGAGAGCATGTCGTCCCGCGGGTTGCGCCGCTTCTCCTGGATGCGCTCCGCGAGGTACTCGTTGAAGGCGACCAGTTCGCGCGCGTTCTCGACCTCGTCCGCGTCGCTCATCACGCTGTTCACGCCGCGCCCGTAGACGAAGCGGCGCACCTGCGCCTCCTCCATCGTGCGCAGCATGGGCATGTCCTCCAGCGGCAGCCCCAGGATCGTCGTGATCACCGTCTGCGGCAGCGGCGCGGCGAAGCCCCGCACGAACTCGACCTCGCCGTCCTCGATCCAGTTGTCGATGAGCGCGTGTGCCGCCCGCTCCGCCATCGCCTGGTGCCGCTGCGCCCCCTCCGGCCCCACCCACGGGTCCGTCACGAGGCGCTTGTAGCGCATCGCCTGGTCGTCGCTGGAGCGCAGGTCGCGCTGCGCGTTGAACGCATCGCCGAAGCCCGCCTCCTCGAAGATCTCCTCCTGCAGGGGGCTGTTGCCGTTGCCCTGCATCGCCTGGTCCTCGCGCCCGAGCACGAGGCTGCGGTCGCGCGCCACCCGCGCGATGTCCTCGTAGCGCGTGAGGATGAAGGCGTCCGTCCCCGGCTCGCGCCCCTCGCCCGGCAGCCGCACCACCGGGCACTCCTCCTGCAGCACGCGGTAGGCCTCGAACCACCACTCCTGCGACCCCGCCGCGAACAGGTCAATCTCCTCATGGCTGACCGGACACTGGCCCGGCGCCGCCGGCACCTCCGTCGTCCCGTGATACGTCATCGACATCGCGCGCTCCTTTGGGGAAGGGGGTTCGCGGGGAATGATGGCACTCCGCGCGCCCCCCTGCCAGTGCGCGGGGCGGGGCTGTAAGCTTGAAAGCAGAGCGAGACGCCACGGGAGTAAGTCATGGCCAAGAAGCCGACGTTTCCGCCTCCGGGAGCGAAGAAGCCGCCCCCACCCCCTCCGCCGCCCCCCAAGCGATAGCGGAAGTGGCTAAATCGACTGCTTTGGGTTGAAGGCCTCGTACTCGCTCCTCTTGTCTACGACTGGCAGGGCGGTTCCTTCCGGCTTCTCCCGAAAGAGAATGGAAACTTGGCCGCCCTGAAACAGCAGCAGGTCATAACGTCCCCGAGCGTCAGGGCCCCACACGACTTCCCAGCGATCATCGAGGTCGGTCCGCTCCCCGGAGTTTATGCGGACAGCGAGCCATCTCTGCAACTCCCACATCCGATCTTGGCGTTCCCGCTGGCTGAGAGTGAACGTAGGCGGCATGGAGCCGTCACCCGTTTCACGCTGAAGTATCCAGATGCACCCGCGGATGATTTCGTGCAGGTAGTTGATGCTCACTCGCGGCAGTTGCTCGCCTTGACTCTGCTCTGTCGCGAGGTAGCGCCAGTCTAGCGAGCCGATGCGGTCCCCCCTGCTGTTCTGCGCGCCATCGAGATTGTCCAAGAAGGCGTCGAGCGTTCCGAACAAGGTGTCATCTTCCTCATCAGCCCGGAGAGCTCGGTAGTCGTCGTAGTACTTACGGAGGTCCGCTCGGTCACCTTCTGCCAACTGGCCGAACAGCTTTGCGGAGAGTTCGTGCGTCCGGGGTACGTCCTCCTCCCGAAGGTGCAGGAGCGCCTTGAACCCTTGTTCCACGAGGGAGTAGGCAGCGACCACGTAGCCCCAGGCTTGTGCCGTCTCGTAATCCGGGATCATGTCCGGGCGCACAGGGCACGTCGTAAACTTGCGTTCCTCCATATCGAAAGCGAATTCCAGCCCCAGTGCCGCAACCTTCGGTTCCTTGAGTTCTCTGGTCGCCGTATCCGCCATTGCTCTGCTCCTCTGGAGCATCAGCGTAGCAGAATTCGGGAACATGCGTTCGCGGCTAACCCCGCCGCCGCCGCCGCTTCGGCTTCGCCTCCGCCGTTAGCGGGGCGACCAGCTTCTCGTACAGCCCCAGCAGGTGCTCCACGCGCTCGCGTTCCGACGCGAACCCGCCTCGCCGGTAGAGCCGGTCCACGGCGCGGTCCAGCGACTGGTGCGCGCGACGCAGGTTCGGCGGCATCACGTCCGGGTCGTACAGGTCGGCGAGCGTCGCCTCCGGGTGTTCGGCGCGCGCGTCGAGCACCGCCTGCGCCAGCGGCTCCAGCTTCTGCAGCGCCCCCTCGTCCGCTGGCGGCAGCGGGAACGTGTTGTAGACGATGCCGAGCGAATAGCGGTAGTCACTCTTGAGACGTCCACCGATATGACTGACCCATGCCATGTGGGCTGCGGATGTCAACAGGGCGAATTGCCACAGCGTCGCGTTTTCAAGCACATAGGTTGCGTTGCTTGGGATAACAGGTGGTTCCAGCCAACCGAGAGGGATGTACCACCGCCGTTCAGAGCTTGAGGCTGGGATCAGGAGGAACGGCTCGGTGGGGACGACGTTGAGATGATAGAGGGTTGGTGTCTCAGCGAGATCTCGGGTGTCGGGAGACTTGCTTGCCAGCCGGTAGTCGCGTACGCGTGCTATCCGCTCCCTCACGCGAGCGAGCGGTCGGAGCACATCAGGAGGGGCTTCTGCGAGGCGGAGGATCCAGCGCTTCTTGCCTTGCAAGAACTCTCGTCCTCCGACATAGGGGCGCAGAAACGGCTCCGCTGCTGGCTCTTCGATGAGGAAAGATGCGCGCTCCTCTTCACGGAAGATGTAGTGACCTCCGTCAATCGGCTTGGAGCCCATGACCACTGTGGGAAGGCCGTTGATAGGGCTACTGATCTCTCGCACCACCAGGTGCGGATCGGCCAGCCCGCTCGCGTCGAACAGGTAGGGCGACAGCGCCGCGTGGCGGCTCTCGCCCGGCTCGCCGTCAAGGTCGTCGTACGAGTAAAGCTGTCGCTCGCCGGGTGCGTCCGCCGCCTTCGTCAGCCCGATGATGACGACGTGGACGTGGGCCTTGCCGCGCGCGTCCGAGCCCCACGCGAAGGTGCGGTGCGCGAACGCGATTTCCAACCCCAGCCGCTCGAACAGCACGGGCCAGAGTTGCCCGACTTGCTCGCCCTGCGTGATCGAGTTCGTGGCGACGAAGCCGATGCGCGCGTCGCTCTCGCGCACGTACTCGCCCGCCTTGATGAACCACGCCGTCACGTAGTCGAGCGTGCCCCCGCTTCCGCCCAGCGCGGCGATGCGTCGCGCCTGTTCGCGTTGCGTCGCGCTCTGCTCCTTCGAGCCCCGGAAGGGCGGGTTGCCCAGCACGTACGAGCACCGCTCCGGCGGCAGCACCTCCGCCCAGTCCGTCTCCAGTGCGTCCGCGTGCACGATGTGCGGCGACGCCTTCAGGGGGATGCGCGCGTACGCCTCGCCGAACTCAAGGCTCACTTCGTTGTTCATGATGTGGTCCATCATCCACAGCGCCGTCTCCGCGATACGCGCGGGGAACTCGTTGATCTCGATCCCGTGGAACTGGTCGACGTCGATGCGCGTCAGGTCGGCCACGTTGAGCGCGAGCTGGCCCGTTTCGTCGCGCAGGGCCATCAGTTCGCGGATCACCTCGATCTCCAGCCTGCGCAGTTCGCGGTAGGCGATGATGAGGAAGTTCCCACAGCCGCAGGCCGGGTCGAAGAAGGCCATCTCCCCCAGCCGCCGGTGAAAGCGCTCAAGCTCGGCGCGGCGGCGCGTGTCCCGTCGCGCCTTCAGCCGTCCGAACTCAGCCCGCAACTCATCGAGAAAGAGCGGCTCGATCACCTTGAGGATGTTGCGCTCGGTCGTGTAGTGCGCCCCCGTCTCCCGTCGCTCGCCGGTGTCCATCACGGACTGGAAGAGTGACCCGAAGATGGCGGGCGAGACCTTCGACCAGTCGAAGTTGCAGGCCTCGATCAGCGCCTCCCGCATGGGCGCGTCGAAATCAGGGATGGAGAGTTGGTCGCGGAAGAGGTCGCCGTTGACGTAGGGGAAACCGGCGAGGTCCTCGTCCAGCGTGGCCATGCGCTCGTCCTCGGGCGTGTCCAGCACCTGGAACAGCTGCGCCAGCCGCGGCCCCGTGTCGGAGCCGTCCCTGGAGGTGCGGTCTTCGAGCAGGTTGAGGAAGCCGTCGCGCTCGAAGATGTCGGTGTTGTCCGCGAACAGGCAGAAGACGAGCCGCACGAGGTAGCGTTCGAGGTGCTCGCGCGGGTAGCCCGCCTCCTTCAGCGCGTCGTGGAGCACGCCCGCCAGTTCCGCCGCATCGATGTTGACCGGGTCCTGGTCGCGGAAGGTGCGCTTCTCCACGTCATCGATGAAGCCGAACTTGTCCACGTGCTGGGGCAGGTCCGCCAGCGGGAAGCGCCACTCCTCCCGTTCGTCGCGGTCCAGCAGCTCGAACGTCTGGAAGTCGCAGAGGAGCTGGTAGCGCGGGCGCTCATGCTCCTTCAGCCCGTCGAAGTAGGCCCCCGCCTGCTCGCGCGCCGTTTCGAGGCTGCGCCCCGCGCTCTTCTGCTCGACCAGCAGCTTTCCCGGCCAGAAGAGGTCGATGTAGCCGGTGCTGCTGTCGAGCCGCTGGACACGCTCCTCGTAGCGCGCCACGGACCGCCGCTTCACGCCGAAGACGTTGAAGAAGTCGTTGTAGAAGCTCTGCGTCTCGCCCTTCTCGTAGGAGGCGTCCGCCCATTCGCGGGCGAACTCGGCCGCGCGGGTGCGCTTTTCGTTCCAGGAGAGCCGCATCGCCGCGATTGTAGCCCCGTAAGCGCTACCCGCCCCAGCGCTCCCAGTGCGCCGCTGACAGTGGGGGTGGCAGGCTGTAGGTTGGAGAACGATGAAGCTGACGTACGCGGTCGTCTTCGAGCGGACCCCCAACAACTACTCCGCCTACGCGCCGGACGTGCCCGGCTGCGTCAGCACCGGCAAGACCTGGGACGAGATGCAGGCGATGATCCGCGAGGCCCTCGTCTTCCACATCGAATCCCTGCTGGAAGACGGCGACCCGCTGCCCGAGCCGAAGCTGTCCATCGACGAGGCGATCGCCCACCATAGCGAGCCCGTCCCCGAGGACGTCCTGGCCTCCTACGCCGAGTACGGCGACCCCGTCCCCTCGCTGTCCACCACGTTCGAGATGGTCGAGATCGATGTGCCGGTCCCGCAGGCGGCGCCCGCAAGCTGACTGCCTGCCTACCCGCCCCAGCGCTCCCAGTGCGCGCTGTCGCGCCAGGGCTTGCGCCAGGGGCGGCCCCAGGGGCCGCGCGGGTAGCCCACCGGGATGAGCGCCGTCACCGTCACGTCCTCCGGCAGGCCCAGCACGTCGCGCACCGCCGCCGTCTCCGCCGGCTTGATCGGCGAGTAGTCCGTCGCCAGCGTCAGGAGCACCGTGCCGAGGCCGCGCGAGCGCGCCGCCAGCAGGATGTTCTGCACCGCCGGATAGGTCGAGCTGAAGAAGCCCGAGGCCACGTCCGCGTCGTCCGGCGCGCGGCCCCGCAGGCAGGCCGCGATGATGGCGGGCGCCTCGTCCAGATGCTCCACGTTGTGCATCGCCTTCGAGTAGACGCGCTGGCGGTCGGGCGTGATCTCGGGGTCGGCGAGCACGCCGTCGCGGATGTAGCGGCGGCCCACCTCGCGGTAGGCGGCGGCGATGCGCGCGATCCGGTCGCGGTCCGTCACCGCCACGAACGCCCACATCTGCGTGTTGCCCGCGCTCGGGGCCATCGTCGCCGCCTCGATCAGGTACTCCAGGTCCGCGCGGGGCACGGGGTCCGGCTTCAGATGCCTCATGCTCCGCGTCGTGAAGATCGCGTCGTGGACCGAGACGTCGCTCATCGGCGTTTTCCCCCTTGGCCGCACGATAGCCGCGCGCGAAGCGTCCCGAAACCCCGCGAAAGACGATTCCGCGCTGGAATCGCGACAGGCGCGGCGGTAGAATGGCCGTACGACCCTATCCCCGGGAGGCTCCCATGCCCGAATTCGATACCGTCATCAAGGGCGGCACGGTCTTCGACGGCCAGCGCACGCCGCGTTTCTCCGGCGACATCGGCATCAAGGATGGCCGCGTCGCCGCCATCGGCGGCAAGATCCACACGTCCGACGCGGGCAAGGTGATCGACGCCAGCGGGCTCAACGTCGTCCCCGGCTTCATCGACCTGCACACGCACTACGACTCGCAGGTCTTCTGGGACCCGTACTGCTCGATCTCGGGCTGGCACGGCGTCACGTCGGTGGCCATCGGCAACTGCGGCTTCGGCTTCGCGCCCTGCAAGCCGGAGGACCAGGACCGCGCGATGCTGACGATGTCGCGCAACGAGGCCGTTCCCCTCGAAGCCATGCAGGAAGGGATGCCCTGGGACTGGGAGACGTACCCCGAGTTCCTCGACAGCCTCGACCGCACGCCCAAGGGCGTGAACATGCTCAGCTACATGCCGCTCAACCCGCTCATGATGTACGTCATGGGCCTGGAGGCGGCGAAGAGCCGCCCCGCCAACGAGACCGAGATGGCGGAGATGCGCCGCCTCATGATCGAGGGGCTGGAGGCGGGCGGCTGCGGCTGGTCCGGCCAGTTCGGCGAGAACGACATCCAGCGCGACTACGACGGCACGCTCATGATCACCAACCTCATGAAGGAGCAGGACCTCCTCTCCTTCGCGCGCGTCCTGCGCGAGGTGGGCCGCGGCTTCATCCAGTGCATCGGCGCGAGCCAGGAGCTGACGGAGCGGCTGGCCGACGAAAGCGGCCGCCCCGTCATCTTCAACGTCCTCGGCGTGGCCACCGACCAGCACGGCGCGGCCATGCCGCAGTACAAGGACACGATCAAGTGGCTGGACGACTGCAACGCGCGGGGAACCCGCGTCTTCGCCCAGGCGCTCACGGCGGAGAACAACTTCCAGTTCACCTTCGAGGAGTGGAACCTGTTCGACACCAGCCCCGTCTGGCGCGAGATGACCCTCGGCACGGTCGAGGAGCGCGCCGTCAAGATGGCCGACCCCGAGCGCCGCGCCGCCGCCAAGGCCGAGTTCGACACGTCCGAGTACGGCGGGGTGGGCATCGTCTTCTCCCTCGACCAGCTCATCGTGGGCGAACTGCACAAGCCCGAACTGGACCACTACACCGGCTGGACCGTCACCGAGATCGCGAAGGACCGCGGCTGCCATCCCGTCGATGCGATGCTCGACATCGCCCTCGAGGACGACATGAAGGCGCTGTTCGTGACGGCCCCGCGCCCGACCGACATGGCGGCCATGAAGGAAGTCGCGAACTCGGCCTTCGCCCTGCCGGGCGTCTCCGACGGCGGCGCGCACACCAAGTTCATCACCCTCGGGCGCTACCCGACCGAGTTCCTCACCAGCCTCGTGCGCGACAACGAGGTGATGGACCTGGAGCAGGCGCACTGGCGGCTGAGCGCCTACCCCGCGCTGGCCGCGGGCTTCCGCGACCGCGGGACCATCCGCGAGGGCGCGCCCGCCGACATCGTCATCTACGACCTGGAGAGCCTCGACATGGGCGAGACGAAGAAGGCGTACGACTACCCCGCGGGCGCGTGGCGCCTCGTCCGCCAGCCCGAGGGCTACCGCCACATCATCGTCAACGGCGAGGAGACGTTCGTGGACGGCGAGTGCACCGGCGCGACGAGCGGCAAGCTCCTGCGCCACGGCTCCGCGTAAGCGCGGACCGTCAACGGCAACGCACCAGCGCGGGGCGCCTTCGGGCGCCCCGCTTCACGTTGCGGGGCGTGCGCCGATGGCAGAGAATGCCCCGCAATCGCAAGCGACGTTCCGACCACGAGGAGGGAACATGGCCGAGAATTACTGGACCAGGTACATGCGCAGGCGTCCCGTCACGCGGAGGACGTTCCTGAAGGGCGCCGCCCTCGCGGGCGGCGGAGCCGCCACCGCCGCCGTCATCGGCTGCGGCGACGACGATGACGACGAGCCCGCGCCCGCCGCCACCGCCGCCGCGACGCAGGCCGCCGCGGCCACCCAGGCGGCGGACGCGACCGAGGCCGCGGAGGCCACCCAGGCCGCCGAGGCGACGGCAGCCGCCACCGCCGCCCCCGTCCGGACCGACATCACGCGCGGCGGCGTCCTGACGCTCGCCAGCCCCGTCACCGGCGACCAGGTCTACGACCCGGCGATCACCAACCACGCCACCACCTACTCGATCGCCATGGGCCGCGTCTTCAACCGCATCCTCTCGTACGACGGGACCGGACGGGTGAATCCCGAGCTGGCGGAGTCGCTCCCCGAGCAGCCCGACGATCTCACCTACGTCTTCAAGCTGAACCCCAACATCCACTGGCACGACCTGCCGCCCGCCAACGGCCGCCAGTTCACCGCCGAGGATGCGGCCTTCGGCATCAACCGCTTCAACGAGCCGAACGCCGAGTTCATCCAGGGCCAGCTCGACCAGATCGAGAACGTCGAGGTCATCGACGACCTCACCTTCCGCATCACGACGAAGGAACCCTTCGCCCCCATGCTCCGCTTCCTCGCCGACGACCCCGTCCTGATGGTCAACCGCGAGCAGCGGGAGGCCGTCGGCGACGAGGGCATGAAGCTCTACGAGAACCAGCTCGGCACGGGACCCTTCATCCGCAACACGTTCGACCCCGGCGTCTACGCGAAGGTCGACAGGAACCCGAACTACTTCGAGATGGGCGAAGACGGCCAGCAGTTGCCCTACCTCGACGGCATCGAGCTCACCGCGCTCTCCCGCGAGGCCTACGAAGGGGCCTTCATCGCGGGCGAGGTCGACCTGGTCAGCTTCACGACCGGCCTCAGCCTGACCGAGGCCGAGTCCCTCCAGGGCCAGATGGGCGACCGCATCGACGTCTACCGCAAGCTGCACTCCGCCATCTCGGAGACGCACATGCACACGCAGAAGCCGCCCTTCAACGACGTGCGCGTGCGCCAGGCCGTGCACCTGGTGATCAACCGCCAGATCGCGGCCAACCCCCTCGGCCCGGGCAGCGGCGTGCTCATGGGCCCCGTGCCCCAGAACTTCGTGCCCCAGGCCTTCACGGAGGAGGAACTCCTCCAGATGCCCGGCTGGCGCGAGGACAAGGAGCAGGACATCGCCGACGCCATCGCCCTCATGAACGCCGCCGGCGTGGGCGTCGGCGCCGACGAGACGATCACCATCAACACGCCCATCCAGTGCCCCTGCCACGCCACCGGCATCAAGGCCGACGTGGAGCAGCTCGGGATCAACCTCGAACTCGAGCCGGCCACCAGCGCCGACTACTTCGCCGAGCGCGCGCAGGGCAACTTCATCATGAACATCGGTCTCGAGGTCGGCGGGATTGACCCCGATACCTACATCTACCACCGCTTCCACACGGGAGCGCCCTTCAACCGCACCGCCTTCTCCGATCCCGCGGTCGACGCCCTGCTGGAGAAGCAGCGCGCGACCCTCGACCCCGAGGCGCGGGCGGACGCGATCCGGGATGCGTCGCTGGCCCTCATCGAGCACTCGCCCCAGGCCTTCACGGCCCAGCTGGTGTTCTGGCCGGTGTCCCGCAGCTACGTCCAGGGCCACGCCGAGCCCGTTCCGGCCGGCCTGACCTTCAACTTCGCTCGCCTCTGGAAGGAAGCGTAGAAGCGCCGCCGCCAATCAATATCAATCCCGCCCGCACAGTGAAGAGGCCGCCCCGTTCGTCGGGGCGGCCTCTCGTTGCTGTGCCTGGAACGATCGAACGATCCGTCGCGCATCCGTCGCGCCGTGGACGGGGCGGGCCTAGGTCCCTCTCAGCCGCGGGTCCCACAGGTCGCGCAGCGAGTCGCCGAGGAGATTCACGCCCAGCACCGCGAGGGCGAGGCCGATCGCCGGGTAGATGAACAGGTGCGAGGCGCTGGCGACGTACTGGCGGCTGTCCGCGATCATCTGGCCCCACTCGGACTGCGGCGGCTGCACGCCCAGGCCAAGGAAGCCGAGCGAGCCGGTCACCAGCATCAGGTTCCCCACTCCCACCGCGAAGATCGTTCCCACGGTTGGAGCGATGTTCGGCAGCACATGCCGAAGCAGGATGCGAAGCCAGGAAGCGCCGACGACTTCCGCCGCCTCCACGTACGGGTTCGTCAGCGTTGACAGCGTGGCCGCCCGCGCGATGCGCACGAGGGGCGGCGTGACCGACAGGGCGAGCACGTAGATGAGAATCTCGACGTCTTTCCCGAACACGGTGATGAACAGGAGGATGAGGAAGAGCCCGGGGAGCGCCAGGATTGCGTCGATGAGCCGCTGGAGCAGGAGATCGAGGAACCGCACGTAGGCCGACACCATCCCGATGAGCGTCCCCGCGATGGTCCCCAGCGCCAGCGAGAGCACGGCGATCGTGACGGTGATGCGTCCGCCCGCCAGCGTGCGCGAGAAGTAGTCGCGTCCCTTCAGATCCGTTCCGAACCAGTGCTCGCCCGACGGCGACGCCAGCAGGTTCGTGGTCTCCGCATCCGGCTCGTGGGTGGCGATGTACGGCCCGAAGATCACGATCACGAGGACAATCGCCGACAGGAAGAGGCCGAACACCCCCACGGGCTGGGAGCGGGCGGTCTTCCCCAGCCTCTGCCAAACGCTCGGGCGCTCTGCGAGGGCGTAGGTGTCTTCCACGCTGGTGGCGGCAGCGGCGGCTTCCGTCATGCGTACCGAATCCTTGGGTTGAGCCATGCGTACACGAGGTCCACGGCGAGGTTGACCATCACGAACATGAAGCCGGAGAAGACCACGAAGGTCTGGACGACGAGGTAGTCCTCCTGGCGCACGGCGTCGAGCGCGTAGAGACCAAGGCCCGGCAGGCTGAAGATCTGCTCGATGATGACCACCCCGCCGAGCGCTCCGCCGAAGGAAAGCCCAAGCACGGTGACGACGGGAATGAGCGCGTTCCTGAGCGCGTGCCGCCGGACCACGGTCACCTGCCGGAGGCCCTTCGACCGCGCCGTGCGCACGTAGTCCTGGCGCAGCACCTCAAGCATCTCCGTGCGGGTGAGCCGGATGAGGGTCGCCATCAAGCCCAGCGCTCCCACGATGACGGGGATCGAGTAGACCTGCATGTTCCGCAGCGGGTCTTCCTGGAAGGGCACGTAGCCTAACGGGGGCAGCCAGGTCCACCAGATGGGGGGAAACTTCAGGGCGAATACCGCAATCACGAAGCTCGGCACGGCGAGCACGAGGACGCTGATGATGCGGATGAAGTGGTCGCCCAGGCCGTTCTGTCTCACCGCCGCAATCGCTCCCAGCGGAATCGCGACGATCGCCTGCACGAGCACCGTGAGGACGACCAGCTCGATGGTCACGGGAAAGCGCCGCTTGACCTCGTCGACGACCGGCTTGCTGCTCACGAACGAACTGCCGAAGTCCCCCTGGAAGGCGTTGGACATCCAGTCGAAGTACGCCTCGAACGGCCCCTTGTTCAGTCCCAGCTGCTCCCGCAGGGCGTCGGCCCGCTCCGGCGTGTAGCTGTTCTGCAGGCGGTAATCGACCACGTCGCCCGGGGTGAGCCGAATGATCATGGCCGTCCCGAACGAGAGGATGAACAGCGTCACCGGCACGAGCAGCAGCCGCCGCAGGATGTACGTCGTCATGCGCTACCCCGCGAGGAACCCCGTCACGGCGCTCGCCGTCCGCTCCAGTTGCTCCAGTTGCGGCAGGTGGCCCGCGTCCGCGATCAGCTCGACGCGCGCGTCCGCGATGGCCTGCTCGAAGTCGCGCGCGTAGACCGGCGGCGCGAGCCCGTCTTGTTCCCCCCAGAGGATGAGCGTCGGCGCGGTGATGCGGTGCAGCCGCTTCTTCAGCCCCTTGTCGGGGATGGGCCACACGAACTTGCCCGTGCACGCCAGCGACCACGTCGTGCGCAGCGCCATCTGGATGCCCGTCTCGGGGTCGGGCGGCGGGGTCGCCATCGCCCGCGCCGCCGGTCCCGCCGGGTCCGCGAACAGCAGCGGCCCGAGGTCCTGCGGGGCCGTCGCCATCCAGTTCTTCACGGGCGCGTCGTCGCGCCACAGCCCGACGGGGTCGATGAGCGCCAGGCGGCTCACGCGCGCGGGGTTCGTCGCCGCCACCTCCGCCGCCACCATCCCCCCGAAGGAGTGCCCCACCACCGCCGGGCGCTCCAGCCCCAGCTCGTCGAACACCTCGTAGTAGGAGAGCACGAGGTCCCAGAGGTTGTCGATCGGCTTGATCGCGTCCGGCTCGCCCGGCGTCGTCCCCGGATGCTCCGGCGCGTACACCGTGAACGACTCCGCCAGCGCGTCCAGGAACGGGTCCCAGGTGAGCCCCATCGCGCCGTGGAAGAAGACCAGCGGCGGGCCCTCGCCCGCGACCAGCGCGCGCGACCGCACCTTGCCCCGCCAGACCGCCGTCTCGCGCTCGCTGACCGCCGCCATCAGGCGCCGCCCGCCACCGCCGCGGCGACGCCCGCCCCGGCCTCCGCGCTGGCCTCCGCGCTGGCATTGGCGTTCATGGCTCGCCCGCCGCGCAGGCTTTCCGGCCACCAGCGGTTCTCCCACTCGTCCGCCCAGTGGTGGCGGATGTGGGGGAGCACCTCGCGCGCCGTCAGCTCGATGTTCTTCATCGTCAGCTCGTGCGGCATCGAGCCGATCTGCAGCAGCAGCATCAGGTTGCCCACGCGCAGGCTCTTGATCAGGTTCTCAAGCTGGTCGCGCACGGAGGCGGGACCGCCGGAGATGACGAACTGGTTGTCCACGTAGTCCTTGAACGACCACCCGCTCAGCCGCTGCTGCTCCGACACCTGCTGCGAGAGCGCGCGCCGAAGGGTGTTCTCGAGGCTGCGGTAGTCCTGGTGCCCCGGCGGCGTGAACTCGGGCGCGATGTGCAGGCACTTCTCGAAGAAGTACTTGATGTGCCGCTCGTAGTCCTTCTCCGCCTGCGCGTCCGTCTCGGAGACGGCCACGAGCTGGAGGAAGCCCGCGCGGTACGGGTTCGGCTCCTTCCCCTTGCTCTCCATGAACTCCCAGAAGCTGTCCATCACCGCCTTGCCGCGGGCGTGCCCGAAGTAGCTCAGGAAGCAGTAGCAGTGCCCCTGCTCGGCGGCGAACTCCCACGTGCTCAGGCTGCCCATGCCCGGCACCCACACGGGCGGGTGCGGCTGCTGCACGGGCCGCGGCCACAGGTTCACCATCGGCAGCTGCGTGTACTTCCCGTTGAAGGGGAAGGGCTCGCGCGACTGCCACGCCTTCAGGATCAGGTCGTGCGCCTCGTAGTAGCGCTCGCGCTGCTCGATGGGCGTGATCCCGTAGCCCATGTTCGCGTCCATGGCCGTGCCCAGCGGCATCCCCGCCACCAGCCGCCCCCCGGAGATGCAGTCCAGCATCGCGTACTCCTCCGCGATGCGGATGGGCGGGTTCGTCGTCGGCAGCGTCGCCCCCATCTGCACGAGCGCCACGTCCTGCCCGCGCGTCGCCCGCGCCAGCGCCCCGCCCATCACGTTCGGCCCGGGCATGAAGCCGTAGGCGTTCTGGTGGTGCTCGTTCACGCAGATGCCGTCGAAGCCGAGGTCCGCCGCGTGCGTCAGCTCGTCCAGCGTCCAGTTGTAGTAGTCGCCCACGCGCTCGGCCGTGGCCAGCTCGTGGAAGGGCGGGTCCACCCACACCGAGTGGTAGCGCTGCTCGAAGTCGCCGGGCAGCTCCCGGTGGGGCATCAGGTGGAACATCGAGATCTTCATCGAGCGCCTCCGAAGCGCCGTGGCGCGCGCATGCCGGCGTCTCCCGCCGGGGCCCGCCGCGCGGCGCGTGGAACTCCGCGCTCACGCTAGCGATCGGCCAGAGGCAGGTCAACAGCGCGAGCGCCCCGCCCCGCCCGCCGCGATCTGGCGCTACGCTAGGCCCGTGGCGGTACGCGAACGACTCCGCAAGCTTGATCCGCGGGCGCTCGCCCGCCGCCGCCCCGCGCGTGTCGCGCTCCCCGCCCTGGCCGTGCGCGAACGGCTCCGCGGGCTTGATCCGCGCCCGGCGCTCGCCCGCCGCCGCCTCACGAGCTTCGTGCGCCCCGTCCAGGAGTTCATCCTGACGGAGAGCGCGAGCGCCGTCCTGCTCATGCTCGCCGCCATCGTCGCGCTCGTCTGGGCCAACTCGCCCTGGAGCGACCGCTACGACGAACTGCTCCACACCACGCTCGGGCTCAACCTCGGCTTCTGGCAGATCGAAGGCGACCTCCACTTCTGGATCAACGACGTGGCGATGGTCCTCTTCTTCTTCCTCATCGGCCTCGAGATCAAGCGCGAGATCACGATCGGCGAACTCTCCAATCCGCGCGTCATGATCGCCCCCATCGCGGGCGCCGTCGGCGGCATGTTGCTGCCCCTCGGCCTCTTCCTGCTCATCGCCCAGGGCGACGCCGCGCGCGAGGGCTGGGCCATCCCCATGGCCACCGACGTCGCCTTCGCCCTCGGCGTCGCCACCCTCGTCAGTTCGCGCGTGCCCCTCGGCCTGCGCGCCATGCTCCTCACCTTCATCGTCGTCGACGACATCGGCACGGTCATCGTCGTCGCCATCTTCTTCTCCGGCGACATCCAGATCGACCAGCTGGCGCTCGTGGGCGCGCTGGTGGCGCTCATGTTCGCGCTCTACCGCTTCGGCGTGCACGCCATGTACGTGTTCGTCGCCCTTGGCGTCATCGCCCTCGCGGCCATGCTCGATTCCGGCATCCATCCCACCCTGCTCGGCGCGGTCCTCGGATTCCTCACCCCCTGGCGCACGCCCGTCTCGCTCGAAGGCTTCGTGCGCACCGCCCGCCAGCTGCTCGAACGCTTCCGCGCCGGCGACGAGTCCCCCGAGAGCCCCCTCGGCCACGACCAGGTGGTCGACTCGCTCCTCAGCCTGAGCGACCTCAGCACCAGCGCCGTCCCCCACGTGGACCGGCTCGAACACCACCTGCATCCCTGGGTGGCGTTCCTCATCGTGCCCGCCTTCGCCCTCGCCAATGCGGGCGTGCCCCTCAGCGGCGGCGAGATCTCGGCCGCCCTCGCGAGCACGGTCACCTGGGGCGTCTTCGCGGGGCTGGTCGTGGGCAAGCCCGTCGGGCTCGTCGCCGCCACCTGGCTGGCCGTCGTCTGCGGGGCCGTCCGCCCCGCGGGCGTCACCTGGCGAGGCGTCCTCGCCATCGGCCTCGTCGCCGGCATCGGCTTCACCGTCGCCCTCTTCGTCGCCGACCTCGCCTACGACCACGGCGAGCTGCTGCGCCAGAGCAAGGTCGGCATCCTCGCCGCCTTCGCCGTCGCCGGCCCGCTCGGCCTCCTCAGCTTCCTGCTCCTGCCCAGGGTTTCGCAGGACGCCGCCGGCGCCGGGGCGAAAGGCGATCGCGAGGCCGCCGCCATCTCCTGAGCCGATGCCCGGACGCGGACTCCGCCGTCTCCGCTTCCCCCTCCTGTCGCGTCCCGAAAAGGAGTAGGCTTGGCCGTGCATCGACAGCAGGAGGGATGGACATGCGGTTCTTGCGGCGCGGAGAAAAGGAATCGGCTGAGCAGGTGGCCCCGGAGGTCTCCGAGACCTGTGAGCACGTCCTGCTCGTTCCCCACTGGGACTCGCCCGAGAACATGGGCGTCGAGGAGAAGGCGACCAGCTATCGCTGCAACACCTGCGACGAGAGCTTCACGCGCGAGGAGGAGGAGGTCCTGCGCGGCACCGAAGCCGACCGCATCCGCCGCGGCCTGCAGGAGCGCCCCAACATCCAGGCGCGCTACCCCGTCACCTGGAACCTCGCCGACGGGCGCGAGGTGACGCTGAACCGCCTCGGGCCCTCCAACCGCAACGCCTTCCTCGCGTTCGCCCGCGCGCTTCCCCACGACGACCTGCTCTTCCTGCGCGAGGACCTCTCCAGCAACGCCGTCGTCGACACGCTCGTGCGCAACGTCGATGACGGCATCGACTTCGCCCTCGTGGCCGAGGCCGGCGGCCAGGTCGCCGGTTACGCCTCCCTCCACGGCGAGCCCATGCGCTGGACCCGCAACGTGGGCGAGGTGCGCGTGATCGTGTCCGAGGGCTACCGCGGCAGCGGCCTCGGCGGACGCCTCGTGCGCGACGTCATCGACGCCGCCCCCAACTTCGGCTCGCGCAAGATCACCGCCCAGATGACCGTCGACCAGGGGGGCGCGCGCGCCGCCTTCGAGCGTCTCGGCTTCAAGGAGGAGGCGACGCTCACGGGCTGGGTCACGGACCGCCGCGGCCTCCCCCGCGACCTCCTCATCATGGCCCTCGACCTCTCCGGCTCCGGGGGCTAGCGCCGCCACGCCGCCGGCGCGCGCGCTCAGCGCAGCGCCGGCATGACCTCCTCCTCGAAGGCCCGCACGCTGTGCTCGGCCTGCTCCGGCGTGGACGAGGCGGCGGGCCCCGAGGCGGGTCCGGCGACCACGAAGCGCTCGACGCCCAGGCCGATCAGCGCCCGCAGCCGCTCGATGCAGACCTGCGGCGGGCCGATCACCGCGAAGCGGTCGTAGAAGCCGTCCGGGACCACCTTCGACTGCTCCGAACCCTCGCGGAAGTGCCCGCGCAGGGTGTAGGCGTCGTGGATGCGCTCGTAGACCTCGCGGTCCGCCTCCGGGACCGGCGCGACCACCTTCCCGTACATGGCCGTGAAGCGCGCCATCGAGGTGGCCGTGCCGCTCAGCATCTGGCGGCCCGTCTCCAGGTCGCCGGTCACCGCGACCGGGACCCACGCGCCGAGGCTCAGCGGGCGCGTGACGCCCGCGGCCTCCCGCGCCGCGCGCACGACACCCAGCGCCCAGGCGACCCGCTCCGGGTCCGCGCCCACCGCCGTCGTCACGCGGTCGGCGTGGCGGGCGGCGATGCCGAGCACCCGCGGCCCCGTGCCCACGAGGTCGAGCGGCACCGCCTCGATGCCCTTCATGAACAGCCCGAACCGCGCCTCTCGCGCCGTCTGCGCGAGCCCCAGGCGATCGACCGGCGGGAAGTGCCCGCCCCCGTCGAGGTCGAGGTCGAACGGCTGCGGCTCGTCCCGCAGGTAGTTGCGCAGGCGGCTCGTGTACGCCTCGAAGAAGCGCAGCGGCGCGGGCGCCATTCCCAGGTAGGCCATCGCCGAGTCGCCCCGCCCCAGCCCCAGCACCGCCCGCCCGCCGGAGAGCGCCTGCACCGTCTTGATCGAGCCAGCCGCCGCCGCGGGCGTGTGCGAGGCGGGCGTGGCCACCCACGTGGCCACCCGCAGGCGGCTCGTTTCCCGCGCCGCCAGCGAGAGCGTCACGTACGGGTCGAACGCCATCGTGGGCGCGTAGGGCGTGCCGATGCCGTCCCAGCCCCGCTCCTCCGCCCGCACCGCCGCCGCCACCACGGCGTCCGTGGGGCCGACCGACGTCGTCCAGAACTCCACCATGTCAAGCCTCCCTGTTACAGGTCCGTGGGGCCGTTGATCTCGCGCCGCGGCCAGAGGAAGTCGATGCGCGTGCGCGCGATCTTCCAGCCCTCCGCCGTCTTCCGGTAGACCTCGTCGTAGATGCCGCACAGCATCAGCGGGCTCTCTTCGCCCACCGTCGAGCGGATGTTGATCAGGTACCAGCGCCCGCGCGCCTCCGTCTCGTCCACGAGCCGGATCCAGGGGTTCGTGACGTTGTGGAGGATGCCGTAGTCGGGGCGCTTGCCGGCCGCCGCCGCCGCGTACTCGCGGTGAATCTCCGCCTTGCCCGTCCACGTGCCGTAGTTCTCGCCGAAGTCGCACACCGCGTCCTCGGTGAACAGCGCGACCAGCTCGTCGATGCGGTTCCCGTCGTAGTAGTGCGCGTAGAGCGAGCGGAGGTTCTTGATCTCCTCGATCTCGCACAGGTCCGCGATCGTGACCACGTCCGCGGCCCTACAGGTGCGAGCTCGGCTGGTACTCCCGCCGCGGCCAGAGGAAGTCGATGCGCGAGCGGTGGATCTTCCAGCCGTCCGCCGTCTTCTTGTAGTCCTCGTCGTAGATGCCGAAGAGGATGAGCGGGTTCTCGATGCCCTCCGTCGTGCGCAGGTCCAGCAGGTACCAGCGTCCGTGCGCCGTCGTCTCGTCCGCCAGCCGGATCCACGGGTTCACGACCGCGTGCATGACGCCGTGCGGGTCCCCGCCCTCGCCCGAGATGAAGTTCTTGTAGTTGTTGTAGATCTGCTCGCGGCCCACCCAGTTGCCGCCGTACTCCTCGCCGAACTCGCACACCGCGTCCTCGGTGAACAGGTCCGCCAGTTCCTCCACCCGCTGCCCGTCGTAGTAGTGGGTGTACAGGTAGCGAAGCTCCTTGATCTCCTCGATCTCGCACAGTTCTTGGGGGGTGACCATTTGCGCTGCTCCTTAGCTTGCGGGACCCCAGGAGGTCCACTCGTCGATCGGCTTGTCGGGCGTGATGATCAGCAGGACGCGCTCGTCCCGCCGCAGTTCTTCGAGGAAGGCCTCGTCGTCCTGTTCGCGGCCATGCTTCGCGCGGATCGCCTTGAAGTGGCCGAACACCGCCTCGTGGTCGTCGCGCAGCTCGACCGTGCCGTCGACCAGCACCGTGCGGAAGCCGGTCGCGTCGTCGATCGCCAGCTGCACGCGCGGATCGCGGCTGAAGTTCGCGAACTTGCGCCGCCCCTTCGTCGTCGAGACGTAGAAGCGCGCGCCGTCCCAGTGGAACCAGTTGGGCGTCATCTGCGGGCGTCCGTCGCGGCGGATGGCCGCCACCATGGCGTTCCGCGGCTCCGCCAGGAACGCCTCGATCTGCTCGCGGCTCATGCCGCCGGGGCGCGTCACGGCGCTAGCCGTCGCTCGGCGGCCAGGGCTCCGCCGCCTTGGGCCCGTCGAACGTCTTGACCAGCTCGTACCAGCCCGAGCCGTTGATGCGGATGGGCAGCCCGCCGATCTTCTCGCCCGTCTCGCGGTGATGCGCGCGCCCTTCCCACGCGTCGGGGTCGCGCTGCCACGCGTTCAGCGTCGCCTCCGCCTCCTCGTAGGTGGGCGCCTCCACCTCGTAGAGCGAGAGGTAGCCGGAGACGGTCTCGCCGTTGCCGTGCGGCCCGCTCAGCTTGAACACGCTCCCGCGCACGAAGTTCGGGCACTTGGCCGTGTCCTCGATGTGCTGGTCGACGAACCACTCGTCGAACGCCTCCTGCCCCTCGGGGCCGGTGGGCTCGCAGAGCCCGATGAGCACGAATCTCGCCATGATCAGTTCCCTCCTGCTGTTGCTGCGCGCTGCCGGCGCTTCCTAGCCCGCGCCGTGACGGATGAGGCGGCCCGGCGTGGCGCCGGTCGTCTCCCCGTCCTCCACGGTGACCTCGCCGTTCACGAGAATCCAGCGGTAGCCCTCGGCCCGGCGCACGCGCCGCCACTGTCCGGCGGGAAGGTCGTACACCTTCTCCATCGGCCCGATGCCGAGGCGCTCCAGGTCGTAGATGACGACGTCCGCCGGCGAGCCTTCCTTGATCCAGCCGCGGTCGCGGAAGCCCGCCGCCATCGCCGGGTAGGCGCTCAGCCGCCAGTGCGCCTGCTCCAGGTCCATGATTCCGTGGTCGCGCACCAGTTCCGCCAGCATCTCCGTCGGGTAGACGCCCATCGCCAGGAACTTCGTGTGCGCGCCGCCGTCGGACACGCCGGGAAGCGCGAAGGGCGAGTTCGCCACCTCGCTCATCGACTGCACGTCCGTCTCCTCCGGCGGCGTCACCCACGTCGTCCGCAGTTGGTCCGCCACGCCCAGATCGAGGAAGGCGTCGACCACGTGCTTGCCGCTCTGCCCCGCGATCTCCTGCACGGTCAGCCCTTCGTAGCGCTTCAGCGAGGGGTCCTCCACCTCCTGCACGGTCAGCACCGCGAGCCCCTTGCCCACGCGCCCATCGACCTCCGCCTCCTCGTCCCGTCCCGGGGCGATCGGCCCCTTGCCCTCGTCGTACTCGGCGCGCAGGGCGGGCCGCCGCTGCGGGTCCGCCATCTTCGCCATGCGCTCCCCCGGCGTGCCCAGCGTCAGCTCCCGCCACAGCTCGTGCGTGTCGAACATGTTCCAGTGTTCGAGGGTGAACTCGTAGCCGATCTTCACCGTCACCGCCTGCCCGAACACGCGATTGCCGCGCGCGTTCGCCTCGTTCAGCCACGCGATCGTCTTGTGGTGGCCCTCCATCGTGTTGCCGTGCTGGTCCTGGGCCACCGCCAGGATGAGGTTGTAGATGACGGGACGCCCGCTCACCTCCGCGAGCTGCTCGTTCAGCTTCATCCCCCCGCCCGTGAGCTGGATGAACCCGGCCCGGCACTTCGCCAGCACCTCCGCGAACGCGAGCAGGTCCTCGGGGGCCATCGTGTCCGTGATCATGGGCGTGCCGTCGTAGTCGCGCTGGCCGCTCCCCGGCCCCAGCACCTGCGCGGAGAAGCCGCAGCCGCCCGCCCGGATCGCCTCTTCGAGGATGCGCGACATCTCCGCCATCTCGGTCTCGTTCGGCCTGCGGCTCTTCGCCGCCTCCAGCCCCATCACGTACATCATCAGGGGGCTCAGCCCCACGTAGCTGAGCACGTTCACGCCCTTCGGCGTGCGCTCCATGCTGTCGAGGAACTCGGGGTACGTCTCCCAGTCCCACGGCATCCCCGCCTGCATCGACTCCAGCGGGACGGCCTCGTTGCGCGCCAGCGAGAGCATCGCGCGGTCGCGGTCGTCCGCCTTCACCGGCGCGAACCCGAACCCGCAGTTCCCGATCACCACCGACGTCACCCCGTGCCAGCCCGAGATCGAGCAGTACGGGTCCCAGTAGATCTGCCCGTCGTAGTGCGTGTGCAGGTCCACGAACCCGGGCGCGACGATCAGCCCCTCCGCGTCGAGCACGCGCTCGCCGTCCGAGGCGTTCAGCCGCCCGATGTAGGCGATGCGCCCGTCCGCGATGCCCACGTCCGCGACGTAGCGCGGCGTCCGCAGCCCGTCGATGATCGTTCCGCCCTTGATGACCGTGTCGAACTCAGCCATGACGCACCTCGCCGCCGTCGCCGCAATACTACGGACTCGAACCGCGCCCGTGTGCGATTCCGCCGCGCGCGCGGCGGCGCGCCCTCAACTCGCCTTCCGCTGGAGCGGGCTCTCCTTCGGGTCGCGCAGTTCGAGCACCTCGAACAGGTTGGCCGCCTCCGAGATGCCCACGATGTAGACCATCCGCTCCGTCACCGCGCCCTCCGCGTGGACCGCTCCCGCCGGGATCACGAGCTTGTCCCCCGGACCGAGCGGGAAGCGCTCGCCGTCCTCGTTCAGCACGTAGCTGCGGCCCTCCAGCACGTAGCCGCAGTTGTCCACGTCGTGCCAGTGGAGGGGCAGCTCCTCCATCCGCTCGGAGACGTAGGTCGTCGGCCAGAGGTCGAGGCGCTTCAGGTCGTCGAGCGCCTCCTCCTTGGTCGTGAAGGCGTTGTGGATGACCTGCATCGGCCCCGGTTCCAGCGCCATGTCGCCCTCCTCGCCGCCCCATCGGGCGATCCCGCGCGAGTGTCGCACGTCCCGCCGCCCCCCGCCACGCGCGCTACGCCGTCCCGTTCGCCTCCAGCCCCGCGTAGCGCACGCCCGTCAGCTCCTCCGACATCGCCCACAGCCGCCGCGCGTCCGCCTCGTCGCGGGCCGCCTCCGACGCCTCCACGAGCACGGGGTGGCCCGTCGTCTCGTTGAGCCTTCCGGGGCCGAAATACTGGCCGCCCGCGGCGCCGGGGTCGGTGGCCGCGCGCAGCGTCGGGAGGGCGCCCATCTCCGGCCCCTGGATGAGCCGGTTGAAGAGGCCAAGCGCTATCCGCATGTGCCAGCGCTCCGCCATGTGGCCGGTCAGGTTCGAGGCGGAGAAGCCCGGATGCGCCGCCAGCGCGTGCGCGTCGATGCCCGCGCGCTCGAAGCGGCGCTGCAGTTCGTACGTGAACAGCATGTTCAGCAGCTTCGAGCGGCCGTAGGCCGGCCAGTCCCCGTAGCCGCCTTGCTCGTAGAGCAGGTTGTCGAGGTCCAGCGCGGCTCGCTTGTGCGCCAGGCTGCTCACGTTCACGACGCGCGCTCCCGGCGTCGCCAGCAGCGGGCCGAGCAGCCGGCCCGTCAGGGCGAAGTGCCCGAGGTGGTTCGTCCCCACCTGCCGCTCGAAGCCGTCCTCCGTCTTCCCGTACGGGATCACCATGATGCCGGCGTTGTTCGCGAGCACGTCCAGCCGCGAATGGCGCTCCGCGAACTCGCCCGCGAAGCGCTCGATGGAGGCGAGGCTGGCGAGGTCGAGCGTCAGCAACTCCGCCTTCGCCCCGGGAATCTCCGCCCGCAGCGCGTCGAGGGCGGCCTGCCCGCGCTCCGGCGAGCGGCAGGCGAGCACGGTCTCCGCGCCCTTGCGCGCCAGCTCCTTCGCGGCCCCGAAGCCGATGCCGCTGTTCCCGCCCGTCACGATCGCGACCTTGCCGGTCTGGTCGGGGATGTCGGCGGCGGTCCACTGTTCGCGCTTCGGCATCGGTTCACCTTTCGCGTTTTCGTTTGGGGGGAATGCTGGAGCGGGAGACGAGGATCGAACTCGCGACATCCTGCTTGGAAGGCAGGCGCTCTACCGCTGAGCTACTCCCGCTCGCCCCGCCAGTCTACCAACCGCGCCCCTTGCGGCCCTCCCGCCGCTGCCAGCCCCGCCCCGATGCGGTAGCCTTGCCCCGCACGACGCACGATACCCATGCCCGGGAGAGAGCGAATGACGGCGACCGAAGAGTCCATGACGATGGAAGAGGCCATCCGCGCGCAGCTGGCGCTGGCGATCGAGCCCCAGGAGTTCGACAGCCCCGAGTACATCAAGGACCCCTTCCCCCTCTACAAGCGCCTGCGCGACCACCACCCCGCCTACCAGGACCTCTTCCACAAGAACTGGGTCATCACCCGCTACGACGACATCGTCGCCGTCTTCCAGAACAACGACGACTTCGACCGCGCCGAGTACGACCCCAAGGGCGAGTACGAGTTCGGCAAGAAGCATGTCTTCGGGCCCAACATCCTCGAGTACGGCAACAGCGACGAACACCGCTTCCTCCGCAACGTCGTCGCCGACCAGTTCGTCGGCAACCGCCTCCAGACCTTCCTCCCCTTCATCGAGCAGATCGCGCGCGAGCTCATGGGCCAGATCTGGGCGAAGTCGGCGGACGACGTCGCGCAGGGCTTCGCCGAGGCGGGCGAGGTCGAGCTGGTGAGCCAGTTCACCACGCAGTTCCCCATCCGCGTCATCTCCAACATGCTGGGGCTGCCGCGCGAGGATGAGGACACGTTCGTGCGCTGGTACCAGCACCTGATCGAGGGGCTGGGCTTCGGCGGCGAGCACCTCGCCCGCGGCCTCCAGGCCCGCAACGAGATGTGGGACTACCTCGACCCGCTCATCCGCCGCGCCGAGGACGCGCCCGGCGAGGACCTCGTCTCCCGCATCGTCCACGCCGAGTTCCGCGGCCAGCGCATGAACGCCGACGAGATCAAGGGCTTCATCGCCCTCCTGCTGGCCGCGGGCGGCGACACCACGGACAAGGCCATCGCGCTCATGTGGTACCACATGCTCTACACGCGCCCGGACCAGTTCGAGGAGGTCAAGAAGAACCCCGAGTTGTGGACCAACGTCTTCACCGAGATGATGCGCTACGACCCCGTCGTGCACTTCCAGTACCGCTACACCACGCGCGAGATCAAGCTGCACGGCCAGGTCATCCCCGAGCGCGCGAGCATCACCCTGCTGCTCGGCGCGGGGAATCGCGACGAGCGCGTCTTCAAGGACCCGGACACGTTCGACATCTTCCGCGACGACCTGCACATGGGCCGCGAACTGCGCTCGGGGCGCTACCCCGACGGCAAGCACGGCCACCTCGGTTTCGGCATGGGCCAGCACTTCTGCATGGGCTACGCGATGGCTCGTCAGGAGGCGATCATCGCCTGCACGCGCCTGCTGGAGGCGATGAAGAACCCGCGCCCCAAGTTCACCCACCATCCCGGCGTCACCTCGCCCACGCTCGGCTCCGGCGGCTTCCGCTCGCCCGTCGAGCTCTGGGTCCAGTTCGACGCCGACTAGCGCCGCCCGCCCCTGTCCCCGAAAGGAGCGTCCGATGGCGCACGACCTGGAAGTCATCACCCGCGAATGCGAGGGTGAGTCGGCCCACCCGCCGCTGCTGTTCATCCACGGCTCCTGCCACGCCGCCTGGTGCTGGGACGAGCACTTCCTGCCCTACTTCGCCGAACGCGGCTTCGACTGCCACGCCCTCAGCCTGCGCGGCCACGGCAAGAGCGGCGGCGGCAAGTGGCTGCGCTTCACCTCCGTCGCCGACTACGTCGCCGACGTCGAGCAGGTGGCCGCGAACCTGCCCCGCGAGCCCGTCGTCATCGGCCACTCCCTCGGCGGCTTCATCGTGCAGAAGTACCTCGAACGGCGCGACGCGCCCGCCTCCGTGCTGGTCGCGCCCGCGCCCCGGCGGGACAACCGCCGCGCGGGGCTGAACATCCTCCGCCGCGACCCGCGGCTCGCCCTCAAGCTGGTCTTCACGATGGAGCCGCGCATCATGTTCGCGACGCCCGAACTGTGCCGGCGGCTCCTCTTCTCGCCGGGCACGAGCGACGAGGTCGTGAGCCACTGCGCCGAGAACATGGAGCGCGAGTCGTTCCGCGCCTGGCTGGAACTGCTCGCGGTCACGCCCGACGCCGACCGCATCCGCGGCAGGCCCATGCTCATCCTCGGCGCGGACGGCGACCGCCTCATCTCCGAGCCCGCCCTCCGGCGCACCGCCGAGGCCTACGGCGCCGACCTCACGATGCTCCCCGAGATGGGCCACGACCTCATGCTGGAGGACCACTGGCGCGACGCCGCCGAGGCCATGCACGGCTGGCTCCTGGGCGCCCTCGCGCCCGCGTCCGCCCCCGCCTGATCCAGTTCGACGCGGACTAGCGCCGCGCGCGCCGTCCCGAAAGGAGTGTCCGATGGCGCACGACCTGGAGGTCATCACCCGCGCGTGCGAGGGCGAGTCGGCCCACCCGCCGCTGCTGTTCATCCACGGCTCCTGCCACGCCGCCTGGTGCTGGGACGAGCACTTCCTGCCCTACTTCGCCGAACGCGGCTTCGACTGCCACGCCCTCAGCCTGCGCGGCCACGGCAAGAGCGGCGGCGGCAAGTGGCTGCGCTTCACCTCCGTCGCCGACTACGTCGCCGACGTCGAGCAGGTGGCCGCGAGCCTGCCCCGCGAGCCCGTCGTCATCGGCCACTCGCTCGGCGGCTTCATCGTGCAGAAGTACGTCGAGAAGCACGACCCACCCGGAGCCGTGCTCATCGCCCCCTCGCCCCGGCGGGGTATGCGCAGCGTGTGGCTGCGCTCGTCGCTGCGCGATCCGTGGCCGTTCCTCAAGATGTGGCTCACTCTGGACCCCTACACCCTCTTCGCTACGCCCGAGCGCTGCCATCGACTCGCCTTCTCTCCTGACATGGACGAGGAGACCGTGTACCGGTACTGGGCCCGCTTGGGGTCCGAGTCCTTCCGCTCCGCGGTGGAGACGATCGGGAAGCCTCCCGACGCCGAGTACATCCGAGGTACGCCCATGCTCATTCTCGGCGCGGCTGAGGACCGCATGGTCCCCGAGCCCCCGCTCAGGGCCACCGCCGAGGACTACGGCGCCGACCTCACGATGATCCCCGACATGGCCCACGATATGATGCTCGACACCCGCTGGACCCAGGCCGCCGAGGCCATGCTCGACTGGCTCACTCGCACACTCGAACCGGCCCCCGCCTGACTCCCTGTAGACTCACCGACCACCGACCACCGACCACCGACCACCGACCACCGACCACCGACCACCGACCACCGACCACCGACCACCGACCACCGACCACCGACCACCGACCACCGACCACCGACCACCGACCACCGACCACCGACCACCGACCACCGACCACCGACCACCGACCACCGACCACCGACCACCGACCACCGACCACCGACCACCGACCACCGACCACCGACCACCGACCACCGACCACCGACCACCGACCACCGACCACCGACCACCGACCACCGACCACCGACCACCGACCACCGACCACCGGCGGCCACCTGCCACCGAGGTTCCCATGACCCTCAGCATCGACGACGTCGACCTGTTCGCCCCGGAGACGCAGGAAGACTGGTACCCGTCCTACCGCGCCATCCTCGACCAGGCCCCCGTCTACCCCATCCCCGGGCGGGACATGTACCTCGTCTCCAAGTTCGAGGACATCGCCTGGATCGTGCGCAACCCCGAGCGCTTCCCCCACAACGCCACGGGCAGCCACGGCCTCCTCATGAGCGACGAGGCCAAGGCCTACCACGAGCAGCACGGCTACCCCCGCCTCCAGCCCCTCAGCACCAATCCCCCCGAGCATCGCCGCTATCGCGAACTCATCGACCCCTTCTTCTCTCCCGCGGGCGCCGCCCGCCAGCGCGACATGATCGCCGCCACCATCGCGGAACTCGCGGACGAGATCGTGGCGAAGGGCCGCGTCGAGTTCGTCGAGGAGTTCGCCGTGCCCCTGCCCGTGCGCGTGATCACGCGCATGCTCGGCTTCCCCCTGGAGGACGTCCCCCAACTCCGCGTCTGGTCCAACGCCTGGGTCATGCCCTTCCAGCTGGGCCTCACCCACGAGGAGCAGATGTACCTCGCCGAGAAGGGCGTCGAGTTCCAGAAGTACATCGAGGGCTTCATCGACGAGCGCCGCGCCGATCCCGGCGAGGACGTGCTCTCGCACCTCGCCGCCCGCGCGCGATACGCGGGCGAACGCCCCCTCGGCAACGAGGAGATCATCGGCATCATCAGCCACCTCTACATCGGCGGGAACGAGACCACGACCTTCGCCCTCACCTCCGCCCTCTGGCTGTTGACGCAACAGCCCGGCCTCTGGGAACGGCTCCGCGAGGACCGCTCGCGCGTGCGCTTCTTCGTCGAGGAGGCGCTGCGGCTGGAGTCGCCCACGCAGGGCCTCTTCCGCGTCACCGTCCAGGACGAGGAGCTGCGCGGGGTGAAGATTCCCGCCGGTTCCGTCCTCCATCTCCGCTTCGCCGCCGCCAACCGCGACGGCGACGAGTTCGCCTGTCCCGACGACCTCGACCTCGAACGCCCCAACGCGGCCAAGCACGTCGCCTTTTCGCAGGGCGAGCACATGTGCCCCGGCGCGGGCCTCTCCCGCCTCGAACAGAACATCACGTGGGAGACGATGCTCGACCGCGTCGGGCGCTTCGCGCTCGTGCCCGGGGCCAACGACTTCGCCCACCTGCCCGGCTTCGTCCTGCGCGGCCTCAAGGAACTCCACGTCGACATCACGCCTGTCGAATAAGGCCGTAGCGCCGCAGCCGCAGGCCGCTACAGGTGCGCGACGAGCCAGCGGTGCACGTCCGCGCAGCGCAGCAGTTGGCGCACGCACCACGGCGCGAACTCCGCCTCCCCCACGTCGGCGTCGGCGGGGAACGGCTCCAGCCAGCGCACCTGCAGCCACTTGTGGCGGAGCAGATCCGCGCGCGGGTGGTCCGGTGCGTACGGCTTCGGGACGCGCTTGTAGTCCGCGCCCGCCACGTCCGCCCCCGTCCCCGCCGCCAGCGCCGCGATCGCCGAGGCCAGCGGCGCGCCCGTCGCCTCCGCGTCCACGAGTTCCCGCCAGCGGTCCAGCGACGGCAGGGCCGCGCCCGTCGCGAACCCCGCCTCGTCCGCCGCCAGCCGGATGAACAGCGTGGGCGCGGTCTTCTTCTCCTCGCCCTCCCACCAGCGGAAGAGCAGGTGGTCCTTGTAGGGCGTCTTGTCGGCGGAGAAGCGGATGTCGCGGTTGATCGGCGAGATGGAGCCGTTCACGCGCGGGACGCCCGTGATCGCGGGCGACAACTCCGCCTGCAGCTCCGCCGTCACCGCCTCGACGAACGCCTTGGCCGGCTCCGCGACCAACGCCTGGTAGGGCGCGCGGTTCGCCTCGAACCACGCCTTGTCGCGCGACGGCAGTTCGCGCAGGAAGTCGCGCGCTTCCGGCGAGAACGAGGCGGCGGTCACGCCATCTCTCCGCTCACGAACGCGCGCGCCTCGTCGAGCAGCGCTTCCCACAGCGCCGCGTCCCGCTCGGGGACGTGCACCCACTCGCGGAAGCGCCGTCCCGCGGGCGCGAACGGCAAGCCCGCGCCCTCCGCGACCAGCTCGTCCACCCGCTCGGCGGCGACCTTCACGATCAGGTCGCCGGTGCGGTGGTCGGACATGGCGAAGAAGGCCCCGCCGCCCGTTCGCAGGCAGGGGAAGCCCATCAGCGAGCCCTCCTCCGCGAGGCCCGTGGCCAGCAGCGGCTCGGAGAGTTCGCGGAAGAGCGCGTCATCGACGCCGGAGCCGCGTCCCCGCGCCATCACTGCCCCTCCAGCGCGCGCCGCCCCCGGTTCACGGGCACGGGCGGCGGCGGGGCGCCGCCCCCGAAGCGCGGGATGGCGTCGCCCCAGCTCAGGCGCATGTCCCAGGCGGCCAGCGGGGCCAGCAGGATCGCGGGCAGGATGATGATCGCCTCCACCCCGATCGCATACGAGAGGGCCGCCGCCTGCGTCTCGCCCAGCGCCACTAGCGCCTCCTTCGCGAGGAAGGCCAGCCCCACGCTCGCCTGCGCCAGCGGGATGCCCGCCCCGATGTTCGCCGCCGCCACCACGAACACGTGCACGAGGAAGTTGAGGCTGATCCCCAGCGAGGCCGCCACCGCCCAGTAGAGCAGCGCCTCGCTCAGCCAGATCGCCGCCGACAGGACGAGCACGTTCCCCGTCTGCCGGCGGCTCTGCACCGAGCCAAGACCCCGCAGGAAGGGCGTGATGCGCGGATGCGCGAGCAGCCCCCGCCAGCCGATCGCGGAGGGCGGTTCGGGCCGCGGGCGCGTCACGAACCACGCCAGCGCGATCCCCGCGGGCGTGCCGAACAGCATGAACGCCCCCAGCCCCGTGAACCCGTCCCCGATCGTGAGCGTCGCGATGGCCAGCGCCATCAGCAGCGCGAACACGAACCCGTCCATGATCCGTTCGAGCGCCTCCGCCCCCAGCAGCTCCAGCCGCCCGATGCCGAACTTGCGCGCCGTCACCTGGATCATGAGCACGTAGCCCAGCCCGAACGGCAGCGCCATGTTCGCCGCCTGCCCCAGGATCACGCGCGGCAGCGCCCGCCGCGTCGTCACCGTCTTCAGGTGCTCCACCAGCACCCTCCAGCGCACCGCCCGCAGCCAGTAGCGCGTGAAGAACACCAGCGCGATCGGCGCGAGGAAGCGCAGGTCCGCCTTCTGCAGCGTCCGCCCCACGTCCCCCAGGTTCACGTCGCGCAGCAGCAGCCACACGAGCAAGAGGCTGATGGCGACGCCCACGGCCAGCCGCAGCGGCTTCCCCAATCGCCCAAGCGACACGCGCGCTCCCTCCACCGCCGCGGGGCGCGCCAGGCGTCAGGCTTCCCCGCGACACGCGCGCCTATTCTGAACAGTCGCGCACGCTCTGGGTAGGGGCGCGTCCCGCTACTCCCCCGGCGAGACCGGCTCCGGCGCTTCCTCGATCTGGTCGAGGACCGCCTCGTCCGCGTCGCCCTCGCCCCGGCCCTCCCCGCTCGCGCTCACGCCGATCGCCTCCGCGAAGCGCCGGTACGACTCCAGCGAGTCGCCGTACTTGCGGTGCCCCGCCGTGTGCCACGCGCTCGCCAGCAGCAGCGTGTCCCGACGCGGCGAGGTCGAATGGCCGTAGTCCTCCGCCAGGCAGAGCCCGATCTCCTGGTTGTGCGGATCGTTCCCGTGCTTCACCGCCGCCGTCGTCAGCGTCCGCACCAGCGGCGAGCGCCCGTAGCCCGCGTCGAGGTACGCCTGCGTCCAGGCCGCGCTCTCCGGCGGGTTGAGCGCCATCAGCGCCTCGTCCAGCCGCGCCAGCAGCTGGTCGCCCGACAGCGACTCGGCGCCCTTCGGCGGCGACACGAGCGGCCGCCCGTGACCCTTCAGGTTCGCGATCCAGCGCGCCGCCTGGTTCACGAACGACCCCGCCACGAACAGCAGCTTCGTGCGGTGCGGGTGCTCGAACGTGTCGTAGAACCAGCGCACGGTGTTCGTGTACTCGTAGGCGTGCTGCGGCATCGAGAACTCGTCCGGCACGACCGTTTCGAGGATCACGTTCGCCGCCGCCACCTGGATCGTGTCGAGGATGCGGCGCGGGCCCCGCCCCGCCAGCAGCAGCGCCACGATCTGCTCGATGTAGTCCGGCTCCGGCATCGTCGTCAGCGCGCGGATGAGCCCCTCCGCCTCCGGCTCCGAGAGGGGCGCGTCGTTCGCGAACAGTTCCGCGTCGCGGCTCGCCCCCGGCGTCGGGTCGATGGAGGAGCCGGGTAGCTCCTCCCGCAGCCGGTACAGCTCGACCTGGCAGGCCATCTCGTACTCGGAGTGCCAGCGCGGCCCCACGGCCACGTCGAGCACGCCCGCGTAGAGCACGTGGCGCGCCTCCTCCCACCCGATCGCCTGCCCCAGTTCGACCGTCGCCCGCGCGCGGTACGCCTTGTGCCCGGTCGTATAGGAGCGGTTGTAGAGCAGCCGCCCCTGCACGTCGATGAGCCCCGCGAACACGAGCTGCGCCAGCAGTTCCTTGCGCCGCTCCGTCTCCTCGAACAGCCCGAGGAAGACGCGGTAGGCGCGGATCACCTCGCCCCGCTCCACCAGCGTGAGCCACTCGTTCAGCCGCTCCCCGAACGTCCCCTCCAGGTGCAGCGGCTCCTGGTCCTCCCAGTGGCGCTCCGGCGGGGGCGGCTCCACGCCGGGCTCGGGCTTGTAGGTGCGCCGCCCGTAGTGCCCGGGCATCCGCCCGATGAGCTGGTTCCACGGGTCCAGCCCCGTGGGCACGTACCAGAGCGTCTGCGCCAGCGGCAGGTGGCGCAGCTCCTCCGGCAGGTAGCGCGGCAGGTTCAGGCTCGTGCGCGAACTGAGCAGGCAGTGGTCGTTGTTCACGAAGCGCAGCACGCCCCCGTCGATGCGCTGGTGATAGGGCACGTTCGTGTAGGGCGCGTGCGCGCGCACCGTCTCGCTGATGATCTCGACCGGATCGCGGCCCGCCTCCAGCAGGCCGAGCAGCGTCCCCCGCACCGCCTGCTGGTCGCGCCCGATGATGCCCTCTTCGAGCCGCGCGAAGAGCCGGTCCGCCTCGCGGTCGCGCGTCGCCGTCATCGCCACCCTCCTGCGAATAGCGCGATTATAGGCGTCCTGCCTAGCCCGCCGCCGAGGCCGCGGGTTCGCCCTCGTAGCGGCCGTCGCGGGCGAGGCCGTTCAGGCGCGCGCGCTCGAAGAAGGCGGCTTGCGCCGCGGCCTCGTTTTCGCGCTTGCCGCCCCACGCCGCCAGCGCCGGGGCCTGCAGCCCGCGCCCGTAGGAGAAGCTCAGCGCCCACGGCTTCTCCCCCGCCGCCGTGTTCATCGCGTTCAGGTTCTCCGTCGACTCCACCGCCGACTGCCCGCCGGAGAGGAAGTTGATCGTCGGGACCGCCGCCGGGACCGCCCGCCGGAACACCGTCAGCGTCGCCTCCGCGACCTCCTCCGGCGTCGCCTTGCGCCCGCTCTCGGAGCCGGGCAGGACCATGTTCGGCTTGAGCACGATGCCCTCCAGCAGCACGCCGTGCCTGTCCAGCGCCGCGAACACCGCCTTCAGCACCGCCTCCGTCACCTCCGCGCAGCGCTCGATCGTGTGCCCGCCGTCCATCAGCACCTCCGGCTCGACGATGGGGACGACGCCCGTCTCCTGGCAGATGCGCGCGTAGCGGGCCAGCGTTTCCGCGTTCGCGGCCACCCCGAGCGGCGTCGGATTCGCGTCGCTCACGTTGTAGACCTCGCGCCACTTGGCGAAGCGCGCGCCCTGCTCCTTGTAGCCCTCCAGCCGCCCCGCCAGCCCGTCCAGCCCCTCCGTCACGAGGTCGCCGGGCGCGCCCGCGAGGGGAACCGTGCCCTTGTCCACCTTGACGCCCGGCACGATGCCCGCCGCCGCCGCCACTTCAGGCAGGGGCGTCCCGTTCCCGTCCGCCTGCCCCAGCGTCTCCTCGAACAGGATCACGCCGCAGATGTAGTCGCCCGCCCCCGGCGTCGTCAGCAGCAGCGAGCGGTAGGCGCGCCGGTTCTCCTCGGTCGATTCCACGCCGATCGAGTCGAAGCGCCGCTTGATCGTGCGCGTGCTCTCATCCGCGGCGAGGATGCCCCTGCTCGGCGCGATCAGGTCCGCGACGGTCTGCCGGAGTGCGCCTTCGTCCATGTCGTCCCCCTGCCCTGGGCGGCTGCGATGGGGGCCATCTTACGCCCGTCGCGGACAGCCGCGAGCCGCCCGCATCCAGGGCTCGCGGGGAAGCGCGCGGGAACGCTCAGGCGGTCGTCGGGCGCCGTCCGCGCAGCCAGTTCAGGAACGCCTGCACGCGCGGATTGGGGCCCTTGCCGCCGCTCCCGGAGTCCTCGATCTCGGCGAACCCGCGACCGCAACTCTGGCAGTAGCCGTAGACGTTCAGGTTCTCTCGCCCGCAGGCCGGACACGTCTTCATGGCGTCAGTCTAGCCCGCCCGCCGCGCTCGTGCGCGGCCCCCCGGTTTGTCCGCACGAATCGCGCCCAGCAAACTGGAGGGACCACCGCCGGGAGGCCCCACGTGAGCCTTGACCCCATCCGCGACATCATGCCGCTCGTCATCGAGTCCGATGGCCGCCGCGAACGCGCCTACGACATCTACTCCCTCCTCCTCAAGGAGCGCATCGTCTTCCTCGGCACGCCCATCGACGCGATGGTCGCCAACATCATCATCGCCCAGCTCCTCTACCTCGACCGCGAGGACGACGAGAAGGACGTGACCCTCTACGTGAACAGCCCCGGCGGCAGCGTCACCGCGGGCCTCGCCATCTACGACACGATGCAGCTCATCCGCCCCGACGTCGCCACCGTCTGCATCGGCCTCGCCGCCAGCATGGGCACCGTGCTCCTCACGGGCGGGGCGAAGGGCAAGCGCACCGCCCTCCCCAACGCCACCGTGCACCTCCACCAGGTGATGGGCGGGGCCGAGGGCCAGGCCTCCGACATCGAGATCCAGGCCAGGGAGACCCTCCGCCTCCAGGCCATCCTCCGCAACATCATCCACGAGCAGACGGGCCAGCCCATGGAGCGCATCGAGCGCGACACCGACCGCGACTTCTGGCTCGACGCGCAGGCGGCCAAGGAGTACGGCCTCATCGACGAGGTCCTCGAAGGCCCCGCCGCCGCTGGCTCCAACGGCGCCACCGCCCCGGAGGCCGCCGCCGAATAGCCCGCGCCCGCCGCCTTGTTAGCGAAATACGCTACAATCGCTACTAGCGAGCGTGGCTGTTTTCGCCACCGCGAACAAGGAGCGGCCCCGTGCCCGGACGCGAGCGGCAGCCCCACGGTCACCTGGTCGCTGGCCCCGGCGGCTATCGCGCCTTCGTGCCCGCTTCGCCCCCGCCGCCCCTCGCCTGGGACGAGCGTCTCACGGTCAGCCTGTCCGCCGCCGACCGGGCCATCGGCAGACTTGCGGGCGAGGGGCGGCGTCTCCCCAACCCGCACCTCCTCATCCGCCCCTTCGTCCGCCGCGAGGCCGTCCTCTCCAGCCGCATCGAGGGAACGCGCGCGACCCTCGGGGAGCTGCTGGCCGCCGAGGCCGGGGCCGCCGTCGACCAGAGCCCCGACGACCTGCGCGAGGTGGGCAACTACGTCACCGCCCTCGAATACGGCATTGAGCGCCTGCGGACGCTGCCCGTGTCGCTGCGTCTCGTGCGCGAACTGCACGAGCGCCTCATGCGCGGGGTGCGCGGCGACGTGGCCGCCCCGGGCGAGTTCCGGCGCAGTCAGAACTGGATCGGCCCGCCCGGATGCACGCTCAACGACGCGACCTACGTGCCGCCCCCGCCCGCCGAACTGCTAGCCTGCCTCGATGCCTGGGAGCGCTTCCTCCACGACGAGTCGCTCCCGCCGCTCGTGCACGCCGCCATCGCCCACGCCCACTTCGAGGCGATCCACCCCTTCCTCGACGGCAACGGCCGCGTTGGACGCCTGCTCATCACGCTCCTGCTGGTGGCGCGCGGCCTCCTCCCTTCGCCCCTGCTCTACCTGAGCGCCTGGTTCGAGGCCACGCGCGACGACTACTATGCGCGCCTGCTCGCCGTCACGGAAGAGGGCGCCTGGGAGGAGTGGCTGGCCTACTTCCTGCGGGGCGTCGCCCTCCAGTCGGACGACGCCGTGGGGCGGATCGAGCGGCTCGACGCGCTGCTCGCGCGCTGGCGGCGGGACCTCGCCGGCGGACGCTCCCGCCTGCCCGAGCGCGCCCTCGACCTCTTCGCCGAAAACCCCTTCTGGACGGTGCGGGGCCTCGCCGAGCGGCTGGATGTGGCGTTCACGACCGCCCAGCGCGCCGTCGGGCGGCTGGAGGCGTCCGGCATCGTCACGCGCGCCGGCGAGGGCCGCCGCAACCGCGTCTACTGCGCGCAAGCCATCCTCGGCGTCCTGGAGGAGCCGAGCCCCCTCCGGCAGTGGGAGTGAGGCGGGTCTGGCTCAAGGACCGCCGCCCTCCGCGAGCAGCGGGGCGCCGGGCGGCAGGCCCTCGGCGAACAGCTCGGCGAAGGCGCGGTTCGCGGAGTCCGGCGCGCCGGGGACGTAGGCGACCCACGCCCCTCCGGCGAGCGCATGGAAGGCCGCGACGCCACGGCTCTCCGCGCAGGCCGCGAGGTCATCGAGGCCGCCCCCCTTGTACACGACGAGGCTGTAGCCCTCGCCCACGTCGCCGTGCAGGCACTCGGGCCAGCGCGGCATCCTGACGTCGCCCCCCGGACTCGGGCTGGCCGGCCCGTTGCTCCCCGCCGCCAGCGGCGTGAACGCTGGCACGCCGTCTGCGTACAACTCACGGAACCGCGCATTGACGAAGTCCGGCGCTTCGGGGATGTACGGGAGCCAGTCGCCCTCATGCAGCGCGTAGAGCGCGACGACGCCCCGGCTCTCCGCGCAGGCCGCGAGGTCGTCCACGCCGCCCCCCTCGTACGCGACGAGGCTGAAGCCCGGGACGATGTCGCCGAGCAGGCAGTGCGGCCAGGGCCTGTCCTCGCGGTCCACGAGGCCGACGCGGTACGCCTGCTCGCGGGTCCCGTCCGGCGAGGTCACCGTCACGGTGATCGCGGCGAGGCCCTCCAGCGCGACCTGGTGGCCGTCCCTCGCCGCATCCGCGTCCGGCGGGTCGATGGCGATCTCGGCGAGGCGATGCATCGCTTCGGCTGTCACGACGGTTTCGGTCGCCTCCCCCACGACGCCCGTGTAGCCGGTCCAGTCCGGGTCGAACTCCCCGATGTCGACCCCGCTCAGGTGAAGCGCGGCCAGCCGCGCCTCGCTGGGACTGGGGCCCGGCGGAGGCGGAGGGGCAATGAAGATGGGCGGCGGCGGGGCGGGCTTGGGGCCGATCACAAGCGGGTCTGGAACCTCCGTCAGCTTTGTGCCGTCAGCGGTGCAGATGCCGCCCGAGGCGCAGGCCTGTTCCGCGACCAGGCTGACCGTGATCGCGCCGTCGCCCTCCGGCGTGAGCGTGACCAGGTAGGCGTTGGCCGCTTCGCCCGCCACGACGTGCGCGCTGACGCTCGCGACGGTCGCCCCCTGCACGCTGAGCGATGCGCTGGAGGCTGTGAAGCCGGAGTCGGCGACGGGGCGGCTGAACGCGACGACCGCCCGCGCCGTGCGCCCCGCGCCGGGGTTGGTCCCGGAGGTGTGGCTGCTCGCGGGGAAGGACGCGGTCAGCGCGCCCACGTCGGGCGCCAGCGCAACTGGCTCTATCGGATACGCCCGGATGGCGAGCCGCTCGCGCTGGGCCAGGGGCGTGTTGCTCGGCTGGGTCACCGTGATCGAGAACTTCTCGGTATTCGTCCGGGGATCGACCTGCGTCGCCGACTCGTCGGGAGGCTTGCCCGTGTTCGGATCGTTGTCGATCAGGGCGCGGCCCCAGCTGATCAGCCAGTCGCCGTTGCTCATCGCCTCGATGTGCCCGGACGCCAGCGAGTAGTGCGCGAATTGGCTGTGCAGGGAGTGGTGCGCCTGGAAGATCGCCTCGCCGTTGACCGTGTCGATGGCGTACTCCACCCCGCGCGCGAACTTCGCGCTCTCCCTCATGCTCGTGCCGGTCACCGGATTGATGACGCAGTGCCCGCCGTTGTCGAAGAGCAGCAGGTTCCCGTTCCCGATGATCTTCGCCGAATGGAGGCCGCAGAACTCGAGATGCGGATCGCCGACGATCGTCAGCGGCGCCGGCTCGCCGCTGGCCGTCCACTGCGCGCTGGTGCGGTAGGAGCGCCCCACCCGCCAGACGGTCGTTCCCGTGTCGGGGTCGATGCGGAGCACCTTCGAGCACCCGCGGAACGCCGCGATCACGTCCCCGTCGTGGAACTGCAGCGAATTGATGTGCGCGTACCCGTCGGGGAAGCGGTGCTGCGTGCAGTCCTCGATCGCCATGTGGTCCCACGAACTCCACAGCGAGACCTGCTGTCCCCCCGGCATGATGATCTGTATGTCCGAGTCCCTGACCGTTCGCGTGCCATACGGCTGGCCCTGGTCGTCGGTCAGCACGTTGCCCGCGTTATCGGTGATGGCGCTGAAGTCCCGGCTCCTCGGCTCGTAGGACATGAGCACGTAGTTCCCTGCGGGCGTGATGGTGAAGTCGTGGTTGTCCGTGCGGCGCAGTGGCGGAACGGTCCACACCCGGGCCACTTCATCCAGGTAGGCATCAAGGACCACGTGGAGCGAATGGAGGTCCCGCGTCGCCGGTGGGTTCGGATCGGTGTCCCGCTCGGAATACGAGTACGGATGCTTGCCTCCGGGGTGCAGCCGGAAGTGGTTCACGCGGTTCGCGATCCGCTCGCGGTATCGCGGGACGCCGTTGTTGTCGATGATCATCAGGTGCGAGTACCACTGCCCCTGGCCGGGGTCGAACCTCCGCACGAACCCGATCAGCCCCTCCGTGGCCCCGGTCCGTTTCACGGTGGTCACGTCCGGGAAGTCCTCGCCCAGGCAGTGGATCACGTAGGTCGTGCTGGCGCCCGCCGCGCCGCTGAGGACGATCGCGATGTCGCTCGCCCCGGTCAGCCCCGTCAGCGACAGCGAGCCGTTCTGGCTGGCCCGCTGGACGTCGTTGACTGCTACCCGCGTGCCCGCGTCCGCCGCCGACCAGGTCAGGGCCATCGTGTCGCCCTCGCCGCACTCGACCGCGTAGTGCAGCACGTCGGACGTGAACGCCGGGTACATCGCCCGCGATGAGCCCGTGATCGCGAGCGCGCTCAGCGTGTGCGCGAGGGGCGGGTTGGCCGTGACCGCGCTGGCGCTCCTGCCGGAGCCGAGCCGGTCCGTGTAGGAGGCGGTCGCCCGCAGGTAGTGCTCGGAGTCCGCCGCGACGGGCGTGTAGCTGGCCGACGTCGCCCCGCTGATGACCGCCCAGCCCGTGCGCCCCCGCGAACGCTCCCACGTCCACGTGACGGTCTCCGTGTGGGCGCTGTCGGGGTCCGCCACGCTCGCGGTCAGCGCCGTCCCGAGGCTCGGGCGCGCGCTGGAGAACGTGACCGCGCCCGCCTCGTTCACGTCCGTGACGGTGACGGTGACATCGAGCGTGACGCTGCTCCCTCCCGCCGCGGCCTGGACCGTGACCGCGTACCCGTTGTCCGCGTCCGTGTCGCCTGGCGACTCGTAGTCGGGCGGCGGCAGCTTGAACCGCAGCAGGCCGCCCGCGATCTCGAAGTCGTCGCTGTCGTCCCCCGACAGCGACCAGGTCACGCCCGCCGCGTCCTCCGCCGAACTGGCGCTGTAGGCCCCGACCCGAACGGCGTCGTTCTCGGCGTGGCTCACGGTCGCCGAGCCCGTGATGGCGCTCAGCAGTTCGGTGACGTTCCCCAGCGTGACCACGAGGTCGGCGGCATCCGTGTTCGTTCCGTCGCTGACCTGGACGGTCACCTTGTAGACCCCGTCGCTGTCCGCGTCGTCGGGGTTCTCGAAGTCCTTCGCCGCTGAGAAGGAGAGGGCGCCAGCCGTGGTCAGGCTGAACTTCCCGCCATCCGGCCCGCCCGCGCTGTCAGCCGGGATGGACCAACTCAGGTTCGCCTGGTCGGTGTCCTCGTCCGTCGCGGTGAGGGTCGCCACGGACGTCGTCCCTTCATCGACCGTGAAGGGCCCGGGGCTGGTGATGACCGGCGCCGCCGTGGACTGCTGAGCCCCCGCCGATGCCGCCCCATAGGCCGCCCAGACGGCGATCACGGCGAGCAGCGCCGTGGCCGCGAGCCCCATCCGGCCCCCGTCACCCATGCCCGCTCCCCGTCCGCAAGAACTCGTCCATGAACACGATTTCAGTCTAATCATATGGGAGCGGCAAGTGCGCGGGGCGCTCGCAACGCAGGGAGCACCGCGAGCGGCAGCAGCTCCCGGAGGTCGCCGCCGACGAGGCGCGGGCATGCTGGCCGAGCGCCGCGCGCTCCTTCCGGCGCCTACTCGCTGGAGTAGTAGCCTGACGCGAAGATGACCCCGTCATGAAGAACGTACCACTCGTGCCGAAGGTTCTTCTCAGGCGCCAGTGGGTTGTCCGCTTTATAGGGTGGGAACCAGGTCCCTTCCTCGGTAATACCCAGTTCCCCGACGCCGGGAATCGCCGTGCCCACACGCTGTGGAAAGAGGGCATTGGCAAGGATCGTACCGTCCTGCTCATCCACCATCATCAGTAACCACTGCCCATCAATGCTCTCCGGGCTGTTGTAGTACGCGATGGTCGCTTCCCGTCCGTCGCGTTTGTAGCGGGCGACGGCGTCGGCGACGAATTGCTCAGTGTATGCCCTCGGGTCTTCGACTTCCGGGTAGTAGCCGGAAGCGAAGAGCAGCCCCTTGTGCCGCACGGCATACGCAACCTTGGGCACCTCTTGCAGGGTGAAGGGATGCGGCCACAGGTATTCCACCCAGACCCCTTCTTCGCCATCTCTGGCCGCGGCCAGGGACTCGCCCAGAGGATTGCCCTCAGAGTCCGTGGTAGCGAGGTTTTTGATGTCCGTCCCAATCAGGCGGGAGAACAACGGATGAAGTACGTAGATGTCGTCGGCGTCCGTGGCAAACAGGTACCACTGCCCTTCAAAACTGCCGACGCTGTTGTAGTAGCTCTGCAACGCTTCGAGGCCCTCCCGGTCGTAGCGCGCAATGGCCTTTTCGACATACGCGACGGTGTACTCCCTGGGGTCGGCATTTTTCCAGGCCGGCTCGGCATCCGGATCAGGCGTGTAGTAGCCCGTGGCGAAGATCAGGCCATCGTGACGCACGACCCACGTTCTCTTTGGCTCTTCGATCCTGGTGGTGGGATTTGCCCAGAGGTATTCGACCCAGATACCTTCCTCGGTAGCTGCGGCTATCTCCTTGCCCAGCTCCTGCCCGTCGGAACCCACCACGTCCTTGATGTCGGTGCCTTTGAGGTGCGGGAAAATGGGATGAACGAGGTAGATGTCGTCCGCCCCGATAAGGAACAGGTAGAACTCCCCGTCTATGCTGCCCGGGCTATCGTAGAAGGCGATGGCCGCGTCGAGACCTTCACGCTCGTAGAGAGCAATGGCTCGCTGCACGTAGTCTTTCGCGGACTCCTCGCGGACGACGAAGTGCATGGATCCGAAAATCAGGTCATCGTGCCGGATAAGCAAGAACCTGGTAGCTCCCTGCTGCCCGGTGGCGGGATTGACCAGGATGACGTCGCTGACCCAGTGTCCTTCCGAAGTCGCTTTCGAGATGGATGTTCCCAAGGGGGTACCGGGGGCGGTAAACAAGTTGCTCCCCACCAAATCGTTGTACACAGCGGAGGCGAGGACGGTCTGATCGTCCCCGCTCAGGATAATCAACGACCGCTCGCCCTCGACGCTCTGTCTATCATTGTAGTGGGCGACGGTGGCGTCCAGCCCATTAGCGTCGTAGAAGTCAATGGCCGTTTGCACGAAGACGCGAGTCTGGGTGTCATCGTCCAACTCGGCGGCGGGTTCCGGCGTCGGCTCCGGGGGTTGGGGGGTTGCGGTGGGCGCAGGTTCCGGCGTTGTGGTGGCCGTGGGGTCAGGGGCTGTCGTTGCAGTGGGTTTCTGCGTGGGTTCCGGCGTTGCGGTGGCTGTGGGGTCCGGGGCTTCGGTCGCCGTGGGCGCTGGCGCCGGGGAAGGGTCGTCGCCCCCACAGGCGGCCGCGATGGAAGCCACCAGCAGGAGCAAGGCGAGTACCCCCACCCGATTGTGCATGTGTCGGCCCTTCAATCCTGGCCAATTCACCCGCGCTTCCCACACTCGCCTGGTTCGCATATGACCAATCCTCCTAGAGTGCCGACACGTCTTGAGTGCCGACATGATACACCGTATCTGCCTGATGAGATACCTGCCCCCCCCGGCTCAACGCGAAGCGCTACACGATGCCAACTCCGCCAGACGGCCCCCTCGGGGGCGGAGACGCCGCCGAGGTCACTCTCAGACCGAGTTATGAGTACGGTGCGTGCTGGTGGGCGATACTGGATTCGAACCAGTGACCTCTGCGATGTCAACGCAGCGCTCTAACCATCTGAGCTAACCGCCCACGGACTCCCCAGCCTAGCGCGTTTCGCGCTCAGCCGCTCTCCGGGGCGGTCAGGCGTCGCAGCACTTCGCAGCGCGAACGTTGCGCTTGCCCGTCCCCCGCGCGAAGGCGAGCGCTTGCTCCCGCGTCCCGAAGCCGTCGGCCCAGTAGCCGTTCCGGGTCCGGTCCGCCTTCCTCTTGGCGGAACGCCGACAGCCCGCCTCGTGCGCGAACGCCTTATCCGTGGGGTCATTGACGTAGACGACGTAGCTCACTGCGCGATCCGGCACTTGCGGCACTTGGCGGGGCGGGCGTTGCGCTGTTTGCATTCCGCGAAGGCAAGCGCTTCGTCCTGCGTGTCGAAGGGACCGTACCAAGCCCCATTGCGGGGATCCTTCACGTCTTTGTAGGTCTCGTAGTCGGGGCAATCCGCTTCGTGGACGAGCGCACTGCTATCCGACGTGTCAACGTTCACGACGTAGGCCACGGCAGTCCCCGTAGGTGGCGCTCACCGCGCGTGGCGGTCGTAGGTCGACTCGCGGGTGATGCGGTCCACCATCCGCAGGCCGCCGCCGTTGGCGGTGATGTCGGCCAGCACCTCGTTCAGCGACCGCGCCTGTCCCTCGCGCGCCCGCTCCCGCAACTGGTCGAAGAAGTTCGCGTCGGCGGTCACCGACGGCGGCGACTCCGCGCCTTCCAGCAGCAGCCTGCGCAGGCGATCCCGATCCTTCTCGCTCAACTCGCTCATCATGGGCCAACGCTACCGAGGCTGTCGCGCCCTCGCAAGCTCGCCCCCTCGACCCAGCCGCCCCGCTGGCTATACTCGAACCAGCACAGTCGCAGACAGACCGGCGACGACCGGGACGAGTAGCCGTCACCCCCAGAGAGCCGCGCCATTGGCTGGAAGCGCGGCGACCGGCGGCGAACACCACCCGCGAGCCTGCGCCCGAACGCCCCTCGCGGCCAAGGCGCGCACGGTTGGCCCCGTTAGCGGCCGCAACGAGCCCGCGCGCCCGGCCTGTCCGCCGCGCGGGGAATCAGGGTGGGACCACGGGCCGCGCGCCGTCCCTGAGCCGCGCGAAGAACGTCCGGGGGAATCCCAGCCATGCCCGAACCCATCGAATCCGCCGTCGACCTCGCCGCCCTCGACAAAGAGGAGCGGCTGGCGCGCATGCGCCACTCCGCCGCCCACGTGCTCGCCGAGGCGATGGTCGAGCTCCTGCCCGAGGCCGAGCTCGGCATCGGCCCGCCCACCGATACCGGCTTCTACTACGACTTCCGCCTGCCCCGCGCCCTCACGCAGGAGGACCTGAAGTGGCTGCGCCGCCGCATGAGGAAGTCGATCGGACGCCGCCTCCCCTTCGAGATGGCCGCCGTCACCCGCGCCGAGGCCGAGGAGCGCTGGGCCGCCCAGCCCTTCAAGCTCGACCTCCTCGCCGACCTCGAGGACGGGGCCATCACGCAGTGCACGCACGGCCAGTTCACCGACCTCTGCCGCGGCGGCCACGTGAACCACACCGGCGAGATCCCCGCCTTCAAGCTGATGAGCATCGCCGGGGCCTACTGGCGCGGCGACGAGCGCAACCCCCAGCTCCAGCGCGTCTACGGCGCCCTCTTCGAGACGCAGGAGGAACTGGACGAGTACGAGCGCCGGCTGGAGGAAGCGCGCAAGCGCGACCACCGTCGCGTGGGCCGCGAACTCGGGCTGTTCACCTTCTCCGAGGACGTCGGCCAGGGCGTCCCCCTCTTCCTGCCCAAGGGCGAGACCGTGCGCCACCTGATGGAGAGCTACGTGCGCGAGATGCAGGAGCGCACCGGCCACCAGCACGTCTGGACCGGCCACGTCGTGAAGGGCCAGCTCTACGAGCGCTCCGGCCACCGCGAGCACTACGCCGACGCCATGTTCCCCCCGATGGCCGACGGCGACACCGAGTTCCTCCTGAAGCCGATGAACTGCCCCTCGCACATGACGCTCTTCAACGCCGAGCCGCACAGCTACCGCGACCTGCCCCTGCGCTACGCCGAGTTCGCCACCCTCTACCGCTACGAGAAGTCGGGCGAACTGAACGGCCTCACGCGCGTCCGCTCCCTCACCCAGGACGACGCCCACGTCTTCTGCACGCCGGAGCAGATCCAGCAGGAGTTCGCCCTCGCCCTCTCGCTCGTGCGGGAAGCGTTCGAGACGTACGGCCTGACCGACTACCGCGTCGCCCTCTCCCTGCCCGACACGGGCGCCGACGGCAAGTTCGTCGATGCGCCCGAGCAGTGGGAGCAGGCCGTCGCCGCCCTGCGCGCGGCCATGGAAGCCTCCGGCCTCGACTTCGCCGAGGAGGAGGGCGAGGCCGCCTTCTACGGCCCCAAGGCCGACTTCATCGCCAAGGACGTGCTCGGGCGCGAATGGCAGCTCTCGACCATCCAGGTCGACTTCATCGAGCCCGGGCGCATGGGCTGCGTCTACACGGGCGAGGACGGCAAGGAGCACACGCCGATCCTGCTGCACCGCGCCGTGATGGGCTCGACCGAGCGCTTCATGGGCGTGCTCATCGAGCACTTCGGCGGGGCCTTCCCCCTCTGGCTCGCGCCCGTGCAGGCGACCGTCATCCCCATCGCCGACCGCCACCAGCCCTACGCGCAGGAGGTCGCCGCCACCCTGCGCGAGGCCGGCTTCCGCGTCGAGGTCGACGCCCGCGGCGAGCGCATGAACGCCAAGATCCGCCACGCCCAACTCCAGAAGGTGCCCTACATGCTCGTCGCCGGCGATCGCGAAGCCGAGTCCGGCGCCGTCGCCGTCCGCGTCCGCACCGGCGAGGACCTCGGCGCGCTCCCGCTGCCGGAGTTCATCGCCCGCCTCACGCACGAGCGCGACACGAAGGCGCTGGGGCCGTAGGGGGCGCTCAGGCGTCAGCGCTCCGCGGCGACCCAGCGCAGGTAGTCGATCTGCACCCATCCCTCGGTCCCGTTCGCGGCGCGCACGAACGCCCACAGGCAGCCCGTGTCCGTGGAATTCTGGCACCACTCCCAGGCCAGGACGTTGATCTCGCCCCACTCAGCTTCGCTTGCCGTCAACTCGACCAGAGAACCAGTTTCCAGACAGCGGTCGCTGTCCGACCTCGCGAGCCTGGGGCCGCTCTTGTCTCCCGGTTGTGGGCGGCGGTAGTCCTCGACAAGTCGCGGGCAAACGCCACCTGTGGCATGGACCTCCAGTGTGTTTCGCGTGGGGAAGGGCGGTCGCTCGACTACCGGCGGGCTCAGGATGGGGCTCCAGCCGTCCGCTGCGGCCCACCAGTGGTCCGGCAAGCCGAAGCGCATCTCGCGGCTGTCCGCTCCCCACGGTGACCAGGGCCGCAGGACGGACAGGTTCGCAGCATCGTCAGGCCGCGTGCTCCCTGCGAGGAGAGAGCCCTCCGCATCCACGACCGTCGTGAGGTTCGCAGCAAAGATTGCAGGATCGTCTGGCGCTGGGACGACGCCAGCGGTTCCCGATAGCCCCGGGCTCACCGACAACCATTCGCCGTCCACCCCAAGCAGCCGGAGTCGCGGAGGCTCCGCGACCATCACGAAGAGCCCCGAACTGTCGGGCAGCCACGGGGAGGTTGCCGTCATTGAGAGCGCCACCCCAACGCCACGAGCCCTGAAGAGGATCGCTCCCGTTACGGCGTCGTGAAGCGTCATGGCCATGGCTCCGTGTACGACGAGAGAGGAGAACCACTCATACACCCAGTCCGATGCGAGGGCGTGGAACCAGGCGATGCGGGTGCCGTCGGGGGAGAGCGCAAACTCAAAGGTGTCGCACAGATTCCCCTCCATCTCCACATCCGACAGCACTTCGGCGTCCCAGTTGTAGCGCGTCACGCGGCATTCCTGGATAATGGCGAACCCTTCGTCATAGACTTGAACCCTGAAGAATCCTCCACTGGGAGGATTCGGCTGTGGAATCTTCACGACTCCAATGTCCGCCGCTCCCACACTGATGCGGTACATATTGTACTTGAACAGCCCCACCATCTGTTCCCTGTCCGGGGAAAACCAGAACCGGACGTCTCTCCACAGCAGGGCGCCACGCTGCCACTCAAGCCCGGGAACCCAGAACGAAGAAATCGCCTCCAGTTCTGTGTTCAACACAATAAACTCGCTGCGTCTGTGGGCCGCAACCACGAGCCTCTCCTCCTCACCCACTCCCCATCCCAACAGGTTGAAGCTGCCGCTGAGCCGTCCCCGGGACCAGGTATCGCGATCCCACACGAAGTCGAAGTAGTCCGCGCTCCACGTCACGGTCACGCCGGTCTCGCGGTCGTGGAGGGCTGGAACGGCGGGAGCGTAGACATACCGATTGGTCCACGAGGCGCGAATGTCCACCTCGCGGTATTCCTGCTCCGCACCCTCGGCGGCGGGCAGCGACCACATCTCGACCTCGCCGGTTTCGGTGTCGAGGAAGAAGAGCCCAACCTGATCCGAGAAGTCCTCGCCGGGGGCGTAGGTGCGGGTGACGAACACCTCGGACGTGGGCACTTCCCGGAAGGTGGGCTGCCAGGGGGTGGGCCGCCAGCGGGCGGGGGCAGATGTGGTTGCAGTAGGCGCAGGAGTCGCGGTGGTGGCGGGCGTGCTCGCGGGAATCGGGGTCGGTGATGGCGTTGCCGTCGCCGAGGGCGTTGTCTCCGCTGCCGTCGTGGCCGTAGCGGTGACGGTTGGCGTTCCGGTGACAGGGACCGGCGTTGGGGCTGGCGGACTGTCTCCGCCGGAGCACGCGATGAGGAGCGCGCACGCCACCGCCGTCAGCGCCAGGCCAGCGGAGCCCTTCGACCACATACGCAGAGCCTAGCCCCTGGCGAGCCGATTTACCCCACCCGGTCTGGCGCCCCCTACCCCAGCGCCGCCGCAGGCGCGTCCGGCGATTGGCTAACCCGGCTTCCCGTTCGGCGACGGCGGGGGCTCGTCGAAGGCGATGTCCTCCCGCGCCGCCTCCAGGCGCCTCGCGTTCCACTGCTCCCACCGCTGCCGTTCCTCCGCGCGCCCCTCTTCCCGGCGCGCTTCCTTTCGCCGTTCCAGGCGCTCTTCCAGTCTGGACGCAATGACCACGTTGATGATCCTTCCTGTTTCCGTCAGCACCATCGCCGACGCTGCCGCCGTGATGGCGACTGGTGCGAAGCTCTCCCACAGCATACGACTCATGGCAAGGACCGACTGCCCTTCCATGAACGCCTCGTGCGTTCTCAGCCCAAGGCCGCCCAGGAACAGCCCCGTGAACACCACGAAGTAGATGTCGCGCGTTTGCTGCTTGACGCTCCAGATCGATTCGCGCGCCTCTGTCACAGGTCCCTCCACCTCGTTTCCCTAACCCCGCCCCCTACCCCAGCGCCGCCGCCAGCCGCTCCGCCGACTCCTGGACCGCGTTGGTGGCGTCGTCGAGGACGCCGTGCATGCCGTAGAAGGCGTGGATCTGGCCGGGGTAGCGCGTGAGCGTGGTCGCCACGCCCGCCTCCTGGAGGCGCTGCGCGTAGGCCTCGCCCTCGTCGCGCAGGGGGTCGTATTCGGCGGTGATGACGTGCGCGGGGGGCAGGCCCGACAGGTCCGCCGCGCGCAGGGGCGAGGCGTGCGGGTGCGAGCCGTCGCCGTCCGGGCCGAGGTAGTGGTTCCAGAACCATTCCATGCCGTCGCGCGTCAGCAGGTAGCCCTCCGCGTTGTCGCGGTAGGAGCCCGTCTCGTAGTTGTGGTCCGTGACGGGGTAGACGAGCAGCTGGAAGCGGATCGCGGGGCCGTCCTCGTCGCGGGCGCGCAGCGAGACGACCGCCGCGAGGTTGCCGCCCGCGGAGTCGCCGCCCACGCACAGCTTGCCCGCGTCCGCGCCCAGTTCGGCGGCGCGCGCCGCCGCCCAGACCGTGGCCGCGTAGCAGTCCTCGTGCGCCGCCGGGTAGCGGTGCTCCGGCGCGAGCCGGTAGTCGACGGACACGACGACGGAGCCGCTGCGCGCCGCCAGCTCGCGGCAGGTCACGTCCGCCCCGTCGAGGTCGCCGATGACCCAGCCGCCGCCGTGGTACCAGACGAGCAGGGCGTGGTCGCTCGCGTCCGTGGGCCGGTAGACGCGCACGGGGATGTCGCCCGCGGGGCCGGGGACGGCGCGGTCCTCGACGTGCGCCATCTCCGCGCCAGGCACCGCCGGGGGCAGGCGGTTCGCCTCGCGCACGGCCTCCGGCTCCTGCTCGTGGATGGGCGGCATGCCCATCGCCGCCATCTGGTCCAGAACGGCTTTCGCCTGCGGGTTGAGCGTCATCGGGGCGCCTCCTCGGGTGCGCGAGCGGGGTGCGCGAACGGTAGGAGCGCCCGCGAGGCGCGTCAACCGCGCTCGCCGAGCGCGCGCAGGAACTCGCCCGCCGTCACGAACTCGGTCGCGCCGTAGCCGCGCATCCGCAGCACCTCGCGGTCGGCGGTCACGAGATGGCGCGCCCCGCCCGCGTGCGCCGCCTCCACCAGCCGCCGGTCGCCCGCGTCCTTCAGCGTGAGCCCCGCGATCTCCGGCGCTTCCACCAGCACGGAGTTCGCCCGCAACTCCGCCAGCAGGGCGTCCCGCGCGCGGGCGTCGGCGATGCGCTCGACCCAGCGCGCGCCCACCACCAGTTCCGCCTCCCGCAGCGTCGCCGCCGAGGCGACGTGCGCGAAGCCGCCCGCGCGCCAGCGGTCGAGGATGCGCGCCGCCGAGCCGCCGGGACGCGCCAGCGCCCCGACCAGCAGGTTCGTATCGACGATCGCCCGCGGGAGTTCGCGCTCGCCCGCCCGCTCGCCCGCCCGCTCGTTCGTCAATGCGCGACCGCGTTCCCCCCGCAGACGTTGATCGACTGACCCGTGATCCACGATCCCTGGTCGCTGCAGAGGTAGACGGTGGCCCAGCCGATGTCCTCGCCGAGGCCCGCGCGCCCGATGGGGATGGTCGCCGCGCGCGCGGCGAATTCGGGATCGTCGAACACGTCCGCCATGCGCGAGGTATCGACCAGCCCCGGGCAGATGGCGTTGACGCGCACGCCGTGGCGCCCGATCTCGCGCGCCATGCCGCCGGTCATGCCCTGCAGGCCCGCCTTGCTGGCCACGTAGGCGGCCATGTTCGGCCCCAGCACCTTCCCCGCGATCGAGGAGATGTTGATGATGACGCCCCCGTTCCCCGCGTCGATCAGCTGCTGGCCGAAGATCTTCGACATCAGGAAGGGCCCGCGCAGGTTCACGCGGATGACCGTGTCCCAGGCGTCGATGGGCATGTCCACCACGGGCACGCGGTCGGGCCCCCGCGCCGCGCCCGCGTTGTTCACGATGAAGTCGACGCGCCCGAACTCCGCCAGCGTCTGGTCGAGCAGCTCGCGCACGGAGCCCTCGTCGGCGGCGTCGCTCACGAGCGGGAGGGCGCGGCGGCCCTCGGCCTCGATCTCCTCGGCCACGGAGGCGATGTCGCGCCAGCCCGCCGCCTTCTCGTCGTCGGGATAGCGCTCGGGCGGGCGTCCCGTGCCCGTGATGACGACGTCCGCGCCCGCCTTCGCCAGTTCGACGGCGATGCTGCGCCCGATGCTCTTCATGCGGCCCGCGCCGGTCACGACCGCGACCTTGTCTTCGATTCCCGTGAGGTTCAGTCCAGCCATCGCGCTCCCCTCCGGGCCAGCCGCCCGGCGGCGCGACTATGCCGCCTTCCGGGGGTTCTCACAAGACGGGCGCGCCTTGGCCCTTTTGGCGATGCGGCTACAGTGAAGGGATGCGCCCCAGCCGCTGGACGCTGTCGCTGGTCCTGGCCGTGGCGGTCGCGCTCGCCGTCCTGCTCCCCTTCGTGCTGGGCGGCGAACCGCCCCCCGCCGCCGAGCCGCTCGAACCCGCGCCCCCCACGCCCGCCGCCACGCCGCCGCCAACCCCGGCCCCGCCGCCCCCCGAAACGCCGTCGCCGAGCCCATCGCCCGCTCCATCGCCCGCGGCGCCATCGCCCACCGCCGTGCCCGACGAGCCCGCGGAGGAAGCGGTCTCGCGCTGCGCGACCGTGGCCGAACGCGCCGCGCCCCTCATCGCCGCCATCGAGGACGCGATGGGCGGCTACGAGGGCGTCTGGGGGCTGGCGCTCATCGACCTCGACTGCGACTCCACCGTCATGGTGCGCCCCCGGCACGCCCAGTACCCCGCCTCCGCGGGCAAGATCGTCGTCCTCACCGCCGCCCTCCGCGCCGTGCAGGACGGCCTCCTCGACCTCGCCGCCATCGAGGAGAACGTCGAACTCGTCTTCTGGTACTCGCTCGACAGGAACACGGACGAGATCGCCGAATTCGTCACGCCCGCGCAGGTCGGCGCGGTGATGGAGCGGGCGGGCGTCTCCCCGGACTCCTCCCTGGAGTGGGACTGGCGGCGCGCCTGGTTCACGCCCCACGATCTCGCCCTCGTCTGGGCCTCCATCGTGCGCGGCGAGCAACTGGACGAGCGCTGGACCGCCTACCTCCTGCGGCTCGCCTCCGAGGCCGTGCTCCCCGACGGCGACGAGACGTTCCCCGCGGACTTCGGCGTCGAGGGCTACGAGTACGGCCAGAAGGCGGGCTACTGGATCAGCGACGACAACCCCCACCACTTCGTAGCGGCGGGCTACGTGCGCCCCGCGGACGGCATCAGCGCGGGCTTCACCTTCGCCTTCATGCTGGAAACGTGGCTGGACGACGTGTTCGAGCCGAAGCGGCGGGCCGTGTTCCCCCTCGTGCGCGACTTCGTCGTCGGCGAAGTGGAGCGCGACCGCCAGCGGTAGGCGCGCGCACGCACACCGGCGACGGCTACCGGCTACAGTCCCCCAATGCCGTCCGCTGCGGGGTTGCGCGGAACAGCGCTGGCCATCGGCGCGACGGTGGCCGTCGCGCTGGCGCTCGCCTGCGGCGGCGGGAGCATGGAGCCCCAGCCCCCGGCGCCCCCTTCCCCCACACGTGCGACGGCGGTCCGCACGCCCACTCCCGCGCCAACACCTGCGCCCACGCCGATTCCCACGCCGACACCGACACCAACCGCCACGCCGACTCCATCACCCACACCTGCTCCGACCCCAACGCCGTCTCCGACCCCAACGCCGACCGCTACCCCCACGCCGACGCCCTCTCCAACGCCTGCCCCCACCCCCGATCCCCGCCCCGCGCGCTGCCAGGGGCTCGGCGAGCGCGGCGACGCCCTGCGCGAAGCCGTCGAGGAGGCGATGGACGGGATGTCCGGCTGGGGGCTCACGCTCGTCGACCTCGACTGCGAGACGGCCATCGACGTGCGCCCCGGGCACGCCCAGTACCCCGCCTCCGCGGGCAAGATCGTCATCGTCACCACCATCCTGCGCGCCGTCGAGGACGGCCTGTTGGAGTTCGGGGACGTTCGCGCGGACGTCGAGATCGTCATGGCCCACTCGCTCGACAAGAACTCCGACGACCTCAACGACCTGCTCACGCCCGAACAGATCGCGGCGACGCTGGAGCGCGCGGGCGTCTCGGACGAAGCGGCGTTCGAGCACAGTTGGCGCTGGGCGCGTCTGTCGGCCCCCGACATGGCCCGCATCTGGGTCTCGCTCGTGCGCGGCGAGCAACTCGGCGCGGAGCGGACGGCCTGGCTGCTCGATCTCGCCACGCGGCCCGTCTTCGGCGGGCTGTTCTGGCCCTTCCCCGCCGAATTCGGCGTCGATGGCTACGTCTACGGCCAGAAGGCGGGCTACTGGACCTCGCCCGCGCCCATCGGCTACCGCGTCTCCGCCGGCTACGCGCGCCCCGCCGGCGGCTCCGGCGCGGGCTACGTCTTCGCCTTCCTCATCCGCGTCGCGGACGACGACTGGGCGGGAGACTGGCGCCGCCCCGTCTTCCCCATCGTGCGCGACTTCATGGTCACGGAGATGGAGGCGGGCGCGCCCGTGGACGGATCCGCCGCCGAGACCGGGCCCTAGACGCCCTGGTCGCGGGGAAGGCGCGCTTCGAGCTCCGCCAGCGTATACGCGCCCGGCCCGCGCCCCGCCGCCGCCACCTCCGTCGCGACCTCCTGCAGGAGCGCGTTCACGGGCGTGGGCACGCCGTGCAGGCGCCCCAGCAGCGCGATCTCGCCGTTCAGGTAGGCCGCCTCGATCGTCGTCGACCCGCGCGAGAGGCTCTGCCACGAGGAGTTGCCCGAGCGCGCCGCCGGGCTCCCCGCGAAGATGCGGTTCAGCGCCTGGAAGCGCTCGCGGAAGGCGTCGTCGCTGGCCGTCTCGACGCCCGCCGCCGCGAAGCACGCCAGCGCTTCCTCCCGCGCCCGCGCCGTCAGCCCCTCCGCCCGCTCCTCCAGCCCCAGGATCGCCTGCGCCGAGTTGGCCAGGTTGCGCAGCAGCTTGCCGTACTTCCACGGCATGATCGCCTCGCGCGCGACCGCGCTGAAGCCCGCCTCCGTCAGGTCCTCCGCGATGCGCGCCGCGCGCTCGTCGCGCCCGCGCGGGTAGCGACCCAGGTCGAGCACGCCGTAAACCGGGCTCGCGCTCGCGATCACCGTCCCCGGCTCCAGGTGCGTCCCCGGCAGGATGACGAGCTGGCCGTAGACGTTGGGGAAGCGCCGCAGCGCCATGCGCTCGTTCACCACCCCGTTCTGCGCGCAGACGACCGTGATCGCGGGCGGCGCGGCGGCGAAGAGCGCGTCCAGCGCCGCCGCCGTGTCCTGCGACTTCATCGCGAGGATGACCACGTCCTCGGTGGTCAGGCCGAGTTCGGCGGGCGAACCGGCGGCGGGAATGGCGAGCGCCTGCGTTCCCTCCGCGCTCACGAAGGTCAGGCCGCGCTCGCGCAGCGCCTCCAGGTGCGCGCCCCGCGCGATCAGCGCCACCTCGTGGCCGCCCAGGTGCAGCCGCGCCCCCATGACCCCGCCGATCGCCCCCGCCCCGTAGATGACGTAGCGCATTCAGTGATGCTCGCCGTAGTGCCGCGCCAGCAGGTCTTCCCCGAAGTCGCCCTCGGGGTCGCGCCAGACCGCGTGGATGTGGTTCGCGCCGTTCTGCGTGCAGTCGTACTCGACGAGGAAGCGCGGCCCCTGCAGCCGGTAGTAGTGCGGTTCGCCCGCCTCGATCCCGCCCGCCCAGGCGAAGTGCATCTCCCCCGGCGCGTCCCCGTGGCCGTGGGTCGCCAGGAGCGCCTCCCGCTGCGTCGCCGCCAGTTCGTCCGGCAGGCGCTCCACGTAGAGCGCCGCGAGCGCCGCCAGCAGCTCGCGCTGGCCGTCGCGCAGCCGCGAGGCGGCGATCCCGCGCGGCGCGGACGAGTAGCGCACCGCCTCCTCCTGCTCCGGCCCGAAGCCGAGGCCCGCGCGCTCGGCGCGCCAGCGTTCGTCCCATGCCGGGTCGTCGGGCAGGCCCATCAGGCGGCGCGTCGGCACGGGCAGGGCGCCGTCCTCCACGCGCGGGCGGTTCGATTGCACGATGTCGGGGGGCGCCGCCGCCGAGATGAGCGCGGCCCCGCGCTGCTCCCCGTCGAGCGCGTGCAGCAGTTCGCGCGCGATCTCCTCCTCGGCGGCGAGGGGGCGCAGCAGGCCCGCGCCCCCGAAGGGCGCGCTCGCCGGGTTCGCCCCCAGGAACGTCGGGTTCGGGGCGATCACCGCGCCGCCCTCGATCGTGTAGTGGATGGAGACGTGATGCCCCTCGAAGCGCCAGCCCCAGGCCGCGCCGCCGGGTTCGCCGAAGATCGTGACGAAGTAGAGCTGCGGGTCGCGCCAGCGCTCCGAACCCACGTCCACGCCGATCCGCCCGCCGCTCCACGCCTCCGCCGCGTCGAGCACGTTCTCCAGCCCCATGATCACCGCCGCCGTGACATAACCGGACTGGCTCAGGCCCGTCGCCGCCAGCCGGTTCGCCGCCTGCTGCTGCGCGGGCGTCATCGCCAGCAGGGGCAGCCCCTCGCGCTTCATGGGCGCGTAGTTCCAGTGGCGGCGCTCCGCGTCGTCGCCGAGGGGGCGCAGGGCGCGCGCCCGCTGCTCCGGTTCCAGCAGCGCGAGCAGGTCGCGCGCGGCGTCGGCCATGCGTGCGGCGGTCTCCGGCGCGTTCGTGGCGGGCATGGCCGCAAGGATACCCCCTCTCCGCCGCCGCCCGCCGCCCGCCGCTAGAATGCCGTCGCGCGCTCTCGCGCCGGAGGCCCAGCGATGACGGCGACCGCCGACCGACCCGCAACCGAGACCGATCGCGAGGCCGCGATCGACGTCCTCCTCGCCAAGCAGGAGATCCGCGACGCGCTCATGCGCTACTCGCGCGGCATCGACCTGCTCGACCCCGACCTCGTCCGGTCCGCCTACCACCCCGACGCCTACGACGACCACGGCACCTTCAAGGGCAACGCCCACGAGTTCGCCGACTACGTCATGCAGGGCCTCTCCAACCTGGAGTGCACGGAGCACTTCCTCGGCAACTCCCACATCGAGGTCGAGGGCGACCGCGCCTACTCGGAGACCTACCACGTCGCCTACCACCGCATCCCCGCGGGCGATGACGGCGTGGCCAACGACTTCACCTGGGGCGGGCGCTACGTGGACGTGTTCGAGCGGCGCGGCGGCGGCCCCTGGCTCATCCTCCATCGCACCGTCGTCCACTCCTGGAGCCGCATCGACCCCGTGCTGGACGACAACGCCGCGATGGCCGCCAACTCACGCAGGTCGCGCGCGGCGACCGCAGCGACCTCATCTACCGCCTGCGCGAGGCGGTGGGCTGACCGCGCGCCCTTCCACGCGGTATCATTCGCGCAATGGACGCAGTGGGACGCGCGCGGCGCTCCCCCGCCACAGGAGGCTGAGTGATGACGGCAGACGCGACGACGGATCGCCCCTTCTACAAGGACCCCACGCCCGACCAGATCCGGCGTGACCCGCCCCACCGCTACCTGCCCGTGAGCGAGCGCTCCAACTGGCGCGAGCAGGGCATCGACATGCCCTCCATCCTCCTGCGCGACCCCGAGAAGCTGCCCGTCAAGGTGCTGCTCCACTCCATGTACGGCGGCGAGATCGGCGGCTCCGAGGCCTTCGGCCGCCGCTATGTGCTCGCCACGCGCGAGGGCACGGACCAGCTCCCCTGGGAACTCGCCCTCGTCAACGCGCGCCTCACCTGGGACGAGTGCCGCCACACCGAGATCGTGCTGGAGCAGATGGCCAAGAACGGCTGCACCCTCGGCGACTTCGCCGACGGCTACGTGGCGGACGGCGGCCTCACCGGTTCGAGCGGCAACGGCAACCCGCAGACCGGCCTCGACATGATCAACAGCATGGCCTCCGTCCACCGCGGCGGCGAGGGGCTCGCCATGAACCTCTTCACCGCCCTCATCGACATGGGCCGCAACATCGGCGACCCCGACTGGGAGCGCGCCTTCGACTTCAATCACGCCGACGAGGTCATGCACGTCGAGGTCGGCAACTACTGGGTGCCGCGCCTCACCGAGGGCAACGAGGGCAAGCGCCGCGAGGCGATGCAGGCCCAGCAGGCGTTCGAGGAGCTGATCATGGCCCTCAACACCGGCGACGAGGTCGCCGCCCCCAGGGAGTTCGCCCTCTAGGAACGTTCACCGCGAAGCCGGCAGCCACGCAAGCGGGAGGAAACCCATGTCCGCCACCGAATCCACCGAGCGGCCCTTCTACCGCCCCCTCGGGCCGGGCGACCACCGCCGCGACCCGCCCCACCGCTACCTCCCCGTGGACGACCGCGAGAACTGGCGCGAGAACGGCATCGACCTCGCCTCCATCCTCCTGCGCGATCCCGAGAAGATGTCGCGCCGGGTGCTCCTCCACGCCATGTACAACGGCGAGATCGGCGGGGCCGAGACGTTCGCCCGCCGCTACGTGATGGCCACGAAGGACGGCGGCGGCGACGACCTCCCCTGGGAACTCGCGCTCGTCAACGCCCGCCTCGCCTGGGACGAGTGCCGCCACGCCGAGATCGTGCTGGAGAAGATGCCCGAGCACGGCGTCACCCTCGGCGACTTCGCCGACGGCTACCGCGCCGACGACGGCGCCGTCTCCCAGACCGGCGAGCAGAACATGGTCAACAACATGGCCGCCGTCCATCGCGGCGGCGAGGGCATGGCCATGAACCTCTTCACCTCGCTCATCGACATGGGCCGCAACATCGGCGACAAGCAGTGGGAGACCGCCTTCGACTTCAACCACGCCGACGAGGTCATGCACGTCGAGGTCGGCAATTACTGGGTGCCGCGCCTCACCGAGGGCGACGACGGCAAGCGCCGCGAGGCGATGGAGGCCCAGCAAGCCTTCGAGGAACTCGTCATGGCCCTCAACACCGGCGACGAGGTGCTCCCGCCCGAGGACTTCGCGCTCTAGCGCCGCCGCTGGGGGAAGACGATGGCGAAACGCTGGCGGCCGCCCTTCAACTTCAAGCGCTACTGCGGCGACAGCGCCACCATGCTCGTCCACGACCTCGTCTGCGAAAAGCCCGACTGCCGCGTCTCCACCTTCGAGGACGAGCAGATCACGATGTGGGACTCCGGGGAAGAGGTCGCCGAGGCGCTTGCCGGCGGCGAGTGGCGCCAGTGCCAGCTCTGCGAGTCGGGCGCCCTCTATTTCACCCCCCGCGAAGAACTGAAGTAGCAAACGCCAAAACGCCAGGCCCCCGGGGCCGGGAAGCGAGTCACACATGGTCGAACTCTGGGCGCCGCAGCGGAAGCTGGGCGGGGCCTTCTCCGTGGACGAATGCGCGCGCCGCCTCATGCACTACCGCTACGCCGAGGTCGAGATGATGCGCGCCCTCCTCCAGTGGATCGCCACCCAGCCCCAGGTCCACCACAAGGTCGAGTTCGGCCCCATCGCCTACCAGGACGCGCAGCACGCCGACATGCTCGGCAAGCGCCTCCCCGAACTGCGCGTGACCGAGGGCGCCGAAGGCCCCTACCCCCTCATGACCTCCCCGAAGATGGATCCGCCCAACGACGAGTTCCGCGCCTTCATGGAGGCCATCCAGGACCAGGAGGACTCCGTCCTGCGCGTCATGGGCGTCTTCGGCGTGCTCAAGCCCCACCTCGCCACCCACTACCTCTACCACATGCGCGCCACCGACCAGGTCGTCGATGCCCCCACCGTGCGCATCCTCAAGTTCATCCTCATCGACGAGGAGGAGCACATCCAGTGGGGCCGCGCCCAGATCGAGGAGCTCGCCGATACTCCGAAGAAGCGCCGCCACGCCAATGAGTGGCGCATGCACCTCGAGGAGCTGCTCACCGAGGCCGGCGGCGTCATCGGCGTCCGCGGGAGCGACGGCGACGAGTGACCTACGTCATCGACAAGGCGCTCTGCATCAACTGCGGCTACTGCCGCCGCGTGTGCCCCACGGAGACGATCCACTACTTCGACACCGACGACTTCATGCACGCCATCTACGCCGAGGAGTGCATCGACTGCAACGCCTGCGTCCCCGTCTGCCCCGTCGATTGCATCAGCTACGACGACGCGAACGTGCTCAGCGGCGAGGCGCTCGAACAAGCGCTGGAGAAGGCCCGCGCGTGGGCGCGCAAGCGCAACCAGGACGACCTGCTCAAGGAACTCGCCCCGCGCGCCAAGTTCCGCCCCTCGGTGATGCCGGAGAAGGCGCGCCGCGGCTCGCGCAAGGACTAGCGCGATGGCCCTCAGGATCATCGACGGCTGCATCAACTGCGGGAACTGCCGCCACGTCTGCCCCACCGACACCATCCGCTACTACGACACCCCCGACCTCCAGCACACCATCGACCCCGCCGGCTGCATCGACTGCAACCTCTGCGTCGACGCCTGCCCCGTCGAGGTCATCGAGCCCGACAACGCCTACGTCCACGACCCGGAGGAACTGGAGGCGGCCAAGGCCCTCGCCGCCGAGGTCTGGCGGAAGCGCGGCCCGCAGATCCAGACCATCCTGAAGGTGATGCGCCAGCGCAACGCCCGCTGGGCGCGCGAGCGCGAGGACCGCCGCGACGCCCCCGACCGCTACCGCACCGGCAACCGCCAGCCGTAGCGCGCGCCCGCGCTATACTGCGGGGGAAGGTCCGGCGCGTTCGTCTAGAGGCCTAGGACACCGCCCTTTCAAGGCGGAGATCGCGGGTTCGAATCCCGCACGCGCTACCAGGCCAACTGAAGCTCGCTCCCGGTATCCCTCCCCCAGCTTCTCCAGGCTGGTGAGGTCGACATTCGCGCCTTCCGCCATCGCGCCCCCACGCCCGTCGTCACCCCGGCGAGGGCGCGCGGATGACTTCGAGATTGGGGATGCCGGAGAAGTCCCGGTCGTGTGTGGCGATGGGGCAATCCAGCAGGATGGCGGCGGCGGCGATCCACGCGTCGGCCGTGTTCAGCCTTCGTCCGGCCGTCTCGCGCTCCCGGCGCAGGTGCGCGCAGATGTCCACCAACTCAGGGCTGGCCCAGACCAGCCGGTACTGCCGCAGGTGGCGCTCCAGCTCCTCCCGCCGTCTCCTTCCCCATCCGTACTTCAGGGTTCCGAACCGCACCTCCTCCAGCGTCTGGAACGAGATCCACGTCTCCCTGTCCGCGATAGCCTCCAGGTAGTACTCGGCTGGCGAGTCGCCGTTGAAGATGTAGGAGACAACCGAGGTGTCGATGAGAACCCGTCCCGCGTCCGTCATTCGCCCCGGGCCTCGTAGATGCCCTTCATGAACTCCTCCACGTCGAACGGTTCGCTGACGGTCACCACCTGCTCCGGGTCGAAGACCTTCGCCTCCGGGTCGGCCAGGAACGCGTCCAGGTCGAACGGCTCCCTCCAGGAGCGGGTCTCGCGCAACTCCTCCACCCGCACCTCGATCCATTCGTCGCGCTCGTCGAGGCGGCCCCTGCCGTGGACCTCGACGTACTCCGTCGCCAGCCGCCGCATCGCGCGGTCGAGCGCGGGGCCGAAGCGCAGCCGCACCCGCCCCCCGCCCGCGTCGTGGAGCCGCGCCGTGCGCCCGTCCCAGTCCACCTCCTTCAGCCAGCCAAGGAGGAGAGCCTCCTCCGTCTCCCCGCCGTCGCCCCCGCCGTTCGCGCACGTGCGGATGAGCAGCCCGTCCCCCGCGGGCGTGAACTCGACCTCGGCGTCGGGATGCAGGCCGAAGCGCTCGCGCAGCGGCTTGGGGATGGTCACCCGGCCTCGTTCGGAGATGCGCGTCACGGCTCCCTCCAGCCCGGCCATGATACCGCGTGGCGGCTCGGCGGCTCTCCGCCCCGTCCGCGCTACCGGAGGCCGTGTTCCGCCAGGAACTCGCGCAGGGCCGCGGCGCACGCCTCCGGCTGTTCCAGCGGGAGGAAGTGCGTGGCGTCGGGCAGGAAGTCGTAGTCGACCTCGCGGATGTCGCCCAGGTCCAGCGTGGGCAGGTAGGCGAAGGGCAGTGTCGGGTCCGCCCCGAGCACCTTGATCGGACAGGCGATCGCCGCGAAGTCCACGAACACCCCGTACAGCCTGCCGTACTCCATGATCTGGGACTCGTGCTCCGGCGGGCAGATCAGTTCGTAGCCGTCGCCGTCCGGCGATTCCCGCAGCGTCGTCTCCGCCAGCAGTTCGAGCGCGCCCGGGACCGCGTTGCGGAAGTTCGGGGAGAACGCGAGCAGTTCCGCGAACGCCTCCCGGCTGCGGAAGCGGCTGCTGCGCCGCCGCGCGATCGAGGCCGCCTTGATCGAGGCGTCGTCGAACTCATCGTGGCTCGCGCCCGGCTTGCGCAGCGGCGGATCGAACAGGAACAGCGCCGAGAACCCGCGGCACTTGCCGGGCGAGAGCAGCGTCGTCATCGCCGAGAAGGAATGGAACACGCCCGCCTTCGGCTTCGCCCCGTAGCGCTCGTCGATCGCCTCGAGGATCGCGTCCTGGTCCCGCGCGATCACCGGCACGGTCTGGTCGTCCAGGCTGCCGGTCTCGTTCCAGCCGTGGCTCCGCAGGTCGTACAGCAGCAGGTCGAACTCGTCCGCCAGCAGCGACCAGAACGGGTAGTAGAAGTCGATCGCGAGCCCGTTGCCGTGGCTCAGCACCAGCCGCGGCCCCTCCGGGTTCCCGTGCCGCCGCACCGTGATCACCGTCTCCCCGTCGACGCGCACGTCGAGCGTCGAAAGCGGCTCGGGCACTTCCCAGGGGGACTCGGCGCTGCTCATGGGCGGTCGCTGATTTTATCGGGATTCACACGGAACGTCGCGGGCGAGCGCCGCCGCGAAGCGTTCCGTGCCAAGCTCGTCCAGCTGCCAGGTCACCCCCGGCTCCTGCGGCAGGCGCAGCCGTCCGCGCGTCGCGCCATGGCGCATCCCCGGCGGGATCTCGAAGGTCGTCGCGTCGAGCGGCAATCCCCTGCCGTGCGCCTTCAGCACGGCCTCCTTCATCGTCCACAGCCGGAAAAAGCGCCGCAGCCGCAGCCGCTCGTCTCCCCGCAGCGCCGCCAGTTCGCCCTTCTCCGCCTCGCTCAGGACGCCGTCCATGAGGAGGCCGAGGTTGCGGCGCGGGGCCAGCTCCTCGACGTCGATGCCCAGCCGCCCCTCCGGCGCGAGCGCGATCAGCCCGTGCCCGCCGCTGTGGCTCACGTTGAAGCTGACGGGCGCGGGCTCGCCCCGCACCGTCGCCGAGGGCTTGCCGTGCTCCGCCGTGGGGAAGGCGAGATCGCCGTTCGCGCAGCCCAACTCCTCGCCGAGCAGGGCGCGAAGGGCCGCGCGGCAGAGCAGGAACTGCCGCCGGGGCCCCGCATACGGGTACTGCTCCCAGCGCTCCCGCTCATCTCCGTCGAGCCACTCCAGCGCCGCCGCCTCGCGGGCCGCGTCCGGCGCGAGATCGACATGCGTCACCGCCGCCCCGTCCAGCGTTCGGAAGGGACGCCACCACGGCGGGGGAACAGGAGCCGGCATACGGGCTGGGCGCTCCTGTCCGAAATCAGGGGGAGAGGCGTCTGGCGCTAGGCCGCGTCCAGGTGCGCGATCAGGTCGCTCGGCGTCAGCAGCTCGGCGAACTGCTCGGCCGAGATGTCCACGCCGAACTCCTCGTTGACCAGCTTCCAGAACGCGACGATGTCCGGCGAGGGCACGCCCGCGTCGGCGAAGTTCCGTTCGGTGTTCAGCGGGGTTCCGGTCGCCCGGCCCTCGATCTCCAGGTTGTCGTCGACGATCTTCCGCAACCGTTCTTCGGTCGTAGCCATGAGGTGCTCCTGACGCGGTCTGGGGTACTTGGCCGCAACGATAGACACGCGTTCAATGCTCGTCAACGCGCGCCGTCGCGGGAGCGCTCAGCGCCCCGCCTTCCGCGGCTGGACCCAGAAGCGCTTGCGCTGGAAGGGGTAGCCCGGCAGCGAGCGGCGCCGCCGCTCCTCCCCCGCGAAGAGCCCCGCGAAGGCCACCGCCAGCCCCGCCTCGTACGCCCCCGCGACCGCCTCCGCGAACCCGCCGCCGTCCGCGATCTCCACGACCGCATCGACGCCCAGCGACTCCGCCGAATGACCGAACGCGCCCGCCTCGCGCGCCGCCTCCAGCCAGCCGGACGCATCCCGCGCCTCGTCCGCGTCCACGCGCCCGCCCGCCGCCGCGCTGACCAGCGTGACCGCCGGGGCCGCGCACTCGATGCCGCCGGGCGTATCCGCGCCGTCCGCCAGCGCCACCGCCAGCCGCAGGCCCGCCTCCAGCGTGAACGCGCCCGCCGCCTGTGCCGCCGCCAGCTCTCCGATGCCGCTCCCCGCGACCGCGTCCGGCTCGACGCCCACGCCCGCCCACAGCGCCGTGAGCGCGCACTGGAGCGCGTAGGCCGCGGGCGCTCCCCACTCGCGATCGTCCCCGAACATCGCATCGAGCAGCGACGCCCCGCGCTCTTCCCGGAACGCCTGCTCGCAGCGGTCGAGCACCGCTCGCGCGACCGGCTCCGTGCGGTAGAGCGCCTCGCCCATGCCCGCCCACTCGCCGCCCGCGCCGGGGTAGACGAACGCGACCGTGGCCGCCGTTCGCGCCTCCGCGTCCGTCCCGTCGCCGTCCGCGAGACGCGCCAGCCCCTCGCGCAGCGACGCCGCGTCCCGGAACGCGATTCCCGCGCGATGCGCGAAGTGCGCTCGCCCCGCGCCCGCCGTGAAGGCCATGTCCGCGAGCAGCGCGCCGGCAGCGTCTTCGCCGTCGCGCTCGTCGAGCCACGCGAGGTAGCGCCCCGCGAGTTCCCGCAGCGCCGCGCCGGTCCTGCCCGAGAGCGGCAGCAGCCGCGTCGCGCGCGCCTCGATCGCGTCCGGCGCATCGCCCGCCCCCTCCGGCGGGGGAACCGCGACGGTCCCGGCGGGCTCGCTCCCCGGCGCGCCGTAGCCCTCCACGACGACGTGCGCGTTCGCCCCCGAGATCGCGAACGTGTTGACCGCCGCCAGCGGCGGACGGTCCGGCGCCGCGGGCCACGGCGTCGCCTCCGCCGTCACCCGCACGGGGATCCCGTCCCAGTCGATCTCCGGCGTCGGCTCGCGGAAGTGCAGGTGCTTCGGAATGACGCCGCGCTGCATCGCCAGCACCGCCTTGATCAGCCCCGCGATCGCCGACGCCGCCTCGAGGTGGCCGACGTTCGACTTCACCGAGCCGATCAGCAGCGGGCGCTCCCGATCGCGGCCGTTCCCGTAGACCGCCGTGGCCGCGTTCAGTTCGGCGGCGTCGGCCATCACGTTCGCCGCGCCGTGCGCTTCCAGGTAGTCGATGTCGCCCGGCGCGACGCCCGCCCGCGCGAGCGCCTCCTCCATCGCCCGCACTTGCGCCGGTCCGCTGGGGACGGTCAGGCCCAGGCCGGCCCCGTTCTGGTTCACCGCCGAGCCGCGGATGACGCCCCAGATGCGGTCGCCGTCCGCCTCCGCCTCGCGCAGCCGCTTCAGCATCACCATGCCGCCGCCCTCGCCCCGCACGTAGCCGTCGGCGGCGGCGTCGAAGGGCGCGCAGCGCCCGCTCGCCGAGAGCATCGCCGACTCTTCGAGGAACGTCATGGTCGAGGTGGCGAGGACCGCGTTCGCGCCGCCCGCCAGCGCCAGGTCGACCTCCCCGCGCTCCAGCGCCGTGACCGCCTGGTGGACCGCCACCAGCGACGAGGCGCAGGCCAGGTCCACGGGCACGGCGGGCCCCTCCAGCCCCAGCGCGAACGCCACCCGCCCGACGGCCACGCCCGGGTTCGTGCCGTAGTAGCTGTCCGTCCGCCCCGCGGCCGCGACCACGCGCCGGTACTCGCCGCCGCCGAGGCCCGCGTACACGCCCGTGCGGCTCCCCTTCAGCGCCTCCGGGGCGATGCCCGCGTCCTCGATCGCCCGCCAGCTCGTCTCCAGCAGCAGGCGCTGCTGCGGGTCCATCCCGCGCGCGTCGATCGGCTGGATGCGGAAGAAGCTCGCGTCGAACTCGTCGATACGCTCCAGGAAGGCGCCCCGCCGGTGGCTCGCCTTCTCCGCCCGCGGGTCGCCCGCGACGCCTTCCCACGAACCGCCGTCGCGCCGCCCGTCCGTGACCGCGTCGCCGCCCGCCTCCAGCAGCCGCCAGAAGCCGTCGAGGTCCTCTCCGCCGGGGAAGCGGCAGGCCATGCCCACGATCGCGATGCCCTCCCCCGGCGCGACCGCCGCCGGACGCGCGGACTCGCGCCGTTCCGCCGCCGCCGGAGCCTCGTCCGCGCCGCCCAGTTCTTCCGCCAGGCGCCGCGCCAGACCGGCCACGCTGGGGTAGTCGAAGACGATCGTGTTCGAGGCCACGTACTCCCCCGCGAAGGCGCGGTTGAGCCGGTTCCGCAGCTCCACCGCCATCAGCGAGTCCATCCCCAGGTCGGAGAAGTCCACGGATGGGACGGGCGCGGTCGGGAGGCGCATCACCGCCTGCAGTTCCCGCTGCAGGAACGCCGCCAGCGCCTGCTCGCGGTCCTCCGGCGAGGCGTGGCGCAGGCCCGTCAGCAGGTCGGCCCCCGCGTCCTCCTCCCCGTCATCCCCGTCCGTCGCCAGCAGGTGGTCGAGCAGGGGCGAACGCTGGTCGACGTTGCCGGAGAACACGTCCCAGTCCACGGAGGCGACCATCGCCGAGGTCGCGTCCTGCCGCGCGATCAGTTCGAAGGCGCGCAGACCCTGCTCGGGGCTGATCCAGCCCGTGCCCGCCGCCTCCAGTTGCCGCGCGATGCGCTCGCGCTGCTCCTCCGCCTCGCCCAGCCCCGACCACGCGCCCCACGCGATCGCCTGTCCGGGCAGCCCCAGCGCCCGCCGGTGCGCGGCCAGCTGGTCGAGGAAGGCGTTGGCCGCCGAGTGGTTCGCCTGCCCCGGGTTGCCCATCACCCCCGCCACGCTGGAGAACAGCGTGAACAGGTCGAGGTCGCGCTCCAGCGTCGCGCGGTGCAGATGCCACGCGCCCAGCACCTTCGGCCACAGCACCTCCTCGAAGCGCTCCCAGCTCTGGTTCGTCAGCGCCGCGTCGGCGAGCGCGCCCACGCTGTGGATGATCCCCGCCAGCGGCGGCAGGGCCTCGTCGATGCGCGCCAGCATCGCCTCCACCGCCGCCCCGTCGGTCACGTCCGCCAACTCGACCTCGACGCGCACGCCCCGCGCCCGCAGCGCCGCGATCGCCTCCACGGCCTCCGCGTCGGGGTCGCGCCGCCCGTTGAGGACGATGACGCCCGCGCCGTGGTCGGCCAGCCAGCCCGCCAGCGCGCAGCCGATGCCGCCGAGCCCGCCCGTCACGAGGTAGGCGCGGTCCTCCCGCAGCCGCCCCGTCTCCAGCGCCGAGTTCGTCAGCGTGATCTTCCCGGTGTGCCGCGCCGCGCGCATGTACTTGATCGCGGACTCCGCCTCCGCCAGCGGCCAGCGGATGCGCGTCAGCGGGGTCAGTTCGCCCGTCCGCATCCGCTCCATCACGCCGCGCAGCACGGCCCCGGGAATCTCCGGCTCTTCCTCCTTGAGCACGTCGATCATGAGGATCGAGTACGCCACGTCCGGGCGCGCCGCCGCCATCTCCTCCTCCGTCAGGATGTCGACGCGCGCCATCTCGACGAAGCGCCCGCCCTCCTTCAGGCAGGAGAGGCTCGCGTCGATGAAGCCCGGCCCCGTGAGGCTGTTCAGGACCACGTCCACGCCTTCCCCGCCCGTCGCCTCCAGGATCTCCCGCGCGAAGGCCGTGCTGCGGCTGTCGAAGACGCGCTCGACGCCGAGCGAGCGCAGGTACGCCTGCTTCGGGGCGCTCGCCGTCGCGAACACCTCCGCTCCCGCCGCCCGCGCGAGCTGCACCGCCGCCAGCCCCACGCCGCCCGCCGCCGCGTGGATGAGCACGCGATCGCCCGCCCCCAGCCGCGCGTAGCCGAACGAGAGCGCGGCGGAGACGAACGCCGTCGGGATGGTCGCGAGCGCGGCCACGGGCATCCCCGGCGGCGCGGGCGCGATCAGCTCCTCCCGCATCACCGTCTCCGACCGGAACGTCGTGAGCGCCAGCCCGACGACGCGGTCGCCCACCGCGACCGTCGAGACGCCCTCGCCCACCTCGATCACGCGCCCGCAGAACTCGCCGCCCAGCTCGTCCTCGAACACGCCGAGGGCGACGAACATGTCGCGGAAGTTGAGGCCCACGGCCTCGATCGCGACGCGCACCTCGCCCGCCGCCAGCGCTTGCTCCGGCAGCGGCTCGACGCGCAGCCGTTCGAGGGCGCCGCCCGCGTCCGGCTTGAGCGCCCAGCCGGAGCCCTCCGGCAGCGTCAGCCGCGCGGGCGCGTCCGCGGTCCGCACGAGCCGCGCCGCCTGGCGGCGTCCCAGCCGGTAGGCGACGTGCGTCTCCGCGTCCGGGTAGAGCAGTTCGTTGGCGAGGTCGTCGAGCGGCGCTTCCGCCCCCGGATCGAGGTCGATCATGCGCGGCTGCAGCTGCGGCGCTTCCCGCTCGGCCACCTTGCCCACGCCCCACAGGAGCGCGCCCGTCAACTGGCCCCCGGCCTCGCGCTCCAGCACCTGCCCGCCGCGCGTGAGGAACCACACGCCCTTCGCCGGGGCCGCGTCCGCGTCCGAGAGCCCCTGCGCCATCGCCAGCGCGCTCGCCGTCGCGCGCTTCGCGTCCGCCGCCAGCTCCTCCGTCGTCGCCTCCGCCCCGTGCCCGTCCAGCGCCAGCGCGTGCACGACGCCGCCCAGGGGCGCGCCGCCGGGAAGGCCCTCGATCAGCGCCCGCCACGCCTCGCGGTCCTCCGCGTCTTCCGGCCCCGCGATCACCGTCTGGTTGCGCGCCGCCAGTTCCGCCATCAGCGCCTCTGCCACGCCGCCCTCGTCCGCCGCCACGATCCACGCGCCCGCCGCCTCCGTCACCTCCGCCGGGCCCTGCGCCACGATGACGCCGCGGTCCGGCCTTCCGCCGGGCCCGTCGCCCACGCCCAGCACGTCCGCATCGGTGAAACCCGCGTCGCCGAGCGCCCGCTTCCAGACCTCGGGGCTGGCCAGCGCGTGGCGGGGACGGTAGCCGTCGGCGAAGCGCCACCAGCCGTCCAGTTGCCCGAAGGTCAGGTCGAGCCACCCCTGCCCGCGCAGGTTCTCCAGCGCCACCAGGCAGCCGGAGGGCGCGAGCAGGTCGCGGCAGTGCGCCAGCGTCTCGTCCAGGAAGCGCGTCGCGTGCAGCACGTTCGACGCGATCACGAGGTCGTAGCCGTGCGCGCCGAAGCCCTGCGCGACGGGGTCTTGCTCGATGTCGAGCACGCGGTAGTCGATCGCCGCCTCGCTCCCGCCGAAGCGCCCCTCCGCCTCCGCGAAGAAGCCCGCCGAGATGTCCGTGTAGACGTAGTCGTAGCGATCGGCGGGCAGTTCCGGCAGGACCACGCCCGTGGCCGAGCCGGTGCCCGCGCCCACCTCGATGATCCGCAGCCGCCGGTCCGCGGGCAGTTCGCGCAGGAGCGCCGCGACCGCTTCCGCCAGCATCGTGTTCGCCGCCCGCGCGACCGGGGCCAGCCGGTAGAGGTCGCCCGCGCTCGGTTCGCCGCTGCTGAACAGCAGCGTCAGCGGGTCGGCCTCCCCCGTGAGCGCCTCCGCGAGCGCGCCGCCGCAGCGCCGGAACAGCTCGATCTCGGTCGCGCCGTGCTCGTGCCGCGCGCCGATCTCGTCCGCGAACGCGCCGATGTCGGGCGGCAGCGCCTCCGGCAGCGGATCGCCCGCCCCGACCGTCACGGTGAAGCCGTCCCCCGCGCCCTCCACGACGCCCGCCGCCTCCAGCAACTCGAACATCCGCCGGAAGACGCGCCGGTGCTGGTCCCCGGCCTTCAGCCGTTCGCGCAGCGTCTCCGGCTCGACCGTCTCGCCCGCGGCGCGCTCCCAGCCCAGCCGCTCCAGCGTCCGCAGCGCCACCGCCTGGGCCATGCGCTCCAGGTCCGCCAGCAGGGCCGAGCGCCCCTCGACGCTGACGCCCTCCGCCGCCAGGTAGTCCGCGAACGGCCCCCACTGTGCCGCCACCGCCGACGGCGCCGGCAGGAAGTCCGCGGGCAGCAGCCCCGGCGCGAGCGGATGGTCCTCCCAGATGACCTCGTAGAGGAGGTCCTGCACGCCCTCCGCACCCGAAAGCAGCGCCGCCCGCGTCGCGCGCTTCGCCGCGTACCCGTCCAGCCCGCCGATCTCGACGCCGTCGGGCGTGTAGAGGCGCAGGTCGCCGCTCAGCGTCTCGCGCGGGGCCGCGTCCTCCGCCCCCGCATCGGCGTCCCCTTCGCGCATCCGCGCATGGCAGACGATCCGCTCCGGCAGCGGCCCGGCCAGCCAGAAGCGCTCCCAGGCGAAGGGCAGGTAGGTGTCGCCCTCCTCCGCCCCGGAGAGCGTGCGCGCCGCCCCCATGACCTGCAGGAACCCGTCCAGCAGGATCGGGTGCGGCCCGTCGCCCGCGCTTTCCACGCCCTCCGGCAGGGCCACCTCCGCGACCGCCTGCCCGTCGCCCCGCCAGAGCCGCTGGAGCGTGCGGAAGCGCGGCCCGAGCTGGATGTTCGCCTCGGCGCGCGCGCGGTAGAACGCCGCCGGGTCCGCCTCCGCGAGGCCCGCCCTGAGCGCGTCCAGGCCGGCCCGCTCGCCGGACTGGCGCGCCCCGCCCGCCGACACCCGCGCCGCCGCGTGCAGCGTCCAGCCCTCGTCGCCGTCGCTCTTGCTGTACACCTCGACGCGCCGCGGCTGCCCCGCGATCGCCTCGTCGAGCACGATCTGCACCGCGCGGCTCCCCGCCCCGCCTCCGTCTTCGCCGTCATCCTCCGGCAGGACGAGCGCGGTGCGAAGCTGCAGGTCCTCGACGGCCACGGGCTCGCCCCCGTCCGGCGAGGCCGCCGCCGCCGCCATCGCCCCGTAGAGCGCGCCCGGCGCGATGGCCCGCCCGTAGACGCGGTGGTCGTCCAGCCAGTCCGGGTCGTCCGCCGCCAGCTCCGTCTCGAACAGCGTCTCGCCCCGCGGCGACTCGTGCCGCACGCCCAGCAGCGGATGCCCGGCCCCGGCGGCGAGCCGCCTGCGCTTCGGCGCCTCCACCCAGTGCCGGTCCCGCTGGAAGGGGTAGCCCGGCAGGGAGACGCGCCGCCTGCGCTCGCCCGCGAACAGCCCCGCGAACGACACCGCCAGCCCCGCCTCCCACGCCCCCGCGACCGCCTCCGCGAAGCCGCTGTCGCCCGTCTCCTCCACCTCGGCGGGCGGGAGCAGGCTCGAAACCGTCGCGGGGGCGTCCGCGCCCGGCCAGCCCATCGCCACCATCGTCCCCAGCACCGCCTGCGGCCCCAGTTCCACCACCACGTCCACGCCCCGCTCCGACAGCGTCGCGATGCACTCCCGGAAGGCGACCGGCTCGCGCGCCTGCCTTCGCCAGTAGGCCCCGTCCATCAGCGCGTCCGCCTCCAGCGCCCGCCCCGTCATGCTGCTGATCAGGTCCACCGACGGCGGCGCGACGTCAATCTCCGCGAGGACCGCCTCCAGATCGTCCAGCGCCGGTTCGACGAGCGCGCTGTGGTAGGCCGGGCTCTTGCGCAGCCGCCGCGCCCACAGCCCCTCCGCCTCGAAGCGCTCCACGAGCGCCCCCACGCCGTCCGCGGGGCCGCTGATGACCTGCTGCGCGCCGTTGTCGGCGGCCATGCTCACGTCCGGCCCGTCCGAGGCGGCGTTCCGCTCCGCCACCGCCGCCTCGACGCGTTCCCTCGGGGCGAAGACCGCCGCCATCGCGCCCTCGCCCGGCAGCGCCCCCATGAGCGCGCCGCGGCGGGCCGCGAACCGCAGGCCGTCCTCCAGGCTGTAGACGCCCGCCGCCTGCGCCGCCGCGATCTCGCCCAGGCTGTGCCCGACGACCACGCCGGGCCGCACGCCCACGCTCGCCCAGAGCGCCGTCAGCGCGCATTCGAGCGCGTAGATCGCGGGCTGCGTCCAGGCCGGATCGTCGAGGTCGCCCGCGTCGTCCCGCCCGAACATCACGTCGAGCAGGGAGACGCCCCGCTCCTCCCGCAGCGCGGCGTCGCAGCGGTCGAGCACGGCGCGGGCCACGGGCTCGCGCTCATGGAGCGCCCGCCCCATGCCGGCCCACTGGCTCGCCTGCCCCGTGTAGGCGAAGGCGACCGTCGCCGCCGCGCCCGGCCCCGGCCCCGTCTCCGCCTCGGCGAGCGCCGTCAGCGCCTCCCGCAGCGAGGCCGCGTCGCGGAAAGCCACGCCCGCGCGATGCCCGAGCTGGCTGCGCCCCACGCCCGCCGTCCAGGCCATGTCCGACAGCACCTCGCCCGAAGCCGCGCCCGCGTCCGCCAACTCCCCATCGCGCTCGTCGAGCCACTCAACGTAACGTCCCGCCAGTTCCCGCAGCGCCTCGTCCGACTTCCCCGACAGCGGCAGCAGCCGCGTCACCCGCTGCTGCGCCGCTGGCTCCGCTTCCGGCGGCGCTGGCGTCAGGAGGACGGGCCGCGCGGGTCCCGGGGCCAGGCCCCCGCCGTCCGGGGAGCGCTGCGGCGCGCCGTAGCCCTGCAGCACCACGTGCGCGTTCGTGCCGGACCAGCCGAACCCGCTCACTCCCGCCAGCGGCGGATGCTCTCCGCTGAGCGGCCACGCGACCGGCTCGTCCGTCACCCGCAGCGGCAGTTGCTCCCACGGGATGTCGGGGTTCGGCTCGCGGTAGTTCAGGTGCCTGGGGATGACGCCGCGCTTCATCGCCAGCGTCGCCTTGATCAGCCCCGCGACGCCCGCCGCCGCCTCCAGGTGCCCGATGTTCGTCTTCACCGAGCCGATCAGCAGCGGGCGCTCGGGGTCGCGGCCCTTGCCGTAGGCCGTCCCCACCGCCAGCGCCTCGATCGGGTCGCCCACGGGCGTGCCCGTCCCGTGCGTCTCCACGTAGTCCACGTCCGGCGGCTGGAGCCCCGCCCGCGCCAGCGCGTCCTCGATGACCCGCTGCTGCGCCGCGCCGCTGGGAACCGTGAGGCCCGGGCTGGCCCCGTCCTGGTTGATGGCCGCCCCGCGGATGACGCCCCAGATGCGGTCCCCGTCCGCCTCCGCCTCCGCCAGCCGCTTCAGCGCCATGATGCCGCAGCCCTCGCCCCGCACGTAGCCGTTGGCGGAGGCGTCGAACGTCTTGCACTGGCCGTCGGGGGAGAGCATCCCCGCGTTGCCGCGCAATTCGCTCAGCCGCCCCGAGAGGATGGCGTGCACGCCGCCCGCCAGCGCCAGGTCCGCCTCCCGCCGCTGCAATCCCACCACCGCCTGGTGGACCGCCACCAGCGAGGACGAGCAGGCCGTGTCCACCGCCATCGCGGGGCCGTTCAGCCCCAGCGCGAAGGCCACCCGCCCGATCGCCGTGTTGAACGACGTGCCGCTCACCGAGTAGAGGCTGACCGCCGGCTCGGCCGTGTCGCTCACGTCCAGGATCAGGTTGCGGTACTCGTTGTTGCTGATGCCCGCGTAGACGCCCGTGCGGCTGCCCCGCAGCCCGTCCGGGTCGATGCCCGCGTCCTCCAGCGCCTGCCAGCTCGTCTCCAGCATCAGCCGCTGCTGCGGGTCCAGCAGCTCCGCCTCCACCGGCGAGATGCGGAAGAACGCCGCGTCGAACCGATCGATCCCGTCGAGGTAGGCCCCGAAGCGGCAAGCCTCGCTCTGCACGCCGGGGTCGGGGAAGAGTTCGCCGACGCGCCCCACGCCGGAGCCGGGAACGCCCTCGATCACGCCGCTCCCGCCCGCCTCCAGCAGCCGCCAGAAGGCGTCGAGGCCGTCCGCGCCGGGGAAGCGGCAGGCCATGCCCACGATCGCGACCGGCTCGTCCGCCGGAACCGGAGCCGCGTCGTGCGTCGTCATCCGTCGCTCCCGCGCGCACCGCTCACGCGCCGCGCCGCGCGCTCGATGCTGGGACCATAGCACGCGGCGCGACCGCGCCCTGTGCGCGCACCTACCGCGAGCCCTTCACCTGCACCGTGACCACGTCCAGCCCGTAGTACTTCTGGTGGTGAACGGAGGAGGCGTAGTGCCGCAGCAGCCGCAGCGAGATTTCGCCCTCTCGCAGGCCCTCCGACTCCTCCTCCAGGTAGGCCAGCCGGTCCTCCAGGTTCTCCTCGTCGAACACGGCCATGAACTCCATCTCGACCGCTCCCCCCTCGGGGCGGGCCGCGACGATGAGGCGCGGCGCGTCCGCCGCCTCCAGCTCCGCGTCCTGGTCCGCCGGGATGAGGCTCATCAGCGTCTCCTCGGCGGCGGCCGCCAGCCGATCCGCCGACGCCTCGTTCCAGCCGAGCCTGCCCGCGATGCCGCGCACGAATCCGTCGATCTCCGGCAGCGAGGCGGCGTGCAGCCGCGACTGCAGCCGCCCGCCCGCGCGCGGACTGGTCAGGTCGAGGAACAGGGTCATCGCGACCGCCGCCAGCGCCCCGATCAACAGCCCGTTGTCGAGCAGCCCGCCCCACGTCCCCCCGATCAGGTCCGCGAAGATCGTCTGCTGCTCGATGCCCGCGCCCAGCGAGAAGGCGATCCCGACCACGACCACCTTGCGGTAGTCGAGCCCGTCCTGGATCACCGTGCGGATGCCCCCCACGAACAGCAGCCCCACCGCCGTCAGCAGGTACGCCCCCATCACCGGGCTGGGCACGGTCAGCAGGAAGGCGGGCAGCTTCGGGAAGAGCGCCAGGATCACGAACGCCGCCCCGATCACGTAGCCCACGTTGCGCGAGGCCACGCCCGTCAGGTTCGCCAGCGAGACGCTCGTCGAGGAGTACACCGTCGTCGGCGGCGTCCCCGCGATGCCGGAGAGGAAGATGCCGAGCCCGTTCGTGTTCAGCGAGCCCTGCACCAGCCGGAAGTCCGTCACCCGCGGCCTGCGCCGCGACGCGCCCTGCATGGCCACGCTGTCGCCGATGTTCTTCACGCCGCCCACGAGCGTGATCACGACGAACACGGGCAGCAGCGCCCAGAACTCCGCCCCCGGCGTGAAGTCGAACCCGGGGAAGCTGGAGCCGGACGGGACCCCCGCCCACGAGGCGTCGGCCACGCGCTGCAGGTCGTACGCCCCGAAGAGCGCCGCCGCGATCGAGCCCACCGCGATCCCGATGAGCGGCGACCACAGCCGCCACGCCCCCGACGCGCGCAGCGCCAGCCCCGTCGCCGCCGCCAGCGTCACCAGCGCGACCACCGGCCCCGCCGCCTCCGGCGACCCCTCCGGCATCTCCTGCACGCGGTCGAGCGCGATCGGCAGGATCGTCGCCGCCAGCAGCATCAGCACCGTGCCCGAGACGACCGGCGTGATGATGCGCCGCAGCAGCGGCAGCCAGATCGCCAGCGCCAGGTAGAAGAGCGACGCCACGACGACGAGGCTCGCCAGCAGTTCGGGCCCGCCCCCTTCAAGCGCCAGCACCGAGACCGCCACGAAGTTCGGCGTCGCCCCCATGATGAGGATGTGCCCCGCGCCCAGCCGTCCGAGGCGGCTCGCCTGCAGCGCCGTGAGCGCGCCCGCGATGATCAGCGCCGCGAAGATCGCCCACGAGAGGTAGGCCTCGTCCTGCCCGCCCGCCCGCGCCGTGATCGCCACCACCACCACCAGCGGGGCCAGCGACAGCAGCACTCCCTGCAGCCCCACCGCGAGCGCGACCGGAAGCGGGCAGCGCTCGTCCGCCTCGTACCGGATCGCCTCGTTGACGCCCCCTGCCTGCATGGCCGCTCCCGTTCGCCGCGCGCTTCCCCGCGCTTCTACGCTCCCGCCAGCGTCGCCGCCAGCCCTGCCCTATACTGCGCCCGCTTGCGGTCCCGGACGCTCCCCGCGATCGGGACCGCTTCCCCGCTCCCAAGAGGTGAGAGATGAGCAGCGAACCGAACTTCCAGGGCCACATCGGGCGCTACACCAGCGAGTCGACGCCGCACTGGCCCGAGCCCCCGAAGCCGCCCGCGGGCGCCCCCAACGTCGTCTTCATCATGCTCGACGACGTGGGCTTCGCCCACCTGGGGTGCTACGGCTCCACGATCGACACGCCCAACATGGATCGCCTCGCGGCCAACGGCATCCGCTACAACAACTTCCACACGACCACCCTCTGCTCGCCCTCGCGCGCCTGCCTGCTCACGGGGCGCAACCACCACTCCGTGGGCATGCGCACGATCTCGAACTACGATACCGGCTTCCCCAGCGCGCGCGGGGCCATCTCGCCGCGCGCCGCCACGATCGCGCAGATGCTCCAGCAGGCGGGCTACAACACCGGCGCCTTCGGCAAGTGGCACCTCGCCCCCATGGCCGACGGCTCCGCCGTGGGGCCGTTCCAGAACTGGCCCCTGGGCAAGGGCTTCGAGCGCTACTACGGCTTCCTCGACGCCCTCACCGACCAGTTCGCGCCCGAACTGATCCTCGACAACCGCCACATCCCCTCCCCCTCCGACCCCGACTACCACCTGAGCGACGCCATCGTCGACGAGGCCATCGACTACGTCCGCGACCAGACCTCGCTCTCGGAGAGCCCGTTCTTCCTCTACCTCTCCTTCGGGGCCTGCCACTCGCCCCACCAGGCCCCCCAGGAGTACCTCGACAAGTACCGCGGCAAGTTCGACCAGGGCTGGGACGCCACCCGCGAGGAGTGGTTCCGGCGCCAGCGCGAACTCGGCATCGTCCCCGCGAACGCGCAGCTCGCGCCCCGCAACAACGGCGTCGACCCCTGGGATTCGTTCAGCGAGGACGAGAAGCGCGTGCGCGCCCGCCTGCAGGAAGCGTTCGCGGCCATGCTCGACCACATGGACCACAACATCGGGCGCTTCGTCGAGTACCTGGAGGAGATCGGCCAGATCGACAACACCCTCCTCGTCGTCGTCTCCGACAACGGCGCGAGCCAGGAGGGCGGCCCCCTCGGCGTCGTCAACGAGGGCCGCTTCTACAACCAGATCCCCGCCAGCGAGGAGGAGAACCTCGCCCACGTGGACGAGATCGGCGGGCCCAAGTCCCACACCAACTACCCCTGGGGCTGGGCGCAGGTGGGGAACACGCCCCTCAAGCGCTACAAGCAGAACACCCACGGCGGCGGCATCCGCGACCCGCTCATCATCCACTGGCCCGAGCGCATCAAGGACGGGGACCGCGGCGCCATCCGCCCCCAGTTCCACCACGTCTCCGACATCGTCCCCACGGTGCTGGAGGTGCTCGGCATGGAGGCGCCGGAGACCTGCCAGGGCGTCCCCCAGATGCCCATCCACGGCACGAGCATGCTCTACACGTTCGATTCCGGCGACGAGCCCACGCGCAAGCGCAGCCAGCACTTCGAGATGTTCGGCCACCGCGCCGTCTGGCACGAGGGCTGGAAGGCCGTCGCCTTCCACCTCCCCGGCACCACTTTCGAGGAGGACCAGTGGGAGCTCTACCACCTCGACGAGGACTTCTCCGAGTGCAATGACCTCGCCGAGGCCCAGCCGGAGAAGCTGCGCGAGATGATCGACCGCTGGTGGATCGAGGCGACCCGCTACGGCGTTCTGCCCCTCGAGGACGGCCTGCGCGGGGCCCGCGGCTCGCCCCCCAAGAAGGGCTCGCCCCAGGACCGCACGGCCTTCGTCTACCGCCAGGGCATGGCCCACACGCCCACCAACGCCGCCGCCGACGTGCGCAACCGCGACTACGTCATCACGGTCGAACTGACGCGCCGCACGGAGGCCGATGAGGGCGTGCTCATCGCCCACGGCGGCCACACCAGCGGCTACACCCTCTTCATCAAGGACAACCGCCTCGTGCACGAGTACAACTACGCCGGCGAGCGCTACCGCATCGTCTCCGAGGCGGACGTGCCCCTGGGCGAGTCGGTCGTCGTCCTCGACTTCACGAAGACGGGCGATCACGAGGGCTCGGCCACGCTCGCGATCAACGGCCGCCAGGTGGGCAGCGGCGACCTGCCCGCCACGCTCGGCGGCATGTTCGCGATCGAGGGCCTCGACGTCGGCCAGGACTTGTACACGACCGTCAGCGAGGACTACGAGACGCCCTTCGCCTTCTCCGGCGAAATCGCCGCCGTGCGCATCGAGTTGGGCAGTCAGGAACTCGACCGCGAGGCCGAACTGCTGGGCCGCGTGATCGCGCAGTAGTCCAGCGGTCCCGCCGCCGCCGCTACAGGTCGCGGGCGCAGCGGAAGCCCGAGTTCGCCGTGGAGGAATCGGGCGTGTTGCCCGTGCGCGCCGCCACGCGGTAGCGCTCGCAGTAGGAGGCGTGGCAGAGGAACGAGCCGCCCCGCTGGACGCGCTGCGCCCCCGCGGGCGGACCGGCGGGATTCTCGCGCGTCGCCGCCGACTCCGCGCGGTGGTGGTCCGGGCTGAACCAGTCCGCCGTCCACTCCCACACGTTCCCCGAGCAGTTGTAGAGCCCGTAGGCGTTCGGCTCGAAGCTGTCCACGGGGCAGGTCGCGGTGAAGCCGTCCGCCCCCGTGTCGTGGTCGGGGAAGGCGCCCTGCCAGATGTTGCAGCGGTGCCGTCCGCCCGGCGTCAGTTCGTCGCCCCAGGGATAGACCGCCTGCTCCAGCCCGCCCCGCGCGGCGTACTCCCACTCCGCCTCCGTGGGCAGGCGCGCCCCCGCCCACTCGCAGTAGGCGAGCGCGTCGTTCCAGGAGACGTGCGTGACCGGATGCCGCTCGCGCCCGCGCAGGTCGCGCCCCGGCCCTTCCGGCAGGTCCCAGCGCGCCCCCGGCACGGCGATCCACCAGGGCGCCTGCACGACCGCGTTCGTCTTCTCCAGCCGCCGCGCCATCTGCCGCGAGAGGTGCCGCCGGAACACGAACGACCAGCCGAAGCGCTCCGCCTCCGTCACGTACCCCGTCGCCTCGATGAACGCGGCGAACTGCGCGTTCGTGACGGCGTGCGCGTCGATCGCGAACGGCTTGAGCGTGACCTCGCGCACCGGCCCCTCGCCGTCGAAGTCGGGGCCGCCGCCGCCGTCCGAGCCCATCAGGAAGGCTCCGCCGGGCAACTCGGCCATCCCGTTGGCGGAAGGCTCCCCGCCGGGCTCAATGCCGCGCGCCGCCTTCGCCCGCCCGCCCGTGCGCGCTTCCGCCGCCGCCGAGTCCGCCCGCGAGGGCGCCCACGAGGCCGCGCTGGGCGTGCAGCAGGCGTCCCCCGGTTCGTGCGTCATCCCGGCCTCCGGCGCGCCCGTTCCCGCGCTGGCGCGGCGGCTTGCGCTGTCGGGTAGAATCCGGCCACTCCGCGCTCCGCGTCAAGGAAGCTGGAGCGCGGGAAGGGGCCTCCGGCCCCGGAGTCACGGCGGACGCCGTCCGCATGGAGGGAACGACTCATGAGCTACCTGAAGGATCGCAGGGTCAGCCGGCGCACGTTGCTGGCCGGCGGCGGCGCGGCCGCGGCCGGCCTGGGGGCCGCCGCCCTCGTGGGCTGCGGCGACGACGACGACGAAGAGGCGCCCGCGCCCGCCGCCACCGAGGCAGCCGCCACCGAAGCGGCGGCGACCGAGGCCGCGGCGACCGAAGCCGCCGCCACCGAAGCGGCCGCGACCGAAGCGGCCACCGCCGCCGCCACCGAGGCCGCGGCGACCGAGGCCCCCTCGCAGGACGGCCCGCAGACCGGCGGGACGCTGCGCGGCTCCGCCCCCACCTTCATCTGGAACACGGGCTTCCCCTTCTCCTTCACCTGGGAGAACGAGCCCTACTTCTCCGTCCTTGAGCCGCTCGTCCGCTACCGCGACAGCCTCGACCCCTTCCCCGTCCTCGCGGAGCGCTTCGAGTACAACGACGACCGCAGCAAGCTGACGGTCACGCTCAAGCCCGACCTGGAGTTCCACGACGGCTCGCCCGTGACGCCCGACGACGTGTTCCACGGCATCGAGGTCATGCTCGACCCGGAGCCGTGGGGCATCACCGGGGCCTTCCAGATCAGCTCCTTCGCGCGGGCGCTCACCCGCTGGGAGGCGATCGACTCGCGCACGATGGAGTTCGAGTTCGACAAGCCCCGCCCCAACATGACCGACTTCTTCGCCCAGCTCCTCGTCACGAAGAAGGACACCTACCGCGAACTGCAGGAGGGCCAGAACATCCAGGGCACCGGCCCCTTCGCCTTCGAGCAGTGGACCCCGGACGTCGGCGCGAGCTTCGTCGCCAACCGCGGTTGGCACCAGTCCGCCGTCGAGGGCGGCCCCTACCTCGACCGCATCGAACTGCAGCTCTTCCCCGATACCGAGTCGCTCGGCCTCGCGCTGGAAGCGGGCGACATCGACTGGTCGCTCGGCGTGGCCCCCTCGGTTGCGCGCCGCACGGGCCAGGGCTTCCTCGCGCCCAAGGCCGGCATCGTCTACGTCGGCTGCGTCACCAACAGCCCCAAGCTGGTGGACAAGCGCGTGCGCCGCGCCCTGCTCTACGCCATCGACCGCAAGCGCATGACGGAGGAGTTGCGCGAGGGCTTCGGCGACCTCACGGCCCAGCCGTGGCCCAGCTCCTCGCCCGCCTTCGACCCGGACCTCGAAACCGAGCTCTACGAGCCCGACCGCGCGCGCGCCCTCCTCGACGAGGCGGGCTGGTCGCAGGACGAGCCCCTCACCATCGAGCCCATTCCCGGCACGGAAGTGACCGCCGAGATCCTGAAGGACAACTTCGCCGCCATCGGCGTCGAGGTCGAGATCCTCACCCAGGAGATCGGCGTCTGGGTGGGCAAGCTGCGGCAGCGCGGGTTCGTCGACCTCTGGGTCGCGCCCCACAAGTTCTCCAACCTCTCGCCGCTCACCACCATGCAGCAGACGTTCCCGTACCGCATGGGCAACCCGAGCTACTACGAGACGGAGACGTACCTCGACATCATCGCCAACCTCGAGCGGCTCGACCCGCTCGGCGAGGAGGCGAGGGAGCAGTACGCCCGCTTCAACCAGATGTGGCTCGACGACCCCTGGCTCCTGCCCGTTCACACCAACCAGCGAATCGAGGTGGCCAACGCCAATGTGAAGGGCTACGACGAGCATTTCGTCACGATCTTCGAGCAGCCCAACCTGGCGAAGGTTTGGCTCGAGGCGTAAGTCTTGCTCGCCTACGTCCTCGCCCGCGTCCTGCAGGCGGTGCCCGTCCTCGTGCTCGCGAGCATCGGCGTCTTCCTGATGCTCCGGCTCGTGCCGGGCGATCCCGCCGAACTGCTCGCGGGCCAGGACGCCACCGACGAGGACGTCGCCCGCATCCGCACCCAGCTGGGCCTCAACGACTCCCTCCCCGAGCAGTACGTCAACTGGGTCGGCGACCTCTTCCGGGGCGACCTCGGCGTCTCCTTCGCCCGCGGCCTGCCCGTCACCCGCATGTTGCGCACGGCCATCCCGCCCACGCTGGAGCTGACCGTCGCCGCCTACGTCGTCGCCGTCGTCGTCGGCATCCCGTTAGGCGTGCTGGGGGGCATCCGCCCCCGTTCGGGCTGGGACTGGACGCTCTCCGGCTACACGCTCGTCACGATCGGCATCCCCGGTTTCGTCTTCGGCATCATCATGATCTGGATATTCAGCGTCAGGCTGGACTGGTTCCCCACCTTCGGCCAGGTGTCCATCATCGATGACCCCGTGGAATCGCTGCGCCACCTCGCCCTGCCCGCGATCGCGACGGGCGCGGGCGTCGCCGCCGTCCTCGCGCGCTACACGCGCACCACCATCTCCGAGGTGATGGGCAACGACTTCGTGCGCACCGCCCGCGCCAAGGGCCTCGCCGAGAGCCGCGTCGTCGTCCGCCACGCCCTCCGCAACTCCATGATCCCCGTCGTCACCGTCATGGCCCTGCAGGTCGGCGGCCTCCTCGGCGGCGCCGTCATCGTCGAGCAGGTGTTCACCCGCCCCGGCCTCGGACGCCTCATGGTCAACGCCATCCAGGCGCGCGACTACCTCGTCGTCCAGAGCACGCTCATCATCCTCGTCTCCGTCTTCATCACCGCCAACCTCGCCGCCGACATCGCCTACGGCTTCCTCGATCCGCGGGTGCGCGGGCGATGAGCGCGGCGATGTCGACGGACGCCGAACTCCGGATCTCCTGGTGGGGGCGAAAGACGCGCGAGTCCCTCCTCTTCGCCACCATCAACGGCATCATCCGCAACCCCCAGGGCGCGATCGCGCTCATCGGGCTGCTGCTGCTGGTCGTCGGGGCCGTGGGCGCGCCCCTCATCGCCCAGCACGACCCCATCGCCCAGGACGCCACCGGGCGCTTCCTCAGCCCCTCCACGGAGAACTGGTTCGGCACCGACGAGTTGCGCCGCGACCTCTTCGCGCGCACCCTCTTCGGCCTGCGCGCCTCCTTCGCCGTCAGCATCATCGGCGTCGCCATCGGCACGGTCATCGGCGTCACGATCGGCTTCCTCGCGGGCTTCATGGGCGGCTGGGCGGAGACCGCCGCCATGCGCCTCGTCGATGCCCTGCTCGCCTTTCCCGGGCTGCTGGCGGCGCTCGCCATCCTCACGATCCTGGGGCCGGGCGTGCGCAACATCGGCATCGCCATCGCCTTCTTCACCATCCCCGCCTTCGCGCGCCTCGCCCGCGCCCAGATGATCGCGGAGAAGAACAAGGACTACGTGCTCGCCTCGCGCGCCCTCGGGGCCAGCCCGCAGCGCATGATCTTCCGCCACATCGCCATCAACGCCTTCCCGCCCCTGCTCACGCAGATGGCCCTGCTGATGGCCGTGGCCGTGCTCATCACCGCCGCCCTCAGCTTCCTCGGCCTCGGCGATCAGCCCCCCACGCCCTCGCTCGGCGGCCTCCTCAACACCAGCCGCCAGTACCTGCGCGAGGCCTGGTGGTACGCCGTCTGCCCGGGGGCCGTGTTCGCCCTCCTCCTCTTCTGCCTCAACCTCCTCTCCGACGCCATCAACGAAGCATCCAGCCCCTACATGAGGCGGCGATGACGGCCATCCACGCGATGGAGCGCACCCACACCCACATCCCCGGAGGTTCCCGCCATGCCCGCTGATTCCCGGCCCAACGTCGTCGTCATCATGGCCGACCAGCACCGCGCCGACGCGCTCGGCTGCTACGGCAACGACATCATCCGCACGCCCAACATCGACCGCCTCGCCGCCGAGGGCGCGCGCTTCGGGCGCGCCTTCTGCCAGGGGCCGCTCTGCATGCCCGCCCGCTGGTCCCTGCTCACGGGCCGCTACGTGCGCGACCACGGCGTGTTCGAGAACGACTGGGACATGACCCAGGACCTCCCCAACCTCGCCCAGCACCTCCAGCGGGCGGGCTACTACACGAGCTGCATCGGCAAGATGCACCTCTTCGCCGACGAGACGCTCGTCTGCGGCAGGCCCGACATGGTCTCCGACCCCAGCGTGACCGCGCGCTACGTCGCCGCCGGCTTCCACGAGCCCCATCCCGGCCCGGAGAAGAACGGCGTCCCCGAACTCGACTGCGAGTACCGCGACATGCTCATCGAGCAGGGCCACTTCGAGAGGTACAAGGAGTGGTTCCACCTGCGCGCCTACCCCAAGAAGACGCGCGACCACCTCGGCCTGCCCATGTGGTTCCCCGAATCGACGCCCCTGCCCACCGAGGCCTACCTCGACACCTGGACCGGCCAGCAGGTGGTCAAGTGGATCGACGAGTACGACCGCGACGAGCCCTTCTTCCAGTGGGTCGGCTTCCCCGGGCCGCACGAGCCCCACGACGCCCCCAGCGAGTACGTCGACCTCTACCGCCGCACCGCCATCCCCGTCGGCGAGCGCATCCCCCCGCAGGTCCCCGAATCGGGGCCGCTGCACACGCTCATGCGCTGGCTCCAGACCACCGCCCAGTGGGAGGGCCTCACCGACGACATCGTCGAGCTCCTCACCCGCTACTACTACGCCAACATCACCGCCATCGACGACCAGGTCGGCCACATCGTCGAGGCGCTCGACCGCAAGGGCATCCTCGACAACACCTGGATCATCTACACCGCCGACCACGGCGAGATGATGGGCGACCACTGGATGCTCTGGAAGATGCTCTTCTACGAGCAGTCCGCCACCGTCCCCCTCATCGTCCGCCCGCCCGCCGGCATGGCCCCCCGCGCCGTCGAGGGCATCGTCGAGCACGTCGACGTGACCGCCACCATCGAGCAGCTGACCGGCATCGAGCCGCTCCCCCGCAATGAGGGCCGCTCCCTGCTCGGCCACCTCGACGGCGACGGCTCCGGCGGCCCCGTCCGCGAGGTCGCCCACAGCGAGAACTACGGCTTCGGCATGTTCGCCACCGACCGCTACAAGCTCGTCGTCTTCGAGGACACGAAGGAGCCCGTCCAGCTCTTCGACCTGCAGGAGGACCCCGCCGAGAACGTGAACGTCGTCGCCGACCCCGCCTACGCGGGCGTCATCAATGAGTTGATGCGGGAGCACGTGGACCCGTTCCTGGAGACGCCGCCGCTGCGTCCCGCGCCCGGCATCTGGGAAGTCCAGGCGGGCCGCTACCACGGCAACCGCCACCTCGCCGTGCGCGAACCGCGCTAGCCGCCCCTCCGCATCGCGCGGGCGCGCTCCTTCCCCGCGCCTCCGCCTGGCCCGTTAGAATCAGGTGGCCTGAACACAGCCGGACGTGCGCCGGCGAGGGGGAAACCATGACAGCGCGAGTCGTGATCTCGGCGGACAGCCACACCGAGAGGTTCCTCGACCTCTCCGAGTACATCGATGCCAAGCACCGTCCCAGGATGGACGAACTGAACAAGCGCGACGAGGAGCGCCTCCAGAAGATCCTCGCCAACATGCGCGCCCGCGGACAGGAGACCTCCTACTCCGGGCGCAAGAACACGATGGAGGAGTTCCGCATCACCGTCGATCTCGGCGACCGCATGAACGCGATCACGGACGACGGCGTCTGCGCCGAGGTCGTGATCGAGCGCGGCGGCTCGCGCGCGCCCGACGTGGAATTCGTGCGCGCCTGCAACAAGGCCTACTACCGCTGGTTCGCCGAGCACTTCGCCGGCGAGGCCTACCGCTTCATCGGCGTCGCCGCCATCACCATCGCCGACATGGACAGGGCGCTCGCGGAGCTGCGCGAGGCGCACGACCTCGGCTTCCGCGCCCTCATCCTGCCGGGCTCCCACTACTGGTTCCCCGGCGCCCTGCCCTTCCACGATCGCTTCTACGATCCCCTCTGGGCGCAGGTCCAGGAGATGGGGATGCCGATCCTCTTCCATCCCGGCTTCGGCAGGGAGAACCCCATCCTCGAGGCCGACCCCGACAGCCAGGTCTTCAAGTACGGCCCGCTCACCACGCTCGAACTGCGCGCCGCGCTCAAGCACTTCCTGCTGGGCGGCATCGCCGAGCGCTTCCCCCAGCTCAACTTCGGCTGGGTCGAAGCGGGCAGCCTCTGGGTGCCGCCCCTGCTCGACGAGTACGACGCGCTCGTGAAGCGCCGCCCCGGCGGCCAGAGCCAGGAGCTGCTCCCCAGCGAACTCTTCGCCCGCCAGGGCTTCTGCGCCGGGCCGCTCACGCAGTCGGAGGTGGACGCCCGCCACCGCCTCGGCGTCGACAACCTCATGTTCGGCACCGACTACCCCCACCCCGAGGGCACGTACCCGAACACCCAGTCGATGATCGACGAGATGTTCGCGGACGTGAACGAGGAGGAGACGCACAAGATCCTCGCGACCAACGCCGCCCGCGTCTTCAACCTCGACATCGCCCGCCTCACCAGCACGACCGTCTCCGTCGGCTAGCAGGAGCGGCCCGAAGCAACCGCCGGAGCCCCGGCTGGCTCGGCTGGCCGGGGCTTCGCGCGTGCGAACGGCCTCTCGGACTCGGCCTACGAGGTCCGGCGCGCGTAGGGGCTGATCGCCTCGTTGATCGCGTCCGCCAGCAGGTTCAGGCAGAGCAGCAGGAAGGCGAGGATCGCGCCCGGGAAGACGGGATACCACCACGCCCGCTGCAGGTACGGCCTGCTGTCGTTCACGAGCCCGCCCAGCGAGGGCGTCGGCGCCTGCTCGCCCAGGCCGAAGTAGCCCAGCGCGGCCACGATCAGCACGCCGCTCGCGATCGCCAGCGCCACCTGCGTCAGCAGCGGCGGCAGGGCGTTGAGCACGATGTGCCGGAAGATGATGCGCACCGGCCTCGCCCCCAGCACCTGCGCCGCCAGCACGTAGTCCTTGTTCCGTTCGCCCAGCATCTGCGCGCGCGAGAGGCGAACGAACCCGGGGATCGCGAAGACCGCGATCGCGATGCCGATGTTCTCCAGCCCCTGCCCGAGGATCGTGAGGATGGCGAACGCGATCAGCAGCCCGGGGAAGGCCAGCAGCGCGTCCACCAGCCGCATCACCACCGCGTCCGCCCAGCCCCGCACGTACCCCACCGTGAACCCCGTCATCGTGCCCAGCACGGCCCCCGTCAGCACCGACAGGAAGCTCAGCGCGAGCGCCGTCTTCAGCCCGTGCACGTTCCGCGAGAAGAGGTCGCGCCGCAGCTCGTCCGTGCCGAAGGGGTGGTCCCAGGAGGGCGACAGCAGCCGCGCCGAGGCGTCCTGCGCGATCGGGTCGTGCCAGGCGATGACGGGCGCCGCCACCGCCGCCACGGCGATGATGAGCAGCCCGCCCACGGCGATCGCGCCCTGCGGGTTGCGCAGCAGCCGCCGCATCGTGTCCGCCCACATCGAGTCTGCGAGACGCGGCCTGCCCGTGTCCGGCGTGAGCCCGCCCTGGCTGGCGGCCGTCGCGCTCATCGCACGCGCACCCGCGGGTCGGCGAAGCCGTAGATGATGTCGGCCAGCAGGTTCACGGTCACGAAGATCACGACGAGCACGACCAGCACGGTCTGCACCACGAGGTAGTCCAGCCGCTGGATCGCCTCGACCACCACGCGCCCCAGCCCCGGCCGCGTGAACACCGCCTCGATGATCACGACGCCCGTCAGCACCTCGCCCACCTGCAGCGCCATGATCGTGATCACGGGGATGAGCGAGTTGCGCAGCGCGTGACGCACGATCACCGTGCTTTCGCCCAGCCCCTTCGCCCGCGCCGTGCGCACGAAATCCTGCCCCACGACGTCCGTGATCGTCGTGCGCGTGTACCGCGCGAGCACCGCGCTGATGGGCAGCGCCAGCGCGATCACGGGCAGGGCCAGGTGGTGGAGCGAGTCCACCGGGTCGGAGAGGAACGACACCCGCCCCAGCGAGGGGAACCAGCGCAACTCCGCCGCGAAGATCCAGAGCAGGATGATGCCCGTCACGAAGCTGGGAACGCCCACGGCGACCATCGTGTAGCCGGAGAGCAGCCAGTCCCAGGCGCTCCGCGGCTTCACCCCGCCGAGGATGCCGAGGGGAATCCCGATCGCGATGGCGAAGGCGTAGGCCGCGATGCCCAGCTCCAGCGTCGGCGGGATGTTGATGGAGAACAGGCGGCTCACGCTGAGCCCCGTCGTGAACGAGTACCCGAGGTCGCCCTGCACGAGGTCGCCCAGCCAGCGGACGTACTGCTCCGGCCAGCTGTCGTGCAGGCCGAGCTGATCGCGGATCGCGTAGAGGTCCTCCGCCGTCGCCTCCTCGCCCGCGATCACGAGGGCGGGGTCGCCGGGGATGAGCCGCAGCACGAGGAACGCCGCCACCGTGCCCAGGAACAGGATGGGAATCGTCTGCGCCACCCGGTTCACGATGAACGGAGCCATGTCCCTCGCCCTCTGCCTGCGGTTGCCGGCGCCCCTTCGGCGCGCGGTCGAGCCGTGAGCATACACAGGCGGCGCGGGCGATTGACGCCCCACGTCCCACGCCCCGCGCCTGCCGGAGGGGTATAGTACCGGCCACGCGTCGGAAGCCGCCGAGCCGCGCTTCCGGTGACAGCCAACCCGGGCGTGGCGGCAAGACCAGGCCCGATGCGCAAAACGGGAGGTTCCCATGAACATGATTTCGACCTGGAAGAAGCCCATCTCGCGCCGGCGCATGCTGGCCGGATCGGGCCTCGCCCTCGGCGCGGGCGTGACAGCCGCCCTCGTCGGCTGCGGCGACGACGACGACGACGCCCCCGAGCCGACCGAGGCTCCCGCCGAGGCGACCGAGGCCCCCGCCGAAGCCACGGCGGAAGCGACCGAGGCTCCCGCGGAGCCGACCGAAGCCCCCGCCGAGGCGACGCCCGAGCCCACCGAGGCCGCGACGCCCGCGCCCACGGAGGCGCCCGAGACCGGCCCGAAGCAGGGCGGCGTGCTCCGCTACGCCGTCCAGGGCGACCTGCTGCTGAACCAGGGCGCGCCCTTCACGCGCGCGCAGGGCATCCCCATCCTCGTCTTCGAGAGCCTCATCCGCTACGAGGACTCGCCCTCGCCCGCGCTCGTGCTGGCCGACAGCTACGAGGTCTCCGAGGACCTGACCCAGGTCACCATCCGCATCAAGGAGAACGCCGTCTTCCACGACGGCTCGCCCGTCACCCCCGACGACGTCTTCTTCGGGATCGACGCGATCGTCAACCCCGACAAGTACGGCTTCAGCTTCCGCGGCCAGCTCCTCGCCTTCGCCTCGCTCGTGACCGACATGAGCGCGGTCGACGAGCGCACGATGGTGTTCACCTTCGGCACGCCGCTCGCCAACATCAACGACTTCTTCGCCCAGTTCCCCGTCACCAAGAAGGACACCTACGCCCAGCTCCAGTCGGGCGAGAACATCCAGGGCACGGGCCCCTACCGGATGAAGTCCTGGACCCCGGGCGTCGGCTACGAGCTCGAACCGAGCGACAACTGGCACGACGACCGCGGCGGCCCCTACCTCGACGGGGTGAAGGTGATCCAGTTCGCCGACGCCGAAGCCGTCGGCCAGGCCTACGCCGCCGACGACATCGACATCGCCACGGGCGTGAGCCCCGTCTTCGGCAAGGCCTACGAGGACGACGTGCGGCTCGCGGCCAAGTGGGGCATCGTCTACGTCGGCCTCAACGTCACCAACCCGCTCTTCGAGGACAAGCGCGTCCGCCAGGCGCTCTTCTGGGCCATCGACCGCGAGCGCATCGTGAACGAGCTGATGGAGGGGCTGGTGGAGCTCACCACCCAGCCGTGGGATCCGGGCAGCCCCGCCTTCGACCCCGAGCTGGAGCAGCCCTTCTACGACCCCGAGCGGTCGAAGGCGCTCCTCGCCGAGGCCGGCTTCAGCCAGACCGAGCCCATCCCCTTCGACCACTACGCGAACCACCCCGTGGTGGGCGCGCAGCTCGCCTCGCTCCTCAAGGACAACTTCGCCGCCGTCGGCGTCGAGATCGAGCTCGTCGGCCACCAGATCCCCGACATGAACCAGAAGCTCTTCCAGCGGGACTTCGAGGCCGGCTGGTTCCTCATGACGGGCTTCTCGCCGTTCTCGCCGGTCACCGTCATCACGCAGCCGTTGCCCTTCCAGGACAACAACCCCAGCAAGTACACGAGCGAGACGTTCCTCGACATCCGCGCCAAGCTCAAGACCCTCGATCCGTTCTCGGAAGAGGCGCTGGTCGAGTACGACCGCTTCAACGAACTCTTCCACGACGACCCCTGGCTGCTCCCCTGCGCGCCCTTCCGCAGCATCAACGTCGTGAAGCCGCGCGTGCAGGGCTACAACAGCTTCATCGAGCCGCTCACCTATCTCGGGTACGTCTGGCTCGACGACGCCTAGGGCTGAGCCCCGGGCGTCCGCAATCCGTCGCCCTCGCGCCGCCGTCGCTGGGATTCCCGCCGGCGGCGGCGCGTCGCGCGTCCGCCCGAAGGGGGAACCATGCCCGACGCCGCCGAATTCGCCGGACACGCCATCCTCGAAGCCACGGAATCGCCGGGCGAGTGGCCGCAGCGCCCCGACCTGCGCGGCGTCCCCAACGTCGTCTACATCGTCCTCGACGACGTCGGGTTCGCGCAGTTCGGCTGCTACGGCTCGACCATCGACACGCCCAACATGGACCGGCTCGCGGCCAACGGGCTGCGCTACACGAACTACCACACGACCACGCTCTGCTCGCCCTCGCGCGCCTGCCTCCTCACGGGGCGCAACCACCACACCGTGGGCATGCGCTCCGTCTCGAACTGGGCGCGCGCCTTCCCCAACGGGCGCGGGGCGATCAGCGAGCGCGCCGCCACGATCGCGCAGCTGCTGAAGGCCCGCGGCCTCTCCACCTTCGCCGTGGGCAAGTGGCACCTCGCGCCCATGTCCGAGACCTCCGCGGCGGGCCCCTTCGACCACTGGCCCCTGGGGAAGGGCTTCGAGCGCTACTACGGCTTCCTCGACGCCCTCTCGGACCAGTTCGCCCCCGAACTGACCGAGGACAACCACCGCATCCCCACGCCCGACGCGCCCGGCTACCACGTGAGCGAGGACATCGTCGACCGCGCCATCGGCTTCATCCGCGACCAGAACGCGATCTACGAGGAGAAGCCGTTCTTCCTCTACGTCGCCTTCGGGGCCTGTCACGACCCCCACCAGGCCCCGCCGGAGTACCTGGAGAAGTACCGCGGCCGCTTCGACCAGGGCTACGACGCCGCCCGCGAGGAGTGGTTCGAACGCCAGAAGGCGATGGGCATCGTCCCCGAGGACACGGTCCTGCCGCCGGGCAACCCGAACGTGCCCCCGTGGGAGAGCCTGACGCCGGACCAGCAGCTCGTCGCGAACCGCCTCCAGGAGGCGTTCGCCGCCATGCTCGACCACACGGACGCGCAGATCGGGCGGCTCGTGGACTACCTGGAGGAGACGGGCCAGCTCGACGACACCCTCATCGTGCTCACCTCCGACAACGGGGCCAGCGACGCGGGCGGCCCCCTGGGCACGGTCAACTGGCTGCGCGGCATGAACGGCCTCGACATCGAGTCCTTCAACCTGGAGAACGTCGACGAGATCGGCGGCCCCCGCTCGCACACCAACTACCCGGCGGGCTGGGCGCAGGCGGGGAACGCGCCCCTGCGCTGGTACAAGCAGTACCTGCACGCGGGCGGCATCCGCGCCCCGCTCGTCTTCCACTGGCCCGCGCGCATCCGCGAGGGCGGCCTGCGCCGCCAGTTCCACCACGTCACCGACGTGACCCCCACCGTGCTCGACCTGCTCGGCATGGAGCCCCCGGCCGTCTTCGGGGGCGTCCCCCAGCTGCCCGTCGCCGGCGAGAGCATGGCCTACACCCTCGACGACGCGGACGCGCCCACGCGCAAGGTCACCCAGCACTTCGAGATGAACGGCCACCGCTCCGTCTGGCACAAGGGCTGGAAGGCCGTCACCTTCCACGTTCCCGGCGACGACTTCCAGTCCGAGCCCTGGGAGCTCTACCACCTCGACGCCGACTACTCCGAGAGCCGCGACCTCGCCGCGGAGGAGCCGGAGCGGCTGCGCGAGCTCATCAGCCGCTGGTGGGCGGAGGCGGGAACGCACGGCGTGCTCCCCCTCGAACAGGGCGGGGCCGCCTCCGCCGTCGGCAACGTCCCGCCCGGCGCGCCCCAGGACCGCGCCGCCTACGCCTACGCCCACGGCATGGCGCACGTGCCCACCGTCGCCGCCGCCGACGTGCGCAACCGCTCGCACCGCATCCGCGCGACCGTCGTGCGCGAGGGCTCCGGCGAGGGCGTCATCCTCGCCCACGGCGGCTATGCGGGCGGCTACGCCCTCTACGTGCGCGGCAACCGCCTCGTCTACGAGCACAACTGCGCGGGCGACGCCACCCGCATCGTCGGCGAATCGGAGTTGCCGCCGGGCCGCGCCGAGGTCGCGTTCGCCTTCACCAAGACGGGCGAGAACCGCGGCGTCGGCGTCCTCACCGTCGATGGCCGCGAGGCCGCGCGCGGCGAACTCCCGCGCATGCTCGGCGGGCTCTTCACGATCGAGGGCCTCGACGTGGGCGCGGACACGGGCACGCCCGTGAGCGACCAGTACGAATCGCCCTTCGCCTTCAGCGGCGCGATCGAGTCCCTCGTCATCGAGGTGGACGACGACCAGTCGCTCGACCCCGCCGCGCTCGCCCAGGCCGAGGGGGAGCAGCAGTAGCGCTACGGCTCGCGTTCGCGGGGCAGGCGCGCCTCGACGTCGAGGCCGCCCTCGCGCCGCGCCCGCGCGGAGACGCTCCCGCCGTGCGAGCGCGCGATCGCCCGCACGATCGAGAGCCCCAGCCCGAGCCCCCCGCGCGCCGCCCCCGCCCCCGCGTCCGTCCGCCGCACGAACGGCTCGAAGAAGCGCTCGGCCTCCTCCGGCGTGAGGCGCGGCCCGGAGTTGCTCACGCGCAGGACCGCCTCGCCGCCCGCCTCCGCCGTCTCCACGCGCGCCCAGCCGCCCGTCACGTTGTGGCGGATGGCGTTCTCGACGAGGTTCGCGACGAGCCGTTCGAGCAGGGCGCGGTCGCCCCACGCCGCCGCCTCGCCCAATTCCAGCGTCAGTGCGACGCCTCCCGCCGAGGCCGCCAGTTCGCCCACCACGTCGCCGGTCAGTTCGGCGAAATCGACCGCCGTGCGCGAGAGCAGGCCGCTCTCGCTGCGGGCCAGCGCGAGCAGCCCGTCGACCGTGCGCTCGCCCTGTTCGGTCGAATCGAGGATGCGCCGCGCGAAGGCGCGTTCCGCCTCCGTCGCCTCCGCGTCCGCGAGCTTGATCTCCGCCTCCGCGCGCAGGATCGCGAGGGGCGTGCGCAGTTCGTGGGAAACGTTCGCGGAGAAGGCGCGCTGGCTGGTGAACGCCGTCTCCAGCGCGTCCAAAAGCGAATCGAGCGTGTCCGCCAGCTCCTTCAGTTCGTCGTCGGGCCCCTCCAGCCCGACGCGGTGGTGCAGGTCCGTCTCGGAGGAGGCGCGCGCCGTCTCCGTGATGCGCTGCACGGGCCGCAGCACGCGCCCCGCCACGATCCAGCCCAGCAGCAGCGCCCCCACCGTCGTGAGGCCGAGGGCGATGCCGGACTGCGCGAGCTGCTCCCGCAGGGCGTCGTCCACGGCGTCCTCGGCGGCCTTGTCGTGCACGTCCTCGACGAACTTGTAGAGGGTGCGCCCGTCCTTGGCGATGAACTCGCGCAGCCGCCTCCCCGAGGGCAGCCGGTCGCCGAAGGCCGCCTCGATCTCCGCCTCGGCGTAGAACTGCTTCTTCTCGTCGAAGTCGCCCTTGTCGAGCGCGTCGCGGTAGAGGAGATGGGTGATGGCGATGAGCGCGACGCCCGCCAGCAGGAAGAGCGACCCGTAGAGCAGCGTCAGCCGGATGCGGACGGTCGGGCGCGGCAACCTCATGGCGTCGATGCCGCGGCGATCCGGTAGCCCGCGCCCTTCACGGTCTCGATCACGGGCGGCTCGCCGAGCTTGCGCCGCAGCGTCATGATCGTGACGGGCACCACGTTCGTCAGCGGGTCGGCGTGCTCGTCCCAGGCGCGCTCCAGCAGCTCCTCCGCGCTGACGGCGTTCCCGCGCGCCGCCAGCAGCACCTCCAGCACGGCGAACTCCTTGCGCGTGAGGCGCAGGTCGCGCCCGCCGCGGGCGGCGCGGTGGGGGCCGGGTTCGAGCCGCACGTCCCCCGCCTCCAGCACGGGCGGCGTGCTCACGGCGCTGCGCCGCGCGAGCGCGCGGATGCGCGCGATCAGCTCCCGCAGCGCGAACGGCTTGGACAGGTAGTCGTCCGCCCCCAGCGACAGCCCCTCGATGCGGTCGTCGAGCGCGCCCGAGGCGGTCAGCATGAGGATGCGCGGGGCCTCCGCGCCGCGCGTCAGCCGCCGGCACACCTCGTCGCCGTGCAGGCGCGGCAGGTCGCGGTCGAGCAGCACGACCTCGTAGCGGTTCACGAGCGCCTTCTCCAGCCCCGCTTCGCCGTCGAGGGCGATGTCGATGGCCATGCCCGCCTGCCGCAGGCCGCGCGCGACGACGTCGGCCAGCCGTTCGTCATCCTCGACGATGAGCACGCGCATGGCCCCATTGTGCGCGCCTTCGCGATAAGGCCCAGATAAGGCGGCGCGGATTCGCTTAAGCCGCCCTTATCGCCCCCCTGCCAGCATTCGCCGCGGCAGGGCAACCCCCGCCGCCCTGCCGCGACACTTCAGCGGGAAGGAAGCACCCATGACCCGTCACATCAGGCCCCTGCTCGTCGCGCTCGGCATCGCCATGCTGTTCAGCGCCCTTGGCGTCGGCGTCGTCCTCGCCCAGGGCGGCGGCGGCAACGGAGACGCCGCCGGCGACAAGCGGGCGCGCATGGAGGAGAGCCGCGCCGCCTTCGCCGAAGCCCTCGGCGTGACCGTGGACGACCTCGCCGCCGCCCGCAAGCAGGTCGCGCTCGACCGCATCGACGCCGCCGTCGAGTCCGGCAAGCTGACCGAGGACGAAGCCGCCGAACTCCGCGCCAGGATCGAGTCCGGCGACATCGGCGGCGACGGCAAGGGCAAGCGCCGGGCCGCCCGCGCCTTCAAGCGCGGCAAGTCCGACATCAATGCCGCCCGCGGCGAGGCGCTGGCCGCCGCCCTCGGCGTGACCGTGGACGACCTCGCCGCCGCCCGCAAGCAGGTCGCGCTCGATCGCATCGACGCCGCCGTCGAGGCGGGCAAGATCACGGAGGAGCGGGCCGAGACGCTTCGCGCCGCCATCGAATCCGGCGAGAAGCCGGACTTCGGGAAGGAGCGGCGCGGCCACCACAAGGGCGGCGACAAGGACGGCTCCGCGATGGAGAAGCCGGCGAAGACGGAGTAACCCCTCCCTCCGTACGTCGCCAGCCCGGAAGGCGTCCCGCGAGGGGCGCCTTCTCCGCGTTCGCGTCGAATGGAGCAGCCGTGGAACTGGGGACCGCTACGCGAGGAGCGCGCCGCAGCGCCGCAGCAGGGGCTTCTCCGCCGCGGGCAGGAGCGAGAGGCAGGGCCGCGCGCCCTCCTTGTCGCCGTCGCTGTAGTGGAGGATGGCGGCGATGCGCGCGAGCATCGCGTGGTCGAACCCGGCGAGGTCCCCGGCCAGGAGCGCGTCCGCCGCGCGCGCGCCCGCCTCCCGCTTGCCCCAGGCCTCGCCCAGCGCGCGCAGCATGGCCGCCAGCCGCGCCGCTTCGAGAACGTCGCTGAAGGGGTCGTCGATGACCTCCGGCGAGAGCCGGTCGGCGAGCGCGGAGCGCGCCTCCATCTCCGCGCCGTCCCAGGCGCCGTGGCGGCGCAACAGCGCTTCGACGGCGGCGGCGCGCACGAGCCGGGGCTGCGCCGCCGGTTCGCCGAAGGCGCGCATGGCCACGCCCTCGCGCACGCCCCCCGCCGCGATCGTCAGCCGCTCCGCGCCGAGGCGCCGCATCATCTCGTCGAGGATGATCGCCCCGCCCACGATCGAGTCGGCGCGGCCCGCGCGCACCCCGTCGATCTCGCAGCGCTCGGCGGCGCTGTGGGCGGCGAGGAAGGCGCTCGTCTCGCGCAAGGCGCTCCGGTCGAGCGTGTAGCCGTGGAGGCGCGGGATCGGGTGGCCGCTGCGGCGCTGCGCCAGCCGCGCGAGCGTGCGCGCGCTCCCGCCCGTCGCGATCAGCCGCTCGCCCGCGTCCAGCCCCGAGGGCGCGTGCTCCGCGAGCGTCCCCGCGACCATGCGCCGCATCGCCTTGATCTGCTTGCGCGTGGGCGGGTCGTCGGTGAGCCAGTCGGCGCTGGCGCCGAGCGCCCCCAGGGGGAAGCTCCAGGCGCCCACGATCACGCCCGCGATGACGCGCGCGACCTCCGTGCTCCCGCCGCCGATGTCGACGACGACGCCGGAGCGGATGGGCAGGCCGTGGAGCGCGCCCGCGGCGGCGAACTCCGCCTCCTCCGCGCCGTCCAGCACCTCGATCGCGAGGCCCAGTTCGGCGTGCGCGCGGGCGAGCAGTTCGTCGCGGTTCCGCGCCGAGCGGATGGCCGCCGTCGCGACCACGTTGATCGAGCCCGCCCCCGCCTCGCGCGCGAAAGCGGCGAATTCGGCGACGGCCTCGATGGTGATGGCGATGCCGCGCTCGCTCAGCCGCCCGCCCTCGTCCAGTTCCGTCGCGAGGCGCAGGTCGAGCCGCTCCTCCGCGATGGTCTCGATGACGCCGGGAATGGGGTGGTCGACCACGATCACGCGGGCCGAGTTCGAGCCGAGGTCGACGATGGCCACGGGAGCCCCGGATCGCGGGGGAGCCAAGGACGCGCCGTCGGGGACGGCGGTTGCGGCGGAACTAGCTGGGAAAGCTCCCATCGCCGGAAGGGTACGGGAGAAGCCCGCAAATATTGTTAACAATTGTTCACGGTTTCGCCATCGCGTCCCTGAAGCGGCGCCAGCGGGGCCCGCGCAGGCGGGAGAAGCGCTTCGGGAACTTCCAGCGGAAGCCCTCCGCATCGGCGGCGGCGTTGGCGGCCAGCTCCTTCGCCCCGCGCACGCCCGCCTTCCCCAGCCGCTCGCCCTCCTCCCGCGCCAGCCGCCGGTAGAGGTCCGCCGCGATGGCTGCGTCCTGGTGCTCGCCCAGCAGGTTCTGCAGCCGCGCCACCTGGCGGCGGTAGGCCTCCGCCGGTTCCGCGTGGAGCGGCGCGAAGAACTCCAGCGCGTAGCGCAGCTTCCGCACCGTCATGCGCAGGTCGTGGTAGGCGGCGTCGGGCGACTTCCCGCCGATGGCGTTCCCCTCCCGCCGCACGCGGCGGCGCCACTGCGCGATCAGGGCCGGGGCGCACGCGATCGCGGGCCGCTCCCCGACCCCTGCGGCGGGCCGCGCGCGCAGCAACTCCGACAGCCGCTCGATGCAGGCGCGGTACCGCTCCGAATCGAGCGCGGCCAGCATCTCCTCGCGCGCCCGGTCGCGGCGCTCGCGGAAGACGGCGTCGATGGCGGCGGCCGCCTTCGCGCCGATGAGCGGCCTCGCCCGCGCCAGCCGCTCGCGCTGCACGTCGAGGTCGCGCATGTCGCCGAGCGATCGCGCGATCCAGCGGATGTCGCGCCGCTGGGCGGTCAGTTCGGTCGGCAGCGCCTCCCCGAACGTGGCCAGCGCCGCCCGCAAGCGGCGGCAGGCGACCCGCATCTGGTGGACGCCCTCGATGTCCTCCCCCAGCCGCGCGATGGGCTCGTGCTGGACGAGATGGAGGAACTCCCGCCGCAGGACCGCGTAGGCGAGGTCGCCCAGCGCGCTCTCCCGCCCGGCGGTCATGGGGCCGAGCGGGCGCGGCTCCCAGCCCGGCGAGGCGCCCGCCGCCGCCAGCGCCGCCGCCAGCTTCCCCGAAAGCGCCGGACGCAGGCCCGCGCCCTCCCGCAGCGCCGTCACGAAGGGCTCGGCGCGCTCGACCGCGCCGCGCGCGCCGTCCGCGACCTCCACCTCCACCCGCAGCAGCTCGTGCGCGCGCCGCCCCTCGCCCACGGTCGTGCGGTCGAGCGCGATCTCGCCCAGCGCGCCCTCCGCGTCGGAGAGGGGCAGCGTCGTGCGATGCGTCGTGAGCGCGGCCACGGGGCGCAGCGCGTGCGGACCGGCCAGCGCGCGCAGCAGCCGGCTCGCCTCCCCGCCGGGCCGCGCGACCGCGCCCGCCAGCCCGCCGAGCGCGTCCAGCGGCTCGTTCAGTTCGGCCCGCCGCCGCAGGTGCCCCTCGCCGCCGGAGAGGCCCTTCAGCGTGAGTTCGGCGGACTCGCCCCGCCGCCGCACGCGGCAGGCGAAGCCCGCCCGCCACACGAGCCAGCCCGCGGTGTCCCAGTACTCGTCGCGCTGCTCCCGCTCCGGTTCGGCGTGAACGCGGTAGGGCGCGGGCGTCTCCCGCTCCAGCCAGCCGCGCACGGCGTCGAGGTCGTCCGCCGCGAACTGCCACTCAGTTTCCATAATGCTGGCGGCGTTTGTCATAGACCTTGTATCGTAACGGGGACCGCGGCTTCCCGCGTCCCGCACGCGCCGTTGACGCCGGGGCTATTTCCTGGACGGGGTGAAGCGCGTGGTTGCCACCGTCCTCTCCCGCGAACGCTCCTGGCTCCGCTTCAACCACCGCGTGCTGCTGCAGGCGACGCGCGACGACGTGCCCCTGCTGGAGAAGCTGCGCTTCCTCGCCATCTTCTCGTCGAACCTGGACGAGTTCTTCGCCGCCCGCATCTACGGCGTCTTCGAGCGCGCGCGCAGCGGCGGCGGGCGGGAGCGCGACGAGTACCGCACCGTCCTCGCGGAGGCCTACGAGAGCGCGCTCCAGGCCACCGAGATCCACGAGCAACTGCGGAACGCCCTCACGGAGGTCGGCTTCCTCCTGCTGGAGCCGGGCGAACTGACGCCCCTCGAACGCAGCTACTTCGGGGCCTACCTCGCCGAGGAGGCCTCGCCGCGCGCGGACCTGCTCGATCCGGGCGCGCTCTCCGGCCTGTCGAGCCGCGCGCTCTACCTGGCGGCGGGGCGCGAATCGCTCGACTACCTCGTGCGCCTGCCCGACTCGCTGCCGCGCCTCCTGCCCGTGCCCGGGCGCCCGGGGGCGTTCGTGCGGCTGGGGCCGCTGGTGCGCCTGCGCAGCGACCTCTTCCTCCCCGAGGACCTGCCCATGTACGAGATGCGCATCACCCGCCTCGCCGACCTCGACGTGCAGCGCGTCGACTGGGACGACCTCGCGCAGGCGATCGAGGACCGCCCCGAGGGGCCGCCGACGCGCCTCGAGGTGGAGCGCGCCTTCCCCTGGGTGGCGGAGGTGCGCGAGGCGCTGGGCCTGCCCGAGGAGGCCGCCTTCCGCCTCTCCCCGCCCCTCGACCACCGCTACCTGGACATTCTCATCGGCGTCGATCCGCCCCACCCCAATCCGGCGCCCCTGCGCTACGAGCCGATCGCGCCGCGCCGCGCCCCGGGCTTCGCGGCGGACCCCTTCGGCGCGCTCGACGAGCAGGACGCCGCCTTCTACCACCCGCTGGACGACTACGGCCTCGTGGAAGGGTTCGTGGACCGCGCCGCCGCCGACCCCGAGGTGGACCAGGTCCGCATCAGCCTCTACCGCCTGGGCGCGCGCAACCCGATCGCCGAGGCGCTCATGCGGGCCGCGCGGGCGGGCAAGGACGTGGCCGTCCTGCTGGAGGGCCGCGCCCGCTTCGACGAACTCCAGAACCTGCACTGGAGCCTCCTCTTCCGCGCCGCGGGCGTCCGCATCCTGCCCCTCCCCCTGGGCTACAAGGTGCACGCCAAGGCGCTCTACGTGCGCCGCGCGGGCCGCGGCTACGTCCACCTCTGCACGGGCAACTACAACCCCCTCAACGGACGCCTCTACACCGACCTCTCGCTCTTCAGCTCCAATCCCGAGCTCGCCCGCGACGCGCGCGAGTTCTTCGACGCGCTCGAAGCGGGCGCGCCCCCGCGCCTCGGCCGAATGCGCTACGGCATCGACGCGCGCGACACGATGCTGGAGCGCATCCGCGCCGAGGCCGTCCCCGGCGGCCACGTCATCCTCAAGATGAACCACCTCACCGACCCCGCCGTCTTCGATGCGCTCGGCGAGGCGGCGGACGCGGGCGCGCGCGTCGACGTGATCGCGCGCAGCACGCTCACCCAGCACGACGACCGCTTCACCATGCGCAGCATCGTGGGGCGCTTCCTCGAACACGCGCGCGTGGCCGCCTTCCGCTCCGGCGGCGACTGGGAGGTCTGGGCCGGCAGCGCCGACTGGATGCCGCGCAACTTCGAGGAGCGCATCGAGCTCATCTTCCCCGTCCTCGACCCCGCCATCGCGGAGCGCGTCGTCGGCCTCCTGCTGGCGCAACTGGCCGACGACGTCAACGCCTTCGCCATGCTCCCCGACGGCTCGCACGAGCCGCGCTGGGGCGGCGAGCGCAACGCCCAACTGGCGCCCCTCTAGCGGCCCCGCCCGCCTGGGCGCTTGCGCTCTCGCCCGCGCGCGCGCACGCTGAGCGCACATGCGAGTGAGCGCGCGCCGTACCGTGCGACGGCGGCTGATGGGCTCCCGCACCATCAGCATCGAGCCGACGGCCCGTTCGCGCCCCTTCGGCTCGGGCAGCGTCCGCGTCCTCGCCGGATTCGGGCTGATCCTGCTCGGCGGCGCCTCCCTCCTTCTCCTCCCCGCCTCCCACACCGGCGGAGCGCCGACGCTCCTGGAAGCGCTCTTCACGGCCATCTCCGCCATCTGCGTGACGGGCCTCGTGGTGGTCGACACGCAGGAGCACTGGACCCACTTCGGCGAGGCCGTCATTCTCGGCCTCATCCAGGTCGGCGGCCTCGGCTACATGGCGGGCATGGGCATCGTCCTCTGGGCGCTGGGACGCAACCTCGGCCTGCGCGACCGCAACCTCATGCGCCTCTACTACGGCGCGCCCACCATGCGCGAGTCCGCCTCCTTCGTCCGCACCATCATCCTCTACACGCTCACGTTCGAGGTGCTCGGCGCGCTCGCGCTCTTCGGCGGCTTCGTGAGCGCGGGCGTGCCCGTCGCGCGCAGCCTCTGGTGGGCCGTCTTCCACGCCATCTCCGCCTTCAACGTCGCCGGCTTCAACGTCACCGGCGAGGACATGCGCCCCTTCGCCGACGACCCCGCCGTGCTCCTCCCCATGATCGTGCTCTGCCTCGGCGGCTCGCTGGGGGCCGTGCCCGTCATCCTCGGGGTGTGGCGGCGCGACCTCCGCCGCCTGTCCCTCGACGCGAAGATGGTGCTCTCCGCGGCGGTCGCCGTCGTCCTCGGGAGCGCGCTCTTCATCGGCGTCAGCGAATGGGCGAACACGGGCACGCTCGCGACCGTGGCCGAGAGCGACCGGCCCGTGCTCGCCCTCTTCCAGGCCTCGATGTGGGTCTCCGGCTTCAGCGCCGTCGATTCCGGCCTCCTGCACGAGCACACCAAGCTGTTCGAGTCCGTGCTCATGCTCGTGGGCGGCGCGGCGGGAACGCCCGCGGGCGGCCTCAAGCTGGGCACGCTGGCCGTGCTCGTGGTCGGCACGATCGCCGCCCTCCGGGGCCGCGGCGACGTGATCGCCTTCGGGCGGCGCCTGCCCCAGACCGTCATCCGCCAGGCGGTCGCCATCACGTTCGCCTTCGCCGCCGTCCACTTCGCCGTGGCCATGATCCTGCTGCGCACGACCAACCACCCCTTCATCGACGTGCTCTACGAGACCTCGTCGGCGGTGGGCACGGTGGGCTGGACGGCGGGCATCACCCCGGACCTGGGGACGACCGCCACCATCGTCGTGATGATCACGATCCTCGTGGGGCGCTTCCTGCCGCTCCTGCTCGTGCTCCAGATCGCGCGCAGCCGCAGGGCCCCCGTCGGCGTCCAGCTCGTCGATAACGTGCGCCTGGGGTGAGCCCGCGCCCTCCGCGCCCGCTACGGGGCGAGGGTGGGCGGCAGGCGCAGGTGCGACGGGTTCAGGTCCTCCACCGAGGGGCAGCCGAGCAGCGTGAGCGTGCCCGCGATGCCCTGCCGGTAGACCTCCAGGATCTGGCGCACGCCCTGCTCGCCGCCCGCCGCCAGCGCCCAGATGTAGGGCCGCCCCACCAGGACCGCCTTCGCCCCCAGCGCCACCGCCTTCACCACGTCGCTGCCGCGGCGCACGCCGCCGTCCAGCAGCACCTCCAGGTTGTCGCCCACGGCGTCCACGATCTCGGGCAGCACGCGGATGGTGGCGGGCGAGCCGTCGAGCGAGTTGCCCCCGTGGTTCGACACGGAGATCGCGTCCACGCCCTCGTCCACCGCGCGGCGGGCGTCGTCGACGGCGGTGATGCCCTTCACCACGAACGGCCCGTCCCACTGCTTGCGCACCCAGGCGATGTCGTCCCACGTGGGCGGATGGGCCATGATGCCCGCGCCCACCTGGCTCGCCGTCACGTTCGCCTCGCCGGGCGCGTTGGGGAAGCGCAGTTCCACCCCGCCCCGCAGGAAGTTGAGCGCCCACAGCGGCCTCGTCAGCATCTCCGGCGCGTACTTCAGCGCCGTCGGCAGGTCCACGCGGTCGGGCACGCCCGGATGGCCGCGCTGGTAGTCCTGCCCGCCGGAGAGGGCGGCGAAATCGACCGTGATGATGAGCACGCGGCAGCCCGCCGCCTTCGCCCGCTCGATGGCCACCGCCGAGCCCTCGCGCCCGCCCAGCATGTAGAGCTGGTACCAGACGTCGCTCGCGTTGGCCGTGATCGTCTCGATCGGGTAGCTGGCGAGGATGCCGATGCCGACCGCCGTGCCCGCCGCTTCCGCCGCGCGCGCCACCCCCAGTTCCCCGTCGGGGTGGGCGATGCGGATGAAGCCCGCGGGCGTCGTGATCAGCGGCATCGAGATCTCGCGCCCGAGCACCGTCGTGGCGAGCTTGCGCGGCTCGTGCGAGTCGAGCACGCGCGCCTGCAGGCCGATCTCCTTGAAGCCGTCGCGGTTGGCGCGCACGGTGCGGCGCAGTTCCGTGCCCGCCTCCGAGTACCAGTAGATGGAGCGCGGCAGTTTGCGCTTCGCCTCCCGCCGCGCCTGCGCCACCGACGTCAACGGAACAGTCCCCAACCCGAGAATCATCAGGCTCCCTCCTCGCGACTTCCGGCGCGAGCGCGTGGTAGCAGGGGAGAGACTCGAACTCTCGACCTCACGATTATGAGTCGTGCGCTCTTACCAGCTGAGCTACCCTGCCACGAAGCCCCAAGGGTACGGGAGCGCCCGCCCGTCGGGCAATCCGCGCCCCTACGCCACCACCGCCTGCGAGCCCCGCTCCGCGTCCTTCGTGACCTGGATGCGCTGGCCGAAGCTCTCGCGCAACCCCTCGATGTGCGTCACCAGCAGGATGAGGCGGAACTCGCTGCTGATGGTGTTGATGGCCGCCACGAGGCGGTCGCGCCCATCCTCGTCCTGCGTGCCGAACCCCTCGTCGATGATGAGCGTCGGCAGGCTGGCCCCGGAGCGCATCGCGAGCAGCCGCGAGAGCGCGATCCGCAGCGCGAAATCGACGCGGAACTTCTCGCCCCCGCTGTACATCTCGTAGTCGCGCGTGCCGAGGTCGTCGCTGATCTGGATGTCCAGCGTCTCGACCGTCTTGCCGGAGGCGTTCTCGCGCTGCGTGCGGAGCGAGACGTGCGTGCTTCCCCGCCCCTCCGTGAGCTGGTCGAGCAGCCCGTTGGCGATGCGTTCGAGTTCCGGCAGGGACTGCTCGATGAGCATCGCCTGCACGCCGTCGCGCCCGAACGCCCTGGCCAGTTCCTCGTGCAGCCGGGCGGAATCGCGGGCGGCGGCGAGCCGGTCGCGCGACTCCTCGACGCGCGCCGCGATGCGGTCGAGCGCGGCGCGCCGCTCTTCGTGCCGCCCGTGCTCCCGGTCGAGCGCCGTCAGCCGGTCGCGCGCCTCCGCGACCTCCGCCTCGACGCCGTCGAGGCGCGCGGACACGTCCTGCGAGGCGTCGAGCGCGTCGCGCGCCTCGGCCAGCGCGTCCCGCGCGCCGTCGCGTTCCAGCCGCTCCCGCTGCAGTTCCTCGTGCGCCCCCGCGATGCGGTCGCCGAGCCCCTGCGCCTGCGCCGTCGCGCTCGTGAGCCGGTGGTAGGCGGCCTCCGCCGGCTCGAGTTCCGTGAGCGCGTCGCGGGCGGCGGCGTGCGCGTCGCGGTCGTAGCCCAGCGCCAGCAGCCGCTCCCGCGCCGACGCCCGACGCTCCCGCGCCTCCGCCGCGAACGCCTCGGTCTCGACGCAGCCGCTCAGGCCGGCCAGTTGCCCGTCGAGTCCGGGGAGGTCGCGCTCGGCCGTTCGCGCTTCCGCCAGCCGCGCCGCCAGCGACTGCTCGCACGCGCGCACGCGCCCGTCGAGCGCCGTGCGCTCCCGCTGGAGCGTCGCGGCGCGCTCCTGGTGCTCGCCGGCGGACGCCTCCGCCTCCTTCACGGCGTCCCGCGCTGCCTCGATAGCCGCTGGCCGAGTTCGCGGCGTTCCCGCTTGTACTGCTCGACCGTGTTCCGCAACTCGTCCGGCGTCAGCGGCTTGCGGCAGACGGGGCACAGCGGCTCACCCTCCGACTCCTCAAGCGTCGCCTGGCGATCCTTCAACTCCTGCGCGCGCGCGCGGTAGCCGCCAGCCTCGTCCGCGCGCTCGGCCTGGACGCGCTGCGCCTCCGTGGCCGCGTCGCGCTCGGCCTCGATGTCGCCGTCGAGCGCGGCGAGGCGGGCGCGCTCCCCGTCCAGCCCCGCTTCCTCCTCGTCCAGCGACGGCAGCGTCGCGACGAGCGCGGCGGCGCGGTCGCGCTGCTCGCCGAGCGCGGCGATGCGCGCCTCGATGCCGCTGCGCTCCCCCGCGATCTCGGTCTCGGCGGCGGCGATCGCGTCCTCCGCCTCCCGCGCCCGCGCGGCCAGTTCGGCGAGGGCGCGCTCCTCCTCCCGCGCGTCGCGCAGGCGCTCGTAGGCCGCCTCCGTTTCGGGCGCGCGCTCCAGCGTCTCGCGGACCGTCGCCAGTTCCGCCTCCAGCGCCTCGATCGCCTGCTCGCGCCGCCCGACCGCGTCCGACCGCGTTTCCAGCAGGTTCGCCGCCTCGGCGACGGCGCGTTCGCGGCGCTCGTGCTCGGCGGCGGCGATCTTCAGTTCGCCCAGCTCCCGCTCCCCCGCTTCGAGGCCGAGGCGGACGGCCTTGCGCTCGCCCGCGAGCGCTTCGAGGGCGGCCTCGACGGCGGGCGCTTCCTCCAGCCGCTCCTCGTCGTCGCCGATCAGGCGCTCCTCGATCTCCGCGTCCTTCCCGGCGGTGCGGCGGCGCTCGTGGGCGCTCTTCGAAAGCTCCTCGTAGCGGTCGAGGCCGAGCACCTTGCGCAGCACCTCCTTCCGCCGCGAGGGCGTCTGCACGGTGAACTCGTTCGAGCGCCCCTGCACGAGGAAGACGCTGTTGATGAACGTCTGGTGGTCCATGTGCACGCGCCGGTTCAGTTCCGCCTGCGTCTCCCGCGCGGTGCCGCCCGTGATGGGCCGCAGCCCGCCCCCGCCGTCCACCTGGAAGAAGTCGAGCGCGCCCGAGCGCCCGCGCGTGCGCTTGCGGATGACGCGGTAGCGGTCGCGGTCCACCTCGAAGTCGAGCTCGACGCGCATGTCGTCCGCGCCGTGGCGGATGCGGTCGTCCTCGACGCGCCCCCGCGCTTCGCCCCAGAGCGCCCACGTGATCGCGTCCAGCAGCGCCGACTTGCCGTCGCCGTTGCGCCCCGCCAGCGTGGCCAGGTGGAGCCCCGTGAAGTCGAGTTCGCAGTCGCGGTAGGAGAGGAAGTTGCGCAGGCGCAGGCGGCGCGGAATCACGGCGTCGCCTCCGCCGGGGCCAGCCCGTGCGCGCGCCAGCGCACCCCCGACGCGTCGCACTCGACGACGACGGCCACGCCGTAGCCCACGTCGCCGAGGGAGGCGGGCGAGCCGGAGTACACCGCCAGCGCCCCATCCGCGCTCACGTCGCTGTGCACGTCCCAGTGGCCGAGGGCGACGTACTCCCACTGCGCGCTCTCGGCCAGGTGCGCCGGCGTGATCCGCAGGGAGCGCTCCAGCTGCGCGTCCTCGGCGACGGAATGGCCGTGCGCGATGGCGACGTTCCAGGCGCGGTCGCGGCGGCGGGGCGGGGGCGCGGCGAGGGCCGTTCGAGCACGTCCACCGTGATCGCGCGCCCCCAGACCGCCAGGTCGAGCGCGGGGAAGTCGAGGAACTCGCCCTCGGGCTCGCGCACGAGGCGCAGGCGCGGCGCGAGCGCCTCCAGGTCGTGCCGCTCGTAGGGGCCGTGCCGCCCGATGGGATCGTGGTTCCCCGGCAGGATCACCGTCTCGCCGGGGAAGCGGTTGATCTGCGCCGCCGCGAACTCGGCCACCTCCGGCCCGATGCGGGCGTGGTCGAAGAAGTCGCCCGCGATCAGGAGCACGTCCGCGTGCGCCCCGATGGCGAGGTCGATGACCGCCTCGAAGCCCGCTTCCAGCCGCCTCCCGCGCGGCTCCTCGCGACCGCGCGGGCTGGCCGAATACGCGCCCAGGTGCACGTCCGAGGTGTGCACGAGCCGCAGGGGACGGGCTTCAGACGCCAACGGTTTCGCTCTCCTCGATGATCTCGGTGGCGGCGGCCAGCAGGCGCGCGCGCCGCTCGTCCGGCACCTCCCGCAGCTTCAGGTACGTGTCGAGCGTGTCCAGCGGCGAGGAGGCGTCCGGCTGGACGTTCGGCGGCAGGGGCGAGCGGCTGTCCTCCGGCAGGATCGCGCGGATGCCCGCGATCGTGTGCGCGTCCGCCAGCGCCTTGCGCGCGTCCGCCAGCCGCAGCAGCGTCTCCTGGTCGCGATCGACGTGCACCTCGACCCTCACGATCGCGTCCGCCACGTCGCGCTCGGCGATGGCGGCCAGCACCTCCTCGTTCGGGTCGGGCTCGCGCGGCTTCACGGCGATGCTGACGAAGGGGCGGCTGGGAACCTCGTGCAGGCGCGGCGCGCCGCTCCCGCCGAGACGCGCCCCGCGCGGCTTCGACGTATCGAACTCCAGCGTCAGGAAGCCCTTGGCCGCGCGCGCGTCCCCGAAATCGACCTCCTGCAGCGCCCCCGAGTACCAGCAGGGCGGGTCGGCGTTGAGCCGCATGGCGTTGTGGTGGTGGCCCAGCGCGACATAATCGAAGTGCTCCATGTGGAGCGCGCTCAGCGGAACCCGCGGCACCGTCCCGCTCTGCATCCACAGTTCGCTGCCGCTGTTCTCCGCCACGAGCCGCTCGCTCAGGGGCAGGTGGCAGGTCAGGATCGCGGGGACGTCCGGGTCGATGCGCTCCGCTTGCGCGGCCACGAGGCCGGAGATGGCCCGCTCGATCAGCTTGTAGGTCTGCTCGATGGAAGCGCCCGCCGCCTCCTCGCTGTTCGCCAGCAGGTGCGAAACCTGCGGCCACGGCACGAACGCGACCTGCAGCGGCCCCGCGCGCGTCTGGAGCACCTGCGGCGCGTGCCCCTCGCGCCGGAACCAGTCGGCGTCGCCCACGGTCACGTTGGGCACGTCCAGCGTGCGGAAGATCTCCAGCGCGTGCGCGCGCGACTCCGCGTTGGGCAGGTCGTGGTTCCCCACGAGCAGGAACGTCGCGATGCCCGCCTCGCTGAGCCTGCGGATGCGGCTGGCGAACTCGCGCTGGTGCGTCTGGCTCGGCTCGCGCGCCTTGTAGGCGTCCCCCGCGAAGATGACCGCGTCCACGCCCTCCCCCAGGGCGTGCCCGACGAGGTAGTCGAACGCGTCGAGGAAGTCCTGCATCCGCGTCGACCACGGCTTGCCCGCCAGGGGCTTCCCGTACAGCTCGACGCCAATGTGCAGATCGGCGAAATGGAGTACGCGCATCAGCGCCCCCAATCGTACGCTGCTTCGCGTCCTTGCGGCGCGTCCGTGGCGTTCCGTGGCGTATTGTTGGGGCCATGCTCGAAGCGCTGCGTCTGGATGGGCCGCCGAGGCGGGTCGCCGTCGTCACCGGCGGGAGCCGTGGGCTGGGACGCGAGATGGCGCGCTCGCTCATGCTCGCGGGCGCCGACGTCTGCATCGCCGCGCGCACGCCCGATCAGCTTGAGCGCACCGCCGCCTTCCTCGCCGAACAGAGCGGGCGCGAGCCGCTGACCGTCGCCACCGACATCACGTCCAGCGCGGACTGCGACCGGCTCATCGAGGCGGCGGTCGGGCGCTTCGGGCGGCTCGACGTCCTCGTGAACAACGCCGGCATCGGCGACTCGCCCGGGCGCGGCAAGGCCGTCTGGGAGATCGCGGACGAGGACTGGCTCAACGGCATCGCCGTCAACCTGAACGGTACCTTCTACTGCACGCGCGCGGCCCTGCGCCACATGCGCCCGCAGGGGAGCGGCGTCATCCTCAACATCGCCAGCGGCATGGGCATGCGCGCGACGCCCCAGAGCCCGACCTACGCCGCCGCCAAGGCGGGCGTCATCAACTTCACCCAGACCGTGGCGAGCGCGGTCGCGCGCGACGGCATCCGCGTCAACTGCATCACGCCCGGCCTCGTCGAGCAGCGCCCCACCGAGACCGAGGAGGAGGCCGAGGCGATCCGCAAGCGCGGGAGCTACATCACCGCGCGGCGGCTGGGGCAGGCGTGGGAGCTGGGGCCGCTGGCGCTCTTCCTCTGCAGCGACGCCTCCGCCTACGTGACCGGCGCGAACTACCCCATCGACGGCGGCGGGCTCGCGGGCGGCATCGCCCCCACCGGCTGGGCCCCCGACGAGGCGGAGGCGTCCCGTGCCTGACTGGGAGCGCCGCGAGGGCTACGACCTGGACGGCAAGCGCGCGCTCGTCGTCGGCTTCGCCAACCCCGCGGGGCGCGTCATCACGGAGGCGCTGGCCGAGGCGGGCGCGCACGTCGCCGTCGCCTCCGCCACCATGGACGGCGACGAGGTGATGGCCGCCAAGCGCGCCGCCCGCGCCGTCGCCAACCTCGGGCGCGAGACCTTCAGCCAGGGCTGGGACGTGACCCTGCCGACGAACGTGCGCGTCGGCCTGCGCCAGCTCGTCAAGGAGTTCGGCGTCCCCTCCGTGCTCGTCTACAACGCCGACCTGCCCCTCGCGAAGCCGATCGGCAAGACGGGCGACGCCGAGTTCGCGAACGTGCAGGCGGTCAACCTGAGCGGGGCCTTCTACGCCGCCCGCGCCTGGGTGCGCGAACTGGGCGAGGGCGAGCCGGGGCGGCTCATCTTCGTGAACACCGTCTTCGGCGAGCGCGGCGTCAACAACCTCAGCGCCTACGCCGCCGCCAAGGCGGGCGTCTTCGGGCTGGCCGCCTCGCTCAGCCAGGAACTGGCCCCCGCCGTCACCGTGAACAGCATCGCCACCGGCTGGATGGACTGGACGCCCGGGCGCGGCGGCGACGATCCCGCCGACAACCTGCTCCTGCGCTTCATCCCCATGCGCGCCTTCGGCGGGCCGGAGAGCCTGGGGCCGCTGGCCGTGCTGCTCGCCTCCGATGCCGCCGGCTTCCTCAGCGGCCAGGTCTTCCGCGTCGATGGCGGCGTCTCCGCCCACCTCTAGCGCCGCGAGCGGCTCAGACCCCGTGAGGGCTTACTCGGGGGTCAGCCCGAGGACGAGGTCGCGCAGGGTGACCAGGCCCCGGGGCGCCCCGGCGTCGTCGACGACCAGCGCGCGCGAGGCGCCCAGGCCCACCAGCAGCCGCACGGCGTACCGGGCCAGCATGTCCGAGCGCACCGTCAGGGCCGGTTTCGCCATGATCTCGTAGACGTTGACCCGCTCGGGCGCGCGGTCGTGGGTGATGACATCCCGCGCGAGGTCGGTCACGGTGACCAGCCCCAGCTCGTCCTCGTCGTGGCGCCGGTTGACGATGAGCGAACTGATCTTGAGCCGCTTCATCGTGGCCATGGCCTCGGCCGCCGTCGCCAGCCCGTCGATGGTGTGCGCCTGCGCCCCCATGACGTCAAGCACGCGGATCGCCTGGGTACCGCCCTGATCGTTCATAGGGCGCCTTCCAACTCCTCCATGAGCGTGGGGAGTTGGGTGGAGAGGCCAACGGCGTCCTCGATGGTGATCTGGAAGGCGACGCCGGCGCCGCTCTCCCGATCCATGCCGCCGGCCTCGGCGATGCGTTCGAGGATATCCCGCGCCCGCGGCTCGGCGACGAGGAACAGGATCACGTCGCGCCTGGCCGTCAGGTCCAGCCCGAGAAAGGTCTTTCGCGGCTTCAGTCCCTCGCCGCGCACGCTGCTGATGATGGTGTCGCCGGTTGCGCCGCCCGCGCGGGCCGCATCAATGACGTGGTCCGTCTTCTCGTCGCTCACCATCGCGACGACCAAGGCCATCTTCACGGCTCAACCTCCTGGCGATCCTTGCGCGCGCCCCAGCGTTCCACCCGATCGGCGACGATTGCGTAGCCTAGCACCGAGATGATGGGAAAGACACTGGCGAAGGCGATCAGTCCAAAGCCGTCGATCAGCGGGCTGCGCCCGGGGACGTTGGCGGCGAGGCCAAGGCCCAGGGCCGCCACCACCGGTACCGTGACCGTCGAGGTGGTGACCCCCCCGCTGTCGTAGGCGAGCGGGATGATGGTGCGCCTGCTGAAGTACGTCATCACGATCACGACCGCGTAGGCCGCGACGATGTACCAGGGCAGGGCCGTGCCCGTGACGATCCGGAAGCTGCCCAGCGATACCCCGACGGCGACGCCCGCCGCCACGGCGATCCGCAGCCCCCAGGCGCTCACGGCGCCGCCGGAGACCTCCCTGGCCTTGAGCGCGACGGCGATGAGGGCCGGCTCGGCCACGGTCGTCGCGAAACCGATGGCGGCCGCGAAGAGATACACCACCCAGTAGTCCTGCCACCGCACCGCGTCCAGCAGCGCCCCGGCCGCGGCCTTCTCGGTGAGCTGCCGGGCCATGGTCTCGCCGATCGGGAAGAGCGCCTGCTCCAGACCGATCAGGAACAGCGCCAGGCCCAGCAGCACCATGACCGACCCGGTGGCGATGCCCCGGATGTTGGGCGGTCTGCGCCGCAGCACGCCCACCTGGAACACCACCAGGATGACGACGATGGGCGCCACGTCCCGCAGCGTGGAGAGCAAGGTCTCGCCGATGTCCGTCCAGAACTCCAGCATCACACCACCATCCCGTAGCCGAGGACGCCGATCATCGGCGTGAGGCTGGCGAAGGCGATCAGCCCGAAGCCATCGAGCATCGGGTTGCGTCCGCGGATGGTGGAGGCGAGGCCCACCCCGAGCGCGGTGATCAGCGGCACCGTGATGGTGCTGGTGGTCACCCCGCCGGAGTCGTAGGCGACCCCCACGATCTCATCGGGCGCGAACAGGGTCATCGCCATCACCAGCACGTAGCCGGCGATGATGAAGCGGTGAATCGGCCACCCCATGAGGATGCGCAGCACCCCCAGCACGATGGCGATGCCCACGGCGACGGCCACCACGAGGCGCACTTCAAGGGCGTACCGGTCCTGGGCGGCCTGGCTGTCGCCGATGAACTGCGCCTCCGCCGCCACCTCGGCCCCTTCGGCCGCGACGGCAATCAGGGCCGGCTCGGCCACGGTGGCGCCGAAGCCAAGGCAGAAGGCCAGCGCCAGCAACGCCGTGGCGCTTCCCTTGCGAGCCATGCCCTGGGCCAGGGCCTCACCCAGGGGGAACAGGCCGCTCTCGAGCCCCTGGACGAACAAGGCCAGCCCGAGGACGACGCACGCGAGCCCAACGAGCACGTTGGCCATATCCGGGAATGGCTGTTGCAGCACGACGATCTGGAAGAAGACGATGACGGCGAAGATGGGCGCCAGATCCCGAAGCGCGCCCAGCGTCTGCTTCGCCATGGCCAACGCGAATCGCGGCAAACCCTGCTCCTCGCGCGTGTGCTGCATGGCGTTCGATCGGCTTGCGCGGCGCGGCTACACCGTACGAAGCGGCCTGGCGGGGGTCAACGACACTGCCGGGCCCCGGGTTCCGTCAGCAAGCCCCCTTCCCCTGGCTTCCGCCGGGCGTACAGCGGGGACTGCCCGCCCCCAGGGGAGCGCCGCGCTCGCGCACTCGCGCATCGCTCCGTACGATTCCGCGCGATGGAGCGCACGAGCGAACCGCTGGCGGGCCTCCGCGTCGTCGAGCAGGCGGGCTGGGCCGGGGCCTTCGCCGGACGGCTGCTCGCCGACGGCGGCGCCGACGTCGTGCGCGTCATCCCGCCGGAGGGCGACGCGCTGGAGCGCGAACCGCCCTTCTTCGGCGAGAGCGGCGTCTCCATCCAGGCCGCCTGGTACAACGCGGGCAAGCGCGTCCTCCCGCTCGATCTCGCAAGCGGGGAAGGCCGCGCGCTCCTCGCCGAAGCCGACCTGCTGATCGAGGACTGGCGCGGCGGCGAGGCCCCCTTCGCCGATGAGGCCCTGCGCGAGGCGTTCCCCCGGCTCGTGCGCCTCTCCGTCACGCCGATGGGGCGCGAGGGGCCGTGGGCGGGGCTCGCCGTGAACGACCTCGTCGCCACCGCCCTCTGCGGGGCCGCCTCCATCACGGGAACGCCCGAGACCCCGCCCCTGACCGGCTACGGCAACCAGACCGCGCACACGATCGGCTTCTACGCCGCCTGCTGCGCCCTCGCGGGCGTGCGCCTGCGCGATTCCAGCGGCAAGGGCGCCCACGTCGACCTCTCCGGCCACGAGACGCTCATCGCCAACACCGAGCAGATGCTCATGCAGTGGTTCTTCCCCGACGGCGGGCGCTGGACGACGCCCGTCGCGCAGCGCATGGGCAGCCTCCACTGGAGCGGCGGCTACGAGTGCTACACGGACCGCAACGGCGATGGCCTCATGGTCACCCCCTCGCTGGGGCTCATCGACACGCTCATCCCCTGGCTGGAGGAGACGGACTCCGCCGGCGATCTGCCCGACCGCGAGCGCTACCCCGACCTGATCGCGCTCGTGAAGGACATGCCGCACGTCATGGCGACCCTGCGCGACTGGACGGCGGAGAACGAGGCGGACGGCCTCTTCATGGAAGCGCAGCGCCGCCGCCTGCCCTTCGGGGCCGTCTGGCCCGTGAGCAAGGCCGCGGCCACGCCCCAGATCGAGGCGCGCGGCTACTTCCGCGAGCGCCAAGTCGAGGGGTACGGCGCCGCGCCCTTCCCCGGTCGCCTCCTCACGACCGACGCCGACGGCCCCGCCCCGTCGCCGCCCGTGCGCGTCGCGCAGGCGGACTGGAGCGCCCGCCCCGATCTGGAGGCGGTCCCCGGCGAGCCCACCGCCGCCGCCCCGCTCGCGGGACTGCGCGTGCTCGACTTCACGCACGTGCTCGCCGGGCCGTTCGGGACGCGCGTCCTCGCGGACCTCGGCGCGGACGTGATCAAGGTCGGCACCGCCGCGCGCAACGCGGGCGCGAACACGCTCAACCACCCCTACTACCTCAGCTGGAACCGGAACAAGCGCAACCTCTCCCTCGACATGCGCCGCGAGGAGGCGCGCGATCTCGCCCGCCGGCTGGCCGCGCAATGCGACGCCGTCATCGACAACTTCAGCGCGGGCGTGCTCGCGCGCTGGGGCCTCAGCCGCGAGGCGCTCGCCGAGACCGCCCCCGGCGTCTCCGTCGTCTCGATGGGCGGCATGGGCAACAGCGGCCCCTGGCGCGACTTCGTCACCTTCGCCCCCACCATCCACGCGCTCACGGGCCTGACCTACCTCACGAGCGTGCCCGGACGGCGCGACATCGGCTTCGGCTACTCGCTCACGGACCACCTCAGCGGCGTCGCCGCCGCCCTCGGCATCCTCGAAGGCGTCGAGCACCGCCGCCGCACGGGCCAGGGGCTGGACGTCGACGTCGCCCAGTACGAGCTTGGGCTGGGGCTGATGGCCCCCGCCTTCCTCGACCACTTCGCGAACGGGACCGACCCCGAGCCCGTCGCCAACCGCCACCCCTTCGATGCGTGGGCGCCGCACGGCGTCTACCCCGCCGAGGGCGAGGACCGCTGGGTCGCGATCGCCGTGCGCGGCGACGGGCAGTGGCGCGCCCTCTGCGAACTGATGGACGCGCCCGCGCTCGCCGACGACCCGCGCTTCGCCACGCACGCGGCGCGCATCGCCAACCAGGACGCGCTCGACGCCCGCGTCGCCGACTGGACCGCCGCCCGCGACCGCTACGACGTGATGGACGCCTGCCAGGCGCGCGGCATCGCCGCGGGCGCCGTCCAGGACGGGGCCGACGTCGCCGCCGCCGATCCGCACGTGGCCGCGCGCGCCTTCATCGGGACCATCCCCACCGAGGACGGCGGCGAGCAGGGCGCCGAGCGCTTCCCCGCCTTCATTGACGGCCAGCGCCCCGCGACCGCCTGCGCCGCCCGCTCGCTCGGGGCGGACACGTTCGGCGTGCTCACGGAGCTGCTGGGAATGCCGCCGGACGAGATCGGCGAGCTCGTGGCCGATGGCGTCCTCAGCTAGCGGCCCGTCGGCGGGCGCTCTGGTACGCTTCCCCCGCCAGAGGACGCCCGGGAGCGGCCCGTGACCCTTCACCTCTACTCCTCGCTGGGACGCGCCAAGCGCGAGTTCGTCCCGCTCACCCCCGGCGAGGCGCGCATCTACGTCTGCGGCGTCACGCCCTACGACGTGACCCACCTCGGCCACGCCTTCTCCTACGTGAACTTCGACGTGCTCCGCCGCTACCTCACGTGGAAGGGCCTGCGCGTCCGCTACGTGCAGAACGTCACCGACATCGACGACGACATGATCATGGTCTCGAAGCGCGAGGGCGGGCGGCCCATCGCCGACATCCGCGACGAGAACGACGCCATCTTCCGCGCCGACCTCGACCGCCTGAACGTCCTCCGCCCCACCGCCTACCCCTTCGCCACGGACCACATCGGCGCGATCATCGAGACGACGCGGGCGCTGATCGCCTCCGGCGCCGCCTACGAGGCCGACGGCGACGTGTTCTTCGAGGCGCAGCGCTTCCCCGGCTACGGCCAGTTGAACGGCGTCACGATCGACGAGTTGGCGAAGCGCGAGAACCCCGAATCGAAGCGCGAGGAGAAGAAGCGCGGCCCGCTCGACTTCCTCCTCTGGCAGCGCTGCGAGCCGGACGAGCCCAGCTGGCCCAGCCCCTGGCGCGATGGCCGCCCCGGCTGGAGCATCGAGTGCACGGCCATGTCGCGCGGCCACCTCGGCGATCAGATCGACATCCACGGCGGCGGGCGCGACCTCATCTTCCCCCACCACGAGAACGAGATCGCGCAGGCCGAGAGCGCCACCGGCCTGTCCCCCTTCTGCGGCTACTGGCTGCACAACGGCATGTTGAAGCTGGACGGCGTGAAGATGAGCAAGTCGCTGGGCAACCTCGTGCTCGCCCGCCGCCTGATGGAGCGCTTCGACCCCGACCACCTGCGCCTCTACCTGCTCAGCGAGCACTACCGCGCCGATGCCGACTACCGCGAGGGCGCCATCGAGGCGCTCGCCGCCCGCTACGCCCGTCTGCGCGACGCCTGCGGGCGCTCCGGCGGCGGCGAAGACGTCGAGGACGCGGCCCTGCGCGCCGCCTTCGAGACAGCCATGGACGACGACCTCGACGCGCCCCGCGCCCTCGACGCGCTCGACGAGGCCGCCGCGCGCGTCCTCGCCGGGAGCGGCGGCGCGGCCACGCTGCGGGAGGCGCTGGCCGTCCTCGGCTTCGCCTTCGCCGAAGCCCGCGGCCCCGCCACCGGCGACCTCACCCCCTGACCGGGCGCAGTCTCAGGAGGCGTCCCGCTCTTCGCGGCGGTGGATGCTGAGGCCCAGTTCCAGTTCCTCGATCGCCATCTCCGCCAGCTCGATCGTCTCCTCCGAGGGGAGCGCTCCGAGCCAGGCGCGATGCGCCACCTCCGTCACGCGCCCCGCGCCGAGCGTGCGCTCCGCCTCCGCCAGTTCCTCCGTCACGGCGGACTGCCGCTGGATGAGGCGCTCGCGCACGATGTGCCGGATCAGGTCCGAGGCCCGTTCGCGCGCCTCCGAGGCCGAGAGCAGCGGCTCGCGACGGGCGCGCAGGTGGCCCAGGCGCTGCGCCACGGGGTCGTCCTCGTCCGCCTCCGCCCCCTCAATCTCCTCGTGAAGCCAGTGCTGCAGGATCTCGCGGTCGCGCGTGTCGGGGAAGAGGTCGGCGGGCAGGTGGCGCAGGTCCGCGCGCAGGCCGGGGTTGTGCAGCAGCGTCGAAAGCAGCGCCTCCTCCGCCGGCGGGCGCACGAACGCCGCCTCCGCTTCCGGGCGCGCCTGCGGGCGGCGGCCCTCGGCGCGCAGGCGCTCGGCGATGGCGCGCTCCGCGATGCCCAGGCGGCGCGCGATGCTCTGGATGTGCGCCGAGCGCTCGACCGGGTTGCGCACCGCCAGCAGCACCGGACGCAGGCGGTCGACGATGCGGCTCGCCTCCAGCGGCGAATCGACGCGGCTCCCCGCGATCAGCCGCTCCAGCAGGAAGCGCGCGAACGGCGCCGCGTTCTCGATGGCCGCGCCCCACGCCTCCGGGTCCTCGCGCGCGAGGTCGTCGGGGTCCATGCCCGTGGGCAGGGGCGCGACCCGCAGGTCGAGGTCGGCGTTGGCGGTGATCGCCTCCGCGCTGCGCTGGGCCGCGCCCATCGCCTCCGGCGACTCGAAGTTGAGCAGCAGCGATCCCGCGCGCTCGGCGGCGGCCATGCCCGCGCTGTCCGGGTCCATCGCCAGCACCACGCGCGAGGCGAAGCGCGTCAGCCGCGCCGCGTGCCGCTCCGTCAGCGACGTGCCCATCGTCGCCACGAGGTTGCGGAAGCCCGCCTGCCACGGCCCGATCACGTCCAGGTAGCCCTCGACCACGACGACCGTGCCGCTCTCGCGCGCCTGCGGCCCCGCCGCGTCGAGGGCGTAGAGCGTGCGGCCCTTGTCGAAGACCTCGGTCTGGGGGGAGTTGAGGTACTTCGGCTCGCCCGCGCCGAGGATGCGCCCGCCCAGGCCCACGTACACGCCCCGCTCGTCCGCGATGGGGATGATGACGCGCCCGCGGAAGCGGTCGTAGGGCGCGCCCCCCGAATCGCTCTCGTGGAGCACGCCCGCCGCGATCGCGTCCTCGTCCGAATAGCCGCGCCCCAGCAGGGAGTCGCGCAGCGGCCGCCACTCGTCCGGGGCCCAGCCGAGGCGGAAGCGCGCGATCGTCTCGTCGCTCAGGCCGCGCGCGGACGCCAGGTACTCGCGCGCCTCCGCGCCCCCTCCTCCGCCAGCTGCCGCTCGTAGAAATCGACGGCGGCGGAGACGATGCCGCTGAGTTGCTCGGCGCGCGTGCGCTGCTCGGCGGCGCGGGCGGAGAGCTCGACGCCCGTCTCGCCCGCGAGGATGCGCAGCGACTCGCGGAAGTCCACGTTCTCGCGCTTCTGCACGAAGGAGAAGACATCCCCGCCCTCGCCGCAGCTGCCGAAGCAGCGCCACGCCCCGCTGTCGCTGAAGACGTAGAAGGACGGCGTCTTCTCGGCGTGGAAGGGGCAGAGCCCGCGGAAATTGCGGCCCGCCTTCTGCAAGGTGACCGTGCGCCCGATGTACTCCGCCGGGTCGATTCGCCGCTTGATCTCGTTGACGGCGTCCACGCCGGAATCCTACCCCCCTTGGGGCTCGCTTGGCTCCTCGGGCGTGGAAGTGGGGGTTGGCTCCTCCGGCGGAGGCTCGCTCGTGCCCGGGTTGGCCACGCTCGCCGTGGCCACGTTCACCCCGTCGATGAAGAGCGTCACGCGGATCGACTCGCTCGTTGGCGACACCCCGATGCCGCCGATCGTGATCTCCTCGCCCGCGGGGATGGCCAGCGGCGAAATGGTTCGCGTCGTCGTCTCGCCCGGCACGCTCACCACGAGGCGCGCGTCGTTCGTCGCCAGCTCTTCCCCCTGGTTGCGGATGGTGACCGAGAGCACGCCGCCCGTGATGCTCGGCGCGAGCGAGAGGATCGGCCCCTCCGGCGGCGGCGCGAGCACGAACTCCGTGAAGTTGTTGTCCTCGTTCGACTCGGGAATGGCGTTGTCCGGGTCGATCGTCACCGCCACCGACGCCTGCTCCGTGATGCGCGGGTCGATGGCGAAGTTCAGCGCCGCCGAGCCGTTCGGTTCCAGCGAGACGTTGAGCACCTGTTCCGCGGGGTTGGCGGGCACGTTCTCCACGCGCACCACCACCGCCCCGGAGAAGGGATTGGTGGAGGTGTTCGACAGCGTGATGCGCAGCGTCGCCCCGCCCTCGATCAGGACCGCGTTCGAGGCGATGAAGTCGGGCGCGTTGGGCGAGACCGCGGGCGTCGGGGAAGGCGTCGCCGTCGGCGTGGGCGTGGGCGTGTCGCCCGCCGCCTGCGTCGGCCGCGTGGGCTCGGTCGCCGGCGGCGGCACGTCCACCGCCGCGATCGTGCGCACGCGATCGAGGTCCGCCGCGCGCACCTCCACGGCGCTGCGGCGCACCCACAGCCCCCCGCCCCGCTCGATCTGGAGCCACTGCAGCCCCGACGTCTTCCCGATGAGCGTCACCGTGTCGCCCGGTTCGAGCGTGCCCGCCTGGTTGTACTCCTCGCCCGGGCCCGTACGCAGGCTCGCGACCGCGATGAGTTCGCCCGTGATCGCGACCACCGGCGCTTCCGTCACCGGCGGAATGGCGACGACCTGCACGGGCTCCGACGTGATCACCTGCCCCGCCCCCGTGACCGCGCGCACGACGAGGTCGTAGGTTCCGGCGGCCTCGAAGCGGGCCGTGAGCACCCCCGCGTAGCGCGTGCCTTCCCCCACCGGCTCGGGGGAAAACTCGCGGTCCGCGATGATCCCGCTCACGAGCAGCTCCACCCGCTCCACCAGTTCGCCCGACGCGATGCTGACGATGACGTCGAGCGGTTCGTTCACGACGACGCGCTTGCCCGGCAGGGGCGACTCGATGCGCGCCTCCGCGACGACGGGGACGGGCGTGGGCGCCGCCTGCTCGTCCTCCCCCTCGTTCAGCACGCGGAAGAGCAGGAAGATGAGCACCCCGCCGATGACGAGCGCCGCCAGCGCGGACAGGTAGATGGCCGCCGTGCGCCCGGGCGAGCGGTTCGTCGCCCCGTAGTAGTCCGCCCGCGGGCTGTCGCGCCCGTAGCCGCGAGCGTCGGGCGGCTCGCGGCGCAGGTGCTGCGATTCCCACGGATCGACGGTGCGGCGGGCGGGCGGCGGAGCCGGGGCCGCGGCGGAGCGCCGATCGGGGGCGCGGGCTCGCCGCTCTCGCGCGCGGGCGGCGGGGCCGGTGCGGGCGGCGGCGGCGGCGCGCCCCCGATGACCGGCTCGTCGTCGGGAGGGCCCGGATGGTCCTGTTCACTCACCGCGACGATTCCTTGCCATGCCTTCAGTATCCCACCCCGCTCGCAGGGGGCAATACGCCCCGCCTACAGCGGCCAGCCCCGGGCCTCCTCGCAGCCCAGTTCGTCCGCCAGCCGGATGGCGTAGCGATCGGTCATGCCGCTCACGAAATCCGCCGCGCGGCGCGGCAGCGGGTCCTCCGGCAGCGAGTAGCCCGACGAGATCGTCGCGGGGTGCTCGACCGCGTGCTGGAACAGGAAATGCACGATGCCCTTGGCGCGCTCCACCTCCGCGCGCCGCGAGGCCAGCAGGTAGACGCGCTGGAACATGAACTCGCGCAACTCGTTCACGGCTTCGCGCACGGACCCGCTCATCGTGATCGCGGGGGCCTCCGCGCCCGCCTCGCGGCCCTCGCCCGTCGCCGCCCAGTTCGACTCGACCACGTCCGTGACGAGCGCGTCCAGGCGCTCGCCGTGGGAGCCGCCGAGGACGCGGCGGGACACGTCCGGCAGGCCGTCTTCGCCGATGATGCCGTTGCGGACCGCGTCCTGGATGTCGTGGTTCAGGTAGGCGAAGGCGTCCGCCAGCTTGACCACCTGCCCCTCCAGCGTCTCGGGCACGCCCCAGCCCTCCGCCAGCACGTCCTCGCGCGCCTTGCTGGACTTGCGCACGCCGTCGAGCACCGCGTGCGTCAGGTTCAGCCCGCGCCCGTCGTGCTCCAGCTTGTCCAGCACGCGCTCGGACTGGTAGTTGTGGCGGAAGCCCTCCGGCAGGCATTCGGCCAGCGCCTCCTCGCCCGCGTGCCCGAACGGCCCGTGCCCGATGTCGTGGCCGAGCGCGATCGCCTCCGCCAGGTCCTCGTTCAGCCGCAGGGCGCGCGCGATCGTGCGCCCCACCTGCGCCACCTCGAACGTGTGCGTGATGCGCGTCACCAGGTGGTCCTGCCGCGGCGCGATGAACACCTGCGTCTTGTGCTTCAGCCGCCGGAACGCCTTCGTGTGGATGATGCGGTCGCGGTCCCGCTGGAAGGCCGCGCGCACCGGCGACGGCTCCTCCGGCCGCGGGCGCGTCGCCTCCGCCGAGCGCGCCGCGAAGGGGCTCAGGCGCTCCTCATCCTCCTCGATGCGGCGGCGCACGCGGTGCAGGTCCACGGCTCCGCTCCGGTCAGCTTCCGGCGAGCGCGGCCTGGGCGGCGGCGAGCCGCGCCGTGAGCACGCGGTAGGGCGAACACGACACGTAGTCCAGCCCCACGTCGTGCCCGAACGCGATCGAGGCGGGATCGCCCCCGTGCTCGCCGCAGATGCCCAGCTTCAGGTCCGGCTTCACCCCGCGCCCGCGCTCGATGCCGATCCGCATCAGTTCGCCCACGCCCTCGCGGTCCAGTTCGACGAACGGGTCCTTCTCCAGCACCTGCTGGCTCACGTAGTCCGGCAGGAAGCGCCCCGCGTCGTCGCGCGAGAGGCCGAAGGCCGTCTGCGTCAGGTCGTTCGTGCCGAAGGAGAAGAAGTCGGCGTGCTCCGCGATCCGGTCCGCCGTCACGCACGCGCGCGGCAACTCGATCATCGTGCCGATCGTGTAGTCCAGCCCCGCCCCGCGCTCGCCCGTGACGCGCCCCGCCACGGCGGCGACGCGCTCGCGCAGGCGCGACAGTTCCGCGGCGGTCCCCACGAGCGGGATCATGATCTCCGGGCGCGCATCGACGCCCTCCGCGCGCAGGTTGCAGGCCGCCTCGATGATCGCCTGCGTCTGCACCTCGTAGATCTCGGGGTAGGTGATGGCGAGGCGCACGCCGCGGTGCCCCAGCATCGGGTTGAACTCCGCCAGCGCCTGCACCCGCTGGCTGACGCGCCCCGCCTCCACGCCCAGCGCCTCGGCCACGCGCGCGATCTCCTCCGCGCCGTGCGGCAGGAACTCGTGCAGGGGCGGGTCGAGCAGGCGGATGGTCACGGGGAAGCCCGCCATCGCCCGCAGGATGCCCTCGAAGTCCTGCCGCTGCATCGGCAGGATGCGCGCCAGCGCCTCCCGCCGCCCCGCCTCGTCCTCCGCCAGGATCATCTGGCGCACGGCGAGGATGCGGTCCTCCCCGAAGAACATGTGCTCCGTGCGGCAGAGGCCGATGCCCTCCGCCCCGAACTCGCGCGCCTTGGCGGCGTCCTCCGGCGTGTCCGCGTTGGCGCGCACGCCCAGGCGCCTGGCCTCGTCGCCCCACGTCATCAGCCGCGTCAGGTCGTCCGGCAATTCCGGGTCGGCGAGGGGCACGGCCCCCAGCATCACCTCCCCCGTCGTGCCGTTCAGGGAGATGACGTCGCCGCGGCGCACGGTCAGGCCGCGCCCGCCCGCCTCGACGCGGAAGGTCCCGTTCGCGTAGTCGATCTCGAGTTCGCCGCAGCCCGCCACGCAGCACTTCCCCCAGCCCCGCGCCACGACCGCCGCGTGCGAGGTCATGCCCCCGCGCGCCGTGAGGATGCCCCGCGCCGCGAGCATCCCCTGGATGTCCTCCGGGCTCGTCTCCACGCGCACGAGGATCACGTCCTCGCCCGCTTCCGCCTGCTCCGCCGCCTCCTCCGCCGAGAACACGACCTTGCCGACCGCCGCCCCCGGCGAGGCGGGCAGCCCCCTCGCGATCACGTCGGTGGGCGCGCCCTCCGCGAACACGCTGTGCAGCAGCTCCGAGATCTGCTCCGGGTCCTGGCGGCGCAGCGCCTCCTCGCGGTCGATCAGCCCCTGGTCCGCGAGGTCCACGGCCACCTTCACCATCGCCGGGCCGGTGCGCTTGCCGTTGCGCGTCTGCAGCACCCAGAGCTTCCCGCGCTGCACGGTGAACTCGATGTCCTGCATGTCGCGGAAGTGGTCCTCCAGGCGCTGCGCGGCGGCGATCAGTTCGCCGTAGACGGCGGCTGCGCCTCCTCCATCGAGGGCGGGCCGCCGTCGGCGCGTTCGGCGGCGCGGATCGGCTGCGGCGTGCGCACGCCCGCGACCACGTCCTCGCCCTGCGCGTTGATCAGGAACTCGCCGAAGAGGCCCGTCGCGCCCCGTCTTCGGGTTGCGCGTGAAGGCGACGCCCGTCGCGCAGTCGTCGCCGAGGTTCCCGAAGACCATCGCCTGCACGTTCACCGCCGTGCCCCACTCGCTCGGGTAGCCGTTCAGCTGGCGGTAGACGATCGCGCGCGGGCTCTCCCACGACTCGAACACGGCCCCGATCGCGGCCCAGAGCTGCTCCCACGGGTCGTCGGGGAACTCGATGCCGAGCTTGCCGCGGATCTCGGCCTTGTACTCCGCCACGATCTCGCGCAGCGCCTCCGCCGGCAGGTCCGTGTCCTCCTCCACGCCGCACGCCGCCTTCTTCCGTTCGAGGATCGCCTCGAACGGGTCTTCGTCGAGGTCCGACTCGCGCTTCAGGCCGAGCACCACGTCGCCGTACATCGCGACGAAGCGCCGGTAGGAGTCCCAGGCGAAGCGCTCGTCGCCGGAACTGCGCGCGAGGCCTTCCACGGTTGCGTCGTTCAGCCCCAGGTTCAGGACCGTGTCCATCATGCCCGGCATGGAGACGCGCGCGCCGGAGCGCACGGACACGAGCAGCGGGTTGGCGGCGTCGCCGAAGCGCGCGCCCACGATCGCCTCCACGTGGGCGATGCCCGCGCGCACCTGCGCGTCGAGGGCGTCGGGATAGCGGCGGCCGTTCGCGTAGAAGGCCCCGCACACCTCCGTGGTGATGGTCAGGCCGGGGGGCACGGGGATGCCGAGACTGCTCATCTCGGAGAGGCCCGCGCCCTTGCCGCCCAGCAACTCGCGCATCTCCGCCCCGCCCTCCGCGCGTCCGTCGCCGAAGAGGTAGACGAGCTTGGGGGACTGCTGTGCGCTCGACTGCGGGCTGGCGGTGGGACTGGTCATCGGGGGCCTCCGGTGTGTGCGAACCGCCTCCTTCGGGGCGGCAGGGCGAGCGTAGCCCGGCGGGGGGACCCAGACCAGCGCGAACGCGACAGAACGCGCGAGATTGCTTGAACGTTCACCCGTCCCGCGCTCGCGCGCTACTCCACGGTCACCGTCTTGGCGAGGTTGCGCGGCTGGTCGATGTCGCGCCCGCGCGCCTCGGCGGTGGCGTAGGCGAGCGCCTGCAGCGGCACGATCGCCGCCAGCGGCTCCAGCAGCGCGGGCACGGAGGGCACCGTCAGCGCCTCGTTCGCGAGCGCGATCAGCTCCTCGTCCCCCTCCGTCACGATCGCCAGCACCTCGCCCCCGCGCGCGCGGATCTGCTCGATGTTCGAGACGATCTTGCCGCGCAGGGCGTGCTGCCCCGCCAGCGCCACCGTGGGGAAGTCGCCGTCGATGAGCGCGATCGGCCCGTGCTTCATCTCGCCCGCCGCGTAGCCCTCCGCGTGCACGTACGACAGTTCCTTCATCTTCAGCGCCCCTTCGAGCGCGATCGGCAGGGCGGGGCCGCGCCCCAGGAAGAGGATGTGCTCCGTCGTGCGGAAGCGCTCCGCCGCCGCCGCGATCGCGCCGAACGCCTCCAGTTGCCGCCCCACGACCTCCGGCATGGCGGCGAGGTCGCGCACGTGGCGCGCGAGGTCGCCGTCGCTGATCCGGCCCCGCACGCGCGCCGTCTCCAGCGCCAGCGCGAACAGCGCCGCGATCGAGGTCGTGAACGTCTTGGTGCTGGCCACGCCCCGTTCCAGCCCCGCGTAGGTGTGCACCGTGCCGTCCGCCACGCGCGTCGTCTGCGCGCCGGGCGTGTTGCAGATCGTGATCTGGGGCGCGCCCCGCGCCCGCGCCACGTGCATCGCCTCCAGCACGTCCACCGTCTCGCCCGACTGGCTCACGGAGACGACGAGCGTCTCCGGGCCGAGCACGGGCTCGCGGTAGCGGAACTCGCTCGCGTTGTCGATGTCGGCGGGCAGCCGCGCGATCTGCTCGAAGTACCAGCGCCCCACCATCGCCGCGTGCAGGCTCGTGCCCATCCCCACCAGCAGCACGCGCTCGACGCGCTCCAGCCAGGGCCGCGCCTCGCCGAGGTCGTCCAGCGAGAGCCGCGGCGGCTCGACCGTCATGAGCCCGCCGATCGTGTCCGCGAGCGCGGCCGGCTGCTCCATGATCTCCTTGAGCATGTACGTCTCGTAGGCGCCCTTCTCCGCGCTCGCGGGGTCGAGCGAGACCGTGCGCGGCTCCACCTCCGCGGCGGACCCGTCGAGGCTGGCGTAGGCGGCCCCCGATTCGCTCAGGCGCACCAACTGGCGGTCCGCGAGGAACGCGACCTCGCGCGTGTGCGGCAGGAGCGCGGCGAGGTCGCTCGACAGCAGCATCTCGCCCTCGCCGTAGCCGACGACGACGCCCCCCGCGTTCCCCAGCCGCGCCCCGACCACGACGCCGGGCTCGCGCGGCGTGAGCGCCACGATCGCCTGCGAGCCGGACAGCCTCGCGCACGCCTCGCGCATCGCGCCCAGCAGGTCGCGCCCCGCGTCCAGCCCCTCCTCCAGCAGGTGCGCGATCGTCTCCGTGTCGGTCTCGCTGGCGAAGGCGCGCCCTCGCCCGCTGAGTTCCGCGCGCAGGGCCGCGTAGTTCTCGACGATGCCGTTGTGGACCACGACCACGCCGTTCCCGTAGCCCGCGTGGGGATGGGCGTTGGCGTCGCTGGGGGCTCCGTGCGTGGCCCAGCGCGTGTGCCCGATGCCCGTGCGCGCGGGCGGCAACGGGTCCGCGCCGATGGCCTCGCTCAGTTCGGCGATCTTGCCGCGGCGCTTGACCACGGCGGGCTCGCCCCCCGCCTCCGGCAGCAGGGCGACGCCGGCCGAGTCGTAGCCGCGGTATTCGAGGTCGCGCAGCCCCGCCAGCAGGATGGGCGCGGCCTCGCGCGAGCCGGTGTAGGCGATGATCCCGCACATGGAGCTTCCGCGAGTGTCCAGCCGCGCGCGGGCCCCGTCAACGTGCGCGCGCCGCTAGCTGGCCGCGCGGGGGATGCCGGCGATGCCCAGGAACTCGTCCTCCCAGGCGAGCACGGCCCCGATCGCGCGCTCGTCCGTGGGCGAGAGCAGGTGGCTCTGCTCGCGGAACGCCGCCGCCACGCCCGCCGCGATCTCGGCGAGGGGCCGCGCCTGCAGCCCCAGTTCCCGCTCCGTCGTCAGGATCAGTTCGACCAGTTCGCCCGGGACGAACAGGCCCTCCTCCTGCACCTGCTCCCAGATCCACTCCGCGCACTCCTCCAGCAGCGCGCCTTCGAGCCTGCGCGCGGGCGCGTCCCCGCTCACGGGCCGTCCGGTCCGGGCGCGCCCACGTCCTCGCGGATGCGCTTCAGGCGGTTCACGTTCTCCTCGTCGGGACCGCCCCCCTCGACGCCCGGCACTTCCAGCAGCAGGGGCGCGTCGCGGAAGGCGGGATGCGCGAGGATCGCGCGGAACCCGTCCAGCCCCATGTGCCCGTCGCCGATGTTCTCGTGCCGGTCGCGCACGCCCCCCAGCGGCATCTTGCTGTCGTTCGCGTGGACCGCGCGCAGCCGGTCGAAGCCGATCTCGCGGTCGAACTCGGCCATCGCCAGCTCGCACCCCTCGCGCGTCGTGATCTCGTAGCCCATGGCGAAGGCGTGGCAGGTGTCGAGGCAGACGCCGATGCGCGGATGCCCGCCGCAGCCGCGGATGATCTCGCCGATCTCGGTGAAGGTGGAGCCGATGCCGTTCCCCTGCCCCGCGTTGTTCTCGATGAGCAGCATCGAGTCGTTCTCCGCCGCCTCCAGCACCTCCAGGATGACGCGGCAGATCTGCTCCCGCACCGCCTCAAAGCCCGCGCCCTTGTGGCTGCCCACGTGGAAGATGGTCCCTTCGACCCCGAGCGTTCCCGCCCACTTCACGTACTGCTTGAGCGAACCGGCGGAGCGGTTCAGCAGCTTCTCGTCCTGCGTGCCCAGGTTGACGAGGTAGACGCCGTGGAAGAAGACGGGCACGGGCACGCGCGCGTGCTCTTCGCGGAAAGCGGCCACGGCCTCGTCGCCCACGTTCGGCGGGCGCCACTGCTGCGGCGCGGAGATGAACAGCTGGATCGCTTCCGCGCCGATCGCCTCCGCCCGCGCGAACACGTTCTGCGGCCCGCCCGCCGACGACACGTGCGCTCCCACCCGCATGGCCGCGAGTCTACCCGCGCACCGGCGCGGGCGCAGAACGCCGCGCCCCGCGAGCCAGCGTCCGTCAGGCCAGCTCCACCAACTCCAGCCGGTCCTCGTAGCGGCGAAAATCGGTGGTGTTGAAGGTCAGCAAGCGGCGCTCCCCCGCCGCCAGCATCGTCGCGACGATGTTCGCGTCATGCACCTGCTTCCCCGCCACGGGAACCTCGCGGCAGAGGGCGATGAGCGTCTCGGTGACGTGCAGGCCGTCCTCAATGATCTCGAATTCGTCGCCGTAGCGCACCACGTCTTCAAGCGCGACTGTCATCGTGAGGGGTTCGCCCCAGGACTGAGGGCGAGTCACGGTTGCCAGGTATTCGCGGAGGATCTGGCGGCTTAGGCGGACCGGTTCCGATCCCCGCCGTGCGCGCTCAATGCCCTCGCGGGCGCGCACGTGGTCAGACGATGTCTCGAATCGAGCGTAGACGAAGACGTTCGTGTCGATGAACACAGCGTTCGGTGCCGTTAGTCGTAGATCTGTTCGCGACTCACGGTGAAGCCCTTGGGCCACGGTCCGGGGTCGTGAACGGGGAGGAGTTCGTCGATGCTCATCGCGATGCGGGGCGCGCGCTCGATCTCGGGGTCCAGCGCGAAGATGAGCGTCTCCGTTTCGATGCAGAGGACGCGCACCCGCCAGCCGGCGGCGCGCCAGGCGAGGGCGTGGTCGTGGCTCTCGTCCAGGCTGCGGTTGGCCCACCAGTCCGGCTCGCAGCGGGCCGCCTCCGGCAGCTTGCTGTGCAGGAGCTCCTCGATGCGCCCGAAGTACGTGCTCCACTCCGGCCCCGGCTCGCGGGTCAGGTAGCGGTAGAGGGTAGCGTGTTCGCCCCCCTCGGCCAGTTCGCGGTAGCGCTGCTCCTCGGCGACGGCGGTCATGCGTCCAGTATGCGGGACGCTGGTCCGTCGCAACAAGCCCCGCTGCGCGCGGGCTACTCCTCGGCTTCGCCGGAACCGTCTTCGGCTTCCCCGGCGTCGGTGGCCTCGCCCTCGCTGGCTCCGGAATCTTCGCCCTCGCCGCTGCCCTCGCCATCCTCCGCAGCCTCGCCCTCCGCTTCCGGTGTGGGGGCGTCGGGGCGAGGCGTGCGCGTGATCGTGACCGACTCCATCACGTCCCCGACCGCGATCGCGTTCACCACGTCCATGCCCTCGATGACGCGCCCGAACGGGTAGAAGCTGTCGCGATTGCCGGCATCGAAGTCGAGTGCGGGGTTGTCCTTCAGGTTGATGAAGAACTGGCTGCCGAAGTACGGCTGGCCCGCCCCCTTCGCCATCGCGATCGTGCCCGTCTCGTTGCGAATCTCGTTCGGCTCGTCGCCCGTGATGTAGCCGGGGCCGCCCGTGCCGATGCCCGTCGGGTCGCCGCCCTGCACCACGAAGTTGTCGACCACGCGATGGAACACGATGCCGTCGAAGTACCGCTGCTCGGCGAGGAAGACGAAGCTGTTGACCGTGTTCGGCGCGACGTCCGCGAACAGCTCGATGACGATGTCGCCCTTCGCCGTCGCGATGGTCGCCGTGTAGGTCTCCGCCGCCTCGTCGATGACGTACTCCGCGAACTCGAAGTTGCGCACGATCTCGGGCGTCGCCTCGGGATCGGGTTCCGCCTCGCCGGTCCCCTCCGCGGCCGGCTCCTCCGCGGCGGGCGCGGTCGGCAGGCTGGCCTCGTCCGGCACGTCCTGGTCCGGGTTGATGAACACGCTGAGGATGAGCCCGCCCGCCATGGCCACGACGCCCACGGTGGCGAACACGATCAGCGCCCGCCGTCCGCTGAACAGGTTCATGGGGAAGCCGGGCTTGAAGGACTGCCCCTGGCCCCCGCTCGTGTAGCGGCGCTGCCGCCGCGTCTGCTGGCCGCGGTGTTGCTGCTGGCGCTGACGCCGGCGGTTAGGGGGCATGACGCCCCTCGCTGAGCGGTCGTGTCATGGCTGCGGTGCGAGTATACGAAGGCGGCGGCTAGGCGAAACCGCGCCCCCTCAGGCCCCGCCGTGGCCCAGCCGCGCCAGTTCCTCGCGCGTCACCTCGCGGTCGTCCCAGGGGATGGATGCGCCGCCGAGTTCGATCGAGCGCTCGTGCCCCTTGCCGCAGATGACGACGCTGTCGCCCGGCTGCGCGCGCGCGAGGGCGGCGGCGATCGCCTCGCGCCGGTCCTCCACCTCGATGAAGTCGCGCCCGCGCTCGCGGCCCGCCTCCTCCGCGTGCCGCCCGATCTCGCGCACGATCGTGGCCGGGTCCTCGCCGCGCGGATCCTCGTTCGTGAAGACGGCGAAGTCGGCTCCCTCCGCGGCGGCGCGGCCCACGCCGAAGCGCCGCCCCGGATCGCGCTCGCCCGCCGCCCCCGCCACGATGATCAGCTCGCGCTCGGCCAGTTCGCGCAGGACCGCCAGCACCTTGCGCACGGAATCGCCCGTGTGCGCGTAGTCGACGACGACGCTGAAGGGCTGGCCCATGTCGATGCGCTCCATGCGCCCCGGCACGCCCGGGCAGGCGGCCAGCCCGCGCCCGATCGCCTCCGGCTCGATGCCCAGGGCGCTGGCGGCGGCGGCGGCGGCGAGCGCGTTGGCCACGTTGAAGAGCGCGGGCATCCGTATCTCCGTGCCCACCTCCGCGCCGGGCAGCGCCAGCCGGAAGCGGCTGCCGTCCGCGTGCAATTCGACGTGCCGCGCGGTCACGTCCACGTCCGCCGTCTCCAGGCCGTAGCGGATGGCGCGCTGCTCGGTCAGCCCCAGCAGGAAGCTCGCGGAGGGGTCGTCCGCGTTGGCGATGGCCGCCCGCGCGGGGCCATCGGCGCGCGCGGGCGTCTGGTCGAGCGCGGCGAAGAGCCGCCCCTTCGCCTCGCGGTACGCCTCGAAGCTCTCGTGGAAGTCGAGGTGGTCGCCGGTCAGGTTCGTGAGCACGGCCACGTCGAAGGCGACCTCGTCGAGGCGGTGCAGGGCGAGGCCGTGGCTCGTCGCCTCCACGATCGCGTACTCGCAGCCCGCGTCGGCCATCGCGCGCAGCAGGCGCTGCACCTCCGGCGCTTCGGGGGTGGTCATGCGGTGCGTGTGGCTGGCGACGTCCGCGCCGGGCACGTAGGCGTCCACGGTCCCGAGGCGTCCCGTGCGCGCCCCCGCCGCTTCGAGGATCGCGGTCAGCAGGTAGGCGGTCGTCGTCTTGCCGTCCGTGCCCGTGATGCCGATCACGGTCAGGTCGCGCCCGGGGTGCCCGTGGAGGGCGGCGGCGGCCTGCGCCAGCGCCGCGCGCGTGTCGTCCACGGCCACGATGGGCCGGTCGCCGGGCAGGTGCCGCCACGTTCCCCGCCGCCCGCGCTCCACCACGACGGCGGCGGCGCCCGCCTCCAGCGCGTCGGTCAGGAAGGCGTGGCCGTCCACGGTGAAGCCGGGCACGGCCACGAACAGCGCGCCCGCCCCGACGCGCCGCGAGTCGTGCTCGACGTGCTCGATCACGGCGTCGCCGCCGCCGCGCACGAGCTCGGCGCCGGGAAGCTCCTCGATGAGCGAGGCGAGTACGCGCGCGTCGCTCACAGGTCGCATCCGGCGCCGAGCGGCTCAATCACCAGCATCGCGCTCAAGGGTACGGCACACGTCGAGGAAGTTGGTGAGGATGCGCGCCGTCGCGCCCCAGATGAGGTGTTCGCCCCAGCGATAGGCGGGGAGCACGACGCGCCGTCCGTCGACCTCCCGCACGTCGTCCACGAGCGACGCGGGGTCGCGGAGGTGGCCGAGGGGCACTTCGAGCAGCGAGGCGACCTCGCGCGGGGCGAAGCGAAAGGGATAGGGCCATTCCCGCAGCCAGCCCACGAAGGGCCTCACGCGGAAATCGCTGATCGTCCAGATCTCGTCGATCTCCCCCAGCAGGTCCACGTCCGCGGGCGCCACCCCGACCTCCTCGTGCGTCTCCCGCAGGGCGGTGAAGGCGGCCCCGGCGTCGCCCTCGTCGCGCGCCCCGCCGGGGAAGCTGATCTGCCCCTTGTGATGCTCGACCTGGTGGGAACGCTCCTGGAAGAGCAGGTGCAGCCCGTCGTCGCGTTCGTAGAGGAGGAGCAGCACGGCGGCGGGCTTCGCCTCGCGACGGTCGCTGCGCCCCGGCTCGTAGGCGGCGAGCGCCCCCCGCAACTGCTCCCTGAGCGCCGTCTCCGTCCGGTTCCCGATCGCCATCACACCGACTCGCGGGGCATGGTCAACGCGCCCGCGCGGCCTGTCAACGGTTCCCCGGATGATGTGCGGTTCAGAGCGCGCCCTTGGTCGAGGGCACGTCCCCGCCGCGGCGGGGATCGATGCGTGTGGCGGCGTCGAGCGCGCGCGCCAGCGCCTTGAAGCAGGCCTCCGCCTTGTGGTGGTCGTTCGCTCCCGCCAGCGACCGCACGTGCAGGTTCGCCCCCAGCGCGGCGGCGAACGATTCGAGGAAGTGCGCGAGCAGGTCGGCGGGCAGTTCGCCCACCGTGCGCCCCAGCAGCCGCAGGTCGAGCTCCGCGTAGGGCCGCCCGCTGAGGTCCACCGCCGCGAAGGCGAGCGCCTCGTCGAGGGGCATGTGCGCGGAGCCAGCGCGCACGATGCCGCCCTTGTCGCCCAGCGCCTCGCGGAACGCCTCGCCCAGCGCGAGCGCCGTGTCCTCGACCGTGTGGTGGGCGTCCACGTGCAGGTCGCCCTCCGCCGCGATCGCCACGTCGAACACGCCGTGCTTGGCGATGTGGCTCAGCATGTGGTCGAAGAAGCCGAGGCCGGTCGCGATCTCGAACTGGCCCGTGCCGTCCAGGTCCACGGTCACGGCGATCGTGGTCTCGGCGGTCTCGCGGCTGACGGTGGCGCGTCGCTCGCTCATCGGGGCGCGACCTCCTTGAGGGCGTCGAGCAGGCGGTCCGTGTCCCGCGGTCGCCCCGCGCTGATGCGCAGCGTGTTCGCCAGGTCGGGCCGGTCGTAGCGGCGCACGAGCACCCCGCGCTCGCGCAGCGCGGCGGCGATCGCGCCCGCGTCGCCGCGCTTCACGTCGAACAGGACGAAGTTCGCATCGGAGGGATGCGGGTCGAGCCAGCCGAGCGCCCCGGCCTCCCGCGCCAGCCGCTCGCGCTCGGCCACGATGGCGCGCACGTTCGCCATGAGCGCGTCGCGGTGGGCGAGCGCGGCGCGCGCGGCGGCGTCCCCCGCGGCGTTCACGTTGTAGGGCTGCTTGATCGCCAGCATCGGTTCCACCAGGTCAGCGTGCGCGACCGCGTAGCCAACGCGCAAGCCCGCCAGCCCCGCCCACTTGCTGAAGGTGCGCAGCACCACGAGGTTCGCGTGCGCGTCCAGCAGGGGCACGGCGCTCGTCTCCGCGAACTCCGCGTACGCCTCGTCCACGACGATCAGGGCGTCGAGCGCGCACAGCGCCTCGATCTCGTCCAGCCCGGCGGCGTTCCCCGTGGGGTTGTTGGGCGAGGCGATGAAGACCACGCCCGCGCCCTCCTCCACGGCGGCGCGCAGGCCCGCGAGGTCGAGCCCGTAGCCCGCCGTGCGCGGAACCTCGATGTGGCGCATCCCCGCGATGCCGCTGAGGAAGCCGTACATCCCGAACGTGGGCGTGGCGCTCGCCGTGGCCGCGGGCTGCGTGAGCCGCAGGATCACGTCGAGCAGGTCGTCGGAGCCCGCCCCCGCCGCCACCTGCCCGGGCCGCACGCCCAGGTACTCCGCGATGGCCGCGCGCAGCGCCGTCTGGTCCGGGTCCGGGTAGATGTGGAGCGCGGACGGCGCCGCCTCGCGCACGGCCTCGGGCGCGCCGTACAGGTTCTCGTTCGCGTCCAGCTTGACGATTTCATCGACGGGCACGCCGATCTCCGCCGCCAGCACCTCGAGCGGCTGCACGGGCGCGTAGTGCGCGAGATCGCCGATGTCGTCGCGGAGGAAGCGGCGCGGATTCACGGCGCGGCTCGCTAGCGGCCCTGGAGGCGGCGCCCGGCGGCGGCGGCGTGCCCCCCCAGCCCCTCCGCGCGGGCGATGACGCGCGCCGCCTCGGCAAGCTCCTCGACCTCCTCCGGGGGCACGTTCACGAGGCTCACGGTCTTCAGGAAGTCGCGCACGCCGAGGGGCGAACTCCAGCGCGCGCTGCCCCCCGTCGGCATCGTGTGGCTCGGACCGGCGGTGTAGTCGCCCACCGCCTCCGGCGAACCCTCGCCGAGGAACAGCCCGCCCGCGTTCCGCACCTTCATCGCCCAGGCGGTGGGATTCTCCACGATCAGGCAGAGGTGCTCGGGCGCGTACTCGTTGGCCAGTTCGATGGCGTGGTCGATGTCGTTCACGAGGATGCAGCCGCCGCGCGTCTCCATCGCCTCGTTCGCGATCTTGCCCCGTTCGAGGTCACGCAACTGCCGCTTCACCGCCGCGCCCACCCGTTCCGCCAGGCGGCGCGACGGCGTCAGCAGGATGGGGCTGGCGAGCCGGTCGTGCTCGGCCTGCGCAAGCAGGTCCGCCGCCACCGTCTCCGGGTCCGCGCTCTCGTCCGCGATGATCATCGTCTCCGTGGGCCCGTAGACGGCGTCGATGCCCACGTCGCCGAACACCTGCTTCTTCGCCAGCGTCACGAACAGGTTGCCCGGCCCGCAGATCTTGTCCACGCGCGGGATCGTCTCCGTCCCGTAGGCGAGGGCGGCGATGGCCTGCGCGCCGCCCGCCTTGAACACGCCGTCGACGCCCGCGATCTCCGCGGCCACGAGCTTGACCGGCGGCACGGAGCCGTCCGGCAGCACGGGGCTCGCGAGATAGACCTCCTCCACGCCCGCGATGCGCGCGGGGATGGCGCACATCAGCACGGTGCTGGGCAGGGGCGCGGCGGCGCCCGGCACGTAGATGCCCGCCCGCTCGATGGGCCGCGTTAGCTGCCCCAGCCCGTTCAGCTGGAAGTCGGTGAAGGCCCCGCGCAGCTGCTGCTCGTGGTAGGCGCGGATACGCCCCGCCGCGAACGTGAGCGCCTCCACCACCTCCGCCCCGACGGCGTCCCCGGCGGCCCGCATCTCCTCCTCGGAGACGCGCAGGCCCTCCACCTGCGACCCGTCGATGCGCCCGTTGTAGTAGCGCACGGCGTTGTCGCCGTCCTCGCGCACGTCGCGCAGGATGCGGCGCACCACCTCGTCCGGCTCCAGTTCCGCGCCGAAGGTGCGGAAGGTCGTCTCGCGCATCTCCAGCGGCAGTTCGCCCGTCCCCAGGGGCTCGCGCGCGAGGAGCGTGCGGCGCCCCTCCTGCGCGTTCCGGATTATCCGCATTCCAGGTACCTCGCGACGGCGGCCGCTGCGGCCTCCGTGGAGCGCTCGATGAAGGCGTCGACCTCCGCGCTCGTCACGTGCCCGATTGTCTCACCCAGCAAGTCGGGGAGCGAATCGAGGAAGCCGGAGAGTTCGCCCCCCGAGTCGTCCACGCCGCTCCGCCGCAGGTGGTTCTCGATCATCCCCCGCGCGCGGTCCCAGTCCATCCCCCGCGCCGCGATGTCGCAGGCCACCTGCCGCCAGCGCTCCAGCGTCTCCCCGTCGATGAACCCCGCCTCGATCGTGTCGATCGTGCAGGCGAGCGCGTCGCAGAGGTCCGCGCGCAGCTCCGCGTCGCCGTGCGCGCGCTCCAGGTCGAACTGCAGCAGCCGGTCCATCACGTTCGCGCGCAGCGGCCCGCCCATCGCCTCGTGCGGCTGGAAGAAGCGCCGGTAGATGCCCGTGATGTACTGCTCGTCGAGCACGAGGTGGGTCAGGTAGCCCGCCACGAAGGCGCGCGTCTCCTCGTTCAGGCGCGAGGGATCGGCGAGCCGCCCGTGCGCCTCGAAGAACCCCGCCACGGAATCCTGGTGCTCGAACACCGCGAGGTCGAAGAAGTGCGTCGTGCGCCGGTCCGCCCGCGTGAGGATGCGGATGTCGGGCGCCGTCGCCCCGAGCAGGTAGTGCCCCGATTCCGCCGGCAGCGCCTCCGCGGGCAGCGCCTCGGCCAGCCGCCGCGCGAGGATCATGTGCAGCGTGATCGGCGGCATCAGGCCCCTCCCCCGGCCCCCTGCGCCAGCGCCCCCGCCTCCGCTTCCTCTTCTTCGGCGGCGGCGGCGCGGACGCCCTCGCGCAGCCGCTCCAGCAGCAGTTCGAGCAGGTCGAGGCGCGAGGTGCGCGGCTCCGTGGCGGCGATGACGCAGTTCGTCGAATCGAGGAAGGGGTCGAGCATCCGCAGGTTGTTCACGCGCAGGCTCGTGCCCGTCTCCGTGCCCTCGATGAGGATGTCCGCGTCCTCCGGCACGAACGCCTCGCTCGCGCCCGCGATGGGGATGATGGCCGTGTGCGGCAGCCGCAGCCCCCGCGCCCACTCCTCCGCGAGGCCGGGGAACTCGCTCGCGATGCGCACGGGCCGCCCCAGCCGCGACCAGATCGCGAGCGCCTCCTGCGTCGTCTCCGCGGGGAAGTCGTTGTGCACCACGGGGCCGATGCGGTAGCGGCTGCGGCGCAGGTCGAGCGCCATCTCCACGGGCGAGCCGGGGAAGAAGGCGAGGTGCTCGCGCAGCCGGTCCACGCCGCTCACGGCCACGTCGAACGCGCCCATCGCCACCAGCGCGGGCATGTCCTGGGGCCGCACCACCTTCACCTCGATCCCCTCGATCGGCGAAACCGGACGCCGCACGCAGTCGCGCTCGCCGTAGCCATCGAAGGCGAGCCCCGCGTCGGCGAGGGCGGCGAAGGTGTGCCGTTGCGCGTGCCCGTCCGGCAGCGCCAGCCGCAGCACGCCGGCGTCGCGCGCGGTGCGCCGCAAGGGCGCGTCGCTGGCGCGATCGGGCAGTGTCAGCGACGCCTCGCTGGGGACGAACGCCGCGCTGAGCGGCTCGATCACGGCGCTGCAGTCGCGCGAGCGCAGCGAATCCGCGTTCGCCACCACGGCGACGCCCCCGCGAAAGAGGCGGTGCAGCGGCGTGAGCCCCAGCGCCTCCACGGCGGCGGCGTCCGCGACGGCCACGACCGCGAGGTCCGCGTCCTCCGGCGGGTACGCCTCGACCGACCCGTACAGGTCGAGCAGCGTGTAGCGCGGCAGGCGCAGCCGCGAGGCGAGCAGGTCCGTCAGGTTCGGCAGTTCCGTCGCGAGGCGCACGCCGTCGAGCGAGGCGGGGTCGGGGACCTGACCCGCTTCGAGCCCCGCCCCCGGCGCGGCGCAGAGCCACACCTCCGTGGCGGGGCCGGGCAGCGCGCCCACGCGCGCCACCTGCTGCCCGGGGAAGCGCGCCCGCAGCTCCGCGATCCAGACGTCGCCGCAGATGCCGAGGTCGTAGTTCCCCAGCGCCACCTGGATGGGGATGTCGCGCTCGCGGAAGACGCGGAAGCGGAAGCCGCGCTCGTTCACCTCCGAGCGCAGCAGGCGCGACCCGGCCTCGTAGCCGTCCAGCGCCAGCCCGCGCGCGGCCAGCAGGTCGCCCACGGGCTCCCGCAGCGCGCCGGTGGGCACGGCCAGGCCGAGGGGCTTCGGCTGCGGCTGCGGCTTCATGGCGGCGCTCATTTGCGCTGCAGCGCGAACCGCACCACCTCGTCCAGGGTGGCGCGTTCGAGGGACGAATCGGAGGCCGTCGCGGTGATGCCCTCCGGCCCCACGACGAGGCGCACCGTGGCCCCGCGCGCATCGCCGAGGGCGGCGGAGATGCCGTGGCCGTGCAGCGTGCTGGCCAGCCGCAGCGCGTCCGCCAGCCCCGCCTCGCGCTCGGCCACGATGGCGACGGACGCGCCCCGCGTGGGCGCGTCGCCCGCGTGCGCGGAGAGGCGGTCCGCGTCGAGGGCGAAGCCGCAGGCGCTCGCGGGCGCGCCCGCGCCGGCGGGCTGGTAGCGTCCGCCCCGCCCCCAGGCCCCGCCTTCCCCGCGCAGCTCCCACGTGACGCCGGAGTAGTAGTCGAAGTCGAGCGGCAGGGTGAAGTCGATGGCCACGGCGCGGCCCGTCTCCGTGAGCGCGGCGGCCACCTCGCGCAGCTCCTCCAGCGGCGCGACCGCGCCGGGCAGGCCCGTCCGCGCCAGCGCGATCAGGTTCCCGACCAGCGCCGGTTCGCCGGGGCCGCCCAGCGCCGCCCGCAGGAAGGCGCGCGCGCCCGGCTGCTCCGCGAACGCCTCCCGCACCGCCGCCAGCCCGTTCCCGGCCACGTCGTCGAGCAGGGCGCGCCGCGCGAGCGCGTCGCTCAGCCCGGCGGCGTCCACGGCGGCGCGCGCCACGCCCGCGTGCGTCAGGCGCAGGTCGCAGGGCAGGTCGAGCGCCGCCACCGTGTCGGCGGCGACGGCCAGCGCTTCGAGGTCGCCCGCGACGGGCGGCGCGCCGAGGTATTCGAGGCCGCACTGCCACTCCTCGCCCTCCGCCCCGCGGAACACGCTCTGGACGTAGAGCAGCCGCGCGGGCAGCTCGATGCCCGCATCGGCGGCGGCGCGCGCGACGGGGATGGTCGAGTCGTAGCGCAGCATCACGCGCTCGCCGCTCCAGCCGTCCCAGTCGAGGAACGTGTACGCCCCCGCCAGCATCTCCGGCGAGAGCGCCCCCGCCGAGGTGAAGAGGCTGTAGCTCTCCACCGTGGGCGTGCGGATCTCCTCGTAGCCCCACTGCCGCGCGACCCGCCGGAAGGCGTCCTCCACGCGGCGGAAGGCGCGCATCCGCTCGGGCGGCAGGTCGCGCATCCCGCGGGCGCGCGGCACGGGTGTCGCGGAGGGCGTGGCGGTCTCGGTCATGGCTCCCGCAAGTGTAGCGGGTTCCCGCCTACCCGCCCCCGCCCGGCGCAAGAAAAAGCGGGCCCCGGAGGCGTTCCCCCGGGGCCCGCGGTCGTTGCGGATTGGGGCCGGACGAGCGCCGTCTAGGCGTCCAGCCAGGCGGCCTCGCGCCGCGGCGTGTTGTTGCCCGAGTAGGCGTTGAACCAGTCGTCCTTGCCGTAGTCGCGCAGCCGCGAACTCATCGCGATGTACGCCTCCGCCGCCATCGGCATCGTGAAGATGCCCCAGGCGCGGTCGAGGATCCAGCGCTGCAGGTCCGTGATGATCTGCACGCGCTCCTCGTGGTCGACCGTCTCGTTCTGCCGCACCATCTCGGCTCCGACGTGGGCCGAGCCCTCCGCGATCTCGGGGTGCGGCGAGTCGTAGCGGAAGTTGAACGCCCGGTCGCCGTACTGCTCGGGGTCGAACCACGAGAGGAAGCTCACGCCGGGAGTCCCGTCCGTCCCGCCACCCACGCCCGTGCCGCTCTGGAGCAGGCCCCAGGGCTTCACGTCGTCGGTGCGGTCGTTGGCCGCGCTCACCCACGTCTGGATGTCGGCGGTCGACATCTCGAACGTGGTCCCGAGCACCTCCGTCAGGTTCTTCGTGGCGAACTCGCTGATGGCCATGTACGCCGGACCCGAGATCGTGTGCACGTCCACGTAGTCGTAGATGGAGTCGTACTTCGCCTGGTCCGGGCCGCGCGAGGCGGCGTCGCTCTTGGCCGCCTCCCAGAGAGCGCGCGCGTCCTCCGGGTCGTACTGGTAGTAGCCCGCCAGGTCCTCCTGCGTGAGGCGCTGGAAGCGGGTGTTGATGATCGTGAGCGGCGCCTGCAGCCGCGCATTGCCCGCGTGGATGCTGTTGATGAACGCCTGGTAGTTGAAGGCCTTGCGGAGGGCGAGCCGTGCGCGCTCGTCGCGCCACTTGCCGCCGTCGAACCCGAGGACGGCCCAGCCGCCGGCGGGCGCGGCCTCCACGGCCACGTTCGGGTTCCCCCGCAGCTCCTCCGCCTCGAGGGCGTCCACGGAGCCGTAGGCGTCGAGGTCGCCGCTCTCCAGCAGCGAGCGCGCCGTCACGTTGTCGGGAACGATGCGGACGTCGTACTCCTCGATGTAGGGCCCGTCCTCCACGAACCCGTCGTCGGGGTTCGGGTGCTGGTAGTAGTTCGGGTTGCGCACGAGGTGCGTGCCCTCGGCGTTGCGCTCCGTCAGCGTGAACGGCCCGGCGGCCATGCCGTTGACGTGCACCTGCGCGTCCTGCTCGGGCTGGGCCAGCACGAGCTTCTTGTTCACGATGCCGAAGTACTGGCGGGAGCGGTTGATCAGCGCGTCCGCGCGCGGCCCGATCCAGTTCTCCCGCACGTTCACCCCGTCCACCGCCTCGATGCTGTCGAAGTAGTCGTAGGAGTTCGCCGGGACGTGGGTCGCGCCCAGCTTCTCCAGCAACTGCGGCGGCCGCTCGATGGTGAAGGCGACGTCCTCGGTGGTGACGGGATCGCCGTTGTGGAACTGCATCCCCTCGCGCATGTTCCACACGAGCGTCGTCGGGTCCACCTGCTCGTAGCCGGTGGCGCCGTCCATCGAGAAGACGCCCTTGCTCACCTGGAAGTCGAGCAGGTGGTTGTAGACCTGGTACACGACCTCCTGGTTGTCGGTGTGGAAGACCGCCGGGTCCATGCCCATGTCTTCCGTCCGCTTCCACGTGCGGTAGACGCCGCCGCGCTTGGGGGCGTCGGCGGCGGCAGCGGCGGCCTCGGTGGCGGCGGCTTCGGTCGCGGCCGCCTCGGTGGCGGCGGCTTCGGTCGCGGCGGCCGGAGCCGCGTCATCGTCATCGTCGTCGTCGTCCCCGCAGCCGGCGAGGATGGCGGCCGAACCCGCGGCGGCCACGCCCGCGCCCGCCAGGAAGCTGCGGCGGTTCACCTTCCGCCCCCGGAGGCGAAGCCAGTAGTTGTCGCGATCGCGCATCCCGTTTCCTCCTCGCTCCCGCGCTCGCACGGGGCGTTCTCACAGATGCTGGCGCGCACAATACCCCGTACGGGCACGGCGCGGCAACGGGTCAACGGAAAGTTCCCGGCTAGATGCGCCCCCGCAGCCGTGGGTCGAGCGTATCGCGGATGGAGTCGCCGAAGATGTTGAAGGCGAACACGGTCAGCGCCAGCGCCGCCCCGGGGAAGATCGCGATCCACGGCGCGCGGTTGAAGAACTGCCGCGATTCGCCGCTCAGCTCCGCCCCCCACGATGGCGCGCTGGACCCGAGCAGGAAGGAGAGCGTCGCCTCCGTGAGGATGGCCGCGGGCAGGCTGATGGTGGTGAGCACGATCATGAGACCCGTGATGTTCGGGAGGATGTGGCGCAGCATGATCCGCCAGCGCCCCGCCCCGATCAGCGTCGCCGCCTCGACGTACTGCGCGCTGCGCTGCTCCAGCACCGAGCCGCGCATGATGCGGAAGGCCCCCGGCATGAAGAAGAAGGCGATCGCGAGCACCCGCGCTAACTCCTCCGCCGGCAGCGCCGGCAAATCGGGCAGCTTGTCCACCAGCACGATGTCCATGATCATCGCCAGCAGGAGCGCGGGCACGGCGAAGAGAATGTCGGCGATGCGGCTCAGCCCGAAGTCGGCGAGACCCCCGATGAACCCCGCGATGAGGGCCAGCAACGTCCCCCCGACCGTCCCCACCAGCACCGTCGCCACGCTGATCTTGAGCGAGATGCGCCCTCCGTAGAGCACGCTCGACCAGACGTCCTTCCCCTGCCGATCGGTGCCGAAGTAGTGGTCGCCGCCCGGCCCTTCGAGGACGTCCGCCGTGAAGGCGTCCAGCGCCTGCGGGTTGGTCGTGTTCAGGAGCGACGCCCCGCCCGCCATGAAGCCGACGGCGAGGATGATGAGCACGCTGAGCGCGCCCGCGGGCTCGCGCAGCGCCCAGCGCAGCGGGTTGAACCGCTGCCGCGGCGGGATCGAGTACTCCTGCTCCAGCAGGGCTCCCGCGGTTGCCGTCTCGGCCGCTTCGCTCATCGCTAGTACCTGATCCTCGGATCGACGTACGTGTAGAGGATGTCCACCAGCAGCGTCACGAACATGAACATCGTCGCGAAGATCATCACGATCATGAGCAGGGCGGTGTAGTCCCGCGCCCGGATCCGCTCCAGCGCGAACAGGCCCATCCCGGGAATGGCGAAGATCTGCTCGGCCACCACGGCCCCGCCGAGGATGGAGCCGAGCTGCAGGCCCAGCACCGTCAGCACGGGGATGAGGGCGCTGCGGAACACGTGCCGGAAGATGACCACGCGCTCCCGCAACCCCTTCGCCCGCGCCGTGCGCACGTGGTCCGAGTAGAGCACCTCGAGCATGGCGGAACGCATGATGCGCGCCGTGTAGGCCGCCCCCGCGAACGCCAGGATGCCCGCGGGGAAGATGACGATGGCGAGGTTCTTGAGCGGATCCTCGGTGAAGTCCACCCAGTCCTTGATCGGGTTCCAGCTGAACCACACGAAGGAGTAGACGATGATGAGCGTCCCGATCCAGAAGTTCGGCACGGAGATGCCGAGGATCGTCACCGTCCGCAGCAGGTAATCCTCGGGCTTGTTGCGCCGCACCGCCGAGATCACGCCCACGGGCACGCTGATGACCGCCGAGAGCAGAATCGTCACCAGTCCGACCTCAATGGTCTTGGGTAACCGCTCCTTGACGGACCCCATGATCGAGTCGTGCGGGGGCGTCAGCGACTCGCCGAAGTCGCCCACGAAGATGCCGCCGAGCCAGTCCGCGTACTGGACGAACCAGGGCCGGTCGAGGCCGAACCGCTCGCGCGCGACGTCGTAGTTTCCCGTTTCGGAGATGCTCAGGGCTCCGGCGAAGGCGGCGTCGCCCGGCAGCGTCCAGATGAGCAGGAAGAGGATGAAGGAGAGGACGAGCAGCATCACCGGGATGGCGATGACGCGCCGGATGATGTAGCCGGACATGCTCCCCCCTCAGCGTCGCGGCGGGCATGGCCCGCCGCACGCGCGGCATTCTGGCCGAAAGCGGCGGCTCTTGGCAATACGTGCAGCGCCGGCGGCTACGCCCGCAGCGCCCGCCACCAGTCCCGCACGTCCGGCTGGAAGTTCGCGTGGTACTGCTTCTGCAGGTCGTTCGCGCCCTCGAACAGCGGCTCCGTGTCCGTCGTCGCCAGGTCCGAGGCGCTGGGCACGGGGTCGATCCACTCCAGCCGGATGCCCTCGATCACCTCGCCCAGCCCCGAGTCCTCGTGGTGGGGGCTCGCCTGGTGCTCGATGAACCCGTTGTAGCTGTTGAAGGAGAGCAGCCCGTAGTACGTCCCCTTCTCCGCGCCGCGCCAGAACTCGTAGCGGCGCACGTTCGTCTCGTTCGCGTGCGTATCGCGCCAGAGCTCGCCCTCGAGCTCCTCGAAGCGCGCCTCCTTGCCGTCCTTGATCTTGATGTGCGCCAGAATCGTGGCCATTGCGGGACTCCTTTCCGCTGTTGGTGGCTGGTGGCCAGTGGCCGGTGGCTGGTGATTGGTGACGAGGTGGCTGGTGGCTGGCGGCGTCTCCGTGGGCGGTTCGCGTCTCACCCGCTCACCGGCCACCAGCCACGGACCACCGGCCACCCGTCACACGTCGAACTCGATCTCCAGGTGGGTGACGCCGCGGACGCCGCCCTTGCCCGGCGGCGGGAACACGATGCCGTCGTTGGGCACGTCCTTCAGGCGCGGGTTCTTCAGCACCTGCAGGAGCATCTTGCCCGCCATCACCGCCTCCTGCCGCGCCATCGCGTAGCCCATGCAGAAGTGCCGCTCCTGCCCGAAGCCGAGGTGGCTCGCCACCCCGTCCTGCCAGTAGCCGCTGCGAAGCTCCTTCCCGAAGTAGAGGTCCTCGCGGAAGATGTTGAACGTGTCCGGGTCCTTGAACACGCGCTCGTCGCGGTTGCCGGAGCCGAGGCAGAGCGCGACCGTCGCCCCCATCGGGATGACGCGGCCCCCCAGCTCCGTCTCGCGCACGGCGCGGCGCGGCTGGTAGTGGTTGGAGCCGTCGAAACGCAGCATCTCCGTGAACACGCGGTCCATCAACTCCGGGTTCTCCCGCACGGCCTCGTACTGCTCCATGTTGTGCAGCAGGTTCCACCACATCGAGTCGATCGCCTTGTGCGTCGTATCGCCGCCGCCCACGAGCAGCAGCGTGATGAACGACTTGATCTGGTGGTCGCTCATCATCTCGCCCGACATCTCCGCCGTCACGAACTTCGAGATGAGGTCGCTGCGCGGGTTGGCGCGCCGGTCGGCGATGTGCGGCGTCAGGTAGTCGTGGATCGCGAACTTCGCCTGCTCCGCCGAGCGGAAGTAGGCGCGCCCGTAGCCCATCCCCGCGAAGAGCGTGTTGTAGATGCTCTCGAAGTAGTCGAAGTCCTCCCGCGGCAGGCCCAGCATCCCCGCGATCACGCGGATCGGGAAGCGCTGGCTGAACTGCGAGACGAGGTCGACCTCGCCCTGCCCGGCGATGCCCGCGGCGAGGTCCTCCGCCGCCTCCCGCGAGAAGCGCTCGATCATCTCCGCCGCCGTCTCCTCGATGATGGGCAGCCAGTTCAGCAGCTTCTTGCCCACCAGCTCGCCCGCCACGATGCCGCGGCTCCAGCGGTGCTCCGGCCCCTCGCCCATGTCGAGGATCGTCTCCCCCAGCGGCGACTCCGAGCCGAACTCGTACTTGCCCTTGGGGTCGTAGACGCCGCGCGTGAAGTCGCCCCCGGGGCGGCTGCGCTTGTACGCGTCCCAGATGTGCTCGTAGCGCGTCACCACGAAGCGGTTCTGGAAGCGGTCGTTGTAGACCGGCTCCCAGTCGCGGATCTTCTTGTACAGCGGGAAGGGGTTGATGCGGTGCTCCTCCGTGAGGAACTCGCCGGGTTCGATGATGGGGGCTTCGGCTGGGGCTGTCATACGCGCCTCGCGTTTTCGGGGATGGTCCTGGTGCGAGTCTATGCCGCGTGGGGGGCATGTCAACGCGCCGCGGCCCTTGCGGGGCCCGCGCGCGCGGTCCATCCTCTCCGCGCAACGCACGAGAGGAGCGAACGATCATGCCGGACGAGCTTGCCGAACTGCGCGCGCGGGTGGCCCGCCTCGAGGCCGAACGGGCCGTCATCAGCACCTTCAACGAGTACTTCTACAACATGGACATCGGCTACACCGACGGCATCCTCGACGTGTTCGCCGAGGACGCCCTGCTGGAGGTCATCAACTTCCCGCCGGGCACGATGGATGACCTGCGCTTCGAGGGCCGCGAGGCGATGCGCGAACTCTACGGCCCCCATTCCAGCGCCGAGCCCACGCTCTCCGGCGGCCACCACTCCGCCAACGTGCAGGTGAACGTCGCCGAGGACTGCTCCAGCGCCGAACTGAGCGCCTACTTCATGACCTCCGGCGGCCACGGCGGCCTCGGCGGGGGCATGTACCAGGGCACGTTCGCGCCCGACGGCGACAAGTGGCGCATCACGCACTACCGCATCATCAGCAACTGGGGCTGGTCCCCCGACCAGTGGACGAAGCGCACCGAATCGCTCCCCGCCAGCAAGGCCAGGCGCGGCGGCAAGCCCCCCTCTACGAGTTCCCCAGGCAGCCCGTCGGCTAGGCGCGGGCATCGCCCCTGCGCTGCATCGCAGAGGCAGGCGGATCGGTAAGATGCGCCCCGCCCGCACCCGGGCCCCGGAGGTAGTTCCCATGCCGATGTCCCGCGAGGAGATGGATGCGTTCCTGGCCGAGCCCCGCAACGCCATCGTCGCCACGGTCAACCCCGACGGCTTCCCCCAGCTCACCCCGATCTGGTTCCACTGGGAGGACGGTGTCGTCTACTTCAGCACCACCGCGCCGCGCCTGAAGACGAAGAACCTGGAGCGCGACGGGCGCGTCTCCATCTGCGTCGATGAGCCCGGCGACCCCGACCAGCGCACGGTCGTGCTGGGCGCCGAAGCGTGCGAGATCACGCCCGGCCTGGGCACGGTCACGGAGACGATCGCGCGCAAGTACGGCGGCGATAACTGGGAGACGAGCTACGAGCACATCGCGAACACGCCCGACCGCGTCGTCGTCTCCTTCAAGCCGACCCGCATCCTCACCTGGAGTTCCTCGGCGGACCGCCGCGAGCACGTCCAGAAGAACCGCTAGTACATGGGCATGGGCAGTGTAGCGGCTGGGGTGGGCGGTGGGCGCTCCTGACAGCCAGCGCGGCTAGCGTGCGTCCAGCGCCGTGACCTGGAGACGGCGGCCGATGGCCCCGAGCGCCGCGTCCATCTGGTCGAGCCGCGAGTGATGCTCGATGTCCAGGACGCGGTCGACCTGGGGCAGGTGCCAGCCGAGGCGGCGGGCGAGTTCGGCCTTGCCGATGCCCTGCTCGCGCATCCCCTGGTAGAGCAGCACCTTGACCGAGGTGAGCGTCGGCAGGGTGGCGCGGACGGTCCCGCGAGAGGGCGGGGGGATGTCCTTGCGGTCGTGGATGCGGGCGGCGATCGCCTCCTCCAGCGCGTCCGCGGCGCGGGCGACGGCTTCCTCGCGGTCGTCCCCGAAGGTGGTCAGTTCCGGGAAGTCGGGGGAGGTGACGAGGACGGCGCCGTCGTCGTCTTCGAGCGCGATCGGATAGGCGAGCATCACTTCAACCCCAGGTCCTTCTTGATCTTGGCGACGAGCCCCCGTCCCAATTCCTTGCGTCCGCCGTGCATCGGCAACTGGCTGGTGCGGTTGCCGCGCCGGACGGTGAGGTGTCCGCTGCCGCCCTTGTGGGTCTCGAAGGTGCAACCCTGTTTCCGCAGCCAGCGGCGCAACTCACCTGCGTTCACTCGGGGCCATCCTACACAACAGAACTGTTTTCCTCAAGCCGGTCATGGTGTGCGCCCACCGCCGCTCAGGTGTGCGACCCCACGTTCGGCTCGTCCGCCGTGACGCCGTCGGCGTAGAGGCGCGCGATCGCGTCCTCGTCGAGCCCCAGCAGGTCGCGGAAGACGTAGCGGTTGTGCTCGGCGAAGCCGGGCGCGGGGATGCGCGCGTGGCCGGGCGTGCGCGGCAGCCTCCACGGCGGCGTCTCCACCTCCCACGCGCCCGCGTCCGGGTGGACCTGCTCCGACCACGCCCCCCGCGACCGCAGCTGCGGGTCGCTCATCACCTCGGGAATGGTCAGCGCCGCCCCGGCCGGCACGCCGTGGCGCTGGAGGACGTGCATCGCCTCGTAGTGCCCCCGCGCCGAGGTCCACGCCTCGATGATCGCGTCCAGTTCCCGCTCGTTCGCCTTGCGCGCCGCCATCGTCGCGAAGCGCTCGTCCTCCGCCAGTTCCGCGCGCCCGATGACCCCGCAGAGCGCGGCGAACTGCCCGTCGTCCTCGCAGGCGATGGCGATCCAGCGATCATCGCCCGCGCTCCGGTAGACCCCGTGCGGGGCGACGTGCGGGTGCGTGTTGCCCGCGGGCGCCCGCAACTCGCCGTTCATGCTGTAGTCCACGAGGTATTCGCCCACGAACCCGGTCAGGTTCTCGCGCTGCGCCAGGTCGATGTGGACGCCCTCGCCCGTGCGCCGCGCCTGCCGCAGGCCCAGCGCGACCGCCGCCGGCACGGCGATGCCGGAGGTCGGGTCGCCGTAGCTGAAGCCGGTCTTCAGCGGCTCCCCGCCCTCGTACCCGGAAATCGACACCAGCCCCGCCAGCTGCTCCACGTTCGTCCCGTAGGTCACGTAGTGCGCCTCCGGGCCGGTCTTGCCGTGGCCGGGCATGGACACGTACACGATGCGCGGGTTCGCCGCCCGCACCTCCTCGAAGCCCAGACCGAGGTTGTCCATCACGTTCGCGCGGTAGTTCTCCACGAGCACGTCGCTCACGGCGCACAGCCGCAGGAGCAGGTCGCGCCCCGCCTCCTGCCGCAGGTCGATCGCCGCCGAGTACTTGTTGCGGTTGTTGTGGTTGAAGTAGGCGGCGCGGTTGTACCAGCGCGGCTCCGTGCGCGGGATGCCCCCCAGCCCCCGCAGCAGGTCCCACTGCCCCGGACCCTCGACCTTGATCACCTCCGCCCCGTAGTCGCCCAGCAGGCGCGTGCCCAGCGGCCCCGCCCACACCATCGTCAGGTCGACCACGCGGATGCCCGCGAGCGGCGCCGTCACGATGCCCGCTCCGGGCGCGCGAGGCTCGGCGGCCCCTCCCAGCGCTTGCCGCTGTCGAGCTCCACGCGCAGCATCGTGCCCGTCGCCGTGACCGTCCCCGCCGCCCACTCGTCCGGCGGGGGGAAGGCCACGCGCTTCGGCACCTCGATGCGCGCCCCCGCGGGGAAGCCCGCCGAGGCCGCGATCTCCAGCGTCTCCGCGCGCCGCCCGATGGCGCGCGCCAGCGCCTGCAGCTCCGCGAAGTCCTTCGTGCCCTCCACGAGGCGGCGCGCCTCCCGCTCGCTCGCGGGCGCGTCGGCGGGCGGCGCCTCCGCGGGCGCGGGGATGGCGTCCTCCCCGCCCTTGGCCATCGCCCGCGCCACGAACCGCTTCGTCCGCCGCGCGACCACCGCCAGCAGCGCGTGCAGCAGCACCGCGTCGTCGCAGCGCTCGAAGAAGGCGACCGCGCGGCCCAGCTCGCTCATGCCGGAGCCCCCGCCGCCGCGATCTCCGCCGCCGACAATCCCGCTTCCGCGAGCACGGCCTCCGTGTGCTCCCCGAGGAGCGGCGCGGGGCCGTCGCGCCAGGCGTCCGGCCCCATCCACCACGGCGGACCGGGGTACGTCGCCTCCCCCGCGACGGGATGCTCGATGCGCCGCAGGAAGCCGCGCGCGGCCAGCTGCGGGCTCTCCAGCAGGTCCTCCATCGTGTGGATGAACGTGATCGGCGCGCGGAATTCGCCGCCGAGCGCGTAGGCCTCCTTCTTCGTCATGCCCGCCGCCCACGCGATCACCTCCGCCATCAGCTCGTCGTCGTGCGCGCGCCGCGATTCCGCCGTGGCGAAGCGCTCGTCTTCGAGCCACTCCGGGTGGCCCGTGGCCTCCGCGAAGGGCGGCCAGTTGCGCGCCATCACGTGCACCCCCACCTGCCCGTCGAGGCACGGGTAGACGCCCATGAAGCTCGACATCAGGTTCCCCCGCCGCTGCCCCAGCCAGATGCCGTTGTAGGCGTAGAAGGGCACGCCCGCCTCCAGGATCGGGGCCATGCAGTGCTGCACGCTCACGTCCACGTGCTGCCCCTCCCCGTCCCGCTCCGCCGCCAGCAGCGCCAGGTTCGCCGCCGAGAACGCGTTCAGCCCGCCCTGGTAGTCCGCCTGGTAGCCGCCGTTCTTCACCGGCCCCTTGTCCGGGTCGCCCGTGAGGAACAGCTGCCCGCCCATCGCGAACGCGATCAGGTTGTTCGAGCGGTGCTCCGCGTACGGCCCCTCCTGCCCGTAGGCCGTGATCGAGACCAGCGCCAGCCGCGGGTTCACCGCCCGCAGCCGCTCGTAGTCCAGCCCCAGGGCGCGCGCGTCGCCCGGGCGGTAGTTCTCGATGATCACGTCCGCGTCCGCCGCCAGCCGCAGGAGCGCGTCGCGCCCCGCCTGCGAGCCGAGGTCGAGTTCGACCGAGCGCTTGTTCGTGTTCAGGTAGAGGAAGAGGGCGCTCGTCTCGGGGTTCGGCTCGCCGTCCTTGAACGGCCCGTGCGCCCGCGCGAGGTCGCCCCCCGGCGGCTCGACCTTGATCACGTCCGCCCCGTAGCCCGCGAACAGCCGCCCGCAGTAGGGCGCGGAGACGAACGTGCCCACCTCCAGCACGCGCACGCCTTCGAGGGGGAGGGGCATCGCCGTCCGCCTACGGTCGCGAGGGGATTTCGACCTGCACGTTCCCGCGCACGGTAGGCTGGTCGTCCGCCAGCGTCACCACCTCGAGCTCGACGATGTTGGCGCCGTCCTCCTGCCGCTTGTCGACCACCCGCCCCGCGAGCGTGAGCGGCTTGCCCGCGATGTCGGGACGGCGGAAGGCGACGCGCACGCTGCGCAGGTTCGCCTCCGCCCCCGCCCAGGCCCCCACGTAGTTCGTGATCCACGAGAGCTTCAGCAGCCCCGGCACGAGCGCGCCCCCGAAGCCCATGCGCCGCCCCGCCTCCGCGTCGCCGAAGGCCGGGTTCGTCGGGTTGTCGCGCCCGAAGAACTCGACCGCCTTGTCCTCCGTGGGAAGCTGCTCGCGCGGCTCCAGCTCCTCGTCCGTCCCGATGTCCTCGAAGTAACGCTGGCTCATCGTCAGGACTCCGGCCGGTCGAACTGCGTGATCGTGCGCAGCGAGGCGGCCGCTTGCTCTCCCTCGCCGTTCAGGTACGAGGTCTGGAACATCACCAGCACGCTGTAGCCGTAGCGCCCCCCCAGCCGGTCGCGCACGTCGATCAACTGCGTCACCGCCTGCAGCGGCTCCTCCAGCTTGATCGGCTGGCTGAACGTCCACTCCGTCTGCGTCAGGATGCCGCTGGAGAGCACCTGCGGCGACAGCTCCGCCGGCAGCCGCGGCTCCAGCATCGCCAGGATGTAGGGCGGCGCCACGCCCGTGCCGTCCGCCCAGCGCGGGTCCGTATCGTCCAGCAGGTCGCGCATCCGCTGCGCGTCCGCCGTCCGCGGCACGACCTCGATGGGGTCGCTCTTCTGCCCGATCATGGCGCGGTGTTCGTCGGTGATCTTGCTCTCGGTTACGTCAGCCACGGTCGCTCCTCGGCGGGAGAATAGCACGGCGCCCCGCGCGCTCGCGGAGCGGGATGGGACACGGACACGCTAGCGCGGCAGCCCGACCATGATCTCGTCGTTCTCGATGCGCACGGGGTAGGTCTGGATGTCCTCCGCGCCCTTGTTCCAGAAGAACAGCTTCGACTGGAACGCCCCCAGGAACGGATGGTTCGCGTTGAACTCGCTCGCGAACGGCTGGCGCACGGCCTTGCCGTTCGCGACCTCGAAGCGCGCCCCGTGGAAGGGGCACATCACGCAGCCGTCGCGCACCGGCTCCGCCTTGATGGGCGCGCCCGGGAAGCTGCCCAGCGGCAGCCGCGCATGGGGGCAGAGCGCCGCCAATGCGTGCGCCTCCTCCCCCTGCCGCACGATCGCCACGCGGAAGCTGTGCAGACGCACCTCCGTCGCGACGCCGTCGGGGAAGGCGCGCAGCGGACCCGCGCTCGCCCAGCCCTTCATGCGGTCGTGCGGGATGATGCTCTTCGCCTTCACCGGCAGCGGCGGGTCGAGCCCCATCAGCGGCATCGCGATGACCTGCATCGCCCCGCCCGAGATCAGCCCCGCGATCAGCAGGAAGACCCCGACCGCCAGCCCGCTCGACGTCGTCTCGATGTCAGCCGGGGCGACGATCAGGATGATGCCGCCCACGATCAGCGAGATCGTCGCGATGCCCCACGTCCCGAGGACCGAGACTCCGACGATCGCCAGCGCTACGGACACGGACTACCCTCCCCGAACGCGGATCGTACGCGCCCCCCCGCGCTTGCGCAAAGCGTCACGAACGCCCCGCCGGCTGCCGCCGCAATCTCAGTCCAGCCCGTGGTAGCCGCGCCGGAAGTAGAGCAGCGGCGCCCGCTCCGGGTCGGAGGCGGCCCCCACCACGCGCCCCACGGCGATCACGTGGTCGCCGCCCGGCAGCACCGACTCCAGTTCGCAGTCGAGGTGCGCGATCGCGCCCGTCAGGATGGGGCAGCCCGTCTGGTCCGTGAACGTCTCGAAGCCGTCCAGGTCCGCCCCCGGGTCGCGCCCCGAGGCGGCGAAGTGGTTGGAGACGGCCTCCTGGTCGCGCGCCAGCACGCTCACCGCGAACTTCCCCGAGGCCGGCACCATCCGCTCCAGGTGGTTCCCGTTCTGGATGCAGACCAGCACCAGCAGCGGCTCCATCGAGAGCGTCGAGAAGCTCGACGCGGTGATGCCGTACACCTGCCCCTCGTGCTCCGTCGTCAGCACCGTCACGCCCGTGCCCCACGAGGCGAGGGCGTCCTTGAAGGTATCCGCATCGACCGGCGACATGGCTACGCGTTGTCCAGCGCCGGGCCCATGTCCCAGAGCGCGTTCGCCGAGACGCTGCTGAAGTAGCGCCCCATCGGCAGCCCCGCCAGGATCTGGTCCATCTCCGCCGCGTCCGCCACGTCGAAGATGGCGAGCACGCCCGCGCCCGTCTCGCGGTAGATCGCCTTGATCTTGCCCTCGTCGCGGAGCGCTTTCGTCGCCGTCAACTGCTGGGCGACGACGCCCTGCCAGGCCTCCGTATCGAGGTCCGCGGGCTGCCTCGAAACCAGCCGTACCGAAAAGAGCACTCCTGCCACCCCCCGCTCCGGACCCTTCGCGCCCGGGCGTGATGCCGGAAGGCTACCGCACCGCCCCCGTCAAGCGCCACACGCGCGCCCGCCGTAGCATGGCCCGCGTGGCCCGCTCCCGCCCCCTCGTCACCTTCGACATCGACGGCGTGCTCTGCCGCAACCCCCTCGGCGTCAACCCCGGCGGCCTCAGCGCGGACGCGACCTCGCCCTCCCGCCTGCCCCGCCCCACCTGGCCCTTCGAGCGCTTCGTCTACCTGCGCCGCAAGCCGATGCCCGGCGCCGTCGAGGGCTTTCGCGCCGTCGCCGAGCGCTTCGAGTGCGCCGTCGTCTCCGCCCGCGGCGAAGGCGCGCGCGCCCTCACCGAGGGCTGGCTCGCGCGCCATCTCGGGGCCTCGCCGCCGCTGCGCCTGCGCTCCTCCTGGCGCGAGCGCTCCTCCGCCTTCAAGGCGCGCGTCATCCCCCCGCTCAAGCCCCTCGCCCACTTCGAGGACGACCCCAACACCGCCCTCCTGCTGGCCGAGCGCATCCCCCACGTCTTCCTCATCGACTGGCCCCGCAACCGCGGCGTCGAGCGCGCCAACGTCCACCGCATCGCGCGCATCGCCGACGCCCTCCCCATCCTCGGAGAGGCCGCCGCCGCCGATTCCGGCGCGTCCGGGGATGAGCCGGCCTAACCCCCGGCCATCTGCGTCTGGAACGTGGCCAGGTCGAAGTAGTCGCGCCAGGACGCGATCTTGCCGTCGCGCAGCTCGAACACGCCCATCACCGGCAGCGCGACCGCGTTCCCGCCCGCGTCGAACTTGTCGATGCGCTCCGTCATCACGACGTCGCCCTCGGCCACGAGGGTGAGCACGTCCCAGCCCTTGCTCGTCATCATCCCCGCCATGCCCCCGAGCGCGTTGCGGATGTTCTCCCGCCCGCTGATCGGGTCCATGGGGATGTTGTGGTAGAAGGCGTCCTCCGTGAAGTAGGCCGCCAGCGCGTCCCCGTCGGGGGCGGGCGCGTCCCACTCCGCGCAGAAGTTCCGCACGATCTCCGCGTTGTCCATCTTCGTTACTCCCCTTCCAGGATGCCGCTCCGCAGCAGCATCAAGGCTGTCGTGATGGCGCGCCGCTTCGTCGCCGCGCGCCCCTGCGCCATGACCATCTTCATCGATCGCGCGCCTCCGGCGGGACCGGCCACGGCCACGAAGAAGGTGCCCGGCTGCTCGACCGTCGCGTCCGGCCCCAGCGCCGCCGAGATGCCGACGCCGTAGTCGCTCCCCAGCCGCTCGCGCGCGGCGGACGCCATCGCCTCCGCCGTCTCCGCCGAGACCGCCGCGAACTCCTCCTCCGCGCCCGCCGCGACGAGCCCGCCCGCGAACGAGCCGCCCGCCTCCGGCGCGTCGCTGAGCGTGCTCGCCAGCAGCCCGCCCGTCGCCGACTCCAGCGTCCCCACGGTCTGGCCGCGCTCGGCCAGCGTGCGCGCGATGAACCCTTCCAGCGTGTCCTCGTCGCGCCCCCAGATGGCGTTCCCGAAGATCGCGTCCAGTTCCCGCTCGGCGGGCTCGATGAGGCGCTGCGCCTCCTCCCGCGTCGCCGCCTTCGCGCCGATGCGGAGGTGCACGCCGTCCGCCCGCGCGTACGTGCCCACGCCGATGCCGGGCATGGCGAACACGGGCCGCGCCATCTCGTCCACCGTCCCCTCCCCGATGCTCGCCGTCTTCAGCGTGCGCGTCACGAGCACCGCGCCGGAGCGCCCTTCCAGCGCGGGCGCGACCTCGCGCGTCCACATGCGCTCCATCTCCGGCGGCACGCCCGGCATCGACACGATCACGCGCCCGTCCCGCTCCGTCCACCAGCCCGGCGCCGTCCCGCGCGGGTTGTCGATGGCGCGCGCGCTCGCGATGAGCCACGCCTGCTTGATGTTCGCCTCCGGCATCTCGATGCCGCGCCGCTCGAAGAACGCCCGCAGCCGCCCCTCCAGTTCGGGAACGACGTACGGCTCCTCGCCCAGCAGGCGGCTGATCGCCTCGCGCGTCAGGTCGTCCTCCGTCGGCCCCAGCCCGCCCGTCGTGATGACGAGGTCCGAGCGCTCCCACGCCCGCCCCAGCGTGTCCGTGACGCGCCCCATGTTGTCGCCCACGACGCTCGTGTGGTTCAGGTCGATGCCGAGTTCGGGGAGCCGCTGCGCGATCCAGGCGCTGTTCGTATCGACGATCTCGCCCAGCAGGATCTCGGTGCCGATCGCGACGATCTCCGCCTTCACGCGCGGAGTCTAGCAGGCGCGCCCAAACGCGGGGGCTGTACAGTGACTCCATGCCCGAGCCCTACGTCGCCGCCGCCGTGCAATGGCCTCCGGCGTGGGGCGACCTGCGCGCGGGCGTGGGGCGCGCCGCCGACGCCATCGGCGAGGCCGCGCGCGAGGGCGCGAGCCTCATCGTCCTGCCCGAGGCGTGGCTGCCCGGCTACCCCTACTGGTGCACCGAGCAGCGCCCAGCCCGCGCCGTGCGCGAGCTCTACCGCTCCCTCGCCGCGAACAGCGTCGAGATTCCCGGCCCCGAGATCGCCGCGCTCGGCGAGGCGGCGAAGCGTGCGAACGCCACCGTCGTCGTCGGCGTGACCGAGCACGCGGGCGGCACGCTCTACAACACGCTCTGCTACCTCGGCCCCGACGGCGGTCTCCTCGGCGCCCACCGCAAGCTCGTGCCCACCCTCTCCGAGCGCACCGTCTGGGGCATGGGCGACGGCTCCGACCTCGACGTCTACGACACGCCCGCGGGCCGCGTCAGCGGCCTCATCTGCTACGAGCACTTCATGGCCCCCGCGCGCTACGCCCTCGCCGGACTCGGCGTCGAGGTCCACGCCTCCGTCTGGCCCGGCTACCCGTTCCTCCACGCCAACGTCGATGCCGCCGCGCGCCTGCTCGCCGTCGAGAACGCCTGCGCCGTCGTCGTCGCCCGCGAGGTCATGTCCGCCGATCGCCTCCCGCCCGGGACGCCCTTCGCCGAGCATCCGCGCATGTGGGAGATGAACGGCGGGAGCGCCATCATCGCCCCCGGCGGAAAGTACCTCGCCGGTCCCGTCCACGACGCCGAGACGATCCTCTGCGCCGGGATCGACCCCGCTGACCTCGTCGAGGCCCGGCGCTGGGTGGACACGGTCGGCCACTACAGCCGCCCCGACGTCTTCCGCCTCCACTGGGACCGCAGCCCCAAGCCGCCGGTCGTCCGCGAGTGATTCTCCCGCCCGCCCCTGTAGAGTGCCCCGCATGTCCGGCGAAGCCCCGCTCGATTTCCGCGTGCTCAACCTCGCGCGCGGCGTGGCCGGGGCCTACGCGATGCGCCTGCTCGCGGACCTCGGCGCAAGCTGCTCCTGGTGGCGCTGGTCCGAGCCCCGCCCCGGCGACTGGCCCCCCGGCGACCTGTTTCGCGCGTACTTCGAGGATGGCGCCGAACTCCACGACGAGCGGCTGGACCGCGAGGCGCTGCTCGCCGCCCTGCCCGCGCTCGCGCCCCGCTTCGACCTCGTCCTCACCGACTTCGCCCTGCCCGAACTGGAGCGGGACGCGCTCCATGAGCGGCTGCGCCCCGCCAATCCCGCCATCGTCGTCGCCAACGCGGACCACTACGGGCGCAGCGGCCCCTACGCGCGCTGGGCCGGCGACGAGCTGACCGACTACGCGCTCGGCGGCTACTGGTCGATCGCGGGCGATCCCGAGCGCGAGCCCCTGCGCGTGCCCGGCCACCAGGCGCAGTTCCACGCGGGGCTGCAAATCGCCTTCGCCGCGCTCGCCGCCCTCCGCCACGCGCGCCGCACGGGCGAGGGCCAGGAGATCGAGGTCAGCGCCGCCGAGGCCATGCTCGGCGCGCACTGGAGCACCACCGTCGCCTGGACGCACGAGGGCCGCGTCTTCATGCGCACCGGCTCCGACCTCTACCGCGCGCGGGACGGCTGGGTCCACTTCTTCTCCCTCATCACCCACCAGAACGTCCTCGTCCTCCTCGACCGCCCCGATCTCGCCAGCCACGAGGAGTACCAGACCATCCTCGGACGCCGCGGCCACCTCGACGAGATCGAGGCCATCGCGCGCGAATGGTGCGCCGCGCGCCCCATGATGGAGATCATCGAGAAGGCCCAGTCCCTGCGCGTCCCCATGACCCCGATGGCGAACGCCGAATGGCTCCTCGCCGACGGCCACCTCGCCGACCGCGAGTACTTCCGCGACTGCCGCGGCAAGCCCATGCCCGGCCGTCCCTACCGCTGGACCGAGCCCTGGCCCGATGCCGCGCCCCCCGACACGCTCGCCCGCGCCCGCGACGGCGAAGCGGCCCCGCCTCCTCGTGCGCGGGGTGAAGGTGTCGCCGCCGCCGCGCCCTTCGAGGGGCTGCGCGTCATCGAGGTTACGAACAACTGGGCGGGGCCGATCGCCTGCCGCCACCTCGCCGATCTCGGGGCCGAGGTCATCAAGGTCGAACTCGCGACGCGCCCCGCCACGCGCGGCAGCCACTACCCCGGCCTCGACCCCGGCAAGTACCACTGGAACCAGTCCGGCTACTTCAACCAGATGAACCGCAACAAGCGCGACATCGCCCTCAACCTCGCGACCGACGAGGGCCGCCGCCTCTTCCTCGAACTCGCCGCCCGCTCGGACGTCGTCATCGAGAACAACAGCGCCCGCGTCATGCCCAACCTCGGCCTCTCCTGGGAGAAGCTGGCCGAGGTCAACCCGCGCCTCGTGATGGTCTCCATCAGCGGCTTCGGGGCGACGGGCGCGCGCCGCGACTGGATCGCCTACGGCTCCAACATCGAGGCCGCCAGCGGGCTCGCCTCCACCACCGGCTACCCCGGCGACGAGCGCCCCTACCGCACCGGCTCCTTCATCGCCGACCCCATCGCCGGGGCGCACGCCGCCATCGCCGCCGCCGCCGGCCTCGAACGGCTCGAACGCACGGGCCGCGGCTCGCACGTCGACATCGCCCTCACCGAATCCGCCATGACCTTCATGGTCGCCGCCTTCGCCCATGTCCACGAGCACGGCCAGCCCATGCCCCGCCACGGCAACGCCGAGCCCGCCGACGCCCCCACGGGCGCCTTCCCCGTCGATGGCCGCGACGACTGGATCGCCGTCGCCGTGCGCACGGACGAGCAGTGGCGCGCCCTCTGCGAACTCGCCGCCATGGACGACCTGGCCGCGCTCGACCGCCCCGCGCGCGTCGCCCGCCGCGACGAGATCGGCGAGCGCCTCTCGCAATGGACGCGGCCCCGCACCCGCTTCGAGGCCGTGCGCGAACTGCAGGCGCGCGGCGTCCCCGCCGCCCCCATCCTCCACAACTGGCAGCTGCACGCCGACCCCCACTTCCACGCGCGCGGGGCCTTCGTCCACATCGAGCACCCCGATACGGGCGTCTACCCCTATCCCGGCTTCATGTGGCGCTTCTCGCGCACGGCCCCGTCCGTGCGCGGCCACGCCCCGCGCTTCGCCGAGGGCAACGCGTACGTCTTCGGCGGCCTGCTCGGGCTGGACGCGGAGGCCATCGAGCGCCTCCACGAGGAGGGCGTGACCGCGCGCGAGCCCGCCGTGCCCCGCCCGCCCTTCGTCGTCTCGCCCCTGACCACGCCCTGACCCCCTACAATCCCGCCACCCGCAGCCCGCCACCCGAGGAGGCCACGCCATGCCCGAGTACGAGAACATCCTCTACTCCACCAGCGATCGCATCGCCACCATCACCCTCAATCGCCCCGAGAAGCTGAACGCCCTCAACCGCGACCTGCGCGGCGAGTTCGTCGACGCCCTCAAGGTCGCCGAGCGCGACGACGACGTGACCGTCATCCTCGTGCGCGGGGCGGGGCGCGCCTTCAGCGCGGGCTACGACATCACCCCCAACCAGCCCGCCGACGCCCGCGCCGGCATCCTCGTCTCGGAGAAGCACTTCGACACCTGGACCGATCCCTTCGCCCGCAGCTGCGTGCGCGACTGGATGACCATCTGGGACCTGCTCAAGCCCGTCGTCGCGATGGTCCACGGCTACTGCCTCGCGGGCGGCTCCGAGCTGATGTCGATGTGCGACATCGCCTTCGCCTCCGACGACTGCAAGATCGGCTACCCGCCCATGCGCGGCATGACCACGCCCGACGTCATCTACTTCCCCTGGAAGATGCCGATGGGGCGCGCCAAGTACCTCCAGCTCAGCGGCAACAGCCTCACCGGCAAGCAGGCCGCCGAGTGGGGCTGGATCGCCAGGAGCTTCCCCGCCGAGTCGCTGGAGGAGGAGGTCATGAAGGAGGTCCGCGCTATCTCCAGCATCGCCCCCGACCTGCTCGCCGCGAACAAGCTCGCCATCAACCAGACCTACGAGATCATGGGCATCCGCACCGCCCTCAACACCGGCCCCCAGTGGCACGCCCTCAGCGGCCGCATGAGGCCCGGCGCGGGCGAGTTCGGGCGCATCTCCAACGCCGAGGGCCTGCGCGCCGCCCTCGCCTGGCGCGACGAGCCCTTCAACCGCGAGGGCTTCCGGCCGTAGCGGCCGGTGGCCGGTGATCAGTGGCCGGTGGCCGGTGGAGGATCGCTGCTGGCCACCGATCACCGGCGCTGCCGTCAGGACGCCGAGTCAGGGCCCCGGCCCGCGTTGAAGGCGGCGTTGAAGTCGTCCTCGGACATGAACGCGAACCGGAAGGCGTCCACCACCGCCCAGATCAGGAACCCGCCGATCGTCACCACCTTGAGGACTCCGCGCCCCGGACGGCCCAGGTAGAATTCGAGGCCGGGCCAGAACAGCCACGCCCAGAGGACGGCGGTCGTCTTACGCTTCATCGGAGAAGCCTCCTTACTCTTAAATGGAGTATACACTAAAATAGAGTATCCAGTCATTACCGGACGTATGGACCACGCACCCACCGAGCCACCGATCACCGATCACCAACCACCGGCCACCACCCCACCCCTCACTGCCCCGTCGGCGTCATCACCGGCCCCGACTGGTGATGCGCCAGCCGCCACTCGCCCTCCTCGCGCACGAACACGTTGGTGGCGTAGAGCGGGCTGCCGGAGACGACCTCGCGGCAGAGCACGACCGCCGCCTCCCCGAACACGGTCACGCTCGCGCCGCCGCCCACGATGCGCGGCTGGTTCGGGTTCGCGAGGATCGTGCGCCAGCTTTCCAGCACGGCCTCGCGCCCGGTCAGCAGCGTCCAGCCCGGATGCAGGCACGTCACCGGCGCGAGCCGCGCCCACACCCGCTCCATCGCGCCCATGTCCGCCGCCCCCAGCGCGCGGTAGAAGCCCTCGTTCGCGAGGAGGGCCTCCTGCTCGGCTTCCGTGTGCGTTCCCGGCTCGGGCACGCGCCAAGGATAGCGGCCCCGCCCCCGACTGGCGCGGACACGCGAAACGGGGCCCGCATGGGGCCCCGTCCCGGTGTGGTGGCTGGTGGCGAAGCGGAGGCGGTTTAGCCCTCCGTGCCGGCGCCGATGCCCGCCTCGTAGCGGTGCGCCAGCTCGTCCTCGAAGAAGAACTTCTCCTCGCCGAAGGCCGGGCGCAGCTCGTTCAGCCACGTCGCCGACTCGTCGTACTGGGCGAAGAAGGGGCGGCCCACCCAGTCCGGGTCGCGGCCCTGGAGGAAGGTCAGCCCCAGCGCCTTCTGCCCGGCCACCTCCGCCGGACCGAGCACGGCCACCTTGCCCGGCTCCGCCGACATGCTCGGCCCGCGCACCGTGCGCGCCAGCCCGCTCACCTGGTTGTAGGCCCCGCGGAAGATCTCCCACGCCCGCACCAGCGGAATCTCGAAGAAGTGCTTCGCGCCCGTGTCGCGCGCCACGAACATGTAGTAGGGGATCATCCCCAGCTGCACCTGCTCGCGCCACATCTGCGCCCACGCGTCGGAGTTGTCGTTGATGTTCCGCATGATCGGCGATTGCGTGCGGATCTGCGCGCCCGTCTCGCGGATGCGCTCCGTCGCCTCCTTCACCGCCGGCGTGCTCAGCTCCCGCGGGTGGTTGAAGTGCGCCATGATCGAGACGTGCCGCCCCGTCGCCGTGATGCGCCGGAACACGTCCAGCATCTCCTCCGCGTCGTCGTCCGTCGTGAAGCGGTAGGGCCAGTAGCCCAGCGCCTTCGTGCCGATGCGGATCGTGCGCAGGTTCGGCGGATCCTCCTCCAGGATCGGGTCGATGTACTGCCGGAAGCGCCGCGTCTTCATCACCATCGGGTCGCCCCCCGTGATCAGCACGTCGCTGATCCGCGGGCGCTCCCGCAGGTAGGCGATCAGCCCCTGCGCCTGCTTCGTCGCGAACTTCAGGTCGTCCAGCCCCACGAACTGCGGCCAGCGGAAGCAGAACGTGCAGTAGGCGTGGCACGTCTGCCCGTTGCTCGGGAAGAGCAGCACCGTCTCCTCGTACTTGTGCTGCAGCCCCTCCACCGTCTCCTCGTACAGCTTGGGCACGTTGTGCTCCATCTGCCCCGCCGGGTGCGGGTTGAGCGTCATGCGGATGCGGTTCGCGGCCTCGTCGATCTCCGCCCGCGAGGCCTCCCGCGACACCAGCGTCGCCACCTCGTCGAAGTGCTCGTCCCGCAGCATGTGCTGCTGCGGGAACGTCAGCGTGAAGATCGGATCGTCCGGCACGTCGTCCCAGTTGATCAACTCGTTCACGACGTAGTTGTTCGTCTTGAAGGGGAGCACCCGCGACACCACGTCGATGGCGAAGCGCTGATCCTTCGTCAGCCGCTCCGCCTGGGGGAGCCCCTCCACGTTGCGGAGCGTGATCGCGCGGTACTTCGCGCGCTCCGGGGACTCCTGCGTCAGGTCGATCACGTTGCTCGTCATAACGGCGCCTCCTTCGGCATACGCTGGGCCCGCGCCCTGGGAGCGCGGACGGGTCGGTCGCTGCCCGGGACGGCGGACCGGGAGGCGTGCCTCGCCGCCGCGGGCTTTCGGTCCTTCCAGTGTAGCACTCCCGTTCCCGCCCGCTGTGAGCGGGCTTGCCCGCAACCGTGCCCCTGGCCGTACACTCTGGGGGGCGCTCCCGACATAAAGCCGGAGCGCCGCGGGAGGCGCGTCATGCCCCGAGCCATCTGGAGGGGCGTCATCAGCTTCGGCATGGTGAGCATCCCCATCCGCCTCTTCCCCGCCACGGAAAGCAAGGACATCGGCTTCCGCCAGCTCCGCCGCGAGTCCCACACGCGCGTCCGCATGTTGCGCTGGGATCCCGTCGCCGAGCAGGAGGTGCCCTACGACGAGATCGTGAAGGGCTACGAGTACGCCAAGGACCGCTACGTCGTCCTCGAAGACGAGGACTTCGAGAAGCTGCCCCTGCCTACGAAGCACACCATCGAGCTCACCGCCTTCGTGGAGGAGGCCGAGATCGACCCCGTCCACTACGAGAAGTCGTACTACCTCGCGCCCGAGGACGCCGGCCTCAAGCCCTACTCCCTGCTCATCCGCGCGATGCAGGCGAAGGGCCTCATCGCCGTCGCCAAGGTCGCCATCCGCACCAAGGAGCGCCTCTGCGCCCTCCGCGCCCGCGGCGACCAGCTCATCCTCGAAACGCTCTACTACCCCGACGAGATCCGCGAGCCGGGCGAGTCCTTCGCCGTCGAGGAGGTCTCCGAGCAGGAGATGGAGATGGCCCGCGCCCTCATCGAGATGCTGGAGCAGCCCTTCGACCCCGCGCGGTACACGGACGAGTACCGCGAAGCCCTCATGACCGTCATCAACGCCAAGCTCGAAGGGCAGGAACTGGCCGCCCCCGACGAGGCCGCCGCCCCCCAGCCCGCCGTCGACCTGATGGCCGCCCTCCGCGCCAGCGTCGAAGCCGCCAGGGCGCGCAAGGACGCCGAGGCCGCCGCCGCCGACAACGGCGTCGCCGCGCCAGCCCCCGTCGCCGCCGAGTAGCCATGCCCCACCACGCCGCCCCCCTCGCCGAACAGATCGCCGCCGACTTCTACGGCAACGGCCTGAAGCTGCCCGACACAGAGTTGGCCAAGGGTGCGCCGAGGAAGTGGGATGACATGCCGGAGGTCAAGGCCGTCGCGCGCGTGCGCGAGTCTGGTGCCAGCGACCGCGCGGTGCGCCTCTTCCTGACCTTCGTCGCAGCCATGTCCCGCAGCCGCGAATTCACGCCGCTTCTCTGTGCGGCCCTCAAGCGCTTCGGGGAACGCCCGGACTTGTATGAGCCTGCCGCGGTGGCTCGGTTGTCGGAAGACGAACTCACGGATCTTCTGTCGGGAGTCACTAGGAAACACACTTCCGACTCCAATGCTTGGTACAGAATCGCTTGTAGCTTGAACGACGGAGGCGCTCTCGCCTCCGCGATTGACACCGGATATGGGGATGCTGTCCATCTGCTACAGGACTTGGGTAGCAAGGATGGGCAAGCGGATCGCTTCCCGCTTCTCAGGGAGCCAAGATCGGTCCGCTGCTGGTGGGTTGGCTGGCGGTGCCGGGCGGTGCTCGCATAGAGAATCTGGACGCTGATTCCCATACCCGTGGACGTTCACATCTACCGCGTCAGCCAGAACCTTGGGGTTGGGCAGACACGTGGCGGCCCGATGTCATCGCGAAGGCCGCGATTCAGCACGCTTGGCATGAAGCCGCCTCCAGTGCCATTACTGGTGTGCCAACGAACATAAGCAGGCACCTGCGCCGCGCTTGACGCGCCGCTCTGGGTAATCGGCAAGTACGGCTGTAAGAACTGCGAGAAGCAGGGCCAGCGCGTCCCCGTCAGCCGCGCCTGCGAAAGCTGCCGGTTCATGCCATGACCCAGCCCCTCGACTCCTACCGCGAGAAGCGCGACTTCGCCGCCACGCCCGAACCGCCCGACGCCGTCCCCGAGGGGCGTGCGGGGCCGCTCACGTTCGTCGTCCAGAAGCACGACGCCACCCGCCTCCACTACGACTTCCGGCTGGAGGTCGGCGGCGTCATGAAGTCGTGGGCCGTGCCCCGCGGGCCCTCCGGCGACCCCTCCGTGCGCCGCCACGCCGTCATGGTCGAGGACCACCCCATCGCCTACTCCGCTTTCGAGGGCGTCATCCCGAAAGGGCAGTACGGCGCGGGCCAGGTCATCGTCTGGGACGCCGGCACCTACGCCCCCGAACACGACCGCGTCCACGACTTCGCCTCCCGCGAGGAGGCCGAGCGCGCCATGGAGGCGGCCATCGCGGCGGGCAAGGTCTCGGTCCAGCTGCGGGGCCGCAAGCTGAAGGGCTCGTGGGCGCTCGTGAAGACCTCCAGCGACTGGCTCCTGCTCAAGCACGACGACCCCGTCGCGGACGCGGACGGCGACCTCGCCGCGCTCGACCGCTCCGTCGTCTCCGGCCTCTCGCTGGACGACATCCGCGCGGGCCGCCTCCCCCGCCACCGCGCCGCCCCCTCCGACTACACGCCCGCCGCGCTCAGCGGCTCGCGGCCCGCGCCCCTCCCCGATGCCGTCGCGCCCATGATGGCCGCCGCCCGCGAGCCGTTCTCCGACGACGGCTGGCTCTTCGAGCCGAAGCTGGACGGCATCCGCGCCATCGTCCGCGTCTCCGGCGGCGAGGCGCGCCTCACCTCCCGCCGCGGCACGGACCTGACCGCCACCTACCCGGGTCTCGCCGCCGCGCTCGCCGCGCAGCCCGTCGCGGAGGCCGTGTTCGACGGCGAGATCGTCGCCTTCGACGAGCGCGGCGTCCCCTCCTTCGAGCGCCTCCAGCAGCGCATGAACCTCGCGGGCGAGATCGACGTCGCCGCCGCCGAGGAGCGCATCCCCGTCAGCTACCTCGCCTTCGACCTGCTCCACCTCGACGGCTTCGGCCTCACCGATGTCGTGCTCGAAGAGCGCAAGGAGGCGCTCGCGCGCGCGCTCCTGCCCGCCGGGCCGGTCGCGCTCGTCGAGCACTTCCAGGCGGAGGGCGAGGAGGCCTACGCGGGGGCCGTCGCGCTCGGCCTCGAGGGCGTCATGGCCAAGCGCCGCGGGAGCCGCTACCTGCCCGGCAAGCGCGCCGACTCCTGGGCCAAGATCAAGGCGCGCCGCACCGGCGATTTCGCCGTCTGCGGGTTCACGCAGGGCGAGGGCCAGCGCGAGCCGACCTTCGGCGCGCTCCTCCTCGGCGAGGCCCAGCCCGATGGCGCGCTCGCCTACCGGGGCCGCGTCGGCGGCGGCTTCAGCGCCGCCGCGCTCGCCGACATCCGCGCCCGCCTCGACGCCCTCGCCACGGACGCCTGCCCCTTCCCCGAGACCCCGCCCGAAGCCGCGGGCGCGGCGTTCGTTCGCCCCGAACTCGTCGTCGAGGTCGAGTACACCGAGGTGTCGTCGGGCGGCCATCTGCGCGCGCCCGTCTTCAAGCGCCTGCGCCCCGACAAGGCCCCGGAGGACACGCTGGACGCGCTCACCGCCGCCGCCGCCGCTGTGACCGAGACGCCCGCCCCCGAACCGCCCGCCGCCCCCACGCTCGCGGGCGAGGCGGCCTCCGTGCTGCGCCAGCTCGACGCGCCCGGCGACGAGTTGCGCCTCGACGCGGGCGGCCACGCGATCGCCGTCACCAACCTCGAAAAGCCGCTCTGGCCCGCGCACGGCGGCCAGCGCGCCGTCACCAAGCGCGACCTGCTGCGCTACCTCGCGACCGTCGCGCCGCTCATGCTCCCCCACCTGCGCGACCGCCTCATCACGCTCACGCGCTACCCGAATGGGATCGGCGGCGCGCACTTCTACCAGAAGCACGCGGAGGGCCCGCCGCCGGAGTTCGTCGAGACCGCGCCCGTCCATTCGCGCGGCGCGGGCGAGGACCGCGACTTCCTCCTCTGCAACAACCTCGCCACGCTGCTCTGGCTGGGCCAGCTCGCCAACATCGAGTTCCACGCGACGATGGCGCGCGTCACCCCCGAACCGGACGCGCGCGGCCTCCCCACGACCTTCACTGGCTCCCGCGAGACCATCGAGGCGTCCGTCCTCAACCATCCCGACTTCCTCCTGTTCGACCTCGACCCCTACATCTATCGCGGCGACGAGGCCGCGGGCGAGGAGCCCCAACTCAACCGCGCGGCCTTCGCCCGGACGGTCGAGGCGGCGCGCGCTCTCAAGGAGATCCTCGATGCCGCCGCCCTGCCCTCCTACGTCAAGACCTCCGGCGCGACCGGCCTGCACGTCTACGTGCCCGTCCTGCGCCAGTTCCCCTACCCCGTCATCCGCTCCCTCTGCGAGACCGTCAGCGGCGAGCTGCTCGCGCGCATGCCCCGCGACGTGACCCTCGAATGGGCCTCGCAAAAGCGCACCGGCAAGGTCTTCCTCGACGTGAACCAGAACGCGCGCTCGAAGAACGTGGCCGCCGCCTTCTCGCCCCGCGCGAAGCCCGGCGCGCCCGTCTCCACGCCCGTCCGCTGGGACGAACTCGACGCCCTCTACCCGACCGACTTCACCGTCCTCACCGCCCCCGATCGCTTCGCCCGGACGGGCGACCTCTGGGCCGGCATCCTCGACGCGAAGCAGGACCTGAGCGCCCTCCTCGGGATCGGCGCATGAGCGAGGAACGCGACGAGCGCCCCCTCGACCTGCGCGGGCGCGACCGCCACGAGGCCATCGAGGTCGTCCAGCGCGCCCTCGCCGAGGCGGGCTACGAGGCCGCCGACCGCGTCGACGTGCTCGGCGGGGCGTTCGTCAGCGCCGCCGTGCGCCGCTACTGGGCCGAGGGCCTGAGCGCCGCCGAGGCGCACGAACGCCTCCGCGCCGACGACCCCGGGCTGGCGCGCGCCATCGAGGCGATCGCGCCCATCCTGCTCGACCGCGCCGAGGCCCGCGACCAGCGCGAGGCCGCCGTCGCCGCCGTCGAACTGCTGCTCGCGGGCGCCGCCCCCGATCGCGACCAACTGCGCCTGCCGCTCGACCGCGAAGGCGCCCCCTAGACCTTCGCGCCCGCCACGATGTCCTCCACCACCGCCGGGTCCGCCAGCGTCGTCACGTCGCCCACGTTCTCCGGCTCGCCCTCCGCGATCTTGCGCAGGATGCGGCGCATGATCTTGCCCGAGCGCGTCTTCGGCAGGCCCGGCACGAACTGGATCTGGTCCGGCGTCGCGATCGGGCTGATCTCCGTGCGCACCGCCAGCCGCAGCTCCCGCTCGATCTCGTCCGAGCCGCTCCAGCCCTGGTTCAGCATCACGTAGGCGTAGATGCCCGTCCCCTTCACGTCGTGCGGGTAGCCCACGACCGCCGCCTCCGCGCACGCCTCGTGCCCCACCAGCGCGCCCTCGATCTCCGCGCTCCCCAGCCGGTGCCCGGCCACGTTCAGCACGTCGTCCACCCGCCCCGTGATCCAGTAGTAGCCGTCCTCGTCGCGGTGGCAGCCGTCCCCCGTGAAGTACTTCCCCGGGTACGTCGTCAGGTACGTCTCGATGAAGCGCTGGTGGTCGCCGTAGACCGTGCGCATCATCCCCGGCCACGAGGCCGTCATGCACAGCCGCCCCGTCACGCCGTTCCCCTCGATCACGTTCCCCGCCTCGTCCACCACCGCCGGCTCCACCCCCAGGAACGGCAGCGAGGCCGAGCCCGGCTTCATGTCGTTCGCCCCCGGCAGGCCCGTGATCATGTGCCCGCCCGTCTCCGTCTGCCAGTACGTATCCACGACCGAGCAGCGCCCCCCGCCGACCACGTTGTAGTACCAGCGCCACGCCTCCGGGTTGATCGGCTCGCCCACCGTGCCCAGCACGCGCAGGCTCTCGCGGCTGTACCTGGTCACGTGCTCATCGCCCTCCGCCGCGATCGCGCGGATCGCCGTCGGCGCCGTGTAGAAGCTGTTGATCCCCAGCCGGTCCACCATGTCCCAGTAGCGCCCCGCGTCCGGGTACGTCGGCACCGACTCGAACAGCACCGACGTCGCCCCGTTCGCCAGCGGCCCGTAGACGATGTAGCTGTGCCCCGTGATCCAGCCCACGTCCGCCGCGCAGCAGTAGATGTCGCCCTCGCGGTAGTCGAACGTGTAGCGGTGCGAGAGCATCGTGTGCAGCAGGTAGCCCGCCTGCGTGTGCAGCACCCCCTTCGGCTTCCCCGTCGAACCCGACGTGTAGAGGATGAAGAGCGGGTCCTCCGCGCCCATCTCCTCCGGCTCGCACGCCGCCGCCTGCCCCGCCAGCGCGTCCTCCCACCACACGTCGCGCCCCTCCGTCATCGCCACGTCCGCGCCCGTGCGCCGGTAGACGATGACGAACTCGATGCTCTCGCCGCCCATCGCCAGCGCCTCGTCCACGTTCGCCTTGAGCGCCACCGGCCGCCCCCCGCGCCGCCCCTCGTCCTGCGTGATGATCGCCTTGCACGCCGAGTCCTCCACGCGGTCCGCGATCGAGCGCGGGCTGAACCCGCCGAAGATGACCGAGTGCACCGCCCCGATGCGCGCGCACGCCAGCATCGCCACCACCAGCTCCGGCGTCATCCCCATGTAGATGGCGATGCGGTCGCCCTTGCCCACGCCCCGCGCGCGCAGCGCGTTCGCCAGCCGCCCCGCCTCGTCCGCGACCTCCCGGTACGTCAGCGAGCGGTTGTCGCCCGGCTCGTCCCCCTCCCACAGGAGCGCCGTCTGCTCCCCGCGCGACGCCAGGTGCCGGTCGAGGCAGTTCGCGCTCACGTTCAGCGTCCCCTCCTTGAACCAGGCGATGTGGCCCGTCGTGAAGTCCTCCTCCACGACCGTCTCGAAGTCGCGCATCCAGTCCAGGTTGGCCCGCGCCTGCTCCGCCCAGAACGCCTCGCGGTCCTCGATGGAGCGCCGCCGCAGCTCGTCGTACTCCTCGCGGGAGCCCACGTACGCGCCTTCCCGCACCCGCGCCGGCGGCGCGTAGCGCTCATCGACGGGCAGTCCGATGTCGCTCGATCCGTTGCTCACGTCTGGCCTCCTCGCGCGCACGCGGCGCGCCTCGCTGCTGGTCGTGCGCGCGATTCTACCGATCCGGCCCGCGCTATCGCGCGCCGCCCCCGCGCGGTACGATCGCGCCCATGAGTAGCCGCCGCCCCCGACGCCAGCGCCGCCGCCGCGATCGCGCCTCCACCCTCCCCCGTCCCAACGCCGCGCCCGCCGCCCAGCCCGCGACCGCCACCGGAACGTCCGCGCGCATCCCCGACCAGACGCGCCCCGAGCACCACGTCGCCGCCGACTACCGCTACGTCCGCCGCGACCTCATCGCCGTCGTCGCCGTCAGCGCCGTCACCCTCGCCTTCGTCCTCATCATGGCCGCCATCACCTGACGCCCTCCCTACCGCAGGTTCTGGTAGGCGAACCACACCCCGATGGCCGCCGCCACGAAGCCCCAGATCGCGAAGCGCACGTCCGCGAGCGCGAACTGCACGGCCCACGCGAGGAAGATGCCGCCCGCCGCGAAGATCGTGACCAGCGGGCCGCGCTTGCCGCCCGTCGCGAACTGCATCAGCCGCGTGAACGCGTACCCCAGCGCCACGCCCACCAGCAGCGAGAAGAACCCGATGGTGAGCGGCTGCAGGAGCAGCGCCCAGAGCACGCCCATCGCCACGCCGCCCACCAGCGCCGCCGCCAGCGAGCGCACGTAGTGCCCCCCGGAGAGCGTGTACATGGGCGCCTTCACGACCTGCGCGCAGTCGGGGCAGCGCGCCCCCACCGGCGAGTGCACCAGGCAGGACGGGCAGATGGGCGTCTCGCAGCGCCCGCAACTCAGCGCCGTCTCGACCCCCGGATGGCGCGCGCACTCCACGATGTCAGGCATCCCCGCCATGCTAGCAGACGCCCCCGCCGCCCCCCGCGCGAAAGCGTGCTAGAGTCGTTGTGGGGGTGATGCGATGGCCAGCGAAGTGGGGGTGATGCGATGGCCAGCGAAACACCAGGTCGGGATGAGGCTGCGCCGCGCCGGACGGCCGAGAAGCGGCTCCACGGCATGACCCTGAGTGAGGTCAGGGCCCTGCGGGGCGAGCCGACGCCCGAGGACATCGCCTGGGCCGAGAAGGCCATCGCGGACTACCGTTCCCGTCAGGGCGCCCAGGGGTAGGAGCGCCGCTAGCCCGCCGGGTTCTCCACCAGCGCGAACGAGATCACGCCCTCCGCCACGACCGCGCCGTCCACGCTCGCCTCGACCGCGCCGCGCCCCACCGGCCCCCGCATCCGCTCCAGCGTGAACGACAGCCGCAACTGGTCGCCGGGCGTGACGGGCCGCCGGAAGCGCATCTTCTCGATGCCCCCGAACATCGGGATCTTGCCCGCCTGGTCCACGTCCCGCAGCAGCGTCACCGCCGCCACCTGCGCCAGCGCCTCCACGATCAGCACGCCCGGCATCACGCGGTTGCCGGGGAAGTGCCCCTCGAAGAACCACTCGTTCGCCGTCACGTTCTTGATCCCCACGCCCCGCGCCCCGTCCTCGATCTCGACCATCCGGTCGACCAGCAGCATCGGGTAGCGGTGGGGGATGATCCGCTCGATTGCGTCCGCGCCCAGGTTCACGTCCATCAGAAAGCTCCCGCCCGCGCCGGTCCCGCGACCGCGCGTTCTTCGATGAAGGCCGCGAACGCCGCGACCTCCGTGTCGGGGAAGGGGATGTCGCCGATCTCGCGGTCGTTCGGGTTGCCCAGCCCGTGGTAGTCGCTCCCGCCCGAACGCGCCAGCCCCAGCCTCCCCGCGAGCGCCTCGTGCGCGGCCACCGTCTCCGCGTCGTAGAACTTGTAGTACGTCTCCAGCCCGTCCAGCCCCATCCCCGCCAGCTCCGCCACGCGCGCCTCGTAGTCCTCGCCGAGGAAGATGGGGTGCGCCACGAACGCGGCCCCGCCCGCCTCGTGCAGCAGCGCGATCGCCTCCGCCGGCGTCAGCCGGTCGCGCGCGACGTGCGCCGGTTTCCCGTCGCCGAGCCACGTGCCGAAGGCCTCCGCGATGCTCTCCACGTAGCCCGCCTCGACCAGCGCCCGCGCCACGTGCGGACGCCCCACGCTCGCCTCCCCCGCGATCGCCAGCACGCGCTCCGCCTCGATCGCGATGCCGTGCCCGGCGAGCACGCGCACCATGCGCTTCATGCGCCCCACGCGGCCCTCGCGCTGCTCGCCCAGGTACGCCTGCAGCGGCCCGTGCGCGACGTCGAAGCCGAAGCCGAGCAGGTGCGCGTCCGCCCCGTCCAGGTCCACGCTCAGCTCGATCCCGGGGATGAGCCGCAGCCCGGCCCGGTCCGCCGCGGCGCGCGCTTCCGCCAGCCCCTCGGTCGTGTCGTGGTCCGTGAGCGCGAGCGTGCGCACGCCGTTCGCCGCCGCCGTCTCGACCACCCACGTGGGGCTGCGCACCCCGTCCGAACTGGTGCTGTGCAGGTGGAAGTCGCCCGTCGCCATGTCGCCCCCGCGCCCGCCGCCTAGCGCGCGTACTCGGTCGCGCGCGTCTCGCGCACGACGGTCACCTTGATCTGCCCCGGGTAGTCCACGCTCTCCTCGATCTTCTGGCTCACGTCGCGCGCGATCCGCATCGATTCGAGGTCGTCCACCTGCTCGGGGCTGACGACGATGCGGAGCTCGCGCCCCGCCTGGATGGCGAACGCCTGCTCGACGCCCTTCTGGTCCTTCGCGATCTGCTCCAGCGTCTCCAGCCGCTTCACGTAGGTGTCGAGCGATTCGCGCCGCGCCCCCGGACGCCCCCCGCTGATGGCGTCCGCCATCTGCACGATGACCGCCTCCACCGTGCCCAGCTCGACCTCCTCGTGGTGCGCCTCGATGCAGTGCGCGACCTCCTCGCGCACGCGGTAGCGCCGCGCGATGTCCGCCCCGATGAGCGCGTGCGTGCCCTCGACCTCGTGGTCCACGGCCTTGCCCAGGTCGTGCAGGAAGCCGCCCGTCCGCGCGACGTCCTCGTCCGCGCCGATCTCGCGCGCGATCATCGCCGCGATGTGCGCCGTCTCGATCGAGTGGCGCATCACGTTCTGCCCGTAGCTCGTGCGGTAGCGCAGCCGCCCGAACACCTTCATCACCTCGGGATGGAGGTTGAGCACGTCCGCTTCCTCCGCCGCGGCCTCGGCCGACTCCGCCATCGTCGTCTCGACGTTGCGCTGCGCCTTCGCGACCGCCTCCTCGATGCGCGTCGGGTGGATGCGCCCGTCCTGCACGAGCCCGGAGAGCGCCACCCGCGCCACCTCCCGCCGCACCGGGTCGAACGAACTGACCGTGACCGCGTCGGGCGTGTCGTCGATGATCAGGTCGACGCCCGTGGCCGCCTCGATGGCGCGGATGTTGCGTCCCTCGCGCCCGATGATGCGCCCTTTCATGTCGTCGCTGCCGATGGGCACCACGGAGACCGTCGTCTCCGCCGTCACCTCGCCCGCGTAGCGCTGGATCGCCGTCGCGATGACCTTGCGCGCGCGCGCGGCGGCGGTCTGCTCGGCCTCGCGCTCCATCTCGCGCACGCGGCGCCCCGCCTCCTCGCGGACCTCATCCTCCACGGCGGCGAGCAGCTGGCCGCGCGCTTCCTCGCGGCTCAGGCCGCTGGCGCGCTCGATGGCGCGCTCCTGCTCCGCGCGCAGGTCCGCGATCGCCTCCTCGGAGTCGCGCAGCGCGTCGGCGCGCTCGCGCAGGGCGGCCTCGCGCGAGTCCACGCCCTCGGCCTTGCGGTCGAGGTTCTCCTCCCGCTGGGACAGGCGGTTCTCCGTCCGCGAAAGCTCCGAGCGCCATTCGCGGATGTCGGCTTCTGCTTCGTTGCGGAGCTTGAGCGCCTCCTCTTTCGCTTCCAACTCAAGCTCGCGGCTCTGGGTTTCGGCCTCAGTGAGTATCCGGCGGGCGTCCTCCTCCGCCTGCTGCGCCGAGTGGCGCGCAGCGCGGCGGCGCAGGACGTAGCCCACGCCGATCCCGATCAGAATCCCCGCGAGGCCGGCGATAACGGCAATGATCGCCGGCATGGTGATGCTCCAGGTGAATCGCTGGTTGCGGCATTCGTGTTCCCGGGGCGGCGCAGGCGCCGCCTGCCCGCATCGTACGCGCCGCCCCCTGAGCCCGTCAAAGCTTTCATGCCGCAAGAACCGCCGCCGCGACGCCCCCTAGCGCCGTTCCCCCTCCGGCGCGTTCTCGTTCCAGACCGTCCGCACCGCCTCCTCGACCACCTCGTAGCCGAAGCCGCGGCGCTCGAGGAAGCCCGCCAGCCGCTGGCTGAAGCGCCGGAAGTCCAGCCCCGCCAGCCGCCACGCCCGCCCCCGCGCCACGGCCAGCGCCGCCGTCCGGTCGTCCACCGACGACACCGCCTCGTCCGCGATCTCGGCGCGCACGCCCCGCCCCAGCAGCTCCCGGCGCAGCAGCCGCTTCCCGCGCGGCGAACGCTCCCGCCGCTCCTCCACCCACGACTCCGCGAACGCCTCGTCGTCGAGCAGGCCCGCCTCCCGCAGCCGCTCGACCTCCTCCGCGACCACGTCCGCGGGCGCCCCGCGCAGGCGCAGCCGCTGGGCCAGATCGCGCTCGCTGCGGGGCCGGTTCCGGAGCAGCCGCAGCGCCGCCTCGTGCGCCGTCCGGCGATGCTCTTCGAGGTCGAGGCGTTCCCGCGCCTCCCCGTCGAGGACGCCGCCTTCCCGCACGCGCGCCAGTTCGAGTGCCTCCGCGTGCGCGATCAGCGTCTCGCCGTCGCTCGTCGTCACCACCGCGCGACCCCGCGAGTCGCGCCTGATGCCCGTGACCAGCGGCGCGCCGTCCGCTTCCCCGGCAAGCATGGCCCGGCGCCTAGGAGGCTCCCGCCGCCAGCGCCGTCTCCCCGCCGGCATTGCTCGCCTCACCCGCCTCGCCGGCGTCGTCCACGGGCAGCCCCGCCTCCAGCCGCAGTTCGCGCTCGACCGCTTCGAGGATGTCGAGGTTCTCGTGGAGGAACGCCTTGGCCGCCTCCCGTCCCTGCCCGATGCGCAGGTCGCCGTAGCTGTAGAACGCCCCCGACTTCGTCAGGATGCCCGACTCCGCGCCCAGGTCGACCACGTCCGCCGTGCGGCTGATGCCCCGCGGCTCCGTGAACATGATGTCGAACTCGGCCGTGCGGAAGGGCGCCGCCACCTTGTTCTTCACGATCTTCGCGCGCACCCGCCGCCCCATCACGGTCGTCCCCTTCTTGATGCTCTCGATGCCCCGCAGCTCGATGCGCACGGACGAGTAGAACTTGAGCGCGCGCCCGCCCGGCGTCACCTCCGGGTTCCCGAACACCACGCCCACCTTCTCCCGCAGCTGGTTGATGAAGATGACCGCCGTGCTCGTCCGCGCGATCGTCGCCGTCAGCTTGCGCAGCGCCTGCGACATCAGCCGCGCCTGCAGGCCCACGTGCGTGTCCCCCATCTCCCCCTCGATCTCCGCGCGCGGCACCAGCGCCGCCACCGAGTCCACCACGATGCAGTCGATCGCGTTCGAGCGCACCAGCGCCTCGCAGATCTCCAGCGCCTGCTCGCCCGTGTCCGGCTGGCTGATGAGCAGGCTCTCCGTGTCGATCCCCAGGTCCTGCGCGTAGGACGGATCGAGCGCGTGCTCCACGTCGATGTAGGCCACCGACCCGCCCCCCTGCTGCGCCTGCCCGATGACGTGCTGCGCGAGCGTGCTCTTGCCCGCCGACTCCGGCCCGTAGATCTCCGTCACGCGCCCGCGCGGGATGCCCCCGATGCCGAGCGCGATGTCCAGCGCCAGCGACCCCGTGGGGATGGCCCCGACCGTGAGGTTGGCCGTCGCCTCCCCCATCTTCATGATGGCGCCCTGCCCGTACTGCTTCTCGATCTGGCTCAGCGCCAGGTCGAGCGCGCGCTTCCGGTCCGCTTCCTGCTTCGCCGTCTGGGCCATTGGGTGTCCCTCCCCGTGTGCTGGAGCGCACCCTACAGGGAATAGAACGTTTGTACAACCCCTCCCCTCGCCACCGCCCTCGGCATGTACGTCAGGGCCCGCGAGGACGTCCCCCGCCCAAGCCCCCTCGCCGACGGCCAGGTGCTGATCTCCGTCGCGCTCTAGCCGCCCCGCTGGACCGCGCCCCCCTCCCCCGCTACAGTCCCCATGCTTCCAAACGGTTACATGCCGAGAGGTATGTCCATTTCCCGCGGCGGGCTCACGCCCCCTGCGTGGCACCTCTCGGAGACCGTTTGGAAGCGATCACCGCCTGTGGGCGCGGGGGGCTTCCCTGCGCGCCCCGGTCAGGGGAACGCGTGAAGAACTGGATCGCCGGAGCACTCGTCGCCGTGCTCGCCGTCATGGCCATCGCGGGCGTGGTCATCGCCCAGGAAGAGCCGCCCGACCCGCCGCCGGACCCCGATCCCGTCACCGTCAACATCGAGGTCCGCGTCTGGCAGGACGTGAACAACGCGCGCAACATCTACATCAGCGCCCGCCCCGAGAACGGCGACTGGGCCGCGCTCGGCACGATCCCCCTCCCCCTCGATGACGGCTACAGCAGCAGCGGGCGCTTCCGCTACGGCGACATCTCCGTCGCTGTCCCAGTCGGTTCCGCCACGGCCACGGTCGAGGTCCGCGTCTGGCAGGACGTGAGCGACGCCCTCAGCATCTACATCAGCGCCCGCCCCGAAGGCGGCGACTGGCGCACCCTCGGCACCATCCCGCTCCCCCTCGATGACGGCCACAGCAGCAGCGGACGCTACCGCTACGGCGACATCGTCGTCGCCGTCACCCTCGGCCCCCTCCCGACTCCCACCCCCACGCCAACCCCAACCCCCACGCCCGCCCCCTGGGTTGACCCGCGCCCGGACAACACCTACACCCTGCGCGAGCTCGCCGCCATGCCCGAACCGGCAGCCCCCCAGCCGCCGCCAAGGCCGGATCATGTGCTGGCGCTTGACTATTCCTTGGGGAGTGCCTTTGACGTATATCTAGTGCAGGCGAACCGTGTCGTTATCACGGCGATCCACAACTATCAATCGAGGCAATACACTGTACTCTGTGACGAACCTGGCAATGGTAATTTCGTCTATTGTGAATATGCAGAATCAGGACCACTGAATGATTCTGGGACCGGAAGGATTGTTTTCAGATACACTAGCCATACTCCTGATGATATCGAGATATCAACCGTATCACTTGATAATGATCGTGTTGTTTGCGAAGAGCAGCAGCGCCCCTCTTGGATTGAGCGTCTGTGGTGGTGCTACGACGCCGCCACGTACAGCGCATGGGAACGAGCGCGAGACCGTGCCCTTGCTGTGCCGACGGACCCGCTCCAGCGCTACCTGCGTGCACAGGGCGATCCGCCCCTGTGGTATCAGCCCTCGCCGTACGAAGGGGCAGGCTCGACGACCACCGGCGTGTTCACGCTGGAGCCGTATGTGGACTACGAAGTCGCCCTGACTCACACCGGTGCGAGCATGGCCGTCACGATGGTCTGTGTTCCTGATAAGCAGCGTGGGGACTACCTCTTCATCGACGCTGGCGAGTTGTTCACAGCCATCATGTGGGATGGCCGTGAGTTCTACACTCGAGAGACCTTACTGTGCGAGTTCGAGATCGACGCCGACGGCGACTGGACGGTGAAACTGTCAGACGTGACAGGGCAGTGATGATGGAGGGCGGACAGACTGGCTGTCCGCCCTCCACTGCTTCTCCTGCTAGACCCCGCGTCCCAGGTGAGGGCACAGTGAAGCCGGGCACCTCAATGGAGGACTCCCGAACGCACCATGTGCTCGCGAGTTGCGTGGTATGCAGGCCTTTTCAAATCATCGCAGCGCCAACTACGAAGATCCAAAGAAGGTTCACTTTCACGCTAAGATCAAAATGCTTGGTCTTTAGCCGAATCTTCATGGATCGGTCTCCTTTCTGCTGAACAGGGCGAACAATTCTCTATCTCGCGATCTGTACTCGCATCACAACATTAGCCGACTCCTCTCAGAGGGAACCACCCTCGTAAATCTATCGCCCTTGCCATGTCCGTTTTCGCAGACGGTCGGTACAGGCGACGCATCGAGGCTACCGCGCCCCCGACACTGGTGTCAGAACTCACGGCAGCAAAATACCCGGTGCCGTGCCCGCCGGATCGCCGTGATCTGGTCGGGCGCGTTCACCAGGCTCCTGCGCACTGTAGCAGATAGTTCGAGGCATCCGAGCGGTCGACGCCCGCCCCCCTCAGTACACGTCAAACAGGTTGAACCGCGGCCCGTCCTTGCAGCACAGGCGCACCCCGTGCTTCGTGAAGATGGCGCAGCCGTAGCAGAGGCCCCAGCCGCAGGGCATGGTCTCCTCCATCAGGATCTCCGGCGTCTGGCGGCGGCCGTTGTCGCGCAAGGCCGCGGCCATCGAGGCGAACATCGCGTTCGGGCCGCAGGCGTAGAGCTTGCTCGACCAAGCCACGTACTCGTCCAGGTGCTCCGTGACGCGCCCGCGCAGGCCCTGCGAGCCGTCCTCCGTCGCGACGACGTACTCGGTCTCGCTCGGCCAGTGCGAGGCGGGCAGGAGCTGGGAGGCCGTGCGCGCGCCCATCATCGCCGTCACCTGGTGGCCCCGCGCCAGCGCCGCCTCCGCCAGGTCGACCATCGGGGCGACGCCGACGCCGCCCGCCACCAGCAGCAGGTTGCCGGAGCCATCGGGCAGGCGGAAGCCGTTGCCGAGCGGCCCGTAGAGCGCGACCGCGTCGCCCCGCCGCCGGCCCGCCAGCCACGCCGTCCCCCGCCCCGCGACCGCGTAGAGGAGCGCGATGCGGCCCTCCTCCGCGCGGTGGTAGCTGAAGGCGCGCGAGAACTCGGGGTCGCCGCCATCGGGCGCGCAGCGGACCATCACGAACTGGCCCGGCTGGTGGCCCGCCGCCGCCAGCGCGGGCGCGTCCAGCCAGATGACATAACCGCCTTCGTAGCACGCCTCGTTCGAGAGGACCGTCGCCTCTTCGCGGATCATCGCGCCACGTACTCGTCCAGCCGCGCGACGTCCGGGGTGACGCCGCCGCGCATCGTCTCGATGGCCGCGCGCGCCGTGTCGATCGAGGTGAAGCAGGGGATGCGCTGCTCCGCCGCCGCCCGCCGGATGTCGAAGCCGTCCCGCAGCGAGCCCGTCAGGCGGCCCTCGGGCGTGTTCAGCACGCAGCGCACGCTCCCGTCCTTGATCACGTCGGCGACGTTCGGGTGAAGGCCGCTCTGGACCTTGGGCACGACCGTCGCGGGGATGCCGAGCGCCTCCAGCATCGCCCCCGTCCCCTCCGTCGCGTAGAGCGCGCAGCCTGCCTCGTGCAGGGCGTGGACGAGCGGCAGCGCCTCCGGTTTCGTGCGGTCGCTGAGCGAGAGGAGGACGGGCGTGCCCGGCTCCAGCGCCAGGTCGGAGGCGGCCAGCGCCTTCGCCAGCGCGGGCTCGTAGGCGCTGTCGATGCCCATCACCTCGCCCGTGCTCTTCATCTCCGGCCCCAGGTAGGTGTCCACCTCCGCCAGCTTCGACATGGAGAAGACGGGCGCCTTCACGGCCACGAGGTTGCGCTCCGGCCAGAGCCCGCCCTCGTAGCCCTGGCTTTCGAGCGACTCCCCGCACATCGCGCGCACGGCCAGCTGGACCATGGGCACGCCCGTCACCTTCGAGATGAAGGGCACCGTGCGGCTCGCGCGCGGGTTCACCTCCAGCACGTACACCCGCGGCGCGCCCGAGGCGTCGCGCGGCAGCGTCACGTACTGGATGTTCGTCAGCCCGATCGCGCCCATGCCCAGCACGATCCGCTCCGTGTACCGGCAGAGCAGCTCGCGCTCCTCCGCGTCCAGGTTCACGGGCGGGTAGACCGCCATCGAGTCGCCCGAATGCACGCCCGCGCGCTCGATGTGCTCCATGATGCCGGGGATGAGCACGCGCTCGCCGTCGCAGATGGCGTCCACCTCCACCTCGCGCCCCTCCAGGTACTTGTCGATGAGGATGGGCCGTCCCTCCGCCGCTTCCGCCGCCTGCGCGAGGAAGCCGACCATCTCGTTCGCGTTCTGCACGATCTCCATCGCCCGCCCGCCCAGCACGTAGGAGGGCCGCACGAGCACGGGGTAGCCGATCGTCTGCGCCGTCTTCAGCCCCTCCTCCAGCGTGCGCACGGCCGCCCCCGGCGGCTGGGGAATGCCGAGGTTCTGCAGGAAGCGCTCGAACAGCTCGCGGTCCTCGGCGGTGTCGATCGTCTCCGCGCTCGACCCGATGATGCCCCGCCCCGCCCGCCGCAGCGGCTCCGCCAGGTTCACCGCCGTCTGCCCCCCGAACTGCACGATGCTCGTGGGCGCGTCGCCCGTCTCCCCCGCCTCGTTCTCGAGGATGTTGCGCACCGCCTCCTCGTCCAGCGGCTCGAAGTAGAGCCGGTCGCTCGTGTCGAAGTCCGTCGAGACCGTCTCCGGGTTCGAGTTCACGAGGATCGCGCGCCTGCCCGCGTCCTGCAGCGCCCAGGCGGCGTGCACGCTCGCGTAGTCGAACTCGATCCCCTGCCCGATGCGGATCGGCCCGCTCCCCAGCACCACCGTCGATTCCCCCGCCTCCGGCGTCGCCTCGTTCTCCTGCTCGTAGGTCGAATAGAAGTAGGGCGTGGCCGCGTCGAACTCCGCCGCGCACGTATCGACCATCTTGTAGACGGGCCGCATCCCCAGTTGCAGGCGCAGCTCCCGCACCTGCTCCGCCAGCCGGTCGGCGAGCTGCCCCACCATCTCGTCGCTGAAGCCCATGCGCTTCGCCTCCAGCAGCAGGTCCGCGTCCAGCGGCTCCGAGAGCAGGCGGCGCTCGACCGCGACGATGCGCTGCAGGCGCTCCAGGAACCACGGGTCCACGCCCGTCTCCGCCGCCACCTCGGCCACGGGAACGTTCCGCCGCAGGACCGCCATCAGCGCCCACAGGCGCGTGTCCGTGGCGCGCAGATCGATCGCCGCCCCGGCGTCGCGCCAGGCCGGGTCCTCCCAGAGCAGCGTGCGCCGCCCGAATTCGAGCGAGCGCACGGCCTTGTTCAGCGCCCCCTCGAAGGTGCGGTCGACGGCCATCACCTCGCCCGTCGCCTTCATCTGCGTGCCCAGCCCCCGGTCGCCCAGCGCGAACTTGTCGAAGGGCCAGCGCGGGATCTTCACCACGCAGTAGTCGAGCGCCGGCTCGAACGCGGCCGTCGTGCGCTGCGTGACCGCGTTGCGGATCTGGTCGAGCGTCTTGCCGCAGGCGATCTTCGCCGCCACCCGCGCGATCGGGTAGCCCGTCGCCTTCGAGGCCAGCGCCGAGGAGCGCGAGACGCGCGGGTTCACCTCGATCACGTAGTAGGGCAGCGGCTCCGCGGGGTCGCCCTCCCAGTCGCGCACGTCCTTGCGCGGGGCCAGTGAGAACTGGATGTTGCAGCCCCCCTCGATGCCCAGCTCGTCGATGATGCGCAGCGCCGCCGAGCGCAGCATCTGGTAGTCCTTGTCCGTCAGCGTCTGCGAGGGCGCGACCACGATCGAGTCGCCCGTGTGCACGCCCATCGGGTCGAGGTTCTCCATGTTGCAGATGGTCACGCAGTTGCCCGCGCCGTCCCGCATCACCTCGTACTCGACCTCCTTCCAGCCGCCCAGGTAGCGCTCGATCAGCACCTGCGTGATGGGACTCGCCGCCAGCCCGCTCGCCGCGATCGTGCGCAGCTCCTCCGCCGTGAAGGCGATGCCCCCGCCCGTGCCCCCCAGCGTGTAGGCGGGCCGGATGACGACCGGCAGCCCGATCCGCTCCGCCGCCGCCTCGCACGCCTCCAGCGTCTCGCACGGCTCGCTCTCCAGCACGGGCTCGCCGATCGCCGCCAGCAGGTTGTTGAAGAGTTCGCGGTCCTCCGCCCGCCGGATCGACTCCAGCGGCGTGCCCAGCAGCTTCACGCCGTACTTCTCGAGCACGCCCGCGTTCGCCAGCTCGACCGCGAGGTTGAGCCCCGTCTGCCCCCCCAGCGTGGGCAGCAGCCCCTCCGGCCGCTCGCGCGCGATGATGCGCTCGATGACCGGCACCGTGAGCGGCTCGATGTAGACCGCGTCGGCTACGTCGAGGTCCGTCATGATCGTGGCCGGGTTCGAGTTCACGAGGATGCTGCGCACGCCCTCCTCGCGCACGGCCTTGCATGCCTGCGTGCCCGCGTAGTCGAACTCCGCCGCCTGCCCGATCACGATCGCGCCGGACCCGATGATGAGGACGCTCTCCGGCTTCGTCATCGCCCGCGCCCCCTGCTCCTGGTCCGCCTGGTCCGCATCCAGCCGAGCGCGCCCCGCGCCGGCGGCGTCGCCGGCAGGAGCAGCAGCAGCGATGCGATCACGGCCTCGCGGCTCGCGCCCTCCAGCAGCAGCGCGCCCGTGAGCGCGCCCGTGGCCGCGCCGCACGCGACCGGCACGAGGTAGCGCCCGCCCCCGCGCGCGCCTTCGCCCAGCAGCGCCAGCCCCAGCAGCGCGAGGAACAGCCCGCTCAGCCCCAGCCCGCCCGCGAACGTGAGCGCCCACAAGCGCCCCGCCTCGTCGCCCGCCACGTTCTCCCCCGCGAACGCCGCCGCGAGGACGAGCGCTGCCATCGTCAGCGCCGTCGCCGCCAGCGCGATGAGCGCGTCCGCCCAGCGCGCGCTCGCGGGCATGCGCGTCCCGCGCCGGGGGGCGTCGCCGCGCGCGTGCGGCGGAGGGCGTCGCTTGCTGCTCACGGCCATCATCATCTAGAGCGGCAACTCGAAGGTCATGTCGGGGTTGCGCAGGGGAACCATCCCCCCGATGGCGGAGAGGAAGCTGAGCGCGGGCTCGTTCCCCTCCGGCAGCCGCCCGCGGATGCGCCGGAAGCCCTGCTCGCGCGCCAGCTCCAGCAGCTCGTCCGCGAGTTCCGTGGCGATGCCCCGCCGCCGGTGGTCGGGCGCCACCCACACGCCGAGGTCCGCCACCTCCGGCTCGTCCGCGTTCCCCTCGACCGCCCCGAAGGCGACGGGGATGGAGCCGTCCAGCGCGATCGCCGCCGCGCCCCGCTCCTCCAGCCGCGCCAGCCAGGCCCGCGCCGCCTCCCTGTCGAGGTCGGGGGGAAGGCTCGTGTTCGGCTCGTCGCGCAGGGCGTGCGCGATCGACGCGATCGCCGCCGCGTCCGCGAGGGTGGCGGGCCGCACCGCCGTCGTGCGCGTCATCGCTCCCCTCCCGCCGCCGCCATCATCGCCACGAAGCGGTCGAACATGCCCATGCTGTCCAGCGGCCCGGGGCTGGCCTCGGAGTGGTACTGGATGGCCATCACGGGCTCGTCCCGCATGGTCAGCCCCTCGACCGTGCCGTCGTTCAGGTTCACGTGGCTCACCTCCGCCGATGCCGCCAGCCCCTCCGGGTCGACGGCGTATCCGTGATTCTGGGCCGTGATCGTCACCGCCCCCGTGCGCTCGTCGCGGACGGGGTGATTGCCGCCGCGGTGCCCGAAGGGCAGCTTGAACGTGCCCGCCCCCAGCGCCCGCGCGATCACCTGGTGCCCCAGGCAGATGCCGAGGATGGGGACGTTCCCGATGAGCTTGCGCGTCTCCTCCACCTGCGCGTTCTGCACCTGCGGGTCGCCCGGCCCCGGCGACCACACCACGCCGTCCGGCTTGAGCGCGAACACGTCATCCGCCGTCGCGTCGATGGGCAGCACCGTGATGTCGCAGCCGCGCGCCGTCAGCGAGCGCATGATGTTGCGCTTCACCCCGCCGTCGATGAGCGCGACCCGCCTCGGCGCTTCGCCGGACGCGGGGCCCGCCACCGCCTTGTTCGCCCGCGGCTCGACCGCCGCCCGCAGCCCGTTCGCCTCCGCGAACGCGCCCCAGCCGTAGCGCCGCTCCGTCGTGACCTGCGCCGCCCAGTCGATGCCGTCGTAGCCGGGCAGGGCGCGCACGCGCTCCAGCGCCTCGGCGGCGGGCTCCGTCGTGATCACGCCCAGCATCACCCCGTGCCGCCGGATGCGCCGCGTGATCGCGCGCGTATCCACCCCGTCGATGGCGACCACCCCGCGCTCCGCGAGGAACGCCGCCAGGCCGCTCGCCGAGCGCGGGTGGCTCGACACCGGCGCGACCTCGCGCACGATCAGCCCGCGCGGCTGGATGCGCCCCGATTCCTCCACCGCCGCGTCCACCCCGTAGTTCCCGATCATCGGGTAGGTCAGCGTCAGCAGCTGCCCCGCGTAGGAGGGATCCGTCAGCATCTCCTGGTAGCCCGTCATCGACGTGTTGAAGACGACCTCGCCGCCCGCGTGCCCGGGCGCGCCCACCGCGCGCCCCTCGAACACGCTCCCGTCGGCCAGCGCCAGCCGCGCGTCAGACATGCGCCGCCTCCTCGATGCGCCGCGCCTCGCCCGCGACCACGACCGCGCGCACCCGCCCCCGCAGCTCCATCCCCGCGAGCGGCGTGTTCCGCCCCTTCGAGGCGAACCGCGACGGGTCGACCGTCCAGCGCTCCTCCGGGTCGAACACGGTCACGTCGCCGGGCGCGCCCTCGGCCAGCGTCCCGATGCCCGCCACGTGATTGCCCAGCGCGAACGCCTCCGCCGGCCCCAGCGTGAGCGCGCGCAGGGCCATGTCCAGTTCGAGTTCGCCCCGCGCCGCCAGCGTCGTCACCGTCGCCAGCGCCGTCTCCGCGCAGCTGATGCCGAACGGGGCCTGGTCGAACTCGCACAGCTTCTCCTCCGGCGCGTGCGGCGCGTGGTCCGTCGCGATCGCGTCGATGACGCCCGCGTTCACGCCCGCCAGCAGCGCCCGCCGGTCCTTCTCCGCGCGCAGCGGCGGGTTGACCTTCGCCGACGTGTCGTAGGCGGGCGCGGGGCCGTCGCCCGCCACCGCCGCGTCCGTCAGGAAGAGGTGGCTGGGCGTCACCTCGCACGTGACCGGCAGCCCGCGCTCCTTCGCGCGCCCCACCAGTTCCACGCCCCGCGCCGTCGTCAGATGCATGATGTGCAGCCGTCCGCCGGTAAGCTCGCAGAGTTCGAGGTTTCGGGCTATCGCCGCGTTCTCCGCCGCCGCCGGCTGCCCCGCCAGCCCCAGCCGCTCGCTCACCGCGCCCTCGTGCATCGCGCCCTTCCCGCTCAGCGAGGGCTCGTCGCAGTGCTCCGCCACCACCAGCCCCAGCGCCCCCGCCAGCGTGAGCGCGTTCCGCATCAGTCCCCCGCCCTCCACGGGCGCGCCGTCGTCGCTGAAGGCGACGCAGCCCGCCTCCGCCAGTTCGCTCAGCGCCGCCAGCCGCTCCCCCGCGCGCCCCGCCGTCGTCGCGCCCACGGGCAGCACGCGCACGCGCGCATCCGTCGCGATGCGCTTCAGCAGGCCCTCGACCGCCGTCGCGCTGTCCGGCGTGGGCTCCGTGTTCGGCATCGCGCAGACCGTCGTGAAGCCGCCCCGCAGCGCCGCCTCCGTCTCCGTCGCGATCGTGCCCTTCTGCTCGAAGCCCGGCTCGCGCAGGTGCGCGTGCAGGTCGATGAACCCCGGCGCGACGATGCAGCCCGCCGCCTCGACCACCTCCGCCCCGTCCGCCGCCAGCGCGCCGCCGACCGCGCGCACGACGCCGTCCGCGATGAGCACGTCGCCCCGCTCGTCGCGCCCCGACGCGGGGTCGAACAGCCGTCCGCCGCGAATCACCAGCGCGCTCATCGCCGCCTCGCCGTCGCCATCAGGTAGAGGATGGCCATGCGCACGGCCACCCCGTTCGTCACCTGCTCCTCGACCACCGAGCGCAGGCCGTGCGCGACCTCCGGCGCGATCTCGACGCCCTCGTTCATCGGCCCGGGATGCATCACGAGCGCTCCCGGGTTCGCCCGCGCCAGCCGCTCCTCCGTCACCTGGTACTGGCGCACGTACTCGCGCAGGGAGGGCAGCAGGCCCTGCTCCTGGCGCTCCCGCTGGAGGCGCAGCGCCATCACCGCGTCCGCCCCCGCCAGCGCCTCCGTGAGGTCGCTCGTGACCTCGCAGCCGCCCGGCCCCTCGTGCCCCGCCAGCGCGCGCAGCGAGCGCGGCAGCAGCGTCGCCGGTCCGCACAGCGTCACGTGCGCGCCCGCCGCCCGCAGCGCCCACAGGTTCGAGCGCGCCACGCGGCTGTGCAGGATGTCCCCCACGATGACGACCTTCTTGCCCGCGAGGTCCCCGGCGTGGCGGCGCATCGTGTACAGGTCCAGCAGCGCCTGCGTGGGGTGCGCGTGCGCGCCGTCGCCGCCGTTCACGACGCTCGCGTCCGTGTGCCGCGCCGCCAGCGCCGCCGCCCCCGAGCTCGGGTGGCGCATCACGAGCACGTCCGCCCCCACCGCCTCGATCGTGCGCACCGTATCCACGAGCGACTCGCCCTTGCCCACGCTGCTGCCCGCCGCCGCCAGGTTGATCACGTCCGCGCCCAGCGCCTTGGCCGCGATCTCGAAGCTCGCGCGCGTGCGCGTGCTGTTCTCGTAGAAGAGCGTCACCACCGTCGTCCCCCGCAGCGTCGCCACGCGCCCCACGGGCCGCTCCCGCACCTCCGCCATCGCCTCCGCCGTCTCCAGGATGAGCGCGATCTCCTCCGCCGAGAGCGTGTCCGTGTCGAGCAGGTCCTTGCGCGTCCAGACCGCCGCCGGCGGCGTCAGCGCCTCGGCCTGCGGCGGGGCCGCGTCCGTGTCCGTGTCGGTGGTCGTGTCCGGGGCCGCTTCCGCGGCGGCGGGCTCAATGCTCACCATGACGTTCGGCTCCTTCCAGCAGGTAGATCGCGTCCTCGCCGTCCGTCTCCTCCAGCCGCACGTCCACCGTCTGCGAGGGCGCGGTCGGGATGTTGCGGCCGACGAAATCCGGGCGGATCGGCAACTCGCGGTGGCCGCGGTCGACCATCACCGCGAGGCGCACGCGCGCGGGCCGCCCGAAGTCCATGATCGCGTCCATCGCCGCGCGGATCGTGCGCCCCGTGAACAGCACGTCGTCCACCAGCACCACCGTCGCGCCGTCGAGCCCGCGCGGGATGTCGCTGGGACGCACGGGCGGAGGCGGGTCGCGCTGCGCGAGGTCGTCGCGGTAGAGCCCCACGTCCAGCCGCCCCACCGGCGGCGCGATGCCCTCGAACGCCTCGATCGCCCCCGCCAGCCGCCCCGCCAGCGGCGCCCCCCGCGTCAGCAGCCCCACCAGGATCAGGTTCCGCGCGCCGCCGTTGCTCTCGATGATCTCGTGCGCCAGCCGCCGGATCGTGCGCGCCACCTCCGGGCCCCGCTGCAACTCGACGGGGCTCATCGGGGAAACGCCTCGGACGGGTGGGGAATTCGCGTGCGCGCGCTCGACCGGCCGCTCATGGCGGGCCTCCTCCCTTGGCAGCCTCTCGGGACCGCTTTAAAGGGCTAACGCATCCTAGCGAATCCCGCGCGAACGCGCCAGTGGGGGCCTACGGCGCCGGACTCGCCAGCGGCCCCAGCGCCTCCACCAGTTCCGCCACGCTCTCGATGTCGCGCGCGATGACCTCCGCGTTCAGGTGGCGCTTGCGCCGGTAGTAGTTGCCGTGCAGGTCGTTGGCGATGCTGCGCAGGGCGCGCAGGCGATCGTCGCCCGTCGCCTCCCACGCCTGGTTCAGGACCACGCTGAAGTCGGCGTGCGTCTCGTACTCCCAGCCTTGCGCGACCGCCACCGCCTTGGCCATGTGCGCCGCCGCCCCCCAACCCTTCTCCGACGCCTGGTGCAGGTCGCCCGCGCCCAGGTACGCGCGCGCCTTCCCCAGGAACTCCCGCGCCTGATCCTCGTAGTCCGCGATCGCGACCGTGTCGCTGGCCGTCATCCGTTCTGTCCCCCGTTGTCTGGTTCAACCGTACCCGTTTGAGGAGTTGTCCGCCACGCCTACCCGCCTCCAGCCGCCTCCCCCGCCACCTGCGACTGCGCGAACGGCGTGATCGTGTCCGCCACGTCCACCGTGCTGTCCAGGCGCTTCTGCAGCCCGCTCATCAGCCCCAGCACCCGCAGGATCAGCAGGATGTCCGACGGCACCTCCGTGATCGGATTCTCCGAGAGCAGCCGCGACAGCCGCTCGTTCACCTCGCCCACCACCTCCGCGTCCGCGTAGGGACGCTGCGCCGGCCCCGCCGTCTCGAAGAACGAGCGCCCCAGCGCCACCAGCATCTCCGGATCGTCGTGACGCGTGCGGAAGCCCAGCTCCTGGAACCCCTTGAGCATCGCCGAATCGTTCCGGCTCAGCACCGCCAGCGTGAAGCGGTTGTACGTCTGCCGGAAGTCCTCCGGCAGCCGCTTGCTCATCCCGAAATCGAGGAACGCCACCACCGGCCCCGGCAGCACCAGCAGGTTCCCCGGGTGCGGGTCCGCGTGGAAGAACCCGTTCACGAGGATCTGCTCGCAGTACGCCTCCATCATGATCCGCGCCACCTGGTTCGGGTCGATCCCCGCCGCCACCAGCTCGTCCGTCGCCGAGATCTTGATCCCGTCCAGGTACTCCATCGTCAGCACCCGCCGCGACGTGCGCTCCCACACGATCTCCGGCACGCGCACGTCCTCCCGGTGCGACAGCTCGCGCGCGACCCGCTCCGCGCTCTCCCCCTCCGCCACGAAGTCCAGTTCGCGCGGCGTGTAGTCCGCCATCTCCCCGATCAACATGCGGAAGTCCCACTTCGGCTCGATCCGCGCCAGCAGCCTGATCAGCAGCCAGATCGAGCGCAGGTCCGTCTCCACCACCCGCGCGATGCCGCGATACTGCACCTTCACCGCCACCTCGCGGCCGTCGTGCGTGCGCGCCCGGTGCACCTGCGCCAGCGACGCCGCCGCGATCGGCTCCCGCCCGAATCTCGCGAACGCCTCCTCCGGCCCTGCCCCCAGCTCGCGCCGCACCTGCGCCGACACCTCCTCCCAGGAGCGCGGCGGCACCGCGTCCTGCAGACGGCTGAGCACCGCCACCAGCTCCGGCGGGGCCACGTCCGCGCGGCTGCTGAGGAACTGGCAGGCCTTGATCAGCAGCCCCTGCATCCGCACCGCCAGCCCGTAGAGCCGCTCGCCCGTCGCCCGATGCTGCGCGCGATAGCGCTCCGAGCGCTCCGGCTCGCTCAGCCCCGGCGTCTTCTGGATGCGCTTGTAGGCCAGGTAGATGACCGCGAAGTTCCAGCCCACCAGCCAGAACCGCCAGATCCGGCGGGGCCACGGCAGCGGTTGGAGCCCCGTCCGCACGCTGGTCATGAATCCACTGTAGCAGAGCGTTCCCTTCCAACCGCAAGCCGCCCCGCGCCGCCCGCTGTTGCCCCTTCCCCCATCCCCCCCGAAACTGGACTCCCGTTCCCCGGTAGCTCAACGGTAGAGCGAGCGGCTGTTAACCGCTAGGTTCGAGGTTCGAATCCTCGCCGGGGAGCCAGAGGTGGGCCTTGGAGTTGCAATGACTGAGCAGTCCGACGTTGAGTCGATAGACATCCGCCCCGAGGTGAGCGTCCTGGGGGTGTTCAAGCATCTCAACTATCGCCCCTGGTTCGCTGCGGCGGAGTTCGTCGACAACGCTATCCAGAGCTACCAGGACCACGCGGAGGAGCTAGCCCGTGTCGAGGGTGATCAGGGCGGCAAGTTGCGCGTGAAGGTGAAGATCGACACCTCCGGCGATGGCTTCATTCAGGTCTCGGACAACGCCGCCGGAATCTATCATGATGAGTGGGCCCGCGCGCTGCGCCCGGCCGAGCTTCCCCCGGACCGGTCTGGGTTGGCTGAGTTCGGGATGGGGATGAAGACTGCGTCCGCTTGGTTTGGCCAGCAACTCACCGTGCGCTCCAAGGCTCTCGGCGAACCCGTCGGACGCCAGATCTCGCTCGACTTCAACGAGATTATCGAGAAGAGGATCGAGACGGTACAGCCGGAGGTCTTCTCTGCGAAGCCGGAGGAGCATGGCACTGAAGTAACCGTCTGGGGTCTGCATCGCCCTCCCTACGGCAGAACAGTCAGCAAAATCCGGGACCACTTGGCTAGCATCTATCGCATGTTCCTCCGCGATGGCTCTCTGCAGTTGGTCTTCCAGCAAGGCTCCAACCCAGAGCAGCAACTCGAGGCGGAGGAGGTTGCCATCCTTGAGGCACCGCGATTCGATGACCCGGAAGGGGAACGTCGGCTTTGGGAGAAGCCCATCGACTTCGACTTCGGGGGTGGTTTGCGTGCGCATGGTTTTGTGGCGATTCGGAAGGTCGGGAGCACAGCGAACGCAGGCTTGGCCCTCTTCCGGCGAAAGCGTCTCATTGAGGGGAGCGGAGATGAGACGTACCGGCCCCGGGCGATATTTGGCGCGTCCAACTCGTTCGAGTACCAGCGCCTCTTTGGTGAACTCACGCTTGAGGGGTTCGACATCTCGCATACGAAGGACGGGTTCCGCTGGGAAGAGCATGAAGAGCCATTCGTACAGCTTCTCCGAGACCACATTGACGATGAGCCGCTCCCTCTTATCAAGCAGGCGCACCGCTTCCGAATTGGAACCATCCGTCCGCCCGAGACTAACTTGGGCAAGGAGGCTCAGAGCGCCGCTACGGGGACGGCGGCAGTGCTCGGGCGGGGACTCAGCAAGTCGGCGGTCAGTGAGTTGACCCCCACTGAAACCCCACTGCCCGACGACCTCTCGTCTGGAACGGAACTGTTCCCCGCGACGATCGAACTGCTGTACCGCTCGCGGAAGTGGCGAGTCACAGTCGAGATTTCCAACGACCCCGCGCATACCCGGGACTGGTTCGAGATAGCTGAGCATACGGAATCTGATGACGCTGGCGAGCCGAGCGCTGTCATCCGGCTCCGCATGTCCCTCAAGCACCCCTTCTCCGAACGCTACGCTGGCGTAGGATACGAGAACGTGGAGTTGCTGACTCGGATCGCGGCGGCTTTGGCTATCGCGGAGATTACCGCCCGAGAGGCTGGCGTCCGTCAGGCTGGCGAAGTGGGACGCCGATTCAACGACCTGCTGCGTACAGTGTTTTCCGAGCCGTAGCGCTCACCGTGACGGAGGATGTCGTGACAGAACGCTCAGCAGAACTGCCGCCGGGCTGGCAATGGCAGCCGGAACTGGTCGAGGACGGGGAAGCGCAGCGCCTGCTGCAGCGGTATTCGGGGCTCACCGAGGGCGCCCGTAACGAGGTCATGGGTTCCGCGCGGGACATTCTCGCCCGCTGCCTGCCTCCGAACGATGAGGAGGACGGTCAGGAGACGGGGCTTGTCGTCGGGTACGTGCAGAGCGGCAAGACGCTTTCGTTCACCACGCTCGCTGCGCTCGCATGTGACAACCGCTTCCCGCTGATCATCGTGCTGTCTGGCACGAAGAAGAACCTGTACAGCCAGACCGTGAAGCGCCTTCGGCGAGACCTTGACCTTGAGCGGCCTGCTGGCCGATGGGTTCTCTTCGAAGCCCAGACCAGGAATCCCGACCTTCCTCAGAACCTCAACCACCTTCTGGATCAGTGGGATCGACCTGAGTTGCCGGGCTACCCACGGAAGACAGCGATCGTGACGGTGCTCAAGAACCGGCAGAGGGTGGGTGGGCTCGTCAGCGCGCTGCGTCGCGTGGATCTCAGCGGGCGTCCCTGCCTGATCATCGACGACGAGGCCGATCAACACGGCCTCAACACCAAGGTCCGGGCGGGCGAGACGAGTTCCGTCTATGGGGCGTTGCTTACGCTGCGCGCAGTGCTGCCGCAGCACACCTACGTCCAGTACACCGCAACGCCACAGGCCCTGCTGCTGATCAGTGTTCTCGACAGCCTGTCGCCTCGGTTCGGCTCAGTCCTCGCAGCAGGAGCGGGATACTCTGGGGGCCGAGACTTCTTCGAGGAGGGCAGAAGGAGGCTCGTTAGGACAATCCCCGACCAGGACCTACAGGCGAGCGATGAAGACAGTGATAGTGGTCCGCCGGACAGTCTGCTCGAAGCGTTGCGTTTGTTTTACGTCGGGGTAGCGGTTCAGGCAGGGCATCGGGGACTCGACGAGAGTACGCAGGAATACCGCTCGATGCTTGTCCACCCCTCAATGCGCCAGATGGATCACTTGCGATTCAAGAGGTGGGTCGACGGTGCGACGGACTCATGGATCGAGTTACTTGAGTCTGATGCTGTCGGATCCGATCGTGACGAACTCGTGCGTGAGTTCCGCATTGCATACGACGAACTGGCCGACACAGCGAGGAACTACCAAAATCAGAACGAAGATCACGAGACTGTTCCCGCATTCGAAAGTGTCCTGTTGTATCTGCCCCACGCAATGCGCGACACTCGGACATGGGAAGTGAATTCCCGTGTGCTGGAGCAATGGACACAGGAAAACTGGCACTCAGCATCCTCACACATACTCGTGGGCGGTGAGAACCTGGGCAGGGGGTTCACCGTAGAAGGTCTGGCGACGACCTACATGCCGCGAGGGCGGGGAGTTGGAGTTGCCGACACGATCCAGCAGCGCGGGAGGTTCTTTGGCTATAAGCGCGATTACCTCGGTCTGTGTCGGGTCTTCCTCCCCGGCGATGTCAGGCGAGACTACGAAGACTACATAGATCATGAGTCCTACGTGATGAGAGAACTCAAGGAGCTCTCGGAATCTGGGAGTTCGATGGTGGATTGGCGGCGGCGAATGCTGCTCGCCCACTCGCTGCACCCAACTCGCCGTTCCGTGATCCCGGATCTCTACCGGCACCGGCGAGTTTCCGAATGGACCCAGCAGTCACAGCCTTGGGTACAGGATGAGGATGCTGAGGTAGCTGCGAACTGGGGCGTCATCGACGGCTTCCTCACCGGCCTGGACTTCGGTGAGGATCCGGGCAGCGATCAGCGGACACGCGAGCAGCGACACGCTCTTGCGGAGCACGTTCCGCTAAAGCGCGTCCTAGAGGAACTCCTGATCCCGATGCGGTTCTCGTGGCGTGATGCCCCAGACTTCTCCGCTGTGGAGTTGGCCATTCAGTGGCACCTCACGCGGAACCCCCAGGCGACTGCCGCCGTCTATCGCATGGCTGCTGGTCGTCGCGAACGACTGCCTGGCGGGGGAACGCGCCGTCGGCAAATCGATAGCGACGGTCAGCTTGCGAACTTGTTCCAGGGCGCTGCTCCCGTTCAGCCTGTGGAACTCCGTGGGAGCGTCTACCCAGGAGACCGACAAATCCACGCTGAGCAGGCGCTCACCGTACAGATACATGACCTCGACCTGACGGATTCGGATCAACAGCCACTACGCGGTCATGTCCCCGCAATCGCGGTCAGGGTGCCTAGCTTCATGCGTGTGGGAGTCTTTGCTGAGACGGAAACGTGACGTTGCCCAAGAGGCGCCGTGCGATCTCGTGAACCACGTTGACGTGTACGGCGTTGCCTAGCGCCTTGAAGGTGGCCTGCTTGGAGTTGGGGACGCGATGGTCATCAGGGAATCCTTGTAGGCGCAGGCCCTCAACCCGAGAGAGATGCCGGCGTTCTGGTCCGAGGATAGGAATCTGCGTGCTGGTCATTGCGACAAGGGAGGGGGAGTTCTGATACCGCTTGACCCGCAGCCCTGAGGGGCGGAACTGGAGGATATGCCTCCAAAGGTTCCGTTCCTCCCCTTTGCAGTTCCATTCCAGCTTTCGGAGCGAAGGCGGAAACTCCTGGAGGCCATCTACCCATCCTTCAGGAAGATCGCTGCGAATCTGGGAAAGCCAGTTCCGGTTAGACTTAATGAAGTTCACTTTCCACCCTGGGAAATTCAGCACCTTGGTCTTCGCGTAGCTGGGGAGAATTTCAAATTCTTCCTCTGTGTTGACCGATCCGTTCACTGCAGCGTGCACTTTGGCCCAAGGCGTAGTCTCCTCATAGGAGTACGTCGCATCGAACTCATCCCCCCAGATGGGGAACGATGGAAGGGTGTACTTAGACTCGGGCAAAGCCCCCAAAAACTTGTTCCAATGCTCAATGCATCGGCGATGCTGATCGACAATGCGTGTTTCCGCGAGGTCGACGCTAGAGAGTTCGCTTCGCGTTTGGACGACGTTTGCCAGTGAGGTTACCGCCTTGCGGTCTCTGGGCGGAAAAGGATCTGCTGGGAGATCCTCCAGTGAGGCGACTGCGAAGAAGCGTTCGCGGTGGTGCGGGAAGCCGAGATGGTGTGGCGAGAGCAGGCCCTGACCGCCACTCGTGATGTGTTCCGTTCCGCGGACCTCGTAGCCGAGTTGCGTCAGGCTGTCCTTGACGATGCGCCACGTACGCCCGTCGTCGTGGCGCTCAAAGTTCCCCACGTTCTCCAAGATCACGAACTTGGGCCTGCGTTTCGCCAGGACATCTCGTATCTCGTGAAACAAGGTCCCAACCGTCTCGTCGGTCATGCCCGCTTGGGTACCGGACTTCGAGAAGGGTTGGCAAGGGAAACCGGCGCAGAGCACATCGTGCTCGGGAACTTCGTCCTTGACGAGTCGGATGTCCCCGCTAGCCAAGGGACCGCCAGGGAAGTTCTGGTTGTAGACATCCCGGAGTTGGCTGTCGATCTCGCTTACGAAGACGCACTCGTGGTCGAGACGCTCAAGTGCGAGGCGGAAGCCCCCTAGGCCAGCGAACAGGTCAACGAACCTCATTGCGGCGTGACGATAACCGCCAACGCCATCCCCTGCTACCATCACCCCCGCGCACCCCGCCCGAAAGGCCACGCCATGTCCCTCTTCTCCCGCAAGACGCTCGCGCTCCCCACCCCCGATGACGCCCTCCCCGGACGCCCCCAGCGCATGCCCGTGCCCGCCGCGCACTACGTGCTCGGAGCGACGCTCGCCGCGCCCTTCCCCGCGGGCATGGAGCGCGCCCTCTTCGGCATGGGCTGCTTCTGGGGCGCCGAACGCCTCTTCTGGCAGACCCCCGGCGTCCACACCACCGCCGTCGGCTACGCCGCCGGGCTCACCCCCAACCCCACCTACCGCGAGGTCTGCAGCAGCCTCACCGGCCACAACGAGGTCGTCCTCGCCGTCTTCGACCCCGCCCAGGTCGGCTACGACGACCTCCTCCGCGTCTTCTGGGAAGGCCACGACCCCACGCAAGGCATGAGGCAGGGGAACGACGTCGGCACGCAGTACCGCTCCGGCGTCTACGTCTACGGCGAGGCCCAGCGCGAAGCCGCCGAACGCAGCCGCGACCGCTACCAGCAAGCCCTCGCCGCCGCCGGCTACGGCCCCATCACGACCGAGATCCTCGACGCCCCCGAGTTCTACTACGCCGAACCCGACCACCAGCAATACCTCGCCAAGAACCCCAACGGCTACTGCGGCATCGGCGGCACCGGCGTCGGCTGCCCCGCTGGCGTCGCCCAGGCGCGCTAGCGAGCGTCCGGCATGGAGCCCTCGACCTACGGCGACCGCATGGCCGAGGTCTACGACGAGATTCACGTCCGCCTAGGCGCGCCCGAAGTCGTCGGCCCCATCGCCGGCGCGCTCGCGGACCTCGCCGGCGACGGCCCCGCGCTGGAACTCGGCATCGGCACGGGCCGCGTCGCCCTGCCGCTGGCCGCGCGCGGCGTCGCCGTCCACGGCCTCGACGCCTCCGAGGCGATGGTCGCGAAGCTGCGCGAGAAGCCCGGCGGCTCCGCCATCCCCGTCACCATCGGCGACTTCGCGCAGGTCGGCGTCGAGGGCCGCTACCCGCTCATCTACGTCGTCTTCAACACCCTCTTCGCCCTCACGACGCAGGAGGCGCAGATCGGCTGCTTCCGCAACGTCGCCCGCTGCCTGGCCGACGGCGGCGTCTTCGTGGTCGAGGCGTTCGTGCCCGATCCGGCGCGCTTCGATCGCGGCCAGCGCATCTCCGCGGGCCTCGTCGAGACGGACCGCGTCTCCATCAACCTCGAACGCCACGATGCCGCCGCGCAGACCGTCGCCTCCTCCTTCGTCTACATAACGGAAGAAGGCGTCCGCCTCTACCCCGTCGCCCTCCGCTACGCCTGGCCCTCCGAACTCGACCTGATGGCCCAGCTCGCCGGGATGCGCCTCCGCCACCGCTGGGCCGGCTGGAACCGCGCCCCCTTCACCGCCGCCAGCCCCGCCCACGTCTCCGTCTACGAGCGCGCCTAGCGAGCGCCTCAGGCGCCCTCCCCCGGCGGCGTGAGGACCGCGCACGCCAGCCCCGGCGAACGGCTCAGCCGCTGGTCGAGCGTCACCAGCGGGCAATCGAGCGCCTCCGCCAGCGCCACGTACCACGCGTCGTAGCTGGTCAGGTTGTGCCGCAACTCCCACACCCGCTCCGCGAACGGCTCGTACGAGTGCAGTTCGAGGTCGATGCGCAACAGGTCTCGGTAGGCGTTTGCGGCATCGAACGGCGTCAACTGGCCACGTATCTCCATCGATCGCAGGGCGTTGGCGGTCTCGGCGAGGGTAAACGCTGGAGCGGCAAGTGACTCTTCATCGATGACAGTCTCTACCCACCGCCCGACGGGATCATTTCTCGTCAGGCTGGCGACGAGAGCGGAGGCGTCAACGACGAGGGTCACTTTCGCCCCGAGTGGATCGCATCAAGGATGTCCGCAGTCGAGATGTTTGTGTGCAAGGACGCTTTGCGCTTGCGAACGCGCTCCAGCCACTCCTTGACGGGGAGCTTCTTCGCCTTCAAGTCGCGATCAGCCTGCCAGATCGCGTCCGTGGCCAGACGCTGGCGCTCCGCGCGCTCCTCCGGCGTTTCTTCGGACGTGTCCCGACTCGTCAACTGAACCATGAACCTATCGTGCCAGCATCGCCGCCGCTTTGCCAGCGCCAGCCCCCCGGCTGTCCGGCGTCGGTGGTATCACGAGTACGGGGGCAGGGGGCCCCGGTCTTCGCGGATGATGTCAACGATGACCGAGCTAAAGGTGTGGGTTCCCGTCCCTTCCGTACGCTCCCGGATCTGACGCGTCGACTCCTCGCTGGAAGGCTTCGACGCGATCCGCTCCAGTTCGAGGCGCAGGAACTCCTGCATCGACTGACCCCTGCGCTCCGCCCGCGCCTTCAGTTCGTCGCGGACATGTTCGGGCACGTTCCTGACCGTGATCGTTACCGCCATCGATTCACTCTGCCAGCATCACCTGCGTTCCGCCACCGCCTCCCGCATCCCCAACCCCGCCGCGCTGCTACCATCGGGCGGGCGCGCCGTGGCAGCGGCCCCGCCCCGGAGGCTCCCCGTTCTCCAGCACCTGCCGGGCTCGCAGTACGTCGCCCATCCCAGCCGCCTCTTCTACGGCTGGTGGATCGTCGGCGCGGGCGTCGTCCTCAACGCCCTCATCGGCGCGCTCGTCATGCAGGCCTACGGCGCCTACGTCGCCGTCTTCAAGACCGAATTCGGCTGGAGCAGCACCGTCCTCGCCCTCGGCTACTCCACCATCCAGGGGACCAACGGCGTCGTCGGCCCCGGGCAAGGCTGGCTCACCGACCGCTTCGGCCCCCGCGCCATCATCCGCGTCGGGCTGGTCGTGCTGGCCGGAGGGCTCCTCCTCTTCAGCCAGATCTCGCAGCTGGTCCACCTCTTCCCCGCCCTCTTCGTCGTCGCCGTCGGCATGAGCCTGGGCGGCTTCCTCTCCGTCATGGTCGCCATCGTCAACTGGTTCGAGCGCTACCGCGCGACCGCCATCAGCTTCATCACCGGCGGCTTCGCCTTCGGCGGCGTGCTCGTCTTCCTCGTCGTCCTCTCCATCGACTCGTTCGGCTGGAGCAACACGGCCATCGCCTCCGCCGTCCTCGTCCTCGTCCTCGGCCTGCCCGCTTCCCAGCTCATCCGCCACCGCCCCGAGGACTACGGCGAGGTCATCGACGGCGTCCCTCCCCCCGATCGCCCCGCTTCCCCCGCCGGCCCCGTCGCCGAGGTGCCCCACGAGCCCGCCGGCTTCACCGTCCGCGAGGCGCTGCGCACGCGCCAGTTCTGGTTCATCTCGCTCGGCCACGGCTCCGCCCTGCTCGTCGTCTCCGCCGTCATGGTCCACCTCATCACGCATCTCACCGAGAGCCTCGGCTACTCGTTCACCGAGGCGGGTGTCATTCAGAGCATCATCCCCATCGCCATGGTGGTGGGCACGCTCGCCGGAGGCATCCTCGGCGACCGCGTGAACAAGCGCGCGCTCGGCGCCGGCGCGATGATCACCGCCGGCATCGCCATCCTCATCCTCGTCGCCTCCAACGCCCTCTGGATGATCTTCGTCTTCGCCCTTCTCCACGGGCTCGCCTGGGGCGTGCGCGGCCCCGTCCTCCTCGCCCTCCGCGCCGACTACTTCGGCCCCCGCGACTTCGGCAAGATCATGGGCCTCTCCCAGCTCGTCATGACCTCCGGCATGATGACCGGCCCCCTCTTCGCCGGCCTCATGCGCGACCTCACCGGCGGCTTCGAGACGGGCTTCACCATCCTCGCCGTCATCGCCCTCTTCGGAGCCCTCCTCATCGTCTTCTCGCCCCGCCCGCAACGGCCCCTCAGCGCCGCCGTCTGAGCGGGAGCCGTACAATCGCGCTCCCACTCCCGGAGGCTGCCCATGACCACCGGCCACGGCCCCGACCCCGGCGTCGCCCAGTTCGCCGTCAGCGCCAGCGACATGCCCCGCGCCGCCCAGCTCTACTGCGACGTGCTCGGCTGCCTCAAGGCGGGCGGCCTCCTCATCTGGGGCGACTTCCTCGCCACCCTCCAGCAGGTGCCCGATCCCGCCGCCGCCCTCTGGTGGCTCATCGACCGCCAGGACTTCGTCCAGCTCGAGGTCTGGGGCTACACCCGCCCCGTCCCCCGCCCCCTCCCCATCGACTGGCGCCCCAGCGACATCGGCTACACGCGCATGGCCTTCCACGTCGATGACTTCGACGCCGTCCTCGCCCGCATCCCCGCCGTCGGCGCGTCCACCGTCACGGAGCCGCAAGGCCCCGCCGGCGACCGCCGCGTCTGCCTGCGCGACTGGGACGGCTTCATCATCGAGATCATGGAGCGCGACCCCCTCCCCGATGCGCGCCCGCCCCGCTGGCCCGAGTCCGGCTGCGCCATCCGCGCCGTCAGCCTCTCCGTGCCCGACCTCGACAAGGCGCGCCGCTTCTGGGTCGAAACGCTCGCCCTCGAACCCGTCGCCCCCGCCCTCCTCCACACCCCGGACATGGAGGCGCTCTGGGGCCTGCCCGGCGCGCGGGCGGAGACGCTCCTGCTGCGCGCGGGCGACCAGCTCATCGAGCTCCAGCAGTACCGCGACCCCGCCCCCCGCCCGCGCCCCCAAGGCTACCTCCTCAGCGACGTCGGCATCCTCAACGTCGCCCTCGGCTACCGCACGCGCGAGGCCTTCACCGCCGCCTTCACCCGCCTCATCGACAACGGCTACACCGCCAACGTCCAGCCCAACGACGAGGGCCCCTTCACCTCCTCCTACGTGAACGACGACCAGGGCTTCTCGCTGGAGATGTTCCACTGCGCCGAGGAGATCGACCAGTACCTCGGCTTCATGCCCGAATCCACCTGGCGCTCCGCCACCGGCCGCCCGCCCCGCCCCCGCTAACGCGCGCCGAAGACCGGCGGGGAGTGGCGGGGAAGAAGGCGCCGCCGCCGTATGGAACTATCGTAAAGTTTAGATAACAGACTTTACCTGTATTGCGTTATGAACGTAGCCTTGCGGACAACGAATCGCTTGGTTGAACGGAAGCGGGATCCCCGCGCGGGGTCCGGCGGGCCGTGCAAGGGGATGCCATGCTCCGCAGCCGCTTCCTCCTTCCGTTCGCCGCCCTGCTGGCGATGGCCGCCGCCGTCCCCGTCTTCTTCGGCCCCGGGTCGTCCGCCCAGCCGGAGGCGGACGCGCCCGCGTTCGCGAACCCCGCGCCCTCCGCCAGCGCCGAGCTGCGCATCTGGCAGCGCGTGCGCGCGCCCCACGGCCTCTGGGTCAGCGCGCGCCCCGGCGCGGACTCGCCCTGGACCACGACCGCCGTCGAACTGGACCTGCGCGCGGGCCCCTGGCGCGGCGGCGGCCTCACGGTCGAGGCGCGCGCGGGCGAGATCGAGCTGCGCCTCTGGCGGCACGCGGGCCTGCCCACCCTCGTCTACCTGAGCGCGCGCCCCGCGGGCGGCTCCTGGAACGAATACGGAACCCGCCGCCTCGAACTCGATGGCCTGAGCCGCAGCGGGCGCTTCCGCTACGCCCACCTGGCGGTCGCGCTGGCCTGGCCGGACGCGGAGCCGCCCTTGCCCGGCGCCGAGCCGGTCGCCCTCTGCGTCCCCGATGGGCTGGAGACGGAGAGCCTGCAGGCGCGCGTCTGGCGCAGCGTGGCCGCGCCCCCGCGCTACTGGATCAGCGCGCGCCCCGACGGCGATTCCGCCTGGCGCACGAGCGCCGTGCCCCTCGCCGCCGCGGACGGAGACGGGGACGGCCTGCGCGCGGGCGGCCTGACCGTCGATGCGGGCATGGCCGTCTTCGAGCTGCGCCTGTGGGAGCGTGGGAGCGCCGTTCACCTGTCCGCGCGCGTGGCCGCCACCCCGTGGGACGAGTTCGCGACGCGCCCCCTGGACCTCGGCCAGACGAGCGCCAGCGGGCGCTTCACCTATGAGAACCTCGACGTTGTCCTGACGCTGCCCGAGCCCGAGCCGCCGCTCCCCGGCGAGGAGCGCACGTGGGAGTGCCCCGCTGAAGGGCCGGAAGCGGACGGGCCGGAGCCCGGGCCGACGCCCGAACCCGCGAACGAGCCGCCCCAAGCCGACGCCGGCTCCGACCAGACCGTGGACATCGGCGACGCCGTCACGCTCGACGGCGGCGGCAGCGCCGACCCCGACGGCGACGAGCTCGCGTTCGCCTGGACCGGCCCCGACGGCGTCTCCCTCGCGGGCGCGGATACGGCCACGCCCAGCTTCACCGCGACCGCCGCGCACGCGGGCCGCACGCTCACCTTCCGGCTCATCGTCACCGACCCCGGCGGGCTCTCGGCGAGCGATACGGTCGAGGTCGAGGTGCGCCCCCGGCAGGCCCCCATCACCGCCCCGCCCGTCATCGCGCCGCCCCCGAACCGGCCCCCCACGGCGGACGCGGGCGACGACGTGGCGGTCGAGCGCACACGGACGGCCACGCTCGACGGCAGCGGTTCGAGCGACCCCGATGGCTCGCTGACCTACGCCTGGAGACAGACCGCCGGGACCACCGTCACCCTCAGCAGCACGAGCGTCGCGAAACCCACCTTCACCGTCCCGCAGACGGCGGCCATCGGCGACGCCTATACCTTCACGCTGACGGTCTCCGACGGGGCGCTCAGCGCGACGGACACCGTCACGATCACGGCGGCGAATGCGCTCCCCACGGCCAGCGCGGGCGCGGACGCGACGGTGAACCGCACCGCCACGGCCACGCTCGACGGCAGCGCTTCGGACGACCCCGATGGCTCGCTGACCTACGCCTGGAGACAGACCGCCGGGACCACCGTCACGCTCAGCAGCACGACCGCCGCGAAGCCCACCTTCACCGTGCCCGCCGGCGCCGACGTCAACGAGCAGCTCGCCTTCAGCCTGACCGTGACCGACGCGGACAGCGCCGCGGACACCGCCGCCGTCACGATCACGGCGGCGAATGCGCTCCCCACGGCCAGCGCGGGCGCGGACGCGACGGTGAACCGCACCGCCACGGCCACGCTCGACGGCAGCGCTTCGGACGACCCCGATGGCTCGCTGACCTACGCCTGGAGACAGACCGCCGGGACCACCGTCACGCTCAGCAGCACGACCGCCGCGAAGCCCACCTTCACCGTGCCCGCCGGCGCCGCCGTCAACGAGCCGCTCGCCTTCAGCCTGACCGTGACCGATGCGGACAGCGCCACCGCCACCGCCGCCGTCACGATCACGGCGGCGAACGCGCCCCCCGACGCCGACGCGGGCGCCGACAAGACCGTCGCCCCCGAGGCGAACGTCGTCCTCGACGGCAGCGGGTCGAGCGACCCCGAGAAGTCGACCCTGACCTTCGCCTGGGCGAAGACGGACGAGAGCACCTACACCGGCCCGATCCAGGTCGACACGGGAACGTCCGTGAGCTTCAACGTGCCCTACGAGGTCGCCGCGGGCCAGACCATCGTCATGCGCCTCACCGTCACCGACGAGAACGGCGGCTCCGGCGCCCTCACCGACACCGACGAGGTGACCTTCACCCAGAGCAACGCCAACCGCAGGCCCAGCGTCACCCTCGCGGACGCGACCGCCATCCCCGGCCAGGCCCTCAGCCTCAGCGCCACCGTGGACGACCCCGACGGCGACAACACGAAGATCACCTACGACTGGAATCTGACCAACGCGCCCACCTCCCTGCTCGGCGACCGCACCACCGCCACGCCCACCCTGGCCGTCCCCACGGGCGCGACGAAGGACACGGCCTACGCCATCTCCCTCACCGTGACGGACGAGGACGACGCGACCGACAGCGACAGCATGACCGTCACCGTCACCAACACCGCCCCCACCGCCGACGCCGGCGACGACCAGTCCGTCGATCGCAACACGACGGCCACCCTCAACGGCAGCGGCTCCTCCGACCCCGACAGCGGCGACACGCTCACCTACGCCTGGAGCCAGACCGCCGGGACCAGCGTCACGCTCAGCAGCACGAGCGTCGCGAAACCCACCTTCACCGTCCCGCAGACGGCGGCCATCGGCGACGCCTATACCTTCACGCTGACCGTCTCCGACGGGACGAACAGCGACACCGCCGACGTCACCGTCACGGCGAAGAACGCGCTCCCCACAGCCGAGGCGGGCGACGCCAAGACCGCGGCTGCGGGAGCAAAAGTCACCCTGAGCGGCAGCGGCAGCGACCCCGACGGCACGACGATCACCTACCAGTGGTCCGCAAAGGTGCCCACCACGCTGCTGGAGGACTCAAACACGGCCACCCCCACCCTCACCATCCCCGCGGACAAGAAGGCGGGCGATGTCATCACCCTCAAGCTCGTTGTCACGGACGAGGACGGCGAGACCGCCACGGACACCACGACCGTGACCGTCACCGCCGCGAACTGACGGCAGCCGGAAAACGGTATCTAGAGTAGAGTCAGAATTGTAGCAAATACCCTCTAAAAGAGTCAGTATAACTACACAACTAACGCTTGCCTCTACCGCATTTCGGTCAGTAGTCTTGCCCGTACTGACCCGCTTTCTCCCGCCAACACGATCACCGGCGGGGGGCGGCGGGACGTTCGCGCGGGCGCTCGCCCGCAGGGAGAACCCATGCTCCGCCGACGCTTCCTCGTTCCGTTCGCCGCCCTCCTCGCGATGGCCGCCGCCGCGCCCGTCCTCCTCGGGGGCGGTTCGCACGCGCAGGAGGCGGACGTGGTCGCCTTCGAGAACCCCGCGCCCTCCGCCAGCGCCGAGCTGCGCGTCTGGCAGAGCGTGCGCCAGCCCCTCCGCCTCTGGCTGAGCGCCCGCCCCGACGCCGACGCCTCCTGGACCACCAGCGAACTCAACCTCGCCATGCGCGAAGGCGGCGGCTGGCGCATCGCCGACCAGACCGTCGACTCGCCCGGCGGCGAACTCGACGTGCGCGTCTGGCAGCATCCCTCCGCCCTCTCCCGCATCTACCTCAGCGCGCGCCCCGCCAGCGCCTCCTGGAACGAATACGGCACGCAGCGCGTCGAACTCGACCAGACGAGCCGCAGCGGGCGCTACCGCTACGGCGACGTCGCCGTGGCGCTGGCGTGGCCCGACGCGCCCCCGTCCGATCCGGGGAGCGACCCGATCGACCTCGACATCCCCGATGATCTCGACACCGAGACCCTCAACGCGCGCATCTGGCGCAGCGTGGCCCCGCCCCACCGCTACTGGATCAGCACGCGCCCGGACGCCGATTCGTCCTGGCGCACCCGCCCCGTGACGCTGACCGCCACCGGCGAGGACGGCTGGAGCGCCGGCGCCCTCACCGCCGACGCGGGCGCCGCCGACTTCGAACTGCGCCTCTGGGCGAAGGGCAACGCCCACGCCCTCAGCGCCCGCGTCGCCGGGGCCACCTGGGACGAGTACGGCACGCAGTCCGTCACCCTCAACCGCACGAGCGCGAGCGGAAACTACACCTACGCCAACCTCACCATCACCCTCACCCTGCCCGAGGCCGAGCCGCCCGATCCAGGCGAGGATCGCACCTGGCTCGCCTCCGGGACCGGCGGCGGAACCGGGACCGGCGAGACCGGCGGTACCGGCGAAGCTGAGCCCACCCCCACCCCCGATCCCGACAACCGCGCCCCCTGGGCCGACGCCGGCGACGACCAGACCGTGGCCGTCGGCGACACCGTCACCCTCGACGGCTCCGGCAGCGCCGACATCGACGAGGACGACATCACCTACGCCTGGAGGCAGACCGGCGGCACCTACACCGGCGCGGTCACGCTCACCGGCGCGGCCACCGCCAGCCCCACCTTCACCGTCGACGCCGCCCTCAGCGGCCAGACGGTCGAGTTCACCCTCACCGTCACGGACGAGCACGGCCTGTCGCGCACGGACACCGTCACCATCACGGTGCTCCAGCAGCAGCAGGGCGGCGGCGCTCCGCCTCCGGGCGGCCAGCTGCCGGTCGGGGTGCAGCCGCCGACCAACACCGCGCCGACGGCGGAGGCGGGTGCTGACCAGACCGTCGCGGAGGGCGCGACCGTCACGCTCGACGGCAGCGGCTCGTCCGACTCCGACGGCACGATCAGCAGCTACGCGTGGGAGAAGACGGACGGGACGTACGACGGGACCAGCACCATCAGTATCGGCTCGATGGCATCGCCCTCGTTCCTCATGCCCGACGACGCGGACGCCGGTGAGACGCTGATCATCACGCTAACCGTGACCGACGACGACGGCGCCACCGGTACCGACACGGTCACCATCACCGTGGCTGCGGACACCCTGGCGCTCAACGCCGGGAGCGATGCGGATGTCCAGCGCGGCGCGACCGCTACCCTCACCGGGGCGTACACCGACCCCGACCCGGCCTCCACGCCCACCTACAAGTGGACCCAGGCGGGCGGGACGTACACGGGGGCCACCAGCATCACCAACTCCACGAGCCTGGCCGACGCCACCTTCACGGTGCCGCTCGCGGCTGCGGCGGACGCCACGATCATCGTCAGGCTGACCGTGACGGACGACGGCAAGGACTACAGCGATACGGTCACGATCACGGCGAAGAACACCGCGCCCACCGGCGCCGATGCGGGGACGGCCCAGTCCGTCGATCGCGGCTCGCCGGTGACGCTCAGCGCGGCGACCGCGACTGACGCGAACGGCGACTCGCTCACCTACTCGTGGGAGCACACGGGCGGGACGTACAAGACGCGCACGGGGAAGACCGTCACGATCACCGGGGCGACCTCGGCCACGTTCACCATGCCCACGGACGCCAACGTCGACGAAACCATCATCGCCACGCTCACCGTCAGCGACGGGTACGGGGGGAGCGACACGGACACCGTGACGATCACCGCGACGAACGCGACGCCGACGGCGAACGCGAGCGCAACCGGGACGACGCGCGGCGAGACGGTCACGCTCGACGGCAGCGCCTCTTCCGACCCGGATGGGACGCTCAGCTACTCGTGGGCGAAGAGCGCAACGTCGACTTGCACCGAGACGGTCACGCTTTCCGACACAACGGCGCAGAAGCCGACGTTCACCTTGCCGACGGCATGCGCCGACGCGAGCACGCTCATTTTCACGCTGACCGTGACCGACAACGACAACGCCACCGACACTGACGACGCGACCGTGACCGTCGGCAACGTCCCTCCGACGGTGGACGCGGGCTCGAACGTGAACGCGACGGCGGGCGTGGCCGTCCAGCTCAACGCGACCGCCACCGACCCGGATGGTTCCACCTTCACTTGGTCGTGGAGCGCCGCTCCGTCGACGGCGAACGACCAGTTCTCCGACCGCACCATCGCGAACCCAACCTTCACACCGAAGGCGGACGACGCCATCAACACGGTGTACACGCTCCTGGCGGTGGCCACGGACGGGGATGGCGGCAAAGGCGAGGACATGCTGATCGTGAAGGTCGGTACGGCGAACAGCGGCCCGTCGTCGGCCGAGGCCGGCAGCGCCCAGACCGTCAACCAGGGCGCGACCGTGAGTCTGAGCGGCAGCGGCAGCGATCCTGAAGGCGACACGTTGACCTATTCGTGGGCCAAGACCGGCGGAACCTACAGCGGGTCGATCTCGCTGACGAACGCGAACACGGCGACGCCCAGCTTCACGGCGCCAAACCTGACCGGCCTGACCAGTAGCAGCCAGAGCCGGACCATCATCCTCACCCTGACCGTCTCGGACGCCCAGAGCCGAACCGCCACCGACACAGTGACGATCACCGTCCAGAACGCCAAGCCCACGGTCAGCATCTCGAACGCGAACGTGACCGCGAGCAACTCCTACAAGCCGAGCGCGACCGTCAACGACCCGGACGGCGACAACACGAAGCTCACCTACGCGTGGAGCCTGCAGGGCGCGTCCGGGATGGCCCAGGCCACCGTCGCGAACGCGAACACCGCCTCGCCGACCATCGGCATCCCCTGGAACGCGGCGCTGAACGGAACCTACACCCTCAGCGTGACGGTGACGGACGAGGACGGGGCCGCGTCCACGCAGGCCAGCGCGACCCTCACGGTCAACAACCGCGCGCCCACGGCGACTGCGAAGGGGACGAGCTACGGGCAGCCGAGCGCCAAGATCTACCTGATCGGCCAGGAGTCCACCGATCCCGACGGGGACACCACCAATGCGGGCACCCTGACCTGCACGTGGGAGAAGGCGGGCGGCGCCTACGACGGAACGGCAGGCTACACGTTCCTGTATGCCGACAGTTGCACCAGCACCCGCTTCACCATGCCCAGCGACGCGACCGCCGGCGAGACGATCATCGTCAGGCTGACGGTGACGGACTCGAAGGGCGGAACGAGCACGGACGGCTGGACCGTGAGCGTGGGCTCCGCGCCGCCGCCGTCCAACACGGCCCCGGACGCGAACGCTGGCGCGGACCAGGTCTTCAGGATGGGCCAGAACAACGACAAGGTGACGGTCAACGCCAGCGGCTCCAGCGATCCCGAGGGCGGCGCGCTGGACTACACCTGGAGGGTTACTGGCACCTACGCCAGTCTCGTCACCCTCCAGAGCAGCCCCTCGACGCCGCACATCGTGAGTTTCACCTGGCCCAGCCAGTCCGGCCTCGGCACGGGGTTCAACGTCATTGTCACCGTGTGCGACCCGCACAACCTCTGCGACAGCGACACAATGATCGTCACGCGCAAGTACGGGCTGACCGTGAGCATCGACACCACCCCCAGCGGCCGAACCTGCACCAACCGCACGCCGGAGACCGTGACGTTCACGGGCACGATCAGCAACCCCGACGGGTTCCCCACGGTGACCTGGGGGGACTGGACCGTCGTGCATGACGACAACACCGCGACGGAGCCGGCCACCGGCGTGAGCGTCGTCAGCGAGAGCGGGAATTCGTACCAGATCCGGTTCAACGGCACTGCCACTCCCCCCGCCGCGTCGCTGGGCACGTACACCATTGCCGCGCGCGTCACCGGCTCGGGCCTGCAGAAGTTCGACAGCGGCGCAAGCGGCAGGATCACGTTCACCCTGAAGAGTTCGAGCGAGAGCTGCCCCTGAGCCAGCGGGGGCGGGGCGCGTCGCGTGGGCGGCGTACGCGCCTCGCCCGCGGCCCGCACGCCGGAATCGCGCGATGACACGCCGCTCACGCCCGCAAGCGCATGACGGGATGGCCGCGCACCGGTCATGGAACACCGCATCAGCCGCCTCGAAGGGGCCTGCGAGCAGGTCGCGGACCGCCTCGGCGACATGCTCACGGAACTGCGCCGCCTGAACGACCGCATCGACGAGATGCGGGCGGAGACCGCGCGGCAGTTCAAGGAGCAGAACGACCGCATCGACAGCACCACGCGGAGAACACGCAGCGCATCGACGCGCAGAACCGCCTGATCGTCGCGGTCACGGGGCTGGCGCTGACGGCGGCGGGCGTGGTCATCGGCCTGCTCGCGGCGGGCGTCATCCAGCCCCCTACGTGAACGGCCCCGCGAACCAGTCCGCGATCGCCTCCACCGCCTCGATCGCCGTGAAGCTGTCCAGCCACTTGCCCCCGTGCAGCGCGTACTCCTGGAACACCTTCAGCGCCGTCAGCGGGATCAGCGCCAGCACCACGTTGCGCCGCGAGAACGCGAAGTCCGGCCGCCAGTGCGGCAGGCTCGCCACGAACAGGAACCACACCTCGAACACGTTGGGGACGGCCAGCAGCACGTAACGCTCGTCCGTGATCTCGAAGGCGGCGAACCCGATCAGCCGGAACGCGAACAGCCCCACCGCCACGTTCCGCGCCGTCCCCGTCCAGCGCAGCGCCACCACCAGGAACGCGACCATGTAGACCTGGTCCAGCCACTTGTCGAACGCCTGGTAGTCGCTCACCCCGCCCAGGTCCAGCAGGTTCTTCAGGAAGAGGTCGCTCAGGTCGATGAGGATGGCCGCCCAGCCGCCCACGAACGCCCACTTGAGCACGGCCAGCGAGCCCACGACGCGCACGATCGCGATGATCAGCTCTTCCAGCGACACGCCCGCCCCCCGCTGCCGCGCGCCTCGTGGCGGCGGCTGGAACGTACCCGCCTATACTACGGTCGCGGGAAACGCCATGAAGACCGAGACCAAGACCGGGACCGGGACCGGCGCCCACGCCGGCAACCTCCTCGCCGACGTGCACGCCCAGTTCGAGCGCGCCGCCGCCTACAGCGACCACCCCCGCGGCCTCCTCGACCAGGTCAAGATGTGCAACGTCGTCCACCGCATGAGCTTCCCCGTGCGCGAGGATGACGGGTCCATCCGCGTGGTCGAGGCCTACCGCGCCGAGCACAGCTTCCACCGCCTGCCCACCAAGGGCGGCATCCGCTTCAGCGCCGCCGTCACCGAGGACGAAGTCTGCGCCCTCGCCGGCCTCATGACCTTCAAGTGCGCCATCGTCGAGACCCCCTTCGGCGGGGCCAAGGGCGGCGTCTGCATCGACGCCCGCGCCGAGAGCGAGGGCTTCCTCGAACGCGCCACCCGCCGCTACGTCGCCGAACTCAACCGCAAGAACATGATCGGCCCCGCCGTCGACGTGCCCGCCCCCGACTACGGCACGGGCGAGCGCGAGATGGCCTGGATCGTCGACACCTACACCGTCCTCAACCCCGACCAGCTCAACCCCTTCGCCTGCGTCACGGGCAAGCCCATCTCCCTCCACGGCATCTCCGGTCGCACCGAGGCCACGGGCCGCGGCGTCGCCGTCGGCATCGCCGAGGCGACCGCCTCCGCCGCCGACATGGCCGCCATCGGCCTCGCGCCCGGCATCGAGGGCAAGCGCGTCATCGTCCAGGGCCTGGGGAAGGTGGGCTACCACGCCGCCCGCCTCCTGCGCGAGGAGGGCGCGCGCATCGTCGCCATCGCCGAGATCGACGGCGGCGTCGCCTCCGACGCGGGCCTCGACGTCGAGGCCGTCCAGCGCCACCGCGCCGAGACCGGCTCCATCCGCGGCGCCCCGGGAACGCGCACCATCGAGACCCCCGGCGAAGTCCTCGAACTCGACTGCGACATCCTCGTGCCCGCCGCCCTCGAGAACCAGATCACGGCGGCGAACGCGCCCCGCATCCAGGCCCGCATCGTCGCCGAGGCCGCCAACGGCCCCGTCGACAGCGAGGGCGACGCCATCCTCCGCGAGCGCGGCGTCCTCGTCATCCCCGACCTCTTCCTCAACGCGGGCGGCGTCACCGTCTCCTACTTCGAGTGGCTCAAGAACATCCAGCACGTCTCCCCCGAGCGCCTCACGAGCCGCTACCAGGAGGTCGCCACCAGCCGCGTCGTGAAGGCGCTGGAGGGCGCGACCGGCGCCCAGCTGAGCGACCAGGACTTCATGAGCGCCGTGCGCGGCCCCGAGGAGATCGACCTCGTCGAGGCCGCCCTCGCGGACACCATCATCCACGCCTACCGCTCCGTCCACGAGACGTGGAAGGCGCGCGCCATGCCCGACCTCCGCGTCGCCGCCTACACCCTCGCCATCGACCGCGTCGCCCAGTCCTACGTCGCCCAGGGCATCTTCCCGTAGCCGTTGGCTTCGGCGATACTGGTACGAGCGCGGGCCGGTCACTGCGTAGCGGGGGCCGACCCCGCCCCTTCTCCCACGCCAAGGCGAAGGACGCCCCCATGATCACCTTCGGCGACATCTACCACGTCGGCATCATCGTCCCCGACATCGAGGCGGCCATGGACGAACTCGGCCGCCGCTTCGGCTGCGGCTGGCGCGACCCCTCCACCGCCACCGTCCGCGTCCGCGACGAGGGCGGCGACCGCATCCTCTCCCCCCGCGTCACCTTCTGCGACCGCAGCGCGCCCATCGCCCTCGAACTGATCGAGGCCATCCCCGGCACCGTCTGGCACGTGGGCGAACGCTCGCAGCTCCACCACTTCGGCCTCTACGTCGACAGCGTCCAGGCCGCCATCGACGAACTCGGCCCCGGCATGGCCGTCGAGATGGCGGGCCTCGACCGCGACGGGATGCTCGCCGGCTTCTGCTACGTCAACGACGCCCTCGGCGTGCGCATGGAGCTGGTCGAGCGCGGCGGCCTCCCGCCCCTCGACGGCTGACCCGTGCCGGCGCGCCGCCTCTGGCCGCTGCTCGCCCTCCCCGCCGTCCTCGCGCTCGCCTGCGGCGGCGGCTCCGCGCCCGCGCCTTCCCCGACGCCCACCCCGGACCCCGCAACCCCCGCCCCAACCGCCGCCGCCACGGCCACCCCAGCCCCCGCCTGGTGGGAGGAGGAGACGCCCGAACCCACCCCCGACATCCCCCAGTCCCGCGTCTGGAACGTGCGCGTCGAGGCCGCCTCCGGCGCCGGGGTGATCCTCACCTTCGACTACCACCTCGACCTCGCCCCCGAGGCCAACGTCTTCGTCCACATGGGCCTCCTGCCCAACGTGAACCTCGCGCTCCTCGACTCGGAGGGCGAGGCGATCGAGGGCATCGGCGGCGAACTCGACCCCACCGAATTCGGCGACGACACCGTCGGCGGTCAGGCCGTCTTCACGTTCGCCACCGCCCGCCTTCGGCGACGTCGGCGACGTCGCCGCCGCGCACGTCTGCATCAGGGTCGTCACCGGCAACTACGACGACTTCGTGGGCCGCACCGAGATCTTCTGCGAGCCCGTCCCCATCGAGAAGGTCGCGCCGGAGTAGCTACAGCAGCACGTAGTCCGCCGGGTCCATGCGCTTCGTCTGCTGCCAGTACTCCAGCAGCGTGAACGGCCAGTTCTGCGCCACCCGCCCCGATTCGCTCTTGTACCAGCTCGGCACGCTGGAGACGCCCCACGCCCGCTTCAGGTTGCCCGCGTCGATGCGCTCGTTGTAGGCGTCGTGCACGTCCGCGCGGCAGTCGATCGCCTGCCGCCCGCTCTCCAGCAGGAACTTCAGGCACTCCAGCACGTACTGCACCTCGCACTCCGAGAAGTAGACGATGCTGCCGTTCACCACGATGTTCGTGTTCGGCCCGTAGAGGAAGAAGAAGTTGGGGAAGTTCGGCATCGTGATGCCCAGGTAGGCGCGCGCGTCGCCGTCCCACTGCTCGTGCATGTCCGCCCCGTCGCGGCCCCTCACCCGCATCGGCGTCAGGAACTTCGAGGCCTGGAATCCCGTCCCGTAGACCAGCGCGTCGAGCGCGTGCTCCTCCCCGTCCTCCGTCAGCACGCCCCGCGGCGTGACCCGCGCGATCGGCTCCGTGATCAGCCGCACGTGCTCCTTCAGCAGCGTGTTCGGCCACGTCCCGTTGTCGACCACGATCCGCTTCGAGGCGGGCGGGAAGTGCGGCAGCGTCTTCTCGATCAGGTCCGGGCGGCTCTCCAGCTGCTTCCGCATCGACCCCTCCAGCAGCTCGCGCAGCTGGCGGTTCCCCTCGCCCGTCACCCCGTCGCCCGGACGCCAGCCGTCGTCCACCTCCACCATCGGCAGGAAGCCGTCCGAGATCGCCCAGAACAGCCAGAAGCGGTACCACTGCGCGTACGTGGGCACGTGCCGCAGCAGCCAGAGGAAGCCCTCCGCCACGCGCTCGTGGTAGTTCGGCGCGGGCGCGTACCAGTTCGGCGTGCGCTGGAAGATGCGCACCTCCCCCGCCTCCTCCGCCAGGTGCGGGATGAACTGCGACGCGCTCGACCCCGTCCCGATCACCCCCACCGTCTTCCCCGCGAAATCGACCGAGTGGTCCCACTCCGCCGAGTGGAACGACGGCCCCTCGAACGCGCCCACGCCCGCGAGGTCCGGCATCTTCGGGCGGTTCAACTGCCCCACCGCGCTGATCACCGCCTCCGCCTCCAGCGTCTCCTCCGCGCCGTCCGCGCCCCGCACGCGCACCTGCCAGACGGCGCGCCCGTCGTCGTAGGCCACGTCCAGCACCTCCGTGTTGAAGCGCACGCCGTCGCGGATGCCGAACGCGTCCGCGCAGTCGCGGAAGTACTCCAGCAGCACCTCCTGCGGCGAGTGGTGGTAGGGCCAGTCGAACTTCTGCATGAACGAGTAGCTGTAGGCGTGGTTCGACGAGTCCACGCGCGCCCCCGGATACGTGTTCTCGAACCACGTGCCCCCCACGTCCGCGTTCTTCTCGATGACCGTGTAGTCGATGCCCGCCTGCCGCAGCCGGTGCGCCGCGAGGATGCCCGACATTCCCGCCCCGATGATGATCGCCCGCAGCGAGCGCCCCGCGTCGATCGCCTCCTTGCGCCACTCCGGCGCGCGCGCGTCCGTCTCCGCGAACGCCAGCTCCTCCAGCAGCAGCGGCAGGTACTCGTCGCTCACGTGCTCGCCGATGAGGTAGTCCATCATCCGCCGCACGTCCGCCAGCGAGGGCGGCTCCGCCACGACGGCCCCCGCGTCGCGCCAGTCCGCCAGCGTGCGCAGCGCCAGTTCGCGCGCCTCCGCCAGCTTCTCCGGCGAGAGCCCGCCCTGCGGGTCCGTCAGCAGCACCGTCTCCGGCATCAGGTCGTCGCGCAGCAGCGACAGGTCGCCCGTGATCTGCGCCAGCGCCGGCAGCAGCGAGGGCAGATGCGCATCCTCGATCGCCGTGCGAATGGCCTCGTCGTCGTCCGGAAGCGGCTGGATCTCGCGCGAAATGCTCATGGCCCGCAAGGGTAGCGGCCCCCGTGGCGAGGGGCCAGCGCGGGGGCGCTAGCCGAGCAATCCTTCCTGCCGGGCCCAGGGAATGAAGTCGCCGGCATGGCTGAAGGGGAACCAGCTTCCTCCCGCCGCAAGCAACTCAGCGACCAGATCGGTGGCTTGCCGCTCAGTGAGTCGCCCAGCGGTCAGCGCCCTGGTGACCAGCCACAGCGTGCCGTGCGTCGGAACCTGCCGCCGACGGCCCACGTTGGTGGCTGCGCGCTCGTCCACGATCGCGGTCGCGCCGTGCGCTTCGGCCCACGCGAGCGTCGCCGCCTCGCCGACGTCCCTGCTGCGTGACGAACCCAGGACACGGGCGTACTCCGCGAAGAGGCCGAGTTCGCCGAGACCCTCAAGCCGGACTCGTTCGAGCCAGTCCGCATCGAGCACGGCTCGCAGTTGCGGATAGGCGGGGACGCCACGCTCGATCTCCCGCACGACCAGATCGGTCACGACGCACCGGGCGTCGCTGCCGATGTCGCGGAGCGCATCCATCTGCCGGGCGCGTGCGAAGCAACTGAGCGGCCCCGCGTCGAAGACCAGGATCGCCGTGGGGTCCGCCACCTACCCGGCGCTCAACTCTCCCGCCAGGGCGGCCAGCGGGATGTCGTCCTGCTCGGGGAGTTCCCCTTCCGCCACGGCGCCGTGAAGCAACTCCAGCGTCCGGCCCGTTCCCAGGAGGTGCCGCCGGTACCCGCGCAGCGCGGCCTGTGCGACGGCGGGAGGGACGGTCGGAGGCGCCAGTTCCTCGGCGATGGACACACCCAGTTCAAGGTACTCGGCCTTCCGTGGCGGCGACTCCCGCAGCACCTCGCCAACGTGGCGGTCGAGCAGGCCCACGTTCACCAGGTGTCCGCAAAGCGCCGTCCAACTCACGCGGAACTCGGCCCCAATAGCGATAGCCGCGTCTCGATGGTCGTCCCGCCCTCCGAGTTCGCTCCACCGTCGCTCCAGGACTTCTCGGGGGAGCAGCAAGTGGATCGCGAACGCGTTGATGAACCGCTCCGTGTCCCCGCCCGCCAGCACGTCCGCGTCAACGGCGTAGGCGTCCTGGAAGACGTGGTGGCCGATCTCGTGCGCGAGCGTGAAGCGCCGTCGCGCGGACGGAGCCGCCCCGTTGACGAGCGCAACGCCGCATTCCTCATCGAGCGCCACGTACGCCCCATCCGTCTGGCTGTTGGGCAGTTCCAGCGAGTAGGCGAACACGTTCAGCCTCTCGCTGGCGGAAGCGAGGTTGATCAGGTCGGCAGGCGCGTAACCGAGATGATCCCGCACGCGCATCGCGGCCTGCTCGGCTGCCCGGACACTCTTGGGGACTTGCAACGTGATCGCGTTTCCGTCCGGCCGGAGGAGGTCCAGTTCGCGCAGTTGCGTCACTTCGCGTGCCAGCGCCTCAATGCGGGCGTCAATGAGGCTCGTTTCGTGAATGCCCTCGGCGCGGCGGCTCGCCACGACTGGCGGCGACTCGGTGACGAACCACTCGATCGGCAGTTCGGTGACGCGGGCCAGTTCGGCCAGTTCGAGTGCGCTCAGGTTGCGGCTGCCGCTCTCGATCTTGACGATCACGGTTCGTCCCAGCCCGAGCCGGTCACCCAGCGCGTCCTGCGTCAGCCCAAGCATCCCGCGAGCTTGCGCTACCCGATCGCCCACATCTGCCCAACTGGAGAGCCGTTCCAGGGCCATACCGCTTCCTCTCAGGCTTGGGTCGTCTGCCATGTGCGATATTAGCACATCGCGGCCTGTCGGGAACCACTGGGTTCACCCCCGTACAATCCCCCTCCCCACAAGGAGGCCGCCCCATGATCCACGAACTCCGCATCTACACCGCCCACCCGGGCAAGCTGCCCGCCCTCCAGGCCCGCTTCCGCGACCACACGCTCGGCATCTTCGAGCGCTGCGGCATCACCAACGTCGCCTACTGGACCAACGCCATCGGCGGGCGCAGCGACGAGCTCTGGTACGTCCTCGCCTTCGACGACATGGCCCAGCGCGACGAAGCCTGGGCCGCCTTCATCGCGGACCCCGAGTGGCGCCAGGTCCGCGCCGAGTCCGAGAAGGACGGCCCCCTCGTCCACCACATCGAGAACCGCATCCTCGCCCCCACCGACTACTCCCCTCTCCGCTGAGCGCTCCGGGACCGGCTCCGGTGTGGTAGCGTCGCGCGGGCGAGCCGTCGCCCGGGAAGCGCCATGAAGAACTGGATCATCGCCGCCCTCGTCGCCGTCATCGCCACTGGCGGTGCGCTCGGCGCGCTCGCCGCCACCCGCGACGCCGATCGCGTCTTCGAGGTGCGCGTCTGGCAGAGCGCCGACGATCCCGCCCAAAACTACGTCAGCATCCGCGAGCAGGGCGGCGACTGGCGCGCCGCGGGCACCCGCCCCGTCACCCTCACGCAGGCCACGCCCAACGGGCGCTACCGCTACGGCGACCTGACCGTCACCCTCCCCGCGCGCGCGGGCGCCCCCGGACAGCCCGCGCTCGGCACGGCCGAGTCCTCCGGCCACTGGTCCATCAGCCGCGTCCAGGACCCCATCGATGACAGCGAGACGGTCGTCGCGACCCTGAGCACGGAGGCCGTCATCGAGAAGGTGTGGACCGGCGCCGACATCGAGCGCCCGTACGCGCAGATCTACTGCAACGACGAGGGGCTGCACGCCCTGGTCTACTGGAACAAGTCCATCTTCGGCCCGCTCACCCCGAGCGAACTGCCGCTCATCCGCTCGGTCTGGGCGGTCTGGCGCGTTGACGGCGGCGAGCCCGTGTCGCACCGCTGGCTGCTGTCCATGTACAGCCAGGCGACCTTCGCGCAGTACCCGTCCGAGTTCGTCTCCGCCATCCTCGGCAAGGACACCCTCATCATGCGCGTGGTCCCCTCCAACGGCGAGGACCACACCCTCACCCTCGACATCACCGGCCTCGCCGACGTGCTCGGCAACCTCCCCTGCTATCCCCGCTGAGCGCCGCCAAGCGTTCAGGCGACCTTTGGTCCAAGGCAATGAGTCCGGTGTACACTTGAGCCGTGACGCAAGATGTCGAGCCCGGAGAAGTGGGGCCGATCCGCGAGTGGCAGTTCGATGACGGTAACCGGGCGCACCTTGCTAGGCACGATATCGATGCGGTGCTGGTTCGGGAAGTCGCTGCGAGCCGACCTCGGTTCGTCCCTACTCCGGAGGAAGGAAGGTCCAGTTCGCACAGGATGATTGGTGTGGCGGCTACCGGCAGGTGCTGGACGATCGCTATCCTGAAGGTACAAGATGATCCGGAAATGTGGAGGGCGATCACCGGGTGGCCTTCGACGCCAAGGGAAGAGAGGCTCTACCGTGTGCAGGCTCAGTCCTGAGGAAGAAAAGGCGCTCATCGCCGAGTTCGAGGCGTTGCGGGACGACCCGGACGATACCCCGTTGACGTCGGTCCCCATCCAGGTGGCGGAGGACCAGCGCGCGCTCCTCACGGTGGAAACCCCGTTCGAGACGATCGATCACCTGCACAAGCTCTCCGAGGCTACCGGCCTCTCCTACGGCGAGGTCATCACCCAGGCGCTCGACGCCTTCGAGCGCGCCGAAGCGCCTGCCAACGAGCCCGCCCACCGCCGCGAGAAGTCGGCGAAGGCTGGGTAAGGCCGCTTTCCCGCCGCTGCGCTACCGTAGCGCCTCCATGACCTTCGAATCCCTGCCCCTGGCCGTGCACGTCTGGACGCAGTCCCCGGTCGCGGGGCCGCTGGTGCGGCTCCTCGATGCGCTCGGCCTCGCGGGCGAGCCGGACGGCGACGCCCTGACCGTCTGCGTCTGCGACGACGGCGAGCCGCCCGCGCGCGGCGACGCCTGCGTGCAGCTTGCCGCCGCCGAGGACGCCATCGCCCGCGCGCGGCGCACCGTCGGCGCGCGCAACCCCGCCCCCGATCGCCCCGGCCAGGGCCTCATGCCGCCCGCCGGCCACGTCGCCAGCGTCGTCGCCGAGGCGGCCGCCTGCGCCGCCCTGCTGCAGGCGCTCCAGCTCGCCGCCGGCCAGCGCCCCGCCCCCGCCCGCGTCGACGCCGAGCAGGTCGCGCTGCACGTCATCATGCCCGTCGTCTCCGCGCTCTCCGTGGGGGTGAAGCGCTCGCCCGTGCGCCCCCCCAGCCGCCTCACCTACCCCCTCGGCATCGTCCCCTGCGCCGACGGCGAGGCGGGCGCCTACCAGGCCGTCCCCACCGAGTGGCCCCGCTTCTGCGCCATGATCGGGCGCGAGGACATCATCGACGCCTTCCCCACGGTCGAGTCCCGCCGCGAGAACGGGGCCGCCATCTGGGACGCCGCCGAGCCCTTCTTCCGCGCCCGCACCGTCGGGGAGGTCGTGCGCCTCGCGCAGGAGGCGGGCCTCCCCTACGCCCCCGTCCTCCCCCTCGATGCGCTCCCCGGCTCGCCCTACCTGCGCCGCCGCCGGACCGTCGCCACCCGCCGCGGCGAACTCGTGGCGGGCGCGCCCTACCGCGCCGCGCACGCCGCCGCAGACGCCGCGCCCCACCCCGCCCGCGAGGCCCTGCGCGCCGCCCTCTTCGAGGCGCTCCCGCCGCCCGTCCAGGGCCCGCTGACCGGCCTCATCGCCGTCGAGGTCACGCAGCACTGGGCGGGGCCGCTCGCCGCCCGCCTGCTCGCCGACCACGGCGCCCTCGTCGTCAAGTGCGAGCCCGCCGGCGGCGACTTCTGGCGCGTCACCGGCAACCTCGGCGAGGGCGACTCCTGGACCTTCGAGCCCATCAACCTCGGCAAGACCTCGATCGCGATGGACCTCCGCGACGACGCCGACCGCGCCCTCCTCCAGTCCCTGCTGGCCGCCTGCGACATCCGCATCGAGAACCTGTCGCAAGGCGCGCGCGACCGCGCCGCGCTCGCCTTCCCCGACGTCGCCGCCCGCAACCCGCGCGTCATCGCCGTCTCCCTGCCCGGCTACGAGGTCGAGGGGCCGCTGGCGGCGCTGCGCGGCATGGGCTGGTCCTTCGAGGTCGCCTCCGGCTACGCCTCCGCCCTCGGCGGCGGCAAGGCGGCCAACTCCGGCTACCCCTACGGCGACCCCATCGGCGCGATCACCGCCTTCCTCGCGACCCTGCGCGAGCTCGCCCGCCGCCGCCTCGGCGGAAGCGCGGGCGCGGCCCTGCTCGACGTCGGCCAGGTCGCCGCCCTCTCCCACACCCTCATCGAGACGCTCCGCACGAACGAGCGCGGCCCCGCCCTCACGCCCCTCGACGACGCCCTCGCCGAAGGCCGCGCCGAACCCTCCTGGCCCCTCGAACGCATCACCACCGCCGCCAACCGCCCCATGGACCACCCCGCCCCCCTCGTCGCCCTCCCCACCCAACCCCCCCGCCACCGCGCCCCCGCCCTCGACGAGCACGGCGCAGCCGTGCGCCGCGCGGTGGGGGAGTTGCCTTGACACTGGGTTCCCACGCAGGCTATCCTGCTATCCAAGGCCTGTAATCACGGATAAGGGGCCGAATGGAGTACTGATGCAGACGCTGAAAGTGTTCTTTCCCCCTCGTTCCGCAACCAATCTTTGGGCCGAAGGATGCCAAGATGGCGAGGAAAACGGAAACCAGCAGCAACACCGATGTAGCGAGACTAACGTTCCGCGTATCAGCGGAACTGGACGTAGGCCTGCCATTCAGCCCGCGCTTGCGGCTTCCACGCAAACTGAGACTACGTCCTGTTATGCGATTTTGTGCGCGCAATCTGGAGAGACTGTGTTGGTACTTTCTGTTTCGCGTCGTGGAAGGACTTTGAACCTGCGACGCGTGGGCTGGGAGATGTGTGTCTCTTGGCCCGTGCCAGCTTGGAACCCAGGAGGGCGGCTTGCCTGCGCTGACGCTGGCCGTCGCCCTCCCCCCCCAACCCCCCGCCACCGCGCCCCCGCCCTCGACGAGCACGGCGAGGGCCTGCGGGCGGCTGTGGCGAGTGCCAGGTAGTGACCCTAGTCCTGCTGAGGGGCAATCGCTTCGACGTTCATAGTCAGTTCGCCGGGCTGGCAACCCAGCGCTCCAGCGATACGGCAGATGTTGAGTAGCGACACGTTGCGTCGCCCCTGCTCAATGCCGCCGATGTAGGTGCGGTGAAGCCCAGCGATCTCGGCCAGCCGCTCTTGAGAGATGCCGAGCGCTGCCCGCTTCTCGCGGACGGACTTGCCAAGCGCCTGTCTGGGATCCACAGCCCGCAGACGCTCGCCGTTTGCTGATTATCCGTCTACAGATTATAAGTAGCGCACGTGTGCGGGAATGCCCGTTTTCACGCCCGAACCAACTTAGGCAGGCACCTTGTGAAGAACTGGATCATCATTGCGCTCGTCGCGGTCATCGCCATCGGCGGGGCTATCGGGGCCTTCGCCGCTAGCCAGACCGTCAATCAGACCTTCGAGATTCGCGTCTGGGAGAAGGCTGATGATCCCTCCGCTAACTACATCAGCGCCCGCCCTGCCGGGGGTGACTGGAAGACGCTTGGCACCATCCCTATCAAGCTCGACAGCATGTCCGCGAGTGGCAAGTATCGCTACGGCGACATCGAGTTGGACGTTGCGGTCGAGGTGGATGTCTGTGATCCCGCCACTGGGCCGTGCGAGCCAGTCGAGGGGCAGCCCACCGCAACGCCTACCCCCACTCCGACGCCTAGCGGTGATGCCGGTAACTGGATTGTCACCAGGTCTACGGATTCGTTCGACGGCTCCACGCGGTCGTTTGCATGGCTCGCAGGGATTTGGTCCCCGTCGCGAGAATTCCCCTACGACGACGACATCCCCAGCCTAGCAGTTAGGTGTGACTCTGATAGTGGACTAGACATCTATATCAGTGTAGGGGGATACCTCGCTGGCAACGTTGGCACCGATACAATCAAGGTCGAGTATCGTTTTGGAGATGGCAACATTCGGACCGGCTATTGGAACGAATCGACAGACAACTCCGCTGCGTTCGTCGCGAGCAGGGAGCTATCTGGTTTCATCGCTGGTTGGCGCTCTACCCCTTCCGGTTTGTTCCGAGCCCGAATCTACCAGTTCAGTGGTGGGGTGTTTGGCACAGCACTGTTTGATACATCGGGAATGGCCTCTGCTGTCAACCCTATCTTGCAGGAGTGTGGGTACTAGAGGCGAACAAGGCTCCGGCGGCGACGCAGCCGGGCAGGTCGGGCACGTAGGCCGAGTACCCGTTGCCGGTCTTCTCGATGATGGCGACGTACGTCATCGTTAAGCCCCTACCCCGACTGCGCCGCCCGGAAGGCCGCGTAGCGCTCCCGCACGTCCTCGTGCGCGAGCGACAGGATCGCCGCCGCCAGGTAGGCCGCGTTGCGCGCGCCCCAGCCGCCCACGGCCACGCCCGCCACTGGCACCCCCGGCGGCATCTGCAGCACGCCGTAGACCGCGTCCTGCCCGCCCGCCACGTCGCTCGTCGCCAGCGGCACGCCGATGACCGGCAGCGTCGTCTGCGCGGCCACCGCGCCGGGCAGGTGGGCGGCTCCGCCCGCCGCGCAGATGATCACCTCGAAGCCCGCCCCGATCGCGCCCTTCGCGAACTCGCGCACCGTGTCCGGCGTGCGGTGCGCCGACATCGCGTGCGTCTCGTACGGGATCTCCAGCGAGGCCAGCGTCTTCTCCGTCGGCTCCATCAGCGGAGCGTCGTTCTTCGAACCCATCAGGATCGCGACCAGTGGCGTGCTCATTCCGTCTCCCTCAGCTCGTGTGGACTTGTGCGATGTCGCTGCGCATGAAAGCGCCCTCGAACGTGATGCGGCGGGCGTTGTCATACGCCTTCGCCCGCGCCGCCGCGAGCGTGGGCGCGCGCGCCGTGACGGTCAAGACGCGCCCCCCGTTCGTCACCACGCCGTCTGCCGTCTCCTTCGTGCCCGCGTGGAACACCTGGACGTCGCCGTCCACGTCGTCCAGCCCCGCGATCACGTGCCCCGTCGTGTACGACTCGGGGTAGCCCCCGCTCGCCACGACCACCCCGACCGCCGGCTCCGCGGCCCACTCGACCGCGACCGAGGCCAGCGCGCCCTCCGCCGCCGCGCGGCAGACGGCGAACAGGTCGCTTTCGAGCCGCAGCATCAGCACCTGCGCCTCGGGGTCGCCCAGGCGCGCGTTGTATTCGAGCACGTGCGCCCCCGCGTCCGTGATCATCAGGCCCGGGTAGAGCGTGCCGTTGAAGGGCCGCCCCAGCGCCGCCATCCCCGCGATCGTGGGCCGCACCACGTCCCGCTCGATCGTCGCCGCCAGCTCCGGCGTCACGTCCGCGCTGGGGCTGTAGGCGCCCATCCCGCCGGTGTTGAGCCCCGCGTCCCCGTCGAGCGCGCGCTTGTAGTCCGTCGCTGAGGGCGTCACCACCGCCGTCTCGCCGTCGCAGATGGCGTGCGCGCTCGTCTCCCAGCCGCGCAGCCGCTCCTCCACCACCACCTCGTCGCCCGCCGCCCCGAACTCGCGCCGCACCATGATCGCGTCGAGCGCCGCCAGCGCCCCCGCGCGGTCGTCGCACACGAGCGCGCCCTTGCCCGCCGCCAGCCCGCTCGCCTTCACCACCAGCGGCCCGTCGGGCAGCGATTCGACGTACGCCGCGGCCTCCCCGTGCGCCGTGAACGTGCGGTGCGCCGCCGTCGTGATGCCGTGCTCGACCATGAAGCGCTTCGACCACGCCTTGCTCGCCTCGATCTGCGCCGCCGCCGCCGTCGGCCCGTAGCAGGGCAGGCCGCGCTCCCGCAGCCGGTCCACCAGCCCCAGCGGCTGCGGGTCGTCCATCGTCGCCAGGTAGAAGTCGATGCGGAGGTCGCGCGCCGCCTCCACGAGCGCGTCGATGTCGCGCGGCCCGATGGGCACGTTCGTCGCCGCCTGCGCCGTGCCCGCGTTCCCCGGCGCGACGTAGATCGCGTCCACGTCGGCGCTCTGGCGCAGCTTCCACGCGACCGCGTGCTCGCGCGCCCCCATCCCGACCAGCAGCACCCGCGCGCCCATCAGTCCCTCACTCCCATTCGATCGTGCCCGGCGGCTTGCTCGTGATGTCGTAGACGACGCGGTTCACCGCCTCCACCTCGTTCACGATGCGGTTGGAGACGCGCGCCAGCAGGTCGTGGGGAAGGCGCGCCCAGTCCGCCGTCATCGCGTCCTCCGCCGCCACCGCGCGCAGGGCGACGGCGTGGCCGTAGGTGCGGAAGTCGCCCATCACCCCCACCGTGCGCGTGTCCGTGAGCACGGCGAAGCTCTGCCAGAGGTCGCGGTAGAGCCCGGCGGCGCGCACCTCCTCCAGGAAGATGGCGTCCGCCGCCTGCAGCACCGCCACCCGCTCCTCCGTCACCTCCCCGATGATGCGCACGGCCAGCCCCGGCCCGGGGAACGGCTGCCGCCACAGGATCTCGTCCGGCAGCCCCAGCTCCGCGCCGATGCGCCGCACCTCGTCCTTGAAGAGGAAGCGCAGCGGCTCCACCAGCTCCAGGTCCATGCGCTCCGGCAGCCCGCCCACGTTGTGGTGGCTCTTGATGCGCGCCGACCCCGCCCCGTGCGAGGCGCTCTCGATCACGTCCGGGTACAGCGTCCCCTGGCAGAGGAAGCGCGCCCCCGCGATCGTCTTCGCCTCCTCCTCGAACACCTCGATGAACGTGTTCCCGATGCGGATGCGCTTCGTCTCCGGGTTCGTCACCTCCGCCAGCGCCGCCAGGAAGCGGCCGCTCGCGTCCACGTGCCGCAGGTTCATATGCAGGTTGCGCTCGAACGTCTCGACCACCTCCTCCGCCTCCCGCGCCCGCAGCAGCCCGTTGTCTACGAAGATGCACGTCAGCCGGTCGCCGATCGCGCGGTGGACGAGCGTCGCCGCCACGGCGCTGTCGACCCCGCCCGAGAGCCCGCAGACGACGCGCCCGTCGCCCACCTGCGCGCGGATGGCGGCGACCGTCTCCGCCACGAACTCGCCCGGCGTCCAGTCCGCCTCCGCCCCGCACACCCCGCGCACGTAGTTCGCCAGCAGCTCGCTCCCGCGCGGCGTGTGCACCACCTCGGGGTGGAACTGCAGCCCGTAGTAGCCGCGCTCCACGTCCGCCATCACCGCCACCGGCGAGTTCTCCGAGGTCGCGATCGGGGCGAACCCCGGCGGCAGCGCCTCGATGCGGTCGCCGTGGCTCATCCACACGTCCAGTTCGGCGGGCAGCCCCGCCAGCAGCGGCGCGTCGCCCGTGGCCGCGATCGTCGCCGGCCCGAACTCGCGCTCGCGCCCCGGCCCCACCTTCCCCCCCAGCTGCTCCGCCAGCAGCTGCATCCCGTAGCAGATGCCCAGCACGGGCAGCCCGCGCGCGAACACCCAGTCCGCGGCGTGCGGCGCGCCCTCGTCGTACACGCTGTTCGGCCCGCCCGAGAGCACGAAGCCGCGCACGTCCAGGTGCTCCAGCGCCGACGCCTCCGCGTCGTGGGGCACGACCTCGCAGTAGGTGTTCAGCTCGCGGATGCGCCGCGCGATCAACATGCTGTACTGCGAGCCGAAACGACGACGATGGCGGCGTGGGGCGAACGCGAGCCAGCCGTGTTTGCCGCTTCGGTCAGGGTCTCGGCCAATTCCGCTCAGCGCTCCGTCCCCGCACGCTAGCAAAACTGTATAGTTTGGTCAACGATATCATGCCCCTTCCCGCCGCTTCTGAACCTTCCCCCGCCAATTCCGCCGGGAGTGTACGCTTGCCACCAAGCCGCCGGGGCTGGCGGTGACGGCAGCGGGATCATGGGGCTGTTCGAGGTACCGGCCGCGAATCCGGCGGATCGCGCTATCACAAGGCGCTCGTCGACACGGGCGCCACCTACTCGGTGCTCCCCGCCTCCTTCCTCGCGAAACTGGGCATCGCGCCCGACAGCGAGGACGAGTTCACGCTGGCGGACAACGAACCGAAGAAGTACGGGGTTGGCGAAGCCCGCTTCGGCGTCGGCGACATGGAGCGCACGTGCCGGTGATCTTCGGCCGTGGCTCTGGGCGCGACCTCCCTCCAGGCGCTCGGCCTGATCCCCGATACGACCAACCACCAGCTCGTCGAATCCCCCAAGCTCCTCGTCGGCGTCCGGGGCTACCCCTTCGGGCTGTCCGGCTGACGATGCCCGTCTCCGCCGCGTCTCCGCCGTCCCCCGATCGCCCGCGCCGTGGCCGCGCTGCGCGACGGCGGCCTCGCCATCCTCGCCACCGACACCGTCTACGGCGTCGCCGCCGACGTGCGCCGCGATGACGCCGTGCGCGCCCTCTACGCGGCCAAGGGCAAGGGCGCCGACGAGCCGCTCCAGCTCCTCTTCCCCGCCGCCCTCGCCGCCCTCGCCCCCTACGCCCGCCTCAGCGCGGACGCCGCCCGCCTCATCGACGCGCTCGGCCCCGGCCCCTGGACCGTCATCACGCCCGCCGCCGAAGGCTGGAGCAGCCCCGCCCTCGCCGGCGGTGCGACCGTCGGCGTGCGGATGCCGCCCGTCGCCACGCTCCAGGCGGTGCTCGCGGAACTGGGCGCGCCGCTCGCCGCCTCCAGCGCCAACCGCCACGGCGAGCCCAGCCCCGTCACCTGCGCGCAGGCCATCGCCTCCCTCGGCGAGCGCTGCGCCGCCGCCATCGACGACGGCCCCACCCCGCACGGCCTCGATTCCACCGTCATCGACTGCAGCGCCAGCCCCGCCCCGTATCCTGCGCGAGGGCGCGCTCCCGGCGGCGACGATCGCCGGACATCTCGGCCTCGGCGCGATCGAGGTCGTGCGGCGCGCGGGGGCTCGCACGTGACCACTGACGGCGAAGGTATCGGCAAGCGCACCGTGCGCGACATCCCCGTCGAGGGCGAGCGCGTGCTCCTGCGCGCCGACCTCAACGTGCCCCTCGACAACGGCGCCGTCGCCGACGACACCCGCATCCGCGAATCGCTCCCCACCATCCGCTACCTCATCGAGAACGGCGCGTCCGTGCTCGTCTGCTCCCACCTGGGCCGCCCGAAGGGCGAGCGCGACCCCGCCCTCAGCCTCGCGCCCGTCGCCGAACGGCTCGCGGAACTGCTGGAGCGCCCCGTCGCCTTCGCCGGGGACTGCATCGGCCCGCCCGCCGTCGAGGCCGCGCACGCCCTCGGCCGCGGCGACGTGGCGCTGCTGGAGAACCTGCGCTTCCACCCCGAAGAGGAGGCCAACGACCGCATCTTCGCCGCCACCCTCGGCACGCTCGCCAACGTCTACGTCAACGACGCCTTCGGGGCCGCCCACCGCGCCCACGCCTCCACCGCGGGCGTCGCCGCCTTCCTGCCCGGCGTGGCCGGCCTCCTGCTGGAGAAGGAGGTGCGCTATCTCGGCGCGCTCGTCGCCGATCCGCCCCGTCCCTTCGCCGCCATCGTCGGCGGCGCCAAGGTCAGCACCAAGATCGCCGCCATCGACCACCTCCTGCCGAAGCTCGACCGCCTCCTCGTGGGCGGCGGCATGGCCAACACCTTCCTCAAGGCGAACGGCGTCGAGGTCGGCGCGTCTCTCGTCGAGGACGATCTGCTCGGCATGGCCCGCGACATCCTCGCCCGCGCCGAATCCGCGGGCGTGCGCGTCAGCCTCCCCGTGGACGCCGTCGTCGCCGCCGAACTCTCCGCCGACGCCGAGGCCGCGACCGTCCCCATCGACGCCGTCCCCGCCGACCGCATGATCCTCGACGTCGGCCCCGCCACCTTCGATGCCTTCGCGCGCGCGCTCGCGGACGCCGCCGCCGTCGTCTGGAACGGCCCCCTCGGCGTCTTCGAGATCGAGCAATTCGCGGCGGGCTCCTTCAGCCTCGCGCGCACGCTCGCGACGCTCGGCGGCGCCACCGTCGTGGGCGGGGGCGAGACCGCCGCCGTCGTCGCCCGCACCGGCCTCGCCGCGCGCTTCACGCACGTCTCCACCGGCGGCGGCGCCTCCCTGGAGATGCTCGAAGGGCGCGAACTCCCCGGCGTCGCCGCCCTCCTCGACGCCTGACGCTCGCCCCTCCCGCCCCGCGCCCGTACGATCGCCGCATGGACCTCGAACTCGCCGCGAAGCTCCGGCAGCCCGCCGACACGAAGGTCGTCCTCTGCGTGCTCGACGGACTCGGCGGCCTCTCCCGCCCCGAGACCGAGCGGAGCGAACTGGAGCAGTCCGACACCCCCAACCTCGACCGCCTCACCGAGACCTCCGACGTGGGCCTGACGACGCCCGTGGGCGTGGGCATCACGCCCGGCAGCGGCCCCGGCCATCTCTCCCTCTTCGGCTACGACCCCTACCGCTTCGACATCGGCCGCGGCGTCCTCGAAGCCGTCGGCATCGACTTCGAGCTCGGCCCCGACGACGTGGCCGCGCGCGGCAACTTCTGCACCCTCGACGCCGACGGGAACATCAGCGACCGCCGCGCGGGGCGCATCGCCAGCGAGCGCTCCGCCGCCCTCGTCGAGCGCCTGCGCGCCATCGAGCTCGGCGGCGCCGAACTCTTCGTCGAGCCCGTGCGCGAGCACCGCTTCGTCCTCGTCCTGCGCGCCCCCGGCCTCGGGGAAGCGGTCAGTACGACCGATCCCCAGCGCGAGGGCGTCCCGCCCCTGCCCGCCGGGGGCGCGGACCCCGCCGGTGAGCGCACCGCCGCCCTCGTCAACGAGTTCGTCGCGAAGGCGCGCGACCTGCTCGCGGAGGAGGAGCAGGCCAACGGCCTCACCCTGCGCGGCTTCGCCACCTACCCGCAGCTTCCCCAGTTCGCGGACGTGTGGGGCCTGCGCGCCGCCGCCCTCGCCGTCTACCCCATGTACCGCGGCCTCGCCAAGCTCGCGGGGATGCGCGCCCTCGCCTGCCCCGGCGGCATGGAGGAGCAACTCGCCGTCGCCCGCGAGCGCTGGGACGAGTTCGACTACTTCTTCATCCACTACAAGAAGACCGACGCCGCCGGCGAGGACGGCGACTTCGCCGCCAAGGTGCGCGCCCTCGAGGAGTTCGACACGCACGTGCCCGGCCTCACCGATCTCGGCGCGGACGTGCTCATGATCGCGGGCGACCATTCCACGCCCGCGCGCATGGCCGCCCACTCCTGGCACCCCGTGCCCTTCCTCCTGCACTCGCCCTTCGCCCGCGGCGGAAGCGTCCAGCACCTGACCGAGCGCGAGTGCCTGGGCGGGAGCCTCGGCATCTTCCCCGCCGTCGAGGCGATGCCCCTCGCCATGGCCCACGCGGGCCGCCTGCAGAAGTACGGAGCCTGAGGAGACCGCCATGCGCCGCCCCTTCATCGCCGGCAACTGGAAGATGAACACCACCGAGGCGGAGGCCGCCGCCCTCGCCCTCGCCGTCGCCGAGGCGACCGCCGGAGCGCCCTGCGACGTCGCCGTCTGCCCCCCCTTCCCCCACCTCGCCGCCGTGCGCGAGGCCGTCCACGGTAGTGCGGTCGCCGTCGGCGCGCAGGACGTGTATTGGGAGGAATCCGGCGCCTTCACCGGCGAGGTGAGCGTGGCCGCGCTCGCCTCCTACTGCCGCTACGCCATCATCGGCCACAGCGAGCGCCGCGCCCTGTTCGGCGACACCGACGAGTGGGTGAACCGCAAGACCGCCGCCGTCCTCGCCTCCCCCCTCGACCCCATCGTCGCCGTCGGCGAGACGCTGGCCCAGCGCGAGGCGGGCGAGATGGCGGACGTGCTCGACCGCCAGGTCCGCCGCGGTCTCGCGGGCCTCGATCTGGACGCGCGCCTCACGGTCGCCTACGAGCCCGTCTGGGCCATCGGCACCGGCCAGACCGCCACCCCCGAGATGGCCCAGGAGGCGTGCGCCCTCATCCGCGCCCTCCTGCGCGAACTCGCGGGCGACGCCGCCGACGCCATCCGCATCCAGTACGGCGGCAGCGTCAACCCCGGCAACGCCGCGGAACTGCTCGCCCAGCCCGACATCGACGGCGCGCTCGTCGGCGGCGCCTCCCTCAAGGCCGACCAGTTCGCCGCCATCGTCGCGGCCGCGGGCTGACCCGTGCGGCGGCTCGTCGCCGTCGTCGGCCCCACCGCCGCGGGCAAGTCGGCGCTCGCCCTCGCCCTCGCCCAGCGCTTCGGCGGCGAGATCGTCAACGCCGACAGCCGCCAGGTCTATCGCGGCATGGACGTCGGCACGGCCAAGCCCTCCCCCGAAACGCGCGCCCTCCTCCCCCACCACCTCTACGACATCGCCGATCCCGCCGGCGCCTACAGCCTCGCCCTCTACCGTCGCGACGCCCTCGCCGCGCTCGGCGCCGTCTGGGCGCGGGGCGAACTCGCCTGGCTCGTGGGCGGCACGGGCCAGTACGTCTGGGCGCTGCTGGAAGCGTGGCAGGTCCCGGACGTCGCCCCCCAACCCGAACTCCGCGCCGAACTCGCCGCCGCCGCCGAACGCGACGGCCCCGACGCCCTCCACGCCCGCCTGCGCGCCGTCGACCCCGAGGCCGCGGACCGCATCGACGCCCGCAACGTCCGCCGCGTCATCCGCGCCCTCGAAGTGCACGAGGTGACCGGCAGGCCCATCACCGCCTGGCAGACGAAGGGCGTTCCCGATTTTGAATTCCGCGTCCTCGGCGTCCAGTGCGAGGAGCAGGAGCTCATCTGGCGCATCAACCGGCGCACGGAGGCGATGTACGCCGCCGGTCTCGCCGGGGAGACGCAGGCCCTCCTCGATGCGGGCGTCCCCCCCGATGCCTCCGCCCTCTCCTCCATCGGCTACGCCGAGGCCGTCCGCGAACTCCGGGGCGACATAACCCGCGAGAAGGCCATCGAGCTCACGAAGCGCGCGACCAAGCGGCTCGCCCGCCGCCAGCGTCAGTGGTTCCGCCCCCAGGACCCCCGCATCGCCTGGGCCGCCGACGCCGACGAGGCCGCCGAAGCGCTCGCCCCGTTCGTCGCCTCCGGCTAAAGCTCCGGCAGCAACTCCAGCGCATCCACGTGGCGGGGCCGCAGCAGCCCGAAGTGCCGGTGGTCCAGCGTCGCCAGCTTCCGCTCCCCCAGCCGCTCGACCACGCTCAGCACCGCCGCATCCACGAACCCGATGCGCGCATCCGCGTACCGCTCGCAAACCTCCGCCGCGCGGGCGTAGTCCTCCCGCAGCAGGTCCTCGATCACGTAGTCGCCGTCAGCGATGTCTCGCAAGAACCCTGTGAGCACTTCAGCGCGCAGCCGACGGTTCATGAAGTAAGCGACTTCCACCAGCACAGGTGCCGGGATCACGACCTGTTCACGGACACCGTCCAGGAGACTTCGCGAACGCTCATAGTCGGGATCATCCCGATTATGAGCAGCGTAGAGCGGGCCGGTGTCGAAGATCAGCGCCAGGACGGGAACTCCATCTCCACATCGCCAAGGTCACGTCCGAAGGGGCCCTCTTTCGACGAGCCCGTGCCAAGGGCGCTGAACCTCCGCCGCTTCCTCGGCAGCGGCTGCCTTAGCGGCTGCCTCAACAGCTTCTCCTCCACCGCCTCCCGCACGAGGCAGGACACGGACACGCCCCGCTCCGCCGCCAACTGCCGCAGCGCCGCCAGCTTCTCGTCGTCGATCGTCACGGTCGTGCGCGTCATGCCCGCATGATACCCCATGCGCCCTTAGCGCCACGGCGGGTACTCCGTGTCGACTTCGCCGAGTTCCCGAGCCGTGGGGCCGCCAGTGGACGAGCCCATGCCAAGGGCGCGCGGCTTCCGGCGGGCGCGGACCGCCTCGATCCCCGCTTCCACGATCTCCCCGAAGTCGCTCGCGAGTTCGGACAAGGGGGGATAGCCGGTGTCGCCGGAGTCAAAGAGTCCGAGGCGCGGTTTGGGGCGCGGCCCCGGCAGCGGCTGCCCCGCCAGCTTCTCCTCCACCGCCTCCCGCACGAGGCGGGACACGGACACGCCCCGCTCCGCCGCCAGCTGCCGCAGCGCCGCCAGCTTCTCGTCGCCGATGGTCACGGTCGTGCGCGCCATGCACGCATCGTAGCGGATGCGCGCACAGCGTCCGGTTCGTACACTCGCCCCATGCGCGTGACCAAGATGCACGGCCTCGGTAACGACTACGTCTACGTCCGCCCCGGCGACGATGCCGAGCGCGACTGGTCCGCCGTCGCCCGCGCGGTCAGCGACCGCCACTTCGGCGTCGGCAGTGACGGCCTCATTCTCGCCCTCCCCTCCGGGGTGGCCGACCTGCGGATGCGCATGTTCAACGCCGACGGCTCCGAGGCGGAGATGTGCGGGAACGGCATCCGCTGCCTCGCGAAGTACGCCGTCGAAGAGGGCATGGTCCCCGCCGACGCCGGGACCGTGACCATCGAGACGCTCGCGGGCGTCCTCACCCTCCAGCTCTTCCGCGAGAACGGCGTGGTCGCCGCCGCGCGCGTCGACATGGGCCCGCCCAGCTTCGACCCCGCCTCCCTCCCCGCCGCCGTCGAGGGCCCCGGTCCCGTCATCGACCACCCACTGGAGGTGGGCGGCGTGGACCTGCGCCTCACCCTCGCCAGCATGGGCAACCCCCACGCCATCCACTGGTTCGACGATGACGTCGACGGCTTCCCCCTCGAACGCATCGGCCCGCTCGTCGAGCGCCACCCGCTCTTCCCCAACCGCACGAACTTCCAGGTCGTGCAGGTGCTGAGCCGCGACCGCGTCCGCCACCGCGTGTGGGAGCGCGGCGCGGGCATCACGCTCGCCTCCGGCACCAGCGCCTCCGCCGTCTGCGCCGCCGGACGCCTCACCGGCCGCACCGGCGACGCCATCACCGACTCCCTCCCCGGCGGCGACCTCCATCTCGAATGGGACGGCCACGGCTCCGTCTTCATGACCGGCCCCGCCGCCCGCGTCTTCGACGCCGAGTGGCGCGAGGCCTGACCTATGCCCGCCGTCCGCGCCCGCGACATCGACATCCACTACGAGCTGGAGGGCGAAGGCCCGCGCGTGCTGAACATCAGCGGCACCGGCGGCGACCTGCGCCGCAAGCCCGCGCTCGCCTCGATCCTCGGCGACGCCTTCACGACGCTCTCCTACGACCAGCGCGGCCTCGGCCAGACCACCATCCCCGACGGCCCCTACAGCATGGCCGGCTACGCCGCGGACGCCGCCGCCCTCCTCGACGCCCTCGGCTGGGAGCGTTGCATGGTCATGGGCACGTCCTTCGGCGGCATGGTCGCGCAGGAGTTCGCCGTCACGTTCCCCGGGCGCGTCGCGAAGCTGGTCCTGAACTGCACGTCCAGCGGCGGCGCGGGCAAGCCCTCCTACCCCCTGCACGAACTCCAGTCGCTCGAACCGGAGACGCGCATCCGCGCCCAGATCCGCCTCAGCGACACGCGCGTCACCCCCGAATGGGAGCAAGCCAACGCGCGGGAGCTGGAAGCCCTCCTCGATCAGCGCCGCGAGGCCGCCGCCATCGGCGCGGACGAGCCCCGCCGCGAACTCGGCGCCCGCCTCCAGCTCGAAGCGCGCATCCACCACGACGTCTACGACCGCCTGCCCGCCCTCACCATGCCCGTGCTCGTCTGCGCCGGCGCCTACGACGGCATCGCCCCGCCCGCCAACAGCCGCGCCATCGCCGCCCGCATCCCCAACGCCCGCTATGAGGAGTTCGAGGGCGGCCACGGCTTCCTCTGGCAAGACCCCCGCGCCGCCGGGGCCATCGCCGCCTTCCTCCGGGGCGAGGATGACCCCGGTCCGGCAGCGGCGCGCGACGGACGCGCCTGACGCGCCTGACGCGCCTGACGCGCGCTATCCTCGCAACGAAGGCGGTAGCGATGACCACGGCCACTGAAGTCATTTTCGAGGTCAGCGAAGACGAGAGCGACGGCGGCTACTCCGCGACGGCGCTCGGCTATGGCATCCACACCCAGGCCGAGACGCTCGAAGAACTCCGCGGAAACGTCCGCGAGGCCGTTGCCTGCTACTTCGACGAGACAATGCCCCGTCCGGGTGTGATCCGCCTCCACTTCGTGGAAGAGTTGGTGAAGCGGCTCCGGCTGTAGATCAGGGAACGTCTGCCTGCTCCCCCCTGGCCCCCCTCGCGCGTCGCCGCCCGCTGGCGTAGCATTGCCGCCATCACTGAGCGTTGCGGCCATTCGAGCCGCGCGCTGCCGGAGCGCCACTGCATGGTCATCGAAACCGGGTACGTCACCCCCACCGAGAAGGCCCCCGAGCCCAGCATGGGCACCCAGCTCATCCCCAAGGAGCGCTACACCTCGAAGGAGTACATGGAGCTCGAGTGGGAGCGCATGTGGACCCGCGTCTGGAACATGGCCGGCCGCGAGTCCGACATCCCCAACGTCGGCGACTACTTCACCACCGAGCTGGGCCCCGAGTCCTTCCTCATCGTCCGCGAGGCCGAGGACAAGGTCCGCGCCTTCTACAACGTCTGCCCCCACCGCGGGAACCAGATCCGCAACCCCGGCATGGGCCACGCGGAAAGCTTCCAGTGCGCCTACCACTTCTTCGAGTTCAACCTCGACGGCTCCAAGAAGTTCGTGCCCGACGAGGACACCTTCACCCAGGGCGTGCCCCAGGAGACGGCCCTCGTGGAGGTGCCCTGCGACACGTGGGGCGGGTTCGTCTGGTTCAACATGAACCCGGACGCCGAGCCCCTGCTCGACTTCCTCGGCGTCGTCGCCGAGCACCTCGCCCCCTACCACTTCGAGGACTACGCCATCGTCGGCGACATGACGGTCGAGTGGGACACGAACTGGAAGGCCTCCGTCGATGCCTTCAACGAGGTCTACCACGTCCAGGGCATCCATCCCCAGCTGCTGGAGTCGCTCGACGACATCCACGTGCAGATCGACCTCTACGAGCGGCACAACCGCTACCTCGTCCCGTTCGGGCTCGTCAGCCCTCGCTACCCGAACCAGAACGAGGTCACGGGGCCGCTCAAGGAGTTCCTGCGCGGCTCCGGCGTCGACCCCGACACCTTCACCGGCGGCATGAGCGACGTGCGCCCCGCCATGCAGAAGGCCGTCCGCGCCGCCGCCGAGGCCCAGGGCATGGACGTCTCCGGCCTCAACGACGACCAGATGTCGGACGACTACCACTACTACCTCTTCCCCAACCTCACCTTCAACATCACCGCCCTCGGCTTCGGCTTCTTCCGCCAGCGCCCCCATCCGACCGACCCGAACAAGATGTTCTTCGACCTGCAGAGCTATGCGCGCATCCCCCAGGGCGCCGACTGGCCCCCGCGGCCCGTGCACAGCCAGCACAAGCACGGCGAGATCTCCATCGGCCTCGTGATGGACCAGGACTCCTACAACCTGCCGCGCGTTCAGAAGGGCATGAACTCGCGCTCGTACAAGGGCCTGCTCATCAACTACCGCGAGCGCCGCATCCGCCACATGCACACGACCCTCGACGGCTACCTCGAAGGTCCCGACCGCTAGCCCGCTCTCTCAGCGAGCGCCAGTCCAGGGGCCGGACCCGCACGGGTCCGGCCTCGCCGATCTCGCGTCCCTCGCGGCGGCGCGGTATCGTCCCCGCACGCCCGCCGCCGGGAGGCCACCATGGACCGCGCCGCCGCCCTCCGCGCCATGATCGAGCGCCCCGGCATCGTCGTCCTGCCCGGCGCCTACGACGCCCTCTCCGCGCGCCTCGCCGAGCAGGCCGGCTTCGCCGCCGTCTTCACCAGCGGCTTCGGTTTCTCCGCCTCCGCGCTCGGCGCCCCCGACATCGGCCTCCTCACCATGTCCGAGACGATGGAGCGCGTCCGCCACATCGTGCGCGCCATCGACGCGCCCCTCGTGGCCGACATGGACACCGGCTACGGCAATCCCCTCAACGTCATCCGCACCGTGCGCGAGTGCGTCGAGGCGGGCGTCGCCGGCATCATCCTCGAAGACCAGGAGTGGCCCAAGAAGTGCGGCCACTTCGAGAACAAGCGCGTCATCCCCGCCGATGAGCAGGCCGCCAAGCTCCGCGCCGCCGTCGAGGCCCGCGGCGACGGCGACCTCGTCATCATCGGGCGCACGGACGCGCGCGGCCCCCTCGGCCTCGACGAGGCCATCCGCCGCGGCAGGCTCTACCGCGAGGCCGGGGCCGACGTCATCTTCGTCGAGGCCCCGCAGTCGCTCGATGAACTGCGCGCCATCGCCGATGCCTTCCCCCGCGGCACGCCCCTCTTCGCCAACATGATCGAGGGCGGCAAGACGCCCCTCCTCACCGCCGCCGAGCTGCAGGCGATCGGCTTCACGATGGTCGTCTACCCGCTCTCCGGCCTCTTCTCCGCCGCGAAGGCCATGCGCGAGACCTACCACGCCCTCCACGACGCGAAGACGACCGCCTCCCGCCGCGACGACATGGTCGACTTCCACGAGTTCGAGGGCATCGTGAACGCTCCTGGCTGGCGCGAGATCGAGACCCGCCACGCGGCCCGCTGATGGCTCCCGAATTCGACGCCGAAACCGAGGCCACGCTCGACCAGCTTGAGCGCTTCCTCTCCGAGGGCGACCGCACGGCCGCCCGCGAGGCCGCCGTCTACGCCATCCTCATGACCGAGGGCGACCTCTCGCCCGGGAGCGCCGCCATCGCCGAGTGGTGCTACGAATACGCGAGCGAGGGCATCGCCTACCACCAGTGGCCCGCGCTCGTCGCCGCCCGCAGCCTCACCCCCGAGCCCCCCGGCTCCGCCGCCGCCCGCGCCCACGCCCGCGCCCGCCGCGACTCCCTCGCGCAGGGCCTCACGGACAAGGGCGAGATTCCCTCCTAGCGCCGCCGCGCCGCCGCCTGCTCCTCCGCCGTCGGCGTCGTGATGCCCGCATCCTCGAACGCCTTCTCGACCGCCGCGCGGCTGATCTTCGCGTCCGGCGTCGCCGCCACCCACTGCTGGCTGCCGCGCTTCGCCTCCAGCTGTCCCCGGAAGTGCGGGATGACGTAGCGCGAGAACAGCTCGTAGCTGTGCACCGTCTGCTCCCACGTCCCCCACTCGTGCGCCCGCGCCAGGAACCCCCCGAACCCGCCCGTCATCTCCAGCAGCCGCTCGATGCCCGCGATCGCGTCCTCCGGCGTCCCCACGATGACCCCGCCCTGCTCGATGCCCGCCTCCAGCGTCGACGCGTCCGGCTGCGTCGCCGAGCTGATCGTGCCCCCGAAGTACTCCACCAACTCGCGTTCGTAGCCCGCCTTCGCCTCCGCCATCGCCCGCTCGCGCGAGTCCGCCAGGTAGAAGGGTACGCCCAGCCGCCACTGCTCCCGCGAGACCGCGTGGCCCGCCTCCCGCGCCGCCTCCTCGTACCACGCCCACGTGCGCGAGAGCGCCTGCCCGCTCGCCTCGCTCAGCCCCGCGAACGACACCATGTCGATCCCGTGCCGCCCCGCCGCCTGCGCCCCCGCGGGCGACCCCGCCGCCGCCACCGCCATCGGCGGATGCGGATGCGTGTAGGGCGCGATCTGGAGCCGCGCCTCCCGCAGCCGGAACCAGTCCGTCTCGAACGTCACGACCTCCCCGTGGAAGAGCCGCATGATCACGTCCAGCGCCTCGTTCATCATGCGCCGCTGGTCCAGCGGGTCGATGCCCAGCATGTAGGCGTCCGAACTGAGCGCCCCCGGTCCCACGCCCAGGATCGCGCGCCCCCGCGTCATGTGATCGAGCTGCACGAAGCGGTCCGCCACGATCAGCGGGTGCTGGTACGGCAGGCTGAGCACCCCCGACGCCAGCCGCAGCTTCTTCGTGCGCTCCGCCGCCGCCACGATGAACAGCTCCGGCGACGCGATCGTCTCCCACCCCGCGCTGTGGTGCTCCCCGATCCACGCCTCATCGAAGTCGAACCGCTCAAGCTGCTCCAGCAGCTCCAAATCGCGCCCGAACGCCACCGTCGGATTCTCCTCCACCCGGTGGAACGGCCCCAGGAAGATGCCGAACGTCATGCGGGGAGGCCGGTACGCGCCCATGCCCCGCATCCTACAGGGCGCGCGCTCAACGCCGTGCGCGCGCCTTTTCCCGCGCCGCCCGCCGGATGAACTGGCATTCCCGCGAAGTGCCTGCGGCGAGTGTACCGTGACAGAGGCGGGTTGAGCGCTCCAGCCCTGGCGAGCCGCCCGATCGCGCGCCCTGACCACGGCTCCCGGTAGGATGGAGCCAACTCCCACCGCCAAGGATCCAGCGTGCACATCGACTACCTCATCCTCGCCGACTGGGCCGAGGTCATCAACGGCAAGCTCTACCTGCAGGGCGGCGGCTGGAGCGCCATCAACGCCTACGAGCCCCTCCCCGTCACGCGCGGCATCGCCATCGCCGTCTCCCCCCGCGTCGAGTGGCGCGAGACGAACATGCCCCACACCCTCGAAATGCGCGTCATCCGCGAGGAAGGCCAGGCCGAACTCGCGAAGATCGAGGCCAGCTTCGAGGTCGGGCGCCGCGCGGGCATGCCCCAGGGCATCGCCCAGTCCCAGCCCCTCGCCGTCAACCTGCCCCTCACCTTCGAGCACGCGGGCGAATACGAAGTCCGCGCCGCCATCGACGGCGAGGAGGTCGCCACCCTCGCCTTCCGCGTCGACGAGCGCCCGTCCTAGCCCCCGCCCTTCCCCGTCAGCCCGTACTTCGGGACCGGCCCGAAGGCCGCGCACTCGAAGTGCGCCGAGCCTGTCTGGTCCCCGCTCTTCAGCAGCACGAAGCTCTCCGCCAGCACCGTCGGGAAGTCGTCCACCTCGTTCCCGTCGCCGTCGATGATCTTGACCGGGTGCGTGCAGTCCCAGACCTCGCCCTCTTCGTGGTACTCGCCGCGGTAGGCGCCCTGCCCCAGCCGGTCGTCGAAGCCGCCGAAGTAGCCCCCGCCGTGGCAGTAGATCCAGCCCATGTCCTCGATTTCGAACTCGCGCGTCACGCCCTCCGAGTCGTGGATGGCGATGCTGCCCCCGCTGATGCGGCTCGTGCCCTCGTAGAACGTGAGGGCGTGGTCCACGTCCGTGACCAGCACCTCGCGGTCGCGGTGAAGGATCTCGCCCGTCATCTTGTTCCACGAACCGTCCATGTTCGCGATCGCGCCCGACCACTTCGTCCCGTCGGGGTCCTCGATGAACTCGTAGAAGCCCGCGTGGTCCGGCATCGTGTAGAGCACCCAGTTCCGCAGCCCCGTCGGGCGCTGCACCTGGGGCGGCGGCGAGGCGTGCAGCGGCGGTCCCCCCCGGCCCCGCAGGATGCCCCACGAGTGGTTGCGGAACACCCCCGAGCGCTCCGGCGTCAGCTCGAAGCGCTTGCCCGCGACCTCGATCCAGCCCTCCGCGCGCCCCGGCACCTCGTACGTCATGCGCTCCATCAGCAGCCACCCGTCGATGCGGTTCGCGCTCAGCGGGCCGTGGTAGGGACGCCCCACCGTGTGGCAGACAATGTCGCAGGCGATGCCGTAGTCGTTCGGCTCCAGCACCAGCCGGATCTTCTCCATCGGCTCCAGCAGTTCGATCCGCAGCGGCCCCACGCGGTACTCGAAGTCCGGGCGCAGCTGCCGCGACACGCGGATGTTGTGCTGCATCCCCTCGTGCCGGATGCACACGAACCCGTCCAGCACGTTCGTGTTCTGGTAGAGCCGCACCGTCGCCACCAGCGACACGTTCCCGTCCATGTCGCACAGGCAGATGTAGTGCCCGTCGTTCCAGTGCTTGTCCGAGGTCTGCACCGCCGCGAACGACTCCGGGATCTGGTGGAAGGGGTACTCGTCGGCCTTGGTCAGCATGGTTCTGCTCCCGCTGGCGAACCCTGGAGGTCGCCCGGTGGTCGTCGTGCGAACGCGACGCCCGCTAGCGCCGCCCGGGGATGCTCGCCGCGCCCTCGCCCGTGTAGAGCGGCATCCCGCTCTCGTTCACCTCGCGCCAGTGCGTATGCGCCAGCGTGTGCATGATGAACACCGCCTGCTGCGCTGTCCAAAGCCCCTGCGCGTCCTGCGTCTGATTCACCGCCTCCTTCGTGATCTTCAGCCCGAAGGACGGCTTCTCCGCGATGGTGTGGGCCAACTCCTCGACCCGCTCGCTCAACTGCTCGCGGGGAACGACCTCGTTCACCATGCCCGCCTCGTAGGCGCGCTGCGCGCTCACCCAGTCGCCCGTGTAGAGCATCTGCCGCGCCAGCCGGTGGCCGAACTCCCACGGATGGGCGAAGTACTCGACGCCGGGGATGCCCCAGCCGACGACGAGGTCGCGGAACTCCGCGTCCTCGGAAGCGATGATGATGTCGCAGACCCACGCCAGCATGAGGCCGCCGGCGATGGTCTTGCCCTGCACCTCGGCGATCATGGGCTTGGGCAGGTTGCGCCAGCGGCGGCACATCTGCAGGTAGATCTCCTCCTCGCCCGCCATCGCGCCCTCCGCGCCCGGCTGGCCGAAGTTCGCCCACGTGCCCACCGGCTTGAAGTCGGCGCGCGTCGCCCCCGTGCCCCCGCGCATGTCGTGGCCGGAGTTGAAGTGCGGCCCCTCCCCGCTCAGGATCACCACCTTCACCGCGTCGTCCTGGTTGGCCGCGTCGAAGGCGTCGTTCAGGTCGTAGGTCAGCTGCAGGTCCTGCGCGTTGCGCGCCTCCGGACGGTTCATGCGCACGCGCACGATCTCCGGCGTCAGGTTCTCGTACAGCACCGTCTTGAATTCGGGCATGACTCCCTCCTCGGGTCGTGCCGCGAATCCTACCCGCCTCCCGCGCTCCCCGCCCCCTCACCCGCCGCGCGCCCACGCCACCCGCTCGTCGAGGTGCCGTTCGAGGCTGTACTCGACCGGCTCGAAGCCGTTGGCGAACCAGAACGGCTCGCCGCTGTAGTTCGCCGAGAGCACGTGCAGCGTGCAGCGCTCGTAGCCCGCGCCCCGCGCCCACGCCATCCCGTGGCCGAGCAGCGCCCGCCCCACGCCGCCGTCCTGCGCCTCCGGCTCCACGATCCCCATGAACAGGTAGACGTTCCCCGCCGCGCTCACGTGCGGCGGGATGAACCCCTGCTTGAGGAAGCTCGTCAGCCCCACCGGCGTCCCGTCGCGGTAGGCCACGAAGTGCGGGTTCCCCTCGTCCGCCAGCAGCCCCGTGAAGAAGCGCCGCGCCATCCCGTCGTGCTCCGGCGCCGCCGGCCAGTACATGAACATGGGCGAGTCGATGTGGTGCAGCCCCAGCGTCCGCGCCAGCTCCAGCAGCACGCCCACGTCCTCGCTCCCGCAGGCGCGGACCTCGACGTCCCCCGTGTGCGCGCCAGCCACCGGCCCCGTCCCCTCGCGCACGGCGATCGACACGTGCCGCCCGAACCCGAGGTTGAACCACGCCTCCTGCAGCCGATCGTCGCCCGCCGCGATGCTGGCCGTGTGGTGGAAGTAGCCCGCCGCCGCCCAGCCCGCCGCCAGTTCGCGGTAGAGCAGCCGGAGGACGGCGTTCGCGTCCCGCCCCGGCCCGATCGCGTGGTCGCGCGAGCCGATGCTGACCGAGCGCGGGTGCGAGAGCTGGCCCATGTAGTTGTCGGGCGGCGCCCCCGCCGAGCGCTCCCCGATGGCGAATCCCGCCAGCCCCTCCCCGTCGAGGGCCACGGCGGCGTCCGTGCGCTCGTGGTCCAGCCGCTTCGCCAGCCGCGACCGCGCCTCCCCAGCCTCCGCCAGCGCCGCGACGAGCACGGGGTGGCGCTCGCGGTCGCGCGCGTGCGTTTCCGCCAGCAGCGCCGCCGCCGCGTCCAGATCGCCGCGCTCGAAGGGCCGCACCGTCAGCCGCGCCATGTTCGCCTCCACGCGCGATGCTGCGCTGATGGTACGCCGATGCCGCCCCTTGCGGCGCGCTCCGGTACCCTGTGCGCTCGGGAGGCCTCTCATGGACCTGGGACTGGCGGGACGAAACGCGATCATCCTCGGCGCGAGCCGCGGCATCGGACGCTACACGGCGGAAGCGCTCCTCGGCGAAGGCGCGAACGTCGCCATCTGCGCGCGCGACGCCGATCGGCTGGAGCAGACCCGCGCCGAACTGGCCGCCCTCGGCGGCGGGACCGTCCACGCCGCCCCCGCCGACCTCGCCGACGCCGCTTCCACCCGCGCCTTCGTGACCGGCGCCGTCGAGGCCCTCGGCGGCCTCGACATCCTCATCCACAACGCCACCGGCCAGTCCGGCCAGGACGCCGAGGGCTGGCAAAGCACCTTCGACGTCGACGTGATGGCCGCGGTCCACGCCGTCGAGGCCGCCCAGCCCGCGCTGGAGGCGAGCGACGCCGCCAGCGTCATCTTCATCGGCTCCACCGCGAGCAAGCAGTGGTTCGGGCGCTGGTCCTCCTACGGCCCTCTCAAGGGCGCCATGCGCGTGCTCGCCAACGAACTCGGGCAGGCGCTGGGACGCAAGGGCATCCGCGTGAACGCGCTCTCCCCGGGCGCGACGCTCCTCCCCGGCGGCAACTGGGACCGCCAGCGCCGCGAGAACCCCGACTTCTACAAGAGCGTCGAGCGCAGCATCCCCTTCGGCCGCCTCGGCAGCGGCGAGGAGGTCGCCCGCGCCGTCACCTTCCTCGCCAGCCCCGCCGCCAGCTGGATCAACGCCACCCACCTCATCGTCGACGGCGGCCAGGGCAAGTTCGTCGATTAGCCCCGCCGCCGTCTCCCGAACCCCGCCCGCAGCGTCGCCGCTGCGTCCCGGTCCCGGATGAGCAGGGCGGCGAGCATCCCCGCCGCAATGAAGATCGCCGTCACCACGAACCCGTCGGAGAAGGCGCTCACCGAGCCGGCCACGCTGTCCAACGGGCTGCCGAGCGGCCCCAGCGCCGCCCCGTGATGCGCCAGCCGGCTCGTCAGCACCGTCGCGATGATCGCCACGCCGAAGCTCTGCGCCACCTGCCGCGTCGCGTTCAGCGCCGCCGTCGCGCGGCCCGTGTCCGCCATGCTGATCTGGGCGAAGGCCGCCGTCTGCACCGGCACCAGCATCATGCTGAAGCCCATCCCCCGCGCGAACATCGCCCCCCGCACCCACCACAGGTCCGTTTCGAGGTCCATCAGGATCAGCGGCACGGTCGTCGCGCTCGCCGCCAGCAGCCCCACCGCCACCAGCCGCCGCGGCCCCACGATCGGGTAGATGCGCGCCAGCAGCGGGGCCATCACCATCACCCCCAGCGCCTGCGGGAACGTCGCCAGCCCCGACTCGAACGGACTCAGCCCGCGTTCAAGCTGCAGGATCAGCGGTAACAGGAAGAGCGTCGCCGAGAACCCCATGAAGGCTACGCCCTGCGTGGCGTTGGCGACGGCGAACAGGCGATTGGCGAAGAGCCGCACGTCGATGAGCGGCTCCTCCGTGCGCAGCTCGACCAGCACGAACAGGACCAGCAGCGCCAGCCCCGCCCCGCCGAAGCCGAGCGTGACCGCGTCCCCGAAGCCGCGCCCCCCCGCCTCCGCCAGCCCGTACAGGAACAGCGCCAGCCCGCCCGACGCCAGCGCCAGCCCGGGGAGGTCGATCCGCCCCGGGTCGTCCTCGCGCTGCTCCCGCAGGAAGGCGGCCGCCAGCGCGATGGCGACCACGCCCACGGGGATGTTCACGAGGAAGATCCACGGCCACGAGAGATAGTCGAGGATGACGCCCCCGACGAGCGGCCCGCTCGCCGGCGCGAACGTCGTCGGCACCACGAGGATGCTCGCCGCCCGCGCCCGCTCCCGCTGCGGGAAGGCCCGGAACACCATCGTCTGCGACACCGTCATCAGCAGCCCCCCGCCCAGCCCCTGCAGCCCCCGGAACACGATCAGCGTCTCGATGTTCCAGGCGAACGCGCAGAGCGCCGACCCCACGGTGAAAAAGGCCAGCGCCAGCACGAACACGCGCTTCGTCCCGAAGCGGTCGCCCGCCCAGCCGCTCACCGGGATCGCCACCGCCACCGCCAGCAGGTAGGCCGTCACCACCCACTGCACCTCCTGCGCCGAGGCGTCCAGCTCGAAGGCCAGCACGGGCACGGCCACGTTCACGATCGTCAGGTCGAGCAGGTTCATGAACATGCCGAACACGCTGATCAGCGCGACGATGTACTTGTGCTCCAGCCTCATGTGCGCTGCCGCTACCCCGGCTGCCCGTCCGCGGGCTCATCCGCGAGATGCCGCGCCAGCCCCTGCAGGAAGTCGCGGATGAGGATGCGGATCGAGCCCCCGATGAAGCGCCCGCCCAGCCGCGTCAGCGCTCCGTGCACGGTCAGGTCGCCGCGGTAGCGGAAGAGCGCGCCCTCCTCGTCCTCGTGCAGCGTGATCGTCCCCTGCGCCATCGCCGTGCCCTCCGCCGCCGCCCCCGAGAGGCGCAGGTGGTAGGACTGCCCCTCGACCACGTGGCTCACGCGCGCCAGCCCCCGGAAGCGCCCCCAGAACCCCCGCACCTCCACGAACGCGACCAGCTCGTACGTGTCCTCGTCGATCCGCTCCAGCGACTCGAAGGCGGGCAGCGCCGCCCGCAGCGCGGCGGGATCGAACAGCGCCGCCCAGAGCGCGTCCTTCGACACCCCGAAGCGGTGCTCCCCATCGATCTCCACCGCGACCCGCCCGCGCGAAGTGGCGCGTTCGGCCCCATGCTACCGCGCCCGCCGCCCGCTATGATGCGGCCCGCCATGCTCGACCGCTTCCACGTTCCCGACGACATCGCCGTCCGCGTCCCGCCGCCCCTCATGAAGGCGACCGTGACCCGCATCTTCGAGGCGCTCGGCGCGCCCCCCGACGACGCCGAACGCTGCGCCGAAACGCTCCTCTACGCCGACCGCCGCGGCATCGACACCCACGGCGTCAGCAACATGATGCGCGTCTACGTCGCGGGCATCCGCGGCGGCGCCATCAACCCCGCCCCCAAGTGGCGCATCGTGCGCGAGGCCGCCGCCACCGCCACCATCGACAGCGACGAGGGCCTCGGCCTCACCGTCGGCCCCCAGGCCATGGACCTCGCCATCGAGAAGGCGCGCCAGTGCGGCATCGGCTCCGTCGCCGTCATGAACGGGCGCCACTTCGGGGCCGCCGCCTTCCACGCCCACCGCGCCGTCCCCCACGACATGATCGGCGTCGCCGCCACCGTCGGGGGGAAGCAGGTCGCGCCCACCTTCGGCGCGGAGGCGCTCATCGGCCTCAACCCCATCGGCGTGGCCGTGCCCGCGCGCGAGGAAGCGCCCTTCGTCTTCGACGCCTCCATGAGCTCCGTCGCGGGCAACAAGATCCGCCTCGCCCGCCGCCTCGGCGCGAACGTCCTCCCCGCCTGGATCGCCGAGGCCGACGGCACGCCCATCATGGACGAGCGCCCCGTCCCCGACGACTTCATGATGCTGCCCGTCGGCGGCACCCGCGAGATCGGCTCGCACAAGGGCTACAGCCTCGCCGTCGTCGTCGACGTGCTCAGCGGCGTCCTCTCCGGCACGGGCCCCGGCTTCGCCACGCGCATGGGCAACGGCCACCACTTCCTCGCCTACCGCATCGACGCCTTCACCGACCTCGGCCAGTTCAAGGACGACATGGACCTCTACCTCCGCACCCTGCGCGAAAGCGCGACCGCCCCCGGCCACGAGCGCGTCTACTACGCCGGCCTCAACGCCTCCGAGAAGGAGGAGGAGCGCGCCGAACTCGGCATCCCCTACCATCCCGAGGTCATCGGCTGGTTCCACGAGGTGCTCGGCGAACTCGGCGTCCAGGACGATCTCCCCGTCGTCTGACCGCGCGCTAGAATCCCCGCACTCGCCACCAACCACCAGCCACCGGCCACCAGTCACCAACCACCAACCAGGAGGCCCACGATGGAGATTTCGGGAAAGGTCGCGCTCGTCACGGGCGCCTCGTCGGGAATCGGGCGCGCCACCGCCGTCGCGCTCGCCAGGGAAGGCGCCGCCGTCGCCGTCGCCGACATCGACCGCGCGGGCGGCGAGGAGACCGTCCGCGCCATCGCCGGCGAGGGCGGCCAGGCCTCCTTCTTCCACGGCGACGTCTCCACGCCCGACGGCGTCCGCTCGCTCTTCGCCGCCGTCGAGGCGGCCTGCGGCGGCATCGACATCGTCCACAACAACGCCGGCATCATGACCGGCGACGCCCCCGGCTGGCCCGACGTCGGCCTCGACAAGATTCACCTCGTCGTCAGCGTCAACGCCGCCGGCGTCATGATGGGCACGGGCGCGGCCGTGCGCGCCCTGCGCAAGCGCGGCGGCGGGGCCGTCGTCAACACCGCTTCCGTGGCCGCCCTCGGCCCCATGCCCAACGACCCCATGTACGCCGCCACCAAGGCCGCCGTCGTCAACTTCACCGAGGCCTGCGCCGCGCTCGCCGAGACGGAGAACATCCGCGTCAACGCCGTCCTCCCCGGCATGGTCGATACGCCCATCATCGGCAAGACCGGCGACGGCGTGACCCCCGCCGCCTGGCTCCAGCCCGCCATCGCCGCCACGACCATGCTCCAGCCGGAGGATATCGCCGACAAGGTGCTCGAATTCATCCGCGACGACTCGAAGGCGGGCGCCGCCGAACTCGTCGTCCAGCCCGACACCCCCCGCGCCGCCGAAATCGCCGCCGAGTCGGAAGCCGAAGGCTAGCGGAGGGCTAGCGCGCCCCCGGGGCCCTCGGCACGCGCGGGAACTCCAGCCGCGCGTCCCCCAGCGTCGCGAACGCGGTCACGTTGAAGGCGGGCCGAAGCTGCCGCCAGACGCCCCCGCCCCGCGCCATCGCCACCTCCCAGTCGCGCGAGAGCGTCCCCTCCACCTCCGCCAGCGGGATGCGCACGCCGTAGCGCAGCAGCGCCGCCTCGCCCGCCTCCCGGCCCGCCACCAGCAGCGCGTCGAACTTCAGCATCGTCGCGTCGCAGCGCCGCAGCGCGCCCATGCGGATGCGGCACAACTCCCCCTCCTCCCCCGCGATCACCGCGCGAATCTCGTCGTCGCTCACGTCCAGCGCGATCGTCCCCGCCCGCCGCGAGCCGCCGAAGCAGCGCCGTGCGCTCGCCAGCGGCCCCTCGCCCTCCACGATCGCGTCCAGCAGCACGTTCCGGATCTGGACGCGGTCGCGCGCGCCCAGGAACAGCCCCGCCTCGCGGTACGGCCCCGCGGGCGAATCCGGCGCGTCCACGATGATGATCTTCGCGTAGGGCGGCACGGGCCGGATCAGCCCCTCCGGCAGCAGGTCCAGCATCTGCCGCTTCGACAGCTCGAACGTGAGGCTCACGACGCGCGCCTCCGTCAGCGCCCAGCCGTCCTCCCCCTCGCCCTTCCCCGGCGCGATGGCGAGCAGGTCCGGCATCGACGCGATCGCGCGCGTCCCCACGTCAGGCACGACGCCCCCTCACGCCGCCGCCCGCGGCGCGATCGCGAAGGCCAGCGCCTCGCCGAAGTGCGTCGCCAGGAACGCGGGGAGTTCGCATTCGCGCCATTCTACGGGCGCGGGCGCCGACCGCTTCCAGGCGTCCAGCCCCTCCGGCGCGTTCGCCGCCAGCCCCACGCCTCCCGCCGCCGAGACCGACGCCAGCGCCGCCTCCGCCGCCTCCGCGACCGTCTCGAAGCCGCCCAGCGCGCGCGCCGCCAGCCGCACCCGCAGCAGCGCGTACGGCTCCTCGGGGACGCCCTCCGGCGCCTCGATGAACGCCTCCGCGGGGGCCGTCTCCAGCCGCTCCGATTCCGTCACCACCCACATCCCCGTGGCCACGCCCGCGTCGTCGAGCCACTGCGTCGCCTCCTCGGGATCGAGCCCCCCGCCCGCGAGGCTCGCCGCCAGCGCCCCCAGCCCGAGGAAGCTGCGCCCCACGTTGAGCACGCGCACGCGGTCCGGGTCGATCTCCTCCCGCGCGAGGTCGTTGCGCCCGCCCGCCGCCGCCGTGAACGCGGGCGAGTAGCCGTACGGCCCCACCAGGCAGAGCGCCGGCTCCGGCCCCTCCCGCAGCGCCTCGCGGAAGGCCGCCGTGTAGGCCGTGCGCGGCGCGGGATCGCCGAAGCGCCGCTTGCCCGCGTCCGGCGCGATCACGGCCACGCGCTCCAGCGCGCCCGCCGCCAGCGCGCTCGTGTAGTCCGTGACGATGCGCGCCGCCCCGCTCACGGGCGCAGCCCGAAGAGCTGTTCCGCCTCGCGCCGCAACTCCGCGCGGAAGTCCGGGTGCGCGACCGCGATCAGCTCCGCCGCCCGCTCGCGCGTGCTCTTCCCGAAGAGCCGCGCGATCCCGTACTCGGTCACGATCGTGTCCGCCAGCGAGCGCGGGATGGTCACCACCGTGCCCGGCTCGTGCGCCGCCACCACCCGCGAGGCCGCCCCGCCCAGCGCCGTCGACTTCATCACCGTGATCGCGCGCCCGCCCTTCGAATACATCGCCGCGTAGTGGCTGTCCGGCTGCCCGCCCGTGCCGTTGATCATGCGCGCCCCGTGCACCGTCTCCGCGTTGATCTGCCCCTGCAGGTCCACGTTGATGGCGCTGTTGATGGCGTGCACGCGCTCGTTCGCCGCCATCACCTTCGGGTCCAGCACGAAGTCCGAGGGGTGAAGCTCGCAGCGCGGGTTCTCCGCGATGAAGTCGAGGTCCTGCGGCGTGCAGCCCGCCCACCCCGCCGCCACCGCCACCCCCGGGCGGAACGCCTTGTTCGCGTCGTCCAGCTGCCCCTCGCGGATGAGCCGCGTCCAGCCGGGGATGATCATCTCCGAGTGCAGCCCCAGCCCCCGCTTCCCGTCGAACGCGCCCCCGCGCACGAGCGAACTGCTCGGCTCGCCCACGCCGATCTGCAGGTTCGCCCCGTCCGCGACCACCTCCGCCACGTTCGCCGCGATCGCCATCGACTCCGCGTCCGGCTCCGGCCCCTTCCCCAGCAGCGGCGCGACCATCGCCGGGTCCAGCTTCTCGAAGAACCAGAAGCTGCGCCGCAGCATCCCCCGCAGCCAGCGGTCCGGCACCGCGTCCATCAGCTCCAGCAGCCCCGCCCGCTTGCGCTCGTCCTCGACCGCCTCCACCTTCGCGCGGATCGCCTCGTTGCTCGGCCCGTGGTCGCCCTCCACGAGGTAGTCGATCTCGGAGACGTGCACCGTGCAGTCGCCGTGGAACACCGGGAACGTGTCGTCGATCTCCGCGATCACCGTGCGGCAGCTCCGCACGTACCCGCGCTTGTTGAACATCATCGGCCCGAAGTTCACGTACCCCTTCTCGTTCGGGCGGCTCACCCGCGTCAGGAACACGTCCGGGAACAGGCAGTCGTCGGGCCGCTCGATCTGCTTCATCTCCGTCGAGAACAGGTTGGGGATGTACGACGCCACCCCCGAATCCGTCGCGAACCGCGCGAAGTCCCCGATGAAGATCTGGAAATCGACCGTGAAGCGCTCGTCCCCCGCCTCCGGCGCGAGCCAGCCGGGGTCCTGGCCCGGCGTCGTCAGCCGCACGCGCACGTCCTTCAGGTCCCGCCGCGCCGCGATCGCGTCCAGCACGTAGTCCAGCGACGTGAGCGAGCAGTAGAGCACGTCCCCGTCGCGCACTGCCGCCGCCGCCTCCTCCGCCGGGACCGTGCGGTACGCCGCCGTCGTCGCCGCCGTCACGCCGTCGCCCCGCTGGCCGCGGGCTCATCGGCGAAGGCGGGCATCACCTCCGTCGCGAACAGCCGCATCGACTCCAGGTTCTGCTCGTGCGTCGACCAGCGCCCCGTGATGCCGATGTTGAGCGCGTCCACGCCCAACTGCTGCCAGTCCTCCACCGCCCGCGCGACCTCATCGGGGTTGCCCACGAGCTTCCCCACCTGGTCCGCCCCCAGCGGCGGCCGGAACGCCGCCCCCGAGCCCAGCGAGTGCGCGTGGTAGGCCGGGCTCGGGTAGGTCGAGCCCATCGTCATCAGGTAGGAGCTGAGCGGCCCCGCCAACTGCTCGTGCGCCTTCCCCGCCATCTGCTGCGCGAAGTCCGAGTCGGGGTGGCAGAACAGCCCGCCCTGCGCCCGCACCTGGTTGTTCACGGTCACGCCGATCGGCTCCGCCTCGCGGCTCGCGCGCCGGTAGTCCGCGATCAGGTCCGCGTACTTGGGAATGCCGCCCAGCGTCACGCCCAGCATCCCGATCCCCTTCTCCCCCGCCAGCACCGCCGTCTCCGGGCTCTGCACCGCCACCCACAGCGGCGGATGCGGCTCCTGCACCGGCTTCGGCAGCACGTTCCGCGGCGGCATCGAGAAGTGCCGCCCCTTGATCGCGAACTCGTCGCTCGTCCACATCTTCACCACCGCCCGCGTCGATTCCTCCCACATCTCCTTCGTGTCGTCCGGCTCCACCAGGAACCCGCCCAGCTCCGTCCACGTCGCGCTCCGCCCCGTCCCCAGCTCCACGCGCCCGCCGCTCAGGATGTCGAGCGTCGCGATCCGCTCCGCCACCCGCGCCGGGTGGTTGATGTTCGGCAGCATCAGGTAGATGCCGTGCCCGAAGCGGATGCGCTTCGTCCGCCCCGCGCAGTACGCGAAGAACATGTCCGGCGCGGACATGTGCGAGTACTCCTCGAGGAAGTGGTGCTCCACCGACCACGCGCTGTCGAACCCCAGCTCGTCCGCCAGCTCCACGATCTCGACCGCCTCGCGGAAGGCGCGCGACTCGCTCATCTTGTCCCACGGCTTCGTCACCACCGAGCCCACCGAGATCCCGAACTTCATGCGCCGCCTCCGCCCGCCGCCGCGGGCCGCCCGCATATTGCCACGTTCGCACGGTCAACGCCGCGCCCACTCTCCACTCAGCCGCGCGCAAGCGCGGCGCTCTCCTCGCCCCTCAGCCGCGCGTCAGCGCGGCGCTCTTCTCGTTCGCCCTACGCCCAGCGGTGCGCCGTCTCCAGTTCGACCACCGCCGAATCGTCGAGCCCCGCCGCCTCCAGCGCCTCCGTCACGTGCTGCGACTCGTGCTGCGCCAGCAGGCTCAGGATCGTGCCCAGCGCGAAGCTGTTGCCCGCGAGCGAGTACTCCTGCGCCAGGTCCTCGTCGCTGAACCGCTGGATGTACATCCAGACGACCCCGTGCGCCGTGTTCAACTCGATGCGCAGCATCTTGTAGTCCAGCGACGCGAACTTGTCGACGCCCGCCTGGTTGTCGCTCTCGTCCGCCGGGAACTCGCCCGTCGCCAGCAGCGCCCGCACGTGCGACGACGTGTCGTGGCTCAGCGCCGTGATGTGGCGGACGATGTCGCCCACCGACCAGCCGTCATAGGCCGGCTTGTCGAAGTGCGGCCCGAGCGCGTCAATCGCGTCCTCGGTCCGCTGCCAGTGCTCGCAAATCGTCTGGAACAACGCTTCTCGGGAAACCGCTGCGTCAGCTGCCATCGTCTACCTCCACGCAGTGCGCCCCGCATTGTGGCCCATCCCGCCTAGCCGGTCCAGACGCCCCCTCTGGGGAGAGCGCGCGGCCCGCCGCGCTGAGTGAGAGAAGAGCGCCGCGCTCCCGCGCGGCTGAGGAACGAGTGGGGCTCGGCGCTCTCCTCACACCCAGTGGTTTCAGCGGACCAGAGAGCGCGCAGCCGCCTCAATGTGGGGGAGGGCGCGCGTCAGATGCTCTAGCGCATCCGCGTCGCCAGCGGCCTCCGCCGCCTCGATGGCTCCGTAGTGTGTGGTCCGGGTGGCCATGATGGCTTCATCCTGAGCTTCAAGCCGGGCTCTAGTCAGCCAAGGCCGAGAGTTCCTCATGTTTCTGAAGGCACGTCGGCGGTGCTGGGGACTCCGCCAACATCTGCGGCAGATAGTGTCGAGGCGATTGCCGTGACGTCGCGGGGGGCTAGGTTCTGTCTCTCCACAGGTGGCGCAGATGGGATAGGTGCGCCGCGCGGCTGCCCATGCTTCCGCTCGCGAGGGATAGGTGGCAGGCGGATGCGGGAACTGCGCCAGTAGCCAGTTCCCCGAAACGTACGCCAGCGTTCCGAAGCGCTTCCCATTCGCGAACATCTCGAAATCGGGATGGCGAAACCGCTTTGTGTCCGCTGTCGCACGCAACTCGAAGTATCTGTTCCCCCAGTAGCGGTGGTTGACACTGGGTCCTCCGATGGAGGAGAGATCCCACTTGGGAATGCCTGCTGCCTCCAGAGCCTTGTTCACGCGTACCTTCTCACGCAGGACGAGAGACCTGATCACCGTGCCTAGCGTGTGCTCCTTACCGCGGATCGTGAACGTCTGCCTCGAGTCCTCATTGCTGAAGCACCGGATGTCCATCCAGGCATCGCGGTGCGCTGCGTCCAGTTCGGTCCTCAGCATCTCGCAGTCGAACGAGGCGAACTTGGCGACCGCCTCCGCGATCTCCTCGTTCCCCGGGAAAGGCAACTCGCCCGTCTCCCGCAGCGCCCGGATGCGCTCGGGCATGATGCGGCTCGCCACCGTCAGGTACCGGAACTCATCCCCGATCGTCCTGCCCTCGTGCGTGGGTGTCCCGAAGTGCGGCTCCAGCACCACGAACGCGTCTTCCGTCCACTGGAACCGTTCCCGGGTCCACTGGAGCAGATTGTCTTGTTTTTCCATTTCGCCTCCTTGGTGGGTGCCGCCTTGTGCACGACGGATGGTTTTCTCGTTGTCTGGGTAACTGGCCATCTGTTTTCCTCCAAAATCAGGATCACGGTAACTATACTAAATACGAAGAAGTAGTGCAGTGGATATAAAGCACCATGTAGAGGCTGTTATATCGAGAATATCCACGATATTTTAGCTCAAATTGGTGCGCGATCTATCCAGTACTCTACAGCGGTTCTCGGCGTATCAGTTGCCCCGGGACGCTCCCTATTTTGCGCGCGCAAAACGGGCGAATCCCCCCGATCGTTTCCGTGGAAACCGACCGCAGGCCGCCAAACTGAAGCCGGTCCCTTCGGGGGCCGGTTTTGCCCGTGATTCGCGCGAATCACAGGGGCGGAGACTGGGCCGCCGGGGATTTGCGCCGCGCAAATTGGCGGCCTCACCATCCCTAAGTCGTCACGACTACCCATCTGGAGTATTCGCCGCGAATATTGATTTATGGAGGGCAAACAACTATGGCGCTCGCGTCAGCCCCCACTCGCTCCTCAGCGCGGCGCCAGCCGCGCGCTCTCCTCCCCCTCAGCCGCGCGCCAGCGCGGCGCTCTCCTCCCCCTACGTCCAGCGGTGCGCCGTCTCCACCGGCGTGATCGCCGACTCCGGCAGCCCCGCCGCCTCCAGCGCCTCGTTCACGTGCCCCGCCTCGTGCAGCACGCGGTGGCGGATGACCTCGCCCAGCGTCTCCTCCTCCCCGAAGATCGTGAACCGCTGCGCCAGGTCCTCGTCGCTGAACCGCTGGAGGTACATCCACACCACCCCGTGCGCCGTGTTCAGCTCGATCCGCAGCATCTTGTCGTCCAGCGACGCGAACTTGGCGACCCCCTCCGCGTTCCCCTCGTCGCCGGGGAAGGGCAGTTCGCCCGTCGCCAGCAGCGCGCGGATGCGCCCCGGCATGATGTGGCTCGCCGCCGTCAGGTGCCGGAACACGTCCCCGATCGTCCAGTCGCCGCCCGCCGCCGTCCCGAAGTGCGCCCCCAGCGCCGCGATCGCGTCCTCCGTCCGCTGCCAGACCTCGCAGATTTCGCCGAACAGCGCCTCCCGCGTCATCGTCTCGCCCTCAGCCATCGTGAACCTCCCTCGGTACGCCCCCGCGTCCGCCCGGCGGTACGCGCCCGCGCATCTTGCCACGCCGCCGCTCGCGCCGCCCCCTCACTCGCTCCTCAGCGCGGCGCCAGCCGCGCGCTCTCCTCACACTCAGCCGCGCGCCAGCGCGGCGCTCTTCTCGTCAAGCCCAGCGATGCGCCGTCTCCAGCGGCACGACCGCCGACTCGGGAACGCCCGCCGCCGCCAGCGCCTCCGCCACGTGCTGCCGCTCGTGCCGCGCGAGCACGCCCAGCACCTGCCCCAGCGTCCACTCGTTCCCCATCAGCCGGTACGTCTGCGCCAGGTCCTCGTCGCTGAACCGCTGCACGTACATCCAGACCACCCCGTGCGCCGTGTTCAGCTCGATCCGCAGCATCTTGTAGTCGAGCGACGCGAACTTCCCCACGTTCGCCGCGTTCGCCTCGTCGCCCGGCACGACGTACTCGCCCGTCGCCAGCATCGCCCGGATCGCCGCCGATTCGTCGTGGCTGATGGCCGTCAGGTGCCGGAACACGTCGCCCACCGTCCACCCGTCGTGGGCCGGCTGGTCGAAGCGCTCCCCGACCGCCGCAATCGCGTCCTCCGTCCGCTGCCACTGCTCGCACAGCGCCCGAAACAGCCCTTCCCGCGTGATCACGTCGCCCTCAGCCATCGTGAACCTCCCTCGGTTTGCGCCCCGCATCATGCCACGCCTCCGCCCGCGCCGCCCCCACTCACCCCTCAGCGCGGCGTCAGCCGCGCGCTCTCCTCACACTCAGCCGCGCGCCAGCGCGGCGCTCTCCTCGCCCGTACAATCCCCGCACAGCAGCGCGCCCCGCGCCCCCCGGAGGATCCCCATGAAGCTCGGCATCAGCATCGGCTACTCGGGCCCGCAGATGAACCTGCCCGTCGAGAAGGTCCAGATGGCCGAACGCCTCGGCTACGACTCCGTCTGGACCGCCGAGGCCTACGGCTCCGACGCCGTCACCCCCCTCGCCTACCTCGCCGCCGTCACCGACCGCATCCGCCTCGGCACGGGCATCATGCAGCTCGCCGCGCGCACCGCCGCCAACTGCGCCATGTCCGTCGCCACCGTCGATGCGATGGCCGGCGGCGACCGCTTCATCGCCGGCATCGGCGTCTCCGGCCCCCAGATCGTCGAGGGCTGGTACGGCGAGCCCTGGGGCAAGCCCTACTACCGCATCCGCGACTACGTCCAGATCATGCGCAAGATCTTCGAGCGCGAGCGCCCCGTCATGCACGAGGGCCGCGAAATCTCCCTCCCCTACGCGGGCGAGGGCTCCAGCGGCCTCGGCAAGCCCCTCCGCTCCATCCTCCACATGAACCGCAACATCCCCATCTGGCTCGGCACCGGCACCCCCGCCAACACCCGCCTCACCGCCGAGATCGCCGACGGCTGGCTCCCTCTCGGCTACGTCCCCGGCAAGCAGCTCGACCACTTCATGCCCTGGCTGGAGGAAGGCTTCCGGCGCGCGGGCGGCGGCAAGAGCCTCAAGGACCTCGAGATCCAGGTCGGCGCCACCGTCCGCATCACCGACGACGTGCGGGGCGCCCTCGACGCGATGAAGCCCGGCACCGCCCTCTACATCGGCGGCATGGGCCACCGCACCAAGAACTTCCACAACGACAACATGGTCCGCCGCGGCTACGCCGACGCCGCCCAGCGCATCCAGGAGCTCTTCCTCGCCGGGCGCAAGGAGGAAGCCGCCGCCGCCGTCCCCGACGAGTTCCTCGACGAGACCGCCCTCATCGGCCCCGTCGAGCGCATCCGCGAGCGCTACAAGCTTTGGGCCGACGACCCCATCACCGGCATCACCGTCAACGCCACCCAGCCCGAGGCCATGGAGCTCATGGCCGAACTCGCCGAACTCGAGCCCGCGAAAGTCTGAGCGAAGCGCGCTACTCCCGCGCGCCGGACGGCGCTGCCGGCTCGACCGACGCGCACCCCGCGAGCCCCTCCGCGACCGCCTCGAAGTCCCGCCGCGTGATCGCGAGTTCGTACGCCGCTTTCACCGTCGCGTACTGCCACAGGTAGGCGCACGCCTGCGCCCCGTTCGCGGGCGAATAGTCCGCCGGACCCCACGCGCCCTTGCGCTCCTGGTTCTCCCGCCGCTCGATCGCGTTCAGGTTCGCCGGATCGTTCGCGAACGCATCCCGCGCCTCCTCCGTCCACATCCACGCTCCCGACCGCCACGCATCCGCCAGCGCCACCACGTGGTCCACGTCAAGCTCCCGCGGGTCCGTGAACCAGCGGCCCGTGAACGGGTCGTACCACTCCCCCGACAGCACGCGGCACCCCTCCTCATCCAGCTCGTACTCGCCGCCGACCGCCTCCTCGGCCAGCACCTCCTGCCTCGTATCGAGACAATCCCCGTCCACGTCCCGCCATCCCGCGAACTCGCCCCGCTCGTACTCCGGACGCTCCCCCTCCGGCTCCCCGATCAGCGCCCGCAGCCGCTCGACCAGCGCCACGACCTCCGGCAGCACCGTGGCCGCCGGACTCGGCGCGGCCGTCGGCGCGGCGGTGGGGGTAGCGGTGGGAGCGGGCGTCGGCGATGGCGTAGCCGTCGCAACGCGCGTCGGCGCAGGCGTCGGCGTCGCACTCGGCGCGGACGCGGGCGTGACGACAGCCGTCCCCGCCGCAGTCGCCTCCGCGACAGCGCTCGGCGCGGGACTCGGCGAGGCCACCGCCGTCTCCGCCGCCCGCTCGCCCCCATCCTCTTCGCCCGACGGCAGCGCCACCCCCAGCACGATCAGCGCCACCACCACGATGATCGGCCACTTCACCCACCACCGCAGCCCCCAGAACCACCGCGCCCAGCGCATAGGTCCGGCGCTCAGGCGGCCCGGCCCGGGCGCTGGCGAAGCGCCTCGCACTTGAACCAGCGGACCCGCTCCGCGAGCGCCGCGATGGACTCATCGATCTCCGCGATCGAGCCGCTCAGGCTGACTGCTTTCACCTCCAGCCGCTTGCCGGCATGACGCACGTCGTAGATGCGGGAGTCCGCTTCCCCCTCCGCGTAGGCCAGCAGCGCCCCCGGCAGGTCCAGCGCCGTTGCGTAGGCCAGCGCCTGGTACAGGTCGGCGGTAGGAACGCCTTTGTCCGCCACCGTCTTGTACTTCGCGTCGCCCACGAACACGCACCTGTCTCCCTCCCACCACGAGAGGTCGGGCCTGAGCGACACCCTTCCCGCCACGTCGAGCGCGGGCATTCTGTCGCCGAGTCTCTTGTCCGGGGGAAACGCCTGCTCCGTGAGCCTCAGCTTCTCCCGCAGCGCGCGCGTCACGAACTCTTGGAACACGTCGTTCATGTCGATGAGGAAGCCGGACGCGCGCACGCCCCCGCGCTCCGACTCGAAGCTGGCGTGACGCAGGATCAGCCGCGCCAACTCCACGACCTCGCGGTAGTGCTCGTTCAGCCGGTCGAACTCGACGGACGGGATGTCCTCAGGGCGATAGTGGACCAGCGACACGTTGACGAGCGTCGCGCCGATGCGGCGCAGACCATCGCGCGCATCCGCGTCCTCAATGCGCAGCCCGCTTAGGATCGAGGCTGCCGCCTTCACCAGCCGGTTCTCCTCAATGTCGTCGGTGAAGTCGTCATAACGAACTTCGACCGGCAGGGGCACATCGAACCGCCGCCGGATCTGCTCCGCGAACGCGATCCGCCCGCGCACCGTATACAGCGCCTCTTCCCTCGGCTGGTAGTCGTGCAGCAGCCCGCGCGCGAACGCCTTCCGCGCTGCCGAGGCGAGCGCACGCGCCAGCGCCTCGACCAGCGTGTGAACGCCCTTGTAGGAGAACAGCTCTTCTTGGGGTTTGAACGCGGCCATCGCGTACGACGCCAGGTAGAGCACGCGCGAGATTTTCAGCTTGGGCTGGATGATGACCGACAAGTCACCCACGCTCAGCGCCCCGACGGTCGAGCCGGGCTTTAGTGTGTAGGTGTCCGACTCTCCGGCGACTGGGGTGACGTCGACGAACTTGGCAAGCGCGTCACGTTTGTCGACCGACAGCCGGTAGGGCCTGCTAGTCTCATGCTCCTGCAGGTCAATCTCAGGCATCGCCGGAGCCGTCCTCGCTCTCCTCTTCGCTGGCGTTATCGGCATCGCCTGTTTCCGAACCGGTGCCCTTCGCTTCCGCATGCATCTTGTCAAGCTCGAAAGCCTTGAGGCGATCACGCTGCCCGTACAACTGCTCCTCGACGTAGGGCAGTACATCATGCTCCCAGATGAGCCGAACTCTCTCTTCGTCAAGCGGGATTTCTTGGCCGTTGAAGGTCTCCTTCTTCATGAAGTAGCTCGGGCCGATGGCCGCCTCACGGTTCTGCAGTTGCTCATTCAGCCGTTCGTTCGCGAAGTCGACGACATCCGCGAGCCACGCCATGTCTGGCGCGTTCTCGTCCAGCCAACGCCTCAGCAGCCCCTTGACAGGCTCCTTGTTGGGATGGAACTCGAAGAACGAGAAGCGCCGCCGCAGCGCTAGGTCCACCAGCGCGATCGAGCGGTCCGCCGTGTTCATCGTCCCAATGATGGAGAGGTTCGGCGGCAGCGAGAACGGTTTGTCCGAGTACTGGAGCTGGATCTCCTTCTTGCGGTACTCCAGCAGGAAGTACAACTCCCCGAACACCTTGGCGATGTTCCCGCGATTGATCTCGTCGATGATCAGGAAGTGCTTCTGATCAACCGGCGCGTTCCGCGCCCGATCGGCCATCTCAACCAGCGGCCCATTCCGAAGCGCGAACCCCGCCTGCCCATCTTCGAGTGTCGGACGGAAGCCCTGCACAAAGTCCTCGTAGGCGTAGGACGGGTGGAACTGGACCAGCCGCACCCGCTCATCCGAGCCGGCCAGGCACGCCGCCAATTCCCGCGCAACGTACGTCTTCCCCGTCCCCGGCGGCCCCTGGAAGATGACCTGCCCCTTCTCGTTGAGGAGTTGCTTGATGTCACGCAGGAAGCGAGCGTCGAGCATGAGTTCGTCCGCGAGCGCGTCTAGGTCAGGGACACGGTAGATGGGCGTATCGGACTCCGTGTCTTCATCCTCGTCTGGGTCGCCATTCTTCTCGTACATCATCCACACCACCGACTGCGCTTCCAGACGGTCTGCAGGTCGCTCGAATTCCAGCGCGCGTGTTCGCTCCAAGAGCTTGTCGAGGAACCCCTGCGCGTGCCCGTAGAGCCCCGCCTCGTCTGCCCCGTCCGGCACCGGTTGGTATCCCGTTCGCTCGTAGGCCTCGTCGAACTTCCCGACCCGGAAGGGCGGGTGCTGTTGGGCATCAAGGCCCATGAGGAGGACAGAGGCAACGTTCGTGCGCACTCCCTCAGCGCTGATGCCGGATGGCAGAAGGCGTTGGGCGAAGTCCCCCACGCGCTCGGTTGCGGAACGGTCACCCTCGGCGTACATCTCCCGCAGTGCATTGAGCGCCTCGTCGGGGGAGTTATCCATCCAGTCACGGAACTTGGCTATCGTTACAGGGAAGATGAGATTCCCGGCGATACCCTTTTTCACCAGATCCCGCCAGTTCCCGTTCCCATCCAGCACGGCTTTGCGTGCTTCCGCCAGTTGCTGGCCGATCGCGATCTTGTAGCTTTCCCCTTTGTCGAGTTTCCCGGACTTGAAGAGCGCCTGTGCCTGCGTGATGTAGTCGTCGAGAAGTATGTCCCGGATACGCTCCTCAACCTCCTTCTCTGCGTTGACTGCTTTGATTCGGTGGAATGCTGGCTCGTTATTGATGGAGCTAAGAATCTTGGAGCCAAGACTGTCCTGCTGGAAGGCATCTTCGGGAACATCCTGAGCCAGCCATGTCACGGGGCGAACGTGCTGCGGGTTCGTACCTGGCCGGTACTTGTAGATATCATCAACTGTGCCGATGTGGTACTTGTCGCCGATCGGCACAACTGCCAGGTCGTTGGCGCTAATGTTACTACGGAATTGCCACAGAACAGTGTAACCCTCATCAGTGTTGTGGTTCTCGATAAGGTGTTCCCGCAATTCCGCTCTGGAGTCGATGGTGAACAGGTCGAGTTCACACCCATAGCTGATGCCGATGTGGCTGTTCTTCAGAAAGTCATCTTCGTAGGTTCCCTTGTTGGTATGGCAAACCCAAACGGTCATCGCTTCCTCCTGCCCGGCCAAACCATACCCCTCACTCCCCCAGCCGCGCCAGCAGCGCCCCGTACTCCCCCAGCCCCACCGGCCGCACCACGCGCCCCATCCCCGTCCAGTGCGGCCAGCGCCAGTTGCCCGTCGCGCGGGGCTGGCCGGCGGGCTCCTCCAGCGGCGACGCCTTGCTCGCCAGCATCAGGTGGTAGTGCTCGCTCAGGGGGAGCGATTCGTTGACCAGACCGATCCAGCAGCGCAGGTCGCCGCCGTCCGGCGCGAACGTCGTGCCGAGGTAGCGGTAGCGGCCCTGCACCGGCGGCGACGAGCTGTTCTCGTAGCGCACGCCGGGGCCGAAGCGCTCGCGCAGGGCCGCCCCGCCCAGCGCGTACAGCCGGTTCGTGTGGAGCGCGTCGTCGAGCCCCACCGCCTCCAGCCCGAGCACGTCGCGGCGCACGAACTCCGCGAACTCGCGCGCGAGCCCGTCGGGGCCGTCCGCGATCGCGTCCGCGACGGCGTTCCACGCGACCGCGCCCGGCCCGCCGCCGAACCCGACCGTCAGCCGCGCGGCGTCGCGGCCCGCGTCCGGGCGCTGGAGCGCGTCGGCGGGCGCGACCTCCACCTCGACCAGCGCCTCCCGCCCGTCCGCGAACGTGACGGCGAGGTCCGCCAGCGGCGCATCCGGCCCCGGCTGGACCGTCACGTCCGTGACCGCGCCGCGCGCGCCCGCCGCCTCCGCGAAGAGCGCGCCCAGCCCCTCGCGGCCCGTCGCGAGCAGGTAGGCGAGGCCGTTCGTGCAGTAGTCCTCGAAGGGCGAAGCGCTGGCGCCGGGCCGGTAGGCCGAGAGCATCGTGAAGAGGTTCGCGCCGTCCACGTCCCCAGTATGGACCCCGCCCCCGCGCGGTCCAGTCAGGAGGCGTCCGCGAGCGCGCGCAGCGTCCGCGCCAGCAGGGGCATCCAGTCCGTGCCCGCCTCCCCGCGCGGGATGCGCACCTGCTCCGGCCCCACGCGCGCCCCGGAGACGCCCAGCGCCGCCACCGCCCGCCGGTGCGCGTCCGTCGCGCCCCCGCGCAGCCGCAGGTGGAAGCTCTCCGGGCTTGTCGAGATGCGCTCCACGCCCGCGCGCCGCCCCACCGCCTTCAGCAGCGCCACCCCCAGCAGGTTCTGCACGAGCGGCGGCGGCTCCCCGAAGCGGTCCCGCAGCTCCGCCTCCATCTCCGCCACGCCCCGGGGCGAATCGAGCGCCGCGACGCGCTCGTAGATGGCCAGCCGCGTCTCCATATCCGCGACATAACGGTCGGGGATCGACGCGCTCACGGGCAGGTCGATGCGCGGCGCGGGCGGCAGGGCGCGTTCGCCGTCGCCGCCGCCTTCCAGCCCGCCCCTGAGCGACTCGACCGCTTCCCCCACCAGCTTCGAGAACAGGTCGAACCCGACCGCCGCGATGTGGCCGCTCTGCTCCGCGCCGAGCAGGTTCCCCGCCCCGCGTATCTCGAGGTCGCGCAGGGCGATCTGGAAGCCGCTGCCCAGTTCCGCCGCCTCGAAGATCGCCGCCAGCCGCTTCTGCGCCGCCTCCGAGATCGCGCGGTTGCGGTCGTAGAGGAAGTAGGCGAAGGCGCGGTTCGCCGAGCGCCCCACCCGCCCCCGCAACTGGTACAGCTGCGCCAGCCCGAACTGGTTGGCGTTGTTGATGATGATCGTGTTCACGTTCGGCAGGTCCAGCCCGCTCTCGATGATCGTCGTGCACAGCAGCACGTCGTACGCGCCCGCCCCGAACTCGACCATCACGCGCTCCAGCCGCTCCTCCGGCATCTGCCCGTGCCCGATCGCGATCGCCGCCTCGGGAACGAGGTCGCGCAGCCGCATCGCGATCCGCTCGATGTTCTGCACGCGGTTGTGCACGAAGTAGACCTGCCCGCCGCGCTCCATCTCGCGCACGATCGCCTCGCGCACGATCTCGTCGTCCCAGCCCGTCACGTACGTGCGGATGGGCAGCCGCTCCTCCGGCGGCGTCGCCACCATCGACGTGTCGCGGATGCCCGCCAGCGACATCTGCAGCGTGCGCGGGATCGGCGTCGCCGACATCGTCAGCGTGTCCACATCCGCCCGCATCTGGCGGAAGCGCTCCTTGTGCGCCACCCCGAACCGCTGCTCCTCGTCGATCACCACCAGCCCCAGGTCCTTGAACGCCACGTCCCGCTGCAGCAGCCGGTGCGTCCCGATGGCGACGTCGACGTCGCCCCCCGCGATGCGCTCGACCAGGTCGCGCTGCTCCCGCGCCGCGCGGAAGCGCGACAGCACCGCGACCTCGACGGGGAAGCCGCTCATGCGCTCGCGGAACGTCTGCCCGTGCTGCTCCGCGAGCACCGTCGTGGGCACGAGCACGGCCACCTGCCGCCCCGCCATCACCGCCTTGAAGGCCGCGCGCACGGCCACCTCCGTCTTCCCGTAGCCCACGTCCCCCGCGATCAGCCGGTCCATCGGCTTCTCCGACTCCATGTCCGCCTTCACGTCCGTGATCGCCTGCAGCTGGTCCGGCGTCTCCACGAAGGGGAACGCGCCCTCCATCTCGATCTGCCAGGGGCCGTCCTCCGCGCAGGCGTCGCCCTTCGCCACCGCCCGCCGCGCGTACAGGTCGAGCAGCTCCTGCGCGATCTCCGCCACCGCCCGCCGCACCCGACGCTTCGCGTGCGCCCACTCCTGCGATCCCAGCCGCGTGAGCGACGGCGGCCGGTCGCTCGGCCCCACGTAGGCGCTCACCGCGTCCAGCTGGTCCGTGGGAACGTAGAGGCGGTCGCCCTCCGCGTATTCGAGTTCCAGGTACTCCCGCTCCACCCCGTCCGCCGTCCGCCGCGTGAGCCCCGCGAAGCGCGCGATGCCGTGGTCGATGTGCACCACCGAATCGCCCGGCTGGAGCGTCGTCAGGAGGTTCGGCGTGATCCCGCGCCGCCGCCGCTGCGGACGCCGCGTGCGCCGCAGCCCGAACACCTCCTCGTCGCTGATCAGCGCGAACGTCTCCCCCAGCAGGAAGCCGCCGCTCGCCGTCGCGGGCACGATCGCGATCGTCCCCGGCGCGGGCGGCTCGGCGAGCGCGCGCAGCAGGCGCGGCTCGGTCCCCTCCTCCTCCATCAGGTCGGCGAGGCGCAGCGCCTGCTGGGAGGCGAGCACGACCGCGCGCCCCTCCTCCGCCCACGCCTCCGCCTGCCCCACCACCTCGCGGATGCGCCCCCCGAACGACGGCGCCGCCGCGAACGGCAGCCGTTCCGCCCCCAGCGCCTCCGCCCCGAAGCGGCTCAGTTCGGCGCGCGCCCCATGCCCGTCCAGCAGCGCCCCCACCTCCGCCGGTCCGAGCCCGAGCGCGGGCAGCCCCTCGGGGATCTCGCCGCGCCGCTCCAGCGCCCCGCGCGCCTCCTCCTGGTGCCGCACGTGCTGCGCCAGCGCCTCGATCCCCTCCTCCCGCTCGTCCACGACCACCAGCGCATCCGGCGCGAGGTGGTCGAACGCGGTCGCGCGGTTCAGCAGCGGCTCGAAGTAGCCGGGGAAGCGGCTGCGCTCGCCGCCCGCCAGCAACTCCAGCTCCTGCGCGATCGCCTCCGCGGCCTCGCCCCCGGCGGTGATCGCGGCGCGCAAGTCGCGCGCCCGCGCCTGCGCCTCCGGCGTGTGGCTCGCCAGCGGCGGCAGCGTCGCCGACGCCACCCGCTCGATGCTGCGCTGCGTCGCCAGGTCGATGCGCCGGATGCTCTCGACCTCGTCGCCGAAGAACTCGATCCGCAGCGGCTCCTCCGCGCCCGCGGGGAACACGTCGAGGATGCCGCCGCGCCGCGCCGCCACGCCCGGCTCGTCCGCCAGCGGCTCGAAGCGGTAGCCCGCCGCCTCCAGCGCCCGCTGGAGCGCTTCCGGCGCGAGCGCCGCCCCCGCCCGCGCCTCGACCCCCGCCGCCTCCGCTTCCGGCCCCGCGCGGAACTCCGCCGCCGCCGCCCACGACGCCGCCACGAGGCCGCGCTCGCCCGACCGCAACTGCCGCAGGGCGCGGTCGCGCTCGGCGACGGCGGCGGGGTCGTCCTCCGCCAGTTCGTAGGGGAGCCGCTCGCCCGCCGGCAGCCGCGCGACGGGCAGGTCGCCCGCGTACAGCGCCAGCTCCTCCGCCAGCAGGCCCGCCCGCCCCGGCGTCGCCGCCAGCACCAGCGTCGGCCCCTCGCGCGCCGTCGCCAGCGCCGCGATCGTGACCGGCTTGGCCGCGTCCGGCGCCCCCAGCCGCACCGGCGCGCGCGCGCGCGCCAGCCCGCCGAGGCGTCCCTCGACGGCGGTCCGCACGCCCGCCAGCTGGCTCGTCATCGCTCGCCCCAACGCCGATCGGCCCGAGCGCGAAACGCTCGGGCGTCGCAACACTCTAGGGCAGGGGCGAAGTCGGGGCTACGGCCCCCGCTCCGCCGCGCGCTGCGCCTCGTCCAGCGCCTCCGCCACGTGCAGCACGCGCGCGCTCACGCCCGCCTCCCGCACCGCCGCCTCGTACTGCATCTGGCAGCCCGGATTCGCCGTCACGACCACGTCCGGGCGATGCTCGCGGAACTGCGCCGCCTTCCGCGCCCGCAACTCCCCCGACATCGCCGGCTGGATGAGGCTGTAGACGCCCGCCGCGCCGCAGCACATGTCCGCCCCCTCCGTCTCGACCAGTTCGCAGCCCTCGACCGCCTCCAGCAGCGCCCGCGGCTCCGCGCTGACGCCCTGCGCGTGCGCGAGGTGGCAGGCGTCCTGGTAGGCGACGCGCGCCGCCAGCCGCCCCGCCGCCGGCTCGCGCCCCGCCAGGTACTCGCTGAAATCGAGGACGCGCGCCGCCAGCGCCCCGGCGCGCTCCGCGAACGCGGCGTCCTCCGCCAGCAGTTCGCCGTACTCCTTCATCGCCGCGCCGCAGCCCGCCGAGTTCACCACGATCGTCTCCGCGCCCGACGCCTCGAAGGCGGCCACGTTCGCCCGCGCCAGCCGCCGCGCCTGCTCCAGGTCGCCGTCGTGCGCGCTCAGCGCCCCGCAGCAGCCCTGCCCCTTCGGCGCGAACACGCGCGCCCCGCTCCGCTCCAGCACGCGCACGCTCGCGCGGTGCGCGTCCCCGAACAGTTCGGCCATCACGCACCCCGTGAACAGCGCGACCTCCCCCGCGCCAGCCGCGTCGCGCGCACGGAAGGGCCGTCCCGGACGCCCCAGTTGCGCCTCCAGCCGCCCCAGCGGCCCCATGAATCGCAGGAGGCCCGCCGCCCGCGCCAGCGCCCGCAGCGGCGACCGCGCGAACCAGCGCACGGGCGCGAGCGCCGCCGCCAGCGCGCGCGGCCTCGCGATCACGTTCCGCAGCGCGAAGCGCCGCAGCCGCCGCTGGAAGCCCCCGGACGGCGGGGCCGCGTCGAGCTGCGCCCGCGCCCGCTCCATGATGCGCCCGTAGGGCACGCCGCTCGGGCAGACCGCCTCGCAGGCGCGGCACTGCAGGCACAGCTCCCAGTGGCCCTGGATCGCCTCCGTCAGGGGGATGCGCTCCTCCGCCACGGCCCGCGCGAGGTGGATGCGCCCCCGCGGCGACTCCGCCTCCAGCCCCGTGATCGCGTACGTCGGGCACGCGTTCACGCACAGCCCGCAGTGGACGCACTTCGCCAGGTCCGCCGTGTCCGGCGCGTCTTCCGCGAGCGGCCAGCCGGTCATCTCAGATGCCCCCCGCGAAGCGCCCCGCGTTCAGCCGCCCGTCCGGGTCGAACGCGGCCTTGACCGCCGCCATGCGCGCGGGCGACGGCGGCCTTCCCCACGGGTCGAGCGCCCCGCGCAGGCCGTCGGGGATGCGCTCCGCCACGACCGCGCCGCCCGTCTCCGCCAGCGCCGCCCGCAGCCGCCCCACCGCCCCCGCGAGCGCGTCCGCATCGGGGACGGCGCTCGCCTCCCACGTCGCCCGCGCCTCCCGCGCGAGGGGCCGCACGAGCGCCCGCGACGGCCCCAGCGCTTCGAGCGCCGCCGCCGTCTCCGCGATCGCGCCCGTCGCGCACGAGGCGCGCAGCGTGAGCGCGTCGCCCTCCCCGAAGCCGAGGTCGCGCGCCTCCAGGTAGTCGCCCTCGCCGCACGGAACGAGGTCCGCGCCCGCCAGTTCCGTCGCCTTCGGCACGGCCCCCTCGATGAGCCGCACGATCCCGCGCCAGCCGCCCGCTTCCTTCGTCAGGTCCAGCAGTTCGGGGCGCAGGTCGGCCCGCAGGAACCGCTCCGCCAGCGCCCGCCCCTCCGCCAGCGACCCCGCCTCGAAGCGCAGGTCGACCGTCTCCGCGCGCGGCAGCACGCGCACCGCCGCCGACGTGACGATGCCGATCGTGCCCAGCGAGCCGCACCACAGCCGCATCAGGTCGTACCCCGTCACGTTCTTCACGACGCGCCCGCCCGCCTTCACCAGCTCCCCGTCCGCGCGCAGCACCGTCATGCCCAGCACGAAGTCGCGGGGAAGGCCGTGGCGCGTGCGCAGCGGCCCGCCCGTTCCCACCGCCAGCGCGCCCCCGATCGTCGCCCGTTCCGCGTGCGGCGGGTCGAGGGGCAGGCGCTGTCCCGAGGCCGCCAGCCGCGCGTCCAGTTCGCCCAGCGTCACGCCCGCGGGGACCACCGCCGTCAGGTCCGCGGGCTCGTGCTCGATCTCGCCCGCCAGCGCCGCGCGCACGTCCACCAGCGCGAACGGTCCGCGCGGCGCGCCCCCCAGCGCCAGCTGCGTGCCGCCCCCCACGGGGACGAGCGTGCGCCCGTCGCGCGCCGCCGCCAGTTCGCGCAGGTCGCCGAGGCTCGCCGGGGCGAGGACCGCCTCCGGCGCGCGTCCCGCCACGAGCGGCGCCGCCCGTGTCGCCGCCTCAGACATAGGCGTCCGGCCCGGCCGCCGCCAGCGCCCCCTGCTGGTGCGCCATCTCGCCGCAGCCCGCGCCCTCGGGCAGCACCTTGCACGGGTTGAAGGCGCCCGCGTTCCCGAACACGCCCCGCACGCGCCCCATGTTCTCCAGGTCCGTCTCGCTGTAGAGCCACGGCATGAAGCGCTGCTTCTCGAAGCCCACGCCGTGCTCCCCCGTCAGCGCCCCGCCCGCCTCCACGCACACGCGCATGATCTCCGCCCCCGCCTCCAGCACGCGCGCCGTCGTCCCCTCCTCCCGCTCGTCGAACAGCAGGCAGGGATGCAGGTTGCCGTCGCCCGCGTGGAACACGTTGGCCACGGGGAAGCCGTGCGCCGCGCTGATGCGCGCCACCTCGCCCATCGTCTCCACCAGCCGCGAGCGCGGCACGACCCCGTCGAGCAGGTAGTAGTTGGGCGCGATCCGCCCCAGCGACCCGATCGCCCCCTTGCGCCCCTTCCACAGCAACTCCCGCTCGGCGGGCTCCGTGGCCGTGCGGATCTCGGTCGCGCCGTGCTCGTTGCAGGCCGCCCGCGCCCGCGTCACCTGCCCCCGCACGACCTCCTCGATGCCGTCCAGCTCGATCAGCAGCACCGCCCCCGCGTCGGGCGGATAGCCGCAGCGCAGCCCCGCCTCCGCCGCCTGCAGCGTCACGCGGTCCATCATCTCCAGCGCGGCGGGCACGAGCCCCGCCCCGATCACCGCCGAGACCGTCTCGCTCGCCCCCTCCACGTCGTCGAAGATGGCGAGCAGCGTCACCACCGTCTCCGGCTCCGGCAGCAGCCGCACCACCACCTTCGTCGCGATCCCCAGCGTCCCCTCCGAGCCGATGAACAGCCCCCGCAGGTCGTAGCCGAGCGGCTCCGGCCCGCGGCTCCCCAGCCACTCCGCCTCGCCGCTCGCCGTCACCACCTCCATGCCGATCACATGGTTCGTCGTCACCCCCAGCGCGAGGCAGTGCGGCCCGCCCGCGTTCTCCGCCACGTTCCCCCCGATCGTGCACGCCTTCTGGCTGCTCGGGTCCGGCGCGTAGAACAGCCCGTGCGCCGCCGCCGCCTCCGTCAGCTGGATGTTGGGGACGCCCGGCTCGACCGTCGCCGTGCGCTCCACCGGGTCCACGTCGAGGATGCGCCGCATCCGCGCCGTCGCCAGCACGACGCCCTGGCGCGCGGGCACCGCGCCCCCGCTCAGCCCCGTGCCCGCCCCCCGCGGCGTCACCGGCGTCCCGTGCGCGTTGCAGGCGCGCACCACCGCCTGCGTCTCCTCCGTGGTCGCGGGGAAGACGACCGCGTCCGGGGCGGAACGGTCGATCGTCCCGTCCAGCTCGTACACGAGCAGGTCCTCGGGCTTGTGCAGCACGTGCTCGCGCCCCACCGCCTCCCGCAGCGCCTTCAGCAGCTCCGCGCTCGCGCTCACGCCTCCGCCTCCGCCCGGCAGTCGCGGCAGAGCCCGAAGATGGCGAAGTGGTGCAGGTCCGCCTCGAAGCCGAAGTCGCGCCCCACCTCCTCCGCCAGCCCGTCGAGGTAGGCGTGGTCGAGCACCTGCATCTTGCGGCAGCCCGAACAGATGAGGTGGTGGTGCGCCTCCCCCGCCGACCACTCGAAGAGCAGGTCGTCGCCGCCCATGTCCGTCGCCGTCGCCAGCTGCTGCCGCTTCAGCATCTCCACCGTGCGGTAGATCGTGCTCAGTTCGACGACGGGATAGACGGCGCGCACCTCGGCGGCGATCTCGGCGGCGCTCAGGTGCCGCCCCGCGTGCCGCAGCGCCGAGGCGATGAGCAGCCGCTGCGGGGTCACGCGGAAGCCCGCCTCGCGCAGGGTCGTCGCCGTCTCCTGTTCGCACGTCACCGTGCGCCCTAGTCTACAGCCGCCCGCAGCCGCGCCCGCGCGCTTCCGGGGCGATTCAGGGGAGATGGTTCGCGGGGAAGGATTCGCGGCGCGCCCTACCAGATGCCGAGCGCCATCTTCACGTCCTCGCTCGCCATCGTGCGCGGGTCCCACGGCGGGTTCCAGACGATCTCCACGTCCACGTCCTCCACCCCCGGCAGGTCCTTCACCTTCGCGTAGACCGCCCCGCGGATGATCGGCCCCAGCGGGCACCCCGGGCTCGTGAGCGTCATCTTCACGTTCACCGTGCCCTCGTCCCACTCGATCTCGTACACGAGCCCGAGGTCGACGATGCTCATGTCGATCTCGGGATCCTTCACCTCGCGGATGCGCTCGCGCAGTTCCTCGTCGGTCGGACGGGTCTTCGTCTCCGTGTCTGCCATCTTCATGCTCCTTGCGGGGTCGCCGCTTCGTTGACGGTTGTCTCCAGTGCCTCGCGCAGCACCTTCCAGCAGAGGAGGGCGCACTTCACCCGCACGGGGAACTGTGCCACACCCTGCAGCGCTTCGAGATCGCCGAGCGCCGGATCGGGCTCGGCGTTGTCCACCAGTTGCGCCTCGAACAGCCCCATCAGCCGCCGCGCCTCCGCGATCGTGCCCCCGCACACGCGCTCCGTCATCATCGAGGCGCTCGACTGGCTGATCGAGCACCCCTGACCCCGGAACGCCATCCCCCGGATCACGTCCCCCTCGATCGCCACGTCCAGCGCGATCTCGTCGCCGCACACGGGGTTCGCCCCCTCCGCGAAGTGCGTGCGCGCTTCCAGCGAGCCCGCGTTCCGCGGACGCCGGTAGTGATCGAGGATCACCTCGCGGTAGAGGTCGTCAAACTGCGGTTCGGCTCTCAGCACGTCCAAACACCCGTTTCACCTCGCCGAGCGCTTCCACCAGCGCATCGGCCTCGCGTTCGTCGTTGTACAGGTAGAAGCTGGCGCGGTTCGTCGCGGGTACGTCCAGGTGGCGCATCAGCAGCTGCGCGCAGTGGTGCCCCGCCCGGATCGCGATCCCGTACGCGTCCACGATCGTGCTCACGTCGTGCGGATGCACGCCCTCCACCTCGAAGCTCACCGCCCCGCCGCGAACCGCCGTGTCGCGCGGCCCGTGCACCCTGATCCCGCCGGAGCGCTCCAGCGCCTCGATCGCGTAGGCGGTGATGCGCCGCTCATGCGCGCGCACGTTCGCCATGCCGAGCCCGTCCAGGTAGTCGAGCGCCGCCCCGAACGCGATCACGTCCGCGATGTTGGGCGTGCCCGCCTCGAACTTGTGCGGCCCCTCCGCCCACGTCGAGCCCTCCGGCCTCACGATCGCGATCATCTCGCCGCCGCCCAGGAACGGCTCCATCCCCGCCAGCAGCCCCGGCCGCGCCCAGAGCACGCCCACGCCCGTCGGCCCCAGCATCTTGTGCGCGGAGAAGGCGAACACGTCGCACCCCAGCGCCTCCACGTCGACCGGCAGATGGGGAGCGCTCTGCGCCCCGTCCACGAGCAGCAGCGCGCCCGCGGACCGCGCCATCTCCGCGATCTCCGCGATCGGGTTGATCGTCCCCAGCACGTTCGACATGTGCGTGACCGCCACGAGCTTCGTGCGCGGCCCGATCAGCGCCCGCAGCGAGTCCAGGTCCAGCCGCCCCTCCGCGTCGATGCCCGCGTAGCGCAGCGTCGCGCCCGTGCGCTGCGCCAGCAGTTGCCAGGGCACGATGTTCGAGTGGTGCTCCATCAGCGTGAGCGCGATCTCGTCGCCCTCGCCCAGGTTCGCGTCGCCCCAGGCGCGCGCCACGAGGTTGATCGACTCCGTCGTGTTGCGCGTGAAGACGACGTCCTCCGCGTTCCCCGCGCCGATGTGCCGCGCCGCCTTCGCGCGCACCCCCTCGTACGCCTCCGTCGCCTCCACCGCCAGCGTGTGGATGCCGCGGTGGATGTTCGCGTTCTGCGTCTCGTAGTAGCGCGTCAGCGCCTCGATCACGGCGCGCGGCTTCTGCGTCGTCGCCGCGTTGTCGAGGTAGACCAGCGGGTGGCCGTTCACCTCCCGCCCGAGGATGGGGAAATCCTCCCGCAGCCGCGCCGTGTCGAGGCTCACGCGTTCGCCCCCAGCGCCCGCAGCTTCGCCTCGACGAGCGCGCTCAGCTCCTCGCGCACGGCCTCGCCGTGGCCGCTGCGGTCCAGCGGCTCGCCGAGGAAGCCGCGCACCAGCAGCCCCACCGCCCCCTCGCGCGTCAGCCCCCGCGACTGGATGTAGAACAGCTCCTCCTCGTCCACCGGCCCCGCCGTCGCCCCGTGGCTCACGCGCGTCACGTCGTTCGTGAGGATCTCCAGCACGGGGTCGCTGTCCGCCTTGGCCGCGCGGCTCAGCAGCAGGTTGCGGTTCTCCTGGTTGGCGTCCGCGCGCCGCGCCCCCAGCCCCACCTTCGTCAGCCCGTAGTAGACCGCCCGCGAGCGCTCGCCCAGCGCCGACTTGATCAGCAGGTCGCTGCGCGTGTCCTCCGCCACGTGGTCCTGGACCGTGTAGAAGTCCGTGTGCTCGTCGCCCGCCCCCACCGCGAGGCCGTAGATCTCGCTGCTCGAACCGCGCCCCTCCAGCGACGACGTGATGTGGCTCTTCACCAGCCGTCCGCCCGTCACCAGGCTCAGGCTGCGCACGTCCGCGTCCCGCTCCGTGACCGCCCGCTGCCCCGCGAAGACGCGCGTGCGCGCCCCCCAGCGGTGCAGCGACGTGTAGCTGATGACCGCCCCCGGCCCCGCCAGCAACTCGACGGCGGGCAGTACCGCCATCGGCCCGTCGTCCGAGCGGTACTCCTCGATGACCGTCAGGCGGCTGTTCGCGCCCGCCGCGATGAGCGTGTGCGGCGCGGCCAGCGCCCCCGCCTCCGTGAACTCGCGCGTGAGCCGCACCGGCTCCGCGATCTCCGCGTTCGCCTTCGTCTCCACGAGCGCGCCGCCCCCGAGGAAGGCGTAGTGCAGCGCCGCCAGCCGGTCGCCCTCGCCCTCCACCGGCACGGCCTCGCCCAGCCGTCCGAGCGCCCCCTCCGGCGCCCCGGCGAACGCCGCGACCGTCAGCCCGTCGATGTCCTGCGCTCCGCTGAAGCGCGCCGCCGCTTCCGCCCCCGGCGGCGCGAACCCGTCGAGGTCGAGCGCCGCCGGATCGACGTACTTCCAGGGCCGGTGGATCGCCGGCGCCGGCATCGTGACCGAGGCGCGCTCCAGCGCCTCCGCCGCGCGCGCGCGCAGGGCCGCCACGGCCGCGCCGTCGCCGAGCGCCTCGCCGAGGGCGCGGCTCGCCGCGGGCGTGAGCGCGGATGCCGTGGTCGTGGGGGCCGATGTCATGCGCTTCCCGTTCCTCTGATGCCTTCCTGGTGCGTTCGCGCGCGTCGCGCGGGCGGTCCCGTCTCCGGCTCCGCCCCGCGCGCCGCCGGCGGCCTTCCCGGCCTAGCCGATGGCGCCTTCCATCTGCAGCTCGATCAGGCGGTTCAGCTCGACGGCGTACTCCATCGGCAGCTCCTTCACGATCGGCTCGACGAAGCCGTTGACGATCATCTTCGCGGCGGCGTCCTCGCTCAGCCCCCGGCTCTGCAGGTAGAACAACTGCTCCTCGCTCAGCTTGGAGACGTACGCCTCGTGCTCGATCGACACGTCCGGCGCGTCCACCTCCATCGTCGGATAGGTGTCCGAGCGCGACTCCTCGTCCAGCAGCAGCGCGTCGCAGCGCACGCTCGAACGCACGTTGTCGCAGCCCTCGTACACCTTCAGCAGCCCGCGGTAGCTCGTGCGCCCCCCGTCCTTGCTGAGCGACTTGGAGACGACCGTCGAGGTCGTGTCCGGGGCCATGTGCACCACCTTGCCGCCCGCGTCCTGGTGCTGCCCCTCGCCCGCGAACGCCAGCGACAGGATCTCGCCGTGCGCCCCCGGCTCCATCAGGAACACGCTCGGGAACTTCATCGTGAGCTTCGAGCCGAGGTTGCCGTCCACCCACTCCATCACCGCGTCCTCGTAGGCCGCCGCCCGCTTCGTCACGAGGTTGAACACGTTGTTCGACCAGTTCTGGATCGTCGTGTAGCGCACCCGCGCGCCCTTCTTCACGATGATCTCCACGACCGCGCTGTGCAGCGAGTCGCTGCTGTAGACCGGCGCCGTACAGCCCTCCACGTAGTGCACCTGCGAGCCCTCGTCCGCGATGATCAGCGTCCGCTCGAACTGCCCCATGTTCTCCGTGTTGATGCGGAAGTAGGCCTGCAGGGGAATGTCCACCTTCACGCCCTTGGGCACGTAGATGAACGACCCGCCCGACCACACCGCGCTGTTCAGCGCCGCGTACTTGTTGTCGCCCGGCGGCACCACCGTGCCGAAGTGCTCCTTCACGAGGTCCTCGTACTCGGCCAGCCCCTGGTCCATGCCCAGGAACACCACGCCCAGCTTCTCCAGGTCCTCGCGGATGTTGTGGTAGACCACCTCCGAGTCGTACTGCGCCCCCACCCCCGCCAGGTACTTCTTCTCCGCCTCGGGAATGCCCAGCTTGTCGAACGTGTCGCGGATGTACTCCGGCACGTCGTCCCACGAGCGCTCGTCACGGTCCGTCGCCCGCACGAAGTAGTGGATGTTGTCGAAGTCGATCGTCTCCAGCAGCTTCGTGCCCCAGGGCGGGTTCTCCATCTCGTTGAAGCGCTCCAGCGCGCTCAGCCGGAACTCCCGCATCCACTGCGGCTCGTCCTTCATCTCCGAGATCGTGCTCACGATCTCCGGCGTGAGTCCCTTGTTCGCCTTGAACAGGGCCTCCTCCTCGTCGTAGAAGCCCCACTTGTAGCCGTCCTCGCGGACCAGTTCCGGCGCTGCGGTCATGGCGTCTCTCCTCTTCCTTCAGGCCGTCGGCGCGGCCGCTTCAATGGCGTCGTACCCGCTCGCCTCGAGCTCCTCCGCGAGCTCGGGGCCGCCCGAGCGCACGATGCGCCCGTCCATCAGCACGTGTACGAACTGTGGCTTGATGTAGTTGAGCAGCCGCTGGTAATGCGTGATCAGCAGCAACCCCATGTCTTCGTTCATCAGCGCGTTCACGCCGTCCGCGACCGTCCGCAGGGCGTCGATGTCGAGCCCCGAATCCGTCTCGTCCAGCACGGCCATGCGCGGCTGCAGCATCGCCAGCTGCAGCATCTCCGCGCGCTTCTTCTCGCCCCCGCTGAAGCCGTCGTTCAGGTAGCGCCGCGCGAAATCGCGGTCCACCTTCAGCAGCTCCATCTTCGCGAACAGCTCCTGCCGGAACTCGCGCACGGGCAGGTCCTCCCCGCGCACGGCGTTCACCGCCTGGCGCAGGAAGTTCACGACCGTCACGCCCGGCACGGCCACGGGGTACTGGAAGGCGAGGAACAGCCCCTGGCGCGCGCGCTCGTCCGGCGCCATCCCCTCCAGCGCCTCCCCCAGGAAGCGCACCCCGCCGCCCGTGACGGCGTAGCGCGGGTTGCCCATGAGCGTGTTCGCGAGGGTGCTCTTGCCGGAGCCGTTCGGCCCCATGATCGCGTGCACCTCGCCCGGGCGCACCGTCAGGTTCAGCCCCGTGAGGATCTCCTTGCCCGCCACGCTGGCGCGCAGGGCGTCGATTTCGAGAAGCGGCGCTTCGTTCATGCGGTCCCTTCGGCGGCCTCGCCCGCGGCGACGGCCTTCTGCTCGTGTTCGGTGTCCAGTTGCACGCGGTACTCGCAGCACGGCGAGCCGTCCACGATACGCTCGATCTGCTCCACGTCCTCCCCGATGAGCAGGCTGATCGCCTGCCGGTCGGCCTCGCAGGGCAGCCGCGACAGTTCCGCCGCCTGCGGATACGGGCAGCACGAGTTGACCAGGTGGAAGCCGTCCGCCTCCGCCCGCCACGTCTCCAGGATGCCCTCGCGGCGCAGGCTCTCCGTCACGTGCTCCACGAGGTCCTCCCCGCTCTCCGAGCCCGCCACCTCGTCGCGGTGGCGCTCGGCGAGCGAGGCCGCCACGCCCGTGGCCACGGCCTCGTCGATGTGCTCCTGCCCCAGCCACCCCAGCACCCGCGCGAACAGGTCCGCGTAGGCGGGCGGCGCTTCCCCCGCGCCCTTGGCCGTGGGGTACCAGCTCAGGAAGGGGCGGCCCGTCGCCTGCTTCACCGGGCGCGACTCGATCAGCCCGTCCGCGCGCAGGTGGTCGAGGTGCCGCCGGACCGCCGCCGCCTTCACGCCCAGCGCCTCCGCCATCTCCTCCACGCGCGCCCCGTGGCGCCCGACCACGTAGTCGAGCACCCGCTCCCGCGTCCCGTGCAGCTGCCGGTCCATGCATCGATCGTAGGCGACCCCGCCCTCACGGGCAAGGCTTTTTCGATCATTTCGTAGCGAAAGTCGATGCCGGTCGCGATGGGGACGGTGTCAAGATGGACGGATGGCTCTATACTCGAATGCAGGCCGTGGAGCGCCGGAGGGATCTGTCATGGGGATGTTCGAGGTCGATGTGAGGGTGTCGAATCCCGGCGGTGGCGACTACTACAAGGCGTCCATGCTCGTGGACACCGGAGCCACCCACTCCAAGCTGCCCGCCTCGCTGCTCCAGAAGATCGGCATCGAACCTGACCAGACCGAAGAGTTCTCCTTCCCCGATACGGAGTGGAAGGAATACCCGGTGGGGGAAGCGCGCTTCGAGATCGGTGGCCGAAAGCGAACCGCGCCGGTCATCTTCGGCGAGGAAGGCTCCTACATCCTGGGAGCGACGGCGCTCCAGGTCCTCGGTTTCATTCCCGACACGACGGACCACCAACTCGTCCCCGCCCAGCACTTCCTCGTCAGCATCAAGGGAAGGCCGTTCTTCGGATAAGACCCGTGGGGAAGCCCGCTCACATGGCTCGCCTTCCGTAGACTCCCGCCCACCATGAAGCGCGCCCTCCTCCCGCTCGCCGCCGCGCTGGCGCTGACGCTCGCCGCTGCGCTGGCGCTGACGCTCGCCGCCTGCGGCGACAGCGCTGACGACGCGCCATCGCCGGAAGCGCCCGCGCCCACCGAAACCGCGACTGCCGCCGCCACCCCCACCGCCGTCCCCCCCACGCCAACCCCCACGCCCCGCGCCGCCGCCCCCGCCCCCTGCTCCGGCCCCGAGCCGCCCCTCGCCGACGCCCCCGACTGGCCCCACCCCCACTACGACGCCGAGGGCAGCCGCGCCACCTTCACAGCCGGCATCACCGCCGCCAACGTCGGCGACCTCAAGGAGGCGTGGCGCTACGAACTGCCCTCCGGCGGGGCCTTCGGCATCGTCGCCACCACGCCCATCATCGCCGGGAACACGGTCTACCTCGGCGACCTCCAGACGAACGTGCACGCCATCGACCTCCAGTCCGGCGCCCGCCGCTGGACGGTCGAGGTCGGGCAGTGGACCTACGGCCCCAGCGGCGTCGCCGTCAGCGGCGGCTGCGTCTTCGCCAACCTCGGCGGCCACTCCATCGCCGCCTACCGCGCCATCGACGGCGAGCGCCTCTGGGCCACCGGCATCCTCGCCAACGGCGGCGTCGTCAACTTCCAGCCCGTCGTCGCGGGCGGGACCGTCTTCGCCGCCACCAGCTCCCTCGCCCAGCCCGGCGCCCGCGGCGCCCTCTACGCCCTCGACCCCTCCACCGGCGAGGTCCGCTGGTCCTTCAACACCATCGTCTCCGAAGACGTCTGGGGGAACCCCGCGATCAACAGCGGCGGCGGCGCCTGGTACCCGCCCTCCCTCGACCTCGCGGCGGGCGTCTCCTACTGGGGCATCTCCAACCCCTACCCCTATCCCGGCGTCCCCGGCTTCCCCAACGGCGAGAGCCGCCCCGGCGACAACCGCTGGACCGACTCCATCCTCGCCATCGACATAACCACCGGCGAACTGCGCTGGGGCGTCCAGCACATCGCCCACGACATCTTCGACCGCGACGCCGTCCTCACCGGCATCGCCACCCTCGCCGACGGCCGCCGCGTCATCATCAGCAGCGGCAAGATGGGCCGCGTCGTCGGCCTCGACCCCGAAGGGACCGTCCTCTGGGACACGCCCGTCGGCCTCCACCAGAACGACCACCTGACCAGCATCGAGGGCGAGGTCGAGGTCATGCCCGGCAACGCGGGCGGCGTCGTCACCCCCCTCGCCGTCGCCGAGGGCGTCGTCTACGTCTCCGTCGTCAACGCCCCCACCACCTACGAGCCGGACGTCGCCGAGGGCACGGGCACCAGCCTCGGCGTCCACCCCAGCCAGCTCGTCGCCATCGACGCCGCCACCGGCGCCGTCCGCTGGGAAACCGACCTCCCCGGCGACGGTTTCGGCGGCGCGACCGTCGTCAACGACCTCGTCTTCACGTCCGTCATCACCGGCCTCATCCTCGCCCTCGACCGCGAGACCGGCGAGATCGTCTGGAAGCACCAGGCGGCGGGCGGCATCAACGGCTGGCCCGCCATCGCCGGCGACACCCTCCTCATCCCCATCGGCTTCGCCGACCCCGGCTTCCTCCTCGCCCTCAGGCTCGCGCCGTGAGTGGCAGCTACTCGGCGCGGAAGCGGCAGACGGGACGCATGTCACACTCTCCGCATACAGAGCGCGACGGCGTTGGTGCGAAGTCAGATTCCCGATAGCGGCTGATTGCCTCGCGCACACCCTCCTCCGCTGTCTCGACCGTTGCCTCCTCAATGTCGACCGGGATGCGATCGGCCTCGTTGAGGTCGTGCACATAGGCGCCACGGACATCCAGCCCCTCCCGGCGTCCGGCGTTCGCGTAGACTTGAAGCTGGAGATCGAAGTCGTACTCTCTGCGCGTCGAGGTCTTGTAGTCGACGAGGGCAAGGGCGTGGATGTGGCCGCCTTCCCGATCCAGGATCACATCCGCCCGACCGGAGATGACCGCATCGTCCAGATGGAGCTCAAAGGGACGCTCAACCTCCCAGATGCGGTCAAAGTCGTCCGAGTACGCTTCAATGTACCGGTTGACCAGACGACGAGCGGCGTTCTTGAGTTGGCGGTGAGCCGGTTTGTTCGCGTAGGGGAGGAAGAACCCCTCTGTGAACATGACGTCCAGTTCTGCGCGCGAAGGGACGGTGCCAGTGCGCTGGTAGTGTTCTGCCACTTGTCGCAGGGCGTGGTGTACCGCCTTGCCGTAGCCAAGCTCTGGCGCGATCTGTGGCTGGAACCCGAGCCTGTGCCGGAGGCGGAAGGCATAAGGGCAGCGGAGGAAGACCGCCAGTTCCGAGAACGACAGTGTGACTCGGTCGGCGTCAAGGTCGCTGCTCCCCTCGTCTGGAGTGGGTGGGAGCACAGGGTTGGCTCCTAGGCTATCTCTAGGGAGAGGCTGCAAGAAGGGTGATGGTCGCTGGCGGTGCCCGTTGGGGTTTACTCGTTCGTGTGCGGAGAGTGATAGCCAGTCCCGGGCGCGGGTCACTGCGACGTAAAAAAGGCGGCGCTCATCGTTCTCGTTCCCCTCATATCGCCCAGGGTCGAAGAGTTCCTCGGGGACGAACCATTTGCCGGCGCGACCGGTCATGGATGACGGAAAGCGACGAGCCGTCAGCGATGGGACGAAGACGATGGGCCACTCACGCCCCTTCGCTTGGTGGACAGTTGTGAGTGTGACAGCGTCCACGATAATCTCATCGTCGCCATCAAACCCTTCGTAGGCTCCGCGAGCGTAGTGCTGCACGAAGTTCGCAAGTGCGTAGTAGAAGAACTGTCCGCGATCTTGGCCTCCGATCTGCTCGCCAGGAGCTTCAAGATCTGGACGCGAGCGCCGCTGGACACTCTCGAAATCCGCGAGAATCTGAGAGCAGCGGGCGAGAGTGCCAAGACGGGCGACCTGCACAGGATCATCCGGATCCCAACTGAGCACTCCGCAGGCTTCGAGCAACTGATAGAAGTCCCCGACAAGGTTTGCCGGGCGAGAGGGGGTCGAGACTTCGTCCTTCCAATCCTTCAGAACTGTGTGGACTTGGGTCTGGCGTTCCGCGTCCAGTCCGAACTCTGCTGTGTAACGGTGTACAACGTAGTCTAGGTTACTCACTACGCGAGGACCATATTGCTCGTCGCTCCACCCGCTCCCCGCCAAGAATCCGAGTGTGCGACCGAACAGGCTGGCCAGTGGCTGCTGAAACAGCGCAGTTCTGCTGCCAGTCGTCACGGGCACGCCGTCAAGTGCCTCCAGCAACGCAGGGCTAGCAACTCGCCCGCGCACTAGGATCGCCATGTCGCTGTAGTGCCAGCCCTGCTGATGGAGACTGCGGACAGTTTTGGCGATCTGTTCTGCCTCAGCCGCTTGGGTGGAGGCGATCCACAAGGAGTGGTCTGGTTCCGCAGATGGGCGATGACGACGCATCTGTTTGTCAAGCCGCCCTTGGATGCTGCTGGAGACGGCGTTTGCGAATCGAATGATTCCGGGGCGACTGCGCCGGTTCGTCACGATGGGATACTGTGTGGCGACATAACGCTCTTGAAACTCAACGATGTTCCTCACGTTTGCTCCGCGCCACTGGTAGATGGCCTGGTCATCATCGCCGACGACGCAGAGTTGGACAGGCCCACTGGCAAGTAGTTGGATGAGTCGCTCTTGGGCAGGGTTGATGTCTTGATACTCATCGACTACAAGGTACCGTAGCGACGAATGGATTTTCTCCAAGATGTCGCTGGATTCGAGAGCGGAGATAGCGCGGACGATCTGTTGCCCGTAAGTCAGGAGCCTTCGGCGTTCGATTTCTTCGTAGTATTTTTGTGCAGTATCACGGAATTCTCCGGTGAGATTTTCGACTGGTATCAGCTCGTTCTCGATCACATCAATGTTCGAGCGGAAGTGTCTGACTGCCTGGAACAGGCGATCGTCAAGAGAGCCAACTCCAAGGCGGCGAGCTTCAATCGACAAGAATGCCGAAAGCTGGTGTTGGTCCAAGACGTCGTATGCCTCGAACTCCGGAGCATGAACCTGAAGCAGGCGGAAGCAGTAGGCATGGATGGTTCCGATGAAGCAGTCGTTCATCTGATCGAGGAAGGCGGGGCCAAGGCGGTGGGTCACCCGCTCCTCAATGCGGCCCTGCAACTCTTCCGCTGCGGATTCGTTGAAGGTGAACGCCACGACCTCCTCGGGCTTGACGCCGCTCGCGAAGAGGTCAGCTATGCGTTGCGCGACAACCTCTGTTTTCCCGGAGCCCGCAGAGGCGATGATCTGCAGGTGACCATCGCGATGTTTCACCGCATCGCGGGCCGGGCCTCTCAGGACTGGGGGCTTCGTCACAGCCAACCTCTAGCGTCCCATCTGGTCTAGTGGGCTTGCTGACGTGAATAATGTCACAAGTCCCCCCGCGCCGCCAGCTTCTCCACCACCTCCAGCAACTCCCGGTCGCTCTCGTCCACCTCCTTGTACTGCGAGACGCAATACCCCCCGTACTTCTCCACCAGGTACCAGTCGTCGTCGATGATCAGGTCCGGCGGCGGCTCCACGCGCGGGTGCTTGTCGAAGCAGCCGTCCACCCACTCCGTCAGCCCGAAGCGCTCCACCGTGCGCTCGCTGTACTGCTGCCCGCCCGCCGACCACACGTAGACGCTGTGCCCCGCGCCCTTGATGCGCGCCATCGCCTCGTGCGCCCCCGGACGCAGCGAACTCTCCTTGTGCGTCGTGTAGACCAGCGTGTGGTCCACGTCGAAGAAGACGTTGAGCGGGCGGGCTGCCTCGGTCATGCGCGCCGCTACGCCTCGGCGATCGTCAGGCCCCACACGGGCCGGTAGCGCCACGTGCGGATGCCCTTGTAGCTGACGCCGTGCTTCCGGCAGAGCCGCTTCGCCGCCTGCACCTGCCCCGCCGGCACGTACAGCAGCAGGTCGCCCATCTTCGAGTACGGCAGCCACTTCGCCTCCGCCTGCTCGTCCGTGATCGTGTCGGCCGTCTCGATCTGCGCCATGAACTGCAGCCACTGCCCCGGACGCCGCACCACCACGATGTCGGGGTAGAGCGGCTCGCCCGCCCATTCGCCCACCGACATCGACGGCTCGGGGTCGTTCACGAGCGTCTCCAGTTCCGGGTGCTCCTCGTTCGGGTAGGGGAAGCGCGTCCCCGCGATCTCCGCGACCGCGCCCGTATGACGCTGATCCCGCAGCTCCTTGACCGGCACCGGCGGCTCCCTTCCGGCCTCTCGGCCCTACTCCAGGATGACGAGGGTCTCGCCCTCGCTCACCTGCGCGCCCTCGCTCACCGGAACCGCTTTCACGGTCCCGGCCTTGGGCGCGTTGATCTCGTTCTCCATCTTCATCGCCTCGAGGACGAGCAGCAGCTGCCCCGCCTCGACGGCGTCGCCCGGCTTCACCTCGACGCGCAAGACCTTGCCCGAGAGCTGCGCCGCCACGCCGCCCGGCACGTTCGAGGCCGCCGCCGGAGCGCCGCCGCTGGCCGCGCCCGCCGCCCGCGCCGCGGGCCGCGCCGGACCGCCGCCCAGCCGCCCCTCGTACTCCAGCGTGAAGGGCCGGTGGTCCACCTCGATCGCCATCCCCGATTCGCGCGCGTCCTCGGGGGGAAGGGCCACGCGGTAGCTCACGCCCCCCGCCGTGACCGTGTCGTACGCCTCCCCGCGCGCGATCGCCACGGGGAACTCCTCGCCGTCCACGACGACCGTGTCGCCGCGCACTTCGACCTCGTAGGTGCGTCCGCCGATCGTGACCGTCGCCATCGCTACCGCATCTGCCTCATGCGCCCGAACTGGCGCCACGCGCCGCCCGGGGCCGCGCCGTTCTCGGAAGGCTGCCCCGCCGCCACGGGCCGCGACGCCGCCTGCGCGCGCTCCTTGATCGCCATCGCCCCCACCACCGCCGCCACCAGCTCGCGCTCGGGACCGCCGCCCTCCCGCCGCCATTCGAGGAACTTCTTGGCGGGCTGCGGGAACATCACGTACGAGAGCACGTCCTCGGGGCTCTCGGCGAGGTCGCCGATCTCCGCCTTCGCGCTCTCCATCTCCGGTTCGAGGTCATCCGCGGGACGGTGGTCGATCCGGGGCGCGTCGCCGAGGATCAGGTCCAGCACCTCCTGCGCGATCGGCTCCGCGGTCGCGCCGTAGAGCCCCTGCGCGAGGTTGCGCGTCTCCTTCGTCACCACGCCGTAGCGCTTCCCCGTGAGCACGTTCAGCACCGCCTGCGAGCCCACGATCTGCGAGCTCGGCGTCACCAGCGGCGGGTAGCCGAGGTCGGCGCGCACGCGCGCGTTCTCCTCCAGCACCTCGCCCAGCTTCGCCTCCTGCCCCTGGTCCCGCAGCTGCCCCACGAGGTTCGAGATCATGCCGCCCGGCACCTGGTGCCGCAGCACGCCCGCATCCACGCCGAGCAGGTTGCTCTCGTGCTTCCAGTACTTCTTGCGCACGCCCCCGAAGTACTCCGCCGTCTCCACCAGGTCGCCGAGGGCGATGCCCGTGCCGCCCGCCTCGTCCTCGCCCAGCGCCGCCACCAGCGTCTCCGTCGCCGGCTGCGAGGTGCCCCCCGCCAGCGGGCTGATGGCCGTGTCGATCGCGTCCGCCCCCGCCCGCACCGCCAGCAGGTACGCCATCTCCGAGTACCCCGACGTGTCGTGGCAGTGCAGCTGCAGGGGCGTGTCCGGATGGTCGCCCTTGATGCGCGTCACCAGCCGCTCCGCCATCACCGGGCTCAGCAGCCCCGCCATGTCCTTGATGCAGAGCGAATCCGCCCCCATCTCCACCAGCCGGTCCGCCAGCGTCCCGAAGCTCTCCACCGTGTGCACGGGGCTCGTCGTGTAGCAGAGCGTGCCCTGCACGTGCCCGCCCGCCCGCTTCACCCCCTCGAACGCCGTCTCCAGGTTCCGCGTGTCGTTGAGCGCGTCGAAGATGCGGAAGATGTCCATCCCGTTCTCGACCGCGCGCTCGCAGAATTCGAGCACCACGTCATCCGCGTAATGCCGGTAGCCGACGGCGTTCTGGCCGCGCAGCAGCATCTGCGTGGGCGTGTTCTTGAGCCGCGCCTTCACCTCGCGCAGCCGCTCCCACGGGTCTTCCAGCAGGAAGCGCATGGCCGTGTCGAAGGTCGCCCCGCCCCAGCACTCGATGCTCCCGTACCCGATCGCGTCCATGCGTTCGAGCGCCGGGATCATGTCCTCCGTGCGCATGCGCGTGGCCAGCAGCGACTGGTGCCCGTCGCGAATCGCGGTCTCCGTGATGCGTACCCGGCCCATGCCCTGAGAAGCCCCTCGCGACCGCGCTTGCGGCCTCCGTGAACCCTATCACAAGCGCCCTTTACGGCCAGCCGGTGGGGCGGGGCTGCTGCTCACCACTTCAGGGCCGGAACCGCATCGTGCTGAGGATCTGGTCGAACAAGGCCCCCACGTCCATCTCGGAGCCGCTCGCCTCGGCGTCTCCCGGACTCCGTATCCATTTGTCTACCAGTTCCCCGGTCTCTACGTTGAACGCCAGGTAGGAGCTGCTTCCCGGGAGACAGAGGCTGACCACTACATAATCCTCGGAGAACCCTCCGCCACAGTCCATGACGCGCACGCCCGCGGGGATAGTGAGTTCGATGGTGCGGCGCAGGAGCCACCTGTGTCCGCCGCTTTCGACGACCTGACCGGGGACGAGCGCCAGGACGCCGTCTACCCGGTAGGGAGTAGCTCCCAGCCTTTCGGGCGAGGCGAGGCCCGGTCCCCTGTCGGTCACCGGACGCACCTGGAAGAAGTAGGGATAGTGCCGTCCCAAGCCGGTGACACGGTAGCTGCCGGTGCTCCCGGTGCTGTTCCACATTCTCAGCCACATTCCCCAGGCGCCGTCTCGGTCCGCACGCTGCCGGTACTGCCAGCTGACCGCATCGGCGGGACCGTCCGTCCACTCCAGCAACAGGGAGTCAGGCGAAGCGTCGGCCACGGTGATCAGTTTTGGCGTGACGGGCGGCGGCTCGATGGGGCTGATCCCTGGCCGGAACCTCACGGTGCCGGGAATCTGTTTGAACAGCTCGACTACCGTCGCGGAGCCACTCACATCAGCCCCCTCCAGACTCCGTATCCGTTCGTTCAGCAACTCACCGGTTTCCGCGTTGAACGTCAGGGTGGAGCCGCTCTCCGGATGACACAGGCTGACCAAGACGTAACTGGCGGGAGTAGCCGCTCCCCCGCATTGCACGACCCGCACGCCTGCGGGGATGGTGAGTTCGAGGGTGGAGTCCAGGAGCCACCTGTGCCCGCCTCCTTCGTAGATCAGTTCGGGGAAGATTTTCAGCATGCCCTCACTCCAGCGGGTGGTGGCCCCCAAACTTTCCGGTGAGGCGGCGCCCGATCCCGCTGCGGTCACTGGGCGCACCTGGAAGTAGTAGCCGTAGAACTGCCAGAGGCCCGGGATCCGGTAGCTGCGGGTGGTCCCGGTGCTGCCGGGCACGTCCCGCCACGGGCCCCATGTTTCCCCGAGGGCCCCGCGCACCCGGTACTGCCAGCGGCGCGCATCTGTGGGGCCTCCCGTCCACTCCAGCAGGAGGGAGTCAGGCGAGGAGTCGGTCACGGCGATCAACGTCAGCGTGTCCGACAACTCGGGCGTGGGGGTTGGAACAGGCGTGGCGGGCGGCGTCCGCAGCGTCAGCGAAAAGAGAATCTGGTTGAACAGCGCCGCCACATCCACCGCGGAGCCATTCGCATCGACCCCTTCCGGGGACTCTAACCATTCGCCCAGCAACTCACCGGTCTCCACGTCGAACGTCAGAAAGGAGCCGCTCGCCGGGTGGCACAGGCTAATGATGGAGAGGCCGTTGCTGGTGTATTCGCCCCTGCAGGCTGAAACTCGCGCGCCATCGGGGATCGTGATTTCGATGTTGCCGGCCAGCAGCCACCTGCGGCCGCCACCCTCTACCAGTTGCCACTCGCCCAGGTCAGTGAGGTTGTGGTTGAAGGCGGGCGTTTGGCCCTTCGCCGAGAGCGAGGCTGCTCGCGGCCCCGCGTCGGTCACCGCCCGCACCTGGAAGTGATAGGTCAGGTGGCTCTCCAGCCCGGTGACGCGGTAGCTGCGGGTACCGTCTCCGCTGTCGGGCACGTCCCTCCACGGTCCCCAGGCAGGGTCATAGGTTTCACGCTGGCGGTACTGCCAGCCGATCGCGTCCTCGGGACCGCTCGTCCACTCCAGCAGCAGGGCGTCGAGCGAGCCATCAGACACCGTGATGAGTTCCTGCACGCCGGACTCCCTGGCCGGTGGGCGGGTGTAGGTTGGCGCTCCAGCACGCCTCTTCTCCCGCAGCGTAATGCCCCGCCGTGTCATGCTGTCGACGATTTGGTCGAAGACCGCATCCATGTCCACGGTCGCGCCTTCCAGACTCTCGACCGCCCTCCTCGATTCGCCCGTCTCCACGTTGAAGCTGATCCCGGAGCCGGTCTCCGGGTGGTAGAGACTCGCGAACATGCCAGCGTCGGTGAAGGCGCCGCCAAATTTCATCCGCACCCCGGCCGGGATCGTGACTTCGATGATCCCGCCCAGCAGCCACCTGCGGTCGCCACCCTCTACAAGCTGCCCCTCGGGGAGGTTGGGTATCCCCTGCTCGTAGTCGAGAGTGGGGCCCCGCACCGCATCGGATGCCCGGCTGGATCCCGCGTCAGTCACCGCCCGCACCTGGAAGTAGTAGGCTCGGTAGGTCTCCAGTCCAGTGATGCGGTAGCTCTTGGTGGTACCCGTGCTGCTTGGCACGTCTGTCCATGCGCCCCAGGTTCCCCGCTTGGTGAGGCGCTGACGGTACTGCCAGCCAGTCGCGCTCTCGGGGCCGCCCGCCCATTCGAGGATGATCACGCCCGCCTCACCCGTTGCGATGGTGATCAGTTCCGGCGCCGGGAGCGTAGCGGGAGCCGTCGGCGCCTCCGGCTCGCCCCCGCACGCCGCGATCAGCGCGGCCATCGCCAGCGCGATCAGCGCTGCGCCCCACAAACGCCTCATGCCGCCACGCTAGCACCCCGCGCGACGAATGAGCAGGCCCGCCCGCCCTACAGCGGGATGTTGCCGTGCTTCTTCGGCGGGTTGCGGTCCGCCTTGTTCCGCAGCATCTCCAGCGCCGTCACGATCTTGCCCCGCGTCTCCCGCGGGTCGATCACGTCGTCCACGAAGCCCCGCCCCGCCGGGATGTACGGGTTCCCGAAGCGCGTGCGGAAGTCCTCCGCCAGCTCCTCGCGCTTCGCCTCCGGGTCCTCCGCCTCCGCGATCTCGCGCCGGTTGATGATGCCCACCGCCTGCTCCGGCCCCATCACCGCCACCTCCGCCGCCGGCCACGCGAAGTTCATGTCCCCCCGCAGGTGCTTGCTCGACATCACCAGGTAGGCCCCGCCGTACGCCTTCCGCAGCACCACCGCGATCTTCGGCACCGTCGCCTCGCTGTAGGCGAACAGCAGCTTCGCCCCGTGCGTGATGATGCCCCCGTACTCCTGCGACGACCCCGGCAGGTACCCGGGGATGTCGACCAGCGTGATGATCGGGATGTTGAAGCAGTCGCACGTGCGCACGAACCGCGCCGCCTTGCGGCTCGCCTCGATGTCCAGCACCCCCGCCAGGTGCATCGGCTGGTTCCCCACGAACCCGACCGTCTGCCCGCCCATGCGCGCGAAGCCCACCACCACGTTCTGCGCGTAGCTCTCGTGCACCTCCAGGAAATCCCCGTCGTCCACGATGCGGTCGATGATCTCGCGCACGTCGTAGGGCCGGTTCGGCTCGTCCGGCACGATCGTCAGCAGCTCCTCGTCCGGCAGGTGCGCCGGATGCTCCGTCGGGACGAAGGGCGCGTCCTCCGCGTTGTTCGAGGGCAGGAAGGCGAGCAGCCGCCGCACCTCCGCCAGCGTCTCCTCCTCCCCCTCGATGGCGAAGTGGGCCACCCCCGAGCGCGTCGCGTGGATGCTCGCCCCGCCCAGCGTCTCGTGGTCGATCTCCTCGCCCGTCACGTTGCGGATCACGTCCGGCCCCGTGATGTACATCTGCCCCGTGCCCGCCGTCATGAAGATGAAGTCCGTGATCGCGGGGCTGTAGACCGCCCCGCCCGCGCACGGCCCCATGATCACGCTGATCTGCGGCACGACGCCGCTCGCCAGCGTGTTCATCGCGAACATCTCGCCGAAGCCGCGCAGGCTCTCCGGCCCGTCCTGGATGCGCGCCCCGCCCGAATCCTGGATGCCCACGATCGGCGCGCCCGTCATCAGCGCCAGGTCCATCACCTTCAGGATCTTCTCCCCCACCGTCTCGCTCAGCGATCCCCCCGACACCGTGAAGTCGTAGGAGAACAGGTACACCGGCCGCCCCTCAATGCGCCCCCAGCCCGTCACCACCGCCTCCGGCCCGCGCTCCGCCCCGCGCGGACGCACGAGCGCGTCGATCTCCTCGAACGTGCCCTCGTCCAGCAGCAGCTCGATGCGCTCGCGCGCGGTCAGCTTGCCGCGGTTGTGCTGCGCCTCGACGCGCCGCTCGCCGCCGCCCGCGCGGGCCTCGTCCTTGCGCTCGTTCAGTTCCGCCAGGCGCTCCTGCACGGTCTTCGTCATCGCTCTCTCCTTCGGGCGCGTGGCCTTCCCCGCCGCCGGCGCGGCGCGCTCGCGCCCGGGATCGGTCTGTGGCTGGTGGAGACAGGGGGAGTCGAACCCCCGACCTCAGCATTGCGAACGCTGCGCTCTCCCAACTGAGCTATGTCCCCACGCCTGCCGCGATGGTACCCGTGACTGCCCGCTGGTGGCTAGTGGCCCAGCGAACGCACGCCACCGGCCACAAGGGGTCTGGGGAAGGAGGAGGGCCGCCGCGCCTCAGCGGCGGCGCGAGGAGCCACGCCCGATGCGGTAGCTCGTCTCGCCCGTGAACTGGCGCTCTTCGCCGCACTTCTTGCAGCGTCCGAAGGTGAGTTCGCCTCTGGGCGGGTCCAGGATCCAGTGGTGGACGCAACTGCCTACGATCTGAAGCGACTCGGCCTTCGCCATCGCCTTCCCCCTCGACTGGGTCTCGGCGCGCAACCCCCGGGAAACACCCCGCCCGCTGGCCGCTTGCCTGTGCTAGACGCCTGCGAGTCTAGCGCCCGCGACGAGCCCTTTCAACGGTCTTATGCCGATTCGTCGCGGGAAACCGCCTCATTTGTGATGCGAAGCGCCCCCCCGGCGACATCCACCGCTTGCACCACCGACGCGATCGCCGGCAGCAGCGTCTCCCCCGACGGCCCCTCCACCACGTACACGTCGTTCGCGCCCGTGCTCAGCACCTCGCTCACGCGCCCGAGGCGGCGCCCGTCCTCCGTCACCACCTCCAGCCCCACGATCTCATGGACGAAGTGCGCGCCTGGCTCCCGCGCGACTTCGTCCTCGGGCACCTCCAGCAGCGCCCCGCGCGCCTCCTCCGCGTCGTCGCGCCGCGTCAGCCCCGCGATTCGCACGAGCGCCCGCCCGCGGTCCGGACGCACGCGCTCGATGCGCCGCCGCTTCCCCAGCAGGTACACCTCGCCGCCCGCCCGCAGGTTGGGCAGGTCCGGGTTGAAGGGCATCACCCGCAACTCGCCCCCGGTCCCGTGCGGACGCAGCACGCGCCCCACCGCCACGAAGCCGTCGCGGGGCTCGGAGGGTCCGCCGGGGGAAGGAGGGGGAGGCGTCGCCGCGCTCGCGGTCAGTCCCCGATCTCGAGGCCGACGCGCTCATCCTCGCGGATGGCCGCCACCTTCATCAGCGAACGCATCGCCGTCGCGATCCGCCCGTCGCGCCCGATCACCCGCCCGATGTCGTCGTCCGCCACGTCCAGGTGCACGATGATGCGCCCGTGGTCGTCGTGCTCGGTCACGCGCACCTCGTCCGGCTCATCCACCAGCGCCTTCGCGATGTACTCGATCAGGTTGCTCATCATCGACATCGCTAGGCCTCCGCCCCTTCGGCCGCGAGCGCGGGCTCAGCCTCGGCCTCGCTCGCGTCGGTCGCCGTCTCGTCCGCGGCTTCGCCCTCGGCGGGCGCGTCCGCGTCCGCTTCACCGGCGGGAGCCGCTTCCGCCGCGGGCGCGCCGTTCGCGCCGTTGAGGATGCCCGCGCGGCGCAGGATCTTCTCCGCCGCCTCCGAGGGCTGCGCCCCCTTCGACAGCCACTCGCGCGCGCGCTCCGCGTTCAGGCTCGACTCGGGCGGGTTCTTGTGCGGGTCGTACGCGCCCAGCGATTCCAGGAACCGCCCGTCGCGCGGAAACCGCTGATCGGCGACCACCATGCGGTAGTACGCCTGGCCCTTCTTCCCCACTCGTCGCAACCGGATACGCAGCACGCGCCGCTCCTCTTCTGTTCGCTGCCCGCGATGCTACCCCAACCCCCGCCTACGCGCCCGCAAAGGCGCAAGGCGCTACGCTGCCGCCGTCGTGCGCGTGCTGTCGCGCTCCCTATGTCCTGCACTTTCTGGAGGAACGCCATGAAGAACGTCGCCATCTGCGCCCTCGCCGTAGCCCTGATCCTCGCCGTGACCGCTGGCGTCGCCGTCAACGCCCTCGCGAACTCCGGCCCCCAGACCGTGGAGCTGTACGTCTGGCAGAACGTCGAGAACCCCTCGCTCGTCTACGTGAACGCCCGCATCGACGGCGGCGACTGGAGCGAAACGCGGCGCGTCCGGTTCCGCGGCGGCGTGCCCCACTACCGCTTCGGCAACCTGGCCATCAAGGTGACCGCGCCCACGCCCACTCCCGTCCCTTGCCCTCCCAGCGATAACGACGGGCCAGCAGAACCAGCCGAGCCCATGGAGGCCGACTGCGTTCCAACGCCCACGCCCACCGCGACCCCAACCCCCACAGCCACCCCCACGCCGACCCCCGCCAACGGCGACGACGATCCCGCCGAGCCCATGGAGCCGTCCAACCCGACAACCCCCACCGCAACGACCCAGCCGACCGCGACGGCCACATGCCCACCGGGCGACGGCGACGACGAGCCCTCCGAGCCGATGGAACCCTCGGAGCCCGCGGACGACTGCTAGCGCATCCCCGGGATCGCCGGCATCCGCCCCGTGCTGATCTGCTTCGCCAGCTTGCGCGCCTCGAAGAACTGCTTCAGCAGCCGGTTCACGTCCGCCGGCATCGTCCCGCTGCCCGCCGCGATGCGCCGCCGCCGCTTCCCGTCGATGCGGTCCGGGTGCCGCCGCTCCCACGCCGTCATCGAGAGCACGATCGCCTCCGCGTGCCCGAAGTACGAATCGTCCAGCGAATCCACGTTCAGCTGCGACTTGATCGAGTTGAAGCCCGGCAGCATCTGCACGAGCTGCCCGATCGGCCCCATCTCCCGCACCTGCCGCAGCTGGTCGACGAAGTCCTGGAGGTCGAAGGCGCCGCTCTTCAGCTTCTCGTTGAAGCGCTCCGTGTCCGCCTCCCCGATCGTCGCCTTCGCCTTGTCGATCAGGCTGAGCATGTCGCCCATGCCGAGGATGCGCCCCGCCAGCCGGTCCGGGTGGAACGGCTCCAGCGCGTCCGCCCCCTCCCCCACGCCGATGAACTTGACCGGCACGCCCAGCACCGAGCGGATGCTGAGCGCCGCCCCCCCGCGCGCGTCTCCGTCCAGCTTCGTCAGCACCACGCCCGTGATCTCGACCTGCTCGTGGAACTCCTTGGCCGCCGTCACCGCGTCCTGCCCCGCCATCGCGTCCGCCACGAACAGCACCTCGTCCGGGCCGAGCCGTTTCCGCAGGTCCGCCACCTCCGCCATCATCGTCTCGTCCACGTGCAGGCGGCCCGCGGTATCCACCAGCGCGTGCGTCGCCCCCGCGCGCCGCGCCTGCGCGATGCCCCGCTCCGCGATCGCCGCCGGCTTCGCCTTCGTGCCCTCCTCGTGGATGGGCACGTCGATGCTCTCCGCCAGCGTCACCAGCTGCTCCACCGCCGCCGGCCGGTAGATGTCGCAGGCGATGAGGAAGGGGCGCTTGCCGTCGCTCTTCAGCCGCGCCGCCAGCTTCGCCGCCGTCGTCGTCTTGCCCGAACCCTGCAGCCCCACCAGCAGGATCACCGACGGCGGCTGCGAGGCGCTCGCCAGCCCCGCCGCCTCCCCCCCGAGGATGCCCGTCAACTCACGGTTGACGATGTCGATGACCTGCTGCGCGGGCGTCAGGCTCTGGAGCACGTCCGCGCCCAGCGCCTGCTCCCGCACGCGCGACGTGAACTGGCGCACCACGCGGAAGTTCACGTCCGCCTCGAGCATCGCCAGGCGCACGTCCCGCAGGACCCGGTCCAGGTCCTCCTCCGAGACCACCCCGCGGCTCCCGAAGCGCTGGAACGCCCCCTGCAGCTTCTCCGTCAGCGCCTCGAACATGCGGCAGAGTCTACGCCAGCCCCTCAGTACATGATGAGCCGGGCGGGAACGAGCCGCTGCGGGATCGGGTCCACGGCCAGCCCCAGCCCCTCCAGCGTGTACGCGCCCAGCAGCGGCGGCGACCCCTCCTCCCCGAACGCGACGACGGTCGTCACGCTCTTGTCGCCGAGCGTGGCCCTCGCTTCGCCGATCTCGGTCTCCACGATGTGGCCGTCGGCCAGGATGAAGCGCCGCCGGTCAAACGGCTCGACGCCCAGCTCCCGCAGCAGGCTCGCGGGCAGGGTCGTGTAGGCGGACCCCGTGTCGACGGTCGCATCGACGTCCATGGAGGCCCCGCCGTTCACCCCGGAAAGCCGCACCGGAACGCTGAACGCTTCCATGCGCTGATCCTGTCCGATCGCCGCCCGATCGCCGCTGAGCCAGCCCCCCTACAGCCCCCGCTCCGCCAGCATCGCGCTCAGGTCGCTCAGGCGGCAGGCGTAGCCCCACTCGTTGTCGTACCAGGCCGCCACCTTCACGAGGTTCCCACCGACCACGTTCGTCGAGCGCCCGTCCACGATGCTCGACCGCTCGTCGCCCTTCAGGTCCATCGAGACCACCGGGTCGTCCGTGATGCCGAGGATGCCCTTCATCTGCTCGCCCGCCGTCTCCGCCACGATCGCGTTCACCTCGTCCTTCGAGGTCTCCTTCTCCGTGAGCGCCACGATCTCGACGATCGAGACCGTCGGCGTGGGCACGCGGTAGGCGAGCCCGTCCAGCTTGCCCTCCACCTCGGGGATGACCAGCCGCAGCGCCCGCGCCGCCCCCGTCGAGGTGGGCACGATGTTGAGCGGCCCCGAGCGCATCTCGCGCGGGTCGCCCCCGCCCGCCTGGTCCAGGATCTTCTGCGAACTCGTGTAGCTGTGGACCGTCGTCATCTGCCCCTTCACCAGCCCGAAGTTATCCACCAGCACCTTCACCACCGGCGCCAGCCCGTTCGTCGTGCAGCTCGCGTTCGAGATGACGTGGTGCGCCGCGGGGTCGTAGCGCTCGTCGTTCACCCCCAGCACGACCGTCAGGTCCTCGTTCCGCGCGGGCGCGCTGATGATCACCTTCCGCACGCTGTCGCGCCGGTGCGCCGCCGCCTTCGTCGCGTCCGTGAAGAAGCCCGTCGACTCGATCACGATCTCCACGCCCGCCGACCCCCACGGGATCGCCCCCGGATCGCGCTCGCTGAACACCCGCACCAGCCGCCCGTCCACCGCGATGCCGTCCTCCGTCGCGCGCACGTCGCGCTCCCAGGGGCCGTAGTTGCTGTCGTACTTGAGCAGGTTCGCGTTCGTCTCCGTATCCACGAGGTCGTTGATGGCGACCACTTCGAGCGCGTCCCCGTGCCGCTCGCTGATCGCCTTGAAGACCTGCCTGCCGATCCGTCCGAGCCCGTTCGTCGTGCAGCCGTTGATGCCGATCCTGGTAGCCACCGTGAAACCCCGCGTGTTGTGAAGGTGGGGAAAGCCTAGCCCCCGTTCGGCGCTGGCGATAGCCCGCCCGCCTCCAGCCCGAACAGCAGCGCCGCCGCCGCCGCCGCGGGCGAGGCCAGATTCGCGCCCTCGCGCGCTCCCGCGTCCGCCGCCCAGCCCGCCCGCAGCGCCGTCAGCCCCAGCGCCGCCGCCGCCTCCCCGTCGCGCGCCTCCGCGCCCACGAACACGCACGCCGCCGCCTCCCGCCCGAAGTACGCGAGGCATTCCGCGACGCGCGCCCCCGCGTCCCAGCCCTCCCCCTCCGGCGTCGCCGAGAGCACCGTCAGGAAGCGGTCCACGCCCGTCGCCTGCGCCTGCTTCAGTGCGGTCGCGTGGGGCAGCCGCGAGATCGCCCCGATCTCGATGTGCGCTCCCCGGATCTCGTCCAGCGCCATGCCCGTGCCCTCGAACACGAGCAGCCGCTTCATCGCGCTCCGCCCCGCGATGCGCTCGCACAGCGCCTCCGCCCGCCGCCGCTCCTCCGCGCCGTCGAGCACGATCGCGAGGCTCTCCCGCCACGGCCTCCGGTGGTACTCCTCCGCCAGCGGCCCCGCGTCGATGCGCCGGTTGGCGACGCTCATCAGCGTCTCCTCCAGCGTGTAGCGCCACGCCGCGCGGCTGTCGATCAGCGTCTCGTCGAGGTCGAACACGACCCCCCGGTAGGCGGGCTCGAACGTGCGCCGGGAGGGCACTTAGGCGCGCGCGTCGCCGGCGAGCGCGGCCACGGCGGCCTCGTACTCGTCCGGCGTGTTCAGGTCCAGCAGGCAGCGCTCGTCGGCGGGCACGTCCACGATCGCGTCCGCGTGCGCCGCGAGCACGCCCCGCAGCCCCCGCGCCTCGTCGCTCGCCGCCGCCAGTTCGCCCCGCAGCCGCCCCGAGAGCGCCACCGGATGCCCGTGCCGCTCGCCGCAGACCGGCCTCGTCGCGCTGGCCGCGGGCGTGTGCGCCTCGATCACCGCCCGGATCAGGTCCGCCGGGCGCGGCTGGTCCACGTTCAGGAGCACGATCGCCGTCGCCTCGCGGCTCACCGCCTTCGCCCCCGCCCGCAGCGACCCCGCCCGCCCCAGCTGGTAGACCGGGTTGAGCACGCTCCGGTAGTCGAGCCCGTGCAGCTTCCGGTGAATCTCGTCCGCGCGGTAGCCGAGCACGACCACCACCTCGTCCGCCCCCGCCTCCCGCAACTGCCGGATCTGGTAGCGGATGAGCGGCTCGCCGCCCCAGTCGAGGAGCGCCTTGGGCTCGCCCATGCGCGTGGACATGCCCGCCGCCAGGAGGATGCTCGAAATCATGCCGCTTCCCGCCCGCAGTCTAGGCGCGCCCGCCCCTTCGGGCGAATCCCGCTGATCGCGCGCTACTCCGGCTGCACGCCGCGCTTCTCCACCACCACGTCGCCCTCCACGTGCGCCTGGCAGGCCAGCCGCAGCCGCGGGTCCTCGACCGATCGCGCCCCCCGCTGCCGGATCAGGTTCGCGCGCTCGTAGCGCCCCATCCGGCTCAGCCGCCCCAGCCCCGAGATGACCTCCATCGCGCAGTTCGTGCACTCGCCCGTCTTGTCGCACCCGATCGGCCAGAAATACCCCTGCGCGCAGACGGCGTCCATCACCGTCTCCCCCCGGGGAGCCTCGACCTCGATGCCCAGCGGCTCGACGCGGACGCGCGGCATGGCCCCAGCCTACCACCCGCCGCCGCGCGACTTCAGGCCCGCGCCCACGTCCCCCCGGCCGGCACGTCGATGGCCGTGTCGCTCCAGAACGCCCCGTTCGGCGCGGCGGACGGCTGCGGCATTTGCGGCCCCGCCCGCATCGCGTCGAGCGCCTCGCTCAGCGACGCCGCGAATGCGATCGGCGTCCCGATGCCCGCCGCCGCCTCCGCCACGGTCATGCCGTCGAGGAAGCGCTCGCCGAAGTAGTCGAGGCTCGTGCGCGGCGCCAGCGCCAGGTCCGCCTCCACCCCCGCCAGCGCCCCCGCGAGGTCCGCGCCCCCCAGCAGCCCGCTCACGTTCACCCGCTCCCCGAAGAGCGTGTTCGTGACCGGGTGAACGCTCGCCTCCACGCCCGTCTCCGCCGCGAACTCCGCCGCCAGCCGCGTCAGCGTGGGCGCGATCAGCGTCCCGCACGCGATCGCGACCCGCTTCCCCGCCACGTCCGCCGCCGGACGCGCCCGCAGACGCCGCCGCAGCCGCGACCAGTCGTCGAGCAGCGTCCGCACCATGCCGATGCCGTTCTCGTACTGGGCGAAGCCGTCGTAGCGACGCGCCGCCGGCAAGGGCCGCCCCGCCGCCAGGTAGTACTCGTCCGCGCACTGCACCACGCTGCGCCCGTGCGACGCCTCGCAGGCGCGCTGGAAGCGCCGCACCGTCGCGATCAGCCCCCGCGCGAACTCGCGCTCCGGCGGGAGCAACTCGATCCCGTCCCGCTCCCGCGACCACTCCTCCAGCCGCGGGCTCGCCCCCACCGGCACCACCGACACCGTCTGAACCGTCGGGTGGAGCGCCGTCAGGTCGCGCAGCGAGCGCTCCAGCGCCGCGCCGTCGTTCACCCCCGGCGTGAGCACGATCTGCGTGTGCGCGTGCAGCCCCAGGTCCCGCAGCCGCTCCAGTTGCGCCACCACGTCCGGCGCGCGCGCGTTCCCCAGCAGCCTCCGCCGCAGCTCCACGTCCGTCGCGTGCACGGACACGTTCAGGGGGCTCAGCCGCTGCTCCTCCAGCCGCGCCCAATCCTCCTCCGTCAGGTTCGTCAGCGTCACGAAGTTGCCGTGCAGGAAGCTCAGCCGGTAGTCGTCGTCCTTCAGGTAGAGCGGCTTCCGCAGCCCCTTCGGCAAGCCCTTCAGGAAGCAGAAGAAGCAGGTGTTGTTGCACACCCGCACGCCGTCCCACGTCGCCCGCTCGAAGGCCAGCCCCAGGTCCTCGTCCGGGTCTTTCTCGAACACGACCAGGTCCTCGCTGCCGTCCGCCTTGCGGAAGCGCGCCGTGATCTCCGGCTCGGCCGCGTGGAACTGGTAGTCGATCGCGTCGCGCAGCGCGCGCCCGTCGATCGCCACGATCGCGTCCCCCGCCTCGACGCCCGCCGCCTCCGCCAGCGAGCCCTCGGCGACGGCGGAGATGACGCCGCCCTCGCTCGCCGTCACGCCGACTCCGCCGCGTGCTCCGCCCCCAGCGCCTCCAGCTCCGCGCGGAGCCGCTCCGTCAGCGCCTCCACCTGCGCGCCCAGCGGCCCCGGCTCGCGCTCGACCGCGAACGGCTCGCCGAAGCGCACCGTCAGCGCCGGGCGCGGGAACAGGTTGCCCTTCTTCCCCAGCACGTTCGTGTTGAACACGCGGCAGGGCAGGATGGGCGTGTTCGTGCGCAGCGCGATCAGCGCCGTCCCGCCCTGCAGCGGCCCGAGCTCGCCCGTCCGGCTGCGCGTCCCCTCGGGGAACATCCCCAGCAACTCCCCGTTCCGCACCACCGCCTCCGCCTGCCGCATCGCCGCCCGGTCGGAAGCCCCCCGGTACAGCTTGATCGCGTCCCACGACACGATGAACGGCGTGAGCACGTAGCGGAACAACTCCTCCTTGGCCATGAAGCGGATGCGACGCCCGCGCGGGGCGAGCGCGATCGCCAGCATCATCGGGTCCACGTTCCCCAGGTGGCTCGACGCGAGGATGAGCGCCCCCCCCGGCGTCCGCCCGCGCCCCCGCACCCGCCACCGCGCCATCAGCAGCAGGATCCCGTACGAGGTCCACACCGACCACCAGTAGAAGCAGGGCACGTAGACCCGATGCCACAGGAACCGTCCCAGCCGCTTCACGCCGTCCCCTCCCCGTTCGCCTTGATTGCCGTGATTGCCGTGATTGCCTGGATTGCCTTGGGTGACTCGATCGCCTCGATGGCCGCGATCGCCGCCGCAATCATCGCATCAACGTCCAGTTCGCCGCTGTCCAGCGTGATCGCGCCCTCCGGCGCGACCAGCGGGCTCGTCGCGCGCGTGCTGTCCGTCGCGTCGCGCCCGCCGATGTCGCGCCCCGCCTCGCCCGCCGTCTGGCGCTCGCCCCACTCCGCCGCCTGCGCCCCCCGCCGCGCCGCCCGCACCGCCTCCGGCGCCTCCAGGTAGAACTTCACGGGCGCGCCCGGCAGCACCACCGACCCGATGTCGCGCCCCACCAGCACGCACGGGCGCTGCGCCGCGAACAGCCGCTGCTGCGCCACCAGCTCCCGCCGCACCTCCGCGATGGCCGCGTAGGCGCTCACGTTCGCCTCCACGTCGGGCGCGCGCAGCAGGTCCGTCACGTCCTCGCCATCAAGGAGGACGCGCGCCTCCCGCCCCTTGACCGCCAGCTTCAGCCCGCCCTCGCGCGTGATCGCCGCGCAGGCCGCCTCGTCGCTCGCGGGCGCGCCCGCGCGCAGCGCCGCCAGCGCGACCGCGCGGTACATCAGCCCCGTATCCAGCAGCACGTGGCCGAAGCGCTCCGCCAGCGCCCGCGCGAGCGTGCTCTTGCCCGAGGCGGCGGGCCCGTCGATGGCGATCGGATGCGGCGGCGGCGGCGGCTCCATCTGCGAGGCCGCCATGCTGCCGCGCTCGCGCCCCTCCGCCCGCTTCGCCGCTTCGTACAGCGCCTGCACCTCCTCCGGCGTCAGGTCGCGGCTCTCCCCCGGGGCCAGCGCGCCCAGCGCCAGCGGCCCGATGCGGATGCGCCGCAGCGTCACCACCCGCCGCCCCACGATCGAGAGCATCCGCCGGATCTCGCGCTTCCGCCCCCCGTGCAGCGCCACCAGCAGCCAGCGCGGGTCGGGACGCTCCGGCGATCCGCCCGGGCTCACCACCCGCACCGCGTCCGCCTTCAGCCGCTCGCCCTCGTGCCAGACGCCGCGCGTCAGCTGCGCCCGCCCCTTCTTCCCCAGCGGCTGGTCGATGGCCACGAGGTACTCCTTCCGCACCTCGTGCCGCGGATGCGTCAGCAGCTCCGTCAGCGTCCCGTCGTTCGTCAGCAGGATCAGCCCCTCGCTCGCCTGGTCCAGCCGCCCCACCGGATGCAGCGTCGCTTCCGGCGCATCCACCAGCGAGACGACCGTGGGCCGCCCGCGCTCGTCCCGCGTCGTCGAGAGCACGCCCGCGGGCTTGTGCAGCGCCACGTAGCGGTAGCGCTCCCGCACCACGGGCGTCCCGTCCACCGTGATCTCGTCCCGCTCCGGGTCCGCGCGCGCGCCCAGCGTGTCCCGCGTCTCGCCGTTCACGGCCACGCGCCCGGCCACGATCATCGCCTCCGCCGATCGCCGCGAGGCGACCCCCGCGTTCGACAGGATCTTCTGGAGCCGCTCAACCGCCACGCCGCCGCCTCCCCCCGCTCGCGCGCCAGGCGCCCCCCAGCGCGACCGCCGAGACCGTGCCGCTCAGCCCCGCCACCGCCCCCAGCACCAGCCACGACGTGAACTCCCGCGGCGTCTGCTCGAAGCGCGCGCCCGCGCCCCCCGCCGTTCCGGGGAATGCCTCCGCGATGCCGTCCGCGTCCGGCTGCGACGGAGCCGTTGCGGGAGGCTCGCCGCTCGCCCCCAGCGCGACGCTTTCCGCGGGCGTCGCCGTCGCCGTCGGCGGGGGGAAGGCGTTGGGCGCGCCCGGCGAGGGCCGCAGGGTCACGGCCCAGCGCGCTGGCCCGCCCGCGCCCCCGCTATCCGGGGAATGCGCGCCGAGCGTCGCGCCCGCGACGGCGGCAGGGGGAGGCGAATCGAACACGTCCCTATTCTCCCCGAACGAGAGCGCATCGACGACCACCCCCGCGGGCGACACCAGCCGCACCGCGTCCCCCGTGTTGTTCAGCCCGTTCCCGATCGTCCCGTCCGGCGTCCGCGCGACCAGCACGTTCACCGGCAACACCGCCGCCTCCGCCGCCACCACCACGTACCCGCCCGGCGGCACCTCGACCGCCGGCAGCGCATCGACCGCCCCCGCGTCCCCGATCGCCCACCCCGCCGTGCTCACCACCGCGTCCGACACGTTCACCAGCTCGACCCACTCGTACGCCCTGTCAATCCCCGGCTCAACCGCGTCCGCCAGCACCTCCGACAACCGCAGCCCCCCCGCCCCGCCCCCCACCGCAGCGCCCCCGCCCATTTCGTCATCCCTGACCGCCGTGCCCGTTGCCGGAGCGGGCGTCCGCGCCGCGACAGCCGTCGGCGTCGAAGCTGGCGCGGCTGCCGGCGTCGGCGTCGGCGTCGGAGTAGGGGGCGAAGTGGGCGTTGCCGTCGGCGTCGGCGTCGGTGTGGGCGTCGGCGTCGGCGTGGGCGTGGGAGTCGGAGTAGGCGCTTCGGCGACCGCGAACCAGGCCTCGTCGAAAGCCGCCACCGCTCCCGCCCCCGATGCGGGCCGCAGCATCAACCGCAACACCGCCGACCGCGCCTCCGCGGGCGCCTGCTCCGGACCCACCGCGATCGCCGTCCACTCCGCGCCCACCGTCCCCTCTCCCGTCACCGTCTCCATCTGCGACCCGCTGGCGTCCGCCGACGCATACCACGCGATCCGCGCGAACGCCTCCCCCGCCCCATCCACCCGCGCCCGCGCCCCCGCCTCATACCACCCCCCACCCTCCACCACGACCGCCTGCCACAGCCACACCGTGCGGCTCGTGGTAGCGCGCAGCACGGCAACAGGCGGCTCACCCGAGACCGTGAAGCTCCCGCCACTCCTGCTCCATCTCACCGTTCCTCGCTCGAACCCGCCGTTCCGCAGCATCCCGCCTTCCGCCGCCGCTGGACTTGCCTCTGTTGGGGTGCGATCTGGCTGGACTGGCGATGATGCTGTTGCGGGAGATGGAATAGGGGTGGGAGTTGGGGGCTCAGGTGACATACCGTCTGGCGTCACCTTCAATTCGCTGATCTCTACGCTAGAGCAGTTCTCCCCGCGCAGCACTGACACAGTCGCCTCGTGCCACCACACAGCATGGTACTCGTCATGGTGATCGGGAGGCTTGATGCGCTCGCTCAATTCAACCGATTTTGCCGACGGCTTGTATGGGTCACCCTCAGCATCCGCAAGACGATTGCCAAGACTATCCAGCAGCACGAGCGCCAAAGTAACGGTCACGTGTGGCGCGCCGTCCTTCAGCGCTACGTGTGCAACGCCTCTGTAGTGCTCACCGAGCTTCGTCCGCGTTCTTTCTGTCGTCATGCAGACGTGGGGACCAGAGGGGTGCTCGGATATCGGTTCGGGTGCGGCCTCTGGAGTCGGTGTTGGGGTAGGCGTCGGTGTAGGAGTCGGCGTTGGCGTCGGAGTAGGGTCAGGCTTCGGCTCAGGATCGGGCTCGGGGTCAGGCAGGTCGTAGAGGCGCACACCCCACAGGTTGGTGATCCAGCGTGACGGGCATTCGTCCGCGTCTATGCGTACCGTGAGTGTGGCGCTCCAACTCTTCGCGCCGTGGGGAACGGTTGCCCGCTTGAGGATGGTCGTGCCCACGGGGACAACCCACTCCTGCCGTTCACTTAGTGACTCGAAAACCAGCGTGCCAGACTCGGCTGGCAGCCCCGAGACCAGTCCTCCCGCCACTTGGTAGATGCCGGGATCCAAGACTCTGTCGCCCGTGGTGCGCGTGCACACCGTCCCGTCGCTTTCACCCTCAGCCAGCCCCGCCCACCCCAGCGCGACCAGCGCCGCCAGCGCCACGCCCCCCAGCCCCAGCACAACCGTTGCCCGCATGAATGCTGGAGCCTAGCACGAGCCCTCTAACCTTTGCCAATCGCAAATCTTGATTCAAGCTATACCGGCTCGCCGTCCGCACCCGTCCGTGCCCTGTCAGCCATCCCCCAATCCCGTAGAATCCCGCCCGCCAACTCGCCCCAAGGAGCCATGCCATGAAAGCCGCAGTCATGTACGGCGTCGATCAGCCCCTTGTCATCGAGGATGTCGAAGTCGACGAGCCCCGCGCCAACGAGGTCCTCATCCGCACCAGCGCCACCGGCGTCTGCCACTCCGACCTCCACTTCATGGAGGGCAAGTACCCCATGGCCTGCCCCGCCGTCCTCGGACACGAGTCCGCCGGCGTCGTCGAGCAGATCGGCGACGAGGTCGTCAACGTCCAGCCCGGCGACCGCGTCGTCGTCGCCTTCGTCGCCTCCTGCGGCCACTGCGACAGCTGCGTCCAGGGCCGCCCCTTCCTCTGCTTCAACACCAACCGCCTCGGCCGCCAGGACCGCCTCAGCATGAGCGGCCAGCCCGTCACCCAGTTCGCCGGCATGTCCGCCTTCGCCGAACGCCAGCTCGTCAGCGACACCGCCCTCGTCCACGTCCCCGACGACGTGCCCATGGAAGCCGCCGCCCTCGTCGGCTGCAGCGTCATGACCGGCGTCGGCGCCGCCACCAACACCGCCCGCGTCCAGGCCGGCCAGACCGTCGCCGTCGTCGGCTGCGGCGGCGTCGGCCTCAACGTCATCCAGGGCGCCGTCGCCGCCGGCGCCTCCCGCGTCATCGCCGTCGACATGCTCGAAAACAAGCTCGCCGCCGCCCGCGAATTCGGCGCCACCGACGTCGTCGACGCCTCCAAGGGCGACCCCGTCGAGGCCGTCAAGGGCCTCGTCCGCGGCGGCGTCGACTACGCCTTCGAGGCCATCGGCCTCGTCAAGACCGCCGAGCAGTGCTTCGAGATGGCCAAGCGCGGCGGACGCGCCGTCGTCGTCGGCATGTTGCCCTTCGACTCCCAGGTCACCCTCCCCGGAGCCGCCTTCCTCAACGAAAAAGGCATGATCGGCAGCTTCTACGGCTCCACCCGCCAGACCTACGACATGGCCTGGCTCATGGAGCTCTACCGCCAGGGCCGCCTCAAGATCGACGAACTCATCTCCCGCCGCTACGAACTCACCCAGATCAACGAAGCCTACGACGCCCTCAAGGCCGGCGAAGTCAACCGCAGCGTCCTCATGTTCTAGGAGAGCGCCGCGCTGGCGCGCGGCTGAGTGAGAGAAGAGCGCCGCGCTCACGCGCGGCTGAGGAACGAGTGAATCGCCCCACTCGCTACTCAGCGCGGCGCCAGCGGCGCGCTCTCCTCACACTCAGCGCGGCGCCAGCCGCGCGCTCTCCTCAGCGGGCGTCAGCCCGCGACGCAGGCGAGCACCGGACCGTAGTCCGGCAGCTCGACGACCGCCGCCGCCGCCTCGATGTGCGCCACCTTGCCCTCGCCATCGACCACGACCACGACGCGGTTCGCCATGTTCATGCCCGGCAGCAGCACGCCGTACGCCTCCGCCGTCGCGCCGATCGGGTTGAAGTCGCTCAGCACCGGGTAGCTCACCCCCGCCTGCTCCGCCCACGCCGCCAGCGTCCACGTGTTGTCCGTCGCGATCGCCACCGTCACCGCCCCATCGAGCCCGCCCAGCCGCTCCTCGATGATGGGCAGCTGGTTGCTGCACACCGGCGAGAACGCCGCCGGCACGAAGTTAATCACCACCGTCGTCCCGCGATGGTCGCTCAACTTGAACGGCCCCGGGTCGCCCATGGGGCTCTGGGGAAGCTCGAAATCAGGGGCCGCGTCGCCCACCTGCAAAGTCGCCGTCTCAGCCATAGTCACGCCTCACACCGGATTGGTGCGCGCGATGCTACGTGCTGCGCGCGGGGGGCGCTAGCGGGATATTCCTGTATCATCCGCGCCCTGTGCCGAGTGAAGCCGAACTGGTTGCCAGACTCCGAAACGGGTATCGCGTCCTGGCTGGCCTGCATTCGCAGGATAAGGACACGGAAGAAGACGCGCGGCTGCAACTCATCGACCCGCTGGTGTTCCACCTCTATGAGGCAGCGTACGTCCGCCGCGAGGAACGTGACTTGGGGAACCGGCCTGACTATGTGCTCTATACGCGGGAGATAACGGAAGGCGGACCGGCCCGGGCAATTGTCGAAGCCAAGCCGCTCGCTACCGACTTCGACAAAGCGCCATCCGGGGACCGAGTCGAGATGCCCCACCGGCAAGCTGTGCGGTATCTGCGAGACCACGCGGCGGCAAACCCCGACACTGTCGGTGCCCTCACGGATGGCCTCCGCTGGCGTCTGTATCGCAGAGAAGCAGAGACGGTTGAGGTCGAGCGTGAGGTCGACATCGGCCCGCTGGTGCGGAGAGAGACTGAAGACCAGGGGCAACTCGACACACTGCTTCGTTCGTTGGAACGGCCGTCCCGTCGCGGGACCGCTGGGTCTGTGGGTGATCGCGCCCTTCGCGAACTCGCGGCAGCGGTCAAAACCGGCCCACTCGCCGCAGTTGAAGCGTTGCGGGCGCTTGGCGCTCTCTCCGAGCGCGATCCTGTAGCAGCAGCCGACCTTGAAGGGCAAGAGCGTGATCAGGTGCTCACAGATTGGATTGAGCACGCGCATGGAGACGGGCCTGAAATTCCCACAAGCGAGGGGGAGCAGACGTTGCTCGATCCGCCTCGCGTGCGTCTTGCCGCAGTAAGGCTCAAGCACAACGAGTCTGGTCTGGTGCGCGCCGAGGTTGCCCGCTGCGCACGCATCCTCGCGTCTCAATCGAGCAAACGTGTTGCGGTGGTGTTCGTTTGGCACGCTGGATCGGACGGCAGCATAGAAGCGCGCCTGGCAGTGGCACAGGGGCGCCGGGTCGCCATGACGCAACCCTTTGATCCTGATCTGCCGCCGCCAGCGGCGCGAAGAGCGGTGACGCGCGTACTCGAACTGACTCGCAGGAGCGAGGTCGCGTATCAAACGCTCGTTGCTCCGCTTGATGTGCTGCCGCTGCAGCGGAGCTTCTACGAACAGGTGAGGGCGTGGATACGCAGGTTGCGCCACGACGAAGGCGTGTTCCTCGGTTCCCTTGGCGAAGGCGACCGGCATGAGGTGCTGCTGCGTCATCTGATCCGGACGCTGTTCGTCTGGATTCTGAAGGAAGAGGACAAACTTCCGTCTGCGCTCTTCCAGGCGGCCTTCGTGGAGGAGCATGCGATTCTGAACTACCACGAGGGGGTGCTGCGGTTCCTGTTTCACGAGCGGCTCAACACTGAGTACCGAGACCGCAAAGCGCATTCGATTGACGCGGTGACTGCGGAGTTTGTGGATGTGCCCTTCCTCAACGGCTCACTGTTCGAGGCTCGGGAGGGCGATACGCGGCTGACATTGCGCAATAGCGACTACTGGAGCGATGACGCCAAGACGCCAGGCCTATTCGATCTGTTGGGGCACTACCACTGGACTGCGGACGAACAGCGGCCCGAGGAACGCGAACAAACGCTTGACCCGGAACTCCTCAGCAATCTCTTCGAGCAGATGCTCGCCGATCCCCTCCTCGAAGCGCAGGACGCGGAGAAGAAGAAGGGAACGGTGAAGGCTCCCGATGGGGCTTACTACACCCCCATGGACGTTACGGCGGAGATGGCCGCCGACGCACTCGTGGCGGCCGTTCGTAACTATGTTCCGACGAGCGTCAGCAATAAGGAACTGCTTGATCTGTTTCGGGACCCCGATGCTGAACTCCCGGACATCAGTCTGACCAGGAGGGCTCAACTCCTTCGGCGCATCGCCGAGCTACGCGTATTCGACCCGGCGGTCGGCAGCGGGGCTTTCCTTCTCGCTGTTCTCCAAGCCTTGCGCACTGCCCTCCATAAGCTCCATCAGGACGACACCGACCAGACACGTATCATCATCACGGAGCAATTGCACGGTCAGGACATCAACCCGATGGCGGCGCAGATCGCGCGGCTGCGTCTCTTCATTGCACTGCAGCACGCCGAGAGAAACGTGACGGATCCTGCCCCACTGCCTAATCTGGAGGCGCGCATTGTCTGCGCTGATACGCTCTTCACCCACCCTGCCGAGGGGTACGATCCCTTTGCGCCAGCGTCCGCAGAGACGCTGGCAAGCGCTGATCCATGGACGCGCACCGTGCTCGAAAATGCGCTCCAGAACATTGCGGAAGTGCGTCAACAGTGGCCAAACGCCCACAGTGAGGGAACCAAACGCTCCCGTCGCTCGGAGGACCGCGTCGCGAGGGAAGAGTTGAGGAAGCATCTTGACGACACGTTCCTTAGCAGCGACGCCCTGGCTGAATTGCAGGCGCTTGCTGACCACCCCTTGCTGGAACTGGCCCACGATGAGGCGGCCAGCATCGATCCTCGGCTCCTGTTCGCGCAGGCCGAGGGTAACTGGCAGGGCTTCGACGTCGTCATCGGCAATCCGCCTTATCAGTCCTATCGTAAGTCAGACATTGGCGATACTGAGCGTGACGCGCTGAAGGCACGCGGGTATCGCACGACCAGCACATCGGACATCTACACCCTCTTCTGTGAGGCTGCTCTCGCGCTTGCCCGTCCTAACGGCGTCGTCACAATGGTCGTGCCGCTGAGCATCGCGTTTGGCAGGCAGGAGCGCGCGCTCCGTGCGGTCTTCGAGGAGCGCTGCCGGTTCGTCCGCACGCGGCACTACGACAACATCCCCGACACGATCTTCAACCAGCACCCGCTGTTCAAGGAATGGAAGAACAAGCAGCGGGCCACAATCTTTACGGCGGTCCGAGGAGAGGGACCGCCAGCTATCACCACAAGTGCGCTTCTGCGCTGGCCGGTGGCCGATCGTGCGAGCGTGTTGCCTATTCGCCCTGAGCTGCCGCTGCCCCACGGGGAGGATAGCGTTGTTCGGGGGCAGTGGCCGCGTGTTCCGCATGAGGCTGTCGCAAAGATGATTCGTGCGGTTGCGAACGAGCCCACTACCATCGAATACTTGCGCAACCAGGCTTCCGGTGGTGATAGCCCGTGCCAGTTGTCTCTCCCTCCGACTGGCTGGTACTTCGTGAGCGCACTTCCGCCTGGTACGAGAAATGCGGCGGCGCAATTGCTAATGTCACTGCCTGACGAGGACACACGGAAACTGGCTATCGCTGCTCTCAACGGGCATGTCGCTTATGGCTGGTGGCGTGCGTTTGGGGACGGTTACCATGTCAAGCTGTCTGACTTTGCCGGGCTCACTATCCCTAGTGCGTGGTTGGATGGGAGAGACCTAGATCGGGCGCTCTCCCTTGGCGAGGAACTCATTGAGGCGATACCCGATTCGATCAAGGCCAAGAAAAACGCAGGCAAGGAGTGGCCGAACGTCGACTTCTTCGAGTCTCGGCCTGACCTCATCGCCGAACTCGACCGCTTTCACATTGAGTCTCTGGGGCTGGACGCTACGGAGTTGCTGCCCCACCTCCGCCAGATGCGTTCCCGACGGGCATGGGCGTTCAGCTAGGGACTCGACTGCAACCGCTAGCTCCCCCCCGTGCCACCCGCCCCTTCCCCCTCCCGCGCCACGCCCCCACCCTCCCCGTAAACGCTGCCGCTGGGACTGGACTACGGTGACGAGTCGTACGCATTGACGGGCCGGGTGGGACCGCAGCGCCCAACCCCTGATCGGGCGCCCCCGCGCGCGTATCATGCCCCGCCATGCCCCTCCCCCTCGCCGGCCTGCGCGTCATCGACCTCACCTGGATCATCGCCGGGCCCACCGCCACCCGCTTCCTCGCCGACTTCGGGGCCGACGTCATCAAGGTCGAGCACGAACAGGCCGTCGACCCCATCCGCCTCGGACGCCCCCTCACCGGCGGCGCGCCCACCCTCAACAACTCCGGCTTCTTCAACTACGTCAACCGCAACAAGCGCAGCATCCTCCTCAACGTCCGCCACCCCTTCGGCATGGACCTGCTCAAGCGCCTCATCGCCGTCAGCGACGTCGTCATCGAGAACTTCTCGGCGGGCACCCTCGCCTCCTGGGAGCTCGACTACCCGCAGCTGCGCGAACTCCGCGAGGACATCATCTACTGCTCCATCTCCGGCTTCGGGCACACGGGCCGCGACCGCGAGCACACCACCTGGGGGCCGACGGCGCAGGCGCTGGGCGGGCTCACGCTCACGTCGGGGCTGCCGGGCAAGCCGCCCGCCGGCTGGGGCTACAGTTACATGGACCACACCGCGGGCTACTCCGCCGCCATCGCCATCCTCGCCGCCCTCCACCACCGCCGCCGCACCGGCGAGGGCCAGCACCTCGACCTCTCGCAAGTCGAAGCCGCCACCGTGCTCAACGGCCCCGCCATCCTCGACCGCACCGTCAACGGGCGCGGCTGGCGTCGCGAGGGGTTGCCCCCCGGCAATCGCGCCTGGCAGCCCGCCGTCGCCCCCCACAACACCTACCCCTGCCGCGGCGACGACCGCTGGATCGCCGTCGCCGTCACCAGCGAAGCCGAGTGGGAGGCGCTCGTGCGCGCCATGGACGAACCCGCGTGGGCGCGCGACGCACGGTTCGCGTCGAACGCCGCCCGCCTCGCCAACCAGGACGCCCTCGACGAGCGCATCGCCGCCTGGACCGCCGACCGCGACGACTACGAGACGATGGCGCTGCTGCAGGCGTCGGGCGTGCGCGCGGCCGTCTGCCAGAAGCCCGGCGATCGCGTCGAGCGCGACCCCCAGTTCGCCGCGCGCGGCTGGTGGCGAACCCTCCCCCACGCGGACATGGGCGAAACCACGCACGACGGCGTCGCCCCGCGCCTCTCGGCCACGCCCGGCTCGCTGCGGACCGCCTCCCCCCGCATCGGCGAGCACACACGCGAAATCCTCTCGGAAGCGCTCGGCCTCACGGAGGCGGAGATCGACGAGTACGCGGAGACGGGGGTGTTCATGTGAGCGGTCCCCTCGCCGATCTGCGCGTCGTCGAACTCTGCGACGAGCTGGGCCAGTACGCGGGCAAGCTGCTCGCGGACATGGGCGCGGACGTGGTCAAGCTGGAGCCGCCCGATGGCTCGGAAGCGCGCCGCGTCGGCCCCTTCGTCAACGACGAGCCCGGTCCCAACCGCTCCCTCACCTTCTGGTACCACAACACGAACAAGCGCTCGGTCACGCTCGACCTGGACGGCTCGGAGGCGGACCGCGAGCGGGCGCGCGCTCTCATCGCCCGCGCCGACGTGTTCCTGGAGGCGCTCCCGCCGGGCCGCGCCGCCGCCCTCGGCCTCGGCTACGGCGCGCTCGCCGCCGCCAATCCCGCGCTCATCCACTGCGCGCTCACCCCGTTCGGGCAGGACGGCCCCTGGGCGGGCTACCGCGTCACCGACCTGGTCGCGCTGGCGGCGGGCGGCCCCATGAACATGAACGGCTACGACCCCGCGGACGCGCCCGGCGCCCCGCCCATCCACGGCAAGGGCGACCAGGCCTTCAACACCGCCGCCCACTACGCCGTCATGGGCATCCTCACCGCGCTCGCGGCCCGCGATGTGAGTGGGGAGGGGCAGTACATCGACTGCTCCATGCACGAGGCGCTCTCCTCCTCGACCGAGGTGGGCCTGCCCCACTGGCTCTACGCGAAGACGAACATCATCCGCCAGACGGGGCGGCACGCGGCCACCATCCGCACGGAGCCGTGGATCCACCGCGCCCGCGACGGCAAGGACGTGCTCGTCTTCAACATCGGGCGCAGCAACGAGTCGTGGGGAAAGCTGAAGCGCTGGATGCAGTCCCACGGCTTCGGCGCGAATTTCGACGAGCCCCGCTTCGACGACCCCATGGCCCGCATGGCCGCGCGCGGCGGCGCGGAAGCGAAGGAGATCTTCGCCGAGGTCTCGCGCTTCGTCGCCGCCCTCGACGCGGAGGACGTGTACCGCGGGGCGCAGGCGTGCGGCCTCCCCTGGGGCACCGTGCGCTCCCCCGACGAGACCCTCGGCGACCCGCACCTGCACGACCGCGGCCACTTCGTCGCGACGGCGGGCGAGGGGCTGTCGGGGGAGGCGCTGATGCCGGGCGCGCCCTGCGTCTTCAGCGCCACGCCCTGGGAACTGCGCCGTCCCGCCCCCAGGCTGGGTGAGCACACGGACGAGGTGCTGCGCGAGTTGGCGGACGCCGGCGCTACTCCGGAATGACGAGTTCCTGCCCGATCTGGAGCGCCTGGCACGCTTCCTCGTCGAGGCCGTTCGCCACCAGCAGCGTCTGCAGGGGAATGGCGTGGTCGTTCGCGATGGCGGCGCACGTGTCGCCCGCGACCACGACGTAGGTCAGCCCGCCGCTTCCGCCGGAGCCCCCGCCGCCGCTGGAGTCGCTGCCCGACGAGGCGCCCGCGGGGTCCGCCGCGGGGATGTTCACGACCTCGTCGACGCGCAGGTTCGTGCAGTCCTCGTTGATGCGGGGGTTGGCCGCGAGCAGCGCGTCGAGGGAGATGCCGTGCGCGGAGGCGACGGCCCCGCAGGTGTCGCCTTCCTGGACCGTGTAGGTGCGCGAGCCGGCGGCTGGTTCGGGGGTCGCCGGTGCGGGCGTGGGGTCGCCGGGCGCGGCCACGTCGCCCTGGCCGATGCGGTAGGGCGCGCGGTCCTCCCCGGGGATGGTCGTGGGCACGCTCGCGGGGTCCGTCAGCGTCGCGCGCGCCTGCGGCGATTCGGTCGCGCCGTCGCCGCCGCAGCCCGCGGCGAACAGCGCGAGGAGCGCGGGCAGGCAGGCCGCGGCGAGGGTTCGGGTGAACACCGTCGCCATGCTAGGTTCCCGCCAGCAGGCGCGCCAGCGTCAGCGCCGCCGCATCGCCGATGCGATCCAGCGCGAGCGGCTCCACGAGCCCGAACACGTCGTCCGGCGTGTGGATCAGGGACACGTCCCCGTCGGAGAAGTAGAGGACGGCCACGCCCGCCGCGGCGAAGCTCAGGTGGTCGCTGCCGTAGCCCTCCGGCAGCGCGGACGGGTAGGCGGGGAAACCGGCCTCGTTGAGCAGGGCCACCGCGTCCCGCACGAGCGCGGCGCTCCCGATCAGCTCGACGGCGTCGCCCCGCGCGGTCACGTCGAAGTTCAGCATGACGGACGGCAGTGCGCCCGACGCCCTCCAGCGCTCCACGAGCGCGCGGCTGCCGAACAGGCCCGACTCCTCCGCGCCGAAGGTGGCGAAGCAGAGCCCCTCGTCGAGGCCGTCCGCGGCGAAGAGGCGCGCCAGTTCGAGGACGATGGCGACGCCGCTGGCGTTGTCGAGCGCGCCCGGCGACCCCGCGACCGTGTCGTGGTGCCCGCCCGCGAGGATGTCGCAGGCGGCATCGCCGGCGGGGCGCGCGATCACGTTCGCGGCCATCGGTCGCGCCGGTCCGACGGTGATCGTGATGGTCTCGCCGCTCGCCGCCGCCTGGGTGAAGCGCTCCGCCCGCGCGTGGGGCACGAGCACGACCGGGATCGCGTCGCCGGCCTCGACGGGGAAGCCGAAGAAGGGCCAGGCGGGATGATTGGCGACGATGAGGGCGGCGGCCCCGGCGCGGGAGGCCGCGGTGAACAGGTCGGCCTCGCGGGGGTAGGCGGTCGTGCGCTCGCGGACCCAGACGCCGCCGGGCGCCTCGTTCGCGACGTCGCCGCCGGAGGCCCGGCCTTCCGCCGTCTGCCCGGGGCTGGCGGGTCCGTTGAGCGCGACGCCCTCGATGGTTTCGCCCCCGACCGTGACCGTCGCGGCGCGGAAGCGCGTCGCGTAGCCGAACTCCATCACCTCGACGGCGTACCCGTACTCGCGGAAGGCGGCGGCGACGTACGCCACGGCCGCCCCGGACGCGGGCGAGCCGGAGACGCGCGGCCCGATGCCGGCGGCGAGCGCGCGTACATGCGCCATCGCGTTCGCGAGGTCGTGGTCGAGCGGCCCGCTGGCGGCGCTTGGCGGGGAAGACGTGCTTGTCGCTTCGGTTGGGGTTGCGGGAGCGGCGGGCGTGGCCGTTGGCGCGGGCGTGGGGGAGTCGCCGTCCGCGCAGGCGAACGCCAGCAGCGCGACGAGCGCGATCGCGATGAGGAGCGCCCTGGCGGGAGCGCTAGCGGCGGCGGAAGGCACGCCTGATCCGCGCGAGGACGCCCGGCGGCGGGGGCTCGTACTCGACGTAACGTCCGCGCCAGCGCCCGCCCTTCGCGGCGGGCTGGCTCTTGACGCCCGCGCGGCGGGGCCGCACGAACGACCAGATGAACGCCGCCATGAAGAGCAGCACTCCGATGAAGGCGACCCAGATCATCGTCCCCCAGAAGGCGGAGGCGATGAGCCCGAAGACCATCACGCCCGCGCCCGTGAAGAGCATCGAGGCGGGCGTGGGGCCGCTCATGGAGAAGCCGACCGCCGCCGTCGCGCGGGACGAGAGCGGGGCCTTGCGCCCTCGCCGCCGCTCGTCCAGGCGAATCGGCTCCTCGCCGCGTTGCGGGGGCTGCTCGCCGCGCTTCGGGGGGTCTTCCCCGAGGCGTTCCAGGATCTCCTCGATCTCGCGGTCGATGCGGTCGGGCATGTCCCCTCCACGATAGGCGATCGGAGGCGGGCGCGTCGATGCGCCGCTCAGTCGCCGGCGCGCGCGTCCTTCCCCCAGCCGCCGCCGCCGGGGGTGCGCTGCTCGACGCGATCGCCGGGGATCGCCCGCAGCTGCTGTTGTCCGGCCAGCGGGGTGCGTTCGCCGTCCGCGCGAATGAGCGCGTTCTCGCCGTGGGCGGCGGCTTCCCCGCCCCGCGCGCCCGGCGGCCCCACGGCGCGGCGGTCGCCGATGAGGGACACGTCCGCCTCCGCCAGGAACTCGATCTCGCGCACGACGCCGTCGCCGCCGCGATGGAGGCCCGCGCCGCCGCTGCCGTCGCGCAGTTCGAAGCGCCGCACGCGCACGGGGAAGGCGCTCTCGATCGCCTCCGCGGGCGTGTTCGCGGTGTTCGTCATGTGCGTCTGGACGCCGCTCTCGCCGTCGCCGCCGGGGCCCGCGCCCGCGCCGCCGGGGACGGTCTCGTAGTAGGCGAAGGGCTCGCCGCCGGGGCGCGCGCCGCCGAAGGTGAAGTTGCTCATGGTGCCCGCGCTCGCCGCCGGGATGCGCTCCGGCAGCGCCTTCGCGAAAGCCGCCAGCACGACGTCGGTGACGCGCTGCGAGGTCTCGACGTTGCCGGCGGAGACCGCCCGCTGGGGACGCGCGTTCACGATTGACGCTTCGGGCAGGATCGTGCGGATGGGGCGGAAGACGCCCGCGTTCGAGGGCGCGTCGGGAGGAAGGAGGCAGCGCACGCAGTAGGCGACCGCCGAGCGCGTGACCGCCGCGACGGCGTTGATCGAGGCGGCCTGCTCCGGGGCGGAGCCGCTGAAATCGACCGTCACCTCGTCGCCGGAGACGGCCACGCGCGCGCGCACGGGCAGGCGCGCGCCGTCCGCGCCCTCCATCACGTCCGCGGCCTCGTAGCCGCCGTCGGGGACCTCGGCGAGGGCGGCGCGCGTGAGGCGCTCGGCGTAGTCCGTGAGCGCGTCCATCCAGCGGGCCAGTTCAACGATGCCGTAGCGCGCGGCGAGCGCCTCCAGGCGGGCCGCGCCCGTGCGCAGCGCGCCCAGCTGCGCGTCGAAGTCGCCGCGCCGCTCGGCGGGCGTGCGCACGTTGCGCAGGATGAGGGCGAGGAGCGCCTCGTTCAGCCGCCCGCCCTCGCGCAGCTTGAGCGGCGGGATGATGACGCCCTCCTGGTAGAGCTCGGAGGCGACGGGCATGGAGCCCGCCGACATGCCGCCGATGTCGGCGTGGTGGGCGCGGTTCGCGACGAACCCGATGCGTTCGCCGTCCGCGAACACGGGCGCGACCAGCGTCACGTCGGGCAGGTGCGTGCCGCCCAGGTAGGGGTCGTTGACGATGGCGACGTCGCCCTCGTTCCAGGGGGCGAGCGCGGAGACGGCGGCGATCGCCTCGGGCATGGCCCCAAGGTGCACGGGGATGTGGGCGGCCTGCGCGACCATCTCGCCCTGCGCGCCGAAGACGGCGCAGGAGAAGTCGCGGCGCTCGCGGATGTTGGGCGAGTGGCCCGTGCGCCAGAGCGTCACGCCCATCTCCTCGGCGGCGGAGGCGAGGAGCGCGTTCCAGACGGCGAGGCGGGCGGGATCGGCGTTCGCGTTCATGCTCATGCTCATGACGGCGTCGCCTCGATGTTCCCGGCGGCGTCGACGGCGGCGCGCCAGCCCGGCGGGATGTAGGTGGTCGCGTCCGGCTGCGTGATCACAGCGGGGCCGTCGAGCGTCGCGCCCGCGGCGAGGGCGGCGCGGGGCGCGTGGACCGCCCGCATTCCCCCCGCCAGCGCGACCGGCGCGGGCGCGGCGGCGTCCGCGTCCGTGTCTGCCGCCGCGGCGGTTTCGGGCAGGGAAAGGCCCGCGCCCTGCGCGCGGCAGCGCAGCGCGACCAGTTCCACGTCGCGCCCGCGCGCGGCGAAGCCGTACTCGCGCTCGTGGGCGGCGTGGAACGCCTCGGCGATGGCGTCCGGCGCGGGCCGGGCGAAGGCGACGCGCAGTTCGTGCGCCTGCCCGCGATAGCGCGCGTCCGCGGCCCAGGCGAGCGCGCTCAGCGTTCCGCCCGCCGCGCGCAGGTCCGCGACGGCCTGCGTCTCCAGTTCGGCGGCGGCCTCGCGCACGGGCGCGTCCGCGTCCTCGCCGAGCGTGAGCAGCAGGCCGCGCCCGCGCTCGATGACCTCTGGGGCGGCGGCGATGCCGACGGCGGAGAGGACGCCCGCGTGGCGCGGCACGAGCACGCGCGAGACGCCCAGTTCGGCGGCCAGCTCGCAGGCATGGAGCGGCCCCGCCCCGCCGAAGGCGACGAGCGTGAATCCGGCGGGGTCGTAGCCGCGTTCGAGGCTGACGCGGCGGAGGGCGCGCGCCATCGTCGCGTTCGCGACCTCGACGACGGCGGCGGCGGCGTCCTCCGGCTCGCCCAGCGACGCCAGCGCCTCGCGCGCGCGCCCCAGGTCGGGCATGACGCTTCCCCCCAGCGCCGCGTCGGGGCGGAGGCGTCCGAGCGCGAGGTTCGCGTCGGAGACGGTCGGGAGCGTTCCCTTGCCGTAGCAGGCGGGTCCGGGGTCGGCGCCCGCGCTCTCGGGGCCGACGGCGAGGGCGCCGCCGCTGTCGAGCCGCGCGATCGAGCCGCCGCCCGCGCCCACGGTCACGATGTCGACCATGGGCGTGTGCACGGCGAGGCCGTCGACCTCGGCGGCGGAGCGGTAGCGCGGTTCGCCCGGACAGAGGGAGACGTCGGTGCTGGTGCCGCCCATGTCGAAGGTGATGACGCGCTCGCGGCCCGCCGCTTTCGCCACGGCGAGCGCGCCGAGCACGCCGCCCGCGGGGCCGCTCGTGACCATCGAGACGGGGCGGTCGCCGGCGGTGGCGGCGTCGGTGAGGCCGCCCGCCGAGTGCATGACGCGCAGGCCGGGGAAGCGCGCGTCGATGCCGCCGAGGTAGCGGCGCGCGGCGGGCTGGAGGAAGGCGTTGACGGCGGTCGTGCTGGCGCGCTCGTACTCGCGGTGCTCGGGCAGGACCTCGTGCGAGGCGCTGACGGGGAAGCCCGCTTCGCGCAGGGCCGCCGCCAGCCGCGCCTCGTGCCCGGGGCGCAGGTAGGCGAAGAGCAGGCAGATGGCGACCGCCTCCGCGCCCAGCGCGCGCGCCTGCTCGACGACGCGCGCGACCTCGGCGTCATCGAGGGGCGTCACGACCGCGCCGTCCGCGCCGACGCGCTCGCGCACGGTGATGACGTCGCCGCGGGCGACGACGTGGGGGCGGCGGCGCGGTTCGAGGTCGTAGAGGGCGGGGCGCTCCTGGCGGCGGATGACGAGCAGGTCGCGGAAGCCCTCGGTGGTGACGAGCGCGGTGCGGGGGCCGCGTCGTTCGAGGAGGGCGTTGGTGGCGACGGTGCTGCCGTGGGCGAGCCGCCCCCCGGCGAAGGCGTCATCATCCGCGCCCGCGAGGACCGCCTCCTCCGGCGCGGCGGGCGTGGAGAGCCGCTTCCACGTGCGGACGCCGCCCGCGCCGATGGCGACGAAGTCCGTGAACGTGCCGCCCACGTCCACGCCCAGCACGCCGCCGTCGCGCGTTTCGGCCACGGCTAGACGTACTCCTTGACCTTCTCCGCGAGGGAGCGGGTGTAGCCGGCGGTGCTCGCGATCTCGTCAACGCCCGCCTCGCGCACGGCCTTGAGCGAGCCGAACTTGCGCAGGAGGGCGCGCTTCTTCTTCGGGCCGACGCCGGGGACGGAGTCGAGCACGCTGGCGGTGGCGGCCTTGCGGCGCACCTGGCGGTGGTAGGTGATGGCGAAGCGGTGCGCCTCGTCGCGCACGCGCTGCACGAGGTAGAGCGCCTCCGAGCCGCGCGGCAGGACGATGGGCGCCTCCTCGCCGGGCGCGAACAGCTCCTCGTGGCGCTTCGCCAGCCCGACCGTGGGGATGTCGTAGACGCCGAGTTCGCGCATGACCTCGACGGCGGCGCGCAACTGCCCCTTGCCTCCATCGACGATGACGAGGTCGGGCAGGTCCCAGCTGTCGTCGCCGGCGCTGTCCGCCGGGGCGCCTTCACCGCTGTCGCCCGCGAGGGTCTGCTGCTCGATGCGCCTGGCGGCGCGCTTGAAGCGGCGGCGCAGGACCTCCTGCATGGTGGCGAAGTCGTCCGCGCCCTCGACCGTCTTGATGCGGAACTTGCGGTACTGGCGGGGCGTGGGCTGGCCGTCGAGGAAGACGACCATGCTGGAGACGGGGCTCGCGCCCTGGATGTTCGAGTTGTCATAGCACTCGATGCGGTGGGGGACTTCGGGCAGGGCCAGCTCCTCGCGCAGCTCCTCCAGCGCCGTGGCCGTCTTCGTCTGGTCGCTGAGCCAGCGCACCTTGAGCACGTCGAGCGCCTCGGCGGCGTTTTCGCCCGCCATCTCGAGGAGGCGGCGCTTCTCGCCGCGCCGGGCCACGCGAATCTCGACGTTCGAGCCGCGCTTCTCCGCGAGCATCGCCTCCAGCTCGGCGCGGCCCTCCGGTTCGAGGGGCGTGACGACGAGCTTCGGGATCGACTGCGCGCTCTCGTAGTACTGCTGCAGGAGGCTGCCGAGGACGGCCGCGTCGGATTCGCCGGTGACGCCCTCCAGCACGAAGTGGTCGCGGCCCGTCATCTGCGTGCCGCGCACGAAGAAGACCTGCACGCAGGCGCGGTCGCCCTCGCGCGCGAGGCCGTAGACGTCGAGGTCCTCCTTCTTCGTGGTCGAGAGCATCTGGCGCTCGACGGTGCGCTCGATGGCGCGCATCTGGTCGCGCAGCATGGCCGCGCGCTCGTAGTCGAGGCTCTCGGCGGCGGCGTCCATCTGCTCGCCCAGCCGCCCGAGCACGTCCGACGCCTTCCCTTCGAGGAAGAGGATGATCTGGCCGATGACCTCAGCGTACTCCGCGTCCGTGCAGTAGGCGGTGCAGGGTGCGATGCAGCGCTTGATGTAGTAGTCGAGGCAGGGGCGCGGGTCGCGGCCCGTGATCTCCTTGGTGCAGGAGCGGTAGGGGAAGAGCTTCTTGAGCAGGTCGAGGGAGGCGCGCACGGAGCCGGCGCTGGCGTAGGGGCCGAAGTAGCGCGCGCCGTCCTTCTCGATGCGGCGCGTGATGTAGACGCGCGGCCACGGGTTCTGCACGTCGATCTTGAGGTAGGGGTAGCGCTTGTCGTCCTTGAGGCGGATGTTGAAGAAGGGCTGGTGGCGCTTGATCAGGGTGGCCTCGAGGATGAGCGCCTCGCCCGCGTTGGCGCAGACGATGTACTCGAAGTCCTCGATCTCGGCGCGGAGGGCGCGCGTCTTCGGTTCGAGGCTGCGGGGCGAGCCGAAGTAGGAGCGCACGCGGTCTTTCAGGCGCGCGGCCTTGCCCACGTAGATGACCTCGCCCTTGGCGTTGCGCATGAGGTAGACGCCGGGCCTGGCGGGCAGGGCCTCGATCTGCTTGCGGAGGCGTTGGGGCAGGGCGCTGGCGACCACGGGCCTAGTGTAGCGCGGCGCTCAGCGGGAGAGTTCGGCGAGCGCCTCGGTGGGCGTCAGGGTGGGGATGGGGGAGCGGGCGAAGTCGCCCTCGTTGCGCGTGACGATGTAGTCGGCCTGACAAGCGCGGGCGGCGGCGACCTGCATCGCGTCCTCGAAGTCGGACATGGGCAGGCCGAGGGCGTAGCGGAGGTCGTCCGTGGCGGTGGGGGCGACCTGGGCGTACGTCATGAGGTCGGCGACAACGCTTTTGGCAAAGGCCGCGTCCCGTGGGCTCCCCACGTTGTAGTAAAGGTTCGAGATGGTGTGCCAGGCGACGAACAGGGTTTCGTTCCGCTCGCGGAGGAGGTCCATCAACGCGGAGGAGTCGATGAAGAACGGCTCGCGGCTCAGCGCCACGTCGATGAGGACGTCGGTGTCAACGAGCCATCTGGCCACTAGTCAAACGGTCCGTACTTCTCGACCATGCGCTGGCGCCGCATGTCGTCGAGGTCCTGATCGGTGAGCGGCTTCTCAGGCCGGGCCTGGCCCATGAGGCGCGTCCCAAAGCCGAGGGACTTGTCGTTCCAGCGGTCGGCGCGCTCCTGCTTCGTCTCGAAGGGGAGGTGCGCCGCAATTTCCTCGATCGTCTTGCCCGCGGCCCAGGAGGCGCCCTCGGCCGGGGCGTCCGCTTCCAGCGCGTCGCGCAGCGCCTGCTCGATGATGGAGGAGAGGGAGACGCCCTGTTCGCGGGCGTGCTCCTTGGCGCGCGGGAGCACCTCGGAGTCGATGGTGACGGTGAGCTTGGTCTTGGTCTGCATGGCGCGGCCCTCGCTTATCCGTATACGTATCCTAGCGGGCCGTATACGTGTTCGCAAGGTGATCGCGGTCGCGCCGCCAGTCGGGGGTGGGCGCGCCTGCGCGCGTCAGCGCTTACAATCGGGGCGATGGAGTACGAGCACATCCTGTACGACGTGGGGGAGGGCGTGGCGACGATCACGCTCAACCGGCCGGAGCGGCTCAACGCGTTCGACGACCTGATGCTGGCGGAGTGGCGGGACGCGATCGAGCGGTCGGACGCGGACCGCGAGGTGCGGGCGATCATCCTGACGGGCGCGGGGCGCGGGTTCTGCAGCGGCATGGACGTGGCCCACGAGGTGAGCGGCGAGGGCGTGCTGCAGACGCAAGAGACGGTGGCGGAGCGGCGGCACAGCCTGCGCGACCGCGTGCACCCCATCCCGCGCGCGCTGATCCAGCTGGAGAAGCCGTACATCGCGGCGGTCAACGGGGCGGCGGTGGGGGCGGGGATGGACATGGCCTCGATGGCCGACATCCGCTTCGCCAGCGAGCGGGCGCGCTTCGGCATGGGCTACGTGCGCATGGGCCTCATTCCCGGCGACGGCGGGGCCTGGAGCCTGCCCCGCATCGTGGGCACGGCCAAGGCGCTCGAACTGATCTGGAGCGGCGAGCTGTTCGACGCGCAGGAGGCGCTGCGGATCGGCTACGTGAGCGCCGTGCACCCGCCGGAGGAGCTGCTGGAGCGCACGCGCGAGTTCGCGCTGAAGCTGGCGCGCGGTCCGGCGACGGCGATCCAGCTGGCGAAGAAGCTCGTGTACCGTTCCGCGAACCTGACCTTCGACGAACACCTCGACTTCGCCCAGATGGCGATGACCCTCGCGCAGTCCACGGAGGACGCGCAGGAGGGTCCGCGCGCCTTCACGGAGAAGCGCGAGCCGAATTTCAAGGGTTACTAGCAGGGCTACCAGCCCGCCAGGAGGACCGCAATGCCCCCGACCACCGGCGAACCCGCCCCCGCCTTCACGCTGCTGAACAAGGACCGCGAGGAGGTCACGCTCGACTCGTTCCCGGGCAAGCACCTCGTGCTGGCGTTCTATCCGCTCGCGTTCACGGGCGGGTGAAGCGCGGAGATGACGGGCTTCCGCACGCACACGGATGCGTTCGCGGAGGCCGGCGCCCAGGTCCTGGGCGTGAGCGTTGACTCCTTCGCGGCGGTGGGCGAGTTCCAGGAGAAGCTGGGGCTGGAGTTCCCGCTGCTCTCGGACTTCCCGAAGAACCAGGCGGGGCGGGACTACGGCATCCTCAACGAGGACTTCGGTTTCCATAACCGCGCGACCTTCGTGATCGACCGAGAGGGCGTGTTGCGCGACGTCTACGTCGAGCCGCGCGACTTCGAGTCGCACGCGCCGCACGCCCTGGAGGCGGTGCGGGCGCTGAACGGGGAGTAGCGCCGCCATGCTCTTCCGCGACTCGCCCGAGCAAGCCGCCTTCCGCCAGGAGATCCGCGCGTTCCTCGACGCGGAGTTGCCGGCGGAGATGTGGAACATGCGCAGCGACCGCGAGGAGATGAACGAGGAGGAAGCCGCCTTCGCGAGGCAGTTCCGGGGGCAGCTGGCGGAGCGCGGCTGGCTCACGCTGGGCTGGCCGAAGGAGTTCGGCGGGGGCGGCGCGGACTTCGTCACGCAGACGGTCTACATGGAGGAGATGAGCTCGCGGGGGGCGCCGGGGGCCTACGACCAGGGCGTGTGGCTGGCGGGTCCGGCGCTGATGCGCGAGGGCACGGAGGAGCAGCAGGAGCGCTGGCTGCCGGGCCTGCGCGACGGCACGTCCCGCTTCTGCCAGCTCTTCTCCGAGCCGGGCGCGGGCTCCGACCTGGCGTCGCTGCAGACGAGCGCCATCCGCGACGGCGATGAGTACGTGCTGAACGGCCAGAAGATCTGGACGAGCTGGGCGACGGGCGCGAGGTGGGGCATCCTGCTGGCGCGCACGGACCCGGACGCGCCCAAGCACCGCGGCATCAGCTACTTCATCCTCGACATCACGTCGCCGGGGGTGAGCGTGCGCCCGCTGGTGAACATGATGGACGCGGCGCATTTCAACGAGGTGTTCTTCGACGACGTGCGCATCCCCATCGACAACCGCATCGGCGAGGAGAACCGGGGCTGGTACGTGGCGGCGGCGACGCTCGACCAGGAGCGCAGTTCGATCAACCGCATCGTGATGACGCGCTCGACGCTGGAGGCGCTGATCGCGTACGTGCGGGAGCGGGACGGCGGCTCGTCGCCGCACCACGTGCGGCACGAGCTGGCCTCGCGCGCGATCGACTTCGAACTGGGGCGCTGGCTCTGCTACCGCGTGGCGCAGATGCAGAGCGAGGGCGAGAACCCGAACTACGAGGCGTCGATCTCGAAGGTGTTCGGCACGGAGCTGCAGCGGCAGATGGGGCAGACGGGGATGCGCGTGCTGGGCATGGAGGGGCAGCTGGAACCGGACAGCGCGTACGCGCCGCTCCAGGGGCGGGTCGAGCGCTGGGCGCTGGCGGGCCCGAGCTACACGGTGGCGGGGGGCACGAGCGAGGTGAACCGCAACATCATCGCGACGCGGGGGCTGGGGCTGCCGCGCTCGTGAGGGGGCGGCATTGACCGCCCGACTCCCGTTGCCGACACTGGTTGCCGCGCGGACGTATCCGTGCGGGAGCAGTGATGTCGGCGCGGCTGGACGTGCGGCTGGGCGACGAGCGGAAGCAGCGGCTCGACGAGATCGCTGAGGCGCAGGGCGTTCCCGTCTCGGAGGTGGTCCGGGGCCTGATCGACGAGGCTTGGGAGGCGGTGATGGGGGAGCGCCGTAAGGACGCGGCTCGGCGCCTGATCGCGATGGAAGTGGAGGACGTGCCCGATCCCGACATCCTCTCGCGACAACTCTCGGAGAGGTATGAGCACTGCGACCTTCCCTGAGCCGCATCGAGCCGTTGACTGCCGGTCCCGGGCTGTCGTACGCTCCCTGTCGTACGGAAGCGTCCGTACGGGAGCAGTGATGTCGGCGCGACTGGAAGTGCGTCTGGGCGATGAGCGGAAGCAGCGGCTCGAAGAGATTGCCGAGGCGCGGGGCGTTCCCGTCTCCGAGGTGGTCCGGGGGCTGATTGATGACGCCTGGGAAGCGGTGATGCTGGAGCGCCGAAAGGCCGCGTATGAGCGGCTGATTTCGCTGAATGGGGAAGATGTGCCCGACCCGGAGACCCTCTCGCGCCAACTTGAGAAGACCTACGAGCCGCTTGCGTGATCGCTTTTCTTGACGCCAACGTTCCCATCTATGCCGGAGGGCGAGAGCATCCCTACCGGGAGCCCTGCGCCCGGGTCTTGTCGATGGCGCTGGTGTATCCGTCCTCCTTTGTCACGAGCGTCGAGGTTCTGCAGGAACTGATCCACCGATCTCTCGCCATTCGGGAATGGGATCACGGACGAAACGTGCTCCGGGAGTTCGCCCACTTGATGCATGGCCGCGTCGAACCGCTCCATGTGGCGGACATTGAGGTGGCGGCGGCGCTGGCGGATCGCCATCAGGGGATGGGTGCGCGCGACCTCCTGCACGCCGCCGTCATGCGACGCCTGGAGGTTGACCGGATCATCTCCGCCGACAGAGGCTTCGACCGGCTGCCGGGGGTCGTGCGGCTTGACCCGGCGGACGTGGATGCTTGGGAGGCATCCGTCCTGTCCGCGTAAGCGGACCAGCCTGCCCGCCGGCTAGAAGATGCTGGCGTCGCTTTCCTCTTCGGCTTCGCCGAGGGCTTGTTCGGCGGTGATGAGGCCGTGTCCGTAGAGGAGGCGGCGGCCGGTGGCTTCGAGGGGGGCGCCTTCCGTGTCCGTGGCGAGGGCGCGCTGGACGAGGGCGAAGAGGGTGTCGCCGGTGATGAGGGCGTAGCCGTAGTTCTCGCAGGCGATGCGGAGGGCGTCGGTGAACTGGCCGCGCCGCGCCGTGGGGGTGATGGTGCGCTTGCCGTTGACGACGATGACGCCGCGGAGTTGCTCGCCTTCGTCGAGGAGGTGGCGTTCGAGGCGGCGCTGGAGGCGCACGTAGGGCCACTCGGCCACGTTCTCGCGGGCGCTCTCGACCTCCACGAGGGCGGTGCGGTCGCCTTCGCGGACGGCGAGGCCGTCGTCCGCGTCCGTCTCCTCCAGGCCGAGGAGGGCGAGCGCCTCGCGCACGGCGGCGGTGAAGGCGGGGCCGGTCGCCCAGAGGAGCCGCCGGTGGGCGGTGAGGGTGTCGAGGCGCTCGCGCACGGCCTCCGTGCGCGCGGCGGCGGCGTCCGCCGCTTCCCGCGCCTCCTCCAGTTCCGCCTCGATCTGCTCGGAGCCGGGGAGGGCGTGGGTGCGGGCCCAGCCGGGCGGGTCCTCCGTGGCGATGCCCGCGGCGACCTCCGTCATGGCTTCGACCATCGCCTGCGCGAGGCGCGTGCGGGGGTTGCCCGTGAGGCTGGCGAAAGCGGGCGTGATCACCACGCGCCCGGCGAGCACGGGGAACTCGGCGGCGATGGGCAGGTTCGCGCCGCCGGTGGCGATGACGCGGCCCTCGCGCTCGGCGGTCGCGACGGCGGGGTGGAGGACGGCGCGGTAGGTGATGTGGCGGCGGTGGTCGCGGAGGACGCCGCTGAGGGGGTGGCGGTCGTCGGCGATGCGCACGGTCTTGCCCTCGGCGGCGCGCAGGTGGGGCGGGTTCCAGCCGCCGCCCGCGGGGGCGGGGAGCCAACTGTAGCGGTCGAATCCCTCGAAGCCGATGACGCCGGGCAGGACCGCGTTGGGCCGCCCGGTGACGAAGAGCGTGCCGCCCTGTTCGAGGAAGCGCTCGGTCTCCTCCGCGCGGCGCAGGAGCTGGTCGGCGGCGGAGACCTGCGTGGCGGTGGTCGCGCCGTTGACGACGGGCCGTCCGTCCTGCGCGTTGAAGGGGCGCTCGCCTTCGAGCAGCTGCTGGACCGCCCCCGTGAACGCCTCCGGGTCGATGAAGGCGGCGTCGTAGTCGGTGATGCTGGGGGCGTTGAGGACCGTGTGGTTGTCCACGGACTGGTGGGGGAGGGAGTACCCGATGGTCAGGATGCGCATGGCTGCTGCTCCGTTTCCGTGAGTGCGGTGAGTGCGGCGAGATGGGCGCGGAGGTCCGCGCGGAGGTCGTCGCGGTCGAGGGCGGCGGCGACGGCGGCGGCGATCGCGCCCGCGGGGCGGCCCGCGTCGAAGCGGCGGCCCGCGAAGCGGCAGGCGTAGACCGCCTCGCCCGCCGCGATCTGTCCCGCGAGCGCGTCGGTGAACTGCAGTTCGCCGCCCGCGCCCGGTTCGAGCGCCGCGAGCCGATCGAAGATGGAGGGGTCGAGCACGTAGCGCCCGACCACGCCGAGGTCGGAGGGGGCGTCGCTCGCCGCGGGCTTCTCGACGATGCCGCGCAGGCGCGCGAGGTCGCCCGCGCCCTCGGGGTCGACGATGCCGTACTGGGGGATGTGCTCGCGCGCGACGCGCTGGACGGCGATGACGGCGGCGGCTCCGCTGGCTTCGCGGGCGCGCGCGAGCTGGGCCGTGCAGGGCTCCGCGCCGAGGATGACGTCGTCGGGGAAGAGCAGGGCGAAGGGCTCGTCCGCGAGATGCGGTTGCGCCTGCTGGACGGCGTGGCCGGTGCCCAGCGGTTCGGGCTGCTCGACGAAGGTGAAGCGCGCGAGCCGTTCGGGGGCGAGCACGCGCTCGGCGAGGGCGGCGTCGCCCCGTTCGCGCGCGACGGCCTCGATGCGCGAGCCGCCGCCGAAGTGCTCGCGGATGGCGGCGCGGTCGGGGGCGAGCACGATGACGACGTGTTCGGCGCCCGCCGCGACCGCCTCCTCGACGGCGTACTGGATGACGGGGCGGTCGGCGACGGGCAGCATCTCCTTGGGCACGGACTTGGTGGCCGGCAACATGCGCGTGCCGAGCCCCGCCGCGAGGATGACCGCCTGGCGCACGGGCGTCATGGGGACCAATGGTAGAGGGCGGGGCGGTTGCGATATACAGGGCGCGTGCGGGGGTGCTATCATCATGCGCACGTCCAACGGGGAGCAGCTTGAGGAAACGACGCTCGAAGGTACCGCCCAAACCGCCGCCGCCGCAGCCGCGCATCAATGAGCGCATTCGCGTTCCCGAAGTGCGGGTCATCGATGAGGAGGGGCAGCAGGTTGGCGTGATCAGCACCGCGGAAGCGGTCGCGATGGCGCGCGAGCGCGACGTCGACCTGGTCGAGGTCTCGGGGCAGGCGTCGCCGCCGGTCGCGCGGCTGATGGATTTCGGGCGCTTCAAGTACGAGCAGTCGAAGAAGGAGAGCGAGGCGCGCAAGCACCAGGCGAAGACGCGGCTGCGCGAGGTGCGGATGAAGCCGAAGATCGACGTGCACGACATCGACTTCAAGACGCGCACGGCGGAGAAGCTCCTGCGGCAGGGCGACAAGGTGAAGGTGACGGTGATGTTCCGGGGGCGGGAGATCACGCATCCGCAGATCGGGAAGAACCTCCTCGATCGTATCTTCGGGAACCTCGAAGATATCGCCACGAAGGAGAAGGACGCAGCGCTCGAAGGCCGCCACATGTCGATGATCCTGATTCCCGACAAGCGCGGGATCGCGGCGCGTGACCGCGCCGCCCAGCTTGCGGCGGAAGCCCAGAACGGCTCCGCCCAGGCGGAGGAAGCGACCGAGGGCGAGGGCGGAGCGCCCGCCGCCGCGGCTGCGTCCGGGGACTAACCAGTGCCGAAGATCAAGACGCACAAGGGAGCCGCCTCGCGCTTTCGCGTAACGGGCGGCGGGAAGATCATGCGGATGTACGGAAGCCGCAACAACTTCCGGCGGAAGAAGCGCAAGCCCGTCCGCGTGAAGTTCGGCCGCACCGTTCCCGTGTCCGCGTCGCAGTCGCGGACGATCGGGGAGATGATCCAGAAGTAACGCCGCGCCCGGCCTCCGCGCCGGGGTTCGCGAAGGAGCCCACCGATGAGCCGAGTGAAGCGGGGCGTCACCTCGCACCGCCGCCACAAGAAGATCCTGTCGCTGGCGAAGGGCCACCACGGCCAGCGCCACCGCATCTTCCGTCGCGCCAACGAGAGCGTGATGCACGCGCTCCGCTACAGCTACGAGGACCGCCGCCAGCGCAAGGGCGACTTCCGGCGCCTCTGGATCATCCGCATCAACGCCGCCGCGCGGCGCGAGGGGCTGAGCTACTCGCGCTTCATGAGCGGGCTGAAGAAGGCGGGCGTCGAGCTCGACCGGAAGATGCTCGCGCACCTCGCCGTCACGCGCCCGGACGCGTTCGCCCGGCTGGCGGAGCGCGCGAAGGAAGCCGCCGCCGCGTAGGTCCGCCCCCGTCCCGTCCCGTCCCGTCTCAGCCGATCTCGGCCAGCTGGATGACCATCTGCTGGAGCACGATCAGCAGGAGGATGGCCGCGAGCGGGCTCAGGTCGATCATGCCCGTGCTGGGCAGCACCCGCCGGATGGGGTCGATGACCGGCTCCGTGATGCGGAACAGCACCTGGTAGATGGTGCTGGACTGGTCGATGGGCAGGAAGCCGATGAGCGCGCGCGCCACGATCGCCCACGTGAGGATCGTGATGAAGGTCATGGTGAACTGGGCGACGTAGGGGTGCATGGCTCGTGGGCCTCTTCCCCAAGGATACAGCAGGCGGGCGGGACGCTTTGCCCGAAGCCATCGTGTCGCGAATACTCGTTCGATGGACGAGCACCCCGAGCTTCGCACCGACCGCCTGCACCTGCGCCCCTGGCGCTTCGGCGACGTCGCCGACGTGATGGACTACGCGACCGACGCGGAGTGGGCGCGCTACCTGGCCGTGCCCGACCCGTATGTCAGCCGCAGCGCCGAGGAGTTCATCGCGAACGCGGTCATCGCCGACCTCGAGGTTCAGCGGCAGTGGGCGATCGTCCACGAGGGGAAGGTCAGCGGCGGCATCAACCTCACCGTCCACGATCCCGGGTCCGCCGAGATGGGCTACAGCATCGCGCGTCCGCTCTGGGGCCGGGGGCTGATGACGGAAGCGGCCGGAGCGGTCGTCGCCCACGGCTTCGGGGAGTGGGGGCTGGCGCGCATCCAGGCGACGGCGGACGTTCGCAACAAGGGGTCGTGGCGGGTGATGGAGAAGCTGGGGATGAAGCGCGAGGGCGTGCTGCGCAGCCACCGCCTCATCCGCGGCGAGCGCGTCGATGACGTGCTCTACGCCATCCTCGCGGAGGAGTGGGCGTCGTCAGCGTCGTCGATGTCGTCGACGTCGTCGGGGTAGCGTCCCGTCACGCGCTTGTGCGCGACTCTCCGCCATGTCTCGCGCCTGATCTCGTCCCAGGGAACGCCACGCTTGTCCTCAGGGATCTCGAATGAGCCAGCGAGTTCGAGGAGGTTGGGGATGCGCGAGAGGGTCACTCGCTCCCCGTCGATGCGGAACAACACCGTGTCTCCCTCGGCAAGGTCGAGCGCTTCGATCACGTCAGGGGGCAACTGGACGCGGCTTTCCGGGCCGACGCGGGCGTTGACTTCCATGGAGACAGCGTAGCGCAGATCCCGGGGCCGGGCCTCACGCGAATTCGTAGAGGCGGGCGGGGCGGTGGGCGCCTTCCTTGCGGGTCTCGCTGGTGGGGCGGACGATGCCGAGGCCGACCATGCGGCGGCGGAAGTTCCGCTTGTCCACCGGCTCCTCGAGGATCGCCTCGTAGACGTCCTGCAGCTCGCGCAGGGTGAAGCGGCGGGGGAGGAAGCTGGAGGCGACGTTGGTGTAGGCGAGCTTGTTGCGGAGGCGCTCGCGGGCGTATTCGAGGATGCGCTCGTTGGCGAAGGCGAGCGCGCCGAGATCGCGCAGGGCGCGCCAGGCGGGGCGCCACTCCAGTTCGCGCCGGAGACGCGCCTGGGCCGCGGGCAGCAGGGCGAAGTAGGCGACGACGATGCCCGCGTCGCCCTCGTCCGCGGCGTCGAAGCTGTAGAGCTGTTCGAGGAAGACGTCGGTGAGGCCGGTTTCGTCCTGGAGCTTGCGGCTGGCGGCGCCGTCGAGCGTCTCGTTGGGCTGGAGGAGGCCGCCGGGGAGCGCCCATTCGCCTTGGCAGGGCTCCGCCGCGCGCTCGATGAGGAGCACGGAGAGGCGCCCTTCGAGCACGGTGAAGATGACCACGACGACCGCCGGCGCCATTCCGCCAGTGTAGGACCTGCCGGGTAAGGCGGGACGGGCGGGGGTGGCGGGGATATGGCGCAAGCCGGTCCCGTGCCTACAATGATCGCGGAGGGGTCGCATAGTGGCCTAGTGCGGGCGCCTGCTAAGCGCTTACCGGCGGAAACGTCGGTCGAGGGTTCGAATCCCTCCCCCTCCGCCACCATCACTCGCGATCCGGGGACGGCATGACGGAGCGCTACTTCCTCTGGACGGTCGGCTGCCAGATGAACGTGGCGGACAGCGAGAAGCTGGCCGCGGGGTTCACGCGGCTCGGCATGGAGGCCGCGCCGGAGGCGGAGCGCGCCGACGTGGTCGTGATCAACACGTGCAGCGTGCGCCAGCACGCGGAGGACCGCGCGTACTCGCAGCTTGGGCGCGTGCGCCTCGTGAAGGAGGAGCGGCCCGAGCTCAAGGTCGCGGTCATGGGCTGCATGGTCGGCCAGCGCACGAGCGACCTCGAACGGCGCTTCCCCTTCGTGGACGTGTTCGCGCGCCCGCAGCAGTTCGAGCCGATCATGGCGCTGGTGGAGGAGCCCGCGGAGGACCTCGGCGGCGAGTTCTGGCCGTCCACCTTCGCGGTGCCCGAGGGGCCGACGGCCTACGTGCCCGTCGTGCACGGGTGCGACAAGTTCTGCACCTACTGCATCGTGCCCTACCGGCGGGGGCGCGAGCGCAGCCGCCCGATCGACGAGATCGCGCGCGAGGTCGCGTACCTGGCGGCCAACGACGTGCGCGAGGTGACGCTGCTGGGCCAGACGGTCGAGGCGTACGGCCACGACCTCGACGGGACGCCGGACCTCGGCGACCTGATGCGGGAGCTTTCGGCCATCGAGCGGCTGGCGCGCATCCGCTTCCTGACCTCCTACCCGAAGGACATGACGGCGCGCATCCTGGAGGCGGTGGCGGAACTGCCGAAGGTGATGGAGTGCTTCTCGCTGCCCGTGCAGGCGGGGAGCGACGCCGTGCTGGAGTCGATGCGGCGGGGCTACACGAAGGCCGAGTACGTGGCGAAGGTGGCCGAGGTGCGCGCGCTCATGCCGGACGCGGGCATCACGACGGACGTGATCGTCGGCTACCCGGGGGAGACGGAGGCGGACTTCGCGGAGACGCTGGAGTTGCTGGAGGCTTTGCGCTTCGACAAGGTTCACACGGCGGCCTATTCGCCGCGCCCCGGCACGATCGCCTTCCGCAAGGCGCCCGACGACGTGCCCGGGGAGGTCAAGTCCGAGCGGCTCCAGCGCGTGCAGGCGGCCGAGGAGCGCATCTCGCGCGAGCTCAACGCGGCGCTGCTGGGCACGACGCAGACGATCCTCGTCGAGGGCGTCAACAAGCGGGGGCAGCCGTACGGGCGCACGCGCACGGGCAAGCTGGTCCACCTGGACGCACCCGCGCGCACGGGGACGCTGGCGGAGGCGCGCATCGAGCACGCGGGGCCGTTCGCGCTGCGGGGGGCGGTGGTGGACGCGGTGGGGGTGGTGTAGCGTTCCGTGACTGCAGTCGGTAGTTAAAACGTTGGTACTTATTGACATCTTCCGACGTATCAGAGAGCATGGAGTCATGAGCGCCGCCGGAACGGAAGAGATTCTCGACCTCGTGCGTGAAGCCGGGCTGGTCCGCCCACGCGACCTTAAGTCCGCGGGCGTTCCGGGAGGCTCCCTCGCGCAACTTGCGCGCAGAGGCCTCCTGGAGAAGCTGGGCCGTGGACTCTACGCAATGCCTGACGCCGTACCGAGTGAGCATCGCTCGCTCGCGGAAGTCTCGAAACGGACGCCGCGAGGGGTGATCTGCCTGCTCTCCGGGCTGCGCTTCCATGGACTCACGACGCAGACGCCGCCAGACGTTTGGCTGGCCATTGGACCAAAGGATCGCGCGCCGAGAGCGGAGGGCGTTCGCCTGCAGATCGTGCGTGTCTCGGGCGAGGCGCGCGCCGAGGGCGTCGAAACGCATGTCATTGAGGGCGTTCCCGTCCGTGTTTACGGCCCCGCGAAGACCGTGGCCGACTGCTTCAAGTTCAGGAACAGGATTGGCATCGACATCGCCGTCGAGGCGCTGCGCGACTGCCTCGAACAGCGCCTCTGCGCCCCCGGCGAACTCTTCGAGTACGCGCGCACGTGCCGCGTCGCGCGCGTGATGCGGCCCTACCTGGAAGCGCTCGCATGAGCCCCGCTCATCCGCGGAATCTCGCCGCCTCGGTCCGGCGGCGTCTCCTCAACCGCGCCCGCGAACGCAGCGAGGACTTCAACTACCTGCTGACTCGCTACGCGAACGAGCGCCTGCTCTTCCGTCTGGCGGAGTCCGCCTACCGCGACCAGTTCGTGCTCAAGGGGGCGGCCTTGTTCGAGTTGTGGCGTGACACCGTTCATCGCGCAACCCGGGACGTGGACTTGCTCGGCTTCGGCGAGCCGGCAGTGGAGCGAATGCAGGCGGTCTTCCGGGAGGTGTGCGCGGTCGATGTGGAGCCGGACGGCATCCGTTTCAGCGAAGCGTCGGTGCAGGCGGAGCGCATCCGTGAGGGCCAGGGGTATGGCGGCGTGCGGGTGCGGCTGGCCGCGGACCTTGCCGGAGCGCGAATCACGCTCCAGGTGGACGTCGGCTTCGGAGATGTTGTGACTCCCGGCGTAGTCGAGGCCGAGTTTCCCACGCTCCTTGAATTCCCCGCTCCGCGCCTGAGGACGTATCCGCGCGAAACAGTCGTGGCCGAGAAGTTCGAGGCGGTGGTCCGTCTGGGTCTGGCGAACACGCGGATGAAGGACTTCCACGACCTCTGGGTACTGGCTACGACCTTTCCTTTCGGCGGGGACTCGCTGGCGGCGGCCTTGGCCGCCACCTTCCACCGCCGGGGCAGTGCGCTAGCGCTCGAACCGCCGCTCGCACTGCGCCCGGCGTTCGCCGCCGATGCTGAGAAGCAAGCGCAGTGGCTGGCCTTCTCGCGTCGAGATGTCTCCGGCTGTGAGCCTTGAGTCTGTCACTGAGACGCTCAGCCGCTTTCTGCTGCCGCCGACATTCGCAGCAGCCCGTGGCGAGCGTTTCGATCAGGACTGGCCAGCGGGTGGAGATTGGCGGTCGCGCTGAAGGCTGGCCGAGGCGTCATGCTCAAGGCTCCATCGCAGAGCGCAGAACGGCGGCGACGGGATGTCCGCGCTAGGCCTTGTCGAACTGGAGCCAGAGGTGGCGGAAGCCGCGGATGACGTGGTTGGGGCCGTGGCGGAAGTCGTTGCGGTTGGGGGTGTAGCGGATGTTGGCGAGGCGCGTGAGGAGGCGCTCGAAGGCGATGCGGCCCTCCATGCGCGCGAGGGGGGCGCCGATGCAGTAGTGCACGCCTGCGCCGAAACCGACGTGGCGCTTCGCTTCCTCGCGGTGGATGTCGAAGGCGTCGGGGGCGTCCCAGTGGGCGGGGTCGCGGTTGGCGGCGGCGTAGAAGACGGAGAGGCGCGCGCCCGCGGGGATGCGCACGCCGCCGACCTCGGCGTCGGCGATGGCGCGGCGCTGGAGCTGTTGGACGGGGGACTCGATGCGCAGGGCTTCCTCGACGAAGTTGGGGATGAGGGAGTGGTCGGCGCGCAGCTGGGCGAGCAGGTCGGGGTGCTCCAGCAGGAGCCACATGCCGCTGTCGACCATGTTCAGGGTCGTCTCGGTGCCGCCCATGAGGAGGGTGACGAGCATGCCCTGGAGCTCCTGCTCGTGGAGCGTGCGCCCGCCGAAGTCCCGCATGGGCGCGGTCACGAGGTGCGTGAGCATGTCGCCGCGGGGGTTGCGGCGGCGCTCTTCGGCGAGGTCGAGCAGGTACTGGCGGAACCGTTCGCCGCTCGCCAGCAGTTCGCCGACGCGATCGGGTTCGACCAGCCCGAAGGACGCGCCCATGATCTCGATGGTGTCATCCACCCAATTCGTGACCTGGGGGATGTCCTCGTCGGCGATGCCCATGAGTTCGACGAACACGAGGACGGTGAGGGGCGTCGAGAACTGGCTCGCGAGTTCGACCTCGCCGTCGTCGATGAAGCGGTCGATGAGGCTGTCGATGACGCGGTAGACGTTGGGCTCGAACGATTCGATGCCGCGCTTGGAGAGCCAGGGGCCGGCGAGGCGGCGGTAGTGGGTGTGCTCGGGCGGGTCGCTGCCGGGGAGGGCGCCGGTCTCGCGCATGAGCTGCGCCTGTTCGGGCGGGATGGCGTGCGGGTCCATGCCCACGAGGTTGGAGAAGAGGTCGGAGCGCTTGAGGACGAACTGCACGTCTTCCCAGCGGGTGACGATCCAGACGTCCTCGGATTCGAGGTGGTAGACGCCGCGCTCGCGCATGCGCTCGTACATGGGGTAGGGGCACTCGATGACGTCGGGCTGATAGGGGTTGAGGGCGGCGGCGGGCTCGGCGGTGTGGGTCATGGGCTCAGTCTACCCGCGTTCGGCAGCGTCGCCAGCGGCCTGTGCGCGGTTTATCCTGTCTGTGAGCCACACGGCTGTGCACGATGTGCGTGGCCGCGAGGAGAACGTGATGACGGCCCTTGACCGTGCGCCCAGCGATGTCGCGGCCCGGGGCGAGGCCATCTGGCGTGAGCGCATCGAGCCCCTCCTGAACGCGCCCATCCGCAAGGGCTGCTTCGTCGTCATCGACGTCGAGAGCGGCGATTACGAGATTGACGAGCGGGACGCCGCGGCCACGCGCCGGCTGCTCGAACGCAGGCCCTCCGCCGTCACCTACGGCGTGCGCGTCGGCCACCGCGCGGCCTACAGCCACACCGGCGGTTTCCGGGCGCCCGCGCCGGATGATTAGGGGGACCGTCGGCGCGGACCAGCGCGCGCTCGTCACCATTGAGGCCTTCGACGGCGAGGGTCGCCTCCAGCCCGTGGAGGCGGTACTGGACACCGGCTTCACGGGCGACCTCACGTTGCCCGCGGACGACATCCGGCGGCTCGGGCTCAGGCCCGCCGGCCAGCGCACCTTCGAGCTTGCGAACGGGGCGACCTTCGACTTCGACGTCTACCTTGGTTCCGTCTCGTGGCATGGGCGCGCCAGCGACGTCCTGGTGCTGGAAGCGGACGGCGCTCCGCTGCTCGGGATGGCCATGCTCTGGGGCAGCCGCGTTACCTTCGACGCAGCCAGCGGCGGAGCCGTGACGATCGACGAACTGGACCCCGTACCGTAAGACGACCAGTCCACCCCGGCCCGCCGGAATTGCCCGCTATGGGGGGCGGCGGTAGGATGCCGGAGGCCCGTTTCGCGCGGGCCAACGCTTCCGAGGGTAACCATGGCTTTGGCTGTCGCCGCGCCCCTCCGACGCGGGTTTCTGACCACGCTCCGGCAGGATCGGTGGTGGGTGGAACCGGCGCTCGTGTTCGCCAGTCTCTCGCTCTTCTTCGGCTGGCTCACCGTTTCGATCATCATGGACTTCGGGCCCATGGGGCATTACGAGGTGGAGGGCACGCACCTGCTCACGCCGGTGTTCGAGCCCACGTGGCTGAGCATGATCAACGCCGACTGGGAGGGGGCCTGGTACCTCTCGCCGGGCTTCATCGTGCTCATCGGGCCGGTGCCCTTCCGCGCGACCTGCTACTACTACCGGCGCGCCTACTACCGCTCCTACTTCCTCAGCCCGCCCGCCTGCGCGGTGGGCGACGTGGGGCCGACGTACAAGGGCGAGTCGAGCTTTCCCCTGATCATGCAGAACGCGCACCGCTACGTGATGTACGTGGCGCTGGTGTTCGTGCCGCTGCTCTGGATCGGGGCGATCCGCAGCCTCTACGTGCCGGGCGAGGGGTGGGGCTTCGGGGTGGGCTCGGCGCTGCTCATCGCCAACGCCTTCCTGCTGATGATGTACACGTTCTCCTGCCACTCGCTGCGGCACTTCGTGGGCGGCGGGCTGAACTGCTTCAGTTGCTCCGCGTTCACGCGCGCGCGCAAGCGCGTCTGGGACTACGTGAGCATCTGGAACGAGAATCACCGCTTCTGGGCCTGGTCGAGCCTGCTCGTGATCGTGCTGGTGGATGTGTACATCCGGCTGGTGGCGAACGGGCACATGACCGACCCCAACACGTGGAGCCACTTCTAGCCGATGGTTGAGTACGAACGCCACGACTACGACGTCATCGTCATCGGGGCCGGCGGGGCGGGCTTGCGGGCGGCCATCGAGGCCTCCGCGCAGGGCGCGCGCACGGCGCTCATCTGCAAGTCGCTGCTGGGGAAGGCGCACACGGTGATGGCGGAGGGCGGCATCGCGGCGGCGCTCGGCAACGTCTGGCCCCAGGACAACTGGCAGGTGCACTTCCGCGACACGATGCGCGGCGGGAAGATGCTGAACAACTGGCGCATGGCCCAGCTCCACGCGCAGGAAGCGCCGGACCGCGTGCGCGAGCTGGAGGAGTGGGGCGCGCTCTTCGACCGCACGGGCGACGGGCGCATCCTGCAGCGCGACTTCGGCGGGCACCGCTACGCGCGGCTCGCGCACGTGGGCGACCGCACCGGCCTCGAACTCATCCGCACGCTCCAGCAGCACACGGTGCACAAGGGCATCGACGTGTTCATGGAGTGCACGGTCTCGCGCCTGCTGAAGGACGGCGATCGCGTCAGCGGGGCGGTCGCCTACTGGCGGGAGAGCGGCAACCTGCTGGTGTTCAACGCGAAATCGACGGTGCTGGCCACGGGCGGCGTGGGCAAGGCGTTCGCGGTGACGTCGAACTCGTGGGAGTACACGGGCGACGGGCACGCGCTCGCCTACTGGGCGGGGGCGGAGCTGATCGACATGGAGTGCGTGCAGTTCCACCCGACGGGGATGGTGTGGCCGCCGAGCGTGCGCGGCATCCTCGTGACCGAGGGCGTGCGCGGGGACGGGGGCACGCTGCGCAACAGCGACGGCGAGCGCTTCATGTTCGACTACATCCCCAGCTTCTTCGCCGCCGAGACGGCGGACACGATCGAGGAGGCGGACGCCTGGTACGAGGACAAGGAGAACAACCGCCGGACGCCGGACCTGCTTCCCCGCGACGAGGTGGCGCGCGCGATCAACTCGGAGGTGAAGGCGGGGCGGGGCAGCCCCCACGGGGGCGTCTTCCTCGACATCGCCACGCGGCGCTCGACGGAGTACATCCGGCGGCGGCTGCCGAGCATGTACCACCAGTTCAAGCAGCTCGCGGACGTGGACATCACGGCCCAGGCGATGGAGGTGGGGCCGACGATGCACTACATCATGGGCGGCATCCGCGTGGACGCCGACACGGCGGCGACGACGGTGCCGGGGCTCTACGCCGCGGGCGAGTGCGCGGGCGGGATGCACGGGGCGAACCGCCTCGGCGGCAACTCCCTCTCCGACCTCGTCGTCTTCGGGCGGCGGGCGGGGCTCGGGGCCGCCGAGGACGCCGCCGCGCAGGCCTCCGCGCCGGAGGCGGACGACGCGCAGGTGGCGGAGATCGTCGCGGAGATGCGGGCGCCCTTCGAGCGCGACGGCGCCGAGGGTCCGTACGACATCCAGCGCGACCTGCAGGAGACGATGCACACGCTCGTCGGCATCATCCGCACGGAGTCCGAGCTGCTGGAGGCGCGCGAGCGCATCGACGCGCTCAAGGCGCGGGCCGCCAACGTGGGCGTGTACGGGCACCAGCAGTACAACCCGGGCTGGCACCTGGCGATCGACTTGGACGCGCTCCTGACCGTCTCGGAGGCGACGGCGCGCGCCGCGAACGTGCGCCAGGAGAGCCGCGGCGGCCACACGCGCGACGACTACCCCGGCCCGAACGACGCGGAGTGGGGGAACCAGAACGTCGTGATCCGCCAGGGCGCGGACGGGGAGATGGAGGTCGGGACCTCGCCCCTGCCGGAGATGCCCGCCGAGCTTCAGGAGTTGTTCGAGGAGTAACCATGAGCGAGACGGCGAAGATGCGCGTGTTCCGTGGGGACGCCGAGAGCGGCGAGTGGCGGGACTACGAGGTCGAGGTGGAGGAGGGCCAGGTGGTCCTCGACGTGATCCACCGCATCCAGGCGACGCAGGCGCCGGACCTGGCGGTGCGCTGGAACTGCAAGGCGGGCAAGTGCGGCTCCTGCAGCGCCGAGGTCAACGGCGAGCCGCGGCTGATGTGCATGACGCGCATGAACTTGTTCGAGCCGGGCGAGCAAATCACGGTCGCGCCGATGAAGACGTGGCCGCTGATCCGCGACCTGGTGACGGACGTGTCCTTCAACTATGAGGCGGCGAAGACGATCCCGGCCTTCAAGCCGCGCGCGCCGGAGGCGGACGGCACGTACCGGATGATGCAGGAGGACATCGAGCGCGGGCAGGAGTTCCGCAAGTGCATCGAGTGCTTCCTCTGCCAGAACGTCTGCCACGTGATCCGCGATCACCCCGAGAACAAGCCGGAGTTCGCGGGGCCGCGCTTCTTCGTGCGCCTGGCCGAGCTGGAGATGCACCCGCTCGACACGGAGGACCGGCTGGAGCTGGCGCGCAAGGACGCGGGCGTGGGCTACTGCAACATCACGAAGTGCTGCACCGAGGTGTGTCCGGAGGAGATTCACATCACGGACAACGCCATCATCCCGCTGAAGGAGCGCGTCGCGGACCGCTACTTCGACCCGATCCGCTGGCTTGGGAGCAAGCTGTTCGGGCGCTAGGGCTTGTCGCATCTGCGACAATGGCGCATGGACCTGTTCAGCGTCGCCGTCGAGGTAGCGAACCCGGAGGGCGGGGAGTTCGCGCCGGTTGAGTTGCTCGTGGATACGGGCGCGTACTACACCTTTCTCCCGAGGTCGCTGCTCGAAGCGCTTGGCGTGCCGACGATGCGGGAGCAGAGTTTCCGGCTGGCGGACGGGAGCAGCAGGACCTGGAGCGTGGGCGAGGTCCGGTTCCGAATCGAGGGCGACGAGTTCACCTCGCCTGTCGTCTTCGGCGACGAGGGCGTGTTCCTGCTCGGCGCCGTGACGCTGGAAATCTTCGCGCTCATTCCCGACACAACCCACAAGAAGCTCGTGCCGCCACCCGAGGTGCTTGCGGTGGGGGCGAGGCTGGCCAGCCCGGACGTGTAGGGTCCAGCGTGGCTGGAAGCCTGTGGCAGGCGTCAGGGCATCAGTTCAACCTCGACGATGACGACCTCGCCGGGGCGGTAGCGGTAGGTCACACGGATGCCGGGACGGCCGGGCGCGCGCCCTTGCCTCAGGATGCGATGGCCCTGCTGATCGAATTCCTCGCCACGGAGCGGGTCCTGCGCGAGAAGCCATCGGATCGAAAGGAGGGCTTCGGAAAAGGTCGGAACCTGCCGCTGGAGTTCGCGGGCCTGGGCTTGCGCCGCTGGCGTGAGGGTGACGTTGGCTTCAGTCACTGTGGCGAGTGTTGTGCCTGGCGACGGCCCGCTTGGCCCACTCGATGTCTTCCGGCGTGGGTTTCTCCATGAGCGCCCGGTGCTCTTCGAGGGTCATGCCGAAGAGGCGCTCGACGCCGTCGGGGCCGACTTCGATGGGGAAGTCCTCAATGCGCACGCGACCGTCGGCGTCGCCCAGCGCGAGTTCGTCGAGTTGCTGGCGGGTGAGCTTCTGGTTCGTGGGCATGGCTGGCCTCGTCTGCGGGTCAGTATAGCGCGGCGGCGCTCAGGCGGGCTGGGGGAGGCGCTCGACGGCGCGGAGGGGGTCGCGGCCGGGGTGGATGAGGTAGCGCAGGCGGGGGAAGGTGACGTCGACGGTCGTGAGGGAGGCGGAGATGGGGTGGGCGGCGGTCGCGCCGGGCAGGTTCCAGGCGTGCGCGTCGAAGGCGGTGAGGCGGGGGCGGCCCCGCTGGGCGCGCTCGAAGGTGTAGTCGGGGTCGACCTGGAGGAGCAGCGTCTCCTCGCCGTCCCGCGCGACGCGGGCGAGGGCGAGCGTGGCCATGTACTGCACGTCCGCGCCGGTGATCGGCTGCGGGTCGACGAGTTCGCCCGCGAGGATGGGCGCGCCGTCGAGCGTCACGCTCGTGACGGCGCGGGCGTAGCTGGGGTCGAGGCGGACGTCGGCGAGGGCGAGGGGGAGGCCCCAGCGCTCGCGCAGGACGGCGGTGGCTGCCGCCGAGTCGCAGTAGCCGCGCACGAGCAGGCCGCGCGGTCGCGCCCCCGCGCGGCAGCCGACGCGCACGGTCGCGAGCGTGAACGCGCCCACCTCGCTGTCGGGGACATGGGTGACGTTGACCAGCAGCGTCGGGGGGATGCTGGGGTGGAGGGCGGGCGGCAGGAGCGCCTCGCGGTCGCCGCCGAGTTCGTAGTGGAGCTGGAGGTGCTGCGCGCCCTTCAGTTCCCACGGCTCGGTGTCGAGGCTCGTGAGCAGCGGGGCGTCCGCGGCGGCGGCGGTGAGGTCGCGCGTTCCGGTGAGCGGCATCAGGCGCCGCCCGCCGCCGTCGCCGCGGCGGGCTCGGGCTCCGGCGCCGGCTTCGCTTCTTCGGCGCGCTGGAACTGCGGCATCACTTCCCTGGCGAAGAGGCGCATGGAGGCGAGCACGTCCTCCTGCGGGACCATTTCGTGGACGTTGAGGAGGAAGTTGATGCGGTCGACGCCCGCCTCCTCCCAGCGGCGCACGGCCTGGGCCACGCGGTGGGGGTCGCCGATGGTGAGGCCCTCGGGCACCTTGCCCTCGGGCGCGCTCGTCGATTCCTGCCGCAGCTGGTAGAGCAGTCCGGGCGAGAGGTAGGAGGGGGTGGGGAACGCCTGGCGCGTCGCCAGCGTCTGCTCGGAGAGGTAGTTGAAGGTTCCGGCCATGCGCTGGCCGGTGGTGACGCCCTGCTCGTCGTCCTCGTGGCAGTAGAGGAAGCTGACGGTGTTGACCTGCTCGTTGACGAACTCGCCGACGGGGTCGCAGGACTGGATGCGCTTGCGGTAGCCGGCGATCTTGCGGGCCTGCTCGCCGACGCCGCCGAAGGAGAGGCCGAGGCTGCCGAGGCCGCGCTCGGCGGCGTCGATCTCGGTGCCCACGCTCGTGACCGCCACCCACATGGGCGGGTGCGGCTTCTGGTAGGGCTTGGGGAGGACGGTGCGCTCGGGCATGGAGAAGGCGCGGCCCTGCCAACTGAAGCGCTCCTGCGTCCACATCCTGGGGATGACGCGCACGTACTCGTCCCATGTCTTCTTCGTCTCGTCGGGGTTGGCGCCGAAGCCGCCGAGTTCGGTCCAGGTGGCGGAGCGGCCCGTGCCGAACTCCAGCCGTCCGCCGGAGACGAGGTCGAGGACGGCCCCGCGCTCGGCGGCGCGGATGGGGCTGTTCAGTTCGGGCACGCAGGTGACGATGCCGTGGCCCACGCGGAGGCGCTTCGTCTGCATGGCGATGGCGGTGAGGAAGATCTCCGGCGCGGAGCAGTGCGAGTACTCCTCGAGGAAGTGGTGCTCGACCGCCCACGCCTGGTCGAATCCCAGCTCGTCGGCGAGGCGCGCTTGCTCCAGGCAGTTCTGGTAGACGGTGTACTCGGTCTCCGGGCCCCACGGGCGCGGCACCGAAATCTCGAAGAAGACGCCGAACTTCATGCTGCTGCTCCCCCCGCCAGCCACGGGGCCGCGGGTCAGGGGCAATCGTGGACACTTTCGGCGCTGTTGTCGAACCGGCGCGCGGGTCCGGGGCGCGGCGGCTGTTGGCTCCTGGCTCGTGGGGGGAAGCGCCCCTAGGCCCCGAACACCGTCGAGACCGCGCAGGTGAAGCCGGGGAGCACGTCGCCTCCGTCGAGCGTGGCGGCTGCGCCAAGCGTGAGCATCTCGGCATCGGGGCGGTACACGTCGATGGTGCGTGTGTCGGGGTGGACGACCCAGACGAGGCGCACGCCGTGCGAGAGCCACATCTCCGCCTTCGCGCGGACATCCGGGCGGGTGTCGTTCGGCGAGCGCACCTCGACGGCGAGGTCCGGCATGACTTCCGAGTAGCCCGTGATCCGCGGGCCCGGCGGCAAGCGTTCCGCCAACCGGAACACGATGTCCGGCGCGCGCACCGTATCCGGGTCGCGTTCCAGCCAGATGCCGGTGTCGCCACCGAGCCGTCCCAGCTGGCGCGGCTCGATGAAGTTGCCCAGCCAGCGGCCCAGCCGCATCACGATCTCACCGTGTTCCGTTCCTGGTGGCGACATCTCGCAGAACACTCCCCGGATGAGTTCGCCGTGCACGTCGTCGCCGAGGCGCAGGAGTTCATCCGCCGTCATCAGGCCCGTCGTGGTCTCGGTCGTCGTCATCGCTGATCGCTCCCGTTCGCGTCCATCTTACAACGGAGGCCTGGACGCGCTGACTCGCGGCGGCTGTTGGCCGTTGGCCCCTCGCTGTAGGGGGCGGCTATGCTCGCGGCCATGAGCGGCTTGGACGGCGTGCGCGCGCTGACGTTCGACCTGTTCGGGACGGTGCTCGACCTGGACGGGAGCCTCACGCCGCCGCTGGCGCGCTTCTTCGGGGAACGCGGGCTGGACGTGGACGCGGGGGCGTTCTGGGGGCAGTGGCGGGCGCGGCAGCGCATCGAGCAGTACCAGGACACGATCCTGATGCTCGGCCACAGCGGCTACCTCGAAACGTGCGAGCGCGCCCTGCGCCACACCCTGCGGCTGAACCGGCTCGACCCCGGGGAGGCCGCGGAGGCGGAGATCATGGGCTTCTGGCGGGAGCTGTCGCCGTACCCGGAGGTCCTGCCCGCGCTGGAGCGGCTGACGGCGCGCTACGACCTCGTCGCGCTCTCGAACGGGAACGCGCCCTTCCTGGAGCACCTCGTGGCGAACCGCATCGGCTGGGCGTTCGACGCCGTCATCTCGGTGGACGAGGCGGGCGCGTTCAAGCCGCATCCGGCGGTCTACCGCCACGCCGCCGCGACGCTGGGGCTGGAGCCGGGCGAGTGCCTGATGGTGTCGGCCAACTCCTTCGACGTGCTGGGGGCGCGCGCCTGCGGCTACCGCGCGGCCTTCGTGAACCGTCGGGACGCGCCCTACGAGGACTCGCCGCTGCGGCCCGACCTGACCGTGCCGACGTTCACGGAGCTGGCGGAGGCGCTGCGCTGAGCGGCGGGGCTCGCGGAGGCGGGCTCGGTCGCGTACGGTGCGCGGCGTGAGCGTTCCCCTGCCCCTGGAAGGCGTGCGCATCCTCGACCTCACGGGCGTGTGGGCGGGGTCGTTCTCGACGGTCATCCTCGCGGACCTCGGGGCGGAGGTGCTGAAGGCGGAGAACCAGTACGTGTGGCAGCCGCTCACGCGCGGGTCGCGGGCGCACCCCACGCCGGATGAGGTGAAGAACTACCCCAGCACGATCTGCTTCCCCAACAACGACCCGGGCCGCCGCTCGTGGAACTACTGCTCCCTCTTCGTGGGGATGTTCCGCAACAAGCGCAGCTTCACCGTGGACCTGCGCCGCCCCGAGGGGCGCGAGATCCTCGGGCGCGTGGCCGCGCAGTGCGACGCCGTCCTCGAGAACAGCACGGTGGGCACGATGGAGAAGCTGGGCGTCACGTACGAGTGGCTGCGGGAGCAGCGCGAGGACATCATCTTCGTGCGCGCCTCCGGCTACGGGCTCACGGGCGAGTACGCGGACGCGCGCACGCTGGGGATTCACCTCGAAAGCGTGATGGGGCACCAGACGCTGCGCGGCTACGAGGGCGCGGACCCGATCATCGGGGTGTTCGCGGCGGACTACGTGAGCGGCACGCAGATCGCGCTCTCCGTGCTGATGGCGCTCTGGCACCGGAACAACACGGGCGAGGGGCAGTTCATCGAGCTGGCGCAGGCGGAGAACGCGGCGGCGATGTTCTCGCAGGCCTACCTCGACCACGCGCTCACGGGGAGCGTGCAGCGCGCCATCGGGAACCGCTCCATCTACGCCGCCGACGGCGTCGCGCCCTGCGGCGTCTATCCCTGCCTGCCCGGCGGGGACGGCGGCGACGGCGGCGACCACTGGATCGCCATCACCGTCGCCACGGACGAGGAATGGGCGGCGCTGCGCGCGGTCATGGGGGAGCCCGCGTGGGCGGCGGCGCCCGAACTGGCGACGGGCGCGGGCCGCGCCGCGAGCCAGGACCTGCTCGACGGGAAGCTGGCGGAGTGGACGCGCGGGTTCGAGGACGAGGCGCTCTTCCACCGGCTGCAGGAGGCGGGCGTGCCCGCGGCGCCGGTGCTGCACTCCTGGCGCGTGCTCGCCGACCCGCACGTGCGCGCCCGCGGCCTCTACGAGCCCTGCGAACTGGAGGACGACATCGGCGTCTACGCCTACCCCGGGCCGATGTACGGGCTGCCCGCCTCGGAGGGCGGCATCCGCCGTCCGCCGGTCGCGCTGGGGCAGGACAACGACTACGTGTACCGCGAGCTGCTGGGCGTCTCCGGCGAGGAGTACGAGCGCCTCGCGGCGGAGGGCCACATCGCCACCGAGTTCCACGAGTCCGTCCGCTGACGCTTCCGCCGCACGATCACACCCCGCCCGTATACTCCGCCGCCGCGCCGGAGGGAGGGCGTCCGTGACGCAGCAGCGGTTGTGGCAGTTCGCGAGGGGCGGCGACGGCGAGTGGCTGTCCGACCGCCGGACGGCGGCGGCCACCTGTCTCGCGGAGGCGCTGGGCACGTTCGCGCTGGTGTTCGTGGGGCCGGGCGCGCTGGCGGTGGACGCGGCCAGCGGCGGGGCGGTCACGGGGGTGGGCGTGGGGCTCGCCTTCGGGCTGGTGGTGATGGCGATGATCTTCGCGCTGGGGCACGTCTCCGGCGCGCACATCAACCCCGCCGTGACGCTCGCCTTCCGCGCGACGGGGCGCATCGGGAACGCGCGGACGGCCGCCTACGTGGCCGCGCAGGTCGCGGGCTGCATCCTCGCCGGATTCGCCATCGTCGCCATCGTCGGGGACGCGGGCGACGCGGGGGCGAGCGCGCCCCGCCTCGGGGGGACGGACGCGGCGCTGCTTTCCGAGATCATCCTGACGTTCTTCCTCGCGCTCGTGATCTTCGGGGTGGCGACGGACGAGCGCGCGGAGGGCGCGTTCGCGGGCGTGGCCGTGGGCGGCTACGTGGGGCTCGCCGCGATCGGCTGGGGTCCGGTGGCGAACGCCTCGATGAACCCGGCGCGCTCGCTCGGCCCGGCGATCGCGTCCGGCGAGTGGGCGGCGCACTGGGTGTTCTGGGTGGGGCCGATCGCGGGGGCGGTGCTGGGGGCGCTCGCCTACGAGCTGCTGCGGGGGCGGGGGGATTAGGGGTGACTGGCGGCTGGCTCGCGGCTCATGTCCGGTCTTCGCGCATCAGGGCGATGAAGCCGGCCTGCTCGAAGTCCCGGTCGTGCGCAAGCGCCTCGGTGATGGCCCGCTCCTCCATCACGAGGAAGCTGGCGCAGTCCGTGAGGCTCCATGTCTGGTCGTCCCGCGACACGTAGCGCTCCAACGCGGCCCCGAACTGGGTGGCGGACTGGGGGATGACCGTGACGTCAGGGTCGCGCTCCAGGTCCCGGACCAGTTCCCAGGCGCGTTGCCGCTGGTGTTCGCCCGCGCCGGCCATCAGGTTCGACGCCTCGGCCAGCACCATGTGGGTGGTTACGATCCTGCGCGTCCGATCTGAGCCGTGGCCGCTCTCGCTTGCTCGTGCAGCTCGTCCCGGGAGTCCAGCAGCGCGATCCAGTACCCGGTGTCCGCGAAGACCTCGCTCACCGATCGCCGTCTTTCGGGTGGCCGTAGAGGTAGTGCTTGTAGTTTCGGGCACGGTCGCGGGGCGGGCCGGACGGGTCCGGGTCGGGGAAGGCGGCGTGCAGGCGATCCACCAGCCGCAGCATGGCCGCCCCACGGTCCACGAGCGGTTCTTCCTCGATCGAGACCGTCACCTCCCGGCCTTCTTCCAGATCGAGCGGCTCCAATGGCGTCAGGACGCCATTCGCGTATCTGGCCTTCACGGTCGCGGTCACAAGCCTGCCCCCCGTACGGACGTTGTACGAACCATCCTACCCCATGGTTGGCGACTGGTGGCTGATGCGGGTGGTTTCCCGCAGCGGCGGGTCCACCGCAAGCGGCGCGGTTCGCCAGCCGCTATCCTGCCGCGGCCCATGAGCGCGCTCGAACGGTACCAGGCGCTGATCGATGCGGTGGACGCGCAGCGGCGCGGCCTCGGGCTGGTCGCGAACGACGCCGATCGCTGGACGAAGTGGGCGACGGCGTTCCGCTTCGACCCGCGCCGCGAACTGGACGCGAACGAGGCGGAACTGGCCGCGCTCGTGCGGCCCGATGACCACGTGGTCGACGTCGGGGGCGGGGCGGGGCGCATCGGGCTGCCGCTGGCGCTGCGCTGCCGCGCGCTCACGAACGCCGAGCCCTCGCCGGGCATGGGCGACGAGTTCCTCGCGTCCGCGCGGGAGGCGGGCATCGCGAACGCGGCGCTGGAGCGCGCGCCCTGGCTGGAGGCGGAGGCGGAGGGCGACCTCGCCGTCAGCGTCGACGTCGTCTATTTCGTGCGCGAGATCGACGAGTTCGTGCGGAAGCTGGATCGGGCGGCCTCGCGCCGCGCGGCCATCTGGATCTGGAGTCCGACGCCGCCCGCGCGCAACGCGCGGCTGTTCGAGATCGCGCACGGCGTCCCGCTGGCGCGCGCGCCGGACCACCGCGAACTGCTGCCGGTGATGTGGGAGCTGGGGCTGCTGCCGGAGGTGCGGCTGCTGCCGGAGCCGTTCACCTGGCCGGAGCGGGCGGAGTTCCCGGCGAACGAGGAGGAGGCGGTCGCCTTCGCGCTGGAGGACGTGGAGGCGGCGGACGTGGCGGGGGCGGGGGAGCGCGTGGCGGCGCGGCTGGGGGAGCTGTTCGAGCGCGGCCCCGGCGGCGAGTGGCGTCCGAATTGGCGTCCGCCCCTGCGCGGCCTGCTGATCACGTGGGAGACGGGCGCGCGGGCCTGAGGGGCTACGGAGTTCCCATGCGAGCCTAGCCGCCCGCGCGATGAGCGCTCCCGGATCGCGGCTGCGCTGATGGCCGCGGCCACGAGCGGCACGAGAACGAGGACGGCCGTCTTCGCCGGATCGCGGCTGCCGTTCAGCGGACCCAGCGTTCGTGGACGTGCGTTTCGCTTACGCGCGGGCGGTCAGAACGCTGACGCGATACTCCGTGTCGGTCTGCTGGGTCTCGAGGACGATCCTCCGGCGGGCTCAACTGGGCGCACTCTCCAGCCAGTCCCAGACGGAGGTCGACGCCCTGCCGCATACGAGCCGTTCACGAACACGATGCCCTTGAGGGGCTGTCGGGCAATCCCAGCGTATCGAGGATGTCCACGACATGCGTGTCCTCCGGATGAGGAACACGTCGTCGGTCAACTGGATGGACTGGTCGTAGTGCCGCTTGATCGTTTCCTCGGCAAGCGGCAGCCCGTCCGTCAGGACCACGGCGAACCTCTGCATGCGCGCTCCTCCTCCGGGCGGGCGGCGCTCCTTCGTCTTGACACCAGTTTCGCACAGTCAGCACGTCCGGGGCCACCAGCCGCCGTGGTAGCCTACTCCCGTCATGGCGCGCGACGTGTTCTCCAACGGGATGCCTCTCAGCGATGAGGAGTTCGAGGCGCAGTTGCTGACGCTCCCGATCACGTACAACGAGCACGGCGAGCCCATCCTGCGGCCTGACGTATGAGGAAGTCTGCGCACTCAAGGCGGCTGACGACATCGCCTGGGCGCCGCCGTGGCCGAGTACCTCGCCGCCCGGAGTGACGGGGCGGTGCTGACGCCGGATGACTTGGTGCTGTGCCTGGGGGCGATTGGGACGGCGCCGTTCGCGGAGCGCGTGCGGGCCGCGCGCGTGAACGGCTACGCGGGCATCTCCATGTGGATGTCGCACTACGAGGAGGCGCGCGCGGAGGGGCTGTCGGACGCGGACATGCGCGCCATCCTCGACGGCGCGGGCGTGCGGCTGGCGATGCTGGAGTACGTGACCGCGTGGGCGGAGGGACCGGCGAAGCGCGAGGCGATCGAGGAGGAGACGGGGCGCATCTGCGGCATCGCGAACGCGCTGGGCGCGGATACGGTGCTGGCCGTGACGATGGCGCCCGCCATCGACCCCGCCGCGGCGACGGCCGGGCTCGCCATCGCCTGCGACGTGGCCGCCGGGCACGGGCAGCGCCTGGGCGTCGAGTTCCTGCCGTGGACGGGCATCCCGGACCTCGCCGCCGCCTGGCCGCTCGTGCGCGACGCCGATCGCGCGAACGCGGGGCTCGTTCTCGACGCCTGGCACTGGTTCCGCTCCGGCCCGGACCCGGAGCTGCTGCGCGCGATTCCGGGCGAGCAGGTGATCCACCTCCAGATCAGCGACGCGCCCGCCGAGCCGGAGGCGGACGTGGTCGCGGAGACGATCGGGAAGCGGCTGCTGCCGGGCGAGGGGGCCATCGACCTCGCGGGGCTGCTCCGCATCCTCGACGAGACGGGCAGGCGGGGGCCGACGGCGGTCGAGGTGTTCAGCGACTGGCTGCGGAGCCATCCGCCGGCGGAGGGGGCGCGGCTCGCGGCGGAGGCGGCGCGTTCCGTGCTGGCGGCGGCGCGATGAACGCGGGCGACCTGCTGCGCGACCTTCCCGCGGATCTGCCGGAGGAGTTGGCGGAGACGCTGGCGGAGAGCGACGGGGTCCGCATCGAGCGCATCGTCTCCACGGGTCACGCCACGCCGGAGGGCTCGTGGTACGACCAGCCCGGGCGCGAGTTCGTGCTGGTCGTGCGGGGGCGGGCGCGGCTCGAATTCGGGGACGGCGGGGCGCTGGAGCTGGAGGCGGGCGGCTGGGCCGACATCCCCGCGCATCGCCGCCATCGCGTCGCCTGGACCGATGCGGACGAGCCGACGGTCTGGCTCGCGGTCCACTTCTGAGGCGATTCGCGCCGGCGCTTGCGTGTTCGCTTGCGCGTTAACGGGCGGGCGTGGCACGGTGGATGGGCAGCGATCACCGCTGCCGCCAAATCCCCTCCGGGGGAGCGGGGGAACCGCCACAACCAGGGGCGTACCGCGCAAGCGGACGGCACCTCCAGTCGTAGCCCGACAGCTAACCCCGCCGGCGTAGGAGGGACCTCTCGCGGGGGTCTCTCGATCGCTTCGGACTCCGCTTCGAGCGAACGCCCGGACCCGAACCGGCCGCAAGCCGTCGTGCGATCCTCGCGGGCCGCAGTGGCGACGTTCCCGTGGTGGGAGCATCGCCGTCAGTGCTCAAACCGGAGGTGAATCTGTGATTGAGCTTGAGCTGGCCCGTTCGGTCCTTCTGGGGCGTCTCCACGAGGCGAACACGCGCGAGGCGCGGTTCCGCAAGGAGTGGCAGGCCATGCGCGCCCGCAAGGCGCGCTTCCGCGACATCCCGGCGGGCGAGCCCGTCGGCCTCTTCCTGCGCGGGGAGGAGTACGACCGGGCGGCGTAGCCGCCTTCCGCGCGGGGTTCCGTCCACGGACGGGGCTCCGGTCCGGGCAGAAAACACGGGGCGGGGGCCAATTGGCCCCCGCTTCGCGATCCCGTGGCCGAAAGTCCGTTCTATACTGGGCGCGGACAACCCCGTCCGGCGCTCCGGACGCAGGGAGGGACGGTGCTCTACGGCAAGTGGCGCCCGCGCGGCTTCGAGGAGGTGGTCGGCCAGGACCACGTCGTGTCGACGCTTCGGAACGCGCTCGCGACGGACAAGGTGGCGCACGCGTACCTGTTCGCGGGGCCGCGCGGCACGGGCAAGACGACGACCGCGCGCATCCTCGCCAAGGCGGTGAACTGCGGCGACCTGAGCGAGGGCGAGCCGTGCAACGTCTGCCGCTCCTGCGAGGCGATCAACCGCGGGGCGGCGCTGGACCTGATCGAGATGGACGCGGCCAGCAACCGCGGCATCGACGACGTGCGCGAGTTGCGCGACAAGATCGCGTTCGCCCCGAGCGACCTCGAACGGAAGGTGTACCTGCTGGACGAGGTGCACATGCTGACGACGGGCGCCTTCAACGCGCTGCTGAAGACGCTGGAGGAGCCGCCGCCGCACGCCATCTTCATCCTCGCCACGACGGAGCTGCACGAGATCCCGGCGACGATCACGTCGCGCTGCCAGCGCTTTGACTTCCGGCGCGTGGCGATCGAGGCGATGGTCGCGCGGCTGCGCTTCATCGCGGAGCAGGAGGGGTACGCCGTTCCCGACGAGGGGCTGCTGGCGATCGCGCGGGAGGCGCGGGGGGCGCTGCGGGACGCGATCACGCTGCTGGAGCAGATCGCGTCGACGTACGGCTCCGCGCCGGGCACGGACGACGTGCTCGAATCGCTGGGGCTGGTGCGGGACGAGCGCACGGAGCAGCTGGCGGTCGCGCTCGCGGAGCGCGACCTCGGGGCGGCGCTGGCGATTGCGCGCGACGTGGCGGGGGACGGCATCGACATGGCGCGCTTCACGCGCGAGACGATCGACACGCTGCGGGAGCGGCTGCTGGCCGCCGCGCGCGAGCGCGCGCCCGAGGTGGGCGTGCTGACGACGGCGGTGGCGGAACTGGCGGGGGCGGACTTCCGCCGCGATCCGGGCAGCCCCGTGCCGCTGGAGGTGGCCTGCGCGGCGGCGGTGCTCGGGCCGGCGCAGCCCGCCGCGGCTCCGGCGCCGCCGGGCGCGAACGGTCCGCCCGCGCGATCCGGGCAGCGGCAACAGCAGCGCAGGCCGCAGGGCCGCCGCCGCGATCCCGCCAACGAGAGCCGCGAGGCGCGCTTCCTGCGGGAGCTGTACGAGCGCTGCCGGATGACGCAGCCGTCGCTGGCGGCGTGGCTGAACGGCTCCTGCGAGGTGCTGGCGATGGACGGGGAGGAGCTGAAGCTCGGCTTCTACCACCCCATCCACATGCAGAAGGTCGCGAACGACGCCCGAACGCTCGTCGAGCAGAAGGCGGAGGAGCTGCTGAAGCGCCCGGTCACGCTGGCGGTCGAGCGCATCGAGCGGAGCGCGCCCGCGAGCCGTCCGGCGAAGGGCGGGCACCTGGCCGAGGCGGCGCGCGAGATGGGCGCGAAGCCGGTCGAGAACGCGGAGCCGCCGCGCCCGCGACCACCCGAGGAGGAGTCCTGATGGCGAAGAGCAGCGGACGCAATCGTTACCTGCGTCGCGGCGGGGGAGGCGGCCAGCGCGGCCGCGGAGCCGCCGCCCAGGGGGGGCAGCTGGCCGAGGCGCAGGCGATGCTGCAGCGCGCGCAGGAGGAGCTCGCCTCCCGCACGGTGGAGGGCAGCGCCGGGGGCGGGGCCGTGCGCGTCACGATGAACGGCGAGCAGAAGGTCCAGTCGATCGCGATCGAGCCCGACGTGGTCGACCCGGAGGACGTGGAGATGCTGGAGGACCTGGTGCTGGCGGCCATCCACGACGCGGCCGAGCGGGCGGGGGAGATGCAGGCGGACTCGCTCGGGATGCTGACCGGCGGGCTCGACCTGCCGGGGCTGGGCGGCTGAGGCCAGCGTGGCGGAGAGCGGCGCGCCGGAGCCGATCGCCCGCCTGATCCAGGAGTTCTCGAAGCTCCCGGGGATCGGCCCCAAGTCGGCGCAGCGGCTGGCCTACCACGTGCTGCGCGCCTCGGAGGACGACGCCCGCGCGCTCGCCCGCGCGCTCACGGACGTGAAGGAGCGCGTCGTGCTCTGCGGGAGCTGCTTCAACCTGACGGAGCGCGACCCCTGCGCCCTCTGCGAGGACGGGGAGCGCGACCCCTCCCTGCTGTGCGTGGTGGAGCAGCCGCTGGACGTGCTCGTGGTGGAGCGCACGGGGGGCTATCGGGGGCGCTACCACGTGCTCCACGGGGCGCTCAACCCGATCGACGGGGTGGGGCCGGAGCAGCTGCGCATCCGCGAACTGGTGGAGCGCGTGGAGGGCGGCGCGATCGCGGAGGTGATCATGGCGACGAACCCCAGCCTCGAAGGCGAGGCGACCTCGATGTACGTGCAGCGGCTGCTCCAGCCCGCGGGCGTGCGCGTGACGCGGCTGGCGCGGGGCCTGCCCAGCGGGGCCGACCTGGAGTACATGGACGACCTGACCCTCTCGCGCGCGCTCGAAGGACGGCAGGAGCTGTAGCGATGGCGGCGCGGCCCCGCGTCTACCGCGCGGAGGGCGTCGTCCTGCGCCGCCGCACGCTCGGCGAGGCGGACAGCATCCTCACGGTCTTCAGCGGGAGCGAGGGCAAGTTCGAGGCGATCGCGAAGGGGGTGCGCAAGGCGCGCAGCCGGATGCGGGGCCACCTGGAACCGCTGACCCGCAGCCGCGTGCTCGTGGCGCGGGGGCGCAACCTCGACGTGTTCACGCAGGCGGAGACGGTGGACGCCTACCGCCGCCTGCGGGAGGACCTCGACGCGAGCGCGGAGGCGCTCTACTGCCTCGAACTGGTCGATCGCTTCACGGAGGAGCACGAGCCCCTGCCGGAGCTGTACGCGCTGCTGGTGGGGGCGCTGGAACTGCTCGAAGGCGGGGGCGGGGCGGCGGTCACGCGCCATTTCGAGCTGCGCCTGCTCGCGCTGCTCGGCTACGAGCCGCACGTGGAGAGCTGCGTGCTCTGCGGCGGGCGGCTGGCGGAGGAGGAGACGCTGCTCTCGGCGGCGGCGGGCGGGCTCGTCTGCCGCTCGTGCCGCGCGGAGGCGGGCGGGGGGCGCATCGTCTCCGTCGACGCGGTCAAGCTGCTGCGCTTCGCGCGGCGGTCGACGGGCGCGGAGTTCGCCGCCGTGCGCATCCCGCCGGGGGCCGCCGCGGAGCTGCGCGCGGCGACGGCGGAGCTGGTGCGCTACCACCTCGATCGCGACCCGAACGCGCGCCGCTTCATCGAGGGCGTGGGCGCGCTCGACGGGGGCGGGTAGCGGGGGGCGTTCCCCAGTAGGCCGAACGCGGTAGAATCATGGGCGCGAAGAGTCGCGCGAAGGCGAGCGGAGGTTCCGATGCCCCTCTACGAGTACTACTGCGAGCCCTGCCACGGCGTGTTCGAGGAACTGCGCCCGATGCGGGAGGCTGGCGAGGCCGTCCCCTGCCCGGAGTGCTACGAGGACGCGAACCGGATCATGCCGACGTCGTTCGCGGCCTTCACCTTCCGGGACGGCTACCCGCGCAAGATTCCCGACGACGGGACCTACTGGCACCTGGGCAAGAAGGTGACGACGCGCGTGACGGGCGGTCGCCCGAACGAGCACCCGGAGATCAACAAGCCGGTCCCGAAGAAGCGGCTCAGCCGCGGCGAGGCGTCCGCGCTGAACGACATGCGCGAGGTGGCGGCGAAGGGCGACCTCGTGGACATGTTCAACAACCCCATCTCCCCGCGCGAGGTGAAGCAGGCCTACGACCGGCGGGACGTGATCAAGAAGGGCGTGCCCGTGCGCGTCCACAAGGACATGAAGAAGAAGTTCCGCTAGCTGCGGCGGGTGAGCACGTAGCCGCTCAGTTCGTCGAGCGTGCGGCGGGCGTCGGTCGCCTCCAGGGCGGCGAGGCCCTCCAGCGCGCGGTCCACGAACTCCCGGGCCATGTCCTGGGCGCGCCCGATCGCGTCCGATTCGGTGACGGCGGCGAGGGCGCCGGGCAGGTGGGCGGCGCGGTCGCCATCGGCGGCGAGGAAGCGGCGCACGGGGTTCTCGCGGGGGGCGGCGTCGAGGTAGAAGAGGGCGGGCAGGGTGATCGTGCCTTCGAGGAGGTCGCCGCCGGCGGGCTTGCCCATCTCCGCCTCGTCGCCGGTGAAGTCGAGGATGTCATCGACGATCTGGAAGGCCATGCCGAGGTTGTAGCCGTAGCTGCGGAGGGCCTCGACCTGGCTTTCGGAGCAGCCCGCGAGCAGCGCCCCGCCCTGGGTGGCGTGGCCGAAGAGGGCGGCGGTCTTGCCGCCGATGCGCCAGAGGTACTGCTGCACGTCGCGGCCCACGTCGAAGGCGGCGGCGTCCTGGTCGAGTTCGCCGTTGGTCATCTTCATGAGGGCGAGGGCGAAGAGGCGGGTGACGGGCAGGCTGCCCGTGCGCGTCACCAGTTCCGCCGCGTTCGCGAACATGAAGTCGCCCAGCAGGACCGTGAGGGCGTTGTCGAAGACGGCGTTGGCGGTGGGGCGGCCGCGGCGGCTCTCGGCCCCGTCGACCACGTCGTCGTGGACGAGGCTGGCGGTGTGGAGCAGCTCGATGGCGGCGCCCAGCGGGACGAGGCGGTTGAGGTTGTAGTCGCCGAAGGCGCCCGCGAGCAGGACGAGCGCGGGCCGCAGGCGCTTGCCGCGCGGGGCGAGGGCGTGGTCGAGCATGAGGCGCAGGGGCGCGAGTTCGACGCGCTTCACCGATTCGAGCAGGTCCTCGACGAGGATCAGGTCCTCGGCGACGGGGCCGTAGAGGGCGGGCTGTTGCGTCTGCGTCATGCGGGCGCTCCCGCGATGCTGAGGGGGGCGCGCGCCAGCAGCGCATCCGCGTTGCCCATCGTGGCGGCGGCGACGGCCTCGGGGCGCAGGCCCCGCGCCTCGGCCACGAGTTCGGCGACGGCGCGCACGTTGGCGGGCTCGTTGCGCGTGCCCCGCGCCGATTGCGGGGGCAGGGCGGGGCTGTCGGTCTCGATGAGGAGCGACGTGAGGGGCAGGCCGGCGGCGAGGCGGCGGGCCTCGTCGTTGCGCGGGTAGCCCGCCGCGCAGGTGAGCGAGATGAGGAAGCCCATCGCGGCGTAGGCGCGCGCCTGCTCCAGCGTGCCGCCGAAGGCGTGCAGCACGCCCGGGGCGCGCCCCCTGGCGGCCAGCGGCGACTCGGCGGCGAAGCGCGCGAGGTGCGGCTTCACCTCCGTCTCGGCGTCGCGGGAGTGGACGGAGACGGGCAGGCCCAGCCGCGCCGCGATCGCGAGCTGCGCGTCGAAGACGCGGCGCTGCACGTCGCGCGGGGCGCGGTCGTAATGGAAGTCGAGGCCGATCTCGCCGATGGCGGCGACGCGGGGGCTTCCGGCCAGCCGCTCGATCGCGTCGAGCGCGTCATTCGTGGCGCGCGCGGCCTCGTGGGGGTGGAAGCCGGCGGCGGCGAGGATGCGCGGGCGCGCCGTGGCCTCCGCGAGGGCGATGGCGGCCTCGCTCGAGGCCACGTCCTCGCCGCAGACGACGATGGTCACGACGCCCGCGGCGGCGGCGCGCGCGAGGACGGCCTCGCGGTCCTCGTCGAAGCGCGCGTCCTGGAGGTGGCTGTGGGAGTCGATGAGGCGCATCAGGTGGCGACCGGTTCGGGGAGGTCGAGCTTGCGGTAGAGCGCGCCGCCCTCGCCGAGGGCGCGTCCGGGGGGCGTCTCCGTGAGCGACCAGCCCGCCGTTTCGGGCGTTCCCTCGTGGCCGAGGGTGGCGTGCAGGCTGGCGGTGGAGAAGGGGAGGATGGGGTGGAGGATGGCGCAGAGGCCGGAGATGGCCTGCAGGGCCGTGTGGAGCGTCTCGGCGGCGTGCTCGCGGTCGTCCTTCACGGCGCGCCAGGGGGCGCGCTCGTCGAGGTAGCGGTTGGCGGCCTGGGCGACGTTGAGGGCCTCGCGCAGCGCGCCCCGGAACTGGCAGGCGGCGTACTCCGCGCCCGCCCGATCGAAGCCGTCGCGCACGGTCGCGAGCAGCGCCTCGCTCTCGGCGCTCAGTTCGCCGGGGTCGGGGACGACGCCATCGAAGTTGCGCCGGATCATGGCGAGCACGCGGTTCGCGAGGTTGCCCCAGGTGGCGATGAGGACCTCGTTGTTGGCGCGGATCAGCTCCTCCTCGCGGAACTCGGAGTCGCTCGTCTCGGGCATGATCTGGGTGAGGTAGAAGCGCACGACGTCGGGGTCGTAGGTGTCGAGCAGGTCGAGCAGCCAGGTGGCGGCGCCCTTCGACTTGCTCTGTTTCTGGCCGCCGGTGAAGTTGACGTACTGGTTGGCGGGCACGTCGTGGGGCAGGTTGAGGCCGCCGTAGCCGAGCAGCATGGCGGGCCAGATGAGGGTGTGGAAGACGATGTTGTCCTTGCCGATGAAGTAGTAGGCCTTCGTCTCGGGGTCTTCCCAGTAGAGACGCCAGGCCTCGGGGTCGCCTTTGCGGGCGGCCCACTCCCTGGCCGCGGAGAGGTAGCCGATGACGGCGTCGAACCAGACATAAATGCGCTTGTCTTCCCAGCCCTCGACGGGCACGGGCACGCCCCAGCTGATGTCGCGCGTGATGGCGCGGTCCTTCAGCCCCTCCTCGAGGATGCCGAGCGTGAAGTTGGCGACGTTGCGGCGCCAGTGGGGCTGGGCGCTGACCCATTCCTTCAGGCGCTCGTTGAAGGCGGAGAGGCGCAGCAGGAAGTGCTCGGACTCGCGCACCTCGGGGGCGGCCCCGCTGAGCTTGCTGCGCGGCTCGACCAGGTCGATGGCGTCGAGCTGGGAGCCGCAGTTGTCGCACTGGTCGCCGCGCGCCTCGGCGTAGAGGCAGCGGGGGCAGGTTCCCTCGACGTAGCGGTCGGGCAGGAAGCGCCTAGCCTCGGGGTCGTAGAGCTGGTCCTGCGTGCCGGTGTAGAGCAGGTCCTGCTCCAGCAGACGCTTGAAGAGGGTCTGCGTGGTCTCGTAGTGGTTCTCGGTGAGGGTGGTGGTGAAGAGGTCGAAGGAGATGCCGAAGCGCTCCCAGGCTTCGAGGATCTTGGGGTGGTAGCGGTCGATGATGTCGCGGGGCTCGACGCCCTCGTTGTCGGCGGCGACGGTGATGGGGGTGCCGTGGCAGTCGGAGCCGGAGACCATGAGCACGTCGTCGCCGGCCATGCGGTGGTAGCGGGCGAAGATGTCGGCGGGAAGGTAGGCCCCCGCCGCCTGACCGGCGTGCAGGAGGTAGTTGGCGTAGGGCCAGGCCACGGCCACGAAGATGCGTTCCGCCACGGACCCCTCCGGGAGCGCTGAGCCGAGTCTAGCACCGCGCCGCGTTAGGGCCGATGGGGCGATCGTTCCCCGCCCTTCCCCGGCCAAGGCAAAGGCTCAACGCTGACTGCGCGAATCATCGTTCCTGCTGCGGCATCCAGCGCCGGGCGACGAAGTACGCCGGGATCGCGAAGACTGCGGCGTAGGCCAGCGTAGCCGCGATCGCGCCCGCCTCGGGGCCGGGCGTGTACCGGAGCACAGTCGCGCCGCCAGCGGCGAACAGGGCCGAGAGGACGAGACAGAGCGCGAGGGTCTTCAGCAGCCGCTCGGGCGTGATCGGCGCGCCCTGGAACGCTTCAGGCATCCAGCGCTGGGCGACGAAGTACCCCGCGATTCCGACGACTGCCACATAGGCAAGCATGATCACGAACGCGGTTGCCTCGGGACCGGGCATGTACCAGAGCACCGTCATGCCGCCGAAGATGATCGTGGCGGAGAGGACGAGGTTGAACACGAGGTTCTTCAACAGCCGCTCGCGCGTGAACACGGCATCCTGCATGGCTCTAGTATACGGCGCTCTAGTATACGGCGTTCGCATACGCAGGTCCGCGATGAAGGGGTGAGCACTCGTGAATCGCATCTTGTGCGCCCTCGTGCGCGTGTTCGACTGGTTCATCGGGTACGACGCGCGGACGGCTACGGTTCCGAGGCGCGCCCTCTCGAAGTCGATCGTCTGGGGGGCCGTGTTCGCGATCCTGCTTGCGGCTGGAATGGCTGCGGGCAGTTGCCTTTAGCGGCGGCGGTTGCGGCAGTTCTATTCGTCGCCCTCGGGCCAGGCGTCGTAGGCCTGGGCGCGGGTGACGCGGAAGCGGCGGGCGGCGATGGCGGCGGCGGGGCCGCGGCGCGCGCCCGCCTCGCGCAGGTCGGCGAGGAAGGCGCGCAGGTCGCGCTCGTCGGCGGAGGCGGCCCAGCCGCTGGCGTCGACGACGACGGTGCATTCGCCGCGGGTCTCGCGGAAGCGTTCGGCGAGGGCGGAGGCGGGGCCGCGCACGGTCTCCTCGTGGAGCTTGGTGAGTTCGCGGCAGACGGCGGCGGGCGGGTCGCCGAGGGCGGCGGCGACGTCTTCGAGGGAGGAGGCGAGGCGGCGGGGGCTTTCGAAGAAGACGAGGGTGCGCGCGGTTGTGGCCGCTTCGGTCAGGCGCCGGCGGCGTTCGCCCCGCGCCTTGGGGAGGAAGCCGAGGAAGTGGGCGTCGCCGCCCGCGAAGCCCGCGACGGAGAGGGCCGCCGCCAGCGCGGAGGGTCCGGGGACGGCGAAGACGGGGACGCCCGCCTGGTGCGCGGCCTCGACGGCGCGCGCGCCGGGATCGGCGATGACGGGCGTGCCCGCGTCGGAGGTGAGGGCGACGACGCCCTCGCGGGCGGCCTCCAGCAGGCGGGGGATGCGCGCCTCGGCGTTGTGCTCGGTGAGGCTGAGGGCGGTCGCGCCGCTTCCCGCGCGTTCGGCGAGCCTGCGCAGGACGCGCGTGTCCTCGGCGGCGATGAGGGCGGCGGCGCGGAGGACGGCGGCGGCGCGCTCGGTCAGGTCGGCGAGGTTCCCGATGGGGGTGGCGACGACGTAGAGGCCGGGCGCGAGGTCGTTCATGCTTCGGTCAGCTTCACAGAACGGCGGGGCGAGCGCGAATTCTGGGGGAAGGAGGGGCTTCGTTCGTTGACCGAGCGGGGGCTGGGGCGCTACGCTCGGATGGCCGTGACGCTCCGATTCGAGACAGCCAGCATCGAACGGGAGCGGCTTCGGTGAGTCCCGACGCCGCCACCGCCATCCGCGCCGCGCCTGCTTCGCCAGAACGCGGCGTTTCGCCTATCCAGGAGGAGGGTTTGTCCGTGCCCGCACCGCGATTCAAGCAGCTCAAGCACGCCTACGGGTTCGACGACGTCGCGATCGTGCCCGGGGAGTTCACGATCAATCCCGAGCTGGTCGAGATCGGCCTCGACATCGGGGAGCACCACTTCGGCCTGCCCTTCATCGCGGCGGCGATGGACGCCGTGGTGGACCCGCCGTTCGCGCGGCTGATGCACGAGGCTGGGGGGCTGGGGGTGCTCAACCTGGAGGGCATCTGGACGCGCTACGACGATCCGCGGCCCATCCTCGACGAGGTGGCGTCGGTGAACCGCGAGGAGGCGACGGCGATCCTGCAGTCGGCCTTCCAGCAGCCGATCCGTGACGACCTGATCGGCGTGCGCGTGCGGGAGATGAAGGAGGGCGGGGCGGTCGCGTCGGTGTCGGTGACGCCGAAGAGCACGAAGCGGTACGCGCCGCTGGTGCAGGAGGCGGGTGCGGACATCCTCGTGGTGCAGAGCACGGTGACGACGGCGCGGCACGAGTCGAGCAGCATCGAGGGTTTGCGCTTCGAGAAGCTGTTCGAGCAGATTCACATCCCCGTGGTCGTGGGGAACACGGTGGGGTTCAGCGCGACGCTGGAGGTGATGCGCTCGGGGGTGGCGGCGGTGCTGGTGGGCGTGGGGCCGGGGGCGGGCTGCACGAGCCGCGAGGTGCTCGGCATCGGGGTGCCGCAGGTGACGGCGACGATCGACTGCGCGGCGGCGCGGGAGGCGTACCTGGCGGAGACGGGCAACTACGTGCCGATCATCACGGACGGCGGCATCCGCACGGGCGGGGACGTGTGCAAGTGCTTCGCCGCGGGTGCGGACGGGGTGATGATGGGCTCGCCCTTCGCGGCCACGACGGAGGCGCCGGGGCGCGGCTACCACTGGGGCATGGCGACCTCGCACGCGGACCTGCCGCGGGGGACGCGCGTGTTCGTGGGGGTGAACACGACGCTGCAGAAGACGCTCTTCGGGCCGACCAGCCGCACGGACGGGACGGAGAACCTGGCGGGCGCGCTGAAGACGGCGATGGGGATGTGCGGGGCGCACACGATCCGCGAGTTCCAGGACGCGGAGATGGTGATCGCGCCCTCGATCAAGACCGAGGGCAAGATCTACCAGTTCGCGCAGGCCGAGTCGTAGGCGGCGCGGCGGCGAACCGCGTGCCTCCCCGGAGCCTGCCGGCGGCGCTGGGCGCCGCCGTGGCGCTCGTCGCGGTGCTGGGCGGGACGGCCAGCGCGCACGAGGACTGCCCCCACTTCGACCTCGGCGACCTGCGCGCGTCCATCGAGGACGTGGACGTGGTGGTCGTGGGGGAGGTGGCGGCGCTGGAGGGCGCGCCCGCGATCGCGCCGGAGGTCTACCTGAAGGGCTCGGCGGTGAGCGGACCGCTGCCGCTCGCGGAGGCGTCGTCCGGCTGCGCGGCGGCGGAGCTTCCCCCGGCGGGGACGCGCGTGGTCGCGGGGCTGCGGCGGGAGGGGGGCGGCTTCCAGTGGCCCGTGCCCGCCGCCCTGTTCGCGGTCGAGGCGGGGATCGCGACGAACGGCGGCGAGCCGCCCGTGTCCCTGCCGGAGGACGAACTGGTGTCGCGCATCCGCGCGGTGAGCGGGCAGTACGCGGTGCTCGCGACGGAGCCGTCGGAGGGCGCGTCGGTCAACTGGCTGGGGGTCGTGCTGCCGGTGGCGCTGGCGGCGGCGGTCATCCTCGGGATCGCGCTCGCGCTGCTGCGCGTCTGGCACCGGATCGAGCCGGAGTAGCGCTAGAGGATCGCTTCCAGCGCCTTCGCGACGGCGTCGAGCTCGTCGGGGAGCGTCTCGTCGGCGGCTTCCTGCGCGGTGAGGTGGCCGCCGGCGACGGCGAGGCCGCGTCCCGCCCAGGCGAGCATGGACACGTCGTTGACGCTGTCGCCGATGGCGAGCGTGTCGGCGCGGGCGACGCCGAGGCCGCGGGCGACGATGGCGAGCGCCTTGCCCTTCGACGCCTCGGGGGCCATGGCGACGGTCACGAAGGGGAAGTCGAGCAGGTGGAGGGCGTCGCCGTGGCGCTCGGCGAGCGCGCCGTGGACGGCGGACGAGCGCTCGCGGTCGCTGAGCACGCCGACGCCGTTGGGCTCGATGCCGAGCGACTCCGGGCGCTCGTGGACCTCGAGCGCGACCTCGCCCAGTTCGGCGTAGTGCTTCGTGGCGGGCGATTCGACGGTGACGGCGTAGCGGTGGGCGCTGAACCACTCGTAGTCGTGGCCGATGGCGCGGGCGTGGGCGGTCACCGCCAGCGCGAGATCCCGGTCGATCTTGATCTCGCGCACGATCTCGCCGCGGCGTTCGCGATGACGCAGCCTTCCTGCGCGATGAAGGGCGTATCGAGGCCGAGTTCGCGGGCGACGCGCATGACCCCGGCGCGCATCCGCCCGCTGGCGAGCACGACCGCGCGCCCGTCCTCGACGAGTGCGGTCACGGCGGCGCGCAGGCGCGGGGAGAGGCGGCCCTTGTGGGGCCCGTCGTACGGCAGGAGCGTGCCGTCGATGTCGAGCGCGACGAGCTTCACCGCCATCGCGCGGTCACCACCCGTTCCCAGCCCGCGAGGTCGTGGAGGATGGCCGTTTCCGCGCCGAGGGAGCGCGCCAGTGCGGCGACCGTCGCGGCCTGCCCCAGGCCCACCTCGAAGGCGGCGAGCCGCGGGCGCAGCCGCCGTCCGCAGTCATCGAGCAGGGCGCGCACGAGGCCGAGGCCGTCGGGACCGCCGTCGAGGGCGACGCGCGGCTCCCAGCGGCGCACCTCCGGCTGGAGGCCCGCGATCGCGTCCGCGGGCACGTAGGGCAGGTTCGCGAGCACGACGTCGGCGCGGGCGACGGCGCGCGCGAGGTCGCCGCGCAGGAGCGCGACGCGCACGCCGTGGCGGGCGACGTTGCGGGCGGCGATGGCGAGGGCGTGGGCGCTGACGTCGGTGGCGATGACGCGCGCGTCGGGGGCGGCGACGGCGACGGCGACGGCGATCGCGCCGCAGCCGGCGCCCACGTCGAGCACGGTCGCGCGGGGGTCGCGTGCGAGTTCGGCGAGGCCGGTTTCGACGAGCAGCTCCGTCTCGGGGCGGGGGATGAGGGCGCCGGGGCCGACGGCGAATTCGAGGCCGTGGAACTCGCGCAGGCCGGTCAGGTAGGGGGCGGGCTCGCGGCGCAGGCGTCGCGCGACGAGCGCCTCCAGGCGGTCGCGGGCGCCGTCGGGCGCGGGCTCGCCGGCGAAGAAGGCGGCGCGGCTGAGGCCGCTGGCGTGGCGGGTGAGCAGTTCCGCTTCGAGGGCGGCGTCGGGGACGCCCGCGGCTTCCAGTTCGGCGCGGACGCGGGCGGCGGCGGCGCGCGCTTTCACGCGGTCGCCTGCAGGCGCGCCGCCTCTTCCGCCGCCGCCACCGCGTCGATGATGTCGTCGATGTTGCCGTCGAGGCGGTCGGGGATGTTGTGGACGGTGAGGCCGATGCGGTGGTCGGTGATGCGGTCCTGGGGGAAGTTGTAGGTGCGGATCTTCTCGCTGCGGTCGCCGCTGCCGACCTGGGTGCGGCGGTCGGCGGCGAGTTCGGCGTCCTGCTTCTCCTGCTCCATGGCGAGCAGGCGGGAGCGCAGGACGGTCATCGCCTTGGCGCGGTTCTTCAGTTGCGAGCGCTCGTCCTGGCAGACGACGACCTGGCCGGTGGGGATGTGGGTGAGGCGCACGGCGGTGGCGACCTTGTTCACGTTCTGCCCGCCCGCGCCGGAGGCGTGGAAGATGTCGACGCGCAGGTCCTTCTCGCTGACCTCGACGTCCACGTCCTCGGCTTCGGGGAGGACGGCGACGGTGGCGGTGGAGGTGTGGATGCGGCCCTGGGCCTCGGTGGCGGGGACGCGCTGGACGCGGTGGACGCCGCTCTCGTACTTGAGGCGGGAGAAGGCGCCCTCGCCGGTGACGCTGAAGACGACCTCCTTGTAGCCGCCGATGCCCGTCTCGGAGAGGCTGAGGAGCTGCGTGCGCCAGTTGCGGCGCTCGCCGTAGCGGTAGTAGGCGCGGTAGAGCTCCTGGGCGAAGAGGGCGGCTTCCTCGCCGCCGGCGCCCGCGCGGATCTCCATGATGACGTTGCGGTCGTCGCGCTCGTCCCTGGGGAGGAGTGCGCGCAGGATCCGTTCGTCGAGGGCGGCCAGGCGCTCCCCGGCCTGCGCGGCCTCGGCCTCGGCCAGTTCGCGCAGCTCGGCGTCGTCCTCGTCCAGCAGGTCGCGGGCGTCGTCGCGGGCGGTCTCCGTGTGCGTGTAGTCGTCGAGGAGCTGGACGACGGGCGCGATCTCGGCGCGCTCCCTGGCGAGGCGGCCCATCTTGTCATAATCAGCGGCGACGTCGGGCTGGCCCATCTCCTCCGTGATCGCGTCGAAGCGGACCCGGATCTCGTTGAGCCTGTGGCGGACGGCGTCGTCCATCGCCCTATTGTGCGCGGACGGCGGGCTTCGCGCTTGATTCAGCGGAGGAGGGCGCGGAGGCGCGCGGCGATCTCCGCGAGGGGAACGTCCTGCTGGTCGCCTTCGGCGCGCAGATCCTTGAGGGCGGCGACGCCGCGCGCGGCCTCGTCCTCGCCGATGATGAGGGCGACGCGCGCGCCGCTGCCGTTGGCGCGGCGCAGTTGCGCGCGGAAGGAGCGGCCCGCTTCGCCGAGGAGCGTGGCGAAGCCCCCGGCGCGCAGGTCCGCGCCCGCGCGCACGGCGGCGCGCGCGCCCGCCTCGCCCGCGTGGACGATGAAGGCGTCGGGGGCTTCGGGCTCGGCGAGGGGGAGTTCCTGGCGCTTCATCTCGATGATGACGCGCTCCAGGCCGGTGGCGAAGCCGCTGGCGGGCGTGGGCCTGCCGCCGATGGTCTCGATGAGGCCGTCGTAGCGTCCGCCCGCGCCGACCGAGCTCTGCTGGCGCCCGTCGCCCTTCGGGACGATCTCCCAGACGGTGCGGTTGTAGTAGTCGAGGCCGCGTACGAGCAGGGGGTCGACGGTGAAGGGGACGCCCGCCGCCGTGAGCGCGTCCTTCACCCCCTCGAAGTGCGCCGCCGCGTCGTCGCTGAGGGCGTCGATCATCGTGGGGGCGTCCCGCCGCAGTTCCTGGTCGCCGGGGTGGTTGCTGTCGAGCAGGCGCAGGGGGTTGCGGTCGAGGCGGCGCCGGCTGTCCTCGGAGAGCTTGTCGCGGAGGGGCAGGTAGTAGGCGCGCAGGCGGTCGAGGTAGGCGCGGCGCGGCTCGGGGTCGTCGATGCTGCCGAGGCGCAGTTCGAGGCCGCGCAGGCCGAGGCGTTCGTAGAAGCGCCAGTGCAGCTCGATCAGTTCGGCATCGACGAGGGCGGTGTCGGAGCCGATGACCTCGCAGTCGAACTGGGTGAACTGGCGCAGGCGGCCGAGCTGGGGGCGGCTGTAGCGGAACATGCGCGCGATCGTGAAGAGGCGCACGGGCTGGGGATGGCTGGCGAGGCCGTGTTCGAGGTAGGCGCGGCAGATGGCGGGCGTCGCCTCGGGCGTGAGCGAGAGCGCCTCGCCGCCGCGGTCCGCGAACGTGTACATCTCCTTTTCGACGATGTCGGTGGTGTCGCCGGTGCCCTTCTCGAAGAGGGCGGCGTCCTCGAAGGCGGGCGTGTCGATGCGGTGGTAGCCGAAGAGGCGCGTGATCTCGGCGGCGGCGTCGTGGATCGCGCGCCACCAGGGCTGCTCCTCGGGGAGGATGTCCTCGGTCCCGCGCGGGGTCTGGAAGCGTGCGCTCATGTGCGTCCCGTCAGGCGCGGGTGGGCGCCTGCTAAGATAGTGGCAGAAACGGCCCAACGAGAAAGCGCGTGAGCGTCCTGGAGCGTTCCCCGGAAACCACCGGTCTCGCGGACCTCCTCGACCGCGCCGGGGGCTACCTGCCCCCGGACCGCATCGGGTTGATCGCGGACGCCTACGCGTTCGCGGAGACGAGCCACGCGGGGCAGATGCGGCGCACGGGCGACCCGTACATCACGCACCCGCTGGAAGTGACGAAGCTCGTGGCGGGTCTCGAACTGGACCAGCCCTCGCTCATCGCCGCCCTGCTCCACGACGTGCAGGAGGACTGCGGCGTTCCCAACGCGGAGATCGCGGAGCGCTTCGGGGAGGACGCGGCGCAGCTGGTGGAGGGGCTGACGAAGCTGGACAGCCTGCCCCTGCGGGTGAGCGAGGAGGAGGGCGGGGGGGCGCAGGCGCAGAACCTGCGGAAGATGCTGCTGGCGATGGCGGCGGACGTGCGCGTGGTGCTGATCAAGCTCTGCGACCGGCTGCACAACATGCGCACGCTCTACGCGCTGCGGGAGGAGAAGCAGCGGCGGATCGCGCGCGAGACGATGGAGATCTTCGCGCCGCTGGCGACGCGGCTGGGCATCTGGCAGATCAAGTGGGAGCTGGAGGACCTCGCCTTCCGCTACCTCGAACCGGAGCGCTACCAGGAGATCGCGGCGCGGCTGGACGCGACGCGGCTGGCGCGGGAGCGGTACATCGAGGACGTGGCCGCGGGGCTGCGCATCCAGCTCGACGACGCGCGCATCGAGCACGAGGTGACGGGGCGGGCGAAGCACATCTACTCGATCCACCAGAAGGCGCGGCGCTACGGGCGCGAGGCCAAGTCGTTCGACCAGATCTACGACCTGCTGGCGCTGCGCATCCTGGTGAAGGACGTGTCCGCCTGCTACGCGGCGCTGGGCGTGGTGCACGCGACGTGGCGGCCGCTGCCGGGGCAGTTCGACGACTACATCGCGAGCCCCAAGGCGAGCATGTACCAGTCGCTGCACACGACCGTGATCGGGCCGGGGGCGCGCCCGCTGGAGGTGCAGATCCGCACGTACGAGATGCACCGCGTGGCCGAGTACGGCGTGGCCGCGCACTGGCGCTACAAGGGCGCGGGCGACCGCTCCAAGCAGGACGAGGAGCGCATCGCCTGGCTGCGCCAGCTGCTGGAGTGGCAGCGCGAGCTGTCGGGCGCGGAGGAGTTCGTCGAGAGCGTGAAGACGGACGTGTTCGACGACCAGGTGTTCGCGCTTTCGCCGAAGGGGGACGTGCTGGACCTGCCGGCGGGGGCGACGCCGCTGGACTTCGCCTACCGCATCCACACGGACCTGGGGCACCAGACGATCGGGGCGAAGGTGAACGGGAAGATGGCGGCGCTGAACTCGGCGCTGCAGAACGGGGACGTGGTCGAGATCATGCGGAGCCGCTCGCGCAGCGGCCCCTCGCGCGACTGGCTGAGCGAGAGCCTGGGCTACCTGCACACCTCGAACGGGCGGCAGAAGGTGCGGCAGTGGTTCCGCAAGCAGCGCAAGGCGGAGAGCATCGAGCGGGGGCGGGAGATGCTGCAGGGGGAGATGCGCCGCCTCGCCTTCGACCTGACGGAGCACCAGGAGGAGGTGCTGGCGCTCTTTCCCGGCAAGAAGTGGGACGACCTGCTCGCGTCCATCGGCTACGGCGACGTGAGCGTGGAGTCGGTGACGCGCAAGGCGAGCGCGCTCCTGCAGCAGCACCAGGCGCCGGACGAGCTCGACGAGATTCCGGTGGGGCGGCCCTCGTCGCGGCGGGGGAGCGGGCCGGGGCTGCGGGCGCTGGGCGCGGGCGGGCTGGAGACGAGCCTCGCGCGCTGCTGCAATCCCGTGCCGGGCGACAGCGTGCGCGGCTACGTGACGCGCAGCCGCGGCGTGACCGTGCATCGCGCGGACTGCCACAACGTCCTCAACGAGCGCGAGCGCGACCGGCTCATCGACGTGGACTGGGGGGCGACGGACGAGCAGCGCTACCCGGCGACGGTGCATATCGACGCGTGGGACCGCGTGGGGCTGCTGCGGGACATCAGCACGCTGGTGGCGGCGGAGGACGTGAACATGGTGAACGTGAACACGACGAAGAACGGGAACGGCACGGTCTCGGTGCTGGCGACGCTGGAGACGAGCGGGCTGTCGCAGATCTCGCGGCTGCTGACGCGCATCGAGACGATCCGGGGCGTGCGCAGCTGCGCGCGCAAGTCGCGCTAGCGGGGCGGAGCGGCGGCGCCGGGCGGTCAGGAGGCGCGCCGCGTCAGCGCCTGGCGCCGCGTGGCGAGGGGGTCCACGCGGCCCAGGGCCGGACGCAACGTCACCACGAGCGGGTGCCGGCGGCGGCGCGCCCAGGGGGCCGGCCAGCGCCGGGGGCCACGGAGCGCGCTCCCGCGCGGCAGCATGGAGCGGAGGGTCGCGCCGAGGAGCGCCACCGCGGCTCCAGCGAGCAGCACATCGAAGATGATGGTGGGGAGGACGTTCACCATGACAGTACATCCGTTCGCAGGGTCCGCAGAAGATAGCGAACGGGCGTTCGGCTGTCAAGCACGCATGTTCGAGGGTGGCTACGGGGCGGGGGCTTCCTCCGCATCCGCTTCCTCCAGCGGGACCTCGAGATCGGTGTCGCCGTAGTGGTACAGGCCGCTGCGGCTGAGGTCGAGGGCCACGGTGAGCGCCAGCTGTTGGCCCAGGGGCCGTCCTCGGGACGCGCGTTGATGTACACGGTCCCGGTCCGCACGACGCGCACCTCGATCGCGACCTCCTCGCCGTTGGCGGCGGGTGACGGACGCAAGCGTCCGCCGGGGATCAGACTCGTCGAGGGGCAGCGGACCGTGCCTCAGCGTGGCCCAAGCCGCCAATTGACCGGGCGCTGATCCAGAGGCGCTCCGCCGGCAGGCTCTGCCATCTCGATGACCGCGACTAGGCATCCCTTCTCGAGGGATGGAGCAAAGACTGATCGGGTTCGCCGTGCCGATCCCGCTGCGGACGCGATTCGCAATCACGAGTGAGCGTAGGCGTAGCCTTACTACCAGCACGCGCCCGCCGGAAGAGGGAATCCCCGGCGGGACACCTGCTGCGTGCGCAGTCCGCCGGGCGGGAACGAAAACACCTACCAACGTAGGCTATGGCTTCCGCCTGCGGGCGGTGAATCGCCCTTTCCCGCATCGTAGCCCACAAGTCCTTAAGTTGGAGTTAGGGTCATCAATGATACTTTTCGAAGACGCGAAAGTTGTCGGCGGTATTATTTTAAAGCGCTTGGGGTACCGTTTTGCCGGTATAGCCTCTGTTTTAGTCGGATTTCATCGGAAACCATCGGTTGCGAAGGACGAAAACTGCCAGTTGAGGAGCCATGTAGTTTCCCAAGATTGGAATACTATCCGACACCAGCTTTAGGCTGGGAGCGTTGGTGCGAGTCCCAGTGTTCGTGGCGACGTTACGCGGTCGCGTAGGTTTACGGAACGTATACCCGTATTTCGCTGACCAGCCTTCCCGTTGCTGTCCTCCGAAGAGTGTGATCGGCCTAACACAGTCATAGTTAACGGTGAGCTAACTATCGTGTCTCGGGGCTGCCCAAGATGCTTGACGATCGTGGCGACTCATGGAACGTGCAGTGCGGAGTATCTCTTTTGGAAACATCAGTTGCTCTTCGGTAGGGCCAGTACCGCCGTAAGTGTCCTCATCCGCCCGATCCCGCTTAGCCATCGGATCTGGTCGTGAGCTGACACGTCCCGCGAGAGCTGGGCGGAACCAAGGTATTCACAATGTCAAACGACTCAAGGTGAGTGAAGTAATTGCTTCCATGGTAAGGGAGAAATTGGCTCCAAACAGTGTCTACCACATCGCCGATCACCTCCTTTACCGTAGTGAGATGCTTCACGCTTGTGATGCGCTGTACCTGCGTGAAAAGCCCGAGTCAGCGGCCTGAGGGGCGGCTTCACGAGTCGGTCAGCGGATACGCTCGAACCGCGCCGTGGCACCAGCGCGGCAAGCACAACGACGAGTTTGCCCGGAGGTGAAAGGCGGCACGATTCGAATATACCAGAGAGGTGGCTCAGGCACCCAGCGGGGTGTGGTCATGTGCTAGCGGCGCCGTACGCTCGCGGCTTATCCCCTTGCCGCTGACGGCTGCCTGAAAGCGCTGGAAACCCGCACCGGCTCCTCTCGGGCCGGGCCGTGAATTCCAGCATTACGACGCTCGCATATGGCGGGGCGGGGCGCTACTCGGCGCGTTCGCGGTACTGGAGGGCCTCGGCGACGTGGGCGCTGGCGATGGCGTCGCTGCGGTCGAAGTCGGCGACGGTGCGGGCGACCTTGAGGACGCGGTGGAAGGCGCGGGCGGAGAGGGCCATCTGGGCCGCGGCCTGGCTGAGGAGGCGCTGGGCCTGCTCGTCGAGCTTCCACTGGGCGTGCTCGCGCACGCCGGAGGGGCCCATCTCGGCGTTCAGGCGGACGCCCGTTCCGGCGAAGCGCTCGCGCTGGATCTCGCGCACGCGCTGGACGCGCTCCGCGATGACGGACGAGGGCTCGCCGCGCTTGCCCTCGGAGAGCTTCTCGTAGTCCACGCGGGGCACGTCGATGAAGATGTCGATGCGGTCCAGCACGGGGCCGGAGACGCGGCGCTGGTAGCGGGCGGCGGCGTTGGCGGGGCAGCGGCACTCGCGCACGGGGTCGCCGGTAGCCGCAGGGGCAGGGGTTCTGGGCGGCGACGAGGGCGAAGCTGGCGGGGAAGGTGGCGGACTGGCGGGCGCGGCTGATGGTGACGAGGCGGTCTTCGAGGGGCTGGCGCAGCACCTCCAGCCCCTGCGTGCCGAACTCGGGCAGTTCGTCGAGGAAGAGCACGCCGTGGTGGCTGAGGGTGATCTCGCCGGGGCGGGGCACGGAGCCGCCGCCCACGAGGCCCGCGTGGGAGATGGTGTGGTGGGGGGCGCGGAAGGGGCGGTCGCGCATGAGCCCGGCGCCGGGCGGGAGCAGGCCCGCGACGCTGTAGATGCGGGTCACTTCCAGCGCCTCGTCGTTGGTCATGGGCGGGAGGATGGAGGGGATGGCGCGCGCGAGCAGCGTCTTGCCGCTGCCGGGCGGCCCGCGCATGAGCAGGTTGTGCCCGCCGGCGGCGGCGATGGCGAGCGCGCGCTTGGCGTGCTCCTGGCCGATGACCTCGGCGAGGTCGGGGGCGCCCGGCTCCGGCTCGCGGGGCTCGTCGGGGGGCGTGTAGGGGGCGATGGGGGCCTTCCCCAGCAGGTGCGCGGCGAGCTGCGTGAGCGATTCCACGGGGTAGACGTCGAGCCCATCGACGAGGGCGGCCTCGGGCGCGTTGGCGGCGGGCACGAAGGCGCGCTTCGCGCCCCGGTCGCGGGCGACGGCGACCATGGGCAGGGCCCCGCGCACGCGGCGCACCTCGCCGTCGAGGGCGAGTTCGCCGACGAACACGGCGTCGCCGAGGCCGGCCTCGACCTGACCGCTGGCGACCATGACGCCGGCGGCGATGGGCAGGTCGTAGGCGGGGCCCTCCTTGCGCAGGTCGGCGGGGGCGAGGTTGATGACGATGCGGCTGTTGAAGGGCCAGGTGAGGGCGCTGTTGCGGATGGCGGCGCGCACGCGCTCCTTCGATTCCTGCACGGCCGTGTCGGGCAGGCCGACGATGGCGGTGGTGGGGTTCTGCGCGCGCGAGATGTCGACCTCGACGTCGACCATGACGCCGTCGAGACCGACGACCGCGCTGGACTGCACTTTCGCGAGCATCGGGGCAGTCTGCCGTTCCCGCGCAACGGGGGCAAGCGGCAATAGTTGGGGCGGCGGCGGCGGGGTTGGGCGGGGGCTGCCCGCGGGCGCTCCGAACCTCGTAGAATGCGCGCGCCATACCGGATGAGCCGAAGGAGGAAGCCATGCCCGCTCCCAACGTCCTGCTCGCCTCGAAGGGGCACCCTTTCCAGCGCGAGCCGTTCTTCCAGATGTTCGACGCCTTCCAGCAGGGGGGAGACATCGCGGCCTGGACGCACGTCGAACAGCCCGCCGCGCAGCTCTTCTTCCAGCCCGAGCACTCGCGCGAGTACGACTGCATCGTGGATTACTCGATGCCGGGCGTGTTCGGCGTGGGGGGGCCGCCCGATCCGCCGCAGGCGCTGAAGGACGGCTACATGCGCCTGACGGAAGAGGGCAAGGGCCTCGTGATGATCCACCACAACATCTGCTCCTGGCCGGGCTGGGAGGAGTACGCGGAGATCATCGGGGGGCGCTTCTTCTACAACCCGGGCAGCCTGCGCGGGGTGGAGTACCCCGACTCCGGCTACCTGCTCGCGGCCAACCACACCTGCCAGGTGGTCGAGACGGAGCAGGACCACCCCGTCGTGGAGGGGGTCGACCTCGAGTTCGAGCTGCAGGACGAGATTTACCTGGCGCCGTACCACGAGGACAGCCTCGTGCCGCTGGTGCGGAGCGACTTCGACTTCACCTACCGGAACTTCTTCTCGCCCTCGCTGGTGGTGAACCACGGGCGCATGTACGAGCGGGGGGACTGGACGCATCCGCCGACGCCGAACCTGGTGGTGTGGGCGAAGAACTACCGGAACAGCCCGATCGTGTACGTGCAGGCGGGGGACGTGCCCACGTCGTACAACAACCCGAACTACCGCAAGCTGCTCTCGAACGCCATCAAGTGGGTCGCCTCGGACGAGGCGCATGCGTGGGCGCGCGAGCGCAACGCGGCCGCGGTCTCCTGAGCGGAAGGAGCGAGATCATGCCCAGCAACTACGTGCTTGAGAACCTGGAGAAGTTCCCCTGCGGCCCGGGCGGCCACGACTTCTCCAGCGGGGCGGCCTGCCCCCGGTGCCCGAAGGAAGAGACGCCCCACCTGACCTGCCTCTTCTGCAACCTGGACGGGGTGGAGCGCTACGGCGGCGTCTGCGACGAGCACACCGTGGCGAACGGCGACCGCGAGGCGACGGGCCCCATCTGCGGGAACTGCCACGTGGTCGTGTACGACCAGGAACGCGACAGCGGGGGCTGGGTGATCATGAAGGACGGCGCCCCGCTGCTGGCGTAGGCCGGGGGGCGGGTTGGCCGTGCGGCGGTGAGCGGCTACGATCGGAGTCGAGCCGCGGCCCCGTGGTGTAGCGGCCTAACACGCCACCCTGTCAAGGTGGAGATCGTCGGTTCAAATCCGATCGGGGTCGCCAGCGCTTTTCGCCTGTCGGGGCCTCCGCCATCCGGCGGGGGCCTTTTGCCGCCGTTAGACTCGCCACGGGAGGCCCGCCAATGCGATTCCTGCCGCGTCCCATCGTCGCCGTCCTCGCGTTCATCGACGGCGTCATCGAGAGCGTGGTGCGGCCCGTGCAGCTGCGCCGGCGCGTGATGAACCGCATGGAGGTCACGGAGGGGTCGAGCCCCGACCCCAACCGCCGCCCGCGCCGCCGCTAGATCGGGCGGCCCAGGCCCCAGAGGCAGGTTCGGCACCGGGGAGTTTGTTCGGTTTATTTCGATCTGCGCGATCTCACCAAACTGACTGGGGACGGGAAGCACCAGCGCCCCTCCGCTGTCCCCGGGCGGGAGTTTGTATGGTTTAATTCGGAATGCGCGAACTCACCAAACTGACGGAGGCGGGAAGCGCCAGCGCCCCCTCCGCTGTCCCGGCGGGGGTTGTATGGTTCAATTCGAAATGCGCGAACTCAACAAACTGGAGGGCGAGGGATGGTGAAACGCGGACGGCCGCCACGCGAAACCGTCTACGCGCGGCTGGAGACCCAGATCACGGAGTTGTGGGAGCGCATGGGCGGACTCCCCAATCGCCTTGAGTCGTCCACCATCTGGGACGGGATTTGGTACGAGGAAGCCCATCACTCGACCGCCATTGAGGGGAACACGCTCGTCCTGAGGCAGGTCGAGGCGCTGCTCGCCGAGGGGCGGGTGGTCGGCCAGAAGCCGCTCAGCGAGTACCTGGAGGTGAAGGGCTACGCAAACGCGGCCGAGTGGGTGTACGGCCATGCGGTCGAGCAGCCCGAGTGGTCGAGCGAGAACCGCATCAGCCTGATCGAAGTGCGCCAGGCCCACGCGCTGGCGATGGGGCCGGTCTGGGAGATGGCCCCCCACCCGCTCGCGCGTCCCTCCGAGGGGCCCGGCTCGTTCCGCGAACACGACATTCAACCGTTTACGGAAGGGATGACGCCGCCGCCCTGGACGGAAGTGCTCGCGCTGCTCACCGACTGGCTGGATGACGCCAATATCCTGTACCGGGGGATGGCGGACTTTCCCCTGGAGGTCGCCAGACTGCACTGCCGCTTCGAACAGATTCACCCCTTCCTCGACGGGAACGGCAGGACGGGCCGGCTCATCCTGAACCTGCTGCTCGTGCGTCTTGGTTATCCGCCCGTGATCATCTACAAGCGGCAGCGGGAGACGTACCTGCGGGCGTTGCGGCGGGCCGACCGGGGGGACGCGGGCGCGCTTGCGGAACTGCTGGCCCGCGCCATCCTCGACAACCTCAACCGCTTCGTGATGCCGGCCGTTGCGGGGCCTGCCCGGCATGTGCCACTGGTGGCGCTCGCCAACGACCGGATCACGGTGAACGCCCTGCGATCAGCCGCCAGCAGGGGGCGGCTCAGGGCCACGAAGGGGTCGGACGGGCAGTGGCGAAGCAGCCCCGCCTGGCGGGACGAGTACCTCGCCAGCAAGCACCGCCGGTCCGCAGCCGCGCCTCGCGGCTGACGGCCGTTTGTATGGTTCAGTTCGATCTGCGCGAACTCACCAAACTCTCCCGGCAGCGGCGCTAGCTCGTGACCGCGCCGCGGGAGGCGCTGGAGACGCCGGCGGCGTACTTGGCGAAGACGCCGCGCTCGTAGCGCGGGGGCGGGGGCGTCCAGGCGGCGAGGCGGCGCTCCAGTTCGGCCTCGCTGATCTCCACGTCGAGGCGGCGGGCGTCGATGTCGAAGGAGACGACGTCGCCCTCCTCGATGGCGGCGATGGGGCCGCCGGCGGCCGCCTCGGGGGCGACGTGGCCGGCCATGAGGCCGTGGGTGGCGCCGCTGAAGCGCCCGTCCGTGAGCAGGGCCACGGAGTCGCCCAGCCCCTCGCCCACGAGGGCGGCGGTGACGCCCAGCATCTCCCTCATGCCGGGGCCGCCGCGGGGGCCTTCGTAGCGGATCACGACGACGTCGCCGGGGGAGATGCGCCGCCCGGCGACGGCGGCGAAGGCGTCCTCCTCGCGGTCGAAGACGCGGGCGGGGCCGCGGTGCTGCATGATCTCGTGGCCCGCCACCTTGATGACGCACCCCTCGGGCGCGAGGTTGCCCTTGAGGATGACGAGCCCGCCGGTCGCCTTCAGCGGCTCGTCCACCGGCACGATGACGTCCTGGCCGGGGGCTTCGTGGGCGTCCGCGGCCTCATCGGCGATGGTGCGGCCCGTGACGGTGGGCTGATCGCCGTGGAGCTTGCCGCCCTCCAGCAGGCGCTGGGCGAGGAGGCGCGTGCCGCCCGCGCGGTCCATGTCGAGCGCGACATAACGGCCACCGGGCCGCAGGTCGCCGATGATGGGCGTGCGCTCGCTGATGGCGTCGAAGTCGTCGATGCCGAGTTCGACGCCGACCTCGCGCGCCATCGCCAGCAGGTGGAGGACGGCGTTCGTGGAGCCGCCGGTGGAGGCGACGCAGACGATGGCGTTCTCGAACGCCTCGCGCGTCATCACGTCGCCGGGAAGCTGGCCGCGCGCGAGCACGTCCATGACGAGCGCGCCCGCGTCGTGGCCGGCGCTCTGCTTGCGGGGGTCGGTCGCGCCCGCGGAGCCGCTGCCCATGGGCGAGATGCCGAGGAACTCGATCGCGGTCGCCATCGTGTTCGCGGTGTACTGCGCGCCGCAGGCGCCCGCGCCGGGGCAGGCCACGTCTTCGAGGGCGGTCAGCTGCGCGTCCGTCATGTCGCCGGCGGCGTGGCGGCCGACGCCCTCGAAGACGTCCTGGATGGTGACGTCGCGGCCCTCGTAGACGCCGGGGGCGATGGAGCCGCTGTAGAGGACGAGACCGGGGACGCCGAGGCGCGAGAGGCCCATGACGCCGCCGGGGATGGTCTTGTCGCAGCCGACGATGACGACGGCGGCGTCGAAGAGGTAGCCGCGCCCGCAGAGTTCGATGCTGTCGGCCACGATCTCGCGGCTGATGAGGGAGGCCTTCATGCCCTCCGTGCCCATGGCGATGCCGTCGCTGATGGAGACGGTGTTGACCTCCATGGGGGTGCCGCCCGCCTCGCGGATGCCGCGCATGACCTCGGCGGCGAGCTCGCGCTGGTTGAAGTTGCAGGGCATCGTGCCGATCCAGCTGTGCGCGACCATCACGAGGGGCTTCGTGAGCGACTCGGAGTCGTAGCCGACGGACTTGAGCATGGCGCGCGCGGGGGCGCGGTCGGGGCCGTCGACGAGCGTGCGGCTGCGGTGGCGGGGATCAAGCGGCATGGGGGAACTCCACGATTTCGCGCGTGTGTTTGGGAGCATCCGAGCCTACGCGCTGCCTGTGTCGCGGGCCAGACGCGAGGGCGCGGCGGGCGCTACTTGACCGGCGAGTTCGCGGCGACCTCGCGGATGGCCTCGCCGAGGCGGTGGACGCCTTCCTCGATCTCCTCGACGGGGGTGTAGCTGAAGGCGAGGCGGAGGTGCTGGGTGGCGTCGCCGTCGGCGAAGAAGTGGGGGCCCGCGCCGACGATGACGGCCTTCTCGTTGGCGACGCGCTGCACTTCGAGGGCGGAGAGGCCGGGGCGCAGCGCGGCCCAGACGAAGAAGCCGCCGCCGGGACGCCGGTAGCTGAGGGAGTCGCCGCAGTGCTCGTCGAGCGCCTGGCAGAGGCGGTCGAGCTTGCGGCGGTAGATGGCGCGCAGGCGGTCCACGTGGCGGTCGAGGTCGCCGTTGCGGATCATCTCGGCGACGGTGCGTCCGAGGTAGGGGCTGGAGCCCATGTCGTAGCGGAGGGCGGCCATGCGCGTGATGAGCGTGGGCGGGGCGAGGTTCCAGCCCAGCCGCAGGCCCGTCGCGATGATCTTGGAGAAGGTCGCGACCTTGATCGCGAGTTCGCCGCCGGAGAGGGAGAAGAGCGAGGGCGGGGGCGGCTCGCCGCCGAACCAGAGTTCGCCGTAGGCGTCGTCCTCCATGAGGAGGATGCGGTGCTCGCGCGCGAGTTCGAGCAGGCGCTCGCGGCGCGCCAGGGGCAGGGTCGAGCCCGCGGGGTTCTGGTGCGTGGGGATGAGGTAGAGCAGCTTCGCGCGCTTGCCTTCGTCCGCCAGCCGCCGGAGCGTCTCCTCCACGAGGTCGACGCGGAGGCCGTCGTCGTCCATGGGGATGGCTTCGACGCGGGCGCCGAAGGAGTGGATGGTGCGGAGGCTGCCGGGGAAGGTGGGGCTCTCGACGAGGACGGTGTCGCCGGGGTCGAGCAGCGCCTCGCAGGCGATGCCGATGCCGTGGGCGGCGCCGGAGGTCACGATCACGTGCTCGTCGGCGAGGGGCAGGCCCTCGATGGCGGAGGAGCGCTCGGCGATGGCCTCGCGCAGGGGCTGCGCGCCGAGGGTGCCGCCGTACTGCAGGGCCTCGCGGCGCTCGCGTTCGAGGACGGCGCGGGTGGCGCGCAGCAGCTCCTCGTCGGGGAGGGAGGGCACGTCGGGCAGGCCGCCGGCGAAGGAGATGACGGGGCGGTCGTCGGGGCGGGCGGCGGCCCACACGCCCGCGCCCATGATCCTGGAGCGGGCGCTGACGAGGTCTTCGAGGGAGTCCTGGGTCCAGAAGGGGGTCTCGGGCATGGCTCCAGTATGGGCGCGGCGGCGCTCAGGGGCGAGCGGGGGGCGGTTAACGCAGGCGTAACCGGCGGGGGCGATCTCCGCGCGGCGATCCCGCTATACTGAGCGTTCACCCGTGCGTGCGTTGGGAGGCGCGAGCCTCGCGAGGCGAGGCGCGGAAAGCCGCACCCCGCGCGGGGAGCCTCCGGAACGGAGACGCTCCGGCGGGCGAATGCGAACGAGAGGAGGCGCCCGATGGCCGCGCAGAGCCGTCCCCCGAAGCAGGGCCTCTACGACCCCCGCCTCGAGCATGACTCGTGCGGCGTCGGCTTCCTCGTGCACCTGAAGGGGCATCGTTCGCACATGATCGTGGAGAAGGCGATCGAGGCGCTCGCCAACCTGAACCACCGCGGGGCGAGCGGGGCCGAGGTGAACACGGGCGACGGGGCGGGGCTGCTCATCCAGACGCCGGACGAGTTTTTCCACCACGAGTGCGCGCAGTTGGGCATCCCCCTGCCCGCGCGCGGGCAGTACGGCGCGGGGATGCTGTTCTGCCACGGGGACGCGCATGCGCGCACGCTGGCGATGAACCTGCTGGCGGAGTTGGTGCGGGGCGAGGGGCAGCACCTGCTGGGCTGGCGCGAGGTGCCCACGGACAACTCGATGCTGGGCGAGACCTCGCTGCTGGCGGAGCCGTCCGTGCACCAGGTGTTCATCGGGCGGGGGACGTGGGTGGAGAGCGAGGACGACTTCGAGCGCCGCCTGTTCGTCATCCGCAAGCTGTTCGAGCGCGAGGTGGAGCGGCGGGGCATCGGCGATTCGGAGGACTTCTACTTCCCCAGCCTCTCCTGCCGCACGGTCGTCTACAAGGGGATGCTGACGGCGCTGCAGCTGCCGGAGTACTACCCCGACCTGCGCGACCGGCGGATGGTGACGGCGCTGGCGATGTTCCACTCGCGCTTCAGCACGAACACGTTCCCCAGCTGGAAGCTGGCGCATCCCTACCGGACGATCTCGCACAACGGCGAGATCAACACGCTGCGGGGCAACAAGAACTGGATGGCGGCGCGCGAGGCGCTGCTGGAGTCGCCCCACTTCGACGACATCCAGAAGATCCTGCCGATCATCGACGAGGCGGGGAGCGACACGGCCTGCCTCGATAACGCGCTGGAGCTGCTGACGCTGGGCGGGCGGCCGATCGAGCACGCGATGATGATGCTCATCCCCGAGGCGTGGTCCGGGCACGAGACGATGAGCGCGGAGAAGAAGGCGTTCTACGAGTACCACAGCCTGCTGATGGAGCCGTGGGACGGCCCCGCCTCGGTGGCCTTCACGGACGGGCGCACGATCGGGGCGGTGCTGGACCGCAACGGGCTGCGGCCCTCGCGCTATCTCGTGACGAAGGACGACCTGGTGGTGATGGCCTCCGAATCGGGGGTGCTGCCGGTGGAGGACGAGAACGTGCTGATGAAGGGGCGGCTGCAGCCCGGGCGGATGTTCCTCGTGAGCCTGGAGGAGGGGCGCATCATCGGCGACGCGGAGCTGAAGCAGCGGCTCTCGGGGGCGCACGGCTACGGCGGCTGGCTGGGCGGGAACCTGACGCGGCTCGCGGACCTGCCCGCGGCGGCGGCGCCGGAGCCGATCGCGGGGGCGGACCTGCTGGAGCGCCAGATCGCCTTCGGCTACACGGTCGAGGACGCGAAGTACCACCTCGGGCCGATGGCGCGGCAGGGGCAGGAGGCGCTCGGCTCGATGGGGACGGACACGCCCCTGGCCGTGCTCTCGGAGCGCCCGCAGCCGCTCTACAACTACTTCAAGCAGCTCTTCGCGCAGGTCACGAACCCGCCGCTGGACGCCATCCGCGAGGAGATCGTGACGTCGGTCGATTCGCTGCTGGGGGCGGAGGGCAACCTGTTCAGCGAGGGGCTGGACGACGGCTACCGCATGATCGCGCTGCCCACGCCGTTCCTGACGAACGCGGAACTGGCGCGGCTGCGCGCGCTCGACGACGGGCGCTTCCGCTCGGCGACGCTGCCGATGACGATGGCCGCGGAGGAGGGGCCGGCGGGGATGCAGCCCGCGCTGGAGGAGTTGTTCGGGCGCGCGGACGAGGCGATCGAGGCGGGGGCGAACGTGCTCATCCTCTCGGACCGGGAGATCGGGCGGGAGCGCGCGCCCATTCCCGCGCTGCTGGCGACGGCGGGGCTCCACCACCACCTCGTGCGCAACAAGCGGCGCACGAAGGTGGGGCTGGTGGTGGAGACGGGCGAGGCGCGCGAGGTGCACCACTTCGCGCTGCTGATCGGCTACGGGGCGGGGGCGATCAACCCCTACCTCGCGCTGGACACGCTGCGGGCGATGCAGGCGGACGGCTCGCTGGAGAGCGACATCGCCTGGGCGGAGGCGGAGGCGAACTTCACGAAGGCGCTGAAGAAGGGCGTGGTGAAGGTGATGTCGAAGATGGGCATCTCCACGGTGCAGAGCTACCGCGGGGCGCAGATCTTCGAGGCGGTGGGGCTGAACGAGGACCTGATCGACCGCTACTTCACGGGCACGGTGTCGCGCATCAGCGGGGCGGGGCTGGAGCAGATCGCGGCGGAGACGCTGGCGCACCACGGGCGCGCCTGGCCGGAGCGCGACGGCGGGCTCAACAGCGTGGGCTGGGGCGGGCAGTACCAGTGGCGGCACGGGGGCGAGTTCCACCTCTTCAACCCGGACACGATCTTCAAGCTGCAGCACGCGACGCGGACGAAGCGGCGCGAGATCTTCCGCGAGTACACGACGCTGGTGAACGACCAGGCGCGGCAGATGGCGACGCTGCGGGGGCTGATGGAGTTCCGCTCGGACCGCGCGCCGATCCCCATCGAGGAGGTGGAGCCCGCGTCCAGCATCTTCCCGCGCTTCGCCACGGGGGCGATGTCGTTCGGGTCGATCAGCGCGGAGGCGCACGAGACGCTGGCCATCGCCATGAACCGCATCGGCGGGCGCAGCAACACGGGCGAGGGCGGCGAGGACCCGCGGCGTTTCACGCCGGACGAGAACGGGGACCTGCGGCGCAGCTCGATCAAGCAGGTCGCCTCCGGGCGCTTCGGGGTGACGAGCGAGTACCTGGTGAACGCGGACGAGCTGCAGATCAAGATGGCGCAGGGGGCGAAGCCGGGCGAGGGCGGGCAGCTTCCCGGGCACAAGGTGTGGCCGTGGATCGCGCAGGTGCGCTACTCGACGCCGGGGGTGGGGCTGATCAGCCCGCCGCCGCACCACGACATCTACTCGATCGAGGACCTCGCGCAGTTGATCCACGACCTGAAGAACGCGAATCCGCGCGCCCGCATCAGCGTGAAGCTGGTGGCGGAGGTGGGCGTGGGCACGGTGGCGGCGGGCGTGGCCAAGGCGAAGTCGGACGTGGTGCTGATCAGCGGGCACGACGGGGGCACGGGCGCGAGCCCGCTGACCTCGCTCAAGCACGCGGGCGTGCCCTGGGAGCTGGGGCTGGCGGAGACGCAGCAGACGCTCGTGCTGAACAAGCTGCGCGACCGCATCATCGTGCAGACGGACGGGCAGATGAAGACGGGGCGCGACGTGGTCATCGCGGCGCTGCTGGGGGCGGAGGAGTACGGCTTCGCGACGGCCCCGCTGGTGGTGATGGGCTGCATCATGATGCGCGTCTGCCACCTCGACACCTGCCCCGTGGGCGTGGCCACGCAGAACCCGCAGTTGCGCGAGAAGTTCACGGGCCAAGCCGAGCACGTGGTCAACTTCTTCGCGTTCATCGCGGAGGAGATCCGCGAGACGCTGGCGGAACTGGGCTACCGCTCGCTGGACGAGCTGATCGGGCGCAGCGACCTGATCGACGCGCGCCGCGCGGTGGATCACTACAAGGCGCAGGGCGTGGACCTGTCCGCCATTCTCTACCGGCCGCAGGTTCCGGAGCACGTGGCCACGCGGCGCATCGCGGAGCAGGACCACGGCCTCCGCCACGCGCTCGACCAGGAGCTGATCCGGCTGGCCGCCCCGGCGCTGGAACGGGGCGAGCCGGTGGACGTGGACGTGCCTATCCGAAACGTCAATCGCGTGGTCGGGACGATCCTCGGGAGCGAGGTCACGCGGCGGCGGGGGGCGGCGGGGCTGCCGCCGGACACGATCACGTTCCGCTTCAAGGGGTCGGCGGGGCAGAGCTTCGGCGCGTTCACGCCCAAGGGGATGACGCTGCTGCTCTCGGGCGACGCGAACGACTACTTCGGCAAGGGGCTCTCGGGGGGCGGCTGGTGGCCGCGCCGCCGCCGGACTCCACCTTCACGCCGGAGGAGAACATCATCATCGGCAACGTGGCGCTCTACGGGGCGACGGGCGGGTCGGCGTTCATCCGGGGCGTGGCGGGCGAGCGCTTCGGCGTGCGCAACAGCGGCGCGCACGCGGTGGTCGAGGGCACGGGCGACCACTGCTGCGAGTACATGACGGGCGGGCGCGTGGTCGTCATCGGGCCGACGGGCCGCAACTTCGGCGCGGGCATGAGCGGCGGCGTCGCCTACGTGCTCGACGAGGCGGGCGACTTCGACATCCGCTGCAACAAGGAGATGGTCGACCTGGAGCCGCTGGCGGAGGACGAGGACATGGCGCTCGTGCGGGGGCTGCTCGAACGGCACCGCGAGCACACGGGCAGCACGGTCGCGGAGGGGCTGCTGGCGGACTGGGAGGCGGCGGTTTCGCGCTTCGTGAAGGTGATGCCGCTCGATTACCGGCGGGTGCTGGAGGAGCAGCGCGCCGCCGCGGAGGCCGAGCGCGAGCGGGCGGGGGCGAGCGGTGGCTAAGCCGACGGGGTTCATGGAGTTCACGCGCACGGGGCCGCCCAGCCGCCCCGTGGCCGAGCGCGTCACGGACTGGCTCGAATACTACGAGGAGATGCCGCCGCGGCAGCTGAACGAGCAGGCGGCGCGCTGCATGGACTGCGGCGTGCCCTTCTGCCACCAGGGCTGCCCGCTGGGGAACATCATCCCGGACTGGAACGACCTCGTGTATCGGGGGCACTGGCGGGACGCGATCGAGCGGCTGCACGCGACGAACAACTTCCCCGAGTTCACGGGGCGGCTCTGCCCCGCGCCCTGCGAGGCGGCCTGCGTGCTCGGCATCAACGACGACCCGGTGACGATCAAGCAGGTTGAGGTGAGCATCATCGAGCGGGCCTGGCGCGAGGGCTGGATTCACCCCGAACCGCCGCAGCAGCGCACGGAGCGGCGCGTGGCGGTGATCGGATCGGGGCCGGCGGGGCTCGCCGCCGCGCAGCAGCTGCGCCGCGCGGGCCACGACGTGACCGTGTTCGAGCGCGACGACCGCATCGGGGGCTGCTGCGCTACGGCATCCCCGAGTTCAAGATGGAGAAGCGCTTCATCGACCGGCGGCTGGAGCAGATGGAGGCGGAGGGCGTCGTCTTCCGCCCGAGCGTGAACATCGGCGGGGACGTGGACGCGCGGGACCTGCTGGGCGAGTTCGACGCGCTTTGCCTGGCGGGCGGGGCGACGCATTCGCGCGATCTGGCCATCCCCGGGCGCGAGCTCGACGGCATCCACCTGGCGATGGAGTTCCTGCCGCCGCAGAACCGCATCGTCGCGGGCGACGACGTGCCGGAGACGGAGCGCATCTCGGCGGCGGGCAAGCGCGTCATCATCCTCGGCGGGGGCGACACGGGCGCGGACTGCCTGGGCACGGTCCACCGGCACGGGGCGGCGAGCGTGAAGCAGTGGGAGCTGCTGCCGCGCCCGCCGGACGAGCGCCCGCCGGAGACGCCCTGGCCGACGTGGCCCAACATCTTCCGCACCTCGGGGGCGCACCAGGAGGGCGGCGACCGCGACTACAGCATCCTCACCAAGGAGTTCACGGGCGAGGACGGGCGGCTGACGGCGCTCCACGGCGTGCGCCTCGACTGGGCGCCGGGCGAGGGCGGGCGCCTGGAGATGGCGGAGATCCCCGGCACGGAGTTCGAGGAGCCGGTCGACCTGGTGCTGCTGGCGCTGGGGTTCCTCGGGCCGGAGCGCCCGGGGATGCTGGAGCAGCTGGGGGTGGACCTGACGGAGCGCGGGAACGTGGCGGCGGACGAGAACAAGATGACGAGCGTCCCGGGCGTGTTCACGGCGGGCGACATGACGCGGGGCCAGTCGCTGATCGTGTGGGCGATCGCGGAGGGGCGGGCGGCGGCGCGGGGCATCGACCGCTACCTGATGGGGGAGACGGCGCTGCCGTAGGGGGCGGGGTCAGGCCGGGCTGATGACGGCGGCCGTGTCGCCCGCTTCGAGGGCGCGGTAGTGGCCGAGCACGAGTTCCCTGGTCAGGTAGCGCCGGTGCTCGCGGCGCTCGTTCTTTTCGAGGACGGGGAACTGGCCGAGGACGTAGGCCGCGTCGGCCTCATCGAGCCCGTAGAGGTGGAGGAAGAGGGCGTCGAGGCGGGCGCGGAGTTGCCGCCGTTCGGCGGGATCCCAGGGGAAGGGGTCGCCCTCGTGGCCCAGATCGCGGGCGAAGGGCTGGAGGTCGCGGGCGGTGTAGCTGAGGCGCAGGACGTGGTCGCGCACGAGTTCGCGCGCGGTCGCGTTGCCGAAGCGCCGGTCGAAGGCGGCGGGCGCGATCATCGGGAGCTGCTCGGCGATGTACCAGTTCATGCTGGTGCCCTGGACCTTGCGCTTTGCGACATAATCGAGCGCGAGGCTGCTGAGGTTCGCGACGAGGCAGGCGGCATCGGAAGCCGGCAGTTCCGGATCGGGCAGGAGCAGCGGAACCTTGTTGCCGAAACCGGCCCACGGGACGATGGTCGCGATCATGGTGCGCTCGTTGGTCGCGTTCGTGATGTCGCGGAAGCCGACGGTCCAGCCCAGGCGCGCGGGGAACTGGCCCTCGATCTCGCTGGTGGGCACCCAGTACTGCGTGCGGGGCAGGAAATTCGCATCAGCCTTCTGCTCATCCGGCACCTCCACGCTCGTATAGGGGTTGTGCGCGCTCTCGGGGTTCCAGGCGACCGAGTTCGCGCGGTGGTCGTAGTGGTGGATCATGCGGCCCTGGTAGAGGGGAACCCATTCGTCGGCGCTGCGCCGGTAGCGGTTGGGCGCGGTGCGATAAGCGCCCGCCGCCTCAAGCTGTTCCTCCGTCTCGAACAGGCCTGAGTCGCTCGTCATGTTGAACAGGCCCTGGACGAAGCGGACGGGCCAGAGTTTGCGCTCCTTGCCGCTCGATCGGTCGACGAGAACGGGATGCGCGCGGTAGATGCGCGTGATCAATGCGGCATCCTGGCGATTCCGCACGATGGGGGCCGTGCCCGTGTTGGGGTTGATGCGGGCGAAGTCTTGCGGGGTGAGGGAGAAGACGCGATCGCTGTCCTCCCCCAGGTCATCCTTGCCCGTCAGGAAGAACCCGCAGCGCGCGCCGTCGAACGTGCGCTCGCTCCCGCCCGTGATCAGGGCGCAGAACTTGAAGCGGGTATCCACGTCGGCGAACCACTTGGCGGTGTCGGCCTCGGGGTTGGATGTGCGCCGATTCTCGAAGTCGTAGATGCCCGAGATACGGCCCGTCGTTGAGATTGAGCGGAAGAACTCGGCGGCGGTGTGGTCGGCGTAGATGCCCGAGGGCGTCAGCAGGCCGATGACCCCGCGGGGATTGATGAGCGCGAGGGAGCGTTCCACGAAGAGGCTGTACAGGTTGGTGCGCCCGCCGCTGAGCAGGGGATAGTCGCCAGAGTTCCGGCACACGAGGCGCATTGCGCGAGCGGCGGAGCGTACCTCGTCGTACTGAACACAGAGTTCATCGCCATTGGCGATGCCCTCCTCGATCGCCGCCTTGCGGCGGGAAGCCGGTTCGAGGTTGGCGACGGCGGGATTGCGGAACGCGAACCACTCGCGCTCCTGCTGCTCAATGCGGTCCCAGGGGGGATTGCCGATGATGGCGTCGAAGCCGGGGCTCTCGCCGGTCATGACGTGGGGGAACGCAATTGGCCAGTGGATGAGTTGCTCACGTTCGGCGATCTTGCGGGTCTGGGCGTGGATCCGCCGGAACTCGGGGGTGGCGGGCGTGCGGCCCTCGTCGTTCTCACCGTTGAAGAGGATGGCCAAACCACGGTCGACGTGGCCGCTGAGGGCATTGGTGAGCGGTTCGTGGAACTCCCCTCGCCGCGCCCCAGACATGTCCGCGCTGAGCCAGCGGAAGCCGGTGACCAGATCGAGGGCGTGCCGCAGGTTGCGGCTGAGCAGATCGATGGACCGCCGGTGGCGGGTCGCTTCGTGGACGCCGGCGGCGACGAGGTCGAGCGAGTGCTCCAGCGCCTCGGCGTCAGATGCGGTTGTCTCGATGAAAAGACGGTAGTCGCTGTACAGACCCCGCGCCATGAAGTCAGGGCCCCACTCGGTGAGGTACCCCACGGCGGTGTCGACGTCGATGCCGAGCAGGGAGTCGCCGCAGACGATGCGGTGGTCGAGGTAGGGAAGCGGCAGCGGCGGCCTGAAGGTGTGCAGCCAGAGGGCTACCTTGGCGAGTTCGACGGCCATGGGGTTCTTGTCGACTCCGTAGATGCAGCGCTTGAGGACCATGCGCTGGACGTAGGAGCGCGCGTCGGGGACGTCGAACTGCCTGCGCACCGCCTGCCGCCCCTCGATCTCAAGGCGCAGGGGGCCCTCGATGTTTTCGGGCGGCGTCGTGTCGAACGCGCGGGCCTGGTCGATCTCGTCCTGAAGCGGCGAGGTGTAATCCGGGTCGTGCTCCCAATCACGTTCGAGCAGGTCCAGGATTCTGGCGGTGAGCCAGTCGATGGCGGTGATCAGGAAGTGTCCCGAGCCCATCGCCGGGTCGAGAATCTTGAGGCTGAGGAGCGCAGCCGCCGGGTCATTGGCCTTGTCAGGATCGTTCCGGAACGCTTCGATACGCTCCTCCACGAGCGGGCCGAGCGTCTGCTCAACGACAAGGTCAACGAGTTCCTGGGGCGTGTAGTAGGAGCCGGAGTCCTTGCGGGCGTAGGGGGAGACGGTGACTTCGACATGGCCATCCTCGTCGCGGCGCGGGATGCGTTCGAGCAGCCGCTCATAAATGCTGCCAAGTTGCTGCACTTCAAGGGTGCGGTAGGAGATGTAACCGCCGCTCTCGGTGTGGGAGAGGGTATGGATGATGGGCGCGAGTTCGGCATCAGAGAGCGTGATTTCATCGACGATAGCGTGGTTCGGAGCAAAGAGCCCACCGTTATAGGCTGGTTGGCCGATTCCTGGATCGCCCTGGTCGATGATATCGCGGAGCGCCTGCAGGCGTTGCCAGAAGTTACTCGAACGTGTTGAGAAGGAAGCCTTGCCGTGCTGGGCGTCGACAGGATCGCGGACGGCGTAGCGCAGGCTGTGGGGCTGATACCGCGAGTCTTCGGTATCGAGCATGCCTCTGTCTTCGGCGTAGTAGATGAAGAGCAGGCGGTAGAGAAACGTGAGGGCCGCGCGCGCGATGGCGCCAGAGTCCGCTTCGGGTACCTTGTCCCAAAAGAGTTGGACCAACTGCGGGTAGACGTTGGTGAAGATGACGTCCGAGAGATCGCTGGCGAGTTGCTCGTCGCTGCGCCTGCCAGCGGTAAGGAGCCGGTCGAGGAAGGACTCGCGCTCGCCTTCAGCCGGAACCCAGGAGTCGTGGCGAAGTAGCAGCCAGGCGGTGCGGACCTGATGCAGGAACTCCCCCTCAAGCTGTTGGGAGAAGAGATCCCCGGGGATGAGCAGGCGTGCGAGATTGATTTCCCAGGTGCGGTCCCTAGGGCGCGCGCGGTAGGAGTAGAGACGCCAGCTGGCGCCATCGGTGAGGATGCCCCAGCGAACGGCCTCACTGGAGTCCGTGCCGGCGATGAGGAGATAGCGCTGGAGTTGCTGCGCCGCAGTTTCGCCGGGGCGGGCACCACTCCCGGGCGCATCGAACCGACTGCTCCAGGGCTTGCACTCGACGATGCCCGTGGCGTCGAGCACTTGCTCGCGCTCGGAGGCCAGCGTCAGGGATTGTTCACGCTTGGCATCGGTGGAGTGAAGCGTGAGGTCCACTTCGTCGCGCGAGGTAAGGCTGCGCTTGGGGACGGGCTGTGGCCAGCCAAGCGCCAACAGCAGCGGCGTGATGACGCGCTCGATGGTGAGTTGCTCATCCGTAGCCGGGATGCCCTGCATCGTGGCCAGGATCTGGCGGGCCTGCCGGACGAACTCATCGAACGCGACGCTGTCGCGCTCGATGGCTTGGTACTCAGGCTGCTCGCGGAGGTCGATGCCGAGAAAGGGGTCGGACCAAAGCGGGTCGGGGCGCGGCATAGCATGATCATAGACGAGGCGCGGCCATAAGGCGCGCCAGCGCTAGCCGGCGCGCTCGATGAGGTAGCGGGCGACCTGGGCGAAGAGGGCGCGCTCGTCGTCGCGGAGGGCGAGGGCGTCGAGGAGGCCGGCGGCTTCGGCGACGTAGCGGCGGGCGTGCTCCTCGGCAGCGGCGCGGACGCCGCCGGCCTCCAGCTGGGCGGAGACGGCGGCGATCTCCTCGCGGGGGGGCTCGTCGTGGGCGTAGAGGCGCTCGATGGCGTGGCGCGTGCGGGGCTCGGCGAGGGCGGCGATGACGGGCAGGGTCTTCTTGTGGCGGGCGAGGTCGTTCTGGTTCGATTTGCCGGTGACGGCGGGGTCGCCCCAGATGCCGAGGATGTCGTCGCGCACCTGGAAGGCGAGGCCGACCTTGCGGCCCCAGTCGCGGATGCCGTCGCTGCGGGCGGGGGGCGCGCCGCTGAGGATGGCGCCGATCTGGAGGGGCGCGCCGATGAGGGCGCCCGTCTTGCCCTCGACCATCGCGAGGTAGTCCGCGATGGAGACGTTGGCGCGGGGCTCGAAGCTGAGGTCGCTCCACTGGCCGCCGATCATGTCGCCGGTGGCGGCGAGGAGGGCGTCGAGGGCGGCCACGCGGCGCTCGCTGGGGGCGTCCGCTTCGGACAGGGCGCGGAGGGCGCGGGTGAGGAGGAAGTCGCCGACGTTGATGGCCTGCGCCTCGCCCACGACGCGCCAGATGGTGGGCCGGTGGTGGCGCTCGTCGTCGCGGTCCTGAATCTCGTCGTGGACGAGGGAGAAGTTGTGGACGAGCTCGACGGCGACGGCCCCGGGCATGGCGCCGGCGGGGGAGCCGCCGAGCGCTTCGGCGGCGAGCAGGCAGAGGGCGGGGCGGATGCGCTTGCCGCCGGTCGTGGCGGGGGCGCCGCGCTCGTCCTCCCAGCCCATGACATAACGCGCGGCGGCGGCGAGCCCGCCGGGGTCCGCGCCGACGGCCTCGCGGAGGGCGTCCTCAAGGGCGTCGAGGTGGGCGGTCAACGCTCCGGGCGGCGATGCCTGGGCGGTGGTCATGCGGCCCTGCTTTCCGGCTCCCGCGTCCGCGCCGTTCAGACGCTCGCGAGGCGCTTCTCGCGCGCGGGGCGGCGGTCCTGGAGGACTTCCATCGCGCGGCGGGCGATGCCGTCGCCGTCGAGGTCGTAGACGCCGCGGTAGACCTTCTGGGGGCCGTGGTCGACGATGTCGTCGGGCATGGTGAGGTTGAGCAGGAGGGTCTCGGGCAGGCCGTTGTCGGCGAGGAGGGCGAGCACGGCCTCGCCGAAGCCGCCCGCGCGGACGTTTTCCTCGGCGGTGATGATGCCGCCGGTCTCGCGGGCGGCGGCGAGGATGGCGTCCTCGTCGAGAGGCTTGGCGAAGCGGGCGTTGATGACGCGCGCCTCGATGCCTTCGAGGGCGAGGGCGTCGCCCGCCTTCACGCACTCGATGACGGAGGCGCCGAAGCCGATGAGGGTGACGTCGCGGCCGTCGCGCAGCAATTCGGACTGGCCGACGGGGATCTTCCGCATGGGCTGGTCGGTGGGCGCGCCCGGGCCCGCCCCGCGCGGGTAGCGCACGGAGAAGGGCGTGTCGTGGGCGACGGCGGTGCAGAGCAGGTCGCGCAGTTCGGCCTCGTCCTTAGGGGCGCTGACGACCATGTTGGGGAGGCAGCGCAGGTAGGAGGTGTCGATGAAGCCCTGGTGCGTCTTGCCGTCGTCGCCGACGAAGCCGGCGCGGTCGAGGGCGAAGATGACGGGCAGCTTCTGGACGACGATGTCGTGGACGATGGAGTCGAAGCCGCGCTGGAGGAAGGTGGAGTAGATGGCGGCGATGGGGCGCATGCCCTGGGTGGCGAGCCCGGCGGCGAAGGTGACGCCGTGCTGCTCGGCGATGCCGACGTCGAAGACGCGCTGGGGGTGCTCCTTCTGGGTGGCGGCGAGGCCGGTGCCCTCGAGCATGGCGGCGGTGATGGCGACGACGCGAGGGTCCTGCTCGATGAGTTCGCCCACGGCCTGGGCGAAGACCTGGCTGTAGGTGGGCGGGGCCTTGGGGGCGTCGGGGGCGGGGGCTTTCTTCAGCCAGAAGGTGCCGCTGTGGCTCTTGACGGGGTCGGCGGCGGCCTCGGGGATGCCGTGGCCCTTCTCCGTGAGGATGTGGAGGAGGACGGGCTTGCCCTGGACCTGCTTGATCGCGGAGAGGGTGGCCTCCAGTTCGCCGAGGTTGTGGCCGTCGATGGGGCCGTAGTAGTCGAAGCCGAACTGTTCCCAGAAGCTGGCGGGCACGATCAGGTCGCGCACGCTGGACTGGGCGCGCTGGGCGCCCTGCCAGAGGTCGCGGGCGAGGGTGCGGCCGATGGGGAACTGCTCGACGAGGCCGTCGATGCGGCCCTCGATCTCCTGCTTGAAGCGGCGGTAGTGGGGCTCGATGCGGAGCTTGTTCACGTTGCGGCTGAGGGCGCCCACGTTGGGCGAGATGGACATGGAGTTGTCGTTGAGGATGACGATGAGGTTGGTGCCGAGGTGGCCGGCGTGGTTGAGGCCCTCGAAGGCCATGCCGGCGGTCATGGCGCCGTCGCCGATGACGGCGATGACGTGGTGGTCCTCGCCGCGCAGGTCGCGGGCGGCGGCCATGCCCGTGGCGGCGGAGATGGAGGTGCCCGCGTGGCCCGCGCCGAAGAGGTCGTGCGGGCTCTCGTTGCGGTCGGCGAAGCCGGAGAGGCCCTCGTACTGGCGGATGGTGTCCATCTGGCCGCGGCGGCCCGTCACCATCTTGTGGACGTAGACCTGGTGGCTCACGTCCCAGAGGATGCGGTCGCGGGGCGAATCGAACTGGCGGTGCAGCGCGAGCGTCAGTTCGACGACGCCGAGGTTGGAGGCGAGGTGGCCGCCGCCGCCGATCCCCTGGATCGTGTCGACGAGTTCCTCGCGGATCTCGGCGACGAGCGTTTCCAGCTCGTCGTCCGAGAGATCGCGCAGGTCGGCGGGGGAATCGATCTTGTCAAGCAAGAGGCTCATGTGAAGGCTCCTTGTCGCAGCCCGTGGGGAACACGATAGCAGGCTCGGCCCTTGGCGCAGTCAGTGCGCTTACGCGCGCTGCGGCGGGCGATCGTGCGAGACATATTCGCGAGCCAGCGCCAACAGGTCAAGGAACGGTTAAGGCGAATCGGCTTCCGGGCCGTGGGCGGAGGCGCCGTCCGGGGGGGCGGCGCGGGGCAGGCGGAGCGTGAACGCGGCGCCCTGTCCGGGGGCCGATTCGGCCTCGACGGAGCCGCCCATCGAGTCCATCAGCTCGCGCACGATGGCGAGCCCCAGGCCCGAGCCGCCGCGTCCGCGGGCGCGGCTGCGGTCGACGCGGTAGAAGCGCTCGAAGACGTGCTCCAGGTCGCCGGCGGGGATGCCGGGGCCGTCGTCGCGCACGCGGATCCAGACGCGCTCGCCGTCGCAGCCGGCGGCGACCGTGACGGAGGCGCCCTCGCCGGTGTGCTTGACGGCGTTGTCGATGAGGTTGAGGACGCAGCGGTAGAGCAGGTCGGCGCTGGCGACGGCCTCGCAGTCGCCGGGGGCGCTGGCGGTGAGGCTGACGCCGTCGCGCGCGGCGAGCGGTTCCAGTTCCGCCAGCGCCAGCGCCACGAGTTCGGCGGGGCTGACCGGCTCCAGCAGCACCTCGGTCGGGGGAGCGGTGAGCAGGAGCAGGTCCTCGCTGAGGCGCGTGAGGCGCTCGGTCTGGCCCTTCACGGTCTCCAGCAGGGCGCGCTGCTCGTCGCTCGCGCCCTCGCGGGCCAGTTCCGCGACCTCGATGTTGGTGCGGATGGAGGCGAGGGGCGTGCGCAGCTCGTGGGAGGCGTCCTGCACGAAGCGGCGTTGCGCCTCGAACCCGCGCTCGATGCGGCCGATCATGGAGTCGAAGGTGTCGGCGAGCTGCTTCAGTTCGTCGTCGGGGCCCTCGTGGTTGATACGGCGGGAGAGGTTGGTGGCGCCGATCTCGGAGGCGACCTCGGTGATGTCGCGCACGGGGCGCAGGATGATGCCGGAGAGGGCGAAGCCGCCGAAGCCGGAGATGATGGCGAGGCCGAAACCGGCGACGATCGACCAGGTGCGGAGGCGGTCGAGGTTCTCGGAGTGGAACTCGGCGCCCGCCTCCTCCACCAGCTGGGCGGGGGTCATGCCGGCGAGGCCGTCCGCCGTATCGCCGGTCTCGCGCTGCTCCTCCGTCTGGCTGAGGCCCATCTCCTCCATGATCGCCTCGTCGTCGGGCTGGTCGATGCGGGCGGCGACGTTGAGGAAGAGGATGAAGGCGAGGCCGAGGATGAGCAGGAGCGTGGAATACCAGACCGTCAGCCGGAAGCGGACGGTGCGGACGACGGGCGGCAGTTGCGGCCTAAAGGACGTAGCCCTTCCCCCGGATGGTGGTGATCATCGGATCGTCGAAGCCGTCGTTGAGCTTGCGGCGGAGGTTGTTCATGTGCACCTTCACGGTCTGGGTGAAGGGGTTCATGCGCGCGTCCCAGATGCGCTCGATCAGCTCCTCCTGGGCGATGGCGCGGCCCTCGTGGCGGGCGAGGTAGTAGAGCAGGTCGAACTCCTTGGGCGTGAGGTGGATGGAGACGCCGTCGCGGCGCACGAGGTTCGTGTTGGGGTCGATCTCGAGGCCGCGGGTGGCGAGCACGGGGTCGAGCGGGGCCGCCTCGCGGCGGGCGACGGCGCGGATGCGGGCGGCCAGTTCGCTGAAGGCGAAGGGCTTGACGAGGTAGTCGTCGGCGCCCTCGTCGAGGCCGGCGACGCGCTCGCGGATGCCGCTGCGGGCGGTCAACATAATGATGCCGCCCGCGAAGCGGTCGGCGCGCAGGCGGCGGCACACCTCGATGCCGTCGAGGCGGGGCAGGTTGAGGTCGAGGCAGACGACGTCGTAGGGCGCGCTCGCGGCCTTCTCCAGCGCCTCCACGCCGTCGGCGGCGACATCGACGTCGTAGCCGAGCTGGGTCAGGCCGCGGTCGAGCGCATCGGCGAGCGAGGTTTCGTCTTCGACGACCAGGACGCGCATGGCGGCCTCCCCGGGGCTGGCTGCGATCCTAGCGCACGGGCGGGCGGGGCGGTGGCGGGGCGTGGACCGGCCAGCGCGGGCCGACCGGCGCACCGTGCTACACTGGCGCGCATGGACACGGTGACCATCCGCGAACTCCGGAACCACAGCCGCGCCGTCATCGATCGCGTGGAGGCGGGCGAGTCGCTCATCGTGAGCCGCAACGGGCGGCCCGTGGCGGAACTGCGCCCGCTGCCCCGCAAGCCGCTGGACCGCGACACGCTGCTGGAGCGCTGGAAAGACCTGCCTCCCATCGATCCCGAGGCCTTCCGGCGGGACATCGACAGCATCCTCGATCCGTCGCTGTGAAGGCTCTGCCCGAAAGTCCAGAGTGAGGGATCTGTGCCGATCGCGTTCGACCGGATCCGGGAGTGGGTGTACGACGCGGCTGAACTTGTCGCCACGCTGGTACTGACCGTGTTCCTGGGGCTGCTGGGGCTGTTCATCCCGGGATGCTGGGAGGCGGCAGTGCGCTTGTGGAGGGGCGAAGACTGAGGACAGGTCCCCGTCCGCTCCAGGTTATGTTCTCCAAGGGCCTGATCCGGCCTATTTCCCGCACATAACTGGAATAGTGCGAAGTTCGTGGGCGTTTCCCCGGGTGTTCCCGTGGCGACCCGAATGGGACGGGCGGGGGCTGCGCGATGGCGCGGCTGCCCTACAATCGCGGCGTGTCCGCGCCCATCGTCGTCGCAGAGCCGGGGAAGGCGGTCGCGCTGCTCCGTCCGGAGGGGGACGGGTGGCGGCGCTCGCCGCTCGCGCGCGCGGGGTTCTGGCCCGCGTGGCGGCCGGGGCGCGACGCCGTCTCGCTGTCGGTCGTGACGGGGGAGGGGAACCGGCAGCGCAGCGCGGTGGAGATGCTCGACCTGGAGGGGAACCACCTGCGCACGCTCTTCGAGAGCCCGCTCGGCGGCGAGGCGGTGATCGCGCCGAACGTGCCCCACTACGCGCTCTGGTCGCCGGGGGGCGACCGGCTGGCGCTGGTGGCGCAGGGGCGCGCGGGGCTGACCCTCTTCCTGAGCGAGGCGGAGGGCCCGCTCATCGCGGACCCCATCCAGACGGGCGCGCCCCTCTTCCTGGCGTGGTCGCCGGACGGGAGGCGGCTGGCGGTGCACGCGGGCGTGAACCTGTCCGTGCTCGAACTGGCGGAGGCGCGCGCCTCGCGGCCCATCTCCGCGGACGCGCGCGGCTTCCGCACGCCCGCCTTCAGCGACGACGGCGACCTGCTTGCCTTCGCCACGCCCGACAGCGCGGGCGAGGGCGTGGTCGTGCGTGTGGCGAAGGGCGCCGGCGGGGAGGCGGAGGCCGTGCACGATCTGCCCGGCGGCGTCGCCCTCGCCTTCCGCCCGGGGACGCGCACCCTGACGGTGGCGGTGACGACGCAGCCCGCGTCGGGGGCGTTCGACGAGCTGTGGACGATCGACCTCGACGGCGGGGGCGGGCCGGAGCGGCTCCTGCGGCGGCCCTTCGCGAGCGTCTTCTGGGACCCGGCGGGGGAGCGGCTGGCCTTTATCGTACCGTCCTCGACGGGGGACGCGACGGTGTCGCTGCAGGCGCGGGCGGCGACGGGCGAGTTCCTGGGGGCGAGCGCGCCCTTCCTGCCCTCGGGCGACTACCAGACGCTGGCGGGCTTCTTCGACCAGTACGGGCGCTCGCACCGGCTGTGGGCGCCGGACGGCTCCGCCTTCCTCGCGGCGGGCCGCCTGCTGACGGACGCCCCCGCCGCCGCCTTCGGCGACGGCTCGCGGGACGCCGTGCTGCGCTGGCGTCCGGAGCGCGGGGCGCCGGTCGAGCGCATCGGGGAGGGCGGCATCGGCGTCTTCCCGCCGCCGTCCGGATAGCGCGGGCAGCGGGGGCGCGGGCGTCCGCGTTGCCGCCCGCCACACCCGCACCTACACTCGAACGCAGGCCCAACCGGCCGCCCGGAGCGTCCCGATGGATCAGTCCCAGGAATCCGCCCCCGGCACGTCGCGCGGCGCGAGCGGCGTGCGCGGCGTCGCGTTCGCCCTGCTCGCCGTCGCGGGCCTGCTGCTGACGTTCGGCCTCGGCTACGGCGTGAACGACCTCACGCGCGACGACGAGGTCCGCGTCGCCGCCCCGGCGGCCAGCGAGGCCGAGCAGGATCGGGACGAGCCGTCGGCTCCGGCGGCGGCGGAGGCGGACGGGGAGCGCTCCGAGCTGGCCCTGACGGGGGCCATCCTCGAAGAGACGTTCGAGGTGCTCCTCGACGAGTTCGTGGACAAGGAGATCCTGGACGAGCGCACCTTCCGCGACGCCGCCATCCGCGGGGCGATCGACTCGCTCAACGACCCGTACACGGAGTACCTGAGCCCCGCCGACCTCGCGCTCGGCATCGGCGAGATCGAGTCCACCTACGAGGGCATCGGCGCGACCGTGACGGACCGCACGGGCGTCATCCAGATCGGCGCGCCTTTCCGCGGGTCGCCGGCGGAGAAGGCGGGCATCCGCGCGGGCGACATCATCCTGGCGGTGGACGGCGAGTCGACGGAGGGCTGGACGGACCAGCAGGCCGTGCAGCGCATCCGCGGCCCGCGCGGCACGGAGGTCGTGCTGACGGTCCAGCACACGGACGCGGGCGCGGGCCCCGAGATCGAGGACATCACGATCGTTCGCGACCAGATCCGCATCGACAGCGTGTTCCCGGAGCCGCGTTTCGAGTTGATCCCCGGCGAGAGCGGCGACGCCCTCGTCGATCGCGACGGCAACCCCGTCACCGACATCCTGTATGTGAACATCGCGCAGTTCCACTCCAATACGCCCGGCGAGTTGCGCGCGGCGCTGGCGGACGCGGACAGCGGCGGGTACGCGGGCCTCATCCTGGACGTGCGCTCGAATCCCGGCGGGCTGCTGCGGCAGACGGTCGAGGCGACGGACGAGTTCCTGGACGAAGGCGTGATCCTGAGCGAGATCGACGCCGACGGGAACCTGCAGACGTTCGGGGCGACGCGCGGGGGCGTGGCCACCTCCATCCCCATCGTCATCCTGCAGGATGAGGCGAGCGCGAGCGGGGCGGAGGTGCTGTCGGCGGCGCTGGCGGACAACGGGCGCGCGACCATCGTGGGCACGCGCTCCTTCGGCAAGGGGACGGTGAACCAGTTGCACCCGCTGCGGAAGTGCGGCGCGCCCGAGGGCTGCGGCGCGCTCTACATCACGATCGGGCGCTGGCTGCGGCCCAACGGGCAGGCGATCGAGGGTCTGGGCGTCGCTCCCGACTTCGAGATCGCGCTGACCGGGGACGACTACCTCGACTACGGCGACCTCGTGGTCTTCGCCGCCATCGACATCCTGCGCGGGGTCGAGCCGCCGCCGCCGCCGGAGCGCGCCGGGGGCGACGGCGAGGACGGCGAGGTCGAGCGCCCCAACGTGATCGAGCGCGAGGACCCGCACGCGCAGGAGGACGGCGGGGAGGAGTAGCTCCCGCGCGCCGGTTGGGCGCGAACGGCGGGCGTGCGAGACTGGAGGCATGGCTCCCGGAGAGGCGATCGTCGCCCGCAACCGCCGCGCCAGCCGCGACTACGAGGTCCTCGAAACGTACGAGGCCGGTCTCGCGCTGACCGGCTCCGAGATCAAGTCGATCCGGCTGGGCAAGGTCGACCTGCAGGGGTCGTACGGGCGCATCCGGGGGAGGGAGGCGTGGCTGCTGGACGCCTACATCGCGCCCTACCACAACGCCGGCTACAGCCCGCACGAGGCGCGCCGCGACCGCAAGCTGCTGCTCCACCGGAAGGAGCTGCGGCGCATCCGCGCGGCGCTGGACGAGCGCGGGCTGACGCTGGTGCCGCTCAACCTGCACCTGCGCCGGGGGATGGCGAAGGTCGAGCTGGGGGTGGCGCGCGGCATCAAGCGTTATGACAAACGGCGCAAGATCCGCGAGCGCGAGGAGGGGCGGCAGGTGGCGCGGGCGCTGCGGCACTCGGTCTAACGTCCAGGAGGCGGCGGGCGGGGCTTGCGCGTTCGCGAAACGGGTGTGCTACGCTGGATGCGGACATTGGGGACGAAAGGTATCGACAGGAGGGAACGTAACCGGGTAGCAGGCCGAGGCTGGCCGTCAACCTCGTTAATCAGGCGGCCATCTGAGTAAGCGCCGAAGATCGCGAACTCGCTCTCGCGGCTTAGCCGCGAGCGTCCCGCCGACCGCCCTCCTCCCGATGGGGCGCGGACGGGGCGCCACCTTTAGTCGGGATGCGGTGAGCCCACGCCGATAACGCTCATCCAAGACCCATCGGCTGGTTCCACCGTCCTCGCCCCCCACACGCGGAGCGGAGGAACGAGACCCCAAGGGTGGGTAAGCCTGTAGGACAACTCGGAGCAGACCCTGGCTGGACCGGGAGTTCGATTCTCCCGCGTCTCCACCAACGCCACCGAACGGGGCCCCGCGCAAGCGGGGCTCTGTTTTATGGTAGGCGGCAGACGGCATCGGGGAGGGAACGATGGCGAAGCCGTGCAAGCACGTGTGGCCGATCATGAAGGAGCCGGTCGAGCGCCTGGCCTGCCGGCGCTGCGGCGAGGAGCGCGCGATCACGCGGGAGAACGCGCCGCTGATGTACCAGGACATGGACTTCACGCCGTTCAAGTGGGCGTTCCGCAGCTACATCGAGGGCGCGCTGTCGGCGAGGGAGTAGGGGCGGGCTAGGTGCCAGCCTTTTGAAATGTGAGGACCACCTCGGTCCGCATTCTGCGCGAGAGGGAGGAATTGCCTTTCTCGGGCGGTGGAACAGGGCGATGATCTCATAGCTGATGGGGACAGGGATTGGCGTCCCCCCGGTAGCTTCTTCCAGTTGGTCGATGAGGGTTGGCGGCTGCGTCATGCTCACTCGCTCGCGCGCTCGGCGATGAGCGCGTCCAGTTCGGTGCGGAGGCGGGTGAGGACTTCGTCGTAGGGGTAGGCGCCGAGCTCGTCTTCGCCGCGCTTGAGGTTGACGAAGGTGGGGGCGCACCAGAGGCCGAGGTCGGCGTCGTCGGTCTCGCCGGGGCCGTTGACGCGGCAGCCCATGACGGCGATGGTTATGTCGTGTTCTTGGGCGTAGGCGGTCATCTCCTTCACGTCCTGGGCGAGCTCGATGAAGGCCTCGTTCTCGACGCGGCTGCAGCTGGGGCAGCTGATGATGTTGAGGCCGCCGTCGAGGAACTCGGGGACGGAGCGGAAGCGGCCGGCCTCGATGTCTTCGAGGATGGACTGGCCGGCCTCGACCTCGCGCCATTTCTCGGCGAAGGGGAGGGTGAGGGAGACGCGGATGGTGTCGCCGACGCCCTGGCTGAGGAGCTGCTCGAAGGCGATGCGGGTCTTGATGACGCCCTCGGGGGGCATGCCCGCCTCGGTCACGCCGAGGTGGAGGGGGATCTCGGGGCGGGCCTCGGCGAAGCGCTTGTTGCCGGCGATGACCTTGCGCGGGTCGCTGTCCTTGAGGGAGACGACGTAGCGGGTGAAGCCGATGTCGTCCAACATGCGGGTGTGGTCGAGGGCGCTTTCGACCATGGCGGTGACGCCCTCGAGGCCGGGCTCGTCGGCACCGTCGAACTTCTCCGCCATGGCGGGGTCGACGGAGCCGCAGTTGACGCCGACGCGGATGGCGCAGTCGTGTTCGCCCGCGGTCTCGGCGATGAAGGCGACCTTCTCGGCGACGGGCTTCGATTTTTCGTGGTGGTAGAGGTGGCCGGGGTTGTAGCGGACCTTGTCGACGTGGGGGGCGACCTGGGTGACGAGGCGGTAGCTCTCCTGCAGGTCGACGACGAAGTTGGCCTCGGGGACGGCCTCGCGGACGCGGCTGAGGCACTCGACGTCCTTGCGGCTGTCGACGGCGACGCGGACGAGGCCAGCGCCGGCGTCGTGGATCATGCGCACCTGGTCGATGGTGGCGTCGACGTTCTGGGTCTTGGTGGCGGCCATGGACTGGACGACGACGGGGGCGCCGCCGCCGATGGTGACCGAACCGGCCTTGACCGCGCGCGTGGCTGCTCGCTTCATGGGGGGAGTGTAGCCCGGTTCGGGTGAACGGGGGTAGGGGCGCGCTTACGTCCGCGTCTCTGTCTCTGGCTAGCCCCACCAGCCGCGGTCGATGCCGGTGAAGGCGAGGAAGGGGACGAGGAGGACGGCGGCGATGGCGGCGAGCGCGAGCAGGGGGCCGCGGTTGAGGGCGGCGAAGCGCTCGCGGGGGGCCTCGTGGACGCCGCCGCTGGCCTCGACGATGGCGCGGCGGCGGGTGCGGAGGCGGAGGCTGTTGGCCATGACGCTGACGGAGCTGAGGGCCATCGCGCCGCCCGCGACGATGGGGTTGAGCAGGCCGGCGATGGCGATGGGGATGGCGACGGTGTTGTAGCCGAAGGCCCAGCCGAGGTTCTGGCGGATCGTGCGCAGGGTGGCGCGGCTGAGCAGGATCGCTTCCGCGACGCGGGCGATGTCGCCGTGCAGGAGCGTGAGGTCGCTCGCCTCGATGGCGGCGTCGGCGCCCGTGCTCATGGCGATGCTGACGTCGGCCTGGGCGAGCGCGGCGGCGTCGTTGACGCCGTCGCCGGCGACGGCCACGCGCAGGCCCTGGGCTTGCAGATCGCGCACGAGCGCCAGCTTCTCCTCGGGGCGCAGGCCGGCGTGGACCTCGTCGATGCCGAGGGCGCGGGCGGCGGCGAGCGCGCTGGCCTCGTTGTCGCCGCTGGCCATGATGGGGCGCGCGCCCAGCGAGCGGAGCGTGGCGACGGCGCGGGCGGCGTTCGCCTTGAGCGGGTCGGCGAAGGCGAGCGCGCCCGCGTAGGCGTCATCGACGGCGATGAGGGCGGTCGTGCGGCCTTGCGCTTCGAGCCGCGCCAGCGCCGCCTCCGCGTCGGCGCCGAGGGCGACGCCGCGCTCGGCGAAGAGGCGGCGCGTCCCGATGAGGACGCTTCGCCCCGCGACGGTCGCGGTCAGGCCCGCGCCGGGGAGCGCCTCGAAGGCGTCCGCGGGAGCGAGCGCGAGGCCGCGCGCCTCGGCGGCCTCGACGACGGCGGCGCTGAGGGGGTGCTCGCTGAGCGCCTCGACGGCCGCCGCGAGTGCCAGCGCCTCGTCCTCGCCGAAGGCGTCTGCGGGGGCGACTTCAACGAGCGCGGGGCGGCCCTCGGTGAGCGTGCCCGTCTTGTCGAGGACGACGGCGTCGATGCGGGCGGCGGCTTCGAGGGCCTCGGCGTTGCGGATGAGGATGCCGCGCTCGGCGCCCATGCCGACGCCCGCCACGATCGCCGCGGGCGTGGCGAGGCCGAGGGCGCAGGGGCAGGCGATGACGAGGACGGCGACGGCGTGCGTCATGGCCGCGACGGAGGAATCGCCGAGGAACTCCCAGCCGAGGAAGGTCCCCAGCGCGAGCGCGAGCACGATGGGCACGAACACCGCCGCGACGGCGTCCACGGCGCGCTCGACGCGGGCGCGCGAGCCCTGCGCCTCGGCGACAAGGGCGGCCATGCGCTGGAGGACGGTGTCCGCGCCGACGGCGGTCGCCTCCACCTCGATGACGCCGTGCTGGTTGAGCGCGCCGCCCACGACCGCCTCCCCGGGGCCGCGCTCGACGGGCATGGGCTCGCCCGTGAGGAGCGATTCGTCGAGGGCGCTGCGGCCCGCGCGGATGACGCCGTCGAGGGCGACGCGCTCGCCGGGGCGCACGCGGAAGACGTCGCCGACGGCCACCTGGTCGAGGGGCAGGGACTCCTCGCGGCCCTCGCGCAGGACGTTCACGGACTTGGCGGCGAGGCCGAGGAGGGCGCGGATGGCGCCGCCCGCGCTCGTGCGCGCGCGGTCCTCGAAGAAGCGTCCGAGGCTGACGAAGAGGAGGACGGCGGCGCTCACGTCGAAGAACATGGCCTCGGCGCGGCTCGCGAGCACGACCCAGGCGCTGAAGGCGAAGGCGATGGTCGTGCCGAGGGCCACGAGCACGTCCATGTTGGGGGTGAGGGCGCGCAGGGCGGGCAGGGAGGCGCGGTAGAAGCGCCAGCCGAGGAGCGCCTGCACGAGCGCCGCGCCGCCCAGCAGCAGCCAGCCCGTGAGGCGCTCGTCGCCGAAGAGGGGCAGGTCGGCGATGTCCATGGCCATGCTGGCGACGATGACGGGGACCGCGATCGCCGTCCCCGCGGCGAGCAAGGCCAGGCGCGCGCGCTCCCGCGGGTCGGCGGCGGCGGGGTCCGCGCCCGCGCCGAGTTCGGCGGCGTCGTAGCCGGCGCGCTCGACGGCGGCGACGAGGGCGCCGGGGCCGATGGCGTCGCCGAGGGAGACGCGCGCGGTGGCGGAGGCGAAGTTGACGCTGGCCGCGTCCACGCCTTCGACGCGGTTGAGGGCGCGCTCGACGCGGCGCACGCAGGAGGCGCAGGTCATGCCCCCGATGCGGAGAGTGACGGCGTTGCCGGGGCTGGTCACGGGGCGGCTCGGGGCGCGGCCTCGTAGCCCTCCTCCGTGATCGCCGCCACCACGGCCTCCAGGTCGACGCCGTCGCCGGTGAGGGTGGCCGCGCCCGCGCCGAGGTCGACCTCCGCGCCGGTGACGCCGTCGACGCCCGTGATCGCGTCGGTGACCGCGCGCACGCAGTGGTCGCAGGTCATGCCGGTGATGGTCAGTTCGATCGTGTTGGGCATCGTCTTCCCCGTGTTCTTTCCGTTTGGCCGTGTGGCTGGGCGCCGCCGCGGCTCCGTGACTAGCGTAGCGCGTTCGCGGCGGGCGGGCAGGGCGGCGCGCAACCCCGTACGATGCGCGCGCATCGCGTTCCGTGATGGGGACGCGCACGGGAGGCCGGCATGGGATTGCTTGACGGGAAGGTGGCGCTCGTGACGGGCGCGGCCGAGGGCCTGGGCGTCGCCTTCGCGAACGCCGCCGCGGCGGAGGGCGCGAAGGTCGCCATCTGCGACGTCCGCGAGAACGTGGACGAACGCGCGCGGGAGATCGCGGACGCGCACGGGGTCGAGACGCGCGCCTTCCGCGCGGACACGGGCGTCCCCGAGGACTGCTGGCGCGTGGTCGATGGCGCGATGGAGGCGTTCGGGCGGATCGACGTGCTCATCAACAACGCGGGCACGATCGCGATGACGTCGCCGACGGACCCGTGGGAGAAGTCGATCGCGGACTACGACCTGGTGATGAACGTGAACAACCGCGCCTACTACCTGTTCGCGCGGGCGGTGTTCCCGATCATGCGGGAGCAGGGCGGGGGCGACATCGTGAACATCGCCACGGACCACATCTTCACGGAGAAGAACCGGCCCACGGGGGGCGGCTGGGTGATGGACACCTACGACGCCTCGAAGTGGGGGCTCAACGGGTTCCTGCTGAGCTGGTCGAAGGCGGGCGAGCCGCACGGCATCCGCGTGAACGGCGTCTGCCTGGGGGCGACGGATTCGCACATGCTGCGCAGCTTCACGGGCGAGGAGAACCTGACGCCGGAGGTGATCGCGGGCTGGATGAAGCCGGCGGACGTGGCGCAGGTCGTGATCGACCTGATCAAGGACGGGCGCAGCGGCTACAACATCCCCGTCTGGCGGGCGGACCCGGTGGTCCTGACCCCGCGCACGGACGACTTCTCGCTGAAGGTCGGCGTCATGAAGTCGGCCTTCGAGGCATAAGGGCGCCGGGGCATACGGGCGCAAGGAGGAACGGCATGGGATTCCTGGACGGCAAGATCGGCGTGGTCACGGGGGCGGCGCAGGGGCTGGGCACGGCCTACGCGCGGGCGCTCGCGAGCGAGGGCGCGGACGTGGCCGTGTGCGACGTGCAGCCGGAGGTGAGCGCGGTCGCGGACGAGATCGCGGCGACGACGGGGCGCACGGTGCGCGCCTACCCCTGCGACGTGTCGGACGCGGAGGCGGTGCGCGGCTTCGCGGACGCCGCGCTGCGCGACTTCGGGGGCGTGGACGTGGTGGTGATGAACGCGGCCATCTACGGGGCGACGCCGCTGGAGCTGCCGCGCGCGGAGGCGCTGGCCGAGTACCAGCGCTTCATGGACACGAACGTGAAGAGCGTCTACCTGCTGGAGCGGGCGTTCGCGCCCTCGCTGGTGGAGCGCGGGGGCGGGGACATCGTCGTCATCTCGACGGACCACATCCTGCCGCCGCTGGAGCCGGGGGGCACGCGCGGCGGGCCCGCGACGGACCTGTACGACGCCTCGAAGTGGGTGCTGAACGGGTACATCCAGGCGTGGGCGCTGGGGTTCGCGGCGAACGGCCAGAACGTGCGCGTGAACGGCCTCGCGATGGGCGCGACGGACACGCCCATGCTGCGCGGCGTCTTCCCCGGCGGCAGCCCGCCGGACGACGTGGTGGCGGGCTGGATGACGCCCGCGCAGCAGGCGCAGTTGCTGCTCGACCTGCTGCGGGACGGGCGCACGGGCGACCTGATCGCGTCGGAGCCGGGGCATCCGGTGGAGTTGCCGCCGCGCTCGGGGCTGGGGCAGCCGGTCTCGAACCTGCCCGCGGAGCAGTTCCACCACGGGCTGATGGGGCTGGAGCCGGCGATCTGGGGGGAGGGGGCCGGTGGCCGGTAGGGGGTGGCTGGTGGCTGGTGGCTGGTGGCCGGTGGTTGGGGAGACCGTCCCTGCTTCAGTCCCCACTCTCTCTAACTACTTGTGTGTGATTTAGTCTGTAGTGTAGATGTACATGGTGGCTGTTGTCGTCTTTCGCGCTACCTCTTACGATGTTGTCTGTTCGGAAATGCTGGAGGAGTCCGGCGATGGTTGACTCGCGGGTTTGGGGATGGCGGACGGCGGCGCTTGGCGGGCTCGCGGCGCTGGCGCTGATCGTGAGCGCGGGCGTGTTCGCCCAGGCCAGCCCGGCGGAGGCGAAGTCGCCGCCCGCGACCGTGTCGAGCGTGAGCGTGACGCGCGCGGACGGGACGCTGACGGCCAGCTGGGACGCCTCCAGCGGCGCGGAGAGCTACCACGTGACCTACAGCGCGAACGGGGGCGCGAGTTGGAGCCTGGCGGCCTACGGGCACGCGGGGACGAGCATCACCATCGCCGTCGCGAACGGCTCGACGTACCTCGTGGGGGTGCGCGCGCTGAACGAGGCGGGCGGGAGCGGCTGGCGCAACTCGGCGGCGGCGGGGCCGTACACGCCGCCCTCGCCGCCGCCGCCCTCGCCGCCCGCGGCGGTGGCGAGCGTGAGCGTGGAGCGCGCGGACGGGACGCTGACGGCCTCCTGGGACGCCTCCAGCGGCGCGACCAGCTACCACGTGACCTACACCGACAACGGGGCGCAGAGCTGGCAACTGGCGGCTCTCGACCATGCCGGGACGAGCATCACCATCGCCGTCGCGAACGGCGCGACGTACCTCGTGGGGGTGCGGGCGAAGAACGAGGCGGGCGGGAGCGGCTGGCGCAACTCGGCGGCGGCGGGACCGCACACGCCGCTTGAGCGGGGCATCGCCGTGGAGGACGGCGACGGCAACGCCATCACCGCCCTGTCCATCCCCGAGGGCGGCGAAGCCAGCTACCAGGTCAGGCTCACGGCCCCGCCCACCGAGGACGTGGAGGTCTGCATCGGCCTCTCGGTGCGGGACAACGACGACCCCGACATCACGTTCAAGGGCGAGGCGAGCGACGCGGTGGCGCTGAAGCTGACGTTCACGCCGGAGAACTGGAACACGGCGCAGACGGTGACGCTGGTCGCCGCCGAGGACGGCGACTCCCTGGACGGCGCGCGCGACGTGACGCACGACGCGCGGGACTGGTACGGGGGCAGGGTCGACTGGACCGCCACGGAGATCGACAACGACGAGCTCACCGCGCCCGCGCGGCCCACGGGGCTGGCGGCGGCGGCGGGCGACGAGCGCGTGACGCTGAGCTGGGACGACCCCGCCGATGCGTCGATCACGGGCTACGAGTACCGCGTGCGCTGGACGGGCGTGGCCTGGGGCGAATGGACGGCGATCGCGGGAGCGGTCACGAGCGTCGCCATCGAGGGGCTGGAGAACGGGGTGGAGCACCGCTTCAAGCTGCGCGCGGTGAACGGGGCGGGGGCGAGCCGGGCGGCGCCCGCCGCCGCGCCGTGGTACGTGGCGGCCACGCCGGACCTACCGACGCTGACGGCCAGCGATGCGACGCCGACGAGCGCCGTGCTGACGATGGGCGCCTGGAGCGGCGCGTGGCACTACCGCGCCACCGAGAACGCATCCGGCGGCGCGAGCGGGGCGTCCGGCCAGTCGGGCCAGGGCGGCTGCGTGGGGCCGATCAGCGGGGCGGAGACGACGATCACGGGCCTCGACCCGGACAGCAGCTACACCGTGAACGCCTACGGGGGCGGCGGCTGCGAGGGCGCGGCGATCGCCTCCTCGGGGGCGATTGCGACGCAGGGGCCGATGTCGCTCACGGTCAGCGCGCCGACGACGGAGGGCGTCACGCTCACGCTCGCGGGGCACACGGGCGACTGGTGGTACGCGGCGCTCGACCAGTCGAGCGGCTGCCTGCCCGCGAGCGGCGCCTCCGCCGTGCTCACGGATCTGCGGCCGGGCCGCGCCTACGCCTACGGCGCGTACGGCAACAAGCGGTGCCACCCCGCCGACAACACGCTCGCGACGGCCTCGTTCACGACGCGCTACGAGCTGCGCGCGGACGCGCTCACGGAGAACGCGGCGACGCTCGTGATCAACGGCTCGGGGCTGACCGCCTGGTGGTACAAGCGCACCGCTCCGTCCGGCGACGACGCCTGCCGTGGCGCGACGTACGCGCACAAGAGCGTCGCGCTCTCGCTGACGCGGTCGACGAGCTACACCTACAAGGCGTACCGGGACGCGGGCTGCGCGGGCGAGATCGGGGCCGTCTCCTTCAAGACGCCCGGCCTGCACCACAGCGTCGACAACAACACGGATACCGCGACGCTCACCCTCCGCAACTGGGGGGCGGCGTGGTGGTACCTGGCGCTTCACCCCGACCCCGACAACGCGACCTGCACGTCCGTCGCGGCGGGCACCGACTCGGTGACCATCCCCGTCGTGACTCACCACACCAACCGCGACCACTCCATCGTCGCGGCGTACGCCAGTGCGGGATGCGACGCCGACGACGAGATCGCGCGCGCGGTGTTCTTCCCCGGGTACTCGCAGCAGGGAGGCGTCGCGAACGTCACGGCGACGACGGCGACTCTCCTCGTGTCGAACGCCCAAGGCGCCCAGTGGGAGTACCGTTCGACCGCCGCTGGCGCTCCGTGCATCGGTCCCTTCACCAGCCCCAATAACGTGGGCGGCATCGCCAGCCAGGGCGTCACCGGCCTCACGCCCGGCACGAGCTACACCTACCGGCTGCACGAAACCGCGGCCGGCGTGCGCTGCCAGGGCAGCCTCGTCTTCGACCAGGACGTGACGTTCAAGACGGCGCCGGCGAGCGTGGGCAACCTGTCGGAGCCGCGCGTGGGCACGACGCGGCCCGTGGGCTGGTCGTCCGGCCACTGGATCGCGAACGCCTTCACGACGGGGAGGGGCGCGAGCGGCTTCACCCTCGAGCGCATCACGCTCCTGTTCGGCGACAGCGGCCCCATGCCGCGGCCCCTGTACGACCTGCGCGTGCAGCTCTACAGCAGCGGGGCGGGGGGCGCGCCCGGGACGGCGCTGGCCACGCTGAGCGGTCCCGGGCGTCCGGACGAGAACGCGGAGGCGATCTACACGTGCGCCGGGAGCGGCTGCGCGCTGCTGCCCGGCGCGACCTACCACGTCGTGCTGAGCGTGCCCGGCGTGACCGGCTCGACGGGGCGGTACTACCCGTGGCAGCGGGCCGCCACGGCGCACGAGACGGCCGCGCCCGCCGACAGCGGCTGGCGCATCGCCAACGACGGCTGGCACACGCACGACGGCGGCGCGACGTGGACGCGGCTCAGCAGGGTGGCGATGTTCGGCGTGGAGTACGGCATGCCCGCGCCGGCGCTCAGCGCGAGCGCCATCACGGAGACGGCGGCGACGCTGACGCTGGCGAACGAGGGGGGCGAGGGCGCCTGGTACGCGAAGCGCATCTCCCCCAGCGCGGGGACGTGCTCGGCGGCCATCAGCGGCGGGTTCGGCCTCACGGAACTGACGGCGGGCACGGGCTACACCTACGCGGCCTACCGCGACGCGGCCTGCACGATGGTGGTCGCGAGCGGGACGTTCACGACGCTGCGGACGCTGACGGCGAGCAACGTGACGGACACGACGGCGACGCTCTCCATCGTGAGGCGCAGCGGGGCGTGGTACGCGAAGTACACGTCGCCCGCGGGCGGGACGTGCTCGACCGCGATCAACGCGGACTCGACGAACCTCACCGGCCTCGACCGGAGCACGGCGTACCGCTACGAGGCGTACAGCGACAGCGGCTGCACGGTGATGATCGGCAGGACGGCGTTCACGACCGAGGCGAACTGGCTCACGGCGGATTCCATCACCCTCGACACGGCGACGCTGACGCTGACGGGGCACACGGGCGACTGGTACGTGAAGGAGACGAGCCCGGCCACGGGCCTGTGTTCGCAGGCGATCAGCGGAACGACGCACGACCTGGGCAGCCTGACGAAGGGCACGACCTACACCTACGGGGCGTTCAGCGACAGCGGCTGCACGGCGGAGATCCGCAGCGTGACGTTCAACACGCTGATCGACCCGCCGACGAACGTCAGTTTCAGCACCACGTCCGCGAACGTGAACAGCACCTCGAACGCTGCGTGGCAGCGGAACAGCGCCGCCAGCGGGAACGTCGGCTACGAGGTGCAGGTGCAGCCCAAGAATTCGGCGGAGTGGTTGCACTGGACCTCGCGGTCGCCGTCGGGGACCGTGAACTTCACCCACTCGTATACGTACTTCGGCGTTCCGTACAAGTACGTCAGGGTGCGCGCGTACCAGACGGTCGGAGGGGTGACGTACTACAGCGACTGGGTGGTGCGCCAGTCGCTGGCCGTGGTCTGAACGGGGGCGCGGGGCTGTTGGGGGTTGGGCACGCGGAAGGGGGAGCGAGCGGGTTCGGGCGTGAGCGGGGGCGTTTTAGCCGAAGACCTGGAAGAGGGTGATGAGGAGGCCGGTGGCGGCGACGCCGGCGACCATGAGTCCGACGGCGAAGCGGGTGAGGCGGGTGGGGACGAGGCGTTGCTATTCCCGGTAACTACTTGTGTTTGATCTGTACTGTTCTATTATTCTTGATATTGACTATTGCCGAATTTAGGTCTAGCGATTAGTATGTCGAGTCCCCAAATTTGGGGGACAGGCGAGAGGTCTGGATGTTCGACTCGCGGCTCTCGGGATGGCGGACGGCGGCGCTTGGCGCGATCGCGCTGCTGGGGCTGGTCGTGAGCGCGGGCGTGTTCGCGAGGCCGGGGGCGGCGGAGGCGCAGTCGCCGCCTGATGCGGTGTCGAGCGTGAGCGTGACGCGCGCGGACGGGACGCTGACGGCCAGCTGGGAGGCGCCCGAGGGCGCGGAGCGCTACCACGTGACGTACAGCGCGAACGGGGGCGCGAGCTGGAGCCTCGCGGCTCTCGACCATGCCGGGACGAGCATCACCTTCAACGTCACGAACAGCGCGACGTACCTCGTGGGGGTGCGGGCGAAGAACGCGAGCGGCGGGAGCGGCTGGCGCAACTCGGCGCCGGCGGGGCCGTACACGCCGCCGCCGCCCTCGCCGCCCGCGGCGGTGTCGAGCGTGAGCGTGGAGCGCGCGGACGGGACGCTGACGGCCTCCTGGGACGCCTCCAGCGGCGCGACCAGCTACCACGTGACCTACACGGACAACGGCGCGCAGAGCTGGCAGTTGGCGGCCTACGGTCACGCTTCGACGAGCATCACCATCGCCGTCGCGAACGGCGCGACGTACATCGTGGGGGTGCGGGCGCTGAACGAGGCGGGCGGGAGCAACTGGCGCAACTCGGCGGCGGCGGGGCCGTACACGCCGCCTTCCGCGCCGCCCGCGCGGCCCTCGGGGCTGACGGCGACGGCGGGCGACGAGCGCGTGACGCTGACGTGGGACGACCCCGCCGATGCATCGATCACGGGCTACGAGTACCGCGTGCGCTGGACGGGCGTGGCCTGGGGCGCGTGGACGGCGATCGCGGGGGCGGTCACGACGGCGACGGTGGAGGGGCTGGAGAACGGGGTGGAGCACCGCTTCAAGCTGCGCGCGGTGAACGGGACGGGGGCGAGCCGGGCGGCGCCGGGCGGCGCGCCCTGGTACGTGGCGGCCACGCCGGACGCGCCGACGCTGACGGCGGGGGGCGCGACCGAGACGAGCGCCGTCATCACGCTCGGCAACTGGGGCGGGGCGTGGTACTACCGCGCCAGCGAGAACGCGGGCGCGTCGGGGGCGAGCGGGGCGTCGGCGTCCGGCCAGACGGGCTGCGTGGGGCCGATCAACGGGGCGGAGACGACGATCACGGGCCTCGACCCGAACAGCAGCTACACGATCAACGCCTACGCGCAGTGCGGGGGCGCGGCGATCGCCTCGGCGAGCGCGAGCACGCTGCCGCCCGCGCCGGGCGCCGTCGCCAAGCCATCGGCGGCGGCGAAGTTCCAGGGCGCGGAGCTGACGTGGACCGCGCCGACGACGGGGACGGTCACGGGCTACGAGGTCCAGTGGCGGCCCTGCCAGGTCACGTTCTCCAGCAGCGCCTGCATCACCTACACGGAACCGCCGCCGCCGCAGAACCAGCCGGACAACCGCACGCCGGTCTCCGCCTGGGCGCCGTGGGGGACGGGCACGCACTTGCACGGCAGCAGCGGTGAGGCCGCGGTGGGCGCGAGCGCCTCGCCGTACACGGTCACGGGGCTGAACAACGGCGTGCGCTACCAGCTGCGCGTGCGCGCCTCGAACACGACGGGCAACGGAACCAGCTACGGCCCGTGGTCGACGCCATCGGACGACGTGTGGCCGAACATGCAGTACTCGCTGACGGCCACGAACGTGACGGGCTCGGAGGCGACGCTGACGGTGGCGGTGAGCAGCGGCGGCGTCCCCTGGCCGCCCAAGCCCAACCAGGGCTGGTACTACGATGCGAACAGGGAGCCGCACGACGACTGCCTGGGGCCGGTGTCGGGGGCGAGCGTGACCCTGACCGGGCTGACGGCGCACGTCACCTACGCCTACCGGGCGTACACCGATTCCGGCTGCACGGACTCTCTCGCCTGGACGTCCTTCACCACGGGCGGCGACGACCTGACGGCGAGCGCCGTCACGGACACGACGGCGACGCTGACGCTCGCCAACCAGTCGGCGGACTGGTACGTGAAGAAGACGTCGCCCACGACACCGGCGGGCACGTGCTCTTCGGCGATCAGCACGGGGACGCACGCGCTCGACAGCCTCACGCCGAGCACGGCCTACATCTACACGGCCTACAACGACGTCACCTGCGCGACCATGCTCGACAGCGCGGCGTTCACGACGCTGCCGGGCAGCCCCGCGAACCTGGGGGCGAGCATCAGCACGGCGAACGTCATCACGGTCGATTGGGAGCGGGCGGCGGGCGAGACGGGGAGCCTCGGCTACGAGGTGGAGCACGGGCTCAGTTCGACGTGGACCGACTGCGCGACGGTGGATGCGACCAGCGATACGGCCCTGAGCGCGACCTGCACCTACAGCGGCCCGAGCACCAACATCCCCACCAAGGTGCGCGTGCGCTCGGCGAAGGGCGGGGCGAACAGCCCGTGGGTGGAGGCGGACTTCGTGGGCGCGCCGCGGGACCTCGCGGCCTCGTACGGGAGCGGCTCGCTCACGATCACGTGGAAGCCGCCGGAGGGCCCGTCCTCCGACCTGTACGGCTACCACGTGGAGAGCAGCGCGGACGGGAGCGCGTGGACGCGGCGGCACACGATCGCGCCGGTCTCGGGCACGACCTTCAGCCGCACGGTCAGCGTGGGCGGCATCGCCGAGGTGCGCGTGCGCGCCACCAGTTCGGGCGACGCGAGCAGCTGGGCGGAGGCGGACGTGCCCGCGCCGGGCGGCGTGGGCGCGCAGGTGCGGGGCACGACGCTCTACGTGCGCTGGGAGAAGACCGCCGGGGCGAGCGGCTCGTTCTCCTACACGATCTCCTGCAACGACGCGGCGACGGGGGCGACGGGCTGGGACGACACGTGCGGGACGCTGGCCGCGACGAGCGACTCGACGCTGACGGCGAGCGTGGCGAACGAGGGCTCGGTGAAGCGGGTGCGCGTGCGCGCGACGCAGAGCTCGGTGGCGGGGCCGTGGAGCGCGGAGACGGCGGTGCCCGCGCTCGTGCCGGGCGCGCCCGCCACCCTCGACGTGACGGTCTCGTCGGGCGGCGGCACGGGCGGCGGCAACGCGCTCACCAACGTCACCTGGACGAAGCCGTCGGGCTCGACCGTGGACTACGCCTACGAGATCACGTGCAGCGACGACAACGGCTCGACGTGGACCTACTGCGGGGCCACGCCGCACACGGTCGCCGCGGGCGGGACCAAGGCCGTCAACTTCTTCGGGAAGGACGCGACGACGAACGTGCGCGTGGTCGCCGTGCGGGACAACCTGCGCGGTCCGGCGGCGACGTGGCGGAAGGCGCCGCTCGCGCCCGGCGGGCTGGGCGCGCAGCTGCAGGGGACGACGCTGAAGCTGCGCTGGGACCGCCCCAGCGGCGCGACCGGCGACCTCAGCTACACGATCTCCTGCAACAACGCGGCGTCAGGGAACACGGGCTGGGTTGACACCTGCGGCACGGTGAGCGCCACCAGCAACACGGTCGTCACGGCGAGCGTGAGCGGCCAGGGCTCGGTGCTGCGGGTGCGGGTGCGCGGCGTGCAGGCCTCGGTCGATGGCGCGTGGGCGACGGTCGCGGTGCCCACCGGCGTCCCCGGGGCGGTGACGGGCGTGGGCGCGCAGGTGCAGGGGACGACGCTGAAGCTGCGCTGGGAGCGGCCCAGCGGGGCGACGACGGCCCTCTCCTACGCGGCCGAGTGCAACAACGCGGCGACGGGGGCGACGGGCTGGACCTCCTGCCACACGGAGAGCGCGACGAGCGGCTCCGTGCTGACGGCGAGCGCGGCGAGCCAGGCGTCGGTGGTGCGGGTGCGGGTGCGCGCGGAGCGGGACGGGCTGCGGGGCGCGTGGACCACCGCGGCGGTACCCGCGCGCCTGCCCGGCACGCCCGCGAGCGTGAGCGTGACCGTCATCGGCAGCAGCGGCTTCGCCTCGTGGAGCAGGCCCGCGGGCGTGACCGGTTCGGTGACCTACCGCATCCAGTGCAGCACAGACAACGGCGCGACGTGGACCGCGAGCCCCTGCGAGCAACTGGTGACGACGAGTTCGGCCAGCTACGACTTCACCGCGATCGCGTCGGGGACGAACGCGGTGCGCGTGCGCGTGGAGCGGGACGGGCTGTGGGGGGCGTGGGCGCGCTCCACGGACGCGGCCGTCTCCGTCTCCTACGTCACCAACCTGGCCAGCGCCATCAGCACCAGCGTGGAATCGGACATCGACGCCACGAAGCAGGCGGTCGACTTCACGACCGGCTCCAGCCCCGGCGGCTACACGCTGACGAGTTTCACCGCCAGGCTGCGGCTCAAGACGGCGGGGACGGGGAGCCTCGAGCTGACGCTTCACGAGAAGGCGACGACGGGCGACGCGCCGTCCGCGACGGCGCTGGCGGCGACGTTCTCCGGGACCGCCCCAACCTCCGGCGCGTTCTCGAACGTCATCTACACCTGCTCCGGGAGCGGCTGCGACCTCAAGCCCTCGACCAAGTACTTCGTGGTGGCGACGCGCACCAGCGGTACCGCGGTGTGGGCCTGGGGCGTCATCACCACCCTCACCGAAACCACCTACCCGGCCAACAGCGGCTGGGACATCGGAACCAGCCACTACAAGCCCAGCAACGCCTCGTGGAGCAGCTGGCTGGACTACCACCCGGCGCGGCTGGAGTTCAGGGAGCGGGCCGGGCTCAGCATGAGCGGCGTCGGCGGGGTGGGCGCGACGCTGACGATCTCGGGCCACGCGGGGCAGTGGTGGTACCGGGCGGACACGGGGCCGGACGCGACCTGCCGGGGGCCGGTGGCCGCGAATACGGCGACGAAGGCGCTGACGGGGCTGACGGGCGGCGTGACGTACACCTACACGGCCTACAGCCAGACCGCCTGCGCCAGCTCCAACGCGCTGGCCGCGGCGAGCGCCTTCACCATGCCCGGGCTGAGCGCGAGCGGCCTGAGCGAGACGGGCGCGACGCTGACGATCGCGGGGCACACGGGGCAGTGGTGGTACGAGGCGGACACGGGGCCGGACGCGACCTGCCAGGGGCCGGTGGCCGCGAATACGGCGACGGAGGCGCTGACGGGGCTGACGGCGGGGACGACGTACACCTACAAGGCGTACAGCGCGAGCGGCTGCGCCAGCGCGAACCTGCTGGCCGTGGCGAGCGCCTTCACCACGCCCGGGCTGAGCGCGAGCAACGTCACCGCCACGGGCGCGACGCTGACCATCGCGGGGCACACGGGGAACTGGTACGTGAAGAAGACGGCGCCGACGCCCGCGGGCGCGTGCTCCAGCGCGATCAGCGAGACAACGCACGACCTCACCACGCTCGCGGCGGGCACGGCGTACACGTACAAGGCCTACAGCGACTCCGCCTGCAGCAGCGCGAACGAGATCGCCACGGCGACCTTCACGACGCTCGCCTCGCTCACGGCGAGCGGCGTCGGGACGACGTCGGCCACGCTCACGCTGGCGGGCGGCCCCAGCACCTGGTACGTGAAGGAGACGTCGCCGTCGAGCGGGACATGCACGACAAAGACGGCGGCGACGCACGCCCTCACCCTCACGGCGGGCACGTGGTACGTCTACCGGGCCTACAGCGGCAGCGGCTGCACGACGGAGATCGCGGCGGTGGCCTTCGCGACGACGGTGACGGTGGGCAGCATCGACACGAGCAGCAACAGCAACATCTGGCTCGGACGCCAAGGCGCCCAGACACAGTCGGGCGCGCAAGCCTTCACCACCGGCTCGAACCCCGGCGGCTACACGCTCACGAGCATCACCGGCAGGTTCTCGGATACCTTCGGGAGCCCGGGCGGCATTCGCGTGAAGCTCTACTCGGCGTCGGGGGCGAGCCCGAGCGCGGAACTCGCCAGGCTCACCGGCAATAGCCCCAGCGGCACCGGGACGTCGAACTACTCCTACACCTGTTCCGGCAGCGCGTGCGCGCTGGCCGCGGACACCACCTACTTCGTCGTGATGGACACTCCCAACGTTCCCGCCACCGGCGCCCACCGGTACTTCTGGATGATCACGACGTCGGACAGCGAGACACTGGTCCCGGCCTCCAACGGCTGGTCCGTTGCGAACGACGGCCGGTACTCCGACAGCTCCCTCGCCTTCTGGTACTCCTCCGGAGGCACGTACCAGATCATCGCGGAGGCCACGCCGGGGCCGTCGCTCACCGCGAGCAGCATCACGACGACGACGGCGACGCTGACGATCACGGGGGAGACGGGCAGTTGGTGGCTGAAGCGCACGACGCCGGCGGGCGGGACGTGCACGGCTGGGGAGAGCGACTACACGCACGCGCTGAGCACGCTCACGATGGGCACGGCGTACACGTACAAGGCGTACCGCGACTCGGCCTGCGCGGGCACGGCGATCCACAGCGTGACGTTCACGCCGCCGGTGAGCGCGCCAACGAGCCTCGGCGCGCAGAACCAGTCCAACGCGAAGGACGGGAGCACGGACACCGAGCTGGTGGTCTGGTGGAGCAAGCCCACGGGCGCGACGGCGTCGCTGGGCTACGCGGTCGAGTGCAGCGCGAACGGCGGGACCACGTGGACGTCCTGCCATACGGAGGCGGCGAGCACCGGCGGCACGTTCAAGGTCGCGGCCACGTTCACGGGGACGGCGAACAAGGCGCGCGTGCGCACGACGGCGAGCGACGCGAACAGCGGCTGGGTCACGGTCGACGTGCCCTCGGGGACGGCCCCGGGCGCGCCCACGGGGCTGGGCTGGACGCAGACGAACTCGGGCTACCGGTTCCAGTGGACCAAGCCGTCCAGCCCCGCCGGAGCGGTCGGCTACGAGCTCGAGTGCCAGAACGCCCACAGCCAGCACTGGACGAGTTGCGCCGGCGGGACCATCGCCCCGACGACCAACACGACCGTCACCGTCAACGTCGGCTGGATCTGGAACTTCCGCGTGCGTACGGTGAAGGACGGGGTGGTCAGCGCCTGGGTGCTGAGCACCAACAACACGGGGCTGTAGGGGCGCGGGGGCTGTTGGGGGCTGGGCGTCGGCGGCGTGCGACGGGTGTTCGGGGCGTTGTTCTAGGCGAAGACCTGGAAGAGGGTGACGATGAGGCCGGTGGCGGCGACGCCGACGACCATGAGTCCGACGGCGAGGCGCGTGAGGCGGGCGATCTCGGCGCGCGTCTCGTCGAAGCGGCGGTTGGTCTCAGCCTGCATCTGGTCGAAGCGGCGGTTGGTCTCGGCCTGCATCTGGTCGAAGCGGCGGTTGGTGTCGTCGAAGCGGCGGTTGGTCTCGGCCTGCATCTCGTCGAAGCGGCGGTTGGTGTCGTCGAAGCGGCGGTTGGTCTCGGCCTGCATCTCGGCGAGTTGGCGGTTGGTCTCGTCGATGCGGGTATCGATGCGGCCGAAGCCGGCGTGCATCTCGGACTGCGCCTGGTCCTGGCGGGCGGAGGCGTCGGAGAGGCGGCCGTTGACCTGTTCGGAGGCGCCTTCGAGCTTGCTGACCCGTTCTTCGAGCGTCATGGGGTGATTGTAACAGGGTAACGGGCTGTTGGCTGTTGGCTGTTGGGGGGTTGGGGCAGGCGACTTCCGGGACGCGCTCGGAGGAGACACAGAACGAGTTGGTCGCCTATCTCGATCAGTTCCGCGTGCCGCGCGACTGGCTCTTCGAACTCGTCCAGGCCGTGATGACCCGGTACGGGCAGACCGCCCCCGTCCGGCGGTCTTCGCTGGCGGAAGGACCACGGTGGCGCTCGTCAGCCTGACGGCCACGAGCCGCCGGCGCGGCTAGCGGGCGTCGGGGTCGAGGCCGCGGCGGGAGCGCTCGGCGCGCATGCGGACGGCGTCGGAATCGAGGCGGGGGCCGCGCTCTTCGTCGGTGAGGGTGCCGGCGACGTCCTTGCCGGATTTCTCGCTGTCGAAGGTGATCCACTTCTCGGGGGTGGCCTCGATGATGATGCGGAGGGGGGAATCGAGGCGCTCGACGAAGTCGTCCTCGGCGGCCTGGTCGTCGGGGTTGGCCTTGTGGGCGAGGGCGCGGTAGAACCAGTCCTTGGTCTCGCGGTCCTCGCGGACGACGGCGCGGCACTTGGCGGTGGCGGAGCCGCGGGGCGAGTTGGGGGCGTTGGCGGCGATGCCGCTGACGGCGACGGAGACGCGCCCGTCGCGGCGGATGGCGGCGACGCGATGGCGGTGGGCGGCGCAGGTGATCCAGAACTTGCCGTCCTTCCAGACGAAGGAGTGGTAGACGCCGACGGGCCAGCCGTCTTTCGTGCCCCACATGAGGAGGCATTCGCGGGCGTCGGTCATGAGCTGGTCGATCTGCTCGTCGCTGTAGGGGTAGACGGAGACGACCTCGTGGTCGCGCATTCCTTCGGGCACGGGGAACCTCCCGGGGTCAGGGTCAGGCGCGTACGGTAGCCAGCGGGCGGCGCTTTCGCAAAGGGGGGCGGTCCGGCCGGGCTCCTAGGGGTGCCCGGCGACCATGAGGAGGGTGCCGGTGACCCAGCTGGAGGCGTCGGAGGCGAGGTAGACGGCGGCGGCGCCGAAGTCCTCCTCCTTGCCGAGGCGCTTGAGGGGCTCGTTCTCGGCCATCCTGGCGAAGTAGTCGTCGTCGCCGCCGGAGGCGTCCTCGTAGTCCTCGGTGCGGACGGAGCCGGGGAGGATGGCGTTGACGCGGATGTTGAAGGGCGCCATTTCGAGGGCGAGGGTCTTGGTGAGGTGGTTGAGGCCGGCCTTGGAGGCGGTGTAGACGCCGTTGGTGGGGGCGCCCCGCGAGATCGCGCCGACGGAGCTGACGTTGATGATGGCTCCGCCGCCGGTGCTGCGCATGGCGGGCCAGACGGCCTTGGCGCACATCCAGGGGGCCTTGAAGTTGAGGGCGGTGGTGGCGTCCCACGATTCCTCGGGGGTCTTGACGAGGAAGTTGACGCTCTGCTCCTGGAGGCCGCCGGCGTTGCTGACCCAGATGTCGATGCGGCCGAAGTGGTCCATCATCGACTGCACGAGGCCCTCGACGCTGGACCAGTCGCGCACGTCGGTGGGGAGGGCGAGGGTGCGGCGCCCGCGGTCCTCGATCTCCTTGCCGACGTCCTTGAGGAGCTGCTCGCGGCGCCCGGCGACGGCGACGTCGGCGCCGGCTTCGGCGAGGCCGAGGGCGATGCCGCGGCCAATGCCGCCGCCGCCGCCCGTGACCATCGCGATCTTCCCGTCGAGGCTGAAGAGGTCGAGGATGCCCATGCGCGCGCTCCCGGTGGAGAGAATGGGGGGCAGTCTACGCGAGCGGGGCGGGGGATGTGGCAGGCTGCCCGTACCGGCGCCGCGTTCCGCATTCCGCTATACTGCAGAGATGGCAGATATCGCAGACAGGCGCGCGGTCAGTCCCACGCTGCGGGCTATCCGCGCCGGGCTCGACCTGACCCAGGAGCAGCTCGCGGAGCGGCTGGGGGTCTCGTTCGCGACGGTGAACCGCTGGGAGGGCGGTGGGACCATGCCCCAGAAGGCGGCGCGGACGGCCATCGCCGCGCTCGCCGCCGAGGCGGGCATCGACGCCGCGGCGCCGCCCGGCGAGGCCGAGTCCGCGGCCAGCGTGACCGGACGGCGGACCCGCCGGCGCCAGCCGGCCGTTCCCTCCACCAAGCCGATGGAGCAGATGCTGTGGGACGCCGCCTGTTCGATCCGCGGGGAGAAGGACGCGCCCAAGTTCAAGGACTACCTGCTACCCCTGCTCTTCCTCAAGCGCCTCTCGGACGTGTTCGACGACGAGATCGCGCGGCTGGCCGAGGACTACGGCGGTCTCGAGATCGCGCAGGAGATCGCCGAGGGCGACCACGAGCTGCTGCGCTTCTGGCTGCCGCCCGAGGCGCGCTGGGGCGTCATCAGCGGGCGCGACGCCCACGAGTGGCCCGCCGATGAGCAAGGACGCAGCACCCGGCCGCGGGACACCGGCGAGCACCTGACGCGCGCCGTGCGCGCCGTCGTCCGCCACAATCCCAGCCTGTCCGGCGTGATCGACCTCGTGGACTTCGCCTCGGAGCGCAACGGGGAGCGCGACGTGAACCCGGCGCGGCTGGCGGCGGTGGTCGAGACGTTCTCCGATCCGCGCTACCGCCTGGGGCTGGCGGACGTGCAGCCGGACTTCCTGGGGCGCGCCTACGAGTACCTGCTGCGCAAGTTCGCGGAGGGCTCGGGCCAGAGCGCGGGCGAGTTCTTCACGCCCACGGAGGTCGGCTTCCTGATGGCGCACCTGCTGCGCCCGCGCCCCGGCGAGGAGTGCCACGATTACGCCTGCGGCTCGGCGGGGCTGCTCATCAAGCTCCAGCTCGCCGCCCGCGAGAGCGACCCCACCAGCCGCGTGCCCCTGAAGCTGTGCGGGCAGGAACTGCAGGCCGACAGCTACGCCGTCGCCCACATGAACGCGATCATCCACGACATGGAGGTGCGCATCGAGCGGGGCGACACGATGATCAATCCCAAGTTCAAGACCCCCGCGGGCCGCATCGCCGCGCACGACATCGTCGTCGCCAACCCGATGTGGAACCAGGACATCAACCCCGATCTCTATGGGGACGACCCCTTCGACCGCTTCCGCGGGGCTGGCGGCGCGACGACGGGCAAGGGCGATTGGGCGTGGCTCCAGCACACCCTCGCCTGCCTGAACGAGCGCGGGCGCGCGGCGGTCGTGCTGGACACCGGCGCCGTGACGCGCGGCTCCGGCAGCAGGCACGAGGACCGCGAGCGCAACATCCGCAAGTGGTTCGTGGACCGCGACCTGATCGACGGCGTCGTGCTGCTGCCGGACAACCTCTTCTACAACACGAGCGCGGCGGGCATCATCGTCGTGCTCTCGAAGCGCAAGCCGGAGGAGCGGCGGGGGCGGATCACGCTGCTCAACGCCAGCCGCCGCTTCCGCAAGGGCCGCCCCAAGAACTTCATCCCCGAGGAGGAGCTGCGCCCGCTGGCCGCCGCCTTCCTCGCGGGCGAGCCGATCGACGGGGAAGTGGCGGTGATCACGCTGGAGCAGGCGGCGGAGGCGGACTACAACCTCAGCCCGAGCCGCTGGGTGGGGCAGGCCGACGTCGCGCCCCAGCGCCCGATCGCGGAGATCATCGCCGAGCTGCAGCGCCTTGATGAGGAGAGCCGCGAGGCCGACGCCTCGCTGGCGAGGATGCTGGTGCGCCTGCAATGAGTGAAGCGTGGGAGTGGCGGCCCCTTGGGGATCTGTTCGAAATCGGCGCGGGCAAGACGATGTCCGCCGCCACGCGCAACGGTCCCGACAAGACGCCGTTCCTGCGGACCTCGAACGTCCTCTGGGATGAGATTGAACTGTCGTCCGTTGACGAGATGTCGATCCCGCCCCACGAACTGCCCCGCAAGCTGCTGAAGCCGGGTGACTTGCTCGTGTGCGAGGGCGGCGAGATCGGGCGGGCGGCGATCTGGCACGGCGACGTCGAAACGATGTCGTTCCAGAACCACCTGCACCGGCTCCGGCCCATCGTCCCGGACATCGAGCCGCGCTTCTACGTGTTCTTCCTGCAGTCCGCGTTCACCCAACTCGGCATCTTCGAGGGAGCCGCCAACAAGACCACGATCCCGAATCTGTCCCGGAGTCGCCTGGCGGGGCTGGAGGTTCCCCATCCCCCGGTGGGCGAGCAGGAAGCGATAACCGCAGCGCTCGGCCAGGTGCGTGACGCCATCCATGTCCAGGCGCGGAGCCTGACCGCCACGCAGGCGCTCAAGCGGGCGGCCATGCACACCCTCTTCACCCGTGGGCTGCGAGGGGAGCCGCAGAAGGAAACGGAGATCGGTCCGGTGCCGGAGAGCTGGGATGTCGTCAACTTTGCGTCCGTGCGTGAGAAGCTCCAATACGGCACATCGGTCCGCTGTACGTACGATGTCTCTGCGCGTCCGGTGCTTCGTATCCCAAACATCGAATCTGAGCGCATCACTGCAGACGATCTCAAGTACTGTACGCTCACAGACGATGCTGCAGCTAAGTACCAGCTTGCGGATGGTGACTTGATCTTCATCCGGACGAACGGCGTCCTGAGCCGTCTCGGTTCGTGCGCCGTCTATAGCGGTGACCCCGCCAACGCTCTGTTCGCCTCATATCTGATCCGCGCAAGCATGAGGCGAGACCGCATCGTCCCACGCTTCGCGGCGGCCTTCTTCGGCTCTGAGTTGGGAACCAGCATCGTAAGTGAGAGAGCCGTCTCAGCTTCAGACGGGAAGTTTAACCTGAACACGGCAGCAATCGACAGCCTGCTACTCCCATTGCCACCCACGCTCAGCGAGCAACGCGAGATCGCCGCCGTCCTCGACGCCATCGACCGGAAGGCGGACCTCCACCGGCGCAAGCGCGCTACGCTGGAGGAGTTGTTCAAGGCGCTGCTGCACAAGCTGATGACGGGGGAGTTGCGGGCGGGGGCGTTGGACCCAGCCGCGTTCGAGACCGGGGAGGCCGCACAGTGACGGGAGATCTCAAGGAGGTGCTGTACAGCATCGTGCCGCAGGCGACGTTCGACTGCGGGCGATTCGGGGTGCTCCAGTGGGATGCTTACCGAATCGCATACCACAATTCCACGGGTATCGATAGCTACATCGTGTCGTCGGTCAAGCCCAACGTGCCGGACGAACTGTTGGCAGAACTGACGGATGTGTTGCGTACTCTCTTGCGTGATTACACCGTGGACGGCCGCTTCGGAAACAAGCTGGCTCATGTCTTCGGAGGGACTCCCGAGATTGAGGTGGCCGAATTCGCCTTGGATGCGGTTCGGGCCGCCTCTGTCCTGGGTCCTGACCAAATGGCAGGGTGGATCGGTAACTGGGCAAGTGGAAAACCCGTCCGATTCCGGTTGTGCGCCGTTCTCTCTGGGTTGACTGTTGACGATCCCTTGGAGATGGAGGGGGGAATCCGCTTTCGGAACCTGCCGACGGATCTGTCCGATGTCTACGCCCACTTGCCGCCCGGACTTGCCTTGCCTGGAGGGGGCACCTTACATTTTGGTCTATCACAAATGATGGGAGCGCTGCGGGTGGAGGTTGACTGTGAGACAGGGCCGAGCATCTGTAATCCAGGGAAAATCGAAATTCCACCCGATAGGACTTGGAACTATGGGCCTATGTCCGTAGGCCCGATCGATGCTCTGTGCGAATCCCTATCGCTAGTTTGTAATGGATATGTGTCATCTATAGTGGAGTGGAGTGACTGTGGCGAGGAGATACGAGCATTGAGTCTCAACCTCGGATCAGGATACTCATTCCGTAGGGAAGACGCCTTCTCTTCTCGTGCGATGAAGATCGCCCCAGGGGAACTCACAGAAGTCCATGAGATTATCGGGAAGAGAATTGCGGGGATCAGGCAGAAAAAAGGCTTGGACCGAGCCATTTCCAGATGGATGAGATCCAAGCGATGGATAGGTCACACAGACCAATTCATTGAGTTGCGCATCGCCTTGGAAGCGCTGTATCTGCAAGGTAAGCGCGATGAGCTTGGCTTTCGTCTCGCAAACTACGGCGCCTGGCACTTGGGGGCCAACTTCGCCGAGCGAAACGAGTACCGTGAGGTGCTGCGTAACGCATATGGGATAGCGTCGAACGCAGTGCACGCGGCTGAGGTGGCGGATACAGAGGCGAATCGCAAGTTGCTCGCCTCTGCGCAGGACCTCTGCCGGAAGGGGATTCTGAAGCGGCTGGATGAGGGCGAAGCGCCGGACTGGGATGAGTTGATACTGGGGGGCGGGCCATGAGTGTGCTCGACTTTAGCGAGGCGGGGGCGGTGCAGTTCCCGATGGTGCGCCATGCGGAGGAGGTGGGGTGGGTGGCTCTGGGGCCGGCGGAGGCGATGCGGAAGCGCGGGGGCGAGGCGGGGCTGCTGTTCCGGGACGAGCTCGAGGGGGCGCTGCGGCGCTTCAACCCGTGGATGAGCGACGACGCCGTGCGCTCGGCGGTCGAGCGGCTGGAGGCGCTGCCGGCGACGATCGAGGGCAACCGCGAGATGCTGGCCTGGCTGCGGGGCGAGCGGCAGTGGTACGACGAGGGGGAGGAGCGCCAGCGGCGCGTGCGGCTCATCGACTTCGAGCGGGCGGGGGCCAACGTCCTGCACGTGACGTGGGAGTGGCGGCTGAAGCCGCCCGCGCGCAAGGGCAACCGCGCGGACGTGATGTTCGCGGTCAACGGGGTACCCGTGGCGATCGTGGAGCACAAGCGTCCGACGGACGCGGACGCCATCGAGCGCGGGGTGGCGCAGCTGGAGCGCTACCAGGAGGAGACGCCGGAGCTGCTGGGCGCGGCGCAGCTCTTCAACGTGACGCACCTGCTGGACTACTGGTACGGGGTGACGTGGAACGTCTCGCGCCGGTACATGGCGCGCTGGAAGGAGCGGCGGGAGGAGAGCTACCGGTCGGCGGTGCAGTCGTTCTTCGAGCCGGCGGACTTCCTGCGCACGCTGCGGGACTGGATCCTGTTCTACGTGGAGGACGGGGAGACGCGGAAGTCGGTGCTGCGGCAGCACCAGCGGCGGGCGGTCGATCGGATCGTGGAGCGCTGCGGGGAGGACGGGAGGCGGCGGGGGCTGATCTGGCACACGCAGGGTTCGGGCAAGACCTTCACGCTGCTGACCGCCGCCCGCCTGATCCTCGAACGGAAGGCCGAGTTCGACAATCCGACGGTCATCGTCGTGGTGGACCGGACCGAGCTGGAGGGGCAGTTGCGGGCGTGGGTGGAGCGGCTGCTGGGCGAGATGCAGCAGCAGGACATCGCGGTGGAGCGGGCCGAGTCCCGGGCCGACCTCGAAGACCTGATCAAGGCGGACCGGCGCGGGCTGATCCTCTCGATGATCCACAAGTTCGAGGGGATCGCGAAGGACGCGAACACGCGCGAGAACATCTACGTGTTCATCGACGAGGCGCACCGCTCGGTGGCGAAGGACCTCGGCACCTACCTGATGGGGGCGCTCCCGGAGGCGACGATCGTCGGGTTCACGGGCACGCCCGTGGCGCGGACGGCCTACGGCGAGGGCACCTTCCGGATCTTCGGCGCGGACGACGACCTCGGGTACCTGGACCGGTACACGATCGCGGAATCGATCGAGGACGAGACGACGCTGCCGATCCGGCACACGATGGCCCCGAGCGAGATGATCGTGCCGGCGGAGCGGCTCGACGAGGAGTTCTTCGCCCTCGCCGAGCTGGAGGGCGTGACCGACATCGACGAGTTGAACCGGGTGCTCGACCGGACGGTCAACCTGCGCGCCTTCCTGAACGCGGACGACCGGATCGAGAAGGTCGCGGCGCACATCGCCGGGCATTTCCGGGAGAACGTCGATCCGCTCGGCTACAAGGCGTTCGTGGTGGCCGTGAACCGCGAGGCGTGCGCCAAGTACAAGCGGGCGCTCGACCGGCATCTGCCGGCGGAGTGGACCGTGCCGGTCTACAGCGAGAACGTCAATGACGCCGCCGAGCGCCCGCTTGTCGCCGAGCTGCAGCTCTCGGCGGAGAAGGAGGATGACGCGCGCCTCCTGTTCAAGAAGGCGGGCGAGGGTCCGCGAATCCTGATCGTGACGGACAAGCTGCTGACGGGGTTCGACGCGCCGATCCTGTACTGCCTGTATCTCGACAAGCCGATGCGCGACCACGTGCTGCTGCAGGCGATCGCGCGGGTCAACCGCCCGTACATGGACGCGGAGGGCGGGCGCAAGCGCATCGGGCTCGTCTTCGACTTTGTCGGCGTGCTGCGCGACCTGAGGGCGGCGCTCCAGTTCGACTCGTCGGACGTGAGCGGGGCGATCGAGGATCTGGACCTGTTGATGCGGGACTTCCAGGACAAGATGGCAAGCGCGAGGACCGCCTACCTCGACGACGACCGCGACGCCGACGGCAGCGAGGGCATGGCCGGGGAGGGCGCCGACCAGCGCCTGGAGCGCGTCGTGTACACGCGCTTTCTCGACCCCAAGGCGCGGGAGGCGTTCTTCGACGCGTTCAAGGAGATCGAGGCGCTGTGGGAGATTCTCTCTCCGTCGGCGGAGTTGCGGGATCACCTCGACCCGTTCAAGCGCCTGACCCTGCTCTACGCCGCGGTGCGCAACGCCTACGCGGATCGGCTGGGCCCCGGGAGCGATCTCGCGCGCAAGACCCGCCGGTTGGTGGAGGGGGCGGCGGGCGTGGACGGTCTCGGGTTCCTCACGAAGACCATCACGTTCGACGAGCGCACGGTGCGGGCGCTGCAGGACGAGTCGGGACAGATGGAGGCGAAGGTCTTCAACCTTGTCCGGGGCCTGCGCCAGGAGGTGAAGGACGACGCGGCCATGGCCCCGGTGCTGCGCCCGCTCAAGGACCGCGCGGAGGTCATCCTGAAGGGGCTGGAGGAGCGCACGACGACGGGGCTCGCGGCCATGGACCTGCTGGCCGCCCTCGCCAGCGAGAAGGAGGAGGCGGCGGCCGCCGCCAGGGACAGCGACCTCGCGCCCCGCGCATTCGCCGTCTACTGGGCGCTGAAGGAGGAGGCGAGCCTTGCGGCCTCGGGCGTCGACGCGCTCGCTCTCGCGCGGGAGGCGGATTCGCTGCTTGCCCGCTTCCCGAACGCCGCCGTCAATCCCGACGAGCGGAAGCGCCTGCGGGCGGCGCTCTACCAGCCGCTGCTGGATCTGGGGGCGGACGATCGGGCTGGCATCGTGGAGCGCATCGCCGCACTCCTGCTGGACGGAGACGACCGTGCGGACGACTGACGCACGCCGCGAAGCCCTCTGCGAACGGGTCGAGTGGTGGGCGAAGCGCCTGCACGTGCGGCCGCCTCGCGTGCGCGTCCAGCGCATGACGCGGAAGTGGGGATCCTGCTCGACGTCCGGGACGCTCTCGCTGGCATCCGACCTCGCTGACCACGAGGCGGGGTTCATCGACTTCGTCATCGCCCATGAGCTCCTGCACCTGCGGGTGCCGAACCACGGCAAGCTGTTCAAGGCGCTGATGAACGTCTACGTGCCCGACTGGAAGCGGTACGACACGACGAGGCGACGCACGCCCGCGCCCCTGTAGAACAATCGTGTTTGTGGACAGTTGTTGCGGAGGGCGGTAGGTTTCCCGCCGCGAACCGCCGGATTCTCCGCGTTCGCGGGAAGTTCCGGTGGGTGCGGGCATGCGTGTCGTCGCGGTGGCGGTTGTTCTTGCGCTCGCGCTGACGGTCCTGGCCTCGGTCACGCTGCGGGAGCGGGCGCCGCTCGCGCTGCGGGCGGACTCGAGCGCGCCCGCGTTCGTGGGGGTGGAGACGGCGGTGAAGAAGGGCAGCAAGCCCGCGCAGATCAGCGTCGACGTTCCCGTGGGGGAGAACGGCGACCTGCTGATCGCCATCCTCGCCACCGACGGGGAACCCACGCTCACCGACCCGGTTGGCTGGACACTCGTCGACAGCGGTACAGCGCAGGGCGACAAGGCGACGCTCGGGATATGGCGCCGCATCGCCGACGGCTCCGAACCACGCCTACCCCGACGCCTACGCCTACGCCGACGCCCGGCGCTCCCGCGTTCGTTGGGGTACAGACGAAGCCCAAGGTCTCAGGGAAAGGGACCACGGAGGTCGTTGTGGATACCCCGGCGGGGCAGGACGGCGACCTGTTGATCGCGATCCTGACGACCAGCCGCGATCGCTTGGCGGTGCGGCCTGAAGGCTGGACGCTTATCGACGGTGGCCAGACTGAGGGGAAGAAAGCGACGTTCGCCGCGTGGTATCGCGTTACGGACGGGACGGAGCCCACGAGCTATGCGCTCACATGGAAACATGGTGAGGCTGAGGCGGTCGGGGCAATCCTCCGTTACCGGAACGTTGATCCTGATACGCCCATCGGCCCTGTCGCGACGGACGCGGAGACGGGGTATGAGCCGGTCGCTCCGAGCGTCAGCGTGACGGTGGCGAAGGCGAGGGTGCTGCATGTCTACGCGGTGGCGGACGGCGACCGCGTGATCAGCGCGCCCGCCGAACTCGATGACCGGTATGGCGAGACCAGCAGGGGGAGCACTGGCGTTCATTCGGGCGCTGCCGATCGGTTTATGGCGGCGGCGGGCGAGAGCGGAACGGCGACGTTCACGTTCAAGGAACACGCCGATCGGGAGTGGTTCACGCTCACGGTCGCGATCAACCCGCCACACACGCCGCCGCCGACGCCAACGCCCACGCCCACGCCGATACCTACCCCGACGCCTACGCCCACGCCGATACCTACCCCGACGCCTACGCCCACGCCGACCCCTACCCCCACGCCTACCCCAACGCCCACGCCACCGCCGGGGTACTACCCTCCGCCGATCACGCCCACGGCCACGCCTACGCCGACGCCGACGCCGACACCTACGCCGACCGCCACGCCTACTCCGACGCCGACCGCTACACCCACGCGCATTCCGACGCCTACGTCCACGCCTCCAGCTACGCGGACCGCTTCGGCTGAGGCGATGCCCGCGCCTGTCCCGGAGGCAACGCCAACGGCGACGCCCACGCCCACTCCGACGCCAACGCCAACGCCGACGCCCACACCAGACGCGGCGGCGACGCCTGGCTCGGGGCCGGTGATGGCGGCGGAGGGGGACTCGGGGGCGGAAGCGGCGCCCGCGCCCACCCCGGACGCGCGGGCCGCTCCAGCGGCGGGAACACCGGCGGCCACGGTCACGTCGGCGTGGGCGGCGACGCCAACGCCCCGGATCGCGAGCGCCGCGCAGCGTCCCGCCGCTGCCGCCGCGTCCCCGGAATCAGCGCAGGCGACGGCGTCGCCGGAGTCGGCGGAGCGGGTGCGGGAGGTTGGGGGCGAGCGGCCACGATCGAGGCAGGCCGTGTTTTATGTAGAGACGCCCGCTGCGGCGGGGCTGGCGACGAACATCACGGCGGCGCTGGCGTCGTTCACCGCGAGCTCGTGCGCGACGTGGCTGACCGTGCGCGGGCTGGGCCGCTTGCTGGGCGGTCGGCGGGATGAGGACGGCGGCGGCGGCGAGCGTCCGGGCCGGAGTGGCGAGCCGCGCTAGAACGCGAGCAGCCGCTCGGGCCCGGGGCTCCCGCCGCTCAGCTCGCGAAGGCGTCGATGGCGGCCACGTCGGCGTCGCTGAGGGTCCAGCCGCCAGCGGCGACGTTGGACTCGACCTGGCCGGGGCGGGTGGCGCCGGAGATGACGCTGGGCACGCCGGGCTTGGCGAGCAGCCAGGCGATGGCGAGTTCGACAACGGAGCGACCGTTGCCGGCGGCGAAGGCCTCCGCCTGGGCGAGGATGCCCCAGTTGCGGTCGTTGATGTACTTGCCCGCGAGGCCGGAGAGCATCCCCTCGGTGAGGCGCCCGCCCTCGGGCATGGCCTCGCCCTGGCGGTACTTGCCCGTGAGGAAGCCGCCGGCGAGGGGGAAGTAGGGGAGCACGCCCATGCCCTGGGCCGTGGCCGCGGGGACCACTTCCGCCTCGATGGCGCGGTCGACGAGGCTCCACTCGTTCTCGACGGAGATGTAGGGCGCGCAGCCGGCGGCGGCGGCGGCGGCCTGGGCGTCGTTGATCTGTTCGGGGCCGACGTTGGAGATGCCGGCGTGGCGCACCTTGCCCTGCTTCACGAGGTCATCGAGCGCGCGCACGGTCTCGTCGAGCGGCGTCGAGGGGTCGGGGAAGTGGACCATGTAGAGGTCGATGTAGTCGCTGCCGAGGTTGCCGAGGCTCTTCTCGGCGGCGCTCATGATGTAGTCGCGCGAGCCGCTGCCGGGCGAGGTCATGTCCGCGCCGGGCATGCCGAACTTGGTGGCGATCACGACGTCCTGGCGGCGCGCGCCGAGGGCCTTCCCCAGCATCTGCTCGCTCGCGCCCATGCCGTACATCTCGGCGGTGTCGAAGAGCGTGACGCCGCAGTCGATCGCCTTGTCGACGACCGCCTGCGCGGCGTCCTCCTGGATGACCATGCCGAAGTTGTTGCAGCCGAGGCCGACGACCGAGACCTTCAGGTCCGAGTTGCCGATGTTGCGGTATTCCATGTGGGTGCGCCCTCCTGTGTTCGGTTCGTTCGCGTGGGGCAGTGTAGCAACGGGACGCGGGGCGCGCCCGCCGCGGCGCTCATCCAGGATTCGGGCGTCAGGCGGGGCCGAACTCGACGTCGAGCGAGGTGACGGAGCGCATGCCCGCGTTCCCGCCCATGACGGGGTTGCGCCCGGGCTTGATGCGCACGTCGGCGATCGCTTCGAGGATCATGCGCGTGCCGACGACGGCCTCGGTGCGGGCGAGCTGGTAGCCGACGCAGAAGTGCTTCCCCAGCCCGAAGCCGATGTGGCTGGAGCGGCCCCCCTCGCGGTGGCCGACGCGCGTCTCCTTCCCCACGTAGAGGTCGTCGCGGAAGACGTCGAACGTCTCCGGCTGGGCGAAGACGCGCTCGTCGTGGTTGGCCCCGTGGATGGAGGGCTGACGACGGAGCCGGCGGGGACGGTGACGCCGCGCATCTCCCAGTCGCGCAGGGCGAGGCGCACCTCGCCGCCGACGGGCGCCTCGCAGCGCATCGTCTCGGTGAAGGCGCGGTCGATGAGGGAGTGGTCGCGCTTGACCGCCTCGAACTGCTCGGGGTGGTTGAGCAGCAGCCACCAGAGGTTGGCGATGGCGCGGTCGGTGGTCTCGCCGCCCGCCGTCAGGAGCAGGCTCGTGAACGACTTGATGTCGTGGACGGTGAGCCGCTCGCCGTCGACCTCGGCCATGCAGAGCTTGGAGATGAGGTCGTCGCCGGGCTCGCGCAGGCGCTGCTGGACGAACGGTTCGAGGTAGTCGTGGAACTCGGCGTTGGCCTCGACGCCCTTCTTGCGGAGGACGGGGTCGGGCGAGAGGCCCGCGAGGAAGGTGGGGTACCAGTCGTGGAAGCGGTCGTGGTCGGACTGGGGGAGGGCGAGCATGTCGACGATGACGTTGACGGGCAGGCGCGTGCTGAACTGGTCGACGAGGTCGGCCTCGCGGCGGGCGGCGAGGCGTTCGGCGAGTTCGCGCGCGGCCTTCTCCGTGAAGCCGACGATGAGGTCGCGCACGTTGCGCTCGATGACGGGCAGGAAGGCGTCGAGCTTCCGGCCCACGAATTCGGGGGCGATGATGGCGCGCTTCTGCGTGTGCTCGTCGCCGTCCATGGCCGTGAGCGAGGGGCCGAAGACGGCGCTGTGGGACTGCTCGAAGATGGTGCTGGAGAGCGCGTCGTGGTCGAGGAACCCGGCGACCACGTCCTCGTAGCGCGTCACGTGCCAGACGCCGTCGCGCGGGTTGCGCCAGACGGGGTGCTCGTCGCGCAGCCGCCGGAGCGCGGGATAGGGGTCCAGGCGAAAGGCCTCGCCCTCCAGCAGGGCGGGGTCGAAGGGGGTGGGGGCGGTCATGGCGGGGACAGGATAACGGGTGGGGGGCGACGCCACCTGACGCTTGTGGCATGGTGATCTGGATGAAGGCGATCCAGATCACGTTCGACGAGGAGATGTTGGAGCAGCTCGACGCGCGGCCAGAGGTCCGCGAACGCGGGCGCTCGGCGGTCCTGCGCGAGGTGACGGCGGCGTACCTCGCCGAGAAGCGCGCCGAGGACATCGCCCGTGAGTACCGCGAGGGCTACACGAAGTATCCCCAGACGGACGAGGACCTTGCGTGGGCCGGCGTCCAGGCGTGGCCAGCGAAGGCCGATGATGACAGCGTGGATTTTCTGTCCCGCCGTGTCTTTCTCGACACGAACATCGTGCAGACCCTTCAGTCCCAGTGGTTCAGGGAGTACTTCTTCGACGGGTACTGGTCGCCGGAAGCCGAGAAGCAAATCGAGCACCGGGGAAGCCGATTCAGCGAGGACATCCATGCCCTCGCTGCATGGATGGACTTGACCCGCCGAGGCGGGTGGCCCATCGCCGTATCCCGGCAGACTTTCGAGGAGTTGAGGGCGCATCCGGATATGGGGAGGCGATCCCGTCTGCTCAGGTGGGTATCGGAACTGAATGAATACTCCGCGTGGTCCGCAGCGCACTACGCTGGGCCTGCCTACGCGGATAGCGCTTTCGCGTTCCTGCCCGATCCTGGCGATGCGGTTTTGATCCGCGAGGCAATCGAACTGGGCTGCGCAACGTTCCTCACGATGGACTACAAGACCATCCATCGGTTCCGTGATCGCATCCTTGAAGCCGGAATCGAGGTTCTGCGCCCGGTAGAGTTCATGGAGCGCCTGAAGCCTTGGATAGGGCTGCTGAGGTAGTTGCCATTCGCCACGCGCTGGAGCGGTGCTCCGCCCATCGTCAGCGCAGTACGAAATCGATGAGATGGTGTGGCTTCGCAGTGGTTCAGGGACCACTCGGCCTGGACGCCGCCGTCCTCGGTGGGGTAGAGGTGGGGCGGGGCGGCGTCGCCGCGGTAGAGGCGCTCGAACGCGCTGCTGAGCCAGTCGAGGAAGTCGGGGGCGGGGGCCAGTCCCGCGCCGTCTAGCCAGCCGTCCGTCATGCCGCGGAAGTCGTCAAGCTGCAAGCGGACGTCGAGTGGGTCGAGCAGGACGGCGGCGGTGTTGGACATGGCGTCTCCGAATGGCAGTGTAGCAGTGCCGCGTTTCGGCCCGCCGTCGCGCGTGTGGCATGATGGGGCGGGCAGGTTCGGAGGGCGACTGTGATCAGGACCGTCAGGACCAGGTATTCGCGCGGGAAGCTGGAGCCGCTGGAGCCGCTCGACATGGAGGAGGGGCGGGAGGTCGAGGTGTCGTTCGAAGACGCGCCGGTGGCGGACGGGGAGCGCGAGTCCCTGCTGGAGATGTTCGACAGGCTCAGGAAGTCCGTCCCTGCGGAGGCATGGGACGACATGCCCCACGATGGGGCCAGGAACTACAAGCACTACCTCTACGGCCATCCGAAGGTTGACGAGTAGTGGACGTGGTCTTCGCTGACGCCGGGTACTTCATTGCGAATCTGGACGACAGCGATCCGCTGCACGAACGGGCGAGGACGGTGGCTGCGGGACTGGGATCGTTCCGCATGGTGACGACCCAGATGGTCGTGGCTGAGGTGCTCAACTACGTGTCGCGCGGGGGCGGCTACCTTCGGGGCCTTGCCGTGCAGTTGGTCCGGGACATGGAAGACCGGGTGGACGTCGAGATCGTGCCGCAGACGGGGGCGCAGTTCCGGGCGGCGGTCGAGCGGTACGCGGCGCGTCCGGACCAGCGCTGGAGCCTGACGGACTGCGCGAGCTTCCTCGTGATGGAGGAGCGGGGCATCACGGAGGCGCTGGCCTACGATCGGGATTTCGAGCAGGCGGGCTTCACGGCGCTGCTCAGGGAGGGCGCGGGATGAGCGGGGGCGGCTCCGCATCCCGCTGGCGGCGGGCGTAGGATTGGCGGCTACGAACGGCCGCGGGGCGGCCGGCGGGAGGTTTTGCGATGCGGAGTGAAGTGCATGCCATCAGCGGGGCGACGTATGACGACCTGGGCGATGGGCGGGTGCGCGTCAGCAAGGGCGAGAGCTACGGCGTCTTCGACTGGGAGGGGCGCTGGGAGGAGGGCGACATCACGCGCGCCGATCCCCACTTGCTCCAGTACGTGGGCGGGCCCGACCTGCCGCCGGGCGTCGATGAGATGGCGGCGCAGCTGGAGGCGGCGCGCGAGCAGGAGCGGCAGCAGGCGGAGGAACTGAGCGCGGGCGACCTCGCGGAGGACGCTTACACGGGGTCCGTGCGCGACCCGCGCTACGGCGTGCGCAACATGATCTTCGCGCAGGGCGAGACGACCGTCGCGAAGTACGTGGGCGACCCCGGGCGCGAGACGGAGAAGGGCTGGCGCTCGAAGGGCATCTCCTTCCACGAGGTGCTGGCGGGCGATACCTACCCCGAGCGCATCCCGCCGGAGCTGTGGGAGGACTCGCCCATGCCGGGCGGGGTCACGCGCGTGCCCACGGAGCGCTTCACGAGCCAGGCGTGGCATGACCTCGAGGTCGAGAAGCTGTGGAAGAAGGTGTGGCAGTACGCCGCCCACGTGGACGACATCCCCGAGGTCGGCGACTACGTCGTCTACGACATCGCGCACCTCTCGTACCTGGTGGTGCGGACGGGTGAGGACGAGTTCAAGGCGTACAACAACGCCTGCCTGCATCGCGGGCGGCAGATCAGGGAGTTCGACGGGAAGAAGGCGACGGAGTTCCGCTGCCCCTTCCACGGCTGGTGCTGGGAGGTCGATGGGTCGCTGCGCGAGATCCCGTCGGAGTGGGACTTCCCCGAGGTGCGGGAGGACGCGAGCCACCTGCGCGAGGCGAAGGTGGGCACGTGGGGCGGGTTCGTGTTCATCAACCCGGACCCGGACTGCGAGCCGTTCGAGGAGTTCATCGGGTCGCTGCCGCGGCACTACGAGAAGTACGAGTACGAGAAGCGCTGGAAGCAGATGCACGTGGCGAAGGTGATCGCGGCGAACTGGAAGATCACGCAGGAGGCCTTCATGGAGGGCTACCACGTGATGGCGACGCATCCGCAGGCGATGGCCTTCGGCGGCGACGGGGCGAACATGCAGTACGACGTGTTCGGGAACTGGTGCCGCGCGATCACGGTGGGCGGCAACACGAGCCCGCAGCGCGGCCTCTACCCCGATCCGGAGCAGATCTTCGCGATGCGCAAGGGGGGCGCGGAACTGGCGCGCGAGGGTCTGCGGCAGGCGCTGGGCGACAAGGCGGACACGTTCTGCGACGCGGAGGTGATCGACGGGTACTTCAACAACCTGTTCCCGAACTTCCACCCGTGGGGCTGCTTCAGCCGCATCGTCTACCGCTTCCGGCCGTACGGGGACGACCCGGACCGGAGCATCATGGAGGTGCTCTACCTGGTGCCGTGGCCGGAGGGCGAGGAGAAGCCGCCGGCGGCGCCGATGCACTGGCTGGAGGAGGACGAGGACTTCACGCTCGCGCCGGAGATGGGCGGGCTGGCGCGCGTCCTCAACCAGGACTGCTACAACCTGCCCAAGATCCAGAAGGGGCTGAAGACGAAGCAGGATCCGTACGTCTACTTCTCCGCCTACGCGGAGGGGAAGATCCGGCACTTCCACGAGCTCTACGACGAGTGGCTGGGGGTTGGGAGATGACGGAGGCGCTGGCCGACTACGGCTTCCTGAAGCTGAACGAGACGATCCTGGCCGATCCCTACCCGTTCTACCGGACGCTGCGGGAGGAGGCGCCGATCTACCGCGAGCCGGACTACGGCGTGTTCCTCGTGAGCCGCTACGAGGACATCCTCGAGGTGAACGCGCAGCCGGAGACGTTCTCCAGCATCCTCGTGGCGAACGCGCCCTACGCGGACCCGCCCGCGCCGCTGGACGAACTGGCGGAGTGGCGCGCCTCGCAGCCGTTCAGCGACAAGATCCTGTCGAACGACCCGCCGGACCACACGCGCCACAAGCGGCTCATCAACCGCTTCTTCACGCCCCGCCACGTGGCCGGGCTGGAGCCGCGCGTGCGCGAGATCACGAACGAGATCATCGACGCCTTCATCGACCGGGGCGAGGTCGAGTTCGTGACGGAGTTCTCGCACATGCTGCCGCGGCTGGTCGTGGGCGAACTGATCGGCCTGCCGGCGGAGGATCACGACTACTTCAAGCAGTACTTCATGGACCGGCTCGCGGTGATGGCGAAGGCGGCGGAGGACCCCGCCGGCGTCTACCAGCGGCAGGAGGAGGCGCGCGAGGAGATCACCGAGAACGAGTTCCTGACGGACTACTTCATGGCGGCGATGGCGGAGCGGCGCAAGACGCCGCGGGGCGACATCATGAGCGACCTCGCGAACGCCACGTTCGCGGACAGCGACGAGCCGGTGGCGCTGGAGTCGCTCGTGAGCATGATCACGCTGCTCTACGCGGCGGGGGGCGACGCGAACACGCCGGAGCTGATGACGAACTCGATGCTGGTGCTGCTGCGCCAGCCGGAGGTGATGCGGGCGCTGCGCGACGACCCCTCGCTGGCGGGCGGGTTCATCGAGGAGGTGTTGCGCTACGACACGCCCGTGCCGGGGGTGTTCCGCATCGCCCTGGCGGACACGAGCGTGGGCGGCGTGCCCGTGAAGCGCGGCGAGAAGCTGATGGTCATCTACGGGTCGGGGAACCACGACGCGGAGAAGTTCGGGGACGGCGAGGCGTTCGACCTGGGGCGGGAACAGACGTGCCCGCACCTCGGCTTCGGGCACGGGGTGCACTACTGCCCGGGGGCGGGGCTGGCGCGGCAGGAGGGCCGCGTGGCCGTGCAGGAGCTGCTGCGGCGCCTGGGCGACATCCACATGCTGGAGGGCGATCCGCCCTACGTGCCGAGCGTCATCCAGCGCATCCCCATCCGGCTGAGGCTGGGCTTCACGAAGCTGGCGTAGGGCCGCGCTGCGGGCGCGGCGGCTGTTGGCTGCCGGTGGTTGGTGGTCAATCGAGGTAGCGGCGCAGCAACGGCGTGAAGCCGGCTCGCGCGAACTCCTGGTCCGCCGTGAGGATGCTGGTGATGCCGTACTCGCGCATGATCACGATCGCGGCGCAGTCCTGCAGCGAGAGGGTGGAATCGGCGAATTCACCGGTATAGAGATCAAGCGCCGCTTCGGAGAGCTGGCGGTCATGCGGCACGATCGTATAGCGCGGGTCGGCGCGCAGCGACGCGATCCGCCGCCCGGCGTCGATCCGAACGGAACCAGCCGCGCGAGTGAAATAGGCGAGCGTCTCCAGGATGACGCCCTCGCTGGTCACCAGCGGCTGCTGGGGCGGGATATTCTCCGCAGCGGCCAGCGCCGCCGTTCGCCAGTCGTCCTCGGGAGCGCGCCGGGCGATGAGATAGGCGCTATCGACGAACAGCGTATCGAGCGCGACCATCAACGGTGCGGGGCGACCTTGTACTGATCGAGGTAGGCCAGCAACTCTTCGGCCGCTTGCGGCGGGAGTTCGACTGGGTCATCGCCCCACGTTTCGCGCAGCACCTGCTGCACGCTGCGGTGGTCGTCCTCGGGGACCGGCTCGATCGGCACGTACCAACTGGGCCGCTGACGCGGTTCGCTGGCGCTGGCTCCGTTGGCCGTTGGGTCCTGCGACATCTCCAACTCCCGCGTCGATTCTACCATCCCGCCCGCCGTGGAGCAGGAGATGGCGCAGGGACGCCCCTGCCTTATGTCACGCGAATGGGGTGGGGGAGGGGCTGGTTGAAGAGGTAGCCCTTGCGGTTGAAGGGGACGGCGGCGGGCTGGGTCGTTCCGGCGGCGTCGGTGGCGCGGGTCATGATGGCGTGCTCGCCGGGGCGCGCCTGCCAGTCGAACTCGAAGCGCGCCCAGGAGTAGCGGCCCGGCGACTCCAGCACGGTCGCGTCGCGCCAACTGCGCCCGCCGTCGTCGCTCCACTCGACGCGGGCGATGGGGCCGTCGGGCGACTGGGCGTAGCCGCGCAGGCGGTGGGCGCCGGTCTCCAGCGTGGCGGGCCAGGGGAGTGCGAGCGCGCTCTTGACGGTCTGCTTCGTGACGGGCTGGCCGAGCGCCTCGCCCTCGGGCGGGTAGGCGTCGCCGATGAGGACGTAGGAGGTCGTGTTGTTGCGGGTCCAGTGCGGCTCGGCGGAGACCTCGATGCGGCCCAGCCACTTGATGCTGGAGGCGCCCACCCAGCCGGGGACGAGCGCGCGCAGGGGATAGCCGTGGTCGCGGGTGAGGGGCTCGCCGTTGAGGGCGTAGGCGAGCAGGGTGTCGGGGTGTCTCGCCTTCCCGACGGGGAGGGCGCGGCGGAAGCCCGCTTCGGGCGACTCGGCGTCCAGCCCTGCCAGGAGGACGCTGACGGCATTCGCCCGAATGCCGGCGAAGTCGAGCACGTCGCGGAGGGAGGCGCCGGTCCATTCGCCGTTGCCGATGCCGCCGGTTCCCCACTGCGTGCCCTCGGCGGGGCGGCCCTGGACGCGGTCGAACATGGCGCGGTGGTTGCCAGCGCATTCGAGGGCGGCGGTGAGCGTGCGGCGGGGGAGACTGCGAATGGCCTCCAGCGAGAACTCGACGGGGTTGGCGACGGCGTCGCCCTCGACCAGGAGCCGCCAGTTCGCGGCGTCCACGTCGGCGCTGACGGAGTTGTTGCGCACGAAGAAGCGGGAGACGGGCGTGATCAGGCCCTCCATGAGCTCGAGGCGCGCCTCCAGGCTCTTGCCGTCGGCGTGGCGGATGAAGGGGGCGGGGTCCTTGAACCAGCCGGACGGCTCGGGAGCGCCTTCCGTGGCGGGGGCGTCGTCGCCATCGGCCCCGCAGGCGGCGAGGACGGCGGTCGCGCCGCCCGCCACGAGCAGCCGGAGAAAGCGGCGGCGGTCCATGCCCCGCCGCTCGGCGAGCGCCCAGAGGCGGCGGTGTCCGGGGTCCGCCACGGTCGCCATCGCGGCTACAGGAGGCGCGCCCGGGGGAGGCGGGCCATGCGGCGGTCGAGCGTGAGCGTCTCCAGGCCGTCCTGGGTATAGCCATCGACGATGAGGCGGTCGAAGAGGCCGGGCTGCCCGGTCTCCCGCAGCGCGTCGAGCACAGGGGGTCCGTTGAGGGGCTTGACCAGCCCGCTCTCGAAGACGTTCAGGAGGCTGCGGCTGGCAGCTTCTCGCGAGGAGCCGTAGTGAAACTGGACGGAGATGTACGCTTCTCCGATGGCCTGATTCGAGGCGACCACCTCAACGCCAGCGTTCGCCAGCGCCGTCAGTTCACGTACGCAGTGCTCATGCGCGGCTGCGGGTTGACTGGTCATCAACCGCACGAGGACGGACGTATCAATCCCCAAGCGCCGGGTCATACACCTGCTCGCGGAACTCGGCGATGTCGAGGGGCGGAACCCCAGGCGGCACCTTCAGCGTCCCGAGCTTCTCCAGCTTGATGCGCCGGGGGCGCAGGAGGTAGCCGTCCTCGCCCGCTTCGAGTTCGAGCTGGTCGCCGGGGCCGACGCCCAGTTCCTCAAGGACGTGCTTGGGGAAGGTGACCTGGCGCTTCGAGGTGATTTTCATGAGCATCGCGGGCTCCTTACCACAAGCCTACAGGAGTAAGGCGGAGGGCGTCACCGCCGCAATTCCCAGTAGTCGTCGATAGCTCTCCGTTGGCGCGCTTCCTGGTTCTTGCGGTCGCCGGGCTCGACGGTCCCCATCGCGGGGCTCCTTACCGGCAGGCTACAAGGGTAAGGCGGTACGCGTCGAACCATCCGGCCACCGGCCACCGGCCGCTACACGAGCAGGAGGCGCTCGAACTCCTCGTCGGGCATGTCGTCGGGGATGGGGTGGCCGGGGCCGAAGACGGCGGCTCCGCGACCGCCGGTGGTGACGGACATGCGCCCGAGGTTGACCATGCGGCGCACGGCGCGGTCGACGGCGCGGTCGTCGTGGAGGACGGGCAGGCCGAGGCGCGTGCGGAAGACGGAGCGGGCGGCGGCGACGGAGCCGCCGAAGAGTTCGCGCTCGGTCGCCTGCAGATCGGCGAGGGCGGCGTCGAAGCTGGGCTGGGGGAAGCGCTCGTAGAGGAGGGGCAGGAGGCGCATGGAGAGCGTCTCGGCGGGGCTGGTGAGGCGCAAGGGGTCCTCGTGCGCGCGGCCCTCGGGGAGGGGCGCTTCCCACCAGACCCAGCGCCCGTAGAGGTCGCGCAGGCGCTGGCCGAGGGGCGTGGCGGCGGTCCAGCGCTCGCGGGCGGCCTCGGCCACGGACGGCTCGGAGGCGGCCGCCTCGCGGCAGAGGGCGCGCACCTCGCGCGCGGCGGGCGAGCGGGGATCGCTGAGGTCGCAGCCCGCCTCGCGGGGCTCGACGAGCAGGAACGTGTTCGCGTGGGCCGTGCCCCAGTCCACCACGAGGCGGCGCTCGTCGGGGGGCAGCGGGCGCAGCGAGAGCAGCAAGGTCAGCTGGCCGTCGTCGAGGGCGCGGCGGGCGCGCAGGAAGCGCCGCCACGACTTCGAGCCCTCGAGGTAGACGGGGCTGAGGGGCAGGCGCAGGGGGCGTTCGCTCCGGGGCACGTCGTAGACGACGCCGCGGGCCGCTCCGGCGAGGTCGCGGAGGGCGCGCAGGAGGATGCGCTCCTCGGGCGTCTCCGATTCGCGGTCGCGGTCGGCGCGGCCAAGGCCCCGATGCCTGCGCTGCCAGAGGGCGCGGATGGTCACGGGGGACAGCCTAGCGCATCGCGGGGCGGCTCAGCCCGCTTCCTCGACCGCCACGCGTCCCCCATCCCGCACGTCCACATGGAGGCTGTACCACTGGAGGAGGCGCATCCCGGCGAGCGACTTGTTCTCCGCCAGATGGGCATCGATGGCCCGCGCCTCCCCGTCCCAGAGCACGGTAGCGACATAGGTTTCAAGCTTCACTTCACTGCCGTCGGCCAGCACGGCGGTGGCGCTGCTCTCGAAGGGCAGCCCCAACTCCTGTACCAGCGTGCCGGGCAAGGTCAGATAGCCGTTGTAGCCGGTATCGATGACGGCTTGGATTTCCTGTGTCTGTCCCGTGGGGCCGCTCACGGAAAGGGAGATGATGGGTTCAAGGGAGGCGTTGACGAAGCCCTCAATCACTCGGCGCTCCGCAGGGTGCTTTGGCCCCCGAAGCTGTAGACCGCGCGGTGCCCAACACGCACACTCCACACGTCGATCGCGTCCGGACTCTGGGCGCGCAGGCGATCGACCGCTTCCAGGACGGTGCCGCCGATGGCCCAACAGCCGCTCGCAACGTCGATGGCGACGATCTCCCCGAAGTGGTCGGCCTCCACCTTGGCGCGGATGTCGCGCTCGTAGATTTCGTCGCCACGGCGCTCAATCTCATCGGGCGAGAGCCGCGGGCCGGTCGGTGCGTTCGGCGTCCTGTTCATGCTTCAAGGGTAGCGCCCGCCGCGCGGCGCTTCAACGGACGGGCGGGGCCGCCCTCCGGCTCAGCCGGCGGGGACGGGCGCGGGGTCGGCGACCTTGCGCACGTTGACGGGGATGGCGCTCATGACGGGGATGCCGGTGATGGGGTCGTAGTCGCGCTGGGTGTCGGAGAGGCGGCCCGTGTTCGCGCCCAGCTCGCGCACGCGCGCGTCCTCGGTGGGCGCGTCGCCCCAGGCGTGGGCCATCGAGATGACGCCGGAACGCACGTCGTCGGCGGGCTCGACGACGCCGTAGATGGCCGCGCGCGCGGACTCGATCTCGACGACGTCGCCGGCGGCGAGGCCGAGTTCGGCGACGTCCATGGGGTTCATGTAGGCGGGGTTGCCGGTGTCCGCGTACTTGCGCATGAGGCGGGGGATGTCGCGCCCGGAGGAGTTGTACGACTCCAGCAGGCGGCGGCTGACGAGGCGGTGGGTGAACTGGTCGCCCTCGCGGTAGCCGCCGCCCTCGAAGTGGGGCTCGGCGCGCACCTCGGCGAGTTCGGCCATCATCTCGGCGCGGCCCACGTCGAGGCGGGGGGAGCCGGGGCGCTTGGGCAGCACGCGGATCTCGTCGTCCTCGAAGATGTGGCCGTGGGGGTGCTTCTTCACCTCGTCGAGGGGGATGCGGGAGCCTTCGCACATCCACTCCAGCAGCTGCGAGGTGGTCGGCTTCACGTCGATGTCGACCTCGCCCCAGCCGGTTCGGAGGGGCACCCTCATGCGGTGGGCGAGGCCCCAGAAGAACTCCCACTCCTCGATCACGTCGGAGCCCGCGGGCGGGTCGATGAGCTTGGGGCCGTACTGGGCGTAGGGCGCGGGGTAGCCCTGGGCGAAGCCGAACACGCCGGAGAGCGCCTCGTTGGGCAGCGTCGTGTCCTCGCGTTCGAGCGAGAGCCTGGGGGCGATGACGTAGTGCGCGAGCTTGGCGGTGGCGGACATCTTGATGTCGAGCGTGACGAGCAGGTCGAGCGCCTGCATGGCGTCGTAGGTGCGGAGCTGGTCGGGCCAGGCGGCCATGGGGTTGGAGCCGATGCAGATGAGGGCGCGGATGCGGCCCTCGCCGGGCGTCAGGATCTCCTCCGCGAGGGCGCTGGTGGGCGGGCCGATGGCGGTGATGGGCAGGTCGCGGATGCGGAGCTTCTCGCGCGATTCCCAGTCGGTGCTCTCGGTGTAGGCCTGGGCGACGTAGTCCTTGGGCTTGCGCAGGACGGGCGGGTTGGGCACGCGCTCGCCCTCGCGCAGCCAGCGACCGCAGACGGTGTTGATGGCGTTGATGAGGTACTCGGTGACGTTGGCGTGGGGGGAGAAGTCGGGGCCCGTGCCGGAGGTGACGGAGCCGCGCTCGCCGCCGGCGAAGATGCGCGCGGCGCGCTCGACGAGCGCCGCGGCCACGCCCGCGCGGTCCTCGACGTAGTCGAGCGTGAACGGCTCGACGGCCTCGCGCAGTTCCTCCAGGCCCTGCACGTTGGCGGCGACGAAGTCGCCATCGACGAGCCCCTCGCTGAGGATGACGCGGAGGATGCCCGCGAGCAGGGTGGGGTCCTCGCCGGGCTTGACCTGGAGGAAGACGTCGGCCTGCTCGGCGGCCTCGGTGCGGCGCGGGTCGATGACGATGAACTGCATGCCGCGCTGCTTGGCCTGGTGGAGGCGCTTGGCGGGGTTGTACTGGGGGATGCCGCCCCACATGGAGATGGTCGGGTTCGCGCCGATCAGCATCCAGACGTCGGCGTCGTCGAACATCTGGGGACCGGCGCCCCAGTTGCCGTGGTAGGCGCGGGCGATGGGCTTGGCGGGCTGGTCGATGGTGCCGCCGGAGTAGGTCATGTTCGAGCCGATGCCCGCCATGAAGGCGCCCGCGAACTGGCCGGAGGAGGGGAAGGAGAAGCCGTAGGTGCCGCTGAAGGTGGCGACGGCGCGGGGGCCGTGCTCGGCGATGATCGCCTGCAACTGGTCCGCCACCTCGTCGATGGCCTGCTGGTGGGGGACGTCGCGGTAGCTCCCGTCGGGGGCGCGCTTTTGCGAATGGAGGAGGCGGTCGGGGTGGTAGTGCTGCTCGGGGAGCTGGCGGCCCTTGATGCAGGTGAACCCCTGGTACATGGGGTTCTTCGCATCGCCGCGCACCTTGATCGCGCGCCCGTCCTCGATATCGACCTCGATGCCGCAGAAGGCATGGCAGAAGCGGCAGAAGGTCTGTTTCGTCTCGACGGCCATCGTGGCCTCCCGTCAGCGCGGCGGCGCTGCGGGCACTGTACCGGAATGGGGATCGGCCCCGCCAGCGGGAACGCGCGTCCGCGTCCCCGCCGGCGATGGCCGCTGATTGCGGGCGGGCGTTAGCCGTCCGACTCCGCGGGAACGAGTTCGGGCTCGCCCCGCAGCACGCCGACGCCGATGACGAAGAGCGCGATGGCGGCGACGAAGAGGACGAGGTTGCTGACGACGATGAAGGCCTCGGGCGCGAGCTCGGCCTGCTGGCCGACGAACGCGTTGAGCAGCCCCGCCACGCCGGCGATGAAGAAGAGCCAGCAGGCCATGGCGGTGATGTTCAGCGAACTGTAGCGGCGGGCGAGGGCGAGACCGAGGAGGATGCCGCTCACCGACGAGACGATGACGAAGGCGTAGTGGAGGCCGCCGCTCATGGCTTGCAGCATGACGAGGTACTCGTTGATCTGCGCCGGGGTGGCGCTGAGGCCATCGACTTCGATGCCGTCCTGGTGCTGGGCGATCGCGACGAGCATGTGCCGCGTGCCCATCGTCAGGATGTAGATGCCGTAGTGGAACAGGTTGACCATGATGCCGAATTGCAGCAGGGGGTCGTTGGAGCCGGTGAGCCTCCAGAACGAGAAGATGCCGAACGAGATCGACAACGACGCGAGGATCACGAAGAAGAGCAGCGCGTGCGAGAGGTTGTCGTTCCCGGTCATCGCGTCGATCGTCGCCTGGAAGTCCATGGAACTGGTCGCGTCGATCACCCAGCCTCCGGGATAGAGGATGAGGGTGATGATCATGACGGCGAGTCCGCCGGTGATGGCCAACCCCGCCGCCTTGTTACTGGACAACGTCGATCCCATACGTGTTTAACTCCTTTCGCACGCTTTGATCCGCGTGTTGGGACAACGGTAGCCCGCCGTGCGGCGCTTTTCAAGGATCGGGCGGGAAAGCCGTTCGCGATCGGACTGCCGCGAGGCGGCGACGCTCCGGCGTGCGACAATCGGGGCATGACGCCGCAGCCCGTGCTCGTCTCGTGGTCGTCGGGGAAGGACTCGGCGTGGGCGCTGCACACGCTGCGGGAGCAGCCGGAGCGGTACGACGTGCGCGGCGTCTTCACGACGGTGAACGCGCGCTTCGACCGCGTGGCCATCCAGGCCGTGCCGGGGGCGATCCTGCGGCTGCAGGCGGAGCGGCTGGGCTTGCCCCTCTACGAGATCCCGATCCCGTACCCCTGCCCCAACGAGGCGTACGAGGCGGCCATGCGCGAGTTCCTCGACCGCGTGCGGGCGCTGCCCGATGACCTCGCGGCGGAGACGCTGGCCTTCGGCGACCTGTTCCTGGAGGACGTGCGCGGCTATCGCGAGGAGAGCCTGCGCGGCACGGGCTTCACGCCGCTCTTCCCGATCTGGGGGGAGGACACGGGGCGGCTGGCGGAGCGCATGATCGACGGCGGCCTGCGCGCCGTCATCACGGCTCTGAACACCAGCATGGCGCCGGCGTCGCTGGCGGGGCGCTGGTTCGACCGCGAACTGCTGGCGGACCTGCCGGAGGGGGTGGACCCGCTGGGCGAGAACGGCGAGTTCCACACCTGCGCGCTGGCGGGGCCGATGTTCCCGGAGCCGATCGCGGCGCGCCCGGGGCGGATCGTCGAGCGCGAGATCGAACTGCCCGGAGACGACCGGGGCCACGACGGTCCCGATCGCCCCCGCTACGTCTACGCGGACGTGGAGCTGCTTCCGTCGCAGGCGCCGCCGTCGTCCGGCGCCAGCCGCTAGACTCGCGGGGCCACGGGCACGGGAGGGACGCCATGCAGCCGGAACCGTTCGAGATCGCCATCCCCGGGGAGAAGCTGCGCGACCTGCGCGAGCGGCTGGAGCGCATCAACTGGGCGCCCGACTTCGCCAACGACGGCTGGGGCTACGGGGTGAACGGGGCCTACCTGCGCGAACTCGCGGAGCACTGGCTGCATCGCTACGACTGGCGCGCGCAGGAGGCGGAGATGAACCGCCTCGCGAACTTCCGCGTCGAGATCGAGGGGATGCCGATCCACTTCGTGCACGAGCGGGGGAAGGGGCCGGACCCGATCCCCATCATCCTCTCGCACGGCTGGCCGTGGACGTACTGGGACCTGCGCCACGTGATCGGGCCGCTGACGGACCCGGCGGCGCACGGCGGCGATCCCGCGGACGCCTTCGACGTGGTCGTGCCCTCGCTGCCCGGCTACGGCTTCTCGACGCCGCTGACGACGCCGGGGATCAACTTCTGGCGCACGGCGGACCTGTGGGACGCGCTCATGCGGGACGGGCTCGGTTACGAGCGCTACGGGGCGCAGGGCGGCGACTGGGGGGCGCTCGTCACGAGCCAGCTGGGGCACAAGTACGCGGACCACCTGATCGGCATCCACCTGACGGACGCGATCATGCTGGACATGTTCACGCACGACCGGCCGTGGGTGCTGGGCGACCCGGGGCTGCCGTCGATGCCGCCGGGGGAGGCGCGGCGGGCGGCGCTGGCGCGGATGCGCCTGTACTCGGCGCACGTGGCCGTGCAGGCGCTCGACCCGCAGACGCTGGCGTTCATGGCGCACGACTCGCCCATCGGCCTCTGCGCCTGGATCCTCGAACGGCGGCGCAACTGGGGCGACACGAACGGGGACGTGGAGTCGCGCTTCCCCAAGGACGACCTGCTGACGACGATGATGCTGTACTGGGCGACGGACGCCTTCGTGACGTCGGTGCGCTACTACTACGAGGCGGCGTGGAACCCGTGGCATCCGAGCCACGAGCGCACGCCCGTGGTGGAGGCGCCCACGGGCATCACGTTCCACGGCGCGGACGCGCCGGAGGGGCCGAGCGAGGGGCAGCGCGCCTACTGGAACCTCGCGCACTGGGACCGGCACCCGGCGGGCGGGCACTTCGCGCCCGCGGAGGAGCCGGAGGCGATCGTGCGCGGCATCCGCGCGACGTTCCGGGGGCTGCGCTGAGGGGGCGCTAGCTGGCGGCCCAGGCGCGCGCGTCCTCGGTGGCGACCCAGTGGAGGGCGTTGTGGAGGAGCTTGCGGAAGCCGGGGTTGGCGTAGCAGTTGGGGCCGTCGCCGATCTGCATGGCGATGACGGGCGAGTTCACGCTCTTCTTCGCCCAGACGACGAGGTTGCTGCCCTCGGGGTGGTCCCAGCCCGCCTGCTCGGCGGCGGGCGCGAGCGGCGGCGGGTTGAAGTTCTCCTTCACCATCGGGTAGTCGGTGCGCATGAGGGGCAGGATGCCGGGCTGCGACTCGAAGGTCTTCGAGGTCAGGTAGAGCTCGTCCTCGATCGTGAAGGGCTCGACGCCGTCGAGGACGGGGTGGCCAGCGGCGGCGGGGTCGGCGGAGACGGTCCCGCGGGGGTTGCCGCGCGGGTCGGCGGCCCCGCCGCGGTAGCCGGAGCCGGGGGTGAATTCGCCGAAGACCTCGCCCTCGGTGAGGAGGAAGGAGGTGCCGCTCACGTCGCGCCAGCCGGGCCAGGCGGGCCACTGCACGATGGCGTGGTTCATCATGACGATGCCCTTCCCGCTTTCGAGGAGGGCGGCGATGCTCTGCTGGTACTCCTCCGGCGCGGCCACGAAGCTGGCCCCGCCGTCGGGGCTCTCCGTGCCCCACATGTCGTAGAAGCAGACGGCCTCGTATTCGGCCACGTTCTCGGGGCGCAGCATGACCTGCGCGGCGGGCTGCTCGACCTGCGTGGTGAGCAGCTCGGGATCCTCGTCGAACATGGCGTAGAAGCCGTTGTAGTTGAACGGGTGGCCCTTCGTGACCACGAGCACCTTGACGGACATGGGTTCGCTCCTTTGCGCTTCGGTTAGCTTGCGGGGATGCGGTCGTAGGCGTCGAGGATGGCCTGGAAGCGCTCCTCGACGGCGGGCTGCGTCTCGGGGTGGCTGACGATGTAGAGGTGGTTCTCGCGGACGGCGCGCAGCACCTGTTGGGCGAGGTCCTCCGGCTCGATCATCTCCTGGGGGACGGAGCGGCCGGGGAGCATCTCGCGGATGGGCTGCTCGGGGCCGCCGTACTCCTCGGGGCGGTTGCGGCCGGCCTCGACGATGCGGGAGCGGACGCCGCCGGGGCAGAGCACGCTCACGCCGATGTTGTGGGGGGCGAGGTCGAGGGCGAGCGCCTCGGAGATGCCGACGACGCCGTACTTGGCGGTCGTGTAGGAGGAGATGCCGGGGGTGGCCGCGTGCACGAGGCCGGCGATGGAGGCGGTGTTCACGATGTGGCCGCCCTCGCCCGCCGCGACCATGCCGGGCAGGAACGCCTGGATGCCGTAGATGACGCCGTAGAGGTCGACGCCCAGCACCCAGTCCCAGTCGGCCTCGGTCATGTCCTGGGCGAGCTTGAAGGTGACGACGCCGGCGTTGTTGCAGAGGACGTGGCAGCCGCCGAAGGCGTCATGCGCGGCGTCGGCGAGGGCCTGCATGGAGGCGCGGCTGGAGACGTCGTTCTGGACGGCGATGGCGCGCACGCCGTGCTCCTCGACGGCGGCGACGGCCGCGGCGGCGGCGTCCATGTCGATCTCGCCGATGACGACGTTCATGCCTTCCCGGGCGAAGGCGACGGCCATCGCCTTGCCGATGCCGCCACCGCCTCCGGTGACGACCGCTGTGCGACCGCGGAACTCTTCCATTCAGCGCCTCCTGGCGGGCGGCAGTCTACACGCTGGCGGCGAACGGCGGCATTGCCAACGCGAGCGCGAGCGCGGGCGATGGGGGGCGTGGATGAAGCGGCGAAACGCTTCGGCGAACTGAAGGCCGGGATCGCGGGCCCGCGGGGCGAACTCGCGGGGCTGCGCCGGGCCGCGTCGATCGGGTTCACGCTCCTCATCGCGCTCTCCATCATCTTCCGCTACGCCGGCTGACTTCACACGATTCTTCACGGCAATTCTCTTCCCCGCGGCCTCACAAACGCCGCTCCGTCGTAAGATGGAGGGGATGACTGCGCCGCGACGCCGCTATTGCCGGAGCGCACCGTGATTCCCCGCTACTCGCGGCCCGAGATGGCCGCCCTCTGGAGCGAGCAGGCGAAGTTCGAGCGCTGGCTCGAAGTCGAGATCGCCGTCTGCGAGGCGCGTGCGGACGCGGGCGAGATGCCCATCGAGGCGGCGCGGACGATCCGCGCGAACGCGGCCTTCGACGCGGACAAGGTGAACGAGTACCTGGCGGTCACGCACCACGACATGACCGCCTTCCTGCAGTCGGTGGCGGACTCGCTCGGCGAGGAGTCGCGCTACGTCCACTACGGGCTGACGACGAGCGACGTGTGGGACACGGCCACGGCGCTGCAGCTGCGGGACGCGAGCGACCTGCTGATCGCGGGCGCGGAGCGGCTGACGGCGGCGCTGGAGGGGCTCGCGCGGGCGCACCGGGACACGCTCTGCGCGGGGCGCACGCACGGCGTCCACGCGGAGCCGACGACGTTCGGGCTGAAGGCGGCGGTGTGGGTGGCGGAGATGCGGCGCAACCGCGAGCGCCTGCTGGCCGCGCGGGAGACGATCGCGGTGGGCGCGATCAGCGGGGCGGTGGGCACGCACGCCGCCATTCCCCCCGCGATCGAGGAGGCGACCTGCCGGACGCTGGGGCTGGGCGTCGAGCACGCCTCGACGCAGGTGATCCAGCGCGACCGGCACGCGCAGTTCGTGGGCGCGCTGGCGCTGACGGGCGCCTCGCTGGAGAAGTTCGCGACGGAGATCCGGGGGCTGCAGCGCACGGAGGTGCTGGAGGCGGAGGAGCCGTTCGCGGCGGGCCAGACGGGGTCGAGCGCGATGCCGCACAAGCGCAACCCGGAGAAGTGCGAGCGCATCACGGGGCTGGCGCGCGTGCTGCGCGGCTACGCGACGACGGCGCTGGAGAACGTCGCCCTCTGGCACGAGCGCGACATCAGCCACTCCTCGACGGAGCGCATCGTCTTCCCCGACGCCTGCCTGCTGCTGGACTACATGCTGGCGCTGTTCACGGACATCGCGGAGGGGCTGGTGGTGTACCCGGAGCGGATGCGGGAGAACCTGGAGCGCTCGTACGGGCTGGTGTTCTCGCAGCGCGTGCTGCTGGAGCTGATCGAGACGGGGCTGAGCCGGCAGGAGGCGTACGGCCTCGTGAAGCGCAACGCGATGGCCGCCTGGCGCGAGCGCGAGCCGTTCCTGTCGCTGCTGCTGGCGGACGCGGACGTGACGGCGCGGCTGGACGAGGCGCGCCTGCGCCCGCTCTTCGACTACGGCTACTACCTTCGCAACGCCGGCTCGACGTTCGAGCGGCTCGGCCTGTCGTGAGCGGGGCGGGGGGCGACGCGCCATCGCCGCCCGCGAGGCCGGGGGTGCGCGAGACGCTGGGGGCGGCGGCGGCGCTGATGCGGGACCACCCGCGCGAGGCGATGCTCCCCCTGCTGGCCATCCAGGCGCCGCTCGTGATCGGCACCATCCTCCTGACGCTCGCGCTCTACGGGACCGTGTTCGCGGACGAGATCTATCCGCGCGGGGGCATCACGGGCGCGAGCGAGGGGGGCGGGCAGGTGTTCGCGCTCGTGGTCGTGGTGGCGCTGGCGGTGGTGCTGGGGCTGGTGGCGCAGGGGGCGACGATCGTGTCCGTGGCGGCGGTCGCGCGGGGCAAGCCGCTCACGATCGCGCAGGCGCTCGACCCCGCCTTCACGCGCCTGGGCGGCCTCGTCGCGCTGACGGTCATCTTCGCGGTGACGCTGGGGCTGCTGACGATCACGTTCGTGGGGATCGTGGTGATCCCGTTCCTCGTGGCGCGCTTCGGAGTCGCCTACCAGGTGTACCTGCTGGAGGAGACGGGGCCGATCGACGCGCTCCGCCGCAGCTGGCGCACGATGCACGGCAACATGCTGCGCTTCCTCGGGGTGCTGATCGTGGGACTGGCGCTGATCGTGCTCATCGGCGCGCTCGTGCCGGTGAGTCCCGGACCGGACAGCATGAGCCGCGAGGGGCGCATGGCGATCGACGCGGGCATCCAGATCCTGCAGGGCGGCGTGGGCATTCCCGTGACCGTGTTTGCACATGCCGCCGTTACCCTCTATTACCTTCGCATCAGGGAGGAGACCCCATGACCCAGGTGGTGACCCACACCGATCTGCCCGCGCCCATGACGCGCGGCAAGGTGCGCGATACGTACGACCTCGGCGACCGGATGCTGATCGTCGCGACGGACCGCATCTCGGCCCTCGACCTGGTGCTGCCGACCGGCGTTCCCCGCAAGGGCGAGGTGCTGACGCAGCTCTCGGCGTGGTGGTTCGAGCGCATCGGCGAGGTGGTGCCGCACCACTTCATCGCCGTCATCGACGCCTCCAACGCGGAGGAACTCGTGCCCTTCCCCCTGCCGGAGAGCTGCCACCGGCGCTCGATGCTGGTGCGGAAGGCGCAGCCGCACAACGCCGAGTGCATCATGCGCGGCTACATCTCGGGGACGAGCTGGCGCGAGTACCAGCGCGACGGTTCGGTTTGCGGGATCACGCTTCCGGAGGGGCTGACGGAATCGGACCGGCTGCCGGAGCCGATCTTCACGCCCTCGACGAAGGCGGACGTGGGCCAGCACGACGAGAACATCGATTTCGCGCAGTTCGAGGGGATCGTGGGCGCGGAGGCGGCGAACGCGATGGCGAAGCGCAGCCGCGCCGTCTACGACTACGGGCACCAGGTGGCGCTGGAGCGCGACATCATCATCGCGGACACGAAGTTCGAGTTCGGGCTGCGGAACGAGGAGACGATCCTGATCGACGAGGTGCTGACGCCGGACAGCAGCCGCTTCTGGCCGCTCTCGCAGTACAAGCCGGGCGGCTCGCAGCCGAGCTTCGACAAGGAGCCGGTGCGCGACTGGCTCCGGGGGACGGGCTGGAAGGACGGCGACCCCGCGCCGGAGGTTCCGGGCGACGTGGTCGCGGCGACGACGGAGCGGTACCTGACGCTGTACCGCACGCTGACGGGCGAGGACCTGCCCGCGTGAGCCGCTTCCTCGCCTCCATCGCGGTGACGCTGAAGCCGACGGTGAACGACCCGGAGGGGCTGACGATCGCGTCGGCGCTGCACTCGCTCGGCTTCGCGGGGGTGGCGGGCGTGCGCTCGGGCAAGCTGTTCGAGGTCACGATCGAGGCGGCGAGCGCGGAGGAAGCGCGGACGCTGGCGGACGACATGTGCGCGCGCCTGCTCGCGAACCCGGTCATCGAGCGCTACCACTGCGAGGTCGCGGACGCGGAGCCGGGCTAACCGAAGCGCTCAGGCGCGCATCCGCGTCGCTCGATTGCCCACCTAGGCCGCTTCAGTTGCGTCGATAGCGCTCCAGACATCCCGAACGGACGGGCTCACTCGTGGACGCCGCCGATCCATGCGTGGTGAAGGACGTTCACTTTCCGAACGTCGGCACGCACTTTCTGCCTCAAGCGCCCTTTCAACTCCATGCTCCTCTTCTGACCATTCTGGTGTCTTCTCCAAGGAGGTCGGCGTAGCGCCAGCCGATCCACCAAGTACCCGGGTGTGGTAGGGGAGGTTGCTGAGAAGGCGACTCCCCGCAGGAGGGAACCACGCTGTCTCGGTTCCAGGCGTTTCCGGGAAGGGTGGTCCCAAGAGACAGGCACGACGTGATCTTCGCTGGCTACCTCACCGCAGTACGTGCAAGTGTCGCGGCATGCGTTCGTAGCCCACACCTAGCCGAGGCGTACGTCAGCATGTCCTGCGGCAACCACAGGGTGGCAGGCGTCGTTGTGGCGGCGGAGGACGAGGCGGCCTTCTTCGTCGCGGTCGAGTTCGCTGATGGCGCAGTTCTTCATGGGGAAGCGGGCGCGGCGTCCGTCCGCGGCGGCGGCGGCGTGCATCTGCAGGGCCACGTTGATGGCGGCCATGATGACGCCGCCGTGCGTGACCGCGATCGTCTTGCCGCCGAGGGCCATCAGGTCATCAAGGGCCCGGGCGATGCGTTCGTCGAAGGCGGGCCAGCCCTCCTCGCCGGGGAGCAGATCGGGGGATGGGGCGCCGCGGTCGGTGAGCCAGCTCCAGCGCGGGTAGCGTTCGCGCATCTCGGTGAACGTGAGGCCGCTGAATTCGCCGAAGTCGTACTCCATCAGGCGGTCGTCGGTGGCGATGGGGAGGGCGAGGGCGGCGCTGATGGCCTCGGCCGTGGCGAGGGCGCGGACGAGGGGGCTGGAGACGATGCGGTCGAAGGGGCCTTCCGCCTTGAGGCGCGCGGCGACGGCCTTGGCCTGCTCGCGCCCGAGGGCGGTGAGCGGCTTGTCGAGCTGGCCCTGGATGAGGGCCTCGACGTTGCCCTCGGATTCGCCGTGGCGGACGAGCAGGAGGGGCACGCACGCTACTCCGTGAGCCTGCGGTAGAGGGCGGGCAGGCGGCGGGGGAGGGACTCGATGTCGCCCACGACCTCGTAGCCCATGTCCTCGCACATCGTCTTCAGGTAGTCGTGGCCGGCGCGGTCGACGGTGAGGGCGAAGGGGGTGATGCCCTCGCGCTTGGCCTCGTTGAGCGCCTGCTTGGTGTCGTGGATGGCGTATTCCTTCTCCGTGCGGTCGCGCCCGTAGCCGTGGTCCTGGGGGCGTCCGTCGCTGAGGAGGACGAGGATGCGGACCTTCGCCTCCGTCTCGGCCAGCTTGTGGATGGCGTGGCGGATGGCGGGGCCCATGCGCGTGGAGCGGATGGGGGTGACCTTGTCGATGCGCTTCTTGGTGGTCTCGCCGAAGCGCTCGTCGAAGTCCTTGATCACGAAGAACTCGACGTTGTCGCGCCCGTAGCCGCTGAAGCCGTAGATGCCGTAGTCGTCGCCGATCGTCTCCAGCGCGGTGATGAGGAGGACGGTCGCCTCCTTTTCGAGGTCGATGATGCGCTTGGGCGGGGCGGAGAGCTCCTGGCGGCGCTTCGTGACCCACCAGCTGAGGTACTTGCGGGGGTCGTCGTCGGAGTCGTCGTACTGCTGGTCGCGGCGCGCGATCTCCTCGTCCGTGGAGGCGGACATGTCGAGCAGGAAGGCGATGGCGACGTCGCGGTCGACCTTGTTGCGGCGCCAGTAGATCTTGTCGGAGGGGCTGACGCCGGTGCGGATGTCGATCATCCACTCGATGGCGGGGTCGAGTTCGACGTCCTCGCCGTCGGAGAGCTTCTTGATCTTGCGGAAGAGTTCGGGCTTCATCAGCTCGAACTGCTTGCGCGTCTGGGCGACGAGGGCGGCGTACTCCTTGAGGGTCTCGTCGTAGAACTCTTCCTCGCCCTCCTCGAGGGCGGCCTCCTTCACGGCGCACCAGCGGGGCTTGTAGTCCTGGGCGCGGAAGTCCCACTCGTCGTAGTAGTAGGTGGTGACGATGGGGGCGAGCGGCTCCTCGCCCTCCTCCCCGCCGGTGCTGAGGTCGCTCAGGGGCTGGTCGGACTGGGCGTCGCTGTCGAGGGTGGGCGTGCCCGCCTCCTTGAGGAGGTTGGAGAGGAACATGCCGGTCGTGTTCTGGAGGTCGCCTTCGAGGAGGGTGTCGAGGTCGATCTCGGCGCTCTTCTCCAGCAGTTCCTTCAGCTGCTCCTCCGTGAGCTGGTCGGGCGAGATCTGCCCGGCGTCGCCCAGTTCGGCGTCGTCGCGCAGCTTCATGAGGAGCTGGACGAGTTCGGGCTTGAAGTCGCCGCGGAAGTCGATGTCCTGGGGGCTCTCGTACTCGGCGTCGCCCTCCTCCGGTTCGCCCATCTCCATGGCCGCGCCCTCGCCGCCGAGGTCGCTCATGTCGAGCTGGAGCTGCTCCTGGTCGACGTCGGGGATGGAGTCCCAGTCCTCGTCGCTCTCGTCGCGCTCGTTCCTGACGCTCATGGCGAGCTGGTAGAGGCGCAGGGTGGCTTCGGCGGCGTCCTCGACGGTCGCGCCCTCGTCGCTGAGGCGCTGGAGGACGGCGACGCCGCTGGACATGGCGTCGCGCTGGGCGGCGGGCCAGCGCACGGCGTCGGCCCCGTCGAGGCTGACGCGCACGAGGTTTTCGACGAACGCCTGGCGGAGGGGCAGTTCGCTGATCTCGGGGCGGCGCGACAGTTCCTCGCGCTGCATGCGCGTGAGGGCGCGGCGGATGCCCGCGTAGTTGCGCTTGATGGCGGCGTCGATGCGCGCGTCCTCGGCGATCTCGTGGAGGTCGCTGGCGAGGGTGCGGTCGGGGAAGAGGTCGAAGAAGCGCTCGATCTCGGTGGCGGGGTTGGCGCCGGCCTGCTCGGGGATGGTGGGGCGCAGGTCCTCGAAGAGGGTGGAGGGGCGGTCGAAGCCGAAGCTGAAGCTCTCGAACTCGAGGTGGGCGGCCTGGTGCGTGGTGAACACCTTGACCGAGGCGAAGTTCTCCGCTTTCTCGCGGTAGCGCTCCATCACCTCGGGCAGGTAGATGGTGGTGCCCTCGGTGCTGGCGCGCTCCTCATCGACCCAGCCGATGCCCTTCTCGGTGAGGACGGCGGAGGCGTGGATGCTGATGTTCTTGCCCGTGAGCGCCTTGGCGTAGAGGCGGAGGACGTCGCCCACCTTGGCCAGTTCGACGCGCGCGGAGAGGGTGTCGAGCACCTCTTCGCCGCGGCTGGACTGGAGGCGGAAGTAGGCCTCGCCGCCCTCGCGGCTGCTGGCGAGGATGCCGAGGCCGTGGTTCTGCCAGGCGGCCAGTTCGTCGATGTGGACCTTCTCCAGCACCTGGGGGGCGTTGCTGATGAAGTCCATGGCGGCGTAGGCGGAGTGGGGGGCGAGCTGCTCGGCCAGTTCGATGACGGGGCCGTGGTCGTCGGGCTCGACCTCGCCGAGGGCGTGGGCGGCGTCCTCGAAGTACTGGAAGACGGAGCGGTTGTGGTCGCGGGCGACCTGCGCGGCGAGGGTCAGGTAGCGCTCGCGCACGGGGCCGTGGACGCGCTGGATGAGGGGGACGCCGCGGTCGAAGTAGAGGCGCGAATCGGCCCAGCTCGTCTGCGCCAGTTCGACGCCGAAGGTGAGGAAGGACATGCGGTCGGCGTTGTCGAGCCGCTCCAGCACGCCGGGGGCGGCGGTGAGGCAGGCGGCGGCGAGTTCGTAGGAGTGGCGCGCGAGTTCGTCGAGGAAGAGCACGAGGCGTCCGGCGTGGCTCACGCGGATGGTCGCGAACAGGTCCGGCCCGGCGTCGTAGAACTGCGCGGCGAGGGAGGAGCTCTTCCAGTTGCCCTTGTAGAGGCGGCGGCCGAAGTCGGCCCACTGGGCGAGGTGGTTGGGGCCGATGCGGGCGAGCGTGGCGGGCGCGCTGCGGAGGAAGGAGACGGCCAGCGGGGCGGACTGCTCGGTGAGGTCGCCGGCCTCGCGCGCGAGCTGCTCGTAGGTGTCCCAGGGGGTGGCTTCGGCCAGCTGGGGGCCGGCCTTGAAGTACTCGGCGGCGGACTCCCAGGAGCGCAGGCTGATGGCCATGAGGTCGAGGCCGCCCCGCGACCAGCCTTCGAGCTGCGTGGGCGTGAGGCGCGGTTCGAGGGCGCGCAGGCTGGCCGCGTAGGACTCCAGCAGGGGCTCGGGGAAGCCGTCGAAGCGGGAGCGGTTGCGGGCGATGAGCCCCGTGGCGACGCTCATGCGGAACCTCCCCGGGCGAGCGCGCGCGAGGGCCGCGCGGGGTCCTCGTACTCGTGGAACCGGACGTCATCGCCGCCGCCGTCCGTGTCCCAGACGGCGCAGGAGAGCTTGTAGCCGTTGCCCGGATCGCGCGCTTCGCCCACGGAGCCGGGGTTGATGACGAGCGTATCCCCGAAGCGCGCGGCCATGGGCACGTGCGTGTGGCCGGTCACGACGACATCGTGCTCCAGGGCCTCGGTCTTGCGCCAGAGGGGGTCGTGGGGGTAGTGGTACTCCCAGCCGCCCCAGGGCGAGCCGTGGGCCATGAGGAAGCGCTTCCCGCCGACCTCCGCATCGACGGAGTAAGGCTGTTCGCCGAGCCAGGCGACGAGGTCCGCGCGGACGTGGTCCATGGCGCGGGCGCGCTCGCCGTCGCGGCCGAGGATGATCTCGTCGTGGTTGCCGAGGACGACGCGCGCGCCGCGCTCGCGCAGGAGTTCGACCGTCTCGTTCGACCAGCGGTACTGGTAGACGGTGTCGCCCGCGCAGAGCAGTTCGTCGATGGGCCCCATGCGGTCGAGCGCCGCCTGGAGGCCGGCGACGTTGCCGTGGACGTCGGAGACGATGCCGATCCTCACGCCGACTCCTCGCGCGCGAGGGTCCGGGCGCGCTCCGGGGGATGCTCCGCAAGGCGAGCGCGGGCGGTCACTCGAAGATCGATGTCACTACCTCTTCGATGCTGCGCTGGACCTCGAGGTCGTCGGTGAGGGCCCAGGTGACGCCGACCTGGGCGGCGCGGCGGGGCTCGATGCCGCGCTCGATGAGGCGGCCGGCGTAGATGAGGAGGCGCGTGCTGACGCCCTCGCTGAGGCCGTGCTCCTTGAGGTTGCGCACCTTCTCGCCGAGCTTGGCCAGCTCGATGGAGACGGCGAGGTCGACGCCGGATTCGTGCGAGATGATCTCGGCCTCCTGCTCGCGCGTGGGGTAGGTGAACTCGACGGAGATGAAGCGCTGGCGGGTGGAGTGCTTGAGGTCCTTGAGGGCGCTCTGGTAGCCGGGGTTGTAGGAGATGACGAGGAGGAAGCCGTCCGCCGCCTCGACCACCTGGCCCAGCTTCTCGATGGGGAGGAGGCGGCGGTAGTCGGTGAGCGGGTGGATGAGGACGGTCGTGTCCTTGCGCGCCTCGACCACCTCGTCGAGGTAGCAGATGGCGCCGGTCTTGACGGCGCGCGTGAGGGGGCCGTCGATCCAGCGCGTGCCGTCGGTATCGAGCAGGTAGCGCCCGACGAGGTCGCTGGCGGTCAGGTCCTCGTGGCAGGCGACGGTGACGAAGGGGCGCGGGCCCTCATCGTCGAGGGGCGCCTCGCCGCCCTGGGAGATGTGCGTCACGGGCCTGCCGAGGCGCCAGGACATGTACTCGACGAAGCGCGTCTTGCCGCAGCCCGTGGGGCCCTTGAGCAGCACGGGGATGCGCTGCTCGAAGGCGGCCTCGAAGAGCTCGATCTCGTCCCCGAGGGGGAGGTAGTAGGGCTCTTCGCGGACGGTGAACTCCTCGGCGGCGAGGACGAGCCCGCCGGGGGCCATGACTTCGGTGGTGGTGGGTGCTTCAGCCAATCGTCTGCCTCTCTGTGCCGGTGCGCGCGCGGAGGGCCTCCCAGGCGGCGCGGACGCCGTCCGCGAGTTCCTCGCGCGTGCCGTTGTTCTCGATGACCACGTCCGCCGCGGCGATGCGCTCCTCGTTGGAGAGCTGCGAATCGATGCGGGCGCGGGCGGCGGCCTCGTCGAGGCCGTTGCGCTCGGCCAGGCGGGCCACGGCCACGTCCGCCTCGACGGAGGTGACCCAGATCTCGTCGGCCATGTCCTGCCAGCCCGCCTCGAAGAGGACGGCGGCTTCGAGCACGGCGACGGTCGTGCCCGCGACCTCGAGGTCGCTCAGTTCCTGCGAGGCGAGGGCGCGGATGCCGGGCCAGACGATGTCCGTCAGGCGCGTCATCTCCTCCGGCTTGCCGAAGACCTTGCCGCCGAGCGCGCGCCGGTCGATCGTCCCGTCGTCCGCGACGACGTCGGGGCCGAAGGCGGAGACGACGGCGGCGAAGGTGCCGGTGCCGGGCTCGTAGGTGCGATGCCCGAGGACGTCGGCGTCGATGACGGGGACGCCCTGCTCGCGGAAGAACTCCGCGACGGTCGATTTCCCGCTGGCGATGCCGCCAGTCAGGCCGATGGTGTGCACGCGCTCACTCCCGATCGAGGTGGGGACTACCTGAATCAGTGAGGATACGGGGCAGGGCCGAGGCTGGGCAAACGGCGGGGGGTTTGGGCCAGAGCCTCCACCGCGCTGGGGGTGTGTCAATAGGGTGGAAAGTTGTATCCTGTAGCACGACGTAGCGTCGATCGTCTGGAAGGGAATCGCGATGGGGATGTTCGAGGTTCGCGTGCGCGTGTCGCATCCCCACGGTGGCGGCGACTACTTCAACGTCAACATGATCGTGGACACGGGCGCGGTCTATTCGAAGCTGCCCGCCTCGATCCTGCGGGAGCGGCTGGGAATCGAACCAGACCGCGAGGACCAGCTCCAACTCGCCGATACGGAGTGGAAGACCTATCCCGTGGGCGAAGCGCGCTTCCAGATCGGGGACCGGGCGAGCACGGCGCGCGTGATCTTCGGGGAAGAGGACAGCTTCATCCTGGGGGCCACGACCCTGCAGGAACTGGGGCTCGTTCCCGACACCACGGAACACCAACTCGTTCCCGCGCCGCTGCTGATGGTCGGCATCAAGGGGACGCCGTACTTCGGGTAGGCGAGCGGACCGTGCGGGCGCGGAGGCTTAGAATCGGGGCATGGACGCCGCCGAGTTCGCGCGCAAGTGGATTACGTCCAGGCGCACCGAGCGCGCCGCCTCGCAGGAGCACTTCGTCGACCTCTGCCGGATGCTCGGCGAGCAGACGCCCAACGAGGCCGATCCCAGCGGCGACTTCTACGCCTTCGAGAAGGGCGCTTCCCGGGCGAGCGCGGGCGAGGGGTTCGCCGACGTCTGGCTGAACGGGCACTTCGGGTGGGAGTACAAGGGCAAGCGCGGCAACCTGGAGGAGGCCTACCTCCAGCTGCTCGACTACCACGAGGCGCTCCAGCAGCCGCCCCTGCTCGTGGTCTGCGACCTCCACACCTTCGAGGTGCACACCAAGTGGACCGGCTTCGAGTCGTGGACCTACGAGTTCAGCCTCGCCGACCTGACCTCGGGACGAGCCGGTGCGGGTCACGGCGCGGGAGCGACAGCGTCGCGCCGGGCGCGCCCAGCCTCACCGCCATGCAGGTGCTGAAGGCGCTGTGGGCGGAGCCGGAACTGCTCCGCCCAAAGCGCACGACCGAGCAGATCACGCGCGAGGCGGCGGAACTGTTCGAGGGCGTCGTCGCCGAGTTGCGGCGCTGGGGGAACGCGGACGGGATGCGCATCGGGCGGTTCGTCTCGCGCGCCGTCTTCTGCATGTTCGCCAGCGACATCGGGCTGCTCCCGCGGAGCGCCTTCTCCGAACTGCTGCGCGCGCAGGCGCAGAACGCCGGGCGCTTCCGCGAGGGCTTGGCGAACTCTTCCGCACGATGGAGCGCGGCGGGCGCTTCGGCGCGCAGGACATCCCCTGGGTCAACGGCGACCTCTTCACCGATGACGACGTGCCCAGCGACCTGACGACGCAGGAGATCCTCACGCTGCAGGAGCTTGACGAACTCAACTGGTCAGACGTCGAGCCGGCCATCTTCGGCACGCTCTTCGAGCGCGTGCTCGATCCCGGACGTGCGCGCCGAACTGGGCGCGCACTACACCTCGCGGGCGGACATCGAGGCGCTCGTCGAGCCGGTGCTCATGGCACCGTTGCAGCGCGAGTGGCGGGAGGCCCAGGATGCGGCCGAGGAGGCGCGCGAGCAGGCCGAACTGCGCGGCGCGGCGGAGGAGACGCAACAGGAGCGCATCCGCGAGCACGTCGCCCCCTTCCTCGACCGGCTCACGGAGGTGACGGTGCTCGACCCGGCGTGCGGCTCGGGCAACTTCCTCTACGTGTCGCTTGCGCTCCTGAAGAGCCTCGAAAAGGAGGCGATCGCGTGGGCGGGGCAGTGGGGCGTCAGCTTCAAGCCGCGCGTCCACCCGCGCCAGTTGCTTGGCATCGAGAAGAACCCCTACGCCCACGAACTCGCCTCGATCGTGGTCTGGATCGGCTACCTCCAGTGGAAGCGGCGCAACGTCATCCCGCTGGACGACGAGGAACCGATCCTCCAGAAGCTGGACCAGATCCGGCTGATGGACGCGATCGTGGACCGCTCCGGCCCCGACGGCCCGCGCGAGCCCGAGTGGCCCGTGGCGGACGTGATCGTGGGCAACCCGCCGTTCTTGGGGAGCAAGCGGCAGCGCCGGGAGCTTGGTGGGGACTACGTTGACGCGATGTACGAGGTCTGGGAGGGCCGCGTGCAGCACTCCGCCGACCTCTGCTGCTACTGGCATGAGAAGGCGCGGCGCATGGTCCAGGCTGGACGGGCGAAGCGCGCAGGTCTGCTGGCGACGCAGGCCATCCGTGGGCCCGCGAGCCGGGAGACGCTCGCGAGGATCAAGGAATCCGGCGACATCTTCTTCGCGGAATCGAACCGCGAGTGGATTCTCGACGGGGCTGCGGTCCGCACGGCGATGGTCGGCTTCGATGACGGCACGGAGACGCACCGGATACTCGACGGCCAGCCCGTCGGCCAGGATCAACGTCAACCTCACGAGCGGCCTGCCCCTCATGGAAGCAGTCACGCTGGCGGAAAACAGGAACATCGGGTTCATGGGTGTGATCCGCATCGGGCGCTTCGAGGTTCCCAGCGAGACGGCACGGAAGATGCTCGCTCACCCCAATCCCGATGGCCGGGATAATGCCGCCGTCGTCCGTCCGTGGTGGATCGCGGACGACCTCGTTGGCCGCCCGCGTGACATGTGGATCATCGACTTCCCGCCGGAAACCTCGCTGGAGGATGCCCAACTCCACGAAGCTCCGTACGAACACATCGCGGAGCACGTCCGGCCCTTCCGGGCCAATCACAGCCAGCAAAGTCTGCGAGAGCGCTGGTGGCAGCTTGGCGCTCCGCGCCCTCCGATGCGAAGGGCGCTGCGCCCACTCCCCCGCTTCCTGGCGACGCCGCTCGTTGCGAAGCATCGGGTCTTCAGGTGGCTCGACGCAAAAGTCCTGCCCGATGCCCGGCTCATCGTCTTCGCGCGTGATGACGACTACTTCTTCGGCGTTCTCCACTCGCGCATCCACGAACTGTGGGCGCTGAACCTTGGCGCACGGCACGGAGTCGGGAACGATCCCACCTACAACAACACCACCTGCTTCCTGACGTTCCCCTTCCCGTGGGCGCCGGGGAGCGAGCCGGCGGGGAGCGCGCTGGTGGAGGCGGTCGCGGGGGCGGCGCGGCGGCTGGACGAGTTGCGCGAGGGGTGGCTCAATCCCGAGGGGCCGCTCGTGGGCGAGGATGAGTTGCGGGGGCGGACGCTCACGAACCTCTACAACGAGCGGCCCGCCTGGCTCGATACGGCCCATCGCAACCTCGACGAGGCCGTGTTCAACGCCTACGGCTGGCCCACGGACCTGGGCGACGATGAGGTGCTCGCGCGGCTGCTCGCGCTCAACCTCGACCGCGCGCGGTCGGCGCGGGAGTCGCAGTAGCGGAGGCCGCGCGCGTCAGGCGGGGACGATGCGGATTTGGGAGCGGGGGGCGGCGCGGTCGCAGGTGGGGCAGCGGTAGACCACGTCCACGCCGTGGCCGCAGCGGTGGTCGACGATGCTGAGGTCGTGGTCGGTGTGGCGTTCGCCCCAACTGGCGAGCGCGCCCACGACGACGCCCAGGGAGTGGCCCTTGGCCGTGAGGAAGTACTCGGCGCGGGGCGGGTGGTCGCGGTAGAGGCGGCGGTCGACGAGGCCCTCGGCTTCGAGCAGCTTGAGCCGCGCGGAGAGGACGCTGGGCGTGATGCCCTCGACGGAGCGGCGCAGGTCGCCGAAGCGCGCCTCGCCCTTCAGCAGGTCGCGCACGATGAGCAGCGTCCAGCGATCGCCGACGAGGTCGAGGGTGGAGGCGACGGGGCAGCGGACGCTTCGCGAGGCCATGCGGGCGGCTTCCTCCGGGGTCGGTTGTGACGTGCGAGCGACTCGTATTGTACTATCGACACTCGATGCGTGAAACGACCGAGGCGGTGCTGGCGCGAGCGATCGCGGGCGTGAGCCCGACGCCGGAGGAGGCGCGCGCGCTCGCGGGCGAGACGGACCTCGCGGCGCTGACGGCGGCGGCGGGCGCGATCCGCGACCAGGCCCACGACCACGTCATCTCCTACTCGCGCAACATCTTCATCCCGCTGACGAAGCTCTGCCGCGACGTCTGCCACTACTGCACCTTCGCGCAGCCGCCGAAGCGGGGCGAACGCGCCTACATGAGCATCGACGAGGTGCTGGAGATCGCGCGGGCGGGGGCGGCGGCGGGCTGCACGGAGGCGCTCTTCACGCTCGGCGACAAGCCGGAGCTGCGCTACAAGGTGGCGCGCGAGGAACTGGCCGCGCTCGGCCACGAGACGACCATCTCCTACCTGGCGGAGGTCGCGGGGATCGTGGCGGAGGAGACGGGGCTGCTGCCGCACGCCAACCCGGGCGTCATGACGCGCGAGGACATCGCCCTGCTGCGCGAGGTGTCGGTGTCGCAGGGGATCATGCTGGAGAGCGTCTCGTCGCGGCTGCTGGAGAAGGGGCAGGTCCATTACGGCTCGCCCGACAAGGACCCGGAGGCGCGGCTGGAGACGATGCGGCTGGCGGGCGAACTGCAGGTCCCGTTCACGTCGGGCGTCCTCATCGGCATCGGGGAGACGCGGTTGGAGCGGATCGAGTCGCTGCTGGCGCTGCGCGAGGTGCACGAGGCGCACGGGCACGTGCAGGAGCTGATCATCCAGAACTTCCGCGCCAAGGCGGACACGAAGATGGCGGACGCGCCCGAGCCGGACTTCGACGACCTGCTCTGGACGCTGGCGCTGGCGCGCATCCTGTTCGGGCCGGAGATGGGCGTGCAGGCCCCGCCCAACCTGATGCCGGAGTCGTACGGGAAGCTGGTGGCGGCGGGGCTGAGCGACTGGGGCGGCGTCTCGCCGGTCACGATCGACCACGTGAACCCGGAAGCGCCGTGGCCGCAACTGGAGGAGCTGCGGCGGCAGACGGAGGCGGCGGGCCACCACCTCGCCGAGCGGCTGGCGGTCTATCCCGCCTACGCGAAGGACAGCGCCCGCTGGCAGAGCAAGCCGATGGCGACGCGGGTGCTGCGCTCGATGGACGCGGACGGCTTCGCGCGGGAGGGCGAATGGGCGCCCGGCGCGGTGCTCGAACCGCCGCCCGGCTACGACTTCCCGCGCCCGGCCCCGGCGTCGATGCCGCCCAATTCGCCCGTACCGGCGCTGGTCGCGAAGGCGCGGCGAGGGGAGGAGCTGGCGGAGGGCGAGATCGCGCGCCTGTTCGAGGTGCGCGGGCCGGAGTTCGACTACGTCTGCGCCGCCGCCGACGAGCTGCGCGCGGAGGTCTCGGGCGACATCGTGCGGTACGTCGTCAACCGCAACATCAACTACACGAACATCTGCTACTTCAAGTGCCAGTTCTGCGCGTTCTCGAAGGGGAAGCTGAGCGAGAACCTGCGGGGCAAGCCGTACGACCTGGGGCTGGACGAGGTGGTGCGCCGCGCGCGCGAGGCGTGGGAGCGGGGCGCGACCGAGGTCTGCATGCAGGGCGGCATTCACCCCGAGTACACGGGCGAGACCTACCTGCAGCTGTGCGAGGCGGTGAAGGACGCGCTGCCGGACATGCACGTCCACGCCTTCTCGCCGCTGGAGGTCCACCAGGGGGCGGAGACGCTGGGCATTCCCGTGTCCGAGTTCCTGGGGCGGCTGAAGGCCGCGGGGCTGGGCACGCTGCCGGGCACCGCCGCCGAGATCCTCGACGACGAGGTGCGCGACACGCTCTGCCCCGACAAGCTGAGCACGGACCAGTGGCTGGAGGTGGTGGGGACGGCGCACGAGGCGGGGTTCACGACGACCTCGACGATCATGTACGGGCACATCGACGGGCCGGTGTCGTGGGCGCGGCACCTGCTGCGGCTGCGCGAGCTGCAGACGCGCACGGGCGGCATCAGCGAGTTCGTGCCGCTGCCGTTCGTGCACATGGAAGCGCCCATCTACCTGAAGGGGCGCGCGCGCCAGGGGCCGACGTGGCGCGAGGCGATCCTGATGCACGCGGTCTCGCGGCTGGCGCTGCATCCGCTCATCCCGAACATCCAGGTGTCGTGGGTGAAGATGGGCGGGGAGGGCGCGAAAGCGGCGCTGCTTGCGGGCGCGAACGACATGGGCGGGACGCTCATGAACGAGAGCATCAGCCGCGCGGCGGGGGCGAGCCACGGGCAGGAGATGCCGCCGGAGGCGATGGACGCGCTGATCGCGAGCATCGGCCGCCTCCCGCGCCAGCGCACGACCCTCTACGGCGCGGCGCCGTCCGAGCGCCAGCGCGCCTCCTACGGCGCGGACACGCTCACGCCGATCGTGCTGACGCCGGCGAAGAAGTACGCGCGGGCGCGCTAGTCAAGCGGGACGAACCCGATCACGCTCGCCCAGCGCCCCTCGCCCACGACCTCGCCGTCCAGCAGGACGTGGCAGGGGAGGGCGCGGTCAGCGGGGCACTTCACGGATGCGCGCGGCGGGACAGGGGGATACCACTCGAACCACGGAACGAACTCGGGCGGCAGGTCACTTATCCAGCTAACGTCGCGGAGCAGCGTGAAGCTTCCATCGAGGGCCAGGACTCCTGCCGCCCCCTCTCCGCCTATGGGCGTGCCGTAGATGAGGGCGAGCGCGCTCCCGTCGGAATTCCAGACCGTCCTAAGCGGCTCGATCCATGCGCTATCCGACTGAACGTCCTGAACGAAACGCAACATGGCCTCTTCGGACAGGTCGAGAACCGTAGCGCCAGATGGGACGTCAAGGACCCGCAGGCGGCCCTCGTACTCAAGCACCGCGATCCTGTCGCCGGCAGGTGAGACCTGAACACCCCACGATTCACTGCGCATGAGGGTAGTTTCACGCTCGCCGGTCAAGTCGACGTGGCGGATCGAATCCTTGATGCCACCCCAGACGAGGAACCCTTCCCGGGCGGGCCAGACCCATTCAAACGCCTGCCTGCCGTCGTCGCCATACGGCGTGTCCAGCACGTCAAAGGCCCGCCAGGTACGGCCCGTGCCCACATCGTGAACCATCACGTGGCGCGTCTCGACGAATCGCGGCAACCCGGCTGCGGTTAGCTCCGCCGCGTAGTCACCCTGCACGGACCAGGCGAAGAGCGGACCGACCATCTCGCTCCGGGGCGGCGCTTCGGGCGTATCCGGCAGCCGCCACCTGTCCAGCGGAGTCATCCCCCGGACCGTGAGCGGCCCGGCAAGGTGGACAAGGCCCACGGGCCTCACGTGCGGAATGCCGGGCCAGTCCGAGTTGCTATCCCAGATGACCTGACCTTCGTACAGGAGAAAACAGTGCGGCCGGTCGCGAGCGCGCCCCCCATATGAGGCCACGCACGCAGTGCGTGCCCGTTCCGCTTGGAGGTCGTGCCACTCGTCCCTGCTTAGCGCCCTCGCCTGCCCCGTCGCCACGTCCAGGATGCGGGGCTCGAAATCGCCGTAGTAGCCGATACTCCAGTTCGTCTCCGCATCCCAGATCCAGTAGTTGAGCATGATCGGGAGGTGCCCTGCGTACTTGCCAGACCCGCGAGCGTAATCGAAGTACACGTAGCGGTCGGGGTTGGGCCACCAGCCCGTGCCGCTCCACTCGCGAGTTGCGACGTGGGAGTACGGGACAACGTTCTCCAGCGTCGGTGATATCGTGGCGACCACCTGCCCGCTCGCGGCGTCCAAGACCTCAAGCCCTTCGGTTACCCCCGGCTCGTCTGCCTCTATCCAGCGCACCGCGTAGCGAAGATCGGGAGACATGATCCAGTCGCTGGGAAGTCGGGGGAGGTCATCGTTCAGCAGTTCCTCCCCAGTCACGGTGTCAAGAAAGAGAACGCCCGCAGCGTAAAAGACCGCAGCCGTCGTTCCGTCCGGCGAGACTCTGATGTCGTAGACGCTGTCGTCCTCAAGCAGCACCGCCTCCGTGTAGCCGCTCAGGCCGACGCGGCGGACTTGCCCGTCGTCCCACACGATGAGGCTCCCGCCCGCTACCTCCACGACCGTGCGATCCGTCACATCGAGGACGGACCAGTACTGGCCCGCGCCAACATCGTAGACATAGACGCGGCGGTTCTTGACCCACCCATCCGCCGTCTCCTGCGCTCCGTCAATCCGATCGGTGAACACGAGCAGGGGGCCTGTCAGCGTGACGGCGGGGCCGGTGGGTGTGGGGAGCGGGGTGGGGGCGGGCGTGGAGGTGGGAACCGGCGTCGGGACTACGGTGGGCGATGGCGTCGGCGGGGGCGTGGGAGTCGCGGACGGGACGGGCGTTGCCGTCGGCGAAGGCGTGGCCGGTGGCGACGGAGTGGCGGGTTGCGTCGAGACCGGCTTGGTCGCGGGGGAAGCGGTGGGCGTGGCGCTCATGATGGCCGCGGGCTCATCGCCGCCTCCGCACGAGAGCGCCAGCAGGACGGCGACCGCCGTCAGCGTTGCCAGGAGCGAGCGCGCCATGCACGCAGAATAGAGCGCTTGGCGGTGAATTACCCCGTCCGTTCCGCGCGGGCGCGCTAGGCGCGCTCCGGCGGGGGCCAGGTGACGATGCCGAGGATACCGGGGTCCTGGGTGAACTGGACGCGGCCGGCGGCCTCGCGGACGTAGCGCGGGAGGAGGGCGCGGAGTTGGGCGTCCTCGGGGGTGTCCTCGGCGATCCAGAGCTGCTGGCGGAGGAAGCGGAGGACGTCGGCCTCGGTGTCGTAGGCGATGCCGCCGTATTCGGCGAACGTGACCCCGCAGAGGCGTCCGCGCGCGAGCTGGAGGGCGAGGAACTCGGGGAGCGCGGGCAGCGGGTCGCGGGGCTCGCCGTGGACGGCTTCCCAGAAGGGATCGGCGCGGGAGGGCGGCGGGCGGCTCAGCATGACGGCCACGCAGAGGCGATCGGCGGCGTCCTCCATCGCGTCGAGGAAGGGGCCGAACGCCTCAATGTCGTAGCCGACGTGCGCGATGAGGGCGACGTCGGCGCGGGGAGGCTCCTCGCAGGGGAACGTCTCGGCGACGACGTGGACGTTGCCGATGCCGTGTTCGGCCATGCCCTCGCGCAGGACGGCGCGCATTCCCTCGGAGGGTTCGACGGCGATGACGCCGCGGGCGTGGAGGGCGAGGGGGAGGGCGTAGCGCCCGCCGCCGGCGCCGATGTCGAGCACGGTCTCATCGGGATGGACGAGGGCGCACAGGGCGTCGAGGGTGGCGTCGCCCTCGCGGTGCGGGTCGGCGCGGAACCAGCCGGCGATGGGCGCGTAGAAGTCGCCGCGTTCGGGCAGGGCGCGACGGCGGCGCTCGACCTGCTCGCGGTTGCGGCGCACGCGATCGGCCCAGGCGTCGAGGGCGGCGGCGGGGGCGGGGCGGAGGGGGTCGCTCACGCGGGCAGCGTGGCACATCGCGCGGGGGCTCGCCAGACGGCGCGGACGGCGGGCGCGCGTGCTAGGCTTGCGTCACCACGCACACGAGAGGCAGTTTCCGGTGGCTACGAAGGACCCGCGAGAGCCGTTCACGCGAATCTCGATCGAAGAGGCGAAGGCAAAGCTCGACCACGGCGAGGCCGTGATGGTGGACGTGCGCGACCCGCACGAGTACGTGGAGGTTCACGCGAAGGGCGTGCGCCTCATCCCGGTGAACACGGTGATGAACGAGCTGAAGCAGATCCGCGAGTTCGCGGGGGAGAAGCAGGAAGTGCTGTTCATCTGCAAGATGGGCGGCCGCAGCGCCCTCGCGGCGGAGTATGCGACGGCGGCGGGCCTCGACGACCTGGCGCTGTACAACGTCGAGGGCGGCACGGACGCCTGGGCGGAAGCGGGCTACCCGACGGGGGACTAGGGGGCGGGGGAGGCGACGGGCTTGGGGTTCGGGGCGGCTTCGCCGCCAGCCATCTGGGACTGCAGTTCCGTCAGCAACTCCGCCTGGAGGCCCTTGGCGCGGGCGATGTCGGCGAGGGCGAGCGCGGTGAAGTAGGGGTCGTCGTCTTCCAGCACCACTTTCAGGTACAGGGCGATTTCCTCGTCCGACTGGAGGTGGTCGATCACATCCCAGGGGAGCAGCTTCAACTTCGTCTTCACCATCGCTACAACTCCTCCAGCGTTCGCGCCAGTTCCAGCGCCCTGCTGATGTCACGGCGCTGACTCGACTTGTCGCCGCCCGCCAGCAGGACAATCACGGCAAGGCCTCGTCGGACATAGTACACCCGATAGCCCGGGCCGTAGTGGATGCGGAGTTCCGAGACGCCTTGTCCCACCGGCCGAACGTCGCCAACGACTCCTCGCGACAGCTGGCGGATTCGGTTATCAATGCGCATCCTGGCTTCGGGATCCCGAAGCCTCTGCCACCAGCGCACAAAGACTTCGGTGCGGAGAATTTCGACCATTCCTCCGCGAGTGTATCGGGCAAGCGGCGAACGGTCGCCTTCACCCCAAACGGCCAACGGCCCCGCTCACTTGTGCTATACTGAGGGTGGCCGCGTGTGTCCGCGCGCGGCGTCCCAAGACCAGACCGGGGGTACTTGTCAGCGCATGAGTGACGAGACGTTGACCGACCAGACTTCCTCGACGAGCGCCGATGCGATGATCGGCTCCGTGCTGAGCCGCCTGTCGAGCGGCGACTTCGACGAGCGCCGCGATGAGGAGAACGACCTCTCCGGGGGGAACGCGACCGCGACCCAGGACGAGGAGGAGAAGGACGAGAAGGATCCGGACGAGAGCGAGGAGGAAGAGGAGGAGACGGTCGCGCTGCTGACGGAGGAGTCGGAGGGGATCGACGACCCCGTGCGGATGTACCTGCGCGAGATCGGGAAGGTGTACCTGCTGACGGCGGACGACGAGAAGCACCTGGCGCGGCAGATGGAGGAGGGCATCCACCTGCGCGACATCGAGAAGGCGTACGTGGATGCGTTCGGGCATCCGCCCTCGGCCTCGCGCGTGGCGGTGACGCTGCTGGAGCAGTTCACGGAGCTGCTGCCGGTCTACCGGGCCGCGCTCTGGTACGTGGACAGCTACGAGCGGGTGATCGCGAAGCAGACGCCGCCGGAGGGGAGCGAGGAGGAGTGGCCGCCGAAGGATCCGAAGTGGCGCGACCCCGAGGGGCGCCGGCTGATGCGGAGCGGCTACGCGGAGGTCATCGGCGACGACCAGTTCCGCGGGCTGGTGGACCGCGAGATGGAGCTGCCCTTCCGCACCTACGGGATGAAGCGGCTGCGGAAGCCGGAGGAGACGGTCCACCACGCGATCGTCTCGCTCTCGATCGTGACGCACATCCTCACGGCGGACCTGTTCGCGCAGATGGCGGAGGAGGCGGGGGGCGAGGACCAGTTGGTGCCGCCGTCCGAGGGGCTGGTCGAGAAGATCACGGCGCTCGAGGACCGGCTGCGGTACCACTTCGACACGATCAAGCACAACGGTGACAAGGCGGAGCGCCGCCTGACGGAGGCGAACCTGCGGCTGGTGGTGTCGGTGGCGAAGAAGTACATCGGGCGGGGGATGTCGCTGTTGGACCTGATCCAGGAGGGGAACATCGGGCTCATCCGCGCGGTGGAGAAGTTCGATTACCGCAAGGGGTACAAGTTCTCGACGTACGCGACGTGGTGGATCCGGCAGGCGATCACGCGCGCGATCGCGGACCAGGCGCGGACGATCCGCATCCCCGTGCACATGGTGGAGACGATCAACAAGCTCGTGCGCGTCAGCCGGCGGCTGGTGCAGGAGTACGGGCGGGAGCCGACGAGCGAGGAGATCGCGCGCGGCATGATCGAGAGCTCGAAGCAGGACGCGGCGCACCAGTTCTCGCCGGAGCGCATCCGCGAGATCCAGAAGGTCTCGCAGGAGCCGGTGTCGCTGGAGACGCCCATCGGCGAGGAGGAGGACAGCCACCTCGGCGACTTCATCCAGGACGAGCGAGCGCTCGCCCCGGCGGACGCGGCCAGCGCGCAGCTGCTGCGCGAGCAGGTGGAGGACGTGCTGGCGACGCTGACGAGCCGCGAGCGGCGCGTGCTCCAGCTCCGTTTCGGGCTGGAGGACGGGCGCAGCCGGACGCTGGAGGAGGTGGGGCGCGAGTTCAGCGTGACGCGCGAGCGCATCCGCCAGATCGAGGCGAAGGCGCTGCGCAAGCTGCGCCACCCGAGCCGCAGCCGCAAGCTGAAGGACTACCTCGACTAGCGCGCCCCGGCCACGGTCACGGTCGCTACGACGCGGACGCCGCCTCCCGCCAGAGGCGGCGTCCCGTGGCGAGCGCCAGCAGGGGGACGCCGGTGTCGATGACGATCCACGTGATCGGGGAAGCGGGGTCGGATGGGCCCCACTGCACGGTGAACCAGTTCCAGAAGACCGCGATGGTGAGCGCGCCGCCAAGATAGAAGCCGAGGTTCGCCTCGAAGTACTCGCGCCAGCCGATCTCGTCGGCGGGGCGGGCGTCGACGGCGCGCTTGTGCAGGAAGCCGGCGATCGTGATGAGGACGGCGCCCGCGACCGTGAAGGGGTTGAACCAGAGCCAGGGGCCGTAGTCGGGCGCGGCCTCGTTCAGGTAGAGCGGCGTGACGACGAGGTGGATGGCCAGCGCCGGAGCGAGCGCGAACAGGTAGAGCGCGACGATGCGCTTCACCGCGGCGCGGGCGCCGTCGCTCACGAACTCGCGCCGCCGATCTCGGGATCGCGCCAGAGCTGGAGCGCCATCTCGACGGCGAGGATGGGCATGGCGACGTTGGCGAAGATCCAGATGATGGACGAGGGGCTCGACCCGTCGCCGCCCCACAGGTCCGCGAACCAGTTGCTGAAGAAGGCGATGAGCAGGGCGGCGGCGAGGTGGAAGCGTCCGTTGGCGACGAACTTGTCCCACGTGGAGGCGCCGGCGGCGAGGGCGCGAACGTGGGCGAAGGTGACGAGCATGAGCAGCAGGGCGGCGGCCGCCATGAACCAGTTGAGCACGTTCCACACGTCGCCCGCGTGGCCGGGGTTGCCCTGGCCCGCGTAGATGGGCGAGATGATGAAGTAGGCGCCGACGGCGACTCCGGCGAGGAACAGGTAGACGGCGATGAGGCGGTGGAGGGCGGCCATGCGATTGCTCCTTGCGGGCGGGCGGGGCGTTTAGGCGCTGGACTCGCGCCAGAAGCGCAGGCCCGTGACGACGAACAGGATGGGCAGGGCGGTGTCGATCAGGTGCCAGATGACCCAGCTCGCGCGCTCCGGGTTCGTTCCCCACTCGACCCAGAACCAGCCGGGGAAGAAGGCGAGGGAGAGCGCCAGGACGGCGTAGAAGAGGCCGTTCACCTCGACGTATTCGCGCCAGCCCGCGTCCCCGCCCGCCCCGTCGAAGGCGCGCTTGCGGAGGAAGGTCCCGAGCAGGGCGAGCAGCAGGCCCGCGGCCATCAGCCAGTCGAGGATGCGCCAGACGGTGAGGTCGGAGTCATGGTCCTCGTAGAAGGGGAAGATGAGGAACTGGACGGCCACGGCGACGCCGATCACCAGCAGGTAGGCCGACGTGAGTTGCTTGAGCGCTGCGGGCATCTTCACCTCTCTCAAGGGAACGGTACCACGCGCGCGGGAGCGCGTTCATCCCGCCCGGTTAGCACGCTTACGGGGCGCGGGCGCTACCCTGAGGCGGCGCGGAGGCGGCATGACGGAGCACCCGGAACTGACCGGCAGCGAGGGCGTGTTCGAGGGGCGCGTGTTCGATCTGCGCCTGGACACGCTACGGCGGGCGGACGGGCACGAGTTCCGGCGCGAGATGGTCTACCACCCGGGCGCGGTCTGCATGATCGCCATCGACGGCGAGGGGCGCCTGCTGCTGGTGGAGCAGTACCGGCACGGGGCGCGGGCGCGGCTGCTGGAGATCCCGGCGGGCACGCTGGAGCCGGGCGAAGACCCCGCGGAGACGGCGGCGCGCGAACTGCGCGAGGAGGTGGGGATGCGGGCCGCGCGGGTGGAGCCGCTGGGCGGCTTCTGGATCGCGCCCAGCTACGCGACGGAGTTCATCCACCTGTACCTGTGTACGGAGCTGACGCCGGACCCGCTGCCGGGCGACGAGGACGAGGACATCGAGATCGCGCCGCTCACGCGCGGGGAGGCGCTGGCGGCGATCGACGGCGGGCGCATCATCGACGCGAAGTCGATCGCGGGCATCCTGCGCTGGGAGCGGCTCGCGGGAGGCCGCGCAGGCTAGCCGCCGACCTCGCGCCAGTAGCGCTCCAGCGCCTCGATGTGGGCGCGCGGGCTATCGAGGCCGGCGTTCATGGTGCGCATGGAGACGTAGCCGACGCCCGCCTCGCGCCAGCGGTCGGCCTCGGCGGCCCAGTGTTCGGGGCCGTCGCCGTAGTTCAGCATCGCCTCGATGCCGAAATCGGCGGGGTTGCGGCCCTCGCGGTCGAGGTAGCCGCGGATCTTCTCCAGGGCCGTGACGGAGTCGGGGGTACCGCCGCCGAAGATGAAGCCGTCGCCGATGCGGGCGGCGCGCTCGAAGGCGGGGTCGCTGAAGCCGCCGAACCAGATGGGGATGCGGCGTCCGGGGAGGGGGTTGAGGCCGGCGCGGTCGATGCGGTGCCACTGCCCGTCGAAGTCGACGATGGGCTCCTCCCAGAGGCGGCGCAGCACCTCGACCTGCTCCTCCTGGCGCTTGCCGCGGTTGGTGAAGCGCTCGTTGAGGGAGTCGTACTCGACGTAGTTCCAGCCCGTGCCGATGCCGAGCCGCAGGCGTCCGCCGGAGAGGATGTCGGCCTCGGCGGCCTGCTTGGCGACGAGCGCGGTCTGGCGCTGGGGCAGGATGATGACACCCGTGACCAGCTCGACGCGCTCGGTGACGGCGGCGAGGTAGCCGAAGAGCACGAACGGCTCGTGGAAGGCGGATTCGTGCGTGTACGGCCCCCACAGCCTGGGCTCGCGCTCGGGGAGCGCGCCGAGCACGTGGTCGTAGGCGAGGATGTGGGAGTAGCCGAGCCCCTCGGCGGTCTGGGCGAAGTCGCGGATCACGGACGGGTCCGAGCCGATCTCGGTCTGGGGGAAGATGGCGCCGATCTGCATGGAAACACCCCGCTGCGGTGGCAGTGGGGGCGAGTCTACGCGAGCGCCGCGCCTACTCGCCCTCGTCCATGCTGCCGTGATCCATGTCCTCCATGCCGTCGTCGCCGCCGAACGCCTCGACCGTCACGGTGACGGCGATGCGGCCCGCGCGCTCGAATTGGAGCGTGAGTTCGAAGCTGTCGCCGGGTACGGGGATTTCGCCGACGCCCAGCAGCATGAGGTGGTAGCCGCCCGGTTCGAGGCTGACGGTCCCGCCCGCCGTGATCGCGATGCCGTCCGCGACGGGGCGCATCATCGAGCCGCCGCCTTCGCTGACGACCTCGTGGACCTGCACGTCGGCGGCGATGCCGGAGGCGGCGGCGATGAGCCGATCGTCCGCGCCCTCGGCCGTTATGTCGAAATAGACCGCGCCCACGTCGGTGGTGGTGAAGCGCGCGCGGGCGTTCGTGATCTCGATCGAGCTCCAGTCGTCGTCGCAGGCGGCGAGCAGGGCGATCGCCGACACCGGGATGAGCGCGGCAAGGAGCCATCGCCACGTTCGCGCCGCCCCGCTCACGAGGGCTCGCGCCAGCCGTGCTCGGCGAGCAGGGGCAGGTCGTGGGCCATGATCTCGCGCAGGCCGCCGCCCATGAGGAAGGGGTAGACGATGTGCCCGAGGTTGTCGGGCGTGTAGGCGATGAGGTAGGTCGCGTGATTGACGGCGTAGCGCCCGTCGCCGAGGTCGCGCTTCACGATCTGGGGCATGCCCAGCGTCGTGAGCAGCGCGGAGAGCGTGTCCGCGTCGATGGTGAGGCCGATGAAGCGCTCGTCGAAGAGGTCGAGCCAGCGCCGGATGGCGGCGGCGTCATCGCGCTCGGGGTCGGTGGTGATGAAGACGACGCGGATGCGCTCCACGTGCGCGGGGTCCATCGCCTCCAGCGTCTTCGCCACGTCGAGCAGGTGCGTGGGGCAGATGTCGGGGCAGTGCGTGTAGCCGAGATAGAGGAGCGTGAGGTAGCCCTCGGTCTCGGCGAGGATGTCGAAGGGCTCGCCGCTGGTGTCGGTCAGGACGAGGTCGGGCTTGGGCAGGGGCGGCATGACGCGCGCGCCACGGTAGAGGACCTCGGACGCGCCGCCGTTCCCGGAGGTGGGCTCGTCGCCACCGTCGCTGTCATCATCGGCATCGACGGCGCGGGGCGGGCCGGAGACCTCGAAGGGGGGCCGATCGGCATCGCCGCCGCCGCAGGCGACGAGGACGGCGGTCAGCAGCGCGGCGAGGGCCAGGAGCGGCAAGCGCACGGGCGTCCTCCTGTCGCTAGCGCTCACGGTACGCCACGGGGCGCCACTCGCGGCTCTCGTCGGCGGCGTTGAGGCGGCGGCCGACGCGCTCCTCGTGGGAGGCCCACTGCCAGGCGACGAGGAGGAGGGCGATCAGGCCCAGGGCCTCGCCGGCGATGAACATGATCGCGCCCGCGATCTGCTGGTCGAGCAGGGCGTCCGGCCCCCAGGCGCGGGGGATGGCCGCCAGCTGCGCGTAGATGACGTTGTCGGGCTCGTGGAAGAGCAGGCCGAGCATGGCGTGGATGGGCACGAGCGCGAGCAGGTAGACGAGGCGCACGGGGTAGGAGAGGTTCCAGCGCGTGGGGTTCCCCCCGACGACCGGCCACCAGTAGTGGATGCCCGCGAAGAGGAAGATGGCGTAGCCGATGAAGTGCAGGGGCGCGTTCGACAGGCTCTCCTCGAAGGCGGGCGTGACGTACCAGAAGAGGGGCACGGCGGCGAAGAGGGCGACGCCCACGAGGGGGTGCGTGAAGGCGCGGAAGGCGGGCGCGTGGAGCAAGGGGTAGATGACGCGGCGGCGGCGCTCCTTGCCCGCGGCGATGAGCCAGAGCGTCATGGGCGCGCCCGCGAGGATGAGGGGCGGCGCGATCGTGATGAGGATGAAGTGCTGGACCATGTGCAGCGTCAGGAACGTGCCGTCGTAGGCGGCGATGGGGCCGAACACGGTGAAGAGCACGAGCGCAAAGCCGCCGAGGCAGGCGGCGGCGCGGCGGCTGGGGACGAGCGTGCGCGCGTGCGACGCCTGCGCGCGGCGACGCGTGCGCAGGTACCAGGCGGCGGCGAGGGCGATGAGGAAGATGGGGATGGGCTCGATCGCGAAGGTGAAGAGCGCCTGCGGGAACTCGGGCGGGGGCACCGCCGCCCACGTGCACACCCAGATCCAGCCCGCGCCGCCGCCGTCGCCCGCGCGCAGGGCGAACGTCGCGGCGATGCTCGCCGCCAGCCCGCCGAGGGCGGCCAGGAGGAACGCGCGGTCCGCCGGGACGATCGCGGTGAGAGCCGTCGCCTTCATGGTCGCCATCGCCAGCGGGCTCCTTCGAATCCAGCCTATCACCTTGTGATTCTTCTCACGATCGGGGGCGCGGGAACGCTCAGGGCGCGGGGCTGTCCGCGACGACGCCCCCGGCGAGGAGGGCGGCGTACTCCTCCGCGCCGTAGCCGAGGAGGCCGCGCAGGACCGCCTCGTTGTGCTGGCCCAGCGTGGGCGCGGGCGCGAAGCGCTCGACGGGCGTCCCGGAGAAGCGGATGGGGAAGCCGGGGAACTCGCGGCGTCCCGCCTCGGGGTGGTAGATGGGGACGATCATGTTCCGCGCGCGCAGGTGCGGGTCGGCGACCATCTCCAGGTTGGAGAGCACGGGACCGGCGGCGACGCCCGCCTGCTGCAGGAGCGCCGCCGCCTCGTGCGCGTCGCGGGAGCGCGTCCAGGCGGCGATCGCGGCGTCGATGGCGTCGTGACGGCGGCGGCGCTCGTCCAGCGCGCGCAGCGCGGGATCGGCGAGCTCGGGGGCGCCGGTGAGCGCGGCGAGCGCCTCCCAGGCGCGTTCCGACTGCGCCGTGATCGCGACCCAGGCGTCGTCGCCGCGGCAGGGGTAGACGCCCTGCGGCGCATGGTCCGGCGAGCGGTTGCCGCGGCGCGCGGGAGGCTCGCCGCTGGCGGAGGCGGTGATCAGCAGTTCGCCGCCGATGGAGAGGTACGACTCGAATTGCGAGAGATTCACGTAGACCGCCTTGCCCGTGCGGTCGCGCTCGCGCAAGGCGTCGAGGAGGGCGAACGTTCCCGTGAGGCCGCCGATGCCGTCGGGGAAGGCGGCGCCCTGCTTCATGGGGCCGCCGTCCGCGTAGCCGGTGGCGGCGGCGAGGCCGGAGTGCGCCTCGAGGATCGGCCCCCAGGAGCCGCGCTCGCGGTAGGGGCCGGTCGCGCCGTAGCCGGACATGGAGAGGCGCACGATGCGCGGGTTGATGGCGGCGACCGTCGCGAAGTCGAAGCCGAGCCGGTCGAGGGCGCGCGGGCGGTAGTTGTCGAGGAGCACGTCGGCCTCGGCGAGCAGGCGGCGGAATGCCTCGCGCCCGGCCTCGTGCTTCAGGTCGAGGCAGAGGGAGCGCTTGTTGCGCTGGAACTTGTTGAAGGGGCCGTTGCGGTTCCAGGGGCGCTCGCCGGGGTCGGCGCCGGGGAAGACGCCGCCGCGGAAGGCGGGCGGGGGCAACTCGCCCCGGCGCCAGCCCCCGGGCGCGCGTGGCGGCGATGCGCCGGGCGTCAGGCTCGCGCCGCGCGACCCGCGGTGCTCGACGCGGATCACGTCGGCCCCGAGGTCGCCGCAGAAGCGCCCCACGAGCGGTCCCGCCCAGGCGATGGAGAGTTCGACGACGCGCACGCCTTCCAGCGGCAGGGCTGGGGCGGACGTGGACGCGGCAGTTCGAACGGCGGGAGCAGCGGGAGCAGGAGCGCCGCCACGGTCCAGTTCCGCGCGGACGGCGGCGCTGTCTTCTCCCAGCTCGGGCGCGCGCGGGCGGCCCTTCGGCGCGGACGGTCCGCGCACGGGCAGGGACGGCGCCCTGACGCCTTCGCCGAGGTGCGGCAGGGGCTGCCAGAAGCCGCGCGCTTCCAGCTGCTCGTCGTCCTGAACGCTGAGGGCGTCGAGGACGGGGCTGGCGGGGACGTTGCAGTCCTGCAGCACCTCCACGATCTCGCGCCGCTCGCCGGCGAGCAGCCACGGCAGGATGATCGCGTCCAGTTCGTCCGCGCGGTCGAAGCGGTCGCCGCCGCTGGCGAAGCGCTCGTCGGTGAGGAGTTCGGGCATGTCGAGGGCGAGGCAGAAGCCTTCCCACTGGGCGGGGCTGGAGACGGCGATGCCGACCGCGCCGTCCTTGCAGGGCAGGATGCCGAGGGGGTGGAACGACTCGGCGTGGCGGTTGCCGGAGCGGCGCTTCCGCACGCCCTGGTGGGTCGCGAGGATGACGGTCCACTGGTGGAGGGCCGTCATCGCGTCCAGGGCGGCGACGTCGACGAGCTGGCCGCGGCCCGTGCGTTCCGCCGTGCGGAGGGCGGCCATCGCGCCGACGGCTGCGGTGAGGCCGTTCACATACACGCACCACGGCCCGCCGCCCTGGAGCGGTTCGCGGCCGGGCTCGCCGGTGATGGCGGCGTAGCCGCTCATGGCCCAGTCCACGAGCGCGGAGGAGCGGCGTCCCGCGTAGGGGCCGGTCAGACCGAAGGGGCCGCAGACGACGGCGACGAGGCGCGGATTGAGGCGGCGGTAGCGCTCCATGCGCGCGGCGACGGCATCGGGGCCGTTCCCCGCCTCCGCGTCGACCTCGGCGATGACGACGTCGGCGTCCGCGATGAGGCGTTCGAGGTCGCTTTCGCCCAGCGACGCCGAGCGCTTGTACATGCCGAGGTACTCGAAGAGGGCGGAGCGCCCGTCCGGCAGCAGGGGATGGGCGGAGCGCAGCGGGCTCCCGCCGTCCGGCTCGCAGGCGACGACGTTCGCCCCGGCGCCCGCGAGGAGCCTGCCGCAATACGCGGAGGCGACGCCCCCTCCCAGTTCGACCGCGGTGATGCCGTCCGCCACGCGCGCGTTCCCGGCGTCAGGGGCGGACGGGGCCCTTGGGCCCGAGGTTGCGGCGCAGCGTCTCCTGCGCGCCGGCGATGAAGCGGCAGACGACGGCGCGGGTCTCGCGCGGGTCGATGATGTCGAGGATCTCGAACGCCTCCGCCACCTTGAAGGGGGAGCGGCCCTGGAGGAGGCGCTCCTCGATCTCGGCGCGGCGGGCCTCGGGGTCGCCGGCGTTCTCGATCTCGCGGCGGTAGGCGGCGGCGACGCCGCCCTCGATGGGGATGGAGCCCCATTCGCCGGAGGGCCAGCCGAAGCGCATCTTGAGCGCGCCGGGGCCGCCCAGGCAGGCGGCGGCGTCGCCCGCCATGCCGTAGGACTTGCGCACCTGGATCGCGATCGAGGGGATGGACGCGCTCGCGCCCGCGACGACGGCGCGCATCCCCGCGCGCATCACGCCCTCGCGCTCGGAGCGCGAGCCGATCATGAAGCCGGGCACGTCCACGAAGAGGACGACGGGGATGCTGAAGGTGTTGCAGAGGTCGACGAAGTGGGTCTGCTTGTCGGCGGAGTCGGCGGTCATCGCGCCCGCGTAGACCTTGGGGTCGTTGGCGATGACGCCGACGGGGTAGCCGTCGAAGCGGGCGAATCCGGTGATGAGGCTGCGCCCGAAGGAGCGGCGCATCTCGAAGAACTCGCCGTCGTCGACGACGAGGCCGATGAGGTCGCGCATGTCGTACCAGCGCGTGCGGTCGCGGGGGACGATGGAGAGGAGGCGCTCCTCGCGGCGACCGGCGGAGTCGCGCGTGGGGACGCGGGGCGGCATCTCCCAGACGTTGGGGGGCAGGTAGCCGAGGAAGGCGCGAATCTGGCGGAAGGCGTCCTCCTCGTCCTCCGCCTCGTTATCGACGACGCCGCTCGCGCGCACGTGGACGCCCACGCCGCCCAGCTCCTCCTTCGTGAGGTCCTCGCCGATGGCGCGCTTGACGACGGGCGGTCCGGCGGCGAAGACCTGGCCCTGCCCGCGCACCATGACGCTGAAGTGGGAGAGCACGGCGCGCCCCGCCACGTGCCCGGCGGAGGGCCCGACGATGGCGGAGCAGACGGGCACCTTGGAGAGCAGCTCGGCGTCGCGCGCCCACTGGTTGCCGTCGGGGAGGTGCATGCGTCCGGCGTCGTCGTAGCTGCGGGCGGAGGCGCCCGCGCCGTCGGCGAACTGGACGAGGGGGATGCGGCGCTGGAGGGCGGCGGGCTGGAGCCAGCGCCCCGGCCCCTTGCCCCCGCCGCCGGAGCCGCCGCGCACGGTGAAGTCCTCGCCGCCGACGCACACCTCGCGCCCGCCGACGGTCCCGAGGCCGAGGACGTAGCCGGCGGGGATGAAGCCGGTGAGGCGGCCCTCGGCGTCGTACTCGCCCGCGCCCGCCATGCCGCCGATCTCGAAGAAGGAGCCGGGGTCGAGGAAGCGGTCGATGCGCTCGCGGATGGTGAGCTTGCCCTGGGCGCGCTGGCGGGCGACGCGCTCCTCGCCGCCCATTTCGGCGGCCAGGTCGCGGCGGCGCGCGATCTCGTGAACGGCGTCGGACCAGGACGCGGCGGCGTCTTCGCGGGACTCGGCGTTTCCGGGCATCGGCGTCTCCCGAGCGGTGGGTTTCCGGCGTGCGGGCCTCCCGCAGTGTACGCCCCGCGGCGGACGCGGAATCGCGGCGCGGCGGCGCGCATGGTAGAACCTTGACGGCAAGACACAGGCAACGGAGAGCGACGATGGACATCAACGGACTGAGCGCGATCGTGACGGGCGGGGGTTCGGGCCTCGGCGAGGCCGCCGCGCGCGCACTGGCGGCGCGCGGCGCGAAGGTCGCCATCCTCGACCTGGGGAGCTCGAACGGCGCGGACGTGGCCGCCGATCTCGGCGGCGTCTTCACCGAGGCGGACGTGACCAGCGACGAGCAGGTGACGCAGGCGGTGGCGGACGCGGCGGCGGCGCACGGGGGCGTGCACCTCCTCATCAACTGCGCGGGCATCGCCACGGCGGAGCGCACGGTGGGGCGCGAGGGACCGGCGAGCCTGGAGCTGTTCGCGCGCACGGTGAACATCAACCTGATCGGCACGTTCAACGCGATCCGCGTGGCGGCGACGGAGATGGTGAAGAACGAGCCGACGGAGGACGGCGAGCGGGGCGTGATCATCAACACGGCCTCGGTGGCGGCGTTCGAGGGGCAGATCGGGCAGGCGGCCTATTCGGCCTCGAAGGGGGGCGTGGTGGGGATGACGCTGCCGATCGCGCGCGACCTGGCGCGCAACGGGGTGCGCAACAACACGATCGCGCCGGGCCTGTTCCTGACGCCGATGCTGCTGGGCCTGCCGGACGAGGCGCGGGAGGCGCTGGGCAACATCACGCCCTTCCCCACGCGCCTGGGCAAGCCGGAGGAGTACGCGCAGCTGGCCTGCTCGATCATCGAGAACCCGATGATCAACGGCGAGACGATCCGGCTGGACGGGGCGCTGCGGCTGGCGCCGCGGTAGGGGGAGCACGATGGCAGATAGCGCTAATCTCCGTACCCGAGCCTATTGGACATGGCTCCTGCTCACCGACCTGGCCGCACGCGGCGGCGGTTCCACTGTCTACGACAGCAACTGGCCCGGAAGGATCACTTACGCTGCTCTGGCAGCAAGAGTGGGCGGGACCGCAGCAGAGATCGGACCGACCGTCCTGGAAGAGATTGCCAGCTATTGCGAGCAAGCAGGCTTGCCGCCGCTCACAGGGCTCGTGGTCGGGAAGGACTCAGGCAAGCCGGGCACTGGTTTCCGACAGCCGGAACAGATTCCCGCCATCTACACCTTCCGGTGGGAGCGGGTCGAGAACCCGTTCGCGTACGCGCGCGAGGGGTAGCCCGCCGGTGGTACACTGGACGCATGGCTGAGCCACGCACGGAACCCGATCCCGAGTCGACGACCGAGCACGAGCCGTCGCCGCCACCGTCTGGAAAGCCGGAGCGGAAGGCGAGCTACAAGTCGCTCCCCAACCCGGGGTGGAAGATCAAGGCTGGCGGCTGGAACCCTGATTAGCGGTGAAAACGGCATTAGCCCGCCGTCACGCTCCAGGCGATCAGCAGCAGCGCTTCCACGACGAAGAGCAGCGCCATCGCGTTCGCTGCGAAGTGCTTGCGGGTAATCAACGTTCGTGAGTGAGCGTTGTTTTTCCCCGACCAGTCGATGATCCCCATCTTGAAATCCCCTTCCTCCAGGTGAAGCCATCGCTCCTGGAGTTCCCTGGGCGACATCTGCTGGATCGAGCCAACGGAGCGGGCGACGAGCGCGAGCAGCACAATCACCAGGTAGGCGGCTCCGGCACTGACAATCAGCGGCGAATTGAAGTCGGGATCATCGAACACCGCCACGGCTGCGACAGGTGCTGCGATCGTGACCGTGGTGACGAAGGACAGCAGGGTGTCAATCCTCCGGTGCACACTTTCCCACTGCTCACGCGCAGAGCGATAGGCGTCCACCGCAATCTCATACGCCAGGTCAACAGCCGCAACCCCGGGTTCGGGGACCTGGGGCTGGCTCTCCTCCGTCACGCGTCGTCCTCCTGCCGGCGGCGGAGGCGGACGACGGGGATTTGGCGGGGGGCGGCGCGGGCGCGGTACTCCTCGTAGGGCGGGTAGGCGGTGGCGGCGATGGCCCAGAGGCGGGCGCGCTCGTCGCCCTCGACGACCTCGGCGGCGACGGGGATGCGGCGGCGGTTCACGCGCAGCCAGGCGTGCGGGTTGGCGACGAGGTTGGGGAACCAGGCGGGATGCGCGGGGGCGCCGCCCTTCGAGCCGATGAGCACGAAGTCGGGGCCGTCGCGGAAGTAGAAGAGCGGCACGGAGCGCGGGGCGCCGCTGGCGCGCCCGATCGTCGTGAGCATGGCCGTGGGCACGTAGGGGACGCCGTTCTGGCGGCTGATGTGGCGGCTCACGAGCGACCAGCCGGTGAAGCGCACGAGGGCGCTCTCGACGGGGCGCAGGAGGTTGAGGCGCGTGAGGATGGAGAAGAGCACGGGAGCCTCCGTCGGGGCGCATGGAGCGGGCGGCCCGGAAGCCGCCCGCTCGCGCTGGTTGCCGTGGGATGCGGGTCAGTTCGCGGCCGAGGCCTCGCGGCGGGCGCCGCCGCCGGGACGCGGGGCCGCGCCCTCGCCCTGGTAGATGCCCGCGCCGCTGACCTCGCGCCAGTGCGTGTGCGCGAGGGTGTGCATGATGAACACCGCCTGCTGCGCCGTCCAAAGCCCCTGCGCGTCCTGCGTCTGGTTGACCGCTTCCTTCGTGATCTTCAGCCCGAAGGACGGCTTCTCCGCGATGCTGCGGGCGAGTTCCTCGACCCGTTCGCTGAGATTTTCGCGGGGGACGACCTCGTTCACCATGCCCGCCTCGTAGGCGCGCTGCGCGCTCACCCAGTCGCCCGTGTAGAGCATCTGGCGGGCGAGGCGGTGGCCGAACTCCCAGGGGTGGGCGAAGTACTCGACGCCGGGGATGCCCCAGCCGACGACGAGGTCGCGGAACTCGGCATCCTCGGAGGCGATGATGATGTCGCACACCCAGGCGAGCATGAGGCCGCCGGCGATGGTCTTGCCCTGCACCTCGGCGATCATGGGCTTGGGCAGGTTGCGCCAGCGGCGGCACATCTGGAGGTAGATCTCCTCCTCCTTGGCCATCGCGCCCTCGGCCCCTTCGAGGTCGAAGTTGGCCCAGGTGCCGACGGGGCGCACGTCGTTGAAGCCGAGGCCGGTGCCGCCGCGCATGTCGTGGCCGGAGTTGAAGTGGGGGCCTTCGCCGCTGAGGATGATGACCTTCACCTGGTCGTCCTGGTTGGCGTGGTCGAAGGCGTCGTTGAGGTCGCGCGTGAGGCGCAGGTCCTGGGCGTTGCGCGCCTCGGGGCGGTTCATGCGGACGCGCACGATCTCGGGCGTCAGGTTCTCGTAGAGAACGGTCTGGTATTCAGGCATGGAATTCCCTCCCGTGGAAGTGGGGCGAGTATACGCGCTCGCTCTACGCGCCCGCGCGCAACTGGATCGGCGGCGCTCAGATGGTCTCGTCCGATTCGCCCACGTCCGCGGCGGCGCCGCCGCCGATCGCCTCGCCCGCGGCGCGGATGGCGGCGAAGTCGGCGCGGAAGGCGTTGTGGACGGCGCGCGTCTCCGTGCAGTGGAGCACGAAGCGGGCGCCTTCGCGCAGCCACTTCTGCGGTGAGCTCGGCGGTCTGGTGGTGGATGAGCACGGGCAGGCTGCGCGCCTGGCAGGTGGCGATGATCGCTCCGCAGGGCCGCCTCGTAGTCGGGGTGGTCGTACTGGTCGGGGACGCCGAGGGAGATGCTGAGGTCGTTGGGGCCGACGAAGATGGCGTCCACGCCCTCGATCGCGACGATGTCATCGAGCGCTTCCATCGCGGGCACGCTCTCGATGCCGATGATGCAGACGTTGTCGCGGTTGCGGCGTTCGAGGTACTCGCGGGAGGCGTCGCTGGGGAACTCGCCCTGCTCGACGGCGCGGCGCACGAGTTCGCCCTTGAGGGGCCGCCACTTGGTCGCGCCGACGACCTCGCGCACCTCATCGGGGGTCTCGCAGTAGGGCGCGAGGACGCCCTGCGCGCCCGCGTCGAGCGCCATCGTGACGTAGTGCGAGTCGGGGATGGGGATGCGCACGATGGGCGTGACGTCGACGCCGCGCAGGCCCGCGAGCAGGTCGGCGATCTCGCCGCGGTCGCGGGGGGCGTGCTCGCTGTCGATGATGACGTAGTCGAGGCCGAGGCCGGCGATGGTGGCGGCCCAGCGGGGGTTGCGGGCGACGGAGAGCATGGTCCCGTAGACGATGCCGCCCGCGCGGGTCGTGGCCTTCAGTTCCTCGCCGTTCATGGCCTGCTCCTTGCGTGCGCCGTCGCGCGTGCGTAAGGGATACGGGGCGGCGGCGGGGAAGGCAAGGCGGGCGCGTGGCCCGCAACCGGCGGGCGTCCTAGGATGCGCCGCTGGAGGGACCGTATGAGCAGCCTGCCCATTCCCATGACCGCCGAGGAGTTCACGCCCGAGTGGGTGACCGCCGCCCTGCGGGCGGGCGGGACGCTGGGGGACGAGCGCGTGACCGGCGTGGAGGCGACGCCGGTGGGCGAGGGCGCGGGCTTCCTGGGGTCGCTGGCGCGGCTGGCGCTCACCTACGACCGGCCCCGCGCGGGCGCGCCCGCGACCGTGGTGGCGAAGTTCCCCGCGCTCGTCGAGGTGAACCGCGGGCTCGCCGTCCAGTACCAGGTCTACCAGCGCGAGGCGCGCTTCTTCAACGAGATCAAGCCCACGATCACGGCCATGCCCACGCCCGAGGCGTTCCATGCGGACGTGGAGGAGGCGACGGGCAACGGCGTGATCCTGCTGGAGGACCTCGACGGGAAGCTGCGCGTGGGCGACCAGCTCGCGGGCGCGTCGCTGCGGGAGGCGGAGCAGTTGATGGCGCAGATCGCGGACCTGCACGCGACCTGGTGGGACCGCGCGGACGAGGACACGATCTCGTGGGTTCCCGCCTTCGACGGGCCGGTGTGGGCGATGACGGCGCAGACGCTGCCCAGCCTCTGGCCGACCTACCAGCAGGATTCGGGACACCTGCTCCTCCCCGGCATGGCGGAGATCATCGAGCGCACGTGGGAGGGGCTGCCGTGGCTGGGCGAGCAGCTGAGCCGCGGGCCGATGACGCTCGTCCACGGCGACTACCGGCTGGACAACATGTTCTTCCCCGGGAACGAGGGCGACCCCATCACGATCATCGACTGGCAGCTGATGTCGCGGGGGCGCGGGCCCTACGACGTGGCCTACTTCATGAGCCAGAGCCTCGGCGTGGAACTGCGGCGCGAGCACGAACGGGCGCTCGTGCGGCGCTACCACGACGGCCTGCTGGCGGGGGGCGTGCGCGACTACTCGTTCGACGACTGCTTCGAGGATTACCGGCTCGCCTGCCTCTGGTGCGTGATGTATCCCGTCGCGATGGGCGGGGGCATGGCCCACAACGAGCGCGCCGTGCAGATCGCGGCGGAGGTCTCGAAGCGCTCGTTCAATACGATCCTCGACCTCGACGCGGTCGCGGTCCTGCCCGCCTAACAGAAGGAGCGCCCCGATGCCTGACCTGCCCATTCCCCTGACCGCCGAGGAGTTCACGCCCGATTGGGTGACGGCCGCCCTGCGCGCGGGCGGGACGCTGGAGGACGAGCGCGTGGTCGCCGTGGAGGCGAGCCAGATGGGGGAGGCGTTCGGCTTCCTCGGGTCGCTCGCGCGGCTGGCGCTGACCTACGACCGGCCGCGGGAGGGCGCGCCGGAGACGCTGATCGCGAAGTTCGCCGCGCAGGCGGAGCTGAACCGCGCCTTCGCGCGCCAGTACGGCATTTATGTCACGGAGGCGCGCTTCTTCCAGGATCTGCGGCCCTCGCTCACGGCGATGCCGACGGTGCGCGCCTTCTACACGGCCCACGATTCGGAGGCGGGGGACGGCGTGACGGTGCTGGAGGACCTGCGCGGGAAGCTGCGCATCGGCGACCAGCTGGTCTCGCCCTCGCACGCGGAGGCGCTGCAGATCGTGACGCAGGCGGCGGGGCTGCACGCGACGTGGTGGGGGAAGGCGGACACGGACGAGCTGGCGTGGATCCCGAAGACGGACGGCCCCGTGTGGGCGATGGCCCCGGCCACGCTGCAGGGGTTCTGGCCGGTGTACCAGCAGAACTTCGGCCACCTGCTGACGCCCGCGCTGATCGCCGCCGTGGAGCGCACGTGGGCGCAGATGGACTGGGTGTTCACGCGCTTCGCGACGCCGCCGATCACGGTCATCCACGGCGACTACCGGCTGGACAACCTGTTCTTCCCCGAGCGCGAGGGCGACCCCATCACGGTCATCGACTTCCAGTTGATGGCGCGCGGGCGGGGGCCGTACGACATCGCCTACTTCGCCAGCCAGAGCCTCGACGTGGAGCAGCGGCGCGCGACGGAGCGGGAGCTGCTGGGCCGCTACCACGAGACGCTGCTGGCGGCGGGCGTGCGCGACTACTCGTTCGAAGACTGCTTCGAGGACTACCGGCTGGCGACGCTCTGGTGCGCGGTCTACCCGATCGGCATGGGCGGCGGGCTGGGGAGCGGCGAGCGCCAGCTGGAACTGGCGACGGAGGTCTCGCGCCGCTGCTTCACCGCGATCGAGGACCTGGACGCGGTCTCCGTCCTGCCTGCCTAGGTCAGGCTCCGGCGGCGTCGAGGGCGGCCTCGATGTCGCCGAGATGGGCGTCGACGTGCATGCCCATCGACATGACGACGAGGTCGGACATCTGGATCTCGTTCTCCATGCCCGGCAGCTTGAGCGTCCGCGCGAGCGTGGCGTCGTCGAGCGAGGCGACGCCGGCGATGGCCGCTTCGTAGGCGGCGTGCATCTCGTCGAGGATGTCGGCGGCGGACTTGTCCGCGCGCTCGGCGATCTGCTGGGCGTTCTGGGCGTCGGGGTCGATGGCGGGAGGCTCGCCCTCGGCCTGGAGCATGGCGCTCACGGCCTCGATGAGGGGGAGCGGGTTGGCGCGCGCGGCGAGGTGGCAGAGGGCGTCGCGCACGCGCCATTCGCCGTCGGCCAGGGGCGCCTCCGGGGCGGCGACGATGCGCTCGCGCAGCGCCTCGCCGCGGGCGTCGCTCGTGCGGATGGTCTCGACGATCGCTTCGCGGGTGGCCATGGGAACACTCCTTCGCCGCCGGAGGCTTCCGGCAGCGGGCATTGTGCGCGCCGGACACGCGGCGCGCCACGGGCGCGGTTGACGCCGGGGCGGGCGATTCTGAGAATCGCGCGGATGCCGCATCCCGAACGCATCGCCATCGCCGGAGCCTCGCTGGGCGGACTGCGCACCGCGCAGGCGCTGCGCGGGCGGGGCAAGTTCGAGGGGACGCTCACGCTCATCGGGGCCGAGCCGCACTACCCCTACGACCGACCGCCCCTCTCGAAGCAGGTGCTGGCGGGCCAGTGGGGGCCGGAACGCACGCTGCTCGACGCGCCGGACAAGGTGGACGCGCTCGGGCTCGACCTGCGGCTGGGCGTGCGCGCGGAGGCGCTCGACCTGGAGGCGCGCGAGGTGGCGCTGAGCGACGGCGGCTCCGTCGCCTTCGACGCGCTCGTGATCGCGACGGGGGCGACGCCGCGGACGCTGCCGGACACGCCGGACCTCGCGGGCATCCACACGCTGCGCACGATCGACGACTCGCTCCGCATCCGCGCGGAACTGGAACAGGGGCCGCGCGTGGCGGTCGTGGGCGCGGGGTTCATCGGGGCGGAGGTGGCGGCGGTGGCGCGCAGCGCGGGGCTGGACGTGACGCTCATCGAGGCGCTGCCCGCGCCGCTCGCGAACGCCGCCGGGGCGGAGGTGGGCGAGGCTTGCGCGGCGCTCCACCGCGACCACGGCGTGGACGTGCGCTGCGACACGCTCGTAGCTGGCTTCGAGGGGGGCGAGCGCGTCGAGCGCGTGCTGCTGGCGGACGGCTCGGCGGTGGAGGCGGACCTGGTGGTGGTCGGCATCGGCGTCGCGCCGGAGACGGGCTGGCTGGAGGGCTCGGGGCTGGAGCTGCGCGACGGCGTCGTCTGCGACGCGACGCTGGCGGCGGCCCCCGGCGTCTACGCCGTCGGCGACGCCTGCCGCTGGCACAACCCGATCTTCGGGGAGGAGATGCGCGTCGAGCACTGGACGAACGTGATCCACCAGAGCCGCCAGGCCGCGCGCAACCTGCTGGCGGAGCCGGGCGAGGCCAGGCCGTTCGCGTCCGTGCCGTACGTGTGGTCGGACCAGTACGACGCGAGCATCCAGTCGCTGGGCCACATGCGCCCCGACGACGCGGTGGAGGTGCTGCACGGCTCGCTGGAGAGCCTGGAGTTCGTCGTGGGCTACCAGCGCAACGGGATCATCGTCGGGGGCCTCACGTTCAACATGCCGCAGGAGCTCTCCGCCTACCGGCCCCTCATCGAGCAGCGCACGCCGTGGGAGGCGGTGCTGGAGCACGCGCGCGCGGCGGGGTAGGAAGCGGCGTGGCGGCGCGCGTATCATCGCGGCGCCAGCGCGGAGGCAGTGATGGACCTCGCCGAGCTTGCGGAACGCCTCGGGCCCTTCTGCCGCGAGCACCTGGGCGACCCCGGGGCCGTTGTCTCGGACGTGGAGACGATGCCGGGGCACGCGGGGTTCTCGTTCGGGTTCACGGCCACGTCGCGGGGGGAAGCGCGCTCGTACGTGCTGCGCGTGCCGCCGCCGAACGTGCGGCGGGTGGGCACCGCCGACGTGATCCGGCAGGCGCGCGTGGTCCATGCGCTGCGGGACACGGACGTGCCCGTGGCGGACGTGATCTGGTCGGGCGAGGACGAGCGCTGGTTCGGCTCGCCCTACTTCATCGTCAACAAGTTCGAGGGCGACGTGCTGCGGAACGAGTGGGGGCAGTCGCTCTCCGCCGAGCGGATGCGGCCCGTGGCCTTCCAGGCGATGCGCGCGCTGGCGGCGCTGCACCGGCTCGACTGGCGCGAGTACGTGCCGGACGACGGCCCGCCGCTGGAGCTGGAGCCGGACGTGACGCGCTGGGACCGCTTTTACGAGCGTTCGGGCGACATGGACCTGGTGGCGCTCGCGCCCGCCGTGCGCGAGCAGCTGCTGGAGCGGCTGCCGGAGACGCCCCGCACGGGCATCTTCCACGGCGACTTCCAGTGGTCGAACGTGCTCTACCGCTTCGACGGGAAGCTGCAGGCGGTCATCGACTGGGAGTTGTGGGGCGTGGGGGCGACGCTGAACGACCTGGGCTGGGTGATCACGTTCGCGGACGCGGCGGCGTGGAAGCACGGGCTGCGGCACGCGCTGCCCCCGCCGGACGACCTCATCGGCGAGTACGTCGCGGCCTACGGGAGCGATCCGGGGGACATCGCCTGGTACCGCGCGCTGGCGGCCTACAAGTTCGGCATCATCAGCGGCTTCAACCTGTACCTGCACCGCACGGGCAAGCGGCCCGACGAGTCGTGGGAGGAGACGGCGCTGTCGGCGCCGTTCCTGATGCGGCGGGCGCTCGGCCTGCTGGACGGCGGAGAGGCGGCATGAGCGGCGGTCCGCTCGACGGCGTGCGCGTGCTCGACTTCACGCGGCACCTGGCGGGGGCGGGCTCGACGCGCATCCTGGCGACGCTGGGCGCGGAGATCCTGCGGATCGAGTGGCCGCACCCGCCCGCGCTCGACTTCCTGCGCCTCTCCGGGCCGCACGCGGACGGCAGGCCGGGGATGAACCGCGGCGGCTTCTTCGCCCAGATCAACGTGGGCAAGCGGAGCGTCGCCATCGACATGGCGACGGACGCGGGCAAGGACATCGCGCGCGAGCTGATCCCGCACTGCGACGTGATCGCGGAGAGCTTCTCGCCGGGGGTGATGAAGCGCTGGGGGCTGGACTACGAGGCGGCGCGCGCCCTCCGCGCGGACGTGATCTACCTGTCCGCCTCGGGGTTCGGGCAGACTGGGCCGTACGCGGGCTATCGCTCGGTGGGGCCGACGGCGCAGGCGTACAGCGGCCTGACGGCGACCTCGGGGCTGCCGGAGCGCGAGCCCGCGGGCTGGGGCTTCTCCTACATGGACCACATGGGCGCGGTGATGAACGCGGCCGCCATCCTCATGGGGCTGGAGCGGCGGCGGGCGACGGGCGAGGGCGAGTTCTTCGACGCCGGCCAGAGCCAGCACGGCTGCGCCCTCCTCGGCCCGATGCTGCTGGACGTGTCGCTCAACGGGTCGCGCGTGCGCCCGAAAGGGAACCGCGACCTCTACGGGAACTTCTGCCCGAACAACGCCTACCGCTGCCGCGGCGAGGACTCGTGGCTGGCGATCTCCGTGCGCGAGCCGGAGGAGTGGGCGGCGCTCTGCGCGGTCACCGGCGCGGACGACCTCGCGGGGCGCGCGGAACTGGCGACGCTGGCGGGAAGGCTCGCGCACGAGGACGCGATCGACGCGCGCATCGGGGCGTGGACGCGGGAGCGGGACGCGCGCGCGGCGATGGCCGCGCTGCAGGCGGCGGGCGTGCCCGCGGGCGTCGCGCAGACGGTCGAGGACAAGGTGCGGCGCGACCCGCAGCTGACCTTCCGCGGGCTCTACACGACGCTCGGCGACCCCGTGCTGGGCGAGCGCCTGTACGAGGACGCGCCCGTGCGGATGGAGGGCTTCACGGTGGGCGTGCCCGGCCCCTCGCCGTGGCTGGGGGCGGACACGCGCGACGTGCTGCGCGATCTGCTGGGGTACTCGGATGAGACGCTGGAGCGGCTGAAGGCGGAGGCGATCATCGACGACGCGATCACGCTGGAGGAGGCGCAGCGGGCATGACGGGGACGCTCGAACACCTGACGGTCGTGGAGCTGACGGGGCCGCGCACGGAGTGGTGCGGCAAGCTGTTCGCGCAGGCGGGCGCGCGCGTCGCGCTGGTCGAGCCGCCGGGCGGGGCGGAGACACGGGGCTACGCGCCCTGGTTCCGGGGCCGCGAGGACGCCGGGTCGAGCCTCCACTTCTGGCACTACCACACGGACAAGGAGAGCGCCGTCCTCGACCTGGCGGGCGAAGCGGGGCGCGCGGCCTTCCTGCGGCTGCTGGCGGAGGCGGACGTGCTGCTCGACGGGAGCGAGCCCGGCGGGCTGGCGGCGTTGGGCGTCACGCGGGACCTGATCGAAGCGGCAAACGGGCGGCTCGTCCACGTCGCGCTGACGCCCTTCGGGCAGGAGGGGCCAATGGCCTCGTGGAAGGGGAGCGACCTCGTCCACCAGGCGCTGGGCGGGCAGATGATGATGAACGGCTACGACGACATGCCCGCCAGCCCGCCGATCAACGGGCAGGGCAACCAGGCCGGGCACATGGCGGGCAGCTGGGCCTTCATCGCGGCGCTGGCGGCGCTGCAGGCGGGCGGAGGGACGTTCATCGACCTGTCTGTCCACGACGCCTGCGCGGGCATGACGGAGAACGCGCTGCCGCAGTACGACTACACGGGCACGGTGGTGACGCGGCGCACGGGCCGCCACGCGAGCATCGCGCCCACGCCCGCGTGGCAGCACCGCGCCGCGGACGGGCGCTACGTCAACGCGCAGCTCGTGAACGTGAGCCCGCGCGCGTGGGAGGGGCTCGTGTCGTGGCTGGACGAGCACGGCATGGCCGAGGACCTGACCGATCCGCGGTACTTCGTGCCCGAGATCTTCCGCGAGGAGGCGGACCACATCTCGGAGGTGATCGGGCGGTTCGTGGCGACGAAGACGGCGGACGAGGTGTTCCACGGGGCGCAGGCGCGGGCGCTCATCTTCAGCGCCGTCCTCAACCCCGAGGACCTGCTGGACGACCCCCACCTGGCGGCGCGCGACTTCTGGATCGAACTCGACCACGGCGAGCCCGAGGGGACGCTGCGCCATGCCGGAAGCGCCTTCGTGGCGGAGCATTCGGAGGTGCGCCCGCGGCGGCGCGCCCCGCGCCTCGACGAGCACGGCGCGGCCATCCGCGGGGAGGGGGCGGACGCATGAGCGGCGGGGGGCAGCCGGTCACGAAGCCCGTGCCCGTCCCGGACGCGGTGAGCGCGCCCTTCTGGGAGGCGGCCAACCGCGGCGTGCTCGCCATCCAGCACTGCGGGGCGTGCGCGCGCTACGTCCACCCGCCGGAGGCGCTCTGCCCGCACTGCCAGACGCCGGACCTCGCCTTCCGCGAGGTGAGCGGACGGGCGCGCGTCTACACGCACACGGTCGTGCGCGACAACGTCACGCGCGGGTTCGCGGCGGGCGAGCCGTACGTCATCGGCATCATCGAGCTGGCCGAGCAGGAGCGCCTCGTGCTGGTCGCGAACGTGGTGGGCGTGGCGCCGGAGGAGGTGTACGTGGGGATGCCGCTGCGGGTCACGTTCGAGCGGCTGACGGAGACGATCGCGCTGCCGCAGTTCGAGCCGGACGGGGAGGGCTGAGCGTGGACGGGTTCTCGGGGAAGGCGGCGATCGTGGGGCTGGGCTATTCGAAGCTCGAACGGCGCTCGCCGCGCCCGCTGGCGCACTTCGCCCGCGAGGCCGCCCACGCCGCCATCGCCGACGCCGGGCTGACGGTGGACGACATCGACGGGCTTGGCACGATTCCCAACATCGCCGCCTACGGGAACACGGGCGATCTCGAGGGCATCGACATCGTGAGCGTGCCGAAGATGGTCCAGCTGCTGGGGCGGGAGCGGGGCATCCGCTGGCACGTCCAGACGCCGGGGCTCTGCCCCGACACGATCATGGCGGCGGCGGCGGCGGTCGCCTCGGGGGCGTGCGCGTACGCGCTCGTGTGGCGGGCGGTGAACGTGCCGAAGGGGCGCTACAGCGACTTCTCGCGGGCGGAGGCGCACGGCGAGCACCAGTTCCGCGCGCCCTACGGCTTCACCATGCCCGCCGCCTGGCAGGCGGTCGCCCTGCGCAAGTACATGCACGACCACGGCTCGACGCGCGAGGACATGGCCGCCTTCGTCGTCCAGAACCGCGAGAACACGCAGCGCAACCCGAAGGCGTGGTGGCACGGGACGCCGCTGACCGTGGAGGAGTACCTGGCCGCGCCCATGGTGGCCGACCCCTTCTGCCTCTACGACTGCGACATCCCCGTGGACGGCTGCGTGGCGGTCGTGCTGGCGAGCGCGGAGCGGGCGCGCGACCTCCCCCATCCGCCCGCCTACGTCACGGGTCACGCGCAGACGACGTGGCCGACACGGGGCGGCTTCACCGACTCCGAACACCTGTGGGAGGGCGGGGCGGCGCTGGGGGAGAAACTGTGGGCCTCGGCGGGGCTGGGGCCGGACGACATGGACGTGGCCCTGCTCTACGACGGCTTCAGCGTCTTCCTCTACGTGTGGCTGGAGGCGCTGGGGTTCGTGGAGCGGGGCGAGGCGGCGCGCTACATCGCCTCCGGGGCGACGGCCATCGGCGGCGAACTGCCGCTGAACACGTCCGGCTGCTCGCTGGGCGAGGGGCGGCTCCACGGCATGGCCCAGATCAGCGAGGCCGCGCTCCAGGTGATGGGGCGCGCGGGGGCGCGGCAGGTCGAGGGCGCGAACCACGCGGTCGCGACCGTGGGCGCGGGCACGCTCGCCAGCGGCGGGCTCATCTTCAGCAGGGAGGCGCGGGCATGAAGTTCGGCGCGGTCATCCACGGCATCCGGGGCGAGGCGCTCATCGCGGCGGCGCGCAAGGCGGAGGAACTGGGCTTCGAGTCGCTCTGGCGGCCGGACCACCTCATCTTCCCGCCGGAACTGCCCGCGACCTATCCCTACGCGGAGGACGGGCAGGCCCCGCTCGACCCGCGCTGGCCGTTCATGGACGCCCTCACGGTGTTCACGTACGTGGCCTCGCACACGACGGCGATCCGGTTCGGGACGGCGGTCTACATCCTGCCCCTGCGCGAGCCGGTGTCGACGGCGAAGCGCGTGGCCGACCTCGACTGCCTGACGCGCGGGCGCGTGCTCTTCGGGGTGGGCGCGGGCTGGCTGGAGGAGGAGTTCGACCGCGTGGGGCTCGACTTCCACACGCGCGGGGCGCGCACGGACGAGTGCATCCGGATGCTGCGCGCGCTCTGGACGGAGCCGGAGCCGGCGTTCCACGGCGAGCACTACGACCTGGGCCCGTCCGCGTTCGAGCCGAAGCCGTTCCAGAAGCCGCATCCGCCCATCCTCGTGGGTGGCGAGACGCCGGCGGCCCTGCGGCGCGCGGCCCGCCTCGGCGACGGCTGGTACGCGCTGCGCCACACGCCCGGCAGCGCCCGCGAGCACATCGCGCGCCTGGCGGAGCTGCGCGAGCGCTACGGGCGCGCGGACGCGCCCTTCGACGTGACCGTGAACGGCTCGCCCACGATGACGCGCGCGGAGGCGGAGGCGCTGGAGGAGGCGGGCGTGAACCGCGTGGTCGTGACGCTCTGGCGCGCCTCGCGCGACGCCCTCCCCGCGCTGGAGGCGTTCGCGGACAGGATGTTCTGAGGACGCCCGCGGCGGTTGGCGGCGGACAGGTTCGCGCCGCGAAGGGGAAAGCCGTCGCCCAGCGGGAGCGGGGTTGCGGCGGGCGGGGCGATACGTGGGCGCGTGCTACACTCTGGCGAGCGCCTGCGGGCGTCCCCGCGATGAAGATTTTCGACGTTCACATCCACTTCCCGCGCGACTGGGAGAAGCCCGACGCCGATCCGGCGCCGCTGATCGAGCGGCTGGCCGAGGTCGCGACGGCGGCGGGCGTCACGAAGGGCTGCGTGCTGACGGGCGGGCGCTTCGGCCCGGGCTACGAGCGCGGCATCGAGATCCTGCGGGGATACCCCGACCTGTTCGTGCCCGTGGCCATGATCGACCCGGAGGTGATCGGGCGCGAGGAGGTCGAGGAGCTGCATGCGATGGGGTATCGCGGGCTGAAGCTGATCGGCGTGGCGCGGCCCTACGACGAGCCCGACTACCTGCCCGCCTACGCGGCGGCGGAGCGGCTGGGAATGCCGGTGCTGTTCCACATGGGCGTGATCGGCGGGGGCATCGACTACTCGATCACGCATCCGCGGCGCGACCCGCAGGCGGCGGCGACGTTCCGGCGGATGCAGGAGATGCGCGGGCGCTGGCCCATGCGCGACGTGACGGCGCACCGCATGACGCCCCAGCACCTGGACACGATCGCGCAGCGCTTCCCCGATCTGCGCATCATCGGGGCGCACCTGGGGAACCAGGGGAACTACGAGTACGCGGCCTCGGTGGCGCGCTGGCGCCCGAACGTGGCCCTCGACATGAGCGGCGGGGAGACGATCGAGCGGCACGCGGTGGAGCTGCGCCTGATCGGCCACGAGATCGGCATCGAGAAGCTGGTGTTCGGCTCGGACTGCGGGATGGACGACATCCGCGAGCACATCGACCGCTTCGAGGCGATCTACGACGAGCTCGAACTGTCGGAGGCGGACCGCGAGCGGCTCTGGTGGGGGAACGCCGCCGAGATCTACGGGTACGAAACGCCCACGCTGGCGGAGGAGTAGGCCCTGGAGGCGCAGGCCCGGGCCGAACCCCGCGGCCCCGCGCTCGGCGCGGCGGGGCGCGCGATCGTGCTGGGCGCGGTGGCGATGGCGGGGCTCGCGGCCTATCTGAACGTGCGTCCCGAGCAGCACTGGATCCTGGCGCTCACGGCGCTCAGCGCGGCGCTGGCGGTGGAGGGGGCGGTGCGCTCGCACCCGGACTGGCGGGGCGGCGCCCTCGGGGCGCTCAGCTACGCCCTCCTACCCCTGCTGGCGGTCCTGGGCGCGGGCCTCTTCATCGACGAGGCGGTGGAGGGCTACGCGCGGCTGGCGGCGGGGCTGGCGGCGGGCGCGGCCACGGGCCTGATCCTGTTCGCCGAGTACCACTCGATCGCGCCGGGGAGGCCGCTGTTCGGGCCGATGCGGCTCGTGCTGGCGGTGGTCACCTACCTGGTGGCGCTGGCGCTCTTCACGGTGTTCTTCACGCACGACCTGAACCTGCCGGCCTCGGCGGCGGCGGTGGGCGCGCTCAGCTTCGCGCTGGCGCTCGACCTGCTGCGCGAGAGCCGCGGGCGGGGCGCGTCGTCGCTGCTGGCGGCGCTCGCCATCGGCGTCTCGCTGGCGGAGCTGCGCATCGCCCTCTACTACTTCCCGCTCGACGACCTGCTGACGGGCGCGCTCATGATCATCGGCTTCTACGTGGCCACGGGGCTGGTCCACCACCTGCTCGACGAGGACCTGACGCCCGCGACGGTGGCGGAGTACTTCGCCGTCTCCGGGGTGAGCGCCGTGGTCGTCGTGATCGCACGGCAGTACCTGTAGGCGCGGGCGATGGCGGCGCTGCGCATCTGCTCGTGGAACGTGAACGGCCTGCGCGCGGGGCTGCGCTCGGGCGCGTTCCCGGCGTGGCTGGAGGGGACGGCCCCGGACATCGCGGGGCTGCAGGAGGTGAAGGCGCGCCCCGAGCAGGTCGAGGACCAGCCCTGGCTCGCGCTCGGCTACGAGGCCGCGTGGCATTCCGCCGAGGAGCCGGGCTACAGCGGCGCGCTGCTGCTGTCGAAGCGCGCGCCAGCGTCGCTGCGGCTGGGGCTGGAGACGCCCGAGTTCGCGCGCGAGGGACGCGTGATCGAGGCGGACTTCGGGGAGTTCACGCTGCTCACCTCGTACTTCCCCAACGCGGGGCGGAAGCTGGCGCGGCTCGATTTCAAGCTGGCCTACTACGAGGCCTTCCTCGAACGCATCGTCGCGCTGCGGGACGAAGGGCGGAGCGTCGTCTTCATGGGCGACCTGAACGTGGCCCACGGGGCGATCGACGTGGCCCGCCCGAACGAGAAGGAGACGGGCTTCCTGCCGGTCGAGCGCGAGTGGGTGGACCGCGTGATCGCGAGCGGGTTCACCGACACGTTCCGGGCGCTGCACCCCGATCGGGGCGAGTCCTACAGCTACTGGGATCCGTGGCGGAAGCGGCGCGAGCGCAACATCGGCTGGCGCATCGACTACGTGTTCGTGAGCGACGACCTGGCGCCGAAGGTGCGCGACGCCTTCATCGAGCGCGACGTGCCGGGTTCCGACCACTGCCCCGTGGGCATCGAGCTCGACCTTTCGCTTTAGGCGGGGGAGGCGCGGGAGCGCGTCAGCGTTTCGCGGACGAGCAGGAGCATGACGGCGCCGCCGAGGAGGCCGATGCCGCCCGTCGAGACGGCGGCGGCGCCCAGCGTGAGGACCGCCGCCAGCCCGCCCACGACGGCGGGGGCGGCGACCGCGCCCACGTCGCCGACGAGGCGCCAGACGCCGAGGAACTCGCCCGCGGCATCGGGCGGGGCGAGGTCCGCGCCGAGGGTCATGACGGCACCGCTGCCGAGGCCGTTGCCGAAGCCGGAGAGCAGGCCCACCAGCAGGAACGGCCCGAATCCGTCCGCGAGGGGCATGAGGATGAGGCTGGCGGAGAGCACGAGCAGGCTGGGCACGATCACCCACTTGCGCCCCCAGCGGTCCATGACCATGCCCACGGGATAGAACATGACCATGTCGACGGCGGAGGCGAGGCCGAAGACGAGGCCGATCTGGAAGGGGTCGAGGCCGATGGAGCTTCCCCAGACGGGGATGAGGAACTGGCGTCCGTGGCGGATGAGGACGAGGGCGATGGCGACGGAGCCCGCCACGAGCAGGCTGCGGCGCTCGGCGAGGACGACGCTGCGCAGGCTGACGCGGGGGCGTTCGGGCGTACCGGCGTCGCCCGCGCGGGCTCGCGGCAGGCGCGTGGCGACGAGGAGGGCGGCAAGGCCGACGACCGCGGCCTGCGCGAAGAAGACGGTCTCCAGCCCACCCGCCTTGCCCAGCGCGCCGCCGATGATGGGCCCGGCGAAGAAGCCCACGCGCGTGACGCCGCCGATGAGCGAGAGCGCGCGCCCGCGGTACTCGGCGGGCACGGTCTCGGTCATCCAGGCGAGGCGGGAGACGTGCCAGAGGGCGAAGGCGACGCCGTTGAGCAGGGTGAGCACAGCGAGCACGGCGGGGGCGGCGCTGAGCCCCATCGCGGCGGCGGAAGCGGCCGTCAGGAGGACGCCGGCGGTCATGGTGATGCGCCCGCCGAGGCGGCTCGTGAGGAGCCCGGAGGGGACGTCGCCGATCATGGAGCCGGCCCCGCGCGCGGCGAAGATGAGGCCGCTGAGGAAGACGCCCGCGCCCAGTTCCGCGGCGAACTGGGGGATGGCGGGGATGATCATCCACTGGCCGACGCCGAAGAGGAGCGCCGGCAGGTAGACGCCGCCGATCAGGGAGCGCAGGTCGAACGTCCGCGCCCCGCCGGGGACAACGCGCATGGGCGCAGCCTACGCGGCCCGCGGGACGGCGCGAGGCTAGCGGGCGGATCGTGTACGCTTCAAGGGCGGCGTCGGGGCGTGGCGCAGCTTGGTAGCGCACTTGACTGGGGGTCAAGAGGTCATCGGTTCAAATCCGGTCGCCCCGACCAGTTTTCTTTCACCGACGGCAGCGGTCGCTAGCTCGCTTTCGCGACCGGCTCGTAGCGCTCGACCTTGATGAGATGCTCCCGCTTGCGCGCCTGCGCGAGGTCGTAGGCGGCCTGGCGGCGCAGCCAGAAGTCGGCGTTGGACCAGCCGATCTTCTCCAGGCGGATGGCCATGTCCGGCGAGATCGAGGCGTGGCCGTTCAGCAGGCGCGAAAGCGTGTGGCGGGCCACGCCCAGCAACTGCGCCGCCTCGGTGACGCTCAGATCGAGCGGTTCGAGACAGTTCTCCTTGATGCCCAGGCCGGGGTGGGGCGGGGCTTTCATCGGCATCGGATTCCTCCTGCTAGTGGTAATCGACCAGATCGACGTCGCACGCAGCGCCGTCTTCGAAGCGGAAGATGAGCCGCCAGTTCCCGGAGATGGCGACGCTCCAGAATCCCCGCAGGTCGCCTCTCAAGGGATGCAGCCTGTACCTGGGCTGGTCCATGTCAGAAGGCCCCCTTGCGACTTCCAGGTCCGCCAGGACCAGGCGAATGCGCGCCACCTGGCTGGGAGCGATCCTGCTCGCGTCCCCTCGCTCATACAGGCGCCTGAGGCCCCGGTGGCGGAATGAGCGAATCACGGCGCAGTGTACCGCGTACCGGTACGGATGACAATCATCCTACAGCCCCAGGGACTCGGCGAGGGCTTCGATGGAGGCGATGATCGCGGCGCGGGCGGCGGCGGGGGCGTCGCTGGGGGCCATGAGGGCGCGCGGCATCGGGACGAGGCGGTGGACGCCCGCCTCGTCGAAGCGCTCGACGGTCTCGCGGTCGAGGCGTCCGCGCGGGGTGATCGTGATCTCCAGCGGGCCGAGGGCGTCCGGGCGCTCGACCTCGCGGGCGGTCCGCTCAAGCGCGCGGACGGCCGCCGCCGCGCCTTCCACGTCGAGCATGAAGCCGTACCAGCCGTTGCCCTGCGTGATGGTGCGGCGGAGGGCGGGCGGGGAGGAGCCGCCGATGACGATCGGCGGGTGCGGGCGCTGGACGGGGTGCGGGTGCGACTGGATGCCGGAGAAGGAGGTGAAGCGCCCCACGAACTCCGGCTGGTCCGAGGTCCAGAGGGTGCGGATGACCTCGATGTGCTCGGAGGTGCGCGGGCCGCGCTCGGCGAAGGGCACGCCCATCGTGTCGAACTCGCCCTCCACGTAGCCGACGCCCACGCCGAAGATGAGCCGCCCGCCGGAGAGCACGTCGATGCCCGCCAGCTCCTTCGCGAGCACGACGGGGTTGCGCTGGGGCAGGAGGATGATGCCGCTCGCGAGCCGGATGCGCTCCGTCGCGCCCGCCACGAAGGCGAGCGTGGCGACGGTGTCGACGATGGGCGTGTCGGGGACGAGGGGGGAGGGCGGGGCCTGCGGGTCGATGGCGACGACGTGCTCGCCCGTCCAGAGCGACTCGAAGCCGGCGGCTTCCGCCGTGCGCGCGAAGCGCAGGACCGCCTCGCGGTCGGAGTTCAGCCCCGTGTTGACGCCGTAGAGCCCGATCTTCATCGCCAGCCTCCCAGATGTGCGTGCGTGTGCGCGTGCGGGGATGATACGCGCCGGAGGGGCGCGGGCAGGTAGACTCGCGGCGGCGACCAGCCAGCGGGAGGCCCCATGTCCGAGCGTGAACCCCTCGACGTGCTCGATGCGATCCACACGACGCGCGCGCAGCGCTACCTGAAGCCCGACCCCATTCCCGAGGACGTGCTCTGGCAGATCCTGGACGCGGCCATCCGCGGGCCCACGGGCGGCAATCAGCAGGGCTGGGGCTGGGTCGTGATCCGCGACGAGGCGACCCGGCGGGCGATCGGGGAGGTCTACCGCGAGCGCCTCCTGACCGCCTACGGCTACGAGCGCGTGAGCGACGAGGAGCTGGGGGCGGCGCGCATCACGCGCGGCGGCATCGCCGAGGGCGAGGTCGGCATCGACGCGCGCAACCGCCGGGGCGTGGTCCACCTCGCCGAGCACTTCGGGGAGGCGCCGGTGATCGTCGCGCCGGTGATGCAGGCGGGGGCGGCGCGCATGGAGAACGACACGCGGCGGGCGGGGGCGGGGCTGGGCGGCTCGATCTACGGCGCGGCGCAGAACCTGATGCTGGCGGCGCGGGCGTTCGACGTCGGCAGCGTGCTGACGTGGACGCTGGACGAAACGCCGGTCTTCAACGAGCTGCTGGGGCTGCCGGACAACGCCTTCGTGATGTGCCTGATCCCGCTCGGCTACCTGGAGCGGGGGAGCTTCTCGCAGGCGCGGCGGAGGCCGCTGGGCGAGGTGGTGCACTGGGACCGCTGGGGCGAGCGGCGCGAGGCGCCCGATTCGGGCCGCTAGAGGCCAGGGCTAGACGCGCTCGACGATGGCGGGCAGCGTCTCGCCGATGGCCCCGCGCAGGATGGCGGCGGCGTACGGGTCGCAGGGCGTCTCCTGCGCGTTCAGGATGACGAGGCGCGCGCCCGCCTGGAGCGCGATCTCGGGCAGCGCGGCCACGGGGTAGACGGTCAGGGACGTGCCGATGGCGAGGAAGAGGTCGCTGGCGGCGGCGGCCAGCTGCGCGCGTTCGAGGTCGGCGGCGATGAGCGCCTGCCCGAAGGAGATGGTAGCCGACTTGAGGAGGCCGCCGCAGCGTTCGCAGTGCGGGTCCGCGTCGCCGCCGCGCACGCGTTCGAGCACGACCTCGATGGGGCCGCGATCGCCGCAGCCGAGGCAGGCGTAGTCGCGCACGGTCCCGTGGATCTCGATGATGCGCGCGGGGGGAAGGCCGGCGGCGTGGTGGAGGCCGTCGATGTTCTGGGTGACGAGCGTATCGAGCGCGCCCTTCGCCTCGAGGGCGGTGAGGGCCTCGTGGCCCGCGTTCGGCTCGGCGGTGTGCATGGGGCCGCCGGCGCGCCCGGCCCAGCTGCGCACGCGGTGGTCGCGGTTGGCGACGTAGTGCTGGATGGTGGCGGTGCGCTCGGCCCCGGGGTTCTTCGTCCAGACGCCCTCGGGGCCGCGGAAGTCGGGGATGCCGGACTCGGTCGAGATGCCCGCGCCCGTGAGGACGGCCACGGAACGCGCCTCGCGCAGCCACGCTGCGACGGCGTCGATGTCGGCGGCGGTGTCGGGGGCGTCGGGCATGGGGCGAGCCTACCGGAATCCGGCGGGACGGGGCGACAGGGTAGACTGTCGGGAGGAGGCAGTGATGGCCAGGTTCGCGGTCGTGTTGACGGACGAAGCGCCTTCCGCCGAGGAGGCGATCAGCGCCCGGTACGAGAAGACTACGCGGCTTACCGATGACGTGTTCATCATCTCCGCCGACACCACTGTCAGCGCCATCATGGACGCCCTGGGGATCGAGGAAGAGGACAGCCAGTTCGACGGCATCGTTTTCAGCCTGAACGGCTCGTACGGCGGGCGCGGCCCGCGCCGATTCTGGGACTGGCTGGAGAACAACTAGCCCCCTCCCCCCACGCCCGTCGATTCTGGCGCCTGCGGGGCTTGCGCCGTACGCTGGCCTTTCGAGCTGATGAGCGCTACCCGCAACCTCGCTTTCGTCACCGTGGCCGCTACGCTGATCCTGATTGGGGTCGGGGTGTACGTGCGGGCGACGGGGTCGGGGCTGGGGTGCCCGGACTGGCCGCTCTGCCACGGCGGCGTCGTGCCGCCCGCGGAACAGACGGCGGTCATCGAGTTCACGCACCGCATCGCCGCCGCCATCGTCGGCGTGCTCGTGGTGGCGACGGCGGTGTTCGCGTGGCGGCGCTATCGCGGGACGGCGGCGGCGCTGTGGCCGGCGCTGGCGGCGGTCCCGCTGGTGGGCATCCAGGGCGGGCTGGGGGCGCTGACCGTGTGGGAGGAGCTGCCCCCCGAGATCGTGGCGACGCACCTGCTGCTGGCGATGGCGATCCTGACGGTGATGGCCGCGACCGCGCTGGGCATGGCGAACGCGCTGCGGGACGGACCGGCCCCGGCGGAGCGCGCGGCGGCGCTGCGCGTGGGGCAGCGGGCGGCGGCGGCGCTCGTGCTGTTCGCGGCGGTCGTGTGGATGGGCGGCTACCTCGGCGAGAGCGGGGGCTCGACCGCCTGCGAGGGCTGGCCCCTCTGCAGCGGCGGCGTGTTCCCCGATGCGGACGACCAGCAGATCACGCACATGACGCACCGCTACCTCGCGGCCCTGCTCGCGATCCCGCTGGGGTGGCTGGCGCTGGCCGCCTGGCGCGAGCGCGCGGCGCTGCGCTGGGGCGCGCTCGCGGCGGTCGCGGTGGCCGTGATTTACGCGGCGCAGGTGGCGGTGGGGGCGCTCAACGTGTGGTACACGTTCCCCGACGCGCTCACCGTAACGCATACCGTGCTAGCCTCCCTGCTGTGGCTCACCCTGTCGGCGGCCGCGCTTCTCGGGTTCTCCGCGCAGGCGGCGCCGCGCGGACGCGTCGCCCTGCCGCGGGCGGAGGCGCCCGCGTGACGGCGCTGGCGCTGGCCCTGCGCGAATCGGGCCGCTTCTCCGCGACGCTCCGCAGCTACGTCGCCATCACGAAGCCGCGCATCATCCTGCTGCTGCTGGCGACGACGGTGCCGGCGATGGTGGTGGCGGAGGGCGGCTGGCCCGCGACGGCGCTCGTGCTGGCGACGCTGGCGGGCGGGGCGGCCTCGGCGGCGGGCGCGAACGCCGTCAACTGCTGGTACGACCGCGACATCGACGCGCTCATGCGGCGCACGCAGTCGCGCCCGCTCGTGCGGGGCGAGATCGCGCCGCTGCACGCGCTCCTCTTCGGGGCCGGGCTGGGGGCGGGCGCGTTCGCCTTCCTCTGGGCGGCGGTGAACCCGGCGGCGGCAGCGCTGGCGGGCGCGGCCTTCCTCTTCTACGTGTTCGTGTACACGGTGTGGCTGAAGCGGCGCTCCCCCCAGAACATCGTCATCGGGGGCGCGGCGGGGGCCTTCCCGCCGATGGTGGGCTGGGCGGCGGTGACGGGCGGGCTGGCGTGGGAGCCGCTGATCATGTTCGCCATCATCTTCCTGTGGACGCCGCCGCACTTCTGGGCGCTGGCCCTGCGCCTCGCCCCGGATTACCGCGAGGCGGGCGTGCCCATGCTGCCCGTGGAGGCGGGCGAGGCGGAGACGCGCCGCCAGATCCTCGCCTACTCGCTCGTCCTCGTGCCCGCCACGCTGGCGCTCTTGCTGACGGGCGCGGTGGGCTGGCTCTACGGCGCGGCGGCGGGAGCGGCGGGGCTGGGGTTCATCGCGATCGCGTTCGCGCTCTGGCGCTGGCCGCAGCGGACGCCCTCGATGCGGCTCTACACCTACTCGCTGGCGTACCTGGCGGCGATTTTCGCGGCGATGGCGGTTGACGTCGCCGTGTTGGGGTAATCTGTGGCATACTCTGCGTAATTGATCATGCGCGCTCGCGGATGATCACCAGCGGGTAGAGGAGCGAATCCCCATGAACCGACTGAAGCTCTGGATCATCACGGCGCTGGCGACGGCGCTGGCCCTGTCCGCCATCGGGGGCGTGTCCGCCCAGCCCCAGCCCCCCCTGGTCTTCACCGGCACGGTCGACGGCGGCGAGGCCGCGACCGGCCTTGACGTGAGGGCCTACATCGACGGCACGGACTGCACCGAGAGCACGTCGGCCACGCTCACAAGGTCCGACGGCAAGACGCATTACTGGGTGCGCGTCGCCAAGAGTTCGCAGACCGCGGGCTGCGGGACCGACGGCGACACGGTGCGCTTCCGAATCGACGGCAAGTGGGCCGACCAGAGGGGAACCTTCGACGGCACGAAGGCGAAGGTCACGCTCAACCTGACGCTCAGTGACGCGCCCCCCTCGGTGACCATCCAGGTGGCCGTGTGGCGCAGAATCTCCGACCAGGTGCTCGCCATCAGCACGCTCGTGCCAGGCGGCAGTTGGATCACGCACCGCGGCTGGCCCCTCGACATGTCCCAAGTCAGCGACTCGGGCAACTGGAACCGAAGCGAAATCACGGCCCTTGAGATCACACTTTCGGACGGCTCAACGACGACGATCGAGGTAGCCGTGTGGCGCAGAATCTCCGATCAGGTGCTCGCCATCAGTACGAAGGCGCCAGGCGGCAGTTGGATCACGCACCGCGGCTGGCCCCTCGACATGTCCCAAGTCAGCGACTCGGGCAACTGGAACCGGAGCGAGATCACGCCCGTGACGGTCGACCTGCAGTAGTCGCGGGGAGCGTCCCGCCGGCGACGTCGCACACGAGGGAGCCGGGGCAACGCGCCCCGGCTCCCGTCGCGCGCGCGTGGGGGGGTGGGTGCTACCCTCGAACAGCCACGGAAGGAGCGGGCGATGCAGGTGAACATGGGCGAGGCGAAGGCGCAGCTCTCCTCTCCGGCCCGCCCGGGCAGACGCACGATCGGGCAGTGGAAGGGCAAGGTCTGGATCGCGCCCGACTTCGACGAGACGCCGCAGGAGATCATCGACGCCTTCGAGGGGCGTTGCGGCCAGGCCTCGGCTTCGTAGTTGGGCACCTGACGCACAACGATTGCGCGATGGCACATGCTCCGCTACGTTGGCAAGCAGTCAGGAGAGAACATCATGCCGCAGCCTGTGACGGACACGGTCCACTTCACACTCAACGTTCGCAGTCACGACCGGGGCGACCATTGGGCCACGGAGTCCCTGGACACTGGCGTCTTCACCTACGGGGATACGCAGGAGGAGGCGGAGACCCTGACCAGCGAGTTTCACGTCAAGATGGTCCGGCAGGAGAAGACGAAGGGGCGCCGTGCGCTCGCGCGCTTCATGAAGGATGCCGGGATCGAGTTCCGCGTCGGCGGGCGAAAGCCCCGCAGCAGCGGCAAGGCGCCGATGAGGTGGGGGACGGTCTCGGAGAGCGCACTCGCGCAGTCCGCGTAGCCCGCGCGCCTAGGCCCCGTTCGCGAGCAGGCGCTCGACGCGGTCCACGAAGCGGGTGACGCGCTGGAGGTAGAAGTCCACGTCCTCCGGGTCGAGGAAGCCTTCGTAGAAGTTGGCGTGCAGCTCCCCGGCGACGGCGAACTGGGCGCGCAACTCCTCCTGCCCCGTCTCCTCGGCGAGCAGGCGCACGACGCGGAAGAGTTGTCCGTGGCGGCCGTGGTCCCAGCCGCGCTCCTCGGCGACGGCCTTGACGACCTGGGCGGCGGCGCCCCAGCCCTTCTCCGACGCCTGCCGGTAGTCCTGCTGCGCGAACTCGTCCGCGGCCTGCGCGAGGGAGGCCCGCCCCTGCGTGCAATCGCGCGTCGCCACGTCGTTCATGCGCGTGCTCCCGTCGCGTCAAGGATAGCGCGGGCGGGAGTTGGGGGGGGGACGATCAGCGATCGGCGGCCAGGGTCTCCACGTTGTAGCGATGGATCTTGCGGTCCGCCGTCACGAGGAGCAGGCCCTCCACCTGCGCCTGGGCGATGAGCATCCGGTCGAAGGGGTCGCGGTGAATCGAGGGCAGCATGGCCGTCTGCTCAGCGTGGACGAAGGTGACGGGCAGCTGGACGAATCCCGCCTCATCCACCGCCGCGGCCATGTCCTCGGGCGCCTTCAGCGGCGTGCGCGCCCGCTTGATCGCGACTTCCCAGAGCGAGATCGGACTCACGTACACGCGGCTTTGCCGGTCGTCGATGGCTTCCCGCGCCAACGGCCCAAGCGCGGCATCGCCATCGATCCACCAGAGCAGGACATGCGTATCGAGGAGCAGGTTCGGCACCTAGTCGCCCTCGAATTCGGCGATGATGTCTTCCGGCGTTTCGTTGAAGTCCGGCGGAATCTCGACCTGGCCCTTGCGCAGGCCGAAGCGGCGCGGGCGCGCCCGGTAGGGCGAGAGCACCAGGTAGGGCACGCCGGCCTTGGCGATGATGACCTCTTCGCCATTCCAGACACGCTCCCCGAGTTTCGAGAGCTGCGACTTCGCCTCGTGCATGTTCACCTGCATCGCGTTCTCTCCTTAGTAGGCAGGGCTAAGTCTAGCTAAGGCTCATCCGGCGATCAACCATGCGGGCAGAAGCGAGCCATCCGTGCCACACTCCGCGCATGGCGGAGCAGCGCGTGGACGTGGCGATCGTGGGCGGGGGCGTGATTGGGGCGGCGCTCGCCTTCTTCCTCGCGCAGCGGGGCGTGGAGGCGCTCGTCATCGAGGGGGCGGAGGTGGCGCGGGGGGCGAGCGGGAAGGCGGCGGGGCTGCTCTCGCCGGGGCTGCCCCACGACGACGGCGACCGGGACGCGCTCGCGCCGCTGCTCGCGCGCAGCGTGGCCCTCCACGGGACGCTGGCGGACCTGCTCGACGGGGCCGGAACGTACGGCTACCGGCGCTACGAGACGTGCCTGGTGGCGCGCGACGAGGCGGAACTGGCCAGCCTCGAAGCGCGCGCGGCGCAGCTGAGCGCGGAGCCGGTCGCGGGGGAGGTGATCGCGGGGCGCTTCCCCTGGCTCGACCGGCCGGTCGCGGGCGGGCTCGCGCAGCCGGCGGCGCAGATCGACCCGGCGGCGTTCACGAAGCGGCTGCTGGAGAGCGCGCAGAGCATGGGCGCGTCGCTGCGGATGGGGCGCGCGCGGGGGCTCGTCGGCGGCGAGGATTATGTCGATGGCGTCGAGCTGGAGGACGGCGTCGTGACGGCGGAGGCGACGGTGATCGCGCTGGGGCCGTGGTCGCTGCGGGCGGCGGCGTGGCTCGACCTGCCCGTGCCCGTGCGCCCGCTGAAGGGCCAAATCCTGCACCTCGAACCCGAGACGGAGCCGCCGCCGGGCGGGTTCTCCGACGCGGACGGCCACTACGTCGTGACGCGGCCCACGGGGCTGGTGTACGCGGGCACGACGGAGGAGGAGGCGGGATTCGACGAGGAGCCGACGGAGGCGGCGCGCGGCCACATCGTCGCGACGCTCGCGCGGTACACGTCGCGGCTGGGGGCGATGCGCGTGGTGAACCAGACGGCCTGCCTGCGCCCCCTCTCGGGCGACGGGCTGCCGCTCATCGGGGCGGCCCCGGGGCGGCGGGGGGCGTACGTGGCGACGGGGCACGGGCGCAAGGGCCTCATCCTCTCGCTCGCCACGGGCGAGGCGCTGGCGGAGTTGATCGCGGAGGGCCGGGGCGGCGAGATCGACCTGACGCCGTTCGACCCGGCGCGCTTCGGAGGGGGCTGATGGCCGAACGCGCGCGGATGAACTGGGCGAACGCGCTCGCCTGGCGCATGGAGCGGCAGTTCCTGACCGAACGCCGCCCGCGGGAGGAGCTGGGGGCGGTCGTCGGGGCGATCGGCGGGTTGCACGCGCAGATGCTTCCGGCGGCGGAACTGGCGGCGTGGGCGCGCATCGACGGGCTCCGGCCCGGCGACCTCGACGCGGAGTTGTGGGAGCGCCGCTCGCTGGTGAAGACGTGGGCGATGCGGGGCACGCTCCACCTGCTGCCGGCGGGCGAATACGGCCTCTGGCAGGCGGCCCTCGACACCTACGACCACTACCTGAAGGGGGCGTGGCTGCGCGGCTTCGGGATCGAGCGCGAGGAGCTGGACCTGCTGCTCGACACGGTGCGCGGCGTGCTCGGCGGCGAGGGGCTGACGCGGGACGAACTGGCGGAGGCGGTGGCCGTGGCGGCGGGGTCGCCCGCGCTGGGGGAGCAGCTGCGGGACAGCTGGGGCGCGTACCTCAAGCCCGCCTCCTTCCGGGGGAGCCTCTGCTTCGGGCCGAGCCGCGGGCGGAACGTGACGTTCGTGAGCCCCTCGGCGTGGCTGGGCGCGAGCGGCGGGCCCGCGCCGGAGGAGGCGCTCGCGGAGGTCACGCGCCGCTACCTGGGCGTCTACGGACCGGCAACGGCGGCGGAATACTCGCGCTGGTGGGGTCCGCGCCGCCCCGCGCAGGCGACGCGCTACCTGCGGGCGCTGGGGGAGGAAGCGGTGGAGGTCGAGGTCGAGGGGGAGCCGCACTGGGCGCTGGCCGCGCAGGCCGGGGCGATGGCGGGCGCGACGCCATCGGGGGCCGTGCGCCTGGCGCCCGCCTTCGACCCGTACGTCATCGCCTCGGCGCGGGACGTGCCGGCCATCCTCGCGCCGGAGCACAAGGCGCGCGTGCACCGTCCGCAGGGCTGGATCTCGCCGGTGCTGCTCGCCGACGGGCGCATCGAGGGCGTGTGGTCGCACGAGCGCGCGGGCGGGCGGCTGCGCGTGCGCATCGAGGCGTTCGGGGCGCTCTCCGGGGCGGTGCGGGAGGCGGCGGAGGCGGAGGCGGGGCGGCTCGCCGCCTTCTTCGGGGAGGAACTGGCGCTGGAGTGGGCGTGAGCGGGGAGAGCGGATGGGCGCAAGGGTGTAGGCTCCGCCCTTCGTGGCAACGGTTGTAGACGGCGAGATTCACAAACCGGAAGGGTGGTAGACACGCAGAAGCCCGCCGAAGCGGGCTTCGCACCCAGCCACCAGAAGCGGCTGGGGGGGTGTAGCCAGTATCGCCGATTGGCCCGGACGCGCAAGCCGCCCGCGGCTTACTCCGCGCCGTCCTCGGGCTTGACGATGCCGCGCGTCCAGAAGGGGTCGAGGGCCTTGAGGACGGCGCGCTCCTGGTCGCCGGACATGCGCGCGGGGTCCGGCTCGTCGTCGCGCTTCTCCTGGCCGGGCAGGGTGGGGGCGGAGCCGGTGTCCTCCGGCCCCCAGCGCATGCGGGCGGCCTCGCGGGCGAGACGCGCAAGCTCCTTCACGGAATCCGGTTCGGCCACGTCTCGCCTCCGCGCGCTACTTCGCCTTCTCGAAGTTGAGATGGAGATCCCACAGGCCCAGCATGATGCCGGGCTGGTGGCGGAAGTCGTTCTTGCCGGGCGTGAAGGAGATGCCGTCCAGCCGCTCGAAGAGGCGCTCCCAGGCGATGTTCTGCTCAAGGCGGGAGATGCCCGCCCCGGGGCAGACGCGGATGCCCTGCGAGAACGTCATGTGGCGGCCCGTGTTCGGGCGCGCGAGGTCGACGTCGGCGGGGCAGGGGAACTCCTCGGGGTCGTGGTTGGCGGCGCCGTAGCGCAGGTGGAGGATGGAGCCCTTCGGGATAGTGACGCCGCGCAGTTCCACGTCGCGGGCGGTCATGCGGGTGGAGAGGCCCTGGGTGGGGGCCTGGATGCGCATGCCCTCCTCGACGAAGAAGCGGATCCGGGAGCGGTCGGCCTTGATGGTGTTCCAGAGCTCGGGATCGCGACCGAGGAGTTCGGCCTCGGCGGCGATGGCGTACTGGGTCGTCTCCAGCCCGCCGATGTGCATGCCGAAGACGACGCCGACGACCTCGGAGTCGGTGAGCTTGCGGCCCATGTACTCGACCTGCGTGAGGAAGGACGTCATGTCGTCCTGCGGGTCCTGGCGCTTCTTCGTGACGTGGCTCTGGACGTACTGCATGAAGTCGCCGAGGTCGCGGGCGTTGTCCGCCTCCTCCTCGTCGCTCATGAGGTTGCGGTGGCCCTTGCCGTAGACGAAGCGGCGGACCTGCGCCTGCCCCCAGATGCGGAGTTGGGGCATGTCCTTGAAGGGGAAGCCGAGGATGGTGGTCATCACCATCTGCGGGAGGGGGGCGGCGAACTCCTCGACGAAGTCGATCTCGGCGGGTTCGCGGTCGATCCACTCGTCGATGAGCTCATCGACGAAGCGGGTGACCATGGGGCGGTGGCGGGGCGCGCCGGTCGCGCCGACCCAGGGGTCGGTGAGCTGGATGCGGTGCTGCTTGTGCAGCTCCATGTTGGGGCGGAGGGTGTTGCGCGCCATCGCGTCGAGGAGGACGGAGTGGTCGTCCTCCTCCTTCACCTCCAGCCCGGCCCCGCCGTAGGAGGGCTGGGGGAAGGTGTAGGGGTCGCGGATGATCATCGCGATGTCTTCGTACTTGGTGATGACGAAGCCATCGGAGCCGGGCATCGTGCCCTCGCCGGGGATGCGCAGGACGGGCGCTTCCTCGTGCAGGATCTTGTAGGAATCGAACCAGTGCTCCTGCTGGCCGGGCTTGAAGAGGTCGATCTCCTCAAGGTTCACCGGGCACTCGGCGACTGCCTCGATCATGTCCTTGTACATCGTCTCGGTCATCCGGCTCTCCCGTGCGTGGAGTGGCGGCGCGCCGCCGCATGGGCGGGCGCGGCTGCGCGGCGCGCCCTTAAGCATACCGCGAAGGGCGCGATTGGGGGATGCGTGTTCCGGCCAGTCCCCGTTGCGAACGATGGCGCGTCGCTCGCTACTTGTGGCCGCGACCCTGTACCCTGCCGGTACGCACATCACGGGAGCGCGACATGGCAGCGGACAGCACGACCAGCAGCGGCTCCAGAACCATGAAGGCGTCCGAGTTCAAGGCGAGGTGCCTGAAGCTCATGGACGAGGTTTCGGAGGGCGGCGGCGAGATCATCATCACGAAGCGGGGCAAGCCCGTGGCGAAGCTCTTGCCCTGCGAGGCCAAACCGGAGCCGTGGTTCGGCCGCAATCGCGACAGGATCCGCATTCTCGGCGACATCGTCTCGCCCATGCCGGAGGAGTGGTATACGCAGTCCGGCGACGAGCCGATCTCGTGATCCTTCTCGACACACACGTCCTCCTCTGGCAGGAGCGGGGCGACCGGAGATTGGGCAGGCGCGCCCGCAGCCTGCTTGATCGCGCCTTGCAGGCCGGCAACGTCGCGATGTCCGCCGTTTCCTTCTGGGAAGCCGGCATGCACATCCAGAAGGGGCGGCTAGGCTTCGACCTCGCCCTGGACGCCTGGCGTCAGAGCCTGCTGGAGCAGGGGCTCATCGAGATCCCGATCGACGGCGCCATCGCGGCCCGGGCGGGCCTGCTGGGAAACATGCACGGCGACCCCGCAGACCGGATGATCGTCGCCACCGCCCTCGGTGGCCACCAACTGGTGACCGCCGATTCGCTCATCCTCGACTGGCCGGGAAACCTCGCGCGAATTGACGCGCGCGAGTGACCCCCGCGCGCTAGGCCACGCTGGCGGCGGGCTGCTGTTCGCCGCGGACGAGCTTGCCGGGGCGGGCGCCGGTGTCCTCGCCGTCGCGCATGATGACCTCGCCGCTGACGATGGTGGCGACGATGCCCTTCGACTTCTGGATGAGGCGGCGGCCGTCGGCGGGGAGGTCGTGGGCGAGCTCGGGGGCGCGCAGCTGGAGGCGCTCCAGGTCGATGACGTTCACGTCGCCCTTCAGGCCCGGGCGCAGGACGCCGCGGTCGTTGAGGCCGTAGAGGCGGGCGGTGTCGCTCGTCATCTTCTTCACCACGAACTCGAGGGGCAGGCCCTCGCCGCGGGAGCGGTCGCGCGCCCAGTGGGTGAGCATGAAGGTGGGCATGCTCGCGTCGCAGATGACGCCGCAGTGGGCGCCCGCGTCGTCGAGCCCGAGGGCGGCGCGCGGGTGCGTGAGCATCTTGCGCACGACCTCGTAGTCGAACTCGGTGTAGTTGAGGGTGGGCGCGAAGAACATGCGCTTGCCCTCGTCCTCCAGCATCAGGTCGTAGAGGAGGTCGTAGGGGTCGCGGCCCTCGCGCGCGGCGATGGCGGCGACGCTGTCCTCCTCGGCGGGCTCGTAGTCGAGCGGCTCCTGCAGGGGGAAGACGCGGGCGAGGTCGATGAAGGCGATGTCCTGGCGGGTCTCGCCCAGTTCCTCCATGAGCTTCGCCTTCACTTCCGGCTTGCCCATCTCCGCCGCGATCTCCTCGATGGGGGTGCGGCGGAGGTGGTGGGCGTCGCCCTCGCCGAGCGTGTAGTGGCCGCTGATCGCCTGGAAGGTCGCGGCATTCACCCAGGGGTGGTTCGTCTGGAGGCCGAGGATGACGCCCGGGGCGCGCGCCGTGACCTGCGGGTAGAGGTCCGCGCCCTCGGCGACGGCCTCCTCGGAGAGGTCGAACATGCGCTTCCAGTGGTCCGGCTCGACGTCGAGCTGGACGAGGGCGAAGGTGATGGGGCGGCCGGTGGCGGCGGAGACGCGCCGCATCCAGGCGACCTCGCGGTCGGGGAGGTTCATGTCGTCGCCGGTGACGCCCGCGGGGGCGAGTTCGAAGACGCCCGTGCCCGCCTCGGCGAGGGCCTCGCCGAAGGCCAGCATCTCGTCTTCCTCGGCGAAGGTGCCGGGCACGTTCACGCCGTCGATGGCGCGGTGGACGATGGTGCGGGAGGTGGAGACGCCGAGCGCGCCCGCCTCGATGCCCTCACGCACGAGCTTCTTCATCTCGAGGATGTCCTCGGGGTTGGCGGGCTCGTTCATGGCCCCGCGCTCGCCCATGACGTAGGCGCGGACGGCGCCGTGCGGCACTTGCGTGCCCACGTCGAGCGCCTTGGGCAGCGTGTCGAGGTAGTCGAGGTACTCGGGGAAGGTCTCCCAGTTCCACTGCATCCCGGCGGAGAGGGCGGTGCCGGGGATGTCCTCGACGCCCTCCATGAGGCCGATGAGCCACTCGTGGCGGTTGGGCGCGGCGGGCGCGAAGCCGACGCCGCAGTTCCCCATGACGACGGTGGTGACGCCGTGCCAGCAGGAGGGCGTGAGCAGCGGGTCCCACGTGATCTGGCCGTCGAAGTGGGTGTGGATGTCGACGAAGCCGGGGGTGACGAGCAGCCCCGTGGCGTCGACCGTCTCGCGGCCCTCGGCCTCGATGCGCCCGATGGCGGCGATCCTGCCGCCGTCGATGGCGATGTCGCCCTGGTAGGGGGCGTCCCCCGTCCCGTCGACAATGGTGCCGTTGCGGATGACCAGATCGTGCACGTCGCGCCTCCCGGAAGCGGGCGCGGCTGCGCTGAGGCGTCAACGCGCCCTGCTGCGGCTAACGGTACCGACGGGGGCCGAGGGAGGCAAGGCGCGCGGACGCGCTACACTGTCCGCATGGTCACACGGACGGAAGAGCACACCGACACGGCCCACACGTTCCTGGCGGAGGCGCGCGCGTACCTCGCGGGCGACGATCTGCTGCAGGCGTCGGAGAAGGGCTGGGGCGCCGCCGCGCGCATGGTCAAGGCCACCGCCGAGAGCCGCGGCTGGCCTCACAACGGCCACCGCGACCTGTACGTGACGATCGACCGGCTGGCCGAGGAGAGCGGCGACGAGGGTCTCCGCATCGGATTCGGCCTCGCGGGCGCTCTCCACACGAACTTCTGCGAGGGCTGGCTCACCCGCGAAACCATCGCCGCGCATCTCAGCCAGGTGGGCGAACTCGTCGGGAAGCTGGACGCGCTCACGGGCGACGCTCCCGCCTAGGACGCCTGCGTGACCCGCTTCGCCTCCGCGCGCGAGCGACGCCTCTGGCTGTGCGCGCTGGCCGTCACCGCCGCGATCGCCTCGACGCTCGGGCTGACGGGGACGCTGGCGGAGGCGCTGGGCGAACGCGGCCTCGACGTCGGCCTGTTCCTGCTCGGCATGGCCCTCGTCGCGGCGACGGTGCTCGCGCACGGGGCGCGGGCGCGCCCGCGCGGGGCGGAGATCGCGGTCATCATCGGGATCGCGGCGGTCTACCTGCTGCTGTTCATGCGGCTGACGCTGGAGGAGCGCTCGCACCTGATCGAGTACGGCGTGCTCGCGGTCTTCCTGCACGCGGCGCTGTCGGAGCGCGCCCGCCACGGCCGCCGCGTCCCCCTCGCGCCGCCGGCCCTTGCCATCCTGGCGACGGCGGCGCTGGGCCTCCTCGACGAGTGCCTCCAGCTGGCCATCCCCGCCCGCGTCTTCGACCCGTGGGACATCCTCTTCAACGCGCTCGCGGGGGCGCTGTCGGTGGGGGCGGGGACGGCGGTGGGGTGGGCGCGTGGGCGGGGGTAGCTACGGGCCCTCGTAACCGTAGGGGCTGAACCACGGCCACTGTTGGTACCCGGTGTCGCCCCAACAGGCGACTTCGCCGTCGGCTGTGAGGCCACAGGCACGGTAGACGCTGGAGCTTAGGGCCGTGTAGACCCCGGGGGGCGGAGCGGCTGCCCCAAGGTCCTCCTGATCCCGCTTGACCCAAAGGGAACCCCAGCAGGCTGCTTCGCCGGACTCCGTAAGCACACAGGCATGGCGGTACCCCGCGCTGATCGCCACATAGGTACCGGGGGGAGGATCTTCCGGCCAGCCATACCGTTTTCCGCCCCAGCAGGCGGCCTCGCCGGTGTCAGAAATCGTGCAGGTGGAGTAGTCGTTCACGCTGATGGCTTCATAACGGCCCGAAGGGATATCTGTCGCACCCTCCGGGTCATAGCCCCAGCAGGCAACTTCCCCTGCTTCAGTACGGGCACAGGCATGACCTGTCCAGCTCAGGCTGATCGTCACAAACGGACCAGGCGGGGCTACCGCCAGCGGCACCGAATCCATCCAGCCCCAGCAAACGGCTTCTCCCAGTACCGTGAGAGCACATGCGCCGGATGAGCCCGTGCTGATGTCCACGTAGTTCCCTTCCGAAGGCTCAAGTGGCCAATGGCCGCCCCAACAGACAGGGGCGCCGGCATCGGTGACGGCACAGGTGGCCATGTATCCGGCGCTAATAGCGACGTAACGGCCGGACGGAGCTTCCGCTTGACCGAAGTTGTTCCAGCCCCAGCAGACAGCCTCGCCCACATCGGTAAGAGCACAGGTGTGGCCGAGACCATCGCTCACAGCGACAAAGGGGCCGGTTGCGGGATCAGGTTGCGGGATCCTGTTCGGTTCATTGGACCAGCACACGGCGCGACCAGAGTCGGTGAGCGCGCAGGCGTAAATGAGATCCACCCCACTCTCCCAAGCGGGGCTCTCTCCGACACTGATGGCGACATAGCGGTCAGGAGCGGGGTCGGGAGGGACCATCTTCGCCACATCGCCTTCCCAGTCTCTGACCACGGGAGCGCAGACGGCCTTGCCCCCCTCGGTGATGGCGCAGTTCTGCCTGCCGGTAGTGCTGATTGCCACGTAGCGTTCATCGGTCGTCGTTCCTTGCGGCAGGCAGTCCCAGCGCCCATCACTCGTCAAACCACAGTCATCAAGCCCCGCAAGCGCCACGTAATCGCCCGACTTTCTTGAACTCCAGGCTTGCCGGGACAGGGTGTCCGAGCCCCAGCAGACGATGTCACCGGTAGCCGTCAGCGCGCAGCGGCGGTAATGCACGCCGCCGATGCCCGAGATCTCCCTCGCACCGCCAATCGCAACAAGGGGTTCTGCTGGAGGATCAGGCCACTGGACCGGCCAATCGCCCCAGCACTCGATTTCGCCTTCCTCGGTCAGCCCACAGTCATCGACGATTACCGTGTAACGCCCCGGGTCTTCACCGATCGCAGGCTGTTGGGCTTCGCTCGCGGACAGGATGTCACCACTCGCGATGTTCCAGCAGACGGCTTCGCCGTCTTCGGTGAGCGCGCAGGCGTGCTCGGAGCCGACGGTGATGTCGGTGTAGACGCCGGGCGGCGTCTCGAACACGGGCGTTGGGGGAAGCGTGGGGCGGGTGGATGGGGGTTCGCTGGCGGCGGGCGTTGGGGTGGCCGTAGCAGTCGGAGTCGGCTCCGGTGTGGGCGTGGCTGTCGGCGTTGGTGTTGCGGTGGCGACGGCGGTCGGAGTTGGTTCCGGCGCGAGCGTGGGAGTCTCCGCAGGTGTGGCGACGGGCGTCGCGATAGGCGTGGGCGTGGCAGCGGCGGTTGCAGTGGCGGTCGGCGCCGCCGTTGGCGTGGACGCGGGGGAGGCGCCTCCGCAGGCGGCGATGGTCGCGACGGCGACCGCCGCGATGAGCGCCTTCCACCCGATGACGCTGGTCATGGGCGCAACCGTAGCAGGCAAGCGGACGAATTACCCCGTCCCGCCCGCCCGCTGGCGCTTGCGCGCCTTCCCTCGTTAAAGTTCCCCGTCGGCTTGGCGGCGATACGCCGTTGGGCGCACGCAGCATGGAATCCCAGGAGGGTGTGATGAAGCTGGAAGGCAAGGTCGCCGCGGTCACGGGGGGCACCCGGGGCATCGGACGGGGCATCACGGAGGCGTTTCTCGCCGAGGGCGCGAGCGTCGTCATGAACGGGCGCAGCGAGGAGAAGGGCGCGCGCGCGCTGGCGGAACTGGGGGCGGGCGACCGCGCTCACTTCATCGCCGGCGACGTGACCCAGGAGGCGACGCTGAGCGGGCTCGTCGAGGGCGCGGTTGAGCGCTACGGGAAGATCGACATCCTCGTGAACAACGCGGGCGGGAGCTCGGGCTTCGCGCCGGTGGCGGAGATGGAGAATGAGGCGTGGGACCACACGATCCAGTGGAACCTCTCGGCCACGTTCTGGGGGATCAAGCACGCGCTGAAGCACATGGTCCCGCAGGAGTGGGGGCGCATCATCAACATCTCCTCGCTGGAGGGGAAGCACGGCAAGCCGGGCATCGCCGCCTATGTGGCCTCGAAGCACGCGATCAACGGGCTCACGAAGAGCGCGGCGCAGGAAGTGGGCACGACGGGCGTGACGATCAACGCGATCTGCCCGGGGCTGATCGAGACGGACATCGTGCGCGAGAGCGGGGCCGCGGCGGCCGCCTCGATGGGGCTGACCTACGACGAGATGGTCGAGCAGTTCTCCAGCGAGTCCTCGATCAAGCGCATGAACACCGTCGAGGAAGTCGGGGCGGTGGCCGTGCTGCTCGCGTCCGACGTGGGGGCGGGCATCACGGGCGCGCTCTGGTCGGTGGACGGCGGCACCGCCGCGTACTAGCGGCCACGAGGTCGCAGGAGGGACACGACGATGAGCGAGGAGCTTCACTGCAGCTGGGACAGCGAGCACGACCCCGAGCATGGCGCCTACACGACCGCGAACGCGGCGGAGGTGCTGCCGGGCGTGACGAAGCCGCTTTCCGCCGACATCTGGCGGGAGTGGGACTACGTCTGGAACTACGGCGTGACCGAGGACCTCGGCACGTCCGACCTGCTGCCCATCCCGACGCCGCCCGTGGCGACGACGCTGCCCTTCATCGGGGGCCGCTTCGTCATCAACTACGGGCTGAACATGGCCTTCACGTCCATGTACTCGGTGGGCGAGGGGAGCGACTTCCTGAAGCAGTTCCTGGAGGGCGGCGAGGAAGAGCTCACGAGCGAGGCCGCGGCGGACGAGTCGCGCGCCATCGCGGCGCGGGAGCGCATCACGGAGCGCTGGGAGAACTCGGTGGCCACGCGGGACAAGAACCGCGTGATCACGAAGGACGCCTACCGCGCCTCGCGCACGCGGGACTGGAGCGCGGCCAGCGACGCCGAGCTGCTCGAGGCGCTGGCCGAGGGCACGGAACTCGCGGGGCGCATCTTCATCGCCCACTACTACAACTCCGTGGGCGGGGGCGAGTACACGTCCGTCGTGGGGAAGATCCTCGACGACCACATCCCCGACCATCCGCCGGAGTGGGCGAACACGATCACGAGCGGGCTCACGGACGTGGAGAGCGCGCTGCCGGCGAAGGCGATCTGGGACCTGAGCCGCTTCATCGCGGCGCGGCCCGCGCTCGCCGCCGAGTTCGCGTCGCTGACGGCGGACGGGCTGGTGGCGAACCTCGCGAATCCGCCGGGCGACGACTGGCGGGCGTTCGCGGCGGAGTGGGCGGCGTTCATCGCGGAACTCGGGTTCCGCGGGCAAAACGAGACCAATCCGTCGTACCGCACGTGGGACGAGGCGCCGAATTTCGTCCTGAGCAGCATCCAGGCGGACCTGAACGCCCCGCCCGAGCGCGATCCGCACGAGCTCGAACGGAAGCAGGCGGCGGCGCGCGAGACGGTCGAGCGCGAGATCGAGTCGAAGCTGCCGGCGGAGGTGCTGGACGAGTACCGGCACGCGCTGCACCACGCGCAGACGATGAACCGGGGCCGCGAGAGCAGCAAGGCGAACTGGGCGCGGGCCTGCCGCACGCAGCGCCCGCCCGTCGTGGAACTGGCGCGGCGGCTGGCGGAGCGGGGCGTCCTCGACGACGCGGAGGACGTCTGGTTCCTGCGGCTGCCGGAGTTGCGGCAGGCCGCCGAGGGCGCGCTCGACGGCGGCGAGGCGAAGGCCAGCGTCGCCAGCCGCAAGGACGAGTTCGCCCAAATGGAACGGCACGAGTTGCCGGTCATGTTCGACTGGCCCGTCGAGCTCATCCCGAAGGAGGCCGCGGAGGCGGTCACGTCGGCGAGCTACGAGGGGCTGGGCGTGAGCCCGGGGCAGGCCTCGGGCAAGGCGCGCGTGATCGAGAGCGCGGAGGCGGCGATGAGCGCGATGCTGGAGCCGGGCGAGATCCTGATCGCGCCGGTGACGGACGCGGCCTGGACGCCGCTGTTCATCCCCGCCGCGGGCGTGGTGGTGGAGACGGGGGGCATCCTCAGCCACGCGGCCACGGTCGCGCGCGAGTTCGGCATCCCCGCCGTCGCCCAGATCCGGGGCATCACGTCGCTCATCCCGGACGGGGCCACGGTGACCATCGACGGCTCGACGGGGACGGTGACGGTGGAGCCGTAGGGCTACTCGTCCAGCCAGACCTCAACGCTCTCCCAGGCGGCGATGTCCTCGTCCGTCTGGGGAAACGTGCGGTAGGCCTCGTCGTAGCTGCGGGCGACTTCTTCGTCCCAGCCCGGGGGCTTCTCCTCTTCCCGATCCATGGCGGCGAGCGTACGACAGGAGCGGCGGGCGCTGGCTGAGCGCGCTTGCCCCCACAGTACCCTCACCTTAGCGTGAGGGTGTGCGCGGACGCGCACGGGAGGGCCCTTGGCGCAGTCGCAGAGCACGGTCCGCGCCGAGGCCGCAACCCGCTCGAACCCCGTTACCGCCCGCTTCGCCTCGCTGCCCACGTTCGCCTCCTTCGGGGAGCGCGATTTCCGCTGGTTCTACCTGGCGATGCTGGGGCAGATGGCGGCGATGAACATCCAGCTCGTGATGCGCGGGTACGTGGTGTTCGAGATCACGGACTCGTTCGCGGCGCTGGGCGGGATCGCGCTCGCCTCCGCGCTGCCGATGCTCTTCCTCGGCGTCGTCGGGGGCGTCCTCGCCGACCGCGCGCCGAAGACGGTCGTGCTGCAGGCGGGGCAGTTCGTCTCCGTGGTGAACGCCCTCGTGGTCGGGGTCCTCATCCTGACGGACGCGATCGTGTTGTGGCACCTGTTCGCGGCGGGCGCCATCCAGGGCGTCACGATGGCGCTGATGATGCCCGCGCGGCAGGCGATGATTCCCGAGGTGGTGGGGCGCGACCTGCTGATGAACGCGGTCGCGCTCAACTCGGCGGGGATGAACCTGATGCGGGTGCTGGCCCCGGCGGCAGCGGGGTTCCTGACCGCCGCCGCGGGCGGGGGCGTGATCGGCGCGGGGCCGGTGTACCTGGTGATGGCGGGGTTCTACTTCTCGGCGATGGTGACGCTGGCGATGCTGCCCCGCCGCGAGGCCGCCTCGACCGGCTCGGCGCAGGGCGGGCTGGGCGACCTGCGCGACGGCTTCACCTACGTGCGGCGGGACGGGACGATCCTGATCGTGCTGGCGGTGACGCTGCTGAGCGCCTTCCTGGCGATGCCCTACATCCAGCTCCTGCCGGGCTTCGTGAAGGACGTGATCGGCGGCGGGCCGGTCGAACTGGGGCTGCTGACGGCGATCAGCGGGGGCGGGGCCCTCTTCGGGGCGCTCGTCATCGCCTCGCTGCCGGAGCGCCGCCGCGGGCTGCTGCTGCTGGCGAGCGCCCTCCTGCTGGGCGTGTCGCTGATCGCGCTCTCCGGCTCGCAGGCGTTCTGGTTCGCGGCCATCGCGATCGTGTTCGTGGGGATCGGCACGGCGGGGCGGCAGGCGTTCAGCCAGATCCTGCTGCACCACTACGTCGAGAACGAGTTCCGCGGGCGGGTGATGGCGCTGATGATGCTGCAGCCGGGGATGATGGCGCTGGGCGCGTTCGTCATCGGCGTGGTGGCCGAGCGCGCGGGCATCGACATCGCGATGGGGGCGCTGGCCGTCGGGCTGGTGGGGGTCGCGGCGCTGCTGACGGTGCTTTCGCCGCGGCTGCGGCAACTGCAGTAGGAGCGCAGGGACGCGCGCGCTAGGCGATCTCGCCGCGCGCCCACTGGGCCGTGCCCTCGCGCCCGCTGACGTCCATGATCTCGACGCGCAGGGCCTGCGGGCTCTGGAGGTAGGCCCAGCTGCCGAGCTTGCCGTCGGGGTCGACGCCCGCGGCCTCGATCGCCTGCCCGAGGCCTTCGAGCCGCTCGATCTCGGCGTTGACGTCGTCGACGTGGACGCCGATGTGGTGCAGGTGGGAGCCGGGCGTGAGCGCCCAGACGGAATCGGGCACGGCCTGGAGCACTTCGAGGAAGAGCGGCCCCTGGCGCGAGTAGACGACGGAGAGCTTGAGCATACGGTCGCCGCGCACGTCGCGGACGGGCAGTTCGAGGTGGCGGGGGGTGGTCCACTCGACGCCGTAGACCTCGCCGACCTCCTCCATGCCGCGCTGGAGGTCGGCGGCGACGAAGGCGATGTGGTGGATGTCCTCGTAGCGGATCACGGGCGCGGTCCTCTCGTCATCCGCCGCCGCCCCCGCCGGAGACGGCGGAGACGATGAAGAGGATGACCTGGATGGCGATGAAGATGGCGAGCAGCTTCGACCACCAGGGCAGGCCCATGAAGAAGTTCCAGGCGGAGTCGGAGCGCTGCTCGCGCGGCGCGCGCTGGGGCCGCGGGGGCAACCCCGCACGCTCGCGCTCGCGGTTGCGGTCCTCGATGTTGGGGAGGTCGTCGAGCGGGGAGGGGGGCGGCTCGCGGCGGGAGATGGGGTCCTCGCGCGGCGGAGGCGGGGGCGGGGGGGGCGGCGGCGGCGGGGCGCGGAAGGGGATCGGATCGTTGCGCATCTGGCCGCAGCCGACGCACTGCATGCGCTTGCCGTCCTCGCCGTCGAGGGAGCGCCAGGCGTGGACGCCGAACACGTGCGTGAGCCGCTCCAGGGGCGTGGGCATGCCGAGGGCGGCGCGGTGGGTCGAGGCCGCGGGCGCGCTGGAGGAGCGCGACTGCCGCTGCGCCCGGGGCGCGGACGGCTCCCCGGCGGGTTGCGCGGCGGCGGGCGTCTCCGTGGCGGGAGCTTCCGGCGCGGGCGGGGGGGACGCGAAGTCGCCCTGTTCGAGGGCGGCGGCGAGCGCGCGGCGCCCGTCCTCCGTCGTCTCGCCGTCCTCGGAGATGTCGCTGGGGAAGCGGGCGCTGGCGGCCTCGATCTGCTCGTCCGTGTATTCGCTGAGGTCGTAGCCGCGCCAGCGCATGGTCTCGCGCAGGCGGCGCACCTTGGGCGAGTCCGCGCTGGGCCGCTGGCGCTTGTCGCCGTCGCCATCGCCGAAGCCGAGCGCGCGCGTGAGGCGGCTCATCGCGAATCCCTCCGCGAGCGTGCGCGCGTCCGATGGCTCCGGTTTTCGTTCATCACCCGTCCATTGTCCATAATAGCGCGCCTTCTGTCCCAGCCCACCCGCGGGCGGGCGTTTCCCGCGCCGGATTCTCCTCAGCCGCGCGTGTGGTAGGCGCGCTCGAACTCGTACCAGCCGGAGCCCTTGACGCGCAAGGGCGGGGCGTCGGTTCCGGCGAGCGCTTCGTTATGTTCGGCGCGGCCCTCCCAGGCGTTGGGGTCGCGCTGCCACTCATTGAGCACGCGCTCGGCCTCCTCGTAGCTCTCCGCGTCGACCTCGTAGATGCAGACGTACTCGGAGGGGATGTCGATGCCGACGTGGCCGCCGCGCAACTTGTAGACCGTGCCGCTGAGGAAGTTGGGGCAGAGGGCCGTGTCGTAGATGTGCTGGCCGAGGTACCACTCGTCGAACAGTTCCTGCTGTTCGGGGGCGGGCGGCTCGATGAGGCCGATGAGGATGAAGCGCGCCATGGGGAACCTCCGCGCGGGGCTGGGGGCACGGTAGCACGCCGGGCCGGGCGCGTGCGGGGCCGAACGGGAGCGTTCGCGTACGATGGCGGCTCGATGCAGACGCCCGCCGCCGCCGTCAGCGTCTCCCCGGAGGACGCGCGCTCGCTCCGAGCGAACGTGTGGCGCTTCTACCTGTTCCTCTTCTTCGTGAACTTCCAGCTGTGGCTGCCGATCTGGGCGGTCTACCTGACGGACGAGCGGGGGCTTGCACTGTGGCAGATCGGCGTGTTCGACGGGCCGTTCTGGATCCTGCTGATCGCGCTGGAGGTGCCGACGGGGGCGATCGCGGACCGCTGGGGGCGCAAGGTCTCGCTGAGCTACGGCGCGCTGATCAACACGGTCGCGGTGCTCGTCTTCGGGCTGGCCTCCAACTTCGGCATTCTGCTGGCCTCCTACCTGGTGTGGGCGGTGGCGTTCACGCTCTACTCCGGGGCCGACTCCGCCTTCATGTACGACTCGCTGCGCGCCACGGGGCGGGAGAACGACTTCCAGAAGCTGTGGGGGCGGGCGCGCGCCGTACAGGCGGCGGGGGCGATCCTCGGGCTGGGCATCGGGACGCTGATGGCCGAGGTGATCAACCTTTGGGTGCCGGTGGTCGCGAGCGGCGGGCTGATGGGCATCGCCTGGCTGGTGAGCTTCAGCTTCAAGGAGCCGCCGCGCCTGGAGGAAGGAGGCCGGCAGGAGAGCTACCTCACCGTCACGAAGAACGCGTTCCGCGTGGCCTTCGAGCGCCCCACGGTGCGCATGTTGATGCTGCTGATGGCGGTCGTCATGGGCGTGGGCGTCAGCATGATCATCCTGCAGCAGCCCTTCCTGAGCAGCCACGACGTGCCCTATGGCTTGTTCGGCTTCATCCTCATGCCCGGGCAGTTCCTCTCGATCGCGGGGGCGCTGCTCGCCTACCGCATCGTGACCGCGATCGGGGTGAGCCGCGTCGTCGCGCTGATGCCCCTCGTGGTCATAGGCACCGCCGTGGGGCTGGGGGCGATCGACCACGTCGCGGCGTTCGCGTTCTACCCGCCGACGACGCTCATGTTCGCGATGAGCTTCGTGGTGCTGGCGGACTACCTGAACCGGCGCATCCCCAGCGCCACCCGCGCGACCGTGCTCTCCATCCAGAACATGCTGTTCAGCCTCATCGTCGGGATCACGGAGATCCTGCTGACCGTCATCGGCGACTGGCGCGGGCTGCCCACCGCCTACTGGACGGCGGCCGTGCTGCTGGCCGTCACGGGGACGCCGCTGTTCGCCTTCTGGCTGCGGGCGCACCAGCAAGAGGTCCTGCTGCCCGGCGAGGGGCCCGCCGAGCGCGCGCCGACGGACGCGGAGGCCGAGCCGGAGCCGGCGCAGCCGCCCTAGGCGTCACTCTCAGCCCTCGCTCTCGGCCTGCTGCGCGGCCCAGCGCTCGCGGGCGAGGACGAAGATGTGCTTGTTGCCGGTGGTCCACGTGACGGTGAGGTGGCAGCGGCGGATGCGCCAGCCGTCGTCCGCGCGCACGAGGGTGTTGGTGTAGTAGCCGCCGAGGGTGAGGGTGTTGTCGCCCTCGGCGTTGGGGAGGTAGTGCTGGGCCTGCATGTAGGAGACGCAGGTCGCCTCATCACCGCCCGCGGCGAAGGTGATGACGTGGTTGGCGCTGATGTGCTGGGTCGCCTGGAAGCCGCTGAGGCCGGCGCGCACGCCCGCGGTCCAGTCGTCGGCGCGCATCGTCTGGGGCTCGCCGCCGCCCCACGAGGTGAAGTCGATCTCGACCTCGTCGGTGAAGCAGGAGCGGTAGGCCTCCCAGTCGCGCATGTCGATGCCGGTGGCGTAGCGCAGGACGGTGTCGCTGATGGCCTGGCGGTCGAGGAGGACCTGGAGGGCTGCGTCGCGCGCGTCTTCACTCATGGGGAACCTCGTGGCGGCTGGCGGCTGGCGGTTCGTGATTGGCGGGGAGTGTAGCGAGGCGTTCGGCCATCTGCTGGCGGACGAAGCGGCGCTGGATTTTGCCCGAGGACGTGGCGGGGAGGGCGTCGAAGCGCTCGATGGCGGCGGGGATCTTGTAGCCCGCGAGGCGGCTGCGGAGGAGCGGCTCCACGCGCGTGAGGTCGACGGGCAGGTTCGAGACGACGGCGGCGACGACGCGCTGGCCCCATTCGTCGTCGGGGAGGCCGACGACGGCGGCGGCCTCGATGCCGGGCCAGGCGAGCAGCGCCGCCTCGACCTCGGCGGGGTAGACGTTCTCGCCGCCGGAGACGATGACGTCGTCGCGGCGGTCGAGGACGGTGAGGAAGCCGTCCCCGTCGAGCAGGCCGATGTCGCCGGTCTGGAGCCAGCCATCGGAGAAGGCGCGGGCGGTGGCCTCTGGGTCGCGGTGGTAGCCGGGGGTGACGGCGGGGCCGCGGATCAGGATTTCGCCGGGCTCGCCCGCGGGGGCGTCCACGCGCACGCCGGCGGAGAGGAGGGCGCGTCCCGCCGAGCCGAGGTGCGACATCGCCTCGGAGGGGGCGAGCGTCGTGACCTGGCTGCAGGCCTCGGTGAGGCCGTAGGTCTGGACGACGGGCAGGCCGCGCGCGGTGGCGCGTTCGAGCAGCGCGGGCGGCACGGGCCCGCCGCCGACGAGCACGGCCCGCAGGGAGCCGCCGAAGGGGCGGTCGTCGGCGTTCAACATGCGGCGCAGCATCGTCGGCACGACGGAGAGAAGGGTGACGTCGCCGGAGCGGACGGCGCGGTTGACGGCCTCCGGCTCGAAGCGCGCATGGAGTTCGACGGCGGTGCCATAGATGGCGCTGCGGACGGGGATGGAGAGGCCGCCGACATGGTGGAGCGGGAGGCAGGCGAGCCAGCGGTCGGAGGGGTCGAGGCCGAGGTTGAGGGCGGAGGCGCTCGCGCTCGCCCAGAAGTTGCCGTAGGTGAGCATGACGCCCTTGGCGTTCCCCGCCGTGCCGGAGGTGTAGACGATGCTGTGGCAGCTGTCGGCGTCGTGCGCGTCGGCGAGGGGCGCCCGCTCCGGCACGGGCGGGAGGGGCAGGCGGCGGGGGGCGGGAGCGCCCGCGAGCCCGGCGGCCTGGACGGCGAGCGTCTCGTGGGGCTTGTCGCAGAGCACGACGGCGGGGGCGGCGTTGCGGAGTTGCGCGGCGAGTTCGGCGGCGGTGAGGCGCACGTTGAGGGGCGTGAAGACGGCGTCCGCGAGCGTCACGGCGTGCATGGCCACGACGAAGTCGCGGGAGGTTCCGGCGATGACGGCGACGCGCTCGCCCGGGGCCGCGCCCGCGGCGATGAGCGCGTTCGCCTGGCGCACGGCGTACTCGTGGAGGGCGGCGTAGCTGAGGCCGCGCCGCCGCCCGCTCGCAATGGCGGTCACGCGCGGGAGGGCGCGGGCGCGGTGCGTGAGCCAGTCGGGCAGCATGGCGCTCATGCGGACACGCCCTCCCAGGGGCCGGTCGCGAAGCGGTCGAGCGCGGCCTCGTCGAGTTCGACGCCGAGGCCGGGGCCGTCCGGCGGCGGGAGCGCTCCCGCCTCGGGGGCGGGGCAGCCGCGCGCGATGTCGCCCGCGAGCAGCGGCAGCGTCGCGAGTCCGCAGGCGGGGCGGGGTCCGGGCAGGAGCGCGGCGAGGTGGATCGCGAGCGCCGTGCCGATGCCCGTATCGAACGTCGTGGTGAGGATGCAGGGCGTCTCGCGCGCGGCTGCCTCGGCGATCATCGCGAGCGCTTCCCCCAGGCCCGTCCGCAGCGGCTTGACCACGACGGCGTCGACCGCGTCCGCGCCGAGGAGGGCGCGCAGGTCGCCGGTGGAGGCGCAGGACTCGTCGGCGGCGACGGGGATGGGGCTGGCGGCGCGGACGCGGGCGAGACGCGCGGGGGCGCCGGGGCCGGGCGCAACCGGCTGCTCGCAGAGGGCGACGCCGTGCTCCGCGTGCGACGCCAGGGCGGCGAGCGCCTCCGGCTCGGTCCAGGCGCCGTTGGCGTCGATGCGGAGTTCGGCGTGCGGGCCGAGGGCGGCGCGGACGGCGCGCAGCCGCTGAGCGTCGCGGTCAACGTCGCGCCCGACCTTGACCTTGACGGCGCGGAAGCCGCACGTGATCGCGTCCGCGGCCTCGCGGGCGAGCGCGGCGGGTTCGGCGGCGGTCAGGAGCGCGTTCGCGGGGACGGGGGCGGGCGCGGGCGGCGGCAGGCCCGCCTCGTCCGCGAGCCAGCGCGAGAGCGGCGCGCCGCACGTCCGCGCCAGCAGGTCCGCGAGCGCGGTCTCGACGGCGACGTCGGCGGCTGCGAGGCGCTCGCCCGCGGGCGGGGCGGCCCACGCCTCGTCCGGGGCGCGTCCGTTCAGGCGGGGGGCGGATTCGCGCACGCGATTCCGGAGCGCTTCCAGCGAAAGGCCCTCGCCCGGAAGGGGCGCGCACTCGCCGAGGCCGGTGGCTCCGTCCTCGGTCTCGATGCGCACGGCCAGACCCTCGCGCGCGGACAGGGCGCCCGCGCCGGTGGCGAGCGGCTCGCGCAGGGGGATGCGCCAGGGCCGCCAGCGCACGCTCGCGATGGGGGCGGCGGGGGTCACGGGACTCACGGGCGGCGGGGGAACTTGGCCATGTCGGAGTAGGCGGGCTCGCGCTTCTCGATGAAGGCGTTGCGGCCCTCCTTGCCTTCCTCGCTCATGTAGAAGAGCAGGGTCGCGTTGTGGGCCAGCTCGGTGATGCCGGTCATGCCGTCCAGTTCGGCGTTGAAGGACGACTTCATGAGGCGCAGGGCGAGGGGGCTGTGGCGCAGGACCTCGCGGCCCCACTGCACGCCCTCTTCCTCCAGCCGGTCGAGGGGGACGACGGCGTTGACGAGGCCCATCTCCAGCGCCTCTTGCGCGTCGTACTGGCGGCAGAGGTACCAGATTTCGCGCGCCTTCTTCTGGCCCACGAGGCGCGCGAGCTGGCCCGCGCCGAAGCCGCCGTCGAAGGAGCCGACGCGCGGGCCGGTCTGGCCGAAGCGGGCGTTCTCGGCGGCGATCGTGAGGTCGCAGATGACGTGGAGGACGTGCCCGCCGCCGATCGACCAGCCCGCGACGAGGGCGATGACGGGCACGGGGACGGAGCGGATGAGCTTGTGCAGGTCGGTGACGTTGATGCGGGCGACGTCGTCCTCGCCGACGTAGCCGCCGTGGCCGCGGACGCGCTGGTCGCCGCCGGAGCAGAAGGCGCGCCCGCCCTCGCCCGTGAAGAGGATGACGCCGACCTCGGGGTCCTCGCGCGCCTTCTGGAAGGCGTCGATCAGTTCGAAGACGGTCTCGGGGCGGAAGGCGTTGTGGACCTCGGGGCGGTTGATGCTGATGCGGGCCATCCCCTCGGCCTTCCCGTAGAGGATGTCCTCGTAGTCACCGGCGGGTTCCCAGGCTGCCGCCATGCTCACGCTCCCTCGCGCCTTCCTCGATGAAGGCGGTAATCGTCCGCGCGCAGTATGCCGCTTTCTCGATGTGTGCGGCATGGCCCGCGCCGGGCACGAGCTGGGCGCGGGCGCCGGGCATGGCCTCGGCCATCTCGTTCGCGATGGCGGCGAACTTCGCGTCGAGCGCTCCGGCGAGCAGCAGCGACGGGGCTGTTATGTCGCCAATCTGATCGTGGAGCGGGGGCTGCGCGCCCGTTCCCATGCCGCGCAGGCTGTTGGCGAGCCCGCGCGCGTCGTTGGCGAGGCGCCCGCGGCGGATGGCACGGCGCATCCCCACGGGCAGGCGCGCCTGCGTCGCGAACAGCGGCAGCGCCTCCCACTCATCGACGAAGGCGGGGACGCCGCCGCGCTCGATGCGATCGGCGAGCGCTTCGTCGGCGGCGCGGCGGGCCGCGCGCTCGCCCTCATCCGCGAGCCCGGGGGACGCGCCGATGAGCGCGAGCCGGTCGACGGCGGTGGGGAAGGCGGCGGCCACGTGGAGGGCGAGGCGTCCGCCCATCGAGTAGCCCAGCCACGCGCTGCGCCGGAAGCCGAAGGCGAGCAGGGCGGTGACGGCGTCGCGCGCGGCGCGGTCGATGGCGTAGCGGCCGGGTTCGGCGGGCTTGCTGGAAGCGCCGTGCCCGACGACGTCGACGGCGAGCAGGGTGAAGCGCGCCGCCAGCATCTCGGCGAGCGGCCCCCAGCTCATGGCGGAGCCGGTGAAGCCGTGGAGGAGGACGAGCGGTGGTCCGGCGCCCCAGCGCTCCACGTTCAGGGAGAAGCCGCCGTCGAGGGGGACGCGCGTCACGACCAGGCCGCCTCGCACGCCTTCGCCCACGCCTCCTCGTGCAGCTCGCGGTTGCGGACGCGGTCCGTGCGGACTTCGAGGATGCGGACGCCCCCGCCGCCGTCGGCGAGCGCGCCGCCGAGTTCGTCCCAATCGCCGATCAGGCGGTGGCTCACGCCGTAGGCGCGGGCGGCGGCGGCGAAGTCGATGTCGCTGGGGGTGCCGAACCACTCCTCGAACACGCGCCCGTGCTCGGCCTGGGGCAGGTAGTGGAAGATGGCGCTGCCCGCGTTGTTCAGCAGGACGACCGTGAGGTCGAGGCCGTGGCGCGTTCCCGCCCAGAGGCCGTTCAGGTCGTGGAAGAGGGAGAGGTCGCCGATGAGGAGGGCGACCGGCCCCGTCCCGGCGGCGGCGTGGCCGAGCGCGGACGAGACGACGCCGTCGATGCCGTTGGCGCCGCGGTTGGAGACGACCGTGAGCGGCTTCGCGTCGCTCGCGAGGAAGGCGTCGGCGTCGCGCACGGGCATGCTGTTCCCGGCGAAGAGCGCCGCGCCCGCGGGCAGCGCGCGCTGCAGCTCGATGACGGCGCGGCCCTCAAAGGGCTCGGTCGCGGCCAGGGCGTATTCGCTGAGCGCCTCGCGGGCGCGGGCGTCGCGTTCGCGCCACTGCTCCAGCCACGATACGTCGCGTTTCCCCGGGACGGCCTCGCGGAGGGCGGCGGCGGCGGAACGCGCGTCCGCCGTGAGCCGGTGCGTCGTGACGGCGTTGGGGTCGCGGTGGGAGCCGGGCAGGTCGCAGAGGACGTGCGCGGCGTCCGTCGCGCGGGCGAGGAACTGGTTGAGCGCCTTCGACGTGGGGGCGGCGCCGAAGCGCAGGACGCAGTCGGGCGCGAGCGCGGCGGCGCGCGGGTCGCGCAGGAAGGCGTCGCTGGCGTCGATGACGCGCGTGCGGTCGTGGCCGCCGGTGCGGAGGCCGCTGAGCGGGTCGGCGAGCAGGGGCGCTTCGAGCGCGCGGGCGAGCGCCGCGATGGCGCCGGCGGGAAGGCCGCCGCTCTCCGGTCCGGCGACGATGATCGGGCGCTCGCTGCGCTCCAGGGCCGCGACCGCCGCCGCCAGGGCGTCCGGCTGCGGGGGGATGGGCGGGACGGCGGGGAGTTCGCCCCGAGCGACGGGCGCGGGCGCGGGGTGCGCGTGCGGGGGCTCGATCAGGGGCTCGTCGAAGGGGAGGTTGAGGTGGACGGGGCCGGGGAGCGGCCCGAGCGACGCCGCGACGGCCTCGCGGGCGGCCCCGGCGAAGAGCGCGGGCGGGGCGTCCGGCGCGCCGGGCGCGGGCAGGTCGCGCTCGCGGCGGACGCTGACGCCGTAGAGCCCGGCCTGGTCGATCGTCTGGGGCGCGCCCACGTTGCGGAGGCGGAGGGGCCGGTCGGCGGTGCAGACGATGAGGGGCGCGCGAGAGAGGTCCGCCTCGACGACGGCGGGGTGGAAGTTGGCGGCGGCGGTGCCGGAGGTGCAGACGAGCGCGACGGGCCTGCCGCTCGCGCGCGCCAGCCCGAGCGCGAAGAAGGCGGAGGAGCGCTCGTCGAGGTGGAGCCAGGGGCGAATCGCGTCCTGCTCGGCGAGGGCGACGGTGAGGGGCGTGGAGCGCGAGCCGGGGGTGACGCAGGCGTCGCGCACGCCCGCGCGGGCGAGCGCCTCGGCAAGGGCGCGTGCGGCGGCGGTGTTGGCGGCGGCGATCACCGTCAGGTCCCGCGCAGCGCCTCAAGGAGCGGTTGCAGCTTCAGTTCGGCCTCGGCCAGTTCGCGGTCGGGGTCGGAGCCGGCGACGATGCCCGCGCCCGCGTAGAGCAGCGCCTCGCGCCCGTGGAGGAGGGCGGAGCGGAGGGCGACGGCGAAGGCGCCCTCGCCGTTCATGTCCATCCAGCCGATGGGCCCGGCGTACCAGCCGCGGTCCATCCCCTCGAGGCGGGCGATGGCCTCCAGCGCGGGCTCGCGCGGGGAGCCGCCGACGGCGGGCGTGGGGTGCATGGCGAGGAGCGCGTCGAGCACGTCCACGCCGGTGGCGGCGCGCCCCTCAATGGGGGTCTGCAGGTGCTGGATGCCGGCCATGCGCAGGAGGCGGGGGGCGTCGGGCACGGAGAGGTCGCGGCAGAGGGGGGCGAGCGACTCGCGCGCCGCCTTCACCACGAGGTCGTGCTCGCTGCGCTCCTTCTCGCTGGCGATGAGCGCCCCGGCGAGCGCCTCGTCCTCCTCGCCGGTGGCCCCGCGCGCGCTCGTGCCGGCGAGGCTGAGGGCGCGCAGGCGCCCGCGTTCCAGCGAGACGAGCAGCTCGGGGCTCGCGCCCACCCAGCTGGAGTCGCCCAGGCGGTAGCCGAAGACGAAGCAGCCCTCGAAGCGCTCGGCGAGGGCCGTGAGCGTGGCGGCGACGTCGTGGGGAGCGGGCGCGTGGCAGCGCGCCTGGAGGGCGAGCACGGCCTTGCGGTAGCGGCCCGCGGCGATCTCCGCGAGCGCCCCGGAGACGGCGGCGCGCCAGTGGGCGGCGTCGGGGCCGGTGCGCTGGTAGCGGGCGGGGCCGCCCGGCGGGGCGGACGGCGCGGCGGTGACGCCCGCGATGGCGGCGGCGACGGCGGCGGCGACCTCCTCGCGCGTCTGCTGGGGGCGCACGGCGAGCGTGAGGGAGGCGCTGAGGCGCCCTCCGCGGAGGGCGACGATGACCTCGGGCAGGACGAAGCGCCACGCCCCGAACGCCTCCCAGGCGGGATCGTGGTGGGGCGAGCTGGCGTCGAAGCGCGCGCCGCCGAAGAAGCGCGGGCGCGCGAGCGCGTCGACCTCGCCCGCGCGCAGCTCGTCGGCGGCCTCGCGCAGGGCGGGGGCGGCGGCGGCCAGCGGGGCGCCCGCGGCGGAGCCGAGGTCGAGGGCGCGGCCGAAGCCGAACAGGTGCAGATCCTCGGAGGGCTGTTCCCAGGAGACGGTGGCGGCGGCGCGGAATTGGCGGGCGCTCCACCCGCCCGCCGCGCCCAGCAGCGCCGCGGGGAGCGCGACCGTGGCCAGCCCGGCCCCGTCGCGGCGGGAGCGCAGGCGCAGGAGCGCATCGGCCAGGCCGAGGGAGGAGAGGCGCGGCGCGGCGGTCTCGATCTCAGTCACGCGAACGGTTCCCAAGCCTGATCATCGCTCTCCGCCGGGGGCTCGCGAAGAGTATACGGCGTTCCACTGCTACGGCGATGAGGGCGGCAAGGGCGGCGAACTGGCGTATGATCGCGGCGCGCGCCACGGCGAGCTATTCCGGCTGGAGTTTCGTATGCCCCGACTCCTCAAGGCGGTCCTCGGGTTCGCCCTGCTGCTCGCGCTGGCCGCCTGCGGCGGCGAAGAGAAAGTCCTGACGATCCTGTACTGGCAGGCCCCGTCGCTGCCCGGGCCGTACCTCTCGAGCGGCACCAAGGACCGGGACGCGGGCGCGATCACGCTGGAGCCGCTGGCGCACTACGGCCCCGGCGGCGAACTGGTCCCGGCGCTGGCCGAGGCGATCCCGACGATCGGGAACGGCGGCGTTTCCCCGGACCGGCGCGCGATCACGTGGACGCTGAAGGAGGGGCTGAAGTGGTCGGACGGGAGCGACATGACGGCCGCGGACGTGGTCTTCACGTGGCGCTACTGCATCAATGAGGCGACGGGCTGCACCGCCGAGGACACGTTCAACGGCGTGGCCGCGGTGGAGGCGCTGGACGATCGCACGGTGCGGATCACGTTCGAGGAGCCCACGCCCTACCCCTACGAGGCGTTCGTGAGCGCGGGCGCGCCGATCATCAGCGCGGCGCAGTTCGCGGAGTGCGTGGGGGCCGCCGCCAGCGGCTGCGTGGCGGAGAACACCGCGCCGCTGGGCACGGGCCCCTACCGCATCATCTCCTTCACGCCCGACATCGGGGCCGTGTACGAGCGCAACCCGCACTACCGCGGGGAGGAGCCGTACTTCGACCGGGTGGTGCTGAAGGGCGGCGGCGAGGCCATCTCGACGGCGTGGACCGTGCTGGTCGCGGGCGAAGCCGACTACGCCTGGAACCTGCAGGTCGAGCCGGGCGCGCTCGCGGAACTGGAGGCGGAGGGGAAGGGGACGGTGGTGTCGGCGTTCTCCGACTCGGTCGAGCGCATCGTCCTCAACCAGACGAACGCGGCGCCCGAACTGGGCGACGAGCGCTCGGAGTACCTGGACGGGGAGAACCCGCACCCGTTCCTGTCGTTCCGCCCGATCCGGCAGGCGATGTCGATGGCCATCGACCGGGAGCGCATCGCGGAGCTGTACGGCTTCGCGGGGCGGCCCGCGTGCGACCTCATCGCGGGGCCGCCCCACTACGTCTCGGGGGCGAACGACGGGTGCCTCATCCACGACATCGGGGGCGCGAACCAGTTGCTGGACGCGAGCGGCGTGCTCGACAGCGACGGGGACGGCGTGCGCGAGTACAACGGCGTGCCCCTGCGGATCACGTTCATGACCTCGACGAACGCCATCCGCCAGGCGACCCAGGAGATGGTGCGCGAGTGGTGGCTGGCGATCCGCATCGAGACGGAATTGGTCCATCACGACGCCAGCGTCTACTTCGGGGGCGACCCCGAGGAGAACCGGGACACGTCGTACCGCCGCTTCTTCGCGGACGTGCAGATGTACACGACGGGCGGGGGCATCGAGCCGCAGGGCTACCTCGCCAGCCAGCGCTGCGACCACATCCCGACGCGCGCGAATCACTGGGCGGAGGGGAACCTCGCGCGATCCTGCGACCCCGGGTACGACGCGGCCTTCGAGCAGCTGCCGCCGCTGCCGCTCGGCCCGGAGCGCGAGGAGGCGGTGAAGCGGCTGAACGACCTCCTCGTGCGGAACTACGTCCACATCCCGCTCGTGAGCCGGGGCGCCGTCTCGGCGCACGCGAACACGCTCAAGGGCGTCCGCTTCAACGCCTGGGACAGCGAACTGTGGAACATCGCCGAGTGGCGCCGCTGAGCGCTACGCCGCCCGCCACGGTGGCGCGGGCGATCGCGACGCCCATCGGCGACCTCACGGTCGTGGCGTCGGCGCGGGGGATACGGGAGGTGCGCTGGGGGCGCGAGCGCGACGGCGCGGCGGGGGCGGCCGGGGATGCGGCGGCGGGCGAGCGCCTGGAGCGCGCGATCGCGCAACTCGGCGAGTACTTCCGCGGGGAGCGGCGGGCGTTCGACGCGGCGCTCGACCTGGAGGGGAGCGAGTTCCAGCGGCTCGTCTGGGGCGAACTGGCGCGCATCCCCTTCGGGGAGACGCGCAGCTACGGCGCGGTGGCGGCGGCGATCGGGCGTCCGGCGGCGGCGCGGGCGGTGGGCGCGGCCACGGGGCGCAATCCCGCGCCCGTCCTCGTGCCCTGCCACCGCGTGGTCGGGGCGGGAGGCGCGCTCACGGGCTTCGCGGGCGGCCTCGGGACGAAGCGCGCGCTGCTCGCGCACGAGGCGGCGGTGGCGGGAGCGGCGCGGGATGGGCGACTACCCGGCTTCTAGCCTTCCAGCGCGCCCGGACGGGCGACACGGGCCGCTCGACGGGGCGGGGGCGGCTCGCTAGGCTGCCGGCATGGGCCGTCGCAAGGGCCGCAAGCGCCACAAGCGCCCTCCCCGGCGGGAGCGCGAGAGCCTGGGCGCGGAGGCGCTGCGCCGCTCGGAAACGCGCCGCCGCCGCCGCCGCGCGGACGACGAGGCGTTCGCCGGAGCCTTCGCCGCCGCGCCGCCGGACGAGGACCTGCGCGCGGTCGCGTGGCGGGACGCGGGGCCGCGCAGCCTCGTCGCGCTGGCGCGGGAGGACGTGCGTCCCGGCGCGCCGCCGGCCCTGACCTGCGAGGGCTGCCACGAGTTCGTGCCGGGCGACACGGGGCGGGGGCGGTGCCTCCATCCGGGGAGCGGCGTGCTCGCCCCCTGGCCCGATACGGAAGCCTGCCAGTTCCACGAGGCGCGGCGGCGGCGTTAACATGGCGGTCCCGCCGGCGGCGCGACGGCGGGCGGGCGCTGGCCCAATATGTAGTAGGCGGTCTCGTCGCGGGTCTATATCTGGTGTTCTTGACACCCCGCGCTCACTTGCGGCATGATGCGTTTTGCTCAACCGCCCATGCGCGTTAACAGTTGAGGAGTTGTTATGCGCTGCCCCTACTGCCGCTCCGAGAGTTCCCGCGTGACGGACAGCCGCGGAAGCGGCAACGCCGTGCGCCGGCGGCGGGAGTGCGCGGATTGCGGCGAGCGCTTCACCACCCTCGAAACCGTCCTGCGCTCCACCGTGCAGGTGGTGAAGAAGGACGGGCGGCGCGAGGACTTCGACCGCGAGAAGCTGCTGGCGGGGCTGCGCGCCGCCTGCGCCAAGCGCAACGTCTCCGCCGACCGGCTCGACGCCGTCGTGGCGGGCATCGAGGGGCGCGTCACCGGCGACGGGCGCCGCGAAGTGCCTTCCACGGCCATCGGCGAGCTGGCCGTGGAGGCGCTGCGGGGCATCGACCACATCGCCTACATCCGCTTCGCCTCGGTCTACCGCGCCTTCGCGGACCTCGATTCGCTCAAGGACGCGCTCCAGGCGCTGGACGAGGGGCGCGATCCCTCGTCGCGGGACACGCAGCAGCTGGCCCTGCCCGGCGACGGCGACGCGCAGGCGGCGGCGGACGCGCGCGAGCCCGCGCCCGCCGTGCGGTCGGTGGGATAGCGAATGGCGGTTGCATCGCGGGGCGAGCGGCGCTAGGCTACACGCCCCGAACAGACGTTCTGAATCCGGCAAACCGGCCCACACTCCTGGAGGAACACCATGGTCACCACTTCCGAGCCCGCTCCCGACACCAGCATCGATGCCGGATTCGCGGCGACGCCGCTCTCGGAGAACGCCGTCGTGGTGATGGAGCGCCGCATCGTGGCGCGCGACGACACGGGCGCGGCGATCGAGACGCCGGACCAGTGCTTCCGGCGGGTGGCGCGCAACCTCTCGCAGGCGGAGTTGCGCTACGGCGGCACGGAGGCGGACCGCGAGGCCTCGGAGGAGGACTTCTACCGGCTGCTCTCCTCGCTCGACTTCCTGCCGAATTCGCCCACGCTGGTGAACGCGGGGCGCGACCTGCAGCAGCTCTCGGCCTGCTTCGTGCTGCCCGTGCCGGACTCGATCGACGGCATCTTCAAGGCGATCCGCGACACGGCCGTGATCCACAAGTCGGGGGGCGGCACGGGCTTCGCCTTCTCGCGCCTGCGCCCGGCGAACGACCGCGTGCGCAGCACGATGGGCGTGGCCAGCGGCCCCGTCTCCTTCATGACGGTGTTCGATTCGGCGACGGAGGCGATCAAGCAGGGCGGCACGCGGCGCGGCGCGAACATGGGCATCCTGCGCGTCGACCACCCCGACATCGACCACTTCATCGAGATGAAGGCGGACATGACCACGCTCACGAACTTCAACATCAGCGTGGCCGTGACGGACGAGTTCATGGCGGCGCTGGCGGAGGACGGCGACTACAGCCTCGTGAGCCCCAAGAGCGGCGAGGCGGTGGGGCGGCGGAACGCGCGCGAGGTCTGGCGCACGATGGTGGAGAACGCCTGGCAGAACGGCGACCCGGGGGTCATCTTCATCGACCGCATCAACGGCGGGCGCGCCAATCCGGTGCCCGGGCGGGGGCCGATCGAGTCGACCAACCCGTGCGGCGAGCAGCCGCTCTACGAGTACGACTCGTGCAACCTGGGCTCGCTCAACCTGGCGCGCTTCGTGGTCGGGGAGGCGGGGGCGAAGGCGGTCGATTTCGAGCGGCTGGGCGTGACCGTGCACCGCTGCGTGCACCTGCTGGACAACGTGATCGAGATGAACCAGTACCCGATCGAGGAGATCGAGGAGACCTCGCGCGCGATCCGGCGCATCGGGCTGGGGGTGATGGGCTGGGCGGACATGCTGCTGGAACTGCGCATTCCCTACGACTCGGAGCAGGCGCTGGACCTGGCGCGCGAGGTGATGGGCTTCATCCAGCGCGAAGCGGACGAGGCCTCGCACAACCTCTCGGCGGTGCGCGGCTCCTTCCCCGAGTGGGGGCAGTCGCTGTACGGGCCGGGCGGGGGCGAGGGGCCGATGCCCCTGCGCAACTCGACGCGCACGACGATCGCGCCCACGGGCACGCTCAGCATCATCGCCAACTGCTCGGGGGGCGTGGAGCCGGTGTTCGCGCTCGCCTTCGTGCGCTCGCACTACCTCGACAAGGACGACCCCACGAAGCGGGTCGAGCTGAACGAGGTGAACGAGCACTTCGAGCGCGTGGCCCGCGGCGAGGGCTTCCACAGCGACGACCTGATCGACTACCTCGCGCACGGGGGGCGCCTGGGAGAGCGCGGCGACGTGCCGGACTGGGTGAAGGAGGTGTTCGTGACGGCGCACGACATCGCCCCCGAGGCGCACGTGCGCATGCAGGCGGCCTTCCAGGAGCACACGGACAACGCCGTCTCGAAGACGATCAACTTCCCCAACGAGGCGACGGTGGAGGACGTGGCCACGGCCTACCAGCTGGCCTACGACACGGGCTGCAAGGGCATCACCATCTACCGCGACGGCTCGCGCGACCTGCAGGTGCTGAAGCACGCGGGCGAGGGCGGGAGCGAGAGCGAGGAAGCGGCGGCGGACGCGATCGCCGCGGCGGAGGCGCTGGTGGCGGAGAAGGGCCGCCCGATCCGCCGCCGCCTGCCGGACGAGCGCCGGTCGATCACGCACAAGTTCCGCGTGGGCGAGCAGGAGGGCTACCTGACCGTGGGGCTCTTCGAGGACGGCTCGCCGGGCGAGCTGTTCGTGAACGTGAGCCGGCAGGGCTCGACGGTGATGGCGCTGATGGACACGATCGCGATGCTGACGAGCTACGCGCTCCAGTACGGCGTGCCCATGTCGGCCCTGACGAAGAAGCTGCAGGGCAGCCGCTTCGAGCCGAGCGGACCCACGGACAACCGCGAGATCCCGATCGCGACGAGCATCACGGACTACATCTTCCGCTGGCTGGAGCTGAAGTTCGGCGACCGCGAGGCGGCGGGGCAGCCCACGCTCATCCCGCCCTACGAGGTGGCGGAGAGCCGGGGCGTGGATGAGCCCGCGCTGGCGCACGGCGACATGGCGCCGAGCGGGGTGGGCTGCCCCGACTGCGGCGCCATCCTCTACTACGGCGAGGGCTGCCTGCTCTGCCGGAGCTGCGGCTACAACAAGTGCGGCTAGGCGCTCCGGCTCCGGCGCCCGCTCCGGCTCCGGTTCTCCCGGCGCGCGGGTAGAATCGACGCGTGGGCCGTCCCCGCTTCTCCCGCCACGAACCGCGCGCCACGCGCCCCGGCAGGACGCCGTGAGCGCGGTCGCCCTGCGCCAGGACGTGGCCGCGGGGGCCGGGCGCGTGCGCGAACGCATCGACCGCGCCTGTGAGCGCGCGGGCCGCGATCCCGCCTCCGTCACGCTCATCGCCATCAGCAAGGGGCAGCCGGCCGGGGCCGTGCGCGCGGGCTACGAGGCGGGGCTGCGGCACTTCGGCGAGAACCGCGTCCAGGAGGCGCTCCCCAAGATCGCGGAGGCGAGCGGCGCGGGCGTCGAGGCGACGTGGCGGCTCGTGGGCCACCTCCAGTCGAACAAGGCGCGGGCGGCGGCGTCCGCCTTCGACGCCATCGATTCGGTCGATTCCGCGAAGCTGCTGGCGCGGCTCGACGCGGCGGCGCCCACGCCCCGCGACGTGCTCCTGCAGGTGAACGTGGCGGCGGAGCCGCAGAAGCAGGGCGTCGCGCCGGACGAGGCCGGGGCGCTGATCGAGGCGGCGCGCGCGTGCGGCAACCTGCGGCTGCGCGGGCTCATGACGATCGCGCCGATCGCGACCGACCCCGAGGACGCGCGGCCCGTGTTCCGCGCGCTGCGGCTGCTGGCGGAGCGGCACGGGCTGCCGGAGCTTTCGATGGGCATGACGGACGACTTCGAGGTCGCGATCGAGGAGGGGGCGACGCTCGTGCGCGTGGGGCGCGCCATCTTCGGGGAGCGCGCGCCGTGAGGGTCGCGATCGTGGGCGGCGGCGTGATGGGCGAGGCGATCCTCGCGGGCGCCCTCGACCGCGGCGTGCTCGCGCCCGGGGACGTGACGGTCGTCGAACTGATCGCGGAGCGGCGGGAGACGCTGGCCGCGCGCTACGGCGTCGCCGCCACGGACGCGGCGGGGGACGCGCTCGCGGAGGCGGACCTCGCGCTGCTCGCGATCAAGCCGCAGGAGTTCCACACGCTTTCCGGGCGGCTGCGGAAGGAGGCGCTGCTGCTGTCGATCATGGCGGGCGTGCGCATCGAGACGATGGCGGCGCACTTCGGGCACGAGCGCATCGCGCGCGTCATGCCGAACACGCCCGCCGCCATCAACGCGGGCATGAGCGTCTGGACCGCGACCGCGCCGGTCGATGAGGCGCAGCGCGAGACGGTGCGGGGCCTGCTCGGCGCGATCGGGCGCGAGCTATACGTCGATGACGAGGGCAAGATCGACATGGCGACGGCGCTCAGCGGCAGCGGCCCGGCGTACGTGTTCCTGTTCATCGAGGCGCTCATCGACGCGGGCGCGGCCATCGGGCTGACGCCGGAGGAGGCGGAGGCGATGACGCTGCAGACGCTGGCGGGGTCGGCGGCCTACGCGCAGGTGAGCGAGTTCCCGCCGGACGTGCTGCGCGAGCGCGTCACCTCGAAGGGGGGCACGACGGCGGCGGGGCTGCGCGAACTGGAGCGGGGCGAGTTCCGCGCGCTCATCGCGGCCAGCGTGCGCGCCGCCTTCGAGCGCTCGCGCGAACTGGGGGCGGCGCAATGAACCCCGTGATCGCGAACCTCTTCAGCGCCTTCCTCTACATCCTCATCATCGCGATCGTGGCGCGCGCGCTGCTGAGCTGGTTCCCGATCTCGCGCGACAACCCGTTCGTGCGGCTGGTCCACCAGATCACGGACCCGCTGATCGAGCCGGTGCGGCGCGTCATGCCGCGCACGGGGATGCTCGACCTGAGCCCGATGATCGTCGTCATCGTGCTCTGGCTGATGCTCCTGGTCGTGGGCCGCGTCTCGGACTGAGCCGACATGATTCGAGCAGCGGTGTTCGACCTCGACGGCACGCTCCTCGATCGAACCACCAGCCTGCGGGTCTACCTGCACGAGCAAGTCAGGCGGCTACCGCAAGCGCTCGAAGCCACCACCTTCAAGGACTACCTGGACACGTTTCTCGCGCTCGACGACAACGGCTACCGGGAACGGGCTGACCTCTTCCGGAGGATCGAGGACGCGTTCTCGATGCCGTCCGGCATGGGCGATACCCTCCTTGAAGACTTCCGGAAGCACTTTCCGCACACCTGCGCGCCCTTCCCCGGAGCCCGCCAGACCCTTTCGGAGCTTCAGCGTCAGGGGGTGAAGATGGGCCTCGTGACAAATGGACGGGTCGCTTCTCAGCAGCCGAAGATTGAAGGGCTCGGAATCGCGGGCTACTTCGGCGTCATCCTCATTTCCGAAGCCGAAGGGGTGCGGAAACCAGACCGGGAAATCTTCCGGCGAGCCCTTGAAGCCCTCGATGTCGCGCCTGAAGACGCGGTCATGGTCGGCGACAACCCGGAGGCGGACATCCAGGGCGCCACGGCCTTCGGCATGAAGGCCATCTGGAAGCGCGACGAACACTGGGAAGCGCCAGCGGTCGTGGATGCCGTGATTGACGATCTCCGGGAACTGCCGCAGGTGATCCGCGACTTGGCGTGAGCGCCCTAGACGACGATGTTGAGGAGCTTGCCGGGGACGTAGATGACGCGGCGGGGCTCCTTGCCCTCGGTCCACGCCTGGACGCGCTCGCTGGCGAGGGCGCGTTCGCGGGCGGCGGCCTCGGTCGCGCCGGCGGGCAGGGTGAGGCGGTCGCGCACCTTGCCGTTGACCTGCACGACGATCTCGACCGTCTCCTCGGCGACGAGCGCCTCGTCGAACTCGGGCCAGGCCCGCAGGTGGACGCTGTAGGGCTGGCCCCGGCGTTCCCAGAGTTCCTCGGCGATGTGGGGGGCGAGCGGGGCGGTCAGGAGGATGAGCGTCTCGACGGAGCGGTCCCAGGTCGCGCCGTCCACGCCGCCGGATTCGCGGGCGCGGGCGAGGGCGGTGGTCAACTCCATCAGGCGCGCGATGGCGGTGTTGAAGCGGAAACCGTCGAGGTCTTCGGTGACGTCGCGGATGGCGCGCTGCGTGGCGGCGGTCAGTTCGCGGCTGGCGGCGGCGTCCCCGCCCGCGGGGGGCGGCTCGGCGGCGACGGACCAGAGGCGGTTGAGCCAGCGCACGATGCCGGGCATGCCGCTGGGGTTGTAGGGGCCGCCCTGGTCCCACGGGCCGATGAACATGAGCTGGCAGCGGAAGGCGTCGGAGCCGTGCGCTTCGAGCTGGTCGTCGGGGGCGACGACGTTGCCGCGGCTCTTCGACATGCGGAAGCCGTCGGGGCCGAGGATGATGCCCTGGTTGAAGAGGCGCTTCATCGGCTCATCGCCCTCGACGATGCCCATGTCGCGCGCGGCCTTCCAGAAGAAGCGCGTGTAGAGCAGGTGCATGACGGCGTGCTCGGCCCCGCCCGTGTAGATGTCGACGGGCAGCCACTGGCGCATCGTCCCGGCGGAGAAGGGGCGCTCGGGGTTGTGCGGATCGACGTAGCGCATCTGGTACCAGCTCGAACACATGAAGGTGTCGAGCGTGTCCGTCTCGCGGCGGGCGGCGGCTCCGCATTGGGGGCATTCGACGTTCACCCACTCCTCGATCCGGGTGAGGGGCGACTGGCCGGTCGGCTCGAAGTGCACGTTTTCGGGGAGAAGGACGGGCAGGTCGCCCTCGGGCACGGGGACGACGCCGCAGGCCTCGCAGTGGATCATGGGGATGGGCGTGCCCCAGTAGCGCTGGCGCGAGATGAGCCAGTCGCGCAGGCGGTAGGTGACGGCGCCCGTCCCCGCCCCCTCCGCCTCCGCGTGGGCGACGACGGCGGGGATGGCCTCGCTCGCGGGCGTGCCGTCGAAGGGGCCGGAGTTGATCATCGCGCCGCCCTCGGTGAAGGCCGCTTCGAGCGGCGCATTCACGTCGATGTCGGGGTGGTCGAAGACGGGGATGACGTCCAGGCCGTGGTCGCGGGCGAAGGCGAAGTCGCGCTCGTCGTGGGCGGGCACGGCCATGATCGCGCCGGTGCCGTAGGTGACGAGCACGTAGTCGGCGATCCAGATGGGGATGCGCGCGCCGTTGAACGGGTTGAGCGCGTAGGTGCCGGTGAAGACGCCCGTCTTCTCGCGCTCGGTCGAGAGCCGCTCGACCTCGGTCACGCGCGAGGTGGCGGCGACGTACGCCTCGACGGCCTCACGCTGCCCTTCGGTGGTGATGCGCCCGACCAGCTCGTGTTCGGGGGCGAGCACCATGAAGGTCGCGCCGTAGACGGTGTCGGGGCGCGTGGTGAAGACAGAGAGGGGCTCATCGACGCCCGCGACATCGACGGGGAAGCGCAGGTTCGCGCCCTCGGAGCGGCCGATCCAGTTGCGCTGCATGGTCTGGATGCGTTCGGGCCAGTCCATGCCGCCGAAGTCGAGCAGCTCCTCGGCGTAGGCGGTGATGCGGAAGAACCACTGCGTGAGGAAGCGGCGCTCGACGGGGTCGTCGGAGCGGTCGCAGAGGCCGTCCTTGACCTGCTCGTTGGCGAGCACGGTCTGGCAGCCGGGGCACCAGTTGGCGGCGGCCCCGGCGCGGTAGGCGAGGCCGCGCTCGTACAGCTTCAGGAACCACCACTGCGTCCAGCGGTAGTACTCGGGGTCGCAGGAGACGATCTCGCGCTCCCAGTCGAAGCCGGCGCCCATCGCGCGCAGTTGCTCGCGCATGCGCTCGATGTTCCCGTAGGTCCACTCCCTGGGGTCGACGCCGCGCTGGATGGCGGCGTTCTCGGCGGGCAGGCCGAAGGCGTCGAAGCCGATGGGGAAGAGCACGTTGTAGCCCTGCATGCGGCGGAAGCGGGCGGCGGCGTCGCTGGGGGCCATCGCGTACCAGTGGCCCGTGTGCAGGTCGCCGGAGGGGTAGGGGAACATCGTGAGCGCGTACCAGGGCGGGCGCTCGTCGTCGTCGCGGGCGCGATAGACGCCGTCGGCGAGCCAGCGTTCGCGCCACTTCGGCTCGATGGCGTGCGGGTCGTAGCGATCGGGCATGGGGCTCCTCGTTCGGCGGGACCGCCGGTCCATGCGGGACCGTGGCGGCGGGAAGTCGGGGACAGGGCGGGGAGGCCTCGCCGGCTAGGCGCCGCGAGGCCGTCGAAGGGCGAGCCTGGAGCGGGGCCGCAGCGATCGCGTCATCGTGCCGCCGATCGTAGCGAAGCGCGCGCCAGCGGTCATCCCCCGCGCCGCGATTCGGGGCGCTTGGGGTAGTGCGCGACGAAGAGGGTCTCGAACTCGCGCTCGGGCGAGCAGGACTGGCAGGTGAGATACCAGACCCAGACGGCGGCGGGATTGCGGCCGTAGCGCTCGCGGGCCATGTCGCGCGTCTCCTTGACGAGGGCGCGCATGCGGCCCCAGGGCGCGGGCAGCAGGCGCGTGAAGACGACGCCGCCGGGGGCCACGACCTCGCGGCGGGACGCGTCGGCGTCCTCGACTTCGAGCATGACCGTGCGGCGCAGGCGGCCCGGGCCCATGAGCAGCATCGCGTCCTCGGGGACGGTTCCGGCGGCCTCGGCGCGGTCGATGAGCTTGCGCCGGTTGCGCCAGAAGGCGATGGGCACGCCGAAGAAGGCGGGGATGCCGATGCGGGCGAAGGTGATGTCGCTCCAGTCGCTCTCGACCTCGTGCCACTCGTAGGGATCGAGGCGGGGGCAGTCGCAGGGATCGGGCTCGGCGGCGTCACCAGCGCGAGCGCGGGCGGGACCGCTCCCGGAGCCTTCGACGGGAACGCGGCGGCGCCCGGGCGGCTCGCTCACGGCGCGTCCGGGCCGAGGGCGCGCGCGACGGCGGCCAGTTCCGGGCGCTCGGCGAGGGTGGCGGCGGAGATGACGGCGACGGAGTCGATGCGCTCCCCGCGCGCGGCCCGCGCCTCCAGCCAGGCCTCGCCAACGGCGCGGGCGGCTTCGGCGCGGAAGGCGGGGCCGTCCTCGGCGGCGGCGGCCTCCGCGAGCGCCGCGGCGGCGGCGTCCTGGAGCAGGATCGCGACCTCGCGCGCGGGCCGTCCGGGCCAGTCGAGGACGAAGTCGGCCTGCGTTCCGCCCCACAGTTCGGCGCCGTCGCCGGGGCCGTGGTAGCGGATCGTGGCCGGCGCGGGCGCTGCGCTCACGATGACGCCTCCTCGCGGGGCTGGGCGATGCGGAGCGCCTGCGGCAGCTGGTCGAGCAGCTGGCGGCGGGCCTGCACGCGCGTCTGCAATCCCCAGATGTCGATGAACCCGACCGCCGAGGTCTGGTCGAAGGCGTCATCGCGGTCGTAGGTGGCGAGGGCGCGGTCGTAGAGCGAGGACGCGGCCTTTCGCCCCGTGACCGTCACGGACCCGCGGTGGAGGCGCAGGCGCACGTCGCCGCTGACGAAGCGCTGGGTGCTGGCCGTGTAGGCGGCGAGGTCCTGGTGGTGGGCGCTGAACCAGAGGCCGTCGTAGATGAGCTCGGCGTACTCGGCGGCGAGCTGGCGCTTGAGCCGCAGTTGCTGCTTCGAAAGGGTCAGCGTCTCCAGCGCGCGGTGGGCGGCGAAGAGGATGGTCGCGGCGGGGGCCTCGTAGATCTCGCGGCTCTTGATGCCGACGAGGCGGTCCTCGACGTGGTCCACGCGGCCCACGCCGTGCGCCCCGCCGAGGCCGTTCAGGCGCTCGACGAGCGCGACCGGATCGAGCGCCTCGCCGTCGATGGTCGCGGGGAAGCCCTTGTCGAAGCCGATCTCGACGCTCGCGCCCTCGGCGGGGGCGTCCTCCGGGGCGATGGTCCAGACGTAGGCCTCGGGCGGGGGCGCAGTCCACGGGTCTTCGAGCACGCCCGCCTCGACGCTGCGGCCCCAGATGTTCTCGTCGATGCTGAAGGAGCCCTTCGTCTCCCAGGCGATGGCGATGCCGTGCCGCTGGAGGTACTCGATCTCGGCCTCGCGCGACATCGCCTCCTCGCGCGTGGGGGCGACGATGGCGAGGGCGGGATCGAGCGTGCGGATGCCGACGTCGAAGCGGACCTGGTCGTTGCCCTTGCCCGTGCAGCCGTGGGCGACGGCGACGGCGCCCTCGTCGTGGGCGACGTCGACGAGCAGCTTGGCCATGAGGGGGCGGGCGAGGGCGGTGGCGAGCGGGTAGGCGTCCTGGTAGCGCGCGCCCCCGGCGAGGGCGGGGAAGGCGAAGTAGCGCAGGAAGTCCTCGCGCGCGTCCTCGACGATGACGCGGGCGGCGCCGGCGGCGAGGCCGCGCTCTTCCAGCACGGCCTGCTCGCGGCTCATGCCCACGTCGACGTTGAGGGCGACGACGTCGTAGCCGCGCTCCTTCGTGAGCCAGGTGATGGCCGTGGTGGTATCGAGGCCGCCGCTGTAGGCGAGAACGAGTGTGGGCACGCGGGCCTGCCTTTCCGGTGTGTTCCCCAAGGGTAGCGCGCGGACCGCTCGCGCGCCGGTCAGGACGCCTTCCGCAAGACCGCCCAGGCTCCGAGCGCGCTCGCGAGGGCGGCCAGGACCAGCGCGAAGGCGGCGACGGCGAGGGCCGCGGGGAGCGCGCCCGCGATGGCGAAGGGCGTGAAGGCGAGGCCGATGGCGCCCGCGCCCACGCTTCCCAGCACGAGGGCGGCGGGCGGCGCGACGGCCCCGCCGGCGGCGCGCGCGTCGAGCAGCAGGCGCACGCCGAAGGCGGCGACGCCGATCGCCGCGAGCGTGCCCAGCGCGAGCAGCAGGCCGGTTACGAGGTCGCTGACCGGATCGCCTCCTCGAGGATGTCGCAGGCGCGGTCGATCTCGCCGTCGCCGACGATGAGGGCGGGCATGAGGCGGATGCGGTCGGGGCGCACGTTGTTCACCAGCAGGCCACGCTCGCGGCAGAGCGTGACGACGGCGGCGGCGGCCTCCTCCGAGAGGCTGACGGCGAGCAGCAGGCCGCGGCCCCGCACCTCCGTGACCGCGGGCAGGCTGTCCTCCAGCTGGCGCAGGCGGGCGACGAGCCGCTCCGAGGCGCGGCGGGCGGCGGCGAGCACGTCGTTTTCGAAGATATGGCGCAGCACGGCCACGCCCGCGGCGGTCGCGACGGGGTTCGCGCCGAAAGTCGTGCCGTGGTCGCCGGGGACGAGGTGGGCGGCGAGCTCCTCGCGGGCGAGGACGGCGCCGATGGGCAGCCCGCCCGCGAGCCCCTTGGCGACGCACATGACGTCGGGCTCGACGCCGTCCTGCTCGTGCGCCCAGAGGGTCCCCGTGCGCCCGACGCCCGACTGGATCTCGTCGAGGATGAGGAGCAGGCCGTTCTCGTCGCACCAGTCGCGGACGCCCTTCAGGTAGCCCGGGGCGGGAACGTTCACGCCGCCCTCGCCCTGGATGGGCTCCATGAGCACGGCGACGGTGTTGCCGTCGGTGGCGGCGCGGAGGGCGTCGAGGTCGTTCCAGGGGACGTGGGTGAAGCCGGCGGGCATGGGCTCGAACGGTTCGCGGTAGCGGGCGGTGCCCGTGGCCGCGAGGGCGCCGAGGCTGCGCCCGTGGAAGCCGTCCTCCATGGCGATGATCCCGTGGGCGCCGCCGCGCTCGTCGTGGCCCCAGCGGCGCGCGAGCTTGATGGCGGCCTCGATCGCCTCCGCGCCGGAGTTGCAGAAGAAGACGCGGTCGAGGGGCGAGTGCTCCACCAGCAGCTCGGCCAGCTCGATCATGGGGGTCGTGTAGTAGAGGTTGGAGACGTGGATGAGGCGCTCCGCCTGGGCAGCGGCGGCGGCGGTCACGGCGGGGTGCGAGTGGCCCAGCGAGGTGACGGCGAGGCCGCCGACGAAGTCGAGGTACTCGTTCCCGTCGCTGTCCCAGACGCGGGAGCCTTCGCCCCGTTCGAGCACGATCGGCTGGCGGCCGTAGTTCTGGAAGAGGTGCTTGCTCTCGCGTTCGATCCAGTCGCTCATGGCCGTTCGGCTCCTGTTCGGGGATTGTGCGGTGCGGTTGGGAGGGCGATTGTACGCCGCGCCCGTCTATGGGGAGGCGGGCGGGAAGACGGTGCCGCGGGCATCGCGATCGAGCAGCGCGCCGGACGCGCGCCCGTCGATGATGCGGCTGGGGACGCCGAGGGCGGCGGCGAGCAGGCAGGCGTCCGTCTTCGGGATCATGCCGCCCGCGATGACGCCGCGCTCGCGCAGGTCGCGCACGGCTCCGGCGTCGAGTTCGGGGATGACGGCCCCGTCCGCGCCGCGCACGCCCTCGACGTCGGTGAGGAAGACGAGTTCGCGGGCATCGACGGCGCGGGCGATCCAGCCCGCGGCCTCGTCCGCGTTCACGTTGACGAGCTGGTCGAGTTGGTCGAGCTGGTCGCCGTCCGCGCCATCGTCGCCATCTTCACCATCATCAGGCGGGACGAAGCCGACGGGGCTGACGACGGGCGTGAACCCGGCGTCGCGCAGGGCGAGCACGGCCTCGGGGTGGGCGGCGACGGGCGTGCCGACGTAGCCGAGTTCGGGGCGGCGCATCTCGCATTCGAGGGTGCGCCCGTCCGCGCCGGAGAGGCCGGCGGCGCGCGCGCCCGCGGCGTTCAGTGCCGCCACGATGGTCTTGTTCACGAGGCCCGCGAAGACGGCGACGATGACGGGCAGGGCGCGCTCGTCGGTGGCGCGCAGGCCGTCGATGAAGCGGCTCTCGATGCCCATCGCCTCGAGCCAGCGGCTCGCCTCCGCGCCGCCGCCGTGGACGACGATGGGGCGGGCGCCGTCGCGGTCGAGGGCGGCGATGTCGCGGAAGGCCGTATCGGCCGCGCCGAGGGTGCTGCCGCCCACCTTGATGACGAGGGGCCCGTCGCCGCTCACGTCGTGTAGTCGGCGTTGATGCGGATGTAGTCCGCGGTCAGGTCGCAGGTCCAGCCGGTGGCGCTGGCGACGCCAGCGCCGAGCGCGACCTCGATGGCGACCTCGTCGCCGGACATGGCGCGCGAGACCTCGGCCTCGTCATAGGGGATGGGCTCGGCGCGCTCGAAGAGGCGGTAGCCGCAGACGCTCACGGTCACGTCCTCCTCGGCGATCGCGGCCCCGGAGCGCCCGATGACGCCGACGATGCGGCCCCAGTTGGGGTCGGCCCCGTGGACGGCGGTCTTGACCAGCGGCGACGTGCCGATCTCGCGCACGAGGCGGCGGGCGTCGGCGTCGCTGGCGGCCCCGTTCACGGTGATCTCGATGAGCCGCGTCGCGCCCTCGCCGTCGCGGGCGATGGCTTTCGCCAGGTAGATGCAGACGGTATCGAGGGCCTCGCGGAAGTCGGCATGGCGCTCGCTCCCCGGAGCGATGGGCTCGCCGCCGGCGGCCCCGTTCGCGAGGAGGACGACGGTGTCGCTGGGGCTGGTGTCGCCGTCGACGGTGATGAGGTTGAAGCTGCGGTTTACCGCTTCGGTCAGGCTCGACTGGAGCGTTTCGCGATCGATGGGGGCGTCGGTCGTGAGGTAGGCGAGCATGGTCGCCATGTTCGGGTGGATCATGCCCGAGCCCTTGGCGCAGCCGCCGAGCGTGTAGGGGCCGAAGCGCACGGCGCAGTGCTTGGGCACGAGATCGGTGGTCATGATGGCGCGGGCGAAGTCGGGGCCGGCGGCGTCCGTCAGTTCCACGGCCTCGATGCCGGATGCGATCCGGTCCATGGGGAGGTGGTGGCCGATGACGCCCGTGCTGGAGACGAACATCGCCTCCGGCGGGAGCCCCGCCTTCTCCGCCGCGAGCGCGGCCATGCGCTCGGCGTCGCGCAGGCCGCGCTCGCCGGTGCTGGCGTTGGCGTTGCCGCTGTTCACGACGACGCCCCGGCCCTGGCCGCCCGCGAGCCGTTCCCGGTTCACGTCGATGCAGGCGGAATGGAGGCGGTTGCGGGTGAAGACCGCCGCCGCCGAGGCGGGCCGGTCGGAGAGGAGGATGCCGAGGTCGAGCTTGCCCTCGCCGTAGGTCTTGATGCCGGCGTAGGCGGCGCCCGCGCGGAAGCCCGCGGGGCTGGTGGCGGCGCCGGTGGGGTCGAACGCGGTGATCACGGGTAGAGGGCCGGGCGGTCGAGCCCCGCCGTCCGGGGCAGGCCGAACATGAGGTTCATGTTCTCGATGGCGCTGCCGGCGGCGCCTTTCATCAGGTTGTCGAGCGCGCCCACGGCCACGAGCGCGCCGTTGCGCTCGTCGATGGCGGGGTGCACGAGGCAGTCGTTGCTCCCATAGGTGTGCTTCGTGTGCGGGGGCGCGTCGCTGACGGCGGTGAAGGGCGCGTCCGCGTAGAAGTCGCGGTAGAGGGCGAGCGCCTCCGCCTGCGAGACGTTCTCCGCGAGGGGCGCGTAGCAGGTCGCGTGGATGCCGCGCGTCATGGGCACGAGGTGGGGGACGAACGTGACCGCGACCTCCGGCCCTTCGCGCAGGCGGGAGAGTTCCTGCGCCATCTCGGGCTGGTGGTTGTGGTCCGCGATGCGGTAGGCGGAGACGTCCTCGTTCACGTCGCTGTAGCTGAAGCCGCCGCCGGTGCCGCGGCCCGCGCCGGAGATGCCCGACTTCGCATCGACGAAGACGCGCGGCTCGACGATGCCCGCGGCCATCGCGGGGGCGAGCGCGAGAATCGTGGCGGCGGGATAGCAGCCGGGGTTGGCGACGAGGTCCGCCTCCGCGATGGCGGGCGCGTGGAGCTCGGGGAGGCCGTAGACGGCGCGTCCGAGGAGGGCGGGCGCGGGGTGCTCCTTGCCGAACCACTGGGCGAAGGCGGCGGGCTCGCGCAGGCGGAAATCGGCGGCGATGTCGATGACGCGCACGCCGCGCTCGACGAGGGGCGCGCAGGCCTCCGCGCTCGCGCCCGTGGGCAGCGCGGAGAAGACGACGTCGGCCTCCGCCTCCAGTTCGCCCGTGATGGGGAAGTCGGCGTAGGCGGCGAGATGGGGGAAGGCCTCGCCCAGCTTTTGGCCCGCGAGCGAGCGGCCCGTGGCGGCCACGAGTTCGGCTTCGGGGTGGTTCCAGAGGAGGCGCGCCGCCTCCATCCCCGCGAAGCCGGTGACGTTGATGATGCCCGCGCGTACGGTCATGCCCGCATTGTCCCGCCTCTTGCGAGGATGCGCGAACGCGAACTGGTGACTGGCGGCTTGTGGCTGGTGATTGGCGACGGGCGGGGTGGCGTATAGTCGGCTATGCCGCTGGACAATCGCTGGAGACGCCTGACTCGTTATGTCGCTCGACCTGACCTTCATCGGCACGGGCAACGCGTTCGCGCCGGGCGGGCTCTGCTGGAACGGGTTCCTGGCGAACGGGCGCTACCTGTTCGAGGCCCCGCCGCAGGCGCTGATGGCGCTCCATCGCGTGGGGGCCGACCCGAACGCGGTGGAGGCGGTCGTGCTCAGCCACCACCACGGCGACCACTTCCTCGGGCTGCCGCTGCTGCTGCTGCACTGGAAGCACCGCGGGCGGGAGACGCCGGTCACGATCGTGGGGCCGCCGGAGACGGAACGGCTGGCGCGCGAGATCGGCGGGACCGTCTACCCGGGGCTGTTCGAGGGCGGCTTCGGGATCGAGTGGCGCGAACTGGCCGGGGGCGGCTCCGCCACCGTCGGCGACCTGACGGTCGAGGCGGTCGCGGTCGAGCACGACGACCGGCTCTCGCTCAACCTCGGCTACCACGCGCGGCTGGACGGCGAGCGCTTCGCCTACACGGGCGACACGCGCCGCTGCGAGGCGGTGATGGACCTGGCGCGCGGGGCGGACGTGCTCGTGGCGGAATGCGCCTCGCGGGACACGCCGATTCCCGTCCACATGAACCTCGCGGACGACATCCCCGAGGTGCACGCGGCGCTGTCGCCGTCGGCGCGGCTGCTGCTGACGCACGTCACGCCGGACGTGGAGACGGACCTGCCGCGCACGACGGTCGCGAAGGACTACGCGACGTACCGCTTCTGAGGGCGGGGGCGGGGCGGGCGGCGGGCGGCTGCGCTAGAATCGCGCGCATGACGCACCGACTTCGCGGGGCCGCGGCCATCACGGGTCTCGGCATTACGCCCATGGGGCGCATCTACGGCAAGAGTTCGACCGACTTCGCGGTCGACGCCGTGCGCCTCGCCATCGCCGACGCCGGGCTGGAGAAGTCCGACATCGACGGACTGCTGATCAACGCGGGCATCACGGGGTTCTCCGGGCAGGGCGTGGGGCTGCAGCTCCAGAACGCGCTCGGCATGGGGAACCTGCGCCTGCTGAACCACATGAACGCGGCCGGATCGACGGCGGCGCAGATGGTGCAGTACGCGACGATGGCGATCGACGCGGGCATGGCCACGCACGTGGTCTGCGTGTTCGCGGACGCGCCCCTGCGGGAGGGCGGCTCCTCGGCGGCGGCCTACGGGAACGCGGGGCGGCGCGCGGGGCCGACGGGCATCCTCGGACTCTCGGCGGGCGCGGGCCACTTCGGCGCGAACACGGCCTACGCGCTCGCCGCGCGGCGGCACATGTCGCTCTACGGCACGACGCAGGACCAGCTGGGCGCGATCGCGGTGGCGGAGCGCGCGTGGGCGACGATGAACCCGCACGCGAAGATGCGCGATCCGCTCACGCTGGAGGAGTACCACGCCTCGCGCTGGATCGTGGAGCCGCTCCACCTGCTCGACTGCTGCCTCGTCTCGAACGGGGCGGTGGCGGTGATCGTGAGCCCGCCGGAGCGCGCGCGGGAGATGCCGCAGCCGCCCGCCTACGTCTGGGGCATGGGCCAGGGGCACCCGGGCGACGCGCGACGCGCGGGCGATGCGGCGGAGACGGAGACGGGCGCGCGCCTCGCCGCCGAGACCGTGTTCGGGATGGCGGGCGTCGGGCCGGAGGACATCGACGTGTGCGAGCTGTACGACTGCTACACGTACACGGTGCTCGTGACGCTGGAGGACTACGGCTTCTGCGCGAAGGGCGAGGGCGGGGCCTTCGTCGAGGACGGCAAGCTGGGCCCGGGCGGATCGCTGCCGACGAACACGGGCGGGGGGCAGCTCTCCGCCTACTACATGTGGGGGATGACGCCGCTCAGCGAGGCGGTCATCCAGACGCGCGGGCAGGGCGGCGAGCGCCAGGTGGAGAAGCACGACCTCGTGCTCGCGACCGGCAACGGCGGGGCGCTGAGCTACCACGCCTCGCTCATCCTGAGCCCGCACGCGAACTAGGCGGTGACACTGTGAGCGAGAGCGAGCGCGCGCCCGTGAAGCCCGTCTCCCAGCCCGATGAGCTGACGGAGCCCTTCTTCGCCGCGGGCGAGGAGGGGCGCCTGCTGCTCGCGACCTGCGGCGCCTGCGGCGAGATGCGCCTGCCCACCTCGCCCGCCTGCCCGGCCTGCCTGGGCGAGGGGTTCGACTGGCGCGAGGTGAGCGGGCGCGGGACCGTCTACACGTTCGCGATCATGCACCAGCGCTACCACCCCGCCTGGGAGCCGGACCTGCCCTACAACATCGCCGTGGTGGAGCTGGAGGAGGGGCCGCGCATGCCCGCCAACATCATCGGCGTGGGGAACGACGAGATCGCCGTGGGCATGGCCGTCGAGGTGGCGTGGGAGCGCGAGGGGGAGGCGCCCGTGCCCCGCTTCCGGCCCGTGGCCTGACGCCGATGCCGCCGGGCGCGCTCAGCCTCGTCCTCTGGGCGACCGACCTCGACGGCTTCACCGCCTTCCTGACGGAGGTGGCGGGGGCGACGCCGCGGACGCGCCATCCCGGCTTCGCCGCGCTCGATCTCGGCGGTTCGGAGATCCAGCTGCACGCGGACGAGTCGTACGCGGGGCACCCGTGGCGCGAGGCGCTGGCCCGCGAGGGCGCGGCGCGGGGCATCGGCGCGGAGGTGCGCCTGCGCGTGGACGCGGTCGACGCGCGCCACCGCAAGGCGGTCGAGCTGGGCTACGTCAGCATCCAGCGCCCGCACGAGGGCGACGCGGGGCGGACCTGCCAGGTGATGGGGCCGGACGGCTACTTCTTCACGCTCTGGGAGCCGCAGATCGGCGGCTCCTGACCGGGTAGCGCCACGCCTACCAGGCGGTCCAGCCGCCGTCCACGAGGATGGTCTGGCCGGTGACGAAATCGCTGGCGCCGCTGGCGAGGAAGATGACGGCGCCGGCCAGTTCGTGGGGCTGGCCCCAGCGGCCCATCGGCGTGCGCTCCTCGATGAAGGCCTTGCGCTCGGGGTCCTCGTAGAGGGGGCGCGTGAGGTCGGTCTCGAAGTAGGTGGGGGCGAGGCCGTTGACCTGGACGCCAGATGCGGCCCACTCGATCGCCAGCACCTTCGTGAGCTGGTCGATGGCCCCCTTGGAGGAGGCGTAGGCGGCCTGGTTGGGCAGGGCCACGGCCCCGAGGATGCTGGAGACGTTGATCACCTTCCCCGAGCCCTGCGCGACGAGGCGCGCCCCCGCCGCGCGCGCGCCGTTGTAGTAGCCCTTCAGGTTCGTCTGGATGACGGAGTCGAACTCGTCCGGGGTCAGTTCGAGGGCGGGCTTGCGGACGTTGGTCCCGGCGTTGTTCACGAACACGTCGAGGCGGCCCAGGCGCTCGATGGCGGCATCGACCAGCGCCTCGCACGCCCGCGGGGAGGTGACGTCGGTGGGGAGGGCGACGGCGCGGCGTCCGAGCGCCTCGATCTCGGCGACGAGGCTGTCGAGTTCGGGGGCGGTGCGGCTGGCAAGGGCGACGTCGGCCCCGGCGGCGGCGAGGGCGAGCGCCATCGTGCGCCCGAGGCCGCGCCCCGCGCCCGTCATGACGGCGACGCGGCCAGTGAGGTCGAAGAGCTGCGTTCCGCGCAGTTCGGGGCGGTCGCGGTCGTTGGGGACGCTCATTCGTAGCGAAGGGCCTCGGCGACGGCCACGCGGGAGGCGCTCTGGGCGGGGAACCAGGTCATGATCATGGAGGCGGCGAAGGCGATGCCACAGATGACGATGAGCTGGAGCCAGGGGACGATGAAGTCGCCGCCCTCGGACGCTTCGCCGATGCCGCCGGAGGTGAACAGCACCCAGGAGAGGGAGACGCCCAGCACCGCCCCCATGACGATGCCGGAAAGGGCGACGAAGCCGGACTCGAAGATGAAGCTGAGGGCGACCATCGCGCGCTGGTAGCCGATGGCGCGCAGCATCCCGATCTGCTGGCGGCGCTCGACGACGGCGCGGAAGGCAATCACGCCGAGGGCGGCGATGCCGATGATGAGGCCCAGCCCCATGAATCCCTGGAACAGCAGGAGGAAGCCCTGCGAAGCCGCGCGCTGGTCGTCCAGCAGCTTCTGGAACGACTCCGCCGAGGCCTGCGCCAGGCCGGACTCGATGGACTTGGCGAAGGCCTCCTGGTCGATGCCGTCGACGGTCTTGATGACGAAGCGCTGCGAGCCGGAGTCGGGGAAGGCGGCGGTTGCGACATCGCGCTGGACGATGATTCCGTTCCAGAAGACGTCGCCGGGATCGTCCATCTGGCCGATGACGGTGATGACGGTTTCGAGCGTCGTGCCGGGCGCGCGGAGGCGCAACTGGAACGGCTCGAAGCCGTCCTCCGCCACGAGTTCGGGCGGCAGCTTGAGCAACTCGAAGTCGGAGAACTGGTCGCCCGCGGTGTCGGTGAACTCGCCGGGGACGACGGCGAGCGCGGGGGCGGAGGCGACGGCGCTCCAGACCGCCTCGTCGCTGTCGTAGCCCGCGGCGCGGCGCTTCAGCTCGATCTCGTTGGCCTCGAAGAAAGCGGCGTCGGCCCCGATGACGGTGAAGGTGCCGGTCAGGCCGGGGCCGCTCCCGTCGCCGTCCCAGAAGATCTCGGTTTCGCCCGCCCAGGCGACGCGCTGCTCGCTGACGGCGACGATGGGGGAGGTGTCGACGCCGCGCTCCTCCAGCGCCGCCACGAGGTCATCGGTGCGGTTGTTGCTGTTCACGAACACGATCGTGTCGAAGCCGCCCTTGGCGTCGTCGGAGAGGAAGATGTTGCCGAAGTTGTCGTTGACGGTGGAGAACATGACGAGGGAGAAGGTGATGAGGCCGATCATCATGATCGTCATGCCCGTGCGCATGCGCGCCGTGAGGGGGTAGGCGACGGCGGTCTTGACGGCGGGCACGATGCGCCCAAAGCGCGCGCCCACGGTGGCGATGGGCGGGAGCAGGATGTCGGCGTTGTAGACGATGAGGAAGGTGCCGCAGGCGACCATGACGATGCCGCTGAGGAAGAACATCTCGGGGCCGCCCTCGAGGCCGCCGATGAGGAAGTCGAGGGTTCCGGCGGGCGCGACGTACCAGAAGGCGAGCAGCAGGCCCGCGAGCACGGTGAAGGAGATGCGCTCCTGGACGCGGAAGTAGCGCAACGTGAAGGCCGCCCACCCGAAGGCGAGGGAGACGCCCGCGGCGAAGAAGAAGTAGCTGTCGGAGGAGTAGGCCCACTCCATGAAGAGGGCGGCGAGGGCCAGGCCCACGATGCCGTAGCCGGCGCCCCAGGCGATGGGCCGGTCCCGGTCCTGCGAGGCCGCGAGCAGGAGGCCGACGGGCGGCAGGAGGACGCCGAGGACGATCAGCCAGAACCCGACGCGCGGGTCGCGGTCGCGCATGACGCGGACGACGAGGAGGGCGACGAGGTAGAACGGGATCAGGGGCACGAGCCAGAAGGGCCAGAGGGGGATGCCCCCGCCCTCGATGCGCTCGCGGCGGGGCGCCCCGAAGTTGTGGCGCCGGAGCACGCGGACGTACGGCCCGATGAGCCCGAAGAGGAGGATGATGCCGAACAGCGGCGCGAACTCGGGCAGGCGGAAGAGGGCGAACGCGCTCACGGCGATGGCCCCGCCGGCGACGGAGGCGTTGAGCACGGCGCGGGCGTAGCCCCGCCAGGTCGCCGCCTCGGGGTTCGTGGCGACGGGTTCGGGCAGGTCGCGGATGGCGGAGACGATGTTGAGGCGGCTGGCGCGCACGGCGGCGAAGAAGATCACGATGAAGGTCGAGATGACGCCGAGGCAGAAGGCGATGACGAGGCTGCGCGGGGTCAGGTTCGTGCGCAGTTCCACCACGAAGGCCTCACCAATGACACCGTTGATGAGGGCGACCATCCCGAAGGTGACGAACACGCCCGCGACGAGGCCGACGACGGCGGCGCCGAGGTCGTAGCCCATGCCCTCGGCGAGGAAGGACTCGACGAGGTGGCGGCGCTTCGCCCCGACGGCGCGGGCCATGCCCATCTCCGGCTTCCGCTCGGCCGCGAGCATGATGAAGATGAGGAAGATCAGGAGGATGCCGGCGGCAATGGTGAAGAGGCCGAAGACAACGAAGATGGTGGTGAACACGCTGGCGGTGGTCGCTACGAAGTCGGTCAGGTCCTTCTTGAGCGCCTCAACCTTGTAGGGCGAGCCTTCGAGCGCGGCGTTCAGCTTCTCCTCGACTGCATCCGAGCGCTCTAACCCCCCTTTCACGCCGCCCGCATTGGTGACGGCGACCCACTGCGTGGCGTCTTCCCTGCCGAGGACGCCCGCGAGAAAGCCGAAGTTGACGGCGCCGCCGGGGTACGAGGAGGCGCCGAAGTTGACGCTTCCGCTGAGAAAGGTGTTGGGCGCGACGGCGCGCACCACAACTTCCACGGGGTACCCCTCGAAGAGCAGGAACAGGGTGTGGCCGACCTCCGCGTCGAGCTCGTCCGCGAGGTCCTCGTTGATCGCGATCTCGTTGCCGGCGAGGACGATCTCCGCGCCATCGAGATCGCGGAGGGAGCCGAAGGGCTCGGCGTGGGCGGTGTCGTAGGCGACGATCGTGGTCGCGGATTCGTTCAGGCCGGTGGCGGGATTGACCGAGGGTAAGGTCTCGATGAGGACGGCGAGAAAGCCATCGATGTCGGGGTCGTCGGCGAAGCGCTCGCGCAGGGCGTCGACCTCGGCGAGGGGGATGACGCGCTCGCTCGGGGGGCGCGGATGCGCCTCCTCGTCCCAGGAGATGACCATGTCGGTCTCGCCCAGCAGATCGTAGAGGTCGCCCGTGACACTGTTCGAGAGGGTGTCGCCGGTGCCGAAGGCGACGGTCATGATGACCGTGGCGAGCATGAGGCCGAAGATGATGAGGGTGGTCTGGGCGCGGCGGCGGGGGATGTTGCGCAAGCCCGTCTTGAACATGACGGGGTTGCGGAAGGCGACCCACGCCAGCAGCACGGCGATGACCAGGGTGATCGCCACCACGACGATGGCGATCGCGTTCATGGAGACGCCGAACAGTTCCTCCATGGCGGGCCGCTACGCCGGAGCCCCGGCGAGGGCGCGCGTCGCTTCCTCGCGCTCGATGAGGCCGTCGGCCATGTAGATGGTGCGATGGCAGCGGGCGGCGACCTCGGGCGCGTGCGTGACGATGACCTGCGTCTGGTCCGCGTTCGCGTTCAGTTCGACGAGCAGGTCCATGATGCCGCCCGCGGTGGCCGAGTCGAGCGCGCCCGTGGGCTCGTCCGCCCAGACGATGGAGGGGCTGTTGACGACGGCGCGGGCGACGGTGACGCGCTGGCGCTGGCCGCCGGAGAGCTGCGCGGGGCGGTGGCCGGCGTACTCGCGCAGGCCGACGCGTTCGAGCGCGACAAGGGAGCGCTCGCGCGCCTCGCGCGGCCTCGTACCGGAGACGATGAGGGGCAACTCCACGTTCTCCGCGGCGGAGAGCACGGGCAGCAGGTTGTAGGTCTGGAAGATGAAGCCCATGCCGAGCGCGCGGAACTCGGTCTTCTCGTTGTCGGCCATGCGGGCGATGTCCTCGCCGTTGATGAGCACCTGGCCCTCGTCGAAGGCGTCGAGGCCGGAGAGGCAGTTGAGGAGGGTCGTCTTGCCGCAGCCGGAGGGGCCCATGATGGCGACCATCTCGCCGCGCGGCACGCGGACGTCGACGCGCCGCAGGGCCTGGACCTGGACCTCGCCGGTGTCGTACGTCTTGACGACGCCGGTCGCGTCGATAACCAGGTCCGAATTCCCGTCAGCAGCCATGAACAACTCCGGCGCGCCGCTCGCGGGCGCACGCTTCGAGCGTGGACGACGCGCCGCACTCGATCAAGTCAGCGCCGCGATCGGCGTGCGCGCATGGCGGCGGGAGCGCACAATGGGGCGGGGAGCACGGCATGAGCGACAGCGAAGAAGCGACGCCCGAGGTCGCGCCCGCGCACACGGACGCGCGGGCGGAGTTCAGCCAGACCAGCCTCGCGATCGTCGTGGGGCTGGGCGCGGCGGCGATCATCGCGGGCGTGGTCCTCGGCCTCGTCTACACGGCCTGAGTGGCGGATCGCGCGCCGCTGCCCCGAGCGCGCGCCGTCGGGAGCGTGCGCGGCGGGGTATGATCGTTCCATGAACAGCGCCCGCATCGCCCGTGGCGACCCGCTGCTGCTGCGCGTCACGAAGTACGACGGCGAGGCGCACTGGATTCAGCGGCTGCGCGCGCTCTCGGACGACGGATCGCTGCTGCGGGCGCACGCCCCCGCGGGCAGCCCCATCTTCACGAGCCGCGGCGAGTTCCGCTCGCGCTACGACAGCTTCGTGCACTTCTGGCGGGACCGCTGGTACAACGTCTTCCGGCTGGCGGAGCCGGGCGAGGAGACGGCGCTCTGGTACTGCAACGTGACGACGCCGCCGGAGTTCGGGGACGGCGAGATCCGCTACATCGACCTCGACCTCGACGTGACGGTGCGGGCGGGCGGGACGATCGAGCTGCTGGACGCGGACGAGTTCGAGGAGCACCGGCTGAAGTACGGCTACCCGCCGGAGGTGGTGGCGCGCGCGCAGGCGGCGGTGGGCGAGCTCTCCACGCTGGCCCAGCGCCACCAGTTCCCCTTCGACCTGTAGCGCTGGGCGCACTCCACCCATATGCGCGGGAGGCGATAGGCTGTGACGGTGACTGAGACTGAGAGCGGCACCCTTCGGGATCGCGTGGGCGCGCTTGTCGCGGGGGCGGCGCGGGCGGCCATCGAGGGGGCGACCTGCCCGACGTGGCCCTGCCCGACGACGTGGTCGAGCGGCCGCGCGATGCGGCGAACGGCGACTACGCCAGTTCCCTGCCGCTGCGGCTGGCGCGCTCGGCGATGATGCCGCCGCTGGCCATCGCGGAGGCGATCGCGGCGCGCCTGCCCGCGGGCGAGGTCATCGGCGCGCCGGAGATCGCGCCGCCGGGCTTCATCAACCTGCGCCTGACCGAGCGCTTCCTGCAGGGCGAGGTCGACCGCATCATCGAGCAGGGCGCGGCCTTCGCCGACATCGCGCTGGGGAAGGGCAAGCGCGCGCAGGTCGAGTTCGTCTCGGCCAACCCGACCGGCCCGCTGCACGTGGGCAACGGGCGCGGGGCGGCCATCGGCGATACGCTCGCGGCGGCGCTGGCGGCGGCGGGCTACGAGGTCGAGCGCGAGTATTACGTCAACGACGCGGGCACGCAGACGGACGTGTTCGCGGAGACGCTCTACGCGCGCTACCAGCAGCAGTTCGGGCGCGACGTTCCCATCCCCGACGGCGGCTATCCGGGCGAGTACATGGTGGACGCGGCGGCGGCGCTGCGGGAACGCGAGGGCGACCGCTTCCTCGCGGAGCCGGGGGCGCCGCCCGCGGACGGCCTGCGCGAACTCGGCATCGAGATCATGGTCGGGCAGATCCGGGGGACGCTGGCGGAGTTCGGGACCAGCTACGACCGCTGGTTCAGCGAGCGCGCGCTCTACGAGGGGGACGCCTCCGCCTACGACACGGCGCTGGCGAGCCTGCGCGGGAACGGCCACCTGGCCGAGCGCGAGGGCGCGCTCTGGCTGACCTCCAGCGACCTCGGCGAGGACAAGGACAACGTGGTCGTGCGCTCGGACGGGCGCCCGACGTACTTCGCCAGCGACATCGCCTACCACTACGACAAGCTCGTCACGCGCGGTTTCGACCTCGTCATCGACGTGTGGGGGGCGGACCACCACGGGCACGTCTCGCGGGTGGAGGTGGCGACGGAGGCGGTCACCGGACAGGGCGACGCGCTGCACGTGCTGCTCTACCAGCTGGTCACGCTGAAGCGCGGGGACGAGATCGTGCGCCTCTCGAAGCGGGGCGGCAGCATCATCACGCTCGACGAACTGGTGGAGGAGGTGGGGCCGGACGCGGCGCGCTTCTTCTTCCTGCTGCGCGCGCCCAGCTCGCAGATGGAGTTCGACCTGGACCTCGCGGTGAAGCAGTCGAACGAGAACCCCGTCTACTACATCCAGTACGCGCACGCGCGGCTGGCGAGCATCCTCGACCGCGCGCAGGGGGAGGGGCGCACGCCGGAGGGCGGCGACGTGGCGCTCCTGACCGCGCCGCACGAGCTGGCGCTGGTGCGGGAGATGCTGCGGCTGCCGGAGGTGATCGAGCAGGTGGCGACGACGTACGAGCCGCAGCACCTGGCGCACTACGGCACGGAACTGGCGACCTCGTTCCACGCCTTCAACGACGCCTTCCGCCAGCAGGGCGACGCGGGCCTGAAGGTGATCACGGACGACGCGGCGCTGACGGCGGCGCGGCTGCGCCTCGTGCTGGCGGCGAAGGTCGCGCTGGGGCGCGTGCTCGGCCTGATGGGGATGACCGCGCCGGAGCGGATGTAGCCGCTACGCCAGCGCTCCCCGCCCGTCCCGTTCGCGCGGGGCGACGATGTAGCCGGTCAGGTCGCCGATCGTCTCCCAGCCATCGGGCGCCCGCCACAGGAGCCACGCAGCCAGCGCGCAGGTGAGGCCGTCGAGCGTGTCGTCGAGGCGCTTGAGCGAGCGTCCGCGCGCCGCCGCCGCCGTCCGGGGCGCGAGCGCGCGCAGGACGTCGGGGTTGTCGAGCACGCGCGGCGTCTCGCGCTCGATGAGCGCGCGCAGGTGGCGCTGGTAGCGCTGCATGACCTCGCGGCGGAAGGCGACGGGACGGCGCGCCTTCGGCTTGTAGGGCAGGCGCTCGGCGAGGCCGAAGAGGCGCACGTGGACCGTGTGGGGGAAGACCTCGACGGCGTAGCGGCCCTCGCGCTCGCCGCGCAGGAGCGGGGCCGGGTCGAGGGTGAAGCCGCGCGCCGCGAGCGCCTCGCCGAGGTCGATGCCGGCGGTGTAGCCCTGGCGCACGGCGTGGTGCGCCTGGTGGGGCGACGCCTTGTAGCGTCCGAAGCGGCGGGCGATCTCGCGCTCGGCCCAGCGCTCGGGCGTATACAGCAGGGGCGCGTCGATGGCGACCACGACCGGTCCCGCGACCGCCGCGATCTCGTCCGCGAGCCGCCCGGTCTCGCAGACGGCGGCGTCGAGGCGCGTACAGCGCACGTCGTCCGGCGACTCGCCCCCGAACCAGCAGACGCCGCTCTCGCGATGGGCCGTCCAGGCGAGGTCGAGGCCGATGAAGGCGGGCACGGGGTTATCCTCGATCCTCGCGTGGCATGACCATGTAGCCGGTCATGTCGCCAAGCATCTCCCACTCTTCCGGCTTGCTCCACGCAAGCCAGGCGGCAAGCGCGCAAGTCAGGCCGTCAAGGGTGTCATCGAGTTGCTTGAGTTCAGAATCGAGCGCCGCTGCTTCCGGCGCGAACGCCCGCTGGACGGCTTCGTTGCGAAGAACGCCCGGCGCGTCTTCTCTGAGCCGCTCCGCAAGGTATCTCTGATATTTGCGCAGACCAAGGCGCTTCTGCTCCATGTCCTTCTGTTTGTAGGCCAACCCTCGCGGAAAGCCGAACCAGCGCGCGTGGATAGTGCGGGGGTAGACCTCAAAGGCGATATAGCTCTCAGGGCTACCGTCCAGAAGCCCTCTCGGATCGAGCGTGAACCCAATCTCGTGGAGAGACTGTCCCAAGACGATTCCGGCATCCAGATCTCTCGATCGGGCATCTCTGGCAGACAGGCCGAACCCAAACTGACGCTTCACCAACTCATCGATTGGCCGCTCCTGAGAGGGGTCAGCGGGAAACAGGATGGGGGCATCGATCGCCACGATCACCGAGTCCGTTCGGTTCTTGACCATCGCAACGCTCGTCGTGAGCGTCCTTGGGGATGCAGCCTGCGCCCCAATGTGCGTGCACCGGACATCCTCGGCATTCCCTTCGAGCACGCAGAAGCCGTGGGGATTGCGTCCTCCCCAAGCGAGGTCGAGGCCGATGAAGGCGGGCATGGGGCGATGCTACGCGCGTGCGCGTGGGTTCGTTGTGAGGGGGCGGCGTTCGCGCTAAGGTGGGCGCATGGTCACGTTCGAGTCGCGCAAGGCCGCCGTCCCGCCCGGGATCGGGGAGGCGGACGGCGGACGCACCCGAACGCTGCGCGAGATCGCGGCTCTCGCCCGGGGAGCGGGAGCCGTTTCTGCGCGCACGCCCCGCCTCGGTGGACGCCGACGAGACCGCCGCCTGGGACGCCCTTGCCGACGACGGGCTCCACTAGGCATTGAGCGCATCGTGACCGACACCCCGCCCACGAGCGGCGAATTCGAACTGATCGAGGCGCTGGCGGGGCGGCGGGCGCGGCGGGCGTTCGGGACGCGCGCGGTGCCGGGGGAGGCGCGGGAGGCGCTGTGGCGGGCGGTGTCGGTCGCGCCGAGCCACGGGAACGTGCAGTCCGTGCGGCTGCTGGCGGCGGAGTCGGAGGCGGTGCGCGGGCGGCTCGTGGCGGCGCTCTCGGAGGGGAACCGGAACTGGGCGCCCGCCGCGCCGCTGCTCGTGGCGCTGGGCTCGCTGCCGGAGCACGAGCATGCGGACGCGTACGGCGGGGAGCGCGCGCTGTGGTCGTTCCACGCGGGCATCGCCGCCGGGAACCTGATGGCGCAGGCGACGGCGCTGGGCCTCATCGCGCACCCGATGGCGGGCTTCGACGAGGGGGCCGTGCGGGACGCCTTCGGCGCGCCGGACGAACTGCGCGTGCTCGTCGTGTTCGCGATCGGGTTCCCGGGGGCGGCGGAGTCGCTGCCGGAGGACCTGCGGAAGCGCGAGATTCGCGAGCAGCGCCGCCAGCCGCTCGACCGGCTGGTCGCCGCCGACCGCTGGAGCGACGGGAACGGCCGGCCCGCACGCGATCGCTCACGCTCGCGGCGCGGGGAGCGGGATGGCAAGCTAGGCGCCTGAATGTCCGCCATCACCGAACTCGGAGACAGGTACGTCGAGGCGCTGGCCGCGCTCCATCCGAACGCGGCCACGAGCCTGGGCATCGCCGGGCACGAGGACGAACTCACGGACTACTCGGTCGCGGGGTTCGAGGCGCGCGACCGGCTCACGCGGGACACCCTCGCGGGGCTGGAGGCGGCGCCGGACGAGGACGCGGGCGACCGCATCCTGCGCGAGGTGATGCGCGAGGCGCTGACGGTCGACGCCGAGCTGCACGAGACGGGCGACTACCTCGCGGGGCTGAACGTGCTCGCCTCGCCGGTGCAGGGGCTGCGGAGCACGTTCGACCTGATGCCGGCGGAGGGCGAGGAGGACTGGGCGACGATCGCGCGGCGGCTGGCGCGCCTGCCCGAGGCGCTGGCGGGCTACCGCACGACGCTGGAGGCGGGCCTGGAAGCGGGCCGCGCGGCCCCGCGTCGGCAGGTCGCGGCCTGCCTGAAGCAGTGCGAGACGTGGGCGGGGAACGGCGGCGGCGGCTTCTTCGCGGAGTTCGCCGGGCGCGCGGGCGACGGCGTCTCCGAGGGGCTGCGGCGCGACCTCGGGGCGGCGGCGCAGGCGGCGAGCGAGAGCTATCGCGCCTTCGGACGCTTCCTGCGGGACGCCTACCTGCCGCGCGCGGAGGCGCGCGACGCCGTCGGGGAGGAGCGCTACGCCCGCTACGCGCGCTCCTGGAACCGCTGCGACCTGGACCTGCGCGAGACCTACGCCTGGGGCTGGGACGAGATCCATCGCATCGACGCGGAGATGGCGGCGGCGGCGGCGCGGATCGCGCCGGGCGAGGGCGTGGAGGCGGCGAAGGTCGTGCTCGACACGGATCCCGAGCGCGCCATCGAGGGCGTCGAGCCGTTCCGCCAGTGGATGCAGGAGCTGCAGGACCGGACCGTCGCCGAGCTGAACGGCGCGCACTTCGACATCCCCGAGCAGCTGCAGCGCATCGAGGCGATGATCGCGCCGCCGGGCGGGGCGCTGGCGATGTACTACACGGGACCGTCGGAGGACTTCTCGCGGCCGGGGCGGACGTGGTACCCGACGGGCGGCAAGACGCGCTTCCCGCTCTGGGGCGAGGTCTCGATCGCGTACCACGAGGGCGTCCCCGGGCACCACCTTGAGCGGGGGAACGCGCGCCTGCTCGACCTGTCGCGCTTCCAGCGGCTGCTGGGCGACTGCTCCGGCTACGTGGAGGGCTGGGCGCTCTACGCGGAGCGGCTCATGGGCGAACTGGGCTACCTCGACACGCCCGACTACGCGATGGGGCTGCTGCGATCGCAGGCGCTGCGGAGCGTGCGCGTCATCATCGACATCGGGATGCACCTCGAACTGCCCATCCCCGAGGGGCAGCCGTTCCACCCGGGGGAGCGCTGGACGCCGGACCTGGGGGACGAGTTCGCGAAAGCGCGCAGCCACTTCCCCGCGGACTTCATGGCGAGCGAGATCGACCGCTACCTGGGGCTGCCGGGGCAGGCGATCAGCTACAAGGTGGGGGAACGCGCCTGGCTGGCCGCGCGCGAGGCCGCCCGCCGCAGCCTCGGCGACGCCTTCGACCTGACGACGTTCCACCGCGAGGCGCTGGCGCTGGGGCCGATGGGGCTGGGGCTGCTGGCGCGGGAGAGCGCGCGGCTGGGGGAACGCGCATGACGGTGCGGCGGATGGTCGGCGGCACGCTCATCGTGGTGCCCTCGCTCCTCTCGGGGGTGGGCATCGCCTTCATCCTCGCCGCCCTGCTGGTGAACCACCAGATCGTGAAGGACGCCTTCATCATCGTGGGCGCGGTGATGCTGTGGTTCGACTTCTTCGTGTCGATGGCGATCATCCGCTACTCGCTGCGCAGCCTCGACCGGCGCATCGGCGCGCTGGAGGCGCGGCGCGGAGACGAGCGGGAGCGGGACGGCTGAGCGGCTGACGCCTAGATGGTGAGGCCGCCGAGGCCGAGGACGCCGCGCACATACTCGATCTCGCCCGCGTGGCGGTAACCGTGGCTGAGGCAGACGCCGTTGAGGGCCTGCCAGAGCGACATCTCCCCGAGCGGCTTGATGGTCACGGTACGCGTGTCGAACTCGTCCGGCGACATCTCCGCGAGGTAGGCGTCGGTGGCCTGCCAGACGCGGGGCTGGTACTCGCGCCAGCCCTCGAGGTCGTTGAGCAGCATCGCCTTCGCGTCCGCCTCGGACATGCCCGTGCCCTGGGAGGTGCGGTGCAGGCCGAAGCGCTGGTCGTAGCCGCCTTCGAGCCAGACCGTGGGCGGCCCTGGGCGATGTAGTTGACGATGTTGTCCTCGGTGCGGACGTAGTGCCAGAGGCTGAAGAAGGGGCTGAGGCCGCCCTCGGCGGGGCGGAAGTTGAGCTGCTCCAGCGTCATGTCGCCGGCGGCCTGGTCGAGGAGGGAGTGCATGGACGCAAGCCCGGCGCGGAGGATTTCGAGGGGTGTGGTGGTCATGGCGGCCTCACGGAAGTGGAGTGGATGTGGCGATCGTGCCTGTTCGCGGGGCCGCTGCCAAGGCGCGCGGGCGATTCGGGGCAGCGGGCTCCCCCGCGCTGGCCGAACCCTGTACCATGCGCGGCCCATGCCGGACGAGTACTCGGCCATCCGCCAGCTCTGCGAGCGCTACGCGGACGCGATCAACCGCCGCGACGCGGAGGCGTGGATCGCGACGTGGGCGCCGGACGGCGTCTGGGACTACGGGGGCGAGAACTCGCCGCGCGGCCACTCGGAGCTCGCCCGCTTCTGGGAACGGGCGATGGCGGACATGACCGCCGTCGTCATGCTCGTGAACTCGGGCGTCATCGAGCGCGTGGACGGCGACACGGCGACGGCGCGCTGGTACCACACGGAGGACGTGCAGCTCGGCGAGGACAAGCGCATGATGGGCGTGACCGTGTACGAGGACGACCTCGTGCGCATCGACGGGCAGTGGCGCTTCGCGCGGCGGACGCACGAGATGCTCTACAGCGACGACGACCTGCACGGGAGCTTCCACCCCTACCGGGGCTGAGCGCACCACCAGTAACAGCGGCCCGCTGGCGCACGGCGCGCAGGGCACACCACACCGGGAGGAACGCAATGGGCAAGCCGACAACCGAGGACTACACCGCCATCCGCATGGTGGCCGAGCGCTACGTCGACGCGGTCAACCGCTTCGACGCCGAGGCCTGGGGCCAGACCTGGGCGGAGGACGGCGAATGGAACGTGGGCGAGGTGCACAAGGGCCGCGAGGTGATGGTGCCCCTCTGGACGCAGATCATGGGCAGCATCCCCAACGTCTACATGCACGTCTACTCCGGCGTCATCGACGACGTGACGGGGGACACGGCGCGGGGCCGCTGGTACATGGGCGAGTTCCTGAACATGGCCGACGGCTCGCAGTCGATGAACTCGATCTGCTACGTGGACACGTACACGCGCACCGACGGGCAGTGGTACATCCAGACGCGCGAGTTCCAGGCGCTCTACCGCGGCCCCGCCGACCTGAGCGGCGAGTTCTCGAAGATCGCGGTCCCGGTCTAGGGACGCTGGCGACACGGCACGGGGCTGGGCGGCTGGCCGCGGGGCGGGCCGCTCAGCCGTCGCGTGCGCGGCGTCGCGCGGCGGCGAACCCGAGTCCGGCGAGGGCGACGGCGGCAGCGGCCAGCAGGGCGATGGCCCAGCCGTCGGGCGACTTCGGTTCGGACAACGTCCCGGTTCCGGCGTCCGACGGGGCGGGAGGGGGCGGCTCATCTTCTCGATCGGGGCTGGTCGCTTGTCTCGGCTCCACGGGTCCGGGAGCGGTGGTTCCCGGCTCAGGGGCCCGGCCCTCCCCCAACAGTTCGAGTTCCGCTGGCGCAAGGCTCCCAACCCGGCAGGTGCTGGTCAGCAGGAGCCCCTCGACCTCGTCGTCGTAGTAGCCGTAGACGAGGTACTCCTCCCCGGGCCGGAAGGACTTGTCACAGGAAGTGACCGATACTTCACCGTCACCGTGGTCAACCATGGCGGGACCAACGAATCTGGTGGCGTAGGGCTCACCTTTCCACACCCGAGAGACGCGAAACCTGGCGGCGGAACCAATGCCTCCCCTGACGGTTACCGTGCCCGCGAACACGACATCGGCGTACTCCAAAGCCTCAAGCGGATCCCTCATCTCGCACGAGCACGCCCACGCGCGCTCCGTCTGCAGCACCGGGGGCAGGCCGCAGAGGAGGGCGATGGCGGCGAGGCGGAACAGCCACGTTCGCATGGAGGGCAGGGTACCGTGCGCGTCAAGGCCGACGGGGCGGGACGCCTATACTGTCGCTCGCGATGACGAGCGCGGAGCGGCGGCGCAAGACGGTGTACCTGGCGAGCCCGTACGGGTTCTCGGCGCGGCAGAAGGCGCTGCTGCTGCCGGAGCTGGTGGCGGCGCTGGAGGGGCTGGGGCTGGAGGTGTGGGAGCCGTTCGCGCGGAACAACCAGGCCGACCGCACGGAGCGGGGCTGGGCCTGGCGCATCGGGCGGGACGACTTCCGCGACGTGCGCGAGGCGGACGCCATCTTCGCGGTCGTGAACGGGGTGCCGCCGGACGAGGGCGTGATGGTCGAGCTGGGGATGGCGATCGCGCTGCGCAAGCCGACGTTCCTCTTCCGTGACGACTTCCGGCGGGCGACGGACAGCGAGGAGTACCCGCTCAACCTGATGCTGTTCACGGGGATGCCGCGCGAGGGCTGGCGCGACTGGTGGTACGAGTCCGTCGCGGAACTGGCGGACGGGGGGAAGGCGCTGGCGCGCTGGGCGCGGGAGGGCGGCGGCTAGTAGAGCATCCGGCCTTCGACCTGGGCGGTGGTGATCCAGACCTCGATGTCGCGGATGGCCTGGGCCATGGCCTGGCCGATGAGGTCGAGCTTGCGCACCTGCTCGATGCGCGGGGTGACCTGCTCCAGTTCCCGCTTGGAGAGCATCTCGCGGAAGATGCGGCAGGCGTCAACGAGGCAGATGATGACGACGTCGCGCGGGGCGGGGATCTCGTCGCTGAAGAGGATGCCCATGATGCGGAGCTTGACCTCGCGCTCGGCCTTGCCGTCGACCATGGGGTAGCGGCGGGAGCGGAAGACCCAGAGGAAGCGGTCGTCCTGCTGTTCGAGGATGCCGCCCTCGACCAGCCGCTGGAGGGCTTCGGCGCGGATCTCGGGGGCGCGCTGGGCAACGCGCTCGACCCAGTAGCGGGGGTCGCGGGTCTCGTCGGCGGCGATTTCGGCGAGGGTGGGGTCGAGGAGGCTGTCGCCGATGGGGGTGGAATCGACGAGGGTGAGCTGTTCGAGGTCGGTATCGATGCGGTTCTCCAGGGCCAGGTCCATGAGCACGGCTCCGGCGAGGGCGCGGTCGACGGACCAGTCGGGCGCATGGACGAAGGTTCCGTCCTCTTCGCGGAGCAGGAGCAGGATGATCTCTTCGGCGAATCGCAGCATCGTTTGACGGGCCTCCCGACACGCCATGCTACACCGCTTCGGGGGAAGGGTCGCTGCGGCGGGGGTGTAAGCGCGCTGACACGGGGGATCAGGGCGCCGTCTCGCCATCCCAGACGGGCAGAATCTCGACGGAGGCGGAGCAGCCCGGCACGTTCGCCATCGCGGCGTCGCAGGAGAGGAGGGGAACGTCGAGCGCCTCGGCGAGGGCCAGGTAGAGGCCGTCGTAGACGGTGATGTTGTCGCGCAGTTCGAAGGCCCTGTACAAGAGCCTCGTGTGGGCATACCGCCGGATGGGGAGCGCTTGCAGGCGGTTCAACGCCGCCCTGGCCTGCTCGACCCGGAGTCCTCCCCGCAGTGACAAGCGCCGGAGCGTTTGCCCCACCTCCGCATCAAGGAGGTGAGGAGCGCAAACGACGTCCCGTTGGTTGACACGACGGTCCAGCACCGCTCCAGCCTGTCCCTGGACGTAGAGGAGCATCTCGACCGTGATGGAAGCGTCGGCGACGATCACCGGGATTCGCGTTCCGCCCGGACCGCATCCACCGAAGTCTCGGAGAGCACGGGCGGCTCCTGCTCGCGCAACTGCTCCAGGATGTCCTCGGCCGCCGCTTCCTCAAGGATCCTCCGCACCTCGCGCAGCATGTAGGCGGAGAGGCTCATGCCGGCACGCGCGGCCCTGGCCTTCGCTTCCCGGTGCAGTTCATCGGGCACGTTGCGAATGTTGATGATCTTCGGCATGGGCAAGCCATTGTCGCACAGAATCACGCCTCGGCGGGGGCTTCTTCCGCGGGCGGGTCCGGGGCGGGCGGGGGCGGCGGGGGCGATTCGAAGAGCTCCTCGGGCATGACGACGAACTCGGGGTAGGCCTCGATGCCGAGCTCGCCCGCGTCCTGGCCGAGCTGCTCGACCTCGGGCGAGACGCGCGCGCTCACGGTCAGGGCGAGCGCCTTCCAGAGCAGCCAGGAGACGGTGAACACGAACGCCCCGATGGCGGCGACGCCCGTGATCTGCGCGCCGAAGTCGCCTCCGTCGGCGATGCAGACGGCGAGCGTGCCCCAGATGCCCGCGAAGAGGTGGGCGGGGACGGCCCCGACGACGTCGTCCAGCCGCAGCTTCGTCAGGAGCCTGAGGCCGAGCGTGCAGATGACGCCGCCGACGGCCCCGATGACGATGGCCCACCAGTGCTCGCTGATGGCGGGTCCGGCGGTGATGGAGACGAGCCCCGCGATGGCCCCGTTGAGGCCCGCGAACAGGTCGATGTGGCGGAGGATGAAGCGCGAGATGGCGAGCGCGGCCACGACGCCCGCCGCCGCCGCGAGGTTGGTGTTGACGAGCACCTGGCTCATGGAGACGGCGTCGAAGGCGCTGGCGAGGGCGAGCTGGGAGCCGCCGTTGAAGCCGAACCAGCCCAGCCAGAGGATGAACACGCCGAGCGTGACGACGAGGATGTTCGAGGGCGGCGTGGGCCGCACCGTGCCGTCGGCGCGGAACTTGCCGAGGCGGGGGCCGACGACGAGGATGCCCGCGAGCGCGGCCCAGCCGCCCACGCCGTGGACGATGGTGGAGCCCGCGAAGTCCTGGAAGCCGAGGTCGCTGAGCCAGCCGCCGCCCCACGTCCACGCCCCCACGATCGGGTAGATGACCGCCGTGAGCGCGAGCGTGAAGAAGAAGAACGGCCACATCTTCACGCGCTCGGCGAGCGCGCCGGAGACGATCGAGGCGGCGGTCGCCACGAACACCATCTGGAAGAACCAGTCCGACATGGTCGCGTAGCCGTTTTCGACGACGGCGGCGGCGTCCCCGGTGCCGTCGAGCAGCGCCTTCTCGGCGTCGGAGGATTCGTAGAGCAGGTTGAAGGAGCCGATGAAGTCGCCGACGACGTCGACGTACATGAGGTTGTAGCCGATGACGAAGTAGGCGAGGCCGGCGATGGAGTAGATGCCGATGTTCTTGAGGCAGATCATGGAGGCGTTCTTGGTGCGGACGGAGCCGGATTCGAGCATGGTGAACCCGGCGCACATCCACATCACGAGCGCGCCCCAGATGAGGAAGGCGAAGGTGTTGAGGACGAACTCGGTCTCGCCCTCCACGCCCGCGGCGGCGGCGATGGCGGGACGGCCCAGGAGGACGGCGGCGCCCCCGGCGGCGGCCAGGGCGAGGATGGCGGCGGGACGGCGCCGGGAACGGAGTGTCGCGACCATGCTCATGTTCTCCCCCCGGCGCATTCGGGTGCGCGCGCGGGGAGCCTACACGAAACGGGAACGCGCCGACCGTGACGGCGCTTACGGGAGCGGCCGCGCCGCCCCTCAGGCGCCGGGCGGGCGGTAGTCCACGCTGCGGGCGAGCGCCTCGTCCACGGTCTCCGGCGTGATCAGCACGGTGACGCTGACGCCCAGGGCGCCCGCCGAGCCGATGGCGAGGGAGACGGCGGTCGCGGCGGCGTCATCGGGCAGGTCGGCGGTGAGGAAGAGGTCGCGCTCGCCGAAGGCGAAGTAGAGCGACTCGAGGGCTCCGCCCGCGCTCGCGATCGTCTCCGCGAGGGCGGCCTTGCGGCTGGCGCCGCCCTCCTCGGCCAAACCGGCGAGTCCGGTCTGCGTGTAGCTCGCCTGGAACAGGTACTTGCCCATCGTGACGCCTCCCCAAGGTGGTGGGCCATGCCTACCGCGCCCGGCGACGCGGGTCAAGGGGCGGGGGAAGGCGCAGCGGCTAGCGGACGCGGATGACCTCGACGTCGCGGGCCTCGGGATTGCCGTTCGTGAGGACGGCGTGGACGGTGTCGTTGATGTAGAGCAGGCGGTCGCCGAGTTCGACCGCGGCCTGGACGGAGTACTCGCGCCACTCCTCGATGGCGTCGGCGTCGTAGGGGATGCGGAAGCGCACGGGCAGGCGTCGCGCGTCCCTGATGACGTGCTCGCCGAGGGTGACGGCGGGGGCGTCCTGGAGGGACGTGTCCTGCAGGGTGGACGGTGACGACGGCGCCCGCGGGCAACTCCACCTCGCCGCCGCCGAAGTACACCCGGCCCTCGACCGCGCCATCGCCGCCCCCGCCCGCGCAGGCGGCGATCAGCGCCAGCAGGAACGCCAGCAGCCCGCAGCCGGTCAGGGTCACCGCGCGCCTCCCGGGCGCAGCCTACCGGCTGGCGGCGGGGGAGGCGCCCCTAAGGAGACGGCCTGGCATCCTGGCGACACGTCGTCAGGAGCCGTACGTGCCATTCGCGCCCGGGGAAGTGATCTCCTACCTCGCCATGTGCGGGGAGGAACGGCGAGCCTCCAACAGGGTATGAACTTCCGCCTGCGGACGACCCACAGCGTGCTGCTCATGAGCCAGCGCCGGAACGCGCCCTACGCCGATCAGGTGCGCGAAGGCGGCACGGTCATCATCTACGAGGGGCACGACGCGCGGCGCGGGGAGGACGTACCGGACCCGAAGACCGTCGACCAGCCGCTGCGGACGGCGACGGGGCGTCCCACGCAGAACGGCCTCTTCTTCGAGGCGGCGCGCACGAAGGCTGAGTTGGCGCGCGTCTACGAGAAGCTGCAGACGGGCGTCTGGGTCTGCAACGGGCTCTTCCGCCTGACCGAGGCCTGGGCCGAGCCGTCTGGTGGGAGGCTGGTGTGCAAGTTTCGGCTGGAACTGATCGATGAGCCGCTGGCCGCAACGCCAACGCCACGAGAACCCTCGCGCATCATCCCGTCATCGGTGAAGCGGGATGTGTGGGCGCGGGACGGCGGGCGTTGCGTGCTCTGCGGAGCGAGCGACGAGCTGCATTTCGACCACGAGATTCCGTTCTCGCGCGGCGGCGGTTCGACGACGGAGAACGTCCGCATCCTCTGCGCCCGCCACAATCTCGCGAAGGGCGACAAGATCGAGTAGCCAGCCCCTTACGCCAGGCCGTCCAGGTACGTGGCGATGGCTTCGGCGGCGCGGCGGCCGTCGGCGAGGGCGGTGACGACGAGGTCGGCGCCGTTCACGTTGTCGCCGCCGGCGAAGACGCCGCGGCGGGAGGTGCGCCCGCCTTCGTCGATGGCGATGAGCGCGCCCCAACTGGTGCTCAGGCCGCTGGTCGTCTCGGGGACGACGGGGTCGGCGCCGTAGCCGATGGCGATGGGGATGGTGTCGGCCTCGATGACGAACTCGCTGCCCTCGATGGGGACGGGGCGGCGGCGGCCGGAGTCGTCGGGTTCGCCCAGCCTCATGCGGATGCACTCGACGCCGGTGGCCTTGCCGTTCTCGCCGATGATGCGGAGGGGGGCGGTGAGCATCTCGAACTGGACGCCTTCCTCGCGGGCGTTGATGCGCTCCTCGGCGCGGCCCAGCATCTCCGCCTCGGTGCGGCGGTAGACGCAGGTGACGGTTTCGGCGCCCATGCGCACGGCGGTGCGGACGCAGTCCATGGAGGTGTCGCCGCCGCCGATGACGGCGACCTTGGTGGGCTGGGGCAGGGGCTCCTTCAGGTGGGACGGGAGCTGGTCGGGCTGGAGGTTGCCGCGCACGAGGTAGTCGGTCGCGCGGTGGACGCCTTCGAGGTCCTCGCCCTCGATGCCGAGCTCGTTGCCGACGCCCGCGCCGGTGCCGAGGAAGACGGCGTCGTACTCGCCGTCGAGCATCTCGTCGACGGTGATGTCGCGCCCGACGTAGGTGTTGCACCGGAACTCGACGCCGAGCGCTTCGAGGTGGGTGATGTAGTCGTCGACGATCTGCTTGCGCATCTTGAAGTTGGGGATGCCGTAGACGAGGACGCCGCCGGGTTCGGGCCAGTACTCGAAGACGGTGGAGCCGTGGCCCTTCTCGGCGAGCATCTCGGCGACGGCGAGCCCGGCGGGCCCGGCCCCGATGACGGCGACCTTGCGCCCGCTGGCGGGGGGCGGGTACTTGGCGCGGGGGTAGCCGCCGACCTCGCGGCGCTGGTAGTCGGTGACGAAGGCTTCGAGCTTGCCGATGGTGACGGCGGGCTCGGAGCGGCCGTCGGGGCGGATGGCGAAGCCGACGACGCAGGCGCCCTCGCAGAGGCTCTCCTGGGGGCAGAGGCGGCCGCACATCTCGGGCAGGTTGCTGGTCTCGCGGAACTTGTCGGCGGCGCCGAGGATGTCGCCCTCCTCGACGAGGGCGAAGGCGCCGGGGATGTCGTTGCTGACGGGGCAGGCTTCCTGGCAGGGCGCGGAGGGGCACTGGATGCAGCGCTGCGCCTCGATCTTCGCCGAGTTGATGTCGAAGCCGAGGTAGGTCTCGTCCCAGTTGCGGACGCGTTCCTCGGCGTCCTGCTTGGGCACCTTCTGGACGCCGATGTCGAGCCTGCGGTGGACGATGTGCGTTTCTGGCATGGCTGATCACAAAACCGCCCGCTGGCGGCGCCCTGATCTTACCGCGTTCCGGTCAACGTGGGGAAACGGGGCGCGAACGGGGCTCCGGGCGCTCAGGTGAGCTCGTAGCGCGGGGGCTCGATCCACTGCTCCGTGGGGGGGTTCTCCTGGGCGCGGACCTCGGCGCGGCGGGCGGCGGCTTCGAGGCGGCGGGCGCGCCGGATGATGCGTTCGCGCTCGCGCCCGCGGGCCTCCTCGCGGCTGCGCTTGCGGGCGGTGACGCGGCGCGGCTTGCCGGGCGAGGCGAGCACGCGGCCCTCCGCCTCGAGCTGGGCGAGGTGGGTGCGGACGTTGCCGTCGGCGGCGCGGCGGAGGCGCGTATCGATGTCGGGGTAGATGGCGAGCATGATCTCCCAGCTCGTCTTCGCCCCGCCTTCCCCGAGCGCGCCGAGGATCTGCCGCTCGCGCGCGTCGCGGTGGTCGATGTAGGACTGGAGGCGCTCGCGCGGGTCGTGGACGAGCGGGCCGTGGCCGGGGCAGATGACCTCCAGGCGGGGCAGTTCGACGAGGCGCTGGAGCGTGGCGCGGTAGGCGGCGAGGTCGCCGATGGTGGTCGTGGTCGAGCCGAGCAGGGTGTCGCCCGTGAAGAGCACGCCCTCGTCTTCGAGGTAGTAGCAGATGGAATCGACGGAGTGGCCGGGGGAGGCGATGACGCGCAGGCGCACGCCGCCATCGAGTTCGACCAGCTGGCCGTCGGCGAGCTTGCGTACGCCCTTCGCGGGGAGGCGGCCCTTGAGCAGGGGGCGGCCGTTCTCGGGGATGGCGACGTCGGCCCCGAAGACCTCGCGCGTCCACTTGAGGTTGCCGGAGTGGTCGGCGTGGTGGTGGGTGACGGCGGCGATGGCGATCTCGGCCTTCTCCGTGGCGGCGAGGTAGCCGCGCAGCATCCAGCGGTAGCGGTCGAGCGCCTCGCCGGAGTCGATCGTGAGCGCCTGGCCGCTCCCGACGAGGTAGATGTTGGTGGAGACGGGCCGCATGGGGCTCTCGTCGGGGACCTGGACGGCGCGGACGCTGGGGGAAACCTGCACGGGATGCCTCGGGGCGCATCGTGAGCGTCGCGGGGCGGCTTCGCAAGGGCGGGGCGTCTGCCCCCGGCAGGAGTCGAACCTGCGGCACGGCGTTTAGAAGACGCCCGCTCTCTCCGCTGAGCTACGGGGGCTGGTGGGTATTGTAGGGGGCGCGGGGCGGGGGGGCGGAGCCTGCGACGGGGCGCCTACTCGGCGCGGATGCGGGCCTCCGCACATCCGCTTCCTCCATGAATGGGGGACCATGAGCACCTCGTGTCCCCAGTACGTGGTAGCCGATGGGTCGCTGCGGCTGAGGTTGTCGGAGCGCGACGGTGTCCTACGCTCCAGCCGGTAGGCGCGTCCCCCGGCCCATCGAGGCCACCGCCATCGAGTGGCGGAATCGCGCCCACATAGATCGTACACGTCATGCGGAGGTCGTGTGAAGTTCGAGGATCGACGCGCGCATCCTCGATCGTGACCCAAGTGGGACGCATCGCCGTCATCAGCGGTCCGCGGCGGTGACGCTTCGAGCGTACGATGGGAGCTGGTCCCACCGGATGAGCGTCTTCGCCGGCCTACGCCCTCGATCAAAGAGACTGGTTCTCAGGCGCGTTCAGCGCGGACCGTGCCTCGACGATGGCCGACTGGCCGTCGAACGCCCCGCCCGCGATGGCGGGCGTTTCCGCCTGGGGTTATCCTTCGAAGCGAGTCGACAAGCGGTAGAGCGCAGGTAACCTCTGCGAGACGCCCCGCGTCCCAGCGTCGCAGTGGAAGAGCGATGGCCAAGGAAGTAGTCGCAGCCGTATCGTCCCTGCTGCCTCTTCGATGGATCCCACTCGGTCAGCATCTTCAGGCATGGGCCTCACAGCCGTCGCGACTGGCCTGTTTCCGAAGCCCGTCTCACAGCCTCAACGTGTACAGGTACTCGATGACGTTGGCCCGCCTGACGTCGATGCGCGCGCCGTGCCCGCGCCAGAGAAGTGGGCGCTCATGGCGATCTTCGATTTAACGATGAACGGACGTAGGCGTCTCTGGCTGCTGGTCGTCGGACAGAACGCTGGAAGGCGTAGCCGCCGCCATAGCCTTCGGTGACGGCAGGTCGTTTAGCACGACGGTGGCTCACGGGCAGGGGCGCTGTCCCCGGCGAACTCCACCGGCCCCGCGACCTGTCGCGGTGATGCGCAGGGGCGACGCCGGAGGTTGGCGGGGACGCGTAACGGCGGGTGGCGGGCTGGAGGATGTGGTGGATCGCGCTCGTCGTGCGGAGTCGGCCAGTCCGCCACGACCACGTCGTCGTCGCCGTCCCGTCGCGGATTTGCGGGGACCCAGCACTGTTGTTGCCCGCCGGCGCTGAGGGTGTCGAGAGTGAAGGCTGCGCAGCACGAACATCCCTCGACATCATCGGACGATCAGGAAGGGCAGGCGATCACCGCCACGGCCGTTCCCTCGCTCCAGAGTCCAGATGGCGAGATCTCAAGCGCCTCCACATGGTGATGCCGTCCGGAACCACGGCAGCGCCACCACCGACTTGATGAGGGCTCATCGTCTTCCATCGGCCAGGGTGAACGTCGGCCTGGACCGAATCCCGTGCTGTCCATGAACCACGGCAGGGCGAGGACGCTGTACGCGTCCCGCGCGCTATCGTGGCTTAACGTAGAACCATGCGATGATCGGCCCACATCGGTCGTGCCGTCCTGGATCCACCAAGGCCGAGCGTGCCGGAACGTGAGGTTGTTGCGGTTGGTCACACCGATGGACTTGTCTCCGACATCGCGCTCCGCATACACTTTCTGTCCTTGCCCAGCGGCGAGCCCGACCTGGTGACGCCGTCCGACGATGTACAGCAGATCTTCAACCGCCTGGGACTTCAGTCGCCGTTGCTGACCCAGGGCAGCGTGGTGATCTGGCGGTGAGGTCCCTGGACGAATCCCGGGACAGCCAGTCGGGTTCAGCGTGTAGGCGAGATTGCGAGTTGTCGCCGGACGGCCCAGCGGCCGCGACCCAGATGTCGTCGTGCGGAAGGTGCCGACTGCACATGTCCTGCGAGGGCGAGGGGGATGGTGCCGAGCGTGGACCAACGCGCCCGCTTCATGCCGGGCGTCGTCGTAGATTCCTGGCGGGTTCGAGATGCGCGCTGCCGGACCCTGCGCCTCCATAGATATAGTTCGTCGCTGGAGCCGCCGGGACCGAGCGGCGAGGGCGTTGGCCGTAGCGCAACGGCGACGGTGAAGATCGCCAGGAGCGCAAGGAGGAGGCGTCGCCCCCCCCGATTTTACCGCTGTGATTAGGTGCTTGGCGCATGGCACGCGGACCATCCCTCCGCGAGGGCGAACCGGGCCTATGATACTTAGTCTCAATTTGCAAGAAGCGGCGGGCGTTTAGGCTCGCGGTCAGGCGCGCGGACCGGGGCGGCAAGCGCGCGGAGGCGCGTGGGCGGGGGGCGTGGTAGGCTGGAGTACTGCGTTGCGGCGGGTGCGCCGCAGGGGCGCGGCCGTTGAGCGAGTCTCCGCGCGCTCACTGAACCATTTTCCCTGGAGATTGCGACCTTGAGCATCAACGTGGCCATCATCGGCGTGGGCAACTGCGCCTCCTCGCTCGTGCAGGGGCTGGAGTTCTACCGGCACATCGAGGAGGGGGACGAGGTCCCCGGCATCATGCACCCCGTGGCGGGGGGCTATCACATCAACGACATCAACGTGGCGGTGGCGATCGACATCGACGCGGACAAGGTGGGGAAGGACCTCTCGGAGGCCGTCTTCGCCGGGCAGAACAACACCTACAAGTTCGCCGACGTGCCCCACGCGGGCGTGAAGGTGGAGCGCGGCATGACGCACGACGGGCTGGGGCAGTACCTGGGCGACGTGGTCGAGAAGGCGCCGGGCGGCACCGCCGACATCGTGAAGCTGCTGCGCGAGAACGACATCGACGTGGTCATCAACTACCTGCCGGTGGGCTCGGAAGAGGCGACGAAGTGGTACGTGGAGCAGACGCTGGCGGCGGGCTGCGCGTTCATCAACTGCATTCCCGTGTTCATCGCGCGGGATGAGAACGGCTACTGGCCGCGGCGCTTCGAGGAGGCGGGCCTGCCGATCGTGGGCGACGACATCAAGAGCCAGGTGGGGGCGACGATCGTGCACCGCACGCTGGCGCGCCTGTTCGCCGACCGGGGCGTGCGCCTGGACCGGACGTACCAGCTCAACTTCGGGGGGAACACGGACTTCCTGAACATGCTGGAGCGGTCGCGGCTGGAGTCGAAGAAGATCTCGAAGACCTCGGCGGTGACGAGCCAGATCGACTACGACCTGCCCGCGAACGACGTGCACGTGGGGCCGAGCGACTACGTGCCGTGGCTGGACGACCGCAAGTGGTGCCACATCCGCATGGAGGGCACGACCTTCGGGAACGTGCCGCTGAACGTGGAGCTGAAGCTGGAGGTGTGGGACAGCCCGAACAGCGCGGGCGTGGTGATCGACGCGATCCGCTGCGCGAAGCTGGGGCTGGACCGCGGGCTGAAGGGGCCGCTGCTCGCGCCGAGCGCCTACTTCATGAAGTCGCCGCCGGTGCAGTACCACGACGACGAGGCCCGCGACATGGTCGAGTCGTTCATCGCGGAGGCGTAGCTTTCGAGGCCGGGGGAGCGGGAACGTTCGCCTACGCCGGCTGGCGCGCGCTGCTGGCGCTGACGCGGCTGCTCCCGCTGGCGGTCGTGTGCGCGGCGGCGGGGCTGGCCGGGAGCGTCCTCTTCCACTGCTGGCCGGAAGGGCGGCGCACGATGCTGCGCAACTACGAGCGCGTCCTGCCCGGGGCGAGCGAGCGGGAGCGGCGTCGCGTCGCCCGGCGCTCGCTGGCGAACTACTGCCGCTACCTGATCGAGTTCGCCGCGAGCGGGCGGCTCTCGCCGGAGGAGCGGCTGGCGGTGGGCGTGGAGACGCCGGGCTTCGCGGGCGTCGACCGGGGGATGGAGCGGGGCGCGGGGGTGCTGGTCGCGCCCATGCACTTCGGCAACTGGGACCTGGGGGCGTCGATCGCGACGGCGCGGGGCTACTCGCTCACGGTGGTGGGCGAGTCGTTCGGGCATCCCGGGCTGGACGAACTGGTCGTGGGCGGGCGGGAGGCGCTGGGCGTGCGGCTGGTGAAGATGGAGCGGGCGGGGCCGTCGCTGGTGCGGGCGCTGCGGCGCAACGAGATGGTCGCGATCCTGATCGACCGGCCCCTGAGCGAGGGGGGCGTGCGCGTGCGCTTCTTCGGGGAGGAGGTGGAGGTGCCCGCGGGACCGGCGCGGCTGGCGCTGCGCACGGGCGCGGCGGTGGGCGCGGTCGCCTTCCCGCGGCGCGGCGCGGGGCGCATCGACGTGCTCGCGAACTTCGACCTCGGCTTCGAGCCGAGCGGCGACAACGCGCGCGACGTGCAGGCGCTGACGCAGGCGATCATGAGCGCGCACGAGGCGTTCATCCGCCGGGACCCCGAACAGTGGTATATGTTCCGGGAGTTTTGGGACGCACCTCCTTCGGGCGAACCTTCGAAGGGACGCTGACGCTGGCCGCCCTCAAGGCGGGGGCGCCGGTGGCCGGACGATTCCCGCGACCGGCCTACGCGCTGGCGCGGGCCGCCGCGTGGGCCGCGTGGACGCTGCGGGCGAGCGCGAGGGCGCGGCTGGAGGAGAACCTGGCGCCCGCCTGCGACGGGGACCGGGCGCGCGCGCGGGAGGCGTCCCGCCGGGCGTTCCGGAACGCGGCGAACTACCACGTCGACCTGGCCACGATGGCCTACCGCGACCACGCCAGCTACGAGCGGGAGCACCTGCGGATCGTGGGGGAGGAGCACGTGGCGGCGCTGTTCGAGCCGGGTCCGGTGCTCGTCGCGAGCGCGCACACGGGCAACCCGGAGCTGGCGCTGGTGGCCGTCGCGCAGCGGGGGCGGCGCTGGGTGGAGCTGGTGGAGGCGCTGCAGCCGCCCGCGCTGGGGCGCGAGATGGCGCGGCTGCGGGAGTTCGCGGGCGGGCGCGTGGTCGAGGCCGACCTGGCGGGCACGCGCGAGGCGCTGCGCGAACTGCGCGCGGGCGGCATGGTCACGCTGCTGGCGGACCGCGACCTGGGGGGCGGGGGCGTCTGCACGACGCTGCTGGGGCGGCGGGTGCGGCTGCCGCGCGGGCCCTGGGAGCTGGCGCGCCGATCGGGGGCGACGGTGATACCGCTGTTCCTCGCGCGGCGGGGGACCCATGATCAGACGGTGTGGATCGAGGAGCCGTTCACGGTGCCGCCGGAGGGCGACCGCGAGGAAGCGGTGCGCGCGGCGGCGCAGCGCTGGGCCGACCTGTTCGGCGCGCACCTGCGGCGCGACCCCGGCCAGTGGACCGTGCTCGAAGCGTTCTGGGAGGCGCACGCCTGTGGGGAAAGCTGACCTGCACATCCACACGCGCATCTCCGACGGGATGGCGTCGGTCGAGGCGGTGCTCGACCGGGCGGAGCACGGCACGGACCTCGACGTGATCGCGGTCACGGACCACGAGGACGTGCGCGGCGGGCTGGAGGCGCGCGAACTGGCGGCGAAGCGGGGGCTGCGCGTCGAGGTCGTGCCCGGGGCGGAGGTGACGACGCGGCACGGGCACCTGCTGGCGCTCTTCATCGAGCGCACGCCGCCGATCCTGCGGTCGGTGGAGGCGACGATCGAGGCGATCCACGCGCAGGGCGGCATCGCCATCGCGGCCCACCCGATGAGCTGGCTGACGCGCTCGCTGAGCCGCCGCACCATCGACCGCGTGACGGCGCGCGCGGAGGAGGGCGTCACCTTCGACGCGATCGAGGCGAACCTGAGCCCGGCGGGGCGCGTGACAGCGCGGAAGACGGCGGAGCGCAACGCGGAGGTCTGGGGATTGCCGGTCTGCGGCGGGAGCGACTGCCACCACCTGCCCCAGCTGGGCGCCGGCTGGACCGAGTTCGCGGGGAGCACGGCGGCGGAACTGCGCGCGGCGCTGGCGAGCGGGGCGGTGCGGGAGGGGCACTCGCGGCCGCCGTCGCTGCGCGAGATCGGGCTGGGACAGGCGGCGCTGGGGCTGGCGTGGGGATTCTCCGCGACGCCCCGTAAGATGGTGCGCCGAGGGACGTGGGTGAGCGCACGATGAGGATCGCCCTGGTGTCGCCGTACGACTGGTCCGTGCCGAGCGGGGTGAACCGCCACATCGGCCAGTTGGGGGCGCAGTTCCGCCAGTGGGGCCACGAGGTCACGATCCTGGCCCCCGCCTCCGACCCCGAGGGGGCGGAGGGGGACTGCGTCGTGATGGGACGTCCGCGGGCGGTTCCGGCGAGCGGCTCGATGGCGCGCATCAGCTTCACGTGGAAGGGGCGCGCGATCGAGAGCCTGCTGGCGGAGGGCGCGTTCGAGATCGTGCACCTGCACGAGCCGCTCATGCCGCTGCTGCCCTACCAGGTGCTGCGCCACTCGCGGGCGGCGAACGTGGGCACGTTCCACGCGGCCAAGGAGGGCGGCAACCGCTTCTACGGGTACACGCGCCCGCTCATCCGGCGCTGGTTCCGGCGGCTGGACGGGAAGATCGCGGTCTCGCCCGCGGCGGCGCGGCTGGTGGGGCGCTACTTCCCCGGCTACTTCAACCTGATCCCGAACGGCATCGACTTCGCCCACTTCGCGGGCGAGCGCGCGCCCCTGCCGGAGTTCGGCGACGGCTGCTTCAACCTGCTGTTCGTGGGGCGTCCGGAGAAGCGCAAGGGGCTGAAGTACGCGCTGCGCGCCTTCCGGCGCATCCGCGAGGCGGAGCCGCGGAGCCGCCTGATCGTGGTGGGCGCGGGCGACTTCCGCCGCTACGAGCGCATCGTGGGGCCAGACGAGAACGTGGTGTTCCGCTCGAACGTGCCCTACGGCGAGCTGCCGCGCTACCACCACAGCGCGCACGCCTTCTGCTCGCCCGCGACGGGCAACGAGAGCCAGGGGATCGCGCTGCTGGAGGCGATGGCGGCGCGCCTGCCCGTGGTGGCGAGCAACATCGAGGGATTCGCGGGGGTGATCACGAACGAGGCGGACGGGCTGCTCGTCCCGCCCAAGGACGACGCCGCGCTGGCGGAGGCGGTCCTGCGGCTGCGGGGCGACCGCGATCTGCGCGAGGCGCTGGGAGCGCAGGGCCAGACGCAGGCCGCGCACTACAGCTGGGAGAACGTGGCGCGGCGCGTGATGGCCTACTACGAGCGCCTGCTCTACGAGCGCGGGCGGGTGGCGGAGGCGCGGGCGACCGCGGACGGGGAGTTGACGCGGGCGTGAGCGGGCGCGGGCCGCGGATCCTGCCGGAACGCATCCCGGCGGCGGCGAGCGACGCCATCGGGCGGGGCGTGGGCGCGCTCGGAATCACGCCCAACATGATCACGCTGGCGGGCGTGGCGGGGAGCGGGGCGGCGGCCTGGCTGATCATCGAGGAGCGGCTGCTGATCGCGGGCGCGGTGTTCCTCGGCTTCAGCGCGCTCGACTTCGTGGACGGCGCGGTGGCGCGCGCGACGGGCAGGGCGACGCCCTACGGGGCGCTGCTGGACGCGGTCATGGACCGCATCGGAGAGGCGCTCGTGCTGGCGGCCTGCATCTGGTACTTCGCCGAGCGCGGGGAGGACGTGCAGGCGGGCTTCGGCTACGCGGCGCTCTTCGGGAGCATCGCCGTGAGCTACGTGCGGGCGCGGGGGGAGGCGCTGGGCGTGGCCACGCGCGAGGGGCTGTTCCGGCGGCAGGAGCGGGTCTTGCTGCTCGGCATCGGCTTGCTGGCGAACGGGCTCACGGTCGTCATCGTCATCCTCGCCGTGCTGGCGAACGCGACCGCCCTCCAGCGCTGGGCGATCGTCGGGAGGACGCTGCGCGAACGGGACCGGGAGGCGGCGGAGGGCTAGACACATTCCCCAATAGTCATATACTGAGGGCGGTGTCTTGGGAGGTCGAGTACACGCACCAGTTCGATGCGTGGTGGCAGCACCTCACAGAGGGGCAACAGGACGCCGTAGCAGCCAGGGTCGACCTCCTGCTGGAGCACGGACCCAGACTGCCGTTCCCGTACTCCAGCGACATCAGGAGGTCGCGGCATGGCGTCATGCGTGAACTCAGGGTTCAGAGCGCTGGCAGCCCACTTCGGGTTCTCTACGCCTTCGACCCGCGACGCATGGCCATTCTCCTCATCGGTGGAGACAAGACTGGGAACGACCGCTTCTACGAGGAGTACGTGCCGGTAGCCGACAGACTGTACGACGAGCATCTGACTGAACTTCGGCAGGAGGGCCTGATCGAATGAGCGGACACCGTCCATTCCGAGAGTTGACCAAGGATTTCACGCCCGAGCGACGGCAGCGCATCGACGAGATCAAGCGCGAATTGCTCGCCGAGATGCCGCTGCACGAGTTGCGACGAGCGCGGGAACTGACCCAGAAGGATCTGGCGGAAACGCTGCACATCACCCAACCCGCCATCGCGAAACTCGAGCAGCGGACCGATATCTACGTCTCCAGCCTGCGCTCGTACATCGAAGCTGTCGGCGGCCACCTGAAGATCATCGCCGAGTTTCCCGAGGGTGAGATCGCCATCACCAACTTCTCGGAAGTGGGGCGCGACTAGCTACCTAGGTCGAGGGCGGGCCCCACTCGTCGAACTCGGGCTCGTCTTCGGGTTCCGGCTCGGACGGCGGTTCGGGTTCGGGAGCCGCTTCGGGCGGGGGAGCGGCGGCGGGCGCGTCACCGGCGGGGGCGGGCTGCTGGGCGCGGTTGCCGAGCATGACGGAGAAGAGGAAGGCGAGCACGGCCAGCAGCGCGAGCACGGCCCCGCCCGCGATCGCGGCGATGGCGACCGTGCCCACGTCGCGCCCGCCGCCGCCCGACGCGCGCTGCTCCGGCTCGGCGGCGGCGGTGGGGTCGGGTTCGGGCTGCGCGGGGGCTCCGTGGGCTCCGGGGTGGCCGCGGGGCGGTCGGGTTCGGGGGTGGGCTCGGGCGTGGCGGGCTGCTCGCGGGCGGGGGTGGCGGCGGGGACGGGCTCGCGCGGCGGCAGGTCGTGGAAGACGCGGAACTCGTTCTCGAACTCGTCCAGCGTGAGCCCGTAGACGATCTCGATGGCGCGGTCGAAGCGGTTGCCCGCCTTGATCGTGGCGAAGAGGCGGGCGAACGCCTCCTCGCCGTCGCGCGCGATGAGGAAGCGCACCATCTCGTAGGACTGGCCGTAGAAGAGCCCGACCTGGTTCGGGTCGCTGTTCCCCGCGTTCATCGTGCGGAAGGGGATGAGGCGGTCGATGGCGACGGCGACCTCGAAGGGGTCGGCGAAGCCGCGGCCGGGCTCCGTCTGGGCGTAGACGGCGGCGCCTTCGTTGAGCCAGGCGGGCACCTTGCCGAGGCCGCTCTCGCCCGCGGCCTCGACGAGGATGTGGGCGAACTCGTGGCGGAGCGTGTCGCTGCGGTCGCGCGTGCCGCAGCTGCGGTCGATGACGAAGATGATGTTGACCGCGACCTGGCTGCCGCAGAGGAAGGTGGCGGCGTCGTAGGCCTCGCTGCGCCCGGGCTGCGCGTCCTCCAGGTCGGATTCGGTGGCGAAGAGGACGGTGTTCACGGGGATGATTTCGAGCTCCGTCCGCAGAAGCGCGCCCATGCGCGCGTAGGTGCGCTCCGCCGCCTCCAGGTAGCGCAGGGCGACGTCCTCGCGGTCGCCGTGGTAGTAGACGCGCATGAAGTCGTTGTGGGCGCTGCGCCAGTCCTTCCCCGGGGGCAGGTAGACGTAGCGGGCGTCCTCGTTCTCGATAACGGAGCCGTCGGCGAGCGTGAGTTCCCAGTGGTAGACGAACTCGCTGCCGACGGGGATGAAGCCGAGCGTGCCGGTGGGGACGCGCACCTCGGTCGTCACGCCGGCGGCGGGCTCGAACGCCTCCGGGCGGGCGCGGGCGAGCGAGCCGGAGCCGACGACGCGGTAGCGGAGGACCACCTCGGTGACCTGGGCGGGGGCGTCGACCTGGAGGCGGAAGCGGAGGAACTGGGGGAACTCGTTCTCGATGGCGGTGGTGAACTCGGGCGACTGCGCGGACGACAGGGACGGCAGGCCCAGCGCGAGGCCGGCGATGAGGGCGAGCGCGGCGCTGAGGAGGGGGGTTCTCACGCGTCTTCTCCCACGCGGGCGCGCAGCCAGGCGCCCATCAGGTCGTCGAGGCCGCCGTCGAGCACGGCGGTCGTGTCGCTCGTCTCGAAGTCGGTGCGATGGTCCTTGACCATCTTATAGGGGTGGAGCACGTAGCTCCGGATCTGGTTCCCCCAGCCCATGTCCACGTGCTCGCCCTTGAGGCGCGCGCGCTCCTCCTCCTGGGCGAGCAGCTCGCGTTCGAGCAGGCGCGCTTCGAGCACCTTCATGGCGCTCGTGCGGTTGCGGTGCTGGGAGCGCTCGTTCTGGCAGGTGACGACGATGCCGGTGGGGATGTGGGTGATGCGGATGGCGGTCGAGTTCTTCTGCACGTTCTGGCCGCCGTGCCCGCTCGCGCGGAAGACGTCGACGCGGATGTCGTCGGGGCTGATCTCGACCTCGCTGGTGGAGGCGACCTCGGGCATGACCTCGACCTTGGCGAAGCTGGTGTGGCGCGCGTGCGCCTGGTCGAAGGGGGAGAGGCGGACGAGGCGGTGGACGCCGCGCTCGCTGGCGAGGTAGCCGTAGGCGAGGGGGCCGCGCACCTCGACGGTGGCGCTCTTGAGGCCCGCCTCCTCGCCCTCGGCGGTATCGAGGATCTCGGCGGCGTAGCCGCGCCCCTCGGCCCAGCGCAGATACATGCGCAGCAGGATCTCGGTCCAGTCGGAGGCGTCCGTGCCGCCCGCCCCGGCGTGGATGGCGAGGATGGCGTCGCGGTGGTCGTACTCGCCGGAGAGCTGCAGCTCGAATTCGAGCCGCTCCAGGTCGGCTTCGAGCGCGGCGATCTCCTCGGCGGCCTGCGCGGCGACGGAGTCGTCGTCCTCGTCGAGGGCCAGTTCGAGCAGTTCGGCCAGGTCGCGGGCGCGGCGTTCGAGGCCGCGCCAGGTCTCGACGCGCTCGCGCAGGGAGGCGAGTTCGCGCATCACGTCGCGGGCGGTGTCGGCGTCGTCCCAGAAGGAGGCTTCGGCGGAGCGGGTTTCGAGTTCGGCGAGCCGCTCTTCGGCTAGGGGCAGGTCAAAGTCGCACCAGGATGTCGGAGATGCGCGACAGGAGGTCGCGGGCCTGGGTCAGCAACTGGTGCATGTCCCCCAGTGTCCCAAGGATCGCGGTCAGGCGCCAGCGGCGGCGACGCGGGCGGCGCGGATGGTGTTGGCGAGCAGCATGACGATGGTCATGGGGCCGACGCCGCCGGGGACCTTCGTGACGAGCCCCGCGACTTCGGAGACGCCCGCGAAATCGACGTCGCCGACGAGCCGCCAGCCGCGCTTGCGGGAGGCGTCGTCGATGCGGTTCACGCCCACGTCGATGACGGTCGCGCCGGGCTTCACCATGTCCGCGGTGACCGTGCCCGGGCGTCCGGCGGCGACGACGAGGATGTCGGCGTCGCGCGTGTGGGCGGCGAGATCGGCGGTGCCCGTGTGGCAGAGGGTGACGGTGGCGTTCGCGCCAGCGGCCTTGTTCGAGAGCAGGACGGCGAGCGGCCTGCCCACGAGCGTGGAGCGCCCCACGACGACGGCGCGCTTCCCCGCGGGGTCGACGCCGGAGCGGGCGAGCAGGTGCATGACGCCCCGCGGCGTGCAGGGGATGGGGCCGTCCGCCTCGCCGCGCAGGAGCCGCCCGAGGTTGACGGGATGGAGGCCGTCGGCGTCGCGGGCGGGGTCGATGGCGTCGAGAATGGCGCGCTCGTCGATGTGCGCGGGGAGGGGGAGTTGCTGGAGGATGGCGTGGAAGCGCGCGTCGGCGTTGAGCGTGGCGATGCGTTCGAGGAGGGCCTCTTGCGAGACGTCCGCGGGCAGGCGGATGGTCTCGGAGAAGATGCCGATCTCGGCGCAGGCCTCGGCCTTGCCGGTGACGTAGCTGACGGAGCCGGGGTCGTCGCCCACGAGCACGGCGGCGAGGCCGGGCGTCACGCCGCGGGCGGCGAGTTCGGCGACCTCGCCCGCGAGTTCGGCGCGCAGTTCGGCGGCGATGGCGCGCCCGTCGATGATGGCGGCGGTCATGGCGCAAGGGTACAGGCCGCGCGTGGGACGGGGCGAGCGGCTAGGATCGGCGGATGGCGCGCAAGTTCGCCCACGGCATCGACATCATCGAGATCGCGCGCGTGCGCAAGGTGCTCGACCGGCACGGCGAGCGCTTCCTGCGGCGCGTCTACACGGAGGACGAGGTGCGCCACTGCCGCGGGCGCGTGCCCGAGCTGGCCGCGCGCTTCGCCGCCAAGGAGGCGGTCATGAAGGCGCTGGGCACGGGCGTGCGCGGCGTCGGCTGGCGCGACATCGAGGTGCTGCCGAACCGGCGGGGCAAGCCGCTCGTGTTCCTCTACCGGCGGGGCGCGGGGCGGGCGGAGCGCATCGAGCTGCGCGGGCTCGACATCAGCCTGACGCACTCGCGCGAGTTCGCCATGGCCTCGGTCGTGGGCGAGCGGGCGCTGACCGAGGCCGAGGACACGCCGCGCATGGGCGAGACCGCCCAGCGCCTCGTGCGCGAGGAGGGCCTGCGATGACTGTTCAGGCAGGCGCAAGCGCCGCCATCGCACGATTCAAGCCCCGGACAGGACAGGAGACGCAGGCGTGAAGCTGGTGACGGTCGAGGAGATGCGCGCGATGGAGCGCGCCGCCATCGAGGCGGGCGCGAGCGAGGCGCAGTTGATGGAGGAGGCGGGGCTGGCCTCCGCGCAAGAGGCGTGGATGCTGCTGGGCACGCTGGAGGGCCGCCAGATCGTCGTGCTCGCGGGGCCGGGGAACAACGGCGGCGACGGACTGGTGGCGGCGCGCCACCTGCACGACTGGGGCGCGGAGGTGACGGTCGCGGCCCCGCGCGGGCGCGCGGACGACGCGAACCTGCGGGAACTGGCCGCGCGCGAGGTCGCCGTGCCGCGGGGCGAGGAGGCGCGCGACGCGCTCGCGCGGATGGCGGACGCGGACCTCGTCATCGACGGGCTGCTGGGGGTGGGGAAGGCGCGCCCGCTGGCGGCGGACGAGCCGATCGGGGAGGCGCTGGCGGCGCTGGCGGAGGCGCGCGCGGGCGCGCGTCCCCCGAAGCTGCTCGCCATCGACCTGCCCACGGGGCTCGACGCCGACGGCGGGACCGTGGACCCGCTGACCGTGGCGGCGGACGTGACGGTCACGTTCGGGCTGCCGAAGGTGGGCATGTACCAGGCGATGGGGAGCGGCGTGGTCGGGCGCGTGCAGGTGGTCGACATCGGCATTCCGGCGGAGGCGATGGAGGCGGCGTCGCTGGAACTGATCACGTCGCGCTGGGCGCGGGAGGCGCTGCCCGCCCGGCCCGAGGACGCGAACAAGGGCACGTTCGGCAAGCTGCTCGTCGTGGGGGGCTGCTCGCGCTATAGGGGGGCGCCCGCGCTGGCGGCGACGGCGGCCTACCGCGCGGGGGCGGGGCTCGTCACGATCGCCTGCCCGGAGCCGGTCATCGCCTCGATCGCGCCGCTGGCGGCGGAAGCGACGTGGCTCCCGCAGGAGGCGGCGGCGGACGGCGGGCTCACGGGCGAGGCGGCGCCGGCGCTGCGGCGCGAGTGGGCGGCGTTCGACGCGGGCGTGGTCGGGCCGGGGCTGGGCCACACGGGCGAGACGCGCGCCCTCGTCTGGGCGCTGCTGCCCGACGCGGCGGAGGACGCGGGCGGGCGCATCGTGATCGACGCGGACGCGCTGAACGCGCTGGCGGCGCTGGAGGACGGGCCGGAGCGCACGCCCGCCGGAGCCGTGCTCACCCCGCACCCGGGCGAGATGGCGCGCCTGCTGGGGTCGAGCGTGGCCGAGGTGCAGGCGAACCGCGTGGGCGCGGCGCGGGAGGCGGCGGCGCGCTACGGCTGCGCGGTCGCGCTCAAGGGGGCGCACACGGTCGTGGCGGACGCGGACGGGCGGGCGCGCATCTCGCCCTTCGCCAACCCCCTGCTGGCGACGGCGGGGAGCGGCGACGCGCTCGCGGGGATGATCGCGGCCTACCTCGGGCAGGGGCTGGACGCCTTCGCCGCCGCCGCCCTGGGCGTCTACCTGCACGCCGCCGTGGGCGAGGCCCTGCGCGCGGAATACGGCGCGGGCGGGCTGCTGGCGGGGGAGATCGCGGCGCGCCTGCCGGGGGTCGTCCGGGAGATCGCCGAGGGCTGATGTATACTTGCCACCCGGCAGGTCAGGCATGAGCAGACGCGTCGTCGTTACCGGTCTGGGCATGGTCACGCCGCTGGGCCTTGACGCGCAGTCCACCTGGGACGCGCTCCTGGCGGGGCGCTCCGGCGTCGGGCTGGTCACGCAGTTCGAGGATGAGCGCTTCGGCGACGTGGTCGCCGCCGAGGTCAAGGATTTCGACCCCACCCAGTTCATGGAGCGCAAGGAAGCGCGGCGCGCGGACCGCTTCATGCAGTTCGCGTTCGCGGCCGCGGACGAGGCGCTGCGCCAGGCGGACTACGAGACGCCGGGCGACGACGGCCACCGCATGGCCACGATCATCGGCACGGCCGTCGGCGGCGTGCTCTCGCTGGCGCGCGAGGCGGAGACGCTGCGCGAGCGCGGGCCCGGGCGCGTGAGCCCCTTCCTGATGACGCAGATGCTGCCGGACATGGCCTCGGGCGGGCTCAGCATCCGGCTGGGGGCGAAGGGCGCCAACTTCTCCGTGACGAGCGCCTGCGCGAGCGGCGCGGACGCGATCGGGACGGGCGCGGCGATGATCCGGCGGGGCGAGGTGGACGTGGCCGTCGCGGGCGGCTCCGAGGCCGCGATCTCGCCCCTGATCGTGGCCGGGTTCGCCGCCGCCAAGGCGCTCACGGAATCGCGCGACCCGGAGACGGCCTCGCGCCCCTTCGACCTGAACCGCGACGGCTTCGTGATGGGCGAAGGGGCGGGCGTGCTGCTGCTGGAGGCGGAGGAGCACGCGCTCGCGCGGGGCGCGACCGTGCTCGCCGAACTGGCGGGCTACGGCGCGACCAGCGACGCCTTCCACGTGACGCAGCCGGCGGAGGACGCCTCCGGGGCCGCGCTCGCGATGCAGGCGGCGCTGGCGGACGCGGAGGCGACGCCCGACGACATCGACTACCTGAACGCGCACGGCACCTCGACGCCGCTCAACGACAAGTTCGAGACGATGGCGGCGAAGCGCGTCTTCGGCGAGTACGCGTGGACGCTGCCGATGAGCTCGACGAAGTCGGCGATGGGGCACCTGCTGGGGGCGGCGGGGGCGGTGGAGGCGGGCATCGCCGTCCTCGCGCTCCGGCACGGGGCCATTCCGCCCACGATCAACTACGAGACGCCCGACCCCGACTGCGACCTCGACTACGTGCCGAACACGGCGCGCTCGGCCCCGCTGCGGGCGGTGATGTCGAACGCGTTCGGGTTCGGGGGGCACAACAGCTCGCTCGTCTTCCGCCAGCCCGCGCGCCCGGCATGACGATGCCGACGCGGACGGCGACGCGCTGGAAGCTGCGCCGCGCCTTCGCCCACCAGGAGCGCCTGCCCAACCTGCCGCCCGTGGTGGGGACGGTGCTGGCGGCGCGGGGCATCACCACGCGCGAGGCGGCGGAGCGCTTCTACAAGCCCCACCTGGAGGCGCGCCACGACCCGCTCCTGCTGCCGGGCATGGAGCAGGCCCTGCGGCGCACGCGCGAGGCCGTCAACGCGGGCGAGACGATCGCGCTCTTCGGCGACTTCGACGTGGACGGCGTGACCTCGATCGCGCTCCTGAAGCTGGCGCTGGAGCGGCTCGGGGCGGCGACGATCCCGTACCTGCCGGACCGCTTCACGGAGGGCTACGGGCTGAACGCGGCGGCGGTCGGGCGCCTGCGCGAGGCGGGCGCGGGCCTGCTCATCAGCGCCGACTGCGGCACCAGTTCGCGGGCCGAGATCGCGCACGCCAACGCCCTCGGGCTGGATGCGATCGTGCTCGACCACCACACCGTGCCCACGGACCTGCCCGACGCGCTGGCGGTGATCAACCCGAAGCGGGAGGACTCGCCCTATCCGTTCACGGAGCTGGCGGCGGTGGGCGTCGCCTGGCGCTTCCTGCAGGCGCTCTACGAATCGCTGGGGCGGGAGTTGCCCGAACGCGACTTCCTCGACCTCGTGGCGCTGGGCACGGTGGTGGACGTGGCCCCGCTGGCGGACGAGAACCGCGTGATCGTGGCGGCGGGGCTGGAGCACATGCGCGCGTCGCCGCGCCCGGGGGTGGAGGCGCTGGCGGCGATCGCGGGGACGCGCGCGGACCGCATCCGCGCGGAGACGCTCGGCTTCGGGCTGGGGCCGCGCCTGAACGCGGCGGGGCGGATGCGCCACGCGCGCACGGCGCTCGACCTGCTGCTGGCGGAGACGCCCCTGAAGGCGCGCCCCATCGCGGAGGAGCTCGACGCCCTCAACCGCCAGCGCCAGACCGAGTGCGAGCAGGCGATGCTGGAGGCGGAATCGCTGCTGGGCGCGAGCGACGAGCCCCTCACGATGGTCGGCGGCGAGCGCATGCACGCGGGCATCATCGGCATCGTGGCGGGGAGACTGGCGGACTCGCGCAGCCGTCCCGCGATCGTCTACGAACGGGGGCCGGAGACGAGCCGCGCGAGCGCGCGCACCTTCGCGGACTTCGACATCGTCGGGGCGATCCGCAAGGAGAAGGACCTGCTCGTGCGGCACGGGGGGCACCGCGCGGCGGCGGGCTTCACCATCCGCAACGAGCACCTCGACCTGTTCCGCGAGCGCGTCGTGAACACGGCGGCGGAACTGCTCGCGCCGGAGGACCTGCGCCCGTCGCTCACGATCGACGCGGAGGCGCCGCTGACCGCCATCGCGGGGAACGAGATCCGGGGGCTGACGCAGTTCGAGCCGTGCGGCCAGGGCAACCGCCGCCCCGTGCTGCTGAGCCGCAACGTGGAGTTGCGCGACGCCCGCCGCGTGGGCGCGGACGGGAGCCACCTGAAGCTGAAGGTGCGCGAGGGCGCCTCCACCTGGCCCGGCATCGCCTTCCGCCGCGGCGACGACGCGGACGCGCTCGCGCCGGAACTCGACATCGTCTACTCGCTCAACCGCGAATGGCGCGGCGACCGCTTGGAGCTGGAGGTGCTCGATTTCGCCCCGAGCGCGGAGCGGCGGGCGCTGGACGGCCTCGGAGGCGGGTAGACTCGCACGATGGCGGAGATCAAGTTCTCGGCGGACGGGGAGCGGGCGCTGGCGGAGGGCGAGCGGCTGGCGGTGCAGTTGAACGTGGCCATCGAGGGCGTCGAGTTCCTGCTGGCGGGGGCGCTGAGCGTGCTGCGCGAGGAGGGCCGCGCGGGCCTGCCCAAGCCGCACGCGCTGGAGCACGCCCTGCGCGCCGTCCACGGCGAGGGCAGCACGCCCCTCTCGGACCGCGTGATGCCCGCCCCCAACCTGCGCCAGGCGCTGAACGCGACGGCGGGCGCGCTCCGGCGCGAGGGCGGCCTGACCATCGACGCCCTCGTCATCGCGCGCGGCATGATCGCCTCCGGCGAGGTGAACCCGGCGTTCTGGGAGGCGCTGGGGGTGTCGGGGGAGGGGCTGGCGGGGCGGCTGGGGTAGGGGGCTGTTGCTACGGGCGGGGAGCGGCCTGCTCGGCGAGGAGTTGCAGGAAGGTCTGGGCGGCGGCGCTTCCGAACGAGCCAGCGGCAAGATTCTGGACCGCCTCCTCGGCTACGCCGATCAGGTCGAGGACGCGCGATCTGGTGAAGCGCGCGAAGTGGTTGTAGTCGGCGGCGACTCGCTCCGCGTACAGGAGCAGGAGCGAGTTGGCGATCACCCGAACGGACGGGTCGCCTCGCAGGTCCGAAACGCGGGGAAGCAACGGCGGCGGCGGCGTACCGGCGCCCGTTGCCCAGATGGCGACCAGGCGGAGGTCCCGGTGTTCGAAGCGGCGCGCTTGCCGGTACTGGTCCTCGAGTTCATCTGAGGACGTGAGAAGCGTGGCGGATCGGAGGGTGAGGGCGTGGAACAGGGCGTAGTAGGCGGCGGACACAGCCCGCCGGTAGTCGGTCTGCGACCGGTTCGGGAGCAGTTCGGCGACGCTCCTCGCGTGCCGGAGGAGGTCCGTGGGGTCGATCGGGGACGGGCCTTCGGGGTCAGCCATCACAGGAGGGGAACGTGGCCGCAGCCTCGGAGCGGGCGAGCAGCCGAACGGTGAGCGGCGGGTGCAAGGACACGCCGGGCGGGAGGCCGTGCTCGGCGGCGTACGTCCGGGCGGCTTCATCGACGGCCTGCATGTCCTCGCGCGGCCAGAGTTGGGCGCGCGCCCATTCCCCGATTTCCGGCAGGCTCATGTCCCCGCTGCGCTTCTCGTTCAGGCGATGCCACTCCGGCGGGGGCGGGGGCGGGTCCGCGACGAGCAAGTCGATGACGAGGTGCGGGAGTTCCCCATCGAGCCTGTCGTCGGGACGCGGCTCCCACAAGCTATGCGCGTAGGCGAGGGGCGTGATCTGGCCGAAGCGCTGGGTGAGGAGCCATTCGCCGATGGCGTCGGCGAACGCCTTGATGGCGGCGGCGTCCGGGGCCTGCGTGACCATGCGCCTATCTTAGCAGCGCCGCCCGCCAGGCCGTGTACGCTGGAACCAGCGAGAACCGCGCGGGAGGGTTAGGGACATGGCGAAGCTCGAAACGTTCCCGTGGGACGCGGCTGACTACCTCCAGACGGACGAGGACATCGTCGCGTACCTGGAGGCGGCGCTGGAGGAGAGCGACGCGGCGCATGTCGCCCGGGCGCTGGTCACCATCGCGCACGCCAGGGGAGTGCTGGGGGAGATGGAGGAGGCGCTGGGGCGGCGGGCGCGGGTGGAGGCGGGGACGGCGGGGCAGTAGCGCGCGCTCACCAGCCGGTGTAGCGGTTGGCGATGGGGAGGCGGCGGTCGCGGCCGAAGGCGCGGGGGGTGATCTTGACGCCGGGCGGGGACTGGCGACGCTTGTACTCGTTGCGGTCGACGAGGGCGAGGATGCGGCGGACGGTCGCCTCGTCGTGGCCCAGCGCGACGATCTCGGGGCCGCTGCGGTCCTCCTCGACGTAGGCCTCGATGATGGGGTCGAGCACGTCGTAGGGGGGCAGGGAGTCGGCATCAAGCTGGCCGGGGCGCAGTTCGGCGCTGGGGGGCTTGTCGATGACGCCGCGGGGGATGAGGTCGCGTCCGGCGGCGGCGTTGCGCCAGCGGGCGATGGCCCAGGTGAGCGTCTTGGGCACGTCCTTGAGGACGGCGAAGCCGCCCGCCATGTCGCCGTAGAGGGTGGCGTAGCCGGTCGCCATCTCGCTCTTGTTGCCGGTGGTGAGGACGAGCGCGCCGAACTTGTTGGCGAGGCTCATGAGGACGTTGCCGCGCTGGCGCGACTGCAGGTTCTCCTCGGCGAGGCCGGGCCCGGTTCCGGCGAACGGCTCGGCCAGCATCTCCAGCATGGCCGCGTGCGCGGGCTCGATGGGCACGGTGAGGAACTCGATGCCGAGGTTGTCCGCGAGCGCGCGGGCGTCGTCGCGGCTGTGGCCGCTGGAGTAGCGGCTGGGCATGGAGACGCCGGTCACGTTCTCCGCGCCGAGCGCGTCGGCGGCGACGGCGGCGACGACGCTGGAGTCGATGCCGCCGGAGAGGCCGACGTAGGCGCGCGTGAAGCCCGTCTTGGCGAGGTAGTCGCGCGTGCCCAGCACGAGCGCTTCCCAGACCTCGGCCTCGTCGGGGAGGGGCTCGGCGCGGGGTCGGGATGGCTCCGCTGGTGGGGTGAGGTCGGGCGCGAAACCGAGGTCCAGTTCGCGGACGTCGGCGGCCTCGCGGCGGCCCTGAGCGCCATCGCCGAGGCCGAGGTCGGCGATGAGCAGGTCGTCGCGGAACTGGGGGCCGCGAGCGACGACCTTTCCTTGGGCGTCGACGAGGAGGGAGTCGCCGTCGAAGACGAGTTCGTCCTGGCCGCCGACGGTGTTCACGTAGGCGACGGCGATGCGGTTATCGGCGGCGCGCGCGGCGAGCATCGCGGCCCGCTCCGCGCCGCGTCCGCGGTGGTAGGGCGAGGCGTTGACGTTGACGCAGAGTTCGGCCCCGCCGAGGGCCATCGCGGCGACGGGGCCGTCCGGGTCCCAGATGTCCTCGCAGATGCTGACCCCGAAGGCGAGATCGCCCGCGCGGTAGACGGGCGTCGTGAGCCCGCGCCCGAAGTAGCGCTCCTCGTCGAAGACGCCGTAGTTGGGCAGGAGGCGCTTGTGGTAGACGTCGGCCAGGCGGCCATCGGCGAAGACGGCGGCGGCGTTGAAGGGCTCACCGCCGACGGTATCGACGAAGCCGGCGACGGCGATGAGGCCCGCGGTTTCGGGGGCGAGGGCGAGAGCGGCCTCGCGCGAGGCATCGCAGAAGGAGCGGCGCAGCACGAGGTCCTCCGGCGGGTAGCCGGTGACGGCGAGTTCGGGGAAGGCGGCGATGGCGGCCCCGGCCTCGCGGGCGGCGGCGATCCCCTCGCGGATGCGCGCGCAGTTCCCGCCGATGTCGCCGACGGCGGCGTTGAACTGGGCGAGGGCGACGCGGACGGAGCGCATGGGGACAGGATAGCGGGTGGGGGCGCAAGGTCCGTCCGCGCAGGCGCTTAGAATGCGGGCCATGCACGACGTGCTGGCGCTGATCCTGGCGGGCGGGCAGGGCGACCGCCTCTCCGTGCTCTCGGAGCAGCGGGCGAAACCGGCGGTGGTGTTCGGCGGGCAGTACCGCATCGTCGATTTCGCCCTGAGCAACTGCGCGGCGAGCGACATCGACCAGGCGGCGGTGCTGACGCAGTACCGGCCGCGATCGCTGGTGAACCACATCGGATCGGGGCGCGCCTGGGGCTACGACGCGCCCGACCGGCACATCGAGATCCTGCAGCCCTACCTCGGGCGGGCGGACATGGACTGGTACCAGGGGACGGCGGACGCGGTCTACCAGAACCTCTACCTGATCGCGCAGTCGCGGGCGGAGGAGGTGCTGATCCTGTCGGCGGACCACGTCTACCTGATGTCCTACCGGAACCTCGTGGCCTACCACCGGCGGCAGCGGGCGGACGTGACGATGGGGGTGTACTCGGTGCCGCTGGAGGAGGCGCACCGCTTCGGCGTGCTGGAGCTGGACGCGAGCGGGCGCATGGTCGACTTCCAGGAGAAGCCCGCCGAGCCGAAATCGACGTGGGTGTCGATGGGCATCTACTGCTTCAACCGCGAGGTGCTGATCGAGGCGCTGCAGGAGGACGCGAACCTGGCGGCGAGCGCGCACGACTTCGGCGGGGACATCGTGCCGCGCATCTTCGGGAGCCGGCGGGTGTTCGGCTACCAGTACCTCGACTACTGGCGGGACGTGGGCACGATCGAGGCGTACTGGCAGGCGAACATGGACCTGATCGAGCGCCATCCGCCGCTCAACCTGGGGAATCCCGACGCGCCCCTGCGAACGTCGCGGGTCTCGCAGACGCCCGCGCGCTTCGGGGCGAACGCGGCCCCGCGCCACGCGCTCATCTCGCCGGGGGCGCAGATCGACGGGGCGGTCGAGCGCTCGGTGATCTCGCCCGGGGTGGTGGTGGAAGCGGGGGCGCTGGTGCGCGACTCGATCGTCTGCCACGACGCGGTGATCCGTTCGGGGGCGGTGGTCGACCGCGCCATCCTCGACAAGGACGTGGAAGTCGGGCGGGGGGCGACGGTGGGCGACGGCGACGAGTCGGTCGTGAACCGCGAGCGGCCCGACATCGTGAACTGCGGCATCTCGATCGTGGGGAAGCGGTCGGTCGTGCCGGGCGGGATGACGGTCGGGCGCAACGCCGTCATCGGGCCGGGGGTGGAGGAGGAACTGGCGGAGTTGGCGGCGGTCGAATCGGGGGAGACGGTGCTGCCGGACCAGATGCCGCTGCACCTGTTCGTCTGAGGTGCGGCTCTTCAGCGTGGAGGAAGCGCGGGCGCTGCTGCCGGAGGTGCGGGCCGTGCTGGAGCGCCTGCGCGAGGCGTTCGCGGCGCTGCGCGGCTCGCGCGCGCTGGAGGCGGCGCAGCGGCGCGCCTCGCTGGCGGACGGCCACCCGCTGCCCATGCCCTCGCCCGCCGACGAGGCGGAGCGGGAGCGCCACGAGGAGACGCTGCGCGAGTGCATGGAACGGCTCGACGGCTGGGGCGTCCAGTTGAAGGACCCGGAGCGCGGGCTGATCGACTTCCCCCACGAGCGGGACGGCGTCGTGGTGCTGCTCTGCTACGAACTGGGCGAGGCGGAGCTGGCCTGGTGGCACCCGATCGAGACGGGCTACGCGGGGCGGCGTCCGCTGTAGTGGTGGTTGGTGACTGGTGATTGGTGGTCGGTGGCCGGTGGCCGGCGCCAAGGTCCGGTGAACCACCAGTCACCGATCACCAGCCACCAGCCACCAATCACTACTCACCACCCCGTCCCGTACAATCGAGGCAACGATGGCCGGAGGGTGAGCGATGACGAGCGCATTCGGGGTTCGGGACATCTTCGTCGAGGCGAACGGGCTGCGGCAGCACCTCATCGCGCGGGGTTCGGCGACGGCGCCCAGCGTGGTGCTGCTGCACAACCTCGTGGGGCAGGCGCGCATGTTCGACCGCGTGGCGACGGAACTGGCGCAGCGCTACCAGGTGTTCGCGCTCGACTTCCGGGGGCGGGGCGAATCGGCTTGGGGGCCGCACGACGAGTACACCCAGGCCGTCTACGTGGCCGACCTGGAGGCGGTGCGGGAGGCGCTGGGACTGCAGCGCTTCGCGCTGGTGGGCACGGCGATGGGCGGCGGCGTGGCGATGGCCTACGCCGCGCAACACACGGAGCGCGTGACGGCGCTCGTGATGAACGACATCGGACCGGACGTGGACGGCGGCGGGGTGAGCCGCATCAGCGAGCGCACGGACTCGACGCCGACGGCCTTCCCCGACCTGAAGGCGGTCGTGAACTACTACCAGGAGCACTTCCCCGCGGCGGCGCGGCTGCCCAATCAGCGCGTCGAGGACTACGCGCGCTGGAACGTGCGCCTGAGCGACAACGGGCTGTACGTGTGGAAGATGGACCCGGCGGCGCGCCACGTGGGCATGGGCGTGCCGGAGCAGGACGAACTCTGGCGGCAGTACCGCTCGATCCAGTGCCCCATCCTCGTGCTGCGCGGGGAGCACAGCGACATCCTCAGCCGCGAGACGGCGGCGAAGATGGGCCGCGAGCACCCCGACGCGCGCGTCGTCGAGGTGACGGGCGCGGCCCACCCGCCCCTGCTGACGGAAGAGGACGCGATCGCGGCGCTCAACCAGTTCCTGCCGGCGGAGTAGCGGGGCGCGTGTTGACCGGGCGGGCGGGCGCGCCTAGGCTCGAACGACAACCGAATCGAAGAAGCGGCGATCGGGAGGAGTACCCGCTCAGGCGGCCTTGCCAGCGAACCGGGGACGGTGGAAGCCCGGAGGCGCGCGAGCGGCGAATGGACCCGGGAGTTCCCCCGCTGAAGCCGGAAACGGTGGGTAGGCGGGGGCGGGATGGGCCCCGTTAGCGGCCCGGGGCGCTCCGCCGGAAACGGAGGCGCGCCCGCTGAGCGCTCTGGCCCCCGAGGCCGGGGAACGAAGGTGGCACCGCGGGAACCCCGTCCTTTGGGACGCGGGTTCTTTTTTCAGCCGCCGATCACAGCGCCGAGCGGAGCGGACAGCGCCGCGAGGGGCGAAGATGGCGGCGACGGAGAAGGCTACGAGCGGGCCAGGCAGGGCCAAAAGGAGACCGGCAATGACGATGACGGAAACGGCGACGGCGCTGGAGACGCGCCTGCGCGAGGCGATCGCGGAGCGGTCGCTGCTCCAGCACCCGTTCTACCGGGCGTGGAGCGCGGGGACGCTCGACGTCGAGCGGCTGCGGGACTACGCGCGCCAGTACTACCACTTCGAGTGCGCGTTCCCGCGCTTCCTGAGCGCGATCCACGCGCGCACGGAGTCGCCGGAGGTGCGGCAGCTGCTGCTGAGCAACCTCTGGGACGAGGAGTACGGCGAGCGCAACCATCCCGCGCTCTGGCTGGAGTTCGCGGCGGCGCTGGGCGTGCCGCGGGACGAGGTCGAGGGGGCGGAGCCGCACCCGCAGACGGCGGCGCTCATCGACCACTACGCCGAGGTGTCGGCGCGGGCGCCGGTGGCGGAGGCGCTGGCGACGCTCTTCGCCTACGAGTCGCAGGTGCCCGCGATCGCGTGGGAGAAGATCAAGGGGCTGACGGAGCACTACGGCCTGCTGCCGGACCAGTTCGAGTTCTTCTCCGTGCACCTCGTCTCGGACGTGGCCCACTCCGGCGCGGAACTCTCCGCCATCGGGGAATTGTGCGAGGACGGCGACGCCGTGGTCGCATCGGCGGAGCGGGCGAGCGAGCGGCTGCTGGGCTTCCTCGACGGCTGCTACGGGGCGGCTGCGTAAGCGGCGGCGGCGCGCGAGACAGGAGGATCCGATGAGCGAGCGGAAGCGAATCCTGACCGGCATCCGGCCAACGGGGGCGCTGCACCTGGGCCACTACGCCGGGGCGCTCGAAAACTGGGTCCGCCTGCAGCGCGAATACGACTGCCACTTCCTCATCGCGGACTACCAAGTCTCGGACTACGCGGACGACCTCGGGCGCGTGCGCGAGTCGGTGTGGGAGGTCGCGCTCGACTGGCTCGCCGTGGGGCTCGACCCGGAGGAGAGCTGCTTCGTCATCGAGAGCCTCGTGCCGGAGCACGCGGAACTGACCACGTGGCTGAGCTGGTTCCTGCCGCTGGGGATGCTCCAGCGCAACCCGACGCTGAAGGCGGAGATGGCGGACTTCGGGAAGAAGTCGGTGCCGGTCGCGTTCTTCACCTATCCGGTGATGCAGGTGGCGAACATCCTCATGCCGCGCGCGCACCTCGTGCCCGTGGGCGAGGATCAGCTGCCGCACATCGAGATGACGCGCGAGATGGCGCGGCGCTTCAACCGGCAGTTCTCCGAGGTGTTCCCCGAGCCGGAAGGGCTGGTCGGGCGCGTCCCGCGGCTGGTCGGGCTCGACGGGCAAGCGAAGATGAGCAAGTCGCTGAAGAACACGATCGAGCTTCGCGACGACGCGGACACGGTCGCGAAGAAGGTGCGGGGCATGTTCACCGACCCCACGCGTCTGCGCGCGACCGATCCGGGGCACGTCGAGGGCAACCCCGTGTTCATGTACCACGACGCCTTCAACCCGGACGTGGACGAGGTGAATGACCTGAAGGAGCGTTATGTCGAGGGACGCGTGGGCGACGTGGAGGTGAAGCAGAAGCTGACGGTCGCCCTGAACACCCTGCTCGACCCGTTCCGCGAGCGGCGGGCGTACTACGAGGCGCACCTGGGCGAGGTGCGCGACGCGCTCGAATCGGGCACGTCGCGGGCGCGGGCGGCCGCACGGGAGACGATGGCGCTGGTGCGGGACGCGATGGCGATCAACTACCTGGACGGGCCTCCGCGGGGGAGTTGAGATGCCGCACCCGACGCTGGAGGAGGCGAAGGCGCTGGCGGCGGCGGGCGAGGGCAACCTCCTGCCCGTCTACCGCGAGGTGGCGGCGGACCTGGAGACGCCCGTCTCCGCCTACCTGAAGGTGCGCGAGGGGCGGCATTCGTTCCTGCTGGAGTCGGTCGAGGGGGGCGAGCGGCTGGCGCGCTACTCGTTCATCGGGGCGAATCCCTACCGCGTCATCCGCACGGGTCCGGGGGAGGCGTACGCGGGCGACCCGCTGCAGCCGCTGGAGGAGGCGCTGGCGGGGCTGAAGGCGGTGGAACTGCCGGGCCTGCCGCGGCTGACGGGCGGGGCCGTGGGCTACGTGAGCTACGAGGCCATCCGCCACTTCGAGCCGCGCGTGCCCGCCAACGAGCCCGACCCCGTCGGCATCCCCGAGGCGATGTTCCTGCTGTGCGACTCGATGGTCGTGTTCGACCACGTGCGCCACACCATCCGCGCGGTCGCGCACTGCCGCCTCGACGGCGACGTGGAGGCGTCCTACGCGGAGGCGGAGGCGCGGATCGACGCGATCGTGGCGCGGCTGAGCCAGCCGCTGGCGCTGCCCGCGGAGGAGATCGAGGAGGTCGCGCAGGCGAGCGCGCGGGGCGTCTCGAACGTCGGGCGCGAGGGCTACGAGCTGATGGTGGAGCGCATCCGCGAGGACGTGGTCGGGGGCGAGATCATCCAGGCGGTGCCGTCGCAGCGCATCCGCCGCCCGACCTCGGTGCACCCGTTCACGATCTACCGGCAACTGCGCACGGTGAACCCCTCGCCCTACATGTTCTACCTCGACCTGGACGGCTTCCAGATCGTGGGGGCCTCGCCGGAGATGCTGGTGCGGGTGGAGGACGGCGTGGTGACGACGCACCCGATCGCGGGCACGCGCCCGCGCGGCGCGACGCCGGAGGAGGACGACGCGCTCGCGGAGGAGCTGCTCGCGGACGAGAAGGAGCGGGCGGAGCACATCATGCTCGTGGACCTGGGGCGGAACGACGTGGGGCGCGTGGCCGAGCCGGGCACGGTGGGAGTGGACCAACTCATGGAGATCGAGCGCTACTCGCACGTGATGCACATCGTCTCGCGCGTCTCCGGGCGGCTGCGGGAGGACCGCACGCCCTTCGACGCCTTCCGCTCGGTGTTCCCCGCGGGGACGGTCTCGGGGGCGCCGAAGGTGCGGGCGATGGAGATCATCGCGGACCTGGAACAGGAGAAACGGGGCGTCTACGCGGGGGCGGTGGGCTACGCCAGCTTCGCGGGCAGCCTCGACACGTGCATCGCCATCCGCACGATGGTGGTGAAGGACGGGAACGCGTGGCTGCAGGCGGGCGGCGGCATCGTCTTCGACTCGGTCCCGGCGACGGAGTACCAGGAGAGCGTGAACAAGATGCTGGCGCTGGAGCGCGCCATCGACCAGGCCGAGCTGGCGGCGGCGCAGCAGGCGGCGGAACGCGTGAGGGGGTAGGCGATGGCGCAGCGCATCCACCTGGCGGCGATCCTCGAACGGGAGGGCGAACTGCTGCTCCTGCGCGAACACGGCGCGGAGACGTGGCGGCTCCCCGGCGGCGACCTCGCGCCCGAGCACGAGGACGTGGACGCGGGCATGGCCGCCATCCTCGCGGAGATGGGCGTGACCGTGGAGGCGATCGAGGAGGCGTTCCATGAGACGCTGTTCATCCCCGAGGGGAACGGGCACACGGTCTTCAACCTGTTCGCCACGAGCGCGTGGGCGGGGGAGCCGCAGGCGGCGGACGGGGCCGAACTGGCCTGGCGCGCGCCCGCGGCGCTCGCGGACCTGGCGATGGACGAGCGCGTGCGGCAGGGCGTGCTCGCGGCCTTCGGGCTGGCCGAACCGCGCGACGACAGCGCCGCCATCCTCGGCGCGCTCCAGCGCGAGATGGGCGGCGGCGCGGAGCAGCCCGCGGGCGGCGGACGGTTCGCGTCGCGGCGGGAGGCGGGGCGGGACGTGCTGCGCACGCTCTCCGGCGGCGGCGATCCCGACGCACGCCACGCTGGCCTGCGCGCGAACGCGCCGGAACTGGCCGACGACGTGGTCGATTTCGCGCTGGGCGAGGTGTGGGGCAGCGAGCGGCTCGACCGGCGCACGCGCAGCCTCGAGGTGGTCGCGATGCTGGCGGCGCTCACGGGGCGCACGGCGCAGCTGCGCTCGCACATCAACGGCGCGCTCAACCACGGGGCCGCGCCGGAGGAGGTGGTCGAGACGCTGCGGATGGTGGCCGTCTACGCGGGCTTCCCGGCGGCGCTCTCCGCGTGGCCGGTGATGGAGGAAGTCTTCGCCGAGCGGGGCGTGCCGCGACCGGAGCGTTCGCCATGAGGGCCGTCTTCTGGGACCTGGACGACACCGTCCTGAACACGCTGCCGGGGCGCATGGAGGCGCTCGCGGGCACGTACGAGGACTGCCTCGGCACGCGCCCGGACGCGGAGACGGTCTGGCGCGAGCACAACGGGCAGACGCTGGAGGCGCTCGCGCGCGACCTGCTGGGGGATGACTGGCTGCGCTTCGCGGAGCGCTACCGCGAGCGCTACTACGCCATCGACTTCGCCCTGGAGCCGTTCCCCGGGGTCGTGGAGACGCTCGACGCGCTGCGGGCGGACGGGCTCGAACTGGCGGTCGTGACCTCGAAGATCTCGTGGGGGGCGACGGGCGAACTGACGCGCACGGGCCTGCTCGACCGCTTCGCGACGGTGGTGGGGCACGACGACTGCGAGCGGCACAAGCCGGAGCCGGAGCCGCTGTTCGTGGCGATGGAGCGGCTCTGCCTCGACGAGCCGCGCGCGATCGCGTACGTGGGCGACACGGCCTCGGACGTGAAGGCGGCGCGCGCGGCGGGCTGCCACGCGATCGGCGCGGCGTGGGGGTCGCTCGACCCCGAGCGCGTGCGGGCGGAGTCGCCGGACCTGCTGGCGGGGCATCCCTCGGAGGTGCTCGCCTACGTGCGCCGCGCGGCGGCGGGAGCGACGGCGTGACGGGCGCGGCGGCGGCGAAGGCGATCACGCACGTGGCCGCGCGCTTCTACCGCGCGAACGCGATCGACCTCGCGCTCGTGCCGCTGCTGGAGGAGACGGCGGCGTTCGCGCGGGGCGCGGGCGACGGCTACTTCCTCGTGGTGCTGCTGGGCGAGCCGGGCACGGCCTACCCGCTCGACCTGCGCGCGGCGGGCGCGATCGACACGGCCTACCTCGCGGAGAAGTTCCGCCTCGACCGGCGCGGCTTCGGCTACACGCCGGAGGAGCTGGCGGCGGCGCTGCGCGAGGTGGCCGCCGACCTCGCCGCGGAGGGGAGCCTGGACCGATGACGACGCTCCTGATCGACAACTACGACAGCTTCACCTACAACCTCTACCAGTACCTCGCGGAACTGGGGGCGGCGATCGTGGTGCACCGGAACGACCAGGTGACCGCCGAGGCGTGCGAGGCGCTGGCCCCGGAGCGCGTCGTGATCTCGCCGGGGCCGGGGCGGCCCTCGGGCGCGGGCGTCTCGACGGAGGTGGTGCGGCGCTTCGCGGGCGTCGTGCCGGTGCTGGGCGTGTGCCTCGGGCACCAGTGCATCTCGGAGGCGTTCGGGGGCGAGATCGTGGGCGCGGGCGAGATCAAGCACGGCAAGACCTCGGCCATCAGCCACGACGGGCGGGGCGTCTTCGCGGGGCTGCCGGACCCGTTCACGGCGGTGCGCTACCACTCGCTGGCGGCGAGCGCGGAGCGGCTGCCGGACGCGCTCACGGTGTCGGCGCGCTCCGAGAGCGGCGTCATCATGGGCGTGCGGCACGAGCGCTACACGGTCGAGGGCGTGCAGTTCCACCCCGAATCGATCGCGACCGAGCACGGGAAGGACCTGCTGCGGAACTTCCTCGCGCTGAGCGGGGGGACGTGGGAACGATGACGGCGATGCAGGCGGCGATCGGGGCGCTGCTCGACGGGGGCGGCATCGAGCCGGCGGCGGCGGCGGCGGCGCTCGAAACGATCATGGCGGGCGAGGCCACGGAGGCGCAGATCGGGGCGTTCCTCGCGGGGATGCGCGCGCACGGCGAGACGCCCGCGATCGTGGCCGCCTGCTGGGCCGTGATGGAGCGCCACGCGGAGCCGATCGCGGCGGGAAACGTGGTCGACCTGTGCGGCACGGGCGGCGACGGCGCGGACACGTTCAACGTGTCGACGGCGGCGGCGTTCGCGGCGGCGGGGGCGGGGGCGCGCGTGGCCAAGCACGGCAACCGCGCCGCCTCCTCGCGCTGCGGCTCGGCGGACCTGCTGGAGGCGCTGGGCGCGCGCATCGACCTCGGCGGCGATGCGGTCGCGCGCGTGATCGAGGGGTGCGGCTTCGGCTTCCTCTTCGCGCAGCGCTTCCACCCGGCCATGCGCCACGTGGGCGGGCCGCGGCGGGAGTTGGGGACGCGCACCATCTTCAACGTGCTCGGGCCGATCTCGAACCCGGCGGGACCGCGCGCGCAACTCACGGGCGTGGGGTCCGCGCGCCTGGGGCCGCTCATCGCGGAGGCGTTCCGCATCCGCGGGCTCGACCGCGCGGTCGTCGTGCACTCGGCGGACGGGCTCGACGAGATCAGCCCCGCCGCGCCGACGCACGCCTGGATCCTGGAGGGCGGCGAACTGCGGGAGGAGGAGCTGACGCCGGACGCGTTCGGGGTCGAGGGCTGCTCGCTGGAGGAGGTCGCGGGCGGCTCGCCGGAGGAGAACGCGGAGACGCTGCGGGCCGTGCTGGCGGGCGCGGGCGGGCCCGTCGCGGACTTCGTGGCGCTGAACGCGGCGGCGGGCTGCTGGGCGGCGGGGCTGGCGGACGGCTTCGCCGAGGCCGCGGCGCTGGCGCGCGACGCGATCGCGTCGGGGCGGGCGCGCGACGTGGCGGAGTCGTACGTGCGGCTGACGCGGGAGGCCGAATGAGCGCGCCCGGCATCCTCGAAACGATCGTGGCGAAGCGCCGCGAGGACGTGGCCGGGGCGAAGGCCGCGCTGCCCATCGGCGACCTCCAGCGCATGGCGGGCGCGGCCCCGCCGCCGATCGACTTCGTCGCGCGGCTGGCGGAAGCGCCGCCCGCGGTCATCGCCGAGATCAAGCGCGCCTCGCCAAGCAAGGGCGACATCGCGCCGGAGATGGACGCGGCGGAGCAGGCGCTGCGCTACGCGCGGGGCGGGGCGGCGGGCATCTCCGTGCTGACGGAGCCGGCGTGGTTCAAGGGGACGCTGGACGACCTGCGCCGCGCGCGCGAGGCGGTCGGGGAGCTGGGGGAGGCGCGTCCGGGGCTGCTTCGCAAGGACTTCCTCATCGACGAGTACCAGCTGCTGGAGGCGCGCGCGCACGGGGCCGACGCCGTGCTCCTGATCGTGGCCTGCCTCGGCGACGAGGCGCTGGGGCGGCTGCTGGCGTGCTCGCGCGACCTGGGCATGGAGGCGCTCGTGGAGGTAAACAACGCGGACGAGATGGCGCGCGCGGGAGTGGCGGGGGCGCGGCTCATCGGCATCAACAACCGCGACCTGCGCAGCTTCGACGTGGACCTGGGGACGACGGACCGGCTGGCGGGGGGCGCGCCCGGGACAGCGCTGCTGGCGGCGCTGAGCGGCATCGGCGCGCGCGCGGACGTGGAGCGCTTCGAGGCGGCGGGGGCGAAGGCCGTGCTCGTCGGCGAGGCGCTCATGCGCGCGCCCGACCCGGCGGCGATGATCGCGGAGTTGCGGGGCCGATGACGCGCGTCAAGATCTGCGGCGTGCGCGACGCGGCGACGGCGCGCGAGACGGTGAAGGCGGGCGCCGACTTCATCGGGCTGATGTTCGCGGAGTCGCGGCGGCAGGTGACGCCGCAGCAGTGCCACGACATCATCGAGGCGGTGCGGGAGACGCGGCGCAGCGCGGAGGCGGCGCGCATCGAGGGGCCGGGGCGGGGCGAGGTGCGCGGCGCGAGCTGGTTCGGGGCCTGGAACGAGGCCATCGACGACGCGCTCGCGCGCTGGCGGCCCCTGATCGTGGGCGTGTTCGCCGACCAGGAAGTGGAGGACGCGAACGCGATCGCGGAGGCGGCGGGGCTGGAACTGATCCAGCTCTCCGGCGGCGAGGACGACGAGTTCGTGCGCCGCGTGCGCCCACCCGTCCTGAACGTGATCCACGTGCACCCCGAGACGGCGGCGGATGACGTGATCGAAGCGGCGACGCCGGGCGTCGCGGCGGGCATCATGCTGGACACGGGTTCGCAGTCGGCGCGCGGGGGCACGGGCGAATCGTTCGACTGGGGGGTGGCGGCGGACGTGGGGCGGCGGCTGCCGCTGATGCTCGCGGGCGGGCTCGAGCCCGGCAACGTGGCGCAGGCGGTGGGCGCGGTTGAGCCGTGGGCGGTCGACGTCTCCAGCGGGGTCGAGACCGCCGGCGTGAAGGACATCGAGAAAGTGCGCGCGTTCATCCGCGCGGCGAAGGGAGCGGGACGATGAGCACGGAGACGCGGAGCGATCTGGCCCCGCGCTTCGGGGAGTTCGGCGGACGCTACATCCCCGAGGTGCTGGTGGCGGCGCACGAGGAACTGGAGGAGGCGTACGACGCGGCGCGCCGCGATCCCGCCTTCACCGGGGAGCTGGCGGACCTGCAGCGGCACTACGCGGGGCGTCCCACGCCGCTCTACCTGGCGCGGCGGCTGACGGAGGAGACGGGCGGCGCGCGCCTCTGGCTGAAGCGCGAGGACCTGGCGCACACGGGCGCGCACAAGATCAACAACGCGCTCGGGCAGGCGCTGCTGGCGAAGCGGCTGGGCAAGCCGCGCATCATCGCGGAGACGGGCGCGGGCCAGCACGGCGTGGCCACGGCCACGGTCTGCGCGAAGCTGGGGCTGGACTGCGTCGTCTACATGGGCACGGAGGACATCCGGCGGCAGTCGCTCAACGTGTTCCGCATGAAGATGCTGGGCGCGGAGGTCGCGCCCGTCGATTCCGGCAGCCGCACGCTGAAGGACGCGATCAACGAGGCGATGCGGGACTGGGTGACGAACGTGCGCACGACGCACTACCTGATCGGCTCCGCGATCGGGCCGCACCCGTTTCCGACGATGGTGCGCGACTTCCAGTCGGTCATCGGGCGGGAGGCGCGCGCGCAGATGCTGGAGCAGGCGGGGCGGCTGCCGGACGCGGCGGTCGCCTGCGTGGGCGGCGGCAGCAACGCCATCGGCCTCTTCCACCCGTTCATCGACGACCCCGTGCGGCTGGTGGGCGTGGAGGCGGCGGGCGAGGGGCTGGGCGAGCCGGGGCGGAACGCGGCCACGCTGGTCGCGGGCAGCCCGGGCGTGCTGCACGGGACGCGCACCTACCTGCTGCAGGACGAGGCGGGCCAGATCCTCGACACGCACAGCATCTCGGCGGGGCTCGACTACCCGGGCGTGGGGCCGGAGCACTCGTGGCTGAAGGCGAGCGGGCGCGCGGAGTACCTCGCGGCGGACGACGCGGAGGCGCTGGAGGGGTTCCAGCGGCTGACGCGCAGCGAGGGCATCATCCCCGCGCTGGAGCCCGCGCACGCCATCCCCGCCGCAATCCGGCTGGCGGAGGAGCTGGACGCGGGCGGCGACGTGCTGATCGGGCTGAGCGGGCGCGGCGACAAGGACATGCACACCGTCGCCGAGGCGCTGGGCGTCACGCTCTGAGCGCGGGAGCGGCCATGCCGGAGCCCCTTCCGGGGAGGCGCGGGGCGCTGCCCTGGGGACCGCGGCACGTCCTCATCGGGGCGCTGGCGGGGGCGGCGGTGTTCGCCGTGGCGGTCCTCCTGGTCGAGGCCGTCATCGGGGCGAGCGGCGAACCGCGCGACGCGGGGGACGCATTCGTCAAGGCGGGCGAGATCGCGGCCTACGCGGACAAGCGGCTGGCGGCGACCGCCGCGGGAGAAGACCCGCCAGCCGCCCCCGCGCTTTTCCGGAGTCCAGCGACGCTGACCGTGATAATGATCATCGCCCTCGCCCTCCAACTCGGATTCGCGGGAGCCGTGGCGGGAGTCACCGGCCTCAGACCGGGGCGGCTGGCGCATCGCCTGGGCCTGACGCGGTTCAGCGTGCGGGGGCTGTGGCGTCCGGCGCTGGCGGTCGTGGGCTGCTATGCGATGATCGCCGCCTACGGCGCGATCGTGGACGCGCTCGGCATCGGGGCGCTCCAGCCCGAGAGCACCGTGCCCCCCGAATTCGTGGACCACCTCCTGCCGCTCATCCTGACGGGCGTGGGGGTGGTCGCGGTCGCCCCGCTGACGGAAGAGGTGTTCTACCGCGGGCTCGTCTTCGGGGGGCTGCAGCGCTGGGGGTTCTGGCCGGCGGCGCTGATCTCGGGGGCGGTCTTCAGCGCGGCGCACCTGGATACCGGCAGCTTCATCCCGTTCTTTATCATCGGGGTGACGCTGGCGTGGCTGTTCTGGCGGCGCGGCGAACTCTGGGAGAGCGTCGCCTTCCACGCGCTGTTCAACGCGATCAGCTTCTCCATCCTGCTGGCGACGGAGGCGTAGGGAATGTCGGAACGGTTGCGGGCGGCGTTCGCGCGGGCGAACGGGGAGGGACGGGCGGCCTTCGTCGCCTACATGATGGCGGGCTTCCCCGAGCGCGGCCAGACGGTTCCGCTGCTGCTGGCGCTGGAGGCGGGCGGCGCGGACGTGCTCGAACTGGGCGTGCCCTTCACGGACCCGCTCGCGGACGGGGCCACGATCCAGCGCGCGAACGAGGCCGCGGTGGCGGCGGGCGTGACCTTCGCGGACTGCCTCGCGATGGTGCGGGAGTCGCGCGCGCGGGGGCTGGCCGCGCCCGTGGTCCTGATGGGCTACGACAACCCCCTGCTCGCCTACGGGGAGGAGCGGGCGGCGGCGGACGCGGCGGACGCGGGCGCGGACGGCTTCATCGTGGTCGACCTGCCGCCGGACGAGGCGGGCGCCTTCCGCGCGGCCTGCGCGAACCACGGCGTCAGCTTCGTGCCCCTGATCGCGCCGACGACGGCGGAGGCGCGCATGGGCGAGGTCGCGGCGGCGGCGGATTCGTTCATCTACTGCGTGAGCGTGACGGGGACGACGGGCCAGCGGTCGGAGCTGCCGCCCGAGATCGGCGAACTGGTGGCGACCATCCGGCGGCGCACGGCGCTGCCGATCGCGGTCGGCTTCGGGGTCTCGACGCGGGAGCAGGTGGCGGAACTGGGAAGCGTGGCGGAGGGCGTCGTCGTGGGCTCTGCTATTATCGCGGCCATCGAAGGGGGGAGCGCCGAGGGCTGCGCCGAACGCGTCCGCTCGTACGTCGAGCGGGTCACGGGGCGCGGCGCGGGCGATGCCTGACTCGGTTCCCCGGGAGTAACGATCAATGGCGGTTCGCGGCATTCGCGGGGCGATCACGGTGGACGAGAACGAGCGCGAGGCGATCCTCGAGGGGACGCGCGAGCTGCTCCAGGCGATGGTCGAGGCGAACGGCGTGACGCCGGACGACATCGCCTCGTGCCACTTCACCACCTCGCCCGACCTGAACGCGGAGTTCCCGGCAGAGGCGACGCGGCGGCTGGAGGGCTGGAAGTACGTGCCCCTGCTCTGCGGGCACGAGATGAACGTGCCGGGGGCGATGCCGAAGTGCGTGCGCATCCTCCTGCACGTGAACACGGAGGCGGCCCCGCAGGACATCCGCCACGTCTACCTGCGCGAGGCGAAGCGGCTGCGCACGGACCTCGCGCCGGCGGACGGGGCGGAGGCGTAGGCGCGTGCGCGCTTTGCCACAGGCGCGGGATGCGGGATGATGCGACCCGTCGCCCGTCAAGCCGCCGCGGTCGAGCCCGCCGCCTCCGAACCGGAGACGCCGGAGCGGCGGGACGGGGCCGACGCCGTCGCCCGGGCGGGGAGCGGCCCGCGAGAGGCCATGCCCGAAATTCGCCTGCCGACGTTCCAGGGCCCCCTGGACCTGCTCCTGACGCTCATCCAGCGCCGCGACCTCGACATCACGACGGTGTCGCTGGTGGCGGTCGCCGACCAGTACCTCGAAGCGGTGCACGCGGACGAGTCGCTGGACGCCGCCGCGCTGGCGGAGTTCGTCTCCATCGGGGCGAAGCTGCTGCAGCTGAAGTCGCGGGCGCTGCTGCCGGAGCGGCCCGAGGAGGGCGAGGAGCCGGACGAGGAGGATCCCGGCGAGGAGCTGGTGGCGCTGCTGATCGAGTACCGGCGCTACCGCGAGGCGGCGGACGCGCTCGGGGAGCGGATGGCGGCGGGCTGGCGCACCTATCCGCGGGGCGCGCCCCCACCGGAGCCGCCGCCGGGCAACGCCCTCGACGGGGTCACGCTGGAGGCGCTCTACGCGGTCATGATCGAGGTGCTGGAGCGGCTGCCGGAGGAGCCGGACGGCACGGTCGAGCGCGCGGACGTGAGCCTGGCGGACCGCATCGCGGCGCTGGAGGCGCGGCTGCGCGGGCGGGGGCGGTCGTTCTCGTTCCGGCGCGCGATCGCGGAGTGCGGGACGCGCGTCGAGGTGGTGGTCACGTTCATCGCGCTGCTGGAGCTGCTCAAACGCGGGGCCTGCGAGGTCGAGCAGCCCTCCGCCTGGGGCGACATCCGCGTGCGGGCGCTGGGTCAGCCGGCGGCTGGCGGGCGGTGAAGGCGGCGGCGCCGGAGCGCGGCGGCGAGCGCCCCCAGCAGCAGGCCGGCGGCGACGCCGAGGGCGTCGAAGAGCAGGTCGGCGGCATCGGCCTCGCGGTGGGGCAGGAAGGACTGGTACCACTCCTGGCCCGCGCCCGCGAGCAGCGCGAGAACGCCCGCCAGCGCGAACGCGACGCCCGCGGGCGGGCGCGGAAGGGCGGCGCGGGCGAGACTGAGCAGGATGAGCGTGAAGACGGCGTACTGGACCGCGTGGACGGCGTTGGCGAGCGCCCCGCTGGAGGGGTCGCCGGGGCTGGGCGCGCTCGCGAGCGCGATCATGACGCCGAGCCAGAGCAGCGCCAGCAGCAGGCGGAGGCGCATGTGGCTAGTGTAGCTGGCGTCGCCGTGCGAGAGTGGGGGACGGCGGGGGCGCTCGCGCCGCCCGCCGGAGGGCCGTGAACGTGACGTTGCCGTCGCTGACGCTGGCGCAACTGGAGCTGGCCGCCCCCGCGGGCGGGAGCGCGCTCGCGATGGGCGTGTTCGACGGGGTGCACCGCGGGCACCAGGCGCTGCTCGCGCGGCTGCGGCGGGAGGCGGAGGCGCGCGGCCTCGCCCCCGGCGTCGTCACGCTGCACCCGCACCCGGTGACGGTCCTGCGCCCGGACGTCACGCCCAGCTACCTGACCTCGCTGGAGGACCGGCTGCGGCTGCTGCGCGAGGCGGGCGCCTCGTGGGTGCTGCCGCTCACGTTCACGTCGGAGCTGTCGGAGGTGACGGCGGAGGAGCTGGCGGAGGCGTTCCGGCGGCTGCTGGACATGCGCCTGCTGATCCTGGGGCCTGACGCCGCCTTCGGGCGGGGCGCGCCCGCGGACACGCCCGAACGGATGCGGCGCGCGGGCGAGGACCTCGGCTTCGAGGTGGCGCGCATCGAGCCGCTGCTGGCGGGCGGCGAACGCTGCAGTTCGACGATGGTGCGGCGCGCGCTGGGCGAGGGCGACATGCGCGCCGTGACTGATCTGCTGGGGCGTCCGTACACGCTGGCGGGGCCGGTCGTACGCGGCTTCGAGCGGGGACGCACGATCGGCTTCCCCACGGCCAACATCTCCGTGGCGGCGGACCGCGCGCTGCCCGCGCTGGGCGTCTACGCGACGCGCGCGACGGTGGCGGGGCGGGAGCTGCTGGGGGCGACGAACATCGGGCGGCGGCCCACCTTCGACGAGGGGCACATCTCGATCGAGACGCACCTGCTCGACTTCGAGGGCGACCTCTACGATGAGCGCATGGAGATCGCGATCGTGGAGCGCGTGCGCCCGGAGCGGGCGTTCGCGGGGCCGGACGAACTGCGGACGCAGATCGCGGCGGACGTGGCGCACGTGCGGGAGACGCTCTCGTGAGCCGCGCGATGGCACCGGTCGAGGAGCAGCTCTTCACGCTCATGAGCGGCGTGGAGTACGGGGACGCGGGGCTGCGGCGCGCGTTCGAGGCGGAACTGCGCGAGCGGCTGGAGGAGGACCGCCCCCTGCGCATCTACCTCGGCATCGACCCGACGGCGACCTCGCTGACGCTGGGGCACGCGGTGCCGCTGCGGAAGCTGCGCCAGTTCCAGGACTTCGGGCACGAGACCGTGCTCCTGATCGGCGATACGACGGCGCTCATCGGGGACCCCTCGGACAAGAACACCCTGCGGCCCCAGCTGACGGCGGAGGACGTGAAGGCGAACGAAGAGACGTACTTCGCGCAGGCGGCGAAGGTCCTGGATGCGTCGAAGACCACGCTGCGGCACAACTCGGAGTGGCTGGCGAAGCTCGGCCTGACCGACCTGATCGCGCTGATGTCGCGGTTCACGGCGGCGGAGATGCTCAGCCGCGACAACTTCCGCGAGCGGCAGCAGCGGGGCGACGCCGTCTACCTGCACGAGTTCCTCTACGCGCTCATGCAGGGCTACGACGCGGTGGCGCTGGAGTGCGACGTGCAGGTGGGGGCGACGGAGCAGCTCTTCAACCTGATGGCGGGCCGCAAGCTCCAGGAGGACGCGGGGCAGCGCAAGCACGTGCCCGTGACCGTGCCGATCCTCGTGGGCGTCGACGGCGCGATGCGAATGTCGAAATCGACGGGCAACTTCATCGGGCTCGACGAGGCCCCGGAGGAGCAGTACGGGAAGGCGATGTCGATCCCCGACGGCGCGCTGGCCAACTACCTCGAACTGGCGACGAGCCTCGACCGCGCGGAGGTGGCGGCCGCGATCGAGGGGCTGGCGGCGGGCGAACGCGATCCGATGGCGGAGAAGAAGCGGCTGGCGCGCACGATCGTGCTGGAACTGCACGGCGCGGAGGCGGCGGCGCGCGCGGAGGCGCACTTCGAGCGCACCGTCCAGCGCCGCGAGGAGCCGGAGGAGATGCCGGAAGCGCCCGCGCGCGCGGGGCAGGCGCTCATCGACGTGATCGTGGAGGCGGGGGCGGTGTCGTCGCGGCGGGAGGCGCGCCGCCTCTTCGAGCAGGGCGCGGTGACGGCCGATGGCGAGCCCGTGGCCGACGGGCGCGAGCCCGCGCGGGTCGGGACGCGCGTGCGGGTGGGGAAGCGGCGCTGGCTGCGCATCGTCGCGGCGGCGGAACCCGAATAGACGGCCTCGCGGCGGCGGCGGCGTAAAATCTTCCGATCCCCGCCAAATCTTCACGGGAAGCGGGGCGTTTCGGGTAGCCCAACGCGGCGCGTCCGTTAGGATGAGCCACCCGCACCCACGACGTTCCACCTTGCCTTGGAGGGGGGCTCTGGATGGATTCCCGTATCGGCGAGTTCCTGACGTTCCTGGCCGTTGAGAAGAACGCCTCGGAGAACACGATCTCGGCCTATCGCAGCGACCTGGCGCAGTTCCAGAAGAGCGTGACTCGCCAGAACGGGGACGCGGACGCCTCGTGGGAGGCGGTCACGGACCAGATGCTGCTCACGTTCGTCGAGGAACTGCGGGAGCGGCGCTACAAGGCGGCGACGGTGGCGCGCAAGGTGGCGGCGGTGAAGTCGTTCTTCGGCTTCATGGCGGCGGAGGGCATCCTCACCGGCGACCCCACGGAGGAGCTGCGTTCGCCCCAGGTGGGCAAGGCCCTGCCGCGCACCCTGACGCTGGAGGAAGTGGACGAACTGCTGGAGCAGCCCGCGCGCAAGAGCACGCCCGTGGCGCAGCGCGACAAGGCGATGCTGGAGCTGGCCTACGCCACGGGGATGCGGGTGACGGAACTGGTCTCGCTGGACGTGGCGCACGTGGCGCTGGAGAGCGACCCCGTGACCGTGCGCGGCATCGGCAAGGGCGACCAGGAGCGGGCGCTGCCGCTCTACCGGCGGGCGGTGGACGAGCTGCGGCAGTACATCTTCCACGTGCGCCCCAAGATGGTGCGCGCCAAGAACGAATCGGCGCTCTTCGTGAACCGCCGCGGCGGGCGGCTGACGCGCCAGGGCTTCTGGCTGATCCTGAAGAACTACGCGCGCGAGGCGGGGCTGGAGGGGATCACGCCGCACACGCTGCGCCACACCTACGCCACGCACATGCTCTCCGGCGGGATGCCCCTGCGGAACGTGCAGGAGGCGCTCGGCCACGCCAGCATCTCGACGACGCAGATCTACACGCAGCTCACGGACCAGCAGAAGCGGGAGCAGTACGACCGCGCGCATCCGCGGGCCTAGCGGCGAGCCTGACGCCCGCGCCCGGTAGACTGCACGGGTGACGCCCCCACGGGAACTGCTCGACGCGATCGCGCGCGACGGCGCGGAGGCGCGGCTGCGCGCGCTGGACGCGGCGGGGACGCTGACGGCGGCGCTCCTGCCGGAACTGGAGGAGGGGCGCGGCTTCGAGCAGCCGGCGCTCCACCACTACACCGTGCTGGAGCACAACTTCGCGGCGGTGGGCGCGCTCGACCGCGCGCTGGGCGAGGGCGTGGAGGGGCTGCGCCTGCCCGATCCCGCGCCGGAGATCGCGGTGGCGGAGTGGCTCGCGCGGGAGATCGACGGGGTGCCGCTGCTCCACCTGCTGCGGCTGGCCTGCCTCGTCCACGACATCGCCAAGCCGCGCACGGCGGTCGTGCGCGAGGGGCGGCTGCGCTTCCCCCGCCACGGGCCGGTGGGGGCGGACCTGCTGGAGGGGCGGCTGGCGGCGCTCGGCTTCGGGGCGGACGGCATCGCGTTCGTGACGGCGATGGTGCGCCAGCACCTGCGCCCGGGCGAGTTCGCGCGCGACTGGCCGCCGACGGACCGCGCCCTGCGCCGCTTCGCGCGGGACGTGGGCGGGCACACGCTGCCGCTCCTGCTGCTGCAGCTGGCGGACGGCATGGCGACGCGCGGCCCCGCCTACCGCCGCGAGCACTTCGAGCGGCACGTCGCCTTCCTCGGCCACATCGTGACGCGCACGGCGGAGGCGCTGCGCGGGGAGGAGCCGGCGCTGCTGGACGGCGAGGATCTGATGCGCGAACTGGGGCTGAAAGGTGGACCGCTTCTGGGGGCTGTCCTAACATCCGTTCGCGAGGCGCAACTGGCGGGCGAGGTGGACGATCGCGCGACGGCGCTCGCACTGGCCCGCCAATCGCTCGAACGCCTGAATGCCGGGGATTCGGCCCGGAGGTGATGCCATGGCGGTGATGTTCAGCGTCATCTTCTACACGGTGCTCGCCGTGGCGGCGTTCTACTTCATCCTGCTGCAGCCCGTGCTGAAGCAGCAGCGCCAGCGCAAGAAGGCCGTGCGCGAACTGCAGATCGGCGACGAGGTGGTGACGACGGGCGGGATCATCGCCGAGGTGAAGGACGTGCAGGCGCCGGCGGACGGGCCCACGGAGCTGATCCTCGAGATCGCGCCCGGCATCCGCGTGCGCGCCCTGACGGACGCGATCGAGCGGCGGCTGACGACCCTGGAGCCCGCGCCCGAGGAGGCGCTTGAGACGGTGGCGGCGGGCGCCGGCGAGGCCGGCGAGCCACATGCGTAGCCCCACGACCAGCCTGGTCTTTCTCGCGATCCTCGCGGGCGCGCTCTTCTGCCTGTACGCGGTCTGGCCGAGCGCGCCCAGCCGCTACCTGCCGGGCGACTTCTGGCCGGAGGGCCGGGGCGTCAGCATCGGCGACTACGAGCGCCGCACGATGCGGCTGGGCCTCGACCTGCAGGGCGGCGCGCACCTCGTGCTGCAGGCGCAGCCGCCCGCGAACTACGAGGGCAACCTGGCCGAGTCGCTGGAGGTCGCCAAGGAGGTGATCGAGCGGCGCGTGGACGCCTTCGGCGTGGTCGAGCCGGAGATCCAGATCGCGAGCGGCAACCGGCTCGACGTGCAGGTGCCGGGGATGGGGCTGTCGGACGCGGAGCGGCTGATCGGGCGCACGGCCTCGCTGGAGTATTACGTCTACAACGACGCGGGCCAGCTCACGCCCGCCACGGGCATCATCGACGGCGTCGAGATCCACATGACGGGCCAGCACCTGAAGAGCAACACCTACCCCGAACGGCGGGGGACGCTCTTCGCGGTGAACTTCGAGACGACGGGGGTGGGCAGCGAACTGGTGCGCCAGATCACGACGCGCGCCCTCCAGTACAACCAGGCCGACCCCCAGCGCCGCATCCTCATCTACCTCGACCAGGAGCTGATCTCGGACGCGGTCGTGCAGGGCGTGATCGAGGACCAGGGGTCGATCACGGGGCTGGGCAGCTTCACGGAGGCGACCGACCTCTCGAAGCAGCTGAACGCGGGCGCGCTGCCCGTGCCCCTGATCACGATCCAGGCGAACGAGGTGAGCGCCTCGCTGGGCGACGACTCGGTGAAGGCGTCGGTGAACGCGGCCGAGATCGGGCTGCTGGCGGTGCTCGCCTTCATGATCCTCTACTACCGCTTCCCCGGGCTGCTGGCGGCCTTCGCCCTGATCGTCTACGCGCTCATCACGCTGACGGTATTCAAGATGTGGCCGGTGACGCTGACGCTCTCGGGGATCGCGGCGTTCATCCTCTCGGTGGGCATGGCGGTCGACGCGAACATCCTCATCTTCGAGCGGATGAAGGAGGAGTTGCGGCGGGGCCGCCCACTGGGGACGGCGATCGAGACGGGCTTCCGGCGGGCGTGGCCCTCGATCCGCGACTCGAACATCGCGACGTTCATCACCTGCGCGATCCTGTTCTGGTTCGGCGACCAGTTCGGGGCGTCGTTCGTGCGCGGATTCGCGATCACGCTGGCGATCGGCGTGGCCGTCAGCATGTTCTCGGCGATCGTGGTGACGCGCACGTTCCTGCGGCTGTTCGTGGGCACGCGCATCGCGCGCTCGCGCTGGCTCTTCAACGCCGAGGGGCTGTCGTCGGACAGCGGCGGCGAGGGCGGCGACGGGGAAGCGGCGGAAGGGGGGAAGCGCTCGACGTTCATCGCGTTCGCGCAGCGGCGCTGGATCACGCTGGGGCTCTCGCTGGCCGTGTTCATAGCGGCGGCGATCACGCTGGCCGTGCCCCCGCCCCTGAAGGCGGGCATCGAGTTCACGGGCGGCTCGACGTTCACGCTCCAGTTCGCCCAGGAGGAGCCGCCCCCGGCGGGCGGCGGGCAGCCGCCGGACGCGAGCGCCGAGGACGAGCCGGCGGCGGATGGGGAAGGCGACGCGGACCCGCCCGCGGCGGAGCCCGTGCGCGTGGTCGAGGCGGAGGAGCTGCGCGACGCCCTGGCGCGGCTGGGGCACGAGGAGGCGCGCGTGCAGGGCGCGGGCTTCAACACCTTCCTCGTGCGGACGGTGGAACTGGAGGGCGCGCCGCCCCTGACGGCGGCGCAGGGGCCGGTCCCGCCGGGCGAGATCGACGCGATCATCGCGGGGCTGGAGGAGGAGTTCGGCGAGGTCCAGCGGCTCGACTTCGCGACGGTCTCGGGGACGGTCTCGACGGAGATCGCGCGGGACGCGACGCTGGCGGTGGGGGCGGCGGCGGTGGCGATCCTGATCTACGTGGCCTTCGCCTTCCGCCGCCAGCGGGCGGCCTGGCGCTACGGCCTCTGCGCCGTGATCGCGCTCGTGCACGACTCGGTGATCGTGCTGGGGCTCTTCTCGCTGCTGGCGAAGGTGGCGGGCACGGAGGTGGACACGGCCTTCATCGTGGCCATCCTCACGGTCATCGGCTTCTCCGTGCACGACACGATCGTGGTGTTCGACCGCGTGCGCGAGGTGACCTCGCGGGACGCCTTCGTGCCCTTCGCGGAGGCGGTCAACGTGAGCCTGACGGAGACGCTGGTGCGGTCCATCAACACGTCGTTCGTGACGGTGCTGACGATCATCGCGATGTTCCTCATCGGCGGGGTGACCATCCAGAACTTCCTGCTGGTGCTGCTGGTGGGCGTGATCGCGGGGACGTACAGCAGCATCTTCGTGGCCGCGCAGGTGCTGGTCGCGTGGGAGCACCACGACGTCGGGCGCTTCTTCCGGCGGTTCACGTCGCGGGGCGGCGGCGGTGGCGAACCGCAAGAGGCCGCGGCCACGGGCGGCTGACGGCTACCCGCTACCCGGCCGGCGCGGGGCGGGTCCAGACATCCCTGGTCCCGGTTGGATCAGGCGGAACGCAGGGCGTCGCGAGCCGCGACGATGGCGGCCAGCTTCGCCTCGGCGTTGCGGGCGGAGGCTACGGGGTTGTCGGCGAACGTGGCGAAGCCGCAGTCGGGCGTGAGGAGCACGCGCTCCTCGCCGAACAGGTTGACGGCGCGGACGATGCGTTCGCGCAGCGCCCCAGGCTCGTCGACCGCGGGATCCTTCGGGTTCACGACACCGACGCCGATGCGCTTCTCCTCCGGGAGTTCGCGCAAGACCTCCATCTCGCCTGCGCGGGGCGTGCAGAGTTCGAGGAACACCGTCCCGACGGGGGCTTCGCGGAGAAAGCCAAGCAGGGGGCGGTAGTCGCCGGAGAGGGCGGCGGATTCGTCGGGCGTCCAGTTGCCGCGGCAGACGTGCAGCGCCAGCCTCCCGGGCGGGAGACCACGCACTACCTCGCGGAGGAGGCCGGCGGCGAACGCGAGCTCGCGCCCGGGCGCGAGCTTCTCGCCGAGGGCGCCGCACATGAAGCTGCGCTTTGCGCCCGCTTCGCCGTAGACGACCTCGGTGAGCACGGGCTCGTCGAACTGCACGAGGGCGGAGCCGCCAGCGAGGAGGGCATGCGCCTCCTCGCGGAGGACGCGCACGACATCGACGGCGAGGTCCTCCCGCGTCTCGTAGGGGCGCTCGCGGAGGCAGTCGAGCCACATCGTGCGGGTCAGCAGGTAGGGGCCGGGCAGGGCGACCTTGACGGGCGCATCGGCGCAGGAGCGGACAAAGGCGAGTTCGTGGGCGGCGAGCGGGCGGCTGCGCCCGAGGGGCCCGTAGACGACCGGGTGGCGCACGTCCCCGGCGGGCACGTCGAGGGCGCGGAGTTCGCGACGGAACTCGTCCGGGTCGTCGACCATGGCGGTGAGGTCGCTGAGGGGGATGAGCTGGGCGTTGTCGAGCAGCCCGCCGACGAAGCTGGCGTAGTTGTCGCGCCGCTGCTCGCCGTCGGTGACGACGTCGACGCCGGCGCGGCGCTGGGCATCGAGGGAGAGGCGGACGGCGTCGTCGGCGGTCTCGCCGAAGGCGTCGTCGCCGAGGCGGCCTTCGAGATGGGCGTGCAGGGCCTGGAGCATCCAGCGAGGACGGGGCCAACTGCCGATGCCCATGACCGACAGTGGCGCGATCGCGGGGGCGGGGGCGGGCGCGGGCAGCGAGCGGGGGATACGGACCTCGGTCACGGGCCAGTCCCCGGCGAGCGCGGGCGTGGCGGGCGACGGGGTCTCCGCGCGCGTGGCGAGCCCCCCCTTGGAGACCAGGTAGCTGCGCTGGTCGCCGTGCTTCGTCCAGGAGACGAGCTCGTTGCCGGTGAGGCGGCACCAGGCGGGCAACTCGACCTCAACGGTGGGCTCGGTCGAGCGGATCTCGAGCAGGCCGCCCGGGGGAAGCGGGTCGATGTGGCGGCGGATGAGCAGCAGGAGGCCGCCGCCGCAGTCGAGATCGCCGCCGTCGAAGCTGGCGTCGGGCGCGAGCGGGCGCCGGTCGACAGGTTGGGGCGGGTCCGCCTGGTGGCTCACGGTACGGGCGCTTTCCTAGTAGGTGACGCTGGGGGATCCGTCGGAGAGGAACTCGACGAGCATGGCCCCGCCAACGATGCGGGCGCCATCCACGAGGTTGTTCTCGTCAAGGCCGCGCTTTCTGGCGCAGGGAGCGCAGACGTAGATGAGTCCGCCGCCCTCGCTGAAGGCGTTCATGAGGTCGGTGAGGGGCAGGAAACCCTCCTCGCGGATCGCGTCGGCGTAGCCCTTCTCGGCAAGGCGGACACCCTCGGTGCTGAGGAAGACAAGCGTCTCCTTCTCGGATCCGAGGGCGGCGTTGGCGACGACGAAGCCGACGGTGGCCTTGTCCGGATCGTTGCCGGAAGAGGTGAGATTGACGCAGAACTTGCCGGGCATGGAGGGGGCGTCTCCTTCGTTCAGGGATCGTGGCGTTGCTCGATCCAGTACTGGGGATGGTCGGCGCGGAGCAAACGGCGCCGGGTCATGCGGCACCAGGCCGGCATATCGTCCCGGGCGCCGGGGTCACGAACGGTGAGCTTGAGCACCTCTCCGGCGGCGAGCCCGCGCATGCGCGAGCGTAGCAGTATGAGGACCTCCCCGCAGCCGAGATCGCCGGCGTTCCACTCGGCATCGGCGTGGGGAGTCTCGCTCACGACGCATCACCGGGCAGGGAGGAGTCGCGGGCGGGCGCGCCGAAGAGGGCGGCGGCGGGGCTCTCCTCGCGCTCGGGCAGGCCGAGGCGGGCGCGCAGGGAGGCGCGCGCGGACTCGGCGTTCGTCGCCTCGGGCGTCTGGACGACGACGGGCATGGGCAGGGCGTGGCCGAAGACGAGCGCCTGCCGCTTGCTTTCGAGCGACGCGATCACCTGGCGCAGCCCGCTCCTGCCGGAGACGCCGCCCACGATCGCCTCCACGTCGTTGTCGCTGTCGAGCTGGAGCGTGAATTTCGTGCCGATCTGGGAGAGGACCTCGGGGTCGATCTGGCTGGGGCGCTGGTCGATGACGAGCAGGGTGACGTTGTACTTGCGCAGCTCGCGCGCGATCTGGCCGAAGATGCTCTGTCCCGCGAGGGAGCGGTCCACGAACTTGTGCGCCTCCTCAATGACGATGACGAGGCGGTTGGGGGCCTCCTGCTCGCGGGAGCGCTCCGTGCTGTCGCGGTAGCGTTCCCAGATGCGGCGCGAGAGCATGTTCGCCACGAGCATGTAGCTGGTCAGGTCGTTGCCGTGGCGCCCGAACTGGACGATGACGCTCTTGCCGCCCTGGAGCGAGCGCACGATGTGCTCGATCACGTCGCCGAACTGGGAGCCCTCGGTGCGGACGAACTCGCGGCGGGTGAGGCGCTCCATGCGGCGGCGCAGGCTTTCGAGCGAGCCGGGATAGCCCATCTGGGCGGCGACCTGCGACCAGTTCACGTCGCCCTCGGGCGGTTCGCGCCGCCAGAGCTTGCCGACCACGTCGTCCGAGGGCTCGTCCGCGAGAATGGCGTCGATCCAGCCGGGGCCGAAGCGGCGGCGGCAGGCGTGGGCGGCGTCGATGGCGAGGTCGGTCAGGTCGAGCGTTTCGCGCAGGACTTCGAGGTCGTCGGGCTGGATGTCGCGCGTGCCGATGAGGATCTGGCCGTCGGAGCGTTCGGCGCGCTGTTCGAGCGTGTAGAGCTCGGCCTCGGTCGGGTGGCGCTGCTTGAGGGAGCGCAGGCGGCTCGTGCCCTGCCCCTGGAACTTCATCTCCCAGCCGTAGTCATTGTGCATGTCGAAGACGAGGGCGACGGTGCGCTCGCGGTTCGTGGAAACGGCGGCGGAGCGCGTGAGCATGGCGTCGAGGAGGTGGAGGACGAGCACGCTCTTGCCCGTGCCGCTCTTGCCGAAGACGCCCGCGGAGCGCTCGAAGAGGCGCTCGAAATGGACGGGGACAGTCACTTCGTCCATACCGAGGGGCGCGCCCACGGGGATGTTGGGAATCTCAACGGCGAAGGCGCGGTCAATCGTGTCCTGGTCGGCGGGGAGGACGGCGGCGAAGTGGCTGGGCAGGCGGCGGGCGCGCGCAGGCTCCTCGCCGTTCTCGCCCAGTTCGAGGTAGGGGTCGACGGCGAGGGCGGTGTAGACGCCGGTATCCTGCAGCACCTCGCGCAGCAGGAGCGGCTCGTCCTCGCCGGGGGGCCAGACGGTGGGGCCGGAATCGACGGACTTGAGGGTGATGTCGGTGACCATGCCGAGCAGGCTCAGGCCCCCGGCGACCTCGGTGCGGGCGTACTGGCCGAGCTGGGCCGTCCGCTCGGGGTCGAGCCGCACTTCGAGGCCCTTCGTGAGGGAGCCCCCGACGACGACGCCAAGGCGGTCGGGATCGCGGTTCGCGTCGCTCATGGTTCCGGCTCCACGGCCCGCAGGATACTCGTCAGGCGGGAGGGTTCGGCCTTGAGCAGGCGCGCGAGTTCCTTGCCTGCGGCCACGAGGAAGGGGCGCCCATCCGCTCCGGCGGCGCGGGCCACGTCGCGGATGGCGGCGGCCACGACCGCATCGTCGGCGGCGGAATTGGCGAGCAGGGGCACGAGGAAGCGCCCCCCGGCGGCGATGCGGACCTGCTCCTCGTCGCTGGCGGCGTGCACCTCCGCGAGCAGGGGCGGGGGCATGGGCGGGAGGGCGGGACGCGCGACCTCACGGTCGATGTGGCCGCAGATGGCGACGCTGAGGGTGGTCCGCAGCAGCAACGCGATCTCGGGGTTGTCGGCCATGACGGCGGCGGCGCTCTGGCCCGCGTCGCCGCGCGGGACGAGGGGGCGGGAGGGGTCGTCGGGACCGCTCTCGCTGCCCGTCACGACGCCGAACGTGAGGCAGCGCCCCTCGCGCACGGCGAGCATCCGGCCGAGGGCGAAGGGCTCGCTCGTGTAGCGCGCGTAGGCGCAATCGAAGGCGCGCACGCTGGCGCGGACGACGCGGCAGGTCTCGTCGCTCACAGCGTTCGCCTCCGCTTGCTCTGTTGCTTGCCATTGACGCGCTCGCGGATGTCGGCGTCGCCCGCGAGACGCGCGAGCAGCAGTTCGAACTGGCGGCGGTCGGCGGCGGAGATGACGGCCTGCTCGTGCGCTTCCTGGAGGACGCGCGGGTAGCCCTCGCAGCGCTCGCACTGGTCCGCGAGGGCGGCGTGCAGGCGCTCGACCTGCGCGGCGGAGGCGGCCCAGGCGGGGAGCTCGACGCGGGCCACGTCGTCGCCGATGCGGAGGTAGCAGAAGGCGACCTCGTGGCCGGGGAGGAGCGATTCGACGCGCCCGGGGCGGCTGCTGCGGGAGCGGAAGATGGCGCTGCGCTCGCCGGGCGCGAGCAGACCGCGGAACACGTCGCCGTCGGTCAGGGGCGGGGCGTCCGGCGGGGGCGGGGCGAGCGCGCCGAGGCTGGCGGCGACCTCGCGGGCGGCGGAGGCGGAGATGTAGGCGCCCACGCTGAGCCGTTCCCCGCAGGCGCGCAGCCGTTCGAGGGCGGCGAGCGTGCGGTCGCGGTAGGGCGCGAGCGCCTCGTCGGAGGCCTGCCGCGTGTGCAGGTCCCAGGGCAGGAGCGTGCCGTCGAGCAGGAGGACGCAGTCGCCCGCTTCGAGCGCGGGCAGGGCCAGTTCGGCCCCGCGCTCAAGCTCGCGCACGTCGCGCAGGAGGCTGGTGGCGAGGCCGCGCGGGGCCTGCCGCATGTCGGGCGCGCCTTCCAGCAGGTCGCGATCCAGCCCGACCTCGGCGACGGCGTCGAGCGACGGTTCGAGGGCGACGCCGTAGGGGAGCACGGCGTGGCCGGTGTTGACGGCGTAGCAGCGCACCGCAGCGAAGCGATCGGGGGTGATGGAGGAGCCGTCGACGCCGACGACGCTGACGGGGCCGGGCGCGGGCGCGGGGAAGGCGGCGGCGGGGTCGTCCTCGGCAAGCGCGTAGGGGACGGCCCCGCCGGCGAGCGCGCGCTCGATGCGGGCGGAGGCGGCCACGGGATCGTCGCTCCACCCCCGGAGGGCGGCGCGCGCGCCCTCGATGGCGGCTCCGGCGGCGGCGCGCGTCTCCGCGTGGCGGGCGATGAGCGCGGGCAGCTCGGCGGCGACGGCCTCCATGCGCAGGGTCACCGGCGGGCCTCCAGCGGCGAGCGCAGCACGCGCACGTCGCCGGTGCGGCGGGTCACGTGCGTGGCGTCGAGGTGTTCGAGCAGCGCCTGGGCGTACTTGCGGCTGGTGCCGAAGAGGTCGCGCGCCTCGGCGAGACTGACGGAGCCGTTCGCCTCGATGTGCGCGCGGATGCGCGCGACGAGGTCCGCGTAGACGCCCGCCTCGAAGACGACGCCGGAGCCGGTGTCCTCGACCAGCCCCTCGCCCGCGAGCCAGGCGAGCAGGTCCGGGGACGGCGGGGACTCGGTGGGGGGGCTCGCGCCGCCCGCCCTGACGGCGGCGACGAAGGCGTCCGCCTGCGCCCGCTGTTCGTCGCTGAGGGTGACGGCGTACTCCGGCGGGTGGAAGCCGCCGCCCTCGCGCTCGGCGAGTTCCCCGCCGGCGACGCTCGCGGCGGCGACGAGGTCGAAGAGCTGCGGTTCGAGGTCCAGGCGGCTGCGGAGGTGCTCGCGGGGGGCGAAGGGGCGCAGGGGGCGCTCGGCGAGGTAGTCGCGCACGGCCCGGTCGAGGCGGGCGGCGGCATCGGCGAGCCAGGGGCGGCCCGCGAGCAGGGGACCGCGTTCGAGCGCACGTCCGGCGGCGACCAGTTCATCCGCGGCGGCGGCGGCCTCGTCCGGCTGGAGGCCGAGCGCGGGGCCGATGGCCGGGCGGGGCCGCGGGCCGCCCGCGAGCAGGTCCGCGAGCCGCTCGGCGGGGGGCGCTTCGAGGGCGCGGGCGAGCGCCTCCAGCGTCGGGGGGTGGTTGCGGCGGTGGCGGCGGGGGTTGACGGCGGCGATGGGGCCGCCCGCGACGGTCTCGTTGGGCGTGCGCACGATGCAGCTGTCGCGCGCGAGCACGGCGACGGGCGTTTCCAGCACGAGCTGCGCCCAGCCGGTTTCGCCGGGGGCGAGTTCGTCGCGGTCGAGGAAGCGCACCCGCGCCTCGGACTCGGCGGTGGCGGAGAGGAAGGTGACGCCCGCGTCGTGCGCGAGCGGGTGGGCGAGCAGGTCCGTCGCCTTGAGGCGCACGTCGAGGGCGTGGGCGGGCGTGAGCACGCCGCGGGCGGCGAGCACCATGCCGCGGCGCAGCTGCTCCGTGCGGATGCCGCTCACGTTGACGGCGGCGCGCGTGCCAGGGTCGAGCCGCTCGGCCTTGCCGCCGTGGCGCTGGAGGCCGCGGATGCGCCCGCGCAGGCCGCCGGGCTGGACCTCGATCTCCTGCCCCACTTCGAGGCTCCCGTCGAGAAGCGTGCCGGTGACGACGGCGCCGAAGCCGCGGATGGTGAAGGCGCGGTCGATGGGCAGGCGGGGCCGTCCGAGGTCGCGCTTCGCGGGCGTGGCGTCGAGGGCGGCGTCGAGCGTGGCCGTGAGATCGTCCAGCCCCGCGCCGGTCGCCGCGGAGGTGCGCACGATGGGCGCGCCTTCCAGCCGCGAGCCCGCCAGCGTCTCGGCCACCTCTTCCACGACGAGGTCCACGTACTCCTCCTCGGCGAGGTCGCACTTGGTGATGGCGACGACCCCGGCGGGCACGTCGAGCAGGTCAAGGATGGCGAGGTGCTCGCGGGTCTGGGGCATGGGGCCCTCATCGGCGGCGACGACGAGGAGGGCGAGATCGACGCCGCCCGCGCCCGCGAGCATGTTCTTGATGAAGCGCTCGTGGCCGGGCACGTCGACGATGCTGATGTCGCGCCCGGAGGGGAGCGTGAGCCAGGCGAAGCCGAGGTCGATGGTGAGCCCGCGCTCCTTCTCCTCGCGCAGGCGGTCGGGGTCGATGTCGGTGAGGGCGCGCACGAGGGCGCTCTTGCCGTGGTCGACGTGACCAGCGGTGCCAACGACGTACATGGGCGCTGGCGATTATGCCACGCCGGAGGCGGGGTTTCGCACGGCGGGCGGCGAGTCCGGCGTGGTTTCGTCCCGCAGATGCAGCATGACCTGTACGGCGACCTCGCTGTGGAGGAGGCGGCCGCGGGGCGTGAGGCGCAGCCTTCCCCCCGCTTCCTCCAGCAGACCGGCGGCGCGGCAGGCGTCGAGGGGCGGTCCGGCGGCGGTTTCGAGCGCTTCCCCGAACGTGGCGGCGAAGTCGGCGGGCGCGAACCCCTCGACGAGGCGCAGGCGCAGGGCGAGCCAGTCGCACATGGCGGTGGCGCGATCGGGGCGGACGGCGCTGGCGACGGCGCGTCCCGAGCGGCGGACGGCCTCGGCGTACGCGCGCGGATGGGCGACGTTCTCGATGCGTTCGCCGTCGAGGAAGCCGTGGGCGCCCGCGCCGATGCCGAGGTAGTCGCCCCAGGTCCAGTAGACGCGGTTATGTCGGCTTTCATGGCCGGGACGGGCCCAGTTGGAGAGCTCGTAGTGGCGGTAACCCGCGGCGGCGAGGCGATCGGCGGCGGTCTCGTACATGGCGGCCACGGCGTCGGAGTCGAGGGGGACGACCTCGCCGCGCTCGGCGCGGGCGGCGAGCGGCGTGCCGGGCTCGACGGTGAGGGCGTAGAGCGAGAGATGGTCGGGAGCGAGCGCGAGGGCGTGGTCGAGCGTCGCCTCCCAGGCGGCGGGGGTCTGGCCGGGGAGGCCGTACATGAGGTCGAGGTTGACGCCGGCGATGCCCGCCTCGCGCGCGAGCTGGAGGGAGGCGGCGGTCGCCTCGGGCGTGTGGATGCGGTCGAGGAAGGCGAGTTCGGCGGCGTCGAAACTCTGCGCGCCGAAGGAGAGGCGGTTGACGCCCGCCTCCGCGAGCGCGCGCAGGGCGGGGCCGGAGGTCGTGCCAGGGTTCGCCTCCAGGCTGATCTCGGCATCGGGCGCGAGGGGGGCGACGGCGCGGACCGCCTCGATGATGGCGGCGAGCGATTCGGGCGGCATCTCGCCGGGGGTGCCGCCGCCGAAGGCGATGGACGTGACGAGGCGGTCCCCGATGCGGTCCGACCAGGCCCCGATCTCGGCGGCGGCGGCGGCGGCGTAGCCGTCCTTGAGGGCGTCCATGCCCGCGTAGGTGTTGAAGTCGCAGTAGCCGCAGACGCGCACGCAGAAGGGGACGTGCACGTAGACGGCGAGCGGGCGCGGGTCGCTCCTGGCTCCGCTCATGGAGCGGGAGTGGGGGCGAGGGCCGCGCGGATCGCCTCGACGCTGTTGGTGGTGATGCCATCGACGCCCCAGCGCGCGAGGTCGCGGGCGCGCTCGCCGCCGTCCACGGTCCAGGCGACGACGGCCAGCCCGGCGTCGTGGAACCCGGCGATGACGTCGCGGTCGAGGAGCGAGTGGCGGCAGGAGACGCCCGCGGGGAGCGGATCGTGGAGCATCACGGAGCGGAAGAGGTCGAACTGGTCGATGGTGTCGATCGAGTAGTAGAGGTCGAGTTCGGGGCAGGCGACCTTGACCTGGCGGAGGAGGGGCCAGTTCTGCGAGGAGGCGGCGGCGCGGAGGCCGCGGCCGTGGCCAACGAGGGCGTGGCGGAGGAGGCGCGGCATCTCGCCGAGGCCGTTCTTGAGGTCGAGGAAGACGCCCGCGCGCCCCTCGCAGGCGAGCAGCAGGTCGCCGAGTTCGTAGGGCGGGCGGGGCGCGGGCGCGAGGTACCAGAACTCGTAGAGGAGGGGCAGGGGGCCGGGGACGTGGCGCTCGTGGCGCGCTTCGAGGCGTCCGCCCCGCACCCAGACGTCGACCTCGATGACGGGCGCGCGGGCGTCGAGCGCGGCGCGGACGGGGCCCGCGCCGTTGCCGCCTCCGTGGGCGATGAGCGCGGGTCGCGCGGGGGCGCCGGGGATGACGGGAAGGCCGCCGGCGGCGGGCGCGCTCAAGACTTCGGGGCCGTCTGCCCCTTGACGGGATGGCGGGGCGAAACGGCGACCGCGCCGCTGGCGATCCGGCGCAGCAGGTCCTCATCGACGACGCGGTAGCCGTGATCGGCGGACTCGATGGCTTCGAGCGCGACGAAGCGGCTGAGGAGGGCGGTCACGGTCTCGCGGCTGGTGCCGATGGTCTGGCCGAGTTCCTCGTGGGTGAGGCCAAGGCGCAGGTTCTCGCCGTCGATGCGATCGAGGAGGGCGTCGGCGAGGCGCGCGGAGACGGGCTTGGAGACGAGGTTCACGAGCGTGCGCCGCACCCCCGTGAGGCGGCGGGCCATGAGTTCGGCCATGGTGAAGGCCAGGCGGGGCGACTGCTGCACGACGTGGAAGAGGTCGGTCCAGCAGAGGGTGACGCCGAGGGTCTCTTCGAGGGTGCGGGCGTACACAGTGTGGCCTTCGCCTTCGAGGATGGCCACGTCGCCCACGAGGTCGCCCCGGCCCGCGATGTCGATGATGACCTCCTTGCCGTTGCTGGAGATGTGGTAGAGCTTGATGCGCCCCTTGAAGATGAGGAAGACGCGATCGGGAACCTCGCCCGCGGAGAAGAGCAGCTGGCGGGCGTCGAAGCGGCGCTCGCTGAGGAGGGGGATGAGGCGATCGATCTCGTCGTCCGAGAGGACGTTCATGATCTTCGAGAGGCGGCGCAGGGAGCGGGCGATGCCGAGGTAGGCCTCGGCCTGGATCTGGCCGGGGAGGGGGCGGCTGCGCAGGGGGGGCTTGCTGCCGGGGGGCGCACAGGGAAAGACGCCGCTCGTCACAACTACCCCTTGTCGCGCCCAAGGCGCAGGCGCAGATTTTCGAGTACGCGCAAGGCCCGGGGACTCATATCCGGTTCGCCACTGTCAACGTACCGTTCGAGATCGGCCAAGGCAAGCGCCTCTTCGCCCTGCTGGTAGCGGAGGAGGCCGCGTTCGAGGTGGAGGGCGGCGTTCCAGGGTTCGAGGCGCAGGCGGAAGCCGAGGGCGGCGATCCAGCGCGCGGCGTCGCCCTCGCCCTGGTAGGCCACGCAGAGGTTGACGAGCATCCGCTGCAGGATCTGGCGGCGGGTGACGGCGGCGAGCAGGGAATCGACGCTGGGAAGCGAGGAGATGCGCCCTTCGAGCCGCCCCAGCAGGTCCTCGCGCGTGGGCTGCTCGCCCGCGTTGAAGGGGTCCAGGTAGAAGCCGTCGTCACCGCCGCAGCGCACGAGGAAGTGGCCGGGGAAGCCGATGCCGTCGCACTGGAGGCCCGCGCGCTGGGCGACCTCCATGTAGACGAGGGAGAGGGTGATGGGGATGCCGAGGCGGCGCTCGATGACGCAGTCGATGTAGCTGTTCGCGGGGTCGCCGTAGCGCTCGCGGTTGCCGCGGAAGCCGCGTTCCTCGAACAGCTCGGCGGTGACGGCGCGGGCCAGGTCCGCGGGGGCGGAGCGCTCGGGCGCGCGCTCGCGGACGGCCTCGGCGATGAGGTCGAGTTCGCGGGCGAGCGCGTGCGCGTCCACGTCATCGCGTTCGCCGTCGCGTCCGAGGCGGGCGATGGCGACGGCGCCGCCGAAGAGGTCGACCTCGTGGTCCTGACCGGCGATCGCGCGGGCGAACTCGCTCTCGGGGGTGCTCTCCACCGTGGGGCCAGAATAGGCGCGGCGGGGGCAAGGGACCAGCGAGCGGCGGCGCGCGGAGGCTCACAGGGGCGCGCGCCGGTAGAGTTTCGGGATGCGTTTGTGGCTGGCGGCGCGCGCGTGGCTGAGCGGGGCGCCGCACGGGCTGGGGCTGAGCATCTTCAGCGCGCAGGTGGCGCTGGGGATCGTGGTCTTCGCCATCTTCCAGGAGTTCGTGCCCAACAACCTCGGCGCGAGCGACGGGTTCGGGGGCTACCTGCTGGCGCTGTACGGGGGCGCGCGCTTCCTCTCGGAGACGCCCGCGGGGGCGATCAGCGACCGCATCGAGCGCAAGCACGCGCTCCTGATCGGGTTCACGCTCATGCTCCCGGGGCTGGCCCTGATGGGGGTGATCCAGCAGGAGTGGGCCTACCTCGGCTTCTCGGCGCTGCTGGGCATCTCCACGGCCTTCATCTGGCCCGCGACGTACGCGATCGGGGCGGACCTCTACCCGCCGGCGGAGCGGGGCAAGGTGGTGGGCTTCCTGAACGTGGGCCAGCTGCTGGGGTTCGGCCTGGGCGCGCTGGTGGGGGCGCTGCTGGTGGAGACGGCGCCGGACTCCCTGTTCATCATCGCGGTGATGGCGGTGGTGGGGGCGCTCATCACGGGAGTGGTCGGGGTGCCCGCCTACCGCGGGATACGGGGACCGGCGCACGAGCAGCGCCCGCCGCTGCGGAGCGTGCTCTCGAAGCGGCTGGTGTTCCTGAGCGCGCTCATCCTCTCGGCCACGATCGGGATCAGCTCGCTCGTGCCCGCGATCCGGCCCTACGGCGACAACGTGCTCGGCATCTCGTTCGCACAGTTGACGGTGTTCCTGATTCCGGCGGTGGTGGCGGGGGGCGTGCTCTACGTGCCCTCGGGGCACCTCTCGGACCGCATCGGGCGCACGATCCCGCTGCTGCTGGGCCAGTTCCTGATCATCGCGGGGGCGCTGACGGCGGCGGCGACGGGCAACATCTTCCTCGCGGCCTTCGCCACGGCGGTGATCTTCAGCGGGCACGTGCAGCAGGTGCCCGCGCTGAACGCCTCGATGATGGACCTCGCGCCGGAGGCCTACCGGGGCACGCTGATCGGCTGGTCGGTGGCGCTGAGCGGGCTGGGGCTGGCGGCGGGACCGGCCCTCGGCGGGGCCGTGGTGGACGCCTATGACGCGCCCATGGCCTTCCGCACGGGGGCGATGGTCGCGGGCTTCACCGCTGTCCTGACGGTCGCCTACGGGCTCGTCTACGGCTACGCGCGCCCCGCTCACCCCGGCGAACCGGAGGCGGGGACGGACGCGGCGGAGGGCCGGGGCTAGCTTTCGGCGATGGTGACGCCGCTGATGGCGACGGGCTCGATGGGGCGGTCGTTGGGACCGGTCTGGGCGGCGGCGATGGCGTCAACCACGTCCTCGCCCGCGGTGAGCTTGCCGAAGACGGTGTAGTTCGGCGGCAGCGGGTAGTCGGCGTGCATGATGAAGAACTGGCTGCCGTTGGTGTTGGGACCGGCGTTGGCCATCGCCAGCGTGCCGCGATCGTAGGGGCGCGACACGGGCTCGTCGTCGAAGCGGTAGCCGGGGCCGCCGCGCCCGGTGCCGGTGGGGTCGCCGCCCTGGATCATGAAGCCGCTGATGACGCGGTGGAAGATGACCTCATCGTAGAAGCCGTCGCGGGCGAGGAAGACGAAGTTGTTGACGGTGTTGGGGGCGTCGCCGGGGAAGAGTTCGGCGACCATCGAGCCCGCGGAGGTCTCAATGGTGGCGGTGTAGGCCTTGGCGGCGTCGATGGCGAGGGCGGGGGGCGAGTCGTACTGCTTCACGGGCGCTCCGATCGGGTGGGGTGGGGCAAAGCATACGGGAGCGGGGCGTTTCGCTCGCGCGCCCGCTCACTGGGTCGCGGCTACGGGTTCTCCGAGATCCAGCGGTCGGTGTCGCGCGGCCAGGCGACGAGTTCGTCTTCGGCGAAGAAGAGGGCGGACTCGCGCTCGCCGCTCTCGGGGCTATCGCTGGCGTGGACGAGGTTGCGGCCCACTTCGAGGCCGAAGTCGCCGCGGATGGTGCCCGCCGCCGCCTGCGCGGGGTTGGTCGCGCCCACGCTGTTGCGGACGGCGGCGGTGGCGGAATCGCCCTCGAAGACGGCGGCGATGATGGGGCTGCTGGTGATGTACCCGACGAGACCGGCGAAGAAGGGCTTGCCCTCGTGCTCCGCGTAGTGGCGGCGAGCGAGGGCTTCATCGACGCGCATGAGCTTGAGACCGGTGAGGCGCAGGCCGCGGTTCTCCAGCCGCTGGAGAATGGTTCCGGCGAGGCCGCGCTGCATGGCGTCGGGCTTGACGAGGACGAGGGTGCGTTCAGTTGCCATGGCGCTATCGTGCTGGCTGGCGCTCGTGCGCGCCAGCGGGGCCGAAGGGGCGGCGGGGCGCGGTCACGTTCGGCTCGCGCAGGTAGAGGGCGGTCAGCTCGGCCACGGCTTCGAGCGCGCCCTCGCGGTAGCGCTCCAGCGCGGCGGCGGCGCGCTCGCGGGGCGGCACCTCGCGCCCGCCGAGGTCGCCCGCGCCCTCGCCCGCGAGCGCGGGGCCTTCGAGCGCATCGGGGGCGGCGATGCGCATGGGGCCGGCGGGTTCGGAGCCGCGGAACGCCTGGACGGCGAACTCGCCGCGTCCGGCGGGATGGATGGCGGTGAGGACGCGCTCGCCGCAAGCGGCGGCGACCGCTTCGAGGGTGGAGACGCCCGCGAGCGCGCAGCCCCGCGCGAGGGCGAGCCCCTGGGCGGTGGCGATGCCCGCGCGCAGCCCCGAGTAGCTGCCGGGGCCGCGCACGGCGACGACGGCCTCCAGCGGGAGGCCGCGCAGGCGCTCATCGACGGCGGCGAGGAGGGAGGCGTGGGTGAAGTCGGTCGCGCTCGCGAAGAGGCGGGGCGGCTCGCCGGGCGCGTCCTGCAGGGCCAGCGCGAAGGCGGGCGAGGCGGTGTCGATGACGAGGACGGCGCTCACGCGGGCTCCAGGGCGGCGAGGATGCCGCGCCCGCGATCGTCGCCCGCGCGCAGGCGGAAGGCGCGCTCGTCGCCCGCGCCGACGGCGATCTCGACGGTGAGGGTGGCGGCGGGGAGGCCGTCCCCGGCGCGCTCGGGCCACTCGACGACGAGCACGCCGCGCTCGGATTCGTCCCACAGGCCCAGCTCGGAGAGGTCGGCGGCTCCGGCGATGCGGTAGAGGTCGGCGTGGAAGAGGCGCTCGCGCCCGGGGTGCTCGTTGACGAGCACGAAGGTGGGGCTGTTGACGGGGCCGGGGCAGCCGAGGCCGCGCCCGATGCCCTGCGCGAGCCGCGTCTTGCCGCTGCCGAGGTCGCCGCGCAGGAGCACGACGTCGCCCGCGCGCAGGCGCTCGCCGAGGCGTTCGCCGAGGGCGCGGGTAGCCTCCTCGCTGGCGGTGGCGACGGTGGTCTCGACGGCGGCGGTCATGGCTGTCCAGTATAGGCGGGGGCGTCCTCACGCCCCACGTGATCGGTCGGAAGGAGGCGCCCGTGCGGATCGCGCTCATCTCGGACGTGCACGCGAACCTCGTGGCGCTGGAGGCCGTGCTCGCGGACGCGGACGCGCGCGGGGCGGAGGCGGTCTGGAACCTGGGCGACACCGTGGGCTACGGGCCGGACCCGAACGGCGTGGTCGCGCGGCTCGCGGAGGCGGGGGCGGTCTCCGTGCTGGGCAACCACGACGCGGCCGCGATCGGCCTGATGGGGACGGAGTGGTTCAACCCGCTGGCGGCGGCCGCGGCGGACTGGACGCGCGAGCAACTGGAACCGGACGCGGCCGCCTGGTTCGCGGGGCTGGACGAGGTCGCGCGCGAGGGGACGTGGAGCCTCGCGCACGGGACGCTGCGCGATCCGCTGCGGGAGTACCTGATCACCACGGAGGCGGCGGAGGCGCACTTCGAGCGGCAGGAGACGCCGTACGGGGCCGTGGGGCACACGCACGTGCCGCTGCTCGTGCGCCGGGACGCGGATGGCGTGACGGGCGAGACGCCGGCGGCGGGAACGGCGGCGGACCTGGGCGAAGGGCCGCTGTGCGTCAATCCCGGCTCCGTGGGGCAGCCGCGCGACGGCGATCCGCGCGCCTCCTACGCGCTGCTGGACACGGACGCGGGCGCGGTCACGCACTGGCGCGTCGCCTACGACATCGCGGAGACGCAGCGGCGGATGGCGGAGGCGGGCCTGCCCCCGAAACTGGCGGCGCGGCTGTCGGACGGGCGGTGAACGACATCGCACGCTTGACCGTAGGGACGGCGTTTGTACTCTATTTCACAATCTTCTTTACCCCCTTGCGCGCATGAGCCGGGAGGCTTCGCGCGCTATCCGTGGGGCGACGGTGAGCGTAGTGAGCGAGAACGGCAAGGACTCAACATCGGCGGTGCTGGGCGCGCGCATCCGGCAGGCGCGCAAGGACGCGGGCCTGAGCCAGGTGCGGCTGGCGCAACTGCTGAACACGACGCAGAGCGCCATCAGCCTGTACGAGGCGGGGCAGCGCTCGGTGGGCATCGACATGCTGCTGAACGTGGCGCGCATCCTGAATCGGCCCCTGCACTACTTCCTCAGCGCGATCGACGCGGTGCTGTTCGTGCGCGACAGCCGCATCGCCAGCCTGACCGCCGAACTGGAGCAGCGGCCCGAGGACATCGGGGAACTGCTCGACTACTGGGAGTTCATCCGCTGGCGGAACGCGCAGGAGCGCGAGCAGTCGGCCGAACTGGCCGGCGGCGGCTAACCGGCTAACGACTACCATGGGCGCGCGGCCCGCGCCCCACGCCTGCGCGGGCGTGGCCGACATCACGCCAGGAGCCGCCGGTGGGACGCCGCCTCTACGATCCCACGGACGCCCGCAGACTGCTCAATCCGGGGCCGGTCAGCATCGTGACGGCGAGCTGGCGGGGCGAGGCGAACGCCGCCCCCGTGGCCTGGACGGCGCCGCTCTCGATGTCGCCGCCGATGGTGGGCGTGGTCCTGCATCCCGTGCGGCACACGGCGGACATGATCCGCTTCAGCGAGGAGTTCGCGCTGAACGTGCCCGGGCCGGAGCTGCTGCGCGAGACGGCTTACTTCGGCAGCCGCTCGGGGGCGGACGAGAACAAGGTGGAGGGCTCGAAGCTGGATGCGTTCACGGCGCTGCGCGTGGACGCGCCCCTGCTGGACGGCTGCCTGGCCTGGATCGAATGCGGCCTGCGGGACGTGATCCCCACGGGCGATCACGTCCTCTTCGTGGGCGAGGTGGTGGCCGTGCAGGCGCTGGAGGAGGCGTACGCGGAGCGCTGGCTGCTGGAGGAGCGCACCTTCAGCCCGCTCACGTTCCTGGGGGGCAGTTGGTACGCGCAGGTGCGGGAAGCGCGCGAGGCGGAGTTCGAGGTGGACGCGCAGGGCGGCCTGCTGGCGGAGAGCGCGGAGCAGCGCGAGGAGCGCGAGGAACTGGAGGCGCAGGAGGCGGAATTGCGCGAGCAGGAAGGCGACGAGGGCTACGAGGAGATGGTCAGCGAGGCGTAGAGCGCTCTCCCTGGCCGCGGGCCTCGATCGGTTCGTAGGCGCGCTGCTTCTCCCCCGCGTAGACGGCGTTGGGGCGCACGAGGCGGTTGTCGGCGTACTGTTCGAGCAGATGCGCGCTCCAGCCGGCGATGCGGGCCACGGCGAAGATGGGCGTGTAGAGGTCGTGGGGAATGCCCAGCATCCGGTAGACGGAGGCGCTGAAGAAGTCGACGTTGGGGTAGAGGGGACGCCCGCTGAGGCGCTCGGCGAGGTAGTCGCGCACCGTGCGGGAGAGGTCGAAGTAGCGGCGGTCGGGGGAGGTCGCGGCCAGTTCCTCGCCCAGCTGTTCGAGGATGATGGCGCGCGGGTCGGTGGTCTTGTAGACGCGGTGGCCGATGCCCATGACGCGCTCGCCGCGGGCGAGCATGGCCTCAATGTGGCTCTCGATGCTGGCCTCGTCGCCGATCTCCTCGAGCATCTCGAAGACGGCGCTGTTGGCCCCGCCGTGGAGCGGCCCCTTGAGCGTGCCGATGGCGGAGGCGATGGCGGAGTACATGTCGCTCATGGTGGAGGCGGTGACGATGGCGGAGAAGGTGGAGGCGTTCATCTCGTGCTCGGCGTGGAGCGTCATGGCCACGTCGAAGACCTTCGCCTGCAGTTCGCTGGGCTCCTCGCCGGTGAGCGTCCAGAGGAAGTTGGCGGCGTGGCCGAGGTCGTCGCGCGGGGCGATGACGTCGAGGCCCTGGCGGCGGCGGTGGAAGGCGGCGACGACGGTCGGCATGCGGGCGGTGAGGCGCGCCGCCGTGCGCTTCAGCTGCTCCTGGGAGAAGTCGCTGGCCCCGGGGTCGAGGGCGCCGAGCGCGGTCACGCAGATTTCGAGGGCGCGCATGGGCAGGGCCTTGCCCGCGAGCTCGTCGATGAGGATGCGGTTGAGGTCGGAGAGGGGGCGCTCCTCGTTCAGCAGGTCCGTCAGGTCGCTGAGTTCGCGGAGGGTGGGCAGGCTCAGGTTCCAGAGGAGAAAGGCGGTCTCCTCAAAGGAGGCGTGTTCGGCCAGGTCGTAGATGTCGTAGCCGGCGTAGATGAGCTGGCCCTTCTGGCCGTCGATGGAGCAGAGCTTGGTGGCGGCGACGTTGACGCCCTCAAGGCCGCGCTGGATTTCGGCAGTGGTCACGGGGAACCTCGCTCTCGTGGCGGGATGCGGCGGGGCGTCGCCGCCCCGGTGGATGCTTTGTGGCGCCGCCTATCCTACCAAGTTGGCGGCGGGCTTGGCGCTCCCTCGTTCACACGATCGTTCACACGCGCACACGCACATGTATTCACGGGGCCCGTTCACCCCGCGAGGCGCTCGGCGATGAGCGTGCCCATGCGCGCGGTATCGACGGTGGCGGCGGCGCCGGACTCGATGTCAGCGGTGCGGTGGCCCTCGGCGAGCACGTCGTCGACGGCGCGCTCGATGGCGGCGGCCTCCTCCTCGAGGGCGAGGGAGTGGCGCAGCATGAGGGCGGCGCTGAGGATCATGGCGATGGGGTTGGCGACTCCGCGCCCGGCGATGTCGGGGGCGGTGCCGTGGATGGGCTCGTACATGCCGATGCCCGTGCCGTCGCGGCGGCGGCGTCCGAGGCTGGCGGAGGGGAGCATCCCCATCGAGCCCGCCAGCACCGAGGCCTCGTCCGTGAGGATGTCGCCGAACATGTTGCCCGTCACGATCACGTCGAAGGTGGCGGGGTGGGTGATGAGGTGCATCGCGCAGGCGTCCACGAGCACGTGGTCGAGTTCGACGTCGGGGTAGTCGGCGGCGAGTTCGGTGGCGATCTCGCGCCAGAGGCGGCTGGTGTCGAGCACGTTCGCCTTGTCCACGCTGGTGAGCTTGCCCCGGCGCCCGCGGGCCAGTTCGAAGCCGGTGCGGAGGATGCGCTCGATCTCGCGTTCGCTGTAGCGCATCGTATCGACGGCCTGGCGCCCGCGGCTGTTCGCCCAGCGCTTCTGGGGCTTGCCGAAGTAGATGCCGCCGGTGAGTTCGCGGATGACGACCATGTCGACGCCCTCCAGCACCTCGCGCTTGATGGCGCTGTCGCCGAGGAGGAGCGGATTGACGCGCACGGGGCGGATGTTGGCGAAGAGGCCGAGCCCCTTGCGCAGGCCGAGGATGGCCTGCTCGGGGCGCACGGACGCCTGGGGGTCGTCCCACCTGGGGCCGCCGACGGCCCCGAAGAGGACGGCGCGGGAGCGGGACGCGGCCTCCAGCGTCTCGTCGCGCAGGGCGATGCCGTACTGGTCGATGGCGGCGCCGCCGACGGTGGCGCGCTCGTACTGGAACTCGTGGCCGAAGCGGCGTTCGACGGCGGCGAGCGCCTTCAGTCCCTCTTCGAGGACCTCGGGGCCGATGCCGTCGCCGGGGGCGAGGAGAATCGGATAGGCAGGCATGGGGCGGGAGTCTACCCGTTCGGCGCGGACGGGGCGCGCGCGGCGGCGAGCAGTTCGAGGTAGCGCTCGCGGGAGACGGGCACGGCGCCGAGCGATTCGAGGTGGGGCGTGGGCAGCTGCACGTCGATGAGGGAGACGCCCGCGCGGGGCGCGTGGCGGCAGAGGGCGAGGAGCGCGATCTTGGAGGCGTCGGTGGCGCGGTGGAACATCGACTCGGCCCCGAAGAGGCCGTCCACGCGCAGGCCGTAGAGGCCGCCCGCGAGCGCGCCCCCGGGGCTCCAGACCTCGACGCTGTGCGCCCAGCCGAGCTGGTGCAGGCGCAGGTAGGCGCGCATCATGCCGGGCGTGATCCAGGTGCCCTCGGGGCGCACGGCGCAGGCCGCGATCACCTGCGCGAAGGCGGCGTCGAGGGTGACGCGGAAGCGGCCCTGGCGCACGCGGCGGGCGAGCCGGCGCGAGACGTGGAAGCGCTCCGGCGGGAGGACGGCGCGCGGATCGGGCGACCACCAGAGGGTATCGACGCCGTCGTGGGGCCAGGGGAAGAGGCCCGCGCGGTAGGCGGCCACGATCGTCTCGGGGGCGAGGTCGCCGCCGCTCGCGACGAAGCCGCTGGGGGGCGCGCCGCGCGGATCGGGAAAGCGGTAGCGGGGCGGAGGCAGGGGCTGCGGCGGGAGTCGCGTGTGGACGCCGATGTCCACGTCAGGCGGGGAGGACATGGCCCGCTAGCGCTGCCGGTCGCCGGGGCCGTCCGCACCGGACGGCGGGGCGGGCTTTCAGCATCCGGGCTGGCCGGGGTTCCCGCAGCAGCGCTCGGCGTGGCGGATCTTGAACCAGTAGTTGCCGGCGGCGACGCGGGCCTGATCGGCGTTCCAGAGGCGGGAGCGGAACCGGCTCAGCCAGCGCCGGGCGGGACCGGGGCGGGGGTGACGGCTCACGCGGAGTCCTCCGCACCGGCGGCGGTGGAGGGATAGCGGTCGTCGTCGCGGCGCTCCTCGAAGGCGGCGATGTCGTCCTCGCGCTCGAGGGTGAGGCCGATGGCGTCGAGCCCCTCCAGCAGGTTGCGCTTCACCGCGGGGTCGATCTCGAAGGAGCGGACGAAGGAGCCGTCGGCGGTGGCGACGGTCTGCGATTCGAGGTCGACGATCGTCTCCGCCTCGGGCAGCTCCTCCGCGCGGGCGATGAGGAAGGCCACGTCCTCGGGGGCGAGGGTGATGGTGAGGAGGCCGATCTTGGCGCAGTTGTTGCGGAAGATGTCGGCGAAGGAGGGTGCGATGAGGGCGCGGAAGCCGTAGTCCTCCAGCGCCCAGGGGGCGTGCTCGCGGGAGGAGCCGCAGCCGAAGTTGGCGCCCGCCACGAGGATGCGCGCGCCCTGGAAGACGCCCTCGTTGAGGACGAACGCGGGGTCCTTGCGCCAGTCGTCGAAGAGGAACGCGCCGAAGCCGCTGCGCTCGATCCGCTTGAGGTACTTGGCGGGGATGATCTGGTCGGTATCGACGTCGGCGCGGTTGAGGGGGAGCGCCTTCGAGCGGACGGCTTCGAACTTACGCATCGCGCATCTCCCAGTCGCGCACGTCGACGAAGTGGCCGGCGACGGCGGCGGCGGCGGCCATCTGCGGGCTGACGAGGTGGGTGCGCCCGCCCGGCCCCTGGCGGCCCTCGAAGTTGCGGTTGGAGGTGGAGGCGCAGCGCTCGCCGGGGAGGAGGATGTCGGGGTTCATGCCGAGGCACATGGAGCAGCCCGCGTCGCGCCACTCGAAGCCCGCCGCGCGGAAGACCTCGTCCAGTCCCTCGGCCTCGGCGGCGGCTTTCACGAGGCCGCTGCCGGGCACGACCATGGCGCGCACGGTGGGGGCGACCGTGCGACCGCGCACGGCGGCGGCGGCGGCGCGCAAATCCTCCAGGCGCGAGTTCGTGCAGGAGCCGATGAAGACGCGGTCGAGGGGCACGTCGGCGATGGCCGCGCCCGCTTCGAGGTCCATGTAGCGGAGGGCGCGCTCGGTCTGCTCGCGGGCGGCCTCGCCGGGGGCGTCGGCGGGGTCGGGCACGCGCCCCGAGACGGGCGCGCTCTGGGCGGGATTCGTGCCCCAGGTGACGCAGGGCTCGATGGCCGCCCCGTCGAGTTCGACGGTCGCGTCGAAGACCGCGTCCTCGTCCGTGGCGAGCGCGCGCCAGCGGTCGAGGGCGCGCTCCCAGGCGGGGCCGGAGGGGCTGGCGGGCCTCCCCTCGAGGTAGGCGAAGGTCGTGTCGTCGGGGGCGACGAGGCCCGCGCGCGCGCCCGCCTCGATGGTCATGTTGCAGACGGTCATGCGGCCCGCCATGTCGAGGGCGCGGATGACCTCGCCGCGGTACTCGACGACGTGGCCGGTCCCGCCGCCCACGCCGATCTCGTTGATGATGGCGAGGATCACGTCCTTGGCGGTGACGCCGGGGGCGAGTTCGCCATCGACCTCGACGGCCATCGTCTGCTGGGGCGCCTGGGGCAGCGTCTGGGTGGCGAGCACGTGCTCGACCTCGGAGGTGCCGATGCCGAAGGCGAGCGCGCCGAGGGCGCCGTGCGTGGAGGTGTGGCTGTCGCCGCAGACGATGGTCATGCCGGGCTGGCTCAGGCCCTGCTCGGGGCCGACGACGTGGACGATGCCCTGGCGGGGGTCGTCGATGTCGTAGAAGGGCACGCCGAACTCGGCGCAGTTGGCGCGCAGCGTCTCCACCTGCTGGATGGAGAGGGGATCGTCCCAGGGGCGGTCGCGGCCCTCCGTGGGCACGTTGTGGTCGACCGTGGCGAGGGTGCGGGCGGGGCGGCGCACGGGGCGTCCCGCGAGGCGCAGCGACTCGAAGGCCTGGGGCGAGGTCACCTCGTGGACGAGGTGGAGGTCGATGTAGAGGAGATCGGGCAGGCCCGCCTCGCGGCGGACGAGGTGCTCCTCCCAGATCTTCCCGGCGATGGTCGGCATGGGCTTCCTCACGCGGGCGGCGCGCCGCGGGCCTATTCTCCCCCGTGCGCGCGAAAGCCGCACCTCCCGCGCCGCACGCGCGCTCAGGAGAGGGGGCAGGCGCCGCACCCGCCGCGCGCGCAGTGGCGGGCGTGCAGGCGCAGGGCGCCCTGCAGGGCGGCGGCGCGGGCGAGGGGATCGCCGCCGCCGTCGCGATCGCCCGCGCCGGAGCCGAGCCAGCCCGCGAGCGGGCGCAGCTGGCCGTAGGGCGGGGGCGCGGGCAGCTCGCGGAAGCGGGCGAGGGCCGCTTCCTCCGGCCAGAGCCCCGCGCCGAGGGCGGCGGGCAGAACGGCGTTGACGGCGAGTTCGAGGGCCGCGCCGGCGCCGATGCCGGGGGCGCGCAGGGCGCGGGGGACGGACGCGGGCGCGGCCAGCGCCTCCGGCCAGGCGGCGCGGCGAGCGGGCCAGAGGCGGGCGGCGAGCGCGGCGAGCGCCTCCAGGCGGCGCTCGGGGGCGGCGGCGGGGCGCCCGCCGCGGCGCGCGAGGGGGAGATCACGCGCGGCCTCGCGCAGGGCGGCGGCGAACGTCTCCGCGCGCTCCGCTTCAGCGGCTCCGGCGGGGGCGCTTTCGAGGAGGGCGGGCAGGGGCAGGCGGCGGGCGGCCTCGGCGAAGGGCTCGCGGTTGCGCCCGCCCCCGAGCGTCTCCAGGGCGAGCGCCCAGAGGACGGGCGCGGGCCCGCGGGCGGCGGCCCAGTTGCCCGCGCGCGAGGCTTTCGCGCGCAGGCGCTCGAGGCCGAGCCGTTCGAGGGCGGCGGCGGGCGCGACGCGGACGGCGCGATCGGCGCAGGGCGGCGCGAAGCGCGGCGGGGGCGCGGCGGCGGGCGGCGGCGCGACCGCCACCGGGATCGCGCGCCCGCCGGCGTGGGGCGTGACGAGCGCGCCGCCGTCGTTCTCCTCGACGACGTGGAGGATGACGCGCGCGTAGGCGGGGTCGTCGTGGTGGCCGTGGGCGCGCCAGCCGCTGGCGCGCAGGTGCAGCTCGACCTCGCCGCAGAGCTCGGCCCCGTCGAGCTCGATGACGGCGTCGCGCGCGTCGGGGCCGTAGCCGGGCGCGGGCACGCCGGGGAAGCGGATGCGCAGGCGGCGCCCGTCCTCGACGCGGGCGGGGGCGCGCAGGCCCGCGAACCAGCGTTCGGCGAGGTCGGCCTCGGTGCGGCGCATGGCCGGAGTTTACACGGTAGCGTGTAGGGTGGCTAGTGATTGGTGTTTGGTGACTAGTGGTCGGTGGCTGGTGGCTGGTGGTCCCTGGACGGCTGGGGATCGTCCGGCGGGGAGGCGTCGTAGGGGGCGATCGCGTCCTCGAAGGAGCGCAGGACGGTGAGGCTGGCGCCGCGCGGGGCGTAGCGGCCCGTCTCCCATTCGCTCACGGTCTGCTGGCGCACGCCCAGGCGGCGGGCGAAGGCGGCCTGGCTCAGCCCCGAGCGCCGCCGCAGCTCGCGGATCCAGTCATCGGGCGGCGCATCCCCGGCCATCGCGCGATTCTAGCGGACCCCCGTCCTTCCCCCAACAGCCACGGGCCACGAGCCAACAGCCGGGCGCGCCAGCCCGCGCTACTCCATCGCCGCGGCGACGACGCCGCGACGCGCCAGCTCGGCGCGCAGGTCGAGGAGCGCGGTGTAGGTGAGGAGGACCGTGACGGGGCGATCGCCGGGCGCGCGCGCGAGGGCGTCGAGGAGGGCGGCGGGATCGCGCTCCGTGGCGGCGGGCGCGGGCCAGCCCGCGTAGCGCAGGCGCAGGGCGGCGTCCGCGGCGCGCGCGCCGCCCGCCCAGCAGCGCTCCACGCGCCCCGCCAGCCGCTCGAAGTCGGCGTCCCAGATCCAGCTCACGTCGCGCCCGTCGGCGAAGCGGTCGTTGAGGACGAAGGCGACCTCGGCGGGGCCGTCCTCGTCCTCGACGCGGCCCAGGGCCTCGCTCGCGCCGGCGGGATTCTTGCAGAGGAGGAGGCGCAGGCGGCGATCGCCGAGGGCGACGGGTTCGCCCCGCCCGAAGGCGGGACGGGCGGCGGCGAGGCCCGCGCGCACGGCCTCGTCCGGCAGGCCGAGGACGCGCGCGAGGGCGATCGCGGCGAGGGCGTTGCCCGCGTTGTAGCGCCCGCCGAGGGGCAGATCGAGTTCGCCCAGGCCGGGGACGGCGAGGCGCAGGCCCGCGGGGGAAGCCTCGATAGCGGTCGCGCGCGTGTCCGGCTCGGGGCCGGCGCGCCCGCAGCCGTCGCAGCGCCAGCGCCCGAGGTGGGCGGCGTAGCGCGACGCGTAGCGGTAGCTTCCCCCGCAGGCGCGGCACCAGCGCGCGTCGGCGGGGCCGGGCGAGGCGGCGTCCGCGCGCGCCCCGGCGAGGCCGTGCCAGTGCGCGGGGCCGTCCCAGTCGAGGGCGAGTTCGGCCACGGAGGGGTCGTCGGCGTTGAGGACGAGCGTCGTCGCGGGCGGCAGGAGGGGGAGCGCCGCGCGCCAGCGGGCGGCCACGCCGTCGACCTCGCCGTAGCGGTCGAGCTGGTCGCGGAAGAGGTTGAGGAAGGCGACGGCGCGGGGACGGAGGGCGCGGGCGGCGGCGGGCAGGGCCGCCTCGTCCGTCTCCATGAGGACGAGGGCGGACGCGTCGCGGGGCCGCCCGCGCCAGTCAACGGCGGCGGCGAGGGCGGAGGCGACGCCGCGCGTCAGGTTGGAGCCCTCGCGGTTGTGGACGGCGGCGCGTCCGGCGGCGGCGAGCATGGCGGCGAGCAGGCGCGCGGTCGTCGTCTTCCCGTTCGTGCCCGTGATGAGGACGGCGCCGCCTTCGAAGCGCCCGCCGAGGGTCGCGGCGAAGGCGGGGTCGATGCGCTCGGCGAGGAGGCCGGGGAGGGCGGTGCCGCCGCCCCCGCCGAGACCGGCGCTGAGCGCGGCGGCGGCCTTCGCCGTCCAGAGGGCGAGCAGGAGACGGAGCCTGCCGAAGACCATGCGTTTCCCCGATGCGCGCGGGCGCGGACCGCCATCGTACGGCGGCGCGGGCGCGGAGGGGGCGGCGCTACGTGCCCGTGGCGCTCGCCACGGGCAGCGGCTGCGGGGGCACGAGGCCCGCGAGCACGCGTTCGATCGCCATCGTGTGGCTGCAGATCGACCATTCGCCGAAGAAGCCGCAGGTGCAGGACCACGCCTCGCCCGCGAGTTCGACGCGGTGATCGGTGTTGTCGCCGCGGACGGTCACGCTGAGGCCCTCGACGCGGAGGCGCTCGGGCTCGGCGGCGTAGCGCCTGGCTTTCTCGATCTTGCCGATGATGCTCGACTGCATGGTCGCGGGAACCCTCCTCGCGCGGGCGGTCGCGGACACGGAAACGGCGCCCCTTCGGGCGCCGTCAGGACGTGTCTGCCGCTCGCGCATCCATCGCCCCTTCACGCTACGGAAGCGCGGGCGGGGCTGTCAACCGTTGCGGGCGCCTGATCCGGAAACGAGACGGCCATCGCGGCGGGCGCGCCCACGGTCAGCCGCTCGCCGGGGGCGGGGAGGGGCGCGCCGGGGGGCAGGCCGACCGTCACGCGCCGCCCGCCGATGCGGCCCGCGACCTCAACGCGCGTGACGAGATCGGCGACCTCCTCGACATCGAGGGCGAAGGTGACGTCGCCGGGGCCGGGGCGGAGCGCGCCGGGGGCGACGCCCGCCAGCCCGTCCCCGGCGGGAATGAGGGCGTAGCCGAGGACGGCGGCGGTCTCGGGGTCGGGCGGATTCGCGAAGACCTCGCGCCCGGGCCCGGCGGCGCGCACGCGGCCCTCGCGCAGGACGACGAGGTCGGCGGCGAGGCGCAGGGCCTCCTCGCGGTCGTGGGTGACGAGCGCGACCGTGCCCGCGAAGCGGCGCAGGAGGGCGGGCAGCTCCGCCAGCATCCGCGCGCGTCCGCGCTCGTCGAAGCCCGCGAGCGGCTCGTCGAGGAGCGTGAGGGGGGCGCGCAGGGCGAGCGCGCGGGCGAGATTGGCGCGCTGCGCCTCGCCCCCGGAGAGGCGGCCGGCGGGCCGATCGAGGAGATGGGCGACGCCGCAGGCGGCGGCGGTTTCGGCGAGGCGCGCGCGGCGCTCGGCGGACGGCAGGCGGCGCAGGCGCAGGGCGAGGTCGAGGTTGGCGCGCAGGGAGCCGGAGAGGAAGACCGCCTCCTGGAAGGCGTAGGCGACGGAGGCGCGGGCGGCGGGCGCGTCCTTCCCCCCGACGAGGACGCGCCCGGCGGCGGGCCGTTCGAGGCCCGCGAGGAGGCGCAGGATGGTCGACTTCCCCGAGCCGTTCGGGCCGAGGAGGGCGGTCACGCGGCCCCCGGCGAAGCGCAGTTCGGGCACGTCGAGCACGGGGCGCTCGCCGTAGGCGAAGCGGACGCCTTCGAGGCGCGCCTCCATCAGCGCGCCCCCCGCTGCTGGACGAGCGTGAGGACGGCGACGATGGCGAAGGCCATGGCGAGCAGCACGAGGCCGTAGGCGATGGCGCGCTCGGTGTCGGCGCGGCTCGTCTCGGTGACGATGGCGGTGGTGAGGACGCGCGTGTCGCCCGCGAGGTTGCCGCCCACGGCCATGGAGGCGCCCACCTCGGAGACGACCGCGCCGAAGCCGGCCATGACGGCGGCGAGCAGCCCCAGGCGGGCCTCGCGCGCGAGCAGCCAGAGCGTGCGCAGGCGTCCCGCGCCGAGCACGGTCAGGAGGTCGGGCAGGCGCGCGGGCAGGGCCTGGATGGAGGCGGCGGTGAAGGCGATGACGAGGGGCGTGGCGATGAGGAACTGGGCGACGACCATCGCCTGCTTCGTGTAGATCAGCTCGAAGCCGCCGAAGGGGCCGCTGCGCACGAGCAGGAGCCAGATGACGAGGCCGGCCACGACCGGGGGCATGCCCATGCCCGTGCCCACGGCGGCGAGGATGAGGGTGCGGGCGGGGAAGCGCGCGCGCCCGAGCAGGTAGCCGAGGGGCGCCCCCGCGAGCAGGGCCAGGGCGGTGGCCGCGCCGGAGACGAGCAGCGAGCGCCCGGCGATGGAGAAGAGCTCGCCGTCGCCCGCGCCGATGAGGCGCAGCGCCTCCAGCAGGCCGTCCCCGATGGCCTCCATCAGCCGCCTCCGGGGGGCGGCGCGGCGGCGGGGGTGAAGAGCGAGCGGCCGAACTCGGCGGCGCGGAAGCGCCCGATGAGCGCCTGCGTCTCCGGCTCCAGCAGGAAGGCGGCGAACGCCTCGGCCTCTTTCGCGGCGACGCCCGCGTGGCGCTCGGGGTTGACCACGTAGACGTGGTAGACGTTGAGGAGCGCGGCGTGGCCCTCGACGAGCACGGCGAGGTCGAGCGCGTGGCGCAGGGCGAGCCAGGTGGCGCGGTCGGTGAGCGTGTAGGCGCGGCGCTCGGAGGCGATCGTGAGGGTCGCGCCCATGCCCTGGCCGGTCTCCTCGCGGGGCAGGGCGGCGGGGTCGATGCCCGCGACGGCCCAGAGCGCGAGCTCCCGCTTGTGCGTGCCGGAGTCGTCGCCGCGCGAGACGAAGCGGCCCCCGGCGGCGATGGCGGCGACGGCGGCGGGCAGGTCGGGGGCGGACGCGGCGGCGGCGGGATCATCGGGGGGGCCGGCGATGACGTAGTCGTTGGTCATGACGAGCCGCCCGGAGACGAGGTCGCCGCTGGCGACGTAGGGCGCCTCCGCCTCGGGGGCGTGCACGAGCACGGCGTCGGCGTCGCCCTCGCCCGCCATGCGCAGGGCGGCCCCGGTCCCGACGGCGATGACCTTCACCTCGATGCCCGTGCGCGCCTCGAAGCGGGGCACGAGTTCATCGAGGAGGCCGCTGTCGTAGGTGGAGGTGGTGGTGGCGAGGATGATCGCGCCGGGGCTGTCGTCGCCGCCGCCGCAGGCCGCGCCCAGGACGAGGGCGCAGAGCGCGGTCAGGGCGAGCAGGCGTCGGGCGAGGGGCACGGGTCGCTCCGGCGGGGATATGCTGAGCGCAGCATAGCGGGGCGGGGCGGGCGGGGCTAGCGGGGCGGGCCGCGAAGGATGCGGCGGCGCAGGGGCTCGGGGTCGTCGGGAGCGGCCCACATCTCCTGCCAGGCGTCGTCGAGCCACCAGGTGGCCCCGGCTTCTTCCCAGCGCGCCGCCTCGGCGGCATCGACGCCGGGCAGGCTGCGTTCGATGACGATGTCGTAGGGCTCGCCGCCGGGGCGCTCGCGCTCGACCCATGCGGACATGGCGCGGAGGTCGGCGAGTTCCTCATCGGGGGTCGCGTCGAAGACGAATGCGCCGTCCGCGCCGAAGACGTTGGGGAGGAGGCCGTCGTAGCGGATGGCGCGGCGCATCGACTTGCGGCGGGGCCACATGGCGGGGTCGCGCGGCCACGCCCCGACCACCCAGACGGGCACGCGGGGCCGCTGCACGGGGCGCGGCAGGAACGTGACCTCGCGCAGGCTGAAGTGCTCGCCCGCGAAGGCGAACGGTTCGCCGCTCCAGAGCCCGTCGAGGACGGCGAGCGCCTCGTCGAGCATGGCCGCGCGGGTCCGGCGGTCGAACGCATCGCCGCCGAACCAGGGGCCCGCGTCGTCGGGCGCGCCGAGCCCGGCGGCGAGCGTGAAGCGCCCGCCCGAGAGCCGGTCGAGGGTGGCGGCCTGGCGCGCGATCAGCCAGGGACGATGCCAGGCGAGCGGCGTCAGCATCGTGCCCAGCCGCACACGCTCCGTGCGCACGGCGACGGCGGCCAGCAGCACCCAGGCGTCGGCGAAGTCCGGCGGCGGCTGGTCCGGCGCGACGGCGTAGGGCGTATCCCAGAAGAAGACGCCGTCCCAGCCCGCCTCCTCCGCCTCGACGGCGAACTGGACGAGGGTGGCCGGATCGCCGCCATAGCCGACGTTCGGGAGGGTGACGCCGAAGCGCATGGGGGCAGTGTAGCGGGACGGCGCGGACGGGACCGTTGCCTGGTTCGTAGATGCTGGCTACTTCTTCGTGAGGCGCAGGAGATGGGCGTTCGCGTGGTCCTTGTCGGCATTGAGCCATTCGGGGGAGAGCATCAGGCGCGGACTCTCAAGCGGGAAGCGGACGATGTGATTGTGTTGACGCGCTCCCAACTGGCGCCGTTCGTTCGCAGGGTTAACGCGACCCAGCCGTAGCAGCCTCTTCGCCTACCACCAGATCATCTCCTCCACGTCCTCGGGGAGGGCGTCCCAGTCGGTGGTCCAGAGGCCGGAGCTGAGGTACTTCCAGCCGCCGTCGGCGAGGAGGCAGACGATGTGCTGCTCGCCTTCGAGGCGCTCGGCGGCCTTGAGGGCGGCGCGCACGACGGAGCCGCTGCTGACGCCCGCGAAAACGCCCTCCTTCTCCGCGAGCTCGCGCGTGACGGCGAAGCTGGTCTGGCTGTCCACGACGATCTTCCCGTCGAGGATCGACTCGTCGAAGATCTCGGGGATGAAGCCCTCTTCGAGGGCGCGCAGGCCCTGGACGTTGTCGCCGGGATGGGGGGCGGCGGCGATGACGCGGATGGCGGGATTGCGCGCCTTGAGGCCGCGGCCCGTGCCGGTCAGCGTGCCGCCCGTGCCGAGGCCGGCGACGAAGGCGGTCGTCCCGGGCAGGTCGCGCAGGATCTCGGCGGCGGTGCCGTGCTCGTGGGCGGCGGGGTTGGCCTCGTTGCCGTACTGGTAGGGGAAGTGATAGCGGCCGGGGTTGGCGGCGACGATCTCCTTGGCCTTGCGGATCGCCCCGTTCGAGCCGAGTTCGCCGGGGGAGTAGATGATCTCGGCCCCGAGCGAGCGCAGCAGCAGGGAGCGCTCCTCGCTGACGTTCTCGGGCATGACGCAGACGACGCGGTAGCCGCGCAGCTTGCCGATGAGGGCGAGGCCGATGCCGGTGTTGCCGGAGGTGGGTTCGAGGATGGTGTCGCCGCGCTTCAGTTCGCCGCGCGCCTCGGCGGCCTCGATCATCGCCTTGGCGATGCGATCCTTGACCGAGCCGGTCGGGTTCTGGCCCTCCAGCTTGGCGTAGACGTGCACGTCCGGGCGGGGGGCGAAGGCGCGCAACTCGACCAGGGGCGTATCGCCGATGAGGTCGAGGACGGAGCGGTGGAGGGCCACGGCGCGGACGCGGGCTAGCCGCCGGCGAGGGCGGGCAGGATGTCGAGGACGTCGCCGTCGCTGAGGGCGGTGGCGGGGCCGCCCATGTAGCGGATGTCCTCGTCGTTGAGGTAGACGTTGACGAAGCGCTGGAGCTGGCCGTCCTCGCCGTACATCTGCGCCTTGAAGCCGGGGAAGCTGGCCTCGATGTCGTCGACGACCTCGGCCACGGTGGCGCCGCGCGCCTCGATCTCCTTCTGCCCGCCGGTGAGCTTCTGGAGGACGGCGGTAACGCGGATGCGGACGGTGGGCGCGGCGGTTGAGGTCACGGGCGGTTTCTCCTGTGCCGGGTTCGGGTCAGACGGCGGCTTCCGCTTCCTCCGGGTGGGGGAAGGGGGCGCCGCAGAACTCCTCGTAGTCGATGAGTTCGCTGATGGTGGGGTTCTCGCCGCAGAGGGGGCAAGCCGGGTCGCGGCGGATCTTGACGGTGCGGAATTCGAGCGAGAGCGCATCGTAGAGGAGGAGGCGGTTGACGAGCGGCTCGCCCTGTTCGAGGACGAGCTTGAGCACCTCGGTCGCCTGGATGCTGCCGATGGTGGCGCACATCGCGCCGAGCACGCCCGCCTCGGCGCAGCTGGGCACCATGCCCGGCGGGGGCGGCGCGGGGTAGAGGCAGCGGTAGCAGCCCTGGCCCGGCAGGTAGGTCGTGGCCTGCCCGTCGAACATGAGGATGGAGCCGTCCACCAGCTTCTTCCCGCGCAGGTAGCAGGCGTCGTTCACGAGGTAGCGCGTGGCGAAGTTGTCGGCCCCGTTCACGACGATGTCGTACTGGTCGATGATCTCGAAGGCGTTGTCGCTGGTGAGGGGCGCCTCGTGCAGGACCACGTCGATGTTGGGGTTGTGCGCGAGCAGCGTCTCCTTCGCCGACTGCACCTTGGGGAGGCCGATGTCGGCGGTCTGGTGGAGGATCTGGCGCTGGAGGTTGGAGCGGTCGACCACGTCGAAGTCGATCAGGCCGAGGGTGCCGATGCCGGCGAGGGCGAGGTAGAGGGCGACGGGCGAGCCGAGCCCGCCCGCCCCGACGACGAGCACCTTCGCCTCGATGATCTGGCGCTGCCCGACGCTGGCGACCTGGGGCATGATGAGGTGGCGGCTGTAGCGCTCGACCATCTCGGGGGTGAGGACGACGTCCGAGCCGCCCGCGAGGGCGGGGATGAAGGCGACCTCGTCGCCCGCGGCGAGGCGCGTGGCTTCGCCGTCGAGCGTGTCGATCTCGACCTGGTTCACGTAGACGCCGATGTGGGTGGCGAGTTCGCCGGTGGCGTCGCGCACCTGGGCGCCGAAGCCGGGAAACTGCGTATCGAGGTCGTCCATGACCTCGCGCAGGTTCGCGCCGGCGGCGCGCACGCGGATGCGGTTGCCCACGAGGTGGCGGAAGGGGGTGGGAACGTAGACGTTGACGGTCACTGGCTCTGCCTCGCTCTGGGGCCCGCCGGAAGGGCCATCGGATTGTGGGGCGGCGCCCGCCGCCGGGCTAGAGGTCGACACTGAGGTAGCGCTCCCCGGTGTCGCAGAGGATGGTGACGATACGGGCATCCTCGCCCAGACGCTCGGCCACGGCGAGGGAGGCGACGACGTTGGCGGCGGCGGAGATGCCGACGAGCAGGCCCTCCTCGCGCGTGAGGCGGGCGGTCATGGCGAAGGCGTCCTTGTCCTCGATGCGGATGACCTCGTCGTAGACCTCGCGGTCGAGGACGCCGGGCACGAAGCTCGCGCCGATGCCCTGGATGCCGCTGAGGCCGGGCCGTCCGCCGCTGAGCACGGGCGAGCGGGCGGGCTCGACGGCGACGATGCGGACGCGCTCGCCCAGTTCCTCGCGCAGCACCTGGCCGACGCCGGTGACGGTGCCGCCCGTGCCCACGGCGGCGACGAAGGCATCGAGTTCGCCGCCGGTGGCGTCGATGATCTCGCGGGCGGTGGTGCGGCGGTGGACGGCGGGGTTGGCGGGGTTCTCGAACTGCTGGGGCACGAACACGTCCGCTTCGCTCTCGGCGAGCTGGCTGGCGGCGAAGACGGCCCCGGTCATGCCCTCGATGGCGGGCGTGAGGTGCACCTCCGCGCCGAAGCGCTCGAAGAGGCGGCGGCGCTCGACGGACATGTCCTCGGGCATGGTGAGGACGAGGCGGTAGCCCTTGACGGCGGCGACCATGGCGAGGCCGATGCCGGTGTTGCCGGAGGTGGGCTCGATGATGGTCGCGCCGGGCTGGAGCGCGCCGGAGCGTTCGGCCTCCTCGATCATGGCGAGGGCGATGCGGTCCTTCACGGAGCCGCCGGGATTCAGGCTCTCCAGCTTGCCGTAGACGGCGGCGGAGCCGGGCGGCACGACGCGGTTGAGGCGCACGAGCGGCGTGCCCCCCACGAGTTCGAGGACGGACTCGGCGATGCGCGGCCGGGCGGGAGCGGTCGTTTCAGGGGCGGTCATATGCGGTACCTGCCCGCGACGGCGCGGGGCTCCTTCGCGTGGAGGTCGGCGATGGTGTAGGAGTCGAGGATGGCGCTGGTCGACTCGCGGACGCGCTCCCAGATCTCGCGCTGGCCGCACTGGTGGGGGTGATCGGTGCGCTCGGGGGGCTCGTCGAGCCAGGTGACGGGCGAGAGGCTGCCCTCCAGCGCGACGATGGCGTCGCGCACGGAGATGCCGGCGGGGTCGCGCGCGAGTTCGTGGCCGCCCGCGGGGCCGCGCTGGGAACGCACGAATCCCGCCTTGCGCAGGGTCGTCAGGAGCTGGTCCAGGTACTGCTCGGGGACGTGGCGGCGGAGGGCGATCTCGGAGCACTGCAGCGGCCCCTGGCCGTAGTGGTCGGCCAGTTCGATGAGGGCCCGCAGCCCGTAATCGCCCCGTGTGGAACAGCGCAAGCGCCGCCTCCCGCGTAAAGTCGAGTAAGTGCGTCAACAATCGTAGGGGGCGGGAGCGGGAGGGGCAAGGGGCGGGATTACGTCGCGATCTCCTCGCGTTCCCGGGCCCGCTCCGCGCGCATGGCGAGCCACTTCTGCGAGAGGCGTTCCGCGTCCGGTCCGGAGATGAGCCGCGCCCCACACTGCCCGCACTCGTATCCCGAGACCTTCTCGTTCAGGCATGGCCCTTCGCCATCGCCGTGGTGATGGACGAATTCGGCGGGCTCCATCTCGCCCAGGCAGTCCCGGCACTTCCTCATCGGAGGCTCTCGGCGCTCCCCGCGGGCTGCGGCTCCGCGACCGCGCGCATGTCAAGCCACTTCTGCGAGAGGCGCTCGGCATCGGCGCCCCTGAGAACTTCCTCGCCGCACTGGCGACAGCGCCACCCCGAGACCTCCTCGCGAAGGTGGCGCCCATCGTCCGCCGACTTCTCAACGACAACCGTCGCCTCGATCAGGTCGCCTTTGCACTCCAGACATTCCATCACCTGCGCCTCCTGCGGAGGTCCGCCGACCACCGGCCCGGATCGGGCTCGTAAACGGTGATGAGCCAGATCCTCGGCGGATGCGTCACCAGCACATGGTACATCTTCCCACTCGGTCCCTGACAGAGGATGAGACAGCATGGGCCTCTCCGGTGCTCCGGGTAGTCCTCAATGATCTCGGGGGCGTCGGCGCATACCCCTGCGATCACATCAGGAAGAGCCAGATCCCGATCCGAGATCCGATCCCAGGTATGCAGCGTCACCCGATAGGCATCATCCGCGAAGGCGGCGATGACGCCCTCCAGCACGCGCTCTTCCCCAGACGGCACGTCAGCCTCCTTGCGGACCGCGGGCGCGCTTCCCCCGGACCGGCGGCACTCTACCCGATGCCCGGCCAGCGGACGCGAGCCGTAGGCGGCGCGCCTGCTACCCTTGACGGCAGCCTTTCGTGGGGTTGGACCGTTCGCGTACGTCGCCCGTGACCTTCCGTTTCTCAACCGGCTGCGCGAGCAGGTGCTGTTCGCGGCGGGTCCGATTGGCTCCACGATCCTGTCGCTCAAGCCGACGCCGGAGGACTACGGCGGGCTCGACGGCTGCAACGAGTACCTGACCGTCTCGAAGCCGGAGTTGCTGGCGGGCATCCAGCGCAGCTTCTACGCGGCGGGCTGCGACGCCGTCGATTCGGCCACGTTCGGGGCGAACCGCGTCGTCTTCGCCGAGTACGGCATCGAGGAGCGCGTGCGCGAGATCAACCGGCTCGCGGCGGAGCAGCTGGGGCGCGTGCGGGACGAGTTCGCGACGCCGGAGTGGCCGCGCTACAGCCTCGGGACGATGGGGCCGGGGACGAAACTGCCCTCGCTGGGCCACATCGGGTATGACGAGCTGGCGGAGAGCTACCGCGAGCAGGCGCGGGGGCTGATCGAGGGCGGCATCGACGCGCTCAAGGTCGAGACGTGCCAGGACCTGCTGCAGACGAAGGCGGCGCTGGGCGCGATCGAGGACGTGTTCGCGGAGACGGGCGCGCGCCTGCCCGTCATCGCCAGCGTGACCATCGAGACGACGGGCACGATGCTGCTGGGCTCCGACATCGCCTGCGCGCTGACGACGCTGGAGGCGCTCGACACGGTCGACGTGATCGGCATCAACTGCGCGACGGGGCCGGAGCAGATGGTGGAGCACGTGCGCCACCTCGCGCGCAACTCGCGCCGTCCCGTGTTCATCGGGCCGAACGCGGGGCTGCCCGAGATCCGCGACGGCGAGACGCACTACCCGCTCACCCCGGAGGCGTTCGCGCGCTACCAGCGCATCTTCGTGGAGGAGCTGGGGACGAGCATCGCGGCGGGCTGCTGCGGCACGACGCCCGCGCACTTCGAGGCGGCGATCGCGGCGGTGGGGCGGCCACGTCCGAAGCCGCGCCCGCGGGACATCGAGGCGGCGTGCAGTTCGCTCTACACGAGCGTGCCCTTCGAGCAGGACACGTCGTTCCTGGTGGTGGGCGAGCGCATGAACGCGACGGGCTCGCGCGCCTTCCGCGAACTGCTGCTGGAGGGGGACGCGGAGGGCGTGGTGGCGCTGGCGCGCGAGCAGGCGGCGGAGGGCGCGCACGTGCTCGACCTGATGGTCGATTACGTGGGCCGCGAGGGCGCGCCCGACATGGAGCGCTTCGCGCGCGAACTGCGCACGCAGGCGACGCTGCCGCTCGTGTTCGACTCGACCGAGGTCCCGGTCGTCGAGGCGGCGCTGAAGCTGTACGGCGGCAAGGGGATCGTGAACTCGATCAACCTGGAGGACGGCGAGCGCAAGATCACGCGCCTGCTGCCGCTGATCAAGCGCTTCGGGGCGGCGGCCGTCGCGCTCGTCATCGACGAGGAGGGGCAGGCGCGCACGGTCGAATGGAAGCTGCGCGTGGCGCGCCGCATCCACGACCTCGCGGTGGGGCGCTACGGGATGGAGCCGGGCGACCTGCTGTTCGACATGCTCACGTTCCCGCTGGGGGGCGGGCAGGAGGACCTGCGCGGCGACGCGATGGCGACGCTGGAGGCGATCCGGCGGGTGAAGGCGGAACTGCCCGGGACGCACACGATCCTGGGCGTCTCGAACGTGTCCTTCGGGCTGAAGCCGGCGGCGCGGCGCGTGCTCAACTCGGTGTTCCTGGCGGAGGCGGTGGAGGCGGGGCTGGACGCGGCGATCGTGAACGCGCGCCAGATCCTCCCCCTGAGCCGCATCCCCGAGGCGCAGCTCGCGGCGGCGCGCGACCTCATTTACGACCGGCGGCGTGATGACCATGACCCGCTCATCCACTTCCTCTCGCTGTTCGAGGACGTGGAGGCGTCGCCGAAGCGGGCGGAGGAGCAGGCGGCGCTGCCCGTGGAGGAGCGGCTGAAGCAGCGCATCATCGACGGCGACCGGCGCGGGCTGGAGGCGGACCTGGACGAGGCGCTGGGCGGGATGGACGCGCTCACGATCATCAACGAGCACCTGCTGGACGGGATGAAGGTGGTGGGCGACCTGTTCGGGGCGGGCCGGATGCAGCTGCCCTTCGTGCTGCAGAGCGCGGAGACGATGAAGGCGGCGGTGAGCCACCTGGAGCCGCACATGGAGCGCATCGAGGGCGCGGGCAAGGGCCGCATCGTGCTCGCCACCGTGCGCGGGGACGTGCACGACATCGGCAAGAACCTCGTCGACATCATCCTCTCGAACAACGGCTACACGGTGGACAACCTCGGCATCAAGCAGCCGATCGCGACGATCATCGAGCAGGCGCTGGCGGTGGACGCGGACGCGATCGGGCTGAGCGGCCTGCTGGTGAAGAGCACGGTCGTGATGCGCGAGGACCTGGAGGAGCTGAACGCGCGCGGGCTCTCGCGGTTCCCCGTGCTGCTGGGCGGCGCGGCCCTCAACCGGCGCTACGTCGAGCACGACCTGCGCGCCGTCTACGAGGGCGACGTGTACTACTGCCAGGACGCCTTCGAGGGGCTGGACACGCTGGGGCGGGTGGTCGCGGGCGAGCCGCTCGCGCCGCCGCGCACGGCCCCCGCGCCCGCGCGCCCCGAGCCGGAGACCGCCCCCGCCCCGCAGGACGCGCCCGCGCGCTCGGCGGTGGCGCGCGACGTTCCCGTGCCGCAGCCGCCGTTCTGGGGGAGCCGCGTGGTGCGCGGCATCCCCCTGCGCGACGTGTTCCCCTACGTGAACGAGACGGCGCTCTTTCGCGCGCAGTGGGGCTACCAGCGCGGCGAGCGCGAGGAGGCCGAGTACGAGGCGTTCCTCGACGAGGAGGCGCGGCCCGTGTTCCGGCGCTGGCAGGAGCGCGCCATCGGCGAGGGGCTGCTCACGCCGCAGGCCGTCTACGGCTACTACAAGTGCCGCTCGGAAGGGGACGACCTGCTCGTCTGGCCGGAGGTCGAGGGCGAGCGACGACGCGCCCGCGGGCGAGCCCGTGCGCTTCCAGTTCCCGCGGCAGGCGGCGGGATCGGGCTAACGGCTCTGCATCGCCGACTTCTTCCGTGACGGCGCGGGCGGCGGCTACGACACGGTCGCGTTCACGCTGGTGACGGTGGGGCCGCGCGCGACGGAACTGGCGCAAGAGCTGTTCGAGGCGGACGCGTACCGCGAGTACCTGCACTTCCACGGCTTCGGCGTGGAGAGCGCGGAGGCGCTGGCCGAGTTCTGGCACAAGCGCGTGCGCGAGGAGCTGGGCATCGCGGGCGAGGACGCGGCGGACATCCGCGAGCTGCACCGGCAGGGCTACCAGGGCTCGCGCTACTCGTTCGGCTACCCCGCCTGCCCCGACCTGGAGCAGCAGGCGGGCATCGCGACGCTCCTGCGACCGGAGCGCATCGGCGTGGAGTTGGGCGAGACGTTCCAGTGGCACCCGGAGCAGACGACGAGCGCCATCGTCGTCCACCATCGGGAGGCGCGCTACTTCACGGCGTAGCTCAACCCTCCGCCGGGATACGCTCAGCGGTGACAGTCCTGCGGTCGGGAGCGAACTCAAGCACGAGGCTGTCGCCAATTTCCGCCCCCGCCTCTTCCGCGAGAGCCTTCACGCTACCCAAGCCCCACTCTTGAAGCCCGAAGGTTGACTGGACTGTCCTCACGAAGCGGTCATCCTCGAACATTCGCTGGGTGAAGCTCCAGCGCTACCCCCCAAGCTCCGCCAGGAGCGCGTCGCGGAGGCGGTACTTCTGGACCTTGGTGGCGGACATGGGCCAGTCGCCGGGGGCGATGAAGCGGACGTGGCGGGGGACCTTGAAGCTGGCGATGCGGCCGCGGCAGTGCGCGATGAGGGCGTCGGGGGCGACTTCCGCGCCGGGGACGAGCTCGACGAAGGCGGCGGGCACCTCGTCGTAGCGCTCGTCGGGGACGCCCACGACCTGGGCGATGTTGACGGCGGGGTGGGTCTGGAGGAAGGACTCGATTTCGAGGGCGGCCACGTTCTCGCCGCCGACCTTGAGCATGTCCTTCACGCGGCCCATGAAGCTGACGCGCCCGTCCTCGTCGAGCGCGCCGAGGTCGCCGGTGTTGAACCAGCCCTCGGCGTCGAAGCACTCGGCGTTCTTGGCGGGGTCCTTGTAGTAGCCCTCGAAGACGCAGTAGCCGCGCATCCAGATCTCGCCGCGCGTGTCCGGTTCGGCGACGGGCGCGCCGCTCTCGGGGTCGCGAATCTGGAGCTCGATGCCGGGCAGGGGGCGTCCGGAGGTGACGGGGCGCTTCTCCGGCGGGTCGTCGGGGTGGCTGAAGCAGGCGACGCCGCCGCACTCGGTGAGGCCGTAGGCGTTCGTGTGCTGGGCGGTGGGGAGGGCGGCGTGGATGCGGCGCAGGGCGTCGGGGGGCGCGACGTTGTTCATGAGGCGGATGCGGGCGAATTCGGCGGCGTCCCACTCGGGGTGATTGAGGAGGGCGGTCGTGATCGGCGGGAAGGTGGAGAAGCAGACGGTCGCGCGCTCCTCGCGCAGCTGGGCGATGCCGAGGCTCGCGTCGAAGTGGGTGAGGGTGACGTAGGCGGCGCCGGAATCGAGGCAGCCGATGAGGGGCAGGATGGCGCTCATGTGGAAGAGCGGCAGGGGGTCCCAGAAGCGGTCCTCGGCGGTCAGCCGGAAGCGGTCGGCGCAGGCGTTGACGGACGTGCGCACGAGCGCCTCGTGCGTGAGCGGGCAGCCCTTGGGGTCGGCGGTCGTGCCGGAGGTGTACATCATCATGGCCACGTCGCGCAGGCGGACGCGGGAGCGCAGCAGGTGGACCTCGGCGTCGCTCACGCCCGCGGCGGCGGCCTCGTAGGCGGCGCGGTCGAGCATCCCCGCGGGCCGCGACTCGCCGAGCAGGACGACGCTGCGCAGCTTCGGGGCGGCGGGGAGGGCGAGGGCGGCGGGATCGGGCGCGTCCGCGAGGCCGGGCAGGCAGCGGTGGAGCAGCTCGACGAAATCGACGTGCTCGTCGATGAGGTCGCTCGTGACGAGCAGCTTGAGGTCGGCGTTCTCGATGACGTAGGCGAGTTCGTGCTCCTTGTAGCGCGCGTTGATGGGGACGACCCAGGCTCCGAGCATGGCCGCCCCGAACATGACCTCGACGAAGTCCATGCAGTTGGGCATGAGGATGCCGAGGTGGTCGCCGGGGCCGAGGCCGAGGCCGCGCAGCGAGCGGGCGGCGCGCACGGCGGCTTCGTTGAGGCCGGCGAAGGTGTGGCGCTTGTCGGGGAAGATGACGGCGTCGGCATCGGGATGGCGGGCGGCGGCGCGCACGGGCAGGTCGCCGAAGGGGACGACCTCGGTCCACTCGGTCGCGGTCACAGGCGCGGGCGCGGGCGCGGAAGCGGCTTCGCTCATGTCGCGGCTCCCGCGGCTCAGCGCTTGTCGAACTCGAGGTGGAGTTCGTAGAGGCCGAGCATGATGCCGGGCTGGTGCGTGAAGTCGTTCTTGCCCGGCGCGAAGCGGATGTTGTCGAGCCGCTCGATGAGCACCTCGGTGGCGATGTTCTGTTCGAGGCGGGAGATGCCCTGGCCGGGGCAGTTGCGCGGGCCCATCGAGAAGGTCAGGTGGCGGCCGGGGTTCTTGCGGTCGAGGCGCAGTTCGCCGGGGGCGGGGCAGAGGTCGGCGTCGCGGTTGCCCGCCCCGAAGCGGAGGTGGAGGAGCGAGCCCCTGGGGATGTGGACGCCGCGGATCTCCATGTCCTCGGGGACGTAGCGGCCGCCCGCGCCGCCCTGCGTGGGCGCGTAGAGGCGCAGCGCCTCCTCGACGAAGAAGCGGACCTTGCCGGGGTCGTCGCGCAGTTCCCCGGCGAGTTCGGGATGCTGGGCGAGGAGCAGGGCCTCGGAGGTGAGCGCGTACTGCGTCGTCTCGTTGCCGCCGATGTGCATGAGCACGGCGATGCTGATGATCTCGCCGTCGCTGAGCCTGCGGCCCTCGTAGTCGACCTGGGTGAGGAAGGAGATCATGTCCTCCTTCGGGTTCTTCCGCTTCTCGTCGATCTGCTCCTGGATGTAGCGGTGGAAGTCGACGAGGACGGCGGCGTTCTCGCGCTCGACGTCGTCGGGGAGTTCGTTGCGGGGGCCGTCGCCGTAGACGAAGCGGCGGACCTGGGCCTCCTCCATCTTCTTGAGCATGGGCATGTCCTCGAGGGGGAAGCCGAGGATGGTGGTGATGACGGTCTGGGGGAGGGGCGCGGCGAACTGCGTGACGAACTCGACCTCGCCGTCGTCGATCCAGCGGTCGATGAGGCCGTTGACGGCGGCGGTGACCATCTCGCGGTGGCGCTCGGCGCCCTCGGGGCCGACCCACGGGTCCCAGAGCTGCATGCGGTAGCGCTTGTGCTGCTCGACGGTGGGGCGCAGGGTCTGGGCGGCGTCGACGGCCTCGCCGAAGCCCTCCTCGCGGAAGATCTCGGACTCGATCTCGCTGGAGCCGGCGCTGGCGGCGGCGGAGATGTCCTCGGGCATGAGGTCGAAGAAGCGGGGGTCGCGCGTGATGGCGGCGATGTCCTCGAACTTCGAGACGATGAAGGCGTCCGCGCCGGGCAGCCAGCCCTTGCCGGGGATGCGGGCGATGGGCGCTTCCTCGTGGAGCACCTGGTAGGACTCGAACCAGCGCTCCTGCGAGCCGGGCTCGAACAGCTCCGCGCCGATGTCGGCGGCGACGGGGCAGGCGGAGGCGGGGGCGTCCGCGGCGGCGGTGTCGGTGGTCGCGTCGGTCATGGGTGCTTGCTCCTGTGCGTGGTGGCGGTGTTCAGACGTAGCCGAGTTCGCGCTCCATCGCGTCGATGGCGTCCTCGGCGATGGCGTAGGCCTTCATGGCGGTTTCTTCCGAGCAGACGATGGGCGGGCAGACGCGGGTGTTGTTGCCGCCGCCGGAGACGACGAGCCCGCGTTCGAGGCAGTTCTTGTAGAAGAGGCGTCCGGCCTCGTGGCTGGGCTCGCGGCTCTCCTTGTCGGTCACGAAGTCGAGGGCGAGGAGGAGGCCCTTGCCGCGCGCGTCGCCGACGGAGGGGTGGTCGTCGCGGAGGCGCTGGATGCGGTCGAGGCAGGCGTCGCCGAGGGCGCGCGTGTGCGCCAGCAGGCCCTCCTCCTCGATCGTGTCAATGACGGCGAGGGCGGCGGCGCAGGCGGCGGGCTGGCCGCCGTTGGTGGTCGAGGGCTGCGTCTGCTGGAGGGCGTCCTTGAGCCCCTCGCGCACGCAGAGGACGGAGATGGGCACGCCGTTGCCGAGCATCTTGCCGATGATGACCGCGTCGGGCGTGACGCCGTCGTGCTCGGCGGCGAACCACGCGCCCGTGCGCCCGAAGCTGGCGAACTCGTCGAAGATGAGGAGCATCCCGTGGCGGTCGGCGATCTCGCGCAGGCGGGGCAGGAACTCGGGCGGGTAGGTGCGCGCGCCGCTGCCGTTGGTGACGGGCTCGACGATGATGCCGGCGAGCTTGCCGTGGCTGTTCGCGAGCATGAGGCGCTCGGCGAAGTCCATGCAGTGCAGCCCGCAGTCGGGGTACGTCATCTTGTACTCGCAGCGGTAGCAGAAGGCGGCGGGCACGGTGAGGAAGCCGGAGGGGCGCGGGCCGGTGGCGGCGTTCCCCATCGAGGTGGCGATGGCGCTGGTCGTGCGCCCGTGGTAGTCGCCGGTGAAGGCGAGGAACTCGTGGTTCCCGGTGGCCGCGCGGGCCACGCGCAGGGCCGCCTCCGTCGCCTCCGTGCCCGTGTTGAAGAACTGGAAGACGTTGAGGTCGCCGGGGGTGATGGCGGCGAGCCGCTCCATCAGCTGGACGCGCACGTCCGTGGGGAAGTCGCGCACGTTCAGGAGGCGGCCCGCCTGGTTGGCGACGGCCTCGGTGATGCGCGGGTGGGCGTGGCCGAGGGCGGCGACCATGTGGCCCTGCGTGAAGTCGATGTAGCGGTTGCCGTCGGCGTCCGTGAGGGTGACGCCCTCGCCGTGGGTGAAGGCGACGGGCAGGGCGTTCACCATCTGGAAGTAGCTGCCGTACTGGTAGCGCTGCGTCTTCTCGAACAGCTCCCGCGAGCGGGGACCGGGCAGGTCGCCGTCGATGCGGGGCGCGCCGAGCGCGGGCGCGTTCGCCCACTCGATGCTGTTCGCGAAGGCCGTGTCCGAAAGCTGCTGCGTCACCATGCCGCGCTCCTCCCGCAAGGGGACGGGGCGGATTGTACGCGCAGCGGGTGAGCGGCGGGCGGCGGGGCGGGCGCGACCTAGACGGCGCCGATGCGCTCGGCCTCGGTCTCGCGCAACTCGTGCGCCTCATCGGGCGTGAAACTGGCTCCGCAGGTGCCGCAGTCGAAGCGCGAGGCCTTGTCCTCGTGCCCGATGTCGCCCGCTTCGTCCCACTTGGGGACGAGGGTGACGTGGGGGCACTCCTCGCGCTCGGCGCGAACCTCGGCCTGGAGGCCCTCGGCCTCGCCGCCGGACCCGCGCTTGAACAGCTTGTCCAGGAGACCCATTGCTCCTCTCCTTTCGGCATAGGGCGAACGACGCAATCATATAGCAGCCGTCAAGGCGCGGCTTGGCGGCTGGTCGCGTAGCCTTCCCGTGGCCATGCCCGGAGCGCTCGCGCCCTGCCGGATCATCGACCTGACCCGCGAGACGGGGGCGGTCTGCACGCGGATGCTGGCGGGGCTGGGCGCGGACGTCGTGCGCGTCGAACCGCCGGGCGGCGACGCGACGCGAACGCGCGCGCCGCTCGTCGGAGACGGCGGGGGCGAGCGGCTGAGCGCGTGGTGGGCGCAGATGCACGCGGGCAAGCGCAGCATCACGCTCGACGAGGCGTCGGCGGAGGACGCGGCCTTCCTGCTGGACCTGTGCGCGGGCGCGGACGCCGTCGCGCTCTCGCCGGACGACCGGGGCGAGTCGTGGCCGCTGGACCTCGATGCGCTCGCGGAGCGCGCTCCGCACGTCGTGCGCACGGTGATCACGCCGTTCGGGCTGGCGGGGCCGAAGGCGGGGTGGCTGGGGAGCGACCTCACCGGGCTCGCGGCGGGCGGGCTGCTCTCGCTCTGCGGCGACCCCGACCGCGCGCCCCTGCGGGTATCGGTGGAGCAGGCGTACGCGCTGGCGGGGGCGCAGGCGTGCGTGGGCACGCTGCTGGCGCTGCGCGCGCGGCGGCTGAGCGGGCGCGGGCAGCTCGTGGACGTGTCGGTGCAGGCGGCGGTGGCGAACGCGCTGGGCAACTCGCGCCTCTACTACGCGATGGACGGGCTCGTGACGAAGCGGGCGGGCGGCGGGCGCGCCTTCGGGACGCAGGGCACGCGCCTCATCTACCCGTCGGCGGACGGCTACGTGGCCTACTGGCGGCAGCCGGACAGCATCCGCGCGCTGGCGCGCTGGTTCGACGACGCGGGCGAGCCGCGCACGTTCGACGCGGAGGAGTGGGCGGGACGCGCGCTCGCGGGCGGGGAACTGCCCACGCCGGAGGAGGTCGAGGCGCTGGAGCGCGAGCTTCGCGCCTTCTTCGCCCAGCGGAGCACGCACGAACTCTCGGAGGAGGGACAGCCGCGCGGCCTCATGATCTACCCCGTCAACACGATGGCGGACCTCGCCGCGAGCGAGCACCTGGCGGCGCGCGGCTTCTTCGGGGACGCGCCCTCGCCGGCGGGAACGCTGCGGATGCCCGGCGCGCCCGTGAAGCTGGCGGCGACGCCGTGGCGGACGGGCGCGATCGCGGCGGCGGGAGCGCACGGCGAGGCCGTACGGGCGGACGTGGCGCGCGGTTCGCCCAGGCCCGCGGGCGGAGAGACGCGGGCGAAGATTGGCGCGCGCGACCTGTTCAAGGGGCTGCGCGTCGCCGACTTCTCCTGGGTGGGGGTGGGGCCGAACACGACGCAGATGCTGGCCTGGCACGGGGCCGAGGTCGTGCGCGTGGAGTCGGCGCTGAAGCTGGACACGTTCCGTTCCGGCGGGCCGCGGCCCGAGGGCGACAGGAGTCCCGACGGGAGCGCGTACTGGGTCAACCACAACCGCGACAAGCTGGGCGTCCAGATTAATCTGCGCACGCCGGAGGGGGTCGAGGCGGCGAAGCGGCTGATCGCCGCCAGCGACGTGGTCACGGAGTCGTTCACGCCGGGGTTCATGGCGCGCGTGGGGCTCGATTACGAGGCGGTGCGGGCGATCAACCCAAGCGCGATCATGCTGTCGATGTCGATGGAGGGGCAGGACGGGCCGCACGCGCAGTTCCGCGGCTTCGGGCTGATCCTGCAGGCGGCGGCGGGCATCACGGGGCTCACGGGCTGGCCCGACCGGCCTCCCACGGGCACGGGCGTCGCCTACACGGACTGGGTGGCGATGCACTTCGCCGCCTCGTCGCTGCTGGCGGCGCTCGACCACCGCGAGCGCACGGGCGAGGGGCAGCACCTCGACCTCTCGCAGCTGGAGGCGACGGCGTACGCGCTCGACGGGGCGCTCGTGGCCGCGCTCAACGGGGGCGAGGCCGTGCGCGCCAACGGCAACCGCCATCCCGAGGCGGTTCCCCACGGCGTGTTCGCCTGCCGGGGCGAGGACCGCTGGTGCGCCGTCTCCGTGATGAGCGACGCGCAGTGGCTGCGGCTCTGCGGGGCGATCGGGCGGGCGGACTGGGCGGCGGACGCGGGGCTGCGGGAGGCGGCGGGGCGCAAGCGGCGCGAGGACGCGATCGAGGCGGGGCTGGCGGCGTGGTGCGCCTCGCGCACGGCGGAGGAGGCGCAGGAACGGCTGCAGGCGGCGGGCGTCCCCGCGCACCTCGTGGCGACGATGGCGGACGTGCAACACGACCCGCAACTGCTCGCGCGCGGCCACTTCTGGGAGACGGACCACCCCGTCATCGGGCCGCTCACCTACGACGGTCCCGCCTACCTGCTGAGCGAGACGCGGGCGGGTCCGCGCAATCCCGCGCCCCTGCTGGGCCAGCACACGGAACGGGTCTTCCGCGACCTGCTGGGCTACGGCGAGGACGAACTGGCGGAGCTGGTCGCGAGCGGCGCCCTCCAGTAGCGGTAGCAGGCGCAAAGAGGCCGCGGCATCGAAACGCCGCGGCCTCCCGAGACTTGTCCCGTTGCCCGTGCGGGCCGCTAGCGGTCGGGGCCTTCGAGGTAGGCGTCGAGCACCTTGTGCATGTGGCGGATGCGGCGCTCGCGGTAGTTGATCAGGAGCCCCTTGTAGGCGCGCGAGTTCATGCCCTTCTGCACGCGCGGCAGGTTGTAGGAGTCCTGGTCGAGGACGAGGCCGATGGAGATCTCGCCGTGCTTGTGGGTGGTGTGCACGGGCCGCGGGGGCCAGTCCGCCCCCGGCGGGATGCGCACGTACGTCTGCAGGTCGAACAGCATCTTGTTCGGGTCCGTCGCGTGCGGGCGCTGGCGGAAGAACAGGAAGTTGAGCGCGTTCGTGTTGAAGGTGAGGCTCGGGAAGATGTAGTAGTGGTAGTCGTCCGAGAGCTGGTCGTCGTTCAGCTCGGAGACGTCGAGCCCCTGGGCGGCGGCGGACTGCTTCGTGGCGGCCTGCATGGCCGGGCGCACGTCGCCCATGCCCCCGGCGAAGGTCTCGGGGTCGATGCCGGCGGCGACCATGAACTCCTTGAGCGGCTGCGTCACCTCTTCCTGGTTCGGGTAGCGCGGGCTGACGAGCCCGAACGGCACCAGGTAGCGGTTGTGGCGCTCGTAGAGGTCGATCTGCACGTGGATGTCGTCGAGCGACTCCAGCAGCTGCGGGTGGATGCCCTGCACGTGGTAGACCTCGTTGAAGGCGTCCACGGAGGTCTTCCAGTTCGTGTCCCATTCGAGGGTCATGTCCTGGACGATGGCGTACTCCTCGAAGTGGTACGGATCGAGGTGCCAGTTGACGGGATCGAGGAACTCGAGCAGGGGCTCGCAGTCGGGGTTCAGGTTGAACCAGACGAAGCCGCCCCACGTGTCGCAGGGCACTTCGACGAGGGCCGTCTCCTGGGGCACGCCCTGGGTGAACGTGTCCTCGTCGGGCACGAACTTCTTGGAGCCGTCGAGGTTGAACTCGAAGAAGTGGTAGGCGCACTGGAAGCTCTCCGCGTGGCCCATGCCGGGGTTGCGGATCTGGTTCCCGCGGTGGGGGCAGACGTTGTAGAAGGCGCGGACCTTGTCCTCGGCCTCGCGCACGATGAGGAGGGACTCGGAGCCGAGTTCGGTGGTGAAGTAGTCGCCCACGTTGGGGATGTCGGACTCGCGGCCGGCCATGTTCCAGACCTTCGTCCACATGCGCTCCCATTCGAGGCGCATGTACTCCTCGGAGGTGTAGCGCTCCTTGGGGATGAGCTCGGTGCCGAGGATGGGCTCGGGGGCCTTCTCCGTGGGGGTTCCCTGGCGGACGGACGTGGTCATGGGGCAACTCCGGGGTACGGGATTCGCGCGCGCGACGCGCGGACACGTCAACGGTACCCGGAATCGCGCCGCTGGGAAAGCCCGCGCGGCGGATTCGGGGCGGAATCGGGCGCGAGAGCGCGGCGAGCGCTAGAATCGCTCGCCGTGGACCTGCGCCGAAGCATCCGTGACGTACCCGACTTCCCCCGCGAGGGCGTGCTCTTCCGCGACATCACGCCGCTGCTGGGCGATCCGCTCGCGTTCCGCTACAGCGTGGACGAACTGTGCGTGCACGCGGCGCGGCGGGACGCCTCCGCGATCGTGGGCGTCGAGTCGCGCGGGTTCCTCTTCGGGGCGGCGATGGCGGACCGGATGCGGCTGCCCTTCGCGCCCCTGCGCAAGCCGGGCAAGCTGCCCGCCGCGCGCATGTCGATCGAGTACTCGCTGGAGTACGGCGACAGCCAGCTCGACATCCACGAGGACGCGCTGGCCGTGGGCAAGCGCGCCTACATCGTCGACGACCTGCTGGCGACGGGCGGGACGGCGGCGGCGGCGACGAAGCTGGTGGAACTGGCGGGCGGCGAGGTCGTCGGGCTCGGCTTCGTGATCGAACTGGAGGCGCTGGGCGGACGGGCGAAGATCGGCGGCTACGACGCCATCAGCCTCGTGCGCTACTAGCGAGGGAGACGGCGATGGGCGTGACGCCGATCCGCATCCTGCCGGGCGAGGGCGTCGAGGCGCTCGACCAGACGCTGCTGCCGCACGAGGAGCGCCGCCTGCGCCTGACGACGGTGGCGCAGGTGGCGGAGGCGATCCGGATGCTGCGCGTGCGGGGCGCGCCCCTGCTGGGCGTGACCGGCGCCTGCGGGATGGCGATCGCGGCGGAGGAGCGCGGCGCGGACCCGGAGACGCTCGCGCGGGCGGCGGCGGAACTGAAGGCGACGCGCCCCACCGCCGTGGACCTGGGCGCGATGATCGACGAGGCGCTGGCGGCGGCCGGGGCGGCGGGCGCGGACGGGGAGGCGCGGCGGGCGGCGCTCTGGGCGTTCGCGGGGCGGGCGCTGGCGCGCCAGCGGGATCGCGACGCCGCCATCGCGCGGCACGGGCGCGACCTGCCCGGCGCGGAGGGCGCGGTGCTGACGCACTGCAACACGGGCGGCCTCGCGACGGGCGGGGAGGGCACGGCGCTGGCGGTCATCGCGGAGGCGTGGCGGGCGGGCCGCATCGAGCGCTGCTACGCCACGGAGACGCGCCCGCTGCTGCAGGGCGCGCGCCTGACCATGTGGGAACTGGACGCGCTCGGCGTGCCGGGGACGCTGCTGCCGGACACGGCGGCGGCCTCGCTCATCGCCTCGGGGCGCGTGGGCGCCGTGATCACGGGCGCGGACCGCATCGCCGCCAACGGCGACGGCGCGAACAAGGTGGGGACGTACGGGCTGGCGGCGGTCGCGGCGCGGCACGGCGTGCCCTTCTACCTGGCCGCGCCGATCAGCACGTTCGACGCGGCCACGCCCTCTGGAGCGGCGATCCCGATCGAGTTCCGCGCGGACGAGGAGGTGGGCGGCTTCGGCGGCGAGCGCTGGAGCCCGGAAGGCGGCGACGCCTGGAACCCCGCCTTCGACGTGACGCCCGCGGAGCTGATCGCGGGGATCGTGACGGAGACGGGCGTCCTGCGGCCTCCCTACGGCCCCGCCATCGCCGCGCTGACCGCCGACGCCGCCGCGCCGCGATGAGTAGCTGACTCGCGCGGTAGACTGGCGGGCAGTGCCTGACTCGATCGATCTCGCGGTTCTCGGCGGGAGCGGCTTCTACGAGATGCCGGGGCTGCGCGGCGTGGAGGAGATCGCGGTCGCGACGCCCTTCGGGGAGCCGAGCGACGCCGTCCGCGTGGGGGAACTGGAGGGGCGGCGCGTCGCCTTCCTCGCGCGGCACGGGCGCGGCCACCGGCTGCTGCCCTCGGAGTTGCCGCAGCGCGCGAACTTCTGGGCGCTGAAGTCGCTGGGCGCGAAGCGCGTGCTGGCGGTGTCGGCGGTGGGCTCGCTGCGGGAGGACTACGCCCCCAGGCACCTCGTCGCGCCGGACCAGATCATTGATCGCACGCGGGGCGACCGGCCCGCCACCTTCTTCGGCGAGGGCGTGGTCGCGCACGTGGCCTTCGCCGAGCCGTTCTGCGCGGGCCTGCGGGGGCGGGCGCTGGCGGCGGCGCGGGAGGCGGGCGCGACGGCGCACGACGGCGGCGCCTACGTCGTCATCGAGGGGCCCGCCTTCGGGACGCGCGCGGAGAGCGACCTGTACCGCTCCTGGGGCGCGAGCCTCGTGGGCATGACCGCCCTGCCCGAGGCGAAGCTCGCGCGCGAGGCGGAGCTCTGCTACGCGATGCTGGCGGCGGTCACCGACTACGACGCCTGGCACGCGGAGGAGGCGACGGTGGACGCCGCCGTCGTCTTCGAGACGCTGGCGGCGAACGTGGAGACGGGCCGCCGCGCGGTGACGCGGCTGGCGGCGGCGCTGGAGGACGGCGACGGCGGCTGCGGCTGCGGGCGCGCGCTCGACGCGGGGCTGGTCACGCCGCCGCGCGCGATCGCGGCGGAGGCGCGGGAGCGGCTCGCGCCCATCCTGCGGCGGCGGCTGGAGGCGGAGGGCGCATGACGCTGCTGGTGTCGGGCTGGGTGGCGCTGGACGAGATCGAGACGCCCTTCGCGCGCGTCGAGGGATCGCTGGGGGGCTCGGCCACGTGCGCGGCGCTGGCGGCGGCGCAGTTCACGGACGTGCGCCTGCTGGCGGCGATCGGCGAGGACTTCCCCGCGCAGGAGCGCGCGAAGCTGGAGGGGCGCGGCATCGACCTCGCGGGCCTGACGACGGTCGCGGGCGGGACGACGAGCCGCTGGGGCGCGCGCTACCACTACGACATGAACACGCGCGACACGCTCTACACCCACCTCGGCGTGAACGACGGCTGGCGGGCGGACCTGCCGGCGGGCTGGGAGGATTCGGCGACGGCGTTCATGGCGGCGGACGATCCGGCCTCGCAGCGCGGCCTGCTGCGGGCGCTGACGGCCCCGCGCGCGACGATGGTGGACACGATCGCGCTCTACATCGAGACGGCGGAGGAAGGCGTGCGCGCGGCCATGCGCGAGGCCGCCTTCGCCGCCGTGAACGAGGCGGAGGCGCGGCAGCTGACGGGGCAGGCGAGCATCGCGAAGGCGGGGCGGGCGCTGGTGGAGGCGGGGGCGCGCGCCGCGCTCATCAAGCTGGGCGAATACGGGGCCGTCTGCGTGAGCGCCGACGACTACTTCGTCGCGCCCGGCTACCCGCTGGAGGACGTGGTCGATCCGACGGGCGCGGGCGACACGTTCGCGGGGGCGTTCCTGGGCTACCTCGACACGGCGGCGGAGGTGTCGCCGCAGGAGATCCGGCGGGCGGTCGTCTATGGGTCGGCGGTGGCGTCGTTCGCGGTCGAGGGATTCGGGCCGAACCGCCTGCTGGAGCTGACGCGCGGCGAGGTGGAGGCGCGCTACCGCGAGTTCCGCGCGCTCACCCACGTCGAGGAGGCGGGCTGATGGCGGAGCGGGAGCTTCCCTGGGCGGCGGAGCGCGAGCCGCGGGAGTACCTCGTGCGGGCGCTGCGCGACCGCGACGCCATCCGCGAGTGGCTGCGTCCGCGGCGGGAGCAGGCCGCCTACGCGCTGGCGCAGCTGGAGCCGGGGCTGTTCGAGCGCACGCGCTGGTTCACGGCGCAGGGCGCGGGCGGGCGGGCGCTCGTGACGCACAGCCGCGGGGGGCTGGGCGACGCCACGTACGTGACGGGCGACGGGGAGGCGATCGCCGCCATCCTCGCGATCCAGCCGGGGTCCGCGCGCACCTACCTGACCTGCGCGCCGGAGCACGTGGAGGCGGCCCTGAGCGCCTACCGCCTCTCCACCAGCCGTCCCATGCTGCGCATGAGCGTGACGCCGCGCGACTTCCGCCCGCGCGAGGCGGTCCCCGCGACGCGGCTGCTGGGGGTCGACATCCGCCGCGTCAACCAGCTCTACGGGGAGGAGGGCACGCCCACGTACTACGAGGCGGGGCACATCGACGGGGGCGTGTACTGCGGGGTGGTCGCCGGCGGGCGGCTGCTCGCGATCGCGGGGACGCACGCGGTCTCGCCCCAGGAGCGCGTCGCCGTGGTGGGCAACGTCTTCACCCACCCGCGGCACCGCGGGCAGGGCTACGGGACGGCGGCGACGAGCGCGGCCACGCAGACGCTGCTGGAGCAGTGCGACCTGGTCGTGCTGACCGTGGACCCGGAGAACGCGCCCGCGATCGCGTCCTACCGGCGGCTCGGCTACCGGCCCTGCGGCGAGACCGTGGAGGCGATGGCGACGCGGCGCGACTCGTCCGCGCTGCTGGCGCTCCCGCGGCGGCTGCTGGCGCTGTTCCGGGGGCGGGAGCGCGGCGGCGCGCTCGTTTCGGTACGCTTGTGAGGCTTCGCGCGTTTCCCATGAACATCCACACCGGCAACCTCCACGAAAGCGAACGGTACGGCGAATGAGCGTTCCCTCCGACATCAGCGACCCGGCGCGCGCCCGCGAAGGGGTCGACCGCATCGAGTGGGCGGCGCGGGAGATGCCCGTGCTGGCGCTCATCCGCGAGCGCTTCGCGCGGGAGCGGCCGCTCGCGGGCGTGCGCATGGCGGCCTGCCTGCACGTGACCACGGAGACGGCGAACCTGGCGCTGGCGCTGCGCGACGGCGGGGCGGAGCTGCGCGTCTGCGCGAGCAACCCGCTCTCCACGCAGGACGACGTGGCGGCGGCGCTCGTGGGGGAGTACGGCGTCTCCGTGTTCGCGCGGCGGGGCGAGGACAACGACACCTACTACCGCCACATCCACCAGGCGCTCGACCACGCCCCGCAGGTGACGATGGACGACGGCGCCGACCTCGTGGCCACGATCCACCAGGAACGGCGCGACCTGATCGCGGGCGTGGCGGGCGGCACGGAGGAGACGACGACGGGCGTCATCCGGCTGAAGGCGATGGCGGCGGACGGCGCGCTCGGCTATCCGATCGTGGCCGTGAACGAGTCGAACACGAAGCACCTCTTCGACAACCGCTTCGGGACGGGCCAATCGACGGTGGACGGCATCGTGCGCGCGACGAACGTGCTGCTCGCGGGCAAGACGTTCGTGGTCGCGGGCTACGGCTGGTGCGGGCGCGGGCTGGCCAGCCGCGCGCGCGGCCTCGGCGCGCACGTGGTCGTGACCGAGGTCGATCCCGTGCGCGCGCTGGAGGCGGTGATGGAGGGCTTCCGCGTGATGCCGATGGCGGAAGCGGCGCGCATCGGCGACTTCTTCGTGACGGTCACGGGCGACTGCCACGTGATCGATGGGGCGGCGCTTGAGACAATGCGGGACGGCGCCATCATGGCCAACAGCGGCCACTTCGACAACGAGATCGACCTGGACGCGCTGGCGGGCATGAGCGAGGGCAAGCGCCGCGTGCGCGAGCACGTGGAGGAGTACCGCATGGGCGACGGGCGCACGCTCTACCTGCTGGGCGAGGGGCGGCTCATCAACCTCGCGGCGGCGGAGGGGCACCCCGCCTCCGTGATGGACATGTCGTTCGCGAACCAGGCGCTGGGAACGGAGTGGCTCGTGGCCAACGAAGCGGGGCTGGACAACCGCGTGCACGAACTGCCGGACGCGATCGACGAGGAGATCGCGCGGCTGAAGCTGCGGGCGATGGGCATCGGCATCGACACGCTCACGGAGGAGCAGCGGCGCTACCTCTCCAGCTGGCGGGCGGGGACATGAGCGGCGGGCGGCTGGTGACCTCCGAGTCGGTGACGGAGGGGCACCCGGACAAGGTCTGCGACCAGATCTCGGACGCCATCCTCGACGAGATCCTGGCGCGCGATCCGCTGGCGCGGGTGGCCTGCGAGACGGCCATCACGACGGGGCTCGTGCTCGTCATGGGCGAGATCACGACGAACGCCTACGTGGACATCCCCCGCATCGCGCGCGAGACGATCCGCGACATCGGCTACGTCTCCTCCGACATCGGCTTCGACTGGGAGACGTGCGGCGTGGTGACGGCCATCGACGAGCAGTCGCAGGACATCGCGGCGGGCGTGAACCGCTCGCTGGAGGCGCGCCGCGGGGCGACCGAGAGCGCCGAGCTGGAGACGGGCGCGGGCGACCAGGGGATGATGATCGGCTTCGCCTGCGACGAGACGCCGGAACTGATGCCGCTCAGCATCTCGCTCGCGCACCGGCTGGCGCGGCGGCTGGCGGAGGCGCGCAAGAGCGGCGAACTGCCCTGGCTGCGCCCCGACGGCAAGTCGCAGGTCACGATCGAGTACGGCGACGGCTGGCAGCCGCGGCGCGCCGAATCGCTCGTCATCTCGACGCAGCACGCGCCCGACGCCGACCGCGAACTGATCGAGACGGCGGTGCGCGCGCACATCATCGACACGATCGTCGACGGCTCGCTCGTGGACGGCGACACGAAGGTCTACGTGAACCCCTCGGGGCGGTTCGTGGTGGGCGGGCCGAAGGGCGACGCGGGGCTGACGGGGCGCAAGATCATCGTCGATACGTACGGGGGCGTGGCGCGGCACGGGGGCGGCGCCTTCAGCGGCAAGGACCCGACGAAGGTGGACCGCTCGGCGGCCTACGCGGCGCGCTGGGTGGCGAAGACGATCGTGGCGGCGGAACTGGCGCGCCGCTGCGAGGTCACGCTCTCCTACGCGATCGGCGTGGCCGAGCCGACCTCGATCAACGTGGAGACGTTCGGCACGGGCGCGGTCGCGGACGAGGCGATCCTGGCGGCGGTGCGGCAGCATTTCGACCTGCGCCCGGGGGCGATCATCCGCGACCTCGACCTGCGCCGCCCCCTCTTCCGCGCGACCGCCGCCTACGGGCACTTCGGGCGCACGGACCTGGACGCGCCCTGGGAGGACACGGGGCGCGCGGCGGACGTGGCGGCGACGGCGCGGGGCGGGGGCTGACGCGCGGCGGGCATTGACGCATGGACGCGATCATCCTCGTCGGCGGGCAGGGCTCGCGGCTGCGGCCGCTGACCCTGACGCGCCACAAGAGCCTCATCCCGGTCGCGAACCGCCCCGCGCTCGACCACCTGCTCGACTGGCTGGAGCGCCACGGCGTCGGGCGCGCCGTGCTCGCGATGGGCCAGGGGCAGGACGACCTCGTGCGGGCCTACCCCGAGGGCGAGCGCGGCGCGCTCACGATCGCGCACGTGGTGGAGCGCGAGCGGCTGGAGTCGGGGGGCGCCATCCGCAACGCCGTGCGCGCGGCGGCGATCGAGGGGCGCTTCCTCGTGCTCAACGGCGACGTCTACGCGGACTTCGGCCTGGGCGCGGCGCTGGCGGCGCACGAGCGCGCGGGCGCGCGCCTGACGCTGGCCCTCTCGCGCGTGGACGACCCGTCGGCGTTCGGCGTGGCCGTGGTGGACGGCGATTCGCGCATCGCGGGCTTCGTCGAGAAGCCGCCGCCGGGCACGGCCCCCAGCGACCTCGTGAACGCGGGCGTGTGGGTGTTCGAGCCGGACCTCGTGGGGGAGATTCCGCCGGGGGCCGTGCGCGTGGAGGAGACGCTCTTCCCCTCGCTCGTGGGGCGGCGCGAGAACGTGCTCGGCTACCGCTTCGAGGGGCTGTGGGCGGACCTGGGCACGCCCGCGCGCTACCTCGCGCTCTCGCGGGCGCTGGCGGAGCGGGCGGGCGGCGCGCTGCTCGCGGAAGGCGTCGCCGTGGCCGCGGACGCGGGCGGCGTCGAGGGCTCGGCGCTGGGCGCGGGCTGCGCCGTCGAGCGCGATGCCTGGGTCACGGGCTCGGTGTTGTGGGAGGATGTGCGCGTGGAAGCGGGCGCGCATGTGAGCGATTCGGCGCTGGCCGACGGCGTCATCGTCGGGGCGGGGGCGGTCGTGCGCGGGGCGGTGCTGGGGCGGGGGGCGAGCGTGGCGGCGGGCGCGCGCGTGGGTCCGGGCGAGACGCTCGATCCGGGGGCGCGGCGATGAGCGAGAACCCCGTGCGCTTCGGGACGGACGGCTGGCGCGCGATCATGGGCGAGGAGTTCACCTTCGCGAACGTGCGCGCCTGCGCGCGGGCGGCGGCGGACCACTTCGCGGAGACGCGCGGGCGGGGCGAGCCGCTGGTCGTGGGCTACGACACGCGCTTCCAGTCGGACGAGTTCGCGCTGGCGGCGGCGCGCGTGCTGGCGGGCGCGGGCTTCGCCGTGCAGCTCGCGGACCGGCCCGCGCCCACGCCCGCGCTCAGCCACCGCATCGTCGAGACGGGCGCGGGCGGCGGCCTGATCGTGACGAGCAGCCACAACCCCTTCCGCTGGAACGGGATCAAGGTGAAGCCGCACTACGGCGGCAGCGCCAGCCCCGAGATCGTGGCCGACATCGAGCGTCGCGTCCCCGCCATCCTCGCGGACGCGGCGGGGCCGGATCTCGCGCCCGCGGACTCGGACGCGATCGCGCGCTTCGACCCGATCCCCGGCTACCTGGCGGGGCTGGCGCGGCAGGTCGACCTCGACCGCATCCGCGGGGCGGGGCTGCGCGTGGCCGTCGACCCCATGTACGGCGCGGGGGCGGGGCTGCTGGGGGAAGTTGCTCGACGGCGGGAGCACGCGCGTCGAGGAGATGCACACGGAGCGCAACCCGCTCTTCCCCGGCCTGCGCGCGCCCGAGCCGATCGCCTCCAACCTCGGCGCGCTCCTCTCGCTGGTCGCGGGCGGCGGCTTCGACGCGGGCATCGCCAACGACGGCGACGCCGACCGCGTGGGGCTGGTGGACGGCTCCGGCGCGTACGTGGACCAGCTGCGCACGTTCGCGCTGCTCGTCCAGTACCTGCTGGGGGCGCGCGGGCTGCGGGGGCCGGTCGTGAAGTCGGTGACGACGACGGCGATGGCGCGGCTGCTGGCCGAGCGCCACGGCGTTCCCTGCATCGAGACGCCCGTCGGGTTCAAGCACATCGGGCCGGTGATGATGCGCGAGGACGCGCTCATCGGGGGCGAGGAGAGCGGCGGCTACGGCTTCCGCGGCCACCTGCCCGAGCGCGACGGCGTCCTCGCCGCCCTCTGCCTGCTGGACGCGATGGCGCTCAGCGGCAAGGGTCCGGCCGAGCGCGCTGCCTCGGTCTGCTGGCCGAGGTGTTCGCGCTCACGGGGCCGCACTTCTACGAGCGCATCGACCTGGAGCTCGCGCCCGGCGCGAACGCGGCGGTGAAAGCCGCGCTGGACGCCGCTTCGCCGTCCGAGTTCGCGGGCCTGCCCGTCACGGACGTGGACACGACGGACGGCTGGCGCTTCCTGCTCTCCGAGGGCTGGCTGCTCTTCCGCCTCTCCGGCACCGAGCCCCTCCTGCGCATCTACACGGAACTGCGGGACGAAACGAAGGTGGGGCCGGTCATCGCGGCGGGGCGGGAGCTGGCGGGGGGCGCGCTGGCGGGCTGAGCGCGCGGGTGAACGGGGGCGCTTCACCGTAAGGGCGGGGGCGGGATACACTCGGGGCGGCTCACTGGAGGGACGGCGGCTTACCGGCCGCGCCTCCGCTCGCTGACACGCCCGGGACGAGGCGCCACCGCCAAACTCCCGGGCCGCCACGACCGCATGGCGTGGCAGGCGCCGTTCAGCCCCCACCAGGGCGCGGACGGTATCCAGAGCCGGTGGAAGGACTCATGGTTCGGATGACGGGATCCCAGATCCTGCTGGAATGCCTCCAGCGGGAGGGCGTTTCGACGATCTTCGGCTACCCCGGAGGCGTCGTCCTGCCGCTCTACGACACGCTGCCCCAGTTCCCCGCGATCCAGCACGTGCTCGTGCGCCACGAGCAGGGCGCGGCGCACATGGCCGACGGCTACGCGCGCGCCTCGGGCGAGGTGGGCGTCTGTCTGGCGACGAGCGGGCCGGGGGCGACGAACCTCGTGACCGGCATCGCCACCTCGTTCCTCGACTCGACGCCGATGGTGGCGATCACGGGGAACGTGGCGCGCACGCTGCTGGGCAAGGACGGCTTCCAGGAAGCGGACATCACGGGCATCACGCAGCCCATCACGAAGCACAACTACCTCGTGATGCGCGCGGAGAACATCGCCATGACGATCCGCGAGGCGTTCCACATCGCGCGCAGCGGGCGGCCCGGGCCGGTGCACGTGGACATCCCCAAGGACGTGTTCCAGGAGGAGGCGGAGTTCGAGTGGCCGGAGGAGATCAACCTGCGCGGCTACCGTCCGACGACAAAGGGGCACGCGGGCATGATCCGGCGGGCGGCGGAGGCCATCAACAAGGCCGAGCGCCCGATCATCATCTCCGGCCACGGCATCATCTGGGGCGACGCCTCGGATGAGCTGGTGGCGCTGGCGGAGAAGGCGCAGATCCCCGTGATCACGACCTTCCTCGGGATCGGCGGCTTCCCCGAGACGCACGACCTCAGCTACGGCTTCCTCGGGATGCACGGCATGTACCACGCGAACATGGCGGCGGACGAGGCGGACGTGGTGATCGGCATCGGGATGCGCTTCGACGACCGCGCGATGGGCCGCTTCAAGGACTTCAACCCGGACGCGACGATCGTGCACATCGACATCGACCCGGCGGAGATCGGGAAGAACCTGCCGACGGCGATCCCGGTGGTGGGCCACGTGAAGCGCGTGCTGCCGGAACTGGCGGAGCGGCTCGACGAGCGCGAGCGCCCGGGCTGGCTGGGCTGGATCGACAAGGTCGCGGAGGAGCATCCGAGCCTGGAGATCCGGGAGACGCGGCGGCTCATCCCGCAGGAGATCGTGCGCGCGCTCTACGAGGAGACGAACGGCGGGGCGACGCTGGTGACGGGCGTGGGGCAGCACCAGATGTGGGCGGGCCAGCACTACTTCTACGACAGCCCCCGCAAGCTGGTCTCCTCCGGCGGGCTGGGGACGATGGGGTTCGAACTGCCGGCGGCGATCGGCGCGCAGATGGGCATGCCCGAATCGGAGGTCTGGGCGATCTGCGGCGACGCGGGCTTCCAGATGACGATGCAGGAGTTGGCCGTCTGCGTGGACGAGCGGCTGCCGGTCAAGATCGCGATCATGAACAACGGCTACCTGGGCATGGTGCGCCAGTGGCAGGAGCTGTTCTACGACGAGAACTTCGTCTCCGTGGCGGTGACGCAGCCGGACTTCTGCAAGCTGGCGGAGGCCTACGGCGTCCGCGCGCTGCGGGTGGAGACGAAGGCGGACGTGCTGCCCGCCATCCAGGAGGCGCGCGACTACGACGGGCCGATCCTGATCGACTTCCACGTGGACCAGGACGAGAACGTGTGGCCGATGGTGCCGGCGGGCGCGGCCCTCTCGGAGACGCTCGAAATGCCGGAGAAGGAGCTCGTGCGATGACCAGCAACGGAACGCGGCCCAGCCAACACACGGTCGTCGCCATCGTCGAGGACAAGCCGGGCGTGCTGCAGCGCGTAGCGGGGCTGTTCCGGCGGCGCGGCTTCAACATCGAGTCGCTGGCGGTCGGGCCCACCGAGTTCGAGGGCCTGAGCCGCATGACCATCATCGTCGACGGCGCGAGCGCGCCCGTGGAGCAGGTCGAGAAGCAGCTCTACAAGCTCATCGACGTGGTCAAGGTGAGCGACCTGACGCACGAGGACGCGATCACGCGCGAACTGGCGCTGCTCAAGGTGCGCTGCAACAACGTGAACCGGCACGAGCTGCTGGATATCGCCAACGTGTTCCGCGCGGACGTGGTCGACATGGCCACGAACTCGCTCACGCTGCAGGTGGTGGGCGACGAGGACAAGATCAACGGGCTGCTGAAGATGTGCGAGCCCTACGGCGTGCGCGAACTCTCGCGCACGGGCACGATCGCGATGACGCGCGGGACGAAGACGACGACGGTGCACGAGCCGGAGCCGGAGGCGATCGCGCGCGTCCACCAGAGCCAGGGCCGCCGCGTGGAGTCGCGGGAACTGCCCTTCAGCAGCGACTGAGCGAGGAGAGCGCGCGGCTGCCGCCGCGCTGAGTGGGAGGAGAGCGGCGGGCTGACGGCCCGCCTGAGGAGAGCGCCGCGCTGACGCGCGGCTGAGTGGGGGCGGCGGGCGTTACGCCAGTTCGATGAGGAGGGCGCCGGACTCGACGACCTGGTCGGGGGTCGCGTGGACGGCGCTGATCACGCCCGCGCCGGGCGCGGTGACGGCGTGCTCCATCTTCATCGCGTCGAGCACGGCGACGACGTCCCCGTCGGCGACGGTGTCGCCCTCGCGCACGTTGACGGCGGCGACGCGTCCGGCGAGGGGCGCGCGGATCGCGCCCGTGGCCCCGCCTCCCGCACGCGCCCCGGCGACCGTGACGGGCGGCGCGACGAGCCGCAGGCGATGGCGCACGGCGAGGCCGCCGATGGCGACCGCCCCATCGGGCGCGAGGGTCGCGGTGAAGGCGGGCGCGGCCTCGTCGGCGACGGGCTCGCCAGCGACGCGGGCGCTCTCGCCATCACGGGCAACAGCCACGGCGCGGGGGCTGATGCCGTCGTCGAGCCAGAGGGTGCGGGAGCCGGGCGCGATCCAGGCGGGACCGGCGAAGCCGCGTTCCTCCCGACCCGCCAGCAGGCGCGCCGCCGCGACGAGGGCGGCCTCGGGCGCGCGGGCGGCGTCGAGGAGGGCGGGCAACTCGCGTTCGAGCCACTGGATGGTCGCCTCGCCCGCGGCGAAGGCGGGGCTGGCGACGACGGCGCGATGGAGCGGCAGGTTCGACCGCAGGCCGCCGAGCGTCGCCTCCGCGAGCGCCGTGGCGGCGGCGTCCAGCGCGTCCGCGCGGTCGCGCCCGTGCACGATGAGCTTGGCGGCGAGCGAGTCGTACTCGCTGGGGACGGCATCGCCCGCCTCGTAGCCGCTGTCGAGGCGCGCGCCGGGCGCGGCGATGGCGTCGATGCGGCCAGCGGCGGGCAGGAACCCCGCCCACGGATCCTCGGCGTTCAGCCGGAACTCGATGGCATGGCCCTCAAAGCGCACGTCCTCCTGCGCGAAGGGCAGCGGCTCCCCGGCGGCGACGGCCAGTTGGAGCGCGACGAGGTCGAAGCCGGTGACGGCCTCGGTGACGGGGTGCTCGACCTGGAGGCGGGGGTTCACTTCGAGGAAGTAGAAGGGGCGGCGGTCTCCCTCCGGCTCGCCCACGAGGAACTCGACCGTGCCCGCGTTGACGTAGCCGGCGGCGCGCATGAGGCGCAGGGCGGCGTTCGTCAGTTCGGCGCGCAGGGCGGCATCGACAACGGGGCTGGGCGTCTCCTCGACCAGCTTCTGGTGGCGGCGCTGGACGGAGCAGTCGCGCTCGCCGAGGTGGACGGCGTTCCCGTGCGCGTCGGCGAGCGCCTGGACCTCGACGTGGCGCGCGTTCCCGACGTAGCGCTCGACGAAGAGGCGGTCGTCGCCGAAGGCGGCGGCGGTCTGGCGGCGGGCGGCCTCGATGGCGGGCGCGAGTTCGCCGTGATCGCGCACGACGCGCATCCCGAGACCCCCGCCTCCGCCGCGCGCCTTGAGCATGAGCGGGTAGCCGACCTCCGCGGCGGCTTCCGCGAGTTCCGCGTCGGTCGTCCCGGATGCGCCGGGGGCGACGGGGACGCCGCTGGCGACGGCGAGGTCACGAGCGGCGACCTTGTCGCCGAGCAGGGCCAGCGTCTCGGGCGCGGGGCCGACGAACGCGAGCCCGGCATCGGCGCAGGCGCGGGCGAATCCGGGACGCTCGCTGAGGAGGCCGTAGCCGGGGTGGACGGCCTCGCAGCCCGTCGCCGTCGCGGCGGCGATGACGGCCTCGATGTCGAGGTAGGTGTCGGCGGCGGCGCGCCCTTCGAGCAGCACGACCTCATCGGCGAGGCGGGCGGCGAGGCCGTGGCGGTCGGGCACGGAGGCGGCGAGCACCGCGCGCACGCCCAGCCGCCGCAGCGTGCGGATGATGCGCACGGCGATCTCGCCCCGGTTCGCCACGAGCACGGCCCCGAACATGGGCGGCATTGTAGGGGGCGGCGGAGAGGGTCAGGCGGACGCGGCTGGCGAGGCCGTCACGCGGGCGCATCCCGCTTCGCCAGCGTCTCCCGCCCGAAGCGCTCGACCGCCTCAAGGGTCTCGCGCACGTCGTCCCAGGTGGTGGTGTGGTTGATGATGCACATCCTGAGCGCGAGCGTTCCCCGCAGCGTGGTCGACGACATGAAGGCGGGATCGTCCCAGAACATGTGGGCGAGCACGGTGCGGTTGACCTCTGCCAGCGCGTCCTCGCCGAGCGAGGCCCCGGCGGGCTCGACGCGGAAGCAGACGATCCCCAGTTCGGGCGTGTGGAGCGCCTCCAGGACGGGACTGCGGCGGACGTACTCGTGGGCGCGGAGGGCGAGGTCCAGCCCCTGATCGATGGCGCGCCGGAAGGCGTCCAGCCCGAAGGTCTGGACGGACATCCAGACCTTGAGCGCACGGGCCGAGCGGCTCAGCTGCAGGCCGATATCGGCGAAGTTGGGATGGTTGGCCCCCCAGATCGTGTCCTGGAGGACGTCGTGGCTCATGCCGAAGGCGCCCCTGAGGGTGTTCTCGTCCTTCACCAGCAGGCAGCCCGCCTCGTAGGGCTGGAAGAACCACTTGTGCGCATCCAGCCCGACCGAGTCGGCGCGCTCCATCCCGCGCAGGCGTTCCTTGCCGCGCTCGGTCACCGCCGCGAAGCCGCCATAGGCGGCGTCGACGTGAAGCCACAGCCCCTCGGCGGCGCAGAAGTCGGCCAGCGCTTCGAGGGGATCGATGGCGCCGGCGCTCGAGGTGCCGGCATTGGCGGCGACGGCGAGCGGGGTCAGGCCCGCTTCGCGGTCGGCGGCGACGGCGCGGGCCAGTTCGTCCAGGTCCAGGCGGTAGCGCTCGTCGCTGGGAATCATGCGGATGCGGTCGCGCCGGACGCCGACGATCATGGCGGCGCGGATGAGCGCGCTGTGGCTCTGGTCGCTCATGTAGACGCTGGCCCGTTCGGGGTGACCGGCGGCCTCGCGCGCCGCCACGAAGGCGTCGAGGCTGGCGGCCGAGCCGCCGCTGGTGAAGAGCCCGCCGGCGCCCTCGGGGTACCCGATCCAGCGCCGGAACCAGTCGATGACGACCAGTTCCACCTGGCTGGGACCGCTCGCCACCAGCCAGGTGCACTGGTTGATGAGGTAGCCGCTGGCGATGAAGTCGGCGATGACGCCGGGCCAGGTCGGCGCGGTCGGGACGAATCCGAAGAAGCGCGGGTGATCGAGGCGCGCGGTGAAGGGCAGGACGTCGCGCGCGGCCCGCTCGATCACCTCGGCGGCGGGCCGTCCCTCCTCCGGCGGGTCCTCAAGCAGGTGATCTTCGAGGATCTGCCGGAACTCGCCCTCCCAGGCCTGCTCCGCGGGCAGGCCCTCAAGACGCTGCACGATGAGTTCGAGCGCTTGCTGTCCAAGGGCGAGCATCTGCTCGTGCGACATCTGGAGTCCGGACCCCGCCTCCGGCGTCTCGCTCATTCGCTCCATCCAGTCCGTCCAGCCGTTGATCCCGGCGGGCCCTGACGGCGAATACTAGTACAGCCCGGCCTACATGCGGAAGACGCCCCAGTCCGTCTTGGGGATAGGGGCGTTGAGGGCGGCGGCGATGCCCATCGAGAGGACGCGGCGCGTGTCCAGCGGGTCGATGACGCCGTCGTCCCAGAGGCGGGCGGTGCTGAACCAGGGCGAGCCCTCGCGCCCGTAGGTTTCGAGGGTGGGGGCCATGAAGGCGCGGCGCTCCTCCTCGCTCAGCTCCTCGCCGCGGTCGAGGCGCACCTGGAGGAGGACGTTGGCGGCCTGCTCGCCGCCCATCACGCTGATGCGCGCGTTGGGCCACATCCAGAGCTGGCGGGGGGCGTAGGCGCGGCCCGCCATGGCGTAGTTGCCCGCCCCGAAGCTGCCGCCGATGACGACCGTGAACTTGGGCACGGCCACGCTCGCGACGGCGGTGACCATCTTCGCCCCGTCGCGCGCGATGCCCGCGTTCTCGTACTGGCGTCCGACCATGAAGCCGGTGATGTTCTGGAGGAAGACGAGGGGGACGCGGCGCTGGCCGCAGAGCTCGATGAAGTGCGCTCCCTTGAGCGCGCTTTCGCCGAAGAGGATGCCGTTGTTGGCGACGATGCCGACGGGATAGCCGGTGAGGCGCGCAAAGCCGCAGACGAGCGTCGTCCCGTAGCGCGCCTTGAACTCGTGGAAGCGGGAGCCGTCGACGAGGCGGGCGATGACCTCGCGCACGTCGTAGGCGCGCCCGTAGTCGGGCGGGACGGCCCCGTACAGCTCCTCCGGGTCGTGGAGCGGCGGGACGGGGTCGGCGACCTCCCAGGGCGGGGGCGGCTTCGCGGCGGGGATGCCCGCGACGATGCCGCGGACGATGCGGAGGGCGTCCTCGTCGTCCTCGGCGTAGTGGTCGGCAACGCCGCTGATGCGGGTGTGCACGTCCGCGCCGCCGAGCTCCTCGGCGGTCGTCTCCTCGCCCGTGGCGGCCTTCACGAGGGGCGGGCCGCCGAGGAAGATCGTGCCCGTGCCGCGCACGATCACCGTCTCGTCGCTCATGGCGGGGACGTAGGCGCCGCCCGCGGTGCAGGAGCCCATGACGGCGGCGACCTGGTAGACGCCCCGCGCGCTGAGGCGGGCCTGGTTGTAGAAGATGCGCCCGAAGTGGTCGCGGTCGGGGAAGACGTCGCGCTGGAGGGGGAGGAAGGCCCCGCCGGAATCGACGAGGTAGATGCAGGGCAGGCGGTTCTGCTCGGCGATCTCCTGCGCGCGGAGGTGCTTGCGCACGGTGAGCGGGTAGTAGGAGCCGCCCTTGACGGTCGCGTCGTTGGCGACGATGACGCATTCGCGCCCGCAGACGCGCCCGATGCCGGTGACGATGCCGGCGGCGGGCACGTCGTCGTCGTAGACGCCCTCGGCGGCGAGCGGGCTCAGTTCGAGGAAGGCCCCATGGGGGTCGATGAGGCGCTGGATACGCTCGCGGGCGAGCAGCTTGCCGCGCGCGCGGTGGCGCTCGACGTAGCGCTCGCCGCCCGCCGCCTCGACGCGCCGGAGCCGCTCGCGCAGATCGGCGGCGAGCGCCAGGTTGGCCTCGCGGTTCTCGCGGTAGCCGTCGCCGAGCGCGTCCACGCGGGTGGGGAGCACGGGCAGGTCGTCGAGGGGCATGGGGGAAGGGTACGCTACTGGTTGGGGGCTAGCCCTGTTCGGCCCCGTCCCCGCCCGCTTGCGGCGTCTCGGGCCTGGGCATGCGGTAGCCGACGCGGGTCTCGGTGTGGATGTAGCGGGGGTTGTCGGCGGCGTCGCCGAGCTTGCGGCGGAGGCTGCTGAGGGCCGTGCGGATGGGGCGGATGTCGGCGTCGCCCTCCATCTTCCAGACGCGCCGCAGCAGGTGCTCGTACTTCAAGACCGTGCCCCCGTGCGCGGCCAGTTCCGCCAGCATCGCGTACTCGATCGCGGTCAGATCGACCTTGCGGCCGCCCACCGTCACGAGCCGCTCGGTGAAGTTGACGCTCAGGTCGCCGGTCACGTAGGGGCGCACGGGCTCGGGCGTCTCCCGCCGCCGCAGGGCGGCGCGGATGCGCGCCCCCAGCTCCACGGGCGAGAAGGGCTTGACCACGTAGTCCGCGGCGCCCAGGTCGAACGCGCGCGCCACCAGTTGGTCCTGCCCGAAGGCGGAGAGGAAGATGACGGGGATGTCGGCCACGTCCGTGATCGCCTTCATCAGATCGATCCCGTCGATGTCCGGCAGGAGGAGGTCGAGCAGGGCCAGGTCGGGCTTCTCCTCCGCCACCAGACGCAGGACCTCCCGCGGGTCGCCGGTCACGATCGCCTCGCAGCCCGCGCGCGTGAGCGCCTCGCGCACGTAGCGCAGGGCCTGGGGGTCGGCGTCCACGGCGAGCACGCGCGCGAGGCGCCGCGCCGAGCGCCGCGTGGGCCGCTGCGGGATCGCGGGCGTGGGCATGGCGTAGGAGCCCTCCTCCGCGGCCGGGATCGAGAAGGTGAAGCGCGCGCCCCGCCCGGGGCCGCCGCTCTCCGCCTGGATGCGCCCGCCGTGGGCTTCCACGATGCCCTTGCTGATCGCGAGCCCCAGCCCCGTCGCCTCGCCCTGCTCCCCGGCGTCGAGACGCGAGTACTTGCGGAAGAGGCCGGGCAGGCTGTCGCCGGGGATGCCGCGGCCCTTGTCCGAGACCGACACCTTCACGTAGACGCCCTCCGCCCCGGCCGTCATCTCGATCGGCTCCGATTCGGGCGAGTGCTGCGCGGCGTTGGCGAGCAGGTTCCCCAGCGTCTGCGCGATCCGCCGCCGGTCCGCCAGCACCCAGGGCAGGCCGTCCGCGATCGCGAGGGTGATCGTGTGCCGCCCTCCGCCCTCGATGAACGCCTTGCGCGCCTCGTTCAGGAGGAAGGCCGCGTCCGTGGGTTCGGGCGAGACGGCGAGCGTGCCGGTCTCGATGCGGGCCACGTCCAGCAGGTCGGTGATGAGCCCCTGCATGCGATCCACCTGCGCGTTGACGATGGCGTGGAACTGCCGCATCTCGCTCGCGCTGAGCGCGCCGGGCGGGTCCAGCAGGGTCGTGATCGCGCCCTTCACCGAGGTCAGCGGCGCGCGCAGTTCGTGGCTCACCATCGCCAGAAACTCCGTCCGCATCCGCTCCAGCTCCCGCTGCGGCGAGAGGTCCTGCAGCGTCACCACGTAGGTCTCCACGTCGCCGTCGCCGTCGCCGATGGGGGTCGCGTTCATGAGCGCGGTGACGCGCCGCCCACTGGGCGCCTGGAGCAGGATCTCCTCGCCGCGCACGGTCTCCCCGGCGCTCAGCGCCTCCGCCATCGACATCCCCGCGAGGGCGAACTCGCGCCCGTCCTCGCGGCGCACGGTGACCTCGCGGAGCGCTTCCGCGGGGCCGCTGCCGGGCTCCAGCAGGTCATCCACGATGCGCAGCGATTCGCGGTTGACCGACGTCAGCGCGCCCGTCTTCGCGTCGAACACGACCACGCCCACGGGGGAGGTCTCGATCAGCGCCTCCAGGTCGGCCCGCGCCTTCTGCTCGTCGCGGTAGCGGCGCGTGCTGGCGATGATCGCGGAGGCCTGCGAGGCGAACATGACGAGCGTCTGCTCATCCTCCCCGGTGAACTCCCGCCCGTCCTCCTTCTCCGCCAGGAAGAAGTTGGCGACCGCCTTGCCGCGGTGGCGGATGGGCGCGGAGAGGAAGGAGAGGGACGCGCTCACCGCCATCGGCGGGTGGAACGCGGGCATCCCCAGCGACTGCATGTAGCCGTGGTAGTCGCGCAGCCGCAGCGGGTGCTCCAGCTTGCTCAGGTACTCGAACAGGCGCGGCCCGTCCTCCGTCCGCCACAGCCGCCGCGACTCCTCCTCCGTGAATCCCGCCGAGAGGAAGTCGCGCACGGCGCCCGCCTCGTCGTTCAGCGTGAGCACCCCGTAGCGCGCTCCCGTGAGCGCCTGCGCCGAATCCAGCACTCCCTGCAGCACCGCGTCGAAGTCGAGGCTGTCGTGCATGCGCAGGCTCGCCTCGCGCACCGTCGCCAGCCGCTCCCGCAGCGCCTCGATCTCCCGGTCTCGCGCGTCAGCTCCGCTCAATCCCGCACCTCGCTACCGGCCTGAGGAGCCCTCGCGCTCGCCCCGCGGGCGTCACGTACCTCACAATACCTCATACTCGCTTCTACCTCACATCCGCCGCCGGCCACCCGCGCCCAGCCGCCGCTGGCCGAGGAACACGCCCATCCCCCACTGCCATCCGGGCGGTGACGTACCAGAACGTGAGTTCTATTCTGGGGCCTGACCGCTGGAGGCAGGCCCTTGGACGAGCCCCCCATCCGCAGGCCGCGCAGCGACGCGCTGCCGGAGAACACGAGCTACCGCGATACCGGCTGCGACCTCTACCCCTCCTGCCTGCGCTGTCCGCTGCCGCGCTGCCGCTACGAGGAGCCGGGGGGCGCGCCCGCCATGCTGCGCACGGGCCGCGACGCGACGATCGTGCGGCTCGCGCGGGAACAGCAGTTGTCGGTCGATGAGCTGGCGTCGCGCTTCGGGCTCTCGCGGCGCACCATCTTCCGCGTGCTGCGCGCGGCCCGGTAGCCGCGCGGCGGCTCTTGGCTGTTGGCTCCTGGGAAGACGCGGGGGGTGGTGGAGCTGGGGGGATTCGAACCCCCTACCTTTTGACTGCCAGTCAAACGCTCTCCCAATTGAGCTACAGCCCCACGCGGGGACGGATCGTAGCAGGCCCGCCGCTCACGGTCGCGGGCGGGGGCGTGGCGCGGCGTCGCGGGCGGGCGTACACTGGAAGGCGGTGGGGTGTCGACCGCGTCTCGCGTCGGCGGCCTTGGCAATCGCAAGGAGAGCTTGATGCGAGCAGAGACCAGCGACGTCGCCTTCAGACTGCTTCTCGCCCTTGGCGAGAGCTGGGATTCGCTCCAACGAGCCTCGATCGACCCCTCGGCCAAGGGCCTCTACCTGACGAAGGAGTACCTGGGCGGGTACACGCGCTTCAGCGCGGGTCCCTCGACGAGCCCGCGGCTGATCGTGGAGTGGAACGAATCGACGCGGCACCTGCGCGTGCTGCGCTGCCACGAGTGGCCGGGGTTCGAGGCGGCGATCTCGACGACGGTCGCCTACGTGCGCGACGAGGCGCGCGAGCACGGCATCATCGACAGCGTGGACAGCGTGTTCGTGCGGGCCTGCCAGGAGCCGTCGGCCCCGGCGCGGCGCACGGTGCTGCCGGGCGCGATGGACAGCGCCGACGAGCCGGTGCGCCGCCGGGCGTAGCTTCCGGCGCTTCCGCTTCTTCTCTTCCAGGCGGCCGGATCCGGCCCAGGCTAGCGCATGATCTCGGGGTCGGCGGGGGTCTCGGCGAGGCGGGGGGCGCGGCGGGGATGGCGGCCCATGCGCCGCCGCCACTCGCTGAAGCGGTCGCTCAGATCGGCGACGCGGCGCTCGATGCGCCCGCGCAGCCAGGCGTGCGTCTCGCCCGTGTTGCGGTAGCGGTCGTGGCGGCGGTTCAGGCGGCGGCGCGGGCGCTCCCGCTGGATGGCCGTGAGCGCGCGCACGAGGAAGCGGCGGAGGAGCAGGGCGGCCTCGTCGTGGTTCGTATGGGCGCCCTCCCCGGGCTCCGGCACGATCGTATCGACGATGCCGAGGCGGAGGCAGTCGTGCGAGGTGAGCCGCAGGCGCTCGGCGACCTCGTCGGCGCGCTCGGCCTCGCCGTAGAGGCGGCGGGCGGCGTCCTCGGGCGAGACGACCTCGTAGACGGCGTTCTCCAGCATGAGCACGCGGTCGGCGACGGCCATGGCGACGGCGGCCTCGGAGGCGCCTTCGCCGGTGATGACGGCGAGGGTGGGCGAAGTGGCGCGCAGCATCTCGCGCATGCAGCGGGCGATGGCGTCGCCCAGACCGGCCTCCTCGGCGGCGAGGTCGGGGCGGGCGCCGGCGGAATCGAGCAGGGTGATGAGGGGCAGGCGGAACTTGCGCGCGAGGCGCATGGCGCGGCGCGCCTTGTTGAAGCCGGACGGCCCGATCGTCCCCGGCCCGGCGAGCCCGCGCAGGCGGTTCTGGCCGACGAGCATCACCGCCTCGCCGCCGAGCAGGGCGACGCCGGCGCTGATGGAGGGGTCGTCCTCGCCGCCGCGGTCGCCGTGGATCTCGACGAAGGTGGTGGTTATGCGGCGGATGAGGTCGGGGGTCGTGGGGCGGTTCTCGTGGCGCGAGAGCTGGACCTGCCGCCAGGCCTCGAGGCGCGAGTACTCGCGCGGCTCGCGCTCGGGGCGGCCCAGGGGCCGGAGCTCGTAGTTGCTCATGAGCAGGTCGATGAGGAGGCCGAGGGAGGGGCGCAGGTCCTCGCGCTTCACGATCGCGTCGATGAGGCCGCGGCGCAGGTGCGACTCGGAGGTGTGCGCGTCCTCGGGAAGCTCCTCGCCGGCGCCTTCGCGCATCTGGCGCAGGGCGGAGTAGCCCACGAGGGCGTCGGGCTCGGCGATGATGAAGTCGGCGAGGTTGGCGAGACCGGCGAAGGCGGAGCCCGTGGAGGGGTCGGAGAGCAGGGTCACGTGGGGCAGGCCCTTTTCGGCGAGCTTCTGGTGGGCGGTGGCGAGGCGGGGCAGCTGCATGAGCGCGAGCAGGCCCTCGCGCATGCGCACGCCGGAGGTGGAGAGCACGGTGACGACGGCCAGCCCGCGGCGCGCGGCCCGCTCGAAGGCGCGCGCGAGGCGCTCGCCGCTGGCCACGCCGATGGAGCCGCCGAGGAAGCTGAAATCGAGCGCGGCGATGACGACCTCGCGCCCGTAGAGCGTGCCCGTGCCGGTGAGGGCGGCCTCGGCGAGGCCCGTGCGCCGCTGCGCCTCCAGCACGCGGCGGCGGTAGGGCTGGCGCTCGCGGAACTGGATGGGGTCGAGCGCGGTGACGCTGCGGTCCGTCTCGCGGAAGCTGCCGGGGTCGAGGACGCTGGCGACGCGCTCGCGGGCGTCGAGGTGGTAGTGATGGCCGCAGGCGTGGCAGACGCGGTGGCGCCGGTAGGCGCCCGAGCCCGCCAGGCGGGCGTCGCAGGCGAGGCAGCGCTCAAGCCGCTCCTCCCTGGGGCGGTCCCCGGGGCCGTCACGACGAAGCAGTCCGCGCAGAGTCATGCCTGAGAGTGTAGCAAGCCCCGAGTGTATCAGGCGTCCCCGTCGGCGGCGGCGGCGAGCACCTCGCGGGACTCGCCTTCGAGGCGCGGGCCGAGCACGCCCTCGCGTTCGAGGGCCGCGATGAGACGCTCGGCCTTCAGGTAGCCCACGTTCAGGCGGCGCTGGAGGAGCGAGGGCGAGAGGCGCTTGTGGCGGGCGGCGAGGTCGCGCGCGTCGTCGAGCAGGGGGTCTTCCTCCTCGACCTCGATGTCGTCGTCGCCGCCGTTCTGCGCGACGAGCGCCTCTTCGAGCAGGTCGTCGGACGTTTCGGGGCGAAGGGCGTGGAAGCGCTCATCCGCCCAGAACTCGACGAGGCGCTCGACCTCGGCGTCGGAGACGTAGACGCCCTGGATGCGCTTCGGCTTCCCCGCGTCGGTGGGCAGGTAGAGCATGTCGCCCTGGCCCAGCAGCTTCTCCGCGCCGCCCATGTCGAGGATGGTGCGCGAGTCGGTGATGGAGGTGACGGCGAAGGCGATGCGCGTGGGGAAGTTCGCCTTGATCAGCCCCGTCACGACATCGACGGAGGGGCGCTGGGTGGCGACGACGAGATGGATGCCGGTCGCGCGCGCCAGCTGGGCCAGGCGGCAGAGCAGCTTCTCGACCTCGAAGGGCGCGACCATCATGAGGTCGGCCAGCTCGTCGATGATGAGCACCCAGTAGGGGAGCTTCTTGAGCACGCGCGCATGGCGGTTGTAGGCCTCGATGTTGCGCACGCCGATCTCGGAGAACTTGCGGTAGCGCGCCTCCATCTCGGCGACGACCGCCTGGAGCGTGCCCACCACCTTGTCCAGATCGACGATGACCTCGCTGAAGGCGAGATGGGGGAGGCGCCCGTAGGTCGTCATCTCGACCCGCTTGGGGTCGATCATGATGAAGCGCACCTCGTCGGGCGTGGCGTTGGTGATGATGTTGGTGACGATGGCGTTGAGGCAGACGCTCTTGCCGCTGCCGGTCGCGCCCGCGATGAGGAGGTGGGGCATCTTCGCGAGGTTGGCGACGATGGGCTGGCCGGAGACGCCCTGGCCGAGGGCGATGGCGAGCTTCGACTTGCGGCTCATCTCGCGGTACTGCGAACTCTCCATGCCCGTGCGCAGGGTCACGACCGTGGCGCTCTCGTTGGGCACCTCGATGCCGACGATGGCGCGTCCGGGCACGGGCGCCTCGATGCGCAGGCTGGGCGCGGCGAGCGCGAGCGCGAGGTCGCTCTGGAGGGCGGTGATCTTGTTGACGCGCACGCGCGTGCGCCCCGTCTCGATGCGCTCCTTCAGCGGGCGGCCGTCGTCGCCCATGACGGCCTTGCCGCCGGCGTCCTTGACGGCCGCCTCCTTGTACTTGACCTCCCAGCCGGGCTCGACGCCGAACTGGGTGACCGCCGGGCCCTCGTTGATCTCGACGACGGAGGCGTCGACGCCGAAGCTGGCGAGCGTATCGACGATGAGCTGGGCGCGGGCGGCGTTGTCGTGCTTGTGGTCGCGGCTGGGCCTGGGCTCCTGCAGGAGCTCGATGGGCGGGAGCTGCCAGCCGCTCTTCTCCTGGAAGGCGAGCTGCTGGGGATCGTCCTCGCCGTCGCCATCCATGTCCCGCGGGTCTTCGGGGTCTTCCCCGAAGGAGTCCTCCGGCTCGGGCTCGTCCGCCGTCTCGTCCTCGAACTGGGCGGAGGGAGCGGGCGCGGCGACGGCGTCGGCGTGGGGAGCGCCGGGCTCGACGCGGGGGCGGAAGACGATGGGCGAGGTCTCGAAGGCGACGGCGGGGCCGGGTCCGGCGGACTTCCAGGCGGGGCCGCCGATGACGGGAACCTCGGCGCGCTCGCGGCGGCGCCGCCAGACGCGCGCGGCGGCGGCGAAGACGGCCCCGAGGGCGCGTCCGAGGGCGGCCAGCGCCTGGTGGGGCCAGCGCTCGGCCCAGGCGTGGGCGAGCCCGCGGCGCGCGGCGCGCAGCGCCGCCAGCGAGTGGCGGGGCGCGAGCAGCGCGAGGGTGAGCGCGAGCGAGGCGACCCAGACGAGCATGCCCGCCCAGCCGCTCACGAGGGCGTGGCCGATGTCGCCGCCCAGCGTGACCTCGCCGAAGTCGACGCCCGCGAGCGTCCAGCTGGCGGAGTTGAGGCCGAAGGCGCCCCAGGCGAACAGCCCGAGGAAGGCGGAGCCGATGACGCGCCGCCAGAACAGCCAGCGCCCATCGCGCTCGCGGCGCCAGCGGGCGACGCCCCACGCCGCCAGCACGGCGGCGATGACGCCGAGGCCGAGGGCGAAGGTTTCGAGCAGCCAGGTGCGGACGTCCGCGGCGACAGCGCCGACGTCGATGAACCAGGGGAGGGCCGCGACGGCCGCCGCCAGGAGCGCGACCGCGGCGATCTGGACGCGGAAGAGTCGGGACTGGGGAAGGGCAAGCCGGAGGCCTGCCTGCGTGGGCCCGGACTGCGCCCGGGCTCGCGAACGAGCCGTCATGGGACGGGTCTCCTGCGCGGACGAACTCCCCCGCCGGCGCGGCCCCGGTGCGAGGGTTCTCGACTACACCTCGACCGTGACGGGCAGCACCATCGGCCGTCGTCTCGTCTCATCGTACAGGAACTTGCTCAACGCGTCTTTCAGGCGCGCGTTGACCTCGCCCGCGGGGGCGGCGTGCTCGCGCCCTTCGAGCGCGCCCTCGGCCACGCGCGCGGCGCGGTCGAGCAGGGCGGCGTGCTCCTCGCTGTCCACGAATCCGCGCGAGAGCACCTCGGCGGGACGCACCATGCGGCCCGTCTGCGCATCGACGGCGACGATGACGACGAGCACGCCGTCGGTCGAGAGGTGGGCGCGGTCGCGCAGGATGTACTCGTTCACGTCGCCGATGCCGAGGCCGTCGATGTAGACGTAGCTGGCGTCCACGCGGCCCGCGAGGCGCGCCTCCTCGTCGTCGATCTCCAGCACGTCGCCGTCGGTGAGGACGAAGGCGTTGCCCTCGGGCACGCCCACGCGCTCGGCGAGGCGGGCGTGGGTCACGAGGTGGCGGTACTCGCCGTGGATGGGCACGAAGTACTCGGGCTGGAGGATGCTCTGGATGATCTTGAGCTCGTCCTGGCTGGCGTGGCCGCGCACGTGCACGTTCTCGACGCGGTTGTAGAGGACGCGCGCGCCCTGCCGGAAGAGGTTATCGACGTTGCGGGCGACGGCCTGCTCGTTGCCGGGGATGGCGTTGGCGGAGAGGACGACGGTATCGCCCTCGGCGACGGTGATGTGGCGGTGGGTGCCGTTGGCGATGCGCGTGAGGGCGCTCGTGGGCTCGCCCTGGCTGCCGGTGGTGACGATGGCGAGACGCGAGGACGGCGTCTTGCGCATCTCCTCCACGCCCACGATCGTGCCCTCCGGCGCGTCGAGGTAGCCGAGTTCGCGGGCCATGGCCACGTTGTTGATCATCGAGCGGCCCGTGACGAACACCTTGCGCTCCGTGAAGACGGCGGCATCGACCACCTGCTGGATGCGCGAGATGAGGGAGGCGAAGGTGGCGACGATGACGCGCCCGCCGGCGTTCACCATGATGGTGCGGAGGGAATCGCCCACGAGCTGCTCGCTGGGGGTGTGGCCCTCGACCTCGGCGTAGGTGGAGTCGGCCAGCAGCAGCAGGCAGCCCTCGCCCCCGATCTGCCCGAGGCGGGTGAGGTCGGTGTGCTGGTCCATCACGGGCGTGTGGTCCAGCTTGAAGTCGCCCGTGTGGACGAGGGTCCCGAGGGGCGTGCGGATGATGAGGCCGCAGGCGTCGGGGATGCTGTGGGCGACGGGGAAGAACTCGACCTCGAAGGCGCCCGCCTTCACGCTCTCGCCCGGCTGGACCTCGTGCAGCGGCTCGAGGGGGAGCTTGTGCTCCCGCAGCTTCACGCGCACGAGCCCCTGCGTGAGCCGCGTGCCGTAGATGGGGACGCTGAAGTCACGGCAGAAGTAGGGCAGGGCGCCCACGTGGTCCTCGTGGCCGTGCGTGAGGAAGACGGCGCGCAGCTTCTCCGCGTTGGCGTGCAGGTAGGAGAAGTCGGGGATGACGAGGTCGACGCCGAGCATCTCCTCCTCGGGGAACATGAGGCCGACGTCGACGGCGATGATGTCGTCGCCGTACTCGAAGAGCATCATGTTGCGCCCGATCTCGCCGAGACCGCCGAGGGGGATGACGCGCAGGGTGGCGTTCGTCCGCGTATTCGTCATGGGCTACTCGAAGAGCGACATCTGCTTGGCGGGCGGTTCGTCCTCGGCGGCGGCGGATTCGGCCCCGCTGGCGCGGTTGGCGCGGGCGCGTTCGAGCAGCTCGGGGAGCGTGCGGAAGTCGTCGATGATGACGCCGCGCAGGCGCTGCTGGTGGAGGGCGGCGGCGGGGTGGTACATGGGCACGAGGATACGGCCGCCCGCCTCGCGCGGCTTGCCGTGGATGCGCGAGATCGCCTGGTTGGGGAAGAAGCGCGCCATCGAGTAGCGCCCCAGCGTGACGATGAGGAGCGGATCGATGAGGCGGATCTGGGCGCCGAGGTAGTCGCCGCAGGCCTCGATCTCGTCCGGCAGGGGATCGCGGTTGCCGGGCGGGCGGCACTTGAGCACGTTGCAGATGTAGACCTCGGGGCGCGTGAGCCCCGCTTCCGACAGGAGTTCTTCGAGGAAGGCCCCGGCCTGGCCCACGAAGGGGCGGCCCTGGCGGTCCTCGTTCACGCCCGGGGCCTCGCCGATGAACATCACCTCGGCGTCGAGCGGCCCCTCGCCGGGGACGGCGAGCGTGCGCGTGCGCGCGAGGGCGCAGCGCTGGCAGGAGCGCACCTCGGCGTAGAGCTGCTCGGCTTCCTGGGCGACGGTCATGCGGGGGCCTCCGCGGATTCGGGTTCGGGGTCCGGTACGCCGCGCGGCGTGTAGAGGATGCGGGCGAAGAATACGCCGAGGAAGTAGAGGCCGAGCAGGGGAACGGCCACGACCGATTGCGTGAGGGGATCGGGCGTGGGCGTGGCGATGGCGGCCAGCAGGAACACGAGCACGATCGCGTAGCGCCAGAAGCGCAGCAACTGGCCCGCCGTCACGAGGCCGACGCGGGCGGCGATGGCGAGCACCATCGGCAGCTGGTAGGCGATGCCCACCCAGAGAATGATGCGCGTGACGAAGCTGATGTACTCGTGGATGCCGGTCACGTTCTCGACGTTCTCGGCGGCCACGTTGAGGAGGAAGTCGAGGGCGCGGGGGAGCACGATGTAGTAGGCGAAGGCCATGCCCGCGAGCATGAAGAAGGCGCAGCCGAAGACGCCCAGCAGGAGGACGCGCCGCTCCCCGCGCGTGAGGCCGGGCACGATGAAGGCGAGCGCCTCGTAGATGATGACGGGCAGGGCGAGCAGCAGGCCGCCGTAGATGGCGATCTTGAAGATGGCGGAGATGCGGTCGGTGGGGGAGAAGGAGGCGAGGCGGAAGTTCTCCTCGCTCTTGCTCCCCAGGTAATCGACCGCGTCCTGCACGGTGATGATGTCGGCGAGGTCGCCGTAGGGCACCTCGGGCGTGCTGAGCCCCCGCGAGGCGCGGCGCAGGGCCTCGTGCAGGATGTCCTCGATTTCGCCGTCCTGGAGGCCGAGGCCCTTGGGGCCGTCGCCGCGGAAGACCGCATCGGCGGGCACCTTGCTGGGGTCGGGGTTGCGCGCGTGGACCTCGTAGGCGGTCACTTCCTGGACCAGCGGCAGGGTCACGTCGATGCGGTCGCGGGCGGGGGCGAGCAGGATGTCGAAGGTGTTGGGCAGGGATTCGGGGGGATCCCAGGTGAAGAAGAGGACCGCGATCACCCCCACGAGGAGGGCGGCGGCGGCGACCATGAAGCGGTTCCGCAGCTCGACGAGGTGCTCGATGATCGTGAGATCGGAGCCGTCGCGCTGCTCGATGGGCTCCTCGGGCCCCTCGCCGGGGTTGACGACGGCGCTGTCACTGACCATGCACTAGAAGACGAGCGGCTTCTCAGGCTCGGCCCCGGCCTCGTCCTCCGCCTCGGCCTCGCTGGCCGCGGGTTCGGGCGCGGACGGGACGGCGCGCACGCCGCCCGTGGCGATGGGCGGCATGTAGGAAGGGCCGGGACGCCCCTGACGGGCTCGGCTCCGTTCACGCCCGCGGCGCCCGCCTCAGCGCCCGCGCCGTTCGCGCTCGCGGGGGCGGCCTCCTGCGAATCCGCTTCGGCGTCCGCCGCGCCCACGCTCCGTTCGACGCCGGCGCGCACCTCGCCCAGCTCCCCGACGGCCTCGGACGTGACCTCGTCCACCTCGCCGCGCACCTCGGAGAGTTCATCCTGCACCTCGCGGACCGTGGTGCGGACCTCCTGCATGTCGGCGCGGACGGCCTCCATCTCTTCGTTGAGGTAGGTGAACTCCTCGCTGAACTCGTCGCGCACGACGCGCGCGTAGCGCTGGAGCTTCTTGACGCCGCGGCCGAGGTACCAGGCCATTTCGGGCAAGCGGCGGGGGCCCACGACGATGACGATGAGGGCCGCCACGAGCAGGATTTCCTGGTAACCGACGCCCAGGATTTCCAAGACTGACGCTCCAGAGCGGCGCGGGACGGGGAGGCTTACTCGCCGTCCTCGATGCCGTGGTCTTGGAGATAGTCTACCGCGTCCTGCACGGTAACGATCTTTTCGGCGTCTTCGTCGCTGATCTCCAGCTGCACGTCGCCGGAGAATTCCTCCTCCAGCGACATGATCAACTCGACCAGATCGAGGGAATCGGCCTCGAGGTCATCGACGAAGGAGGCCGTGGGGACGACATCGCTCTCGTCGGCGCCCAACTGTTCGACAACGATGGCTCGGACACGCTCAAAGATAGATGCCACCCTACGACTCCTGGGGGGTTGTTGTGGGCGTCTCGCCCGGCTCCTCGGCGCGGGCGGCGCTGATCTCCCTGCTGACCGTTCGCAAGACGCCGTTCACGAATCCGGCTGAGGTCTCACTCCCATAGCGATGGGCAAGCTCGACGGCCTCGTTCACGACTGCTCCGACCGGCGCCGAATTATCGTGAAGGAGTTCCCAGAGCGCAAGTCTGAGGATGATGCGCTCCACCGCGGGCAGCGTCGCGAGCGGGTGGCGGGGGGCCACGGGCTGGAGGCGGCGGTCGAGGTCGTCGCGCGAATCGAGCACGCCGCGCAGGATGCGCCGCCCGAAGGCGGCGGGGCGCTTGCCCGCCACCTCGCCGTCCTCGCCGGCCACCTCGTCCAGGCGGCGGTCGTAGGCGCTCTCGGCGTCGTGGCCGGAGGTCTCCGCTTCGTAGAGCGCCTCGATGACGAGGCAGCGCGCGCGGCGCAGGACGTGATCGCTCACGCCATCACCATGCCGCCGTCGACGTGGATGCACTGGCCGGTGATGTAGGAAGCGCCCGGCCCCGCGAGGAAGCGCGCGAGGGGCGCGACTTCCCCGGGGTCGGCGAAGCGGTCGAGCGGCACCTGGACGCGCACGGCCTCGCGCTGCTCCTCCGTGAGGGGGGCCGTGATGTCGGTCTCGATGAAGCCGGGGGCGATGGCGTTCACGGTAACGCCGCGGGAGGCGACCTCGCGCGCGAGCGAGCGGGTGAAGCCGATCAGGCCCGCCTTCGAAGCGGCGTAGTTCACCTGGCCCGCGTTGCCCATGACGCCGACGACGCTGGTGACGTTGATGACGCGGCCCGCCTCCGAGCGCAGCAGCTGACGCAGCGACGCCTTGGTGACGGCGAAGACGCCGCGCAGGTTGGTGCGCTGGACGGCGTCCCAGTCGTCCTCCGACATGCGCATGAGGAGACCGTCGCGGGTGATGCCGGCGTTGTTCACGAGGATGTCGAGTCCGCCCAGTTCGGACGCGGCGGCCTTGACGAGGGCGGCGGCCTGGTCGCTCTCGGCGACGTCGCCGGGGAGAGCGGCGGCGGTACCGCCGTCCGCCTCGATGGCGGCGACGACCTCGCGGGCGGCGTCCTCGCTGGCGTTGTAGTTGACGGCGACGGCGGCTCCGGCGCGGGCGAGTTCGAGGCAGATGGCGCGCCCGATGCCGCGCGAGCCGCCCGTCACGAGTGCGCGGCGTCCCTCAAGCTCGGCCACGGCTACAGCTCGACGCGGACGGACTCGGCGCTGTTGACGGTGATGCAGGTGGAGCCGCGCAGCATCCGCTTGATGATGCCGCTGAGCACGCGCCCGGGGCCGAACTCGATGAACGTATCGACGCCCTGCTCGCCGAGGAACTCGACGGTGCGCGCCCACTGCACGGGCCGGTGGACCTGGTCGACGAGCTCGTTGCGCACGGTCGTCACGTCCTCGATGGCGGTGGCCGTGCAGTTCGCCACGACGGGCACCTGGAGGTCGCTGAAGGTGGTGGTGGCGACGGGGTTGACCATGCCCTCGGCGGCGGAGCGCATGAGGGAGCTGTGGAAGGCCCCGCTCACGCTCAGGGGGATGACCTTCTTCGCGCCGCGCGCCTGGGCGTAGTCGAGGGCGCGCACGACGGAATCGCGGGGGCCGCCGATGACGATCTGGCCGGGGGCGTTGACGGTGCAGATCTCCGCGCCGGACTCGCGGCAGACGTCCTCGCACTCGCTCACGTCGAGGCCGATGACGGCGGCCATCGTGCCGGGGCGCGCCTTGCCCGCGGCGGCCATCAGCTCGCCGCGCGTGCGCAGGAGGCGGATGGCGTCGTCGAAGCCGAGGGCGCCCGCGGCCACGAGGGCGGGGTATTCGCCCAGCGAGTGGCCCGCCACGAAGGCGGGGCGTTCGAGCAGGTCGGGATTCAGGTCGGTGGCGACGCGCAGGAGGGCGAGGCTGGTGACGGCGATCGCGGGCTGCGTGTTCTGGGTCTGCTGCAACTCCTCCTCCGGCCCCTCGAAGCAGATGCGCGAGAGGGGGAGGCCGAGGATCTCGTCGGCGCGGTCGAAGAGGTCGCGGGCGGCGGGGAACTCGTCGCAGAGGTCCTTGCCCATGCCGACGACCTGCGCGCCCTGTCCGGGGAAGACGAAGGCGCGGCGGCCCTGGGCGCTCTCGCGCAGCGCGAGGAAAGCCTCGGCGGACGTGGGCGCTACCCGTCCAGGTCGGGGTCGGGAATGCGCAGCACCTCGCGACCGCGGTAGGTCCCGCACACCGGGCACGTCTGGTGGGCGAGCCGCGGCGCGCGGCACTGGCCGCACGTGACGACGTGGGGGACGCGCAGGCGATGGTGCCCGCGGCGCTTGCGCTGGCGGGTGCGGGGGTACTTGCGCTTGGGAAGGGGCGGCATGGGCTGGCTCCCGGCGGGTTGTGTCGCTCGCGGCCTTCTCGTTCATGGCAATCCAGTCAGTTCCGGCGCGCGAGTCAGTGCTCGCTCTCTTTCAGCGCGGCCAGCGCCGCCCATCGGGGGTCGCCGGCTGCGGGCTCACAGGCGCATGCGCCCGTGTTTCGGTTGATTCCGCAGTTCGGGCAGAAGCCCCGGCAGTCCGCGGAACAGAGCGGCTGCATGGGCGCGACCGCTTCACAATACTGCCGCACGCCCTCCGTAATGTCGATCAGGTGGCTGCGGGAGATGGCGAACGCCTCGGGGTCCTCCTCGCCGTCGTCCTCCAGGCGGGCGCCGCTGCTCACGTCGTAGCGCTGCTCGTAGACCTCGTCGAAGGCGATGGGCGTGGGCAGGGCGAGGGGCGCGAGGCAGCGCGCGCACTCCGCCTCCAGCGTGACCTCCAGCGAGGCGCGCACGAGGGCGCCGTCGCCGATGCGGACCAACTCGACCTTGCCGCCGCGCAGCGCGCCGGACGCGTCCAGCCGGTGGACGCGGGAGGCGCCGGGACCGTCGGCGAGCAGCCGGGAAACGTTGAACGTGAGGGGCGGGAGTTCCACCGGAGCCCTCCTGCGCCGCGCGCGGGACCGCGACGCCAAGGGTCAGTATAGCGCCGCATAGCGCCGCTCCGGCAGTGCTCCCGGGGGCCGTCCCGGGAGAACATAAGGGCGCGGGCGCGGGACAGATTCGGGCCGGGGCCGGGCGCGAGCGACGCCGCGGCGTTTACGGACCCGCCGCCGCCGCCTACGCTTGTCGCTACGGTTAGCCCCCATGCCACAGGTCCTGGACCTTCTCTCGCTGCAGGAACACGACGACGCGCTCGCCCGTCTGAACGGCGACCTGGACGGCGCGCGCGCCGAACTCGGCGACGATGACGCGCTGGAGGCGGCCCGCGCCGCCGCCTCCGGGACGGAGGAGCGCTGCGCCGCGCTGGAACGGGACCAGCGCCGCCTCGAAAACGAGATCGACGCCCTCGTGTCGCGTATCGAGCGCGAGGAGGCGCGCCTCTACGACGGTTCCGTGGGGCTGCCCAAGGAGCTCGCGGGCATCCAGCAGGAGGTCGCCTCCCTGCGAACGCGGCTCTCCGGCGTGGAGGACACCGAGCTCGAACTGCTCGACAAGCTGGAGGCGGCGGAGGCGGCGCGGGAGGAGGCGCGGGCCGCGCTCGCCCGCGAGGAGGCGGCCGCGGAGGAGAAGCGCGAGCGGCTGGGCGGCGCGATCGCGCGGCTCGAAGGCGAACTCGCGGCCACGAGCGCGGCGCGGGACGACTGCGCGGGGCGGCTCACACCCGCGCTGATCGCGCAGTACGAGGACCTGCGGCGGCGCAAGAACGGCGTGGCCGTCGCGCAGATGGAGGGGAACACCTGCACCGGCTGCCGCGTGAGCGTGCCTCCCGCGGCGCGGAAGCGCGCGCTCGACCCCGAGACCCCCGCCCTCTGCCCCAACTGCGAACGCATCCTCACGGGGCTGACGCGATGAAGGCCATCGGCTACTTCGTCGAGGGCGCGCGGGCGGACGGGGCGGAGCGCTCCGTGAACGAGCAGACGGAGCGCTTCCTCGCCTTCTGCCAGGAGCACGGCTACCAGGTGGCGGCCACGTTCGTCGATACGAAGGACGCGGACGAGGCGGCGAGCGGCTTCCGCCAGATGCTGGGCTTCATCGAGCGCGGCGACCACGGCTTCGTGGTGGCGGTGGTCGACGGGCTGGGCGCGCTGGGCGGCGATCTCGCGCGCGCGGCCCTCAAGATGCTCACGATCGAGGCGGCGGGCGCGACCGTCTACGACGCCGAGAGCGGCCACGAGGCGGCCCATGCGATCGTGGAGCAGTGGGACGGGCGCAAGGGAGGCGGGCCCGTCTCCGAGCGCGTGCGCGCGGCGATGCGGCGGCGGGCCGTGCGCGGCGAGGCGCTGGGGCGTCCGCCCTACGGCTACTGCGTGGGCGCGGGGCGGCGGCTGGAGATCGTGCCCGACGAGGCCGTGGTCGTGCAGTACATCTTCCGCCTCTACCTGGAGGAGGACCTCGGCATCCGGCGCATCGCGGGGCGGCTCAACGAGGAGGGCATCGCCACGCGCCGGGGCGGGCGCTGGAGCATGGTGAGCGTGCGCGACATCCTGCGGAACCGCGCCTACCTGGGGACGTACGCGCGCTTCGGCGTGCGCATCCCCGACAGCCACCGCGCCCTCGTGAGCCCTTCCGACTTCCGCAAGGTGCAGGAGCGCATGGCGAAGCGGCGGCGCGGGGGCACGGGACGGTCGCTGCATCCCTTCCTGCTGAGCGGGCTCGTGTTCTGCGGGCGCTGCGGCAACCACATGATCGGGGTCAGCCGCCGCCGGCGCTGGAAGACCCGATCGGGCGAGCAGAAGAACGCCACCTACCGCTACTACCAGTGCGAGAGCCGCACGAACCAGAACACCTGCACCTACAACACGCAGCGCGAGGCGGAACTGGAGACGCGCGTGCGCGAACTGCTGGCGGAGCCGAACGGGGCCGTCGCGCGCCTGCCCCGCGCGGGCGACCCCGAGGTCTACGCGGATGAGGTGGCGGGCGAGATCGAGCGCATCGAGGGGCGGCTGCGCCAGAACCGGCGCCAGGTGGAGTCGCTGGTGGGCGAGGCGGCGGGCGGCGCCCTCCCGATCGAGCGCATGAAGGCGCTCGGCGCGGGCATCGCGCGGGAGCAGCGCGAACTGGAGCACGAGGCGCACGAGGCCCGCGCCCGCCTCGACGCCGAGCGCTCCGAGGCCGAGCGCGAGGAGCGCGCCGAGGCGACCCGCACGCGGCTGCTGACGCGCTGGGACGGCCTCGCGCTCGACGAGCGGCAGGCGCTCCTGCGCGAGCTGGTCGACCGCATCGAGGTCGACGGCGAGGACGCGCGCCTGCTGAGGCGGCACTGATGCGCCTGATCGTGTACGCCGACGGCGCGAGCCGCGGCAATCCCGGCCCCGCCTCCATCGGCGCGAGCGTGCAGGACGCGAAGGGCGGCGAACTCGCGTCCGTGAGCGAGACGATTGGGCGGACGACGAACAACGTGGCCGAGTACCGCGCCGCCATCGCGGGGGTGCGGGCGGCCCGCGATCTGGGCGCGACGAGCATCGACCTGCGGCTCGACAGCGAGTTGATCGTGAAGCAGCTGGCGGGGCGCTACAAGGTGAAGAACGCCGCCCTGCGGCCCCTGTTCGCGGCGCTGGTGGAAGCGCTGGAGGCGGTGGGGCCGTACACCGTGGGGCACGTGCCGCGGGCGCGAAACAAGCGGGCGGACGCGCTCGCGAACGAGGCGCTCGACCGCGCGCGGGGGTAGCGCTGGCCCCGGTACTGGCCCCGGAGGCGGCATCGCCGTACGCTGGAGGGCGGTCAGCGGGCCGGGCGGCCGCGCCGGGGCGCCATGCGTTCCGGTGAGGAAAGTCCGGACTCCGCCGGGCAAGGGCGCCAGGTAACGCCTGGGCGGCGCGAGCCGACGGAAAGTGCACAGAAACATACCGCCCGCGTGCTGCGGGTAAGGGTGAAATGGTGCGGTAAGAGCGCACCGGTGTCCCGGCAACGGGGCAGCCGAGCAAACCCCGCCCGGAGCAAGGCCGAATAGGGGAGGAGGGCGCCCGGCCCGTTCGCACTCCCGGGTAGGCCGCGCGAGCGCCGCAGCGATGCGGCGCCCAGAAAGATGGTCGCCGCCTTCCGGCCTAACCCACCGGAGGCACAGAATCCGGCTTACAGGCCCGCTGACCGCTTCTCCCTTTTTCCCTCTTCAAGCAGCTGCGGCGCCCCGAAGCGGCTTGCGGAGGCCCGAAACGGGGTTCCCGATTTGACACCATGAAGCGCCCGGCGTACAACCAAAATCGGTTTGCGCCACGATTCACAATCTCCCGCGAGACGCTATTCCAGGCGCCGTCGCGGCGCGACACGCACAAGGGTGAGCCGAGGAGGAGGCGAGATGCGCCGCGCGCCGCTTTTCCGCCGTCTGCGCCTGCTCGCCGCGACCGTCGCGGCTGCGCTGCTCGCGCTGGCGGCGACGGGCACGGCGGCGGCCATCCAGCCCGGCGGCATCACCGACGAAGCGCGCAAGATGAACGACCTCTTCTGGATCGTGCTCATCGCCGCCATCGTCATCTTCGTGCTCGTGGCGGCGGCGCTGGTCTACGCGATGATCCGCTACCGGCGGAAGGACGACGAGCTTCCCCCGCAGTTCCACGGCGGCGGCGCGATCGAGATCGCGATGGTGACCGTGCCCGTCCTCATCGTCATCGGCCTCTTCACCGTCTCGATGATCACGCTCGTCGAGATCGACGACAAGGCGGAGGATGACGCCCTCACGATCGAGGTGACGGGCTTCCAGTTCTCGTGGCAGTTCGCCTACGACCTGAGCGACCTGGGGACGAACACGGACCCGGACGCGGAGGGCGTGATCGCCGTCATCGGCACGCCCCAGAACGACCCCGTGCTGGTGATGCCGGTGGACGAGCCGGTGGAGTTCCGGCTGAAGTCGAACGACGTGATCCACTCGTTCTACGTGGTCGATTTCCTCTACAAGCTGGACCTGATCCCCGGGCGGGAGAACTCGTTCACCGTGACCGCGCGGGAGACGGGCGATTTCCGCGCGCAGTGCGCCGAGCTCTGCGGCACGAACCACGCCCTCATGCGCTTCGTCGTGCGCGTGGTGGAGCGGGACGAATTCGACGCATGGGTGGCCGATGAGGCCGCCCGCCAGCTCGGGGAGGGCGCGCGCGTGTCCGCCTCGGGGCAGCAGGGAGACTGAGGAGGCCCGATGGCAACCGTCGCCGTCCCGCAACTGAGCGGCTACCGCCGGCCGGCCGTGCTCGACTGGATCATGACGGTCGACCACAAGCGGCTGGGCATCCTCTACCTGTACTTCACGCTCTTCTTCTTCGCCGTGGGGGGCGTCCTCGCGCTGCTGGTGCGGACGCAGCTGGCGGTGGCGGACAACAGCTTCGTGGGGAACGACGCCTACAACCAGATCTTCACGATGCACGCCTCGGCGATGCTCTTCCTGTTCATCATTCCCGTCTGGGCGGGCTTCGGGAACTACCTGGTGCCGCTGCAGATCGGGGCGGCGGACATGGCCTTCCCGCGCATTAACGCGCTTTCCTTCTGGATGCTGCCGCCCGCGGGCATCCTCATGTTCGCCGGCTTCATCGTCGATGGCGGCGCGGCGGACGGGGGCTGGACGGCCTACAGCCCGCTCGCGCAGCAGACGGGCGTGGGCATGGACATGTGGATCATCGCGGTGATCGTGCTGGGCATGTCCTCGACCATCGGCGCGGCCAACTTCCTCGTGACGATGTTCCGGATGCGCGCGCCGGGCATGACGATGTTCCGGATGCCGATCTTCTGCTGGACGATGCTGGTGACGGCGCTGCTGCAGTTGCTGGCGACGCCGGTGCTGGCGGCGGCGCTGGTGATGCTGTTCATCGACCGCAACTACGGCGGGCAGTTCTTCGACCCGAACGGCGGCGGCAACGTGGTGCTGTGGCAGAACGTGTTCTGGTTCTACTCGCACCCGGCGGTCTACATCATGATCCTGCCGGGGATGGGCATCATCTCCGAGATCCTGCCCGTGTTCTCGCGCAAGCCGCTCTTCGGCTACAAGGCGTTCGTGTTCGCCACGATCGGCATCGGCGGGCTGGGGTTCAGCGTGTGGGCGCACCACATGTTCACCACGGGCTCGGTGCTGCTGCCCTTCTTCGGCTTCATGACCTTCATGATCGGCGTGCCCACGGGGGTCAAGATCTTCAACTGGCTGGGGACGCTCTGGGGCGGGTCGATCTCGTTCCCGACGCCCATGCTGTTCGCCATCGGCTTCGTCAGCATGTTCCTCATCGGCGGCATCAACGGCACCTTCAGCGCCGCCGTGCCCGTCGATTTCGCCCTGCACGACACCTATTTCGTGGTGGCGCACATCCACTACGTGCTCTTCGGCGGCTCCGTGTTCGCGGTCTTCGGCGGGATCTACTACTGGTTCCCGAAGATCTGGGGGCGGAAGCTCCACGAAGGACTGGGGAAGATGCATTTCGCCCTCATGTTCATCGGCTTCAACGTGGCCTTCTTCCCGATGCACCTGCTGGGGCTCGACGGGATGCCGCGGCGCATCGCGGTCTACGCGGACAGCGCCGGCTGGGAAGCGCTGAACATGCTCTCGACGGGCGGGGCCTTCCTCATCGCGGTGAGCATGATCCCGTTCCTGATCGCGGTCGTGTGGGCGTTCATGCGGCCCCAGGACCAGCCGGACGATCCGTGGGAGGCGAACACGCTTGAGTGGGCGACGACCTCGCCGCCGCCGGACTACAACTTCGACAGCCTGCCGCCGGTGCGTTCCGAGCGCCCGCTCTTCGACGCGCGGCACGGCGGCGAGGGGCACTGATCATGGCGGCTCACGGCGCGGCGGAACGGCAGGGCATGACGAACTCGATGCTCGGGTTCATCTTGTTCCTCGCCTCCGAGGTGATGTTCTTCGGGGGGCTGTTCGCGGCCTACTTCATCGCGCGCGCGGACGCGCCCTCGTGGCCGCCGGAGGAACTGCTCTCGGCGCAGCAGATCGCGGAGGGCGTGAAGCTCGAACTGGAAGTGCTGCTGCCGGCGATCTCGACCGGCATCCTCGTGCTCAGCTCGATCACCATGCAGTGGGCCGTCTGGCAGATCCAGAAGGGGAACCAGTCGGGGATGCTCTGGGGCCTCTTCATCTCGCTGGCGCTGGGCGTCGTCTTCCTCGTGGCGCAGCTGTACGACTACACGCAGCTGCACTTCCGCGCGGACGACACGATCTACGGAACGACCTTCTACACGCTCACCGGCTTCCACGGCGCACACGTGGCGGGCGGCGCGCTCTTCATCGCCGTGGTGACGGTGCGGGCGCTGGGCGGGCAGTTCACCGCGGAGAACCATGAGGCGGTCGAGGCGGCGTCGATGTACTGGCACTTCGTCGACGTGGTCTGGATCGCGCTCTTCACGGTTCTCTACATCATCAAGTAGGGCATGAGGACGAAGGCTTTGGAGCACGAAAGCAGCGAGCACAACGCCCACGTGGGACCGGGAGTGCACCTCCCCGATCCGAGCATCTGGCCGTTCGTGGCGGGGATCGCGATCATGCTGCTCACGGCCGCGCTCGTGTGGTGGGCGCGGGTCGAGGACCAGCGCAGCCTGAGCGGCCCGCTGCTGGGCGCCTCCGCCGCGATCACGCTGGGCGCGGTCGCGGGCTGGGCCTACGAGGACGGGCGCATGCGCCAGAAGGCGCGCGAGCAGGAAGAGCGCGCCCGCGCCGGCGCCCGCCGCACCCAGGTCATCACCTTCGCCGTCGCCGAGGGCCAGCTGGCCGCGAGCATCGGCGAGGGCGGCGTCATCGACGCCATCCAGCAGGCGCACGACGACTTGCGCGCGGCCCCGGGCTTCGAGGACCTGCGCATCAACGTCTCCGGCGCGGAGGACGGCCCCTCGCAGGTCATCGTGGAGACGACGTGGTCGACGGCGGAGGACCTGGCCGCGTTCGAGGAGACGCAGCGGGCGATCCTCGACCTGATCAGCCAGCACCCGGAGGAGGTGGTGGCGGGCTCGGCGCAGACGTTCGACATGCAGGTGGTGCGCGACACGAAAGACACGTCCGTGCGCTACAGCCTGGGGGCGGCGGTCTCGCTCTTCGGGGCGCTGATCGTGGGCGGCTTCGCGGTGGGCGCGGGGCTCAACCTGTTCGCCAGCGAGGCCTCGGGCGAGGGCGGGGGCGGGTTCGTCCCGATCGAACTCGGCCCCTTCGCGGACACGATCACGATCAAGGCGAGCGACTTCGACTACGAGGAGATCACGCTGCCGCCGGGCGTCGAGTTCACGATGACGCTGGACAACCAGGACGACTCGGTCGCGCACAACATCATCTTCTTCCAGGGCGACGAGGCGGCGGCGGACCTGCCCCTGCTGGAGGGCTGCATCGCCGGTTGCGAGGACGAAGGCACGGTGGTGCGGACGGAACTGGCGACGGGCATCATCCAGCACACGTTCACGTTCACGACGCCGCCGCCGGGGCGCTACGCTTTCTGGTGCGACGTGCACCCCGACACGATGATCGGCGTGCTCATCATCGAGGAGGGCGCGCCCCTGCCGGGCGAGGCGCCCGCCGCGGAAGAGCCGGCCGAGGGCGAAGGCGGGGCGGAAGGCGCTGAGGGCGGCGAATCCGGGACCGAAGGCGAAGCGACCGAGGGCTAGGCCCCCGCGCTCCCCGTTCCCCCTACTCCAGCACGCCCTCCACGAGCAGGTCCGTGAACTCGTCGTCGCTCAGGCCGAGCACGCCCTTGAGCACGCGCTCGGTGTCCTCGCCGAGCAGGGGCGCGGCCTTCACCGGGCCGCCGGGCGTCTTCGAGAGGCGGAAGGCGGGCGAGTCGTAGGTGCGCTCGCCCATCGTGGGGTGCTCCAGCAGGGCGTAGTGGCCGCGGTGGCGCAGCTGCGGGTCGCGGTGCATCTCCTCGGGCGACTTCACGATGCCGGAGGGGACGCCGTTGTCGCGCATCGCCTTGAACGCCTGGGCGGCGGTGCGCTCGCGGCACCAGGAGTCGATGTGCCGGTCGATCTCCTTCTGCTCGCCGAGGCGCGACCACTTGCGCCGCATCCGTTCGAGGTCGGTCCAGTCGGGGCGGCCGATGGCGGCGCGGAACCCCTCCCACTCCTTCTCGGTGAAGCAGGCGATGACGACGTAGCGGCCGTCCTTGCAGCGATACGCGCCGTGGGGGGCGGCCTCGGGGTCGCGGTTGCCGAGGCGCCCGGCCTCGCGCCCGTTGGCCGTCCATTCGAGGATGGCGGGGCCGAGGGCGTGGATGGCGCCCTCGAACTGCGAGAAGTCGATGTACTGCCCCTCGCCCGTGCGGCGGCGGTGGTCGAGCGCGGCCACGAGCGCGAGCGCGCCCACGTGGGGCACGAGGAAGTCCGTGTAGGCGACGCCCGTGCCGATCGGCTCGCCGTCGGGCCAGCCGGTCAGGTGGTTGAAGCCGGAGGCGGCCTGGAGCACGTGCCCGTAGCCCATGTAGTGCGCCCACGGGCCGGTCTGGCCGAAGAGCGGCATCGAGATCATGACGAGGTCGGGGCGCACCTTGCGCAGCGCCTCGTAGTCGAGGCCCAGCTTCGCGAGCGAGCCCGGCGTGAACGACTCCGTGACCACGTCGGAGACGGCGACGAGGCGCTTCAGCAGCGCCTTCCCCCGCTCCGTCTTCAGGTTGATGGTGACGCCGAGCTTGGAGCTGTTGAAGTTCGCGTAGTAGCCGGAGTTGTCGTAGTGCGGCTCATCGCCGGTGAAGGGGCCGGCGCGCCGCAGCGTCTCCATGCGCGTGGCCGATTCGACGCGGATGACCTCCGCGCCGTGGTCCGCGAGGTACTTCGCCACCGTCGGCCCGACGCCGACCCACGAGAGGTCGGTGACGCGCAGGCCCTCGAAGGGCCGGGGCTTGCCGTTGGCGCCGTTGCTCGCCATCTCAGATCACCATCGTACGCCGAAGTTTCGCGAGTTCGCCCGCGTCCAGCCCGAGGATGTCGCCGTACACTTCGGCGTTATGTTCGCCCAGGTGGGGGGCGCGGCCTCGCTGCTTCCAGGGCGTGCCCGAGAGCTTCCAGGGCGCGCCGGGATAGACGAACGTCTCGCCGATGTCCTCGTGGCGGACCTGCACCCAGTAGTCGCGGGCGGCGAGCTGGTCGCTCTCGACGATCTCGCGGGGGCTGTAGACGGGCGCCCAGCCCGCGCCGCGCGCCTGCGCCTCGCGCACGAGGTCGTCCTTGCGGCGCGTGCGGCAGAACGCCTCCATGAGGCCCACGAGCAGCGCCTGCTCGTCCGCTTCGAGGGGCTGGACGACCTCGAGGCGCTCGCGCCAGTGGGGGGCGGTGAGCGGCCCGGCCTCGCCCGTCTCGGCGAGCCAGTCGATCATCGCGCCGGAGGCGGGGCCCATGAGCCCGCCCAGGCCGAGCGCCGCCACCCAGCCGTCGGCGGTCTCGTAGATGTAGCGCGGCCCCTCGCGCCCGCTGACCATGCGCCCCGAGCCGGGGCCGTGGTTGTTGACGCCGAGGATGTCCCAGGTCTGCTGCGCGTTGTCCATCGCGTTCGCCATCGCCTCCTGCATGGAGACGTCGACGCGCTGGCCGAGGCCGCCGTTGGCCCCGCGCGCGTAGAGCGCGATGACCGCCCCGACCGCCGCCTGCAGGTTCACCTGCGCGTAGGCCTGGGGGACGGTCGTGCGCAGGGGGCCGCGCTCGGCGCTGCCGTTCAGGTACATGTGCCCGCCCATCGCCGAGCCGACGATGTCGGTGGCGGGCAGGTTGCGCGAGGGGCCGGTCTGGCCGAAGTTCGTGATGCTCACGACGACGGCCCCGGGGTTCACCCGGGCGAGCGTGCGCGGGTCCGCGCCGCTGTCCGCGGCCGCGCCCGGCGCGCTCGTCTCGATGACGGCGTCGGCGCCCGCGACGAGGCGGTGGAACAGCTCGCGGCCCGCCCCGATGCGCAGCTCGCAGGTGACGGAGCGCTTGCCCGCGTTCATGGCCCACCACCAGAGGCTCGACTCGCGGCCCTGCTCGTCGCGGAAGAAGGGGCCGTTGGCGCGCGTGCGGTCGCCGTCGCGCGGCTCGACCTTGATGACGTCGGCCCCCAGTTCGCCCAGCAGCCGCGCGCACAGCTGCCCCTTCTCGTCGGCGAGGTCGAGCACGCGGTAGCCGCTGAGCGGCCCGCGCGGGTGTGGCAGGGGCGTGGGCGAAGGCTCGGGCACGGGCGCGATTCTCGCGCCGCGACGCGCCCGCGCGCAAGCGGGGGGATGCGCGTTAAAGACGAAACGGGCCGGAGCCCGCCTCGCAATCGGATGCCCCGAAGGGCTTGTTGTTGGCTTGCGCCCGGAGGCGCGGCCAACCGTTTCCTGATCGGAGCAATGCTATGATCGCCTGCCCCGCGCCGTCAACGGGCGGCATCGTGGGACGTTACGCATGAGCACGCTGCGACTTGGGCTGGACCTGGGAACGAACAGCATCGGCTGGGCGCTCTACCGGCTGGGCGAAGACCGCGAGCCCGAGGCGCTCCTCGATGGGGGCGTGCTCATCCACGCCGACGGGCGCGACCCGCAGAGCAAGACCTCGAACGCCGCCCGCCGCCGCGAGAAGCGGGGGATGCGCCGCAATCGCGACCGGATGCTCCAGCGACGGCGGCGGGTCGCCGATCTGCTCCACGACCTCGGCCTGCTGCCGGAAGGAAGCGCCGAACGCGTCGCCGCGCGTGCGCTCGACCCGCTCCGGCTGCGCGCGGAGGCGCTGGACCGCCCGCTCGCGCCGCACGAACTGGGACGCGCGCTGCTGGCGTTCACCGACCGGCGCGGCTTCAAGAGCAACCGCCGGACGGACAAGGGCGAGGACGGGGCCATCCGCCAGGACACGGGCAAGCTCCGCCGCCGCATGGCGCAATCGGGGGCGCGCACGCTGGGCGAGTTCCTCTGGCGGCGGCGGGCGCGGGGCAAGAGCATCCGCGCGCGGCTCGGCAACGGCCTCTACCCGGACCGCGCGATGGTCGAGGCCGAGCTTGCCGCCATCCGCGAGGCGCAGGCCCCGCACCATCCCGGCGTCGCGCCCGAGGATTGGGACGCGGCGCTCGATACGCTGCTGCACCAGCGCCCGCTGAAGCCGGTCGAGGTGGGGCCGTGCACGCTGCTGCCGGGGGAGAAGCGCGCCCACCGGGCCTACCCGCTCTTCCAGGAGTTCCGCATCCGGCAGGAGGTCGCGAACCTCGAATTCGCGCCGCCGGGCGAGCGCTTCCAGCCCTTGGACGACGGCCAGCGCGAGCGCATCGTCGCGCGGCTGAAGGCGACGGGCTCGCTCAAGTTCGAGCGCATCGCCGCGCTGGCGGGCCTGCCCGATGGCGCCCGCGTCAACCTGGCGACCAGTGCACGCACGGGACTCGACGGCGACCGCACGGCGGCGGCGCTCCGCAACCGCAAGCGCTTCGGCAAGGCGTGGGACGCCCTCGATCGCGAACGCCAGCAGGAGACCGTCGAGCGCCTGATCGAGGATGAGGATTCGGAAGCGGTCGAGGGCTGGCTGCGGGACGAGTTCGGGCTGGGCGCGGAGGCCGCCCGGGCCGTCGCCGCCGCGCCGCTGCCGCCGGGCACGGGCCATCTCTCGAAGGCGGCGATCCAGCGCCTGCTGCCGCACATGCGCGAGGGCTGGCCCTACCACGAGGCGGTGAAGGCCGCGGGGCTGGGCCATCACTCCGACCGGCGCGGCGACGGGAGCGCGGAGCACCTGCCCTACTACGGGGCCGTGCTGGAACAGCACGTCATCGGCGGGCGTGAGGACGGACGCACGGACGCCGAGCGCCACGGGCGCATCACGAATCCGACCGTGCACATCGCGCTTGGGCAGATGCGCCGCCTCTTCAACGCCATCGCCGACGAGTACGGCAAGCCGGACGAGGTGGTGGTCGAACTGGGGCGCGAACTGAAGCAGAGCCGCGAGGACCGCGAACGCGACCAGCGCGAGAACCGCAAGAACCGGGAGCGCAACGAGCGCCTGCGCACGCTCGCGGAAGCGGCGGGCGTCCCCGAGCCGTCGCCGCACGACATGCGCAAGCTGCGCCTCTGGGAGGAGCAGGGCGAAGCGGACGCGCGCCTCTGTCCCTTCACCGGCGAGCCGCTCTCGATCGCGCGCGTGCTCTCGGACGAGGTCGAGATCGAGCACGTCCTGCCGTTCAGCCGCAGCCTCGACGACAGCATGGCGAACACGGTGCTCTCGATGCGGAGCGCCAACCGCGAGAAGGGGCGGCGCACCCCGTACGAGGCGTGGAGCGGCGATCCCCAGCGCTACCACGACATCGTGGCGCGCGCCGCCGGCCTTCCCCCGAACAAGGCGTGGCGCTTCCTGCCCGACGCGATGGAGCGCTTCGAGGCGCGGAGCGACTTCCTCGGGCGGCAGTTGAACGACACGCGCTACCTCTCGCGCGTCATCAAGGAGTACCTGCAGGCCGCCGTCGACCCGAACCGCGTGTGGGTGACGCCCGGGCGGCTGACGGCGATGCTGCGCCGCGCGTGGGGCCTCAACTCCCTGCTCTCCGACTCCGGCCAGAAGGCGCGCGACGACCACCGCCACCACCTCATCGACGCCGCCGTCGTGGGCATGACCACACGGTCGCTGCTCCAGCGGGTCGCGCGCGAGAGCGCCCTCGCCGTGGACGACCTCGGCGGGCGCGTGACGGACGCCGCCGAGCCGCCGTGGGAGGGGTTCCGCGACGACGTGCGGGCCGTCGCCGAGCGCTGCGTCGTGCGCCACCGCCCGGACCACTTCAAGCCCGGCGCACGGGGCGCCACCTCCGGCCAGCTGCACAACGAGACCGCCTACGGCATCGTCGATGGGCCGGACGCGAAGGGCATGATGACGCTCGTCGAGACGAAGACGCTGGCGGACCTCGACGCGGCCCGGTTCCAGCGCCTGATCGCGCCGGACAAGGTCGAGGGCGTCCGCGACGCGGCCCTGCGGGAGCGGCTGCGCGACCTGTGGGCGGAGACCGATGCGGAGGAGGGCGGCGCGACGGAGAAATGGGGGCGCTTCGTGCGGGAGGCGAAGCGCCGGTACGGCATCCGCCGCGTGCGCACGCTCGTGCGCCTGCACGAGGACAGCCTCGCCTTCATCCGTGACGGCGAGAAGCGCGTCTACAAGGCGTACCAGACCGACGGCAACGCCTACATGGACGTGTGGCTGCTGCCCAGCGGCAAGACCACGGGCGAGACGGTCTCGCGCTACGAGGCGCACAGGCGCCACAAACACCAGCCCGGATTTTCGAAGGTCACGGCGCAGCGCCCGACGGCCCGCAAGCTCATGCGGCTCCACATCAACGACATGATCGCGATCGGCGAGGACGAGGAGCGGCGCATCATGCGGGTCCAGAAGCTGTCGGGCCAGACGATCGTCGCGGTCGACCACACCGAGGCGGGGAAGGCCCATGAGATGACGCCGTATCGCAAGTCGGCGGGGCAGGTGATCCAGGCGGGCCTGCGCAAGGTCTCCGTCGATGTGCTTGGGCGCGTGAAGGACGGCGGGCCCTTCGGCCCGGACGGGCGCGGGAAAGGAGGCTGAGCCGTGGAGCGACGCGTACTCGACATCGCTGGCGAGCGGCGCGCGCTGACGAAGAAGCGCGGCTCCCTCTCCGTGGTCAGCGATCCCGGCAAGCCGGATGCCGCCGAGACGCTCATCCCCTTCGACGAGATCGAGTCCGTCATCGTCCACGCCTACGAGGCGAGCTACTCGGGCGAGGCCATCGCCGAACTCTCGCGACGGGGCATCCCGCTCATCTTCTGCGACCAGACGCACACGCCCGTCTCCTGGCTGTGGCCAGCGAAGGCGAACTTCGAGCAGACCCGCCGCATGGCCGCGCAGGCGACAATGCCGGAGGCGCTACGCGACGAGCTCTGGGCGCGGCTGATCACCGCCAAGATCGGGGCACAGGCGGAGGTGGCGCACGAGGCGGGCGCGGACGCGGGCCCGCTGCTCGCCCTCGCCCGCGACGTGCGCCCGGGCGACCCGGGCAACATGGAGTCGCAGGCGGCGCAACGCTACTGGCCGATGCTCTTCGGGAAGTTCCTGCGCGACCCCGGCGGCGCGCCGCCCAACGGCCTCCTCAACTACGGCTACGCGGTCCTGCGCGCCACGGTCGCGCGGCAGGTGTGCGCGGCGGGACTCCACCCCTCACTGGGACTCCACCACAGCAACCGCTTCAACGCGTTCTGTCTCGCCGACGACCTGATGGAGCCGTTCCGGCCCGCCATCGACCGCGCTGTGCTGGCGCTCTGGCGCGCAGAGCAGTGGACCGTCACGCCCGAGACCAAGCCGCTCCTCGTGGCCACGCTGGCGGAGTCGACCGAGACCGACCGGGGCATCGCGCCCCTCAGCCGCTGCATCGAGTGGGCCGCGCAGTCGCTCGCGCAGTCGATCCTCGACGGCACCGATCGCCTGCGCCTGCCACGCACGGGCGCGGTCACGACGTGAGCGCGTTCAGCGGGTATCGCTTCATGTGGTCGATGGTGCTGTTCGACCTGCCGGTCGTGACGAAACGCCAGCGCAAGCGGGCGGCGAAGTTCCGCAACGACCTTCTCGATCTGGGCTTCCAGATGGCTCAGTACTCGGTCTACCTGAAGTTCTGCGGCAGCCGCTCCGCCGCCGACGCGCTGGCCGCTCGCGTGGAGCGCTGCGTGCCCGCTGAGGGCCGCGTGAGCATCCTCGTCTTCACCGACAAGCAGTACGAGCGCATGCGCGTCTTCACGGGCAGCGTGAAGGAGCCGCCTAAGGCTCCGCGTGGGCAACTGATCTTGCTTTAGCCTGCTCGTTATGGATCGCCGTTTAGGGAGTCAGGAAACGGTCGGCAACCAAAACCATCCGTGGCGTGCAGGCGGTTCGCAAGCTATTTTAGGGAGTCAGGAAACGGTCGGCAACCAAAACTAGAGGAGCGGCGCCTGGCGACCGCGACCATTTTAGGGAGTCAGGAAACGGTCGGCAACCAAAACGGGTGCGTCGTCGCAGGCCAGCGGGCATCGATTTTAGGGAGTCAGGAAACGGTCGGCAACCAAAACGCAGGAGCTGCAGCGCATCAACGCGACGCATTTTAGGGAGTCAGGAAACGGTCGGCAACCAAAACTCCTAACGGACTGTCTAGGTATCACTATAAATTTTAGGGAGTCAGGAAACGGTCGGCAACCAAAACACCAGCGTGCCCGCAGCCGTGAGAGTGGCATTTTAGGGAGTCAGGAAACGGTCGGCAACCAAAACTACGTCTGCCGCACGGCCAACAGCGACACCGATTTTAGGGAGTCAGGAAACGGTCGGCAACCAAAACATGTCGAGCGTGACGCCCGAATCGGCGACATTTTAGGGAGTCAGGAAACGGTCGGCAACCAAAACCCGTCTTCGCGAAGTACTTGAAGCTGCCGGTATTTTAGGGAGTCAGGAAACGGTCGGCAACCAAAACCAAGGTGCGGACGGCGGCGGGGACGTGGATTTTAGGGAGTCAGGAAACGGTCGGCAACCAAAACAGACCTCGCGGCTGGTGCTCGTGGCCGTGATTTTAGGGAGTCAGGAAACGGTCGGCAACCAAAACCCCCCTCCGGTCCCCACTCCCCTCACCCGCTCTCCGCCAGCGCTGGCGCGCGCGCCGGGGTCAGGGCGGCTTCGAGGGCGGCGCGGAGGGCGGGGATGCCCCAGGACTTGCTGGCGGAGACGTGGCGCACGTCGCCGGGGACGGGGCCGGCGCCGTCGAGCAGGGCGAGCGCCTGGGCCTCGGTCGCTGGGGGCGCGCCATCGGGGCCGGTGAGGGCGTCGATCTTGTTGAGGGCGACGATGGTGGGGCGGCCCAGCACGCTCAGGTCGCGCAGGACGCCCTCGACGGTCTCGGCGTGGACGCCCGCGTGGGGGTGGGAGACGTCGACGACGTGGAGGAGCACGTCCGCCTCCTCCAGCTCCTCAAGGGTGGCGCGGAAGGCGGCGACGAGCTGGGTGGGCAGCTTCTGGATGAAGCCGACGGTGTCGGTGAGGAGGGCGGGGCGTCCGGAGGGGAGGGCCATGCGGCGGGTGACGGGGTCGAGGGTGGCGAAGAGCTTGTCCTCGGCGCGCGCGTCCGCCCCGGAGAGGGCGCGCATGAGGGTGGTCTTGCCGGCGTTGGTGTAGCCGATGAGGGCGACGACGGGGACGCCGGAGCGGCGGCGCTGGCGGCGGTAGAGTTCGCGCTGGACGCGGACCTGTTCGAGGTCCTTCTTGAGCTTGCCGGCGCGGCGGCGGATGAGGCGGCGGTCGGTCTCGATCTGGGTCTCGCCGGGGCCGCGCAGGCCGATGGCGCCCTCCATGCGTTCGAGGTGGCTCCACTGGCCGCGCAGGCGGGGCAGCAGGTACTCGGTCTGGGCCAGTTCGACCTGCAGGCGGCCCTCGCGCGTGCTCGCGCGCATGGCGAAGATGTCGAGGATGAGGGCGGTGCGGTCGATGACCTTGAGCTGGAGCTGCTCCTCCAGGTTGCGCTGCTGGGAGGGCGAGAGTTCGTCGTCGAAGATGACGGTGTTGGCGCGCTTGTCGGCGCAGGCGGCGGAGACCTCGCGCAGCTTGCCGCTGCCGATGTAGGTGGCGGGCTGGGGCGCGGCGCGGCGCTGGATCGAGCGCCCGGCGACCCTCGCGCCGGCGGTGCGGGCGAGTTCGGCCAGCTCGGCGAGCGACTCGCGGGCGGGCAGAGCGGCCCCGGGGCGGTCGACGGCGACGAGCCAGGCGCGGTCGCGGACGGGGGCGGTGGAGTGGAGGCGCTTCGCCATCTCCCGCCAGCTTAGCCGATCGCGCGCGGACCGGAGCACCGGCGGCCCGTACGATGGCGCGATGCGCTCGCCCGCCGCGCTCCTCGCCGCCGCGCTGCTCGGCCTCGCGCTCGTCGCCTGCGGCGGCGGCGACCGCGCTGGCGATGCGCCGCCGCCGGAACCGCCATCGCCGGCGGCAACCGCGACCGCGACGGCGTCCGCAACGCGGCAAGCGACACCCACGCCTTCCCCCACCCCGACCGCGACCGCAACAGCAGCGGCAACGCCAACCGCAGCGCCGACGGCGAAGGCGACGGCCACGAAGCCCGCGGATGCGGATGAGGAGTGGGATGACAAGGACGACGCGGACGATGAGAAGGAGTGGGAGGAGGGCGAACGGCCCTGGGATGCGCCAGACGGCCCCGTGCTCATCACGATCGGCGGCGGCGAGCGTCCGGCGGCGCTGCTGGCGCCGCGGGGGGCCGATCGCTCGGAGCCGCGCCCGCTCGTGCTGCTGCTGCACGGGTACGGCAGCAACGGGGAGGGGGCGGACGCCTACTTCCAGTTCTCGGCGCTCGTGAACGAACTGGGCTTCGGCCTGCTGTTGCCCACGGGCACGCGGGACGGGGAGGGCGACCCGTTCTGGAACGGCACGACCGAGTGCTGCGACATGCTCGATACGGGCGTGGACGACGCGGGCTACCTGGCCGGGCTCATCGGGGAGGCGCGCACGCACGCCGCCTTCGACAAGGTCGCGGCGGTGGGACACTCGAACGGCGGGTTTATGGCCTACCGGCTGGCGTGCGAGGCGGTCCCGGGCCTGATCGCGATCGTGAGCCTCGCGGGCGGCGCCTACGCCAACGCGGACGACTGCCGCGCGCCGTCGCCGCTGTCGGTGCTGCAGATCCACGGCAACCGGGACCAGGTCATCCGCTACGCGGGCGGGCCGCTGAAGGGTCCGCTGGGGTGGACGGAGCCGGTCCCCGGCGCGGAGGCGAGCGTGCTGCGCTGGGCGGAGCGCGCGGGCTGCGACCTCGGCGCCGCCGAGGAACTCGCGCCGATCGACACGGACGTGTTCCTGGAGGGCGCGGAGACGGCCATCCTGCGCTGGCGCGAGGGCTGCGCGGCTGGGACGGTCCACGAACTGTGGACGATCAGGGGCGGGGGCCACGTGCCGCTCGTCTGGGGCACGGAGTTCACGTGGCGCATCCTGCTCTGGCTGAACGACGCCTACACGGGCGAGGTCACGATCGAGGCGGAGTGACGGCTCAGGCGGGCGCTCGTTCGCGGGGAGCGGGAGCGCCGCGCAGGAGGCCCTCGGTGCTCAGGTCCTCGTCGATGTCGGGCCAGTGGATGCCGAAGCCGCCTCCGGCGACGCGCCAGTTGTCGCGCTGGGCGGGGGTGGCGTGGAGCAGCCGCGGGTACCACGCCAGCGGCACCGCGATGGTGCGCCCGTCGAGCAGGTCGACGGTGAGCGTGTCCTCGGTCACGCGCACATCCTGGACGCGCTCTCCCGCGTTCGGCATCCGCGTCAGAACCCGCGCCAGGCTTCAAGGCGCTGGCAGCCTTCCTCGACCTGGTCGTCGGGGGTGGTGACGGAGAGGCGGACGTAGCCCTCGCCGTTGAGGCCGTAGCCGCGCCCGGGGGTGACGACGACGGCGCATTCGTCGATGACGCGGGCGGCGAAGTCGCCGCTGCTCACGCCGTCGGGCAGCTTCGCCCAGACGTAGAGCGAGGCCTTGGGCGGATCGACCTCGAGGCCGATCGTGCGCACCGCCTCGACGATGCGGTCGCGGCGGCGCTGGTAGATGGCGTTGTGCTCGTCGATGACGTCCTGGGGGCCCTCGACGGCCTCGATCGCCATCTCCTGGATGGCCTGGGGGATGCCGCTGTCGATGTTCGACTTGACGCGCATGAGGGCGTCGACGAGTTCGGCGTTGCCGACGGCCATGCCGATGCGCCAGCCGGTCATGTTGTAGATCTTCGACCAGGAGTTGAACTCGATGGCGACGTCGCGCGCGCCGGGCGCCTGGAAGATGGAGATGGGGCGGTAGCCGTCGTAGGCCACGTCGCAGTAGGGGTTGTCATGGCAGATGGAGACGTCGTACTCCTTCGCCCAGGCGACCACTTTCTCGAAGAAGGCCACGTCGGCGACGGCGCCGGTGGGGTTGTTGGGGTAGTTCAGCCAGAGCACCTTGGCCTTGGCGGCGAGGTCCTCGGGGATGGCGTCGAGGTCGGGCTTCCAGCCGGATTCGCGCGTGAGGGGCAGCTTGATGGTGACGCCGCCGGCGAACATCGTGCCGATCTCGTAGACGGGGTAGCCGGGGTCGGTGGCGAGGGCCACGTCGCCGGGGTCGATGAGGGTGAGCGCCATGTGGGCGATGCCCTCCTTCGAGCCGATGAGGGCGAGGCACTCACGCTCGGGGTCGAAGGAGGTCTCGAAGCGGCGCTCGTACCAGCCGCTGATGGCCTGGCGCAGCTCGGGCAGGCCCTCGGACTCGGGGTAGCGGTGGTTGGCGGGATCGTCCGCCGCGCGGTGGAGCCGGTCGAGGATGTTGGGCGGGGTGGGCAGGTCGGGGTCGCCGATGCCGAACGTGATGACGTCGATGCCCTCGGCCTTCTTGGCGGCGATGACCTTGGAGATCTGGGCGAAGAGATAGGGCGGCAGTTCTTCGACCCGCTTGGCCAGTCTCATGGGTGCTCCTCGTGGGGTGCTCGGGAGTCGGGATCACGCGCGCCGGGCGCGTCTCGGCGGCGATGGTACCGCGCGCGAACGGCAGCCGCATGTGGCGGGCGGCTACAGGTCCGAGAGGCGCTGGACGAGCGGTTCCCAGCGCTTTACCTCGGCGGCGGGATCGTCGCTGTAGGGCGTGATGGTGACGGTCGTGACGCCCTCGGCGGCGAACTCGGCCATGCGGTCGAGGAAGCGCGCGCGCTCCTCCTCATCGTCGAGCGAGGGGCCGGTCCAGGCGACGGTCTTCTCGATGGCGTCGTAGTCGGTCCCCTCGGCCTCGCAGTGGGCGCGGAGGACGCCGAACTTGTGGCGGACCTCCGCCGTCTCGCTGCTGGTCAGGTTGCAGGCGTCGGCGTAGCGGGCGACGAGGCGGAGGGTCTTGCGCTCGCCCCGGCCGCCGATGAGCAGTTCGGGATGGGGCTGGCTGATGGCCCGGGGGACGTTCAGCGTCTCGGCGAGCTGGTAGTGCTTGCCCTCGAAGGGGCCGTCGTCGTCGCTCCACATCTGGAGGCAGATGCGGACGGCCTCCTCCAGGCGCTCGAAGCGCTCGGCGAGAGGCGGGAAGGGGACGCCGAGGCCGATGTGCTCCCGGTCGTTCCAGGCGGCGCCGATGCCGAGCCAGGCGCGCCCGCCGGAGAGCACGTCGAGCGTGCTGACCTGCTTGGCGAGCACGCCGGGATGGCGGTAGGTGACGCCCGTGACGAGCAGGCCGAGGCGGATGGCCGAGGTGCGGGCGGCGACGAAGCCGAGGGCGGTGTAGCCCTCCAGCATGTCCATCTCGGGCGGGCCGATCCAGCCGATCTGGAAGAGGTGGTCCATGAAGGAGAGGCGCGCGCAGCCCACGTCCTCGGAGACGGCCCCGAGTTCGGCGAGGCGCGGCCCCATCCCGGCGGGGCCGCCCCGCCAGGTGAAGTTGGCGACGTGGATGCCCGCGCGCACCGGAACCTAGGAGATGCCGCGGCGCTGGAGCTCGGCGGGCATGCGCTCGGCGTCGGCGCTGAGCATGGGCCCCTTCTGGTCGTCGGAGAGGGTTCCGGCGGCGTCCGCGCCGAACTTCGCGCCGTCGAAGAGGATCCACTTCTCGGGGACGACTTCGAGGACGACGCGCAGGGGCGAGTCGAGCGTCTGCACGAAGGCGGCGGCGGCCTCGGGGTTGGTCGGGTTCAGCTTGGCGGCGAACTCGGGGTAGAACCAGTCCTTGGTCTCGCGGTCCTCGTGGATGATGCAGCGGCCCTTGGCCGTGGCCGCGCCGAAGGGGCCGCTGTAGCCGGGAGGGCCGGCGGCGCCGCTCACGACGACGGAGACGCGCGGGTCGCGGCGCACGGCGGAGATGCGGTGGCGGTGGGCGCCGGCGGTGATCCAGAAGCGCCCGTCCTTCCAGAGGAACGACATGATGACGCCCACGGGCCAGCCGTCGCGCGTGCCCCACATGAAGGTGCATTCGCCGACGCCGTTGAGCAGGTCTTCGAGTTGCTGGTCGTCCAGCGGGTAGATGGAGACGGTTTCGTGGTCCTCGACACCGGGCATGGTCGCCCTCCGTTCGGATCAGGGTTTCGCCCGCCCCCGCCGCGGATGTCGCGGGCGGGCGGAGCGGGCTAACACTGGCAGTTTGCCCCCGCTGGCGCAAGCGCGGCGGGGGGCCGCCCTGGACGTGAACGGACCAGAGGCGCGGGCCGTGCTATGCTCCCGCCAGAGGTTCTCGGTTCAGATCGTTCCCATGAGAGATTCCACACTCACGCTCGATTGCCGCCGGTGCCCAGTTCATGCCCCGGAGGCAAGCACATGACGTCGTTCGTCGATCGGACCCTGACCTGCAGCGACTGCAGCGCCCAGTTCACCTTCACGGTGGGCGAGCAGGAGTTCTACCAGTCCCGCGGATTCACCAATGAGCCGCGCCGGTGCCCCGAGTGCCGCCAGGCGCGCAAGGCCGCGCGCGGCGAGAGCGGCGGCGGCGGTGGCGGCGGCTACCGCAGCTACGACAGCGACCGCGAGATGTTCAGCGCGGTCTGCGCGGAGTGCGGTCGCGAGGCGCGCGTCCCCTTCCAGCCGCGCGGCGACCGTCCCGTCTACTGCAGCGACTGCTTCCGCTCGCGCGGTCCGCAGCGCGGCGGCGGCGGTGGCGGCGGCCGCGACCGCAACTGGTAGCAGCCTGACCTTCCCCCCTGCTCCCTTCGCGGCGGCGCAACGCCGTCCGGGCGGCTGATCGCGCCCTCAAGGCGGGCCCAGCGCCTATACTCCGCGCAGTCCGAAGGAGGGCGGCGTGGAACCAGACACGATCGAGCGGCTGCCCGGGATCCTGCGCGCCTACCTCTCCGAGCGGCTGCCCGGCGTGCGCAACGTCGCCATCCGCAACGTGGCGCGCTCGCCTGGGGGCAACTCGCGCTCGATGTGGTTCTTCGACGCGGACTGGGAGGGGGAGGCGCCGGTCGCGAAGCGGCTCATGTTCCGCGCCAACGAGAGCACCTGCTTCCGCGACGAGGAGGCGAGCCTGGAGAAGGAGTACCGCGTCTTCCGCGCGCTCCAGGAGACGCCCGTGCCCGTGCCCGCGAACTACTGGTACGAGCGCGACCCCTCGTGGGCGGGCGAGGACTTCGTCATCCGCGAGCGGGTGGAGGGCGACACGGACTTCCGCGGCTTGCCCGCCGCGAGCCAGCGCGCGATCCTCGGCCACTTCATCGAACTGCTCGCGATCCAGCACAACCTCGACTGGGAGGCGCTGGGGCTCGGCTTCCTGGGCGCGCCGGAGGACGGCCCCGCCTGCGCGCGGCTGGTGGTGGAGCGCTGGGAGCGGGCGACGAAGCGGGAGCTGCTCGACCCGCAGCCGGTGATGACGGCGACGATGGCCTGGCTCAAGCGCAACCTGCCCACGGAGGTGGACCGCATCGTGCTGGGGCAGGGGCAGGTGGGGCCGGGCCAGCTGCTGTTCCGGGACGACCGCGTGGCCGCCTCGCTCGACTGGGAGTCGGCCTTCATCGGCGACCCGATGTCGGACCTGGCCTACCTCGACTTCATGGTGCGCCCGATGATCGGCGACGAGGCGATGGAGGCGCTGATCGTGCGCTACGGCGAACTGAGCGGCATCCCCATCCGGCGCGACAACATGCGCTTCTACACGGTCTTCCAGTCGTACTGGGCGGTCTCGGCCTGCCTGGCGGCGGTGAACCGCTTCGCCACGGGCGAGATGCGGAAGACGCAGACGCTCGTGCTGGGGATGGCGGCCCCGCGCTCCTTCCTGCGGCGCATGGAGCGCATCGTGCGCGAGGACGCGGCCTGACCATGCGACCGACGCCCGCGGAGATCGTCGAGGGCCTGCAGTACAACCTGCGCGCCGACCTGCTGCCCGAACTGGAGTCGGCGTGGGCGAAGCGCATCGCGGGGAACATGCTGTGGGCGCTGGAGCACCTGAAGCAGCGCCTCACCGGGGAGCACGCCCTCGCCGTCGAGGAGAACGCCGACCTGCGCGCGGTGCTCGCCGGCGCCGCCTCCGCGCGCGACTCCGACGCGGCGCTGGCGGAGGCGCTGGCGGCCATCGACCTCGCACCGGGCGAGGCGCGGGAGTGGCCCGCGAGCGAGGCGCTCATCGCGGAGAACGCGCGCCTGCGCGCGGTGGTCGACGCGATCGTGGAGGCGTTCCCCGCGCACCGCAAGGGCGCGGCGGAGGACCTCTGGCGCGAGATCCTCGGCTACATCGCACGGCAGACGGAGCGCGACGGCGCGCTCATCGAAGTGAATCCGGACTAGACGGGCCGGGTCCAACACAAGGAGGAGACGCATGAGCTACCCCGACTACGAGACCATCATCGTGGAGCCGCTGGAGGAGGCCGAGGGCGTCGTGCGCGTGACGCTGAACCGCCCGCAGGCGCTGAACGCGCTCTCCGCCGACCTGCTGGACGAGTTCTTCGACTTCCTCGGGCGCTTCGAGGACGACCCGCAGGCCTACGTGCTGCTGCTGCGGGGCGCGGGGCGCTCGTTCTGCGCGGGCTACGACCTCGCCTCCAGCCGCACGGTCGAGCCGGGCTCGCCGGGCGACATCCTGCGGGAGCAGAGCGTGGGCCGCTCGCGCCGCACGATGATCGACTCGGTGGACCGCTACCTGCGGCTGTTCAACACGCGCAAGCCGACGATCGCGCAGGTCCACGGGCACTGCATCTCCGGCGGGACGGAGCTGATCTCGATGTTCGACTTCGTCGTGGCCACGGAGACGGCGAAGTTCGGGCACATCGCGGGGCGGCACATGGGCACGCTGCGCACGCTCTCGCTCTGGCCGTGGACGGTCGGCTACCGGCGCGCGAAGGAGCTGTTCATGACGGGCGAACTGATCGACGGGAAGACCGCCGAGGAGTGGGGCCTCGTGAACAAGGCCGTGCCCGAGGAGGAGCTTGAGGAGGCGGCGCTCCACCTGGCGCGCAAGATCATGCGCATCCCCCTCGAGGTGAACATCCTGCACAAGCACTCGGTGAACCGCTGGATGGAGATCCAGGGCCTGCAGCCCGCGATCCACTCGGCGGCGGAGTTCGACGTGTACACGGCCTTCATCGACGGGCGGCCCGGCTTCCGCGAGCGCGTGGAGGCGGACGGGCTGCGCGAGGCGCTCAAGTGGCGCGACCGCGAATGGCGCGGCACCGAGCTCTGGGACCACGCCCGGGAGCCGGAGTCCTGACCTCGCCACGGGAACGCGGGTGCGGGACGGACGCGCTGCCCGCCGCGGACGAGAAGGCGGCGGCCGTGCGGTCGATGTTCGACCGCATCGCCCCTTCCTACGACCGCATGAATCGCCTCATCACGCTGGGCCTCGACCGGCGCTGGCGGCGCTCGCTCATCGGCGCGCTGGGGGTGAACGCGGACGACACGGTGCTCGACCTCGCCTGCGGCACGGGCGATTTCGCCCTGCTGGCGCGGGAGCGGGGAGCGCGCGTCGTGGGCCTCGATTTCGCGGGGGCGATGCTGGCGGCGGCGCGGGCGCGGCGCCCCGGCGCAATCGCGCTCGTGCGCGGCGACGCGCTGCGGCTGCCGCTCGCGGACGGGAGCGTGTCGGTGGCGGTCTCGGGGTTCGCGCTGCGCAACTTCACCGCCATCCCGCCCGTGCTGGCGGAACTGGCGCGCGTGCTGCGTCCCGGCGGGCGCGTGGGCCTGCTGGAGGTGGACGAGCCGCGCAACCCGCTGCTGCGGCTGGGGCACGGGCTCTACTTCGGGCGCGTGGTGCCGGCGCTGGGGGCGCTGCTGAGCGACGGGCGCGCCTACCGCTACCTGCCCGCCTCGGCGGCCTACCTGCCGGAGGGCGAGGGACTGCGGGCGATGCTGGAGGAGGCGGGATTCGCGGACGTGGAGAAGCGCCGCCACCTCGGCGGGGCGGCGCAGTCGCTCACGGCGGTGCGGGCGTGAGCGGCGGCGGCGGGCGGGCGCTTCCCGCAGCGGGCAGCCTCGGCGCCTGGCGGGCGGCGGCGCGCCCCCAGACGCTGACGGCGGCGGTCGCGCCCGTGCTCGTGGGGACGGGCGCGGCCATCGGCGACGGCGCGTTCGCGGCGGGGCCGTTCATCGCGGCGCTCTTCGGGGCGCTCTGCCTGCAGGTGGGGGCGAACTTCGCCAACGACGTGTTCGACTTCGAGCGCGGCGCGGACGCGGGCGACCGGCTCGGTCCGCCGCGCGCGACGCAGACGGGGCTGCTCACGCCCCGCCAGATGAAGCTGGGGATGTTGGCCGCCTTCCTGCTGGCCCTGCTGGCGGGCGTCTACCTGGTCGTCGTGGCGGGCTGGATCGTGGTCGTGATCGGGCTGGCGAGCATCGCCGCGGGGCTCATCTACACGGGGGGGCCGTGGCCGGTCGGCTACCACGCTCTCGGCGACGCCTTCACGTTCGCGTTCTTCGGCATGGTCGCGGTCGTGGGCACGTACTTCGTGCAGGCGGAGGCGGCCCCGGGCGCGATCTGGCTGGCGGCGGTCCCCGTCGGGTGCACGGTGACGATGATCCTCGTCGTCAACAACCTGCGCGACCTCGCGACGGACCGCGCGGCTGGCAAGACGACGCTCGCGGTCGTGCTGGGCGAACGGGGCACGCGCGCCTGGTACGGGCTGCTGCTGGCGGCGGCCTACGGCGTCGCGATCGCGCTCTGGCCCGCGACCGGCGCCAGCGCGTGGGCGCTGCTCGTACTGGCGAGCCTGCCGCTCGCACTCCCGCCGATGCGGGCGGTGGCGGGCGGGACGGCGGGTCGCGCGCTCAACGCGACGCTCGTACAGACGGCGCGCTTCCACCTGATCTTCGGGGCGCTGCTGGCGCTGTCGCTGACGGACTGGCTCCCGTTCTAGCGGCCCATGACCTCATCGGCGTAGGTCGTCGTGATGTGGCCGTCCGCCTCCAGCTTCGCGTACTCCTCATCGCCGACGCCGAGCAGTTCGCGGTACACGTAGTCGTTGTGTTCGCCCAGCAGCGCGGGCGCGGTGCGAATGGTCACGTCGGAGCGCGAGAACGTGAACGACGGGGCGGGGAACTCGGTGGCGGGGTAGTCCCCGGTCGCGGGCAGGGACTGGAAGGCGGGCGACTGGGCGGCGTGCGAGTCCTCCGTCACGTCCTTCGCGCTAAGGACGGGTCCGGCGGTGACGCCCGCCGCCTGCAGGTCGCGGAACAGCTCGTCGCGGTCGCGGGCGGCGATCCAGGCGGCGAGTTCGGACTCGATGGCGTCCTCGGCGGCGCGGCGGCCCCCGGCGGTCGCGAGTTCGGGCGCGGTCGCCCAGGCGGGCCGCCCGATGTAGTCCACGAGCGCGGCCCATTCGGCGTCGCTGCGGCAGCTGAGGGCGAGCCATTGTTCTTCGCCGCGCGCGGCGAAGACGCCGTTGGGCGCGAAGCCCTCGGTGCTGCGGTTGCCGATGGAGCCGGAGGCGCGCCCGTTCCAGGCGGCGTCGAGGGCGGCCTGCGGGAACATGGAGGCGGAGCACTCGGCCTGCGCCAGCTCGATCGTCTGGCCCCGGCCCGTGCGGCGGCGATGGCGCAGGGCCGCGAGCGCGGCGAGGCCGCCGTGCATCCCCACGAAGAAGTCGCCCGCGAACGTCTGCACGTTCGTCTCGGGGGCGCTGTCGCGGTAGCCGCGCAGGATGGTCGAGCCGGCCACGCCGTCGATGTGCGCGCCGTAGCCGCGTCCCTCCACGTAAGCGCCGGTGCGCCCGAAGGCGGGCAGGTGGAGGATGATGATGTCGGGGCGCGCGGCGCGGATGGCGTCGTCGTCGAGCCCCAGCTTCTCCAGCGTGCCGATTGCGAGGTTCTCCGCGAGCACGTCGCTGATGGCGATGAGGCTCTTGACCACGGCGAGCCCCTCGGGGCGGCGGCTGTCCACGGTGAAGGAGCGCTTGTTGCGGATGACGTGGATGAAGGCGGGGCTGCTGTTCCAGGGACGCGGGCCGGGATCGTTGTTGGGGTGGCCCGCCATCCAGGCGGGGAGCATCTGCGCCACGGGCGCGGGCAGGACGGGCGCGGCGGCGCGCGTGGCCGGGTTCCAGACGTAGGGGTTCTCGACCTTGATGCAGTCGGCCCCGAGGTCGGCGAGGTACATGGTGGCGGTCTGGCCCGCCCAGACGCAGGCGAAGTCGCAGATGCGGACGCCTTCCAGCGGCAGGCGCGCGCTCATGCGACCGCTCCCGTGCGCCGCAGCCCGGCGATGGCGTCCGCGCCGTAGCCGGCCTCCGCGAGGATGGCGTCGGTGTGCTCGCCGAGGCGGGGGGCGGCGCGGCGGATGGCCCAGGGCGTCTCGCTGAGCGCGTAGGGCCGCCCCAGCATCGGGAACCGGCCCAGCGTCTCGTGCTCGACCTCCGTCCAGAGGCCGCGCTCGCGGAAGACGGGGTCCTCGTACAGGTCGGAGGCGGTGAAGAGCGGGGCGAGGATGGCGTGCGCCTCGCGCGCGGCTTCCCAGACCTCGGCGCGGGTGCGCTCGCTCAGCCACGGGTAGAGGGCGACGTCGATCTCGGCGCGCGCCTCGTCCGAGTTCATCCACTGGGGGTCGTTCCACTTGGGGTCGGTGAACTCGGGATGGCCGATCATCTCCGCGAAGCGGCGCCAGTACGGCCCCGCCGAGGCGGTCATCTCCACGTAGCCGTCGGCGCAGGGGAAGACGCCGACGACGCCCGCGCCGGTCGAGGGACCGGCCACCTCGGGCCGGTCGTTGATCCGCCCGGAGAAACGGTAGGCCATGATCGCCGAACTGCGCCGGTCGACGCTGTTGAGCTGGACGTCGAAGAGGGAGACGTCGACGCGCTGGGCGCCGCCGTGGACCTCGGTCGTGTAGACGGCCCCGAGCGCGCCGATGGCGGCCATCGCGCCGCACTGGATGAGCGAGGCGGTGCCGCCCATCTTGAGCGGCTCGCGATCGATGGCGCCGTGCGAGAACATCTCGCCGCCCATCGCGTAGAGCACCGTCTCGGAGAGGGCGTAGTCGCGGTAGGGGCCTTCCCAGCCGAAGTTCGTGAGCGAGAGCACGTTCACGTCCGCGACCTCGCGGATGGCGTCGGGCGTCAGGTCCAGGCGCTCGGCGACGGCGGGCGGGTAGCTGGTGACGGCGATGTCCGCGCGCGGCAGGAGGCGTTCGAGCGCCTCGCGTCCGCCGTCCGACTTGAGGTCGAGGACGATGGACTCCTTGTTCGTGTTGAGGAACTGGTGGGAGCCGCCGCGCTCGGGGCCGGGCTCGTCGCCCAGCCAGGGGCCGAAGGCGCGGACGGGGTCGCCGCCGGGCCGCTCGACCTTGATGACGCGCGCGCCGAGGTCGGCGAGCAGCTTGGTCGCGTACGGCCCCGCGATGTGCGCCGTCAGGTCGAGCACGGTGACGCCGTCGAGGGCGGCGGGCGCGGGGTTCGCCATGCGCGCATTCTACGCGCGCGCTCTCGACGGTTGCGGGCGTTCGGCGTAGACACTGGGGGGAACGACGCGGGGAGGACGCACATGGCGACACCGGACGAGTTGCGGGCGACGCTGGCCGAGGCCCGCGCGGCCTTTCGCGAGGCGATCGAGGAGGCCGAGATGGGGTGGCGGCGCGCGCCCGGCGAGGGCGAGTGGTCCGCCCAGGAAGTGGCCGAGCACGTCATCCAGATCGAGGCGCGCATCACCACCATGATCTGCGAGGCCTGCGGCTATCCCGGCATTGAGGCCGGCCAGCCCGACTGCGCCTCCTCGATCGAGGCGATCGACGAGTTCGACGCGGTCGTGAGCCGCTGCGACGACAGGCTGCGGCACGTGACGGCGGAGGACCTGGAGAAGCCGCACGAGAACTTCGGGAACGTCGAGGGCATCTTCGGGCTGAACGTCGATCACCTCGCCGAGCACACGGCGCAGATCCTGGCGGCGGCGGCGAGCTAGCGCCCCTCAGGCGTCGGCGTAGAGCCGGAACCCGAAATCGTTGTAGCGCCGCTCGGGGGCGAGGCTGGCGCGCGCCGTGACGCGCGTGAACTTGACCGCGTGCCGCCAGCTGCCGCCGCGGCTGACCTTGCGCGCGCGCTCGGGGGGCTCGCGGTCGCCCGCGCCCGGATCGGCGTAGGCGTCGGCGTGGTACCAGTCGCGGCACCACTCGTGCACGTTCTCGGCCATGCAGCGCAGGCCGTAGCCGTTGGCGCAGACGGATTCGGGGGGATGGGGGCGGTCGGCGGCGGCGATGCGGGCGGCGTCGGGGTGCCCTTCCCAGCGCTCGCCGGGCCAGGGCCAGTCCGCGCCCTCCCCGCCGCCGAGCGCGGCGTACTCGCGCTCCGCCTCGCTCGGCAGGCGGACGGGGACGCCCGTCGCGGCGGCGAGCCACTCGCAGTAGGCGACCGCGTCGAACCAGTTCACGCCGACGACGGGCTGATCGGGCGCGCTGAAGCGCTCGTCCTCCCAGAAGCGGGGCGGCTCGTGGCCGGTCGCGAGGAAGGGCGCGTACTGCGCGTTCGTGACCGGGGCGACGGCGGCGCGGAAGGGCGCGATCCCGACGCGATGGACGGGCCGCTCGTCGGGGCGGCCACGTTCGGCGCCCATCAGGAGCGCGCCGCCGTCGAGCAGCGCCATTTCGGGCAGGGGGAAGGCGTCCACGGGGCGATCTTACGGCGCTCTCCGGCGGGCGTCGCTCCCGCCGCGCTGTCGCGTGAGCGCGGCCGCGGCTAGACTCGACCGCCGTGACGGACGCGATCGTGTGGCTGGACGAGCCGGGGGCGCCGGAGCGGCGCATCGGCGGCAAGGGCGGGAGCCTGGCGCGGCTGTCGGGGCTGGGATTCCCCGTGCCGCCGGGATTCGTCGTGGCGGCGGAAGCGTACGAGGCGTTCGCGGAGACGCACGGCCTCGCGGCGCTGACCGCCCCGCTGGCGGGGCTGGAGGCGCGCACGCCGCTGGCGGCCATCCGCGCGGCGCTCGCGCCCGTGGCCGAACGGCTCGGAGCCGCGGACCTCGGCGAGGACGCGCGGGGCGCGATCGCGGGGGCGCTCACGGAACTGGAGGGGCGCGCGGGCGAGGACGCGAGCTTCGCGGTGCGCTCGAGCAGCCTGAACGAGGACAGCGCCGGGGCCTCCTTCGCGGGCCTCTACGAGAGCTACCTGAACCTGCGCGGCGAGGAGGCGATCCTGCGGGCGGCGCTCGACTGCTACCGCTGCCTCTGGCAGGAGCGCGCCGTCCAGTACCGCGCCTTCCGCGGCATCGACCACGCGGGCGAGGCGATGGCGGTGGTGGTGATGCAGGTCGTGCGCGCGCGGTCGAGCGGCGTCGCCTTCACCAAGAACCCGATGACGGGCGCGACGGACGAGGTGCTGATCAACGCCTCGTGGGGGCTGGGGGAAGCGGTCGTGTCCGGTTATGTCACGCCGGACTCGTTCATCGTCGGGCCGGGCGGGGAGCTGCGCGAGCGCGACATCAGCGAGAAGGGCGAGCAGGTGCGGCTGGCGGAGGGCGGCACGGAGCGCGCGCCCGTCCCGCCGGAGCTGGCCGCCGCGCCGTCCATCAGCGACGCGGAGGTACGGGAGGTGGCGGAGACGGCGCTCGCGGTCCAGCGCGAGTACGGGCAGCCGGTGGACATCGAGTTCGCCTACGACGACGCGGGGACGATGTTCCTGCTGCAGGCGCGCCCCATCACGACCTGACCAGCGCCGCGATCTCGGCGCGCAGTTCGGCGAGTTCGTCCGCGCCCAGCGTGGCCGAGGGCTCGGCGCCGAGGCGCGCGAACCAGCGCTGCGTCAGTTCGCGCACGGACGGCTCGGCCGCGAGTTCGCGACGCCCGCGACCGAGCGGCGAGACGGGACCGGCGGCGTCCTCCGGCGCGGCCTCGCCCGTGAGCACGGCGACGGCCTCCAGCAGGTGCGCCGCGCCGACCGCCTCCGCGCCGCGCGCATGGGCGACGCTCGACGCCGTCGTGAGGATGTCGAGGAAGCGGACGGCGTCCCCGCCGCCGTCGGCGTCGTTGGCGTCGCCGGGCGGCATCGCGCCTACGCGGGGCCCTGGAGGACGGCGAGCTGGCGGGCGTGGTCGAGGGAGTGGACGCGCAGGGTGAGGAGCCACTCGCGCCAGTTCAGATCGCCGAGGAAGGGGTGCAGCCAGACGACCTCGGCATCGGGGTCGGCCTTGCCCTCGCGCACGGCGCTGATGGCCCCGGCGATGACCCCGGCGTGGACGGCGAGCACCTCCTCGCGGGTCTCCGGCACGGGCGGGATCTCGCCGGGCACGACGCCCTCGGAGACGACGCCGCGGACGCGCGTGGCGGTGCCGTGATTCACCTCGGCGACGTGGCGGAGGCATTCGAGGGGGCTCCACTCCTGGCCCTCCTGGCGCACTTCCAGCAGGTCATCGGGGACGGCGCGGGCGGCGGCTTCGAGTTCGGCGACGGCGTCCTCGACGCGCTGCGCCATCTGCTCGGGGGTCCACTCGGCGGCCTTGCGGCGGACGTAGCTGAGGATGACCTCGGTCGCGCCTTCGGGGATGGTCACGGGCGTCCTCCTGGGGCGTCCGAACGCGCCCGCGCCAATCCTAGCGCAGCGCGCGGAACGGGCGCGGCTCGCCCGATGGGGCGTTCCCCGTAGAATCGGCGGCATGGTCAGCATCATCCGTCCGGACGAGCGCGACGCGGGCGTCGCGCAGACGCCAGGGATGCGCCGCGAGGCGGGCATCTCCGGGGCGCTCAGCGGCTCGGAGGGGCTGTGGATGGGCGTGGGGCGCAACGAGCCCGGCGGGGCCTCCGGCGTCCACCACCACGGCGAGAGCGAGTCCGGCATCTTCGTGCTCGAAGGGCGGCTGCGCTTCCGCTGGGGCGACGCGCTCGAACACGTGGCCGACGCCGGTCCGGGCGACTTCATCTTCGTCCCGCCCCACGAGGTCCACGCCGAGGAGAACCTCGACCCCGACGGCGAGGCGGTGTTCCTGCTGGCGCGCACGACGATGGACGCGATCGTCGTGAACGTGCCCGACCCGAGGGAGGCGTAGGCATGGCCCTGCTGGCGATGAAAGTGACGCTCACGGACGGGCGCGAGGTGGTCGTGCAGGCCGATTCGCGCGTCGACACCGTCGACGAGGACGGCAACCGCATCATCCGCCTGATGAAGAACGGCGAGATCATCGAGGTCTTCCGGCAGAGCGACGTCCAGGAGCCCATCCAGGGCCTCACCCACGATTCCTGAGATCGGCGGCAAGGGGCGGCTGGCGACCGACGAGCGCCGCGAGGGGTGGGCCTGTCGTCGCGCCGAACGGTGAGGCGTCAGGCGGAGTCGGGGCGGTAGCCGCCGAAGAGGGCCCCGCCGAGGCGCTTCCAGAAGCAATCGACCTGCCCGAAGCCGGCCTCGCGCAGCCAGCCGAGATGGCGGTCGAGCGGCTCCAGGTGGGAGTGGTGGCGGGGCAGCGTGGACGGCTGCGGGGGTTCGTCGCGGGCCGACTGCTCGGCCTGCGCGATCGCGCGGTAGCGCGCTTCGAGGGCGTCGCCGGGGGCGCGCACGAGGTCGAGGTTGAGGAAGGCCCCGCCGGGCGCGAGGCTCGCGAACACCTCGCCGTAGAGGCGCTTGAGCGCGGCTTCCGGCAGGTGGTGGATGGCGGCGGACGAGATGACCGCGTCGAAGGGGCCGCCGAGGCCCTCGGGCAGGGCGCCTTCGCCGAAGTCCCAGGCGACGTAGCGGTGGCGGCCCGCGAATTCGGCCAGCCGCTCGCCGCCGACGCGCATCATCTCCTCGGAGGCATCGACGAGGACGGCGGTCGCGTTGGGGAAGGCGGTCAGGAACACGCTGGCCTCCGCGCCGTAGCCCGCGCCGAGATCGAGGATGCGGAGCGGGGCGTCGCCGTCGCGCCCGAGGAGCTGCGTCATCAGCTCGAACTGCGGGGCGCGCTCCTGCGCGCGCGCGTCCATGCGGGCGACGAAGTCACGCACGCGCGCGGGCTCGCGCCAGTGCTGGCCCGTGTCGCCGCGCCCATGATCGTGGCCATGTTCGCGCTGATGCGCCGCCGTCCCGGTCGTCTCGCTCACAGCCGCCGCCTAGGCCCCGCGCAGGCGCGGGTCGAGCACGTCGCGGAGGGCGTCGCCGAAGATGTTGAAGGCGAGCACGGTGAGCGTGAGCGCGCCGCCGCCCATGGCCACGAGGATGGGCTCGGAGCCGAAGAACTGGCGCCCGTTGTTCACCATCGCGCCCCAGCTGGGGCCGGGAGGGGCGAGCCCGAGGAAGGCGAGCGTCGCCTCAGCGAGAATGGCCCCGCCGATCGTCGTCGAGAAGATGATGATGATCGGCGCGAACACGTTGGGGAAGACGTGGCGGAAGATGATGCGCGGCGGCTGCGCGCCCATCACGCGCGCGGCCTCGACGAAGACGTCGTTGCGCACGGCGAGCGTGGCCGATCGCACGACGCGCGAGACCCCGAAGATGTTGAGGAAGGATAAGGCGATGATCGTCCGTGGGAGCGACGCCTCGCCCGTCTGCAAGAGCAGCAGCAGGAAGAGGAGGGGCGGGAAGGCGATGAAGGCGTCCACGAGGCGTTGACTGACGAGGTCGATGCCGCCGCCGAAGTAGCCGGAGACGACGCCGAGGATGGCCCCGAAGACGGTCGCGATGAGGGCCGCGCCGAAGCCCAGCAGCATCGAGCGGCGCGCCCCGTGCAGGACGCGCGTGAAGAGGTCGCGGTTGAGGTGGTCGGTCCCGAGCAGGTGATCCCAGGAGGGGTTCTCCAGCGTCAGGAAGCGGTAGGCCTCCCAGTCGTCCGGGTTATCGGAGGAGAGGTCGTAGTTGGGGTTGTCGACGCGGAACACCTCGTCCTTGTCGTAGGGCGCGATCCAGGGGCCGATGATGCCCAGCACGAGGATGATGGAGGCGATGAGGAGGGCGATGCCGCCCGCCGTCTTCTGCCGGAAGAAGCGGCCCAGCGCGCGCAGGTAGCGAACCAGCGGCGGGGGATCCGCGGGGGGCGCGAACCCCTCGAAGACGTCTTCGGTCGTCTGCGCGGCGGCGCTGCTCATGCATCGGCTCCCGACACGGTGACGCGCGGATCGATGAGGAAGTAGCTCAAGTCCACGACGAGGTTGACGAAGACGACGGCGCCCACGAGCAGCAGCGTGAAGGTCTGCGTGACGGGGATGTCGCGGATGCGGATGGCCTGCAGGATCTCGTTGCCCATGCCGGGGATGGCGAACATCGACTCAAGGACGACGTTGCCGGCCACGAGGGCGGCGACGAGGAAGCCGAAGATGGTGACGACGGGAATGAGGGCGTTGCGGAGGACGTGGCGGGCGATGATGACGCCCCCGGCGAGCCCCTTCGAGCGGGCCGTTCGCACGTAGTCCTGGCGCAGCACTTCCAGCATGCCCGAGCGCAGGAAGCGCATGAGGATGGCGCCCACCGCCAGCCCTCCGGCGAGGGCGGGCACGAGGAAGAGCTGGAAGCTGGCCCAGGGATCGTCCCAGATCAGCTGCTGGGAGGTGACGCCGATCGTGAGGATGTCGTACTTGACGGCGTAGGCGGAGGCGATCGCCGCCGTGAGGAACGCGGGCGCGGCCAGGAAGAAGATCGCGAACACGCGCAACCCCGCATCAAGGAAGCCATCGGGGCGGACCGCGGAGAGCACCCCCACCGGCAGCGCCAGGAGCACCGAGATGATGAGCGACATGAGGCCCAACTGGAGCGTGTAGGGGAGGGCGTCGCCGGCGACGCTGTAGGAGGGGCGGTTGTACTGGAAGGACTCCTGCGAGCGGCCCCGCAGGATGTCCCACCAGAAGAGCCCGTACTGCTCGTAGAGAGGCTTGTCCGTGCCGAGCTTGGCGCGGAGGTCGGCGAGCTGCTCCTCGCGCTGCTCCTCGCTGCGGGCCGCCTGGGCGAAGAACTGGTTGGCGAGCTGCTGCTCGGCGTAGTCGCCCGGGAGGACGCGCAGCACGAAGAAGACGAAGGTCAGGACGATCCAGATCGTGACCAGCGCCAGGAGGAAGCGGCGGATGACGTACTCGGTCATGGAGGAGGAACCTCGCTCCGAGATACTCCCGCGCCTCCCCCACGGTGCGCGCGGGGGAGGCGCGGGGTGGATGTTCGCCGCGTCAGGCGGGGCGCTGTTTCCCCTGGAAGGTGGGATCGTTCTGATCGATCCAGAGTTCCTGGCTGATCGTCGTCCCGTAGGTGATGAAGAACGGCCCCTTGCGGTGCAGGTAGGGCCACTTCACCCAGCTGGTGAGGCCGCCGACCATCTGCAAGTGCCCGGAGCCCGCGTCGGTGAGCGCGAAGCGCTGGGCCTCCTTGATGATCTCCTGCGCCCGCTCGTTGTCGAACTCGTTGAACATGTCGGTGATGTACCCCTCCATGGTCGGAGTGGTGTACTTCCAGAAGTTGATGGTCCCGCGACCGCCGTCCTCGGGATGGGCCGAGTAGACCTGCGCGAAGCGGGTGCGCGGGTCGGGGCTGTTCCACTGGTCCCAGCCGCCGAGGTAGCCGACCGACGCCTGGCCCGAGTTGTTGTACTCAAGCAGGGAGGTGACGGGGATCGCCTGGGCGTTCCACTTCTCGGTGTCGAGGTTGCGGTTCAGCATGGCCGGGAACCACTCGAGCAGGGGCACGTACTGGGGGAAGTCCACGGTGGTGACGCGGAAGTCGACGTCTTCGTGGCTCTCGGCGTCGGCCTGCTCCCAGAGGGCGCGGGCGTCGGCGATGTCCTGGTCCTTGGGCTGGCGGTAGCCCGGCGCCTGCGAGAGCTCCTCCTGGGAGAGCGCCCACGCCTGGAACGGCCAGTTGACCGCCGGGTTCGGCCGCCCCAGACCCTGGAAGTGCTGCTGCGCCACTTCGGCGCGGTCCGTGGCGAGGAACATCGCCATGCGGATGCGCTCGTCGGAGAGGGCGCGGTTGGTCGTGTAGTTGTAGGCGAACTCGAGGTTGTTGTTCGGGTCGCCGACGCGGAAGGCCTCGGCGTCCGGGTTGTTCGCCGCGATCTCCTCCATCACCGCCTTGTCGCGGGAGGCGAGTTCGTCGATCTGCTTCTGCTCGAAGGCGAGGCGCTGCGGGTTGATGTCGCCGCCGAGGTTCACGAAGAAGAGCTCGTCGACCATGCCCGGGATGGTCCCGTCCCTGCGCAGGAAGTAGTCGTCGTTGCGCACGCCGTGGGCGCGCTCCTGCAGTTCGAACTCGTCGAAGATGAAGGGGCCGGTGCCGAGCACGTTGTCGGCGCTGAAGACGCCGAACTCGTTGTCGTCCTCCAGCTTCTCCCCGATCTCGGGGTAGAGGATGCTGTTGAACTCGTCCGTCATGTCGCCCAGCCAGGTCACCTGGGGGGAGGACATGCTCACCCTGAAGTTGGTTTCATCGACGTAGTCGACGTTCTCGATGTTCTTGTAGATGAGCGGATGGCGGAAGAAGGTGGTGTCCTCCGTGCCGTCCGCGCGGGTGCTCGAGCGCTGGCGCTCAATGTTCCAGCGGACGTCGTCCATCGTCATCGCCCGCCCGTTGGCCGGGGGCTTGTTGTGGTAGTTCACGTCGTCGCGGATCGTGAACAGGTAGGTCACCTCGTCGGGCTGCTCGGGCAGGCCCCGCGCGATCTCGCCGGAGATGACGAAGTTGTCCATGTCGGTGAACTTGAGGAGGTTGTTGTAGGCGTTGCCCGCCGTGTAGGCGATGCCGCGGTAGAGCTCGCGGTGCAGGTCGAGCGTGGTGCCGCTGATGCCCGTGTACTGGCTGAAGAAGCTGCCATCGACGGGGCCCATCTGCGCCGCGGGGGCCTCGGTCGCGGCCGCCGCCGCCTCGGTCGCCGCCGCCGCCGCTTCGGTCGCCGCCGCCGCCTCGGTCGCCGCCGCTTCGGTCGCCGCGGCGGCCGCTTCGGTCGCCGCCGCTTCGGTCGCGGCGGGCGCGTCGTCATCGTCGTCATCATCGCCGCAGCCCACGGCCACGAGCGCGCCGGCTCCGACGGCGCCCGCCGCCGAGGCCTTCAGGACCGACCGCCGGCTAAAGCGCCTTCGCGCCCAGTAGTTCTCACGCATGCGTTTCCCTCCACCGCAGTAGCGGCGTGCGATTCGCGCAAGCATAGGAACGCGCGATCGGGGAGTCAACGGGTACCGGGGCGAAATTTCGCCCCGGCCGGCATCGCAGGGGACTGGCCGCGACCGGCCCCGCCCCCTAGGCTTGGGGGCGACGGCAGGAGGAAGACGCCATGCGCGAGCAGCCCAGCGACAAGTCCGTGAAGAAGATGTGGAACTACGCGGAGAAGTTCGCGAACAAGTCGGGCACGCACCTGCACCCCGATCGCGCGATCACGGAGGCGGTCGTGCTCGGGCTGGCGGACAACGTGGACAACTACGGGCGGCCCATCTGCCCCTGCAACTTCTACCCCGAGAAGGACGAGGACGGGAACTGGCCGGAGGGCCTCTACCTCCCCCGCGAGGAGGAGGCGAAGCGGCGCGACTGGATCTGCGCCTGCGACGAGATGCAGAAGTTCAAGTACTGCCACTGCCTGCTCTTCGTGAACGAGGAGGGGCTGCCGATCACGGAGCACCTGCCCGAGGACCACGAGGGGCGCGAGATCTACGGCCTCATCGAGGACCCCACGCCGGACAAGGGCCGCGCCCTCGGCCGCGTGCTGGAGGACCGCTAGCCGCGCCCGCGCCCGCGCCCGCGCCGCCCGGGCGGCGGGTCCGCGATCGGATCGACGATGCGGATGCGGTCGAAGAGGCGGAAATCGCGGTCGTGCGTCCAGATCGTGCGCACCTCGTGCTGCCACATGAGGGCGACGATGTAGGCGTCCTGCAGGAGCGGGCCGCGCGCCCGCACCTGGCGCGCCGCTTCCTGGAGCGTCTCCAGGCCGCCCGGACGGTCGCTGACAAGGCGCACGCGCGGCCCGTCGAGAAACGTCTCCATGTTCGCGAAGGCCTCGTCCGGCTCGAGCGGGTTGGGCATCATGCGGCGATTCGTGGAGAGGCGCAGGAAGGCGAGGACGACCGGCCAGAAGAGCACGACGTCCTCGCCCCCGGAACGCGCCTCCCGCAGCGCCGCCAGCGCCGCATCGTGCTCCTCCGCGGCCCTGTTCGCCGCGTACAGGAAGATGTTGGCGTCGATCGTGAAGCTCACGCCTCGGGCCGCAGCGCGCCGGGGCCGTACATGGCGGCGTCCTCGGCGAAGAGGAACTCCTTCAGCGCGCGCGGATCGCTGATGTCGATCAGCGGCTCGCCCATGTCCCTCGCAATCCACTCGAAGGGGGGCGGCTCCGGCTCCCGCGCCGCGTGCCGGAGGGCGGCGGCGAGGAGGCTGGTGGCGGCGTCGCCCATGCTCTCGCCCCGGGTGGCGGCGTAGACGGCGAGTTCCTCGTGCACGGAGACTTCGATGTTCAGGGTCGTGCGCGGCATGGCGTCCTCACTCTCGCCGCGATCATAGCCCATCCGCATCGCGGCATCAAGCCCCCGCGCATCAGCGCATCAGTCTCGCCTGCATCAGCGCATCGCGCGTGGTTCAGGCGGCCCCGGCGGCGGCGACCGCCTTCTCCGCGGCCTCGCCGAGGCTCTCCGCGCGGATGACGTCGAGTTCCGCCTCGGCGAGCAGCGCCTCGCCCTCGGCCAGGTTCGTGCCGACCAGCCGCATCACCACGGGCACGTCCAGCCCGAGCTCCTTCTCCGCATTGATGACGCCCTGGGCGATGATGTCCACGCGCGCCATGCCCCCGAAGATGTTGACGAGGATCGCCTTCACCGAGGGGTCCTCGCTGATCACGCGGATGGCGTTCACGACGCGCGCGGGGTCGTTCACGGTGCCGATGTCGAGGAAGTTGGCGGGCTCGCCCCCGGCGAACTTGATCGTGTCCATCGTCGCCATGGCGAGGCCCGCGCCGTTGACGATGCAGCCGATGTTCCCGTCGAGCTTGATGAAGTTGGCCACGCCGAGGTCGTCGGCGAGCACCTCGAGGCGGTCCTCCTCGTCCTTGTCGCGCAGCTCGGCCAGGTCCTTGTGGCGGAAGAGGGCGTTGTCGTCGACCGTGAACTTGGCGTCGAGGGCGAGCACGCGGCCTTCCTCCGTGACGACGAGGGGGTTGATCTCGGCGAGGCTGGCGTCGCTCTCGACGGCGGCGCGGTAGAGGCTCCCGACGAGCGCGTTGAGCGCCGCCGCCTGCTCGCCCGCGAGCCCGAGGCGGGCGGCGAGCGTGCGCCCGACGTAGGGCTCGTAGCCGGAGGCGGCGTTGACGGGAATGCGCACGATCGCATCGGGGTCGTTCGCGGCGACGACCTCGATCTCCTGCCCGCCCTCGGTCGAGGCCATGATCAGCGGGGCCGCCTGCGCCCCGTCGATGATGATGGCGAGGTAGAACTCGCGGGCGACGGCGGACTGCTCTTCCACGAGCACGTTCTTCACGAGCTTGCCCTCGGGGCCGGTCTGGATGGAGACGAGATGCCGGCCGAGGATGGCGGCGGCCTCGAGCTCAGCCTCATCGGGCGTGTTCGCGAGGCGCACGCCGCCCACGCGGTCGCCCCGCACCTGGCCCTCGTGGCTCCCGGGGTCGGTGGTGAGGCGCTCGTACATGGCGGCGGTCTCGCCCCCGGCGACGAGGCGGCCCTTGCCGCGCCCGCCCGCGTGGATCTGCGCCTTGACGACGACCTTGCCGCCCAGCTCCTCCGCGATGGCGCGCGCCTCCGCGGGGGTGCTGGCGACGCGCCCGCCGGGCACCTCGACGCCGTACTTCGCGAAGAGCGCCTTCGCCTGGTACTCGTGAACCTTCATCGTTCCTCCGGGGCGGCCGCGAGCGCCGTCGGGGGCGGGCCGCTTCCCCGCGCGCAGCCTACCGGCGCGGGGTCACAGGGGAAACCGCGCGGGGGCGGTCACGGCGCGTTCGGTCCCTCGAAGAGGCTGCGCGCGATCGCAATGACGGCGTCGATGTTCTCGCCTCTCAAGGACAGATCAAACCCGATGATCTTGTACTCGCTCTCCGTGGCCCTGTCGTAGACCCATACCGTGATGGGAAAGCGCCAGTTGCGACCCGCCCCCAACGGGCTGTAGACAACCTGCGCAGGCCGTCCTGCGATTGTCCGCGTCTCCCAGGAGCCTCCGTTTCCCGAACGCGTCACCTCCTCGGGCCGGTATCGTGCGCTGGCGTGATACCCCTTCAGCCTGAAGGCGGAAGAACCGTCGGCCATGACGTACTCAGCGGTGTAGCCATAGCCGGGATCGGCGAGGCCGCCGCTGGCGGCGCGGTCGAACCTCCAGCCTGTGGGCAGTTCGGGGTCGCGCCAGTAAGGCAGGTTCCGCGCCTCGGCGAGGCTCTCCGTGAAGACGGGGGTGTCGGAGGAGTTACCCGGAGGCCGCACTTCCTCATACGGCTTGGTCAAGCCGGTCCATCCCGCCGGAACGATCTGATAGATGCCATGAACGACGGCGAAGCCCGTCAGCTGCGCGCCGCCGAGGTGGTCCAGTGGCAGGTCGGGTGCGGTGGTGAAGGCGACGGGCGGCGCTTCCGATGGCAGGTCGCCCGACTGGCAGCTCTGGAAGGCGTACGTCTCGGGGCGGACGGCGAACTCGCGGTAGGGCGCGGTTCCGTCCGCCGCCGGTGCGTCCGTCACGCGGTAGCGCACGAAGCAGTCTTCCGCCTGCTTCCACTCGAACAGGTCGCCCGTGGCCACCGCGCCGTAGAGGCTGGCGCGCGAGACGCCGTCCGCGTCGCTCGCGTGGATGCGCAGGACGGCGGCGGCGCGGCGCAGCCCCTCGTAGGTCGTGATGACGGGGCCAACGGAGTCGGGCGCGGCGAAGAAGGCGTGCGTGCCGGGCGTCGCCACCTCGCCGGTGGGGTCGTAGGTCAGGGTATCGTCCTCGCCGGGGTAGATGACCAGCACGGCGGCGTCCTGCCGCAGCCCCTCGTACGTCGTGATGACGGGGCCGACGTCATCGGGCGCCTCGAAGAAGGCGTAGGAGCCCGGCGTCGCCACCGCGCCTGTGAGGTCGTAGGCGTCGTAGGGGAAGGGCCCGTGATCGGGCAGGTGCAGCAGGAGGACGGCGTCGCCGTAGCGGTAACGCCCGCTCGCGCTGCGCCCGTCGAGCGGCACGGCGACCGTCCCCACGTCCGCCCACGAGCCTCCGGCCACGCGCGCGCTGAGGAAGACCTTGCGACCGTCGCGCACGTCCTGCCAGACGCGCACCTCGACCGCCGTCGCGGCTCCCGGCGACGGGACGGCGAGGGCGACGTCGCCGTAGCGATAGCGCCCGCTCGCGCTGAGCCCATCGAGCGGCACGGCGACCGTCCCCAGGTCCTCCCAGTAGCCGCCGGCGGCGCGTGCGCTGACGAAGACCCGCCCCTCGTCGCGCACGTCCTGCCAGACGCGCGCCTCGACGGCGATCACATCCTCGTCGTGCGCCTCCAGCGGCGCGGCGAGCGAGCCCGCGCCGAGCACGGCGAGCAGCGCGGCCACGGCCAGCGTTCGGAGGCCAGCGTTCGGAGCGAGCGCGTCGCGGACATGGCGGCTACCGTAGCAGGCTGCGCGGCGAATAACCGCGCCCGTTTCGCCGCGCCGCGTCAGGCGATGTGGTCGGGCTCGCGGGCGGCGTTGCGGCCGGCGATGTAGCCGAAGGTCATGCCGGGGCCGAGGGTGCCGCCCGCGCCGCCGTAGACCATGCCCGTCGCGCCCGCCATCGCGTTCCCCACGGCGTAGAGGCCGGGGATAACGCCGCCCGTGGCGCGCAGCACCTGCGCCCGCGCGTTCGTGCGCGGCCCGCCCTTCGTGCCAAGCGCGCCCGATTCGATCTGCGCCGCGTAGTAGGGCGGCGCGTCGATGGGGCCGAGCGTGGTGAAGGGCGGCGCCCGGCGCTTGTCGCCGTTGTAGCTGTCGTAGGCGCTGACGCCGCGCTGGAACTCGGGGTCCTCGCCGCGCGCGACGCCCTCGTTGAAGCGCGCGACCGTCTCCTCCAGCCCCGCCGCGTCGACGCCGATCCCCGCGGCGAGCGCGGCGAGCGTGTCCGCGCGGCGGATCCAGTCCGGCGCGTCGGGGCCGACGCGGTGGCGGGCGATGGGCGGCTCGTACTGGCTGTCGACGATGAGCCAAGCGGGCAGGTTGCTGAACTCGAAGGTGTTGGGGTCGAACGTGTGGAAGGCGTGGCCGACGGCGTTGTAGTTGGCCGCCTCGTTCATGAAGCGACGGCCCGTGCGGTTCACGATGATGGAGCGGGGCCAGGTGCGCTCGGCGAGGATGAGGCGCGCGAACTCGCGCCCGCGCATCTCGTCGCCGGGCACGTGGATGCCGGGAATCCACCAGGCCTCGCTCATGTTGCCCAGGGCCGCGCCCGCGCCCATCGCCATCAGGAGGCCGTCGCCCTCGTTCTCGGGCGTCGAGGTGGGCGCGGTCATGGGGCCGCGCAGGAACGCCTTGACCAGCTCGCGGTTCCACTCGAAGCCGCCGGTCGCGATGACGACCGCCTTGCGCGCCTTCACCCAGTAGTCCGCGCCGTCGCGCTCGGCGCGCACGCCCACGACCGCATCGCCGTCGTCGAGCGCGAGCTCGCGGGCGCGGGTGGCGGTGTGGACGGGAATCTCGCGGTCGAGGCAGCCCTTGAGGAGCGAGCCCGCGAGCGCCTGGCCGGTCGAGCGCATGTCGCGGGCGCGGCGCGCCTCCAGCGCCTCCTCGGGGATCGCGGCCACCCGCCCCGTGTCGATCTCCAGCATCGTCGCGGGGAAAGAGACGGCGTCCGGCTGGCGGTTGACGCGCTCCGCCCACGGCCCCAGCTCCTCGAAGGGGAAGAGGTCGTTGTCGAGCGAGCGGCCGCCCTCGGGCTTGCCGCCGGGGTTCTCGGGGTGGTAGTCGGGGTAGCCCTCGAAGACGTGGAGGGAGACGGGCGTGTTCTCCTCCATGTAGCGCAGCATCTCGGGGCCGGTATCGACGAGCGTGGCGACGAGTTCGCCGTCCATCATGCCGAGGGAGAGGGAGTCGAGGTAGGCGAGGGCGTCCTCGCGGGAGTCCTCGATGCCCGCCTCGGCCATGTGGTGGTTGTTGGGAACCCAGAGGACGCCGCCGGAGAGGGCGGTCGTGCCGCCGACCACGTCCGCGCGCTCCAGCAGGGCGACTTCGGCGCCGCCGTCGCTGGCGAGGATGGCGGCGGTCGCCGCGCTCGCGCCGGAGCCGAGCACGGCCACGTCCACTTCGAGGTCCCACTGCTGGGGAAGCGCCATCGTTCTCTCCCGCCGGCCCGCGCGCCGCTGGGGGCATCCTACGCCGCCGGGCGCGGCTGCCGGTGGCCGTTGGGCGAAGCGCTATACTGGGGCCATGACCATCCGCAGGCCCAGCGAGGAGACCGCCCGCCTCGGCGACCAGATCTACGAGCGCGACATCCGCCCGCTGGTCAGGGACGCCCATGACGGGGAGTACGTCGCCATCGACGTCGACAGCGGCTGCTGGGCCGTCGGGAGCGACGAGCTTGACGCCGCGAACCGCCTTCGCGCGCGGGAGCCGGACGCGATCGATGTCTGGTGCCTGCGCGTCGGCTACCGCGCGGTGGCCAGCCTTGGGGGCGGCGCCCCGCGGAGAATCGAGTGATCGAAGGCGTTGTGAACGCGGCCAATCAGGCCGTCGTCAGCCTTACGCTCCAAGGGCCCTCGGGCCGAACCGGGCGCGTCGACGCCGTGGTGGACACCGGATTCAGCCGCTTTCTTACCCTGCCAACGGCGCTGGTGAGCGAGTTGGGATTGCCCTTCGCGACCAGCGTACCCGTGACCCTGGCCGATGGCAGCGAAACCACCCTCGACGTCTACACCGTGACCGTCCTGTGGGACGGGCGGCCGAGGGGCATCCCCGCCTACGCGGCGGACGCCACGCCGCTCGCGGGCATGGCGCTGCTGGAGCGTCACAACCTGTTCGTCGAAGTCGAGGAGGGCGGGCGCGTCGCCATCCGCGCGCGGGGCTAGCGGCGGCGGCTGTTTGGGGCCCTACGCCTCGAAGACCGTGCTGACCGCGCACGTGAAGCCGGGGAGCACGTCGCCGCCGTCCAGCGTGGCGGCTGCGTCCAGCGTGGCCGGCGCGACGCCTTCGCGATAGACGTCGATGGTGCGCGTGTCGGGGTGGACGACCCAGACGAGCCGCACGCCGTGCGACAGCCACATCAGCGCCTTCTCGCGCACTTCGTGGCGGCTGTCGTTGGGGGAGCGCACCTCGGCGACCAGGTCGGGCACGACTTCCGGGTAGCCGGGGGTGTCGTCGTCCAGCGGCAGGCGCGCCGCCGACGTGTACGCGAGGTCGGGAGCGCGCACCGTGTCCGGGCCGCGCTCCAGCAAGAAGCCCGTTTCGGCGGTGTACATCGTGCCCAGCCGCCGCTGGTCGACGAACACGCCCAGCTTGATGAGCAGCCTGGCGCCGGCCTTGCCGTGCGGTCCTCCGGGCGGTGGGCCCATCTCGCAGAACTCCCCCCTGATCAGTTCGCCGCGCGCGTCGTCGCCGAGGCGCAGCAACTCCTCCGCCGTCATCAGCTTCGCCGAGGTCTCGGTCGTCGTCATCGCCGTTCGCTCCCGATCGCGATCCTACACCAGCCCCTACGCCTCGAAGACCGTGCGGACCGCGCACGTGAAGCCGGGGAGCACGTCGCCGCCATCCAGCGTGGCGTCCTCCGCCAGCGTGGCCGTCGCGGCGCCTTCGCGGTAGACGTCGATGGTGCGCGTGTCGGGGTGGACGACCCAGACGAGCCGCACGCCGTGCGACAGCCACATGAGCGCCTTCTCGCGCACTTCGCGGCGGCTGTCGTTGGGGGAGCGCACCTCGGCGACGAGGTCGGGCACGACTTCCGGGTAGCCGGGGGTGTCGTCGTCCAGCGGGAGGCGCTCCGCCGACGTGTACGCGAGGTCGGGCGCGCGCACCGTGTCCGGGTCGCGCTCCAGCAAGAAGCCCGTTTCGGCGTTGAACATCGTGCCCAGCCGCCGCCGTTTGACGAAGCTCCCCACTTCGATGAGCAGGTTGGCGCCAGCTTTGCCGTGCTGTTCTCCGGGCGGTGGCGACATTTCGCAGAACACTCCCCTGATCAGTTCGCCGCGCACGTCGTCGCCGAGGCGCAGCAACTCCTCCGCCGTCATCAGCTTCGCCGAGGTCTCGGTCGTCGTCATCGCCGTTCGCTCCCGATCGCGATCCTACACCACCGCCAGGGGCCGCTGGCCTGTTACAATGGGGCCGCGATGACACTCGAAGAACGGGTCAGCAAGCTCGAAGGCGCCGCCGAACAGGTCAACGGCCGCCTCTCCGACTCCTCCGCACGCCAGAACCAGGCGCAGGCCGATATGCGCGCCGGGTTCAACCAGACCACCGCCAGCATCGACCAGACCAACGCCAAGATCGACGAGATGCAGGCGGAGACCAACCGGCGCTTCGACCAGACCAACCGGCGCTTCGACGAGATGCAGGCGGAGACCAACCGCCGCTTCGACCAGATGCAGGCGGAGACCAACCGCCGCTTCGACCAGATGCAGGCGGAGACCAACCGCCGCTTCGACCAGACCAACGCGCGCATTGACGAGACCAACGCCAAGATCGACCAGATGCAGGCGGAGAACAACCGCCGCTTCGACGAGAACAACCGGCGCATGGACCAGATGCAGGCGGAGAACAATCGCCGCTTCGACTTCCTGAACCGCCTCATCATCGGCGGCGGGGTGGCGATCGTGGTCGTCCTCGGCGGGCTCATGGGCCTGCTGCAGGCGTTCGCCTAAACGCCATCAGCCGCGCGCGGCCCTGACCCCCCGGACGCCCCGCCCCTCGCGCGCCGGGGGCCGGCGGCCCCGCTACTTCGGGACGGCCGTCACCTTCATCTTGACCGCCGCCAGCATGTCGAGCCAGCTTCCGAGGATCCCGTCCCTGCCCTTGTCGGCGATCGACCAGCCGTTGTTGGATGGCTGGTTCGTCTCGGCTGCGGTCGTCAGGTTCACCGTGTAGGTGCTGGCGCCGGTCGAACCGGGGGCTGCCAGCAGCACGAAGTAGGTCGTGCTCGCCGACAGGTCGCAGCCGCTCCCGGAGCAGGTGTACGTGTGAGCGCCGGACGCCGGACTCTTCGCGCCGCTCAGCGTGGCCAGCGTCGCGCTCGTGTTCGGGTTCGAGCCCGACGCCGCGTGCAGCGTCACCACGAGGTCGGTCGGGGTTCCGTACTTGACGCCGAACCGGATGTCGATGCTCGACAGCGTGTAGCCGCCCGTGTTCGAGCCGGTGGTGAAGGCTTGCGCGCCCTGTTGCTGCGTACTCTGGTAGTTGCCCACCTGGTAGCTCGAGAACAGAGCCCCGTCCAGCGTGCTGACGGAGTGGGAGCCCGTCGCCGTGAACGCCGCGGCGGTGGCCAGCAGGCTGTCGGGGGCGCAGGTGCTGTCCGCGTAGGCCGAGTACGTGTACGACGCGCCCGACGTGAGGCCGCTGAGGGTCGCGCTCGTGGTGCTGACGGCCGCCGAACAGGCCGCGTGCGGGGCCGCGTTCGCCTGGTAGTACCAGGTGCCCGTGTAGTCGCTGATCGTCAGCGACGTCGACGTCGCCGCCAGGGACGCGCTCGCCGCCGCCGTCGCCGACACGCTGAGCCGCGAGGTGCGTGACTGCTGCCATGTTCAACACTATTCTCGCGCAGCGCATCCGCGATGCTCCAGCCGTTGCCGCTCGGCGTCAGCGCCTGCCCGTCGCGATCGGTAGAATCTACGTACCCGGCGATTGCGCTGGTGGATCCTTTGACGACGATGAAGTACGACGTGCTCGCGGCCAGCGAGCAGTTGTTGTTGCTCCCGGCGGTGCAGGTGAATGGGGTGTTGCCGTTCGCCGCGGTTCCGCTGAGGGTCGCGCGCGCCGTCGTCTCGGGGCTGCCGTCGGACTGCTTGCCGTGGATGGCCACCGTGATGTCATTAGGGGTGAACACAACCCCGAAATTCAACGTGGCGCTGGACAGCGTGTAGCCGCCCGCCGCGCTCCCCGTCGTGAACTCCTGAGCGACAGTATTGCTCGCCTGGACGGGGAATATGTTGCCTCCGCCCTTGGGCTCGTTCAGGTTGCTGACGCTGACCGAAGTCGGCGTGCCGAAGACGGCGGTGGCGATGCGGTTGGCGCTGGCGCAGCCGCTCGCGCTGTAGGCCGTGTAGGCGTAGACCGTGCCCGCCGTCAGGCTCGACAGCGTCTTCGTCGTCCCCGTCTCGGCGGTCGAGCTGCAGGTCGCGTCCGGCGCCCGGTTCGCCTGGTACCACCAGTTGCCCGTGTGGCCCGCGAGCGTCAGCGTCGCGCCCGTGCCCGTCACGCTGGAGGCGGTGAGCGAGGCGGACGTGGTGAACTGCGAGGCCGTGGCCAGCAGCGTCGAGCAACTGCTGTCGCTGTAGGCGGAGAAGGTGTAGGCCGTGCCCGCCGTGAGGCCGGTCAGGTCCTTCGAGGCCGTGTTGGCCGCCACCGGCCCGCCGCAGGTCGCGCCCGTGTTCGTGTGCTTGTAGTACCACGCGCCGGTGTGCCCGGCGATGGTGAGCGTCGCCGTCGTCGCCGCGACGTTCGAGGACGTGAGCGTGGCGAGCGTCTTGAACAGCGCCGCCGTGGCCAGCAGGTCGGCGGAGTTGCAGCCGCTCTTGCTGTAGGCGGAGTAGGTGTAGTTCGTGCCCGACGTGAGGCCGGTGAGGGCCTTCGTGGACGTGCCCGCGGCCACGGGGCCCTGGCAGGTCGCGCCCGTGTTCGTGTGCTTGTACCACCACTGGCCCGTGTGGCCGCCGATGGTGAGCGTCGCGCCCGTGGCGGTGATGCTGGAGGAGGTCAGCTTGGCCTCCACCGTCGCCTCCACCTTGATCCGCAGCGAATTGGCCCCCTCGGCCCAGCTTCCCGCCTCGGAGCGCGCGCCGTCGGCGATGCTCCAGCCGGTGCCGGTGGGCACCAGCGTCTGGTCGTTGCTCGCGGCGCTGCTCGGGTAGGCGGCGTTGGCGGCGCTGGCGCTGACGTGGACGAAGTAGGACGTGTTCGCGTCCAGGTCGCAGCCGCTGCCCGAGCAGGTGAACTCGGACTGGCCGAGCGCGGGGGTCCCGGTGAGGGTCGCGCGCGCCGTCGTGGCGGGCGTGCCGTCGGACTGCCTGTCGTGGATGGCCACGGTGACGGCGCTGGCGTTGATGACGGTGCTGAAGTCCACCGTCACCTTGGTCAGCTTGTAGGCGCCCGTCGTGTTCCCCGTGGTGAACTCCTGCGCAAAGGCGGCGTTGGGACCAAGGGTGACGATCAGGGCGGTGAGGGTTTCGTCCAGGTTGCTCACGGAGACCTTGTCGCCGACCAGCGTGGTGAACTGCGCCGCCGTCGCCAGCAGGTTCGCCGTCGTGCAGCTGCTGTCGCTGTAGGCGGAGTAGGTGTAGGACGTGTTGGCGGTGAGGCCGGTGAGGTTCACGCTGCTCGTGCCCGCCGCCACGGGGCCGTCGCAGGTCGCGCCGGTGTTCGTGTGCTTGTACCACCACTGGCCCGCGTGGTTGGCGATGGTGAGCGTCGCCGCCGTGGCCGCGACGTTGGAGGAGGTGAGCGTGGGGTTGGGCGTGAAGACGAGTTCGGCGACGTTGAAGGTGCTGACGGATCCCCAGTCAAGCGCGGCGGTCTGCTTGTAGTGGCCGAACCCGATGCTCCAGCCGTTGCCGGACGGCAGGGCGACCTCGGTCTCCGTCGTTGCGCGGGCCCAGTCGTAACCGGGGTGTGCGGAGGAGGCGAGCACCACGAAGTAGGTGGCGCCGGACGAGAGCTTGCAGCCGCTGCCCGCGCAGGTGAAGGTCGTGTCGGCGTACGTGGCGCCGGTCGGGGTCGTCCCGGCGAGCGTCGCCAGGACCGTGGCGGCTACCTGGGTGGTGGTGGAGTACTGCCCCGTTCCCGCCATCGCGTGGAGCGTCGCCGTCACGGCGAGGCTCGAGCTCCCGCTCCGCTTCTTCAGCGGCACGGTGACGCTCTTCAGGACGTAGCCGCCGGAGTTGGAGCCGGTGGTGAAGGCGACCGCCTGCTGCTGCTGAACGGAAACGATCGAATCTCCGCTCCTGGCGCTGGTCAGGCTGGAGACGGAGGAGAACGTGGTGAACCCCGTCGCCGTCGCCAGCAGGTTGCCCGCCGTGCAGCTGCTGTCGCTGTAGGCCGAGTAGGTGTAGGTCGTGTTGGCGGTGAGGCCGGTCAGGGCCTTGCTGGTTCCGCTGACGGGGCCGTCGCAGGTCGCGCCCGCGCCCGTGTGCTTGTGGTACCAGTTCCCCGTGTGGTTGGCGATCGTCAGCGTCGCCGTCGTCACCGCGACGTTCGAAGCGGTGAGCGCGGGAGGTGGAAGGGTTAGGAAGGTGAGCCCGGCGATGTTGAAGTCGGAATAACTGTGCCAGTCTCGCTCCGAGGGCGAGTGCTCCTTGAAGTGGCCGAACTCGATGTCCCAGCCGTTGCCGGAGGGCTGGGCGGTTTGCGTCTCCGTCGCCGCGTACGCCCAATCGTACTTGCCCGATCCGTCGAAGGTCGCCACGACGAAATAGACGGTGTTGGCCGAGAGGCTGCAACCGCTGCCGGAGCAGGTGAAGGTCGTGTCGGCATAGGCGCTGGCGGTTGGGGCGGTACCCGAGAGGGTGGCGAGCGCCGTGGCGGCCGGGGTGCTGGCCGTGCCGTACTGTCCGGTTCCAGCCATCTGGTAGAGCTTCAGCTGGAGACCGTTCGTACCGCCGCTTGCGCTGGCGCTCCGCAGCGGCACGGTGATGCTCTTCAGGACGTAGCCGTTGGCGCTGGCGCCGGTGGTGAAGGCGACCGCTTGCGTAGTGGCGGGGCTGACTTCCGAGGCGCCGCTCTTCGCGCTGCCCAGGCTGGAAACGGAGGACACCGTGGTGAACGGCGTCGCCGCGGCCAGCAGCGTCGCGCAGCTGCTGTCGCTGTAGGCCGAGTAGGCGTAGGTCGTGTTGGCCGTGAGGCTGGTGAGGGCCTTGCTCGTGGTGCTGACCGGACCCTCGCAGGTCGCGCCGGTGTTCGTGTGCTTGTAGTACCAGTTCCCCGTGTGGTTGAGCAGCGTCAGGGTCGCCGCCGTCGGGCCGACGCCCGAGACGTTCAGCAGGGTGACGGGATGGATCAGCGGCGCCAGCGTGAAGGGCGACTTGCCCCAGGCGTTCGTGGTCCTGACGGCGATGTCGTAGATCGAGGTGTCGTCGATGCTGTAGTCCGTGCCGCTGACCGTCCACGACGTGATCGTGGCGGTAATCGTGCCGCCCGCGGTGACGTTCGCGTCTTCGACGTCGGCGCAGCGCGTGTAGGTACCGCCGCCCGTGCCCGTGGCGCACTCGATCTCATAGCCCTCGCCGTACAGCGGCGAGATCCACGAGAGCGTGATCGAACCGGCCTCACGCGTGAACCAGATGGCGGAGGCGTGCGTCGAATTCGGCTGCTTGGTGGGCTGGAGCGCCGGATGCGCGTTGGTCGCTTCCACCCAATCACTCGCATCGGCGGCGTTGCTCGTCACCGCGCGCACCGAGACCAGGTAGGAGCGGGTCCAGACCAGGTCGCGGTTGCTGCGGGAGTCGGTGTCGATGGTCAGGGTCGTGGTGGCGCCGGAAGTGATCGAGCCGCACTGCCACCACGTCCAGCCGTTCAGGTCGGAGCAGACCAGGTTGTAGCCGGTCGCGCCCGTCACCGCCGCCCAGGTGACGTGCAGTTTCTCGTCCACCGAGTAGTTGTCGCGCGTCACCGTGATCGACGCGGGCGCGTCCAGCTTCGCGGCGATGGAGCCGCCGCTCGCGATCGAAGCGCCGCCGGAGGCGCTGGCCCCGCCCGCGGACTGGACGGTGTTCAGCCAGTCCGCCGCGGGCAGCCGCTGGACCCGCGTCCAGTTGCCCACGCCCGAGCTGTTGGTGGCGCGCACGCGCACGTAGTCGATGGTCGCGCTCGTGGTGTAGCGGTGGGACGTGCCCGTGACGCTGGCCACGTCGATCCAGGACGAACTGCCAGCCGCCTGGGCCTGCACGTCGTAGCCGGTCGCGCCGTCGACGGCGGTCCAGGAGATGTCGAGGTAGCCGTCGCCGGGGATCACGGTCAGGTTCGCGGGGGCGGCGAGGCTCTCGATGGCGCCGGGGCTTGGCACGGTGGAGGGCAGGCCATAGTTGCCGCCCCGGGTCTCCCGCAGATGCTCGTTGGTGTCGTCGATCTTGCGCTTGCTGTCCTCGTCAATGGGGGTGGAGGAGTTCTTGTCGTCGAGGTCGAAGCACGGGACCTGGAGGAAGGGCGGCATGGGCGGGGGGCAGACGATGGAGGGATCCTGCGACTGCGCGCCGGTCCCCGGCGCGTCCGCCGCGAAGACGGCGACGCTGGCCGCCAGCAGCCCCAGGAGCACGATGGCTCGCCCACCGACAGCGCGCACGTTCGACATAGCTTGCCCCTCCGGCGACTTTTCGACAGGGAATACTAGCGTCAAGACCATAGACAGATCAAGAAGGGGGCGGGCTTTGGGCCCGTCCATCATGCGCCGCCGGCCACTACCGCGGCGCCTCGTAGAGGCGGAAGCGGGGGGCGTGGTTGACGAGGGCGAACCAGAAGGCGTTGTGGCCGGGGAGGCGCTCCAGCCGCTCGCCGGAGGGGCCGAGGAGCGCGCCCTCGGTCACGGTCCAGCGCTCGCCGCTCGCGGTGCGGGCGACGCCGGTGGCGGGGTCGTAGGCGGCGAAGCGCGCGTCTCCGGCGGCGTAGGCGCGGCCTCCCGTGCGGTCGGCGGTGGCGAAGACGGCGACGGGCTCGCCGCCGATCTCGTCCAGCAGGAAGCCCTCCGCGCCGAGCAGGAGGATGGGGTAGCCGACGACCTCGCCGTGGAGGCGCACGGCGTAGACGCTGTCCTTGACGGCGAGGGGGCCGCTGCGGTCGGGCACGGGGAACATGAGGCCGGAGCTGGCGAAGTAGCGCGCGTAGGCGGCGCCCTCGCCGTAGTCGCGCGCGTGGCCGGTCTCGATGCCGAGCACGAGCGTGTCGGGGTGCGCCGCCAGCCACGCGTCCCAGGTGGTGTGCACGGCGGGGAGCGCGTCGAGGCGGAGGCCGCTGCCGGCGAGGTCGCCCCAGACGGGCTCGCCCGTGAACTGCTCCCAGAGGGTGTTGGTGGCGCGGTCGTACATGAGCTTGTTGGAGCGGTAGAGGAGGCCGCTGGTGCCGAAGCGGTGGACCTCGCCGCCCGCGCGCCCGTCGTAGAGGATGGCGCTGCCGCAGAGGGTGCAGTAGGCGAGGGAGACGGGCACGCCGCCGACGGTGTCGTTGACCATCTCGTGCCAGTCGATGATGCGGCGGGGGTAGGCGCGCGCGTCGCCGTTGATCTCGACGCCGATGACGCGGTCCCTGGGGCCGATCCAGGCGGCGGCCTCGGCGGGCGTGACGAAGTGCGGGTGCTCCAGCGGCGGGATGCCGTCGACGCGCACGCCGCCCCAGAAGATCTCCTGCGCGGCGATGGTGCGGGGCTTGTCGGGGTCGAGGAAGGCGCCCATCTCCTCCTGGACGCCCTCGATGAGGCGGTGCTTGAACTCGACGTAGAGGGGCGTCTCGTCGGCGGGCGTGCGCGCGCCCAGCTCCTCGGTCAGGGGGAAGATGGGGGAGGGGTGATCGGGGCGCAGCTCCGCGAGCAGGCGGAAGACGAAGGCGCTGTAGGGCACGGGCACGGCGGCGAGGTCGATGAGGTAGGGCAGCCAGGCCCCGTCCGGGTCGTCCGCCATCGCGCGCAGGAGGTCGCGCGTCGCGCCGGAGGTGTCGGGGAAGAGGATGAAGCGGTTCCAGAAGTCGATCTCGGTCCAGTAGATGAGGCCGAGGATGTCCTCGTCGGTGATCGTGATGGGCGCGGGGGTCGCGGTAGCCGTGGCGGCGGCCTGCGGCGGCGTTGGGGTCGCGCTCGCGCTTGCGCTCGTGGGCGAAGGGGAAGCGGTCGCGGGGGCGGTCGCGGGCGGCGTCTCCGGGGAGCCGCCGCAGGCCACGGCGGCCAGCGTCCCGAGGGCGGCAAGCGCGGCCACGAGGAGGAAGCGCATGGCCGACAGTGTAAGCGGGCCGACTGGTCCGAACGGGGCCTGTCGCTTACCCTTCACGGGTGTAATCACGTGCGCCAAATCAGTCAGCACGCTGGAGTTCCCATGCTTTCGAAGACCCTTTCCCTCCCCGCCGCGAGGCCGGGCGTGCGCTTCCTCGCGATCGCCTGCGCCGCCATCGCCCTGGTCGGCGGCCTGCTGGCCCTCGGGAGCGCGCCCGCCTCGGCGGCGGAGCCGGAGGCCATCGCGGAGGACGCCTGCGCGCCGATCGATCTCGGAACGCTCGGCGGCGGGACGGACCGGCTGGAGGCGGAAGGGCGCTGGACGGGCGAGGACTGCGACTCCGCCTTCCGCGCCGACAGCGACGCGCACACCTACCGCTTCGAGGTCGCCGAGGGCGGGCGCATCCGCATCACCCTCACGTCCGCGGACGCCGACTCCTACCTGTCGCTCATGGGCGAGGACGGCGGCCGCCTCGCGGACAACGACGACGGCGCCACCTTCCTCAACGCGCGCATCGAGCTCGACCTGACCCCGGGGACCTACCTGGCGGAGGCGACGACCGCCGGAGGCCGCGCGCGCGGGCCGGGGGACTTCTCGCTCGCCGTCAGCCGCGTCGCCGGCTGCGCCCCAACCCATCTCGGAACGCTCGAACCGGGGGCGGAACTGAAGGCGTCCGACACCTGGACGCTCGAGACGTGCGGTTCGCGCTTCGTGGCCTCGCATCCCGCGCACGGCTACTCCTTCGACCTGCCGCAGGACGGCCGCGTGCGCATCGACCTGGTCTCGGAGACCGGGGATCCGGTCCTCTCGCTGATCTCCCCCACGAAGGGCGTCATCGGGGCGAACGACGACGGGGGCGGGCAGTACAACTCGCGCCTCGACCAGTTCCTGCCCAGCGGGCGCTACCTGATCGAGGCGACGACGTACCGCGCGCGGGAGTCCGTCCATCTCCTGACGGACTTCACGCTGACCATCAACTCCGTCGCATCCGGCTCGTTCCGGCTCAAGGGCGAGGCGCTTGACGTTCCGGACGTGGTGACCGTGGGCGTGCCCTTCGACATCAACTACCGCGTCGGCAACATCAGCGGCACGGACCTGCCGGACGCGTACAGCTCGCGGGTGTGGACCTACTCGCGGAACGCGGGCTGGGACATCACCCGCCACATCCCCTCGGGAGGGGAGCGCTGGCAGGCGGGCGACTCGTATCACACCAGCGCCGGGACGGCGAGCGAGACGAGCGCCCGCATCGCCCAGCTGACGACGTTCACGCTCACGCCCTACCGGCCGGGCGAGTCCTGGATCGTGCTGGGCATCAGCACCTACGACGAGCGGCGCGCCGACGGGGGCCGCACCGAGATCGCGTACCAGATGATCGAGCGCGAGCTGCTGGTGCTGAGCGCCGTGCCCATCGACCCGGCCCTGAAGGTCGCGGTCGGCGGCGCGGATTACTGGGTCACGGCCCCGGTCGGCGACGGGGGCATCGTGCGGGCGCGGGTGTTCAACGCCGCCAGCATCGGGGCGAGCGTCCCCGCTGATCTGCAGGCGAAGGCGGTCTACGCGGCGGGCGTGCGCGTGCGCGTGCTCGACGATGTGTTCGAGCGCCCCGGCCTCGCCGATCTCGCGGCGGACGCCGAGCCGTACGCGGTCAGCCTCTCCGGCCCCTCCTCCAGCGCGCTGCTGGCGGCGTTCGGAGAGCAGTACGAGGCGGCCCTCGCCACGACCGCGCTGCGGGAGACGCTCCTCGCGGGCGAGGCGGTCAATCCGTCCGCGGTGGAAGACCTCGCGCTCCACGCGGCGGGCAAGGCGGCGCGGCAGTACGCCTCGCTGGCGGCCTCCTGGACGGCGCTCCAGGAGCGCGTCGCGGGCGGCGAGCCGCTCTCCTTCGCGGAAGCGCTCGCGCTGCAGGCGGAGATCGCCTACGCCGAGCGCATCCTCGCGCCGGTCATCGCCGCCGGCGACATCGTGACGATGGCGCGCGAAGCGGAAGCGGGCTGGGACGATCCCGCCGCGGGTCTGGCCGCCGCCCGGCTGGCGCGGCTGGCCCGCTGCGACGCGTCGGACGCCGCCGCGGAGGCGGGCCTGCCCGCGCTCGACGCGGAGCTGCGCGCGGCCCTGCCGCTCTTCGGCCTCGCCGTGGACGCGGCGCTCTGCGGAGCCGCGGGCGTCGATGCGGTGAACGCCGGGTTCGCGGGCATCCTGCCGATCGGCGACCCGACCGCCGTCCTGCGGGCGCTCGCGCCGGAGCCCGCGCTCGGACCGCCGCCCGACCCCCACCAGCTGCGCATCGTCGCGCGGCTCGGCGAGGACGGGCGCGTGGAGCACGGCGTCGAGTTCGCGGACGGCGAACTGGCGCTGCCGGACGTGCGCTTCATCCCGGCGGACGCGACCCCGGGCCGCTGGTACCTCACCGGCGACGTGGAGGTGGGCGAGACGGCGATCGGGCAGGTCCGCGCGCGGCGGCTGGACGACGGCCGCACGGAACTGGCCTTCCGCGACGCGAACGGCGCGGTGCTCACGCCCAGCGTCCGCTTCACGCCCGCGGATGCGCCGGCCGGGGTCTGGTTCCGCAGCAGCGAGATCGAGGTTATGGCGGAGTAGGCCGACGGGCGGACGGCCCCTGGCCGCGGGCTACGCGCCGGTGATGGCGCCGAGCTCGCGCCAAGGGCGGGCGCGGCGGGCGTCCCAGTGCGCTTGCCAGTCGTCGCAGACGCCCTGGCCGCCGTGCCAGTAGTCGACTTCGAGGCAGACCTTGCCATCGCGGAACTCGAGGCGGGACATGCCCTCGGCGGTGCCCCAGCGGCCCGCGTTCTCCCTGGCGTCGTCGGGGATCTTCCCGTAGGCCATCCAGAGGACGACGACGCCGCTGTCGGCCACGTAGAGCTCTTCCGGCAGCACCTTGAGGGTGGGGGCGGCCGCCGCCCAGAACTCGCGCACGGCGTCGTGGCCGCGCATCGGCTCGGCATGGCCGACGATGTCGCGCATGACCACGTCCTCGGTCATGAACTGGAGGGGCGCATCGACGTGGCCCCCGCTCCAGCCTTCCTCGAACAGCTTGCGTGCGATCTCGACCTCGGCCTGGCCAACCATGAGCGGCTTCCTCCTGCGTAAGTCCTCTTGCGTGGGCGGGATGGTAGCGGAAACGGGGGCGCCGCGGTGTACCATCGCGGCGACATGGCCGAACCGATGACGCCCGAGGAGGCGCGCGCCCACCTGAACTACCTGCTCACGCTGGGCATCCGGCGCGAGCAGGCGTTCGCGCCGCTGGCCGCCGCCTTCATCCGCGACAACGACCTCGACGCGCTCGGCCTGCTCCCCGACGAGCAGGTGAGCCTGCTGCTGGCGGCGGCGCAGTCGTTCGCCCCGGAGCCGCGCCGCTACGCGGCCAAGCTCGACTTCCTGCAGCAGGCGCGGGACCTGCTGCCGCGCACGCGGCTGGCGGGCACGTCCGTCGAGGCGCAGGTCGGGCAGGAGCTGCGGAAGACGGCGCACGAACTCGACCGCTACCACGAGGCCGTGCGCGTGAACCGCTCCGGCGCGGACGAGCGCGAGCGCATCGTCATCGAGAGCATGGCCCCCGAGTACTTCACGGACCTCGCGCAGAAGCGGGCGGCGGCGCACTACCAGGAGCGCTACCACCTGACGCCGGAGGCGCGGCGGGCGCAGAACTACACCGGCCCGGCGCAGCGGTTCGAGCCGGAGAACACGGCCATCCACAAGGAGTTCGAGGGCGCCTGCGGGCCGTTCATGAACGCGCGCACGCACGCCTTCCACGTGCTCCTGCCCTTCGACCTGAAGCTGAGCCGCACGCCGCAGGAGCCGCTGGAGACGGGCGTGCGCATCTTCTACGGGAAGGCGGGCTACTCCTTCCCCCTGCGCTACCAGATGGGCCAGATCACGAGCGACCGCGACGGCGAGGTCGCCGGGATTCCGGTGGACGACCCGAACCTCGTCTACGTCTCCGCCTCGCGGGTGAAGGAGCCGGAGTTCCGCTACGGCGGTCCCGCGCCGGGGAACGCGCCGCCGGAGCTGGCCTTCCCCCTGACCGTGCTCCAGCACCTCGGCAGCCTCGGGAGCTACGTGCAGGTGAGCTGCAACCTGAAGGTGTGGTTCGACGCCTCGCGCGTGGCCGTGCTCATCCAGGGCGCGCCGGAGCTGCTCGACCTGGGGCTGACGGGCGCGAGCGGCCTGATGACGCGCACCTACGGCCTCGGCACGACGGAGGAGTACGAGCGCGCGGGCGGCGAGCCCTGGCAGGAGGGCCTCAGCTACAACTACGTGAACCTGCACCTCGCGCTGCGCCCCGGCGTGGAGTCGGCGCTGATCCCGTACAACACGCCCATCTTCACCCTCTACCCCGTGCTCAGCCGCCAGGCCGTCGCCTTCGAGGACGCGGCGGCGGCCAGCGAGCGCATCGCCAGGGGGCTGGGGGAGGGCTAGCCCGCGCCCGCGATCGCCTGACGCCCCCAAACCCCCATCCGTGGCACGATAGCCGCGTGACGCAGGCGACGGGCGAGTACAGGACGGTCGGCATCATCGGCGGGGGGACCGCCGGGTACCTGACCGCGCTCGCCCTGCGCAAGAAGCTGCCCCACCTGCGCGTCACCCTCATCGAGTCGCCCACCATCCCCATCATCGGCGTGGGCGAGGGCACGACCCCGATCATGGTCAAGTTCCTCCACGCCTACCTCGAACGCGACGTGCACGAGCTCTACCGCAAGGTGCAGCCCACCTGGAAGTTCGGGGTCAAGTTCGAGTGGGGGCAGCCCGGCGACTCCTACTTCAACTACGCCTTCCACCCCGGCCCCATCCTCGACTCCGTCTACTACGGCGGCGAGTTCAACGACTACTCGCTCGGCTCCGTGCTCATCTCGAACGAGCGCGCGCCCATCCTCGCGGGCGAGGGCGGCCGGCTCACCTCGCTCATCGACCGCGTGCCCTTCGCCTACCACCTCGACAACGGGCGCTTCGTCGCCTACCTGCGCGAGGAGGCCGAGCGCGACGGCGTCGAGCAGCTCGAACGCTCCGTCACGGAGTTCGTCCCGGCGGAAGACGGCGAGAGCCTCGACCACATCGTCACCGACGACGGCGAGGAGCGCCGCTTCGACCTCTACGTGGACTGCACCGGCTTCCGCGCCGAGATCATCGGCGAGACGCTGGGCTCGCCCTTCCACAGCTACGAGGGCAGCCTCTTCTGCGACCGCGCGATCGTCGCCAACGTGCCCCACGGCGGCCACATCAAGCCCTTCACCACCGCCGAGACGATGGACGCGGGCTGGTGCTGGAACACCCCCTCCGTCGAGGACGACCACCGCGGCTACGTCTTCTCCTCGCGCTTCCTCTCCGACGACGAGGCGGCGGAGGAGATGCGCGCGAAGAACCCGGGCATGGGCGACCACCGCGTCATCCGCTTCACGACCGGGCGGCGCGAGCACTTCTGGAAGGGGAACGTGGTCGCCATCGGCAACTCCTACGGCTTCGTCGAGCCGCTGGAGTCGACCGGGCTGCACATGATCATTCTCGAGATCAACCAGCTCATCCTGAACTTCCCCCGCTCGAAGAAGGACGCCGCCATCCGCCGCATTGTGAACCGCACGCTCAACGCCCACTGGGACGACGTGCGCTGGTTCCTCGCCGTCCACTACCGCTTCAACCGCAAGCTCGACACGCCCTTCTGGCGCGCCTGCCGCGAGGCCGTCGACATCGGCGGGGCGCGGGAACGCGTGGACCTCTTCCGCGAACGCACGCCCCTCACCTACCGCCAGTCGCAGTTCTTCAAGCCGGAGGAGGTGTTCGGCGACTTCGCCTACGACGTGCTCCTGCTCGGCCAGCGCGTGCCCGGGCGCTACCTGGAGGCGAGCCAGCCCCGCGTCGAGTGGCAGAAGCGCGTGGAGGGGCTGCGGCAGCTGGCGGGCAACGCGCTCACGCAGGAGCGCGCCTTCGAGGCGCTCGACGGCGCGCCGCCGGAGGTGCTGGGCAGCCTCGTCGCTTCGCCCAACACCTGGGTCGCCTGGCCCTAGGCGGACGCGCGATGGCCGCCATCCAGCCGCCGGCGCCCCAGGGCGCGCGCCTCCACTGGGAGCAGGCCCCGCAGCGCCTCCGCGACGCCTTCGAGGCGTGGGCGGGGAGCGCCGTCGCCGAGGCCGTCACGCAGCCCTCGGGCTTCTCGCCGGGCGTGGCCGCGCGCCTGCGGCTCGCGAGCGGACGGCGCGTGTTCGTGAAGGCCGTCGGCCCCGACATCAACCCCGACAGCGCGGGTTTCCACCGCCGCGAGATCCGCGTCATGGAGCACATGCCCGCCGATGCGCCCGTCCCGCCCCTGCGCTGGTCGCGCGACGAGGGGGAGGGCGGCTGGGTGGCGCTCGCCTTCGAGGACGTCGAGGGCGAGCACCCGCGGCAGCCGTGGGACCTGCGCGAACTCGACCGCGTGCTGGACGCGCTCGTGCGCCTGGGCGAGCGGCTCACGCCCTCGCCCCTGCCCGCGGGGCGCGTCCCCGCCGCAACCGGAGAATTCCCGCGAACGGGCTGGCGCACGCTGCGCGACGAGGGAGGCCGTCGCCGGGCGCGCCTCGCGCCCTGGTTCCGCAACAACCTCGACCGGCTGGCCGAACTGGAGGCGGACGCGGGCGAGGCGGTCGCGGGGGAGACGCTGCTGAACTTCGACGCGCGCGCGGACAACCTGCTGCTCACGCCCGAGCGCGTCTGGTTCCTCGACTGGCCCCACGCCTGCGTCGGAGCCGCCTGGGCCGACGCCCTCATCATGGCCCCGAGCGTGACAATGCAGGGCGGCCCCCCGCCGGAGGAGGTGGTCGCCGCCCATCCCGGCTGGCGCGCCGCCGCCCCCGGCGCGCTCACCGCCGCCGTGGCCGCGCTGGCGGGCGCCTACACGGAGTGGGGATCGCGCCCGCCGCCGCCCGGCCTCCCCACCCTGCGCGCTTTCCAGCAGGCGCAGGCCTCGGTCGCCCGCGACTGGCTCCTGCGGCGGCTGGGCGAAGGCTAGCCGCCCTCCCCCAGCCCCCTGGCGATACGCTCGCTGGCCGGTGGATAGGGGTGTGGGGGCGTCAGATGCTGGAACCGCGATCGTAAACGGCCTGGCAGCCCCTCGCGCGCTCCCGTAGCCGCTGATTCCCGTAAGATGCGCGCTCGCGGGAGGCGAACCATGGAACTTGGCGCAGGCAAGACGGCGGTCGTGACCGGGGGCGGGAGCGGCATCGGCGAGGCGTTGTGCCGCGCGTTCGCGGCCGAGGGGCTGTCGGTCGTCGTGTCGGACATCGACCTGAGCGCCGCCGAGGGCGTGGCGAACACCATCAATGACACCGGCGGGAGCGCGATCGCGGTCCGCACGGACGTCGCCGACCGCGCGTCCGTGAAGGAGCTGGCGGACAAGGCGTTCGAGGCGTTCGGGGGCGTGCACGTGCTGTGCAACAACGCGGGCGTCGTGGCCTTCCGCTCCGCCGCCGAGATGAGCGACTCCGACTGGGACTGGGTGATGGGCGTGAACCTGGACGGCGTCGTGAACGGCGTGACGCAGTTCCTGCCGCGCATCCTCGAGCAGGGCGGCGAGGCGCACATCGTCAACACCTCGTCGAGCGCGGGGCTGTTCGCGCCGCCGGGAATGGCCTCCTACGTGGCCTCGAAGCAGGCCGTGGTGGGCCTCTCCGAGCACCTGAGCGTGGACCTGGAGGCCGTGAACGTGGGCGTGTCCGTGCTCTGCCCGGGCGGGGTGGCGACGCGCATCGTGGAGGCGGGACGGAACCGCCCCGACGAGCACGGCGGCCCCGAGGACGTGCCCGATTTCGCCGAGCCCATTCGCCAGGGAATCGCGCAGGGAATGCCGCCGCCGGAGGTCGCCGCCCGCGTCGTCGACGCGGTTCGCAACAACCACCTCTACATCGTGACGCACGAGGACACGAAGCCGGGCGTCGAGGCGCGCATCGAGGGCATCCGCGCCTGCTACGCCCTCAACGACTGACGCACCGCCGTCGCAGGAGCCACCTTCCACCGCGCGCCTTGTGGCGCTGACCTGAATAGTTGGTTGCCAAGTATTCGGCCTCCCGCTAGAGTCCGCGCGCTATGACGCGCGAGCCGCTGGCCGGCGAATACGCGGTCCTCGCCCTGCTGCGCACCCGGCCGATGTACGGCTACGAGATGGCGCGCTACTTCGAGGGGGAGGATCTGCGCGAGGTCTGCCCGATCGAGCAGGGGTCGCTCTACACCTACCTGCGCAACCTCGAGGGGCGCTCGCTGGTCACGTGGCGGGAGGAGCGCGAGGGATTGCGCCCGCCGCGCAAGCGGTTCGCGCTGACGCCGGAGGGGGAGGCGCTCGTGGAGGCGTGGCTGCGCGAGCCGGTCGGGCGGCTGCGCGAGGTGCGCTTCGAACTGCTCGTGAAGCTGTACGTCCTGCGCGCCGTCGAGCCCGCCGCCGAGGCCGCGCTGGTGCGGGACCAGTTGCGCGTGTGCGAGGCCTACCGCGAGCGCGCACGGGAGCGCGTCGCGCGGGCGGGCGACGGCTTCTCGCGGCTGGTGGCGCAGTCGAAGCTCTCCGCCGCGGACGCGACCGTGGCCTGGCTGCGGGACCACCTCGCGACGCTGCCCGCGCCCGCCGCCGCGACGCCGTGAGCGCGCGCGCGACCACCGCGGCGGGGCTCGCGACCCTCGCGCTGGCGCTGGCCGCCTGCGGCGGCGATGACGGGACCGGCGAGAGCGTCACCGTGTTCGCGGCGGCGTCGCTCACCGAGGCCTTCACGGATCTGGCGGAGGCGTTCGAGGCGGCCAATCCGGGCGTGAGCGTGCGGCTCGCCTTCGCGGGGTCGGCGGCGCTGCGCACGCAGGCGCTGGAGGGCGCGCCCGCAGACGTGTTCGCGAGCGCCAGCCCGGACGAGGTCGAGGCGCTCGCCGCCGCCGGGCTCGTCGCCGAGGAGCGGGCGCTCCTCCGCAACACGCTCGTGGTGGCCGCGGCGGAGGGGGCCGCGGGCGTCGGCGCGTTCGGAGACCTGGGCGCGCCGGGCGTGCGGCTCGTGCTCGCCGCCGGGGAGGTGCCCGCGGGCCGCTACGCGCGGCGGGCGCTGGCGCTGGCGGAGGCGGACGGGGCCTACGGGCGGGACTTCGCGGCGCGCGCGCTGGCGAACGTGCGCAGCAACGAGGCGAACGTGCGCGCGGCCCTCGCCAAGGTCGAACTGGGCGAGGCGGACGCCGCCATCGTCTACGCGAGCGACCTCGCGGGGGGCGCGCCGGAGGGCGTGCGCGCGGTCGCCATCCCCGCGCGCTTCCAGGTGGCGGCGGAGTACCGCGTCGCGCTCCTCTCGGAGAACGCGGCGGCGCGCGCCTTCCTCGCGTTCGCCACGTCGCCGGAGGGGGCGGCGACGCTCGCGCGGCACGGGTTCGAGCCCGTGGGGGCGACGCCGTGACGGCCCTGCGGGCGCGCGCGCCCCTCGCCGGGGTGGGGCTGCTGATCGCGGTGTTCGCCGTGTTCTTCCTGCTGCCCTTCGCGGGGCTGCTCGAACGCGGGCTGGACGGCGGCGCCTGGGAGGCGATGACGAGCGAGACCGCCCTCGACGCGCTCGCGCTCTCGCTGTGGACCTCGGCGCTCTCGCTCGCGATCGCGGTCGTGGCGGGCACGCCCGTCGCCTACTGGCTCGCGCACGCGCGCTTCCCCGGCAAGGGCGCGGTCGAGGCGCTCATCGACCTGCCGATCGTGCTGCCGCCGACGATCGCGGGCGTGGCCCTGCTGACGGCGTTCGGGCGGAAGGGGCTGCTGGGCGCGCCGCTGGATGATTGGTTCGGGCTGACGCTGGGGTTCAGCACCGTGGCGGTGATCATGGCGCAGCTGTTCGTGGGCGCGCCCTTCTACGTGCGCGCCGCGCGGGCCGGGTTCGCGGGCGTGGACGCGCAGTACGAGCGGGTGGCGCACACGCTGGGGGCGTCGCGGCTGCGGGCCTTCGCGCGCATCGCGCTGCCGCTCAGTTGGCCCTCGCTGGCGGCGGGGGCGGCGCTCTGCTGGGCGCGGGCGCTGGGCGAACTGGGCGCGACGCTCATCTTCGCCGGCAACCTGCGGGGCGAGACGCAGACGATGCCGCTCGCCATCCTCAGCGCCTTCGAGCGCGCGGACGGGCTGACCGCCGCCGTCGCGCTCGCGATCCTGCTGCTGGCGGTGGCGCTCGTGGCGCTGGCCGCCTTCTGGCTGCTCGCGGCGCGGGGACGGGGGGCGGCATGACGCTCGACTTCGCCGCGCGCGCGCGGCTCGGCGGCTTCTCCTACGACGCGCGCTTCGAGGCGGGCGCCGAGATCGTCGTGCTGTTCGGCCACTCGGGGGCGGGGAAGAGCCTGACGCTGCAGCTGATCGCGGGCCTGCTGCGGCCCGACGTGGGGCGCATCGCCATCGGCGGCGAGCCCGTGTTCGACTCGAACGCGGGGCTGAACCTGCCGCCGCAGGAGCGCCGCATCGGCTACGTCGTGCAGGACCTCGCCCTCTTCCCCCACATGACCGTGGCCGAGAACGTCGCCTTCGGCATGAGCGGCGCGGACCGCGAGCGGCGTCTCGGCGGCCTGCTCGACCTGATGCGCCTGCGCGACTATCGCGACCGCAAGCCGCGTTCGCTGAGCGGGGGGCAGCAGCAGCGCGCGGCGCTGGCGCGGGCGCTCGCGCGGGAGGCGAGCCTGCTCCTGCTCGACGAGCCGTTCAGCGCGCTCGACGAGTCGCTGCGGGTCGAACTGCGGCGCGAACTGATCCGGCTGCGCAGCGAACTCGACCTGAGCGTCATCTTCGTGACGCACGACCTGCGCGAAGCGCACCTGGTGGCGGACCGGCTGGCCGTGTTCGACGCGGGGCGGCTGCTGCAGTTCGGCGGGCGCGAACGCGTCTTCCGCCAGCCCGCGGACCGGCGCGTGGCGGAGTTGACGGGCGTGGCCAACATCCTGCGGGGGCGCGTGGCGGCGGCGCGCGGCGGGGAACTGGCGATCGAGGCGGGCGGGGCGAGCCTGCGCGCGCCCGCGCCGGACGGCTGGCGTCCCGCCGAGGGCGAGGCGGTCGACGTCGCCATCCGCGCGGAACGGGTCAACCTGCGGCGGCTGGACGCGGACGACCCCGAACAGCCCAACCTCGTGCGCGGGAGCGTGCGCGAGGAACTGGCCTACGGCGCGACGCACACGCTGCGCTTCGAGTCGGCGCTGGGGCAGCCGGTCGAGGTCGAGATCGCGGCGCGCCCCTACGAGGTGCTGGGGGTGGCGGGGCAGAAGGCGTGGACGCTGGAACTGCCGCCGGAGGATCTTCACGTGATGCCGGTCTCGCCGGAATCGTCCCCTTCCCTCAGCGCCTCGGCGACGACGGCGTAGACGGGGTCGGAGCGGCCGGGATTGGGGCTGAGGTTGAAGGCGCGCGCCTTCCCGAACACCCCCGACAGCTCGAAGTAGAGGGCGACGAGGTTGGCGCGCTGGCCGTCGCCGAAGAGCTGCCAGAGGCGGACCGCCTTCGTGGGGAACATGCGGTTGGAGAAGGTGACGGCGAAGGGCGCGCCCGCCTTGAGCACGCGTCCCACCTCCGCGAACACCTCCACCGGCTGCGTCAGGTACTGCACCGAGACGCTCACGACCGCGCCGTCGAACTCGCCCGTCTCGTAGGGGAGCGCGGGATCGCGGTTGAGGTCGTGGACGGTACGGCGGGTGAGGACGGGGTTGGCGTCGAGTTCGGCCTGGTTCATGCCGAGGCCCGTCACGCCCGCCCAGGTCACGTCGCCGGGGAGGTGCGAGACCCAGCTCGACATGAGGTCGAGGACGTGGCCGCCCGCGGGCAGCGTCTCGCGGTAGAACGCGCCGAGGGCGGCGATGGCCGCATCGTCGATATGGTTGACAAGGCGCGGCTGCACGTAGAAGGCCGCGTCGTCCGACTCGTCCACGCGGCGGAAGTGCTCCGGAAGGAGCGGGCTCTCCTCCCCGCGCTCAGCCGACAGGGGCGCTCGCCCCCTGCTCGACGATGACGGCCTCGTAGAACTTCGCGTGGGGGTGGCCCTCGACGACGCCCTCGGGCGGGCCCGCCTGCTGGTGCGCGCGGCGGAAGTGGTCGGACTGCGCCCAGTTGAGGAAGTCCTGGCGCGACTCCCAGATGGTGTGGGAGATGTAGTCCCCGGGGTCGTCGCCCTTCAGCAGGGAGAACTGGACGAACCCGTCGAGGTCCTTGAGGTAGCTCTCGCGGCCCTCCCAGATCTCCTCGAACTCGTGCCCGCGGTCGGGGTTGACGGTGAAGTGGTTCATCGCGATGAACATCGGCGCGCTCCCTTCGTGATGGCTCCATTCTAGCGGGCGCGCGCCGCTCGCACGGCGGACCCGTATCATGCGCGCTCATGGTGCGATTCGCGGCCAACCTGAACTTCCTCTTCACCGAGGCGCCGTTCCTCGATCGTTTCGCGCTGGCGAAACAGCACGGCTTCGAGGCGGTGGAGTACCCCTTCCCCTACGAGCACGACGAGGCGGAGCTGGCGGAGCGCCTGCGCGAGCACGGGCTGACGCAGGCGCTCATCAACCTGCCCGCGGGCGACTGGGCGGCGGGGGAGCGCGGCATCGCCTGCCACCCGAAGCGCATGCAGGAGTTCCGCAAGAGCGCCGACCTCGCGATCCAGTACGCCTGGACGCTCGGCTGCCCGCGCGCGAACTGCCTCGCCGGCATCCCGCCCGCGGGCGTCTCGGACGAGGAGGCGGCGGAGACGCTCGTGGAGAACCTGCGCTACGCCGGGGAGGCCTTCCGCGTGGCGGGCCTGCAGCTCCTGATCGAGCCGATCAACACGCGCGACATCCCCGGCTTCTTCGTGAACACGAGCGCGCAGGCGCTGGCCCTGATGGACGCGGTCGGGGACGGGCTGGTGGGGCTCCAGTACGACGCCTACCACATGCAGATCATGGAGGGCGACCTCGCGCGCACGGTCGAGGAGAACCTCGGCGTCATCGGCCACGTCCAGATCGCCGACAACCCCGGACGCCACGAGCCGGGCACGGGCGAGGTGAACTACGGCTTCTTCCTGCGCCACCTCGACGCCATCGGCTACGACGGCTGGGTGGGCTGCGAGTACGCGCCCGCCGCGACGACCGAGGCGGGGCTGGGCTGGCTCGCGCAGTTCGGACACGGCGAGGAGGCGTCATGACGCGCATCGCGTTCATCGGATTGGGGATCATGGGGCGGCCCATGGCCGGGCACCTGCAGGCGGCGGGCCACGAGCTGTTCGTCGTGCGCCACGTCTCGCCCCTGCCGGAGGAACTGCTGGCGGGCGGCGCCGCCGAGTGCGCGACCGGCGCGGAGGCCGCCTCCCGCAGCGAGGTCGTCATCACGATGGTCCCGGACACGCCCGACGTGGAGGACGCGCTCTTCGGGGCGGACGGCGTGGCCGAGGGGCTGCGGGCGGGGACGACCGTCATCGACATGAGCTCGATCTCGCCGATCGCGACGAAGCGGTTCGCCGAGCGCATCGCGGAGAAGGGCTGCGACTACCTCGACGCGCCCGTCTCCGGCGGCGAGGTGGGGGCGAAGGCGGCCAGCCTCACGATCATGTGCGGGGGCGCCGGCGAGACGTTCGAGCGCGCCCGCCCGCTGCTGGACCTGATGGGCGCGAACGTGACGCTCGTGGGCGGCGTGGGCGCGGGCCAGACCTGCAAGGTGGCGAACCAGATCATCGTGGCGCTCACGATCGAGGCGGTCGGGGAGGCGCTGCTGTTCGCCTCGAAGGCGGGCGTGGACCCCGCGCGCGTGCGCGAGGCGCTGATGGGCGGCTTCGCCGGTTCGCGCATCCTCGAGGTGCACGGCCAGCGCATGGTCGAGCGCACGTTCGACCCCGGCTTCCGCATCGCGCTCCACCAGAAGGACCTCGGACTGGCGCTGGAGGGAGCGCGGGCGCTGGGCCTGAGCCTGCCGAACGCGGCCACCGCGCAGGAGCTGATGAACGCTTGCGCGGCGCGCGGCTGGAGCGACCTCGACCACTCGGGGCTGGTGAAGGCGCTGGAAGCGCTGGCGGACCACGAGATCGCGTAGGGCGGAGCGTTCACCGCGCGTGTGCGACAATGCGCGGGATCCGCGAGCGCGCGGGCGCGGGGGCCAGGAAGGAACGGCGATGAACATCCGGGAAGTGGGCGTGGTGGGCTGCGGCATCATGGGCGCGGGCATCGCCCAGATCTGCGCCGCCCACGGCTACCGCGTCCGTGTGGTCGAAGAGGACCAGGAGCGCCTCGATCAGGGGCTGGCGACGATCCGACAGCGCCTCGGGCGCGACGTGGAGCGCGGGCGGCTGAGCCGCGAGCGGCACGACCGCACCCTCGCCCGCCTGAAGGGCGTCGAGACGCTCGACGCCTTCGGCAAGAGCGACCTCGTGATCGAGGCGGTGGTCGAGGAACTGCCCGTGAAGAAGGGGCTGTTCGAGCAGCTGGGCGAGGTCTGCAAGCCGGAGGCGATCCTCGCGAGCAACACCTCCTCGCTCTCGCTGAGCGAGATGGCCGCCTCCTCGGGGCGGCCCGAGCAGGTGATCGGCATCCACTTCTTCAACCCGCCCACGGTGCTGCCGCTGGTCGAGGTCATCTCCTCGGAGAGCACCTCGCAGGAGACGCTGGAGACGGCGATGGCCTTCTGCGACTCGATCGACCGGCTCACGGTGCGGGTGAAGGACTCGCCCGGGTTCATCGTGAACCGCCTGCTCGTGCCCTTCATCTTCGACGCCATCCACATGGTGGAAGGCGGCACCGCCTCCGCCGAGGACGTGGACCAGGCGTGCAAGGTGGGCTTGAACCACGCGCTCGGGCCGCTGGCGACGGCGGACCTGATCGGGCTGGACACGATGATCCACATCAGCGATTCCATGTTCGAGGAGTACGGCGAGTCGCGCTTCAAGGCCCCGACCATGCTGCGGCGGCTCGTCTCGCTCGGCCACCTGGGCCGCAAGAGCGGGCGCGGATTCTTCGAGTACCACTAACACAACACCACGAAGCGAACGGGAGGCAGGCGTGGCGCTGCTCTACGAAACCGGCGATCACATCGCGACCATCACCATCAACCGGCCCGAGGCGCTCAACTCGATCGACCTCGAAACGTGGAACGAACTCTCCGAGGCGTGCGCGCGGCTCGAAGCCGACGACGACGTCTGGGTGGGCGTCATCACGGGCGCGGGCGGGCGCTCCTTCAGCGCGGGCGCGGACCTGAAGGAGACGATCCCGACGCTGATCGACGACCCGCGCGGCAACCGCTACGCCGAGCCCGACACGATCATGCGCGGGCAGACGGTGACGAAGCCGCTGATCGCGGCGGTGAACGGCCTCGCGCTCGGCGGCGGCCTCGAAATCGCGCTCGCCTGCGACCTGCGCATCGCCGCCGAGGGGGCGCGCTTCGGCGCTCCCGAGATCACGCTCGGCTTCATCCCCGGCTGGGGCGCGACGCAGCGGCTGGCGCGCGAGCTGCCCTGGGCCATCGCCTCCGGCATCGTCTTCTCCGGCGACCAGATCGGGGCGGAGACGGCGCTCCGCTACGGGCTCGTGAACGAGGTCGTGCCCGCGGACCGGCTGATGCCCGCCGCCCGCCAGCTGGCGGAGACGCTCTGCTCGCGCGGGCCGCTGGCGCTGCGCGCGGCCAAGCGGGCGATGCGCGAAGGGCTCGACCTGAGCCTCGCCGACGGCCTCCAGCTGGAGCACGACCTCTTCGACGACCTCGCCTACACGGAGGACGCGAAGGAGGGCGTGGCCGCCTTCCAGGAGCGGCGCGCGGCGACCTTCAAGGGGCGCTAGCGGCGGCGCTAACGAGAAGCGGCCTCGCGGACGCATTGAAACGCGCCCGCCGCTCGTCCAGAATCGCGGGGCTTTCGCGGCAGGGCGCGCCCGCGCCCGCACGGCCGCGGCGAAAGGGGCGCCCGTGGCTACGGAACTGGACGACTACGCCATCCACCAGATCGTCGAGAACATGGAGTTGGTCGAGGGGCGCAATCCGCGCTGGGTCGACGAGCTCTGGTTCCACGTGGGGACGACGGACGGCTCGCTGAGCGTGGCGGGCCACATGGGGGTCTACCCCCCGACCTCGACCATGGACGCCGCCGCCAGCGTCGCCTACGGGGGCAAGCAGTACGACGTGCGCTTCGGCAGGCGCGTGGACGGCGACCGCGACCGGCGCGAGGTCGGCGGCATCAGCGCGGAGATCGTCGATCCCTTCCGCGCGTGGCGCTTCACGCTGGCCCCCGCGGACGGGCAGGCGGTCAGCTTCGACCTGGAGTTCGCCTCGCCCTACCAGCCGCTGGAGGTGGCGGGGCCGGTCCAGCACCGGCGCGACGGCCGCCAGGTCATCTGGGACCTCTACCAGTACGCGCAGACGGGCACGGCCAGCGGCAGCGTCACGGTCGAGGGCGAGACGATCGCCGTCGACGGCGCGATCGGCGCGCGCGAGCGCTCGTGGGGCGTGCGGCCCGTGTTCGGGCAGGTGCCCCACCTCGGACGCCCGCCCAGTTCGATCGGCAGCCGCTCGCTCTGGCTGGCGGCGCACGCGGGCGGCTTCTCCGGCTGGCTCTGGCGCATCGAGGGCGACCGCGACGGCGCGCCCGGCGCCCTCAACGACGACAGCGGGCGCACGCGCTTCGACGGCTGCGGGGCGGGCGAGCACGGCGCGGGCGAGCCCACGCGCTTCACCGACGCCGTTCCCGCCCTCCAGTTCGAGATGGACGGCAAGCGGCTCAAGGGCGGCGGCGTCACCGTCCACGACTGGAACGGCGGCACGCACGAACTGACCCTGAAGCCGCTCACGACGGTCTACGCGAAGGGGCTCGGCTACGGGCACCCGGACTTCCGCCACATCGAGTACAAGGACGGCGTCGCCCAGGCGGAGACGCACGACACGACGGACGGGGCGACGGTCGCGCGGCTGCTCGACAACGACTCCGGCCACATCAACCCGTTCGCGATCGAGCACTTCTGCGAGATCACGGCGGGCGACGAGACCGCCCACGGCGTGGTCCGCCTGAGCATCTAGACGCGAGCGCGAGCGCGAGGAGAAGAACGATGACGATGCTGACCGAACTCGACGAGCACTTCTACCACCAGACGCCCAGCCCCGTGGACGCGCTGCGCGACACGGACCCGCGCTACGTGGACCAGCACTGGTTCCAGTGCATGGACACCGAGGGGCGCTGGATCGTGGGCGCGAACTGGCCGGTCTGGCCCAACACGGGCCTCATCGAAAACGGCCAGATCATCGTGCACGGCGACACGCAGTACAACCTGCGCTACTCCAGCACGATCCAGCGGGACGGCTACAAGTCGGCGCGCGTGAACCAGCGCGTGGGCCCCGCCGCGATGGAGGTGATCGAGCCGCTGCGGAAGGCGCGCTTCACGCTCTCGCCGGAGAACCACTGGGGCATCAGCTACGACCTCACGATGGATACGTACCTGCGCCCCGTGCAGACGCGCACGCCGATCGCCTTCGCGGGCTCGGCGACGCTGCCGGGCCTGCTGCCCTACTTCGAGATCATGGGGCGCTGGACGGGCGAACTGAACGTGGACGGCGTGACCTACGAGGTGAACCACGAGAACACGTGGGGCCAGCGCGACCGCTGCTGGGCGAGCCTCGGCGGCGAGCGCTGGCAGGGCTGGACGGGGCCGGCCCCGGGCGGCGGGGGCGTCTCCCCGCGGGGCGCGGGCCGCATCCACTGGCACAGCCACATCCAGTTCGACGACATCGGCTTCTGGTGGTGGATGGACGAGTTCATGGACAAGCCGCGCCTCGGCGGCACGCTCGCGGACAACCGCGGCAGCCACTTCGACGGGGCCGTCACCTTCCCGATCGACGATCCGAAGGAGGAGATCCGCGTGGTCGACTTCAAGGACATCGACATCGCCGCGCAGGAAGGCACGAAGAAGTTCCAGTCGGCGCGCATCACGCTCATCGACGAGCACGGGAAGGAGTACCCGCTCGAATTCGAGATCATCAAGCCGAACTCGACGCGGCACATCCGCGGCGAGGGTTACGGCCAGCCGCGCTTCCTCGGCGGCTGGCAGGGCGACTGGCACGAGGAGTACGACAAGTACGACCTGAGCGACTACTCGACCTACGACAGCTTCGCGCACCAGCTGTGGGACGGGGAGCACGCCGTGCGCTGCCGCTACGAGGGGCGCGAGGGCATCGGCCACATGGAGATGAGCGGCACGCCGCCCCTGCCCCAGTGGGGCTTCGAGTAGGCGCGCGGCCATGAGCGGCGAATTCGGCGGCAAAGCCATCATCGTCACGGGGGCGGCCTCGGGGATGGGGCGGGGCGTGGCCGAACTGCTGGCCGAGCGCGGCGCGCGCGTCGCCATCGCCGATCCGGCGGCGGCGGGGCTGGCGGAGACGGAACGCGCGCTGCGGGAGGCGGGCGCCGAGGTCATCGCCGAGCCGATCAGCGTGGCCGACCCGGAGGCGGTCGCGCGGCTGGTGGCGCAGGTGCGCTCGGCCTGGGGCGGCATCGACGGGCTCGTGCACTGCGGCGCCATCCTGCGCTACGCGGGCTCGCTGGAGACGGACCTGGCGACGTGGCGCGAGGTCATCGACGTGAACCTGACGGGCACGTTCGTCATCGGCCACGCCGTGGCCACGGCGATGATCGAGGACGGGCGCGGGGGCGGCATCGTCAACATCGCCTCCGTGGCGGCGGTCATGGGCCTGCCGAACCTGGCCGCCTACTCCGCCTCGAAGGGCGGCGTGGCCGCGCTCTCGCGCTCGATGGCGGTCGAACTGCTTCCCCACGGCATCCGCGTCAACTACATCTGCCCGGGGTTCGTCGAGAGCGGCATGACGGAGGACATCCTCGAAGCGGAGGGGGCGCGCGAGCGCATGGCCCAGCAGACGGCGACGGGCGCGATCTGCGGCCCGCGCGACATCGCCGAGGCGTGCGCCTTCCTGCTGAGCGAGGAGCGCGCGGGCTACGTCGCCGGGAACGGGCTGATGGTCGATTCGGGCGTGTCCATCCGCTAGCATCGGCGCGCGACACGCCACACGCCTCATGCAGCAAGGAGGGCCGCGATGGGCATCCGCGGAGTGGGCCACACCTCGATCACGGTGCGCGACCTCGATCGCGCGATCGCCTTCTACGAACTGCTCGGGTTCGAGGACACGGGCACGCGCCTGCACCTCGACAACGAGTTCATCGAGACGCTGCAGGCGATCCCCGGGGCGGACATCACCGCCGCCGTGCTGCGCCTGAACGACTACTCGCTGGAAGTGATCCGCTACGACGCGCCCACGGGCTACGACCGCAACCCGCTGCGCACCTCCGACGTGGGCGGCTTCCACATCTGCATCAGCGTGGACGACGCGGACGAGGAATACGCGCGCCTGAAGGCGGCGGGCATGGCGTTCAAGTCCGAGGTGCTCGACTACGACGGCGGCATCCGCGTCGTCTACGGCTGGGACCCCGACGGGAACACGATCGAGCTGCTGTCGCAGGCGGGCGCGGGCTAGGGCAGGTCCACCTCGATCGCGGAGACCCTGGCGGGGCCGTCGCCGGTGTTGGTCCAGGAGTGGAGGGTGTTGTCGCCCTCGATGACGAGGTCGCCCTCGCGGACCGTCACCGTCTCGCCGCCGTCGAGGGCGAATTCGAGTTGGCCCTTGGCGATGTAGACGTAGACGTCGCAGTGGACGGCGTGCCAGCCGGTGGTCTGGCCCGGCTCGAACTCGACGACGAGCCAGCGCCCGCCGACGCCCGCGGGCACCTCGAAGTCGTGGGCGCGGGCCTCGGGAAGCTCGCGGTTCTCCGCGATGACGGCCTTGCCGGCGGCGCTCTGGCGGGTGCGGATGAAGCGGCTCACGCGCGCCGCACCCTTCGCTCGCCCTTGTAGACGATGAGCAGGTAGAGCGTGTCGCCGTAGCTGCTGGCGGCCACGGCCAGGTCCATCGAGACGACCTCGGTGGCGACGTGGGCGTCCAGCCACTCGTCGGTCACGCGGTTGAGTTCGGCCTCGTTCGAGGCGGTGAGAATGGCGGTGCGGAGGTAGCTGGCGCTCGCGCCGATGTCGCTCATGGCGGGGGACGGTACGCGCCCGCGCGGCGGCGGGGCAAGCGGCTACCAGACGAGGTCGCCGATGATCCAGCCGAGGGCCGCCGCCGTGACGGTCACGGGGATGGCGTTGACGAGGAAGTAGCGCATCGGCATGGGCGGCCCCTCCGGCTCAATTGCGCAGTATACATCGTCATTTCGGCGGAAGGCCGCGGGCGGGCGGCGCGCTAGAATCGCGGGATGGGCGCATTCGACGCGATCGTGGTGGGCGCGGGCCCGGCGGGCAGCACGGCGGCGCGCGAACTGGCCGCCGCCGGCGCGCGCGTGCTCGTCGCCGACCGCGCCGAGTGGCCCCGCTACAAGGCGTGCGGCGGCGGCGTGCCCCTGCGCGCCGAGCGGATGCTGCCCTTCCCCATCGACTCCGTGGTCGAGGACTCGGTCTCGCGCATCGAGCTGTCGGCGCGCGGGCGGATGGCGTTCACGAAGCGCTCCCCCGGCGGGCCGTTCGCGCGCATGGTCATGCGCGACCGCTTCGACGCGCTCCTGCTGGAGCACGCCCGGCGCGCGGGCGCGGAGGTGCGCACGGGCACGGTCGTGCGCGCGCTCGATCTGGACGACGGGCGCGCGCGCATCACGGCGGACGGCTTCGAGGCGGAGGCGGAGACGCTCATCTGCGCGGACGGGGCGCACTCGCCCGTGGGGCGGATGGCGGGGCTGGGGGACGGCCTCGCCGAGTGCGCGGCGTGGGAGGTGGAGGTGCGGGGCCGCCCGCGCGACGCCTCCGTGCGCGAGGCGACGACGCTCATCGACCTCGGCTACGACCCGTGGGGCTACGCCTGGCTCTTCCCCAAGGCGGACCTGCTCTCCATCGGCATCGTCCTGCCGCGCGAGCAGGCGGGCCGCATGAAGGCGCTCACCGGGCGCTACCTCGACCGGCTGGGGCTGCGCGGCGCGGAGGTCGCGATCGCGCGCGGGCACAAGATCCGCTTCCGGCGCGGCGGGGAGACGGTCGCGGGCGAGCGCGTGGCGCTGGCGGGCGACGCGGCGGGGCTGGCGGACGAGTTCACGGCGGAGGGCATCTCCTACGCGATCCACTCGGGGCGGCTGGCGGCGCGGGCGGCGCTGCGCGCGCTCGCGGGGGAAGGCGACCTGCGCCGCTACCAGGCCGAGCTGGAGGACGAGATCCAGCCGGAACTCGACGCCGCGCGCGCCATCGCCTACATGTTCTACGGGATGCTGAAGCGCGCCCGCCGCCCGTGGATGCTGGCGAGCGAGCGCACGCCCTTCCTCTGGGGCTCGCTGTTCGCGGTCCAGCGGGGCGAATCCAGCTACGCGCGCGAGGCGAAGCGCGCCGGTCCGCTCACGGCCATCGCCACGGCCATGCTGCGCCATCGCGACCGGCGGGAGCGGCGTTGATCGCGACGCGCCGCCGCCGTACGCTCGAAAGCGGAATGTTGGCAGGCAGGACTCGCAGCTAAGCGCCAGGGCCGCCGCTCCGACGGCGCAGCCCGGCACGCGCACGGCCCGACGGCTTGGATCGGGCACAGATGCCGCCGCATTCCCAGGCTCCCAGTTCCCCCAACCGGACACGTTTGCGCGCGGCGCGGTACACCGCAATGGCCAAACGTTCTCCGATTGCGACCACGCTCTCCCAGCACCGGCTCCGCGACACGACGGTCGCGGAACGCATCGTCACGTCCACGGGACTCTCGCCGCCCGCGCTCGTCTACGAATTCGGGGCGGGGGACGGCATCCTGACCGCCGCCCTGCTGGAGCGGGCGGGCCGGATCGTGGCGATCGAGCGGGACCGGCGGCTCTGGCTGCGCCTGCGGGAGCGCTTCGGCGGCGAGCGCCGCGTCCGCGCCGTGCTGGGCGACTTCCGGGAAGCCCGGCTGCCCCGGCGGGACGCGTACGAGGTGGTCGCGAACCTGCCCTTCGCGCACACGTCGGAGACGATGCGCCTCCTGCTGGGCGCGCCGAACCGGCCCCGCTCGGCGCACCTCGTGATGTCGCGCGACGCGGCCATGCGCTGGGGCGGGTTCGGGGAGGAGACGATGGTGTCCGTGCTCGCGCAGCCGTGGTTCGAGTTCCGGGTGGCGCTGGCGCTGCGGCGGCGCGACTTCAAACCGCCTCCGCGAACGGACTGCGTGCTGCTGAGCGCGCGGTTGCGGCCGCAGCCGCTGGTGACGGCCCGCGACGCACACGGCTGGGAGCAATTCGTCCGGCGGGGCTTCTCGCAGGGGCGCGCGAGCGTGCGGCGCAACCTCTCCGGCGTCCTCGGCTACGAGCAGTTCAAGCGCACGGCGCGTTCGCTCGGCATCGAACGGGAGGCGCGGCCCGGCACGGTCTCGTTCGCGCAGTGGCTGGGGCTGTGGCGCGCCGCCGGTGCGGGGAGGCGGCGTTGATCGCGACGCCTTACCTGCGTCCGCCCTTGCCGCAGGCGCGGGCGCGCCCGTAGGCTGGAGCGACACCTTCCCGGGAGTGCGGCGAATGTCCCAGAGCGCGACGCGCGAAGTGCGGCCCGACGGCAAGCTGCGGCTGCCGCCCGGACAGCGGCTCACGGCGGGCTGGCCCGTGCTCCACTACGGGGCCATCCCGCGGCTCGACCCGGAGACGTGGCGCTTCCACGTGTGGGGGCTGGTCGAGGAGGAGCGCAAGTTCACCTGGGACGAGTTCAACGCCCTCGGGAGCGCGACCGACACGAGCGACATCCACTGCGTGACCACCTGGAGCAAGTTCGACAACGAGTGGGAGGGCGTGCCCTTCCGCGCGCTCTACGACGCCATCGGGGTGAAGCCCGAGGCGAAGGTCGTGATGGTCCACAGCTACGGCGGCTACACGACGAACGTGCCGCTGGAGGACCTGCTGGCGGAGGGCGTGCTCTTCGCGCGCACGCACGACGGCGAGCCGCTCACGAAGGAGCACGGCTGGCCGCTGCGGCTGGTGGTGCCCCACCTCTACTTCTGGAAGAGCGCCAAGTGGGTGGGCGGGATGCAGTTCATCGACGAGGACCGCCCCGGCTTCTGGGAGATGTACGGCTACCACATGTACGGCGACCCCTGGCGGGAGCAGCGCTACTCGTAGCCATAGTGCGTCAGTCCGGCGCGGCCCGCAGCAGGTCCGTGGCGGCGGCGCGGTTGGCGGGGGTGTCGCCGCCCAGCATGAGCGCGATCTCGCGCAGGCGCGCCTCGCCCTCCACCTCCTCGATGTCGCTCCAGGCGCCGCCGCCGTCGCTGGCCTTGGTCACGACGAAGTGGCGCGCGCCGTAGGCGGCGACCTGCGGCAGGTGCGTCACGCACAGCACCTGGTGGCGCTCGGCCAGCCGCCGCAGCGCTTCGCCCACGACGGAGCCCGCGCGCCCGCCGACGCCCTCATCGACCTCGTCGAGCACGACCAGGCGCGGCTCGGCGGCGGCCCCAAGGACGGTCGTGAGCGCGAGCAGGAAGCGCGAGGTCTCGCCGCCGCTGGCGACGCTGCGGAGGGGACGGGGCGGGGAGCCGGGGTTGAACGACGCCAGCAGTTCCAGTTGGTCCACGCCCGACTCGGTGAAGGCGCGCGTCCCGGGCTCGCCGCCGCCGGAGGGGGCGGCATCGGGACCGACGACCTCGTAGTCGGGCAGGGCGAGGGCGAGGCCATCGGGAGCGTCCTCGCAGGCGAACCCGGCGGCGAGCGACGCGCCGGGCATCTCCAGCCGCGCCAGTTCCGCCGAGACCGCGGCGATGAGCCGCGCGGCGGCCTCGCGGCGCGCGAGCGAGAGGGATTCGGCGGCCTCCGCGGCCTCGCCGGCGAGGGCGTCCGCGCGCTCGCGCAGGTCGTCGAGCGAAGCGCCCGCCGTCTCGATCGCCTCCAGCCGCTGCCGCGCCTCCCGCTCGTAGGCGAGGATGGCCTCGACGGTCTCGCCGTACTTGCGGCGCAGGCGCGCGATCAGGTCGAGGCGCGCCTCGATGGCGTCGCGGCGCGCGGGGTCGTCCTCCAGCGTCTCGCGGTAGGCGCGCAGGGAGCGGGCGAGGTCGGCGGCGGCCTGTTCGAGGGTGACGCCCTGGGCCGCGAAGTCGCCCGCGTCGGGGTCGCCCTCCGCGATCTCGTCGAGGGCGGCGACGGCCTCGGCGATGGCGGGCGCGTCGAGCGCCTCCAGGGCCGTGGCGGAAGCGGCCAGCAGGCGCCCCACGCTGGCGAGACGGCGCTGCTCGCGGCGCAGGGCCTCGTCCTCGCCGGGCGCGAGCCCCGCGTTCGCGATCTCCTCGGCCTCGAAGCGGAGTTGATCGAGGAGGCGTTCGCGCTCGCGCGAATCGAGGCTGACGGCCTCGATCTCGCGGCGCAGGGCGCGCAGTTCGCGCGCCCGGGCGGCGAGCGCGTCCCGCCGCTCGCGGAGACCGCCGAAGGCGTCGAGGACGGCCAGCTGGACCGCCGGACGCAGCAGCGTGAGCTGCTCGGACTGCCCGTGGATGTCGATGACGCGCGCGCCCAGCTCCCGCAGCGCCGCGGCGGGGGCCGTCTCGCCGCCGATGCGCCCGGACGTGCGCCCGGAGAGGCGCACGGTGCGCTCGACCGGCAGGCGCTCCTCCCCGGCGCGCACGGTCGCGCGGACGACGGCGCTTTCGGCCCCGTCCGCGACGACGCCGCGCCCGTGCCTGCCGCCGAAGAGGAAGTCGAGGGCGTCGACGATGATGGACTTGCCCGCGCCGGTCTCGCCCGTGAGCACGTTCAGGCCGGGGCCGGGCGCGAGCGTCACGTCGCGGGCGACGGCGAAGCCGCTGACGCCGAGGTGCTCAATCACCGTTGTTCATGGCGCTGCTGAGCTGCACTTCGAGCCGCTCGGCGAGGTGGCCGAAGAAGGAGGAGGGCGGATCGAGCAGGGCGAAGCTGGCGACGTGCTCGCTGGCGGAGAGGGAGACGCGCGCGCCCCCGGCGAGGGGCAGGTCCTCCTGGCCATCGACGGTGAGGATGGCGCCTTCGTCGGAGCGGACGCTGAGGGTGACGGTGGAGGAGGGCTCCAGCACGAGCGAGCGCCCGATGGCGAGGTGCGCGGACACGGGCGTCACCACGAGGTGGCGTTCGACGGGCGCGAGGATGGGGCCGCCCGCGCTGAGGGAGTAGCCCGTGCTGCCCGTGGGCGTCGCCACGATCATGCCGTCGCAGCGGTAGAGGGCGACGCGCTCGTCATCGACGGCGAGTTCGACGTAGACGGGACGCCCGGGCGAGCGGCGGCTGAGGACGATGTCGTTGAGGCCGTGGAAGGAGCGCCCCGCCGCCTCGCCCTCGGTGACGGCGGCGGCGACCATCATGCGCTCCTCGACCTCCCATTCGCCCGCGAGGATGCGGTCGAACTGGTCGAAGAAGGCGTCGCGGTTGAGGCTCGTGAGGAAGCCGAGGCGGCCCATGTTCACGCCGAGGATGGGCAGGGGGCGGGGCACGGCGAGGCGGGCGGCGCGCAGCACGGTCCCGTCGCCCCCGGCGCAGATGATGAGGTCCGCGCCCGAAAGCGCGTCGGCGGGGACGTGGCCCCAGGCGCCCGCCACGCGCGCCTCCACGCCCGCGCGCTCGACGGCGTCGGCGATGCGCCCGGCGAGGAGGAGGGCGGGGTCCACGCCCTCGGGCCGCAGGATGAGCACGCGCTTCAGCACGACGCCTCCGCGCGGGCGGGGGTACGCAGGTGCACGACGAACTCGCGGTTGCCGCGATCGCCCGCGATCGCGCAGTCCCCGGAGGCGACGGCCTCCCAGCCTTCGGCGAGCGCCCACGCGCGGAACTCGCCGAGGACGCGGCGGCGCACGGCCTCATCGCGCACGACGCCGCCGCGGGGCACGTCGGCGGGGCCGGCCTCGAACTGGGGCTTGAGCAGGACCACGCCGGGCGCGCGCGCGGGCAGGCGCGACGCGACCGAGGGCAGCACCTTCCGCAGGGAGATGAAGGAGACGTCGGCGACGAAGCAATCGAGGGGCGGCAGTTCGGGCAGGTCGCGGGCGTTCGTGCGCTCCATGACGGTCACGCGCGGGTCCTCGCGCAGGCGCTGGTGGAGTTGCCCGCGCCCCACGTCCACGGCCAGCACGGAGGCCGCGCCGCGCTGCAGCAGGCAGTCGGTGAAGCCGCCCGTGGAGGCGCCCACGTCGAGGCAGCGCAGGCCGGTCACGTCGATGGCGAAGGCGTCGAGGGCGGCTTCGAGCTTGCGCCCGCCGCGGCTCACGTAGCGCTCCGGTTCGCTCAGGTCGAGGGGCGCGCCCTCGTCGAGCATGGTGGCGGGCTTGACCAGCGTGAGCGTGCCGCTGCGGGCGCGCCCGGCCATGATCAGCCGCCGCGCGCGCTCACGCGACTCGGCGAGCCCCCGGTGGACGAGCAACTGGTCGGCGCGAACGCGAGCCATCACGCCTAAGGCTAGCGCATACGCGCCCTTTTGGGCTGTCCCGCACGCGCGCGGTAGGATCGCGGCCCATGCGGCTCTACACCGATCTCGCCCCCTGGTTCCACCTGCTGACCGCGCCGGAGGAGTACGCCTTCGAGGCCGCGCACTACCGCAAGGCGCTGGAGGAGACGTGCGACGGACCGGCGGTCACGCTGCTGGAACTGGGCTGCGGGGGCGGGAACAACGCCTCGCACCTGAAGCAGTGGTTCACCTGCACGCTCACGGACCTCTCGCCGGAGATGCTGGCGCAGAGCCGCGCGATCAACCCCGAATGCGAGCACGCCCAGGGCGACATGCGCACGCTGCGGCTGGGGCGCGCGTTCGACGCCGTCTTCGCCCACGACGCGGTCGTCTACCTGACCGAGCTGGACGACCTGCGGGCGGCTGCGGCCACGGCCTTCGCCCACCTGCGCCCGGGCGGGGCGGCGGTGTTCGCGCCGGACTACGTGAAGGAGACGTTCGAGGCGGGGACCGACCACGGCGGGCACGACGGCGACGACGGGCGCGCGCTGCGCTACCTCGAATGGGTGCGCGATGCGGACCCGGACGACTCCCGCTACGAGACCGACCTCGTCTACGCGCTCAAGGAGGCGGACGGGACGGTGCGGGTCGAGCACGACCACTGCATCGAGGGGCTGTTCACGCGCGCGCAGTGGCTCGATGCGCTGCGGGGCGCGGGGTTCGAGGCGGGGGAGTACCCGCCGGGCGATCCGGTCGAGTGCCCCGGTCCCATCTTCACCGGCAGGAAGCCCGCGTGAGCGGCGGCGAGGGCGGCGCCACGGACGGACCGGCGCGCGTCGCGGAGGCGCTGCGGGCCTGCGGGCTGACCGCGCCCATCGAGCGCTTCCCCGAGGGGACGGCGACGGCGCTGGACGCCGCGAACGCGCTCGGGTGCGAACTCGGGCAGATCGTGAAGACGCTCATCCTGCTGGCGGACGGGCGCCCGACGGCGGCGCTCGTGGCGGGCGACCGGCAGGCGGACACGGCCGCGCTGGCGAAGCTGCTGGGCGTCTCCCGCAAGCGGCTGAAGCTGGCGCGGGCGGAGCGGGTGCTGGAGTTGACGGGCTACCGCGTCGGCGGCGTCCCGCCCGTGGGGCTGCCGGGCGAGTGGGACGTGATCGCGGACGACAGCCTGCTGCGTTTCACGCGGGTGTGGGCGGCGGCGGGCGCGAGCGACGCCCTCTTCGGCGCGGGCACGGAGGAACTGCTGGCGGCCACGGGCGCGCAGGTGGCGGCGATTGGGGTGGTCGGTGGCCGGTGATCGGTGGTTGGTGGTCGGTGGTTTCCGTGAAATGACGTGCTGATCACTGGCCACCGATCACCGGCCACCAGTCCCTACGCGCTTTCGTCCTGGACCTCGGGGGCTTCGGCGTCGTCGTCCAGTTCGATGGGCTGGCCGCCCTTGGCCATGAGGATGGGGCGCTGGCGGTTGACGACCGTCTCGCCCTTGACCACGCAGCGGTCGATGTCCTCGCGGCTGGGGATCTCGTACATCACGTCCACGAGCCGGTCTTCGAGCACGGTGCGGAGGCCGCGCGCGCCCGTCTTCAGGCGGATGGCCTCGCCGGCGACGGCGTCGAGCGCGTCATCGGTGAAGGTGAGGTCGACGCCGTCCATGGCGAAGTAGCGCTCGAACTGGCGCACGAGCGCGTTCTTGGGCTCGGTGAGGATGCGCACGAGGTCGTCGCGGTCGAGCGAACTGAGGGAGACGACGAGCGAGAGGCGCCCGATGAACTCGGGGATGAGGCCGTATTCGAGCAGGTCGTCGTGGGTGACGTGGGCGAGGAGCTGGTCCGTGCGCTTGGGGCCGCGCACGCTGCGCTCGGCGCGGAAGCCGAGGCTGACCTGGTCGCGCTTGAGGCGGCGCTCGACGTTGTTCTCCAGCCCCTCGAAGGCCCCGCCGCAGATGAAGAGGATGTTCGAGGTGTCGATCTGGAGGAAGTCCTGGTGCGGGTGCTTGCGCCCGCCCTGCGGGGGCACGTTGGCGACGCAGCCCTCGATGATCTTCAGGAGCGCCTGCTGCACGCCCTCGCCGGAGACGTCGCGGGTGATGCTGGGGTTGTCCGCCTTGCGCGCGACCTTGTCGATCTCGTCGATGTAGATGATGCCGCGCTCCGCCTTCTGGATGTCGAAGTCGGCGGCCTGGATGAGGTGCAGGAGGATGTTCTCCACGTCCTCGCCCACGTAGCCGGCCTCCGTCAGGGCGGTCGCGTCGGCCACGGAGAAGGGCACGTCGAGGTAGCGCGCGAGCGTGCGCGCGAGGAGCGTCTTGCCCACGCCCGTGGGGCCGGCGAGGAGGATGTTCGACTTCTCCAGCTCGACGTCGTCGTCGGAGCCCGCGTTGATGCGCTTGTAGTGGTTGTAGACGGCGACGGAGAGGACTTTCTTGGCGGCGTCCTGGCCGATGACGTAGCTGTCGAGGTGCTCGTGGATCTCGCGGGGCGAGGGGACGGCGTCGGCGACGGAGGGCTTGGCGGCGGGCTGGGGGCCGCCCTCGCCCGACTCCTCCTCGATGATCTCGCGGCAGAGTTCGATGCACTCGTCGCAGATGTAGACGGAGCCGGGGCCGGCGATGAGGCGGCGCACCTGGTCGCGGCTCTTGCCGCAGAAGGAGCAGTGGTACTGGGTTCGCTTCGATCGGTTGCCGGCCATCAGTCACTCCCGCCCTGGCCCTCGATGCCCGCCTGCTGCTCCAGCACCTCATCGACGAAGCCGTAGGCCTTGGCGCCCTCGGCGTCGAGGTAGAAGTCGCGGTCGAAGTCCTCCTGGACCTTGTCGACCGGCTGGCCGGTGCGGCTGGAGATGATGTCGCGGATGATCTCGTTGTTGCGCAGGATCTCGCGGGCCGCGATCTCGATGTCGCGCGCCTGCCCGCGCGCGCCGCCGAGCGCCTGGTGCATGTGCACGGTCGCGTTGGGGAGGGCGAAGCGCTTGCCCTTCGCCCCCGCCGCCAGCAGGACCGTCGCCATCGAGGCGGTCTGGCCCACGGCGATGGTGGAGACGTCCGGCTCGATGAGCTGCATGGTGTCGTAGATGGCGAGCCCGGCGGGGATGATGCCGCCGGGCGAATGGATGTAGAGGCTGATGTCGCGCTCCGGGTCTTCCCGCTGGAGGAAGAGCAACTGGGCGACGATGAGGTTGGCGATCTGGTCGTCGATGGGCGTGCCGAGGAAGATGATGCGCTCCTTGAGGAGCAGGGAGAAGATGTCCAGCGCGCGCTCGGAGCGCGGCCCCGTCTCGATCACCATGGGGACCACGGCCCTGGGGGCGGCGGCGTGGGGTGCGGTCACTCGGCTTCCTCCTCGGATTCCGCGGGCTCCGGATCGGACTCGGCGGAGGCGATCTCCTGGAGCCGCGCGAGCGTCCGGTCGGTCAGCAGGCTGTTGCGGATGCCCGCCGCTCCCTGATCGCTCTCGAACATGGTACGCATATTTTCGGCGTTCTCGCCCAGCGGCTCCAGCATCTGCTCCACCTGTGCGGCCACGTCCTCGTCGGTGACCTCGATGCCCTCGGCGCTGGTGAGTTCGCCCAGCACGAGCGACCGGAAGAGGCGCTGCCGCGCGGGCTCGCGGTACAGCTCGCGGTACTCGTCGGGGCTCTTGCCGATCTGGGCGAGGTGCGCCTGGTAGGCGCGCACGTCGCTCCCGTGGCTCTCGCGGATGAGCACGTCGATCTCGCGGTCGAGCAGCACCTGCGGGTACTCCACCTCGGAGAGGCCCACCAGCTCATCGACCACCTTCAGGCGGTAGGCCTCGTCGGCCTGGCGCTGGAGCGTCTCCAGCAGATCGCTGCGGACGCGCTCGTGGAGGTCGCCGATGGTCTCGAACTCCTCCGCGTTGACCTGCTGGGCGAGGTCGTCGTCCTCGTCCGGCAGCTGCTCCTCCTTCACGGACTTCACGCCGAGCGTGATGGAAGCGGTCCTGCCCGCGAACTGCGGGGGGAAGTCCTCGGGGACGGGCAGTTCGACCGTCTTCTCCGTCTCCGCCTCCATGCCGAGAAACTCCTCGGCGAGGCCGGGGATGAGAAGGAGCTGGCCCTCGCGCAGCGGGAACTCCACGTCCTGGTCCTGCACGAAGGGCGCGTTCTCGACCTCGCCCGTGATGTCGGCGGTGAGGATGTCCTCCCACTCCGCCCCGCGCTCGACGGGGGCGATGGTGGCGAAGCGGCGGCGGATGAGCGTCATCTGCTCCGCGAACATCTCGTCCGTGACCTCGACCGGTTCGGGGGCGATGCGGATGGACTGGTAGTCGCCGAGGGTGATGGTGGGGCGCACGGGCACGGTCGCCTTGAAGCGCACGGGCTCCGTCTCGATGATCTCGAGTTCGGGCTGATCGACGGGGTCGATCTCCTCGCTTTCGAGGGCCTCGGTGTAGACGTCGGGGACGAGGGAATCGAGGGCCTCGTGGATGAGGCGCTCGCGGCCGACCATGCGCTCGACGACGGGGCGAGGGGCCTTGCCGGGGCGGAAGCCGGGGATGCGCAGCTTGGGCGCGAGGCGCTTGTAGGCGGCGTCGAGGGACCGCTCCAGGCGATCCGGCTCGACTTCGACCTCTAGCTGGACGCGGCTCTCGGGGAGCCGTTCGAGAGTTACCTTCACCGGGCCGCCATGCCTCCGCGAATCGAGTATACGGCTCAACGCCGGTACGTGCGCGGCTCGACGATATCGACCAGCGCATCGCCGAGCAGGTTCCACGAGAAGAAGAAGAGGATGAGGGGAATCCCCGAAAACAGGAGCACGTGGGGGAACTGCTGGAAGGTGCGAACGGCGCCGGCCTCGTTGAGGAGAATCCCGAAGCTGGGGGTGGACGGATCGACGCCGAGACCAAGGTAGCTGAGCGCCACCTCGATGAAGGCGAGACCCGCCATGCTGGCGGAGACTCCGACAAGGAAGATGGGCAGGATGCCCGGAAACACGTGCCGGGCGAGCAGCCGAACGGTGGAAACGCCGAGCGTTTCGGCCGCCAGGATGTACTCCTGCTCGCGGATCGCCAGGACCTGGCTGCGCACGATTCGGGCCGACCCGAACCAGGCGAAGGGAAGCGAGGCCAGGACGATGATCAGGAAGGGCACGATCGCGCGCGCGTCGTCGCCGAGAAAGGTGTTCTCCTTCAGCGAGAAGACCAGATCGGTGATGCGGGTGCGGAACGCCGCCGAGATCGCGATGATGAGCAGGAGCGTGGGAATGCCGCTCAGCACCTCCCCCACGCGCATGATGAGGGCGTCCACCCAGCCGCCGCGATAGCCCGCGAGCAGACCCAGGCCCAGCCCGAGAAAGACCGAGCCCGTCAGGATCACCACGAGCGTGAAGAGCAGCGTGGTGCGCGCCGAATAGACGACGCGCGAGTAGAGATCGCGTCCCGCCCGGTCGGTTCCGAACCAGTGGTCGGAGGAGGGACCGGCGTAGCGGGCCTCGACCGTGAGCTCCTGCTGGTTCGGATCGTGCGTGGACACCCACGGCGAGAAGATGCCGGCAAGGTAGAAGATCGCGATGAGGACGATCGCGGTCATGGCGATCTTCTTGCGGACGAGTTCGCGCAGGATGCGGTAGCGGGGCGCCGGCTGCCATCCGCTCTCTCCCGCTTCCAGGGGCCTGACGTCGGCCTGCACGGTCACGTCAGCCTCCCCTCGTCGCGGTGATGCGGATTCGCGGGTCGATGAAGCCGTAGGCGACATCGATGAGGATGTTGGCGAGCACGAAGAGGATCGAGCCGAAGAGCACGAGCCCGAGCACGACGTCGAAGTCAGGCGCCAGCACCGCATCGAGCGCCTCCCGCGCAATCCCGGGGATGCCGAAGAGGAGTTCGACGAAGAGCGAGCCCGCGAAGATCCCCGGAAGGGCGAGGCCGATCACCGTCACCATGGGCAGCAGGGCGTTGCGCACGACGTGCGAGACGACGACGGTGCGCTCGCGCAGGCCCTTGGCGCGAGCCGTCCGCACGTAGTCCTCGGTTTCGACCTGGATGATGGAGGCGCGCATGAGCCGCGCCACTCCGGCCACGCCCGGCAGGGACATGACCATGACGGGCAGGATGATGTTCGGATGGAGGACGCCTTCATAGCTGAGGTTGACCCAGCCGAGCTTGAGCGCGAAGAGCCAGGGCGCCCAGACGGCGGAGATGAGCACGGGGATCGAATCGATGAGGAGCCAGAAGCCGATGACCAGCGGGTCGATGAACGTCCCGCGCATGAACGCGGCGTAGACGCCAACGGGAACCCCGAGCGTGAAGATCAGGACCATGGCCATGACGTTCATGCCCGCCGAGACGCGGATCTTGGGGATGACGACTTCCGCCACGGTGAAGTTCTGGTGTCTCGTCGAGACGCCGAGGTCGCCCTGGAAGAGGTTCTGGACGTACTTCAGGTACTGGATGTGGATGGGGCGGTCGTAGCCGTACTTGGCCCGCAGCCGCTCGGCGCCTTCCTCGGTGTAGCGCTGGCCGAGGATGGATTCGATGGGGTCGAGCGGTCCGAGGCGCAGGAGGAGGAAGACGAGCACGGAGATCGCGAAGATCACCGGCACGGTCCACAGCAGCCGCCGGAGGATGTAGCCCGCGAGCCCCTGGCCCACTGCGCCCTACTCTCCCGAGGTGTCGATCTCGACGTAGCGGTACTTGGGCACGATCGTGCCGGGATCCACCCAGTTCTGGACGCATTCGCGCACGAGGTAGTGGTTGATGAACCAGAACGTGGGGATGACGGGTGCGTCGTCGATGATCAACTGCTCGGCCTCGTGGTAGAGGCGGTAGCGGGCCTCCTGGTCCTGCAGCGTGGCCGCCTCCGCGAGGAGGGCGTCGACCTGCGCGTTCGAGTAGCCGCCGTGGTTGAGGCGGCTGTCGCTGGCGAAGAGCTTACCCACGAAGTTCTCCGGGTCGGGGTAGTCGGCGATCCAGCCGGCGGCGTACATCTGCAGTTCGCCGCGGCGCAGTTCGCGCAGGTAGGCGGACCACTCGATGGCCTCGATCTCGACCTCGACGCCGAGCGCCTCGCGCCACTGCTGCTGGTAGGCCTGCAGCGTGTCGGGCGGGTCGCCGCCGCTGCCGCTGAAGGTGAGGATGATGCGGGGCATCTCGGCGGCGTAGCGCGACTGCGCGAGCAGTTCCGCCGCGCGCGCGGGGTCGTAGGGGTAGGTCGTGACGGCCTCGCTGTAGCCGGGCAGCGTGGGCGGCAGGATGCCGTCGGCGACGATGGCGGCGTCGAAGTAGAGCACCTCGTTGATCGCCTCGCGGTTGATGGCGTGGGCGAACGCCTGCCGCACGAGCGGGTCGTCGAAGGGCGGCTCGTTCACGTTGAAGCCGAGGTAGGAGAAGGCGAGCTGGGGAACGGGCAGGTAGTACTCGCTCAGCGGGCTCTCGCCGCTGAGCACGCCCGCCAGTTCGAGCGCGGGCACGACGGCGACGTGGATCTCGTCGTTCTCGAAGCGCGTCGAGAGGGAGCCGCCGCTGAGCGAGAAGACGACCTCGTCCAGCTTGGGCGGCCCGAGGTGGTAGCGGTCGTTGGGGATGAGCACGATCTCCTCGAGCGGGCGGAACACCTTGACGCGGAAGGGTCCGGTGCCATTGGGATTGCGCGTCCAGCCGTCCGGGTCGCGCTCGATCTGCTCGCGATCGACCACGTAGGCGACGGTGTAGGTGAGCTGCTGGAGGAAGTAGCTGATGGGCTGTTCGAGTTCGATGCGGAGGGTGTACTCGTCGACCACCTGGACGCCGCTGATCTCGCTGGCGGAGCCGTTGAACTTGTCGCGCACGCCCACGATGTCGCCGAGGTAGTCGAGGACGGTGGGGGAGAAGTTGGCGGGGTCGGCGGCGCGTTCGAGGCTGTACTTGACGTCGTCGGCGGTGACGCGCCTGCCGTTGTGGAAGACCACGTCGTCGCGCAGGAAGAAGGTGTAGACGCGCCCGCCCTCGCTGATCTCCCAGCGCTCGGCGATGTCGGGCACGACGTTCAGGTCGAGGTCGAGGGTGACGAGGCCGCCGAAGATCTCGGCGGTGTACTCGGCCGTGCTGGCGTCGCCCACCTGGATGGGGTCGAAGACGGTGGCGGGGTCGTCGCCGAAGGTAATGAGGCGGTTCTCGCCGCAGATGCCGCTGGCCGTGCGGCTGTCGTCGCGCGAATCCTCGCGGGACGTGTCGCGGGTGGCGTCCGCGCCGGCGTCGTCCGTACCGCTGTCGGCGGCGGCGTCGCGATCGGACGCTTCGCTCGCGGGGGCGGCGCTGTCGTCGTCATCGCCATCGCCGCCGGCGAGCACGAGCACGAACACGACGGCGACCGCCACGATCAGGAGGGCGACGGCCCCCATCATCAGTCCGAGCGTGCGATTCGACATACGGTTTCCCCCGGCGATGGCCCGTGGCTGGCAGTTTCGCGTCGCGCGCGATGGGCGCGCCCTCAGAGGATAGCGTACCGGCGGCAGCGCTCCACCGTAACGGCGCTTACCGAACAGCTTGCCGCTTGCCGCGTCTACTCCGGCGGCGGGACGACGCGCAGCCCCAGTTCGTCCAGCTGCTCCGCGCTGACGGGCTGGGGCGAGCCCATGAGCGGGTCGGCGCCGGAGGAGGCCTTGGGGAAGGCGATCACGTCGCGGATGTTGGGCGTGCCCACGAGTTCCATGAGCACGCGGTCGATGCCCGCGGCGATGCCGCCCATGGGCGGAGCGCCGTATTCGAGCGCGTCGAGGAGGACGCCGAAGCGGTCCTGCATCTCCTCGTCGCCGTGGTTCATCAGGCGCAGCACCTGCTCCTGCTCGGCGCGGCGGTGGATGCGGACGGAGCCGCCCGCGATCTCCGCGCCGTTGAGCGTGAGGTCGTACTGCTTCGAGCGGACCGCGCCGGGGTCCGTCGCGAGCAGGGGCGCGTCCTCCTCGACGAAGCCGCAGAAGGGATTGTGCGTCGCGTCCCAGCGGTCCTCGTCCGGCTTCCACTCCAGCAGGGGGAAGCCCGTGACCCAGGCGAAGGAGAGCACGTCGCGATCGATCAGATCGAGGCGCGCCGCCAGCTCCTCGCGCACGAGCGCGAGCGAGGCGGAGACGATCGCGGGCTGGTCGGCGCTGAGGAAGAGCATGTCGCCGTCCTCCGCGCCGGTGCGCGCGCGCAGGCCGGCGATCTCCTCCCCGGAGAGGAAGCGGGCGATGGGCGAGCGCAGTTCGCCGTCCGCGAGGAAGCCGACGTTGGCGAGGCCCTTGGCGCCGCCGCCGCGGGCGACCTCGACGAGGGAGTCGATGGCGCGGCGGGCCATTCCCGCCTCGCCGGGGACGCGCATGGCGCGCACCACGCCGCCCGCCGCGAGCGCGCCCGCGAACACCTGGAACTCCGACCCGCGCACGGCGTCGCTCACGTCCACGAATTCGAGGCCGAAGCGCAGATCGGGGCGGTCGATGCCGTAGCGGGCCATGGCGTCGGCGTAGCCGATGCGGGGGAAGGGGGTTTGGGCGAGCCGCTTGCCGCCCCCGAAGCGGCGGCCCACCTCCGTGAACAGCTCCTCGACGAGGGCGATCACGTCCTCCTCCTCGACGAAGGCCATCTCCAGGTCGAGCTGCGTGAGTTCGACGATGCGGTTGGCGCGCGTGTCCTCGTCGCGGTAGCAGCGGGCCATCTGGAAGTAGCGCTCGAAACCGCCGACCATCAGCAGCTCCTTCATGATCTGGGGCGACTGGGGCAGGGCGAAGAAGTGGCCGTGCTGGAGGCGCGAGGGCACGAGGAAGTCGCGCGCGCCCTCGGGCGTGGACTTGATCAGCGTGGGCGTCTCGATCTCGTGGAAGCCGCGCTCCGCGAGGAACTGGCGCATGAAGAGCACGACCTCGTGGCGCAGGCGGATGACCTCGGCGACGGCGGGGCGGCGCAGGTCCACGTAGCGGTGGCGGAGGCGCACGAGTTCGTCCACCTCGCTCTCGTCGTTCACGGCGAAGGGCGGCGTGAGCGCCTCGTTCAGCACCTCGACGCGCGTGGGCGCGACCTCGATCTCGCCCGTGGGCATGTCCGCGTTCACGGTCTCGGGCGAGCGGCGGCGCACGGTCCCCTCGACGGCCAGCACCCACTCCGAGCGGGCGCGGTGGGCGGCCTCGTGGGCCTCCGCGTTCTCGGGGTCGATGACGACCTGGACGACTCCCCGGGAATCGCGCAGGTCGATGAAGATGAGGCCGCCGTGGTCGCGGCGGCGGTGGACCCAGCCGGCGAGGCGCACGGCGCGGCCCTCGTCGGCGAGGGTGAGGCTGCCCGCGTAGGCGTCTTTGAGCATAGGTCAGCCTACCGCGGGGCCCTTCAATGACCAACGCGGGGACCAACGCGGGGACCAACGCGCGCGGGCCTCAGGGCAAGGCGAGCAGGTCGCGCAGTTCGGCCCCGTAGGCGTCCTCGACGTCCTGCTCGACGCGCTGCTGGAAGCGGCGGTAGGCGGCCACGAGCGCTTCCGCGTCGGCGGTGAGGATCGTGCGGCCGCCGCCCGCGCCGCCCACCTCGGAGCGCACGAGGGGCCGCCCCAGGTTGGCCTCGATCTCCTTCACCTTGCCCCAGGCGCGGCGGTAGCTGAGCCCGAGCGCTGCGGCGGCCTCCGCGAGCGAGCCCGTCTCGGCGACGAGTTCCAGCAGGCGCACGCGGTAGTCCGACATGACCAACTGGCCGTCGGTCTCGATCCAGAGCTTCTGGCGGGGCGCGGAGGGGGCCATCGGCGCGAGCCTAGCACGCCCGCACGGGCGGCTCAGCCGTTCAGGTCGTTGCGCGCGGTCTGCACGGCGTGGACGTGCGCGAAGTCGTTGACCGAGAGCACGGCGGTGCGGTCGCCGTCCACGCGCACCGTCGTGATCGACGTGTGGTGGAGCGGGAACACCTGGTCGACGGACGAGGAGAGCGCCCCGGCGAGGTAGTGGTTGATGACGCCCGCATGGCAGGCGACGGCGACGCGCCGCCCGCGGCTGGCCTCCGCGATTTCGGCGAGGGCGGCGGTGACGCGGCGGCGGAAGGCGGGCACGTCCTCGGCGTCGGGCCAGACGGAATCGAGGCCGGTGCGGTTCTGCTCGCGCATCAGTTCGACGAAGCGCTCGGCCCCGTAGTGGTCGATGACGCCGAGGTGCTGGGGAACCTTCTGGAACTGGTCGATCTCGCGCAGGCCCTCGTGGACGACCGGCTCCAGGCCGTGGTGGCGGGCGATCTCGCCGCCGGTCACGCGGGCGCGGTCGAGGGGGCTGCAGTAGACGGCGTCGAGGGCGGCGCTCGCGAGCCGTTCGCCCACGACCCGCGCCTGCTCCCGCCCAAGGTCCGAGAGGGGCGCGTCGATGACGTCGCCGACGGGCATGTTGGCGGCGAGCTGCTGCTCGCCGTGGCGGATGAGGAGCAGTTCGGTCATGCCGTCGAGCGATTCGATGAACGGATTTTCGAGGTCGACCCAGCGCACGCGGCGCGGTTTCACAGCGTCAGGCATGGCCGCGACTGTAGCGCGCCCGCCGGAAACGGGACAGGGGCGCGCCGGCGGGGGAGAATCAGGGCATGGCGCTCGACCTGGACCCCGGACTGGCGGCGGCGGGCAACCCCGCGCTCGTGAAGGCGATCATCGCGGAGATGGACGGCGGCGCGATCCCCTTCGAGCGCTTCATGGAACTGGCGCTCTACCACCCCGGGCACGGCTACTACCGCAAGCCCGGGCGCATCGGGACGGGCGGGGACTTCCTCACGAGCCCCGTCATCCACCCGATGTTCGGCTGGGCGGCGGGCGCGTGGTGCGAGTGGGCGTGGGAGGCGCTGGGGCGCCCGCAGCCGTTCACGATCATCGAGCCGGGAGCGGGCGAGGGCGCGCTCGCGACGGCGCTGCTGGACTGGGCGGAGGGGCGCGGCGGGGCCTTCGCGGAGGCGCTGCGCTACGTCGCCATCGAGCCAAACGCGCGCGGCTCCGATGCGCGCGTCGAGTGGGCGGACGGCGCGCCGGAGCCGGTCGAGGCGGGCGTCGTGCTCTCGAACGAACTGTTCGACGCGCTGCCGGTGCGGCTCTTCGACGTGGAGGGGCGCGGGCCGGTCGAGGTGTGGGTGCGCTGGGACGGGGAGGCGTTCGTCGAGGCGCGCGGGAGCGTCGCCACCATCGACGGAGCGCCCGCGGCGGGTCGCTTCGAGGTGAGCGGGCGCGCGCACGCGACGATGGCGGCGATGTGCGGCCTGGTCGAGCGCGGGGCCGTGCTCACGTTCGACTACGGCTACCCGCGGGAGGAACTGTGGGCGGACTGGCGCGCGCAGGGCACGCTCCTCTGCTTCCACCGCCACACCGCGCACGAGGACCCCTACCGGCACGTGGGCGAGCAGGACCTGACCGCGCACGTCAACCTCTCCGAACTGGAGCTGGCGATGGAACTGGCGGGCATGACGGCGCACGGGCCGGTCACGCAGGCGGCGTTCCTGACGGAGGCGGGCCTGGGCGGACTCGTCGAGGGCGCGCGGGACGACCTGACCGAGTACTTCGCGCGGCGGCGGGCGTTCCAGCAGCTGACCGACGGCGCCGGGCTGGGGCGCATCCGCGCGCTGGCGGGAACGCGGGGCATCGAGGGCGTCCCGCCCGGATTCGGGGAAACGGCGTGAGCGCGGACGAGCGCGAGCGCGAGCCCGCCACGTCCGCGCCGCCGCGCGATACGCCCATCGCCGCGGGGGAGCGCGCGCCCGGCTTCCGCCTGCCCGCGATCACGACGGACGGGACGCAGATCGACGTGGCCCTCGCGGAGGCGCTGGCGGAGGGGGACGCGCTGCTGCTCTTCTACCAGGACGACGGGATGCCCATCTGCACGAGCGAACTGAAGGCGTTCGCGCAGGAGCACGGGACGCTGCGCGCGGCGGGCGTGGGCGTTTTCGGCGTGAACACGAACGGGCTGGGCTCGCACGCGCGCTTCCAGGAGCGGGACCGCTACCCCTTCCCCCTGATCAGCGACTTCCACGGGGAGGTCGTGCGCGCCTACGGGCTCTGGGACGCGGACGCGCGCAAGTCGCGGCGGGCGCTCGTGCTCGTGGGGCGCGACGGCGCGGTCCGCTTCGCCGAGCCGCACTTCAACCCGGGGAACCTGGCGGCGTTCGAGGCGCTGTTCCGGGCGCTGGGGCTGGCCTGACGATTCGACGCTGCGGCGGCGCTGGCCTACGGTGAGCGGGCAGGCCGCATCGAGGGGCAGGAAGCGGCGGGACGGGAGCAGCGAATGACGCGCAAGCGGATGCTGATCGGGGGCGGCGCCATCGCCATCGCGGCCATCGCCGTGGCCGTCTTCCTCGTGTGGTGGTTCGTGATCCGCGACGACTCGCCCCCACCCGTGAGCCTCGGCGAGGCCGTCTCCACGGTCGAGGACGAGGCGACGCCGCAGGCGACCCCGCCGCCCGCCGCCACCGCGGACGCGGCCACGGCCACGGCGGCGGCGACGAGCGCGCCCGCGACGGACGAGCCGGGACTCGACGGCGCATGGACGCTCGCGGACGGACGGGAGAGCTTCGTCGGCTACCGCGTCGAGGAGGAACTGGCGACGATCGGCTACAAGGAGGCCGTGGGCCGCAGCCCCACGATCGAGGCGGCGATCACGATCGCGGGCGGCCAGCTGACGGGCGTGACGGTGAGCGCGGACCTGCGCGACCTGAAGAGCGACGATTCGCGGCGCGACGGGGCGCTGCGGAACCAGGCGCTGGAGTCGAGCCGCTTCCCCACGGCCACGTTCGAGCTGACGGAGCCGGTGGCCGTGCCCGAGGGGCTGGCGGCGGGCGAGCCGGTCAGGCTGGAGGCGAACGGGACGCTCACGCTGCACGGCGTCACGCGGCCCGTGACGATCCCGATCGAGGCGGAACTGGCGAACGGCGTGCTGGTCGTGGTGGGCGCGATCCCGATCCTGTTCGCCGACTACGACATCGCGCAGCCGCGCTCGCCCATCCTCGTCTCGATCGAGGACAACGGCGTGATGGAACTGCAGCTCTTCCTCGAACGCGCGCGGTAGACTCCGCCAACGACGAGACGCATGGCCGCCTACTCCGAGACCGTCATCGACCACTTCGAGCATCCGCGCAACGCGGGCGAGATGGACGCGCCCGACGGCGAGGCGACGGTGCGCAACCCCGTCTGCGGCGACCGGATGCGGGTGATGCTGCGCATCGCGGACGGGCGCATCGCGAAGATGCAGTGGCTCACGCGCGGCTGCCCGCCCGCCATCGCGACCAGCTCGTGGACGAGCGAGCTGGTGGAGGGCTGGACGCTGGCGGAGGCGGAGGCGCTCACGCGCGAGGCGATCGCGGAGGGCATCGGCGGGCTGCCCCGCGACAAGGTGCACTGCAGCGTGCTCGCCGCCGACGCGCTGCGGAACGCGATCGCGGACCACCGCGCGCGGGCGGGCTGAGGCGGGCGCGCTTTGTGCGCTAGGTCACAAGCGATCGTATGATGCGCGCATCGGCCCCGGAGGAGCCCCCGCGATGATCGATGCCCTGCCCACTCTCTACAGCCCGACCGCGCTCGGAGTGATCTTCGTGCTGGTGTGGGCGGCCACGTCCGTGATCGTGACGATCCCGGCCTTCGCGACGCGGGGCACGCCCCAACTGGTGTGGTTCGGGGCGGCGGGCCTCGTGCTCACGGTGGAGGCGGCCGTGCTCATCGCCCTGGCCGTGCTCAACAGCCAGGGCAAGATCTTCTAGGCGCGCTTCCCGGGAGGGCCGGGCCTTACAGCAGGCGGCGGATGGGCTTGCGGCCCGGGCGCGGGTCGTAGTTGCTCTTGAACATCTCGAGCTTGTCCCGCTCGATGAGGTACTTGCCCGCGAAGAGCGTGGCCGGAATCTTCTTCTGCTTGATCAGGCGGCGCAGGCTCTGGGGGTGAATCGAGAGCTCGCGCGCCGATTCGACGAGGTCGAGGTAGTCGTCAAAGGGAGTCGTCACAACGCATCTCCGCCTACCGGAATTTCGGGTGAGTTGGAAACGATAAACCGCGTAGGCAATAAAAGACTACCAGCGGTTCGCCTTTATGTCGAACCCCCTTGTCATCCCCCCGGCGAACGCGGCGCGGGTGGCCCCTGAGCGCGGTTGGGCTATCCTGCCGCGGATGGCGTCGGTGCTCTGGCTGGACTTCGAGGGGGTCGTGGTGGAGGCGGGCCTGACCGACGCCATCGTGGCCGAATTCGCCGTGAGCCCGCCCGCGTCCGGCACGGACGGCTCGGAGGCGTCGCTGGCGGCGGCGATCGGGGAGTTCGAGGCCCCGCGCGCGGAGGTGGAGGCGCGCGTGCGCGAACTGGCGCGCCCGCGCCCGGAGTTCGGGGAGCTGGTGGGGCGCGCGCAGTGGCGCGGCTGGCTGCCGATCGTGGTCAGCACGGCCCCCGACGTGTGCGTCGAGACCGTGCTGGAGGACCCGGGATTCGACCGCGTGGCGCGCCACTGCGGGCGCACGCGGCAGGTCTACCGCTGGCGGCTCACCTACGCGAGCCCGCGCGGCGTGGAACTGGAGGAGGGCTTCCTGCTCTCCTACGCGGCGGCGCTGCGCGACGCGGGCGACCTCGTCGTGCACGTGGGCGAGCAGGCGGCGGGGGCGGAGGCGGCGCGCCTGGCCCATGCGCGCTGCGCGGGCGGGGCGCTGCGCGACTCGCTGGGCGAGGGCGAGCGCACCTACCCGTTCGAGACGCTGGCCGACGTGGGCGACCTGCTGGAGCGGGAAGGGGAAGCCTGGCGCGCGGCCTTCGCCACGGGGAGCGCCTGACGGGAGCGGCGCTCTGCGGCGTTACCCGGCCTCGATGTCGCAGGACATGATGACGAGGTCGCGGGCGGCGCCATCGCGGTCGATCACCCATTCCTCCAGCGTGGCCTGGTAGCGGAAGCCGAGGCGCTCGAAGACGACGCGCGCGCCCCCCTGGTCGACGGTCATCTGCGCGCTCAGCTTGCGCACGCCGAGGGCGGGGGCGATTTCGCGGATCTCGGAGGCGAGCAGGGCGCCCATGCCCGTGCCGCGGTAGTCCGCGTGCACGTTGATGCGGACCTCGCCGATATGGCTGGTCCAGCGCGCGGGGCGGGACCAGCGCGCGGGCTCGGTGTGGAGGCTGGAGTAGCCCACCAGCCGCCCCTCCACGCGCGCGAGCACCGTGAACGTGTCCCCGCTCTCGACCTCCGCCAGCCAGGCGTCCATCGTCGCCGGGGAGGTGATGTCCTCCCGCAGGAACAGGAGCACGTCCTCATCGAGCGAGCGGGTGAAGGCCAGCATGTCCTCGCGATCGTCCAGCGCGAAGCGGACGAGTTCGACGGGCGAGCCGTCGCGCAGGCCGGCGGTGCGGGGATAGCGGGAGACGGCGTCGAGGAGGGAGGGCGACATGGCTTCCCCGGGCTCAGATTTCTCGGGCCATGATCAGCAGGTCGAGGTCGCGCCCGTCGCGGTCCATCACCCAGCCGGGCAGGATCGCCTGGTAGCGGAAGCCGAGCCGCTGGAAGACGGTCCGCGCCGTCAGCTGGTCGACGGGCATCTGCGCGCTCAGGGTGCGCACGCCGAAGGCGGGGGCGACGGCGCGAATCTCGCCGGCGAGCAGCCCGCCCAGGCCCGTACCGCGGTAGTCGGTGTGCACGTTGATGCGAATCTCGCCGACGTGGCGGGTCCAGCGGGCGGGCTCGGTGTGCAGGCTCCCGTAGCCGACGATGCGGTCGCCCACCTCGGCGATCACGGTGAACGTCTCGCCCCGCTCGATGTCGGCCAGCCACGCGTCGATGACGTCGGGGGAGGTGATGTCCTCGCGCAGGAAGAGCAGGTCCTCTTCGTCCAGCGCCTGGGCGAAGCCGGTGAGGGCGTCGCGGTCGGCGCCCGTGGCGGGGCGGAAGACGACGGCCGTGCCGTCACGCAGCAGATCGTTCGTCGGATACCGGAACGCGAGGTCGTCGCGCGTGACCGCCATAACGGGCGCATTTTAGCCGCTCTCCATTGCTTCACAAGCGGGCGCGCTTACAGGGGGCTGAAGGCGTGGCAGTCGGCGCGCGGCAGGGCGGGGTACTTCCGCAGGGACGGATCGTCCGCGGCCCGCTCGCAGAGCCAGAAGCGGGAGCCCCGCCCGCTGCGCACGATGCGCGCGTGCTCGCAGAGGCTGCAGAGCCCGGCGGCGGGGTCGAAGGCGGGGGCGGGCGGCTCCGTCACGAGCGCAACGTCGCGTCCAGGTCCTGTTCGAGACGGCGCAGCAGGCCCTGCTCGATGCGCGCCACGTCGCGCTCGCCCAGGGTGCGGTCGCCGGCCTGGAAGCGCAGCGCGAGGGCGAGCGACTTGCGGCCCGCGGGCACGCCCTCGCCGCGGTACTCGTCGAACACAGCGGCGCCGATGCGGACGCCGCGCGCACGGTGCGTCCCGATCACGTCGAGGAGGGCGGCGGCGGGCGTCGCCTCGGGGACGAGCAGGGCGAGGTCGCGGCGCGCCTCGGGGTAGCGGCTCGGCGGCGCGTAGTCGGGCCGCTCGGGGAGGGCGCGCGTGAGCGGCTCGAACCAGAGTTCGGCGAGGAACACCGGCTCCTCGATGCCGAAGGCGGCGGCCGCGTCGGGGTGGACCTGCGCGACGACGCCCGCGGTCTCGTCGCCGATGGAGACGGCGGCGGTGTGGCCGGGCAGCAGGGCGTGGCCCTCTTCCGGGGTGAACGCGCCCGCCACGCCGAGGCCGTCGAGCAGGGCCTCGACCGCGCCCTTCGCGTCGAAGAAGTCGAGGCGCTCGGGGCCCGGGCGCTCCCAGCGCTCCAGCCGCTGGCCGCCGAGCACGGCGCAGAGGACGGGCCGCTCGTGGGGCAGGTCGGCTTCCGTGGGGAGATACTCGACGCCGATCTCGAAGAGGCGCATGGCCGCGTCCTCGTGGCGGCGATTGGCGGCGTAGGCGGCGAGCAGCGAGCCCCGCAGCGAGGTGCGCAGGTAGGTGCGCTGCGAGGCGACGGGGTTGACCGCGGCCAGCGGTTTCGCGCGGTCCCCGTCATCGGGGGCGACGACGCGCTCCAGCGCCTCGGCGGAGGTGAGCGTGTAGCTCACGACCTCCTGGAAACCGAGCCCGGCGGCCAGCGCGCGCGCGCGTTCGCGCACGCGCTCCAGTGGACGCGGGCGGGCGGCGGGGAGCGCGCCGCGCAGGGCGGTCGTCGGCAGCTTGTCGTAGCCGTGCACGCGGATCAGCTCCTCGACGAGGTCGTCGGGCAGGGCCGCGTCGGGACGCCAGTAGGGCGGCGTGACCTCGAAGGCGTCGCCGCGCTCGCTCACCTCGAAGCCGAGCGCTTCGAGGATGCGGCGCACCTCGGCGGGCGCGATGGCGATGCCGAGGACCTGCTCGATGCGGGCGGCGGGCAGGGTGATGGCGGGGCTGGGCAGGGGCGTGGGGAAGGAATCGGCGAGCCCGGCGGCGGGCTTGCCGCTCGCGACCCGCTCCAGCAGGTGGAGGGCGCGCGCCTGGGCATGGGACGCCAGCTCGGGGCCGATGCCCTTCTCGAAGCGCAGGGACGCCTCGCTGCGCAGCCGCAACTGCGTCGAGGTGCGCCGGATGGAGCCGGGGTGGAAGTTGGCGACTTCGAGCAGGACGGTGCGGGTGGCCTCCGAGACCTCGCTGTTGCCGCCGCCCATGATGCCCGCGACCGCCACCGGCCCCTCGCCGTCGCAGATCATGAGCATGTCGGGGTCGAGGTCGCGCTCCACGCCGTCGAGCGTGGTGAGGCGCTCGCCGGGGCGCGCGCGGCGGGGCCGGATCTCCGCGCCGCGCACGAGGTCGTAGTCGAAGGCGTGCAGGGGCTGGCCCGTTTCGAGCATGACGTAGTTGGTGACGTCGACGACGTTGTTGATGGGGCGCATCCCCGCGCGGATGAGGCGCTGCTGCATCCACGGCGGCGAGGGGCCCACCGCGACGCCCTCGATGACGCTGGCGGTGAAGCGGCGGCAGAGGTCGGGCGCCTCGATCGTGACGGAGACGAACTCGTCCGCCTGCCGTTCGGACGGCGAATACGAGCGATCGGGCTCCCTCAACGGCTGGCCGGTGACGGCGGCGACCTCGCGGGCGAAGCCGAGGATGCCGAGCAGGTCCGCGCGGTTCGCCCAGGTCGAGACGTCGAACACGACATCGCCGATGGCCTCGACGAGGGGCGCGCCGATGGCGGCGTCCTCCGGCAGGACGAGGATGCCCTCGTGCTCGTCGCTGATGCCCAGTTCCTTCTCGCTGAGGACCATGCCCGCCGAATCGACGCCGCGGATGGCGCGCAGCTTCAGCTTCGAGGGCTTGCCCGTATGCCCGTCGATGAGCGTGGCGCCCTCCGTGGCGAAGGCCACCTTCTGCCCGGCGGCGACGTTGGGCGCGCCGCAGACGACCGTGCGCGGCCCCTCGCCCGCGTCCACCGTGGCCAGGCGCAGCCGGTCCGCGTTCGGGTGCGGCTCCACGCCCAGCACCTCGGCCACGCGCACCAACGCCGGGTCCCACCCCGCGCCGATGACCTCCCAGCCCTCGACCTCGGCGATGGCGTCGGTCACGCGCTTCGCGAACTCGGCGGGTTCGAGCGTCACGTCGACGTAGTCGCGCAGCCACGACAGCGGCAGCTTCACGGGAGCGTCCCCCGAACGTCATCCAGCCAACAGCCAACAGCCAACAGTCAACAGCCTCCCTAAAACTGCCTCAGGAATCGCAGGTCGTTCTGGTAGAAGTGGCGGATGTCCTCGATGCCCCAGCGGAGCATGGCGACGCGCTCGATGCCGACGCCGAAGGCGAAGCCGGTGTGCTTCGAGGAGTCGTAGCCGGCGTTGTCGATGATCTCGGGGTGGACCATGCCCGCGCCGAGGATCTCGATCCAGCCGGTGCCGTGGCAGGTGCGGCAGTCGCTGCCGTCGGCGCGGCAGAGGAAGCAGTCGATCGCCATCTCCACGCCCGGCTCGACGAAGGGGAAGTAGCTGTGGTGGAAGATGATGCGGCGGTCCTCGCCGAAGAGGCGGCGGGCGAAGGCGTAGAGCGCGCCCTTCAGGTCGCTCATGCGCACGCCCTCATCGACGGCGAGGCCCTCGATCTGGGTCAGCATCCACTCGTGCGTGGCGTCGGTCGCCTCCTGGCGGTAGCACTTGCCGGGGACGATGACGCGCACGGGCGGCTCGCTCTGCTCCATCACGCGGATCTGGTTGGGCGAGGTGTGCGTGCGCAGCAACATCTTGCGCTCGCCGTCGATGAGCGTGTCGATCCAGATCGTGTCCCACATGTCGCGCGCGGGATGGTCGTCGGGGATGCGGACGGCGTCGAAGTTGTAGCGCGACCACTCGACCTCCGGCCCCTCGAAGACGCGGAAGCCCATCTCCGCGAACGCCTCGATGCAGTCGTTCATGGTCTGGGTGACGGGATGGAGACGGCCCAGCGACTGCGGCCTGCCCGGCAGGGTCACGTCGAGGGCGGCGTCGGCGGAGAGGGCGGCGATGGCCCCGGAGCGGGCGGCCTCGCGCTCCGTCTCCAGCGCGGCCTCGAGCGCCGCCTTGAGCGCATTCAGGGAGCGGCCCAGTTCGCCCCGCTGCTCGGGCGGGGCGTCCTTGAGGGCGCGCAGGCGCAGGGTCAGGCGGCCATCGCCGCGCCCGAGCCAGTCGGCGCGCCAGGCCTCGCGCTCGTCCTCGCCGCCGGCCCGCGCGAGCGCGTCCAGCGCCTCCGCCCGGAGCGCATCGACCTCCGCTTCAATCGTGGACATGGCCAGAGCGATTATAGGTAGGGCTGGGTGACAGGCGAGCCGGAGGGGGCGAACGGACGCCGCAACGAGTCGGCGACTCTTTACCCTGACCGTCTGACGCTCGCGGGGAGAGGCCCTACACTGCCCCCGGAGAGACGCCCGCCGCCGGACGGCGGAAGGAATCGGGGTGGAGATGCTGGAGCGCGTGCGCGCGTGGTGGCCGGGAGCGCTGGCGGGGCTCGCCGCCATCGCCGTGGGGCTGGCCGCGTCCGAGTTGGTCGCGCGCCTCGTCGACGGCGGCTCGCTGGTCATCGCCATCGGCGACTTCATCATCGACAACTCGCCGCGCGCCGTCTCCCAGTGGGCGATCGATACGTTCGGCACGAACGACAAGCCCGTGCTGATCGCGGGCGTCACCGTCGTGACGCTGCTCGTGGGGACGGGGCTGGGCGCGCTGTCGCTGCGCTCCCGGCTCATCGGCGCGGCCGGGCTGGCGGCGCTCTCCATCGTCGGCGGGCTCGCCGCCGCGCACGACCAGCTGATCTCCGACGCGGACGCCGCGATCACGGCGGCCTCCGCCGCGGCCGTCGCCATCGGCGCGCTGCTCGGGCTGCGGTGGGCGGCGAGCCCCAACCGTGCGGCGGACGACGATGCGGACGGCGCCCCGGCTTCACGAGCCGAGCGCAGGCGCTTCCTCTATCTCGCGGGCGGCGGATTGGCGGGCGCGGCGGTGCTGACGCCGCTGGTCCGGCGCTTCATCGACACGGGGCCCGACGTGGAGGCGCAGCGCGCGTCGGTCGCGGAGCAGATCGCCGGCTCCAGGCGGGCGCAGGCCACCGCAACCGCGACCGCGACTCCCACGCAGGCGGCAACCGCGACGGCGGCGGCTCCGAACGCTTCGCCGGAAGCGATCGCGACGCCGACGGCCACCGCCGCACCGGACCCGACGGCGACCGCCACGAGCGCGCCCGCCGCGGAGGCGACGCCGGAGGCCGCCGAGACCGCCACGCCGGAGCCCGAACTCACCCCCCAGCCAACCCCGGAGCCGACGCCCGCGCCCACGCCCGAACCGCCCCCCGCGTCGGTCGCGGGCGCGGGACCGGAGACGGTGCCCGGCATCTCCCCGCTGATCACGCCGAACGACCGGTTCTACCGCATCGATACGGAGCTCTCGGTGCCCCGCATCGACATCGAGGAGTGGCGGCTCACGATCAAGGGGATGGTCAACCGCGAACTGGAGCTCTCGTTCGCGGACCTGCTGGAGCGGGGCACGGAGGAGGAAGCGGTGACGCTCGCGTGCGTCTCGAACAGCGTGGGCGGCAACCTCGTGGGGAACGCCCGCTGGCTCGGCGTGCCCCTGCCCGACCTGCTGCGCGAGGCCGGCGTCCCCGCCGAGGCCACGCAGGTGGTCGGGCGCTCGGTCGATGGCTTCACGGTCGGCTTCCCCACGGAAACCGCGCTCGACGGGCGCAAGTCGATGGTGGTCATCGGCATGAACGGCGAGCCCCTGCCGGTGAAGCACGGCTTCCCCGCGCGGCTGATCGTGCCGGGGCTGTACGGCTACGCGTCGGCGACGAAGTGGCTCAAGGAGATCGAACTGACGCGGCTCGACTCCTTCGAATCGTTCTGGGTGCGGCAGGGCTGGGCGCAGCGGGGACCGATCAAGCTCCAGTCGCGGATCGACGTGCCCTGGAACGAAGAGGAGGTCCCGGCGGGCAACGTGCGCATCGCGGGCGTCGCCTGGGCCGGGCTGAAGGGCATCAGCGGCGTGCAGGTGCGGCCAGCGCGACGGAACGGGGGCGGCGACGGCGACTGGCGCGACGCCATCCTCGGCGAGGAGCTGTCGGACAGCAGTTGGCGGCAGTGGGTGGTCGACTGGCCCGCCGCGGAGGGCAGTTTCGACCTGGAAGTGCGCGCCATCGACCGCAACGGCAGGGTGCAGACCGCCGACAAGCAGCAGCCGTTCCCGGACGGGGCCACGGGCCACCACACGATCCGCGTGAACATCGAGACGTAGGCGGGGACGGCTCGCGGGGCGCGCGGGCACGCGGGCGCGCGGGCGCGCGGTGGTATCATGGCGGCACCTGACCGAACGAGGAGGAGCGCGTGGTTCGCGGATATGTCCTTATCGAGACCGACGTGGGCAGCGCCAAGGCAGTCGGCGCCGCCGCAGCCGCATTGACGTATCCGGGCGCGACCGTGCTCGCCGTGGACACGGTGACGGGCCCCTACGACGTCATCGTCCAGTTGGAGGCCAGCGATCTCGACACGCTCGGGACGGCCATCACCGATGCGATCCAGACCGTGACGGGCGTGCAGCGCACGACGACCTGCCTGGCGGTGCGCCTCGGCTAGGCCCCGCGCCCGCCCGCAACCGTGACCATTCCGGCCTCGGCGATGATCAGCGTGGAGGATGCGCGCGAACGCATCCTCGCCTTCTTCGCGCGCCTCGAACCCGAAGCGGCGCCCGTGATCGACGCGCTCGGGCAGGTGCTCGCCGAGGACGTCGTCGCGGGCTTCGACATCCCCCCGCTCGACAACACCGCCATGGACGGCTACGCCGTGCGCGCCGCCGACACGGACGGCGCGAGCGAGGACGAGCCGCGCCGCCTGACCGTCATCGCCGACCTGGCGGCGGGCTACGTGCTGGACACGCCCGTGGGCGCGGGCGAGGCCGTGCGCATCATGACGGGCGCGCCCATCCCGCCCGGCGCGGACGCGATCGTGCCCTTCGAGGAGACGGACGAGCCCCTGCGCGAGCCCGGCCAGGCCCCCACGCGGGGCGACGCCGTGGGCGTCTTCAAGGCGGCCCGCGAGGGAGCCAACATCCGCCGCCGGGGCGAGGACATCGAGGAGGGGCGCGTGGTGCTGGAGGCGGGGCGCACGATGCGCGCCTCCGAGATCGGCGTGCTCTCCAGCATCGGGCGCACGGCGGTCTCCGTGTACCGCCGCCCCGAGGTCGCCATCCTCTCGACCGGCGACGAGATCGTGACCCCCGGCGAGGAGCGCCGCGCGGGCCAGATCTACGACGCGAACGCGCACAGCGTGGCCGCGCTCGTGCGCGCCTTCGGCGGGCGTCCGCGCCTCCTCGGCATCGCCCGCGACACGGTCGAGGACCTGACGGCCAAGATCCGCTCCGGCCTCGGCGCGGACATGATCGTGACCAGCGCGGGCGTCTCGCGGGGCGACTTCGACGTGGTCAAGGACGTGCTCGCGCGCGAGGGCGCGATCGACTTCTGGACGGTGCGGATGAAGCCGGGCAAGCCGCTCGCCTTCGGCGCCTTCGAGGCCCCGGACGGGCGTCGCGTGCCCCACCTGGGCCTGCCGGGGAACCCCGTCAGCTCGATGGTCGCCTTCGAGCTGTTCGGGCGTCCCGCCATCTTCAAGATGCTGGGCCGCCCGAACTGGGAGCGCCCCCTCGTGCGGGCGATCACGCGCGACCGCGTCGTGAACACGGACGGTCGCCGCTTCTACGCGCGCTGCATCGTCACGCGGGGCGACGACGGCCGCTACTACGCGGACCTGACCGGCCCCCAGGGCAGCGGCATCCTGACCAGCATGAGCGCCGCCAACGGCCTCACCGTCATCCCCGAGGACCTCCCGCGCGCCGAGCCCGGCGACGAGATCGACGTGATGATGATCGACTGGGAGCACCCGGGGTAGCGTCGCGCGGGATGTGGAGCGATGCGGACTGGGTGAACACCGGACTGGCCGGATTCGGCGTGCTCGTCGCGATCGTCGGACTCGCCGCCGTCTTCTGGCAGATTCGGAAGGCGACGAGCGCAGCGGAGGCCGCCCGTGAAGCCGCATCCGAAGCGATGCAGGCGATGGCTCAGCGCTTCACAGCCGCTGACTTTGACACGGTTCGCGCAGCCCTGCGGACCATCCTTGACAGTCTTCAGGCCTTGACAACCTTGAGGATGAGGACCGTCAGCCAGTGTGGCGCGGCTGTCAGGACGTCCGCGAGAGCCTCATCGAACTCCGCGTACGACCGGGGCTGGAGGACCAACAGGATTTGCTGACCAGGGCCATCACAAGCGTGGCCGAAGCGCAGAAGGCTCTCGATGATGGAGATGGAGCAGTTGACTGGGGCGAGCTTGCTCCGAGTGAGGAGAAACGTCAGCGACGGCCTCGACTCTGTGCTCGAAGTTCGGCAACATGCGCTATTCTTGAGGGAGGAGGGTGTCGGTCGTGAGCAGCGCCCCTGAGACCAGCGTTCCCACTGAAATCCTGGACATCGTGCGCCAACTCAAGGAACTCACTGAGGCTGACCGGTTGACGTGGGTGGAATCGCGCCCCGACCTGCTGACCTACGGGGTGACAGTCTCCCTTCCTCCGGGCAATGGCGGCTCAACTGGCAGCCCCTCTTGAAAATGATCGGTGTCGCTGTCTGGGACGATAACGGAACCTCCATCTTCGACTTCACCGTTAAGAACACGGACCCGGCTCACTTCGCCGAAGTCAAGGCGATCTACGAAGCGGCCGTGCGGAATAACCGCGAGCGGATCACGGGCAGGGCCTTGAGCAAGATGCGCGAAGAACTGGCCGCCCGCTGACTCAGGCGTAACCCGGGGTAGCGCTACACTGGCCGGATGAGCGACGACGACGCCGGACGCCCCTGGTACGAGACGCTGTTCGAGCGGGACTGGTACGACTACTTCGCGAGGGGCGGGCCCGGCTCTCCCGACACGGACGGCTCCTACGCGCGCCGTCAGACCGACGCCGAGGTGGCGTTCATCGAGCGGGCGCTGGGGCTGACCGAGCCGTGCGACTTGCTGGACCTGTGCTGCGGCCCGGGCCGCCACAGCGTGCGGCTGGCGAATCAGGGGCACCGCGTGACCGGCGTCGACATCTCCGCCTACAACCTGGAAGTCGCCACCGAGCGAGCGGCGGAGTTCGGAGTCGACGTGGCTTGGCGCGAGGCCGACATGCGCGACACGGGACTCGCGGATTCGAGCCAGGATGCGGTCATCAACATGTTCACGGCGTTCGGCTTCTTCGATGACGAGGAGAACCAGCGCGTGCTGGAAGAGGTGGCCCGCGTGTTGCGGCCGGGCGGGCGGTTGCTCATCGACCTCGTGAACCGCGATTCGCTCATGCGCCGCCACCAGCCGCGCATGTGGAACGAGCGGCACAACGACGCCGTCCTGCTCCAGGAGCACGCCTTCGACAGCGCGACCGGCTCGCAAACCACCAACTGGACGGTCGTCAAGGCCGACGGCGAGCGCATCTCCCAGAGCTTCACTATCCGCATCTACACGCTGCAGGAACTGGAACTGCGGATGGCGCTGGCGGGGCTGGCGGTGGAGGAGGCGTGGGGCGGGCTCGACGGCTCGGCGCTGACGATGGACAGCCACCGGCTGGTGGTGCTGGCCCGCGCCGCGTAACGGCTAATCGTCCCCCAGCAGGTCCGGCCTTCGCTGGCGGGTGCGCTGGAGGCGCTGCTCCCGTTTCCAGCGCTCGATTTCGGCGTGGTGGCCGCTGAGGAGGATGTCGGGGACGGTCCAGCCGCGGTACTCGGCGGGGCGCGTGTACTGGGGGTGTTCGAGGAGGCCGTCCGCGAACGACTCCTCGCGCGGGGAGGCGGCGTCGCCGAGGGCGCCGGGCAGGTGGCGCGCGACCGCCTCGATCAGCACCATCGCGGGCAGTTCCCCGCCCGTCAGGACGTAGTCGCCGATGGAGACCTCGCGGTCCGCGCAGTGCTCGGCGAAGCGCTCATCGACGCCCTCGTAGCGCCCGGCCACGAGCACGAGGCGGGGGTGGGCGGCCAGTTCGCGCACGAGCGCATCGGTCAGCAGTTCGCCCTGGGGCGAGAGGTAGATGACGTGGCCAGGAGGCTTTGCCTCCGCCTGCGCGGCCTGCAGGGCGGCGTCGAGCACGTCCACCTTCATCACCATGCCGTGGCCGCCGCCGAAGGGCTGGTCGTCGACCGTGCGGTGGCGGTCGGCGGCGTGCTCGCGGATGTCGTGCAGGCGCAGGTCGAGCAGGCCGCCCTCGCGCGCGCGCTTGATGATGGAGACGTCGAGCGGCCCGGCGAACGCCTCGGGGAAGAGCGTGAGGACGTCGACCCTCATCCGTCGTGCTCGACGGGGCCGGCGAGGAGCTCGGCGATGTGGTCCAGCAGGGGGAAGAGCACGGCAAGGCCGTCGGCGACGCCCTTGGGGCTGCCCGGCAGGTTCACGATGAGCGTCTGGCCGCGCGTGACGGCGAGGCCCCGCGAGAGGATGGCGTAGGGCGTGTGCCGCAGCCCCTCCGTGGCGATGGCGAGGGGGATGCCGGGCACGTCGCGCTCGGCGACGTCGCGGGTCGCCTCGGGGGTGAGGTCGCGGGGGGTGAGGCCGGTGCCGCCGGTCGTCAGGATCACGTCCGCGGCGGCGGCGTCGCACCAGGCCGCGAGCTGCAGGGCGATCGCCTCGCGGTCGTCGGGGAGGGCGGCGCGCGCGGCGATCTCGTGGCCCTCCTCGCGGCAGCGGTTCTCGATGAGGCCGCCGCCCTCGTCGATGCGCGTACCGGCGGCCACGCCGTCGGAGGCGGTCAGGATCGCGATGCGGGCCATGGGGACAGTCTAGCGCGGGCTCCGGCGGCAGGTGGACGGAGGGGCCGGAGGGAGGCCCGCGAAATTCGCCGGGATTGCCCGCGAATTGTGTTGACAGCCTCTGGGGGGCTGCCTATAGTCCATGTGGGGAGAAATGGGGAGAGATGGGAATCTACCCCAGATTATCCCTGAAAATGGCAGGGGCATCCCTGCCCGAGGGGCAACCATGGCGTTCCGTGGGAACTTCGAGTACCAGTTGGACGACCGCAACCGGGTCGCGCTGCCTCCGAAGTTCCGCGAGGAGTTCGCGAACGGCGCGGTGCTCGTGCCCGGGCTCGACGGCTGCATCGAGGTGTACACGCCGGAGGGCTTCGAGGCCGAGGCGCGCGTCGTCGAGCGCGTGCCCGCCTACTCCGAGCAGGGCCGCCAGCTGCGGCGCGCCTTCTTCGCCTCCTCCTTCGACGTGCAGCGCGACGGGCAGGGGCGGCTGCTCCTCCCCGCCAAGCTCGTGGCCTACGCCGGCATCGAGCGCGACGTGGTCGTGCTCGGCAACGACCAGCGCCTGGAGATCTGGGACCGGGCCACGTGGGAGGAGCAGGAGTCGCTGCTGCCGACGGCCCGCGCCGACGCCCTCCAGCAGCTGGCCGACGGGACCGCCGCCGCGGGCGGGGGAGGCTAGCGTGCCAGTCATGACGACGCCGCGAACGCCGCACACGCCCGTCCTCCTCACGGAGGCGCTGCGCCACCTCGCGGTGCGCGAGGGCGGAACCTACATCGACTGCACCGCCGGGGCGGGCGGCCACAGCGCCGCCATCGCCGAGGCGATGGGCGCGGACGGGCGCCTGCTCTGCATCGACCAGGACGGCGAGGCGCTGGAGTTCGCGCGGGCGAGGCTGGCTCCGTATGGGAGGCGGGTCAGCTTCGTCCGCGGGAACTTCCGCGATCTCGACGCCATCGCCGCGGACGAGGGGTTCGCGGACGTGGACGGGGTCCTGATGGACCTCGGCGTCTCCTCCATCCAGTTGGACACCCCCGGGCGGGGCTTCGCCTTCGGGCATGAGGGACCGCTCGACATGCGCATGGACCAGTCGTCGGACGGCATGACGGCTGCGGACATCGTGAACACGTGGGATGAGCGCTCGCTCGCGAGCCTCTTCCGCGAACAGGGCGAGGTGCGCGGGGCGCGCCGCATCGCGCGAGCGGTGCTGGCGGCGCGGCCGCTGCGCTCGACCTGGGATCTCGCCAAAGCCGTCGAGCAGGTCGCGGGGGGCGCGAGAGACCGCACCCAACAACACCCCGCCACCAAGGTCTTTCTCGCGCTTCGGATTCGTGTAAATGGCGAACTCGACTCGCTTGGCACGGCCTTGCCGCTCGCCCGCGGCCTGCTCGGCTTTGGGTCTTCCCGCGAAGGCGGGAGACTCGTCACCATCGCCTTCCACTCGCTGGAAGACCGCATCGTCAAACAGTTCATCGCGCGCGAATCGCGGGATTGCGTCTGCCCGCCGGTGATGCCGGAGTGCCGCTGCGACCACCGCGCCACGCTCTCGCCGCTGACGCGGCGGGCCGTGCGCCCGTCCGAGGCCGAGGTGGAGCGCAACCCGCGCGCGCGCAGCGCCGTGCTGCGCGCCACCCGGCGCAAGGCGGAGGCGCGGCCATGACCGCCATCGAACGACCCGCGCCGCGATTCCGGGGGCTCTCCCTGCCCAGGCTGGGCGTGAGCGGCTGGATCGTCGCGGGCGCGCTCATCGTCTCGGCCAGCGCCATGGCGCCGGTCGTGCAGAACAGCCTCATGACGACCCAGGGGCGCAACCTCGAGGCGCTGGCGGGCGAGCAGAACGCCCTCCGCGTCGAGATGCGCCAGCTGGAAGCCGAGATCGCCCGCCTGATCTCCGTGGAGCGCATCGCCCGCCGGGCGAGCGAGATCGGACTCGTGCCGGGCGCGAACGCCATCTTCGTGACCATCGGGGAAACCGGACCGGAGCCCCCGAAGATCCCCGCGGAGCATCTCCCCGAGTCCCCGGAGTCCGGCTCCGGGCTCGCCGCTCCGTAGCCGCGGACCACCCATGGAGGCGATGCCGCTGCTGAACTGAGTTTGAACCGGTCGCGGGAGGGGGCCGGCGGGAGGGGCGCTCATGGCGCACCAGCAGGCGAGGCGCACGAGCCGGGTCTGGTTGCCGGCGATCGCGTTCACGGGATTCGCCGTGGTCGTGCTGGCGCGCCTCGTCCAGGTCCAGGTGCTCGACCACGACCGCTACGCCGAGGAAGCCCGCAGCGAGCTCTACGCCAGCGACACCGTGTTCGCGCGGCGCGGCGCCATCCTCGACCGCAACGGCTTCCTGCTCGCGATGAGCACGGACACCTGGGACCTGTACGTGGCCTCGCGCGTCTGGCAGGACGAGGACGCCGCGCGCAGGGCCTCGGAGGCGATCGCGGGGGCGACCGGGCACGACGCCACCTACCTGCGCGCGCTCGTGGGCGAAAGCGGCCTCGTGGACGTGCTCGTGGCGCGCGACGTGCCCTACGACGCGGGCAAGGCGCTGCTCGACGCGAACGTGCCCGGCCTCGTGGGCCTGCCCAACACGATGCGCGTGCATCCGGCGGACGACCTCGCCTCCTCGGTCATCGGCATCATCGGCGCGGAGAACACGGGGCTCACCGGCATCGAGGCGTGGTACGACGAGGAGCTGCTGGGCACGCCCGGGCGGGTCATCTTCGAGCGCGACACGACCGGTTCGCCCATCCCCTACGGCGAAACCTTCACGACGGAGCCCGTCCCCGGGCCGGACATCGTGCTCACGATCGACCGGCGCATGCAGCTGGCCGCCGAACGCGCCCTGGAGCAGGCGGTGAAGGAGCACGAGGCGATCGGCGGGTCGATCGTGATGATGGACCCGCGGAGCGGGGAGATCCTCGCGCTGGCGACGTACCCGCGGCTGACCTTCAGCGCGCTCGACCTGTCCGACCCGGAGCAGGTGCGGCTGCTGCGCAACAGCGTGGTGAGCGACATGTACGAGCCGGGCTCGGTGATGAAGGTGATCACGACCGCCGCCGCCATCGACGCGGACCTCGTGACGCCCGAGACGACCTACGAGGACACGGGCGTCGCCTACGTCTACGGCATCCCCCTCTACAACTGGAACAACGGCGTCTACGGCGAGCAGACGATGACGGGCGTGCTCCAGCAGAGCATCAACACGGGGGCGGTGTTCATGATGGAGAAGCTGGGCGTGGGGCTGTTCCACGAGTACCTCGACGCCTTCGGCTTCGGCAAGCCGACGCGCATCGACCTGAGCGGCGAGGCGGCCGGCCTCGTTCGCCGGCCGGCCAACCCCAACTGGTCGCCGGTGGACGCGGCCACGCAGTCGTTCGGGCAGGCGATCAGCGTCACGCCCATCCAGATGGTCACGGCGCTGGCGGCGGTCATCAACGGCGGGCGGCTGATCGAACCGCGCCTCGTGAAGGCGATGATCGCGCGCGACGGGACGCGCTACGACCTGCCCGTGAACGTGGTGGGGCAGCCGATCTCGGAGGCGACGAGCGCGACCATGCGGCGGATGCTGGGCGCGGTCGTCGATCCCGGCTGGTACCACCCGGGGAAGCCGCGGCTCTACACCGCCGGGGGCAAGTCGGGCACGGCCAACGTGCCCATCGAGGCCAGCTACGACGACACGCAGATCGTGTCGTTCGCGGGATTCGCGCCGCTGGACGAGCCGCGCCTGCTCATCCTCGTGAAGCTCGACGAGAACGCCGACCTGGCCACGGGCACGATGGCGGCGGGGCCCGTCTTCGCGGCGCTCGTGGATGAGGCGCTGGGCTACCTCGGCGTGCCCCCCGACGCCGAGCGGGTGGCGGCGAGGTGAGCGGCATGACGACGGCCTTCCTCGCCGAGAGCATGCGCGCCCGCGGCTACCGCGTGACCGAGGGCGTCGCGGCGCCCATCACGGGCGGCGCCGCCGACTCGCGCCTGACGCGCCCCGGCGACCTGTTCGCCGCCTTCCGCGGCGAGCGCCTCGACGGCAACGACTTCGTGGACGAGGCGCTGGAGCGGGGCGCGCCCGCCGCCCTCTGCGAGCGCCCGCCGCGGGGCGACTGGCCCGACCGCACGGTCGCCGTCGTGGACGATACGCGCGCGGCGGTGGCCGAACTGGCGCGCGACTGGCGCCGCCGTTGCGGCACGCGCGTGGCGGGCATCACGGGCACGGTGGGGAAGACGACGGCGAAGGAGCTGACGGCGGCGGCGCTGGCCGCGCGCTTCCGCACGCACCGCAGCCCGGGCAACCTGAACTCGCGCGAGGGCCTGCCCCTCGCCCTGATGAGCCTGGCGCGCGAGCACGAGGTCTCCGTGCTGGAGCTGGCGATGGACAGCCCCGGCGAGATCGCCGAGCTCTGCGCCATCGCCGAGCCCTCCGTCGGGGCCGTGCTCAACGTCGGGGCCACGCACCTGGAGAAGCTCGGCAGCATGGAGGCGATCGAGCGGGAGAAGCTCTCGCTCGCGCGGGCGCTTCCCGCGGACGGCGTGGCCGTGCTGAACGTGGACGACGCGCGCATCGCGCCGGTCGCGGACGAACTGGCCTGCGCGGTCATCGGCTTCGGCGCGAGCGAGACGGCGCGCCTGCGCCGCGGCGAGGTGCGCGACCTCGGGCTGGACGGCTCCGCGTTCCGCGTCGGCTACGAGGGCGAGGCGGCGGACGTGCGGCTGCGCGCGCCGGGGGCGCACCTCGCGCAGGGCGCGCTGGCCGCGATCGGCATCCAGCTCGCGTTCGGGGTGGGGCTGGCGGAGGCGGCGGAGGCCGTGAGCGAAGCCGAAATCGAGGGGCGGCTGCGCGTGCGGCGCGGCGCGAACGGCGCGCGCATCCTCGACGACACCTACAACGCCAGCCCCGCCTCGGTCGCGGGCGACCTCGACCTGCTGCGCGGGCTGGACGGACGCCGCATCGCCCTGCTGGGCGAGATGGCCGAACTGGGCGAGCGCTCGGAGGAGGAGCACCGCCGCATCGGAAGCCTCGCGGCGGAACGCTGCGACATGCTCGTGGCCGTGGGCGAGCCCTGCCGCGCGCTCGTGGAGGAGGCGCGCGCGCGCGGGCTGGCCGCGAGCCACTGGTTCCGGCTGAAGGACGACGCGGCGGAGTTCACGGCGAGCCTCCTGGGCGCGGGCGACCACGTCCTCGTGAAGGCGTCGCGGGGGCAGGCGTTCGAGGACCTCATCCCCGCGCTGGAGGGACGGGCATGATCCGCGCGCTCCTCTCCGGCGGCATCAGCTTCGCGCTGACGGTGGGCATCGGCTGGCCGATGGTCCAGTACCTGCGCGCGCAGCGGGCGGGCAAGGCGATCAGCGAGGACCAGCCCGCCTCGCACCAGTCGAAGGCGGGCACGCCCACCTTCGGCGGCTTCATCATCTGGGTGCCCACGCTGATCGTGACCGCGATCGCGATCGACTGGCTCGACCACCGCTCGATCCTGCTGCCCCTGGGCATGATCGCGGCCACGGGCGCGATCGGCTTCTTCGACGACCTCGGCACCCTGCAGGAGCGCGTCGGGCTGCGGGGCGGGCTCAGCTGGCGGCTGAAGATCGCGCTGCTCACGCTGCTCGCCATCGGGGCCGCCTGGGTGCTCTACGGCGAACTCGACGTGGAGTCCGTGAACGTGCCCTGGGCGGGCAGCTACGCCCTCGGCCCCGCCTACATGGTCATCGCCGTCATCACCATCGTGGCGACGACGAGCGCCGTGGCGGTGACGGACGGGCTGGACACGCTGGCGGGGGGCACGACGCTCTTCGCCTTCGTCGCCTACGGCGTGATCGCGTTCGTGCAGGGCCAGGATTTCGTGGCCACGTTCGCCTTCATCATCGCGGGCGCGAACCTCGGGTTCCTCTGGTACAACGCCCATCCCGCGCGCGTGATCATGGGCGATACGGGCGCGCTCGCGCTCGGCTCCAGCCTCGCCATCGTCGCCCTCATGACGGGCCACTGGCTGCTGCTGCCGCTGGTGGGCCTGGTGTTCGTCGCCGAGGCCGTCAGCAACATCATCCAGATCGGCTACTACCGCCTCACGGGTGGCGAGCGCGTCTTCCGGCGCGCGCCCCTGCATCACCACTTCGAGGAACTCGGCTGGAGCGAGCCGAAGGTCGTGACCCGCTTCTGGGTGGTCGCGATCGTGGCCGCGATGGTCGGCGTGGGTCTCGCGCTGGCGGTACCGGAGTGACGGCGATGACGATGGAACGCACGGCGACGGCTGGCCTCCCCGCGATCGCGGGAACGCGCGCGCTCGTCTACTCGCTCGGCATCGAGGGGCGCGACCTCGCGCGCTGGCTGCTCGCGAACGGCGCCACCGTGACGATGGCGGACAGCCGCACGGAGGCGCAGCTCGACGCCGCCGGCGCGCACCCGCCCGAGGGCGTCGAGCGCACGGTCCGCGGCGAACTGCCCGATCCCGCCGGGTTCGGCCTGCTGGCGGTCTCGCAGTCGGTGCTGCGCGACCACCCGAACGTGGCGCGCGCGCGCGAACTCGGCATCCCCGTCATCTCCCAGCTGGCGCTGGCGCTGCGGCTCTGCCGCGGGCGCGTCGTGGGCGTCACGGGGTCGAGCGGGAAGTCGACGACGACGGCGCTCGCGGGGGCGATGGCGGAGCGCGCGGGCATCGAGCGCCTCGTCGGGGGCAACCTCGGCGGTTCGCTGCTCGACCGCATCGAGGCGGTCCCGGAGACGGCGACGGTCATCCTCGAGATCAGCCACACGCAGTTGCAGTACACGGACCGCTCGCCCGCGATCGCGGCGGTCACGAACGTCACGCCCAACCACCTCGACCAGTTCCCCTGGCCCGAGTACGTGGACCTGAAGCGGAGCATCCTGCGGTACCAGGACGCGGACGGCCTCGCCATCCTGAACGCCGACGACGAGACGAGCCGCGGCCTGCGCGCGGACGTGCGCGGGCGGCTGGCCGAGGTCTCGCTGGCCGGTCCGGTCGCGGGAGACGGGGCCTGGCTGGAGGGCGACGCCATCGTCTCTCGCGAGGGCGGCGCGACCGAGACCGTCGCCAGCGCGAGCGGCCTGCGGATGCGCGGGCGGCACAACGTCGCGAACGCCGTCATGGCGACCGCCATCGCGCGCACGATGGGGCTGCCGGCGGACGCAATCGCGGAGACGCTGGGGCGCTTCCCCGGCCTTCCCCACCGGCTGGAGACGGTCGGGCGGGCGCGCGGGGCGGTCTGGATCAACGACAGCATCGCGACCTCGCCGGAGCGCGCGGCGGCGGCGCTGGAGGCCGTCAGCGAGCCCGCCATCCTGCTGCTGGGCGGACGCGAGAAGGCGCTGCCCCTGGAGAAGCTGCGCGCCGCCGCCCGCGAGCGCTGCCGCGCCGCCGTCTGCTTCGGAGAAGCGGCGGGGCCGTTCGCGGAGGCGATGACGGGCGCGGTCGGGACGGTCGCGCGCGTGGAGACGCTCGCCGAGGCGGTCGAAGCCGCCGCCGCCCTCGCGCGCGAGGGGGACGCCGTCCTGCTCTCGCCCGCGGGCACGAGCTTCGACGCCTACCCGCGCTTCGAGGCGCGGGGCGAGGCGTTCGCGGCGCTCGTGGCCGCGCTCGACGGCTTCGAAGCGGCCGGGGAGGCGTCGCCGTGACCGTCGCCGAGCACCGCCGCTGGTCCGTGCGGGGCCCCGACTACACGCTGCTGGCGCTGATCGCGGTGCTCACGATCACGGGCCTCGTGACGGTGTACAGCGCGAGCTTCGTGATCGGCCTCGCGCAGTTCTCCGACTCGCACCACTTCATCGTGCGGCAGGCGATGTGGGCGGTGCTGGGGGGCGCGCTGCTGCTCGCCGCGATGCGCTTCGACTACCACCTCCTGCGGCGGCTGGCGGCCCCGCTCATGGGAATCGCGCTGCTGCTGCTGCTGTTCACGCTCATCGTGGGGACGGAGGCGGGGGGCGCGCAGCGCTGGCTCACGTTCGGGGGCTTCAGCCTGCAGCCGGCGGAGTTCACCAAGCTCAGCGTGATCGTCTACCTGGCGGCGTGGCTCAACTCGCGGGGCGACAGCCTGCGCAGCTTCGAGCACGGGCTCATGCCCTTCATCGTCATCATCAGCGCGGTCGGGCTGCTGCTCATGCTCCAGCCGGACCTGGGCACGACCGGCATCATCCTCGCGATCACGATCACGATGTTCTGGGCGGCGGGCGCGACCTTCCTGCAGATGGGCGCGCTGCTCGCCTCGGGGAGCATCGCCGTCGTCTCGCTGACGCTCATCGAGGGCTACCGGCTGGACCGCTTCTCCGCCTTCCTCAGCGCCGAGTCGGACCCGCTGGGGAGCGGCTTCCAGACGCTGCAGGCGCTGATCGCGCTGGGCAACGGCGGCCCCACGGGGCTGGGCCTGGGCGCCAGCCGCGGCAAGTTCTTCTACGTCCCCGAGAGCCACACGGACGGCATCTTCGCCATCCTCGGCGAGGAGCTGGGGCTGGTGGCGACGAGCGCGGTGCTGCTGCTGTTCGTCACGCTCATGCTGCGGGGCTACCAGATCGCGCGGCGCGCGCCGGACCAGTTCGGCTTCCTGCTGGCGACGGGCATCACGACGTGGATCGCGACGCAGGCGTTCGTGAACATCGGCGGCATCACGCGCGTGATCCCGCTCACGGGCGTGCCCCTGCCCTTCCTCAGCTACGGCGGCAGCGCGCTCGCGGCGACGCTGCTGGCGGCGGGCGTGCTGGCGAGCATCTCGCGCCACACGGAGGAGCGCGAGGCCGCGCGCGAGCGCACGGGCGCCCGGCGGCGCGCCTCCGCGGGGAGGGACGAATCATGAGGGTGGCGCTGGCGGCGGGCGGAACGGCGGGGCACGTCTTCCCCGCGATGGCGACGCTGGAGGCGTTGCGGGCCGCGGGCGAGCCCGTGGAGGCGCGCTTCTTCGGGCCCGACGATCGCGGCGAGCGCGACCTCGTGCGCGGCCACGGCGTCCCCTTCGAGGCGGTCCCGGCGGCGGCCCTGCGCGGGCGTTCGCCGCTGGCGCTGGCGCGCGGGCTGGCGCGCACGGCGCTGGGCGCGGGCGTGGCGCTGCGGGCGCTGCGGCGCTTCCGCGCGAACGTGATGCTGAGCACGGGCGGCTACGGCAGCTTCCCGCCGAGCGTGGCCGCGCGCCTCCTGCGCCTGCCGCTCGTGGTGTTCCTGCCGGACGTGGAGCCGGGGCTGGCCGTGCGCGCCGAGAGCCGCCTGGCCACGCTCGTCGCCGCCGCCACGGAGGCGGCGCTCCCGCGCCTGCCCGCGGAGAAGACGGTCGTGAGCGGCTACCCCGTGCGCGACGCCTTCCGCACGCCCCGCGCCGACGCCCGCGCCGGCCTCGGCTGGAGCGCGGACGAGCGCGTGTTGCTGGTCGCGGCGGGAACGCAGGGCGCGCGGGCGATCAACCGCGCGGTCTGGGCGGCGCTGCCGCGGCTCTGCGAGGCCGCGCGGGTCGTGCACGTCACGGGCCGGGCCGCGTCCGGGGAAGCGGCGGCGGCGCGCGACTCGCTGCCGGAGGCGCTGCGCGAGCGCTACGAGCCCGCGCCCTTCCGCGAGGACCTGCCCGCGCTGATGGTCGCCGCCGACCTGGCGGTGATGCGCGCGGGCGCGAGCACGCTGGGCGAACTGCCCGCCGCGGCGCTCCCCGCGATCCTCGTGCCGGGCACGTTCGCGGGCGCGCACCAGCGCGGGAACGCGCGCTGGCTGGCGGAGCGCGGCGCGGCCCTCACGGTCGAGGAGGCGGACCTGGAGACGCTCGAAGGTCGCGCGCTGGACCTGCTGCGCGACGACGGGCGGCGCGCGGCGATGGCGGAGGCGGCGCGCGCGGCGGGCCACGCGGACGGCGCGGAGCGGCTCGCCGCGATCCTGCGGGAGGTGGCGCGATGAACGAGCTTCGCGGACCCGTCCACGTCGTGGGGATCGGCGGGATGCACATGTCGGCCATCGCCCAGCTGCTGCATGAGCGCGGCGAAACCGTGCGCGGCAGCGACCTCGAACCGTCGGCGCTCACGCGCAACCTCGAGGCGCTGGGCGTGACCGTCTTCCCCGAGCACGCCGCCGCGAACCTCGGCGACGCCCGCTGCGTCGTCGCCACCGCCGCCGTGGGCGACGACAACCCCGAGGTCGCGGAGGCGCGGAGGCGCGGGCTGCCCGTGCTCGGGCGCCCCGAGGTGGTGGCGGGACTGATGGCGGGCAAGCGCGTCATCGCCGTGGCCGGCTCGCACGGCAAGACGACGACGACGAGCCTCATCGCCTTCATCCTGAAGCAGGCGGGGCGCCGCCCGATGTACCTCATCGGGGGCGAGAGCCGCGACCTCGGCGGGAACGCCTCCTGGGGCGGCGGCGACGTCTGCGTGGTGGAGGCGGACGAGTACCAGCGCGCCTTCCACGCCTACGAGCCGGACGTGGCCGTCATCACGAACGTCGACGCCGACCACCTCGACCTGTACGGCACGGCGGAGGCGTACGAGGAGGCGTTCCTGACGTTCGCGCGGCGCGTGCGCGCGGGCGGGCGGCTGCTCGCGGGCGGCGGGAACGCCGGTTCCGCGCGCGTGGCGACGGCGGCGGCGCGGGACGGCCTTGACATCGAGACCTACGGGCTGGGCGACGGCTGCACGTGGCGCGCCACCGATGTCGCGCTCGGCGCGGACGGCGCGACCTTCACCGTGAACCGCGCGGGCGAGCCGCTGGGCGAACTGGGCATCGGCCTGCCCGGCGAGTACGCGATCGAGAACACGCTGGCGGCGGCGGCGGTCTGCCTCGGCGAGGGCGCGCCCTTCGCCACGGTGCGCGACGCCGCGCGCTGCTTCCGTGGCGCGAAGCGGCGCTTCGAGCGCGTCGGCGAGGCGGGCGGCGTGACCGTCATCGACGAGTACGCGCACCATCCGAGCGAGGTGCGGGCGGTGCTCGGGGCGGCGCGCACGCGCTTCCCCGGACGGCGGCTGATCGGCATCCACCAGCCGCACACCTACAGCCGCATCGCCTACCTGTGGGAGGCGTGGCTGGAGTGCTGGGACGGGCTCGACGAACTCGTCATCCTCGAAACCTACGCCGCCCGCGAGACGCCGGCGGAAGGGCGCTCGGCGGCGGACCTCGCGCGGGCGATCGCGCGTCCCCAAGCGTCCTACGCTCCCGATTTCGCGGAGGCGGTCGAGCGGGCGGCGGCGCTGGCGCGCCCCGGCGACGTGGTCATGACGATCGGCGCGGGCAGCGTCACCGAGGCCGCCCCGCTGCTGCTGGAGCGGCTGTCGTGACGGCGCTCGACCGGCTGGCGGCGACGCTGGAGACGGCGGGCGAGGTGCGCCGCGACGAACCCATGTCCCGCCACACCACCTTCGGCGTGGGCGGCCCCGCGGACCTGTACGTGACCGTGCGCAGCACCGAGGCGCTGGCGCGGGCGGCGCGGCTGGCGGCGGAGGCGGAGGCGGGGCCGTTCGTGCTCGGCAGCGGCAGCAACATCGTCGTCGCCGACGGCGGCATCCGCGGCGTCGTCATCGACAATCGCGCGCGCGAGGAGGAGCGCGACGGCTTCCGCGTGCGCATCGGCAGCGGGGCGAGCTTCGCGGGCTTCGCGCGCAAGATGTGCCGCGCGGGCGTGGCGGGGCTGGCCTGGGCCGTCGGCATCCCGGGAACGCTGGGCGGGGCGGTCGTCTACAACGCGGGCGCCTACGGCGGCTGCCTCGCCGACGTGCTCACGCGCGTGCGCCTGCTCGACCCGGAGGCGGGCGACGCCTGGCGCTCCGCCGGCGAACTGAACCTGGCCTACCGCGGCAGCGCCTTCACGCGCGGGGCGCTCGCGGGGCGCACGGTGCTGGAGGCGGAGCTGGCGCTGGGCGCGGGAGACGCGGACGCCCTGCTGGCCGAGGCGGGCGGCTACGACCAGCGGCGGTTGGCCGCCCAGCCGCGGGGCCGCAACGCGGGCTCGATGTTCGCCAACCCGCCCGAAAGCCCGGCCTGGAAGCTGATCGACGCCGTGGGGCTGCGGGGCGAGCGGCGGGGCGACGCCGCCATCAGCGAGCGGCACGCCAACTTCTTCGTGAACCTCGGGAGCGCGCGAGCGAGCGACGTGCTCTGGCTGGTGGAGGAAGCCGAGCGCCGCGTGTTCGAGACGCACGGCGTGCGGCTGCGGCGCGAAGTCGGGTTCGTGGGGGCGTGGTGATGGTGATGGAAAGGACGCGCGTGGCCGTCATCTTCGGGGGGCGCTCGGGCGAGCACGAGGTGAGCGTGCGCAGCGCGCGCGGCGTCATCGGCGCGCTCGACCGCGAACGCTGGGCGATCGCGCCCATCGGCGTGACGCGCGCGGGGGCGTGGCTCTCCGTCGCGGAGACGGAGGCGGCGCTCACGGACGGCGCGGAGGCGCTCCGCGAGGGCGGGACGCCCCTGAGCGGCGGCGCGGCGCTGGCCGAGCTGGCCGCCTGCGACGTGGCCTTCCCCCTGATCCACGGAACCACCGGCGAGGACGGCTCCCTGCAGGGGCTGCTGGAGATGGCGGACGTGTCCTACGCGGGCGCGGGCGTGGCGGCGAGCGCCGTGGGCATGGACAAGGCGCTGCAGAAGGCGCTCTTCCGCGAGGCGGGCATCCCCGTCGCCCGCTACGCCGTGCTCCGCCGCGGCGAGATCGAACGCGACGGCGAGGAGGCGCGGCGCTTCGTCGAGGACGAGGTCGGCTACCCCTGCTTCACCAAGCCCGCGAACGGCGGATCGAGCATCGGCATCACGCGCGTGGCCTCGCGCGAGGACCTTGGCCGCGCCTTCGCGGCGGCGCTCGCGCACGACGGCAAAGTGGTCGTCGAGCGGGCGGTGGCGGGCCGCGAGGTCGAGTGCTCCGTGCTCGGCAACGAGGCCCCGGAGGCGGCGGCGGTCGTCGGCGAGATCGAGCCGGACCGCGAGTTCTACGACTACGACAGCAAGTACGCGGCGGACTCGACGACGGCGCTGCACGTGCCCGCCCGCATCGACGCGGCGGCGGCGGCGCGGGTGCGCGAACTGGCCGTGCGCATGTACGTGGCGATGGGCTGCGAGGGCTACGCGCGCGTCGACTTCTTCGTGGGGAAGGACGGCGAGGCGACCGGCAGCGAGGTGAACACGATCCCGGGGTTCACCAGCATCAGCATGTTCCCGCGGCTGTGGGAAGCGAGCGGCCTCGCCTACGCGGACCTGCTCACGCGCATCCTCGACCTCGCCCTCGCGCGGGGGGAACGGGAGGCGGCGCGATGATCAGGCGGCACGACCGGCCCAAGCGCCAGGCCAGGCCCAAGCGCGTCGTGCGGCGCGCGCGGCCCGCGCCGGAGAACACCTCCGCGCGCACGTCCGAACGCGCGCCGGAGCGGAAGCGCGAGCGCGAGCGCATCGTCGGCCAGCGGCGGGCGCGCCCGCTCGCCGCCGCGGGGACGCTCGGACGCCGGGGGCGCTCGTGGCTGCGCGCGCGCCGGCTCCCGCTCGCGGCGGCGGCGGCGCTGCTCATCGTGGTGGGCGCGGCGGCGTGGGCGTGGCAGTCGCCCCTCCTGCGCGTGCGCGCGATCGAGGTCACGGGCGCCGTGTCCACGCACGAGCGCGACATCCTCGATCGCGTCGCCTTCCGCGGCGAGCGCATGGTCACCGCCGACCTGGACGGCGCGGCGGCGGCGATCGCGGAGTTGCCGCTGGTCGCCTCGGTCGAGATCGAGCGGGACTGGCCGGGCACGGTGCGCATCACCGTGCGCGAGCGCGAGCCGTGGGGCTCCTGGGAGCAGGCGGGCCTGCGCTACACCATCGACCGCGAGGGCTACGTGCTCGGGCGCCGCGCCCCGCCCGCGAACGCGACGACGATCGTGAGCAACGAGTCGTACTCGCTGCGCGCGGGCGACCGCGTGGACCGCCACGCCGTGGACGCCGCGGCGGAGATCACGACCCGGATCGAGGAGGCGCTGGGCACGCGCGCGGTCGAGCTGACCTACTCGCCGGACGAGGGCATTCGCGTCCGCACCGCGGACGGCCAAACGGCGCTGCTGGGGGACTCCAGCGGCATCGCCTACAAGCTCGCCGTGTGGGCGCGCGTCGCCCGCGAAGCGACGGCGAGAGACATCGAGTACGCCACCATCGACCTGCGGTTCGGGGACCGTCCCGTGCTGCGGTGACCACACGTCAACGAGGGGAATGAACCATGAAGCGAAACAACGCGATTGCGGCGATCGACATCGGCTCGACGAAGGTGACGGCGCTCGTCGCCGACGTGAACGAGTACGGGCAGGCGCGCGTGCTCGGCGTCGGCGTGGCCCCGGCGGCGGGCTTCTCGCGCGGCGTGATCGACAACATCCAGTCGGCCCGCGACGCCGTCGCCACGGCGGTGGAGAAGGCGGAGCAGTCCTGCGGGATGCGCATCCTGAGCGGCGTCGTGGGCATCGCGGGCGGGCACCTGAGCTCGCAGAACAACCGCGGCATCGTCGCCATCGCCGACCGCTCCGAGCCGATCTCGGTCGATGACCGGCAGCGGGCGGTGGAGGTGGCGGGCCAGATCAGCATCCCCACCAACCGCCAGGTCCTGCACGTGATCCCGCGCGGCTACTGGATCGAGGGCACGGACCCCGTCTCCGACCCCGTGGGGATGTACGGCGCGCGGCTCGACGCGGAGACGCACATCGTCACCGCCGCCGTCTCCGCCGTGCAGAACCTGCGCAAGTGCGTCGAGGACGCAGGCGTGCAGGTCGATGAAGTCGCGCTCGGCTCGCTCGCGGCGGCGACGGGCGCGCTCACGGCCGAGGAGCGCGCGCAGGGCGCGGCGGCGGTCGACATCGGCGGGAGCACGACCTCGATCTGCGTCTACGACGAGGGCGCCGTCGCGCACACGGCCACGCTCACGCTGGGCGGCACGCACCTGACGCAGGACCTCGCGCGGCTGCTGCGCTGCCCCTGGGAGAGCGCGGAGCGGCTGAAGTGCGACCACGGGGCGGCCATCCCCACGGAGGAGGCGGGAAACGTGGACGTGGAGGTGCGCGCCTTCGGGACGAACTCGCGCAAGCAGGTCTCCGCCGCGCACGTGGCCGAGATCCTGCAGGCGCGCACGGAGGAGGTGCTGGAGATGGTGGCCATCGAGTTGAAGCGCGCGGGCTACCTGGACCGGCTCGCGGCGGGCCTCGTGCTCACGGGGGGCACGAGCCAGCTGCGGGGCATCGACGAGCTCGCGGAGCAGCGGCTCAACCTGCCGGCGCGCGTCGGCGGGCCGCGCGGCTGCACGGGACTGACCGACTTGATCGCGACTCCCGCCTACACCACGGCGGTGGGGCTCGCCAAGTACGCCCTGCGGGGGACGGCTGCGGCGCAGCGCCCCGCGGGGGCCCGCAAGGACGACCCGGAGAGCGGCTTCCTCAGGCGCATCGCCGCGTTTGGGCGAGCCTTCATCCCCCAGTAACCGACGCATTCGCACTCGCACTCACATTCGCATTCGCACTCGCACGCAAGGAGGCCCATCCGAACGAGAACCGTCAACCGTCCAGACCGGCCAATCACTGCAATCCGCCCACACCCCACAGACGGAAGGAAGAACACCGTGAACCACGCAGTCGATAGGGAATTGCTGCCCGACATCAAGGTCGTCGGAGTCGGCGGGGGCGGCGGCAACGCCGTCAACCGCATGGTGCACGCCAACATCCCGGGCGTGACCTTCGTGGCCGTGAACACCGACGCGCAGGCGCTCGCCATCTCCGACGCGGAGATGCGGATGCGCATCGGGGAGAAGCTGACGAAGGGCCTGGGCGTGGGGGGCGACCCCACGCGCGGCGAGCGCGCCGCCGAGGAGAGCCGGGCCGAACTCGAGGAGCTGCTGAACGGCGCCGAAATGGTGTTCGTGGCGGCGGGCATGGGCGGCGGCACGGGCACCGGCGCCGCCCCCGTGATCGCCGAGGTGGCGCGCGAAGTCGGCGCCCTCACCATCGGCACCGTCACCACGCCCTTCGCCTGGGAGGGCGCGGCGCGCACGCGCGCGGCCCGCGGCGGCCTCGACAAGCTGCGCGAGAAGGTGGATACGCTCATCTCGATCCCCAACTCGCGCCTGCTGGAGAGCTGCCCCGAGGACTACACCATGGACCAGGCGTTCGAGATGGCGGACGACGTGCTGCGGCAGGCGATCCAGGCGATCTCGAACATCATCAGCCAGAACGGCGCGATCAACCTCGACTTCAACGACGTGCGCACCGTGATGAGCGAGGCCGGCCCCGCGCTGCTCGCCATCGGGGACGCCACGGGCGAGAACCGCGCCGCCGAGGCGGCCAAGAAGGCCACCGCCAGCCCGCTCCTCGATCAGACGATCAACGGGGCGACCAACGTGCTCTTCAACGTCACCCACGACGGCAACCTGAAGCTGCGCGAACTGGACATCGCCGCGCGCGTCATCGCGGAGGTGGTGGACAGCACCGCCAACATCATCTTCGGCACGGTCATCGACCCCTCGGTCGGGGACGCGGTGCACATGACGGTGATCGCGACGGGGTTCTCGGAGACGCAGGCGCCGACGGTCGGCGGCCTGATGCGAACGACCGCGAGCAGGCCCGGCGGCATGGCGCTGGAACTGCCCGGCATCTCGGACGAGGAAGACGCCGAATTGCCGGCCTTCCTCCGGCGCAACATCCGCTCGATGGGCGAGATCAGCGCCAACGGAGATCGGGAAGCAAGGATGGCTGAAAGGAGGTAGCCGCCAGAACCGAGCGCACGGTTGAGTCCCGCGGGACTGCTTCTCGACCAGACGGGCGGGACCTGGAGCCTTGGGAGATGGCGACAGGTCCCGTCCCTTTCTGTGAGCGATGCGCCGGCCACCCCGCCGGCGGCTCCCTCTCCTTTCAGCCGGACGGCCACGGTAGCACAGCGCGGCGATCAGCCGCCAGCGCCGCCGCTGCCGTCAGCGGGCGCATCGCTGGAGGGCCACTCGACGGTACGTCCGCTCTCCATCGGCTCGCCCAGCAGGCGCGCCTCGATCCACGGCGCGAGCAGGCCGTCGAGCGCGTCCGCCACGGTCGCGAGCGCGTGCCCCGCGTCGCCGTAGATGACGAGCCGCTTGGGCTCGGCGGCGCGGCGGTAGATGTCCTCGCTGGCCTCGGCGTCGAGTACCTCGTCGGCGGAGCCGTGCACGAGCAGGAGCGGGCGCGCCAGTTCCTCCACCTGGCGCGTGCCGTAGAGCTGGGGGGAGAGCGAGGCGACCGCGCGCACGAGGGGGTGAAGCGCGCCCGCCTTCACGACGACGGCCCCGCCGAAGCTGTGGCCCACGAGCACGGCGTCGGTCGCGCCGATGCCCTTCAGGAAGGAGCAGCCCGCGAGCACGTCCAGCACGCACTCCTCGAACACGTTGGGCTGGCGGTAGTCGAGGCGCAGGACGCTCACGTTGCGGGGCAGGAGCAGGCCGGGGAGGCGGGCGAAGAGGCCGCCCGCGGGGCCATCGAGGCCGCCCATCGCGCCGCCCGCGCAGATGGCCGCCCCGGACCCGCCCTGCACGGGATGGAACACGCCGGGAATCTCGCCGCGGCTCGTCTGCAGGACCACGTTCAGGCTCTCGGGCGTGGGGCCGGGGGCGGCGGTCACGTTGTGGAGGCTGAGCGTGAGGTCCTCGGGCTCGGACTCAGGCTCGGGATTCGGGGGCGGCGGCTCGGTCACGCGCGCACGATACAGCGCCCGTGGCGGCGGGGGCCGTTTCAGGTGAGCCGGGCGTCGTCCGGCAGGGGCTCGCGGGGCACGTCCTCGTGGGCGTTGACCATGTGGTGGGCGAGCGGTTCGAGCCGCCCCCAGATGGCGTCGAAGTCCGCCGCGTCCAGGCCGCGCGCTTCGAGGGCGGCGCGCATGTGCGTGAGCCAGCTGCGGGCGTGGTGCTCGGCGATGACGAAGGGGAAGTGGCGGCGGCGCAGGCGGGGATGGCCGTAGCGCTCGGAGTAGCGCGCTTCGCCCCCGAGCCACTGTTCGAAGAAGAGCGCGAGCTTCTCGCGGCTGGGGGCGAGGTCGCCGGGATAGAGGGCGCGCAGGGGGGCGTCGGCGGCGACGGCGTCGTAGAAGGCGTCCACGACGGCCTCGACGCCCTCGCGCCCGCCGATGCGCCCGAAGAGCGTCTCGCCGCTCACGAGGTGCGCCAGCGCAGGGCGAGGTAGGTGAGCGAGAAGGAGGCGATGCCGAAGCCGAGCGTGGCGGCGGCGCCCCAGAGCAGGCTGAGCCCGTCCCAGCCCTCGATGATGAGGGAGCGCTGCGCCTCCAGCACGTAGGTGATGGGGTTGCCCGTGGCGAGGACCTGGAGCCAGTCCGCGAAGACCTCCTTGGGGGCGAAGGCGGTCGAGAGGAAGATGAGCGGGAAGAGCAGCAGGCCGCCCGCCGCGGCCGCCTGCGGGCTGCCCGTGCGCAGGGCGATGGCGGCGTTGAAGCCCGAATAGGCCATGCCGAAGCCGAACGACCCCACGAGCAGCACGAGCAAGCCCGCGACGCCCGTGTCGAACCCCGTGCCGAAGACGAGGCCCACGCCCACGATGAACGCCGTGATGAAGACCGTGCGCGCGCCGTCCGCCGTGATCCGCCCCAGCACGATCGCGGAGCGGGGCGCGGGGGTCAGCAGGAGCTTGTCGAAGTAGCCGCGCTGGATGTCGGTGATCGTGCCGAGCCCGGCGCTGGCGGAGATGCTGGAGGCCGCCGCGAGGATGGCGACCGGCACCTGGAAGCCGGTGAAGTTGTCCACCCCGAAGGCGTCGCCCGCGATCGAGCCGATCGAGCCCACCGTCACCGCGAAGAAGAAGAGCGGGATGAGGACGTTCCCCGCTTCCTGCGCGGGATTGCGGACGGCCTCGCGCAGGGAGCGCACGGTGAGGAACCAGACGGTCGCGAGGGCGTGCATCAGGCGGCGCCCCCTTCGGCGGCGGGCGGCTCCTCCACCTTGAGGCGGCGGCCCGTCGCTTCGAGGAACACGTCGTCGAGGCTGGGGCGCGCGATGGAGACGTCCCCGACCTCGATGCCCGCGTCGTCGAGGGCGATGACGATGCGCGCCACGGCGCGGGCCCCGTCGGGCACGTAGACGACGGCCGCGCCGCCCGCGATCTGGACGCGCTCGACGGCGGGCACGGCGGCGGCGGCCTCGGCGGCGCGGTCGAGCGCATCCGCGGCGGGAATCGCGACGGTGACGACGTCAGCGCCGATGCGGGCCTTCATCTCGGCGGGCGAGCCGCTCGCGATGATGCGCCCCTCGTCGATGATGGCAAGGTCGTGGGCGAGGCGGTCCGCCTCCTCCAGGTACTGGGTGGTGAGGAAGACGGTGATGCCGTCCTCGGCGCTGAGGCGGTTCACGTAGCGCCAGACGGCCTCGCGGCTGAGGGGGTCGAGGCCGGTCGTGGGCTCGTCGAGGAAGAGGATGCCGGGCCGGTGGACGAGCGCGGCGGCGAGGTCGAGGCGGCGCTTCATCCCGCCGGAGTAGCCGCCGATCGCGCGATCGGCGGCGTCTTCGAGGTCGACGACGGCGAGCAGATCGTCGATGCGCCCGCGGAGGACGCCGCCGCGCAGCCCGAAGAGGCGCCCCTGGAGCGTCAGCAGCTCGCGGCCCGTCTGCACGTCGTCGAGGCCCGCCTCCTGGAGGGCGACGCCGATGCGGCGGCGCACGGCGAGCGCATCGCCGAGGATGTCGAGCCCGTCCACGCGCGCGCTCCCGGCGGTGGGGCGCAGCAGCGTCGTCAACATGCGGATGGTCGTGGTCTTGCCGGAGCCGTTCTGCCCGAGGAAGCCGAAGATGGTCCCCGGCGCGATGTCGAGGTCGATGCCGTCGACGGCGCGCACCTCGCCGAAGTGCTTGACCAGCCCGCGGGCCCAGATGGCGCTCATCGCTTCGAGCGTAGGGGACTGCGTGCGTTGGGCAAAACGCCGCCGCCGTTATGTCGCGTCAATGTTCGGCGCGCCCGCGACGACTTCCGCGAGCAGGTCGAGGTTGTCGCTGTTGACGCCCGCGGCCCCGGCGGCGAGGACGCGCTCCAGCGCCTCGGGCGTGTTCACGGGCCAGACGTAGACGGCGACGCCGCTGGCGGTCAGTTCGCGCATGAGGGCGGGCTGCGCGAGCGTGCTGTGGAGGGACAGGGTGTGGTAGCGCTCGCCGAGATCGGACGCCAGCGCGGCGAACTCGTGGGGCCAGGCGGCGGAGGGGATGCGGGTGACGTGCCCGCGCCCCTCGAACGGCTCCAGCAACCACCAGTCGCGCGTGGTGACGGCGTAGGGCGCGCCGGGCAGGAGGCGCTCGAAAGCGGCGGCGACCGCCTCGGAGAGGGCGGGCGCGTTCGACTTCAGGTCGACCATGAGGCGCACGTCGCGGCCCGCGGCCTCGATGACGGCGTCGAGTTCGAGGCGCGGGCCCCAGCCGGGCGAGGGGCGCCAGCGCTCGCGCAGGAGGGGCAGCGGGCCCATCGTCTGCGCGTGGCGCACCTCGATGCGTCCGTGGTGGAGCCACACGTCGAGTTCGGCGAGGTCGGCCCCGATGGCCCTGGCGCGTTCGAGGCGGGCGAGGTCGTTGCCCGCGCGGTGGGCGATGGCGACGGGGCGGCCCTCCGGCGCGGGACGGCTCACGACGGGGCCCCGCCCCGCTGCAGCAGGTACTGCACGTCGGGCGGGATGGGCACGCCGCGCCCGCTCACGGTATCGAGCCAGGCCCAGGCGTGCACGAACGTCGCCACGGGCGTCCCGCGCGCGGTCGATTTCACCGCGAACTCCTGCTCGAAGCCGCGATCGTCCGCGCTCACGGTCACGACCTCGATGGTGGCGCCGTCGCGCCAGGGCAGGGGCGCGTGGTAGACGGCGCGCGTCTCGCGCTGGACGGCGACGACGTGGTCCGGCTTGGAGACGCCGCAGTGCTCCTCGAAGGCGGCGTAGGCGAGTTCCGTGAACGCGAGCAGCACGCCCGCGTGGACGAAGCCGGTGTCGGTGAAGGTGTCGGTGTGGCGGGTGGGGCAGGCGATGGAGAAGGGCACGGGGCCATCGTGGGCGGCGCGGGCGCGAGAGGCAAGCGCCTAGAAGATGGCGGCGTCCACGCCCCAGACCTCGCCCGCGCCCGTCGCGAAGAGGACGACGGCGATGAGGATCATCATCAGGTTCTGGCCCTGCTCGCCCTGGTCCCTGAGGCCCGCCAGCAGCAGGTAGTTGAGGTTGAGGAAGGCGGCGAGGACGAGCCCGCCGAAGGTGAGGAAGCCCAACGTGATGCTCACGCCCGCGGCGAACTCGCCCAGCACGACCAGCCAGGACGTGATCACCCAGGTGCGTTCGCTGCGCAGGGCGGTGGCCTTGAGGAGGCCGGCGAAGGCGGGGATCGGGTGGTCCTCGACCAGCCCCTCGACCCAGCCGCGCGAATCGCCGCGGAGGAAGCCGCGCAGGTCCTTGTGGCGCACGCTCTCCAGCCACCAGAGGCCGAGCCCGATGCGGAGGATGGCGAGCCACTCCTCCTTCGCCAGCCAGTCGAAGATGTCCAGCGGTCCCATTGGGGCGCGATTCTAGCGCCCCCAGGGCGGCGTCGCGCTACCATTCGCGGCGATGGCCGAGAAAGCGCGCCCCCCGCTGGTCTGGATCGACATGGAGATGACGGGCCTCGACGTGGAGCGCCACCACGTGCTCGAAGTGGCCGCGCTCGTCACCGACGGCGACCTGCGCGAACTCGACGAGGGGCTCGACCTGATCGTCCACCAGCCGGAGGACGTGCTGGCGCTGATGGACGACTGGTGCGTGAAGCAGCACGGCCAGTCGGGGCTGACGGAGGCGGTGCGCGCCTCGCGCGTGAGCATCGAGGAGGCGCGGGCGCTGCTGCTGGACTACCTGCGGGGACGCACGCCGGAGGGGCAATCGCCCCTCTGCGGGAACTCCGTCGGCCACGACAAGCGCTTCCTCGAACGGTGGATGCCGGACGTGGTCCGGCACCTCCACTACCGCGTCATCGACGTGTCCACCGTGAAGGAGCTGGCCCTGCGCTGGCACCCCGGCCTGGAGCGCTTCCCGAAGGGGGAGGCGCACCGCGCGCGGGACGACATCCGCGAGTCGCTGGCGGAGCTGCGCTACTACCGCGAGCGCGTGTTCCGCTAGCGTCCGCGCAGACGGCGGGCGGCGCGCTCGATGATGCCGGGGCGGCGCATCCGCTCGCGCAACTGGGTCAGGCCCTCGGACGTGCCCACGAGCACCGGGCGGGACCAGTCGCGCAGGGTGGGCGCGCGGTCCTCGCGGACGCGGTCGGGCGGGGTGAAACGCTCGAACGGCCTCCATTCGGAGCCTTCGCGGATGAGGGCCTCGCGGCCCGCCGCCCCGACGAGGACGATCCCGGCGGCGAGGTCCCAGGCGCGCACGCCCCAGAACTGGGCGGTGGTGAAGACGCCCGCGGCCACGTAGGCGCACTCGATGGCGGCGGAGCCGGTCACGCGGTTGTCCCAGTTGGCGGCGCGTCCGGGCGCGCCCCCGGGGACGGCGCTGAGGCTGCGGCGCACGCCCTCGTTCTCGACGGCCTCCACGGGCTCGCCTTCGAAGCTCAGCGGCCCGCCGGCGCGCGCGTGGTAGACGCCCGGCCCGAGCCCGTGGCTGGCCGAGCACCAGATCGCGCCCGCCACGGGAACGCCCTCGCGCAGGACGCCCACGGAGGCGGCGAAGAGCGGGTAGCGATTGACGAAGTTGGTCGTGCCGTCAACGGGGTCGATCGCCCAGAGGTACTCGGCGTCGGGCAGGGGCGCGTCGTCGTGCTCCTCGCCGAGGACGGCGTGGCCGGGGAAGCGCTCCGCGAGGCGCTCGCGGATCATCGTCTCGACGGCGCGGTCCACCTCGGAGACGGGGTCCGTGGGGGCGGCCGCTTCAGACTTGCCCTCCGTCTTGTAATCGACGCGGACGGAGCGGCCGAGGGCGGCGGTGATCCCGGAGCCGGCGGCGGCGGCGAGTTCGCGCGCGGTCGCTTCGAGGTCCGCGAGCAGCGCGGGGTCCGTCAGCGGAAGCTGGCTTCGCGGTCCCGCTTCGCCGCTCACGCGCGGGTCACGCTTCCACCGCGGCGGCGAGCTCGTCGAGGGTGACGCGGGCGACGCGCCGTCCGCGGGCGAGCAGCGCCTCCAGGTCGCCCTGCGCCTGCGCCGCCTTCAACTGGGCGAAGGTGTAGGGCTTGCCGGGCACGGGGGCGTCGACGGGGTCGTCGCGCACGATCTGGATGAAGACGCCGCTGTCCGGCCCGCCCTTGTGCAGCTGGCCGGTGGAGTGCAGGTAGCGCGGCCCGAACCCGACCGTGACGGCGACCCCGTGGCGGTCGCGCAGGCGCAGGCGCAGCTCCTGGAGCGCGGCGGCGTGCTCGGGCGTGCGGGGCAGCCACGCCAGCAGGGCGGCGTAGTCGCCGGGGCGGAGGGAGGCGAGCGCCTCGGCGAGGGGGGGCGTGCGCGGCGGCGGGGCGGGATCGGCGAGCACGCGCGCGGTCGCGTCCTTCGCCTCCTGCACGTTGGGCTGGTCGAAGGGGTGGACGCCGAGCACGTGGCCGGCGACGGCGGTGGCGATCTCCCAGCGCACGAACTCGGCGGGGAGCTGGGCGGGGTCGCACCAGGGGAGGCGCACGACGGGATGGCCCGCGGCCTCGATCGCGTCGAGCCCATCGTGTTCGCCGAGGGCGACGAAGATGCGGTCGTGGCCGTAGGTCGCGGGGGACGCGAGCGGTTCGCCCTCGACGGGCACGACGCCCGTGCCCTCCTTCCCCAGCGATTCGGCGAGGAGCTGCTCGATCCAGACGCCGAGTTCGCGCAGTTCGTCCGGGAGCACGAGCGTGAGCTTGTCGCGGCCCGCGAGGGCGGCCTCGCCGATGACCGCGCCGAGGAGCGCGCCGGGGTTCTCGGCGGGCACGGTGCGGCGGCAGGCGTCGAGCATCTCGCGGGCGCGCAGGGCGATCTGCCCCACGTCCGCGCCGATGAGGGCGGCGGGGGCCATGCCGAACACGGAGAGGGCGGAGTAGCGCCCGCCGACCTCGGGGTCGCCGTGGAAGACGCGACGGAAGCCGCGTTCGCGCGCGAGCGCATCCAGCGGCGTGCCCGCGTCCGTGATGGCGGCGAAGCGCGAGCCGTCGCGGACCTTCTCCCAGAACCAGGCGAGCTGGGCGCTCGTCTCGACGGTGCCGCCGCTCTTGCTGGCGGCGATGAAGAGGGTGCGGCCGAGGTCGAGGCGCGCATCGAGGGCGAGCAGTTCCTCGGGGTCGGTCGTGTCGGGGACGTGCAGCGCGAGTCCGCCGCCGCCGCTCCCGAGGGCGGCGTGCATGACCCCGGCGGCGAGGCTCGACCCGCCCATGCCCATGAGCACGACGTCCGTGTGGCCCTCGGCGGCGATCTCGCGGGCGAAGGCGGCCAGTGCGGGCGCGTCTTCGAGGCTGCGTTCGGGGGCCGTGAGGAAGCCGAGGCGGTCGGCGATCTCGGCGGGGTCGGGCTTCCAGACGGTGTGGTCGCGCATCCAGAGGCGGCGCACGACCTCGTCCCGCCGGAGCGCCGCCAGCCGCTCCCCGACCGCGCCGCCGAGCGCCCCAAGCGCGTGGGCGGCGGCGGGCTGGCGTCCGGGGGCGGTCGCGAGCCTGCGGTCGAGCCGCGCCATGAGCGCCTTGTAGCTGTCCTCGAACGAGGCGAGCCCGTCCACGAGCAGCTTGTCCGTGACGGCCTCCAGGTCGATGCCCGCCTCCGCCGCCTCGCCGAGGAGGCCGCTCGCCTCGTCCAGCGCTTCCGGCGGCGCGGGCGCGACCTGCAGGTGGTCGAGCACGGCGTCGAGGGTCGCCTGGGGCAGGGTGTTCACGGTGTCGGGGAAGATGAGCGTCTCGACGTAGAGGGTGTCGGAGTAGGCGGGATTCTTCGTGCCGGTCGAGGCCCAGAGCGGGCGCTGGGGGCGGGCCCCGGCCCGCGCGAGCCGTTCCCAGCGCTCGCCCGCGAAGATGGCGCGGAAGCGGGCGTAGGCGTGGCGCGCATTGGCGACGGCGATGCGCCCGCGCAGGGGCGAATCCGCCGGCAACTGCGCGTCCACGGCGGTATCGACGCGCGAGACGAAGAAGGAGGCGACGCTGGCGATGGCGTCGAGGGGCTCGCCCGCGTCGAGGCGCCGTTCGAGCCCGGCGAGGTAGGCCTCCGCCACGCGCTCGTAGACGGCGACGCTGAAGAGGAGCGTGACGTTCACGTTCACCCCGGCGGCGATCAGCTCGGTCAGGGCCTCGACGCCCGCGGGCGTGCCCGGCACCTTGATCATGACGTTGGGGCGATCGACGAGGCGGAAGAGGCGCAGCGCCTCGGCGACGGTCGCCTCGCGGTCGTGCTCGATGCCGGGCGGCACTTCGAGGGAGACATGGCCATCGGCGGCGGCGGTCGCCTCGTAGACGGGACGGAGGGCGTCGGCGGCGAGCTGGATGTCCTCGGAGGCGAGGGCGACGAAAGCGTCGTAAGGATCGGCCTCGCCCATGCGGATGATGGCCTGCAGCGCCTCCTCGTAGTCGCCCGACTCGGAGATGGCCTTGTCGAAGATGGTGGGGTTGGAGGTCATGCCCGTGATCCAGCCGTCGGCGACCATGCGGTCCACCTCGCCGGACTGGAGCAGGCCGCGGCGGATGTAGTCGAGCCAGACGCTCTGGCCGTGCTGGATGAGCCGGCGGGTCGCGATCGTCACGGCGCCGCCCCGCTCGCGCGCACGCGCTCCACGAGGGCGGCGGCGCGCTCGGTGACGGCCTCGGCGGTGAACCCGTAGCGCTCCATCATGACCTTGCCGGGGGCGGAAGCGCCGAAGCGGTCGATGCCGGCGACCTCGCCCGCGTCCCCGACGTGGCGCTCCCAGCCGAGGCTCGTCCCCGCCTCGATGGCGAGACGGGCGGTCACGGCGGGGGGCAGCACCTCGTCGCGGTAGGAGGCGGGCTGTTCGGCGAAGAGCTCCCAGCTGGGCATGCTCACGACGCGCGCGGCGACGTCCCGCGCGGCCAGCGCCGCGGCGGCCTCGCGCGCGAGCGCGACCTCGGAGCCGGTCGCGATGAGGATGACGTCGGGCGCGCCGCCGGGGGCGTCGTCGAGGACGTAGGCCCCGCGGGGGACGCCCTCGCGCACGCGCTCACGCTCGGCGATGACGGGCACGCCCTGGCGCGTGAGGGCGAGCAGGGTGGGGCCGCCGCGCCGTTCGAGGGCGGCCTTCCAGGCGGCGGCGGTCTCGTTCGCGTCGGCGGGGCGGATGACGGTCAGGCCGGGGATGGCGCGCAGGGCCATCAGCTGCTCGATGGGCTGGTGCGTGGGGCCGTCCTCGCCCACGCCGATGCTGTCGTGGGTGAACACGTAGACGGCGCGGCAGCCCATGATCGCGCCGAGGCGGATGGCTCCCCGCATCCAGTCGGAGAAGGCGAGGAAGGTGCCGCCGTAGGGGATGAGCCCACCGTGCACGGCGAGGCCGTTGAGGATGCCGCCCATGGCGTGTTCGCGCACCCCGAAGCGCAGGTTGCGCCCGTCGCGGGCGTCCCTCGCGAAGTCGCCGGAGGCGCTCAGGTAGGTGTTGTTCGAGGGGGTCAGGTCGGCGGAGCCGCCGGCCAGGTTGGGGATGACGCCCGCGAGGGCGTTGAGCGTCTTGCCGGAGGCCGCGCGCGTCGCCATCGCCCCGTCGTCCGGGGAGAAGGCGGGCAGGCTCGCTTCCCAGCCATCGGGAAGGTCGCCGGCGAGGCCGCGGCGCCACTCGGCCGCTTCCGCGGGAAAGGCGCGCTCGTACGCGCCGAAGCGCTCTTGCCAGGCGGCCTGGCGGGCGGCGCCCTGTTCGAGAGCGACGCGGAACTCGGCGAGCGCCTCCTCGGGCACGTGGAAGGCGGGCTCGGCGGGCCAGCCCAGCGCCTCCTTGGTCAGCCGCACCTCGTCCGCGCCCAGCGGCGAGCCGTGGACGGCGGCGGTCCCCGCCTTGTTGGGGCTGCCGTGGCCGATCTCCGTGGCGGCGACGATGATCGAGGGCCGGTCGCCGTCCGAGCGCGCGGCGTGGAGGGCGGCGTCGATCGCGTCGAGGTCGTCGCCGTCGACGTGCTGGACGTGCCAGCCGTAGGCGGCGAAGCGCGCGCCCACGTCCTCCTGGAAGGCGAGGTCGGTGGAGCCGTCGATCGAGATCTCGTTGTCGTCGTAGAGGAAGGTGAGCTTCCCCAGGCCGAGCGTGCCCGCGAGCGAGCAGGCCTCGGAGGCGATGCCCTCCATCAGGTCGCCGTCGCTGACGAGGGCGTAGGTGCGGTGATCGACGATCTCGTGGCCGGGGCGGTTGAAGCGCGCCGCCAGCATGCGCTCGGCGATGGCCATGCCGACCGCGTTCGCCACGCCCGAGCCGAGCGGCCCCGTGGTCGTCTCGACGCCGGGCGTGAGGCCGTGCTCGGGATGGCCGGGGGTCTTGCTGCCCCACTGGCGGAAGTTCCTGATCTCGTCGAGGGGCAGGTCGTAGCCGGTCAGGTGGAGGAGGCTGTAGAGGAGCATGGAGGCGTGGCCCGCGGAGAGCACGAAGCGGTCGCGGTCGGGCCAGGCGGGGTCGGCGGGGTTGTGGCGCAGGTGGCGCGTCCAGAGCACGTAGGCGAGGGGCGCGGCCCCCATGGGCGCGCCGGGATGGCCGGAGTTGGCCGCCTGGACGGCGTCCATCGCGAGCGTGCGGATCGTGTTGATCGCCTGGTGCCTGAGCGTGCCGGCGGGTGCGGTCATGGGATGGGCGCTCCACGGCGTCGTCTGGTCTGGCGCGAGCCGCCGGGTCGTGGCGGGACGCCGCCCGCGGGAAGGCTAGCACGTCCGTTTCTCACGGACAGGCGCGGGGAGCCGCGCGCGTGCGGCAACGGGGTCCAGCGGCTACGATTCCCGCACCGAGGGAGCGGCGAACGGGGCGGGTTCCCCCGCCGCCGCGGAAGGAACGTTCATGCGAGAGATCGAGGCGGCGGCCATCACCGAGGCCGTCGCGAAGCTCGCCGTCGAGGCGACCCACTTCCTGCCCGAGGACGTGGAGGGCGCCATCCGCGAGGCGCGCGGGACGGAGCGCTCGCCGCTGGGCGTGCAGATCATCGACGAGATCCTGGAGAACGCCGAGATCGCGCGCGAGCGGATGCTGCCCCTCTGCCAGGACACGGGCACCGCCGTCGTCCACGTCGAACTGGGGCAGGACGTGCACGTGACCGGCGGCTACCTCATCGACGCGATCAACGCGGGCATCGAGCAGGGCTACGGCGAGGGCTACCTGCGCAAGTCGATCGTGGCGAGCCCGTTCAGCGACCGGAAGAACACGGGCACGAACACGCCGGGCGTGATTCACACCGAGATCGTGCCCGGCGACGCGGTCCACATCGGCTTCATGCCCAAGGGCGGGGGCTGCGAGAACATGTCGCGCTACCAGAACTTCCTGCCCGGGGCGGGCCGCGAGGCCGTCATCGGCTTCGTCTGCGAGACGGTGGACCTGTCGGGGGGGAACCCGTGCCCGCCGCTCGTCATCGGCGTGGGCGTGGGCGGCACGGCGGAGAAGGCGATGACGATGGCGAAGCACACCCTCTTCCGCACGATCGGCGAGCGCAACCCCGATCCCGAGGTGGCGGCGCTCGAAGGCGAACTGCTGGAGGCGGTGAACGCGCTCGGCGTGGGGCCGCAGGCGGTGGGCGGCTCGACGACCGCGCTGGACGTGTTCGTGGAGACGCACCCGACGCACATCACGGCGCTGCCGGTGGCGGTCAACATCCAGTGCCACAGCGCGCGCACGAAGCACGCGGTCCTGTAGGGCGAGGAGGGAACGATGGCGGAGAGCAAGGCGATCACGCTGCCCCTGACGGACGAGGCGATCGCGGGGCTGCGCATCGGCGACCGCGTGGAGTTCAGCGGGGTCATGTACGGGGCGCGGGACGCGGCCCACAAGCGGCTCATCGCGCTCGCGGACGCGGGCGAGGCGCTGCCCCTCGACCTGCGCGGGCAGGTCATCTACTACCTGGGGCCAACGCCGACGCGCCCGGGGCGCGTCATCGGCTCGGCCGGCCCGACGACGGCGATGCGGCTCGACCCCTACACGCCGCGGATGCTGGAGCTTGGGGTGAAGGGCATCATCGGCAAGGGCGGGCGCGGCCCCGCCGTGCGCGAGGCGATCCGCGCCAGCCGCGCCGTCTACTGCATCGCCGTGGGCGGCACGGGCGCGCTCCTGAACCGCCACATCCAGAGCGTCGAGGTGGTCGCCTTCGAGGACCTGGGCACGGAGGCCATCCGCCGCCTGGAAGTCGACCGCTTCCCCGCCATCGTCGTCAACGACGCCCACGGCGGCGACCTGCTGGAAGCGGGCAAGGCGCAGTACCGCACGAGCGCGCGCCCCATCCCCGCGGTCAGCGGGCTGAGTGGGTAGGGGGCTAGGGCAAGGGCCTGTCCGGCTCGCGACCCCGCTCCGCGCAGAACGCCAGATAGCCGTCGACGGACTCGCGGAAGGCGGCCCGCGCCTCCGCAACGGACGCGCCCTCGAACGTGATGACGTCGCGCGCGCCGACCACCTCGCCGACGAGGACGCCCGCCTCGTCGTCACGCGAGACGGCTCCACGGTAGCCACGGTGCTCCATCATCACCGCTTCTCCTCGCCGTCCAGTCTCGCAGGCAGACAAAACCCCGCCAGCCCCCGAAGGAGCGGCGGGGAGGCTTAGTGCTAGTGTCAGGCGACCACCGCTCGAAAGTCAACGTGCGCTGCATCTGCGCCCGGCAGCATCACCCCTACTCCCCCTCCTCCGAGACGATGGCGAGGAAGCCGAGGCGGCGGTGGTCGTCGTCTTCCTCGGGGTGGACCTCGACGCGGAAGATGGTCGTGTAGGGCAGGAAGACCTGGATGTCGTGGTCGTGGTCCTCGCGCTGCGTGTGCAGGGCGACCCACGCGTCGGAGACGCCGGAGATGGCCTTCACGAAGTGCTTGGCCCCGTCGATCGTGTAGAGCTCGACGATGGGGATCGTGCAGACGACCTGCGTGCAGAACGACTTGATCGCCTCGGGCAGCACCTTCTCGAAGAAGTCGCGGTCGAAGGGCGGGCCGCCGGCGGCGGGCTGGACGGAGGCGGGCGGGACGACGCCCGGGGGCAGGAAGATGGCGGTTTCGGGAGGCATGGGAGGAGCGTACGCCGGTACGCCCGCGTTCGCTAGACTTGGGGGCGCAGGGAGGCCCGCGCATGAGCGACACGACGGTTTCGGACGGGACGCAGCCCAGCCTGTTCTCGGAGGAGGCGCTGGCGGCGCTTTCGCGCGTGGTGCACGGCTGGGAGGAGGGGCCGCTGGCGAAGGCGCTCCAGCGCTCGCCGGAGCGGGCGGAGGGGTTCGCCACGAGCAGCCTCGACGTGGCCCGCCTCTACACGCCCCTCGACGTGGCGGAGATGGACTACGAGCGCGACCTCGGCTTCCCCGGCGAGTACCCGTTCACGCGCGGGGTGCAGCCGACGATGTACCGCGGGCGGCTGTGGACGATGCGCCAGTACGCGGGCTTCGGCACGGCGGAGGAATCGAACCAGAAGTTCCGCTACCTGCTGGACCAGGGGCAGACGGGCCTCTCCGTGGCGTTCGACCTGCCCAGCCAGCTCGGCTACGACTCCGACGACCCGATGGCGATCGCGGAGGTGGGCCAGGTGGGCGTCGCGATCGACTCGCTCTACGACATGGAGACGCTGTTCGCGGAGATCCCGCTGGACCGGGTCTCGACGAGCATGACGATCAACGCGCCCGCGGCGGTGATGCTGGCGATGTACGTGGCGGCGGGGGAGAAGCAGGGCGTGCCCGCGGAGAAGCTGCGGGGCACGGTCCAGAACGACGTGCTGAAGGAGTACGTGGCGCGGGGGACGTACATCTTCCCGCCGGGGCCGAGCGTGCGGCTGGCGGCGGACGTGATGGCGCATTGCGCGAAGGAGGTGCCGCTCTGGAACACGATCAGCGTGAGCGGCTACCACATCCGCGACGCGGGCTCGACGGCGGCGCAGGAGATCGGCTTCACGTTCGCGAACGCGTGCGCCTACATCGAGGCGGCGCTGGCGCGGGGGCTGGCGATCGACGAGTTCGCGCCGCGCATCAGCTGGATCTTCAACACGCACAACCACTTCTTCGAGGAGGTCGCCAAGTACCGCGCGCTGCGGCGGCTGTGGGCGCGCCTGCTGAAGGAGCGCTACGGGGCGGAGAACCCGCGCTCGATGATGCTGCGCACGCACACGCAGACGGGCGGCAGCACGCTCATGGCGCAGCAGCCGGAGAACAACATCGTGCGCGCCGCCATCCAGACGCTGGCGGCGGTCACGGGCGGGGTGCAGAGCATCGCCCTGAGCTGCTTCGACGAAGCGCTGGCGCTGCCCACGGACGAGGCCCAGCGCATGGCCCTCCGCACCCAGCAGATCGTCGCCCACGAGACGGGCGCGGCGGACACGGTCGACCCGTTCGCGGGGAGCTACTACGTGGAGCACCTGACGAACGACCTGGAGCGGCAGGCGGTCGCGATCATGGCGGAGGTGGAGGCGATGGGCGGCTCCGTGCCCGCCATCGAGAGCGGCTGGATGCAGAACCAGATCGCGGAGGCGAGCTGGCAGCACCAGCAGCGCGTGGACGAGGGCGACGAGGTCGTCGTGGGCGTCAACGACTTCCAGGAAGGCGGCGACCAGCCCCAGACCATCTTCAGCGTGGACCGGCGGCTCGTGGACGAGCAGCTGTCGCGGCTGGCGCATCACCGCCGCGAGCGCGACCCGGAGGCGGTGGCGAGCGCGATCGCGGGGCTGAAGGCGGCCTGCGCGGGCGACGCGAACCTGCTGCCGCCGATCCTCGACGCGGTGCGCGCCTACGCCACGCTGGGCGAGATCTGCGGGGCCATGCGCGAGGTGTTCGGCGAGTACCGCCCGCCGACGGTCATCTAGAATCGGAGCGAACCCGGAAACCGGAGGCAATCATGGCAGCGGAACCGGTCAGTTACTCCTGTGCGAGGTGCTCGAACCCGTCGTTCACGGACGAAGAGGTGCGCATGACGGGGAAGTGGGGACGCTTCTTCGACATGCAGAGCAAGAAGTTCACCGCGGTCACGTGCGACAACTGCGGCTACACCGAACTCTACCGCCAGCAGAGCGGCACGATGGGGAAGATCCTCGACTTCATCACGAGCGGCTAGCGCTCAGATGACCTCGGACTCGCGCAGGGACGCGATCTCGTCCCAGGAATAGCCGAGTTCGGTCAGGTAGCGCTCGGTGGAGTCGCCGAGTTCGGGGGGCGGGGCGAGTTCGGTCTGGGGTTCGCCCCCGAACTGGATGGGGCAGCCCGCGATCAGCGTCTCGCCGAGGACGGGATGGGGCATGGCGGCGACGTAGCCGTTGGCGCGCGCCTGCGGGTCCGCGAGGATGTCGGCGTAGGTCTGGACGGGGCCGCAGAAGATGTCGCGGGCGCGGAAGCGGGCGATCCACTCGTCCGTCGGGCGCGCGCGGATCGCCTCTTCGAGCACGGGGTGAATCCCGGCCATGCCGGCGGCGCGGGAGCGGTCGTCGGGGTAGCGCGCGGCGAGGTCGTTCAGGCCGAGTTCGTCGCAGAGGGCGGCGAACTTGTCGGTGGTCGCGCCGCCGATGACGAGCCAGCCGTCGGCGGTCTGGTAGGCGCGCCAGACGGCGCGGGAGGTGAGGAGGGGGTGGCCGAGACCGGCGCGCGGGGCGGTCTCGCCGGAGAACGATTCGGTGTCGATTTCCCAGGACTGGAGCGCGATCTGGGAGCCGTAGAGGGAGACGTCGACCTGCTCGCCCTCGCCCGTGCGCTCGCGCTTGAGGAGGGCGGCGAGGATGCCGGAGCAGAGGACCATCGCCCCGACCTGGTCGGCGATGGCGGCCCCGGTGGGCGTGGGCGGGCCGCCCTCGGGGCCGCTGCGCAGCATGATGCCGCCCGACGCCTGCCCGATGATGTCGTTGCCGGGCACGGGCGTGCGCTCCCCGTGCGGGCCGAAGGCGGAGGCGCAGGCGTAGACGAGGCCGGGGTTGATCGCGGAGAGCGTCTCGTAGTCGAAGCCGAGGCGGTCCATCGCCCCCGGGCGCATGTTGCTGACGACGACGTCGACGCGCTCGATGAAGCGGCGGACGATCTCGCGCGCCTCGGGGCGGCGCACGTCGAGGGTGACGCTGTGCTTGCCGCGGTCGTGGGCGACGAAGTAGGAGGTGGGCGCGCCCTTCCTGCCGCCGACGCCGCGGCCGCGCTCCCCCTCGCGGTGTTCGATCTTGATGATTTCGGCGCCCATGTCGGCCAGGAGCACGGTCGCGTAGGGGCCTTGCTGGGCCCAGGTGAAATCGAGCACGCGGATGCCTTCCAGCGGACGTCCCATGTCTCTCCCTCCACGGTCGCGGGGAGCATGGCACAGGGGCGGGCGCAGGCGCGAGCGGGCGTCAGGAGGCCCCGCCGCGGAGCGGCTGCAGGCTGCGGTAGGTGAGGCAGCGCCAGACCCACTCGAACGGCCCGTAGCGGAAGCGCGAGAGCCACGCCTGCGACCAGAGCAACTGCACCGCCCAGACGGCGACGATGAAGAGGACTATCCAGCTGCGGTTGAGGTCGTCCGGCTCGAAGAGGGTGCGGAGGACGATGACGCCGATGATCGTCTGCGTGAGGTAGTTCGTGAGGGCCATGCGCCCGACGGCGTGGATGCGGCGGTGGAGGCCGCCCTGGGGGCGCAGGTTCCAGAGGGCGACGATGGCCAGGTAGCCGAGCGCGAGGGGGAAGGTTCCCAGCGTGTTGGGGACCGCGCCCGCGATCGCGACGCCGGGGGAGAAGTCGGTGGCCGCCATCCAGGCGAAGCCGCCCGCCGTGAGCGGCAGCCCGAGGCCGAACCCCCAGAGGGCGGCGCGCCGGTAGAACGCGCGCGAGCGCTCGCCCGTGATGACGCCCGTGCGGTAGAGGGCGACGCCGATGAGCATCATGCCGAGGGCGCGCAGGAAGGCGTCGCCGATGAACCAGCTGAGGAGCGCGCCGTCCATCTCGCCCGCCTGCCAGAAGCCGTCCAGGTCGGTTCCGGCGGTGTCGATGGCGGGCTGGACGGCGAGACCCATCGCCGCCGCCCCCACGATGGCCGCGCCGCCCAGCGCGAACAGCGCGCGCGCATCGAGCCGGTGCAGGGCGATGAGGAAGACGGAGCAGACGGCGTAGAGCACGAGCACGTCGCCGTCCCAGAGGGCCATGTGCAGGATGCCGATGCCGAGCAGGAGCAGGTTGCGCCAGAAGCTGAGCCGGCCCGCGCGCCGCCCCTTGTCGCGGGCGCGCTCGAAGAAGAGGACGATTCCCGCCCCGAAGAGCATCGAGAAGAGCGCCATGAACTTCTGGTCGAAGAGGATCTCGCCGCCGCCGCCGATGACCCAGTCGAGCCAGGTGTCGATGCCGCCCGCGCCGATGTTGTAGTAGGCGAACGGTTCGAGGCCGAAGGCGACGGCGTTCATGGTGAGGATGCCGAGCACGGCCACGCCGCGGATGGCGTCGAGCGTGGTGATGCGCTCGCCCGTCGCCGTGGGCGCCAGCGCTTCCGGCGGCGCGCCTTCCGCCGCCGTCACCGCCGTCACGGGGTGAGCCGCACCTTGATCGAGCCGGACGTCTTGTCGTCGGCGGTGGCGAACGCCTCGGGGGCGCGGTCGAGGGGGAAGGCGTGGGTGACGATCGGGGCGAGCGGTTCGAGCAGCTCGCCGAGCAGGTCGGCGGCCATGCCGAATTCGCTGCGCGGGCCGGGCCGTCCGTAGCAGACCGCCCCCACGAGGCGCACCTCCTTCAGCAGGAGCGGCGTGGCGGGCAGGGCGACGTCGCCCTGGAAGGCCCCGAGCATGACGACCGTGCCGCGGTTGCGCACGATGGAGACGGCCTCGGTGACCGTGGGGGCTTCCCCGCCGACGGTCTCGATGACGGCGTCGACGGGCAGGCCCTTGAGCTCGCGGCGGGCGGTCGCGCCGTCGGGGAAGGTGGCGGTCGCGCCGAGGGCGCGGGCCATCTCCGCCTGGAAGGGGTGGCGGGCGGTCAGGTAGACCTCGGTCGCGCCCGCGCGGCGGGCCACGAGCAGGTTCACGAGGCCGACCGTGCCCGCGCCGAGGATGACGGCGCGCGCGCCGAGGCGGATGCCGGACTCGTTCACGGCGTGCACGGCCACGGCGACGGGCTCGGCGAGGGAGCCCGCCTCGGCGGGCACGCCTTCGGGCAGGGGGTAGACGGAGGTCTCGGGGGCGAGCATCGCCTCGGCCATGCCGCCCGCCCCGTCGCCCCCGAGGAAGACGCGGTTCTGGCAGTGCCACGTCTGCCCCGTGAGGCACTCGTAGCAGCGGAAGCAGACGGCGACGGGCTCGACGGCGACCTTCGCGCCCGCTTCCAGCGCGACGCCCTCGCCCGCGGCCTCGACGACGCCGCCGACCTCGTGGCCGGGGGTGGAGTCGGGGGGGCCGCCGCGACGGTAGCTGTGCAGGTCGCTGCCGCAGATGCCGGCCCCGGCGACGCGCAGGCGCACCCAGCCGGGGGGCGGCTCGCGCAACTCCCGCTCGACGACGGCGACGGCGCGGGGTCCGGCCCAGGCAACGGCGCGCATGGAAGGCACGCGCGCATGATAGCGGGAGATGCGTGCGTAGATCGCGGGGGCGGTATGCTGGAAGCCGGAACCACCCGCCGGGAGGGATCTTGCCCCCAGAGCAGAGCCGGGATCTCTTTGCGGTCGTCGCGGGCCGGATGCGGAACGCGCCCGCGTTCTCCTACTGGATCGGGCTCGCGATCGTGGCCGCCGCCGCGGTGGGCGTGCTGGTGATGCTCGCCATCCTCGTGAACCCGCTCACCTCGGTGCTGGCGGGCGTGATCGTGGTGGCGCTGGGAGCGGCGCTGACGGGCGGCGTCACGCGCCGCCGCCGCCTTCCCCCCGAGACGCTGTTCTACGCCGGGCTGGCGCTGATCCCGCTGTTCATCGCCCTCGCGCTCATCGCCATCATCACCTGAGCCGCCTTCCTCTCCGCTGGGTAGACTCGCCGCGCGGCGCGGGCCGCGGGGAGGTTCATGATGGCGCGAGAGTACATCGACGCGCTCCGGCTACCGGAGGAGATGCCGTGGCACTACAGCCAGGCCGTCAAGGTCGGCGACACCGTCTACGTCGCCGGGCAGGTGGGGGCTGGGCGAAGGCGACATCGAGGCGCAGACGCGCAAGGCCTACCAGAACGTCGCGGACGTGCTCGCGAAGGCGGGCGCGACGATGGACGACGTGGTGCGCGAGACCGTCTACCTCGCCGACCGCTCGAAGCTGCCGGAGGTGGCGAAGGTCCGCGAGACGTTCTACGGGGAGCGCTTCCCCGCGAGCACGGCCGTCTTCAGCGGTTCGGGCGACGGCTACGACATCGAGGTCGAGGTGACCGCCGTCATCGACGGCTAGCGGCCCCGCCCGTCGTGGCGGCGGCGGCGAGCAGGCGTTCGGCCTCGCGCAGGTCGTCGGCGGTGTCGACGTCGTACCAGAAGTGGCCGCTGACATCGACGGTCCCCAGGCGGCGGTCGCGCGCGAGCACGGCCATGACGTCGCTCAGGCCGCAGTCCTCGGGGGCGGCGGCGAGCGCCTCCCAGACGGCGGGCGAGCAGACGAAGGCCCCCGCGTCGAGCGCGTCCCAGGCGGCCAGCCCCTTGCCGATGGCGGTGACCCTGCCATCGGCGTCGATGGCGAGCTTGGTCGCCTCGTCGGCGTAGGCGTCGTCGCGGGGGGAGCGGTCGGCGGCGACGCGGCAACTGTCGCCGAGGGGGTCGGCGGCGGCGGAATCGAGCAGCGCCTTGACGAGCCCCGGCGAAAAGGCGTGGTCGCACATGACGAGCAGGAACGGCTCACCGCCGCAGAAGTCGCGGGCGGCGGCGAGGGAGTAGGAGGCGCCGCGACGGAAGCTGGGGTTGGCCGCGAACTCGACGGGCAGGCGCGCCCACTCCCGCGCCCCCCGGCGGACGGCGTCCTCGCCGTGGCCGGTGACGACGAGGGCGCGCTCAACGCCCGCCCCGGCGAGGGCGTGGAGGGTGCGGCCCACGAGGGGGACGCCCGCGAGGGGAACGAGGGGCTTGGGGATGCCGGAGCCGGATTCGCTCAGGCGCCGGCCACGACCCGCCGCGAGGACAACTGCCTTCATGCGCGCTCCGGCGGGCGTGAGCCCACGAACTGCGGGCGATCCTAGCCGATCCCGGGGCGGGGGGTTGATAGGAACGCCTATCTGCGCTACTTTGCCGTGGCTAACCTCGGCAGTGAGTCCGAATGTGACCGCTTTCGCCCTGCTCACGCGCACCCGGCCCGGGAAGGATCGGCGTCCCGCCGCGCCTCCGCTCGGCGATCTCGTCACGAAGGGCCTCTCCTTCTCCTACGGCGACCATCGCGCCGTCGATGACGTGTCGATCGCGGTTCCGGCGGGGACGGTGACGGCGCTGCTGGGGCCGAGCGGCTGCGGCAAGACGACGCTGCTGCGGCTGATCGCGGGGCTGGAGCGGCCCGGCGCGGGCTCCATCCACGAGGGCGGGACGACGCTGAGCACGCCCGAGCGCGTGACGCCGCCGGAGAAGCGGCGCATCGGCATGGTCTTCCAGGAGGGCGCGCTCTTCCCCCACCTGAGCGTGGCCGGGAACGTCGCCTTCGGGCTGCCGCGCGGGCCGGAGCGCGGGCGGGCGGTGGAGGAGGCGCTCACGCTCGTGGGTCTCGCGGGCATGGGCAAGCGCTCGCCGACGTCGCTCTCGGGCGGGCAGCGGCAGCGGGTGGCGCTGGCGCGGGCGCTCGCCCCGAACCCCGACATCCTCCTGCTGGACGAGCCGTTCGCCAACCTCGATCCGGCCTTGCGCGTGGAGTTGCGGGCGGAGGTGGCGGCGCTCCTGCGGCGGCTCGGCGTCACGACCGTGTTCGTCACGCACGACCAGGAGGAGGCGTTCGTGATCGGCGCGCAGGTGATCGTGATGCGGGACGGGCGTGTGCTGCAGAGCGCACCGCCGGGCGAACTGTACAGCCGCCCCGCGAATCGCTGGGTGGCGACCTTCGTGGGCGAGGCGAACGTGGTTCCGGGACGGGGCGGCGCGCAGGCGGCGGAGACGGTCGTGGGTGCGGCGCCGCTGGCCGAGCCCGCCCCCGCGGCCTGCGAGGTGCTGCTGCGGCCCGAGCACCTGGCGCTGGACGCCGGGGACGCCTGGGAGGTCGAGCAGATCGAGTTCTACGGCCACGACACGCTCTACGTGCTGCGCGGCGAGGGGGGCGAACGGCTGATGGCGCGCGCGGGCGGCGCGCCCCGCCACGGCCACGGCGAGCGCGTATCCGTGCGCTACGAGGGGCCGCCGACGGTCGCCTTCGAAGCGTAGCCGCGGTGCTGCGCGCCCGGTCCCTGATCGGCTCCGCCAGGCGGGCGGCGGGCGTCCGCGGGCCGCTGTGGCTGTGGGCGGCGGCGCTGGTCATCGCGGCGCTGTTCGCCGTTCCCGTCGGCTACCTGGTCGCCCGCAGCGTGACGGAGGGGAGCGAGACGCTCTCCATCCTCTTCTCGGGACAGACGGCGCGCCCGCTCGCGAACACGCTCCTGCTGGCGCTGAGCGTCTCGGCGGCGTCAGCGGCGGTGGGGACGCTGCTGGCGTGGCTGACGATGCGCACGGACCTGCCCCTGCGGGGGATGTGGCGGGTGGTCTGCCCGCTGCCGCTGGTGCTGCCCTCGTTCGTGGCGGGGGCGGCGCTGCTGGCCGCGGTCTCGCCCGGCGGGCTGGCGGAGGAGGTCCTGAATCCGCTGGGATTGGAGGCGCCTGCGCGCATCGAGGGGTTCTGGGGCGCGTTCCTCGTGCTGACGGCGGTCAGCTTCCCCTACGTCTACCTGCCAGCGGCGGCGCGCATCGGGGGCTTGCCGCCCGCGCTGGAGGAGGCGGCGCGGCTGCTCGGGGAAGGCGGATGGGGGGCCTTCCGCCGGATCGTCTGGCCGCAGGTGCGGGGCGCGGTGCAGGCGGGGACGCTGCTCGTCTTCCTCTACGTGGTCAGCGACTTCGGCGTGGTCAAGCTGATGGGGTACTCGACGCTCTCGACCAACGTGTTCGTGAACCGCCTCTACGACGCGCCCCTCGCCTTCGCGCTGGGCCTCATCCTGGCCGTGGCGGCGCTGGCCGTGGCGGGACTCGAACGGGCCTCGGCGCACCGAGCGCTGGCGCGGCTGGCGCCGGGCGGGGCGCGCGGGCGGCGCGTCGCCCTGGGCCGCTGGAAGGCGGCGGCGACGCTGGCCCCGATTACCGCCGTGGGCGCGGGGCTGATCGCGCCGATGGTCGTGCTCGCCTGGTGGGGCTTCCGCGGGCTGGCGGGCGCGGGCAGCGGCTTCGACCGCACCAGCGTGGACGTCGCCGCGCTGGGCGAACCCGCGCTGAACACGGTGATCGCGGCGGTGGCGACGGCGGTCGTGGCGGTGGCGGTGGTCCTGCCGCTGGCCTACCTCACGACCCGCCACGGGGGGCGCGCGGCGGGCGCCCTGCACACGGTCGTGGCGGGGAGCTTCGCCGTGCCGGGCCTGCTGATCGCGCTGGCGGTCGTGTTCATGGCGCTGAAGGTGCCGGGGCTGGACTTCCTCTACCTCACGCTGCCGCTCCTGATCTTCGCCTACGTGGTCCACTTCGGCGTGCAGGCGCTGCGTAGCGCGGAGGTGGGCGTGGCCACCGTCGACCGGCGGCTGGAGGAGGCGGCGCAGACGCTGGGCGCGGGACGGCTGCGGCGGCTGCTTCGCATCGACCTGCCCCTCATGACCCCGGCGCTGGCGGCGGGCGGCGGGCTGGTGCTGCTCTCGACGATGAAGGAACTGCCCGCGACGCTGCTCGCCTCGCCCGTCGGCTTCGAGACGCTGGCGACGCGCATCTGGAACGCGGCGGAGGACGGCTTCCTCGCGGACATGGGGCTCGCGAGCGTCGTCCTCGTCGCGGTCTCCGCCGTGCTCACGTGGCTGCTCGTGATCCGCAACTCGGAGCACCTGCGCTAGCGAAGGCGCGAAGGGCGCTAGCCGCTGCGAGCGATGACGTGCTCGCTGAACCAGGCAATGTCGTCGTAGTCGGACGAGGAGACGGCGACTTCCTCGACACCGATCGCGCCGAAGGCGGCGACCTGTTCGAGCATGTGGTCGCCGTCGCCGAAGAGGACGCCGCCGTGGTCCCACTGCGTGACCAGCTCGGAGCGGCCCCAGCCGCGCGCCATCTGGGCGATGCCGCCCGCGATCTGGTCGGCGGCCTCGCGCGTCTGGCCGCGGGCGAGGATGAGGTCGGAGGTGAGCGCGAGGGCGGCGGGGTCGCGGCCCGCTTCCTCGCAGGCGGCGCGGACGTGCTCCGCCAGTTCCGCGACCTGGCCGGGGCCGAGTTGCCACGTGTTGATGGCGTCCGCGCGGCGGGCGGCGAGCCGCAGGAGCGCGCCCCGCCGGTTGAGGCCGACGACGATGGGCGGGCCGGGCCGCTGCACCGGCTTCGGCAGGAAGCTCGCGCCGCCTTCCAGCCGGTAGTGCTCCCCGGCGAACTCCGCCGTCTCCTCCGTCCAGAGCGCCTTCATGACCTGGATGCCTTCCTCAAGCTGGCCGAGACGCCCGCGGAAGTCGAGCATCTCGAAGCCGTAGGGCTCGAAGTCGGCGTGCTCGTAGCCCGTGCCGATGCCGAGGATGGCGCGCCCGCCGGAGAGCCGGTCCACCGTGGCGACCTGCCTGGCGAGGCGGAAGGGGTGGTGGAAGGGCATCCCCGTGACGTGCGTGCCCAGCCGCATCCGCTCCGTGCGGCCCGCCGCCCAGGCGAGCCAGCTCCACGCGTCGGGCTGGTCGAAGGAGGGGTGGTCCACGACGTAGAAGGCGTCGAAGCCGAGGGCGTCCACCTCGGCGAGCCGGTCGTCGAGAGCGCCGGCGCCGGTGGCGACGAGGCCGAACCTCACGGCGACGAGGTCCCCGCGGAGGAGTTGCCGGGCGCCTGCCCCGCGAGCAGTTCGAGGTCATCGACCTTGCCGAACATGTAGGGCAGGAAGGACTCGCCGGGCACGCGCGTCAGGATCTCGCCGTGGGTGTAGGTGTCGCCCTCGCTGTAGTTCACGCTGAGCAGCTCGCGCACGGGGATGTCGGCGACGGGGTCGTGGGGGGATTCGCGCAGGAGCACCTCGCCTTCAAGGCGCTCGACGAGGCGCGTGCGGCCCGTGTGGCGCACGCGCACGAGCACGGGGTCGTTGTCGAAGCCGCGCCCGTCGGGGGCGGGCATGAACTTGAAGTAGAAGCGCGAACTCTCGCGCGATTCGCCCGGCTCAAGCCGCTCGACGGCGCGCCCGCGCACCTCGATGTAGACGCGCCCGTAGCGCTCGATCGTGCCCGTGACCTCGTCGCCGTCGCGGCGCACGTGGATGTTGGCGACCTTCTTCGGCTCGCCGTAGAGCTCGCGCCCGAAGATGACGGCGCTGTCCGTGGACATGGGCATGGTGATGGGGTAGTCGCCGACGATGCCCTCGTACCGGCAGCGCACGTTGAGGCCGCCCGCGCCGAAGGGCTGGAGCGTGTTGCTGAGGCCGATGTGGGAGACGCTGACGGAGGCGATGGGCTCGTCCGCGGGCTCCAGCGGCGGCGGCAGGATGGCCGCGATCACGTCCGGGTCCGTGCGGAAGCTGGCGGCGATGCCCCGGAACGACTCGAACTCGGGGGTCGCGTAGAGCTTCTGGAGGTTGCGGACCTCTTCGAGGGTCTTCACGTAGCGGAGCTGCATCGGGGTCTCCTTCGCTAGTCCATGCGGCTGCCGCCGTCGACGTTGAGCGCCTGGCCCGTCATGTAGGACGAGTCGTCGGAGGCGAGGAAGGCGACGGCGGCGGCCTGCTCCTCGACGGTCGCCTGGCGGCCCATCAGGAGCGCGCGGCGGATGGCGGCCTTGGACGTGCCCGGCTCCGCGCCCGCGACCTCGTCGTAGCGCCCGAAGGTGCCGTCCATCATGTCGGTGTCGGTGGAGCCGGGGCAGACGATGTTGACGCGGACGTTGTCCTTCGCCAGTTCGAGGGCGAGCTGCTGGGTGAGGCCGTGCATGGCCCACTTGGTGGCGCAGTAGGCCCCGTAGTTGGGGATGCCGATGCGCCCCGCGGTGGAGGAGATGTTGACGATGCTGCCGCCGCCGCCCTTCACCATCTCGCGGCCCACGGCGCGGATCGTGTGGTAGAGGCCGTGGAGGTTCACGTCGACGGTCTCGTACCAGTTCTCGTCGGTCATTTCGAGGATGGGGGCGGCCCCCGCCTCGCTGGGCAGGGCGGCGTTGTTCACGAGGATGTCGATGCGCCCGAACTCGGCGATGGCGGCGTCGACCGTGCGCTGGAGGTCGTCCGTGCTGGTCACGTCGCAGTCGATCGCGAGGGCGCGGCGGCCCAGCGCGCGCACCTCCTCCGCGACGCTCTCGACGCCTTTCCAGTCCATCTCGCGCTCGTGCGCGGGGAAGGTGGAGGCTTCACGGGCGCGCGCGGTGACGACGACGTGCGCGCCCTCCTCGGCGAGGCGCAGCACGATGGCGCGCCCGATGCCGCGGTAGCGTCCGGCGCCGGTGACGAGGGCGACGCGGTCCTGGAGCCTAGTCATCGAACGGCCCGCCGGTGATGGCCCCCAGGTCCTCCCACTTCATGGCGCGGCGCCGGTTCCAGTGCTCGACCCAGCTATCGACGAAGCCCTGCCCGCCATGGTGGTAGTCGACCTCGAGCGTGACCTCGCCCTCGTCGTTGAATTCGAGGCGGGACATGCCTTCGAAGGAGCGCCACTTGCCGTAGTTCTCGTCGTTCTCGTCCATCACCTGCGAGTAGGCCATCCAGAGGAGGCAGATGCCGCGATGGCCCTCGGCGACGTAGACCTCCTCGACGGGGACGCGCAGGGTGATGCCGACCTTGCGGCTGGCCCAGAACTGGCGGATCTCCTCCTTGCCGTTGAGCGCCTCGGCGTGGCTGACGATGTCGCGCATGACGCCGTCGTCGGAGAACCACTGGTCGGGGCCATAGGGGTCGCCGCTGCTCCAGCCGCCCTCCTCGAAGAGCTTGCGTCCGGTCTCGATGTCGTTGGGTCCGACGGGCATGGGTGCGCCTCCTTGGTCGTGCCGCGCGAATCATAACGAGGGATGAAGGGGCGTGAGGGGCGGGCGCCTAGGCTCCGGTGATGGCGCCGAGTTCCTCCCACTGCATGGCGCGGCGCGCGTTCCAGTGCTCGACCCAGCTGTCGCACATGCCCTGCACGCCGTGGTGGTAGTCGACCTCGAGGGTGACCTCGCCCGCGTCGTTGAACTCCAGGCGGGACATGCCCTCGAAGCAGCGCCACTTGCCGAAGTGCTCGTCGCGCTCGTCCGTCACCTGCGAGTAGGCCATCCACATGACGGCGACGCCGCGGTGGTTCTCGGCGACGTAGATCTCCTCGACGGGCACGCGGACGGCCATGCCGACCTTGCGGTTGCGCCAGAAGCCGCCCCAGAAGGCGCGGATCTCGTCCTTGCCGCGCATGGCCCCGTCGTAGTTGACGATGTCGCGCATGACCGCATCGTCGGCGAACCACTGTTCCGGGCCGTAGAGGTCGCCGCTCCCCCAGCCGCCCTCCTCGAAGAGCTTGCGCGCGGTCTCGATGTCGTTCGGTCCGACGGGCATGGGGCGCCTCCTGTGGGGGGCGCATGATACGGGGGAAGGGGCGGCGGGGGCGTTTAGCCGGAGGCGGCAGGGGCGAGCGCGAGGAGGCGTTCGCGGTAACAGACGATCTCGCCAGCTTCCGTCAACGCGCAGACCTTCGGCTTCGGTGATGTCGTTCTCGGCGTACTCGGTGACGCACATCTCCAGCGCTCCGAGCGTCTCCCTGATAGCCTTCGGGGCGCGCTCGGAGTTGCTCCAGTCAACCGACGCGAGGAAGTCGGCCAGCGCATCAGGGCAAAGGTCTTCGCTGAGCGTCTGGCGCACGGCCGTCTCAACGTCGGCGGGCGCAATTCCCTTGATCGGAACGGTGGCGCTGGCCGTGGAAGTCATCCATCTCAGCATACTTGAACGTATCTGCCTCGACGAGGGCATTCAGGCAAAGCGCGCGGCGGGAATCCTCTCGGGCATCATCGCCCACTCGGCTCCGGCTCGGAACCCCATCTACGCCGGAGGCCGATCGGTCATCGTCAAGATCATGACGCCCCGCGGACAGCACATCGCCACCTGGCATGAGATCAGAATGCCCGACAGCTCGATTCCGCACAGTCATCCGAAAGACTACACACGACGGGATTGCTCGCGGGTGCGAGCAGGATAATCCCGCCTAGCAGCCGCCGCCGATGGCGGGGACGAACTGGATCTCGGTGGCCTCCGTGACGGGCTGGAGAAGGCCGAGGTGGTTCGTCTCGCCGTCGATGGCGGCCATGATCTCGGGGATGAGCGCGCCGTCCTCGTCGAGCAGGCGCTCCTTCATGCCCGGGTAGCGCTCGTCGAGGGCGTTGATGACCTGCCGCAGGTTGCGGCCGGAGGCCTCGACGGTGCGGGCGCCGCCGGTGAGGCCCTCCAGCAGCGAGGGGATGAAGACGGTGGCCACGGGTCCGCTCGCTATCCCTCCGGGGGCACCGCGCCCAGCGCTTCGAGGACGTTGCCGGGCGACATCGGCAGGTGCGTCATGCGCACGCCGGTGGCGTCGTGGATGGCGTTGGCGATGGCGGCCATGGGCGGCACGATGGGCACCTCGCCCACGCCGCGGATGCCGTAGGGATGGCCCGGGTTCGGCACCTCGATGATCTCCGTGTCGATCATGGGCAGGTCGAGGCTGGTGGGCATGCGGTAGTCGAGGAAGCTGGCGTTGGACATGGCCCCGTCTTCCTGCCAGACGTACTCCTCGCTGAGCGCCCAGCCGATGCCCTGGACGGCCCCGCCCTGCATCTGCCCCTCGACGTAGCTGGGGTGGATGGCCGTGCCCGCGTCCTGGATGGCGGTGAAGCGCAGGACGTCGACCTTGCCCGTCTCGGGGTCGACCTCGACGTCGACGATGTTGCCAGCGAAGGCGGGGCCGACGCGGGTGGGGTTGGAGCTGGCGGAGGCGCTGATGGGGCCGCCCGTGCGCAGCTGCTTGCCCGCGACCTCCTTCCACGTGATCGACTTGCCGTCGGCGAGGGAGAAGACGCCGTCCGCGAAGCTGACGTCGTCCGTCTCGGCTTCGAGGAGGATGGCGGCGCGCTCGGTCATCTGGCGCTTCACGTCCTCGGAGGCGGTGATGGTGGCGATGCCCGTGGAGAAGGCGGTGCGGCTGCCGCCGGTGACGCCCGTCCAGCCGACGGAGTCGGTATCGCCGACGGTGGGCTGGACCTCCTCGGCGCGGAGGCCGAGGACCTCGGCGGCCTGCATCGCCAGCACGGCGCGCATCCCGCCGATGTCGACGGAGCCGGTGACGAGCGCGATCGTGCCGTCGGCGTTGACGGTGACGGTGGCGGAGGACTGGTTGCCTCCGTTGAACCAGAAGCCCATCGCCACGCCGCGCCCGCGGTTGGGCCCCTCGATCGGCGCGGAATAGTGCGGGTGGTTGCGGATCGCTTCCTCGACCTCGACGCAGCCGACGGTGGGGAAGGGCATGCCGTTGGGCATGCGGTCGCCCTCCTTCGTCGCATTGCGGAGGCGGAAGGCCATGGACTCCATGCCGATCTGCTCGGCGATCTCGTCGATGACGCTCTCGACGGCGAAGGCGGCCTGGGGCGAGCCGGGCGCGCGGTAGGCCCCGACCTTGGGCTTGTTCACGACCACGTCGTAGCCATCGACGACGAGGTGCTCGATGTCGTAGGGGGCGAGGGCGGTGGAGGCGCCGGCGCCGACGGGCGAGCCGGGGAAGGCGCCCGCCTCGTAGGCCATCCACAGCTCGGCGGCGGTGATGTCGCCCTCGTTGGTCGCGCCGATGCGGGCGCGGATGGTGGTGGCGGAGGTGGGGCCGGAGGCCTCGAACACCTCGGTGCGGCTCATCGTGACCTTCACGGGCGCGCCGCTCTGCTTCGAGAGGAGCGCGGCCACGGGGTCGACGTGGACGTAGGTCTTGGCCCCGAAGCCGCCGCCGATCTCCATGGGGATGACGGTGACCTTGCCCTCGGGCACGCCGAGGATGGCCGCCGCCTGCCCGCGGATGCCGAACGCGCCCTGCGTGCTCGTCCAGATGGTCACGTGGCCGTCGGGGTCCCAGCGCGCCGTCGAGGTGTGCGGCTCGATGTAGCCCTGGTGGACGGTGCTGGTCGTGAACTCGCGCTCGACCACGACGTCCGCCTTGGCGAACCCCTCGTCGAGGTCGCCGCGCTTGAACTGGAGGTGGCTGGCGACGTTGCTGTGCACGCCCGTGTCGTCGCCGCGGGTGAAGCGCTCGGCGATGGAGCGCGTGGTCATGGCCTCGTGGAGGAGGGGGGCGTCGTCGCGCATGGCGTCGAGCGCGTTGAGGATGACGGGCAGGGGCTCGTACTCGACCTCGATCAGGTCGAGCGCTTCCTCGGCCACGTGCGGGTTGAGGGCGGCGACGGCGGCGACGGCGTGGCCCTTGTAGAGCGCCTTCTCCTGGGCCAGGCAGTTCTCGGCGAGCAGGCGGGCGTTCCCCATCGTCTCGCCGAAGTCGATCATCACGTCCTGCACGATGGGCACGTCCGCGCCGGTGACGACGGCCTTCACGTCGGGGAGGGCCTCGGCCTTGCTCGTGTCGATGGAGACGATGCGGGCGTGGCCGTGGGGGCTGCGCAGGATCTTGCCGTGGAGCGTGCCCGGCAGGTTGATGTCGGCCCCGTACTGGGCGCGGCCGGTCACCTTGTCGACGCCGTCGTGGCGGATGGGCCTGCTGCCGACGACCTTGTAGCCGGCCTTGGGCTCGCTGCGTTCCTCAACTGTGGTCATGCTGACGCCTCCCTCGGGGTTGCGGGCCCTAGCCTACCCGATCGCGGCGCGCTTCACGGGAAACGGCGCGCGACGAACGCAGCGGAAGGGGGCAGAATCGGGGCATGGCGCGGTTGCGGGGACTGGACCGGCGATGGGCGGCGGGCGCGCTCGCCTGCCTGCTGCTGGCCGCCTGCGGCGGGGGGAACGGCGGCGAACAGGCCAGCGCCACGCCGGCGCCCGCGCCCGCAACCGCGCGCGCCCTGCTGGACGGCGCGGCGGAGCGCTTCGGGGCGCTCCAGAGCTTCAGCTTCGTCTACGACTTCGCGGGCGACAGCCAGCCGATCGTGCTCAACCTGGAGATGGAGCGGGCGGAGGGAAGCATCCAGCAGCCCGACCGGCTCGCCGCCGCCGTGAGCGCGCGCGTCCCGCGGCTCGGCGACCTGAAGGTGGAGGTCGATTTCGTGGGCGTGGGGGACGAGTCGTGGATCACCAACCCGTTCGATCGCAGCGCCTGGATCACGCTGGAGGGCAACCCCATCGCGGACGTGCTCGACCCGGCCGCGGGCATCGCGGCGGTGATGCGCACGGTCGCCAGCCCGCAGGTGACGGGCGAGGAGCGGATCGGCGGCGCGGACACGTGGCGCATCGAGGGCACGTTCGACTCCGGCGAACTGGAGGCGTTCGTGGAGACGGCGGAGGCGGGGCACGCCGTGCGGGGCGTCATCTGGATCGGGCGGGAGGAGCCCCTCATCCACCGCATCCACCTGCGGGGCCGCCTGAGCGCGGACGAGCCCGCGGGCATCCTGCGCCGCATCGACCTCTCGGACTTCGACCGGGCGGACGCGATCGAGCCGCCGGTCCCGTGATGACGGCGGTGACGCGCTCGGCCTGGCCCCTCGTGATCGCGCTGGGGCTGGGCGTCTTCGTGGGGGGCTTCGACCAGACCTTCGTCGTGCCCGTGCTGGCGGAGATGCTGGGCGACCTCGACATCGCCGTGGACGAACTGGAGCAGGCCTCCTGGATCCTGAACGGCTACCTGCTGGGCTACACGGTGGCGCTGCCGCTGATGGGGCGGGTTGCGGACGTGCACGGGCACTTCCGCGTGTTCGCGGCGGGCGTGCTCATCTTCGCGGGCGGCTCCGTGCTCGTCGCGCTGGCCCCCAACCTGACGGTCCTCACGATCGCGCGCGCGGTGACGGCGCTGGGGGGCGGGGCGCTGGTGCCGGTGGCGCTGGCCGTGGCCGCGCACGCGCTGCCAAACTCGCAGCGCACGCTGGGGCTGGGCGCGATCTCGACGCTGGACGACGCTTCCAGCCTCGCGGGGCCGCTCTGGGGCACGCTGATCGGCGTCTGGATCGGCTGGCGGGGGCTCTTCTGGATGAACATCGCGCTGGCCCTGCCCGTGCTCGTGCTGGTGCTGATCCTCGCGCGCCGCGCCTCCGCCCCGCCGCGATCGGCGGAGCGCGTCGACTGGCCCGGCGGGCTGCTGCTGACGGCGGCGCTGGCGGCGCTCACGCTCGCCATCGCGGGGGCGGGCGAGAGCCTGCGCGAACTCTGGATGATCCTGTCGCTCTACGGCGCGGCGGCGGCGTTCCTGGCGCTGTTCGCCTGGCGGCAACTGCGGGCGCGGTCGCCGCTCATCGACCTGCGCCTGTTCCGCGTGCGGCGGGTGGCGCTCGCGAACGCCGTCTTCCTGCTGGAGGGGATGGCGCTCATCACGGCGCTCGTGAACGTGCCCCTGATGGCGGACCTGGTGTGGGGCGCGAGCGGCACGGGGCCGGGGCTGATGCTCGGGCGGATGGTGCTGTTCATGGCGATCGGCGGGATCGCGGGGGGCGCGCTCGCCACGATCGCGGGCTACCGCGCGACCGCCCTCCTCAGCTTCGCCGTGGCGGCGGGCGGGCTGTTCGCGATGGCGGGCTGGGGGAGCGATCCCGGCCAGCTCGCGCTCTGGACGGCGCTCGCGCTGGCGGGGATCGGCTTCACCCTCGCCGACGCCTCCCTCTACGCGACCGTGATGGAGGCGACCGAGCCCGCGCGCCGCGCCTCGGCCACGGCCGTGCTGCAGGTCTGGCAGACGCTCGGCATGGTGATCGGCATGGCCCTGCTCGCCTCGGAGGGGCTGGGCCGCTTCGACCGGCGCGCGAGCGACCTCTTCGCCCGCGACCTGTTCGACATCAGCGAGGCGGAACTGATCGAGGTCGTGCGGCAGACGATGACGGAGACGTTCTTCGTGGCGGCGCTGCTGATGGCCGCCGCCGCGCTCCTCTCGCTCGGCCTCGGCGGGCGGCGGCGGGACGGCGTCCCCTAGGCGCATACTGGCGGCGCACGCTCACCGGAGGAGGACGCGCATGGACGCGACGCTGCGCGAACAGAACGACCGCATCGCCATCACCGACGTGATCAACCGCTACGGCACGGCCATCGACGCGGGCGACTACGAGGCGCTGGCGGCCTGCTTCACGCCGGACGCGGTCGTGCGCTACGGCGGCGGGCGCGAGTTCCGCGGCGGGGAGGCGGTGGCGGCGTTCGTGCGGGGCATGACCGCCGCGCTCGTGGCCCAGCAGCACCTGCTCGCGAACCACGAGATCGCGCTCGACGGGGACCGCGCGACGGCCACGACCTACCTCCACGCGACCCAGATCGAGGGCGAGGAGGCGGGCGGCGCCCTGATCGTGACCGGCGGCGTCTACCGCGACGTCCTCGTGCGCGCGGACGGCGGCTGGCGCATCGCCGAGCGCGAGTTGCGGGGCCTCTGGCGCGAGCGCCGCGAGCGGCCCACGCCTTGATCGGCGTGATACGATGGCCCGCATAGGGACGCGTGATGGCGCGGGTGCGGGAACGGCAGACGTGGCTCATGGCGCTGACGGCGCTGGCGCTGGCGGGCGTCATCGCCATGACCGTCGTGGGGGCGACGCGCGGAAGCGCGCCCGCCGTGGCGGCGGACCCGACGAAGGAGGCGGTCCCGCACACGGAGGCGAGCGCGACGCCGACGGCGGAGGAGGAGGCGGAAGCGGCGGCGGCGGTTACGATCACCGTCAGCAACACGGGCCTGGTCACCTGGAGCTTCACCTTGCCGGCGGGCGCGACGTTCTCCTACTCCGAGGTGCGCTGGCGCACGACGGGCACGGAACCGCTGAACGACTGGTCGGGGAAGAAGAACCAGGTCTTCTACTCGTCGAGCGCGAACTCGTACCAGATTCCGAACCTCCTGCCGGGGACGCGCTACAAGGCCAAGGTGTTCGTGGCCGTGACGTCGGGCGGGAAGACGCAGTACCTCAAGTCGCCGACGATCCGCTTCGCGAACCCGGACATGACCGTGACGAACACGGGCCTGGTGACGTGGAGCTTCACCGTGCCCACGGGCGCGACCTTCTCCTACTCGGAGGTGCGCTGGCGCACTAGCGGTACGGAATCGCTGAACGACTGGACGGGGAAGAAGAACAAGGTCTTCTGGTCGGCGAGCGCGAACTCGTACCAGATCCCGGACCTGGTGAAGGGGACGCGCTACAAGGCGAAGGTGTTCGTGGCGGTGACGTCGGGCGGGGCCACGCAGTACCTGAAGTCGCAGACGATCCGCTTCCTGGAGCCCGCGCCGACGCCAACGCCAACACCTACGCCAACTCCGACACCTACCCCCACCCCGACGCCCACTCCGACGCCGACACCGAGTCCCACCCCCGTAACCTTCCGCTACAACAATCTCGACACGACCGGGGCGGTGTCGACGGCGGGGAGCTACGCCTTCATGAAGAAGGCGAGCGGCTCGGGGGCGGGCGCGGAGGCGAGCACGGTCGTCACGACTTATGAGGACCTGCGCAACGGAAACACCGTGAAGCTGAAGATCCACGAGACGGACGCAGACGGCACGTCGCGGGCGACGTTCTACGGCAAGGTGAAGGTGGGCGACGTGTTCGAGTGGTGGGAGAGCGCGACCTGCTGGGTGCGCTACCAGGTGACATCGGTCTCGCCTGCCGTTTCGGGAGTAAAGCAGTTGGGCGTTAAGTGGGTCACCTACACGTTCACCGGCTGTACCGGAACGATTCCAATCACCACCGTCTTTGAGGCGAATCCAGGCCCGCTGGTGAATGTCGGGGGATTCAACCTCGCGCTCCCCGTCCGTCACGGGCCCTACCAACTCACTCCAAAGGACTGGACCGGCGCGATCGAGCCGGAGACATCGCACGAGCCGCCAGGCTGGAACGAAGCCAACCCCGTGTACACATCGGACTTGGCTACCGCGCAGAAGCTCCCCTACTGGCGGGATCCGAAGCTGCCCGAGGGCTGGACGTTCTTGAGCGCGGGCACCGACCTGAGGGTGCTCTATGGCTACTGCGCGAGTTGGGCCAATGCGGATGGCTACGGGGGTGTTGACATCTGCGGGTTCCACTCCTCGGCACGGGCTTGGCCGGCGGCCCGTCGCGGTCCACATGTGGTGTACGAAACGCGCATGATCGAGGGACGCCCCGCGATGGTCCGCTATAGCCCGACTTCCTTGGCGCAGCATTCCGCGGGAGTTCCCATCAAGCTCTGGATCTACGATCCGGGAACGGAGAGCGAGTACACCATCCTTGGCGCTGACAGTAGCCTCCGGGGCAGCAGTGTCGACGCCGTCATCGCTATCGCCCGCAGTCTGTTTAGGAGTCCGAACACGCCATGAGGACCGTCATTCTGGTTCTCGCTGTGGCGGCCTTGCTCGGGTTCACGTTGCAGTCTCGGTTCGATGACGATTCGGGAAACGTGTCCAGAGCGCAAACTGCGGCAAGCACGATGTACGAGTACGAGGTGCTGCCCGGACTCCAGAAGGGTGGTGCGAGCCGAGACAACCCAGACAATCTCAACCTGACCTGCGGGTGGCACGACAGTGCTTGTAACTCGCTCTCTTCTAGTGGTGGCGCACTCGATATGGTACCATCCTGGGAGACAGACGATGAAGATCGTGTCTATATGCCAGTCTATCTAGCGGTCGAGGCAATCACGCCAGACCCAAACTCAAATGTGGTCGCAAGAATCGCAGCATTTGGACAAAATTCCTACACATGTTACTACGTTTCTGTCGAGTTTACAGAGAAAACAGGTGGAGGTGGCGAGAGAAGGTTGGGGATCATTACTTACACGCATGTTCTCCCAATCAGTACTCTATATGACGGAAAAATTCTTCAACTACCCCGAAAATCTGGTGAAACCGTGAAAGTAATTATCGGTAGAGTTGCCAGATCTACATGGGTTACAGTCACAGATAAGGCTACTATTGACGCCATAACTGATGCAAATCTCATAAAGGCCCCAGGATTTCACACTGTGACTGTCGGGAACAAAAGTGTTAGGGTGCGGTGGCTTGCCAATGGGTGGCGCAAACAACACCCCACCATCGATGCAAAGAGTGACGGGGAAAATTGTGCTACAATCGGCACACATATTCATCAGAATGGAGACCCCGTTATAGTGCCAACAAGAAATGATGGATTTCCTACTGAATCCGCTAGGACCAAGACTGAGGCTTTCTGTTCTGACATTTGGATTTATAAGATTCAGCTATCAGGTACACCTACTGCTTCCTCCTTGGAGACCTGTCCCTCGAAACCGACTGCCCCAGCCAGCTTGGCTGCAACTCCAGGGGACGGGCAGATCAGCTTAGTATGGACGAACCCTAACACCGGCCGGAAAGATGTCATCGCTAGTTACGAACTTCGCTGGAAGGAATCCACGATCCTGCAGTGGGGTCCATGGCATTCCATCGGTACAGGCACCACCACTAGCCATATCGTGAAAGGCTTAAGCAATGGTAGAGGATACAGCATTGAGTTACGAGCGGTGAGCGCTCGGCCGATGCGCAGTGATGCCAGCACGGTGACGGCAACTCCTGTGAAGATGTACACGCTGACAACCCAAGTGGGATCAGGCGGCGGAGGAGGAGTCACGCCTTCGGGAACGACGAAGCACCGGAACAACGCCAAGGTCGAGATAACAGCAGCGGCCGCCCCGGGCTCCCCGGGCCATCTGTTCGGGAGCTTCAGCGGCTGCAAGGTCGATACCGACGGAGTTACCGGTGGTGGCACACAGGCGTCCTGCACGGTCACGATGGATCAGGACCGTACGGTGACGGCTTCCTTCATTTCGGCGGAATCGGCTCACAATCTGACAGTCACGAAAGGGACGGGGGGCAAGGACATCGAGTGCGAGGTGGGCACGACCAAGGTCGAGTGCTCACGGAAGTTCGTCCCGGGCACCGTCGTGAAGCTGACGGCGGAAGAATCCGACGGGTTCGACTTCGTTCACTGGGCGATTGTGACGACCGGAGGGAGCGCGACCTCGACCCATACGAGCAACCCCTACGACTTCACGGTGCCCACTGGGGCAGGCGCCACCACGAACGTGACTGCCGTCTTCCAGGCGGAGTCAACGCCGGTCGTGACCATCACCCGGCAATCACCCTCTACGGGCTCCATGACCGAGGGCGGGACCGCAACCTTCCAGCTCTCGCGCACGGGCGCCACAACTGCAGCTCTGAGCGTGGCGCTGAGCGTGACGGAAACGGGCAGCACCATCAGCGGGACGCCGCCTGCGTCGCTCTCCATCCCGGCAAGCGCCAGTTCGGCCACGTTCACGGTCGCCACTGTGAATGACACCGTGGACGAGGCGAACAGCACCATCACCGCCACGGTGTCAACCGGCTCCGGTTACACCCCGGGCACACCGAGTTCCGCCACCGTCATCGTGAACGACAACGACGTCCCGCCACAGTGCACGGTGATAGTCAGCATGACCGGCACGGGCTCAGGGGGCTACAGCGGGAGCACGACCGTGAACTGCGGAACATCCGCCGTGCTGACGGCCATACCCAGTTCGACCTCCGCCTTTTCGAGTTGGTCGAGCTGCGACAGCGTCTCCGACAAGGTCTGTACGGTGACGGTGAATGCGGGCCCACAAAAGACTGTGTTCCTCGCCTTCGCGCTCAAGCGGCACACACTGACAACATCGGCGACGGGCGGGGGCAGCGTCAGCCCCAGCGGGACCAACACCTACAACCACGGCACGACGGTCAACGTCAAGGCGAACTGGAACAAGACCACGCACCAGTTCGACGGCTGGTCCGGGGCCTGTACCCACAAGAACGAGACCTGCTCCGTCACCATGACCTCGAACAAGAGCGCGTCCGCCGCCTTCTCGGTCAAGAAGTGCACCCTGACGACGAAAGTGTCCGGCGGGGGGTCGGTCACGCCGACCCAGATCGTGAATTGCGGCCAGAGTGCGTCCGCCACGGGGACGGCGAGCAGCGGCCACTGCTTCAGCCACTGGCACGCCTCCCTCGGCACGACGGCGCCGGCGTCCGGCAACTGCCAGTCGACTGGCGCCGTCAGCTATTCGAGCCTGACCACCGACATCACGGTGACGGCCTACTTCGTGCAGGGCTACACGCTCACCGTGACGCCGAGCGGTACCGGGTCCGTCACGCCATCGGGCGGGACGTACAAGTCCGGCTCGTCGGTGACGCTGACGGCCACCTGGAACAGCGCCACGCACACCTTCGACGGCTGGGGCGGGGCCTGCAGCGGCAAGAGTTCCACCTGCAGCGTCACGATGAACGCCAACAAGAGCGTGACCGCCACCTTCTCGAAGAAGAAGTGCACGCTGACGGTCAATGCGGGGACGGGCGGAACGGCGGGGCCGGGGACGTCGGTCGTTGACTGCGGAACGAAGGTCTCGATCTGGGCCAACGCCTCCACCGGCTACTGCTTCACCGGCTGGACCAGCTCCTTCGCCAGCGCCGAGATCGTGGACGAAAGCGTCGTCGGCGATGCCAGCTGCACCACCTACAAGTCCTCGCGCGTCACGGTGAGCGTGACCATGACGGTGACGGCCAGCTTCGAGCGGCTGATGTTCACGCTGACGGTTACGGGCGGGAGCGGGTCGGGCTCGTATGGGGCCTACACCTACGCGTCGGCTTCCGCGCCCGCGAGCAAGTGCGTCTTTGGCACCCTCTACACGTTCAAGCGCTGGTCCGGCGACTCGACGAGCACGTCCCGGTCCATCAGCGTCTACATGAACCGCAACAAGTCCATCGCCGCCACCTGGAACCTCTACCCCTTCTCCTGCTGAGGGAGCGGGCCGCCTAGCCGTCCTGGTTGAGCCAGGACATCATGCCGCGCATCTCGGCGCCGACTTGCTCGACCTGGTGGTTGGCGTCGCGGCGGCGCATGGCGAGGAAGCTGGAGCGGCCGGACATGTTCTCCAGGATGAACTCCTTGGCGAATTTGCCCGTCTGGATCTCGTCGAGGATGCGGCGCATTTCGGCGCGGGTCTCGTCGGTGATGATGCGGGGGCCGCGGCTGTAGTCGCCGTACTCGGCGGTGTCGCTGACGGAGTAGCGCATGCGCGCGAGGCCGCCCTCGTAGATGAGGTCCACGATGAGCTTGAGTTCGTGCATGGTCTCGAAGAAGGCGCTCTCGGGCTGGTAGCCAGCCTCGACGAGCGTCTCGAAGGAGGCCTTGATGAGGGCGGAGAGGCCGCCGCAGAGGATGACCTGCTCGCCGAAGAGGTCGGTCTCGGTCTCTTCGAGGAAGGTGGTTTCGAGGACGCCGCCGCGGGTGCCGCCGATGCCCTTGGCGTAGGCGAGGGCGACCTGTTTGGCGACCTCGCTGGAGTCCTGGTGGACGGCGAGGAGGCAGGGCACGCCGCCGCCCTCGGTGAAGACGCGGCGCACGAGGTGGCCGGGGCCCTTGGGCGCGATCATCGTCACGTCGACGAAGTCGGGCGGGTCGATCTGCTGGAAGTGGATGTTGAAGCCGTGGGCGAACATGAGCATCTTGCCCTCGGCCAGGCCCGGCTCGATCGCCTTCTCGTAGACGCTGCGCTGGAGGTGGTCGGGGATGAGCACCATGATGATGTCCGCCTCGCGCGAGACGTCCTCGACGGTGCCGACGCGCAGGCCCGATTCCTCCACGGAACTCCACGAGCGCGAGCCGGGATAGAGGCCGACGCGCACGTCGAGGCCGGAATCGTGCAGGTTGAGGGCGTGGGCGTGGCCCTGCGAGCCGAAGCCGATGACCGCGATCTTGCGGTCCTTCAGCAGGTCCAGGTCGGCGTCGTCGTCGTAGTACATGGTGGCCATGCGGGCGCTCCTTTGGGTCCGGGTGGGGGATGTGCGGATGGGCTATTTCGGCAGGATCACCTGGCGGCGGTGCCGGTCGCGGCTGTACTCGACGAAGGGATTGACGCCGATTTCGCGGAGCATCCAGTGCCGCTCGATGACGCGCGCCTTGCCCTCGACGATGCGCACCCAGTCGGCGATGCGGGGGCGGGCGGGGTCGATCGCGATCTCGACGGCGGCGTCCTGCTCGCCCGCGACGACGGCGGTCAGGCGCGGGTAGCCGAAGGCGGGCCGGGGCGTCGCCTCCAGCAGGTCGAGCACGGCATCGATGCCGGAGACGATGCCGTAGACGGAATCGATGAGGGTCACGTTCTCGTCGAGGGAGGCGGCGGCCTCCTCGCGCTCGCCCGCGATGAGCTGCTCGTAGAGGCCGCGCACGAGCCGCCTGGTGGCGCGCGCGGAGCCGCCCCGGAAGGCGGCGGCGTCATCCATGGCGGCGAGCGCGGGCTTGTCGAGCTCGATGTCGCGCATCATGCCGTAGAGGCGGCGGTCGGCGATGAGGCCGTCCTCAACGCGGGAGATGTCGAGCACGCGCTGGCGGAAGGCGCGCCAGTCGTAGCCCTTGGCCTCGATGGTGGCGCGCAGGGCGACGGCGTCCTTGTCCTCGACCGTCTCCGCCTCGGTGTAGGCGCAGTCGGCGTAGCGTTCGAGCAGTTCGTGGTGGAAGTCGCGCACGGCCACGCTGTCGCGCAGCATGGGGCCGCGGAACGAGTGGAAGACGACGCCCGGCGCGTGCAGCGCCTGGATCTCGTCGAAGCGGTCGTAGTTGATGGCGGTGACGAGCGCCTCGGCAACGTCGCTGGTGGGCATGGGGCGGGACACCTCGGGCTGGGCTTGCCGGATTGTACCGCGCGTCTCGAAAGCGGGCCAAAGCGCCCCGCCTGACCGTGCGCGCGCGGGGCGGTAGCCTAGGCGCTTCACCGCCACGTACGAACGAGAACGACGGAACGACGGAACGACGGGAAGCGAGGAACGCCGTGACCGAGCCCATCCCCACCCAGGAACGCGACATCCTCACCGAGGCGGACGCCTCGGCGCGGGCGGAGCGCGTCTCCGATTGCCGCTACGAACTGGAACTCGACCTGTCGAAGGGCGCGCCCACCTACCGGGGCGCGGTCACGATCGCGTTCGCCCTCGAGGGCGCGGGCGACGTCACGCTCAACTTCCGGGGGAAGCGCATCGACCGGCTGGAACTGAACGGCGCCGAGCCGCCCTTCGCCTGGCTGGGGCGCAAGCTGACGCTGCCGGCCTCGGCGCTGGGCCCGCGCAACACGCTCCGCATCGAGTACGAGAACGACTACGACCACGGCGGCGACGGCATCCACCAGTTCATCGACCCGGAGGACGGCGAGGAGTACCTGTACACGAACTTCGAGCCGTTCGACGCGCACCGGCTGTTCCCCTGCTTCGACCAGCCCGACATCAAGGCGCGCTACCGGCTGACGGTGACGGCCCCGGCGGAGTGGACGCTGACGGCGAACGCGCGCGAGGCCGCGGCGGAGCCGCAGGCGGACGGGCGCATCCGGCGCGAGTACGAGGAGACGCCGCCCTTCAGCACCTACCTGTTCGCGCTCATCGCGGGGCCCTACCACGTGGCCGCGGACGAGCACGCGGGCATCCCCCTGGGGCTGCTCTGCCGCAAGTCGATGGCGCAGTACCTGGACACGGACGAACTGTTCACGATCACGCGGCAGGGGCTGGACTTCTTCGGGGAGTTCTTCGACTACCCCTACGCCTTCGGCAAGTACGACCAGATCTTCGTGCCCGAGTTCAACCACGGGGCGATGGAGAACGTGGGCGCGGTCACCTTCAACGAGTCGATGGTCTACCGCGATCCGCCCACGGAGAACCAGCGGCGGCGGCGGGCGGAGGTGATCCTGCACGAGATGGCGCACATGTGGTTCGGCAACCTCGTGACGATGCGCTGGTGGAACGACCTCTGGCTGAACGAGAGCTTCGCCACCTACATGTCCTACCTCGCGATGGAGGGGGCGACGCGCTTCCAGTCGGGCTGGCAGGACTTCAACAACGGCATCAAGAACTGGGCCTACCGCCAGGACCAGCTCGTCACGACGCACCCCATCGCGGGGACCGTGCGCGACACGGACGAGACGTTCCTGAACTTCGACGGCATCACCTACGGCAAGGGCGCGTCCGTGCTGAAGCAGCTCGTGGCGACGATCGGGCTGGACGGGTTCCGCGAGGGGATGCGGCGCTACTTCCGCACCTACGACTACGGCAACGCCTCGCTGCGCGACTTCCTCGGGTCGCTGGAGGAGGGGAGCGGGCGCGACCTGGGCGAGTGGTCGCGCCTCTGGCTGGAGACCTCCTCGCTGAACACGATCCGGGCGGAGTGGGAGAGCGACGGCGAGCGCCTGACGCGCCTCGAACTGAGCCAGACGGCTCCGGCGGACTACCCCACCATCCGCCCGCACACGCTGGAGATCGGGCTGCTCACGGACGACGGCGCGGCCACCGCCATCGAGCCGGCGCCCACCGTGCTGGAGGGCGAGCGCACGGAGATCGAAGCGGCGCGCGGGCGGGCGCGTCCGGCGCTCGTCTACCCCAACTTCAACGACCACGCCTACGCCAAGATCGCGCTCGACGACGAGTCCGTCGCCTGGGCGCGCGAGCACATCGAGCGCGTCGGCGACGACCTGCTGCGCCAGCAACTCTGGTCGACGCTCTGGAGCATGGTGCGCGACCAGCAGCTCAAGTCGACGGACTTCCTCGCGATCGTGCGGGAGAAGATCGGGTTCGAGCGCAACACCGAGCTGGTCGATTCGGTGCTCGGGCACGCGGCCAACGCGCAGGGGCGCTACGCGCCCGCCGACCGGCGCGACGCGGAGGCGCACCTGCTGTTCGAGACGGCGCGCGAGGGGCTGCTGGCCGCGCCGGACGAGGACACGCGCATCATCTGGGCGCGCGCGCTCGTCGGCTTCGCCGTGAACGCGGACGACCTCGCCTACGCGGGGCGGCTGGCGGACGGCGAGGAGTCCGCGCCCGGCTTCAAGATGGACCAGGACATGCGCTGGAGCGTGGCCGCGCGCCACGTCGCCTTCGGGCTGCCGGGGGCGGCGGAGCGCGTCGCCGCCGAGGCCGCGCGCGACCCCTCCGACCGCGGCCAGCGGGCGCAGTTGCGCTGCGGCACGGCCGCGCCGGACGGGGACGTGAAGGCGGAGGCGTGGGCGCGCTTCACGGGCGAGGGCTACGGCTCGCGCTACCTGAACCAGGCGGCCATGAGCGGCTTCAACTGGACGCACCAGGCGGACCTGCTCGCCCCCTACGTGGACGCCTTCTTCGGGCAGGCGGGCGGCATCTTCGCGGAGCGCGACCGCGAGTTCGCGACGGTGTTCTACGGCGGCCTCTTCCCCGGCTACCGCGTCGAGCAGGACACGCTCGACCGCGCGCGGGCGCTCCTCGGCGAGACGCCGGAGGAGCAGGCGGTCCTGCAGCGCATGTTGCGCGAGTCGATCGACGACCTGGGCCGCGCCATCGCCTGCCGCGCCTACGCGGCCAGCTAGCGCACGCCGGGGAGGCGGTCGGCGAGGGCCTCGACGAGGTTGGCGATGGGGACGCGCACCTGCGCCTGCGTGTCCCGCTCGCGGATGGTCACGGCCTCGTCCTCCAGCGTGTCGAAATCGACGGTCACGCAGAGGGGCGTGCCGATCTCGTCCTGGCGGCGGTAGCGGCGCCCGATCGACTGCGTCTCGTCGTACTGCGTCATCCAGTGCGAGCGGATGAGGGCGTGGACGCGCTTCGCCGTGGGCGTGAGCGTGGGCTTCTTCGAGAGGGGCAGCACGGCCGCCTTGATGGGCGCGATGGCGGCGGGCAGCTTCAGCACCACGCGCTCGTCGCCCTTCTCGTCGGGCTCGGCGGTGTAGCTTTCGAGCAGGGCCACGGCGAGCGTGCGCGTGAGCCCGGCGGCGGGCTCGATCACGTAGGGCGTGAAGCGCTCGCGCGACTCCTCGTCGAAGTAGCTCAGGTCCTGGCCGCTGTGGGCGGCGTGCGCCTTCAGGTCGTAGTCCGTGCGGTTGGCGATGCCCTCCAGTTCGCCCCAGCCCCAGGGGAACTCGTACTCGATGTCGCTCGTGCCCGCGCTGTAGTGCGAAAGCTCCTCCGGCGCGTGCGCGCGGATGCGCAGGCGCGCGGGGTCGATGCCGATCGTCTCCGCGTACCAGCGCTGGCGCTCGTCGATCCAGTAGCGATGCCACTCGGCGGCGTCCGTGGGGCGGCAGAAGTACTCCATCTCCATCTGCTCGAACTCGAGCGTGCGGAAGACGAAGCGCCCGGGCGTGATCTCGTTGCGGAAGCTGACGCGCGTCTGGGCGATGCCGAAGGGGAGCTTGCGGCGCATGGAGGCGCGCACGTTCTCGAAGTTCACGAACATGCCCTGCGCCGTCTCCGGCGGCAGGTAGGCGGTCGCGCCCTCGCCCACGACGCTGCCCACCTCCGTGCGGAACATGAGGTTGAAGAGGCGCGGCTCCGTCAGTTCGCCGCCGCACGCGGGGCAGCGCGGCGCGCCCGCCTCGTCGCGCTCCACCTCGCCGTATTCGCCCTCGTCGATGTGGTCGGGGCGGAAGCGCTTGCGGCAGGCCTTGCAGTCGACCAGCGGGTCGTGAAACGTCTCCGTGTGGCCGCTCGCGACCCAGACTTCGGGGTTCGTGAGCATGGCCGCGTCGAGGCCGACGACGTCGTCGCGCTCGCGCACCATGGCGCGCCACCAGGCGTCGCGGATGTTGCGCTTCAGCTCGGTCCCGAGGGGGCCGTAGTCGTAGGTGTTGGCGAAGCCGCCGTAGATCTCGGCGGAGGGGAAGACGAAGCCGCGGCGCTTCGCGAGGGAGACGACGGTATCGAGGTCGGGGGCGGGCATGGGAAGGCTCCTTGCTCGCGCTGGCTGCGCGGGTGGGAGGCTTCACCTTCCCCCAGCGGCGGGTTAGGCGCCAGAGTCGAGCGCTTTCACCAGCATCCCCAGGGCGTGCTCGGCGATCTGCTCCATGATGGCGACGCGCGAGCCCTCGAAGCGCGCCTCCTCGCTGACCGCGCCGTCGGGACCGGCGAGGGCGAAGGCGACGCCGCCGATGGGCTTGGCCGAACGGCCCGCGATGGGCCCCGCCATGCCGCTCTCGGCGATGACGTACTCGACGCCCGCCTGCTCGCGCACGGCCCCGGCGATGGCGGCGACGGCCACGGGGCTGACCGCGCCGTGTTCGCGCAGGAAGGCGAGTTCGACGCCGAGCGTGTCCGGCTTGGAGGTCATCGAGTAGGCGACGAGGCCGCGCTCGAACCACTTCGAGGCTCCGGCGACGCTGATCAGCCGCGCGGAGATGAGGCCCCCGGCGGTGCTTTCGGCGACGGCGACGCGCGCGCCTTTCGCCAGCAGGAGGTCGCCGATGCGCGCGGCGAGGGGGTCGTGCTCTTGAACGGACATGAGCGGATGCTACGCTGCCGCCATGCCTGAGTACGAGGTCAAGATCGTCGACGCCTTCACGAACGAGCGCTACGCGGGCAACCCCTGCGGCGTGATCACGCGCGCGGAGGGCCTCAGCGACGCGCAGATGCAGGCCATCGCGCGCGAACTGAACCTGAGCGAGACCTCGTTCGTGACGCCCTCGGACGTGGCCGACATCCGCGCGCGCTTCTTCACCCCGAAGAAGGAGATCCCGCTGGCGGGACACCCCACCATCGCGACGATGCACACGCTCGTCGAGGAGGGGCGCATCGAGCTGGGCCAGGGGCCGCGCCGCGTCGTGCAGGAACTGAGCATCGGCGTGCTGCCCGTGGACGTGGAGCGCACGGACGACGGGCGCGTGCGCACGGTGATGACGCAGGCCCCGCCGGAGTTCCTGCGGCGGCTCGACCGCAACGTCTACGCGCAGGCGCTCGGCATTCCGGCGTCGGACATGCTCAACGGCGCGCCCGTGCAGGTGGTGAGCACGGGCACGCCCCAGGCGATGGTGCCCGTGCGCTCGCTGGCCGTGCTCGAACGGCTGCGGCCCGACCTCCAGCACCTGAGCGACCTGGAGACGGTGGGCCACTACTTCAGCACGCACGTGTTCGCGCTGGAGACGTACGACGCCGCCAACCGCGCGCACTCGCGCCACTTCGGCCCCTCCTCCGGCGTCACCGAGGACCCCGTGACGGGCAGCGCGACGGGCGCGATGGCGGCCTACCTGTGGCACCACGGCCTCCTGCGCGAGCCCGCCTACACGGTCGAGCAGGGCCACATCATGGGCCGCCCGGGGCTGGTCGAGGTCGAGGTGGACGGCGACGGCGACGAGCCCGCCACCGTGCGCATCGCCGGCTCCGCCGTCACGGTCCTGCGGGGGACCATCGCGGTCTGAGGGCGCTGGCAGGCCGTAGATTCCCCTGAAAGGTAGTGCTATACTCCTGATAAGATTGGTCCATTCTTTGATCAAGAACAGGATTAGTCTGAAAGTTTGGTGGCAATGACGCGGGCGCGACAACGGCAGACGTGGCTCATGGCGCTGACGGCGCTGGCGCTGGCGGGCGTCATCGCCATGACGGTCGTCGGCGCGACGCGCGGGAGCGCGCCCGCCGTGGCCTCCGACCCGACGAAGGAGCCGGTCGCCCACGCGACGCCGACGGAGGCGAGCGCGACACCGACGGCGGAGGAAGAGGCGGAAGCGGCAGCGGCGGTCACGATCACCGTCAGCAACACGGGTCTGGTCACCTGGAGCTTCACCTTGCCGGCGGGCGCGACGTTCTCCTACTCCGAGGTGCGCTGGCGCACGACGGCGAGCGAGCCGCTGAACGACTGGTCGGGGAAGAAGAACCAGGTCTTCTACTCGGCCAGCGCGAACTCCTACCAGATCCCCAACCTCCTGCCGGGGACGCGCTACAAGGCCAAGGTGTTCGTGGCCGTGACGTCGGGCGGGAAGACGCAGTACCTCAAGTCGCCGACGATCCGCTTCGCGAACCCGGACATGACCGTGACGAACACGGGCCTGGTGACGTGGAGCTTCACCGTGCCCACGGGCGCGACCTTCTCCTACTCGGAGGTGCGCTGGCGCACGACGGGCACGGAGCCGCTGGACGACTGGTCGGGCAAGCTGAGCAAGGTCTTCTACTCGTCGAGCGCGAGCAGCTACCAGATCCCGAACCTGGTGAAGGGGACGCGCTACAAGGCGAAGGTGTTCGTGGCGGTGACGTCGGGCGGGGCCACGCAGTACCTGAAGTCGCAGACGATCCGCTTCCTGGAGCCCGCGCCGACGCCGACGCCGACTCCGACGCCAACGCCCACCCCGACGCCGACGCCGACCCCGACGCCCACCCCTGCCCCGACGGCATTCCGCTACAACAATCTCGACACGACCGGGGCGGTGTCGACGGCGGGCAGCTACGCCTTCATGAAGAAGGCGACCGGCTCGGGGGCGGGCGCGGAGGCCAACACAGTCGTCACGACGTACGAGGACCTGCGCAACGGGAACACGGAGAAGCTGAAGATCCACGAGACGGATGCGGACGGCACCTCGCGGGCGACATTCTACGGCAAGGTGAAGGTGGGCGACGTATTCGAGTGGCGCGAGAGCGCGACCTGCTGGGTGCGATTTGCGGTCACGTCGGTCTCACCAGCGGTAGCGGGGGCAAAGCAGATTGGCGTGAAGTGGGTGACCTACAGCGTGACGGGCTGCGGGACTGGGGCAATCCCGGCGGCGAACACGGTTCGCACCTATCAGTGGGCACCTCCGAATATCCAGAGCCCAAGCATCACCGCGCCAGTGCGGCACGGGCCGTGGCTTCTGGTACCTGATGGATGGACGGGAGCAGTTGAGCAGCCGTCTCACCTGACAAGGACTAGTGGAGACGAAACAGATGTCATAGAAGAAGTGCAGCGTCACCCTCTCTGGAAGAAACCCAATGTGCCACAGAGCTGGGTACTCAGATCTGCTAGGGCAAATTTTGAGGGAGAATATGGCATAAATTCACTGTACTATAACTCCAAAGGAAACCTCGCCCTTGAAGTGTTCATAGTTAAAACTCACACCGTCGGTGGTCGATGGAGTTCGACAACTGCAGACACGAAGAATTACATACTTGAAACACGTATTATTGACGGATTTGCCGCGTACCTCATGTATAGCCCTAAAAGTACTAATTACTACCCGATCCTAGTTAGAATACAAGATAATTCCACTGGGATTGAGTATATAGTTATTGGTTTTGATAAAACAATAAGCGGTGCGAATATCGACGCAGCAATCGCAATCACACGCAGCCTGTACAAGGAGAAGTGACGATGAAGATCTTGGCATATCTCTTCGGAGTGTTGTGCACACTCGTCATCTTCGGACTCTATATCTTCGCGCCGAAAATCCAGCCCCTTGACGTAGAGGCCCAAAACGCAGACTACGAGTGGGACGTCCTTTCCGGTGTTCAGATTAACTCCGGTGGCACTTTTTCTGAGATACTCCTCACGACAGGGTGGCACGGCCCGCAGTCTTCTTCTCTTGATATCGTCCCCAGCGGAAAGAGTTTGATCCGGTGCCAAGATCCAAACGACCATAGCCTTCCCTGCGTCACAGAACCAGTCCACGCAGTTTTCCGGAATTCCAACCAGAAAGGGGCAGATTTGGAAATTGTTTTTATCCACAAAACTAGTGGTTGTAAGGGCGTTACTGGTGCCGTTATTGACCCTGCAGGTGCTTCTGTTTCTAAGATAACTTATACCCATGTAGTGCCTAGTATTTCTAACGGTACGACATGGAAACTCTCTGATCTTTCTAGTGCTAAATCCTCGAATAAAGTTGGGGATATAGCTGTCCCATACTACGATAACTACTTTCTCAAAGATCTGGTTACCTCCGGGAAGGTTCCGAAAAGCGTTCAGGATTACTATGAGGATATTCATAAAAATCACCCACATATAGTTGACAATGACTGCCCAAATGGAGGTCCTCACCTCCATCAAACTGGTATAGACTACAGGAACGAGAATACGAAAAACTCCAACCTTGGGATTGGTTCCAGTGATTATTGGTGCGTCCCCTCCTCGATATGGGGATGGAAAATTTCCTCGAGATCTGACAGTGATCTGTCCAAAGAGGTCATTATCACACCAGCTGTTAGTCCGTCTGACTACGGCTGGAAATGCCCTAGACTGCGAAACTTGACCATTAAGATTGAAACTGGAGGAGTGGCGGTCGCCATCACGCCAACTTTGACTGAAGATCAGCTGAAGGGGCGTGTGCCGAACTGGTCAACCTTGTCGAAGAAGGAGCAGGCACAAAAGAAGGCCGAGGAGGAGGCTACACTGAAGCGTACCGTGTCCGACACACGTACTGGCTACTATGCGGGTGGTGGGGACTTGACGCTGGAGGCTACGGCATCGCCGATTTCTCTCCTGACTGGCTGGACCGGGTGCAAGTCGAGCTCGATTGACGGGTACGGGACAAAGGGCACCTGCGCTGTCACGATGGATGCGGACAAGACGGTGACGCCTGTGTTCTCAACTGCGCATGGCCTGAAAGTTACTTGGGGGACGGGCGGGAGCGTCGTCTGCAAGGTCGGCGGAAAGGATGTCGACTGCTCGAGACGTTTCCTTGCCGGCACGACCGTGACCCTCACGGCGAAGCCATCGGACGACACCTACAGACTCAGCAGTTGGACCGTAACTGGGGGCAGTGGCGGCACCGGCACAACAGCGACCGATTGCTCCACGGCGACGACGGTAACCTGCACGGTAACAATGGGCGCAGCTAAGAACGTGGAGGCCACCTTCGCGAAGAAGAATTGCACGGCCACGGTCAATACGGCGGGCACTGGATCGGGGACCGTCACGGGTACTACGTCCGTGCCGTGCGGAACCTCGACGACACTAACGGCGGTCCCCAACTCGAACTCCACCTTCACCAGTTGGTCCGGCTGCACCAGCATCTCCGGGGCAGTCTGTACCGTAACGGTGAACTCAGGCACGAGTGTTACCGCCACCTTCACTCTGGACCAATGCGCGGTGACGGTGAGCACAGCGGGAACCGGCTCGGGCAGCGTCTCTGGAATCACATCCGGGACGTGCGGAGCCTCCACGACGCTTACGGCCGTTCCTAACTCGAACTCTACCTTCACCAGTTGGTCGGGCTGCGCCAGCACGTCAGGCGCAAGTTGCACAGTCACGATGAACTCGGGTGCGAGCGTCACCGCCACCTTCACCCTGAAGCCAACGTGTACAGTGGCGGTCAGCACCGCTGGCACAGGTTCAGGGAGCGTTACCGGAATCACATCGGGTTACTGCGGAACATCCACTACTCTTACGGCCGTGCCCAACTCGAACTCTACCTTCACCAGTTGGTCGGGCTGTACCAGTACGTCGGGCGCGAGTTGCACGGTGACGGTGAATTCCGGCGCCAGCGTCACCGCCACCTTCACCCTGAAGCAGTGCGCGGTATCGGTGAGTACGGCAGGCACAGGCTCGGGGACCGTCACCGGAACGACATCCGTACCGTGCGGGACATCCACGACGCTGACGGCTGTCCCCAACTCGAACTCCAACTTCACCAGTTGGTCCGGCTGTACCAGCACCTCGGGCGCGAACTGCACGGTCACCGTCAACTCGGGCGCTAGCGTCACCGCCACCTTCACCCTGAAGCCGACGTGTACGGTGTCCGTGAGCACCGCGGGCACGGGATCGGGGAGTGTCACTGGCACTACGTCCGTGTACTGCGGGACCTCCACCACGCTGACGGCCGTTCCCAACTCGGACTCCAACTTCACCAGTTGGTCCGGCTGCACCACTACCTCCGGGGCCACCTGCACGGTCACCGTCAATTCGGGTACCAGCGTGACCGCCACCTTCTCGAAGAAGAAGTGCACCCTCACGGTCAACTACGGGAGCGGCGGAACGGCGGGGCCGGGGACGTCGGTCGTTGACTGCGGAACGAAGGTCTCGATCTGGGCCAACGCCTCCACCGGCTACTGCTTCACCGGCTGGAGCACTTCCTTCGCCAGCGCCGAGATCGTGGACGAAAGCGCGATTGTGCAGGGCAGCTGCACGACCTATAAGTCCTCGCGCGTCACGGTGAGCGTGACCATGACGGTGACGGCCAACTTCGAGCGGCTGATGTTCACGCTGACGGTTACGGGCGGGAGCGGGTCGGGATCGTATGGGGCCTACACCTACGCGTCGGCCTCCGCGCCCGCGAGCAAGTGCGTCCTGGGCACGCGCTACACGTTCAAGCGCTGGTCCGGCGACTCGACGAGCACGTCCCGGTCCATCAGCGTCTACATGAACCGGAACAAGTCCATCGCCGCCACCTGGAACCTCTACCCCTTCTCCTGCTGAGGCGCGTAGCGGGGCGGGGGGCGCTGGGCTACCCTCTGCGCGAGCTTGCGCGCGAGGGGGGAGCGATGCCGTACGCACGACCGGAGTTGCTGGCCGAGCCGGACTGGCTCGCGGAACACGCGGACGACCCGCAGGTGCGCGTCATCGACTGCGCGACGCTGGAGGCGTACCGGCGCGCGCACGTGCCGGGGGCGGTCCACCTGCCCGTCCACTACTACATCAAGGAGCGGGGCGAGCGCGAGGGCGGCGCGGGCATGTTCGTGATGCCGCCGGACGAGTTCGCGGCGCTCATGGGCGGCCTCGGCGTGGACGCGGAGACGACGGTCGTGGCCTACGACGACAACAACGCGCTCGTGGCGGCGCGGCTCTGGTGGGCGCTCAACTACTACGGCCACGCGAAGGCGAAGGTGCTCAACGGCGGCTGGCACCGCTGGCTCACGGAGGGGCGTCCGGTCACGTTCCACGGGACGCGTCCGGAGGCGCGCACGTTCGAGGCGCGCGCGGTTCCGTCGCTGCACGCGAGCGCGGCGGACCTGCTGGCGGAGCACGATTCGGACGCCTGCACGGTGCTCGACGTGCGCAGCGACGGCGAGTGGGACGGCGCGAACGCGCGCGGGAACAAGCGCGTGGGGCACGTGCCGGGGGCGCGCCACCTGGAGTGGACGGACCTGGTGGAGCGCACGGACACGCGGCGCTTCCTGCCCGCGGAGGAGATGCGGGCGCGGCTGGAGGCGGCGGGCGTGGCGGACGGCGCGCGCACGATCACCTACTGCCAGGGCGGCATCCGCGCCGCGCACACGGCCTTCGCGCTGACGCTGCTGGGCTATGACGACGTGCGCGTCTACGACGGGTCGATGTACGAGTGGGCGAATCGCGAGGACACGCCGCTGGTCACGTAGCGGGCGGGGCTGGCGCTAGATGGCGGCGGTCTCGGGCTCGGAGGCTTCGGCCTCGGCGGAGGCGGGCTGCGCGTGGAGCAGCGCTTCGAGGGTGAAGCCGAGGTCGCCCGCCTCGCAGAGGTGGCTGCAGTAGGTCATCTTGAGGGAGGCGCTGGAGGAGCGCCGCCAGTCGTAGCGGAGGCCGCAGCGGACGCACGTCTTGATGTGCTCCAGGTTCATGCCCTCGCTGCCGGGACCGATGGCGCCGTTCATCGCGCGCTCCCTCCGGGGCCGCGCCTCGCGTCAGTCGGGGCGACCCTCCTGATCCAGCGTAGAACGCGGCGGGCGAAGGGGCCAGCGGCGCACGTTACGGGATGTTTTCGATCTTGCGGCTGACGGGCAAACTGGCCCAGCCGCCGAGGACGGCGGAGAACTTCCCCGCCTCGCTGCCGGCCACGACCATGTGGATGAACTCCGGCGCGCGGAACTTCGAGTACAGCTTGTCCAGCTGCTCCTCCGTGGGGCCGTCGGGGCCGAACTGGGAGGGCTCGATGCCGCCCGCGTCGGCGGTCGCGAGGCGCTCGCGCAGGGGCATGCTCGTCACGTCGATGATGTGGTCGCGCACCTGCGCCTTGCTCCAGCGGTCGCGCCAGATGGTGTCGGCGTGCTCGGGGCAGACGACGAAGAGGACGTGGCCGGTGGGCGTGCGCGGGTTGCCGACGGCGGCCATCGTGAGGCCGAGGATGCCGGTGAGGGAGCGCGCCGTGCGCGCCGTCTGGTCGACCATGAGCTGGGGGCCGCTGGTCGCGGGGAAGACGGTGACGACGCTGTCCCCGGCGTCGAAGCCCTTTTCGACGTGCATCGGTTCCCAGGGGCTGCGCTCCTCCCACTCGGCGAAGGCGAGGGTGTACTTCATGGGCGTGCCGAGGGTGGAGCGCTCGGTGCCGCCGGGCTTCGCGCCGCCCACGTTGCGCATGACGAGGCGCACGGCGCGCCCGATGGCGGCGTTGGCGCGGTTGCCCTGGCCGAGCGCGCCGAGGCGCATGTTCATGCCGATGTGGTGGCGGATGGGGCCGTTCACGACGATCGCGGGGGCCGCGCCCATCGTCGTCGCCCAGACGCCGTGGGCGTTGAACTCCTCGCTCACGCAGGCCTCGATGGCGGTGATGACGACGGGCAGGTACTCGGGCTTGCAGCCCGCCATGACGGCGTTGATGGCGACCTTCTCGACGGTCGCGGGGGCCATGTTCGGGGGAACGACGGCGACGAGGTCCTGCGCGTCGCGGGTCGTGCCTTCCAGCATCCGCATCACGCGCTCGGGCGTGGGCGGGACGACGGGGAGGCCGTCGGTGAGGCCCTGGTCGAAGAGGAACTCGTGCAGGTCGTCGCCCATGCCGACGTCGATGCGGCGGGCGCGCAGGGGGCTGCCCTCGGCCTCGGCGGCGAGGCGCTCGGCGATGCCGGGCTCGACCGAGCGGGAGCCGCAGCCGGGGCGCGAGTCGGGGTAGGCGTCCCAGCCGGGGTCGGGCGCCTCCACGCCCGCGATGGCGGCCAGTTCGCCGAAGAGCGCTTGCCAGTCCTCGCGCCCGAAGCCGATGAAGCGCCTGCGCTCCTCGCCCTCGGGGCCGGCGAGGATGAGGGTGGGCACGGTGTCGAGGTCGTAGGCGTAGGAGGCGTGCAGATCGCTGTCGTCGAGCATGGGCGCGGTGAGGCCGTGGCGCTCGACGAGGACAGCGTTGCCTTCCGCCTCCTGGCCGATGGCGAGCACGTCGACGGCCTCGCCGAAGGCCGCGTGGGCGGCCTCGATGAGGGGCATGGAGAGGCCGCAGGTGGGGCAATCCTCCTTCACGAAGGCGAGCAGGGCGGGGCGGCCGCTGGGGAAGGCGCGCTCGCGCCCGCCGCCGTCGCTGAGGGTGAAGGCCGGAAGCTGGGACATGACGCCTCCCCGCGCCGGAAATGCGCGGCCTATTGTAGGGCGGCGGGCCGCCGCGTGACCGGCGCCCGCCGCTTCGGGGAGAATAGGGCCATCCACAGTGCCGAAGGAGGCGCGGATGATTGGGACGGAAGCATTCGACCGGTTCGTGAGCGAGAACCGCTGGGCCGTCATCACGACGGTGCGGAAAAGCGGCCAGCCCAGCAGCTCGGTGGTGGCGTACGCGCGCGAGGACGACACGCTCGTCGTGAGCACGACCGCGCCCACGCTGAAGGTGCGCACGCTGGAGAACGACCCGCGCGTGACGATCACGGTGTTCAACGACGCGGCCCCGTTCAACTTCGTGACGGTCGAGGGGCGCTGCGAGATCGAGCGCGAGGGGCTGGAGCACGCCACGCACCTCGTGTTCGAGAACATCAAGGGCTCGGGCTTCACCGAGCCGGAGGACCTGCCCGCCTGGCTGGAGGCGCAGCGGCGCGTGATCCTGCGCATCCACCCCGAGCGCGTCTCGGGCGTGATCCGGTAGCGGGCAACGAACCCACGAGGACGAATCGCACGGGAGGCGACGATGGCGATCACTCTGGAAGCGGGCGACACGCCCCCGGACTTCGAACTGCAGGACCAGGACGGGAACACGCACCGGCTGGCGGACTACCGCGGGCGCACGGTCGTGCTCTACTTCTACCCGCGCGACAACACGCCGGGCTGCACGAAGCAGGCCTGCGGCTTCCGCGACCAGCACGAGGCGATCGGCGCGGAGGGCGCGGTCGTGCTCGGCGTCTCCACGGACACGGCGGCCTCGCACGCGAAGTTCCGGGAGCAGTACGAGTTGCCCTTCCCCCTGCTCGTGGACGAGGACGCGAAGGTCGCGACCGAGTACGGCGCGTGGGGCGAGAAGACGCTCTACGGGCGCAAGAGCATCGGCATGACGCGCTCGACCTTCGTCGTCGGGCCGGAGGGGACGCTGACGAAGGTGTGGAAGCGGGCGAAGGCCGCCGACAACGCCGAGGCCGTCCTCAAGCTGCTGCGCGCGTGACCGAACAGCCGGCGGGCGGCGGACGCGAGGGCGTCGAGGGGACCGCGGGGGGCGACGGGCCGCGGCGGGGAGCGCTGCGCGGCGCGAACACGTGCGTCATCGCCGACCACCCGTTGGCGGCGGCGGCGGGCCAGCGGGCGCTGCTCGACGGCGGGAGCGCCGCCGACGCGGCGGTCGCGATGGCGGCCGTCCTCACGGTCGTCCAGCCGTACATGAGCCACCTCGGCGGGGACGCCTTCGCGATGGTCTACGACGCCGCGAGCGGGGCCGTCGAGGCGCTGAACAGCTCCGGTCCCGCCCCCGCGAGCGCCAGCGCGGACGCCTATCGCGCGCTGGGCGGCGTCCCCGACACAGGCGCGCTGGCGGTGACCGCGCCCGGGTGCGTGGCTGGCTGGGGCGCGCTCCACGAGCGCCACGGCAGGCTGCCCTGGGCGCGCATGCTGGAGGACGCGGAGCGGATCGCGCGGGAGGGCTTCCCCGCCTCGCGCGCGCTGGCGCGGGCCGTGGGCGTCGGGCGCGGGCGCGTCTACCCCGCGGGCGCGTTCAAGGCCGCGTTCGGGCACGTCGCCGGGGGCGGCGGCCAGCTCGTCGTCCAGCCCGAACTGGCGGCGACGCTGCGGGCGCTCGCGGAGGGCGGCGCGGGCGCGTTCTACGAGGGGCCGATCGCGGAGGCGTGCCTGGCCACGCTGAACGGGCTCGGAGCCGCCTTCACGCCGGACGACTGGCGGCCTCCCGCCGAGTGGGCGCAGCCGCTGGCGGTCGCGTTCGGGGGCGCGCTCGTGCACACGCAGCCGCCGCCCTCGCGCGGGCTCGTGACGGCGCTCGCGCTGCGGCGGCTGGCGCGCGCGGACGGGGGCGCGGGCGCGCAGGTCGAGGCGCTGCGGGACGCGTTCGCGGCGGTCGACGCCGAGGCGGGCGACCCGCGCGCGACGGGATTCGACGCGGCGGCGCTGCTGCGCGCGGGCGGGGCTCCCGCGCGGGCGGCCGCGGGCGGCGGGGGCGACGGCGACACGACGGCGCTGGTCGCGATCGACGGGGAGGGGAACGCGGTCTCGCTCATCCAGTCGGTGTTCTCGGCCTGGGGAAGCGGCGCGCTCTCGCCGGCGACGGGCGTGCTCTTCAACAACCGGATGCGCGGCTTCAGCCTCGAAGCGGGGCATCCGAACGAGCTCGCGGGCGGGAAGCGCCCGATGCATACGCTCCACAGTTATGTCGTTACGTCGCCGCCGGACCTGCCGCTGGCGGGCGAGCGGGAGGGGCCGCGCGACGGCGCGCTCCTCGCCATCGGGGGGACGCCGGGGGCGCACCGCCAGCCGCAGACGAACGTGCAGACGCTCGATGCCGTCCTGCGCGGGGGCGCGGACCCGCAGGACGCGCTCGACGCCGCCCGCTGGGCGCTCGACACGGACGGCGTCCTCCATGCGGAGGCGCGCACGCCCGACCGGCTGGGGGAGGCGCTGCGGGCGGAGGGGCTGGCGTTCGCGCCCCTGGCGGCGTGGGACGGATGGACGGGGCGGGCCTGCCTCGCCGTGCTGACGGGCCGGGGCATCGCCGCCGCCCACGACCTGCGCGGGGAAGGGATCGCGATCGTCGGCTGAGCGCAAGGGCGCGCCCCTCTAGAATCGCGGGCGGAGGGTACCCCATGGAGGCTCAGCTCGAACGGCTCATCCAGCAGAACCGCCCCGACGCCCAATCGGTGCGGGTGGAGAACTTCCAGGCGCTGGCGGGCGGCTACTCGCAGGAGACGTACAGCGCCGACGCCGTGATCGAGAGCGGCGGGGGCGTGGAGACGCTGCCGCTCATCATCCGCCGCGACCCGCCGCCGGAGATCGACATCCTGCCGACGAAACGGCGGCTCGAGTTCCAGATCCTCGAACGCGTCGGCGAGCGCACGGGCATCCCCGTGCCCAGGGCGCACTTCCTCGACGAGCGCGGGGAGACGCTCGACCGCCCCGCGATGGTGATGGAGCGCGCCCGCGGGAGCGCGGACCTGACGCCCCTCTTCGCCCCCGGCAACGAGGACGAGGCGGAGGCGGTCGCGACGGAGTTCTGCGAACGGCTCGCGGAACTGCACGCGACCTCGCTCGACGCGCTCGATCCGGACGGCGACTTCCGCGACGCGCGCGACGCCGGTATCGACGCGTCGAGTTGGGAGTCGTACATGACGAGTTCGATGGCGTTCTTCGTGGAGAGCTACCGGCGGATCGCGTTCGACCCGCTGCCGGTCTTCTACGACATGTACGCGAGCCTGCCGAACAAGCTGCCGTCGCCGGCGCCGCTGGCGATGTGCCACGGCGACTACCAGCCCTCGAACTTCCTCTACGAGGACGGGCGCATCACGGGCGTGATCGACTGGGAAGCGGCGCACGTGGGCGACCCGCGCGAGGACATCGGCTGGCTCTACCAGCTCTCCGCGATCACGGGCTTCGACCTGGCGGGCGCGGTGAAGGCGGACGGCGGCTTCCTCCAGCACTACTCGAAGCTGAGCGGCATCCCCGTCACGATGGAGGACGTGGGCTTCTTCATGGTGTTCTCCTCGGCGGCGCTGGCGGCGCCGATCCTCGACGCGGTGCGGCGGGGGCTGGACGGGGAGAGCCAGAACTTCCTGAGCACGTACATGCTGCAGCCGCTGGTCGCCGCCCAGCCCGGCTACTGCGCGATCCTCGGATACCCCGAGGCGGAGGAGTAGGGCGATGTTCACCAACCCCAGTTCGGCGCGGGTCCTGGAGCTGATCCGCGAGAGCCTCGAACGGGACGTGGTCCCGGAACTGCAGACGAACTCGGCGAAAGTCACGGTCCAGATGATCCAGCAGATGCTGATCTCCGTGGAGCGGCGGCTGCCGTTGGAGCAGCAGTGGATGGCGGACGAGTGCAACCGCATGGCGCGCGCGCTCGGCGAGGCGGGCGCGGCGGCGGCTTCGCGCGAGGGCGAGGCGGCGGCGGCGCTGCGGGCCATCGGCGAGCGCGCGGCGGAAGCGCCCGCGTTCCCCGACCTGCCCGCCTTCGCCGCGATCAACGAGAGCTACGGCGAACTGAGCGAACTCCTGACGGAGGCGCTCGGCCACCTGCACAAGCTCGACGGCGAGGGCTGGGCGGAGGCCCCGGCGCAGATCACGCGGCTGCGCGCCTACCTGCAGCTGCGCATCAACCGCGACATGCAGGGCGTCTTCGCGATGGACGCGGGAGGGCTGCTGGGCCGGGGCTAGGAGTCGGGGAAGGTGACGCAGGTGGTCGTGCTCTCGATGCCCTCGACCACGCGGATGTGCTGGCTGATGAGCGCGGGCACCTGCGTGATGCCGGAGGCCTCGATCACGGCCACGATGTCGTAGGGCCCCATCACCTGGTACACCTCGGCGATGCCATCGACCTCCCGCAGCGCGTCGAACACGCGCTGGGTCTCGGCGGGGTCGACGACGATGAGCACGAACGCCTTGATCATCTCTGTCTCCTAGTCCTCTCGCAGTTGCAGGACGGCCATGAAGGCTTCCTGCGGGATCTCCACGTTGCCGACGCGCTTCATGCGCTTCTTGCCCTCGGCCTGCCGCTCAAGCAGCTTCCGCTTGCGCGTGACGTCGCCGCCGTAGCACTTGGCGAGGACGTTCTTGCGCATGGCGCGAACGGTCTCGCGGGCAATGATACGGCCACCGATCGCGGCCTGCAGGGGCACGTCGAACATCTGGCGGGGGATGAGGCTCCGCAGCTTGAGCACGAGCGAGCGCCCCTCGCGGGCGGCGTTCTCGCGGTGGGTGATGATGGAGAGGGCGTCCACCGCCTGCCCGTTCACGAGCACGTCCACCTTGACGAGCGAGGCGGCGCGGTAGCCCGCGGGCTGGTAGTCGAGGCTGGCGTAGCCGCTCGTGGAACCCTTCAGGCTGTCGTAGAAATCGACGAGGATCTCGGCCATCGGGATCTCGTAGGCGAGGAGGACGCGCGCCTCGCCCGGCGCGAGGTCGCTCTCCGGTTCGAGGTACTCCATGCGCAGGAAGCGCCCGCGGCGGCTGGTCACCAGCTCCATCACCTGGCCGATGTGGCGGCTGGGCGTGACCACGTCGATGGTCGCCCAGGGCTCGCGGATCTCCTCGATGTGCGAGGGGTTGGGCAGGCGCGAGGGGTTCTCGATGGCGACCACCTCGCCGGAGCGCAACTCGACCTCGTACTCGACGCTGGGCGCGGTCGTGAGCAGGCCGAGGCCGTACTCGCGCTCCAGCCGCTCGACGATGATCTCCAGGTGCAGCAGCCCGAGGAAGCCGCAGCGGAAGCCGAAGCCGAGCGCCGCCGACGACTCCGGCTCGTAGACGAGGGAGGCGTCGTTGAGGCTGAGGCGCTCCAGCGCCTCGCGCAGCTCCTGGTACTGGTCGGAGTCGGTCGGGTAGATGCCGGCGAAGACCATCGGCTTGGCCTGGCGGTAGCCGGGGAGGGGTTCGGCGGCGGGCGTGGCGGCGAGCGTGACCGTATCGCCCACGCGGCAGTCGGCGACCTCCTTGAGGCCGGTCGCGACGTAGCCGACCTCGCCCGCGGCCAGGCCGTCGAGGGGCTGCATGGCGGGCGCGAAGATGCCGAATTCGAGCGGCTCGAAGACCTTGCCCGTCTGCATCAGGCGCAGGTCGGCGCGCCCCCGCATCTCGCCATCGACGACGCGCACGTGCGCGAGCACGCCCTTGTAGGCGTCGTACTTCGAATCGAAGATGAGCGCCTTCAGTTCGCCCGGGCGGTCGCCCCCCGGCGGGGGCACGCGCTCGCGCACGGCTTCGAGGATCGCATCGATGCCGCGCCCCTCCTTCGCGCTGGCGACGATGATCTCGTCGGGGGCGAAGCCGACGACGCGTTCGAGTTCGTGGGCGACGCGCTCGGTCTCGGCGTGGGGCAGGTCGATCTTGTTGATGACGGGGATGAGCGTGAGCCCCTGGTCGAGCGCGAGGTAGACGTTGGCGAGCGTCTGCGCCTCGATGCCCTGAGAGGCGTCGACGACGAGGATGGCTCCCTCGCAGGCGGCCAGCGAGCGCGAGACCTCGTAGGTGAAGTCAACGTGCCCGGGGGTGTCGATGAGGTTGTACTGGTACTCCTCGCCGTCGCCGCCGCGGTAGGTCATGCGCGCGGCAGCGGCCTTGATGGTGATGCCGCGCTCGCGTTCGAGGTCCATCGTGTCGAGCACCTGGTCGGCCATGGCGCGCACGGCGACGGCGCCCGTCACCTCGAGAAAGCGGTCGGCGAGCGTCGACTTGCCGTGATCGATGTGGGCGATGATGCAGAAGTTGCGGATGCGGGACTGATCCACGGCTCCAGTGTATGGGCTGGCGGTATTGCGAGCCCGTGAACGCGGGCGGCGGTCCCTAGGGAAGGCGCGTGCTAGGCTCGCGGCGCTCAACTTCACACCCCCGAGAGGAACACACGAATGGCACGGAAGAAGGTCACGATCGTCGGCGCCGGCATGACCGGCGGGGCCATGGCGCAGCGGCTCATCGAGCGCGACGTCTGCGACGTCGTCCTGCAGGACGACCCCCAGTTCGCGGGCACGATGCACTTCGGCAAGGCGCTGGACGAATCGCAGGCGGCCGCCTGGAGCGGCTTCAGCGCCTCCATCAGCGCCACCGACGGCTGGGACGAGACGGCGGACTCGGACGTGGTGATCGTGACGGCGGGCGCGCCCCGCAAGCCGGGCATGAGCCGCGAGGAACTGCTGAACAGCAACGCCGCCATCGTGCGCGCCAAGGTGGCGGACGCGGCCAAGGCCTCGCCGGACGCGGCGCTCGTCATCTTCTCGAACCCGATGGACGCGATGTGCCACGTGGCCCTTGAGGCGAGCGGCTTCCCGCGCGAGCGCGTCATCGGGCAGGGGGGCGCGCTCGACAGCGCGCGCTACCGCCACTTCGTGGCCGAGGCCTGCGGCGTCTCGCCCCAGGACGTGCACGGCTACGTCATCGGCGGCCACACGGACACGACGATGGTGCCGGTGGTCTCGCAGACGCGCGTCGGGGGCGTTCCCCTGACAAAGCTGCTGCCGGAGGAGACGATCGGCGAGGTGGTGGCGCGCACGATGCGGGGCGGGGCCGAGATCGCCGAACTGATGCGCGTCGGCAGCGCCTTCTACGCGCCCTCCGCGGGCACGATCGCGATGGTCACGGCGATCCTGCTGGACCAGCGCCGCCTCATGCCCTGCTCGACGCTGCACGAGGGCGAGTACGGCATCGAGGGCGTGTTCTCGGGCACGGTCGTCCAGCTCGGCGAAGGCGGCATCCAGCGCACCTTCGAACTGGAGCTGTCGGACGAGGAGCGCGAGCGCGTCGTCGCCGCCGCGGAAGCGACGAAGGGGCTGGTCGCGCAGTTGGACTAGGAACGGGCTCAGCGCGACGGGCTCAGCCAGCAGTCACGCGCGTCCAGGCGAGCCCGTCGACATGCTCGAAGTGGGCGTCGGCGGAGACGAGGTCGGCGCCGGTTTCCATGGCGTGCGCCGCGATCCAGACGTCGTTCGCGGGGATGGGACGGCCCTTCGCGCGGAGGGCGGCGTTGATGACGCCGTAGCGCTCCGCCGTCGCCATCCCAACCTCCACGACAGACACCTTGGGACTCGCAAGATACGAGTACAGGATGTCCAGGTTCGCCTCAGTGCGCGTTCCCAACCGAAAGCCGAACAGCAACTCGCCGACAACGACGGCGGACAGAAGCACCTCGTCGGCGGCATCCACGATCTCCGCGACCCGCTCGTCGCTGTGCGTGAGCCGGGTGTAGGCGTTCGTGTCGAGGAGAACCCTCACCGCCACATCTCTTCGTCGATGTTCTCGAACATCTCCTCAATGGCGGCGTCCACTTCCGCCGCCTCGGCTGCGGTCATGGAACCGACCAGCCGATCCAGCGCGGGATCCCGCGTGTCCTTCTTCCCGGACTCGTCCTGCGAGCGGGACGGCTTGGGCGCATCCTCCCCCGGAGACCACTTCTTGATGTTCCAGCCCGCAAAGACCGACGCGCCGTCATCGGGGAGGGCCTCCCCGCCGCTGTTGCCACTCGCGCCGTTCGCCGCGTCCTCAAGGCCGACGCTCTTGCGGAGGAGGCAGAGGGCAGCCTGGCTGGGAGTGAGCCCCTCGCGCTCCGCGAACTCGCGGATACAGGCGTTCAACTCGTCATCAATGTCTTCGACGGTCAGTTGGGTCACGTTGCGTCACCCCCGCACGTCCATTGTGGGCGAATGGCGCTCAGCCTGCCAGACCGGCCTCGCGGCGGAGGGCGGCGGCGGCTTCGCGGACGCGCGCGGGGGCCGTGCCGCCGGTGGCGTCGCGGGCGGCGAGGGCCGCGTCCACGTCGATGGCGAGCACGTCCGGCGCGAAGAGGGCGCTGGCGGCGGCGTAGGACTCGAAGGGGAGCTCGTGGAGTTCGCAGCCGCGCTCCTCCGCCTCGCGCACGAGGCCGCCGGCGACGGCGTGCGCCTCGCGGAAGGGCATCCCCTTGCGCACGAGGTAGTCGGCCACGTCCGTGGCGAGGGCGAAGCCGCCGGAGGCCGCCTCACGCAGACGCGGCAGGTCGAACGCCAGCGCGGGGACCATCGCGGCGAAGATGCGCAGCGTGGGCACGACCACCGCCGCCGCGTTGAGGATGGCGGCCTTGTCCTCCTGCAGGTCGCGGTTGTAGGCGAGGGGCTGGCCCTTCAGGTTCGTCAGCAGGTTCACGAGTTCGCCGAAGACGCGCCCCGTGCGGCCCCGCGCCAGCTCGGCCACGTCCGCATTCTTCTTCTGCGGCATCATGCTCGACCCCGTGGCGAAGGCGTCGGGCAGGCGCACGAAGGCGAACTCGGCGGACGACCAGAGCACGATCTCCTCGGCCAGCCGCGAGAGGTGCGCCTGCGTGATCGCGCAGGACGAGAGGAACTCGATGGCGTAGTCGCGGTCGGCGACGGCGTCGAGGCTGTTGCGGGAGACGCCCCCGAAGCCGAGTTCGCGCGCGACCATCTCGCGGTCGAGCGGGTAGGGCGAGCCCGCGAGCGCGCCCGATCCGAGCGGGAGCGCGTTGGCGCGGGCGCGGCAGTCGCGGAAGCGGTCGCGGTCGCGCAGCAGCATCTCGCCGTAGGCGAGCAGGTGGTGGCCAAGCGTCACGGGCTGGGCGCGCTGGAGGTGGGTGTAGCCCGGCATCGGGTCGGCGGCGTGCGCGAGCGCGAGCTCGCAGAGCGCCTCGATGAGCGCTTCGGCGGCGGCGGCGGCGAGGTCGCACTGCTCGCGCACGACCATGCGGTTGAGCAGCGACACCTGGTCGTTGCGCGAGCGGGCCGTGTGCAGCCGTCCCGCCGCCGCGCCGATCTCCTCGCGCAGGAGCGCCTCGACGTGGGTGTGGACGTCCTCCAGTTCGGGGCGCCACTCGACCTCGCCCGCGCGGAAGCGTTCGAGGACGCGGTCCAGCCCGGCGGCGATCGCCGCCGCGTCGTCCGCGGGGATGATCCCCGTGGCCCCGAGCATGCGCGCATGCGCGACCGAGCCCGCGATGTCGTGCTCGTACAGGTCGCGGTCAACGCCCGCCGTGTAGTCGCGCGTGAGGTCGTCCATCGACCCCTCGAAGCGACCGCCCCAGGTCCGCTGCGCTTCGCTCATGGCTCCATTGTCCCTTGTGCGGGCGCTGTGTCCTACCGCACTTCCCGAAGCGAGCGGCGGAGCCGCGTAGACTGCGCGCATGGCGACCGGCGATGCGCCCGCACCCTTCCCCGGCGACCTGCGCCGGTTCGAGGCGCTGGAGGCGATCATCCGGCGGCTGCACGGGCCGGACGGCTGCCCCTGGGACCGCGAGCAGACGCACGAGTCGCTGCGCCCCCACCTGCTGGAGGAGAGCTACGAACTGCTGGAGGCGATCGACGCGGGCGAGGCGGACGCCATCGCCGAGGAGCTGGGCGACGTGCTCCTGCAGGTGCTCATGCACGCGGCGCTGGCGGAGCGGCTGGGCGAATTCGCCTTCGGCGACGTGTACGAGCGCATCGCCGCCAAGCTGATCGCGCGGCACCCGCACGTCTTCGCCGACGGCACGGCGGAGACGGCGGAGGACGTGCGCGAGAGCTGGGAGGCGTTGAAGCGGAAGGAGCGCCCCGATCGCTCCCGCCTTGACGGGGTGCCCGCGACGCTGCCCGCGCTGGCGGAGTCGCAGACGATCCAGGGGCGCGCGCGACGGGCCGGGTTCGACTGGCCCGACATCCACGGGCCGCTGGAGAAGCTCTCGGAGGAGATCGCCGAACTGGCCCTGGCGGAGACGGAGCGGGACCGCGAGGAGGAGTTCGGCGACGTGCTCTTCGTGATCGCGCACATCGCCGCGACGATGGGCGTGGACGGGGAGCAGGCGCTGCGGCGGGAGAACGGCAAGTTCCGCCGCCGCTTCGGGCTGGTGGAGCGGCTGGCCGCCGAACGGTCGCTCGACCTGAACGAGCTGGACAGCGAGGCGCGGGACGAACTGTGGGAGCGGGCGAAGGCGTCGGAGCGGGGCGAGTTGTAGCGCACGCCCCGCGCGGCTAGGCTGAGGCCACCGCGACACACGACGAACGCGAACACGAACACGAACGGGAGGGCCGCAGTGGCTCAGGCAACGGAATCCGTCATCACGCGCGAACGCTTCGCGCAGGGGAAGACCTACGGGGAGTACATCGAGTCGGGCATCCGCAACCGCGAGCAGTTCGACGACAACTACGGGGGCCTGGTCATCAGCGAGGAGCAGCGGGCCGCCCTCAGCGAACTGGCCGCGGGGCCGAACGGGCCGGACCACATGGCCATCATCGGCGAGGACTGGTGCCCGGACGTCTACCGGGGGATGCCCGTGGGCGCGCGCATCGCGGAGGCGCTGGGCATCGAGGCGCGCATCTTCGAGCGCGACCAGAACAAGGACATGATCGCCGAGTACCTGAAGGACGGCGAGTTCGAGTCGATCCCCGTGTTCGTCTTCTACAACGCCGAGCACGCGGAACTGGGCCACTTCATCGAGCGGCCCGCGCTGGCCAACGAGCAGATGGACCAGCTCCAGGCCGTGCTGGGCGACATGCGCCCGGAGGCGATCGCCCAGCGCCTCGGACACGAGCCCAGCGAGGAGGAGATCCAGCAGGCGCGGGCGGAAGGCCGCGAGCGCTACCTGGAGTGGCAGCGCACGAGCGAGACGTGGGCGAACTGGCGCGTGGCCACCGTGGACGAGGTGATCGAACTGCTGCGCGGAGCCGCGTGAGCGGCCCGCGGGAAGAAAAACGTTCCGGATTCGTCCCCGGGCTTGTTGTCTCGCGCGAAGGGGCTTCGGTATACTCCGCGCGACCTTGGAGGGCCGCTAGCTCAATTGGCAGAGCAAGTGACTCTTAATCACTAGGTTGAAGGTTCGAGTCCTTCGCGGCTCACCACTCCAGAAAGGTCGCGCCGGATGGTTCGCCAGCCGGCCCCGGACCGGGGAAGTGTCGGAACTGGCAGACGAGCATGATTTAGGATCATGTGCCGCAAGGCGTAGGAGTTCGAATCTCCTCTTCCCCATGGCCCATTGGGGAGCCCGCCTCTCGTCGGCGGGACGTGGCAAAATCGAAGTCACGCGAAAGGGGGCGTCATGGCGCTTCTCGAGGTAAATGACCTTCGGACGTACTTCTACACCCAGGAGGGCGTCGTCAAAGCGGTTGACGGCACGTCCTACTCGGTGGAGGAGGGCGAGACGCTGGGGCTTGTGGGTGAGTCCGGCTGTGGGAAGAGCGTCTCGGCGCTCTCCATCCTGCGCCTCATCCCCTCGCCCCCCGGCAAGATCGTCTCGGGCGAGATCATGTTCCAGGGACGTGATCTGCTGAAGCTCGACGAGAACGAGATGCGGCGCATCCGCGGCAACGACATCGCCATGGTGTTCCAGGAGCCGATGACGTCGCTCAATCCCGTGCTCACGATCGGGCGGCAGATCACCGAGTCGCTGGAACTCCACCAGGAACTCCGCGGCCGCGCCGCGCGCGAGCGCGCGGTCGAACTGCTGGAACTGGTGGGCATTCCCGCGGCGCGCAGCCGCATCGACGACTACCCGCACCAGTTCTCGGGGGGCATGCGCCAGCGCGTGATGATCGCGATGGCGATGAGCTGCAACCCGAAGATCCTGCTGGCGGACGAGCCGACCACGGCGCTCGACGTGACGATCCAGGCGCAGATCCTGGAAGTCATGGCGCGGCTCAGCCGCGAGTTCGGCACGGCGGTCATCATCATCACGCACAACCTGGGCGTGGTCGCGCGCTACGCCGACCGCGTGAACGTGATGTACGCGGGCAAGGTCATCGAGCGGGCGAACGCCGCCGAGCTGTACGCGAATCCGAAGCATCCCTACACGGTGGGCCTGCTGAACTCGGTGCCGCGGCTCGATGAGCACCGGCAGGAGAAGCTGATCCCGATCGAGGGCCTGCCGCCCGACCTGGCGCACCTGCCGGAGGGCTGCAGCTTCTACCCGCGGTGCGACTGGCGCACGGACCAGTGCCTCACGCAGTATCCTGACACCGCCCAGATCGAAGGCGAGCACCAGACCGCCTGCTGGGAGTGGCAGAACGTCGGAAGGGAGCGGCCAGTTGTCGCAACAAGCTAGCACTGCCGAAGCCGTCACGGGCGCGAGCAACGGGGCGGGGGACGCCCTCCTCGAAGTCGAGGACCTCGAGGTCTACTTCCCCGTCACGGCGGGACTGATCTTCCAGCGCCGCGTGGCCGACGTGAAGGCCGTCGACGGCGTCACCTTCAGCGTCAAGCGCGGCGAGACGCTGGGGCTGGTGGGCGAGTCGGGGTGCGGCAAGAGCACCACCGGCAAGGCCATCCTCCAGCTGAACCGCCCCACGGCGGGCACGGTGAACTTCGCGGGGACGGACCTGACGAGCGTGCGCGGGCGCTCCCTGCGCAACTACCGGCGCCGCATGCAGATGATCTTCCAGGACCCGTACGCGAGCCTGAACCCGCGCATGTCGGTCGGCTCCATCGTCTCGGAGCCGATCACCATCCACGGGCTGGCGCGCGGGCAGGAGAAGCGCGACCGCGTGCACAGCCTGCTGCAGACGGTGGGCCTGAACCCGTACTTCGCCAGCCGCTACCCGCACGAGTTCTCGGGCGGCCAGCGCCAGCGCATCGGCATCGCCCGCGCGCTCGCGGTGGAGCCCGAGTTCATCGTCTGCGACGAGCCCGTCTCGGCGCTGGACGTGTCGATCCAGGCGCAGATCATCAACCTCCTGCAGGACCTGCAGGAGGAGTTCAACCTCACCTACCTGTTCATCGCGCACGACCTCTCGGTCGTGCGGCACATCAGCGATCGCGTGGCCGTGATGTACCTCGGGCACCTCATGGAGCTGACCGACCGCGACACGATCTTCGACGACCCCCAGCACCCCTATACGAAGGCGCTGCTCTCGGCGGTTCCCATCCCCGACCCCGAGGTGGAACGCGAGCGCGAGCGCATCATCCTGCTGGGCGACGTGCCCAACCCGCTCTCGCCGCCGCCGGGCTGCGTGTTCAACACGCGCTGCCCGATCGCCGTCGACGAGTGCCGCGAGCGCATCCCCGAGTGGCGCGACGTGGGCACGGGGGGCAAGGAGCACTGGGTCTGGTGCCACCGCGTCTAGCGCGCGGTTCCCGGAACCGGAACCGAGACGGAAGGGCGGTCGCGAGGCCGCCCTTCTTCACGCACGCCGCCCGGAGCGCGGCCCGCGCGGCGTGCGCACGATGTACTAAGCTGGGGAGCGAAAGCGGGTTCCCATGGCCCTCCCCGACCGCCTCCGCTCCGCCGCTCTGCCGTTCTACGTGCGCGCGCGCCTGTGGCAGGAGCGCCTCCAGACGGGGGTGGCGTGGAACCCCCTCGACCCCGCCTACATCGCCGATCCGTACCCGGCGTACCGGGAGCTGCGGGAGCGCGACCCCTACCACCGCAGCCCGCTCATGGGGATGCTCGTCGTCTCCCCCTACGAGGACGTGGACGCGATCCTGCGCGACCATCAGCGGTTCCAGAACTCCGAGCGCAGCTGGCAGAGCGGCCTCACGAGCACGAGCGTGCGGCGTCAGTTGACGCCCTCGCTCCTCTCGCTCGATCCGCCCGACCACACGCGCCTGCGCGGGCTGGTGAACCGCGCCTTCACGCCCCGCCAGATCGCGAAGCTGGAGGAGCACGTGCGCGAGACGGCGCACGCGCTGCTGGACGAGGCGGGCGAGGGCGACGAGTTCGACCTGATGGCGAACCTGGCGACGCTGCTGCCGATGGTCGTGATCGCGGAGATGATCGGCGTGCCCGCCGACGACCGCGAGCGCTTCAAGACGTGGTCGGACCAGCTCGCGCGGGTGCTCGAACCGAACCTCACGCCGGAAGAGGGCGACCTGGTCCTCGACACGGCGGACGAGTTTCACGGCTACTTCGCGCCGATCATCGAGGAACGGCGGCGGAACCCCGCGGACGACCTCGTATCGCGGCTCGTCCTCGCCGAGGAGGACGGCCAGCAACTGACCACCGAGGAGACGCAGGTGACGCTGCGGCTGCTGCTGGTGGCGGGCAACGAGACGACGACGAACCTGATCGGCAACGGGCTGCGCGCCCTGCTCCAGCACCCCGGGCAACTCCAGCTCCTGCGCGAGCGGCCCGAACTCCTGCCCGGGGCGATCGAGGAGCTGCTGCGCTACGACTCGCCCGTGCAGCTCGACGGCCGCTACCTCGCGGAGGACGCGGAGATCGGCGGGGAGCCGGTGAAGGCGGGCACGCGCGTGGTGCTGCCCATCGGCGGCGCGAACCGCGACCCGGCGGCCTTCCGCGACCCCGAGGCGCTGGACGTGACGCGCGAGAACACGGGCAACATCGCCTTCGGGCGCGGCATCCACCACTGCCTCGGGGCGCCGCTGGCGCGCATGGAGGGGCGCATCGCGTTCGAGGCGCTGCTGGAGCGCTTCGACGACATCCGCTTCGGCGAGCGGGCGCCGGCGCAGAAGCCGAACATCGTCCTGCGCGGCCTGCGCGAGTTCCCCATCCGCGTCCACCGGCGCGGGGGCCGCGGCTTCGCGGGCGCGGAAGCGGAGCCGGCGGCGGCGGGCTCCTAGTCTTCGCCCCCGGCCACGGCTCCTTCCCCAGACGGCTGGTGCGCCCAGCCGGTACGGCCTCGCCTGAAGGCGCTTGACGGCCTGTGTACGATTGCGAACACTCGATGCCAGAGACGTGGTATCGAGACCGTGCGAGAGGAGGCCCGCGATGACGACGGAGAACCTGGAACGCACGACCGACGCGCCGCAACTGCACGGGTACGAGGCGCTGCACCACGCGCGGGAGCGGATGGACCTCGCCATCGTGGCGTCCGCCGACGACGCGCGGGGCTGGGCGCAGAGCCTGCACGACGCCATCGATGAGCTCGCCGACATCCTCCGGCGGCACCGGGACGCCTCCGAGCGCCCCGGCGGCAGCCTGGAGGAGATGGCCAAGATGGCGCCGCGCCTCACCTCCCGCATCGATCGCTCGCGCTCGGAGCACGAGCCCCTGATCGAGCGCGCCGAGGAGTTGCGCGACACGGCGGCGGCGCAGATCGAGGCAGGCGCCGTGGACGTCGAGCGCCTGCGACAGGACGCGGGCCGCCTCGAGAGCGACTTCCGCCACCACATCGCGGCGGGCGTCGAGTTGACCTACGAGGCGTTCGAGCGCGACATGGGCGGCGAGGGCTGACCCACCAGGCGCCACACGAACGGCCAACGCGGAGACGCGGGAAGGAGCACCCCCATGGACGAGCCCCACACCTACAAGATCATCGAACTGGTGGGAGCCTCGCCGGACGGCGTGGACGCGGCCATCGCCAACGCGCTGGAGCGCGCCGGCCGCACGCTGCGCAACCTCGACTGGTTCGAGGTGCGCCAGATCCGGGGCGCGATCAGCGACGGCAAGGCGGCGGTGACGCAGGTCACGCTGGGCGTCGGCTTCCGCATCCTCAACCCCGAGGACCTGCACCGCGAGTAGCATCCAGAACGGCAGGCGTGCAGTGCATGGTGTAAACTGCACCTAGCTGCGCGCGAGGGGGCACTGCCCGGCATGACGCCCGCGGGCGCTACGGCGCCGTTCACGAGCCGCTACCAGGACGATCACTCCGTCCAGCCGCTGCTCACCCCCATCGGGAACGAGGCGGGCTGGTACCGCGACTGGCTGCGGCTGCGCCTCTCGCCCGTCTACTACGGCATCGGCGTCCCCCACGGCGCGGGAGAGCCGGTGGTGGTCGTCCCCGGCTTCATGGGCACGGACCTCTCGCTGCTGGAGCTGTACTGGTGGCTGGGGCGCATCGGCTACCGGCCCTACTACTCGGGCTTGGGGCTGAACGTGGATTGCCCGGACGCCTCGACCGACCTCGTGCTCGGGGCGATGCGCCGCGCCGCCGCGGAGACGGGCCAGCGCGTGCGCCTCATCGGGCACAGTCTGGGCGCGCTGATCGCGCGCAGCGTCGCCTTCGAGCATCCCGACGAGGTGGAGCTGCTGATCTCGCTGGCGGCGCCCTTCAACGAGGTCGCCTACGTGCATCCGGCGCTGATCGAGGCGATGGCGGCGGTGCGGCGGCAGGCGGGCTCGCACCTGACCTGGCACGTCGCGCCCGCCTGCTACAGCGGCCACTGCACCTGCCGCTTCACGGCCAACATCATGCGCCCGCGGGAACCGGCGTTCCGGCGGCGGGCGCTCTACGCGGAGCGGGACGGGCTGGTGAGCCCCGAGAGCTGCATGGAGCGCGAGCCCGGGTACAACGCCGCGATCGCCACGACGCACTACGGGATCATCCACAACGCCGAGGCGTACCGGACGGTGGCGCGGCTGCTGGCGGAGACGCCCGCCTAGCTCTTCGCCGCGGTCTTCTCGCGGACCGAGTTGGCGGTCGCGCCGAAGCTCTCCATCGTCTTCTGGAAGAGGTCGGCCCAGGGGTTGGCGGCCTGCCACTCGCGCGAGAGGTCGAGCGCCGCCTCGGCGGCGGTGCGGCTGGCGCTGAGGAGCGAGTCGAGCGCCTCGCGCGCCTCGCCGCTGGCGGAGAGGGCTTCCTTGTAGGCGCTCTGGGTGAAGTCGAGGGCCTGGCTCTGGGCGGCCACGGCGGACTCCATGATGGCGGAGTAGGCGGCGGCCATGTCGGCCGGGTTGCCCGCGACCTGCTTCGCGAGGTCGAGCGCCTGGCGCTGGGCCGCGGTGACCTCGGCGAGCAACTGGCGGGAGAGGCCGAGGCCGCGCTCGTTGGCCTGCTCGATGGCGCGCGCGAGGGCGTCGTAGCTGGCGAGGAGGGCCTCGAAGTACTGGTCCGTCTGGGAGGTGGCGCTCATGGTTGGTGGCTCCGCTTTCCGTGCGTGATGCGGGAACGGTAGCGCCGTCCGCAGCTACATGCAACTCGCATCTTGCGCGTATCGGCACCTAGCGACAGAATGCCCCCATGAGCGACGGCGGCGGACGCAAGCGCACGACCTCGGAGCCGCGCCTCCACGGGGAGATGCTGGCCACGAGCCTGCTCGCCTTCCTGAAGGGCTGTAACGCCTACGGCTACCAGCTCAGCCAGCAGCTGAGCGAGTCGGGGCTGCCCCAGTCGGACAGCGGCACCGTCTACCGCGCCCTGCGCCAGCTGGAGAGCAGCGGCTTCGTCTCCTCCTTCTGGGACACCTCGGACCAGGGGCCGGCGCGCCGCATGTACTCGCTGACAGCGGCGGGCGAACTGTTCCTGCGCACGTGGATCGACGCGCTGAACCGCTACCACGAGGTGCTCACGGGCGCGCTCGCGGGCTTCGAGACGACCACCGCCCCGGCCGGGGGCACCACCACCGAAGAGGATGCGTGATGAGCGCGAACGAGACGAACGAGACCTCCATGCCGGACTTCTCCGAGGCCTGGCGGCAGTGGGCCACGCAGTCCGAGCGGCAGTGGAACGAGTTCTTCAACCAGATGATGAGCACGGAGGAGTTCAGCCAGGGGCTGGGCCGCAACCTCGACGTGTTCCTGCACTTCCAGAAGACGATGAACGAGGCGATGGGCTCCTACTTCACCGCCATGAACGTGCCCACGCGCACGGACGTGCTCGCCCTGGGCGACCGCCTGCTGGCCATCGAGAACCGGCTGGCGACGATCGAGGCGCTGTTCACGGCGGCGCAGGCGAACGCCCCCGCGCCCGACGCCGCCCCGCCCGCGAGGCCAAAGCGCACGAAGCGCCCGTCGCCCCCGCCGGAGGGCGGGCCCGCGAGTTAACGCCGCGGTAACCCCCGGAGACGCCTCGCCCCCGATACTCGAACCGCGCCCCGAATTGCGCGTTGCCGCCGCCGCCCCCACCGTGAGGAGACCGTGACCACCGCCGCCGCTTCCCCCGACGCCCCCGACGTCGCTCGCCAGGTGCAGAGCGCCGTCGACGCGATCCTGCGCCGCGGGCTGGTCGGCCTCGAATACATCTCGCTGGACGACCCGCAGGTGGGCTCGACGCCGAAGGACACGATCCACACCGACGGCTCGATGAAGCTGTACCACTACCGCGCGCAGACGGACGAGGTCTACCGCATCCCCCTGCTGGTCGTGACCTCGCTCGTGAGCAAGCCGTACATCCTCGACCTGACCCCGGGGCAGAGCATGATGGAGTTCCTCGTGCGGCAGGGGTACGACGTCTACCTGATCGACTGGGGCGTGCCGCGCAAGGAGGACAGCGGCCTGCGCCTCGAGGACTACGCCCTCCGGCGCATCCCCGACTGCGTCGAGCGCGTGCTGGAGGATTCGGGCGAGCCGGAGCTGAACCTGCTCGGCTACTGCGTGGGCGGCTCGCTCGCGCTGATGTACCTGGGCACGCATCCCGAGGCGCCCGTGCGCAACATGACCTGCCTGACGACGCCCGTGAACTTCAAGGGCATGGGCCTCTTCAGCCAGTGGACGGACGAGCGCTACTTCGACGTGGACCGCATCGTGGACACGCTGGGGAACGTGCCCGGCGAGATCCTGCTGTCGGCCTTCGACATGCTGCGCCCCACGGGCCGCCTCACCAGCCCCATCCAGGTGCTCGACCGCATCCGCGACGACAAGTACGTCAAGTCGTTCATGATGGTCGACCGCTGGGGGGCGGACCAGATCCCCTTCCCGGGCGAGGCCTTCCGGCAGATGGTGAAGGAGCTCTACTGGAAGAACGCCATGCTGGAGGGGACGCTGGAACTGGACGGGCGGCGCGTGGACCTCGCCTCCGTGCGCGTGCCCATGATCCACGCCATGGCCGAGCACGACCACATCGTGCCCTACGAGGCGGCGAAGCCCGCGCTCGGCCTGGTGGGCTCGGAAGACGCCGAGGAGGTCGTCCTGCGCGGCGGCCACGCGAGCCTCGTCGCCGGCGGCAACGCCATGTATCGTCTCTGGCCGAAGCTGGACCAATGGCTTTCGGTGCGTTCGACCTAGTCTCCGCGAACAGCGGCGCGCGCTACCCCGCCAGCGGCGAGGTCGGCGGCGCGCGCGTGACCCTGCGCCTCATGGACGCGGGCGACGGCGACGCCGTGCTCGCCTTCGCGCTCGGCCTGCCCGAGCACGACCTGCTCTTCCTGCGCCGCGACATCACCCAGCCGGAGCAGGTCGATGTCTGGCTGGAACGCATCGCCGCGGGCGACACGACCTCCCTGCTCCTGACCGCCGACGACGGGGCCATCGTGGGCTACGCGACCGTCGACCGCAACGACCTGCCCTGGTCGCGGCACGTGGCCGAGTTGCGCGTGCTCGTCGGGCCGGAGCTGCGCGGGCGCGGCATCGGGCGGCTGCTGACGGAGGAGGCGTTCCGCATCGCCCTCGGCATGGGCGTGGACAAGGTCATCGGGCAGATGACCGTGGACCAGCGCCAGGCGATCGCCGTCTTCCGCTCCCTCGGCTTCCAACCCGAGGCGCTCCTGCGCGACCACGTGAAGGACCGCGCGGGCGAGAAGCACGACCTCGTCATCCTCAGCCACGACGTGGCCGCGCAGCAGCGCTCGATGGCCGCCACGGGCGTGCTCGACGCCGTCAGCGACGCGTAGGCGCGCCCTCCGTGCCCGACGGCGACGACCTGACCGCGCGCATCATCGAGTTCTACGCGACCCCGCCCCCGCCCGACCTGCCCCGCGTGACCGGCCTCGAGATCCGCGAGCGCTGGGCCGCGACGGCCGCCTTCCTCAACCGCGACGCTCCCGACCGCCCCGCCGAGCGCGGCCACGCCATCCCCGGCGGCCCGCCTCTCACCGCCGACCTGTACCCGCCGGACGGCGCAGGGCCGCATCCCGGCATCCTCTTCGTCCACGGCGGCTCCTGGGTGGCGGGCTCGCCGCTGACGCACGACACGCTCGCGAAGCGCCTCGCCGAGCGCGGCCACCACGTGGTCAGCGTGGACTACGCGCTCGCGCCGGAACGCGCGCACCCCGCCGGCCTCGACGACTGCGTGCGCGCCGCCGACTGGCTCGCGGGGGCCTGCGCGGGGCTGGGCATCGACGGCGGGCGGCTGGCCATCATGGGCGACTCCGCAGGCGGCAACCTCGCCGCCGCCACGCTCCACCGCCTGCTCGAACGGGACGGCGCGACGCCCTTCCGCGCCGCCGTGCTGCCCTACGGCGTCTACGACTTCCCCGTGATGCTGGCCCTGCCCGAGGACTCGCCTTTCGTGAACGGGCGCACCTTCGCCTGGCAGTGCGAGGACTACCTCGGGCCGGGCGCGGACGCCGCCCTGCTCGCCGCGCCCGCCGTGAGCCCGCGCTTCAGCCCCCACCTCGCCGCCTTCCCCCCGGCCTTCCTGACGGCGGGGACGCGCGACCCGCTCCTGCGCCAGTCACTCGCCTTCGCGGAGGCGCTGCGGGACGCGGGCGCCGAGGCGGAGACGCTCGTCGTGGAGGGCGCGACGCACGCCTTCCTCCAGATCGAGGACGCGCCCGGCGCCGCCCGCGGGCTGGCCGCCATCGCCGCCTTCCTCGAACGGACGCTCGCGCCTACTGCGCCTCGAACGTGATCACCGTGTCCTCGTTGACCGTGATCGTGTAGGTCTCGCCGGACTCGAAGTCCGTGCCCAGCGGGATGCTCGTCTCGGTCGTGCTGACGGCCATCGTGCAGGCGACCTCCTCCTCGTCCGGCGGGAGGCGGTTGAACACCTCGATCACGATCTCGGTCCCCTCGCGCTCCTCGCTGTAGCCGTCGAACTGGTGACAGCCGTCGGGCTGCACGGAGATGACCCAGACGAAGTACTGCGGCGGCCACGACTCCGCGACGATGAGCTCGGCGGACTCGATGGGCGCGAGCACGGTCCGCCCCGCGCCGTCCCCGGGCTCCGACGGCTTGCCGTAGTCGTCGCTGTAGCCGCTGTCGCCGCCGGAGCCGTAATCGTCATCGCCATAGCCATCGTCGTCGCCGTAGTCCGGCTCCGACCAGGTCCAGTCGTCGGAGTCGTCATAGCCGCTCCAGCCGCTGTCCCCGCCCAGCATGATCCCGGACAGGAGCATCTGCAGGATGCCGCCGCCGAGCCCGCCGAAGCCGTCGCGCCCGATGTCGCCGCCGTGCTCGTGCTGGGCGACGGGATGGCTGTGCTCGATGAGCCCGTGGCTGTGCTGGGCGACCTCCGCGCCGCCCCCCTCGTCCGTGCGCACGAGCGCGATGACGGCGACCGCCAGCGCCGCCGCCGCGACGGCCAGCGTCAGCCCCCCGAAGATCCAGCCGAGCGCCCCGCTGTTGCTATCAGACATAGTGCCCCTCCCCTAACGGGATAGTATGCGCGGGGGCGGGGAAACGTTCCCGCAGGGGGCGCGGGACCGGGCATGCGCTTGATAGCCTATGCTGCGCGGGGCATACTCAGTCCGTGAGTTGGGCCGTCGAGTTCGATCGGGCGTTCGATCCCGAATTCGGCGGCCTGCCGGAGGCGGTGCAGGACGAACTGCTGGCGCAGGCGCGCGTGCTGGAGACGTTCGGGCCGACGCTGGGCCGCCCGCGCGTCGATACGCTGAACGGCTCGCGCCACGCCAACATGAAGGAGTTGCGCTTTCGCGCCGCCCAGGGCGTCTGGCGCGTCGCCTTCGCCTTCGATCCGCGCCAGCGCGCGGTCCTGCTGGCCGCCGGCGACAAGTCGGGCGTCAGCGAGCGACGCTTCTACGAGCGCCTGCTCCGGCGCGCCGACGAACGATTCGATGCGCATCTCGGCCGGCTCCGGGGTGCGGGGAGGTGAACCGATGACGACACTCGACGAACGGCTGGCCGCGCTGCCCCCGGAGCGCCGCAGGCGCATCGAGGAGCGCGCCGACGCGCTCATCGCCGAGGAGATGTCCCTGCGCGACCTGCGCCGGGCGCGCAAGCAGACGCAGGCGCGCGTCGCCCGCACGCTCGGCATCAACCAGGAGAACGTCTCGCGCCTCGAACAGCGCAGCGACCTCCTCCTCTCGACGCTCAGCAGCTACGTGAGCGCGATGGGCGGCAAGCTGAGCCTCGTGGCGGAGTTCCCCGACCGCCCCCCGGTCGCCCTCACCGGCATCGCCGCCCTCGACGAGGAGGAGGAGTAGAGGCGGGCTGTTGGCCGTCACGGGCCCGCCCGCCTACGTCAGCTCGGCGATGGCGAGGGCGATGGCGGCGATGACGCCCATCGCTGCGATGACGAGGCCGATCGCGCGGTTCATGGCCGACAACATGCGCGCCTCCATGCGCGCTTCGAGGAGGTCCAGGCGAGCCTCCATGCGCGCTTCGAGGGCAGAGAGGTCCGCCTTCGTCGCGAGGTCACTGGTCGCGTCGCGGACGACTTCGACGGTCGCCTCGGCCTGCGGCTCGGGGACGCCGTTGTCGCGCAGTTTGCGGGCGGGCATGGCGCCCGGCTACTCGCCGGAGCCGCCGGTGGCCTGCCGGTAGGCGTCGGGGTACTGGGCCTGCAGCACGGCCTCGATCACGCCCAGCCGCGTCTTGATCTCCGCGACGTCCGCCTCGACCGCTCTCAGCCGCTCGTCGAGCTGGTGGAGCGCGCCCTTGACCGCTTCGTGGTTCTCGCGCATCTCAGACGCGAGGCCGCCCAAGGCGGAGGCGATGGTCTCCGCCTGGCGGGAATCCATACCGCCTCGGCGGGTCAGATCTCGCTCGAAGTCCTGCTGTTCGAAGCGGGGCGCTGCCATATGGCAAGTATGGCACGGGCTACCGATGTGTCAATAGGGCCATTGGCTATTGGCCGTCGCGGGCCCGCCCGCCTACGCGAACTCGGCGATGGCGAGGGCGATGGCGGCGATGATGCCCACGATGGTGGCGATGGTCACGATGGCGCGGTTCGTACGCCTTTCGTTGCGCGCCTCCATGCGCGATTCGAGGGCGTCAAGGCGGGCATCGAGGTAGTCCTTGGTCACAAGGTCGCTGGTGGCGGCGCCGGTCGCGTCCTCGACGACCTCCACGATGCCGTCGGCCTGCGGTTCGTCGAGGCCGCGGTCGCGGAGTTTCTGGACGGCCTGGCGGGGGTTGAAGATCGCCATAGCGCGATTATAGCGCAGGGCAAGGGCTGCTGCGCCCGCCTACGTCAGCTCGGCGATGGCGAGGGCGATGGCAGCGATGACGCCCATCGCGGCGATGACGAGGCCCATCGCGCGGTTGATGGCCGACAGCACGCGCGCCTCCATGCGCGATTCGAGGGCGGCGATGTCCGCCTTCGTCACAAGGTCGCTGGTGGCGGCGCCGGTCGCGTCCTCGACGACCTCCACGATGCCGTCGGCCTGCGGTTCGTCGAGGCCGCGGTCGCGGAGTTTCTGGACGGCCTGGCGGGGGTTGAAGATCGCCATGACGCGATTATAGCGCAGGGCAAGGGCTGCTGCGCCCCGCCTACGCGAACTCGGCGATGGCGAGGGCGATGGCGGCGATGATGCCCACGATGGTGGCAATGGTCACGATGGCGCGGTTCGTGCGCCTTTCGTTGCGCGCCTCGGCCTCCGCGAAGCGCGCCTCGGCCTCGGCGAAGCGCGCTTCCATGCGCGCCTCGAAGAGGTCAAAGCGCGCCTCCATGCGCGATTCGAGGGCGGCGATGTCAGCTTTGGTGGCGAGGCCGTCGGTGGCGGCGGTGGTCGCGTCCTCGACGACCTCCACGATGCCGTCGGCCTGCGGTTCGTCGAGGCCGCGGTCGCGGAGTTTCTGGACGGCCTCGCGGGGGTTGAAGATCGCCATGCCGCGATTATAGCGCAGGGCAAGGGCTGCTGCGCCCCACCTACGTCAGTTTGGCGATGGTGAGGGCGATGGCGGCGATGACGACCATCGCGACGATGAGGATGCCGATCCCGCGGTTCATGTGGGCGTCGGCGCGGGCCTGGCGGGCGGCGAACCGCGCGTCCCAGTCGTCCTTGGCAGCGGGCTCGCCGGTGGCGGCGGTGGTCGCTTCTTCGACGACTTCGACGACACCGTCGGCGAGGGGTTCGGAGGCGCCGCGGTCGCGGAGCTTCTGGACGGCCTGGCGGGGGTTGAAGATCGCCATGCCGCGATTATAGCGCAGGGCAAGGGCTGCTGCGCCCCGCCTACGTCAGTTTGGCGATGGTGAGGGCGATGGCGGCGATGACGACCATCGCGACGATGAGGATGCCGATCCCGCGGTTCATGTGGGCGTCGGCGCGGGCCTGGCGGGCGGCGAACCGCGCGTCCCAGTCGTCCTTGGCAGCGGGCTCGCTGGTGGTGGCCTCGGCAGAGGATTCGTCCACGCCGCTCACCTGGTAGGCCAGGCATCTCCGAACAAGCGGGCGTGGTACGCCTGGAACTGCTCGTGAATCCGTGCCTTTTCGCGAGCGGCGCTTTGCCAGAGACAGGCGGCGCAGGAACCCAGATAGCCATTGCCGAAGTCGACGACCATGTACTCGTGGGCATCCGCCTGGCCGATCACGGCTCCTTCGAGTCGCTCCACCCGCTCAGTGAGCCCGGTCACGACTCCGGTGAGCCCGGTCACGACTCCGGTGAGCCCGGCCACGGCTTCGGTGAGCCCGGCCACGGCTTCGGTGAGCCCGGCCACCGCCCCTTCGAGTCCCACCACCCGCTCAGTGAGGCCAGCCACAGCCCCATCGAGGCGGTCCACCTTCTGGTCGAGCCGGTGGATTGCGCCCTTGACCGCTTCGTGATTCTCGCGCATCTCAGACGCGAGGGCACCGAGGCCGGAGGCGATGGTCTCCGCCTGGCGGGAATCCATACCGTCCCTGCGGGTCAGGTCTCGCTCGAAGTCTTGCTGATCGAAGCGGGGCGCTGCCATGGCCCAAGTATGGCACGGGCTAGCAATGTGTCAATAGGGCTGGTGGCTGTTGGGGACACCAGAAAAGGCCCCCTTGCGGGGGCCCCTTCGGGTCGTGCGTCGCGCTAGCGGGCTAGCGGCGGCGGCGGGCGTAGGTCGCGGTCGCCAGCGTCAGCGCCAGGGCCGTCAGGCCCAGCAGCGCGGCTAGCGATGTGGTCGTGCTCGCCGAGGCGAGGCCGGTGCCGGTGTCGCCGGCGTCCGGAGCTTCTTCTTCCTCGATGGGCTCGCAGCCCTCGGGAATCTCCATGTCCCCGTCGCCGTCCATGCCAGCGTCGTCGCCGTCCATGCCAGCGTCGTCACCGTCCATGCCCGGCTCCGCGGGCCCGTCTTCGCCTTCCATCGGCTCGGCGGGCTCGTCGCCATTCTGCATGGCCTCCGGCTCGGCCGGACCCATGTCGCCGGAGTCTTCCGACGCCATGCCGTCGTCAGCGCGGGCGTAGCCGTCCGGGCACTCCGCCGGGGGCGGAGGCGGGGGCGGCGTCGTGTAGGACAGGTCGAGCTGGTTCAGCTGCGTGTTGTCCCACGTGCCCGTCTCCGCCGCGTCGTACATGCCGATGCGGAAGGAGACGCTGTCGCCTTCACTGGCGCAGCTGGACGGCACGTTGATGGCGTACCGCGAGCCAGCCGCGCCGGTCGTGACGGTGCCGGAGCCGCACTCCGAGCCGTCCACCATCGCCGTCACGGAGGTGCCGGCGGCGGCGCCTTCCCCGTCGATGCTGACGGAGCCGACGAAGCGGGCGGGGGGCGACTCGGGCTGCGCCTCGGCCATCTCCCCGCTGAAGAGGCCGGCGAGGCCGAGCAGCAGCGCCGCCGCGATTCCTCCGCCGAGCCACTTGAGAGTCTTGGTCATTCGGTTTGCTCCTTGCTAGCTGTCCGTTGTGGCTTGAGCCCGGTCCGCTCCCCCTCCCCCGCCCCCGCGCTGGGCGGGAACGGGGGCGGGAACGGTTGCGGACAGGTTAGTCGGAGGCGATCCAGTAGGAGGCGCCGTTCGTCAGCGTCGAGAAGTCCATCCCGCCCGGCACGTCGGACGCACCCGCGAAGTAGGCCTCCCAGCTCTGGCTGGCGGCGTTCCAGTGGTAGACGGCCGTCACGCCGGCGGGGATGTTGTCGGCGATGGAGGCGCCGCTTTCACCCTGCCAGGTGATGTTGTTCCAGCCGGAGACGGGGTCCGAGGACCACGTCGGGGCGGGAGCCTCGGCGCCGATGGCGATCTCGATGAGGTCAACCTTCGCGGCAGGGCCGCTGCCAGCAACCACCCGGAACACGGCCGTGCCGCCGCGAGGCGCCAGGTACGTGAACTTGTGCCTGCCGTTCGAGGTCATGGTCGGCTGGTTGCCGGTGGTGACGGGGTCCGTGTCGAGGCTGGTCGCGCCCGAGGTGATCAGACCCGCACCCTCGACCTTGTCGATGCGGATGGGGACCCCGCCGACGGGAACGCTAGCATCGTCCCAGACGGTGACGGTGATCGCCGTCTCGCTCAGCGGATCTACGCGGGCGGGCGCATCGCTCGTGATGCTGTCCACCGCGCCGCCAACGCTAATCTCGACCGTGACTTCCTTCGGATCAGGCTTCGCGGAGAGAGCGGTGGCGACGACTGTCACCGTGTGCGTTCCGCGAGTCGCGGACGCGGGATCGGAACCAAGAGGCGGCCCCTGCGGGGCAGAGACCTGGATGACACACTTGCCCTTGGCATCGGTGCCAGTCGACGCAGCCTGCGCAATCACGACGGGCGGGCCGGCATCTGCAGCGACGGCGGCGTGCTCAGCGCAGGACGGGAGGTCGCCGATGGAGGCAGTCAGCGTCCCAGCAGTCCTCTCTTTGTTGACGCTTGCGTCGGTCTCCACCTTCACTGCGGCAACGCTCTCGGGCGTTTGCGGAGCAGTGATCTTCTTGAGGCCGAGCACGTTCGTGGCGACAGCGGCGGTCTCGCCCGTAAGCGGGTTGTCCGATGCGTCGGTGATAGTCACCACGATGAACGTTTTGCCACCGATCTCGATGGACGACTGCAGAGGCTCAGCCGTGATCTTGGCGACAGCACCGTGGATAACGACGCTCTTCGTCAGTTCGAGTCCGTGCGCGGGAATCGAGAACTTCACCGTGGCTGTGCCAGGCGTGCCGGAGCCGAACAAGTAGACCTTGGCCGGACCAGGCTGGTTACCCGCGGTGTTGGGGTCGGCGTCCGTAGCGGTCGAGATCAGGCAGAAGGTGCGCCCGTTCGCCAGCGACGGCACATCGGGAGTCCCACTGTCGCCGTCATGGTCGGTCAGGTTAGGGGCACAGTTACCGCTTCCATCTGTGCTGAGGCTGCCAACCGTCGCCTGGACGTTCAGAGACTGACCGCCCACTACTGCACCAGAGGCCTTTACGACGTTCACCGAGATCTCCCGGCCCGTGCCAGCTGCGCCAGCACTCGGGATGCTCGCGAGCGGCGCTGGGGACTGGATTGCCGTCGGCGGATCCGCCGCAGCAACGACGATGGTCGCCTCGTGCTGGACAGAGACCTCGCCGTTAGAGCGAGTGGTCTGCTGAACGTAGATCTCACCCAAGGCCGAGTTGGCAGATACGGTCACTCTCAGAGCGATTTCGTCGTCGTCCGTATCCTGATCGCAGTTCGGGGTCGAAGCCGGGGGCAGATGCGAGTTGTCAGTGCATCGCACCGCCGTGCTGCCGTTTACCGCGAACGTGGCAGTCCCGACGCTGTCAGAAGCGATGAGGAACCTCGTCCCGGATCCGGTGAAGTAGATCGTGACCGTTTCGCCCGGGCTCGCACTGATGCTAGTGGTCGCCGGGTTGGTCGTGCCAGCCTGCGCGTCGGCGATCTTGGTGGTGGAGAGGACGCCACTGAAGGCCACGGTCGCGATGAGGGCGACGAGGCCGAGGAGGGCGGCGCTCTTCCAGCTCGCGATGGAGCTGATGAGGTTGTTCTTCAAATCGATTCCCCTTTGAGAATGGGTGGTGGATTTGGTGTGGGAGTGGCGGCCCGTGGGGGCCTGGGTCGAGTTTCCGGACTCGCCCGGAAGGTGCGGGCGGAAGGCGGAGGGGTGCTCCGCCGCTCGTGAGGGGCCGCCCGCTCGTTCAGCCGCCGCGCCCGGCGCAGGGCAGGGGGCGTGTCCGGGCCGTTCCCCAGGTGCGTGGGTGGTCAGGTGCGTCCCACGCTACTCACGACTCTCGCGCGAAGCCCCGAGAGAGGGGGCGGTGTGCGCGCGCGCCACGCGGAAGCGGGGGAAAGCGGCCTCCTTTTCTCCGTGGATACATGGAGCGGACAGGATTAGGGGAGAGCCTACGGACGTACCGCCGGAGGGTCAACCTGTGTCCGCCGGCGCCGACTCGCCACGGCGAGTGAGGGCGCACTGCGACGTTCGGGAGGGATAACGCGCGGGGGGGGGAAAGGTTAACGGGGTGGTTGGTGGTTGGTGGTTGGTGGGGGGTGGGGGGTGGGGGGTTAGGTGAGGATGGTGAGGAGGACAGCGACGCCGCCGAGGGTGACGCCTGCGGTGGTGATGATGACGCCGGCGAGGACGGCGATGATGCGGTTCATGCGGGCGTCGTTGCGGGCCTCCTGGACGTCGAGGCGGGCGTTCAGCTTGACGTTGTCGTTCTTGAGTTCGGCGAATTCGGCCGTGGTAGCGGTCTTGAGTTCGGCGAATTCGGTCGTGGTGGCGGTCTTGAGTTCGGCAAGGTCGGCCTTGGTGGCGAGGCCGTCGGTGGCGGCTTCGGCGGCGTCCTGGGCGACTTCGACGATGGCCTCGGCGGCGGGCTCGTCGAGTCCGGTGTCGCGGAGCTTGCGGACGGACCGGAGGGTGTCGAGGAGAGTCATGGGGGGAGTATAGGCGGGGGCGGTTGGCGTGGGCAAGGGGTCACCAGCCACCAGCCACCAGCCACCAGCCACCAGCCGCTAGTTGACGGCGATGATGATGCCGGTGGCGATACCGATGGCGGTGAGGTTGACGGTGATGATGCCGATGCCGAAGAACCACATGGCGCGGAAGATTTCGGACTTGAGTTCGGCGAGGGCGGCCCTGTTCTCAGCGCGGAGTTGGGCAATGTCGGATTTGACTTCGGCGACTTCGCTCTTGAGGTCGGATTTGGTGGCGAGGTCGTCGGTGGCGGCTTCGGCGGCGTCCTGGGCGACTTCGACGATGGCCTCGGCGAGGGGCTCGGAGGCGCCGTTGTCGCGCAGCTTGCGGACGGACTGGAAGGTGTCGAGGAGAGTCATGGGGGGAGTATAGGCGGGGGCGGTTGGCGCGGGCAAGGGGTGGGGGGGTTAGTTGAACATCCACTGGGCGACGACGAGGGCGAGGCCGACGAGAGCGACGTTGAAGCCGGCGAGGATGAGCAGGGCGCGATAGATGTCGTTCTTGAATTCGGCGAGGTCGGTCTTGGTGGCCAAGTCGGTGGTGGCGGCTTCGGCGGCGTCCATGGAGACGTCGACGACGGCGTTGGCGGTGTCGTCGGACATGCCGGTGTCGCGCAGATTGCGGACGGAGGGGCGGGGGTCGAAGCGGATGGCCATGTGGGGAGTATAGGCGGGGGCGGTTGGCGTGGGCAAGGGGTCACCAGCCACCAGCCACCAGCCGCTAGTTGACGGCGATGAGGATGCCGGTGGCGATGCCGATGGCGGCGAGGTTGACGGTGATGATGCCGATGCCGAAGAACCAGAGTGCGCGATAGAGTTCGGCGTGGAAGTAGTCCTTGGTGACGAGGTCGCTGGTGGCGTCCTGGGCGACTTCGACAATGGCCTCGGCGGCGCTAGTTGAAGAAGAAGGCGGCGATGGCAAGGGAGACTCCGGCGGTGGCGACGATGAAGCTGGCGAGGATGAGGAGGGCGCGATAGATGTCGTTCTTGAATTCGGCGATGACGGTCTTGAGTTCGGCGAATTCGGTCTTGGTGGCGGTCTCCAGCCGGGCGAGGTGGTCTTTGGTGGCGAGGTCGTCGGTGGCGGCTTCGGCGGCGTCCTGGGCGACTTCGACGATGGCCTCGGCGAGGGGCTCGGAGGCGCCGTTGTCACGCAGCTTGCGGACGGACCGGAAGGTGTCGAGGAGAGTCATGGGGGGAGTATAGGCGGGGGTGGTTGGCGTGGGCAAGGGGTGGGGGTGGGGGCGTTAGCGGGGCTCCAGGAGGAGGCCGAGGGGGGCGAGGATGCGGTCGGTGACGCGTTCGATTTCGATTTCGTCGCGATCGAAGCCCTGGGCGTCGAGGGTGTCGATGAGGCTGACGATGTTGGTGTCGGTGGCGACGACTTCGTAGTCGCCGAGGGGGTCCTTGACGGCGACGTAGAGCTCGGGATAGCGGGCCATGAACTCGTCGTGGTGGTCGTACCAGAAGTCGCGGACGGCGTACATGTACGCCTCCTCGGCGCGCGCGCGCTCGAATTCTTCCTTGCTCAGCCTGTACTGCCTGAACGTCGCCATGGCTCCCCCTCCCCATGATGTGTCAATAGGGTACGGCACAGACTCACCCTTTGGAAGAGCCGGCACGAGCCCGGACTCGCCGGGTTCTACGTCCCTGCCGAGGGGCGCGGCTCCAGCATGACATCGCCAGCATCGTGATCGAGGGTCAGGCGGAAGTACCGGAGGACGTCCCAGCCAAGCATCGTCTCCAGTCCGTTTGTCTCGGATGCGCCTGCGTCGCTGGACCCATCCCGATGCTCGCCGAGATGCACCTCGGCCTTGAACTCCGCGACCTTGCTGTCCTCGGCATCGCTGTTGTGATGGGTGAAGCGCCAGGTCGCGGGGAGGCGGCGGTAGTTCAGGTTTCCGCCGACGCCGCCGAGCTGCGTCTTCTCCGACTCGGGCCAGTTCTCCGGGAGAAGCTCCGCCCGGGCGATGCGCAGCGTCGAGAACGCGGTATCGGCATGGACGGCGCTATAGACGGCGCCGGTGTCGATGAGCGCGCGGATTCGCGTCCACCCGACGCCCAGGGCGTCGATGCGCAACTCGGCGAGCACCTGCGGGCGGTTCCCGCTCATGCGGTCGAAGGCGCCGTGAATCACCGGGCGCTGGCGGCTAGCCTTCGTCTGCGAGGGCTTCGTCGACCTTTTCCGCGACGTCGGCGGGGAGGAGGGCGGACCAGGTGTCGCGGTAGTTGCGGAGGTACCAGATGGCGCCCACGTCGGAGGTCTCGTTGTTCTCCTCCATCCAGAGCTCGGCGGCGATCTGGTCGGCGGCCTTGAAGTCCCACTTGCGCAGGAACTCGACGATCTCTTCGGCGCGATCGGCGAGGGAGGCGTTGACCATGATCTTGACGATGGCCTCGGGATAGGCGCAGGCCTTGTCGCTGGCCCAGCACTCGTCGGAGTAGGCGGGCTCCTCGAGGACGTAGAGGTCGAGGCTGACGGCGGGCGGGGTGGGATACCAGATGTAGCCGATCCAGGGGTCGCCCTTGGCGTAGGCGGCCTCGAGGTCGGCGAAGAGGGCGGCGCCGGAGCCGGGGACGACGAGGTCGAGCACGTCGGTCAGGCCGTAGGACTCGACCTTGGCGGCGTTGACCTGCTCGCAGGCCCAGCCGGGGACGCAGGTGACGAAGCGGGCCTTGCCGCGCGAATCGGAGGTGACGAACACCTCCATGTGGGCGGGGATGTCGGAGACGGAGACGAGGCCGGGGTTGGCGTCCTTCACGTACTGGGGGATGACCCAGGCTTCCCAGCCGGTATCGAGGCTGGTGCCGAGGTCAACGAGCGTGCCCTCGTCCACGTCGGCGAGCCACTCCTGCTGGGCGGGCCAGATCTCCATGGTGACGTGGGTATCGCCGTTGACGAGCGCCTGCCAGAGGGAGACGGTGTCGCCGGCGACGAACTCGGTGGGGTAGCCGTAGCCGTGCTCGACGATGTAGGCGGCGACGCGCGTCTGGATCTCGGCGGAGACCCAGTTGAGGTCGGAGAAGACGATCGGTTCCTTCTCCTCGTCGCCGCCGCAGGCCACGGTCAGCACCAGGGAGAGGGCGGCCACGGCGGTGAGGGCGGCCAGGAGGAGGGTTCGCGCGCGCATCATGTTGGGACACTCCAGGTGGGCGGCGCGGGGCCGCGCCAGACTTATACTCGCATCATACACAGTCCGGCGGGAGCGTGTGGCAGGCCCGGGGAGACTCGAACTCCCGACCAATGGATTAAAAGTCCACTGCTCTTCCAGCTGAGCTACGGGCCCGCGTCTATGGTAGCGGTCGCGGGAGGGAGGGGCCGCATCGGCGGGAGTCCGGTAGACTCGCGCGGCAAGGGGGAAGGCGTCATGGTCGAAACCGTCACCGGCACGAATCGCTCCGCGGGGCTCTCGGTCCAGGAACTGATCCAGTACGACACGCACGAGGTTCCGGAGTACCTCAGCCGCGAGTCGCCCATGCCCCCGGGGCCGACGCTGGTCCCGGCGGAGCGGTACTTCTCGCGGGAGTTCCACGAGCGGGAGATGGAGCAGCTCTGGAAGCACGTGTGGCAGATGGCCTGCCACGAGGACGACCTGCCGAACGTGGGCGACTACCTGCCGTACGAGATCGGGGAGTTGAGCTTCCTCGTGGTGCGGAGCGGGCCGGACGAGTTCAAGGCGTTCCGCAACGCCTGCCTGCATCGCGGGCGGCGGCTGAAGGAGCGCGCGGGGAAGCAGACGCACGAGCTGCGCTGCCCCTTCCACGCGTGGGCGTGGCACCTGGACGGGTCGATCAAGGAGATCCCGTGCCAGTGGGACTTCCCCTATCTGAACAAGGACGAGCAGGACCTGCCGGAGGTTCCGGTGGGGCGCTGGGGGCGGTTCCTCTTCATCAACCCGGACCCGGACTGCGAGCCGTTCGAGGAGTTCCTCGACGACTTCCCCGCGAACTTCCAGCTGCTGCCCTACGAGAACCGGCACAAGGTGGCGGAGGTGCGGAAGGTGATCCGCGCCAACTGGAAGGTGGCGCAGGACGCCTTCGCGGAGTCGTGGCACGTGTTCTCGACGCATCCGCAGGTGGTGTGGGGCTTCGGGGACTGCAACGCGCAGTTCGACGCGTTCAAGAACTACTCGCGGCAGCACAACCCCGCGGGCGCGCCCAGCCCCCACCTGGAGGGCATCGAGTGGACGCCGCTGCCGCCCTCGGCGGACGGCGTCCCACGCGAACGGCACGCCTTCACGGGCGCGATCTACGAGCGCCGCCCCGACGGTAACGTGAACGTGACGATGCCGGACGGCCGGAGCGGCGTGTTCACGCAGCAGGCGGTCTGGGTCGAGGGCGACCTCGGGCACGCGGACCTGCACCTGTGCCAGTGGGTCGCGGGACCGCAGGTCGACGAGGGCCTGAAGATGGAGGTCCCGAAGGAACTCGACCCCGGCGGGCAGGGAGCGCCGCTGGAAGAGAACGGGGCGACGCCCAGCGACAACGGCTCGACGCCCGACGGCTCCGAGCTCTACGCCCAGATCGAGGACGACGGACCGACCGCGCCCGCCGAGCCGCAGACGCGCGACGAGCGCGTGCGCGCCACCGCCGCCGTCCGCGCGAAGGCCGCGAACGACATGCGCGAGGCGATGCGTCCGCTGCTCGGCGACCTGATGGACAGGGTCAGCGACACGGAACTGACGGGGAACATCTACTTCAACCTGTTCCCCAACCTGATGCCGAGCAGTTCGTTCGGGCCGCTGGCGATCTGGTTCCGCTTCCGCCCGAACGGGAGCAATCCCGAGGAGTGCATCATGGAGGCGATCTGCATCGCCCCCACGCCGGAGGGCACGGAGCCGCCGCCCGCCCCGCCCGTCCACGTGCTCGACGTCGACGACAGCTGGACGCTGGCGCCGGAGATCGGCGGGCTGGCGATGGTCATGGACCAGGACACGGGGAACATGCCGTGGGTGCAGAAGGGCGTGCACTCGCTCGAAGGCGGCGTGCTCCAACTGGCCGACTACAACGAGATCAAGCTGCGCCACTTCTACATGCTGCTCGAGACGTACCTCGAGCGGGAGTGGTAGCGCGCGGCTACTCCGTTGTAGCGCCAGCGGCTTGGGCTACTCGTTGAGGTAGGGCGCGAGCAGCGTGAGCGTGTCCGGCGTGGAGGGCGCGATCTGGACGCGGTCGATGCCGAGGTCGCCCAGCCGCCGCAGGTTCGCCGCGACGCGCTCGGGCTCGCCGAGGAAGCCGCCGAAGATGCGGTCGCCCATCGCCTTGCCCTGCTCGCGCAGGGCGGGGTCGGGGCCCGCGCCCACGAGCGCGAGGAAGCCGAGCGGCAGGTCCGGCGCGACCTCGCGCGCCATCGCCACGCGCGCGCGCAGGTCGTCCTCGCTGAAGGACGCCACGCGCCCCGCGAACTGGGCGGGGTCGCCCACGTCGCTCACGGGGAAGCCCATCAACTCCAGGCGGTCCACGTGGGGGGCGCACTCGCGCAGCGTGCGCGGCCCCGCCGACGAGGCCATCAGCAGGGGCGGCGGCTTCGGCAACGGCCCGATGAGCGGGATCTCGATGTCGTAGTACTCGCCGTGGAAGCGGCAGGAGCCCGTGTGCAGCAGCTCGCGCGCGATTCGGAGCGCCTCGACGTAGCGGCCCACGCGGTCGCGCGCGGAGGGGAACTCCCAGCCCATGCCCGTGATCTCGTTCTCCGCCCAGCCCGCGCCGAGCCCAGCCTCGCAGCGCCCGCCGCTGACGCGGTGGAGGGCCAGCGCCGCCGCCGCGAACTCGACCGGCGAGCGGAAGAGGTTGTTGCTGAAGGCGATCATCACGCGGATGCGCTCCGTCGCCAGCGCGAACGTCGTCGCCGTCACCCACACGTGCGGGTGGGGCTGGGGCGAGGAGATGTGGTCGGCCACCGAGATGATCGGGTAGCCCTCCGCCTCGCGATCCCGCGCCCACTGCGCGGGGTCATCCTCGACGCTGATGAAATTGGGGCAGAACTCCATGAGCCGCTTCCTTCCGGGCGGGGAAGCCTACCGGGAACCCCTCGCTAGCGGGAGGCCGAGGCGGTCGCCGGCTGCTCCTCCTCGGGCGGTTTGGGCGCGGGGTTCCTTCCCCGCAACGGGATCTCCGAGAGCGCGAGCGAGGCGAGCACGAGGATCAGGCCGCCGATCGCGGAGATGAGGAACAGGCGCTGGTTCGCCACCGCCGCCGCTTGCCGCTGCGCCTCCAGCGCCCGCTCGAAGAGCGACTGGGAGCCGCCGGCCTGCAGGAACCCGGCGCGCACCTCCTCCATCCGCCCGGCATCGATGCTGATGGTGGCGTCGTCCCGGAGTTCCTCGAACACCGCCGCGGGCATGACCGCTCGCGCTTCCTCGTCGAGGTTTCCCGTGAAGGAGGAGCTGTAGGTGGTCGTCAGCAGCACGCCGAACAGGGCCACGCCGATCACGCCCGCGATCTGGCGGAAGTACATCTGGCTGCTCGTGGCGACGCCCGTGTCTTCCTGCCGCACGCAGGCCTGGACGATCACGTTGATGAGCGGCGTCACCAGCCCCGAACCCATGCCGAAGATGACCATGTAGAGCGCCACCTGCCAGAGCGGGTCGCCCACCCCCATCGTCTGCAACAGGAACGCCGCCAGCCCGGAGAGCGCGCACCCCACGACCACCAGCTGCTTGAAGCGCCCCGTGCGCGCCACGACGCGCCCCCCGATAAAGCTCATCACCACGAGCCCGAGGGCCTGCGGCATCGTCAGCAACCCGGACGTCTGCGCCGAGGCGCCCAGCGACGTCTGGATGAAGGTCGGCAGGTAGATGGGCACCGAGAACAGGACCGCGCTCGACAGGACCGCGACGACCCCCGTGATCACGTACATGCGGTTGCGGAAGAGCGACATGGGGATGATGGCGTTCGGGTGGCGGAGCTCGATCAGGACGAACCCCGCGAGCAGCGCGCCCGCCGCCGCCAGCAGCCCCACCGTGATCGCCGACCCCCAGCCGTAGGCCTCGTACGCCCAGCCCGCGGCCAGCAGTCCCGCCACCGTCGCCGCGGTCAGCACCGCCGCCCCCGTGAAGTCGATGTCGGAGATGCGTCCCCCCTGGCGCGTGTTGGGCAGCGTGGCCCAGATCGTCGCCAGCGCGATCGCGCCGATGGGGATGTTGATGAAGAAGCACCAGCGCCAGCCGGGCCCGTCCGCGAAGAACCCGCCCACCGGAGGCCCGAGCAGCGTGCCGGCCGTGATGATCGCGAGGATGTAGCCGACGTACTTGGCGCGCTCGATGGGGGTGTACATGTCCGCCATCACCACCAGCACGCAGGCGAGGATGAAGCCGCCGCCGATCCCCTGGACGCCCCGCGCGGCGATGAGCGTCAGCATCGTGGGCGCCAGCCCCGCTCCCAGCGACCCAATCAGGAAGACGACGACCCCGGAGATGACGAAGGGCCGCCGCCCGAACATATCCGAGAGCTTCCCCACGATCGGCACCACCACCGTCGAGGTGAGCATGTAGAGCGTCAAAACCCACGGGAGCAGCTTGAACCCGTCGAGGTCCGACGAAATCGTGGGAAGCGCCGTGGCCAGGATGGAGCCGTCGAGCGAGCTGAGGAACATGCACATGGCGAGCGAGAGGAGCAGCAGCATCTTCTCGCGCTCGCTCAGGAGAACGCCCAGCACGGGCTCGGACGAAACGGTTGTGGCCAAGTCCTACCTCGCCCGCGCCGCGTCGGGGCCGCGAGCATCGTAGCAGCCTCCACGCTCCAGCCCCTAACGCGCGCCGCCGGTAGAGTCCGCGATCGTGCGCGCGGGCCGCGCGCGGGAGTGATCATGGCGAACCTGCGGGAACCGTTTTGCAGCTGGGACAGCGCCATCGACGAGCGCTACAACGACTACACCACCGGGAACACGGACGAAGTCCTGCCCGGCATCACGAGGCCCCTTCCCGCCGACCTCATCCGGGAGTGGAACTACCAGTGGCTCGTCGTCGGGCACCCGCGAACTCCAGATCGAGGACCTCGTGCCCATCCCCGACAAGCCGGGCACGACCATGCTCCCCATCGTCGCCGGCCAGTTCTGCGTGAACATCAGCGTCGTCAACGCGCTCACCTCCACCTTCGAGACGGGCGGCAGCGCCGACTACCTGAAGCAGTTCTTCGAGGGCGAGGAGGAGATCACCGCCGAGGTCGCCCAGGACACGTCGCGCGCGATGGCCGTCCAGGAGCGGCTGATGGAGCGCTTCGTGCGCGCCCGCGAGTACGTCGATGCCGACGCCGAGCGCGCGAAGGCGCACTACGCCGCCACGCTCGCGCGCGACTGGACGGCGGTCGACGACGCCGGCCTGCTCGCCGCCCTCGACGAGACGACGGACCACATCGGCGACATCTTCTATACGCACTACTGGTGCAGCAGCGGCGGCGGCCTGCAGACGACGCTGCTCGGCGGCCTCCTCGATGAGCACGTCCCCGATCACCCCGCTGGCTGGATGACCGGCCTCACGAGCGGCCTCACCGACGTGGAGAGCGCCCGCCCCTCGAAGGCCATCTGGGATCTGAGCCGCTTCGTGGTCGCCCGCCCCGCCCTCGCGGACGAAATCGCGGGCATCGCCGTGGACGCGTTCCAGGCCCGCCTCGCGGCGCCGCCCGACGACGACTGGGCCGCGTTCGCCGCCGACTACGACGCCTTCATCGCGGACCTGGGATTCCGCGGCCAGCGCGAGACCGACCCCTCCTGCACGACGTGGAACGAGTCGCCGCAGTTCGTCCTGAGCAGCCTCCAGGCGGACCTCGCGCTGGACGACGAGCACAGCCCCTACCTGCGCGAGGAGCGTTCCGCCGCCGAGCGCGTCGCCCTCGAAGCCGAGGTCGAGGCGGCGCTGCCCGAGGACCAGCGCGCCGAGTTCCGCCGCCTCCTCGACCTCGTGCAGGTCATGAACGGGAAGCGGGAGACGACCAAGGCGAGCTGGACCCGCCTCTGCCGCACCTACCGCCCGCCGGTCCTGGAAGTGGGCCGGCGCCTGGCCGAGCGCGGCGAACTCGACGACCCCGAAGACGTCTGGTTCCTGCGTCTCACCGAGCTCCCGGAGGCCCTCGACGGCGGCCTCTCGGCGGCGGAGATGCAGGATGCGATCGTCGAGCGCCGCCACGAGTACGAGGCGCTCCACGACTACGAGCTGCCGATCATCTTCCAGCGCCCCGCCGAGGCCACGCCGCGCGAGACCGCCGACGCCGGGGGCGAGACCTCCTTCCAGGGCATCGGCGTGAGCCCCGGCCAGTCGCGGGGCCGCGCGCGCGTCGTCCTCAGCGCCGACGGCGCGTCCGAGGCGACCCTCCTCCCCGGCGAGATCCTCGTCGCCCCCGTCACGGACGCGCCCTGGACGCCGCTCTTCCTGCCCGCCGCCGGCGTCGTCGTGGAGACGGGCGGCCTGCTCAGCCACGCGGCCACGGTCGCGCGCGAGTACGGCATCCCCGCCGTCACCGGCATCCGCGGCGCCACCGACTTCATCGCCACCGGCACGATGCTCAGCATCGACGGCTCCACCGGCACGGTGACGATCGAGGAGGGGTAGCCGCGCTGCGCGCGGCGGCTGTTGGCCGTTGGCTGCACAACGCCGCGGAGGCCACCGGAGAGGACCGTCTGCTGCTGCGCGGCATCGCCAAGGAACTCGACCTCGTCGCAGAGTTGCTGGACCTGCTCGCCCCGCTCGCCGCGCCTACGGCTTCGCGCGGCTGAACACCAGCCGGTCGGCGCTCGACAGCTCGGGGCGGTAGCCGTAGCCCTCGTCATCGAAGTCCTTGAGGGAGTCGGCGTCCTCGATGCGGTTGCGGATGACGTAGCGGGCCATGAGGCCGCGGGCGCGCTTGGCCACGAGGCCGATCGTCTTCAACTCGCCGTTGCGCTCTTCCTTGAAATCGGCGGCGATGAGCGGGCGCTTCAGGCTCTTCGGCGGCACGGCCTTCGCGTACTCCTGCGAGGCGAGGTTGAGGACGGGCGCCTCGGGGTCGGCGTCCTCGCCGTCGAGAGCGTTCGCGAGGCGGTCGCCCCAGAACTCGTAGAGGTTGGCCCCGCGCGCGTTGGCGAGCTTCGTGCCCATCTCCAGGCGGTAGGGCTGGATCAGGTCGAGCGGGCGCAGCAGGCCGTAGAGGCCGGAGAGGATGCGCAGCCGCCCCTGCGCCCACGCGAGGTCGCCGTCGCCGAGGCTGGCCGCGTCGAGCCCCTTGTAGACGTCGCCCTGGAAGGCGAGCACGCACGGCTTCGCGTTCTCCGGCGTGAGCGGCAGGGACATCTCCTGGAAGCGCGCGTGGTTCAGCTGCGCGAGCGAGTCGCTCAGCGACATGAGCCGCCGCAGGTCGCCTTCGTCCAGCGTCTTGCAGGTGTCGAGCAGGAGGGCGGTGTCGTCCACGAAGCGCGGTTGCGTGGCGGCGAGCGCGTTCGCGGCGGGCGAGAAGTCGAGGGCCTTGGCGGGCGAGATGATGGTGAACACGGGCGTTCCTCCCGATGGCGCGCGCGGCGCGTACCGGAGATCGTACCAGACGGCCCGCCCGTCGCCCTTGCCCCTCCCGCCGCCATGCGCTGAGATCGCCGAGCCGCCCGCAGCCCGCCCGACGGGCCGGAGCGCGCACGGAGCACGCCATGAACGGCAACGAACTGATCGCCCGCATCCTCAAGGACGAGGGGGTGGCGGAGATGACCTGCTTCCCCAACAACCCGCTCATCGAGGAGGCGGCGAAGGCCGGCATCCGGCCCGTCATGTTCCGCCACGAGCGCGGCGCGATCATGGCCGCCGACGGCTACAGCCGCGTCAGCGACGGCGCGCGCTTCGGCGTGGTCGCGACGCAGAACGCGGCGGGCGCGGAGAACGCGATGGGCGGCATCGCGCAGGCGTTCGGCGACAACGTGCCCATCCTCGTGCTGCCCGGCGGCTACCCGCTCATCGAGCGGCAGGTGCGGCCCAACTTCTCCGCGGTGGAGAACTACCGCGGCATCGTCAAGTCGGTCGAGTCGATCGACACGCCCGCGCAGATCGCGCCCGCCATGCGGCGCGCCTTCCACGCCCTCCGCAGCGGGCGCGGCGGTCCCGTCGTCGTCGAGCTCACCTCCGACGTCTGCGCGCGGGACGTGCCGGAAGAGCAGCAGCGCTACGACTCGCCCGGCTCGGCCCGCCAGCAGCCCGCGCGGGGCGACGTGGAGGCGGCGGCGGCGGCGCTGCTCGCGGCGGAGCGCCCCATGATCTGGGCCGGTTCGGGCGTGCTCACGGCGGGCGCGACGGCGGAGTTGCGCGAACTGGCGGAACTGCTCGACATCCCCGTGTTCACGACGATGGAGGGCAAGTCCGCCTTCGACGAGCGCCACCCGCTGGCGCTGGGGGCGGGCAGCCGCGCGACCACCGGCGCGGCCCACGCCTGGATCGTTGAGTCCGACGCGATCCTGGCGCTCGGCGCGAGCCTCACGCACAACGGCTACACGCAGATCGTGCCCGCGGGCAAGACCGTCATCCACAACACCAACGGCGTCGAGGACGTGAACAAGGACACGCCCTGCGACATCGCCCTCGTGGGCGACGCGCGGCTCACCATCCGGGCGCTCATCGACGAGGCGAAGGCGCGCACGGACGGCGCGGGGCGCACCTCGGACGCCGCCGCGCGGCTCGCGGAGCAGCACGCCGCGTGGCTGGCGGAATGGACGCCGCTGCTCACCTCCGATGAGGCGCCGCTGAACACCTACCGCGTCATCCACGAGATCAACGAAAACGTGGACCACGAGACCAGCATCGTGACGCACGACGCGGGCGCGCCGCGCGACTCGATGGTGCCGTTCTTCACGGCCACCTCGCCGCACAGCTACATCGGCTGGGGGAAGACGACGCACCTCGGCTTCGGCATTCCCCTGATGATCGGGGCGAAGCTGGCGCGCCCCGACCGCTTCTGCCTGAACTTCATGGGCGACGGCGCGTTCGGCATGTCCGGCCTCGACCTGGAGACCTCGGTGCGCGCGGGCCTGCCGATCACGACGGTGCTGCTGAACAACGGCGGCATGGCCACCTACCCGGGCGGCTTCCCCACGGCGCGCACGCAGTTCGGCGTCTCGCACATGACGGGCGACTACGCGGCCATCGCGGAGGGGCTGGGGGCGAAGGGCATCCGGGTCACGCAGCCGGACGAACTCGGCCCCGCCATTCAGCAGGCGCGCAGGCTGAACGACGACGGGCGCACCGTCCTCATCGACGTGCACTCGAACTACGAGTCGAAGAAGTCCCGCTTCTAGGCTTCCGGCCTTCTACTCCGGGAGCGTGGCGAGGAACGCCTCCATCGCGGCGTTGAACGCCTCCGGCTGGTCGATGTTGGCCGCGTGGCCGGCGTCGTCGATGAGGACGCCCGTCGCCCCGGGGATGTTCTCGCTCATGTAGCCGTGGGCGGCGAGGAACTGCTGGTCGTCCGCGCCCGTGAGGACGAGCGTGGGCTTGTCGATGGCGGCGAGCGACTGGATCACGCTCGCGTCGCGCTGCGTGAGCATCCCGCGCGCGGCCCTGGCGAGCCCCTCGGCGGAGCGGTGGCGCGCGGCCTTCACCTCCGCCGAGTCGCCGAGCGAGGCGAGCCCGCGCGTCTCGAACGCCTCCGCGCGCCTGATGGCGAACTGGTTCCAGCCCTCGCGGCCCTTCGGGTTGTTGTAGCCCGGCCCCGTGTCGAACAGCATCAGGGCGCGCGTGCGCTGCGGGTGGACGAGGTTGAAGGCGAGCGACATGTAGCCGCCCAGCGAGAGCCCGCCGACGACCGCGCGCTCCACTCCGCAGGCGTCGAGGATGGCGGCGATGTCGGCCACCGTGGCGGGCTCGGAGTACTCGGCGGAGTCGGCGGGGCTGTCAGTGTCGCCGTGGCCGCGCATGTCCCAGGCGATGATGCGGTAGCGGTCGCGGAACGCCTCGATCTGGCCCTCCCACATGCGCGAGCTGGCGGCGAAGCCGTGCGTCAGCAGGATGGCGGGGCCACTGCCCTCGTCCACGTAGTGCAGGTTCACGCCGTTCCGGTTCAGTGTCGCCATCGGTCGCCTCCGTGAAGTGTGCGGCGGCTCATCCTACGCCACCGCCGCCGTGCGCCTTTATGTCGCCCAGATAGCGCTCCTCGCGGGCGCGCATCCGGGCCGCTTCCTCGCCTCCCGCCTCGTGGTCGTAGCCGCAGAGGTGGAGGATGCCGTGGACGAGCAGGTGCGCGAGCTCGTCATCGAGGGCGTGGCCGAGTTCCGACGCCTGCCGCACCGCCGTGGGCACGCTGATCGCGATCTCGCCGAGGCTGGGCGGCTCGCCCTCGCCGAGCGGCGCCTCCGCCGCTTCGGGGAAGGCGAGCACGTCCGTGGGCGCGTCGATGCCGAGGAAGCGCCGGTTCAGGTCGCGCAGCGTGTCGTCGCCGGTCGTGAGCACGGTGAGCGCGACCCCGTCCGCCACGCCTTCCCCCGCGAGCACGCGCCCGGCGAGCGCTTCAAGGGCGGCCAAGTCAACGTCCTCGGGCGCGATCCCGGCCACGAAATCGATGAGGTGGGCCATGCCGGGGTCAGCTTGCGGCGAAGATGGCGGCGGCCTCGCGGGCGGCGTCGACCAGCGGCCCGGGGATGACGCCGAAGACGATCACGCCCACCGTGGCCACGCCCAGCGCCAGCGCCACCGTGGGCGAGATGCGCAGTTTCTGCTCGTCCTCCGCTTCGCCCAGGAACATCTGGCGCACGACCGCGAGGTAGTAGTAGGCGGAGACGACGGAGTTGAGCACGCCGATGATGACGAGCCAGGCGAGGTCGGCGCGGATGCCCGCGTTGAACACGTACAGCTTCGCCCAGAAGCCCGCCGTGGGCGGGATGCCCGCGAGCGAGATGAGGCAGAAGGCGAGCGCGAGGGCGAGCAGCGGGGCGCGCTTCCACATGCCCGCGTAGTCGGCGATGTCGTCGCTGCCGATGCGCTGCGAGATGGCGATGACGGCGATGAAGGCCCCCAGGTTGGTGAAGGCGTAGGCGGCCACGAAGAGGAGCACGCCGCTCGCGCCCTGGGTGAAGTGCTCGCCCGCGATGGAGATGGCGGCCAGGCCGATCATGAAGTTGCCCGCCTGCGCGATCGACGAGTAGCCCAGCATCCGCTTGATGTCGCGCTGCACGATCGCGAACACGTTCCCCAGCGTCATGGAGACGGCGGCGATGACGGCGAAGATCATGGCCCAGTCGTCGCTCAGGAACTGTTCGCCCAGCCCCTCGAAGAAGAGACGCATGACGACGGCGAAGGCGGCCGCCTTCGACCCAACCGAGAGGAAGGCGGCGACGGGCGTGGGCGCGCCCTGGTAGACGTCGGGCACCCACATCTGGAAGGGGACGACGGCCATCTTGAAGCCGAAGCCCGCGATCAGGAGCACGCTCGCCACGACGAGCAGCGAGCGGCTGCCCGCGCCGTCCGCGGCGATGGCGGCGGAGATGTCGGTCAGCAGCGTCGAGCCCGCGAAGCCGTAGAGCAGGGCCATGCCGTAGAGCAGCAGGGCGGAGGCGATCGCGCCCAGCAGCAGGTACTTCATGCCCGCCTCGCTGGAGCGCTGGTCCTTGCCCCAGCCGGCGAGCACGTACTGCGGGATGGAGGAGAGTTCGAGCGCGAGGAAGATCGTGATCAGGTCGCGCGCGCCCGCCAGGAACATCAGCCCCGCGCAGGCCGTCAGGACGAGCGCGTAGTACTCCGACTGCCGCCGCCCGACGCGGTCCACCCAGTCGATCGAGGCGATGACGACGACGGCGGTGATGCCCGCGAACACGTACTGGAAGAAGACCGCGTACTGGTCGATGGCGAAGGTGCCGTCGAAGGCGGTCTGGAAGTCCCCGCGGATGACCCACGTCGAGGTCCAGACGGCGGCCCCGAGGATGCCCGCGAGCGCCAGCCAGGGCAGGTACGCGCGCCGGTTCGGCAGGAGCGCGTCCCAGACGAGGACGGCGCCGGCGGCGAGCAGGATCGCGAGCTGGGGTCCGACGATGTCGAGTTCGCTCACGCCCCTACCCTCGCGCTCACGACCTCAATGGCCGGGTCGAGCATGTCCATGATCAGGTCGGGATAGACGCCGAGCAGGATGACCAGCGCGGCCAGCCCCACGACGCTCGCGTGCTCCCACCAGTGCTTCTGGTCGTCCACGCCGTCCCACTCGCGGCGCACGGGCCCGAACACGACCCGCTGCAGCGTCCAGAGGATGTACCCGGCGGAGAGGACGACGCCGAAGATGGCCATGATCACGGCCCACTCGTGCTTCTGGAAGGCGCCGATGAAGACGGTCACCTCGGCGATGAAGCCCGCCAGCGCGGGCAGCCCCACGCTCGCGAAGCCGGCGAAGACGAGCGCCGTCGCGATCAGGGGCATCTGGCGCGCGAGCCCGCCGAGGCGTCCGATCTCGCGCGTGTGCGTGCGCTCGTACATGAGGCCGACGACGACGAAGAGCAGGCCCGTGATGAGGCCGTGGGCGAGCATCTGGTAGGCGGCGCCCACCATCGCCGTCGTGCCCAGCGCGCCGATGCCGAGCAGCACGAGGCCCATGTGGCTCACGGAGGAGTAGGCGATGAGCCGCTTCACGTCCGTCTGGCGGAAGGTCACGAAGGCGCCGTAGAGGACGCTGATCGCGCCGATGGCGGCGAGCCAGATGCCGAAGTCGTTGGCCTGATCGGGGAGGATGGTGACGCAGGTGCGGATGATGGCGTAGCCGCCCATCTTCAGGAGCACGCCCGCCAGCATCACGGAGACCGCCGTGGGCGCGTCGCTGTGGGCGTCGGGCAGCCACGTGTGCAGGGGCACGATCGGCAGCTTCACCGCGAACCCGATGAACAGGAAGAGGAACACCCAGCGCAGCGGCAGGACCGCGTCCGTGACGGTCTCCGCGCCCAGCAGGGCCATGTCGAACGTGCCCGCGCTGAAGGCGAGCGCGAGGATGGCGACGAGCATGAAGGCGGAGCCCGCCACCGTGTAGAGCACGAACTTCATGGCCGAGTACTCGCGCCGCCCCGATCCCCAGACCGAGATGAGCAGGTACATGGGGAACAGCTCCAGCTCCCAGAAGAGGAAGAAGAGCAGGAAGTCCATCGCCGTGAACACGCCCAGCACGGCCGTCGAGAGGACCATCAGGCAGGCGAAGTAGGCGCGCGGGCGGTACTCCACGTTGAAGGAGACCAGCACCGCCGCCGTCGTCAGGAAGGTCGTCAGCACGACCAGCGGCAGGCTCAGCCCGTCGACGGCGAGGAAGTACTGGATCTCGAAGGAGCCGACGTCGATCCAGGCGGCGCGGTCGATGAACTGGAAGCCCGCGCCGTTCTCGAACTGGAAGAAGAGGACGAGGGAGAGGGCGAGCGCGGCGAGCGAGCCCAGCAGCGCGACCCAGCGGGCGTGGCGCGCGCGATCGGCGGGCAGCAGCAGCCCCAGCAGCCCCGCGAAGGCGGGCAGGAACACGAGCGCGGTCAACGGCATCTCCCAACCCTCCTACAGCGGATTCGCGATGAAGACGATGATGGCGACGATGAAGACGCCGGCGGCGATGGCCACGCCGTAGAGCTGCACCTGGCCCGTCTGGGCGTGGCGCAGGACGCGGCTCGATTGCGCGCCCAGCCAGCCGGCCCCGTTCACGGCCCCGTCCACGGCGCGGGTGTCGAACGCCTCCACCAGCCGGTTCCAGCCGCGCTGGAAGACGTGCAGGGCGAAGGCGCGTTCGTAGAGGTCGTCGAGGAAGAACTTGCGCTCCAGCAGGGCCGCGAGCGGGTAGGCGGTCTTGCGGATCTCGGCGGCGGAGATGAGGCGGCGGTGGTAGATCGCCCAGGCGGTGGCGATGCCCGCCACGGCGATGATCGAGGAGGTGATGGCGATGCCGTAGCTGAAGTCGGGGGCCTTGTGCAGCGCGGCCGCGGGGACGGCCGCCTCGACGAAGTGATGGAACTCCTTGCCCCAGGCCCACCAGCCCGCCGCGATCGCGCCCGCCGTCAGGATGAGCAGCGGGACGGTCATCACCCAGCCGGACTCGTGCGGGTGGGCGGGATCGCCGTGGAAGTGCGAGTCCTCGTCCTCGTGGTCCACGGGCTCGCCGCCCTTGTACTCCCCGAAGAAGGTCAGGAAGACGGCGCGGAACATGTAGAGCGCGGTCACGAAGGAGGCGATGGCGGCGACGGTGTAGAGGGCGCGGTTGTTCACCCACGCCTCCAGCAGGATCTCGTCCTTCGACCAGAACCCGGCCAGGGGGAAGACGCCGGAGAGGCTGAGCGTGCCGATCAGGAACGTCCAGAAGGTGATGGGCATCATCGTGCGCAGGCCGCCCATGCGGCGCATGTCGAACGTGTTGGTGGCGTGGTTCACGGAGCCGCTGCCGAGGAACAGCAGCGCCTTGAAGAAGGCGTGCGTGAACAGGTGGAAGACCGCCACCGCGTACCCGAACACGCCCAGCGCCAGCATCATGTAGCCGAGCTGGCTGATGGTGGAGTAGGCGAGCACGCGCTTCAGGTCCGTCTGCACGAGCGCGAGGGAAGCGCCCACGGCGACGGTCGCCGCGCCGATCCAGCCGACCACCTCGCGCGCGTCCGGGGCGGCGTCGAGCACGGGGAAGAAGCGCGCCATCAGGTAGACGCCGGCGGCGACCATCGTGGCGGCGTGGATGAGGGCGGAGACGGGCGTCGGGCCCTCCATCGCGTCGGGCAGCCAGACGTGCAGGGGGAACTGCGCGCTCTTGCCCACGGCCCCCGCGAACAGCCCCAGCCCGAACAGCGTGACCGTCGTCCCGGCGAGCGCGCCGGTGACGGCCAGGGTGTGGATCTCGCCGATGTCGAGCGTTCCGTGGCGCGTCCAGATGAGCAGGATCGCGGCCAGCAGGCCGAGGTCGCCGATGCGCGTCACGATGAACGCCTTCTTGGCGGCGGCGGCGGCGCTCGGCTTGTGGAACCAGAAGCCGATGAGCAGGTAGCTGGAGAGGCCCACCAGCTCCCAGAAGACGAAGAGCATGAACAGGTTGTCGGCGAGGACCAGCCCCAGCATGGCCGTGATGAAGAGGCTCATGTAGGCGTAGTAGCGCCCGTAGCCGGGGTCGCCCTCCATGTACCCCTGCGAGTAGACCTGGACGAGCAGGGAGACGCTGGAGACGACGACCAGCATGACCGCCGTGAGGCCGTCGATGCGCACGCCCAGGGCCAGTTCCAGCGGCCCCGCCTGGAACCACGCGTGCGTGTGCGTGGCGATGCCCCCGCCCGCCCCGAGCACGTCCACGAGGGCGACGAGGGAGAGGATGAAGGAGGCGCCGATCGCGGCGATGCTCAGGTAGCCCGCGACCTTCGGCAGGTGGCGCAGGTAGAGGGTGATGGCGGCGAAGGCGGCCAGCGGGCAGAGGATGATCGCCCAGAGCACGGCCTGGCTGATGCCGGGAACCTCACCCGTCGCGGCGGCGAACAGCTCGTTCATCGGCATCGGCTCAGATCTTCCTCAGGATTTCGCGCGCCACGTGGGCCTTGCCCGTGGGCACGTAGATGGTGCGCTCGTCGCGCATGGAGGCGTCCTCGCCGCGCCCGATGGGCGGGATGATGACGATGCGCAGCCCCTCGGCCGCGAACAGCTCCCGCCACGTCTCCGCCACGTACCCGTTCGCCACGCTCATGAACTCGACCCACATGGCGCTACAACCTCAGGAGGTCGAGCTGGTCGACCTCGACGGTGCGGCGGCTGCGGTAGACGGCCACCGCGAGCGCGAGCGCGACGGCCGCCTCGGCGGCGGCGACGGTGATGACGAACGCCACGAAGGCGTGCCCGGCGACGTGCGCGGGCCCCTCGCTGAAGCGCGAGAACGCGATCAGCGTGAGGTTGACGGAGTTCAGCATCAGCTCGATGCCCATGAGCACGCCGATGGCGTTGCGCTTGCTCAGGGCGATGACGAGCCCGAGGCAGAAGAGGAGGGCGCCGACCGTGAGGAAGTGCTCAAGCGTCAGCATCGGGCGCGTCCTCGCTTTCCTCGGAGTCGGAGCGGACGAGCATGATCGCGCCCACGAGGGCGGCGGTCAGGAGCACGGAGGCGATCTCGAAGGGCAGCACCCACGTGGAGAGCAGCGCCCGCCCGAGGTCGCTGACGGAGATGCCCGGATCGCCCGCATTGGCCGACCAGGCCGTGTCGTGGATGACGAACAGGAAGATCGCGACCAGGGCCACGCCGAGGAGGATGGCGGGGCCGACCATCGCCGTCTCCGAGTTGTCGCGCACGGACTGCGGCGTGAGCACGATGGCGAAGAGGATGAGCACCGAGATCGCGCCCACGTAGATGACGATCTGGGCCATCGCGATGAACTCGGCGGAGAGCAGCACGAAGAAGCCGGCCACGCCGATGAAGGCGACGATGAGGAAGAGGACGGCGTGGAGCAGGTTGCGCGAGACCATGACGCCGCCCGCCGCCACGAGCGTGAGGATGGAGAGCGCCCAGAAAGCGATGTGCACGCCCGCTCCGTCCATTACTCGCCCCCTCCCGCCGCCGGGTCCCCGGCGGGCACGTAGCCGCCCGCCTCGCGCACGAGGCGCGGGCGCGTGGGGACGCGCTCGGGCTTGTAGCCGAGGAAGCGCGCCCACAGGTAGAGCGCCGCCGCCGAGGCGGCGATGTTGATGGCGGCGAAGGCGAAGACGATGCCGTCGCCGAGGTCCGCCTCCGTCCACCACAGCTTCTCCAGGGCGACGAGGAAGAGGTTGAAGACGGCCAGGGGCAGCAGGAACTTCCAGGCGAAGCCCATGAGCTGGTCGATGCGCAGGCGCGGGAGCGTGCCCCGCGTCCAGATGAAGACGAAGTAGAAGAGGTGCGTCTTGGCGATGAAGATGAGCCAGGGCGGCACCCACTGCTCCAGCCCCCACATCGACCAGCCGCCGAGGAAGATGGTGGCGGCGAAGGCCGAGGCGGCCAGCGCGTAGCCGATGTCCATGCCGTAGAAGAGGCCCCACTTCATGCCGCTGTACTCGGTCAGGTAGCCCGCCACGATCTCCGACTCGGCCTCGGCGATGTCCGTGGGCGTGCGGTTCAGTTCGGCGCTGACGGCGATGAAGTAGACGGCGAAGGCGAGCGGCTGCATGAAGATGAGCCACAGGTCCACGTCCTTCTGGAACCAGACGATGCCGGGCAGGCTCATCGTGTTCGTGAACACGACCACGCAGAGCAGCATCAGCACGAGCGGCACCTCGTAGCTGATGGACATGGCGACGATGCGCATCGCCCCGAAGAGGCTGTACTTGTTGTTCGAACTCCAGCCCGCGATGAAAGCCGCGAGCACGGGCAGCCCCGAGACGGCGATGAAGTAGATGAGGCCCGCGGGCACGTCCGCGAAGACCATGCGCGGCCCGAAGGGGATGACGGCGAAGAGCAGGACCGCCGGGGCCACGAAGAAGACGGGCGCCGCCCACATGAGCGTCTTGTCGGCGGCGGTGGGCGTGAGCGCTTCCTTCTGCAGGAGCTTGAGCGCGTCCGCGACGGGCTGGAGCAGCCCGAACGGCCCCACGCGGTTCGGCCCCTTGCGCGACTGGATGCGCCCGATCAGGCGGCGCTCGCCGTAGACGCCCACGAACAGCTGCGAGGGCAGCACGAAGATCACGAACGCCGCCACGAAGCCGATGATGGGGGCCACGATGTAGGCCAGTTCGGAGGGCGCGACCTTGTCGATCCCCTCGAGGATGACGCGCGACAGGTTGGAGAGGTCGCGGAAGTCGTACCAGTGGTCCGTCACGAGTACCGGCATCAGCGATCAATCTCACCCACGACGATGTCGATCGAGCCGAGGGCCACGATCGCGTCCGCGATGGAGCCGCCCACGGTCATCTCCTTCAGCACGCTGAGGTTGATGAGCGAGGGCGGGCGGATGTGGAAGCGGTAGGGCGAGGGCCCCTCGTCGCTCACGAGGTAGTAGCCGAGCTCGCCGCGCGGGCTCTCGATGCGCGCGTAGGCCTCGCCCGCGGGCGGGCGCAGCGCGAGCGGTACCTCCGTGCTGTGCGGGCCGCCGGGCAGCCCGTCCAGCGCCTGCTCGACGATGTTGAGGCTCTGGCGCATCTCCTCCAGGCGCACGATGAAGCGGTCGTAGGCGTCGCCCTGGTAGCCGATGGGGATGTCGAAGTCGTACTGCTCGTAGCCGCAGTAGGGGTCCGCCTTGCGGATGTCCCAGGCGACGCCGCTGCCGCGCAGCATGGGCCCGCTGAGGGAGGCGTTGACGGCCAGTTCGGGCGGGATGACGGCCACGTTGCGCGCCCGCGCCAGGAAGATCTCGTTGCCCGAGAGCAGCCCCTCGCCCTCCGCGATCGTCTGGCGCATGGGGCCGATGAAGGCGCGCACCTGCTCCTCGAAGCCTTGCGGCAGATCGAAGGCGACGCCGCCGATGCGCATGTAGTTGCAGGTGAGGCGCGCGCCGCTCGTCATCTCGAAGATGTCGAGGATCTTCTCGCGCTCGCGCATGAACCACATGATCGGCGTCTGCCAGGCGCCGGTGTCGTTGGCGAAGGCGCCCGCGCCCATGCAGTGGCTCGCGAGGCGCTGCAGTTCGGCCATGATGACGCGGATCGCCTGCCCCCGCGGGGGCGTCTCGACGCCCGCCAGCTTCTCCACCGCGAGGCAGTAGCCGAGGTTGTTCGACATGCTGCTCAGGTAGTCCGTGCGGTCGGTGAAGGGGATGTTCTGGGTGTAGGTGCGCTCCTCCGCCAGCTTCTCCATCGAGCGGTGCAGGTAGCCGATCACCATCTCCGCATCGACCACGCGCTCGCCGTCGACGGTCGCCTTCACGCGGAACACGCCGTGGGTGGACGGGTGCTGCGGCCCGATGTTCATGACGAACGGCTCGGACTGGACGATCTCGGTCATGTCACGGGCCTCACGGGGGGCTCGGGCTTGGCGGAGGTGCCCGCGAACTCGTTGAGGCCGGGCTGGAGGCCGCCCGGCATGGCGAGGAAGTCCTTGCGCAGCGGGTGCCCCGGGTAGCCGTCCCAGAGCAGGATGCGCTGCAGGTTGGGGTGCCCCTCGAAGCGGATGCCGAAGAGGTCGTACGTCTCCGACTCCTGGATCCACGCGCCCTGCCAGATGCCGGTCACGCTCTGGACGGACGGCGCCTCGCGGTCGCGCGCCTCCACCTTGGCGCAGGCGATCTGGTTCCGCTCCAGCGACTGCAGGTGGTAGACCACCTCGAAGCGGTCCCACTGGTCCACGCCGCAGAGGTTGGAGAGGTGGGCGAAGTTCGTCTCGGGGTCGTCGCGCAGGGCCTGGAGCGCCTCCAGCGCGCGGTCGGCGTGGAGCACGCAGGCGGTCGCGCTCGTCCCCGCGACGGAGCCGGGCGCGAGCCGCTCGGCCGCTTCCGCCAGTTCCTCGCCCGTCCACCAGCGCGTCATCAGTTCCACTCCAGGGCGCGCTTGCGCCAGGCGTAGAGCCCGCCCACGACGAACGTGCCCACGAAGATCGCGATCTTCCCCAGCCCCACGAGCCCCGCGTCCTCGAACACGACCGCCCAGGGGAAGAGGAACACGATCTCGACGTCGAACAGCAGGAAGAGGAGGGCGACGTAGTAGAAGCGGAAGTTGAACTGGGTGAGGGCGGGGCCGCGGGTGACCATGCCGCACTCGTAGGTGTCCTCCTTCACGGGGTCGGAGGGCACCTCGGGGCGGATGTTGACGAACTTGAACGCCCAGGACTGCACAATCGCGCCCGCCGGGAAGATGAGCGCGATGATGACGAGGATGGCGATGTGACCGTATTCGTGGAGCACGCCCTGGCCGCTTGTGAAATCTCTCGCGAAGTGCGGCGGCACTATAGCACGGACCGCCCGCCAGGGACCAAGGCCGCCCCGCGCACCATCTTGGCCGGGCTCAAATCATTGCTCCGCGCATGTCCACCTGCTACGCTGGATGCTCCAGGGAGACGCCATGCGAACAAACCGGGTCTCTGAAGGCCCCCCCCCCCCCGGTTATGTTCACAGCGCCGCCCGCGGTCTGCCTGGCCATCGTCCGCGAACTCCAGGGGGGCCTGGGCGCGCCGCTGCCCGATTAGGGCCGTCGCCCAGAGGAGCAGCAGCGAGATGCCCATCAGCGATGAGAAGCTGCGCGAGCGGCGCCGCGCGATGCTCCGCAGCGCCCGCCACCTGCTCGCCGACGTGGGCTACGACAACATCACGATGACGGGCCTGGCGGAGGCCGCGGGCGTGACCACGCCGACGCTCTACAAGACCTTCGGGACGCGCGAGGCGATGGTCTTCGAGGCCGTGGCAGACAACTTCACGGACATCATGCGCGACGTGCGCGCGGCCGAGAGCGGGCGCGGGCTCGGCCGCATCTTCGGGTTCTTCGCCGTCCTCTCGGAGCACATCCTGAGAGCGCAGGACTATGCCCGCGCGCTGTTCGACGCCATGAGCGGCCCCATGCCCGCGCCCATCCGCGACATCGGGCGCAATATCCAGCTGCTCATCATTGACGAGATCCGCCCGGCCCTGGAGGAGATGCGCGAAGACGGCCAACTGGAGGAGTGGGTGGACATCACTCCCCTCGCCGCCCGCCTGACGACGGTCCTGCGCGGCGCGATGATGGAGTGGACGGCGGGCGGCATCGAAGCCGAACGGCTTCTCGACGCGGTCTCCCTCTCCGCCGCCCTCACGCTCGGGGGCGTCACCCGGGGCGAGGCGCGCGAGCGCTGCCGCCGGATCGTCCGCGAGAACCGGGAGGGCCTGGCCGCTTCGCCGCTCGCCGGCTGAGGCGCGGCCACGCGCGCGTCCGCCCGCACGCGCGTCGGCTAAGATGGAACCATGCCCATCAGCGAAGCGAAGCTCCTCGAACGCCGGCGCAACATGCTCCGCGCGGCCCGCAGCCTGCTCGCCAAAGTCGGCTACGACGACGTCACCCTGACGGGCCTGGCGGAGGCCGCGGGCGTGACCACGCCGACGCTCTACAAGGCCTTCGGCGACATGGAGAACCTGATCGCGGAGGCCGTGCTGGAGGACTTCCGCGAGCGCATGACCGAGGCCGCGGGCGAGGTGGGCGGGCGCGGGCTCACCCGCCTCGTCTCCCTCGCGGACCTGTTCGCCACCGCGCTCACGAACGAGCCCGCCTACGTCCACGCGCTCATCGCGGCCTTCAACGTGGCGATGGGCGATACGCCCGTGGGGCGCACCCTGCAGGCCGTCGCCATGGAGTCGCTGACGGACGCCATTGAGGAGATCCGCGCGGACGGCGATCTGGAGGAGTGGGTCGACAGCGCGGCCCTCACCAGGCGCTTCGTCGCCGTCCAGCGCGGGGCCAACACGGAATGGGCCAACGGCACCCTCACCGACTCCCGGCAGCTGGCCGACGCGACCGTGTTCACCATCTGCCTCATGCTCGCCAGCGTGACCCGCGGGGAGACGGCGCGACAGTGCCGCGAGATCGCCGCCGAGCGCCAGTCGCGCATGGCCCGCGAACCGCTCGCCCCGCAGTTCACGGCCTGAGCGGCGGCCCGCGCTTCACTCCATCCTTCCATATATACTTGATGTAACTATTTACTACTAATTAGTAAGCGGTTGACTTTCCCCTCCTTTTTTCTACAATCAAAGCGGCTTGGACATGCGGACCGGGCATGAATCAGTCTGGGAGGAAGGTCCCGCAGATGCCGATCAGTCAGAAGAAACGGCTTGAGCGGCGGCAGGCGGTGCTCCAGTGCGCACGCGATCTGATGGCCGAGCTTCCCTACGACGAGGTGACCATGCGGATCGTGGCCGACGCCGCCGGGGTCACGCCGCCGACGCTCTACAACACCTTCACCACCCGCGAGGCGCTGCTCATCGAGGCCATGTCCGAGGATGTCTTCAAGCTGACGCAGGCGGTCGCGGACTCGCAGACGCGCGGCCTGGATCGCATCCTCTACTTCCTCGACCTGGCCACCAACCTGCTGATGGACCGGAAGACCTACGCGCAGGCGATCGTGATGGTGACCACGGCCAACCTGACGCACGTCGCCGCGCAGCTGGGGCAGCGGATCTACATGGAGATCCTCAGCGTGTTCACCACGGGAATCGAGGAGATGCGCGCGGACGGCGAGATCGAGGACTGGGCCGAGACCGGCCCCCTCGCCATCCGCCTGAACACGCTGCTGAACGGCGTGAGGACCGAATGGGTCGCGGAAATGGTCTCCACCGAACACGTCGCCGACGCCACCGTGTTCTCCTTCGCCGCCATGCTCGCGGGCGTTACCCGGGGCGAGGCGCGCGAACGCTGCCGCGCCCTCATCCTCGACCTGCAGCCGGGGCTGCGCGCGCCGCTCCCTGCTCCGTAGCGGGCGGCCGTTTCCGGCGCGCCGGGCGCGGGCGCCCGCCCAGACCTTGAACCGCGGAACCGCAGGCCGGGCGGCGCCCGGCGCTTCATTCCCCTGTCCGATTCCGCCGTTTCCCATTACCGTTACCTATATAAGAAGTTATAGAAATATTTGCCTCGTCTCCTTTATCTCCGCTACACTCAGGCTGCGTGGACACGGTCCGCAAGCGGTCCCGGGCAGAGCTCGGATCGGTCCAGCAGGAGGCCCGGCAGATGCCGATCACGAGGAAGAAGCGGCTGGAACGGCGGCAGGCCATGCTCAACGCCGCCCGCAAACTGATGAGCACGGCCCCCTACGACGAGATCACCATGCGGAACATCGCGACGGCCGCCGGGGTGACGCCGCCGACGCTCTACAACACGTTCACGACGCGGGAGGGGCTCATCCTCGAGGCGATCCTGAGCGAGATCGAGGAGCGCATCAAGGCCGCCCTGAACGCGGATGAGCGCGGTCTCGACCGCATCCTCCGCTTCCTCTCGCTCATCGCCGACCTGCTGGCGAGCCGCAAGACCTACCCCGAGGCCATGATGGACATGCCGACCGGCGACATCCCCGAGGGCATCCGGCAGATCGGCATTCGGGCCTATGAGGGAACGCTTCGCGTCTTCGCCACCGGCATCGAGGAGATGCGCGCGGACGGCGAGCTGGCGGACTGGGTCGAGCCCATCCCGCTCGCCGAGCGCATGGGCACGCTCCACCGGGGGATGCGAAACGACCAGGTCACGGGCCTCGTCACCCGGCAGCAAGTGGACGACGCGACCACCTACGCGCTCGCCGTGATGCTGGCGGGCGTGACCAGGGGCGGGGCGCGCGAGCGCTGCCAGGCCATCGCCACGGAAACCCAGCGCAAGCTGGGCGCGACGACCCTCGCCTGAACCCCGCGGCGAAACGGCCCCGGGAGGCGCCGCCGCCCGCCGGTTTGCGCGTGCGGAGCATGGGCGTACCATTCCGGCACCTTCCTCGGCAGGGGCCGCATGACCACCGCCGGCAGCGATCTTTACCCCCTCGGCGAAGCGCCTCCCCTCGGCGACGTGCCCGCGCGAATGCACGCGCAGCTCATCCGCGAGTCCCGCTTCGGCGAGCCCCTCCAGGCCTTCGCCCCCGAGGTCGTCGACATCCCCCCCGTCGGCCCCGACGACGCGCTCGTCTACGTGATGGCGGCGGGCGTCAACTACAACAACGTGTGGGCGGGCCGCGGCGTCCCCATCGACGTGATCGCGGCGCGCCAGAAGGCGGGCGAGCAGGAGGCCTTCCACATCGGCGGCTCCGACGCCTCCGGCATCGTCTACGCCGTCGGCGAGAACGTCACGAACGTGCAGGTGGGCGACGAGGTCATCATCCACTGCGGCATCTGGAACGTGCACGCGCCCTGGGTGACGGCGGGCAACGACCCGATGTACGACCCCTCCTTCCGCATCTGGGGCTACGAGACGAACTGGGGCTCGTTCGCGCAGTTCACGAAGGTGCAGGCGCACCAGTGCCTGCCGAAGGCGCCCCACCTGACCTGGGAGGAAGCCGCCGCCCCCACGCTCGTGGGCGCGACCGCCTACCGGATGCTCTGCTCCTGGCCCCCGCACGACGTGCGCGAGGACGATGTCGTCCTCATCTGGGGCGGCGCCGGCGGGCTGGGCACGATGGCCATCCAGCTGGCCGCCCTGCGCGGCGCGAAGCCGATCGCCGTCGTCTCCAGCGACGACAAGGGCGAGTTCTGCAAGCAACTGGGCGCGGTGGGCTTCATCAACCGCAAGCAGTTCGACCACTGGGGCCGCCTGCCGGGCTGGGAGGACCAGGCCGGCATGGGCGAGTTCTCCAAGGGCGCGCGCGCCTTCGGCAAGGCCATCTGGGACGTGCTCGGCGAGCGCCGCAATCCCCGCATCGTCTTCGAACACCCCGGCGAGGACACCCTGCCCACCTCCATGTTCGTCTGCGACACGGGCGGCATGGTCGTCATCTGCGCGGGCACCACGGGCTACAACGCGGACGTGGACCTGCGCTACCTGTGGATGCGCCAGAAGCGCTTCCAGGGCTCGCACTTCGCCAACGACGAGCAGGCGGCGGCGTTCAACGACCTCGTCATCGCGGGGAAGATCGACCCCTGCCTCTCGCGCGTCTTCCCCTTCGAGGAGACGGGCGCCTGCCACCAGCTCATGTTCGAGAACCGCCACCCCGACGGCAACATGGCGATCCTCGTGGGCGCCACCGAAGAGGGGCAGGGGCGGCGTTAGGACCGCTGAGCCAGCGGCACACTATCATCAGTACCATCCGAGACCAGGAAGGGGCCTGCTGAATGGCGCGTGACTTCGCCGCCGACATCCTCGATCCCGTCGCGCAAGAGATCGTCTCCAACGTGGGCGTGTGGGTGGACCGCGAGGTCAAGCCCGTCGCCAGCGAGTACGAGCACGCCGACGAGTACCCCGAACCGCTCGTGAACGGCATGGCCGAGATGGGCCTGTTCGCCATCAAGGTGCCCGAGGCCTACGGCGGGCTCGACCTCAGCTTCGAGTGCTACGCGGGCGTCTGCGTCGAGCTCGCGCGCGGCTGGATGAGCCTCGCGGGCGTGCTCAACACGCACGTGCTCGTCGGCTACGCCATCTCCACCTACGGCACGGAGGAGCAGAAGCAGAGCTTCCTGCCGCGCATGATCGAGCCGGAGATCCGCGCCGCCCTCAGCATCACCGAGCCGGACGCGGGCTCGGACGCGCAGGCGATCAAGACGCAGGCCACGCGCGACGGCGACGACTACGTGATCAACGGCCAGAAGATGTGGGTGACGAACGGCCAGCGCGCGGGCGTCTACCTCGTGCTCACGAAGACGGACATGGAGGCGCAGCCCGCGCACCGCGGCATCAGCGCCTTCCTCGTCGAGCCGGGCATGGAAGGCTTCTTCGTGGGGCGCAAGCTGGAGAAGCTCGGCTACAAGGGCGTGGAGACGACCGAGCTCGCCTTCGACAACGCGCGCGTGCCCGCGGGCAACCTGCTGAGCGGGAACGAGGGCAGCGGCTTCCAGCACGTGATGAGCGCGCTGGAGGTGGGGCGCATCAACGTGGCCGCGCGGGGCGTGGGCGTGGCCCAGGCGGCCTTCGAGGACGCCATCGCCTACGCCCAGCAGCGCCGCGCCTTCGGCAAGCCCATCGGCCAGCACCAGGCCCAGCAGATCCGCCTCGCCGAGATGGCGACGAAGATCCGCGCCGCCCGCCTGCTCACCTTCGACGCCGCCCGCCGCAAGGACAGCGGCGCGCGCACCGACCTCGACGCGGGCATGGCCAAGCTGTTCGCCACGGAGGTCTGCCAGGAGGTCGTGCTCGAAGCGCTGCGCATCCACGGCGGCGTCGGCTACAGCAAGGAGCTGCCGCTGGAGCGCTACTACCGCGACGCGCCCGTGATGGTCATCGCCGAGGGCACGAGCGACATCCAGAAGATCGTCATCGCCCGCAACCTCCTCCGCGAGTACGCCATCGACTAGCGCGGAGCGGGACCAACAGCCACAAGCCAACAGCCAGGAGCCGTTCACCATGACTGTCCACGACGGGCGCGAGGCCTTCGGGCGCTACTACGAGGAGTTCGAGGTCGGCGACGTGTTCAAACACTGGCCCGGACGCACCATCACCGAGTACGACGACGTGCTGCACTGCATGCAGACGATGAACCACCACCCCCTCCACATCGACGCGCGCTACGCCGCGGAGGAGACGCAGTTCGGCAAGAACGTGGTCGTGGGCACGCTCGTCTACTCCATCGTCTTCGGCATGACCGTGACGGAGATCTCGGGGAAGGCGATCGCGAACCTCGAAATCGAGTCGCTCAAGCACACCGCCCCCACCTTCCACGGCGACACCGTCTACGCGGAGACGACCGTGACGGACAAGGTCGAGTCGCGCTCCCGCAACGACCGCGGCATCGTCACGGTCGACACGCGCGGCTACAACCAGCGCGGCGAAACGGTGCTCACGTTCACGCGCAAGGTCATGGTCCCGAAGCGGGACGTCCCGGGAGAGTAACAAGCCGCTCCAGACGCGCTACAATCAGGACAACGAGTCCGACTCACAGCGAAGGCTGCGGAACGATGATCGCACGGTTGCCACTGACCCTGGAGCCCCAGCCCGAAGGCGGATACGTCGTCACGTCGCCGGTCTTGCCCGAACTCATCACCGAGGGCGAGACTGTGGCCGAGTGCCTCGCCAACGCCGCCGACGCCTTCGCCACCGTCGCCGAGATTTACGAGGACCTGAACCGCCCGCTTCCGCTGAGCATCTGCGTCGACGAGACGGACGGCCCCGTGTCGGTTGAGGCCATCGTCGCCACCGCGTGAGGTACCGGGAAGCCTCGCGAAAGCTGACGAATCTCGGGTGTTACGAGATTCCGAAGCGTAACCGTGGCTCCCACCGAAGGTGGTTCAACCCGAAGTCCAGACAAAACGGGGTGCTGCCGGATTGGGGCAGGCGCGACCTGCATATCGGAACGCTACGCTCCGCCATCAGGCAACTCGGGTTGGACTGGAAGGACTTCCAGGACGCCTGACGCCCCGCCCTACACCCGCGAGAGGGGCGCGAGGCTCTGCAGGAGGCGCTTGACGCCCGCCTTCGCGTCGTCGAAGGCGACGACGACCTCCACGTCGCCGCGGCGCTCCTGGCTGCTGACGACGATGCCTTCCCCGAACGTCTTGTGACGGACGCGTTCGCCCGCCTGCCACTGGGGCTCGGCGGACGCCGGTTCGGCGGGGGCGGGCGTGGCGTCGCGCTCGCGATGCGAGAGCGGGGCGGGCTGGCGCACGGTCCGCCGCTCGCCGGCGCGGTAGGGCTGGAGCAGGTGCTCCGGTATCTCGGCGAGGAAGCGCGAGGGCGGGTTCGTGAGCGGCCGCCCGCCGAGATAGCGGCGGTAGGCGCGCGTCAGGTAGACCGACTCCCCCGCGCGCGTGATGCCCACGTAGGCGAGGCGGCGCTCCTCCTCCAACTGGCGGGGGTCGTCGAAGGAGCGGATGTGGGGCAGCACGCCCTCCTCCATGCCGACGAGGAAGACGACCGGGAACTCCAGCCCCTTGGCCGCGTGCAGCGTGATCAGCGTGACCGCCTCGGTCGCGCCCTCCATCTCATCCACGTCGGCGACGAGGGCCACGTCCTGCAGGAAGCTGGCGAGGTCGGCGGCCTCGCCCCCGGTCGTGTCCTCGTACTGGGCCATCACGGTGCGGAGCTGGAGCACGTTCTCCAGCCGCTCCTCGCCGCCCTCGTCGCGATCGCGCAGGTAGTCCACGTAGCCGCTCTCTTCGAGCACGTAGTCGAGCAGTTCCGCGAGGGGGCGGTCGCGCTGGGCGCGCATCGCCTCGACGGCGCGGACGAAGCGGCGGACGGCGGTGGCCGCGCGGGCCGCGATCCCCGGGACGGGCTCGCCCCGCGCCGCCGCCTCGCAGGCGTCCCAGACGGCGAGGCCGGTGGAACCGGCGTACTCCGAAAGGCGCGCCAGCGTCGTATCGCCGATGCCGCGCGCGGGCACGTTGACGACGCGCAGCAGGCTCGCCTCGTCGAGGCGGTTGTGGACCAGCCGCAGGTAGGCGATGAGGTCCTTGATCTCGCGCCGCTGGTAGAAGCGCACGCCCCCGATGAGGCGGTAGGGGATGCGGTGGCGCACGAGCGCGTCCTCGATGGGCCGCGACTGCGCGTTCGTGCGGTAGAGCACGGCGATCTCGCCCAGCGGGCGGTCCGCCAGCGACAGGCGCTCGGCCTCGCGCGCGACGAATTCGCCCTCCTCCTCGTCGTTGTAGGCCTCGTACTGGATGAGCGCCTGCCCGTCACCACGCTCGGTCCAGAGGGCGCGCTCGATGTGGCTGCGGTTGTTCTCGATGACGGCGCTGGCGGCGTCGAGGATCGGCTGCGTGGAGCGGTAGTTCTGCTCCAGCAGGTAGGTCTCGGCGTCGGGGAAGTCGCGCAGGAAGTACTGCGTGTTGCGCGAGTCCGCCGCCCGCCACGAGTAGATGCTCTGGTCGGGGTCGCCCACGACGCAGACGTTGCCGTGCCCCGAGGCGAGCTGGCGCGTGAGCGCGTACTGCGCCGGGTTCGTGTCCTGGAACTCGTCGACGAGCACGTGGCGGTACTGGCCCGCGCGCTTCTCCAGCGCCTCCTCCGACTCGCGGAAGAGCCGCACGGTCTCCACGAGCAGGTCGTCGAAGTCGAGCGCGGAGGCCTCCCGCAGCCCCTGCTGGTAGCGCTCGTAGGCGCGCGCGACCACCTCCTGGAAGTAGCTCTCGGTCTGGCGCTTGAAGTGGTCCGCGCCCTTCATCTCGCTCTTCGCGCTGGAGATGGCGGAGAGCACGGAGCGCGGCGTGAACTGGCGCGAATCGACGTGCAGCGCCTCCAGCACGCGCTTCATCAGCGCCGTCTGGTCGGCGTCGTCGTAGATGACGTAGTCGGGCGAGAGGCCGATGGCCTGGCCGTGGATGCGCAGCCAGCGCGCGCACATCGAGTGGAAGGTGCCGAGGTGCAGCTGGGCGGCCTCGTCGCCGAGCAGGCCGCGCGCCCGTTCGCGCATCTCGCGCGCGGCCTTGTTCGTGAAGGTGACGGCGAGGATGCGCCAGGGCGCGACGTCCCGTTCCTCCACGAGCCAGGCGATGCGGTGCGTGATGACGCGCGTCTTGCCGCTGCCCGGCCCCGCGAGGATGAGCTGCGCCCCCTCGGGGTGCTCCACGGCGGCGCGCTGCGCCGGGTTCAGGCCCTCGGTGGCGGGGGATGAGCGCTGGGTGGCGGGCACCGCCTCATCGTACCGGCTGCGGCGCTCCCGCGCGCGCAGTCCGATCACGCGCCTGAGCAGTTCCGGCGCGCGCCTACGGGGCGATCCTGTACCCTCAGCGTGGACGCGGGAACGCGCCGCGCACCCGGCGCGCGGCCGGACGGCAGGGAGGCCCGATGTTCGACTGGCCCGGCGGCTCCTGGCAGGACACCGTGCGGCTGGTGCTCACGGTGCTCTCCGTCTACGGGGCCGTCATCTGGGTGGCGCTCATCTTCTGGGTGTTCCGCGACATCCGCCAGCGCACGCGCGACCCCATCATGCAGCTCGTCGCCGTGCTGCTCGTGCTCGCCTTCTTCCTGCCCGGGCACTGGGTCTACCTCATCCTGCGCCCGCGCCAGACGCTCACCGAACTGTACGAGCGCTCGCTGGAGGAGGAGGCCATCCTCCAGGACCTGGACGACCAGAAGGCGTGTCCCGCCTGCCGCCGCCGCGTGCGCGACGACTACCTCGTCTGCCCCTCCTGCCTGACCGAACTGAAGGAGCCGTGCGCCGCCTGCGGCAAGCCGCTCGACTACGGCTGGCTGGCCTGTCCCTACTGCGCGCGCGAGAAGGCGCCCGAGGCCCCGCCCGGCCCGCGCCCAACCACGCCGATCCCGCCCCCGCGCGTCCGGGGATCGCCGCCGGCCTCGTGCGCCGCTCCACCTCGCTCGTACGCAGGCGCAGCGGCGGCTAAACGCTTAGCCCCGCGGTTCGAGCGCGAACGCCTCCGCCAGCAATTCGTAGGAGCGCAGGCGCGCCCCGTAGTCGTAGGTGATCGTGACCACGACGAAGTCGTCGACGCCATAGCGTTCGCCCATGGTCAGCAGGCGGGCGCGCACCTGCGCGGGGTCGCCGTAGATGGAGCGGCGCTTGAGCGTCTCCAGGTACTCGCGTTCGGGCTCGGTGTAGTCGAAGGCGAGCGCCTCCTCGGGCGGGGGGATGCCGCCGCGGCCCGCCGCGCCCATCAGCCGCCAGCCCCAGCGGCTCCAGCTCAGGCGCTCCGCCTCCTCCTCCGTCTCCGCGACGAGCGCCGAGACCGCGATCGAGGCGCGCGGCTCGCTCGCCACGGGCGAGGGCGCGAACAGCGTGCGGTAGGCGTCGAGGGCCGTATCGGCGCGGTGCGAGTTGATGAAGTGGGCGTAGCAGAAGGGCCAGCCCAACTCCGCCGCATAGCCCGCGCTCACGTCGCTGGAGCCCAGCAGCCAGAGCGCGGGCATGGCCTCGGGGCGGGGCATGGCCCTGATGCCGTGGTGCTCGTGGTCGGGCGGGAAGTCGTCGGCGAGGAAGCCGTAGAGGTCGAGCAGCTGGTCGGGGAAGTGGCTCAGGTCGCGGGGGGACTGCGTGGGCGAGAGGGCGCGCGCGGTGCGGGCGTCGCTGCCGGGCGCGCGCCCGATGCCGAGGTCGATGCGCCCCGGATGGAGCGTCTCCAGCAGGCGGAACGCCTCCGCCACCTTGAGCGAGCTGTAGTGCGAGAGCATGACGCCGCCGGAGCCCACGCGGATGCCGCTGGTGCGGTTCGCGATGTGGCCGATGAGCACCTCCGGCGCGGTCGAGGCGAGGGCGGAGGTGTTGTGGTGCTCCGCCACCCAGTAGCGCTCGTAGCCGAGGCCGTCGGCGAGCTGCGCCAGCCGCACCGTCTCCGCGAGCGCCTCGGCGGCGCTTCCCCCGCGCCGCACGGGCGACTGGTCGAGGACGCTGAGCGTGGTCATGGCGGCGTCCCCGGGGCCGTCCCCCCGGGCAACCCGGCGCGCTCGTCGGAGGCGCGCGCGCGGCGGACGCCCTCGGGCAGGGGCGTGCGCCGCAGCCTCCCCGTGAGGCGGTCGGCCTCCGCCTGGGTGATCCGGCCCTCGGCCACGAGCGTGGCCGCCTGCACGGGCGACAACTCGGCCCGCGCCAGCACGTCGATGCGGAGGTTGCGGAACGCGGGCACGGCCACGAACACGACGGCGAGCAGGGCCAGCAGGACGAGCGACACGACCACGACCGTGCCGGGCGCGCCGAAGGCGTCGGCGGCGTAGGTGATGGGCAGCACGCCGATGGGCATGACGCCGAAGGACATCATCATGATCGACATCACGCGGCCGCGCAGTTCCTCCGGCGCGATCGTCTGGACGGCGGTGTTGTTGGAGGACATGAACAGCATCTGCCCGGTGTTGCTGGCGGCCATGAAGCATAAGGCGAGGGGGAAGATGCTGATCGCCCCAAAGGCGGCGAGGAAGCCTCCCATGAGGACGGCCCCCGCGAACATGATGTGGCCCTTGTTGGGCAGGCCGTCGAAGTTGGCGGAGACGATCGTGCCGATGAGCCCGCCCACGCCTCCCGCGCCCATCAGCAGCCCGAAGCCCATGCCCCCGCCCATGCCGTAGACCTCCTCGGCGAAGATGGGCAGCATCACCTGCACGGGGAAGGCGAAGAACGGCATCAACATGCCCGCGATCAGGAGCATCAGGATGACGGGCGTGGCGACGACGTAGCGGAAGCCGCCGACAAGACCCTGGACGAAGTTCTCCTCCTCCGATTCCGCCCGCATCCCGTGGCTGGGCAGGCGGAACTCGGAGGCGACGGCGATCACGAAGAGGGCGAAGGTGAGCAGGTAGACCCAGCCCAGCCCGCCGCTCTCCCCCACGCCGACGACGCCCAGCGGCGCGATCAGGAGTCCCGCCAGGGCGGGCGCGATGATGCGCGTGAGGTTCATGCCGCTCATCTGCAGGGAGACGGCGTTCATCAGCTTGTGCTGGGGCACGAGCAGGGGCACGAGCGCCTGCCGCGCGGGCATGTTCAGCGAGAAGATCGTCCCCGCGGAGAAGGCGAGCAGGAAGAGGTGCCAGTACTCCATCAGGTCCGTGAGGATGAGCACCGTCGTCATGAGGCTGACGATGGCCGCCGCCGACTGCGTCACGATCAGGAGCGTGCGCTTGTTCACGCGGTCGGCGATGAGCCCGCCCACGGGCGCCACGAAGATCATGGGGATGGCCGCCCCCAGCGTGACCAGCCCCAGCCCGGCCGCCTTCTGCCCCTCGTCGGAGAGGTCGTAGGCGAGCTGGGCGCGCAGCACGAACTGCATCTGCATCGCCATGAAGAAAGCGGTGTTGCCCGCGAAGTACCACGCGAACTCGCGCTCCCGCAGCGAGGAGAGCGTGCGCTGCAGGGCGTTCCCGTGCGTGAACGTGGCGTGGCTGCGGATCACCGGAGGGCGCCCCGGCGGGGAACGCCGCGCGGCTGCCCGGAGAGCGGGGACGAGGGCATCGAAATTGAGTGTACACGCGCCGCTCGGGCGCGCCATTCACGCGACGACGGCGGTCAGGATCGCCTCCGCCGGATCGCCCGCGCCGCCCGTGTCGACGAGCACGGCGCGGCCCGCGACCATCTCCGCGGCGGGCAGGGCGCGGCTCACGGCCACGCCGGTCAGCTCCATCGGGGCGGAGCCGTCCAGCCGCACGACGGCGCGCCACGCCGTGCCGTCGAAGCGCACGAGCCTGCCCCGCAGCGCCGCCATCAGTCCATCTCCCCGAGGCCGAGGACGGAGTCGTAGCGGGGCTTGCCGCCGGGCGCGCGGCGGTACTCCATCCCCAGTTCGATGACGCGGAAGGAGCGGCCCCGCACGCCCAGCCGCGCGTCCGTGACGGCGATCGCGTCGAACAGCTCCAGGCCCGCGTGGAAGGGGGCCGTCAACAGGCCCGCGCGGCGCTCGCGCCGGTCCCGTTCGAGGGCGGCGGCGGCGCGGTCGAGCGCCTGCGCGCCCGTGCCCGCGTCGGGGGCGCGCACGAGGCGCAGCCGCTGGCCGTCGCGGTGGATGCCGGCGAAGTCGTGGGCGTCGGCCTCGTGCGCGGGGCCCCGCGCGCGCACCCAGTTGGCGGCGGACGCGCCCTCGTCGAGGCGCACGCCGGCGACGGGGTGATCGCCGGGGCCGAAGCGCTCCACGATCTCGCTGGCGAGCGTGGAGACGGCCAGCCGGTCGCCGTCGGGGATGACGGCCACGCGGCTGGCCCCGAGCAGGCGGCGCGCGGCGGAGAGGCCGGACTCGCCGGGCGGGACGGCGAAGGCGGGTTTCACCCCGGACCAGTCCGCGCCGCCCTGGCCGCTGGCGCGGATGCCCGCCTTCGCGCACAGCTCGCGGAAGAGCCGCTCGCGCGAGCGCGCGCCCGCCGCCGACTGCCAGACCTGCGAGGCGCGCCAGGCCGCAAGCCGCTCCCAGTGGCCGGAGCATTCGAGCGCGACGCGCGCCCGCCCGCCCGCGCTCTCGCGCACGACGCGGTCGATGACGGCGTGGACGGAGAGGCCGTACTCGGCGGCCCCGCCCGCGCCGGAGGCGTAGCCGGGCGCGATCTCGACGGTCCCGCCGGGCGCGAGGTCCGGGAGGGCGTCGCCGGAGGCGTCGAGCGCGAGGCGGGCGCGCGTCGCGAACGGGGCCAGCCGCCAGGACGCCTCCACGAGCGCATCGCTCACGTCCGCGCTCCCCGCGAGGCTCGCGCGCCAGACCCCGCCGGGGGCCGCGCCCCAGACGGTGGCGGCGTCGGGCGCGGCCACGGCGAGGCCCCAGGCGGAGGTCGCCTCGTGCGGCTCCGGCTCGGACCAGCCGCCGGGATTGCCCGCGACGAGCGCGGGGGGATGGCTCGTGTAGACGCGATTGGGGGTCGCCGCGCCGGAGTCGCGGGCGGCGAAGCAGGCGCGCTGATCCACGCCGCCGGGCCGGAACACGCCCGGACCGCCGAACTCGCGCGCGGAGGCGGCGTCCGACTCGGCGACGGCGTTGAGGCCGGACCAGGAGTCCACGGGAAAGCGGCCGTCGCCGAGCAGGGCCGACCAGACGCGCTTCGCGCCGGAGGGACTGGCGCGGCCAGTCAGGATCAGGCGGTAGTCGGAGCCGTCGTGCATCGCGGCCACGCCCGTGAGGGCGGCGACGCCCGCGCCGCGGTCCCAGGCGAGGCCCGCCGCGTCCCAGCTTCCGGCGCTGCGGCGCAGACGCTTCAGGACGCTCGCGCCCTGCGTGTAGAAGGCGCAGGCGTCGCCGCTGGAGGCGCGCACGGCGAGCGCCGCCCAGCCGATGGCGGCGCTCTCGGTCACGAGCGTCCGCGCCGCCCCCCAGGTCGCGCCGCCGTCGGCGCTGCGGCGCAGCGTGAGCGCGCGCCCGCCGCTCGCGATGTAGACGAGCAGCGCCTCGTTCCCGCGGGCGGCGAGGGCGACGCCGGTCCCGCTCTGCGCGACCGCGCCGAGCTCGGTCCAGGCGCTCCAGGCGGAGGCGGGGCCGGGGCTCGCCACGCGCGAGACGGCGAGCGCGCCGCCGTCGTTGCGGGCGCGGATGAGGGCGCCGTCGCCCGCCACGGCGAGGGCGTGGGGGCAGTCGTTCTCGCTCCCGCGATAGAGCCGCTCCCAGGGCAGGAGGGGGACGCCCCAGCGTTCCGCGCGCACGATGACGCGCACGCGGGGCAGGCGCTCGGGGCCGCGCTGGTGCGCCTTCAGGGTCGCGGCGATCGGCTTCATGCGCCCGCGAGGCTGCGGCCCCGCCCGCCCCAGCTCCGAGGGGTCCGTGTCGCGAGCGCGCCGCCCACTTCGTGTTCACGGGAAGCCCGTCCTGCTGGCGGTCGACCGCTACCCGCCCTTCCGCCTCACCTGAATCAACAGCCAACAGCCAGCTACACCTCGACCATCTCAACGCGGGAGACCTCGGCCCCGCCGGGGGCGACGCGCGTCACGAGCGAGCGTCCCGACAGGCCCGCCGCTTCGAGCGTGTCGAGCATCGCCTGCGCCACGTCGCGGCTCGCGCTCTCGGGGGTGAAGGCGGCGACGCTGCTGCCCGCGCCGCTGAGCCAGGCGGCGTGCGCGCCCGCGCCCTTGGCCGCATCGAACACGTCGTAGAGGGGCGGGAAGAGGGGCGTGCGCTGGCGCTGGTGGAAGCGGTCCTGGGTGGCCTCGTCGAGCAGGTCCGCGCGCCCCGCCGCCAGCGCCGCGACGAGCAGGCCGAGGCGGCTGCTCGTGTGAATCGCGTCCTCGCGGCTGTAGCTGTCGGGGAGCAGGCGGCGCGCCTCCCGCGTCGGCATCGAGTGGTCGGGGATGAGGAGCGCGACCTGCAGCTCGGACGGATAGCGGCAGCGCACGCGGGCGAACCCGTCGCCGGTCGCGACGCAGGCCTGCACGCCCCCGAAGAGCGCCGGGCAGGCGTTGTCCACGTGGCCCTCCAGGTTGGCGGCGAGGGCGAGGCAGGCGTCGTCGTCGAGGGGGCGCCCCTCGCGCTCGTTGACGGCGAGGATGCCCGCCACGCGCGCGACGGCGCTCGCGCCCAGCCCGCGCCCCAGCGGGATCGCGACGGTGTAGCGCGCCGACAGCCCCGCCGGACCCGCGCTCCCGATGCGCTCGTAGGCGGCGCGCGCCGCGGTGAGCGTCATCTTCTCGCCCACGTCCTCCGTGGGGGGCTGCTCCGCCTCGCTGAAGGTGACCGTGACGGAGGCGAACAGGTCGAGCGCGAGGCCGAGGCAGTCGAAGCCCGTGCCGACGTTGGCGCTCGTGGCGGGTACGCGAACCGTGACGGCGGTGCCTTCCATGCGCTGCGCCTCCGAAGGGCGCACGATCGTAGCACCTGCCCGCGAGCGCGCGACCCGCGCGGCGGCTACGATCGCGGCGTGACCGAGCCCCGCCCCTCGCCCGCGCCCGCGAGCCTGGCCGCCATCGAGCGGGCGCTGCTGGGCGTGCTCTGCGTGGGCCTGCCCCCCGCCCGCGCCGCCGGCGACGACGCCTTCCGCGTCGACTGCGTGACCGCGCGCGTGCTCGGCCTGCTGGAAGGCGACGGCGAGCGCCACCTCGCCGGAGAGCGCGTCACGGACGCCTTCCGCGAGCGGCTGCGGGAGGCGATCGCGTCGCTCTCGGCGGCGGGCATTCTCGCCGAGCAGCCAACGGGAGCGCCCGCGGCCCCCAGCGGCTACGAGGACGGCCTCGCGATCGACGTGGTCGAGCCGGACGCCCATCCCGCCGTGCTCGACCGGCATCTCGCGCAGGAGTGCATGGAGGCGCTGTTCCAGGTGAAAGCCGTCTACCCGTACCTGATGGAGCGCTACTCGGCCAGCGGCGAGGTCTGGCGGCGGCTGCGGGCGGAAGGCTACGGGCGGTAGCGCGGCGGCGGGGCGGTAGACTGGAGCGATGGATCCCGTGATCACCCTCCGCCAGGAACACCTCGACCAGATGATCGCGCACGCGCTGGAGGACGCCCCCAACGAGTGCTGCGGCATGATCGGCGCGCGCGACGGCAGGGTCACGGCGCTGCACCGCGCGGCCAACGCCGAGGCCAGCCCCTACCGCTTCAGCATCGACTTCCGCGAGCAGCGCCGCATCGAGGAGGCGCTGGACGCGGCGGGCGACTCGCTGGCGGGGTTCTACCACTCGCACACGGGCAGCCCCGCCCGCCCCAGCCCGACGGACATCCGCATGATGGAGACCTTCTTCGGCCCGCCCTACGTGCACGTCGTCGTCAGCATCGCGAACCGCGAGCGCCCCGACGTGCGCGTGTTCCACATCGAGGACGGGGCGGCGACGGAGCGGGAGTTCACGCTCGAACCCTAGCGCCACGGGAGGGCCGCCATCCCCGCATCCACGCGCCCCGCCGCCCGCGAGCGCCCGCCCGCGCTCACCCTGCGCGGGCGCACGTTCGACTGGGGCGCGCGCACCTACCTCATGGCCATCGTCAACGTCACGCCCGACTCCTTCAGCGGCGACGGGATCGGGGGCGACGCGGCGGGCGCGGCGGCCCTCGCGCGCGCATTCGCGGCGGCGGGCGCGGACGTCATCGACGTGGGCGCGGAGTCCACGCGGCCCGGCGCCGATCCCGTCACGCCCGCCGAGGAGGCGTCGCGCGCGCTGCCCGCCGTCGAGGCCATCCGCGCGGCGACCGATCTGCCCGTCTCCATCGACACGCGGCGCGCGGAGGTGGCGGAGGCGGCGCTGGAGGCGGGCGCGGACATGGTCAACGACATCGACGGGCTGCGCGGCGACGGACGCATGGCGGCGGTCGTGGCGGCGCGCGGGGCGGCGCTCGTGGCGATGCACAACCAGCGCGGGCGCGCCCCCGGCGACGTGGTCGCGAACGTGCTCGCGGGCTGGGAGGAGAGCCTGCGCCTCGCCGCCGAGGCGGGCATCCCCCGCGAGCGCATCGTCCTCGACCCCGGCTTCGGCTTCGGCTGGACGCCGGAGGAGAACCTGGAGATGGTGCGGCGGCTGGACGAACTGGCGGCCGCGGGGATGCCGCTGCTGCTGGGGCCGTCGCGCAAGTCCACCATCGGGCTCGTGCTCGGCGCGCCCGCCGGGGAGCGGCTGGAAGGCACCGCCGCCGCCGTCGCCATCGCCATCGCGAAGGGGGCCGACATCGTGCGCGTCCACGACGTGGCGGCCATGCGGAAGGTGGCGGCGGTCGCCGACGCCGTCAGCCGGGGAAGGTGGCGCGCGCCATGAGCGAGACGGCGATCCTGGCGCTGGGCTCGAACCTCGGGGATCGCGCGGCGAACCTGCGGGCGGCGCTCGGCCTGCTCGCGGAGCGGGGGGCGCGGGCCGTGCGCGTCTCCTCCGTGTGGGAGACGCCGCCCGTCCCGCCGGACCAGCCCCGCTACCTCAACGCCGCCGCCGCCGTGGAGACGGACCTCGCGCCGGAGGAGCTGCTGGCTGTGGCCAAGGAGACCGAGTGGCTGCTGGGGCGGCGACCGGCGGGCCATTGGCGGCCCCGCCCCATCGACGTCGACCTGCTCTTCCACGGCGAACGCGAGGTCGCGAGCGAGACGCTGACCGTGCCCCACCCCCGCATCGCCGAGCGCGCCTTCGTGCTCCTGCCCCTCGCCGAGATCGCCGCCGGTCCCCTGCCCGTGCTGGAGAAACGCGCCGCCGAACTGCTCGCGGGGCTCGACGCGGGCGGGCACGAGCGCACGGGAATCAGGCTGCGCCCGCCCGCCTGACGTTCGCGGCCTCAGACCCAGGGGTGGTCGTCCATGTGGGCGCCGCCGGAGAACTGGACCGCCGCGCCCCAGCCCGCCAGCGCCGCGATCGCGAGGAAGACGAGGGCGACGGGCGCGAGCAGCCAGCTCGCGCGCAGGGAGGCGCTCGCCGCGGCCAGCGCCAGCGCCGCCAGCGCCACGAGCGCGCCGCCGTTCACCAGCTGCGTCCAGTGGAGGGGTTCGGGAGAGGCGGGCGGGGGTTCGGGGGCGCTCATGCCTCGCGCAGATCCGGCGGCAGCAGGTTGGGAATGCCGTCCGCGATCGGGTAGGTCTCGCCGCAGGCCGCGCAGCCGAGCGCGCCGTCCAGGATCTCGCCGCGCTCCTCGGCAGTCACGGTCAGGGTCAGTTCGCCCTTGCAGAGGGGACAGGCGAGCAGGTCCATCAGGTCGGGGCGCATGGCGTCATTGTACGGAGGCGCCGCGAAGGCGCTCCCTCCCGTACCGCGAAACGCTTGTAGCATGAACCGCCCGTGAACTGGGTTTCCCTCGTCATCGTCGTGGTCGTGGCGCTGCTCACGTGGCGCGCCTTCCGCCGCGGGTTCCTGCGCGAGCTGGTGGGGCTGGCCGCGCTCATCCTCGCCGTGCCCGTGGCGGGCGTCTTCTACGATGACATGGTCCCCAAGGTCGAGCCCATCCTCGACAACAGCCTGGCGGCGGCGCTGGCCTCCTTCCTGGCCATCCTCGTCGGCGTGATCGTGGCGGGGCAGTTGGTGGGCTACCTGCTGCGGCGCAGCGCCGACGTGCTCAACCTCGGCGGGGCCGACCGCGTCGCGGGGGCGGCCTTCGGCGTGCTGCAGGGGCTGCTCCTCTGCCAGGTCGTCCTGGTGGCGCTGGTCAACTTCCCCGAGCCCGACGTGCGCGACCACATCGACGACTCGCCCATCGCCACGCGGCTGCTCGACGGGGCGCCGCTCGTCCTCTCCTTCCTGCCCGACCAGTTCGACGAAGCGGTGGACCTCTTCCGGGAGGGCATCGACCTCATCGAGAGCCGCTCGCTCCCCTGAGGGCGGGCGCCGCCGGAGCGGGCGTTTGCCGTATGATGGTCCCGCGGGCGGTGAAGCTTCCGCCGCCAGCGGAGCGCCCGCCGCTTGCCGTATGCTTTACTGGTACTTTACCTTCGCACAACGGTCGGGGAGGTCAACGAATGGCCGAGATCATCCGGGCGAGCGAAATGGGCTTCTGCATGGGCGTGCGCCGCGCCGTCCACATCATGGAGGACGAGGCGACGCCGGAGCAGCCCATCGCCAGCGCCGGCGAGATCGTGCACAACCCCCACGTCGTCGAGCAGTTGGAGCGGACGGGCGTCCACCAGCTGCCCGGTCCGGACGAGGTGGAGGGCGACTTCGGGGCGGTCACGGCCGCCAGCGTGGGCACGGGCCGCATCGCCATCACCGCCCACGGCGTCGGCGAGCGCGTGCTGCGCGACCTGGAGAACGCGGGGCTGAACATCATCGACACGACCTGCCCCGTCGTCACGCGCGCGCAGCGCTACGCGCAGAAGTTCGTGCGCGACAACTGGCACGCCCTCATCTTCGGCGACCCCGGCCACAAGGAGGTGCGCGGCATCATCGGCTGGGCCGTCGATGAGCAGGGCCGCTCCGGCGTGACCGTCGTCGAGCACGCGAACATCGAGCACCTGCGCGAGGTGATCGAGACCTTCCCCGGCGGCTTCCCCAACAAGATCGGGGTGATGGCGCAGACGACGCACAAGATCGACGATTTCGCCCGCTTCGTGGGCAACCTGATGCTGCTGCAGCGCGAGGCGAACTTCGAGATGCACGTGGTGAACACGCTCTGCCACGCCACCACCGGCCAGCAGGCGGCCGCCGCCGAGCTCGCCCACCAGGTCGACGTCATGGTCGTCGTCGGGGGGAAGAAGAGCGCGAACACGCGCCACCTGCGCCAGGTGTGCGAGAACGAGGGCGCGCGCACCTACCACGTCGAGAGCGCGCACGAGCTCGAACCGCGCTGGTTCGAGGACGCCGCGCGCATCGGCCTGACCGCCGGCGCCTCCACCCCCGATCGCTCGATCGACGAGGTGGAGGAGCGACTGACGGCGCTGGTGGGGGCTGCGTGACGGCCCCGAGTTCGATCCAGCGCCAGCGCGAGGCCGCGCCCCCCGCCTCCGCGGACGGGGCCAGCGGCCTCGACGGGTGCATCGACCGCAGCGTCAAGCACCTCCTCTCGCTGCAGGCGGAGGACGGCTACTGGTGGGCGGAACTCGAATCGAACGCGACGATGGCGGCGGAACACCTGCTGCTGGAGCGCTTCCTCGGCACGACCGAGCCGGAGCGCGAGCAGGGCATCGTGCGCTACCTGCTGGGGCTCCAGTGCGAGGACGGCTCCTGGCCGGTCTACTGGGGCGGCCCCGGCGACGTCAGCATCAGCACCGAGGCCTACTTCGCCCTGAAGCTCGCGGGCGTCGATCCGGAGCGGCCGGAGATGCGGCGCGCGCGCGAGTTCATCCGCGCGCGGGGAGGCGTGGGCGCGGCCCGCATCTTCACCAAGATCTGGCTGGCGCTGTTCGGGCAGTTCGAGTGGTCGGCGCTGCCCGCCATGCCGCCCGAATCGATCCTGATGCCGGTCGCCTCGCCCCTGAACATCTACATGTTCGCCTCGTGGGCGCGGGCCACGATCGTGGCCATCCTCGTGGTCTGGGCCTACCGCCCCGTGGTCCCCATCCCCGACCGCGCCCGCGTCGATGAGCTCTACCTCGACCCCGAGCACCGGCGCTCCATCCCCCTGCGGCGCGACCGCAAGCCGTTCACGTGGCGCAACGCCTTCCTCGGCCTCGACCGCGTGCTGCACGCGCACGAGCGCCTGCCCTGGAAGCCGCTGCGGAACTACGCCCTCGAGGAGTGCGAGCGCTGGATCATCGAGCACCAGGAGGCGGACGGGACGTGGGGCGTCATCCAGCCGCCCTCGGTCTATTCGCTCATCGCGCTCAAGGCGCACGGCTACTCCATGGACCATCCCGTCATGCAGAAGGGGCTCAACGGCTTCCTCGGCGATTTCGCCCTGCGGCGCGGCGACACCTTCTCCGTGCAGCCCTGCCTCTCGCCCGTGTGGGACACGGCCCTGGCCATCACGGGCCTGCGCGAGGCGGGCGTGCCCGCCGACGACGAGGCGCTCGTGCAGGCGGGCCGCTGGATGCTCGCCCACGAGGTCCAGAGCCTCGGCGACTGGGCGCTGACGGTCCCGGGCATCGAGCCCGGCGGCTTCCCCTTCGAGTTCTCGAACGAGCTCTACCCCGACACGGACGATACCGCCGAGGTGCTCATCGCCCTGCGCCTGCTCGACCTGCGCGGCAAGGACGGCCCCTTCCACCGCTCCAGGGTCTGGCTGCGGGCGATGCAGTCCCGCAACGGCGGCTGGGGGGCCTTCGACCGCGACAACGACGACGAGTTCATCTCGCGCATCCCCTTCGCCGACTTCGGGGCGACCTTCGACCCGCCCACGGAGGACGTGACCGCGCACATCGTGGAGGCGTTCGCGCTCGACGGGACCGCCCCGGACGACGAGATGATCGAGCGCGCCCTCGACTACCTCTGGGACACGCAGGAGCCGGACGGCTCGTGGTGGGGGCGCTGGGGCGTGAACTACCTGTACGGATTGGGCGCGGCCGCGCCCGCGCTCGTGGCCGCGGGCGTCGACCCCGCCGATCACCGCCTGCGCAAGGCCGTGCGCTGGCTCGAACGCCACCAGCAGCCGGACGGCGGCTGGGGCGAAAGCTGCGCCACCTACGAGGACCCCTCGCTGCGCGGCCAGGGCCCCAGCACGGCCTCGCAGACGGCGTGGGCGCTGCTCGCCCTGCTCGCGCTGGAGCCGCCCGACCACCCCGCCACCGTGCGCGGCATCGACTACCTCGTGCGCACGCAGACGGCGGACGGCGAATGGATCGAGCCGCACTTCACGGGCACGGGCTTCCCGCGCGACTTCATGCTCAAGTACCACCTCTACTGCAACTACTGGCCCCTGTGGGCGCTGGGGCGCTACCGGCGGCTGCGCGAGGGGCGGCCCATCCACCTGCCCGGCACGGACCCGCTGGGATGACCGCGGGGACGGGCGACAGCCTGCGGCGGTGGCCGATCGAGCGCCCCACCACGCCGCGCGAGGCCTACCGCTGGTGCGAGCGCTACGCCCGCCGCCACGACGAGAACTTCACCGTCGTCTCCTTCCTCCTGCCGAAGAAGCTGCGCCCGCACTTCTTCGCCGTCTACGCCTTCTGCCGCTATACCGACGACCTCGGCGACGAGGCGGAGGGCGACCGCCTCGCGCTGCTGGACGCGTGGGAGCAGGACCTGCTCGACGCCGTGGCGGGGGACCCGCGCCGCCCCCTGCTCACCGCCCTCGCGCGCACGATCGAGCGCCGCGAGATCCCGCTCGACCCCTTCCTGCGCCTGATCGAGGCGAACCGCATGGACCAGCGCGTCTCGCGCTTCGCCACCTACGAGGACGTGCTCACCTACTGCAGCTACTCGGCCACGCCCGTGGGCCAGATGGTGCTGGCCGTGCTCGGCTACCGCGACGCCGAGCGCATCGCGCTCTCCGACCAGACCTGCATCGGGCTCCAGCTGGCGAACTTCTGGCAGGACGTCTCCGTGGACATCGGGAAGGGGCGCGTCTACCTCCCGCAGGAGGACCTGGAGCGCTTCGGCTGCGACGACCAGCAGATCATCGAGCGGCGCTTCGACGAGCGCTTCCGCGAACTGATGCGGTTCGAGGTGGAGCGCGCGCGCGCCTGCTTCGCCGAGGGCCGCAAGCTGGAACGGCGCGTCTCGCGCTCGGTGCGCACCGACATCCGCCTCTTCCGCCTCGGCGGCGAGGCCATCCTCGACGCCATCGAGGCGGCGGGCTACGACACGCTCAGCGCGCGCCCGCGCGTGACCAAAGCCGTCAAGGCGCGGCTGGCGCTCACGAACGGCGCGCGCGTCGCGCTCGGACTCTAGACGAAGGGAACCGAGGAAAGGGGGACCGCATGGCGTTCGACGTGCTGGCGGAGCTCGACGCGCACGCCGGGGAGCGCTTCACGCCGGAGGAGGCCTACGCCTGGTGCAAGGCCTACACGAAGGACCGCGCCTCCAACTTCTACTACGCCTTCACCATCCTGCCCGCGGAGAAGCGGAACGCGATCTACGCCGCCTACGCCTTCAGCGGCTACGTGGACGACATCGCCGACGAACTGACGGACCGCTCGCGCCAGGAACACGAGATCGCGCTCGCGCGGGAGCGGCTGGAGACCTGCTACGGCGGGACGCGCCAGGGGCCGCTCTTCATCGCCCTCGGCGACGCCGTCGACCGCTTCGGGATGCCGCGGGAGCACTTCGAGGAGCTGGTGAACGGCGTGGAGATGGACTTCACCATCAACCGCTACGAGACGTGGCCCGACCTGCGCCAGTACTGCTACCGCGTGGCCTCGATGGTGGGCCACATCTGCGTCTCCATCTTCGGGGCGAAGCCGCACCCTCGCTCGGAGGAGTTCGCCACGAGCATGGGCATCGGCCTCCAGATCGTGAACATCATGCGGGACGTGAAGGAGGACGCCGAGCGGGGGCGCGTCTACTTCCCCACGGACGAGCTGGGCGCGCACAACCTCACGCCCGACGACATCCTCGCGGGCGTCAACGACGAGCGCTTCCGCGCGATGATGGCGGCGCAGGGCGAGCGCGCGCACCGCTACTTCCGGCGCGGGCGCCACCTGCTGCCCCTGCTGGACGTGCGCTCGCGCATGTGCGTGAACGTGCTCCAGGGCGTCTATTTCGAGCTGCTCCAGCGCATCGAGGCGCGCGACTACGACGTGCTCTCCGAGCGCGTGCGCCTGAACGGGCGCGAGAAGGCCTCGGCGATCGCGCGGCTCTGGGGCTCCGCCGCCCTCCTCGGCCCCGCGCGCTCGGGCTGACCGCGGCGCGGCCATGAAGGTCGGCATCATCGGCGCGGGGCTGGCGGGGCTGGCCGCGGGCCTCGAACTCGCCGATCGCGGCCACGAGGTCGAGTTGCTCGAACGCCGCCCCTGGGCGGGGGGCGCGACCTATTCGTTCACGGACGAGGAGACGGGCGACGAGGTCGACAACGGCCAGCACCTCTTCATGGCCTGCACCACCGCTTACCGCGCCTTCCTCGAACGGCTGGGCACGCTCGGCCTGACGTGGCGGCAGGAGCGCCTGCGCGTGCCCGTGTTCGACCGCGACGGGCGGCGCTCCGACCTGTGGGCGGCGAACCTGCCCCTCGGCCTGCACCTCGCGCCCGCCCTTCTGCGCTACCGCCACCTGGGCTGGCGGCAGAAGGCGCAGATCGCGCGCGCCTTCCTCGCGCTCCAGTTCCTGCCGGTCCACGAGCGCGGGCGGCTGGAGCGCATCACCTTCGGGGAGTGGCTGCGCGAGCGGAAGCAGTCGCCGGACACGATCCGCGAGTTCTGGGACTTCCTCGTCATCCCCACGCTCAACTGCCGCGCCGACCAGTCGAGCGCGAGCCAGGCGATCTTCGTGCTGGAGGAGGGCTTCCAGAAGGATCCCGGGGCGGCGGCGCTGGGCGTGCCCGCCGCCGGTCTCTCGAAGCTGCACGTGGAGCCCGCGATCCGCGCCATCGAGGCGCGCGGCGGCCGGTTCTCGCCGCGCGCGGGCGTCGAGCGCATCGAGGTCGAGGACGGACGCGTCGCGGCCCTCGCGCTGCGCGGCGGCGAACGGCGCGCCTACGACGCCTGCGTGAGCGCGCTCGCGCCGTGGCGGCTGCCGCCCCTCCTGCCGGAGCGCCTGCGCGGGGAGGCGCCCTTCGCCGCGCTGGGTGAGTTCGAGCCCGCGCCCATCCTCAACCTGCACCTCTGGTTCGACCGGCCCGTGGCGGACTTCCACGTGGCCGCGTTCATCCGCTCGGAGGTCCAGTGGGCCTTCAACCGCAGCCGCCTCGGCGGCGAGGACGAGAGCGGCGGCCAGCGCCTCGTCCTCTCCATCAGCGCGCCCGGCGACCTCTTCGCGCTGAGCCAGGAGCAGGTCTGCGAGCGCGTCCTGCCGCAGCTGCGCGAGGCGCTCCCCGCCGCCCGCGAGGCGCGGCTCGTGCGCTCCCGCGTGACGAAGGAGCCGGAGGCGACGTTCACGCCCGCGCCCGGCCTCGCGCGCCCCGGCCCCCGCACCCCCGTCCCCAACCTCTTCCTCGCCGGCTCGTACACGAACACCGGCTGGCCCGCCACGATGGAGTCAGCCGTCCGCAGCGGCCTCGCGGCGGCGCGGGCGCTGGACGCATCAGACGCGGCGGGCTGAAGCCGACGGCGTATACTCCTTGGGAGAGGCGAGCCATGACGACGCAGCGCTACCGCACGCCGGTGATCACGAGAACCGCCGAAGAGGCCCTTCACGACGCGGAAGCTGAATTCCGCCGCGTCGAGGAGCAGTACGGCCGCCCGTCGGACGAACAGATCGAGAAGATGCGGAACGGCTGGACCCTGACGCCCTTCGAATTGTGCGAATGGGTCGGCGCCTATCGCGATCTCCTCGACGCGAAGGCGGCTGCCGGGGATGCCGATGGCATGCCCTTCGACCGCTCCGCGAACGGCGGGTGGTGCGACGCGTGGCGGCGCAGCGTGAACGGGCGGTCGTGAGGCGACAGAGGTGGCTCATCGCCTGCCGGACCCTCCGCGCCCCGAACGCCGCCAGTGGCCGCGAAACTGGATCGCCTACGATCGGTACCGCGTCATTCACGAGAACAGCATCGAGTCCCTGATCGCAGAGGGCATCGTGACCGCCGACGACACACGATTTCGCGGTCGCAGCGAGCATGGGAGGCTCACACAGATTGACCTGCAGGGAGCACTCGAGACAACGAGCGGGGGCCTGCTCCACGTCCGCAATCGGCTTGCGGTCGATACGAGAGGCGGACGCCCCTACGTTCTGACCAACCTGTACCGCTACCACGGACGGGCGCCGCTGCGCGGACGGTTCATTGATGTCTTTCGTTATGACAACGCCCACGGAGATACCGGGACGCTTCACCGCCACATCCACGACAGTGAAGGCATTGAACTGGGACAGGAGCCCCTTCCGCTCGAAGAACTGCCGCCCCTGAGCCGCATCGTGCGGGATGTCGAGTTCTACGCGCGCTATCTGTCGGAGGCGGGCGCGTAGCCTTCCGGGCGTTCGCTCCGTATGCTGTAGCGCCAGTCCCCGGGAGGAACACGATGGGCATTCCCCTTCGCCAGGCGTTCGCCGTCAGCCGTTACCTGCTCAAGCAGAAGCTGCTCCGCAAGGAGCGCTACCCGCTCGTGCTCATGCTGGAGCCGCTCTACCGCTGCAACCTCGAGTGCGAGGGCTGCGGCAAGATCCAGCATCCCGAGGAGATCCTCAACACCTACCTCTCCCCCGAGGAGTGCTGGGAAGCCGCCGAGGAGTGCGGCGCGCCCGTCGTCTCCATCGCCGGCGGCGAGCCGCTCATCCATCCCCAGATCGACCAGATCGTCGAGGGGCTGATCGAGCGCAAGAAGTTCATCTACCTCTGCACGAACGCGATCCTGCTGGACCGCTGGCTGCCGAAGCTGAAGCCCTCCCCCTACCTCACCATCAGCGTGCACATGGACGGCCTGCGCGAGCAGCACGACAAGGCCGTGGACCGCGAGGGCGTGTTCGACAAGGCCGTCGCCGGCATCCGCAAGGCGAAGGAGCAGGGCTACCGCGTCAGCACGAACACGACCGTCTTCAACGACAGCTCGCCCACGGAGATGGGCGACCTGTTCAACTTCCTCATGGACGACCTGAACGTGGACGGGATGATGGTCTCGCCGGGGTACGACTACCCGAAGGCCCCCAACCAGAGCGTTTTCCTGAAGCGCCCGGAGATGATCGCGACCTTCAAGTCGATCCTCGACTCGCCCGATCGGCGGCGCTGGCGCTTCTTCCACACGCCCGTGTTCCTCGACTTCCTCCAGGGGAAGCGGGCGATGCAGTGCACGGCCTGGGGCAATCCCACGCGCAGCGTGCTCGGCTGGCAGCGCCCCTGCTACCTGATGAACGAGAGCTACGCCAAGACCTTCGTCGAACTGATCGAGGAGACGGAGTGGGAGCGCTACGGCTACGGACGCGACGCCCGCTGCACGAACTGCATGGCCCACTGCGGCTACGAGGCCACGGCCGTGGGCGCGACCATGGCGAGCCCGCTCGAAGGCGTCCGCGCGGCGCTCGGCACGATGGGCGGCCGCGGCAGTTCGTGAGCCTGCTCGTCGTCGCGCCCACGCCGCGCGAGGCGCGCGCGATCGGCCCTGACTGCCGCGTCACGGGCGCCGGTGAGCGGGGCGCGCTCGCCCTCGCGGATCTCCTGCGCGAACACAAGCCCGAGACCGTGCTCATCGCCGGGCTCTGCGGCGGGCTCGACCCCTCCCTCGGCCCCGGCCACCTGATCCTCGCGCGCGAAGCGCTCGACGAGTCGGGCGAAGCGCTCCAGCCTCCCGCGATGACGGTCACGAACGCCCGCCGCGCCATGCGCAACGAGGGCTTGCGCTTCGTCTGCTCGCGGCTCGTGACCGTGGCGAAGCCAGTCGCCACGCCCGACGCCAAGCGCGACCTCTGGAACGAGCACGGGGCCGCCGGCGTGGACATGGAGACCGCCGCCTTCGCCCGCGTGGCCGCCGACCACGGGGCCGGATGGATGGCCCTGCGCGCCATCATCGACCCGGCGGCGATGTCGCTGCCGGGCTCGCTCCACGGCTGGGACGGCGAGCGGGGCGAGTTCGCGACCGCCCTCGGCATCGCCCTGCGCCCCCGCGACTGGCTCGGGGCGGGACGGCTGGCGGCGGCGCTGCGTCCGGCGCTGCGCGCGCTGCGCGAGGGCGCGCCCATCGTCGCGCGCGTGGCCCGCGACACCGTCCCTCTCGGGGACGACCTGCTCGCCTGATGCGCGGCCAGCCCGTCGTCGTCATCACGGGCGCGAGCGCCGGCATCGGACGCGCGACGGCCATGCGCTTCGCCCGTGAGGGCGCCGACCTCGTGCTGGCCGCGCGCTCGCGGGAACGGCTCGAACGGCTCGCGGAGCGGCTGGAGCAGCGCTTCGGCGTGCGGGCGCTGGCCGTCCCCTGCGACGTGCGCGACGGCGAGCAGGTGGAGGCGCTGGCCGAAGCGGCGATCGCGAGCTTCGGGCGCATCGACGTGCTCGTGAACAACGCCGGTTACGGGCTCTACGGGCGCGTGGAGGACACGCCCGCGGAGGCGTTCCGCGACCTGCTGGAGACGAACGTGCTCGGCGCGCACCACGCCATCCGCGCCATCCTGCCGCACATGCGCCGCCAGGGGACGGGCCACATCGTGAACGTGGGCTCCGTCGTGGGGAAGCGCGGCTGGCCGTACCACGGGGCCTACGCCGCCAGCAAGTTCGCGCTGACGGGCCTGACACAGGCGCTGCGGGGCGAACTCGCCGGGTCGGGCGTAACCGTCTCGCTGGTGCTGCCCGCGAGCACGGACACGGCGTTCTTCGCGAACGCGCCCACGTTCTCGCCCGAATACGTCCCCGCGCCCCTCGGCCCCGTCCAGACGCCCGGCCAGGTGGCGCGCGCGATCGTGCGGTCCGCGCGCCGCCCCGCCCCCGAGGCGCACCTGCAGCCGCTCATGCGCGTCGCGCACGTGCTCGCGGAGGCGTTCCCCGGCCTGACGGCGTGGGCGAGCGAACTCCACTACCGGTGGCTGCAGCGATGACCGAGCGCGAAGGCGCGCCCCCCAGCCAGCGACGACACCGCCATCCCCGGCGCGCGCCTGCTCCTGGAGCAGATGGTGCGGCTGAACGACAACCAGATTTCGGCGGTTGACCACCTTCGCGCGAAGTCCCGCGCCTACCTGAGCGTCGGCGCCATTGCGGTCACGGCCTCGGCGGCGTTCCTGGCGCTGGCCAGCGACCTGCCCGGCGGACTCTGGATCGGGTCGGTCGTGGCGCTCGTCCTGTTCGGCATCTCGGCGATCCTCGCCGTGTTGGCGGAGCGAAGCGCCGCGATTCCCGATGCTCCGGATGTCCACGACATGGCCGGGTTGATCAGCCGTGAGGGCGTGGAGTGGAGTGAAGACCAGATCGCGCTCTGGCTCGTCCGTGAGCACCTTGAGCGCATCCAGCCAATCGCCGCCCGCGAGGTGTTCCGCACCGCCCGGCTCGTCGATCTCCAGTTGCTCCTCTTCCTGGGTGAGGTCGTGGCCGTCGGCGTCACGCTGACGGTCGCGCTGGCGAGCTAGTCAGCGCTGGGGGGCGGATCCGGGGGCGGGAACGTGCGCGGCCAGCCCGCGGGCCTGACATGCGGAGGCTTCCGCGAAGGCGGCGGCAGCTTCACCCCGCCCTGGCGCTTCGGGGGCGCTGGTTTCACCCCGCTGCGGTCTTCGTTCGCGCTCATGCGTCCATGATGCCGCTTCGCCGCCGATCTCGCCACTCCCCCGGACATGGAGGAGGGGCGGCAAAGCCGCCCCTCCGGTCGCATTCGCGTGGCGGGCCGCGCCGCTACTCGCGCGAGACCCAGTTCTCCAGCAGCGCGTGGAAGTGGCGGATCTTCGTCTCGCCGTAGTTCCCGAACTGCACGAACTCCTTCTTCGTGGCGTGCAGGCCCAGCTGCACCCGCGGCAGGTTGTACGTGTCCTGGTTGAAGACGCGCGCGAGCATCCCCAGTTCGGGCGCCTCCGTCCAGTCGTCGTCCACGCCGATCCAGTGGATGGGCGCGGCGGGCGGGCGCTCGCCGTCCTGCGGGTAGGGCGCCAGGTAGAGGCACTCCATGATGCTCTCGTCCGGGTTGTTCCCGTTCGGGCGGAAGCGGTAGACGATGCGGTTGAACGAGCCCCACGGGTGGAAGTTGGGGAACAGCGTGAAGTAGATGCTGTCGTTCAGCTCCGCGTCGGGGACGTTGTCCATCAGGTCGCCGAGGACGGGGCGCAGGCCCTCGCGGATGGCGGCGGCGCCGATCTCGCGCACGGAGGCGTCGGAGGGGCCGTCGCCGGTCAGGCCCAGCTGCTCCATGCGCTTGTCGAGTTCGTCCGCCGCGCTCTCGGCGGAGGCGTCGTCGCCGGAGGCCCCGTTGTCGGGGGCGTCGTCCTCGCCGGCGCCGTTGCCGCGGCGGTTCTCCCAGTACTGGTCGTCCGTTTCGAGCTGCTTGCCCGCGAGCCACTTGCACATGTGCGGGTCGGACTCGCCCAGTTCGCCGCTGATCCAGGAGCCTTCCTCCGAGAAGAGGCCCTGGCGTCCGTCGCGGGCGGTCACGAGGACGGTGCTGTCGGGCTGCGTGTCGTAGATGGCGCCCGTGAGCGGGTGGCGCATCTTGAAGGGGCTCGCGTCGGGCAGCGGCTCCTCCTCGGGCACGTTCGAGAGGTGGGGGCTGGGCACGCCGTTGGGCGTGATCGCGCGGGCGTAGTTCCCGAACACGTCGTACTTCGAGTTGGCGTCGCAGATGCCCGCCAGGATCTGGGGGTGCGTGGCGACCACGTGGTAGGCCTCCATGAAGGCCTCCTGCGCCACCTTCCAGTTGCAGCGCAGCACCTTGGCGACGTGCGCTTCCTTGTAGCGCTTCTCGTAGGGGAGCAGGGTGAAGTGGCTCTCCAGGTCGCCCACGAAGTCCTCGAACGGCTCCGCGTCGGGATCGGGGTTGATGAAGACGAAGCCGCCCCAGCGCGCCACCTTCACCTCGGGCAGCGTCTGCTCGTCCGGGTCCACGTAGGGGAAGTCCCACTGGCAGGGGATCTCCTTGAGCGTGCCGTCGAGGTTCCAGGTCCAGCCGTGGAAGGCGCAGCGCAGGTCGCGCGCGCGCTTGCCGTCCTCCTGGCGGAGCAGGCGGCCGCGGTGGAGGCAGGCGTTGTGGTACGCCTTGAACTCGTCCTCGGCCACGCGCACGACGAGGTAGGAGAGGTCGGCGAGGTCGTACACGAGGTAGTCGCCCACGTCGGGGACGTCGTCCTCGTGGCAGGCCATCTGCCAGACGCGCTTCCAGAGCTTCTCGATCTCGAGGTCGTGCCACTCGCGCGAGGTGTAGCGCTCGACGGGCACGAGCGTGGGCTCGCCCCGCTCCAGCGGGGAATCGCGCAACAGGTACTCGGGAACGGGGTGGCTGTCCTCGGCGAGGAGCTGCGTGTAGGGCACGCCCGCGGAGCGGTCGGTGCCGGTCAGGGTTTCGGTCATGGTGAGAGCCCTCGATTCGAGACCGTGATGGGTCTGCGGTTTCGCGCCGGATCGTAGCAGAGCGAGCGCGCGCGTGGCATTCCCGCGCCGCCCGCCGCATGGGGTAGGCTGTCGCGCACGCGGCCCGCGCGTGGCCGCGACGCACGAACAGAAGGAGGGGGCGCGATGCTCCTCGAAGGCAAGGTCGGAATCGTCACCGGAGTGGGCATGGGCATGGGCGAGGCGGTCGCGAGACGCTGGGCGCGCGAGGGCGCGCGCGTGATCGGCACCGACGTGAACGACGAGGCCGGCCACGCCGCCATCGAGGCGATCACCGCCGCCGGCGGCGATGCCCACTACATCCACGCGGACAGCTCCAGCGAGGACGACTGGCAGGCCGTCAGCGCCTACGCCGTCAACGAGCTGGGCGGCCTCCACGTCCTCCACAACAACGCCGCCATCCACTTCTGGTTCGACTCCATCGAGGACCCGATGGAGAAGTGGGACCAGATGATGGACGTGAACCTGCGGGGCGTGCTGCTGGGCTGCCGCTACGCCATCCGCCACATGATCACGGCGGGCGGCGGCGCGATCGTGAACACGTCCTCCGTCTCCGCCCTCCACGGCGTGCCCATGCAGGGGCTCTACGGCTCGACGAAGGCGGGCGTCATCAACCTGACGCGCTCGCTGGCCCGCGCCTACGGCCCCCAGGGCGTGCGCGTGAACGCCATCTGCCCGGGCACCATCGACACGCCCATGCTGCACACCGCCGCCGCCGAAGCGGCCGAGATGCGCGGGGACGACGACCCGCCCGAGGCTCGCGGCGGCGGCGTGGGCCCGACCCTCGACGGCGGACGCCTCGGCTCCCCCGACGAGATCGCGAGCGTGGTCACGTTCCTCGTCTCCGACGAGGCGTCGTACGTCAGCGGCGTCTTCCTGCCGGTCGACGGGGCGATGATGGCGTAGCCGCGCTGAGCGCGACGGCTGTTGGCTGTTGGCTATTGGCTGTTGGTGAGGCGGTCGCCGACCACCGGTCACCGGCCACCGGTCACCCGGCCCTCAGCCGAGGGCAGCGGCGACGCGCTCCGGGAGGGCGGTCGCGGCCGAGCAGTTCCGCCATGCGCTCCAGCTTGCGCTCGCCGTGGAAGCGCGTGCGGTCGAAGATGCCCTCCAGCGCGATGACCGTGTTCTCCGTGTCCGTGCGCGAGAGCATGACGGGCACGCCGCGCGCGGCGGCGGCGTCGAAGAGGTACTCGCTGGGGCGCCGCCCGCCCGTGAGGATGAGGCAGGCGGGCTCCGTCGCGAGCGCGGCCAGGTGCTGGTCCGTCTTGTCGAAACGCATGACCACCGCCTTCGACGCGAAGCGCTCCAGGTAGGGCTGGCCCGCGTCCGAGCCGATGGGCGCGATCACGAGGTGGTCGCAGGTCGGGTCGAGCCCGTCGCCCTCGACGAGCGTCTCCGCGCGCAGGGCCGTCTGCGCCTCGGACACGCTGAAGCCCGCGAGCGTACGGTCCTCCGCGAGCGCGACGAGGGGCGCGCCGCCGATCTCGTCCGGGGCATCCGCCAGCGCCGCGAGGGGCACGTCCAGCGCCACGACCGCCACGGGCGCGGCCTCGGTCACGCGCGCCTCGTCGGGCAGCCCGCGCGTCACGAGGACGGTCGCGTCGGCGCGCTCCAGCGGCGCGTCGAGTTCGGCCACGACGATCTCGTCGCCGCTGGGCGGGGGGATGACGTTGGGCGCGACGGGCGCCGAGGCGCTTCCGGGGGCGAAGTCGAGGCCGGCGAACCAGTGCGCGTCGGCGGCGGCGCTGGAGCCGTCCGGCCCCTCGCCGCGCACGAGCCAGACGCGCCGCCCCGCGTACGCGAGGTCGCGCGCGACAGCAGCGGCGACGCCGGTCTTGCCAGCGCCCGGTTCGTCGGAGATGACGGTCAGCAGGGGCATCGCGCCCGATGATACGGCAAGCGCCGTCCCGCGCGAGCGGGCGGCACCCTCAGCAGGGGAGCCCTGGCCAGAGTTCATGGCTCCGGCTGTGACCACACGGATTCACTCAACTGGTCGAGCAGCCTGTCCAGTGCGGCGGCTTCACTGCTCGATAGGACTCCCTCGGGATTCACTGCTCTCCCGTCTTCCTTGCCTGCTGCTGTAAACGTGATCGCGGAACCACTCGGTTCGTGGGTGAACTCGTAGAACTGGAGGGATCCCGGTTCACCCAGATCGTCGTCACTGGCGACCGCGCCCATCATCAATGCGGTTAACCGCAACGAGAGACCGGGCGGTAGATCGAAGATGATGATGGGCCTCATGTTGACAGCTGCATACGTGCCAGGGGTGCTGATGACATCTTGAAGGTCCACTGCGGTCGGGGGCGGACAAGCGGGAAGGTTCGTTGACGACAGATCAGTGTTCGTGATGTCCCCCCAGGCCGGGGGCAGGCAGCCCGTCAAACGATTTCCGTCCACGGAGAGATCCGTCAGGTTCGTCAACCAGCCCAGCTTTGGCGGGACTATCCCCGTGAGGCGGTTCCCGTCGAGCCTCAGCGTCGTCAGTTCCCGCAGGTTCCCCAAGCCCGGCATAAGGCTGCCTTCCAGCCCGAGAGACGACAGATTGAGCCCCGTCACGCGCGTCGGCGTCCCGCTCACCGTGACGCCGTCCCAACTCGTCAAGGCCGTACCGGCGCTCCAGTTCAACGTATCCGTTCTGTCCAACGCCGCCTTCGCCTTCAGGAGCGCGTCGCAATCCCCCTTGAGACCGTCGTTCGTCGCCGGATCGACGCCGAGCGTCTCCTGCGTGCATGTCAGCGCGGGCGTGACAGCCACGGGCGCGTCCTCACCGCCGCCACAGGCGAACGCGAGCGCCGCCAGAAGCGCCAGTGCCGCGAGCCACGCGCTGCGTCCACGCATACGGTCAGGGTACGCCCGCCGGTCAAGGGGTTGGAGGCGAACTATAGGCTCGGTGCGACCCGCGCTGCCGTCAGTCGCCCGGCTTGCGTACGGACCTCGCGATTTTTTCGAGGAGTTCTCGCACGATCACGTTCTCGGGACTCCGGCCAGGGTGAGCGGGGGGCCGCAGTTCATTGATGAATGTGTCATCCACGTACATGTAGTAGAACTCCCCTTCGTTCGTGAGGACAAGGAGAGCGTCCGTTTCAGTGCTTTCAAAGCTGCGATAGAAATCAGCGTTCCCACCAGTTGTAACCCACTCTCCTAACCTAACCGTCAGCCCAACCGGTATGTCAAAGGTAAATCGGCTACCAGGGTGAACGAAGTTGTAGGTTCCAGGCCCGAGCAGGCTTGAGTTGACAACAGTCGCAGGGCGGCACACCGCGAGCCCCAACGCATGGACATCCTTGTATGCCGCGGCATCCAGCGCCGGAGGGATGCACCCGCGCAGATCGTTCCAGGTCAGATACACGTGAGTGAGCTTCGTCAACTGATCCAGCTTCGACGGGATCACGTCCGTGAGGCTGTTACCGTCCAGCCGTAGCTCCCGCAATTCCGTCAGAGCGCCCAGAGCAGGCGGAATCGTCCCCGTCAGCCCTCTCGACGCCAGCGACAGCCCCGTCACGCGCTTCGGCGCTCCGCTGACCGTCACGCCGTCCCAGTCGGTCAGAGCCGTACCGGCGCTCCAGTTCAGCGAAGCCGTCCCGGCCAGCGCGTCCCGGATGGCCAGCAGCGTGTCGCAGTCCCCCGCGAGCCCGACGTTCGCCGCCGGATCGACGCCGAGCGTCTCCTGCGTACATGGCGCAGCCGTTGCCGTAGGCGTGACCGTGGCAGGCGTGGCGTCTTCGCCGCCCCAGCCCGGCGTCTCAACCGACGCCGCGATTTGGTCGAACAGGGCGTTCACGTCCCTACCCGTCTCGTCCGTTCCCGAGAACCCCTCCGGGAACCGGCGTCCCTCCACCTCTCCGGTATCGTCATTGAAGTACAGTTGGGCACCGCTCTCCACATCCAACACTGCGGAGTACGAGTAGCCGCCAGAATTGCCAGCGCTGACGACCTCAATGGTCATGCCAGTGGGTATCTGGATGACCACCTCTGAGCCAGCATGGAGGCGGTACCTCCCGGGCCCGGTCAGGGGCTCGCTCTCCAGCATCAGCCGGATGCCATCGGGCCCCATCAACCACGGCAGGGGCTTCCAGCGGAACTTCACTGGCTGGATCTCGTCTGTCAACTGCCCCCCATCACACTCCCAGCGCAACACATGCCGGTACTCGATGGCGAACAGCTTGCGTGCGGGCGACCCTGCGGGGTCCGGCAGCACCTCTGTCACGGTGAAGCGGGTGTAGCACTCATCTCCCCCCAAGACCCAGTCGAAGGTATCGCCCGCCACAACCTTTTCGTAGAACGCCACCCGTGAGACGCCATCCGCATCCGACTGGTGAACGAGCAGGGCCTCAGAGTCAGTGCTCGGTCGTGGCGCGGACCGACTCTGGAGGTCTGTTGCATCGGAGAGGAAGGCGTAACTCCCCGGCGCTGTCACCGCAGTGGTCGTGTGAAGCGAGTAGGGGAAGCTGATGGGCGTTGGGGTAGGGGTTGGCATAGCCATCGCGGTGGACGTAGCCGTCACGGTGGGCGCTGGCGCTTCCACTTCCGCCGTCGCGCTAACCGCCGCCGAAGTCGCCGTAGGCGTCGCGGTCTCGGCGGGAGCGACGACCGGCATGGGCGCGTCATCACCGCCGCAGGCGAGCGCGAGCGCCGCCAGAAGCGCCAGTCCCGCGAGCCACGCGCCGCGTCCACGCATACGGTCAGGGTACGCCCGCCGGTCAAGGCGGGCGCGTGCGGGTAGACTGGCGCGGCCGCGCGGGTCTGGCGCGGCGAGCAAAGGGGGACGCCGTGAAGGTCGCCGATGCCGTAGCCGAAATCCTGAAGCGCGAGGGCGTGGAGTTCCTCGTCGCCTATCCCGTCAACCCCATCATTGAGGCGGCGGCGCGCGCGGACGTGCGCACCATCATCGTGCGGCAGGAGCGCGTGGGGCTGCACATGGCCGACGCCTTCAGCCGCGTGAACTCGGGCGACCGCATCGGCGTGTTCGCGATGCAGCACGGGCCGGGCGCGGAGAACGCCTTCGGGGGCGTGGCCCAGGCCTACGGCGACTCCGTGCCCATCCTCGTCATGCCCGGCGGCTACGCCCGCCGCATCACGAACACGGCCCCCAACTTCAACTCCTTCCTCAACTTCCAGCACGTGACCAAGTGGACGGAGCAGGTCACGCTCGGCGCGACCGTGCCGGACGTGATGCGGCGCGCCTTCACGCAGGTGCGGAACGGGCGCCCGCGGCCCGTGCTCATCGAGATCCCCGGCGACGTGTTCCAGGAGGAGGTCCCGGACGACTTCGCCTACGAGCCCGCGCCCGCGCTGCGCTCCGGCCCCGACCCGGAGGCGGTGAAGACCGTGGCGGAAGCGCTACGGCAGGCCGAGCGGCCCGTCATCTACGCCGGCCAGGGCGTGCACTACGCGAAGGCGTGGGACGAATTGCGCGAGCTGGCCGAGCGCCTCCAGATTCCCGTCACGACGAGCCTGCAGGGCAAGAGCGCCTTCCCCGAGGATCATCCCCTCTCGCTCGGGTCGGGCGGGCGCGCCGTGCCCCGCGCCGTCCACGAGTTCCTGCAAGACGCGGACGTCATCTTCGGCATCGGCTGCAGCTTCGCGGCGACGGGCTTCGGCGTGGCCATGCCCGCTGGGAAGACGATCATCCACGCCACCCTCGATCCCGCCGACGTGAACAAGGACGTGGCTTCCGCCCACGCCCTCATCGGCGACGCCAAGCTGACGCTCTCGGCGCTGCTCTGCGAACTCGACGGCGTGAGCGCCTCGCGCGACGGCGTCACGGAGCGCATCGCGGACGTGAAACGGGAGTGGCTCGCGGAGTGGACGCCGAAGCTGACGGACGAGTCCTCGCCGCTCTCGCCCTACCGCGTCATCTGGGACCTGCTGCGCACGGTGGACGTGGAGAACACGATCATCACGCACGACGCGGGCAGCCCGCGCGACCAGCTCTCGCCCTTCTGGGAGAGCCGCGCGCCGCTGAGCTACATCGGCTGGGGGAAGACGACGCAGCTCGGCACGGGGCTCGGCTACGCCATGGGCGCGAAGCTGGCGCGCCCGGAGAGGCTGTGCGTGAACGTCTGGGGCGACGCCGCCATCGGCTTCACGGGCATGGACTTCGAGACGGCGGTGCGGGAGCGCATCCCCATTCTCTCCATCCTGCTGAACAACTTCTCGATGGCGATCGAGTTGCCGATCATGCAGGCGGCCACGGAGAAGTACCGCAGCACGGACATCAGCGGCAACTACGCGGACATGGCCCGCGCCTTCGGCGGCTACGGCGAGCGCGTCACCGACGCCGCCGACATCGTCCCCGCCATCCAGCGCGGCATCGCCCAGACGGAGGCGGGCGTCCCGGCGCTGCTGGAGTTCATCACGCAGCAGGAGATCGACATTTCGCGCTACTAGGCGGGGCCGGAGCTATCGGCGCAGTTTGATCGAACTTACCCCGCCTTACCATGGTTTATCGTCGCCGGGGATAAGATTGATCAAACTGGAGCCAGACGCGCGCCGCCGAACGCGCTAGCCTTCGGTACGCAGCAGAAACTCATCGAACAGGGGAACGGTGAAAGCCGTGTCGCCATGCGCGGGGCTGTAGAGCATGCCCTTCCTGACAAGGGCGGCACGGCGGGGCGCCACGCTCTCGACCTTCACGCCAAGCTGCCGGGCAATGTCACCGCTGCGATGCGGACCGGGGCCCAGCGCCGCCATCGCACGCAGGTACTCGCGCTCCTTTGGCGTCAGGCGATCAAGACGAACCCTGAAGAAGTTGTCATCGAGCGCCTGCCTGACGGCCACGCGAGCCGCAGCCACGTCGTCGAGCCCGATGGGGGAGCCCGGCGCCGCGTTCCAGGCCGCTGAACCCCACTCCTGCAGGAAGTACGGGTACCCGCGCGAGGCGCTCACCATTTCGTCCACGGCTTCCCCTGTAATCTCGACACCCTCCTCCTCTGCGGGAACCGTAAGCACCTGGGCCGCTTCCCCCGCAACAAGCTCGCCGACGCGTGTGAACTCAAACAGCCTTTCCGCGTAGGACTTGGCGTCACCCACCAGCCTGGGCACTTGGGGAAGCCCGGCGCCTGCCAGCACAACCGGCAGATTGAGTTGCGTCGTCCTATGAATCGCCACGATCAAGGCGGCAAACTCCTCACCGGCGAGGTACTGGAGTTCATCGACGGCGATGAGTATCCCCGTTCCTCTGTCACGCGCCGCCTCCCCGGCGGTCACGAATACCTCCGTCAGGTCCTCGGACAGGACGCCAGAGTCACCCCTTCCGGCAGACGCCTCGGCGGCGAGTTGGATGCTCGTGCCATCGGGCAGGGTGACCACGAAACTCTTGAGCACCCCAAGGGCCGCGGAGACAGCCACGGAAACAGGGCCCGCCCGATCGAGGTCCAGAAGGATCTGCCGCAAGCGAATCGCCAGCAGCGTCTGGAACGCGCCGGTCTCCGGGGCCTCGATAAACCCAACCTTGAGACCCTCATCGGTGGCGATCTCGGTGAAGCGATTCAACAGGACGGTCTTCCCGACCCCACGCAGGCCGAGGGCTACGACGCTCTTCCCCGGCGCTCCCGCAACGGCTCGCCGCAGGGCGACACCGAAGCTGTCGATAATGGCGTCGCGTCCGATCAGCGCCGGCGGCTGCGTCCCCGCTCCGGGACGGTAGGGATTGACGAGGCGATCCATTCTTGATCAATCTTACCTCATCTTATCGTTCTTATCAGCGAAGGCGATAAGATCGATCAAACTGGAGCCCAACGCCTGCTGTCGAAGCGTCCTACCCCTCCGCACGCAGGTCGCGGACGACGGCGATCTCGCGACAGTCGGTGAAGAAGGGACAGCGGACGCATTCGCTCCAGACCTTCTCGGGGAAGTCCATCACGTTGGCGAGGACGAAGCCCTGGCGCTCGAAGAAGCCGGGGCGGTAGGTGAGCGCGAACACGCGCTCGATGCCCATCGCGCGCCCGTCCGCGACGCAGGCCTCGACGATGGCGGCGCCGACGCCCTTGCCGTGCTGGTCCTCGCGCACGGCGAGCGAGCGGACCTCGGCGAGGTCGGCGCCCATGATGTGGAGCGAGCCGCAGCCGACGACCTCGCCGCCGTCGCGCGCGACCTTGAAGTCGCGGATCGCCTCGTGGATCTCGGCGAGGGGGCGTTCGAGCATCTCGCCGCGCTGGGCCCAGCCGTCGATGAGGGCGTGGATGGCGTTGGCGTCGCTCAGGCGGGCGGGTTCGACGCAGATCATGGGGGAAACCTCCTGGTGCGCGGGCGGAACGGGCGGAACGGCTCAGGCGCGGGGCCTGGCCGCGGCTCCGCGGCGCGCCAGGGCGGCATGAACGCCGCCCTGCGGGGCTCCTTCGGATACTGGTCGCTGCAGCATCGTCCTGCGAGTGTAGGCAGCCGGAGCGCTTACACGCTCGCGCGGCGCGCTGGTGTAGGCTCCCGCTGAGCCGTTCGGCCCCGGGAGGAACGTCATGCGCGTCTCGATCATCGGGCAGGCCGCCTTCGGGGAAGCCGTGCTCACGCGGCTGATCGAGGAGGGCGTGGAGGTGGTCGCCGCCTCCGCCCCGGAGCCGCGCGAGGGCGCGCGCCCGGACCCGCTCTGGACCGCCGCCGCCGAGGCGGGGCTCACGCCCATCGACACGGCCGCGCTCAAGGGCGAGGAGGGGCTGGCGGCCTGGCGCGCGGCGGGAGCCGAACTCGGCGTGATGGCGTTCGTCACGGAGATCCTGCCGGAGGAGGCGCTCACCGCGCCGGAGCGGGGCACGATCCAGTACCACCCCAGCCTGCTGCCCCTGCACCGCGGCTCCTCGGCCATGAACTGGCCCATCATCTTCGGCAGGACGGAGACCGGCCTGACCGTGTTCTGGCCCGACGAGGGCGTCGACACCGGCCCCGTGCTGCTCCAGAAGCGCTGCGAAATCACGCCCGACGACACGCTCGGCTCGCTCTACTTCGAACGCCTCTTCCCCATGGGCGTGGACGCGCTGGCGGAGGCGGTGGCGCTCGTGGCGGCGGGGGAAGCGCCGCGCATCGAACAGGACCACGCCCTCTCGACCTACGAGCCGCCCTGCGGCGAGGAGCACGCCCGCATCCGCTGGCACGAGCCCGCCCCGCGCGTCTACGACCTGATCCGCGGCTGCAATCCCCAGCCGGGAGCGTGGACCACGCGACGGGGCGAGCGGCTGGGCGTGTTCGACTGCCGCCTCTCGCCGGAGGACGCGCCGGGGATGCCGGGGGCCGTCCTGCGCGTGGGGGAGGACGGCATCGACGTGCGCCTCAACGGCGGCGTGCTGCAGGTGAAGCGCGTCCAGCCGCAGGGGGCGCGCAAGGTGAACGCGGGCGAGTGGGCCGCGGAGACGGGGCTGAAGGCGGGCGCGCGCTTCCGCTAGGGCTCCTGCGGCTCCTCGGGCTCCGCCGGCCCGTCCCCGATCGGGATCGCCGGCTGCGGGAGCCCCGGGATCGCGGGCTCCGCGGGCGGCGGCGCGTCCTCCACCAGGTTCACGAGGATGGTGTGGCGGAGGGGCGCGAGCAGACCCTGCCGCGCCGTCAGCCTGAGCGTGTAGACGCGGGGCTCGAACTCCTCCAGTTCGATCACGCCGAGCGTCTCGTCTTCCAGGTTCTCCTCGCCCGAGGCGAGCAGCACCCAGTCCTCCTCAGCGGGATTGGCGCCCGGCGCGATCTCCAGCAGCCACTCGGTCAGCCGCGCGGCGTTGACGCTGCCGGTCACCTCCGCGCCCAGCCCCGTGAGGGCGCCCTGGAGGGGCGAGCGTATCTCGACGGCGCGCAGCCCCTCGCTGTCCTCCTCCGGCATGATGGGGATGAGCACGTCGAGCTCCTCGGGCGGCTCCTCCACCAGCTTGATCGCGTGCTCGGCCTCCCACCCGGGGAGCTTCACGAACAGTTGCACTTCGCGATAGCGGTCCGGCGTCCTGCTGGAGGCGAGCAGGCCGTTGCGGGTGTCGATGATCGCCTCCTCGCACGGCTCCTCGTACTCGACATCCTTCTTCACCCACGCATCCTCCACCTCCTGCTCGCAGCCGCCGCCCTCGAGGTCGCGGTCCGTCGCGGGCGTGACGAACCCGGTCTGCTCCACGTTGTCGGGCCGCAGCTCGTCGAAGTCCCTGAGCGCGTCGATGCGCCCCTCCTCCAGCAGGTAGCGGTGGTAGTCGCCCATCCAGTTCTTGAAGAGCCAGAGCGTGGTGCGCGCGGAGGCGTACTCGCCGCCGGGGCCGTCGATCACGAGTTCGTTCGTGGCATTGCCGATCCAGACGGCGGTGGCGGCGTGGCGCGAGTAGCCGTTCATCCACGTCTCCAGCGTGTCGGCGGCGTCCAGCGGGCCCTGCTGCGTGCCCGTCTTGATGCCCGAGGGCAGCTTCACCCCGTTCACGAACGTATCGAGGCGGATGTCCTCGTTGCTCTCGCCGCAGCCCCAGATGATGAAGCGCGCCGTGCAGTCCGACATGATGCTGTGCAGCAGCCAGACGCTGCCCGCATCGACCACGCGAATGCGCTGCGCCTCCGTGTGCTGGAAGATGACGCGGTCGTTGATGTCGCGCACTTCGAGCACGACCACGGGGTCGAGCGAGCGCGTCCCCGGCAGGCGCAGGTGCCCGCGCTGGAAATCGAGCTTCTGTTGGAGGGCGTTCTCGTAGTCGACGCCCTCGTCGAAGGCGGTGTTGTTGAGGGTGTCGGGGGCGACGGTGTCGGCGTGATGGGGCACGCCCACCATGACGCCCATGTTGGAGATGGTGGCGTTCATGTAGGCCATGTCGACCGCGCGGATGTTGGCCCCGCCGGTCGCGATCGAGGCCCCGTAGTAGATGTCGAGGTGGGAGACGAAGGTGGGGTCGAACTGCTGCTCGAGGGTGGTGATGCCGAGCAGCTTGGCCATCGTGATCACGTTCTCGATGCCCGCCTCCTGGGCGGCGCGGTAGGCGGGCACGTTCTGGGAGCCGCCCAGCGCCGCCCGCGCCGTGATCAGCCCCTCCGAGCGCGGTTCCGGGCGCGGGTTGATGATCTCGATGTCCGTGCCCGTCACTTCCAGCGGGCTCGTGTCCCAGAGGATGCTCATCGGCGCCTTGTCCGCGTACTCGAACCAGGCGAGGTAGACGGCGGGCTTGAAGGCCGACCCCGGCTGGTTGATCTCGACCAGCTGGTCCACGTTGCCCGCCACGCGCGGGTCCGCCGTGAAGGAAGGGTCGCGGTTGGGCGCGTAGACGAGCAGTTCGCCCGTCTCCGGCTCGATCGTGACGATGGCGGCGTTGTAGCACTCGCAGCCATCGTCGAGCCCGCGCTCGATGGCCGTGCGCGCCATCGTGAGGGCCGCCTGCGTCGCCTCCCAGTCGAGCGTGGTGCGCACCGTCCAGCCGGCGCTGTGCACGCTCGTGAGGCAGTCGGCGTTCTCCAGCTTCGGCAGCAGACCCGCTTCGCACATGCGCACGAGGCGCGGCTCCACCTGGTTGTCGATGAAGGCGGAGGCGTCCTGCGCGGCGGTGGTGGCGGCGGGGTAGACGTAGAGCGTCTCCGCCTTGGCGTCCGCGGCTTCGGAGAAGGTGATCCAGCCGTGCGTCACCATCAGGTCGATGACGGTCTCCTGGCGCGCCTTGGCCGCGCCCCCCACGGTCATGCGGCCCTGCGCGTCGAGGATGCAGCTGTCGCGCTCGTCGCGCAGGCAGTTGAGGCGCGGGTGGTAGAGCGTGGGGAAGGCGGGGATGCCCGCCAGCATCGCCGACTCCGCCAGCGTCAGGTCCGCCGCGTCCTTGCGGAAGTAGCCCTCCGCCGCCGCCTGCACGCCCACGTAGCGGTCCGCGTAGGAGATCTGGTTCAGGTACCAGGTGAGGATCTGCTCCTTGTCGTAGTCCTGCTCCAGCTCGATGGCGTAGGCGATCTCGCGCAGCTTGCGGTCGAGCGTGCGCTCGGCCACGCAGGGGTCGTCGGGGTCGGTGAAACTGCCGCAGATGTAGACGTTCTTGATGAGCTGCTGCGTGATCGAGGAGCCGCCCGTGCCGCTGCCGATGCCGCCGCCCACGTAATTCTCCCAGGCGGCGCGCGCGAGGCCGCGGTAGTTCACCCCCGGGTGCGTCCAGAAGGAGTTGTCCTCGGTGGAGACGGTGGCGTCGATCATGCTGCGCGAGATGTCCTCCAGGGCGACGGGATGGAGGAGCCGCTGCGTCGGGTTCGTGAGCACGCCCAGCTCGGTCTGGCCCGTGCGGTCGAAGACGCGCGTGATGCCCACCTGGCGCTCGATGAGCAGGTCCTCGATGGGCACGTAGTCGCGCGCGTAGCGCTGGTAGACGGCGAAGACGCTGCCCGCGCCCGCCGCCAGCGTGGCCGAGGCGACGAAGGCCGCCACCAGCAGCAGGATCGCCCAGACGGGGAAACCGCCGCGCTTTCCCCGCGCGCGGCGCGCCCGCAGGCGGCGGCGGATGACGGTGCGGCTGGCGGCGCCGGTCATGACGGCGCGCGGCCGACCGCGGCGACGGACGAAGGGCGAAGCGTGGGATGGGCGGGGCGCCTCATCCTCCCGAGCCTAGCAAAGCGCCCCCTTGCGGGCACGTGCGGGGCGCGCTGTGTACGATCGCGGCATGGCCATCTCCCGCGACGAGGTGCTGCACCTCAGCCGGCTCGCGCGCCTCGGGCTGAGCGAGGCCGAGATCGACCGGCTGACCACGCAGCTCTCCGACATCCTCGGCCACTTCGAGGCGCTGGCCGCCGTCGATACCGAGGGCGTCGAGCCGACCGCCCACCCCCTGCCCCTCCAGAACGTCATGCGCGCCGACGCCGTCACGCCCTCGCTGCCCCGCGACGACGCGCTCGGCAACGCGCCCGAGGTCGAGGACGGCCTCATCCGCGTGCGGGCCGTGCTCGAATGAGCGACCTCTGGGAACTGACGGCGCACGAGGCCGCGGAGGGCCTGCGCGCGCGCGCCTTCTCCGCCGCCGACCTGACGGACTCCGTGCTCGCGCGCGCCGACGCCGTCGAGCCGCGCGTGAACGCCTACATCACGCGCACGGACGAACTGGCGCGCGAGCAGGCGCGGGAGGCGGACGCGCGTTTCGCCGCGGGCACGGCCACGCCCCTCACGGGCATCCCCTTCGCGGTCAAGGACCTGATCGTGACGAAGGGCGTGCGCACGACGGCGGGCTCGCGCATGTTGGGCGACTTCACGCCGCCCTACGACAGCCACGTCTACGAGCAGCTGAAGCGGGCGGGCGCGGTGATGGTGGGCAAGGCGAACATGGACGAGTTCGCGATGGGGTCGAGCACGGAGCACTCCGCCTTCGGCCCCACGGGCAATCCCTGGGACCCGGAGCGCGTGCCCGGCGGCAGTTCCGGCGGCTCGGCGGCGGCGGTGGCGGCGGGCGAGTGCCTGGCCGCGCTCGGCAGCGACACGGGCGGCAGCATCCGCCAGCCCGCCGCCCTCTGCGGCGTCGCCGGCCTCGACCCCACCTACGGGCGCGTCAGCCGCTACGGCGTCATCGCCTTCGGCAGCTCCCTCGACCAGGTCGGCCCCATCGGGCGCGACGTGGAGGACGTGGCCACGATCCTCGACGGCATCAGCGGGCACGACCCGCGCGATTCGACCAGCGACCCCGCGCCCGCGCCCGACATGCGCCACTACCTCGGGCGCGACGTGAAGAGGATGCGCATCGGCGCGCCGCGCGAGTACTTCGTCGAGGGCATGGAGGCGGGCGTGCGCGCGCGCATCGAGGAGGCGCTGGCGCGGCTGGAGGACCTCGGCTGCGAGATCGACACGGACCTCTCCCTGCCCATGACCGAGCACGCCCTCGCCGTCTACTACCTGATCGCGCCGAGCGAGGCGAGCTCCAACCTCGCCCGCTACGACGGCGTCAAGTACGGCCTTAGCGAGCGCGGCGGGAGCGGCATGTGGGAGAACATGGAGCGCACGCGCGAACAGGGCTTCGGCGACGAGGTGAAGCGCCGCATCATGCTCGGCGTCTACGCCCTCAGCGCGGGCTACTACGACCAGTTCTACCTGAAGGCGCAGCAGGTGCGGACGCTCATCACGGAGGAGTTCCGCGAGGCGTTCACGCGCTACGACGCGCTCGTGACGCCGACCGCGCCGGGCGTCGCCTTCCGCCGCGGCGAGAAGCTGGACGACCCCTACGCCATGTACCTGAACGACGTGTACACGCTCCCCAGCGCGGTCGCGGGGCTGCCCGCCCTGAGCGTGCCCTGCGGCCTCAGCGAGGGGCTGCCCGTGGGCCTGCAGGTCATCGGCGACGTGGGCGCGGAGGGGACGATCCTGCAGATCGGCCACGCCTTCGAGCGCTCGCTCGGCCAGGCGAACCGGCTCGCGCCGCTGGAATCCCACCCTTGACCGTAATCCCCGCCATCCCCAGAGTCCGAAACGTGGATCGCAAGCTGACCGCCACGCTCGTTCCCGCCGCCGCTGCGGCTGCGGCGCGCGCGCGCGGCTAGGATGCGAGCGGTCGAGAGACGCACAGGACAGGAAGCCGCCCGCGGGGCGGCTCTTTCGTATCCGCCGCCGGCGGGGGGCGGAAGGAACGGAGCCGTGGAGCACGATTCCCCGGGGGCCGAACGCTTCATCTCGCGGAGCCTCGCCTCCGTGCCCGCCAGCGGCATCCGCAAATTCTTCGACCTGCTCAGCACGATCGACGACGTCATCTCGCTCGGCGTGGGCGAACCCGACTACGTCACGCCTGAGCCCATCCGCCGCGCCGCCCTCGACAGCATCGAGCGGGGCGAGACGCACTACACCTCCAACTACGGCCTGCTGGAACTGCGCGAGGCGCTCAGCGAGGAGATCCAGCGGCTCTACGGCGTCACCTACGATCCCGCCACCGAGATCGTCGTCACGAGCGGCTCCAGCGAGGCGTTCGACATCGCCCTGCGCTCGCTCCTCGACGACGGCGACGAGGTGCTCTGCCCCGACCCCAGCTACGTCGCCTACGAGCCCGCCGTGACGATGGCGAAGGGGCGCTTCCGGCCCGTGCCCACGAGCGCCGAGCACGAGTTCCGGCTGCTCGCGGGCGACGTGGCGGAGCGCGTGACGGAGCGCACGAAGGCGCTCCTCTTCGGCTATCCCGCCAACCCCACGGGCGCGACGATGGACCGTCCCGGCCTCGAGGCGGTGGCCGAGGTGGCCGCCGCCAACGACCTCGCCGTCATCAGCGACGAGCTGTACGCGCGGCTCACCTACGAGGGCGAGCACACCTGCTTCGCCTCGATCGAGGGGATGCGCGACCGCACGATCCTCATCGGCGGCTTCAGCAAGACCTACGCGATGACGGGCTGGCGCATCGGCTGGCTGGCCGCGCCCGCGCCCCTCGCCGAGGCGGCGATGAAGGTCCACCAGTACGTGATGATGTCGGCCCCCACGGCGGCCCAGTACGCGGCCCTCGCCGCCCTCCGCCACGGCGAGGCGTTCGTGCAGGAGATGCTGGCCGAATACGACCGCCGCCGCCGCCTGATGGTGGACGGGCTGCACGCCGTGGGGCTGCCCGCCTTCCGCCCGCGCGGGGCCTTCTACGCCTTCCCCGACGTGCGCCCCACGGGCCTGAACAGCACCGCCTTCAGCGAGCGCCTGCTGGCGGAGGAGCGCGTCGCGGTCGTGCCCGGCGCGGCCTTCGGGGCCTGCGGCGAGGGCTACGTGCGCGCCTGCTACGCCAGCGGCTACGAGCAGATCGAGCGCGCCCTCGAACGCATCGGCCGCTTCGTCCAGCGCAACCGCTGAGCGCGCCCATGGACGCGAACCTGCGGCTCGCCGACTGGCTCGGACGGCGCATCACCGTCGAGATCGACCGCCCCCTCGGCAGCACGCACCCCACCGAGCGCGACATCGTCTACGGGGTCAACTACGGCGAGGTCCCCGGCACGCTCGCCCCCGACGGCCACCCGCTCGACGTGTACGTGCTTGATGCGGAGGAGCCGCTGGAACGCTGCGAGGCGACCGTCATCGCCATCGTGCGCCGCCGCGATGACGTGGAGGACAAGCTCGTGGCCGTCGCGGACCCCGCACGCGCGCACACGTGGGACGCCGCCGCCATCCTCGCCGCCGTCGCCTTCCAGGAGCGCTTCTACGACTCGTGGGTGGAGCTGCCCTGAACCCCGTACACTGGACCGAACGGGCGGGAGGCCACGGATGAAGCGAACGTTCACCGCAAGCGTCCAGCAGGAAGGATCGTGGTACGTCGCGCAGGCGCTGGAGGTCGACGTCGCCAGCCAGGGCGAGTCGGTCGATGAGGCGCTGGCCAACCTCGGCGAGGCGCTCGCCCTCTACTTCGAGCCGCCCACCGCCACGCCCCTCCCGGAACTCCACCGGATCGAGGTCGAAGTGCCGGACGCGGAGAACGTCCCGAGCGCGGCCCCTGCCTGAGCAACCGCACTACGAGCTATACTGGCCTTGGCTCGTCCTCCTTACGATAGATTTGGCTTCTGGCCCTACTCCTTACGAGATGACGGGACTACGTCTCGCAGAGGGATAAGATGCCCAGACCATTCCCTTACCGCGTCGTCGTACGGAAACTCGCAGCCGCGGGATTCCTTGAAGCCAGACAGACAGGCAGCCACGTCAAGTTCGTCAGGGAGACGGCTGCGGGACGGCTTGTCGTGACCGTGCCACGCCACCGCGAAGTCCGCACCGGCACGCTGAGCAGCATCCTCCGGCAGGCGCGGCTGACGCCGGATGAGTTCGAGCGGCTGTAGTCCTCCGCCCGCCGGTCCACTGTGCGTCGGCGGCAACCCTGAACGGCTCGCGTGGCGTGCTAGACTCCCGCACGCCGGGGCGGGCACTGGGGGAAGAGCGCACCGTGACGAGGTTCGTGCGATGACGGTCGAGCGGGAATTGCTGCGCACGGCTGAGCGGTACAGCTTCGGCGGGCGCATGGACAAGTCGGGGACGGGGCCGGTCTTCGCGCGGGGCTCGGGCTCTACCGTCTTCGACGTGTCGGGGCGGGAGTACCTCGACTTCAACTCGGGGCAGATGTGCGCCTGGCTCGGGCACAACCATCCGGCGATCGTGCGCGCCGTCGCCGAGGCGTGCGAGACGCTGATCCACGCCCACAGCAGCTACTACAACGACAAGGAGATCGAACTGGCGCGGCGGCTGGGCGAGCTGCTCCCCGACCCGCTCCGGAAGAGCCTGTTCCTGCAGTCCGGGGCCGACGCCAACGAGGCGGCGGTCAACATCGCCCGCAAGTACACCGGCGGCTACGAAGTGGCCAGCCCGCACGTCTCCTTCCACGGCATGTCGGACACGACCCGCTCGCTGACGTTCGCGGGGTGGCGCAAGGGCTACGGCCCGCCCGACCCCGGCGCGACGGCGATTCTCGCGCCCTACTGCTACCGGTGCCCCCTCGGTCTGAAGCCCGAGACGTGCGACATCGCTTGCCTCGACGCCTCGTTCGATCTGCTCGACGCGCAGACGACATCGCGTCCGGCGGCGGTGCTGACCGAACCGCTGTTCAGCGCGGGCGGCGTCATCGTCCCGCCAGAGGGCTGGCTGAAGCGGCTGCGCGACGCCTGCCACGAGCGCGGAATGCTACTGATCCTCGACGAAGAGCAGACGGGGCTGGGCAAGACGGGGAGCCTGTTCGCCTTCGAGCACGAGGGCGTCGTCCCCGACGTGATCACGCTGGCCAAGCACTTCGGCGGCGGCGTCTGCATCTCGTCCGTCACCACGTCCGCCGCGATCGAGGAGGCGGTCACGGCCTCCGAGTTCATCGTCACGCACTCGCACAGCAACGATCCCCTCGCCTGCGCCGCCGGGACGGCAACGCTCGACGTGCTGGCCGAAGAGCGCGTTCCGGAGCGGGCGGCGTCGCTGGGCGCCTACCTGCGGGACAAGCTCGCCGGTCTGGCGGAGCGCTTCCGGTCCATCGGCGACATCCGCGGGCGGGGGCTCCTGCAGGGCATCGAGCTCGTCCGCGATCGCGAAACGAAGGAGCCAGCCACCGGCGAGGGGCGGGCCGTCGCGGAGCGCTGCCTGGAACGCGGTCTGATCTTCAGCATCAGGCGGGACGGTTCGGTGCTGCGCTTCGTGCCGCCGGTTTCGACGACCGAGGCGCAGATCGACGAGGCGGTCGCGATCCTGGCGGACGCACTGGACGCGGCCGCGCCCTGACGCTCGCCCATGCGCGTGCTAGACTCGCGCGGCTAACTCCCGCGAGGGCGGCGCGCGTGTGCGTGCGCTCGCTCCGCGACCCTGACGAAGGACGGACAACGATGGATCTGAGCCTCAGCGAAGAGCAGACCCTGATCCGCGACTCGGCGCGCGACTTCCTCGAGAACGAGTGCCCCGAGGAGCACGTGCGCGCCATGGAAGAGGACGAGGCCGGCTACAGCCCCGACCTCTGGAAGAAGATGGCCGAGCTCGGCTGGCAGGGGCTCATGGTCCCCGAGGAGCACGGCGGCTCCGGCTTCAGCTACCTCGACCTGTGCGTGCTGGTGGAGGAGTTCGGGCGGGCGCTCGTGCCCGGGCCGTTCATCCCCAACGCCACCTGCGCCGCCTGGCTCACGATCGCGGGCAGCGACGCGCAGCAGGCGAAGTACCTGCCCGGCATCGCCAGCGGGACCGCCATCCACACCTACGCCGTCACCGAGGAGTCGGGGCGCTGGGACCGCGCCGGCTACACCCTCACCGCCAGCGCGGACGGCGACGGCTACACGCTCAGCGGGACGAAGCTGTTCGTCCCCGACGCCAACGTGGCCGACTACCTGCACGTCATCGGCAACACGCCCGACGGGCGGCTCGCCGACTTCATCATCGCGCGCGACCAGGCGGGCGTGGAGGTGAACCTGCTCAAGACCATCGCCAGCGACAAGCAGGCCGAGGTCGTGCTGAAGGACGTGCGCGTGGCCGCCGAGGACGTGATGCCCGTCGACGCGGAGACGAGCCTGCGGGGCCGCAACGTCGCCGTGAACCTGGAGAACGCCTACCTCGTGGGCCTCGCCCAGAAGGACTTCGAGATCGCGGTGAACTACGCCAAGGAGCGAGTCCAGTTCGGGCGCCCGATCGGCTCCTTCCAGGCGATCCAGCACAAGGCCGCGGACATGGTCACGGACGTGGACGGGATGCGCTTCATCACCTACAAGGCCGCCTGGGCGACCAGCGAGAACGAGCCCTCGCAGCACATGGACACGTCCATGGCGAAGGCCTGGTGCAGCGAGGCCAGCCGCCGCGTGGTCGCCCACGGCCAGCAGATCCACGGCGGTATCGGCTTCACCAAGGACTACATCATCCAGCTCTACTTCCGCCGCCAGAAGCGCGCCGAGCTCTTCTGGGGCGACGCCGACTTCCACCGCGAGCAGGTCGCGGCGCTGCTGGAGATCTAGTTCGCCGCAGCAGCGGCTCGATCGGAACGGGGCCCCGCCGGATGGCGGGGCCTCTTCGCGTCACTCCAGCGGGTCGACGACCGTGAGGAAGGGGAAGCGGTAGAAGTCGCTGTCGTTCGTGCAGATGCGGCTAATGCCGTGCTCCCGCATCAGCACGGCGATGTGGAGGTCATGCACGAGGTTGCTGCGCATGCGCGGCAGTTCAGCGAGGGTTTGGGCGAAAACGTCCGCATGGCGGCTGGTCGCGGTCAGCACCTCGAAGCCGGGCGAGTCCAGCAGCGCCCGCATGAAGTTCCAGGCCTCGCCCATCTGGAGCGGGGACTCGAACGTGCGGGCATTGGTGCTGGCGCGCAGAAACTCGTAGACCACGCTCCAGGTCAGGAACGTCGGGGAAGGGTCGCGCCGCCACCCTTCGATCTTCCGCCGGCAGACGTCGCGGTGCTCGGAACGGACGTTGACGGCGTAGAGAAGCACATTGGTATCGACCGTCAACACTTACGGGCCGTCCGTCCGATCGTGCGCCTCTCCGCTCGCGTCATAGGGAACCGGCGCATCGGCCACGGCGCTCATGCTCGCGTCCCGGGGGCGGATGGCGTCCAGCCGCACGGGAGCCGCCGGCGTTCCGTAGAGGCGCTCGTCCCGCTCCCGGTCCAGCGCCTCGTAGAGGGCTTCGCGGTCGGTGATGTCCACGAGCGGCTCCCCCATGTCGTAGGTGGGCAGGGGCGGCAGGTCATCGGGCGCGGGCGGCGGGGCCTCGCCCTCGGCGAGGATGCGCCGGATGCCAGCCTCCACGAGCGCGCCCATGGTGGTCTCCCGGCGGGCGGCTTCTTCCTTCAGCCGCGCCATGACTGTCTCATCGAGGTTCAGCGTTGTCTTCCTCATGTCTTTTCTCCGTATGGTGAACCATATACGATTCCCATCTGTATGGCAACCTCCCTGCGCGGAGGGGCTAGTGGGGGTGGGGATGGCCGTGCGAGTGGCCGCCGGGGCCGTGGCTGTGGCCGTGGTGCGTGAGGTCTTCCATGCCGCCGTCGCCGGAGTCGCCGCCGTCTTCCCCATCGCTGTCGCCGCCGTCCTCCCAGGGCGCGGGACCGTCGCCGACGCCCGCCTCCGCACGCCCCACGACCGCGAAGTTCCCGATGACCTTCTTCGCCTGCGCGCCGCACGCGGGGCAGGGCGCGAGCTGGAGGGCGTCGCCCATGGGCATGCGCTTCTCGAAGCGCTCGCCGCAGTCCGGGCACTGGTATTCGTAAAGAGCCATGGCGCGATGGTGGCGAGCGCGGCCCGCTCGGTCAACCCGCGCCGGAGGTGCGCTCCCGCTCGTACGGGCCGGAGCGCCGCGCGACCTCGCGGAAGCGGTCGAAGTTGCCGTCGAAGCGGCGGATGGCGGCCCCGCGCCGCACGCCCTGGTGCTCGCAGGCGGAGCCCACGGAACAACTGGCGCAGCAGTAGCGGCGGGTGGACATCAGGTGCGGCTCGCCGCGGATGGGCGTGAGGCAGCGCTCGCAGCGGATCGTTTCGGGCACGGGAAACCTCCGCGCGCATTCTCCCCGCCCGCGCCCGCCGGGGAAAGGGGGCGGGGGGGTGGCCCGCGCTCCGCCGCTCCGTCATGCTTGACGCATGGTTCGCATCAACCGCGTCTACACCCGCGCCGGCGACGGCGGCGAGACCGCCCTCGCGGGCGGCCGGCGCGTCCCCAAGGAGAGCGCCCGCATCGAGGCCTACGGCACCGTGGACGAACTGAACAGCGCCATCGGCGTGGCCGTGGCGGCGGGGCTGGAGCCGCCCCTCGCGGAGCCGTTCGCCGTGATCCAGCAGGTGCTCTTCAACCTCGGCGCCGAACTCGCCACCCCCCGCGAGCCGGACGAGGAGGCCGCCGGACCCCGCGTCGAGAGCCGCCACGTCGACCAGCTCGAAGCCTGGATCGACGAGTGGAACGACGGCCTTGAGCCCCTCACCAGCTTCATCCTGCCCGGGGGCGGCCCCGCCGCCGCCCACCTCCACCTGGCGCGCACCGTCTGCCGCCGCGCCGAGCGCCTCGTGTTCGCCCTCAGCCGCGAGGAGTACGCGGGCGAGTTCGTCGCGGCCTACCTCAACCGCCTGAGCGACCTGCTCTTCGTCGCCGCCCGCCTTCAGAACCGCCTCAGCGGCCACGGCGACGTGCTCTGGGACTCGCGCCGGTTCTAGACGCCCTAGACGCCGCTACCGCCGCAGCCGGACGATGTGGCCCTCGGCGAAGAGGCCCCGCGTGCTGACGCCGAGCCGCTCGTAGGCCGCGCGCGGCACGCCCAGGTCCGTCGCGTACAGCTCGCCCACGTGCCGGGCGCAGGCGGGCAGCACCTGGCCCGTCTTCGGCAAGTCGAAGACGAGCGTCGTGGCCGCCGTCACGGCGGGGCTGCTGACAGCGCCCGTGCCTGCGTTCACCCCCGTGGGCACGTCCAGCGCGAGGATCGGGCGGCGCGCGGCCGCCGCGATCTCCGTGACCGCCGCCGCCAGCCCCGTGGGCGCGCCCTCCAGCCCGTAGCCCACGAGCGCATCGACGATCAGGTCGGCGCGCTGGAGGTGGTCCTCGGCGGTGTGCTCGCTCGTGTCGCTGTCGTGCGGCTCGGCGATGCCCGACTCCGCGAGGATGTGCAGTTGCCGCCGCGTCACGAAGCTCATCTGCGTCTCGACCTCGCCCAGCAGCGGCTCCGCGCGCACGCCCCAGTTGTCGAGGCGGCGGACGGCGCAGAGTCCGGCCGCGCCCACGTGCCCGCCCCCCGCCAGCACCACCACCCGCTGCCCCTTCGCGCTCCCGCCGAGCATGGCCAGCACGAGCTGCGCCGTCGCCTGCCCCGCGTTCTCGACCGCCTGCAGGATGTCGTAGTGGAACACTTCCTGGGCGGCGCGCTGGATCTCGCGCATCTGCCCGGGCGTCACGGTCGGCGCATCCTTCAGCTTTCGCTGGGGAAAGCCGCCGGGGTCCTGCTTCACCGCCATGAGCGCCCGATGCTACGCCCGCGGATGCGTGGCGGTCACCCGCGCGGTGATGCCCCCGCGGGCGTGGAAGTCGCCGGTGACGGTCGCCCGCCGCGGCGCGATCGCCGCCACCACGTCGTCCAGGATCACGTTCACCACGTCCTCGTAGAAGATGCCCCGCTGGCGGAACGCCTGCAGGTAGAACTTGAAGCTGCGCAGTTCGATGCAGCGCGCTTCGGGCACGTAGACGAGCGTGATCGTGCCGAAATCGGGCTGGCCCGTCATCGGGCACACGCTCGTGAACTCCGGGGCCTCGAAGCGGATCTCGTAGTCGCGCCCGCGATGCCGGTTCTCGAAGGAGTCGATCGTGCCGTCGGTAGCGAACTCGTTGGCGCCCATCGCGGCCAGCGTGCGGCTCGCGGCGCGAGCGCGCAAGCGCCCCCTACTTCCGCAGGGACATCCCGAAGGGGAGCGGGATGGGGCTGAGGTCTTCGTCGTCGTACGCATCGATCCCCTCGGCGCGCTTGAGCCACGTCACCGCCGCGTACGTGAGAGGCGTGGCGATAGTCTCGAACACGACCTTGAAGAGCCACTGCTTCCAGATCAGGGGCCAGAGGTCGAAGCCCTCGCGCCCGCCGAACGCGATGGAGATGAAGATCGCCGAGTCGATCGCCTGCCCCACGATCGTCGAGCCGATCGTGCGCGTCCAGAGGAAGCGCCCCCCGGTGGCGCGCTTCATCCGCATCAGCACGATCGCGTTGGCGAACTCGCCCGCGAGGAAGGCGGCGAAGCTGCCCGCCACGATCCGCCAGGTCTGGCCCAGGATCGCCTCGTAGGCGGCCTGATCCTGCCAGAACGGGGCCGCGGGGAGTTCGTCCGCGAGCACGATGGCGAGCACGACGAGGCCGTTCGCGAGGAACGCCGACCAGATCACGCGCCGCGCCGCGCGATAGCCGTACACCTCCGTGAGCACGTCCCCGAGCAGGTACGAGAGCGGGAACACGATGACGGCGGAAGGGAGGAAGTAGTCCGAGATCGGCCCGGAGACGCCCGAGAAATCGGCGATCTTGACCGCGACGATGTTGGAGGCGACGAGCGCCCCCGTGAAGAGCATCGCGATCGGCAGGAGGAAGCGGGGCTGGGCGGGCGGGTTCGGTTGCGTCATCGCCTCCGCAGTCTAGCGACCCTTTCCCTTCCGCTCAGTACACTCGCCCAGTACACTCGCCCCATGCCGACCGACCGCGAGCCCGCCCGCTTCCATCGTGGCGACGTGGTCATCCACCGCATCCCCTCGTCGCCGAGAACGGCGAGTTCGGGCCCGTCATCTGCGACGTGAAGCCGATGGTCGTCGCCGAGGACAGCGACACACTCGTCTCGCTCTGGCTGCCCGCGGGGACGCCCACGAAGCTCTGCGGTCCCGATGGTCGCGGACCAGCCGCCCCCGTGGCTCGAGGGGGAATGGAAGCTGATCGATTCCGTCTGGGAGCGCTGGAACGCCCTCTACCTCATGGTCCCCGGCCAGTGGCGCGCCACCTGGGCCTGGTGGACCCCCGACTGGGAGTTCCTCGGCTGGTACGTGAATCTCCAGGAGCCGCTGCGGCGCACGCCCCTTGGTTTCGACGTGCGCGACCTCTGGCTGGACGTCGTCGCGGACGCCGAACGCCGCTGGCGCTGGAAGGACGAGGACCACTTGGCGCGATCCTCGAACGCGGCCTCATCTCGGAGGCCGTCGCGGAACGCGCCATGCGCCGAGGGCGAGGCCGCCATCGCCGACATCGAAGCGGGCGCGTGGCCTTTCACCGGCGAGCTGCGCGACTGGCGTCCCGACCCCGCCTGGCCCGCCCCCACCCACGCGCACATCCCGGAGGACCAGCTCCTCGCCATCCACGACGAGGCGCACTGGACCAATCCGAACCGGCTCTAGGCCGCGGAACGCTGCGCCCAACGGCGCTGGACGTACCATGGAGGGCCGAAGGAGTCCTCCGTGTCGGATGTCACCATCATCATCGGCCTGCTGGCCGTGCTCGCGCTTGTGGCGGCGAACGGGCTGTTCGTCGCCACCGAGTTCGCCTACGTCGCCGTGCGGCGCACGCGCATCGAGCAACTCGCGAGCCGCGGCCACGCGCGCGCGCGCCTGCTGCTGGGCTCGCTCAGGAAGCTCGACATGTGCATCGCGGCCACCCAGCTCGGCGTCACGATGTCGAGCCTCGGCCTCGGCTGGGTGGGCGAGCCCGCGCTGGCGAGCCTCCTCCAGCCGCCGCTCGAGGATCTCTTCGGCGACTGGGCGGGGACGGCCGCCTCGCACACGATCGCGGTGACGATCACGTTCATCTTCATCACGGCCCTGCTCATCGTGTTCGGGGAACTGGCCCCGAAGCGGCTGGCGCTGGCGCAGTCCGAGCGCACCGCCCTCTGGGTGGTCGCCCCCATCGAGGTGTTCACGCGCATCTTCCGGCCCTTCATCTGGGCGCTGAACGGGATGGGGATGGCGGTCGCGCGCCTCGCGGGCGTGCCGCCCGTCTCCGAGCGGGAAGCGACGCTCGCGCCGGAGGAACTGGAGATCGTGATGGAGGCGAGCGCGCGCGCGGGACTGCTCTCGACGGCGGAACTGCTGCTGGCGCAGCGCGGCCTCGAATTCGGCGAAATCCAGGCGGACCAGATCATGGCCCCGCGCACGGACGTCGTCGCCATCGACGCGGACGCCTCGCTGGAGCAGTTGCTCACCGTGACGGGCTCGCACGCGCACCGGCGCTACCCCGTCTACGAGGGCGACCTCGACCACGTCATCGGGCTGCTGGACACGAAGGACCTGATGCGGCTCGTGCGCGAGGGGCGCGAGGACTGGCGCTCGCTCGTCGGGCCCGTCGTCGCCATCCCCGAGTCCGTGAGCGTCGAGGTCGCGGTCACGGAGATGCGCGCGCAGGGGGCGAAGCTGGTCGTGCTCGTGGATGAGCACGGCGGCACCAGCGGCATCCTCAGCGGCGACGACGTGCTCGGGCGGCTGCTGGGGCAGTGGCACGAGGGCGCGCGCCAGCAGGCGGGCGAGCGCGTGCGCTCCCTGCCCAACGGCAACCTCCTGCTCGACGGGCTGGCGCTGGCGGCGGACCTGGAGGCGGTCGCCGAGATCGAACTGGCGGGCGCGGGCGAGGAGTTCGACACCGTCAGCGGCTTCGTCATGGAGCGGCTCGGCCACATCCCCGCCGTGGGCGAGCGCTTCGCGGAGGCGGGCTACGAGTTCCAGGTGACGGCCATGGACGGGCGGCGCGTGGCGCGCGTGATCGCGCGGCGGGGCGCGCCCGCCCCGCGCTAGCCGGGCGAGCGCGCGAGCGCGGCCCGCAGCAGGCGCAGCGCCCCCGGCTGCGCGCGCCGCATCGCCTCCGCGACGGCGAGCCCCGCCAGCGACACGATCGCCCCGAACGCGGCGTCGATGATGAAGTGGTTGGCCGTCATCACGATGGAGAAGAGCATGAGCACGGGCCAGAGCACGCCCGCGGCGACGACCCAGGCGTGGCGGCGGCCCACCCAGGCGAAGGCCCCGCCGAGCAGCATCGACCAGCCGAAATGGAGGCTGGGCACCGCCGCGTACGGGTTCACGAACGCCTGCGCCTCCTGCGCCTGGTAGCCAACGCGGTCGAGCACGGCCATCGTGTCCACGTAGCCCGCGAAGGGCACGAGACGGGGCGGGGCCACGGGATAGAGCGCGTAGATGACGACGCCGATCGCGCCCGAGGCGAGGAAGGCCGTGCGCATCAGCCCGTAGGTCGAGCGGTGCCACACCCAGAGGAAGACCGCGAGCACGATCACGAGCGGCATGTGCCCCCAGAAGTAGACCCAGTTCATGAAGCGCACGGCCCAGTACTCGCCGATGATCCACGACTGCCACTCGATCTCCCAGTAGAAGCCGAGGGCGCGTTCGAGCGCGATCAGGTCGAGGCCGTTCGAGAGCGCCTCGCCCGCGCGGTCGACCACCGCCCCGCGGATGAAGAAGTAGACGAGGAACGCGATCACGACGACGACCGCTTCCTGGATGCCGGTGCGGCGGCTGAAGCTCCAGAAGCGGAGCGCGTGCGCTCGTGCGGACTCCACGTCGATGGCCATGCGGATGGGGCTCGCCTTGCCGCCTCAGGGAGGACGGCTACACTCTCCGGGGGCGCACGCTACCAAACTCGGGGAAGAGGGCCAACGATGGACGTATCCGTAGTCCAGGGTGACATCAGCGCGGCGGAGGCGGATGTCGTCGTCGTCAATCTGTTCGAGGGCGTGAAAAGCCCGGGCGGAGCCACGGGGGCCGTGGACCAGGCCCTCGGCGGAGCCATCAGCCAGCTGATCGAGCTGGGCGACATCCGCGGGAAGGCGGGCGAACGCACGACCGTCCACACCTTCGGGAAGATCGCCGCTCCGCGCGTGCTCGTGGCCGGGCTGGGCAAGGCGGAGGAGTTCGACGCGCACGCCGTGCGCAACCTCTCCGCGGAGATCGCGCGCGCCTGCCGCAAGCCGGGCGTGACGCACGTCGCCACGATCGCGCACGGCGCGGGCATCGGCGGGCTCGACCCGGAGGCGTGCGCGCAGGCGATGGCCGAGGGCGCGCTGCTGGGCGCCTACCGCTTCCTCCGCTACAAGACCGAGCCCGAGGACGACGACAAGGCCGAACTGGAGCGCCTCACGATCGTCGAGCGCGACGAGGCCAGGGTCGCGGGCATGGCGGCGGCGGCGGAGCGCGGGCGCGTGCTCGCGGAGGCGACGAACCTCGCGCGCGACCTCGCCAACGAGCCCGCGAACAACCTCAACCCGACGGACCTGGCGGCGCGCGCGGCGGCGGTCGCGGAAGCGCCCAGCCTCGAACTGGAGGTGATGGAGGAGGAGGAGATGGCGGCGAAGGGCATGGACTCGCTCCTCTCCGTGGCGCGCGGCAGCGTGCAGCCCGCCAAGCTCGTGCGCATCAGCTACAAGGGGCGCGGCGGCGAGGGCTACGACCTCGCGCTCGTGGGCAAGGGCATCACCTTCGACACGGGCGGCATCAGCATCAAGCCGGCGGCGGGCATGGAGGCGATGAAGGCGGACATGACCGGCGCCGCCTCCGTGATCGCGGCCATGCAGGCGATCGCGGCGCTCGCCCCCAAGGCGGACGTGCTCGCCCTCGCGCCCTGCACGGAGAACATGCCCGGCGGCAACGCCAGCCGCCCCGGCGACGTGGTCTCGGCCATGAACGGCAAGACGATCGAGATCCTGAACACGGACGCCGAGGGCCGCCTCGTGCTCGCCGACGGCCTCTGCTACGCGCGCGAACTGGGCGCGCGCCACATCGTCGACGTGGCCACGCTCACGGGCGCGATCAGCATCGCCCTCGGCGAGCACGCCTACGGCCTCATGACGAACGACGACGCCCTCGCCACGCGCGTCGAGGCCGCCGCCGAGGCCGCGGGCGAGCGCTGCTGGCGGCTGCCGATGTTCAAGGAGTACGGCGAGCAGATCAAAAGCGCCGTCGGCGAGATCAAGAACACCGGCGGGCGGCCCGCGGGCAGCATCACGGCGGCCAAGTTCCTCGAACACTTCGTCGACGACACGCCGTGGGTGCACCTCGACATCGCGGGCGTGGACATGGCCTCGAAGAACAAGGGCTGGATCTCGAAGGGCGCGAGCGGGCAGGGCGTGCGCGCGCTCGTGAACCTCGCGCTGGACTTCGCGGACGAACCGAGCGGCGCATGAGCGGCCTCTTCCCCCGCAGCGCCGCCTACGACGAGGCGTGGGTCACCGCCAACCGCATGGGCCCGAACGCGCTCTGGCTGGCGGAGTCGCTGGCCGGGCGGATGACGCTGGAGCCGGGCATGAGGGTCATGGACCTCGGCTGCGGGAAGGCGCTCAGCTCCGTGTTCCTCGCGCGCGAGTTCGGGGTGGAGGTGTGGGCCACCGACCTCTGGATCAAGCCCACGGAGAACTGGGAGCGCATCCGCGAGGCGGGGCTGGAGGGGCGCGTTCACCCGATCTACGCGGAGGCGCACCAGCTTCCCTACGCCGAGGGCTTCTTCGACGCGATCGTGAGCCTCGACGCCTACCACTACTTCGGCGACGCCGACCTCTACCTGGAGAACGTGGTCCGCTTCCTGCGGCCCGGCGGCGAGATCGGCATCGTCTGCCCCGGCTTCCGTCGCGAGGTCGGCCCCGACGACGTGCCCGGTTACCTCGCCTGGTACTACGGCATCGGCGCCTACTCGTTCCACTCGCCGGAGTGGTGGCGCGACCACTGGCGCAAGACCGGCCTCGTGGAGGTGACGTGCGCGGACGAGCCGCCGGAGTCGGACGCCATCTGGGAGGAGTTCGTCCCGCACACGGAGCCGGAGGAGCAGGCGGCCATCACGAACGACGCGGCGGGCGAGCGCCTGCTCACGTTCGCGCGCGTGGCGGCGCGCAAGCGGTAGGCGCGGCTGCTAGGATGCGGCGCATGGCTGACTACCAGGACATCCTCACCGACAAGCGGGACCGCCACGCGATCATCACCCTCAACCGGCCCGAGAAGATGAACGCGCTGAGCCACAACCTTCGCGCCGAGGTGTTCGACGCGATGAAGCAGTTCGAACTGGACGAGAGCGTGAAGGTGATCATCCTGCGCGGCTCGGGCCGGGCCTTCAGCGCGGGCTACGACCTCTCGGGCACGCCCCCGGACGAGCGCAGCTACGTCGATACGCGCAGCGGCCTGCCGGGCGTGGGGCCGATCCACCCCGGGCAGGGCCAGTGGCCCCAGCACCTGCTCAGCGGCTACTGGCAGATCTGGGACCTGACCAAGCCCGTCATCGCCCAGGTCCACGGCTACTGCCTCGCGGGCGGCACGGAACTGGCCACCATGTGCGACCTGATGTTCATCGCCGAGGACGCCATCATCGGCTACCCGCCCGTGCGCGCGATGACGAGCGTCGACATCATCTACCACCCCTGGCACATGCATCAGAAGAAGGTGCGCGAACTGCTTTACACCGGCGACAGCCTCACGGGGCTGGAGGCGGTCGAGGCGGGCTGGGCGAACCGCGCCTTCCCCGTCGAAGAGCTGTGCGGGGCGACGGAGGCGTTCGCCGAGCGCATCGCCAACATCGACTCGCCCATGCTGCAGATGACGAAGCGCCAGGTGAACCGCGTCTACGAGATCATGGGCATCCGCACGTCGATGGCCGTGGGCGCCGACATCCAGGCGCTCAGTTCCGTGCGCCCCGGCGGCGGCGAGTTCGGGCGCATCTCGCGCGAGAAGGGGCTGAAGGCCGCGCTCGACTGGCGCGACGGCCCCTTCGAGGACTACGGCAAGGCGCCGCCGGGCTCGGCCCGCCCCAGCGCCGCGACCTGGTGAGCGGCGAGCGCGCCATCGGGGGCGCGGACGGCGAGGCGTTCGCGCGGCATTTCGCCGAACACCCGCTGCACAAGGCGCTGGGCGTGCGCCTGGAGGAGCGCCGCGAGGACTTCGCGCGCATCTCGATCGCGCCCGCCGCCGTCACGCAGGGCGGCGTGGGCGGCGGCGTCCACGGGGGCGTGCTCGCGGCGCTGGTCGACATCGTCATGCTGGCGGCGCTCTCGACCGTGCAGCGCCCGGACCGGCAGCCCGCGGGCACGGCGGACCTGAACATCACCTACCTGCGGCCCGCCATCGGCGCGCGCATCTACGCGGAGGGGACGGTGGTGAAGCGCGGGCGGCAACTGGCGATGATCGAGGTCAGCATCCTCGACGAGCGGGACCGGCTCTGCGCGAAGGGGCGCACCCTCTACGCCTTCCGCGAGACCTAGGAATCCGGCTGGGAGTCCGCGGGCGCTTCGAGGTCCGCGAAGACGGCGCGCACGTGTTCGTACATGCGCCGCGCGATGCGCACGGTCAGGGCGATGTCCTCGCTCCCGTCGAAGCCGTTCTGGACGACCGCGTGGACGACGCGGCCCGTGCGGAAGCAGACGACCGCCTCGACCAGGCGGGGCAGCCCCTCCACCTGCTGGCGGAGGACGTAGCCCTGGACGCCGTCGCCCATGTCCGCCACCCAGAAGTCGGTCACGTCGGTGGCCCCGCGCTCGTCGGTGAGGGTGCCGCAGAAGAGGCTGAGGGAGTCCCTCGCGGCGTCGGCGTCCGTGTAGAGCGTGGACTGCAGGATGATCACCGCGGGCCCGCCGAGGGGGAACGACCCGGTCCAGGAGAGCTCGCGGATGGCCCCCGCGATGCGGCCGCGGGCTTCGAGCTGGTTCACCTTGGCGCGCAGGTCCTCGACGTCGAAGAACTGCGCCCAGTCGCCGTTGTCGAAGACGCCCGCCTCCTCCGAGTCCATGGGAATGGGGAGTTCGTCGAGGCTGAGCAGCATGGCTTCGAGGGGGTAGGCGTCGTCGGGAAGGTCCGTGCGGAACTCCTGCTCGCCGGAGGCGCAGGCGGCGAGCAGCGCGAGGCACAGGGCCGCGAGCGCGGGGAGAAACGTCAGCCGGAGCGGGGCGCGTCGCACGTGGACGGCCATCGTACCGGACGGCGGGGGTGGCGGCTGCGGCCCGCGCGCGTCACGATCGGGGCGGGAGGGCGCATGGCGGGATTGCTGGCGCTGGCGCTGGTCGTGGCCGCGATCGTGATCGTGGTGGGCGCGGTCGTCTTCCGCTGGCAGCGGGCGATCGCGGCCCTGCGCGTCCTGCGCCGCGTCGGCTGGGCCTACGTGATCGCGATCCTCCTGCTGGCGGGCATCTACATCCTGCGCGACGGCGGGCTCTGAGGCCGTGCGCGTCCTCGTCGCCCCGCAGGAGTTCAAGGAGAGCCTGACCGCGGAACAGGCGGCGGACGCCATCGCGCAGGGCATCGCGCGGGAGCGGCCCCGCTGGACGGTCGAGACGCTCCCGCTCGCGGACGGCGGCCCGGGGTTCCTGGCGGCGCTCGCGCGGGCCACGGGCGGCGTCCTCCGCCACGCCGCCACGCACGACGCGCTCGGGCGGGCGCGGGCCGCGCACGTGCTCGACATCGCGGAGACCGGGACGTGCGCGGTCGAGGCGGCGATGGCGAACGGCCTCGCCCTGATCGCGCCGGAGGAGCGCGACCCCCTGCGCGCCAGCACGGAAGGCGTGGGCGAACTCATCGCCGCCGCCCTCGGCGGGGGGCCGCGACGCATCGTCGTGGGCGTGGGCGGCAGCGCCACCAGCGACGGGGGCGCGGGCATGGCGCGGGCGCTGGGCGCGCGCTTCCGCGACGGCGCGGGCCGCGACCTCGCGGCGGGCGCGGGGCCGCTCGCCGAGCTCGCGCGCATCGACTGGACGCCGCCGCAGTCGCTGGCGGGCGTCGAGGTGCTGGTCGCGACGGACGTGACGAACCCGCTCACGGGGCCGGACGGCGCGGCGGCGATCTTCGGGCCGCAGAAGGGCGCTTCCCCCCGCGACGTGGAGGCGATCGAGGCGGCGCTCCGGCGCTACGCGGCGGTCGTCGAGCGCTCGCTGGGGGTCGCCATCGCGGGGATGGCGGGAGCGGGGGCGGCGGGCGGACTGGCGGGCGGGCTCGCGGCGTTCCTCGGCGGGCGCATCCTCAGCGGCTTCGACGTGGTCGCGGAGGCCGTCGGGCTGGAGGAACGGCTGCGGCGCGCCGACCTCATCGTGACCGGCGAGGGCAGCTACGACGCGCAGTCGGAGCAGGGCAAGACCGTCGGGCGGCTGCGGCGCATGGCGGCGGAGGCGGGCGTCCCCTGCGCCGTGCTCGCCGGACGCGCGGAGGGCGCGCCCGAGGACGTGCGCACGCTGGCCGAGATCGAGCCGGACGCGCAGGCGTCGATGCGGAACGCGGCGGCGCTGCTGGAGGAGCTGGCCGCGCGCTGGACGCGATCAGTCGCCGTCTGAGGCGCGCTCCAGGAGGCGGCGCGCCTGCCGCGCGCGCGGCGCATCGACGACGGCCCCGGCGCGGCGCGCGACCCACGCGCCCTCGGGGCGGGACTCGTACGCCTCGATGTCGGCGCGGGCGCGCTTCACGGCGGACGGCATCGGGGTGAACACGTCGTTCGCGACGGCCACGAGGCGCGCGTCGTCGAGCACGGCCCCGGCGAAGCCGTAGTTCGCCATGTCGCGCAGTTCGAGGGCGCTGCCGTCGATGAGGCGGCGGTCTCGTGGGCGGCGGCGGCGGTCACGACGGAGCCGCGCGCAAGGGCGAGGCGCGGGCCGCTCTCCTCGAGGCGCGCGCCCACGTCGCGGGCGAACGGCTCGGAGGCGAGCACGAGGCCGGCGGTGCGCGGGGCGGCGGCGAGGCTCTCGGCGGCGCGCAGCAGCCCGCGCGCCGTATCGATGACCGGGAAGAGCGCGACCTGCCCCGGCTCGATGCCGCGCGTGTGCTCGAACTCGCGCAGGAGCACGGCGGTGTCGCGCACGTCCTGCGGCTCCGTGCAATGGGGCAGGAGCACGGCGGCCAGTTGCGGGCCGGTGATCGCGTCGAGGTCGCCGCGCGTGAGCTGCGTACGGGGGTGGTTCACGGCCACGAGCGCGGCCTTGCCCGACTCCGCGATGCTCCCGACGCCTTCCACGACGGCGGCGCGCAGGTCGTCGGCGGGCGCGGTCTCGTCGGTGAGCGCGAGGAGGACGGCGTCGGCGTCCGACTCCAGGGCGGCGGCGAGCGCCTCGCCGGGCAGTGCGCGCAGGACGCTGCGGAGGCGCATCAGACGCCGCCCGCCACGCCGCGATCGAGGGCGGCGAGATGGAGGTCGCCCCGCAGCCCCATCACGCCCTGCAGGTGGTCGAGGGCGTGGCGGTAGACGACCTCGGCGATCCACTGGCAGGTGACCGGCCCCCAGCGCCCGTCGTCGCGCAGGTGGAGCCAGGCCGCGTCGTCGAGTTCGCGGAACACGTCGTACTCCTCGTCGCGCACGCGCCCCAGCGCCTCCAGCAGGTCGCCGAGGGGGACGCCCGCCTCGTAGCGGTCCTCGCGCCAGACGCGGCGGTTGTAGTCGGCGGGCTCCAGCATCTCGGGGACGGCGGCCCAGCGCAGGAGGGGCAAGTAGACGCGCTCCTCCATGTCCACCAGGTGGGCGACGTGCTCGTGGATGGACCACTCGTCGGCGCCGGGCGTCCAGTAGTGCTGATCGGCGGGCAGGTCGCGCACGGCCCACCCGAGGTCGGCGGTGGCGACGCGGAGGCGCGCGACCAGCTGGGTGCGGTACTCCGCGGTGAGGCTCACGCTTTCGGAGTATAGCGGGGTGCGGGCTATCGGCTATTGGCCGCTGGCTGTTGGGGGAAGAGCGCTACACCAGCTCCAGCGGCTCGCCTTCGAAGGTGCGGGAGCCGCGGCGGAGTTCGATGAGTTCGCCCACCTTCACCACGCAGTCGGCGACGGGCGCGTCCTGGACGCCGCAGACGTTGCAGGCCCCGTGGTGGCAGTCGCCCACGGTGTGCTCGCGGAAGACGTCGCGCCACTGGCCGCGCAGGTAGCTCTTGTTGACGCCGCTGGCGACGTGGTCCCAGGGGAGGGGCGCGAACGTGTCCCACTCCTCGTGCGCGAACCAGTCCGCGTCGACGCCGCACTCGGCGAAGGCGGCGTCCCAGAGGTCGGGGCGGAAGCGCTCGCTCCAGGCGTCGAAGGTGGCGCCCGCGCGCCAGGCGTGTTCGACCGCCTCGGCGACGCGCCGGTCGCCGCGGCTGAGGACGACCTCGATGCGGCTGTCGGCGGGGTCGTTCCAGCTGAAGTCGACGCCGGCGGCGCGGCAGCCGTCCTTGAGCAGGCGGTGCTTGGGGGTCAGTTCGGCGGCGGTCTCCTGGCGCGCCCACTGGAAGGGCGTGTGCGCCTTGGGCACGTGGTTGCTGGTGCTGACGCGCACGCGCGCGCGCTTGCCCGCGCCCTCGCGCCCGATCTCCTTCACGCGGCGGCCCAGGTCCACGATGCCCTCGACGTCCTCCAGCGTCTCCGAGGGGAGGCCGACCATGAAGTACATCTTGACGCTGGTCCAGCCGCGCGCGAAGGCGTTGGAGGCGGCCCCGAACAGGTCGTCCTCGCTCACGAGCTTGTTAATGGCGTTGCGGAGGCGCTGGCTGCCCGCCTCCGGCGCGAGCGTGAGCGTGTGCTTCTTCCCCTTCGCGATGGCGTTGGCGACGTCGACGGAGAAGCTGTCCACGCGCGTGCTGGGCAGGGAGATCTTGAGGTCGGGGAAGGTCGCCGTGAGCGCCTCGACCATGGGCACGATGCGGCTGTGGTCGGTCGTGCTGAGCGAGAGCAGCGACAGCTCCTCGTAGCCGGTGTTGGCGAGCAGTTCGCGCGTGGCCTCGACGACCTCCTCGGGGCTGCGCTCGCGCGTGGGGCGGTAGATCATGCCCGCCTGGCAGAAGCGGCAGCCCTGCGTGCAGCCGCGCTGGATCTCGACGGCGGCGCGGTCGTGCACGGTCTGGAGGAAGGGCACGATCGGCTTCGTGAGCGCGGGCGGAAGCGCCTCGACGACGCGGCGCTGGACCACGGGCGGGGCGGCGGGATCGATGGGGTCGAGCGCGGCGAAGCGGCCCCGCTCGTCGTAGCGCGCCTCGTAAAAGGCGGGCACGTAGACGCCGGGCATGGCGAGCAGGTCGCGCAGGCGCGCGTCGCGGGGCGCGCCCTCGCGCTTCCAGCCGCGCACGAGTTCGGCGATCTCGCCGATCGCCTCCTCGCCCTCGCCCAGCACGAAGGCGTCGATGAAGGGCGCGAGCGGCTCCGGGTTGAAGGCGCAGCTGCCGCCCGCGATGACGATGGGGGCGTCCTCGCCGCGGTCGCGGGAGCGCGGGGCGATGCCCGCGAGGTCGAGCATGTTGAGGATGTTCGTGTAGGTCAGCTCGTACTGGAGGGTGAAGCCGAGCACGTCGAAGTCGCGCAGGGGGTGGCGCGTTTCGAGGCTCCAGAGGGGCGCGCCCTCGCGGCGCATCTCCGCCTCCATGTCGGGCCAGGGCGCGAAGGCGCGCTCGCAGACCACGTCCTCGCGCGCGTTGAGGAGGTCGTAGAGGATGCCGAGGCCCATGTTCGACATGCCGATGTCGTAGGCGTCGGGGTAGGCGAGGGCGACGCGCACGGCGGCGGCGTCCCAGTCCTTCGTGACCGAGTTCCACTCGCCGCCCGTGTAGCGGCCCGGCTTCGTGACGCGGGCGAGGAGCCCGTCGATCTCGACCGTCATCGTCTCTCCCGCGCGGCGGCGTGCGCCGCGCCCCTCACATGGTAGCGGTCCCCGGTGTAGTGTGCGGCCATGCAGGCCGATGCGGTGGTCGTCGCGGCGGGACGCTCCGCGCGCTTCGGGGAGGGCGACAAGCTCCTCGCCGACCTGAACGGGCGGCCCCTGATCGCGTGGTCGCTGGCCGCGCTGGCGGCGGCGGAGACGATCGGGCGCGTCGCGATCGTGGGGCGCGAGGACCTGCTGGAGACGCTGGCGGCGATCGGGCGGGAGGCGCTGGGGGAGGCGCTGGCGGCGGTGGTCGCGGGCGGCGCGCGCCGCCGCGACAGCGTGGAGGCGGGCCTGCGCGCCATCGCGAGCGAGTACGTCGCCATCCACGACGGGGCGCGCCCGCTGGTGACGCCCGCGCTCATCGACGCCTGCGTGGCGGAGGCGGCGCGGGCGGACGGCGCCATCCTCGCCGCGCCCGTGACGGACACGATCAAGGAGGTCGAGGGCGCGGTCATCGTGGGGAGCCCCGAGCGGGCGCGGCTGCGGGCGGCGCAGACGCCGCAGGTGGTGCGCCGCGAGGCGTGGCTGCGGGCCGCCGCGCTCTCCAGCGGCGACGAGACGGACGACGCAGCCATGCTCGCGCGCGCGGGGCTGGAGGTGCGCGTCGTCGAGGGCGACCCCGCGAACCTGAAGGTCACGCGGCCCATCGACCTGACGCTGGCGCGCGCGCTGCTGGCGCAGCGGGAGGCGGGCTGATGCGCGCCGGCATCGGGGAGGACCTGCATCGCATCGACGCCGATGCGGCGCGCCCGCTCGTGCTGGGCGGCGTCGCGATCGCGGGGGCGGCGGGGCTGGCCGGGCACAGCGACGCCGACGTGCTCCTGCACGCCATCACGGACGCGGTGCTGGGCGCGGCGGGCAAGGGCGACCTGGGAACGTACTTCCCCAGTTCGGACGAGCGCTGGAAGGACGCGGACAGCGTCGTGTTCCTGAAAGAGGCGCTGCGGCTGGCGCACGAGGACGGCTGGACGCTCGCGAACGTGGACGCGACGGTGCGGGCGGAGCGCCCGCGCCTGGCCCCCCACCTGCCCGCCATCCGCGAGAGCGTCGCGCGCATCGCCGGCGTGGACCCGGCGCGCGTGAACGTGAAGGCGAAGAGCGGCGAGGGGCTGGACGCGGTAGGACGCGGCGAGGCGATCGGCGCGATGGCGGTGGCGCTGCTGGAGGCGGCGCCGACGCCGTGAACGTGGCCGCGACGCCGCCTCCGGGCGGGTTCGGGCGCTAGTCGTCGCCGCCCTCGACGGCGAAGGAGGCGAGCGCGTCGGAATCGGGGTCCTGGACCGCGACGGCGGCCCCGGCCTCGCTCTCGGCGAGCATCCGCTCCAGTTCGGCTTCCTCATCGAATTCGAGGGACTCCGGCAGGTCGAGATCGGGGACGAACTCGCGGCGGGGCACCTCGATCTCCGCGCGGGCGGGGATGAGCTTGCCGATGATGACGTTCTCCTTGAGCCCGACGAGCTTGTCGATCTTGCCCTCCACGGCGGCGTTCGTGAGCACGCGCGTCGTCTCCTGGAAGGAGGCGGCAGCGAGCCACGAACTCGTGTTGAGCGAGGCCTTGGTGACGCCGAGGAGGACGGGCTGGGCGGTGGCGGGGTCGCCGCCCTCGGCCACGACGCTGGCCACGATCTCCTCGAACTCGCGCCGGTCGATGAGGTCGCCCGGCAGCAGGCCGGTATCGCCGGGATGGTCCACGCGCACGCGCCGCAGCATCTGGCGGGTGATGACCTCGATGTGCTTGTCGTTGATGTTCACGCCCTGGGAGCGGTAGACCTTCTGCACCTCGTCGACCATGTAGCGGCGCACGGCGTCGCGGCCCTGGATGGAGAGGATGTGCTGGGGGTTCTTCGCGCCCTCGGTGATCTGCGCGCCCGCCTCGATCTCCTCGCCGGAGCCGACGAGCAGGCGGGAGGCGGCGGGAATGGCGTACTCGCGGTCCTCGCGGTCCTCGAACACGACCTGCAGCTTCTTGCTGCGCCCCTTCCTGCGCACGATGCCGGGGATGCGCGAGAGCAGCTCGGTCGAGACCTCGGCGCTCCCGGCGGCGTCCGTGTCCTTCGTCTCCGCCTGCTCGCCCTCCTCCTCGGGGACGGCGGCGAGGACGCTGCCCGCGACGACGTGGTCGCCATCGGCCACCTGGGGCTTCGCGCCCGCGGGGATCTCGTACTCCTCGACGACGGTATCGACGTTGGAGACGCGCACGAGGCGCTGGCCGCCGTCTTCGAGCACCTCCACGACGCCGTCGATCTCGCTGATGATGGCCTCGCCCTTGGGGACGCGCGCCTCGAAGAGCTCCTCGACGCGGGGGAGGCCGCTGGTGATGTCGGTCGTGCCGGCGACGCCGCCGGTGTGGAAGGTGCGCATCGTGAGCTGCGTGCCCGGCTCGCCGATGGACTGCGCGGCGATGATGCCGACCGCCGTGCGCGGGCTCACCAGTTCGCCGCGGGCGAGGTCGCGCCCGTAGCAGAGCTGGCAGATGCCGCGCTCGGCCTCGCAGGACATGGGCGTGCGCACGTAGACGCGCGCCGCCTCCAGCGTTTCGAGGCGGTCGGCGGCGGCCTCGTCGATCTCCTCGTTGCGGTCGATGATGATCTCGCCGGTCGCCTCGTCGGCGACGGGCGCGGCGGCGTAGCGGCCGATGATGCGGTCGCGGAAGTCCTCCATCGTCACGCCCTCGTCGCGCTGCTCGATCCAGAGGCCGGTCGTCGTCTCGCAGTCGTGGTCGCCGATGATGACGTCCTGGGAGACGTCGATCAGGCGGCGGGTGAGGTAGCCGGAGTCGGCGGTGCGGAGGGCGGTGTCGGCGAGGCCCTTGCGCGCGCCGTGCGTGGAGATGAAGTACTCCAGCACGGTCAGCCCCTCGCGGAAGGAGGCGCGGATGGGCTCGGGGATGATCTGCCCGTGGGGGTCGGCCATGAGGCCGCGCATGCCCGCCATCTGCCGGATCTGGGTGATGTTGCCCTTCGTCCCCGAACTGGCCATGTAGTTCAGCGAGCCGTACTCGGACAGGTTCTCGGCGATGTCGTTCTCGATGCGGCGCGTCGTCTCGCTCCACACCTCGACCGCCCCCTGGTAGCGCTCCTCCTCGGTAATCAGCCCCATCTGGTACTGGTCCTCGAGGTCGGCGACCAGCTGGTCCGCCTCAGCGATGAGTTCGCCCTTGTGATGGGGCACCGCGATCTCGTGGATGGCGATGGTGACGCCGCTCTGCGTGGCGTAGCGGAAGCCGACATCCTTGATGCGGTCGACCACCTCGGCGGTGGACTCGCTGCCGAGCTCGCGGTAGACGAGGGCGACGAGGCGGCGCAGGGCGGGCCGGTCCATCGTGTAGTTCTGGAAGGGCAGGGTCTCGGGGAGCGCCTCGTTGAAGATGATGCGCCCGATGGTCGTCTCCAGCAGCCGCGGCTCCTCCAGCGGCTCGGCGGGACCGTCCGTCTCCTCGCTCTCGGAGCCGGCGGCGGCGGGGCGGTCGGTGCGCACCTTGATCGGCGCGCGCAGGTCCACGGCGCCGAGGTCGAAGGCGAGCTTGGCCTCGTCGAAGGAGGCGTAGACGCCCCGCGCGGGCGCGCCGTTGGGCTCGGCGAAGGCGCCCCGCGCCCCCTCGTTCACCTCGGTCATGTAGTAGGAGCCGAGGACCATGTCGAGCGTGGGCGTGACCGTGGGGTCGCCGCTGGCGGGCGAGAGCAGGTTCTTCGTGGAGAGCAGGATCTGGCGCGCCTCGGCCACGGCCTCGCGGCTGAGGGGCACGTGCACGGCCATCTGGTCGCCGTCGAAGTCGGCGTTGAAAGCGGCGCAGACGAGCGGGTGCAACTGCACCGCCGAGCCCTCGATGAGCACCGGCTGGAACGCCTGGATGCCGAGCCGGTGGAGCGTGGGCGCGCGGTTGAGCAGCACCGGGCGGTCCTGGATCACCTCGTCCAGCACGTCCCAGACCTCGGGGCGGGCGCGCTCCACGATGCGCTTGGCGCTCTTGATGTTGTGCGCGAGGCCCTTGGCCACGAGCGAGTGCATCACGAACGGCTTGAACAGCTCCAGCGCCATCTTCTTGGGCAGCCCGCACTGGTGCAGCTTCAACTCGGGGCCGACGACGATGACGGAGCGGCCCGAGTAGTCCACGCGCTTGCCCAGCAGGTTCTGGCGGAAGCGCCCCTGCTTGCCCTTGAGCATGTCGCTCAGGCTCTTCAGCTTGTGGTTGCCGCTGCCGCTGACGGCGCGCCCGCGGCGGCCGTTGTCCACGAGGCTGTCCACGGCCTCCTGCAGCATCCGCTTCTCGTTGCGGATGATGATCTCGGGCGCGCCCAGGTCGAGCAGCCGCCGCAGGCGGTTATTGCGGTTGATGACGCGCCGGTAGAGGTCGTTCAGGTCGCTCGTGGCGAAGCGCCCGCCGTCGAGCTGGACCATGGGCCGCAGCTCCGGGGGCAGCACGGGCAGCACCTCGAAGACCATCCACTCGGGCTTGTTGCCGGACTCCATGAGCGACTCGACCACGTCGAGGCGCTTGGTCGCCTTCTTGCGGCGCTGGCCGCTGGCGGCCGCGAGCTCGGTCTTGAGCCGCGCGCGCAGGTCGTCGAGGTCCAGCCGTTCGAGGACGCTGAGCACGGCCTCCGCGCCCATCGCCGCCTTGAAGACGTGCCCGAACATGTCGGAAAGCTCGCGGTAGCGCGTCTCCGTGAGGAGTTCGACGCGGTCGTTGCGGACCGGATCGACGATGTCCTCGAGGTCGTTGAGGCGCTCCTGGAACTGCTCCTCCGTCTCGCGCTTGATCTCGGCGGCGCGCTCCTGGAGGGGGTTGAGTTCGTCGTAGAGGGCGGCCTTGGCCTCCTCCATGGCGCTCTGGACGGTGACGCGCTCGGCCTCGAGGAGCTTCTTCGTCTCCTTGTCGAACTCCTTGACCCGCTTGTTGCCCGCGCTCCGGAGCCGGTTGCGGTTGGTCTTGGTCATCTTCTCGCCCGTGGCGACGATGACCTCGCCCTGGAAGACGAAATCGCGCTCGGTGATCTGGGTCAGGATCTCCTCGGCGGCCTCGACGTTGCGGTCGCGCTCGGCCTCGATGGACTCGCGGGTGGCGGCGCGCTCGTCCTGGAGCTGCGCGATCTGCTCGTCGCGCTTCGTCTCCAGCTCCTCCTGGGCCGCTTCGAGCTGCAGTTCGAGGCGCTCGCGCTCGGGGGTGATGTCGGCGAGACGGTCCTCGATGGCGCGGGCGAGCTCCTTCTGCAGGTTCTCGATCTCGAAGTCGCGGGCGGCGTCATCGACCTCGGTGATGAGGTACTGGGCGAAGTAGAGGACGCGCTCCAGGTTGCGGGGGGAGATGTCGAGCAGCAGGCCGAGCTTGGAGGGCGTGCCCTTGACGAACCAGATGTGGCTGACGGGGCTGGCCAGTTCGACGTGGCCCATGCGCTCGCGGCGGACCTTGGCGCGGGCCACCTCGACGCCGCACTTGTCGCAGATGATGCCCTTGTAGCGGACGCGCTTGTACTTGCCGCAGTAGCACTCGAAGTCCTTGGTCGGCCCGAAGATCTTCTCGCAGAAGAGGCCGTCCTTCTCCGGCTTCAGCGTGCGGTAGTTGATGGTCTCCGGCTTGGTGACCTCACCGTACGACCAGGAGCGGATCTGGGAGGGGCTGGCGAGCCCGATGCGGACCTGGTTGAAGTCATTCACTTCGAGCATTGAAGAGATCCTCCGATTCGAATCCGGACAGGTTGATGCCGAGCTCGGGCAGCTCTCCGGCCGTCTCCTCCGTGAAGGAGACGCTGCCCGAATCGTTGGAGACGTCGATCGAGAGGCCGAGGCTCTGGAGCTCCTTGACGAGCACCTTGAACGACTCGGGCACCCCCGGTTCGAGCACGTCCTCGCCCTTCACGATGGCCTCGTAGGTCTTGACGCGCCCGACGACGTCGTCGGACTTGACGGTGAGGAGTTCCTGGAGGATGTGGGCGGCGCCGTAGGCTTCGAGCGCCCAGACCTCCATCTCGCCGAAGCGCTGGCCGCCGAACTGCGCCTTGCCCCCCAGCGGCTGCTGGGTGATGAGCGAGTAGGGGCCCGTGCTGCGCGCGTGGATCTTGTCCTCCACCAGGTGGATGAGCTTGAGCATGTAGATGTAGCCCACGGTCACCGGCTGGTCGAAGGGCTCGCCCGAGCGCCCGTCGTAGAGCGTGGTCTTGCCGAAGAGGGGCGGCACCGCCCCGGTCTCGGCGAAGACGCGCTGCGTCTCCTCCTCCAGCTGCTCGACGGTCGCGGACTTCCCCGGCTTGCTCCCCGCCTGCGTGAGCCAGATTTCGAGGCAGGCGCGCTTGGCCGCGCCCTTCTCGGGCTGGTCGAAGACGGGCGCGGGGTCGTAGCCCTGCTCCTTCAGCCACCCGGCGGCGACGGCCTCGTCGAAGCCGTAGTCGCGCGGGTCGATGTAGTAGACGGCCCCGCTCTCGGCGGCCATCCAGGCGCGCGCCAGCGAGTCCTCGAGGTCGCCGTCGTCGGCGCCGTCGAAGACGGGCGTGCTGGCGCGGAAGCCGAGCGCCTTGGCGGCCCAGCCGAGGTGCGTCTCCAGCACCTGGCCGATGTTCATGCGGCTGGGCACGCCGATCGGGTTGAGGATGATGTCGACGGGCGTGCCGTCGGGCAGGTAGGGCAGGTCCTCGCGGGGGAGGATGCGGCTGATGACGCCCTTGTTGCCGTGGCGCCCGGCCATCTTGTCGCCCTCCGCGATCTTGCGGCGCTGGGCGGTGGCCACGCGCACGAGCTTGTTCACGCCCGCGGGCAGGCTCTCGTGGTCCTCGCGGTTGAAGACGCGCACGTCGATGACCTTGCCGCGCTCGCCGTGGGGCAGGCGCAGGCTGGTGTCCTTCACCTCGCGCGCCTTCTCGCCGAAGATGGCGCGCAGCAGCTTCTCCTCGGCGGTCAGCTCGGTCTCGCCCTTGGGCGTGATCTTGCCGACGAGGATGTCGCCCTCGCGCACTTCGGCGCCGATGCGGATGATGCCTTCCTCGTCGAGGTTGGCGAGCGCCTCCTCGCCCACGTTGGGGATGTCGCGCGTGATCTCCTCGGCCCCGAGCTTCGTATCGCGCGCCTCGATCTCGTGCTTCTCGATGTGGATCGAGGTGAACTTGTCCTCGCGCACGAGGTTCTCGCTGATGATGATGGCGTCCTCGAAGTTGTAGCCCTCCCAGCTCATGAAGGCGCAGAGCACGTTCTGGCCGAGGGCCAGTTCGCCGCCCTGCGTGCTGGAGCTGTCCACGAGGGGCTGACCCGCGGCCACGCGCTCGCCGCGGAAGACGAGCGGGCGCTGGTTGAGGCAGGTGCCCTGGTTGGAGCGCTGGAACTTGATCATGGGGATGCGCCGCTCCCCCAGCCGCTCGTCGTCGTAGCGGACGACGACCTGGGTGCCGGAGGCCTCGACCACCTCGCCGTCGCCCTCGGCGACGAGCACGTGGCCGCTGTCGATGGCGGTGCGCCCCTCCATGCCCGTGCCCACGAGCGGGGCCTCGGGGCGCACGAGGGGCACGGCCTGGCGCTGCATGTTCGAGCCCATGAGGGCGCGGTTCGCGTCGTCGTGCTCCAGGAAGGGGATGAGCGACGCGGCCACGGAGACCATCTGCTTGGGCGAGACGTCGAGGAACTCGATCTCGTGCGGGGCGACGAGCTTGAACTCCTCGTTGACGCGCACCTCGACGCGCTCGTCGAGCACGCGCCCGTCCTCGCCCACGCGCGTGTTCGCCTGGCCCACGACGTAGCGGTCCTCCTCGTCGGCGGTGAGGTAGGTGACCTCGTCGGCGACGACGGCATGGACGGGGACGCGCAGGCCCGCCTTCTTCAGGCGCGTGGCGGCGCGCTTGTCGACGACCGTCCCGGCGGCGGCGATGACCTTGCCCTTGGCGTCGGCCACGTCCGCGCGCACTTCCCGGCCGACGAGCTTGGGGTCGTCGGAGGCCATCTCGCTGATGACGCGGCGGTAGGGCGTCTCGATGAAGCCGAAGTCGTTGAGGCGCCCGTAGGTCGCGAGCGAGCCGATGAGGCCGATGTTCGGCCCCTCGGGCGTCTCGATCGGGCAGATGCGGCCGTAGTGGCTGTAGTGCACGTCGCGCACGTCGAAGCCGGCGCGGTCGCGGGAGAGGCCGCCGGGGCCGAGGGCGCTCAGGCGGCGCTTGTGCGTGAGTTCGGCCAGCGGGTTGGTCTGGTCCATGAACTGGGAGAGCTGGCTGCCGCCGAAGAACTCCTTCATGGCCGCCACCACGGGGCGGATGTTGATGAGCGCGCTGGGCGTCGCCTCCGCCGGATCGGTGATCGTCATGCGCTCGCGCACGACGCGCTCCATGCGCACCAGGCCGATGCGGAACTGCTGCTGGATGAGTTCGCCCACGGCGCGCACGCGGCGGTTGCCGAGGTGGTCGATGTCGTCCGTGCCGCTGCGCCCGAGGTTGACGTTGATGAGCTCGCGCGTGAGCTCGATCAGGTCGAGGGGGCGCAGCCAGCGCTGGTCGGTGGCGTCGGCCAGGGCGAGGCGCTTGTTCAGCTTGTGCCGCCCCACGCGCCCGAGGTCGTAGCGGCGCGGGTTGAAGAAGAGTTGGTTCACGAGCGAGCGGGCGTTCTCGTGGGTGGGCGGATCGCCCGGGCGGATCTTGCGGTAGAGCTCGAGCAGGGCCTCGTGCTTGTTCTCGCAGGGGTCGTTGTTGCGCCCGCCCTCGCGGCGGCCGAGGGTGGCGGTCAGGTAGGAGAGGTCGCCCTCCACGTCGACGGCCTTGAAGAAGGCGAGGACGCGCTCGTCCGTGCCGAGCGTCTTCTCGCACTCGCGGCGGGCGGCGTCGCGGGCCTTCTCGGCGGCGGGCGTGCCCTCTTCATCGACGCGCTTCTGGGCGCGGAAGTACTTGGCGAAGGCGGGGTCGTCCTCGTCGCCGGGCAGCAGGCCGGGCTCGTCGATGCTGCGGATGAGCACGGAGACGGGCAGCTTGCGCTTGCGGTCGATCTTGACGCTGAGGATGCGCTTGGCCGAGGTCTCGAATTCGAGCCACGCCCCGCGGCTGGGGATGAGCTTGGCGTTGGCCAGCCGCTGGCCGCTCTGCGCGTCCGTCTCCACCGTGTAGTAGACGCCGGGGGAGCGCACGAGCTGGCTCACGACGACGCGCTCGGCCCCGTTGATGATGAAGGTGCCGCGGTCCGTCATGAGCGGGAAGTCGCCGAAGAAGAGGCGCTGTTCCTTGATCTCGCCCGAGTCCTTGATGCGCAACTCGACATCGACGAAGAGCGGGGCGGCGTAGGTGACGTCGCGCTCGCGGCATTCGTCCTGATCGTGCTTGGGCTCGCGGAACTCGTATTCGCCGAAGATGAGGTCCATCTTCGTGCTGGTGAAGTCCTGGATGGGCGAGAGTTCGTCGAGCAGTTCGCGCAGGCCCTCACGCTTGAACCAGTCGAAGGAATCGAGCTGGAGCTTGATGAGGCTGGGAATCTCAAGGACGTTGGAGATGGTGCTGAACGACTGGACGGCGAGCGGGGCGCGCTCGCCCGTCCGCGTCCCGTCAAGTGTCGCGGTCATGTACTGGCGACTCCTTCAAGGTCCTGGGGTCTGAATGGGCACGGCACGGCACGGTCGGTGGGTCGGGGGTTCTGCGCGATGGCACAGCACGCCAGATTGAGGGTAGGCGAACGCGCGCCGCTTGTCAACGGTTTCGCCGCCGATTTTGGGCGAATTTTCCGTCCTCACGCCACCGGAAGGGAACGCGCCGGGCACGCTCACACGGGGATGACGTGCAGGAAGGGGCGCGCGCGCTCCCCGGCCAGTCCCTGCAGGCCGCCGTCCAGGGTGGCCAGTTGTCCATTGCGCTGCATCGCGGTGGCCAGCAAGACGGCGTCCGTGATCTGGCGATACCCCTGGATACGGGCCCCGATCGCTTCCGGCAACTGCGTGATGGACTGGTCCAGGGGCCAAAAGTAGTGAGTCCCCCGGCGCGTGAGCGCTTCCAGGACCGCGATGGCGTCACGCGGCGTGATGGTTTGCCGCACCGCTGACGGGTTACAGGAGACGCGGACGAAACCCGCCTCCGTCAGGAGACACGTCGCCCAACCATCCTCCCGATGCTCTTCGAACCACGCCCTGGCGGGAACGTGATGCACATGATTGGGCCAAGCGAGGGCGATCAGGACGTTGACGTCCAGCAACGCGATCACGGCCACTCGTCCAGCGCACGGTAGATGTCTTCGCTGGTGATGGGCTCGGCGTCAGGCGCGACCGCGAACACGGTCCCGTCGCTACGCTCCGCAGCGGCGGGCGCGCGCCTGAAGCCGCGCCGCGCCAACTCCGACAGGGCGCTGCCGAGGCTGGTCCCGGTCCGATCAGCCAGCGCCCGGGAGACCGCCAGCACGTCGTCGTCAATGGTCAGGGTAGTCCGCATGGGAGCATCATAGCATCACCGCATCAGGCCATCAAGCCATCCGGCTGGGGAGCAGCCCCCCGCCCCCGCTAGCCGACGGGCGCGGGGGCGGTGACGGGCTTGATCGTGAGGCCGTCGCTGTCGGGATCGCGGTCGATCACGAGGCGGTCGCCGGGCCCGAATTCGCCGCCCAGGAGCATCTCGCTGATCTTGTCCTCGATGTTGTCCTGGATGACGCGGCGGAGCGGGCGCGCGCCGAACACCTGGTCGTAGCCCTTCTCCCCGAGCCAGTCCTTGGCCGCGCCGGTCACGTCGAAGGTGACGGCGCGCAGGGCCAGCCGGCGCTCCACCTGCGACAGCTCCAGGTCGACGATGCTGCGGATGTGATCGGGCGTGAGCGCGTGGAAGACCACGGTGTTGTCGACGCGGTTGAGGAACTCCGGCTTGAAGACGTTCTTCAACTCGCTCAGCACCTTGTCCTTCATGCGCTTGTAGCGATCCTCGTGCGTCTGCACCTCGTCGTGCGTGATCGAGAACCCGAGGTTGGAATCGCGCTTGATCAGGTCGGAGCCGACGTTCGAGGTCATGATCAGGATGGTGTTGCGGAAATCGACCTTGCGCCCCTTGGCGTCGGCGAGGCGGCCCTCGTCGAAGATCTGGAGGAGCAGGTTGAAGACGTCCGGGTGCGCCTTCTCGATCTCGTCGAACACGATCAGGCAGTAGGGGCGGCGGCGCACGGTGTCGGTCAACTGCCCGCCGTCGTCGTAGCCGACGTAGCCGGGAGGCGCGCCGATGAGGCGGGCGACGGTGTGGCGCTCGCTGAACTCGCTCATGTCGAGCCTGATCATGTTGTCCTGGGATTCGAACATGAACTCGGCGAGCTGCTGGGCGAGATAGGTCTTGCCCACGCCCGTGGGGCCGAGGAAGAGGAAGACGCCGATCGGGCGGCGCGGATCCTTGAGGCCGGCGCGGGCGCGGCGCACGGACCGCGCGATCGACTCGATCGCCTCCTCCTGGCCGATGACGCGGGAGCGCAGCGCTCCCTCCATCTTCAGCAGGCGGGCGCTCTCCTCGCTCGCGATCTGGGCGGCGGGGATGCCCGTCCACATGGCCACGACCTCGGCGATGTCCTCCTCGCTCACGACGGGCGTGGCGACGCCGCCGGCTCCCTCGCTCCACTCGCCCATCTCGTCGATCTTGATGCGCAGCTTCTGCTCGCGATCGCTGAGCTCGGAGGCGTATTCGAGCTGCTGCGCCTCGGTCGCCTGGTCGCGCTCGCGGCGGAGGCTTTCGAGCCCCTTCAGCGCCTCCTGCATGGAGGGCGGGGTGGCGGCGCGGCGGATGCGCACGCGGCTGGAAGCCTCGTCGATGAGGTCGATCGCCTTGTCCGGCAGGAAGCGCTCGGTCACGTAGCGGTCGGACATGCGCGCGGCGGCCCCGAGCGCGGCTTCGCTGATCTTGAGGTTGTGGTGCTCCTCGTAGCGCCCGCGGATGCCGCGCAGGATCTCGACCGTCTCCTCCACCGTCGGCTCATCGACGACGATGGGCTGGAAGCGGCGTTCGAGGGCGGCGTCGCGCTCGATGTGCTTGCGGTACTCGTCGAGCGTGGTCGCCCCGATGCACTGCAGTTCGCCGCGCGCGAGGGCGGGCTTGAGGATGTTGGCCGCATCGACGGCGCCCTCGGCCGCGCCCGCGCCCACGAGCATGTGCAGCTCGTCCACGAAGAGGATGCAGTTGCCCGCGGTCTTGATCTCCTCGATGACCTTCTTCAGGCGCTCCTCGAACTCGCCGCGGTACTTGGTGCCCGCCACGAGCGAGCCGATGTCGAGCGTCAGCAGGCGCTTCTCGGCCAGCGTCTCGGGCACGTCGCCGCCGCTGATGCGCTGGGCGAGCAACTCCGCGATGGCCGTCTTGCCCACGCCCGGCTCGCCGATGAGCACGGGGTTGTTCTTGGTCCGGCGGGAGAGGATCTGGACGACGCGCTCCAACTCCGTGGAGCGGCCGATGACGGGGTCGAGCTGGCCCGAGCGGGCGGCGGCGGTGAGCTCGATGCCGAGCTGATCGACCGTGGGCGTGCGGGTCGCCTGGCGGGTTCCGCCCGCGGCCGTCCCGGCGGCCTGGGGGGAGGACTGGCTGAGGATGCGCGTCGTCTCCGCGCGCACGCGCTCGATGTTGACGCCGAGGCTTTCGAGGACGCCGGCGGCGATGCCCTCGCCCTCGCGCACGAGGCCGAGCAGCAGGTGCTCGGTGCCGATGTAGCTGTGGCCGAGGCGGCGCGCCTCATCGACGGCCAGCTCGATCACCTTCTTGGCGCGCGGCGTGAGGCCGATCTCGCCGAGCACCGTGCGGTCGCCGCGTCCGATGATGAACTCGACGGCGGAGCGCACCTTGTTCAGCTCGACGCCGAGGTTGGAGAGCACCTTGGCGGCGACGCCGTCGCCCTCGCGCACGAGGCCGAGGAGGATGTGCTCGGTGCCGATGTAGTTGTGGTTGAAGCGGTGCGCTTCTTCCTGGGCGAGGGTGAGCACACGCCGGGCGCGTTCCGTGAACTTGTCGAATCGGTCGGCCATCGCGTTCCCTCCTGCTAGTCCGTGGCGGTGGCGGCGTCGCCGCCCTCGCCGGACGCCGTGACTGCTTCGGCGGCAGGCGTTTCCGCCTCCGCGGGGCTCTCCTGGGGCTGCTCCTCATCGCTGGGGGCGGGCGCCTCCGCGACCGGCTCCTCACTGGCGCTGGCCTCGGCGACGGGCTCCTCGCTGGCGGCGGGCGCCTCCGCGACCGGCTCCTCGCTGGCGGCGGCCTCGGCAGCGGGCTCCTCGCTGGTGGCGGACGCCTCCGCGACCGGCTCCTCACTGGCGCTGGCCTCGGCAGCGGGCTCCTCGCTGGCGGCGGACGCCTCCGCGACCGGCTCCTCACTGGCGGCGGGCCTCGGCGACGGGCTCCTCGCTGGCGGCGGGAGCGGCGGCGGTCGCCTCATCGGCGAGATCGAGGGGGCCCTTTTCGGCGTTCTCCAGCGCCTGCGCGAAGGCGTGGGCGAAGGCGGAGACGGGCTCGGGGTCGTTGGCCACGGCCTGCTCGACCGTCTCCTGCGCCGTGCGCGGGCGGGACTGGCTGGCGTCGCGCTTCTCCAGCCCGAACTCCTCGCGCACGTCGTCGGGCCAATCGACGACGGAGCCGTTGCGGTCGAAGCCGAAGCCCATCGCCTCGGCGTCGTTGCGCGCCTGGCGCAGGCTCAGCCCGAGGCGGTGGCGGTCCTTCTCGATGCGCACCAGCTTCACCGGCACGACGGCGCCTTCCTCCAGCACCTCGCGCGGGTGCTGGATGCGCCGGTTCGTGACCTCGGAGATGTGGATGAGCCCCTCGATCGGCCCGTCCAGGCGCACGAACGCGCCGAAGGGCATCAGCTTCGTGACCCGCCCGATCAGCACCTGGCCGATGACGAAGCGGTCCACGGCGCTGTCCCACTCCTCGGGATGCGCGCGCTTCAGCGAGAGCGAGATCTTGCGCGCCTCGCGGTCCACGCGCAGGACGTAGGCCTTGACCTCGTCGCCGATCGTGAAGAGGTCCTTCGCCTTCTTGCCGCGCTCCCAGGTGAGTTCGGTCAGGTGGGCGAGGCCGTCCGCCCCGCCGAGGTCGACGAAGACGCCGAAGTCGGTGATGGAGGAGACGCGGCCCTCGCGGATCTCGCCTTCCTGCAGCTCCTGGATGATGCGTTCCTTCTGATCGCGGCGCCATTCGGTCATGGCGGCGCGCTCGGAGAGGATGGCGCGGTTCTTGCGGCGGTTGAGCTCGATGACCTTCAGGCGCACTTCCTTGCCCACGAGCGTGGCGAGCGCCTGCGCCGCGTCGGGATTGTCGCGCCGGATGCTGTCGATCTGGGAGAGGGGGATGAAGGCGTTGACGCCCTCGACGTTGGCGAGGACGCCGCCGCGGTTGTGGCCGACGATCTCGGCGGAGAAGATTTCGCCCGATTCGAGGCGCGCGGCCAGCACCTCCCAGCCCTCCTCGCCGCGGGCGCGGTCGAGGGAGACGATGCCGTGGCCCTCCGAACTCATCGGCTGGAGGACCATCACGCGCACGCTGTCGCCGGCCTTCAGGCGGCTCTGGCCGTCCGCGCCCAGGGAGAGCATCTCGCTCTGGGGGATGACGGCCTCGGTCTTCGTGCCGACGTCGACGATGACGCCGTCGGGCGAGGCGCCCATGACGACGCCCTCGATGATCTCGCCGCGGCGGAGGCTGCCGGGCTGGGCGGCCTCCGTTTCGAGCAGGGCGGCCATGTCCATCTCGGCGCTCGGCTCGGGAGGCGCCGGGGCGGGCTCGGGAGGCGCGGGGGCCGGTTCGGGGGCCGCCGCCGCGGGAGCGGGCTCCGGTTCGGGAGCCGCCGCGGGGGCCGGCTCGGCGGTGGCGACGGCGGGTTCGGGGACGCTTTCGGGGGCGGCTGGGGGATCGGCGACGACCGCCGGGGCGGGCGAGTCGCCGGTGGTGGCCATGGGGGCCTGTTCGTCGGTGGACACTGGTGGGCTCCGTTTGACCGCGTTGCCCGTCTGAAGTGAGGCGAGAAGGACGGCCGCTGTTGTGCCCGTGATTGTAGCAGCGCCGCGATCTAGGCGCGAAGCGCACGCGTTCACGCAACGGCGGGCGGCGAAATCAGGGGATTGGGGGAAGACCCGGCGGCGGCCTATTTTCCCACCCAGTTACCCGGGCAGTATCGTCGGCGCTGAGGCGTTTCACTTCCGTGTTCGGGATGGGAACGGGTGGGGCCACCTCGCTCTAGCCACCAGAGCCGTCAGTATCGAGCGCGATCGGCGGAGGCGCAAGCCGCCCCCTAGATGTCGATCACGATCCCCACGGCGGCGCCGATGCCGTAGGTGATGCCGGCGGCGGCGAGGCCGATGGCCAGCTGCCGCGCGCCCGAATACAGGCCCGAGCGCCCCGTCCAGAGCGTGACGGCGGAGCCGAGCAGGAAGAGGCCGGCGGCGCCCAGCCCGAGGCTCAGGCCGATGGCCAGCCCGCCGTCGGCGAAGAACCAGGGCAGGGCGGGCAGGAGCGCGCCCACGGCGAACAGCAGGAACGACGTGACGGCGGCGACGGAGGGGCTGGCGGCGCGCTCCTCGGCCATGCCCAGCTCCTCGCGCACGAGCGTGTCGAGCGCGGTCTCGCGGTTCTGGAAGACGCGATCGGCGGTCAGGCGGGCGGCCTCCTCGGAGAGGCCCTTGGCCTGGTAGATGAGGACGAGTTCGGCGCGCTCCTCCTCGGGGTTCATCTCCAGCTCCTCGCGCTCGATCTCGACCTGGCGGTCGAAGGCCTCGCGGCTGCTGCGGACGCTGATCCACTCGCCGAAGGCCATGCTGATGGCCCCCGCGAGCAGCCCCGCGATGCCCGCGAGCGCGACCACCTCGCGCCCGGGATCGGCCCCGGCGAAACCCATCACGAGGCTCAGGTTGGAGACGAGGCCGTCGTTCGCCCCGAGCACGGCGGCGCGCAACGCGTTCCCCGAGGCCCCGCGATGGCGGCCCTCGATGCGGGCGACGTCGACGCTCTCGCCGGGCTGGCGGCCCAGTTCCTGGAAGAGGCGCGCGTGGGAGCGCTCCGAGCCGGGGAGCCCCTCGGCGATCGCCTCCGGCTGGTCGTCGTACATGGTGACGGCGTTGAGTTCCATGCGCTCGACGATGGGCGTGACGAAGCCGGTGCCGAAGCGCCGCGCGAGCCAGCCGAGGACGCGCACCTGCATGCCGGGCCGGAAGTCGGGAACCTCCGCGCCCGCCTCGCGCAGCTTCTCCCGCCAGAGGTCGATGTGGCGCTGCTCGCTCTCGGCGAGGCGCCCGAACACCTGCTTCAGGTTGGGGTCGTCCTCGGCCTCGGCGAGGAGCAGATAGAGGGTCCGCCCGTCGACCTCCTCCTGGAGGTTGCGGCGGTAGCGGCGGAGGGCGGCGGCGCCGGGGGGCGCGGAGGGGTCGGAGATCACGGCCCCAGTGTAGGGGCAGAGCGCGGCGAGGGGCGAGGCGGCAGGGTGGGCGCGGCCTCGATGGCCGCGATCCACTCGGGCGGCAGGCCGTGCTCGCGCGCCCCTTCGAGCAGGAGGTCGCGGTAGGCGTCCGTCGTCGGGCCGTCCGCCCCGGGCTCGCAGATGACGTAGGCGAAGGCGTCCACGGTCTCGCCGCCCGCCGCTTCGGCGCGCACGTTCTCGCGGCGGTACTGGCCGCGGGCGACGCCCTCGTAGCGGTCGAGCGCCTCCGCGTGCGCCTCCGTCACCTCCCAGAGGACGCCCCAGACCTCCGAGCCGGGCGCGGGCGGCGCGTCCGCGACGAGCCCGCCGCGGCGGTCGCTCCAGGCGTCGAAGGCGAGGCGGCGGTCCGGCAGGCGCGCGATCCCGAGGCAGACGGCCCCGGGGCAGCGCTCCGCCATCTGCGACGAGGCCATGTTCGAGCCGTAGGCGAAGTAGGGCGGCGGCGGCACGGTCAGACGCCCGAAACGGTCATCGCGGCGACGCGCACGGTGGGCGCGGCGCTGGGGCCGAACCAGGTGAGGTCGCTGCCGACGGCGTCCACGGCGGCGAGCATGGAAGCGGCGTCGCCGGAGACGTTCGCCTCGGCGACGGGGTAGGCGATCCGGCCGTTCTCGATCCAGAAGCCGCCCACGCCGCGCGAGTAGTCGCCCGTGGTGGGGTTGAAGCCGAAGCCCATGAGGGCGGTCACCAGCAGCCCCTCGCGCGTGTCCGCCACGATCTCCTCGGCGGGCGTCTCGCCCGGCTCGAAGATGAGGTTGGCGGGGCCGGGCTCGGGCAGGGAACTCACGCCGCGCTGGGCGCTGCCGGTCGTGCGCGCGTCCATGCGGCGGGCCGTGTAGCAGTCGTAGAGGAAGCCCTCGAAGCGGCCCTGCTCGAAGAGGACGGTGCGGCGCGAGGTCACGCCCTCGCCGTCGAAGGGGCGGGAGCCGGCGCGCGCGGGCCGCGTGGGGTCGTCCACGATCGTGACGAGCGGGGAGCCGATCGCCTCGCCCGCGCGCCCCGCGAGGAAGGTCGCGCCCCGGTAGAGCGCGCCGCCCGTGGCGCAGCGGGCCACGTCGCCCGCGAGGCGCGCGGCCATCATCGGCTCGAAGATGACGGGCACGCGCTTCGTCCCGGCCTTGCGTGCGCCCAGCTGGTCGATGGCGCGCTGGGCGGCGATGCGCCCCAGCGTCTCCGGGTCCATGAGCGCGCGCAGGCTGCGCTCGGCGCTGAACCAGAAGGCGTTGCGCTTCTTCCCGTCCGCGTCGTCGGCGAGCGCCTCCGTCGTGAGGGAGATGGAGGTGGCGGGATAGCTCGCGGCGAACCCGCGCGAGTTGGCGAGCGCGACCTCGCCCGTGCGCGTCGAGAGGCTCGCCCCCTCGGAGTTCGTGATGCGCGGGTCGAAGGCGAGGGCGGCGGCCTCGCAGGCGCGCGCCATCTCGATGCGCTCGTCCAGCGGCAGGCTCTCGATGCGCTCGTCGTAGAGCCGGAGCGCGTCGCCACCGCCCGCCGCCAGCTGCTCCAGCTCGGGCAGGCCCGCGTACTCGTCCGGCGCGGAGATGCGCGCCAGCTCGACCGTCTCCGCGACGAAGCGCTCGAAGGCGGCGGGCGTGAAGTCGGAGGTCGAGCAGACGGCGGTGCGGCCTCCGTCGATGACGCGCAGGCCGAGCGAGCGCGAGCCCGCCTCGATCAGCTTCTCGATTTCGCCCAGGCGAATGGAGACGGTCGATTCCGTGTGCGCGAGGGCGATGGCGTCGCACTGTCCGGCCCCGCGCGCGGCGGCCAGTTCGACGGCGCGGCGCGCGAGTTCGAGCGGCGGCGTCTCAGCCAAGGTTCGTGCCGCCCACGGTCATGGCGGAGACGAGGACGGTGGGCAGGCCGACGCCCACGGGCACCGACTGGCCCTCCTTGCCGCACGTCCAGCGCCCGTCGGAGAGGGCGTAGTCGTTGGCGACCATGCTCACGCGCGAGAGCGCCTCGGGGCCGTTGCCGATGAGGTTGGTCGTGCGCAAGGGCGCGGTGACCTTGCCCTGCTCGATCAGGTAGGCCTCGGTCGTGGAGAAGACGAAGTCGCCGTTCGAGATGTTCACCTGCCCGCCGGAGAAGGCGACGCAATAGATGCCCCGCTCGACGCTCCCGATGACCTCGTCCGGCGTCGAAGGGCCGGGGAGCATGTAGGTGTTCGTCATGCGCGGCATGATCGGGTGCTTGAAGGACTGGCGGCGGCCCGAGCCCGTCGGCTCCGTCCCGAAGTGGCGGGCGCTGATCTCGTCGTGCAGGTAGCCGCGCAGGACGCCGCCCTCGATGAGCGTGTTGCGCTTCGCGGGGTTGCCCTCGTCGTCCACGTTGATCGAGCCGCGCGAGCGCGCGATCGTGGCGTCGTCGATGACCGTCACGAGTTCGCTGGCGACGGGCTGGCCGACGCGATCGGTGTAGTTGCTCGTGCCCTTGCGGTTGAAGTCGGCCTCGAGGCCGTGGCCGATGGCCTCGTGCAGGAGGATGCCGCTGTCGCCCGCCGCCAGCACCACCGGAACCTCGCCCGCGGGCGCGTCCACCGCGTCCTGCAGGAGCACGGCCTGGCGGGCGGCCTCGCGCGCCGTGTCCTCGGGCGTGACCTGCTCGAAGTACTCCACGCCGAGGCGTCCGCCGCCGCCGGTGCGGGCGGTCTGGCGGCTCTCGCCGCGCTGCGAGAGGGCCATCACGTTAAAGCGCATGAGGGGCTGCACGTCGCCCACGATCTGGCCGTCGCTGCGGGCCACGAGCACGACCTTGCGCTCGTCCGCGATGCTGGCGTCGACGCGCGCGATGCTGGGGTCGTAAGCGCGCGCGGCGCGGTCCGCGCGTTCGAGCAGCGCGACCTTGGCGGCGGCGGGCTCGTCGCTCAGGAGCGCGTCCTCGCCGTACACGCTCTCGCCCGCGCCGGCGGGCGTCGCGTCGATGGCGTCGGGGCGCTCCCCGCCCTCGCCGATGCGCGCGGCGGTCCCGGCGGCGAGCCGCATCGCCTCCGGGTCGAGCGACTCCGTGTAGGCGTAGCCGATGGCGTCGCCCTTCACCACGCGGATGCCGACGCCCTGCTCGACGCCGCGCACGGCGGACTTGACCTGCTGGTCCTCCAGGCTGATGGCCCCGTTCGTGCGGTGCTCGAAGAACAGCTCGGCGAAGTCGCCGCCCTGCGCGAGCGCGTCGGAGAGCAGCGAGGCGATGCGGGCGGAATCGATGCCGTAGCGCCCGGCGAAGAACCGTTGCGCTTCCAGGGAAGGCTCGGACATGGCGCTCATGGTAGCGCACCCACGCCCGTCGGGCGCTCAGCGCGCGTCCGGCTCCGCGAAGAGGGAGCGCATGATGACGATCAGGGGGTCTGGATTCCCAAGAAGCGTGCTGTCGGGCCCTCGGCCCCCATAGAAGACACCTGTCTTGTCGTCGTACATCAAAACAGTTGGTGTTAGTTTTAGACCGTAGATCACAATTGACGCCCGACCGTCTATGAATCGCGCTTCATAGATAACACGTGTATTGGTTGGTGTCATGCCGAGAGATCGTGGCAGACTTCCTTCCCACCATGCCGAGAAGCTAAAGGCATAGTATCCATCTTCATTTATGTAATAGGCCTCGAAATCATAGGCGCTCTCAATCGCCGTTGACCCGAAGCTCAAGACCCATCCCTCGGGAAGAGCGGGCTCTCGCCAGAACGGATGGAGCCGTATGTTGTCAGCAGCGCGATCTAGATCCTCTTGCGATGGCGGGGAAATCCCCGTGGCCACAGGCGTTTCGAGCGTCGAGTACCCGTTCGTGTTCCAGAACTCGAAGGGGCCAAAGCGGATGGTGTCGATGACATCGGTATTGCGGATGTTCGGCGGGGACCACTGGTACGTGCGAATCGTGTTCGCCACCGGGATCGCACCCGTCCCGCAGCCGGTGGCGCTGTAGGCGAACCACTTGACGCCCAGTTGCTTCACCCCCGCTCCCGGCGGCGCGACCGACGTCACCTGGTAGCGCACCCAGCAGGTCTCGTGCTCCCGCCACTCGAACACGTCCCCCGCCTCCACGCTGCCGTAGAACGCCGCACGCGAGACGCCGTCCGCGTCCGTCTCGTGGATGCGCAGCCCCACGGTCGAGCCGTCGCGCAGTCCCTCGTACGTCGTGACGGGCGCGCCGTCCGCCGCCAGGAAGGCGTAGGCGCCCGGCTCCGCGACCGCGCCGCTCGCGTCCAGCGCGTCGTAGCGGAAGGTGGTGGGGGCTGGGGACTGGTAGAGGCTGCGGGCGATGGCGATGACGGCGTCAACTCCCGCCTGCCTAAGCGACGGCGCCTGGCCGATCACTTCATACAGCATGCCCGTGGCCTCATCGTAGATCGCCACGTATGGCGAGGAGGGAGTCCCCGATCCCGGTGGACTGTACTCGACAACAGCCGGGCGTCCGTCGATGAAGCGCATCTCCTGGATAAGGGTCGAGGCAGTCGAGCTGCTCGGCTCCCAGATAGGCAGGTAGTCGATGTATCGGATCACGACGTTCACCCCATAGCCGCCACCGGGAGGAGCGTAGTGCGCCCAGTAACCGTACTGACCGTCCATCCCCGCGGTTGCTTCCGTCAATGTCCAGCCAGCGGGGAGGTCAGGCTCGGTCCAGAGCGGGTGCTTTCGCACAGTCGCGAGATCGCTGGACAGGATACGGCCCACTCGTTGTTCTCCCGGTTCCCCATACCGCGCCGGCATCCGCTCATTGCCCGGATACTCACCTCGCCAGCCCGGTTGATGGAGAAAGAAGGGGCCGAAGCGAATGGCGGTCGTGAAGTCGGAGTGGCTGAGGTTGGGGGGCGCCCACCGGTAAGCACGGTCGCCGATTGCCCGAATGCCGCCAGAGCAGCCTGCGTAGGCATACGCCACCATCCTGATACCCAGCGGCTTTACCCCTGAGACAGCGGGCGAGACCGACGTGACGCGGTAGCGCACCCAGCAGTCGTCGCGCTCCCGCCACTCGAAGATATCGCCGACCTCCACACTGGCGTAGAAGGCCGCGCGCGAGACGCCGTCCGCGTCCGTCTCGTGGATACGCAGAGCCGTGGCCAAGTCGTCGGGCGGGCCGTCGTAGCGCAAGCTCTCGTAGGTGGTCACGACCTCGCCGTTCACCGTCAGGAAGACATAGGAGCCGGGCTCCGTGATCCTGCCGGTCACATCCAGCGTGTCGTAGCGGAAGGTGTTGGGCGCTGGGCTGGGCGTGGCCATCGGAGTCGGCGACGTTGTAGATACCGGAGTCGCCGTCACCGTCGGCGTAGGAGTCGCCGCCGCCTTCGCGGGCGTCGCCGTAGCCGCCACCGCCGTGGCCGTCGCCGCAGGTTCGGGCGGCGTCGGCGCGGGCGCGGGGTCGCCGCCGCCGCAGGCGGCAAGGGCCGCGAGCGCGAGCAGGGAGAGGGCGGCCAGCGCGAGCCTCATGGCGACAGGCTAGCGCTTCGGGAGGCGAATGAGCACGTCCGCCCGTTCCGGTACGCTTCCCCGCATGGAGACGCTGGAGGCGTTCCTGGAGCACGGATGGCGCGCGCTCGGCGCGGACGGGGCGCTCCTGCCCCGGCGCGAACGGGGCGACGCGGAGACGCCCGCGCGGCTGCTCGTCGTGGACCTGGAGATGAGCGGGCCGCGCCCGCGCGAGCACGAGGTCATCGACATCGGCGGCGTGCTCGCGGACGCGGGCGCGGGCTTCGCCGAACGGGGCGCGTGGGGCGCGCGCGTGAAACCGCTGCACATCGGCACGGCGGACGCGGGCTCGCTCAAGGTGGCGGGCTACTCGCCCCGCGGCTGGCGCGACGCGATCCCGCTGGCGGAGGCGTTCGCGCGCATCGCGGAGCTGGGGCGGGGCGCGACGATCGCGGGCTGGGGCATCAAGAGCGACATGGCCTTCCTCGCCGAGTGCGCGCGGCGCACGGAGACGCCCTGGCCTTTCGCGGACATCGCCATCGACGTGCAGCTGATCGCGCGGCGGCGGCTGGGCAAGGACGAGGTCGACCGCTTCAACCTGGGGCACGTGGCCGACCGCCTCGGCATCGGGCGGCTGGGGGAGCACACGGCGCTGGCCGACGCCTACGCGACCTACGACATCCTCGTGAAGCTGGCGGAGCGCGCGGGGCTGGCCGGAAGCGGTCCCTGAGCGGCGGTCCTTGACAACGCCCCCGCCGCCGCTGACGATCGGGGCGACGTTCTCGGGGCGAGGTGAAAATCCTCACCGGCGGTGAAAGCCCGCGACTCCGCTTCGGCGGATTGATCCGGTGGAATTCCGGGGCCGACGGTCACAGTCCGGATGGGAGAGAACGACCGCGCGGCCGCCATCGGCGGCAAGCCGCTGGTATCGCCTTTCCCGTCATCCCCGGCGCGTTAGTCGCGACTGCGCGAGGCGGGATGTTCACCGGCATCATCGAAGAGCTTGGCGAAGTCCTCGAAAGCGGGGAGGGCCGCCTGCTGATCCGCGCGCCCCTCGTCGCGGGCGATTCCGCGCTCGGCGACTCCATCGCCATCAACGGCGTGGACCTGACGGTGGCGGAGATGGACGGCGAGACCTTCTTCGCCAACCTCATGCCGGAGACCTACCGGCGCTCGGCGCTCGGCGACCTGCGCCCCGGCGACCGCGTCAACCTCGAACGGAGCGTGCGCCCCGACGACCGCCTCAGCGGCCACATCGTGCGCGGCGTGACCGAGGGCGTGGGCGAGATCGTCGGCATCGCGCCGGAGGGCGACGCCCTCATCGTGCGCATCGCGGCCCCGCCGGAGCTGCTTCGCTACACGGTGGTCAAGGGGCCGGTCTGCATCGACGGGGTGAGCCTCACGATCATCGCGAAGGACGAGGACTCGCTGTCGGTCTCGCTGGTGCAGTACACGCAGGAGCACACGAACCTCGTGAGCCGCGGAGAGGGCGCCCGGGTCAATCTGGAGACCGACATCATCGCGCGCTACGTCGAGCAGTTCGTGGCCGAGCGCGAGACGGCGGGAGGACGGGCATGACGAGCGCGGCGGATCCCGTGTCCATCGGCGTGGAGGAGGCGATCGAGGAGTATCGCCAGGGCAAGTTCGTCATCATCGCCGACGACGAGGACCGCGAGAACGAGGGCGACCTCACCATCCCCGCCGAGTGCGTCACGCCCGAGACGATCAACTTCATGGCCCGCTACGCGCGCGGGCTGATCTGCATCGCCCTCTCGTCGGAGCGCGTGGAGGAGCTGCGGCTCCCGATGATGGTGGAGGAGCGCACGAACGATTCGCCCTTCGGCACGCCCTTCACGGTCTCGGTGGAGGCGCGCACGGGCGTCTCGACGGGCATCAGCGCCGCCGACCGCGCGCGCACCGTGCAGGTGCTGCTCGACCCGGAGACGCGGCCCGAGGACCTCGTGCGCCCCGGGCACATGTTCCCGCTGCGCGCGCACGAAGGGGGCGTGCTCGTGCGCGCCGGGCAGACGGAGGCGAGCGTCGACCTCTGCCGGCTGGCGGGGATGCGCCCGGCGGCGGTCATCTGCGAGATCATGAAGGGCGACGGCGAGATGGCGCGGATGCCGGAACTGAAGCGCTTCGCCCGCCGCCACGGCCTCAAGATCCTGACCACCAACGACATCATCAAGTACCGCCTGAAGACGGAGCGGCTCGTGCGCCGCGTGGCGGAGACGCACCTGCCCACGCCCATGGGCGAGATGTCGATCGTCGCCTACCAGGCGACGTACGCGAGCGAGGAGGAGGTGGCGGTGGTGAAGGGCGACATCGATCCCGGCGAGCCCGTGCTCGTGCGCGTCCACGACCAGTGCTTCACGGGCGACGTGCTGCACTCGATGCGCTGCGACTGCGGCGAGCAGAAGGACCTCGCGCTGAAGCTGATCGGCGAGCAGGGCGGCGTCTTCCTCTACCTGCGGCAGGAGGGCCGCGGCATCGGCCTGCACAACAAGCTGCGCGCCTACCGCCTCCAGGACGACGGCCTCGACACGGTCGACGCGAACCTCGCGCTGGGCTTCCCCGCGGACGGGCGCGACTACGGGATCGCGATGCAGATCCTGCTCGACCTGGGCGTGCGCAAGCTGCGCCTGCTCACGAACAACCCCGACAAGCTCGCGGGGCTGGAGGGCTACGGCCTCGAGATCGTGGAGCGCGTGCCTCTGGAGACGCCCCCCAACGAGTTCAACATCAACTACCTCGAAACGAAGCGGCGGCGCATGGGCCACCTGCTCGACCAGCTCGGCGGCGAGCCCGAGGAGCGGGCGTGAACGAGCTCGCGTTCGACAGCAACGGCGAGGGCCTGCGCGTCTGCATCGTGGTGGCGCAGTGGAACGCCTTCGTGACGCACAAGCTGCTCGACGGGGCGAAAGCGGGGCTGAGGGAGCGCGGCGTCCGCGCAGACGACATCACGGTCGCGTGGGCGCCGGGCTCGTTCGAGGTCCCGGCGGCGACGCGCTGGGCGGCGGAATCGGGAAACTTCGACGCGGTCATCGCCCTCGGGACCGTGATCAAGGGCGAGACGGACCACTACGAGCACATCGCCGGGCAGGCGGCGGCGGGCATCATGGAGACGGCGCAGACGACGGGCGTGCCCGTGGCCTTCGGCGTGCTCACCTGCGACAGCGCCGAGCAGGCGCTCGACCGCGCGGGCGGGGCGCAGGGCAACAAGGGCGAGGAAGCGGCGGAGGCGGCCATCCAGATGGCGCGCCTGCGGGAGCGGCTCGCCTGACGCGTCTACCGCTGCGCGAGGTAGAGGTCGGCGGCCCAGCCGTTGACCGTGGGCGCGGCAATCAGCCACCAGTCCAGGTTGCCCTGCTCCACCGGCCCTTCGAGCACGGTCACGTTCGTGCCGTCCGCGAGACACTCGATGACCTCGCTCTCGATGCTCGCCTCGGCGCGGATGTTGAGGCAACTGTCCGTGCCCGCGACGACGGCGGCGTCGCCGGGGCTGAAGCGGCCCGCCGGTTCGGCGACGGTCGGGGCGGGCGTGGGCGTGGGCTGGGGCGCCTGCGGGGCGGGAGTGGCGGCGGCGGGCTGGGTCGCGGCGGACGCCTCCGTGGCCGCGGGCGCCTCCGTGGCCGCGGGCGCGGCGGCGGGCTGGGCGTCGCCCCCGTCGTCGCGGAAGCGGTCGATGCCCCAGACGATGCCGAAGGCGACGGCGGCGGCGATCAGGAAGCCGAAGGGCACGTACCAGAAGCGCAGCAGCCCCCCGGGCTCGCGCCCGCCGCGAACGTCGCGCCCCAGCGAGCCGATGTCGCGCGGACGGCCCACGGGCTGGCGCTCCATTGGCGGCGGGGCGGCGGGCTGGGGCGGGACGGGCGCGGGCGGGGCGGGCACGGGGCGGCTCGCGGCGGGCGGCGGCGGCGTCCCCCCAAAGGTGCGGGGCAGGGGCTGGCGCTCGTGCTCGCCCTCCAGGGAGCAGCCGTCGATCTCGATCCAGCAGGCGGGATGGTAGACGGCGTGGCAGCCGGAGCACTGCAGCACGGGCTCGCCCGCGAAGAAGGCGATTCCGCAGACCGGGCAGAGGCGGTGCATCGGCTGGGTCAATGGGCGCTCCTGGGACTCGCAGTATCGAGCCGCGAGCGGAGCGCGGCAAGCGCGCGGGACGGCGGCGCTGGCCAACCGCCTACGCCGCTTCTAGGCTGGCGTCATGGCCGAAGGTCCGCCCGCGGAACGCCCGGCGGGAGCGCGGCGGCGCCCGTCCGTGGGCGTCGCCATCGTGGTGCGCGACGGGCGCGGGCGCGTGCTCCTGGGGAAGCGCGCCGTGGGCTGGGGCGCGGGCGCGTGGTGCATCCCCTGCGGCTCGCTGGAGTGGGGCGAGGACGTGCGCGCCGCCGCCGAGCGCGAACTGCTGGAGGAGACGGGCGTGCGCGCCCGCGCCGGCGCGGTGGTCGCCGTGCACTCGAACTTCCATGACCCCGAGCGGCTCACGGTCGGCGTCTGGTTCGCGGGCGAGGACGCGCAGGGCGAGCCCTTCCCCGCCGACGGCGAACTGAGCGAGACGGGCTGGTTCGACCCCGCCGGGCCGCCGCCGCTCGCCTTCCCCACGGACGCGCTCGTGCTGGCCCAGCTGGCGGCGGAAGCGTCCGCCTAGCGCACGGGGCCGAAGCGCGCGGGGGGCCAGTAGCGCCAGACGATGCGGCCCCGCAGCCCGGACGCGGGCACGGGGCCGAAGGCGCGGCTGTCGGCGCTCTCCGCGCGGTTATCGCCCAGCAGCACGGCGTCGCCCTCCGGCGTGAGGGCGGCGACGCGCTTCACGATCGTGCGCGACGGCTCGCGCGGGTCGCGCGCGAGCGCGACGTCGCCGGGACTCGGAGCGCGGCGGGCGTAGGCGCGCGCATCGACGACGACGTAGTCGCCGGGCGCGAGGGCGGGGGCCATGCTCGCGCCCGCGATGGCGTAGCGCGAGAGACGCCAGCGGGCGAGCGCGACGAGCGCCGCGCCCGCGGCGAAGACGGCGAGAACGGTGCGGACCGGCGTCCGCCCTAGCCCGCGGTGTAGAAGGGAACGTCGTCGCGGTTCTTCGAGGCCCAGAAGATGCCGTGGATCTCGCCGATCGCGTCGACGAGCGCCTGGGCGGCCTCGACGTTCACCTCGACCTTGTTCTGGGAGCAGAGCTTGGCCGCGTTCCAGAAGGTGTCGTGCAGGCCGGGGTTGGCCTCGAGGTGGGGCGGCTTGAAGTAGTCGGTCCAGAGGATGAGCAGCTCCTGCTTGGCGAGCTGGGCCTGCTCTTCCTTGATGGAGATGAAGCGGCTGCGGGTGTTCTCGGTGGCGAGGTCGGCGCCGTCGCCGAGGTCGGTGAGCTTCTTCGCCATGGAGAGCACGGCCTCGGCGGCGATGCGCGCGGAGGCGGGGTCGTAGACGCCGCAGGGGCCGTCGCAGTGCGCGAAGGCCGTGCGGGAGGGGCGGAGGATGCGATCGAGCAGGCTCATGGAGCTCCTTCTTTCGGGCAGGTGTTTCGGCGGGGGAGTATAGCGGGGCGGCGGCTTCTTCGCGCCTCCGCTCCTCAGGACAGCCCGTCGCTCAGATCGGCGAGGCGCGCGGCCTCGGCGTCGCTGATGGCGAAGTCGATGGCGCCCGCGTTCTCGCGCGCCTGGCGGGCGTGCCGCGCCCCGGGAATGGGCAGCACGCGCTCCTGCCGCGCGAGCCAGTTGATCGCGACCTGCGCGGGCGAGCGCCCGTGCGTCTGCCCGATCTCGTCGAGCGCCCGCAAGAGCGGTTCGAGGCGCTCGGGCCGGCGGAAGTTCGCGCTGTAACGCCGGAAGCCCCGCGCCCGCCGTCCGCCCGCGCGGTACTTGCCCGTCAGCGCGCCGCTGGCGAGGGGAAAGTAGGCGATGAGCGTTACGTCGAGTTCGCGGCAGGCGTCGAGCAGGCCGTTCCGCTCCGGCGCGCGGTGGAGGAGGCTGTAGTTGACCTGGTTCGAGGCGAGCGGCACGCCCCGGCGCGCGAGGGCGGCGTGGGCGGTCCGCATCTGCGCGGCGCTGTAGTTGCTCACCCCCGCGTGGCGGATGCGGCCCGCCTCAACCGCCTCGGCCAGCCGGTCCATGAGGCTGGGGATGCGGAGCAGGGTGATCGGGAAGTGGATCTGGTAGAGGTCGACCGTCTCGCGCTGGAGGCGGCGCAGGCTGGCGTCGAGCGCGCCGTGGAGCGAGCCGCTCCTGAGCCGCCACGGCAGGGGCGCGAACTTGGTGGCGACGAAGGCGGAAGCGCCGCTCTCCGCGAGCGCGCGTCCGAGGGCGCGCTCGGAGGCGCCCGAACTGTAAATCTCGGCGCTGTCGAAGAAGCCGATCCCCTCGGCGAGGGCGGCCTCGGCGGCGGCGGCGGGGTTGGTGGCGTCCGCGTCGCCGTCCGCGCCCGTCTCGTCCGTCCAGGTGTTCGTGCCCACGCCGAGCGGGCGCAGCAGCGCGCCGGTGGGGCCGAGGGGCATGTCGGGCAGGGTCATGGGCGCAGTCTACGGGACTGGCGGGCGGCCTTCCCGAAGCGCCGGGCTCGAACTACTCAGCGGTTACTCTAACATTGTTACAGTAGCGACGGAGTAGCGTTCGAGCGCGTTCGAGCTTGCGGGCGGTGGGAGTCGCGCCTAGGATCGAGGGCGCGATGTCCTACAGCATCATCGAGACCTGCATCGGCTGCACCGCCTGCACGAAACGCTGCCCCACGAACGCGATCACGGGCTCGCGCAACGAACTGCACGTGATCGACCCGACGCTCTGCATCGACTGCGGCGCCTGCGGGGTCGTCTGCCCGCCGGAGGCGATCCTCGACGCGGTGGGCGACGTGACGAAGTCGATCAAGAAGAACGAGTGGCCCAAGGCGGTGGTCATCGAGGAGAAGTGCATCGGCTCCGGCTGCGAGCTGTGCATCAACATCTGCCCCTTCGACGCGCTCAGCCTGCAGCACACCGACCGCGCCGACGACTTCTTCGGCGTGAGCACGGTGGACGAGAAGAAGTGCACGGGCTGCCGCCTCTGCGAGGACGTGTGCGGCTGGGACGCGGTCCACATCTTCCCCCTGAAGGACGAGATCCTGAAGCCGCTCGAAGAGCTGACGGATCAGGAAATCGCCCTCATGAAGCAGGCGAAGGTGGCGCAGGACGCGGTCGGCGTCTCGTAGCCCGAGCCTCGGCGGAGGCTAGGCGTAGTGCTCGATCTTCCCGGCCAGGTCGATGTCCAGTTGCGTGACCCCGCCCGCGTCGTGCGTGCTCAGGCGGATGTCGACCGTGCTGTACACGATGGAGAGTTCGGGGTGATGGTTCATCACCTCGGCGGCCATGGCAACGCGGTTCACGAACCCCATCGCCGTGATGTGATCGTCGAGCCGGAAGGTCTTGCGGATGGCGTCGTCGCCGTCCGCGGACCAGCCGGGCAGGCCGTCGAGGGCGTCGGTCACCTGGGCGGAGCTGAGTCGTTCGGGCATCGCGGACCTCCTCGGTCGCCGGCGCGCGCGCGGGGCGCATACGCCTCCGGCGGGCAAGGATAGTACGGATGGCCGAGGCGAGGGGCGGACGACGGTACAGCCGGCGCTGGTTCCTGGGGGCGGTGGGCGCCGCCGCGGGCGCCGCGGGGCTGGCCGCGCTCGGCTGCGGGGACGAGGACGACGGCGAGCCGCCGGTCGCGCCCGCGGCCACGCCGGAGCCGGAGCCGGAGCCGACGGAGGATGGCCCCCATCCCACCTACCCCAGCACGCCCGCCCCCGACCCCACCCGCGCGGAGCAGGCGAGCCGCCACGGGGGCACGCTGCGCTACGCGGCGGCCTTCTCCAGCGACGGCCGGTTCGACCCGCACAAGACGGCCTCGGCGGCGCTGCTGGGCCAACAGGCGCTCATCTACAGCCGCCTGCTGTCGTACGCCAGCCAGGCCGACGACCGGCTCGCCCCGGACCTGGCGCTGGGACTGCCGGAGCAGCCGGACCAGGCCACCTACGTCTTCCGCCTCAACCCCGAGGCGCGCTGGCACGACGTGTCGCCCCTCGACGGGCGGGCCGTGACCGCGCAGGACGTGCTCGCCAGCATCGAGCGGCAGCGGTCGGGCCGGGCGCAGGACTTCCCGCGCAAGGGGCGCTGGGATCCGATCACGCAACTGGAAGCGCTCGACGGGCGCACGCTCGTGGCGCGCACGGAGGCGCCTTTCGCGGGGACGCTGGCGCGCTTCGCCTCGCCCGAGGGGTTCGTGCTCCCGCCGGAGCTGGCGGACGACCTCGGCCCCGCCCTGCAGGCGGGCAGCGGCCCCTTCCGCTGGGTTGAGTGGGAGGAGGGCTCGTATGCGAGCGTGGCCCGCAACGACGCCTGGCACGGCCCCGAGAACGGCCCCTTCCTCGACGGCCTCTCGACCGTGCCCCCGCGCTCGCTGGAAGAGCTCGAAGCGGACTTCCGCACGCGGGCGCTGGACGCCGTGGAGGCGGGCTTCCTGCAGGCGCAGGAACTGAAGCGGCGGCTGCCGGATCTGCGCGAGGCGCGCTCGGCGGTGTCGCGCTTCTACGGGATGCGCTTCCTCGCGGGGCTCCCGCCCTACGACGACCCCCGCCTGCGGCTGGCGCTCACCGTGGCCATCGACCGGCGCGCGATGCTGGAGCGCTTCTTCCACGGCAGCGGCACGCTCAACCCCTGGATCAGCGCGGCCGTGCGGCGCTGGTCCCTCCCCCAGGCGGAACTGCAGGGGCAGCCCGGCTACCGCCCCGGCGACGGCGGGCGCGCGTTCGACGTGCGCCTCGCGCGCAGCGCCCTCGACGCCTACCGCGCGGAACAGGAGCTTCCCGAGCCGATGGAGCTGCTCGTCGCCGCCGACCTGGAGCAGAGCCTCGGCATGGGCGCGCTCGTCGCGAGGCAGTTGCGCGACACCCTCGGGCTCGAGGTCCAGGTCAACGCCGTCGCCATCGACGAACTGGCGCGGCGGCTGCTGGAGGGCGAGGCCCCGTGGGCGGTGGGCGTGGACAACGGCTGGATCGAACTCGACGACTGGCTCTACCCCTACTTCCACAGCGAGGGCGCGGCCAACACCTTCGCCCTGCGCGACGAGGAGATGGACGCCCTCCTCGAAGCGCAGCGCACGGAGCTGTCGTCCGAGGGCCGCCGCGAGATCGCCTACGACGCGCAGCGCCGCCTGCTGGAGATGAACGTGGGCGCGAACTTCGTGAGCGAGGACGTGGTGACGCTGTTCTGGCCCTACGTGCAGCTCTTCCCCGTGGACGCGGGCGAGGCCTACCAGGACCGCTTCGCCCGCACCTGGATCGACCGCACGCACCCGACCTACCTGTAACAGGCGCGCGGCGGGGGGCGGCTGCCGGTTGGCTACTGGGCTACTGGTTGTAGTTGGGCTCGCGCTTCTCGCGGAAGGCGGCGACCGCCTCGTCGAACTCGGGGCCCTGGAGCAGGTCGCGCTGGAGGGGCCACTCGAATTCGAGCTGCTGCTCGATCGAGGCCCACTGCGAGTGCTGCAACATGCGCCGCGCGTAGGCGAGCGCGGTGGGCGGCTGGTTCGCCACCTGCGAGGCGAAGGCGAGCGACTCCTCGACGAGCCGCTCGTGGGGGACGACGCGCGAGACGATGCCGAGCGCCAGCGCCTCCTCGGCCTCGACGATGCGGCCCGTGTAGAACAGTTCGGCGGCGTGTTCCGCGCCCACCATGCGCGGGAGGAAGTAGGAGAGGCCGAAGTCGGAGGCGAGCGCGCGCTTGATGAAGATCGTGCCGAAGCGCGCGCGGTCGCTGGCGATGCGGATGTCGAAGGCGCTGCAGAGGCCGAAGCCGCCGCCCACGGCCACGCCGTTGACCGCCGCGATCATGGGCTTGCCGCTCTTGTAGATGGCGAGGATCGAGCGCCCCGGCCCCATCGTGTCGAGCGACTGCGCGCGGCGCGGCGGCGGCGCGTCGCCGCTCTCGCGGCGCTGGCCCGTGGCCTCCAGGTCGGCGCCCGCGCACCACGCTCGCCCCTCGCCCGTGACGACGATGGCCCCGACGCCGTCGTCCTTCGTCCCCTCCTCGATGGCGGCCGTGAACTCGGGCATGAGCGTGCCGCCCATGGCGTTCATGCGCTCGGGGCGGTTGAAGCGCAGCAGCATCACGCGATCGTGGCGCTCGACGATGACATCCGGCATGGGGAACCTCCGCAAGGCGGCGATCATACGCAGCCACCGGCCACCAGCCACCAGCCACCGGCCACTCGCTTCCGGTAGGGTTCGCGGCGGGAGGCGCGATGCGCGCGGTCGTCTGCCACCAGTTGGGGAGCCCCGGGGACGTGCGCCTCGGCGAACTGCCGGAGCCGCCCGTGGGGCCGGGCGAGGTGGGGATCGCGGTCGAGGCGGCGGGCGTCTCCTTCGCCGACGCGCTCTTCGTGCAGGGCAAGCACCAGACCGAGCACGAGCCGCCCTTCGCGCCCGGCATGGAGGCGGCCGGCCGCGTGGCCGCCGTCGGAGCGGGCGTCGAGGGCCTGCGCGAGGGGCAGGCGGTGGCCGCGCTCCTCCACGACGGCGGCTGGGCGGAGCGCGCGACCGCGCCCGCGAGCGAGTGCTTCCCCGTGCCCGCCGGGCTCGCGCCGGAGACGGCGGCGGGCGCGCTCTCGGCCTACCTGACGGCGCACATCTGCCTCACCTGGGAGGCGCGGCTGGAGGCGGGCGAGCGCGTGCTCGCGCTGGGCGCGGGCAGCGGCGTGGGGCTGGCGGCGGTGGCCGTCGCGGCGGCGCTCGGCGGGGAGGTGGTGGCCGCGGCCAGCAGCGCCGGCAAGCTCGCCGCGGCGGAGGCGGCGGGCGCGCGCCATCTCGTCAACTACCGCGAGACGGACCTGCGCGAGGCCGCGCTCGCGGCCACGGGCGGCAGCGGCGTCGACGTGGTGGTCGACCCCGTGGGCGCGCAGGGCGAGGCCGCCTTCCGCTCGCTCGGCTGGGGCGGGCGCTACGTCGTGGCCGGCTTCGCGGGCGGAGCCGTGCCGCAGTTCAAGGGGAACCACCTGCTCATCAAGAACCGCAGCGCCGTGGGCATGGTGCTCATGCACTACCGCGCCCGACGCATCGAGCGGATGCGCCGGTCGGCGGCGGACGTGTTCGCGATGCTTGCGGACGGGCGCCTGCCCGCGCCCGCGATCGAGACGGGAACGCTCGCGGACGGGCCGCGCTTCCTCCAGCGCGTGCTCGACCGCGACGTGGTGGGGAAGCTCGTGCTGCGCGTCTGAGGGTGCGGAGCGCGGGCGGGCGCGCTACCCTGCCGCCGCCGGCCACGGCTCCGGCGGAGGATGCTCATGAAGTTCGGCATCACGATGTTCCCCACCGACTACGCCATCGGGCCGGGCGAACTGGCCCGCGAGGTGGAGGCGCACGGCTTCGAGTCGCTCTTCTTCCCCGAGCACACGCACATCCCCGCGAGCCGCAAGTCGCCCTGGCCGGGCGGCCCCGACCTGCCCCGGGAGTACTCGCACACGCTCGACCTGTTCGTGGCGCTGACGGCGGCGGCGGCGGCCACCGAGCGGCTGCTCGTGGGCAGCGGCATCTGCCTCGTCATCGAGCGCGACCCGATCACGCTGGCGAAGGAGGTCGCGAGCCTCGATTACGTCTCCGGCGGGCGCGCGCTGCTCGGCATCGGCGCGGGCTGGAACCTGGAGGAGATGGAGAACCACGGCACCGATCCCGCCCGCCGCTGGCGGCGCATGCGCGAGACGATCGAGGCGATGCAGGCGATCTGGGCGAACGACGAGGCCGAGTACCACGGCGAACTCATCGACTTCGACCCCATCTGGCAGTGGCCCAAGCCCGCGCAGGACCCGCATCCGCCGGTCATCATCGGGGGCGACGGGCCGACCACGCTGAAGCGCGTGGCCCGCTACGGCGACGGCTGGATGCCGATCGACGGGCGCACCCGCGACGACTTCGCCCCCGCCATCGCGGAACTGAACGACCTCGCGGCGGAGGCGGGACGCGGGCCCATGACCGTCTCGCTCTTCGGCGCGGGCAGCGACCCCGCGCGCATCGAGAAGCACGCGCGGGCGGGCGTGGACCGGATCGTGTTCCTGGTCCCGCCGGCGCCGGCGGACGTGGTCCTGCCGACGCTGGAGAAGCGCGCCCGCCTCGCCGAGCAGTTCAGCTAGTTCAGCAAAGGAGACCGAGCGATGGCCGACATCCAACCGCCGGTCGAGGAGATCCGCGCGCTCGTGGGACACGAGTTCCCCGGCGGGACGTACACCGTCGCGCACTGGGAGAACTTCCTGCTGACCGAGTGCACGGGCGCGGAGCCGCTGCCGGACGGGCTCGTGCACCCGGTCGTGCTCTTCCACATGCCCATCCTCGGCGCGAACACCTCCATCGGGGGGATGTTCGCGCTGGGCCGGGCGGAGTCGGACTTCTCCATCGGCATCGAAAGCTACGACTGGGAGATCGCGCGGCCCCTCCACGAAGACGTCGAGTACACCGTGACCGGCGTCGTCACGGAGGCGGACCGGCGCGAAGGCTCGTTGCGCGGAGGACGGCGGGGCGTCTACGACCGCATCCAGTTCCGCTTCGAGCTGCGGGAGCCGGAGGGCGACTTCGCCGCCAGCTCGACGATCACGTGGACGTACCGGAGGTCGGCGGCATGAACGCGCAGGTGGGCGATTCGATTCCGGAGTGGGTGATGGAGAGCGTGCGGCCCGAGCGGATGCGCACGATGGCCGCGATCCTGCGCGACCCCAACCCCGTGCACTGGGACCGCAAGGCCGTGGCCGCGCTCCCCTTCGGGCTGGGCGAACGCACGATCAACCAGGGGCCGCTGGGCCTCAGCTACATCCTCAACATGCTCATGGACTGGGCCGGCCCCACGAGCGTGCGCCGCATCACGATGCGCTTCCCCAACGTCGTGCTCGACGGCGACCGCATGGTCGCGCGCGGCACGATCACCGCCATCCGCGAGGAGGACGGCGCGCGCCTCGCCGACTGCGACGTCTCGCTCGCGCGCGAGGGCGAACCGCCCTGCCTGGAGGGCACGGCCACGGTCGCGCTCCCCGAGGACTAGCGCGCTGAGCGCACGCGCTCCGCGGATGAGCCAACTCCCCGGGCGGGTGCGGCGCGCCTACTACGGCTGGTGGGTGCTGGCCGCGTCGGTCGTGTCGGTCGCGCTGGCGGCGGGCCTCTCCTTCTGGTCGTTCGGGCTCTACATCGACCCGCTGGAGCGCGAGTTCGGCTGGTCGCGCTGGACCATTTCGGGGGGATTCTCGATCGCCCTGCTGGTCGGCAGCGTGGCCTCGCCCCTCATCGGGCGCGGGGTCGACCGCTACGGCCCGCGCCGCGTCATCGTCCTCGGCGCGGTGCTGACGGCGGGGAGCTTCCTCCTGCTGGCGACGACGAGCGCGCTCTGGCAGTGGTTCCTCTACCAGTCGATCGCGGCCGTGTTCCGCAACATGATGTTCTTCATCCCCTTCCAGACGCTGGTCTCGCGCTGGTTCGACCGGCGGCGGGGGCTGGCCGTCGGCGTCCTCGGGACGGGCTTCTCGATGGGCGGGTTCGCCGTCGTGCCCGCCCTCCGCGCCGTCATCGACGCCGTCCAGTGGGAGGGCTCGTTCGTCGTCTCCGCGATCGTGACCGTGGCCGTGGTCGCGCCCCTCGCCCTGCTGCTGATCCGCGACCAGCCCGCCGACAAGGGGCTGCTGGCCGACGGCGACGCACAGCCGGAAGGCGCGCCCGCGCAGCCGGTCGCGCTGACGGGCCTGACCGACCGGCAGGCGCTGCGCACGCCCCTCTTCTGGGTGATCGCGTTCGCCCTGATGGTCTTCTTCTTCGGCATGTTCGGCTGGACGGCGCACGCGGTTCCCTACTACGAGTCGGTGGGGTACTCGAAGTGGTGGGCGGCGCAGCTGCTCGCGATCGCGGCGGGGAGCGGCATCGTCACGCGGCTCGCCTTCGGCTACCTCGCCGACCGCATCGCGCGCATCGAGGTGGCGGCGATGGCGCTCTGCGGCTGCCTGACGCTGGCGATGCTGGTCCTGTTCGTGAGCGGCGGGAGCGTGCTCGGCGTGGTCATCTTCCTCGGCTTCTGGTTCGTGGGGTCGAGCGGCGGGCCGATGATCGAGCCGCTGCTGACGGCGCGCACGTTCGGCATGGCCTACTTCGCCTCCATCCTCGGGGCGCTCGCGATCGTCTCGCAGAGCGGCCAGATCGTGAGCCCCATGATCGCGGGCGCGATCTTCGACGCCACGGGCGAATACGACTGGGCGCTGGTCATGTTCGCCTGCTCGATGGGGCTCTCGCTGCTGCTCTACTGGCTGGCCTGGAAGCTGCCCCGCCCGGAGCTGCCCGCCGTCCCCATCGTGGCGCGCGGACCGGGGGCGTAACGCGCGCGCCCCTACAATCGCGCGGATGACCCGGTACTGGCGGCGGCTGCGGAGCGCCTACTACGGCTGGTGGATGCTGGCGGCGTCGGTCGTCGCCGTGGCGCTGGCGGCGGGGCTCTCCTTCTGGTCGTTCGGGCTGTACGTCGACCCGCTGGAGAGCCAGTTCGGCTGGTCGCGGGCGGAGGTCTCCGGCGGCTTCTCCGTCGGGTTCCTCGCGAGCGCCATCGCCGCCCCGCTCATCGGCTGGTGGATCGACCGCTACGGGCCGCGCCGCATCATCCTCATCGGAGCGGTGCTGACGGCGGCGAGCTACCTGCTCCTGGCGGCGACGAGCGAGCTCTGGCAGTGGTTCGTCTACCAGTCCATCAACGCCGTCTTCCGCCAGATGATGTTCTTCATCCCCTTCCAGGCGCTCATCTCGCGCTGGTTCGACCGGCGGCGGGGATTGGCCGTGGGGCTGCTGGGCACGGGCTTCTCGCTCGGCGGATTCGTGGTCGTGCCGATCATGCAGGCGGTGATCGACGCCGTGCGGTGGGAGGGCTCGTTCATCGTGGCGGGCATCGCGATCGTGGCCATCTTCACCCCCCTCTCCCTGCTCCTCCTGCGCGACGACCCCTCCGAGATCGGCTCCGAGGTCGATGGCGACGCGAGGCCCGCGGACAGCCCCGCGACGCCCCGCCCCCTGACCGGCGTGAGCGTGCGGGAGGCGCTGCGCACGCCCCTCTTCTGGGTGATCTCGGGAGCGCTGACGGCCTTCTTCTTCGGGATGATCAGCTGGATGCTGCACGGCATCCCCTACTACGAATCCGTGGGCTACTCGACCGAGCGCGCGGCCTTGCTGTTCTCGATCGCGGCGGGGGGCGGCGTGGTCGCGCGGCTGACCTTCGGCTACCTCGCCGACCGCATCCCCCGCATGGAGGTAGCGGCAATGGTCGTCTCGGCGTTCCTCGCGGGCGCGTTCGCGACGCTGCTGATCACGGATGGGAGCGTCATCGGCGTGGCCATCTTCCTCGTGTTCTGGATCATCGGGTCGAGCGGCGGGCCGATGATCGAACCGCTGCTGCTGACGCGCTCGTTCGGGCTGGTCTCGTTCGGCGCGCTGCTCGGCATCATCCAGGTCATCTCCGCCCTGCACCTGGCCAGCCCCATCATCTCCGGCGCCATCTTCGACGCCACGGGCGAATACGACTGGGCGCTCGTGATGCTGCTGGCGTCGATGGCGCTCTCGGTGGCGCTCTTCTGGCTGGCCTGGCGGCTCCCGCGCCCGAGTTATGGTGGCTAGTGGCTAGTGGCTGGTGACTGGTGGTTGGTGGACGTTCCTCACCGATCACTGGCCACCAATCACCAGTTACTACTCACCAGCCACCAACCACTACCGCCCCGGCTGCTCCGAGGGGACGAAGGGCGCCAGCATCGTCGGGCCCCAGACGACGGCCCCGCCCTCGTCGAAATCGAAGAGGCTGAGGCGGTCGGAGTCGATGGGGTCGTCCGTGCCGAGCGCGACGGGCAGCTTCTGCGTGCTCCACTTCGACATGTCCAGCATCAGCTCGACGATCTGGGCCTCGGTGAAGTGGCTGCGGACCTGCGCGCGCAGTTCGTCGCTGATCGCCCCGGGGGCGGCCACGTAGGCGTCGGTGAGGCGCAGGGCGACCTTCTGGTGTTCGGGCAGGTCGCTCTCCTCGTAGTGGTCGATCTTGGCGGCCATCGTCTCGTCGAGGCCGGCGTCCCGGGCAACGCCCAGGCGGAGGGACATTCAGGTGTAGCACTGGTGCTGGCGCGCGCAGCGCAACCGCACCAGCTCCGTGGTCACGGGGTCGAGGCCGCCGAGGCGCATGACGGCGTCCTGGTAGGCCCCGATGGCGGCCCCCAGTCCGGGGGCGACGGGCGCGGTGGGGGCGGCGGGTTCGGGCAGGCGGCGTTCGCGGACGGATGTCATGGCTGGTCCTCCCTGGGCGCGAGGACCGTTCGCAGGCCCAGCGCCAGACGCTGGTGTTGGTCGAGGGCGAGGAGGGCGCTCACGAACGCCTGCACCTCCCCCGGGCTGAAGTGCGCGAGCAGCGCGTCGACGTCGCCCTGGGTGACGCCCGCGACGTCGCCCGCGAACTGCTCGGTGAAGGCGAGGCAGGCGCGTTCGCGCTCGCTGAAGTGGGGCGAATCGGGCCAGTCCCCGATGGCGGCGGCTTTCTCCGCGGAGACGCGCGCGCCGGGCGCGGGACGGGCAGCCTCGGCGGCGTCGCCCTGCAGGCTCGCGAGGCGCAGGCGGCACAGTTCGAGCACTTCCGGATCGAGCGCCCGCCACAGTTCGCCGTGCAGGCCGGTGATGACGTCGCGGACCTCGGGGGCGAAGCGCGCGAGGCGTTCGTCGAGGTCGGGCGCGAGCAGGCCGGGCGCTCCGGCGTCGGGCGGCATGACATGACGGTACGAACGCGCGGCGAGCGCGTCAATGCCGCGCGGGGATGCGGCGCGGGCGCGGCGGGTAGGATAGGCGGCCATGCCGGAGAACGAACGGATACCCGCGCCGCTCATCGCGGAGGCGCTGAAGGAGGCGTTCCGCGCCCAGCGGACGGCCCCGCCCGCCGGCGGCGAGCCGCTCGGCTGGGTGCTCTCCGTGCCCGACACGCACCAGCGCAGCCTCATCGCCGAACTGGAGGGCGACGCCGACCTGCGCCTGCTCACCTGCTCGACCGAGGACGAGGCGAACGCGATCGCGGCGGGCCTCCACACCGGCGGGGCGGAGGTCGCGCTCATGATCCAGCACGCGGGCCTCTACGCCTCGGTGAACACGCTGCGGGGCGTGGGGCTGGACGGGGGCGCGCCCCTGTTCGCGCTGGTGGGCCTGCTCAGCCGCGAGCCGGACCTGGAGCCGCGCGATTCGCCCCGCTCGATGGTGCGCTTCGCGGGGCCGCTCATGGACACGTTCGGGGTGCCCCACGCGCTGCTGGAGACGCGCGCCGACCTCGGCCTCATCCCCGAGTACTACGCGCTCAGCCGCGAGCGCTCGGGGCCGGCGGTCGTGTTCGTCGGGCGGGAGACGGCCTGATGCGCCCCGAGGACGCGCTGCGGGCGATCAACGAGGCGCGGGGCGAGGCGCTCGTCGTGCCCACGATGACGGCCGTGCCCGCCTGGCGCGCGATCGCGCCGGACGCGCCCGGCGTGGCCTGCGTCGGCTTCATGGGCGGCGCGTCGTCGCTGGGCCTGGGTCTGGCGCTGGCGCGCCCCGAACGGCGCGTGATCGTGCTCGACGGCGACGGCTCGCTGCTGATGCAGCTCGGCTCGCTGGCGACGGTGGCGGGGGCGGCGCCCGCGAACTACACGCACCTGCTCTTCGCCAACGGCGTCTACCAGACCTCCGGCAGCCAGGCGATCCCGGGCGCGGGCGCGATCGACTTCGCGGCGATGGCGGAGGCGGCGGGCTACGCCTTCACGGCGCGCATCGACACGCTGGAGGAGTTGCGCATCCGCCTGCCGGAGTTGCTGGGCGTGCGCGGCCCCGTGCTCGCCGAGCTGGCCGTGGAGGAAGCGGAACTGACGCCGATGACCGCGCCCGGCGGCGACCCCCTGCGCGTGCAGATCCAGCGGCTGCGGGAGCGGCTGGCGGAGGAGCGGTAGCCGTTAGCGGGCTCACCGAACGTTGCGGCGCTGCCCGCTAGGCTGATACCTCGTACCGTTAAACACAGGCAGAGCCGAAGGAGAAGGCCGTGAACGCTTCCGATGGGACGAGCCCGAACCGAACGCGAGCGCGGGCGCTGTGGCTGACGCTCGCGCTGGCGGCCTTGTTCGCCGCCCTGCTGGCGGTCGCCTGCGGCGACGACGACGGCGATGACGGCGATGACGGCGCCGCCGCCGAGCCCGCCGCCACCGCCACCGCGACGGAAGCGCCCGCCACGGAGGCGCCCGCCGCCGGAGGCCCGACCGTCGACCGGCTGCGCGCGAACGCGGACGCGTTCGAGTACGAGGCGGGGACGCGCGGCGGCGCCCTCATGCTCACAACGATCGTGGGGCCGCTCACCTTCAACCTGGCGCTCGCCACCGATGCCGGAACGGGGGCCGTGCTGGGCAACGTGTTCGAGGGACTGACGGAGCAGTCGTGGCTGACGGACGAGGCCGAGCCCGCGCTGGCCGAATCGTGGGAGTCCTCCGGCGACGGGCTGGTCTGGACCTTCCGCCTGCGCCGCGGCGTGCAGTGGCACGACGGCGCGCCCTTCACCGCGCAGGACGTGGCCTTCACCTTCAACGACATCATCTACAACGACGAGTTGACCGTGCCCGCGCGGGCGGCGTTCACGTTCCGCTTCCCCGACGAGACGGGCGCGTGGCAGACGGCCCCGATGGCGGTCGAGGTGATCGACGACCACACGGTGCGGTTCACGCTGCCGGTCCCCTTCGCGCCCTTCCTGCGCGCGCTGGGAACGCCCATCTACCCGAGGCACCTGCTGGAGGAGCCGGTGCGGGCGGGGACGTTCGCGGACATGTGGGGGCTCGACGCGGACCCGTCCGCGATCGTGGGCACGGGGCCGTTCACGCTCGACGAGCACCAGCCCGGCGAGCGCATCGCGCTGGCGCGCAACCCCGATTACTGGCTGAAGGACGCCGAGGGCGACGCGCTGCCCTACCTGGACGCGATCGTGTACGTGATCGTGGGCGACCTGGAGGCGCAGCTGGCGGCGTTCCGGGCGGGCGAGAGCGACGCCGTCAGCATCCCCGGCAAGGACTTCGTGGAGTTCTACCCGCTCCAGCAGGAGGAGAACTTCACGATCCACCGGCGCGGGCCCACCTTCGGCACGACGTTCCTGTCGTTCAACCTGCGCCCGGGCGTGAGCCCCGAGACGGGCGAGCCCTACGTGGCCCCGGAGAAGCGCGCCTGGTTCGAGCGCAAGGAGTTCCGCCAGGCGGTCTCGCACGCCATCGACCGCGACGCCATCATCGAGGAGGTGTTCCACGGGCTGGGCTACGCGCAGTGGGCCTCGATCAGCCCCTCCGCGGGCGTCTTCCACAACCCCGGCGTGCGCCAGTACCCCTACAGCGTGGAGGAGGCGAACCGCATCCTCGACGGCCTCGGCTGGACGGACGGCGACGGCGACGGCATCCGCGAGGACGCGGACGGCAATCCCATCCGCTTCACCGTCGTGAGCAACGAGGAGACCTCGGTGCGGACGCAGATCGTCGCCCTCCTGCAGGAGAGCCTGCGCGCGATCGGCGTGCGGATGGACGCCGACCTGAAGCCGTTCGGGGACCTCGTGCGCCAACTCGACACGACCTACGACTGGGAGGCGGTCGTCGTCGGGCTGACGGGCGGCTCGGACCCGCACGACGGCATCGGCACGTGGCACAGCAGCGGCGTGTTCCACGTCTGGCACTCGAAGCAGGAGTCGCCCGCCACCGAGTGGGAGGCGGAGATCGACCGGCTCTACGTCGAGGGGAGCCAGGAACTGGACCGCGAGAAGCGCGTGGCGCTCTACCACGAGGCGCAGGCGATCGCGGCGGAGCAGACGCCGCTCGTCTACACCGCCCTGCCGGAGCGCCTGACGGCGGTCCGCAACGTCTTCGGCAACACGACGCCGACGCTCTACGGCGTGTTCGACGTGCGCTACCTCTACCGGCTGGACGAGTAGGGGCGGGGTTCGCCCATTCCGCTCCTACTCCCGCGGGATGCCGAGGGCGTCGTAGGAGTCCATGCCCGCGTCGTACTTCTCCTGGGCGGCGCGCATGATCGCGATGGCGTCGGCGCGGCGCGCGGTCTGGCCGAAGATCTGCTGCTCGTGGCGGCGCGCGTCGTAGATGTTCAGGTCGCGCCCGCCCATGAAGCTGCGCTTGCAGGCGTCGAGGCTGAAGGCGGGCCACCGGGCGATGTGCGCCGCCCAGGCGATCGCCTCCTCGCGCAGCGAGTCGTCGGGCACGACCTTGTTGATGGCCCCGAGGCTGAGCGCCTCCCGCGCGCTGATGGGGCGGCCGTCGAGGATCATCTCCAGGCACTTGGCGGGGCCGATGAGGCGCGCGAGGCGGGTGCAGCCGCCCGCCCCCGGCGGGATGCCGATGGCGACCTCGGGCTGGCCGTAGGTGGCGGACTCGGCGGCGATACGCAGGTCGCAGCCCCAGGAAAGCTCGGCCCCGCCGCCCCACGCCTGGCCGTTGTTGGCGGCGATGGAGATGAGGGGGCTGTCGCCCACGCGCTCGAACAACATGCGGTCGGCCCCGTAGGGCGTCTTCGGCGGGGGCGGGGCGTTGCCCATCGCGGCCATGCCCTCCATCGCATCGACGATGCCGCCCAGGTGCCAGTGGGCGATGAAGTAGCCGGGCGTGTCGGAGGCGAGCACGAACACCTTCGCCCCCGACTGCTCGACCTCGGCGATGGCGTTGAGGATGCCCTCGCCCAGTTCGCCCCCGCCGAAGTTCATGGGCGGGTCGGAGAAGGCGATGAGGCCGACGCCGTCGGCGGGGTAGGTCACGTTCACGGTCACGGGCATGGGGATGGCTCCTCGCACTTGAAGCTGAAGTGGCGCGTAGTGTGCGGCGGCGCGGCGCGCTTCGCCAGCGGCGCGCGAGCGCCGCGAACGTGGCACAATTCGCGAAAGACCTCAGCGAGGGGGAACCGGCGCATGACGGCGACCGAAGCAAGCGACTACACGGAGATGATCAACGCGGTGGCGGAGTGCCCCGTGAACCTGGAGGACGTGGACCTGTTCGCGCCCGGCGCGCAGGAGCACTGGGGCGACGCCTACAAGATCCTGCACGCGGAATCGCCCGTGCAGCGCATCCCCGGCGAGGGCAGCACGCCCGACACCGACGGCTTCGTGATCACGAAGTACCAGGACATCTACGACATCGTGCGCGATCCGTGGACGTTCCCCCAGCCCGGCTTCGCGGGCACGGAGGGAACCAGCACCGCGGGCATGAGCACCGAGGACGGCGAGGCCAGCGCGCTCGCCGACGCGATGGCGCTGAACACGCTGCGCCCCAACCTCGATCTGCACAAGGCGCACCGCATCGAGCTCACCGACCCGTGGGTGGGGGCGACGGGCGCGCCCCGCCACCGCCCCATGGTCGAGAAGTTCGTGGACCAGCTCATCGACGAGTGGATCGACCGCGAGTCCGGCGAGATCGAGTTCGTGGAGGAGTTCGCCGCGCCCCTGCCCCAGCTCGTCATGACGACGATCCTCGGCTGGCCGCTGGATGACCTCGAGATCCTGCGCAAGTGGGGCCAGGCGCAGGTGCGCCGCTTCGTCTACGGCAAGGGCCACCGCAACATCATGTCCGACGAAGAGGAGATGGAGAACGCGAAGGACCTCGGCGAGTTCATGGCCTACGTCCAGGAGCAGGTGACGCACAAGCGCGCGAACCCCGGCGACGACATGACCACGTTCCTCACGCAGGTCACCTACGAGGCGATGAACCGCAAGCTGACCGACAACGAGGTCATCGGCGTCCTCTTCGGGATGCACATCGGCGGCCTGGAGACGACGCAGTACGCGATCGCGGCGGAAGCGCAGCTGCTGGCGGAGAACCCCGATCTCTTCCGGGAGTTGAAGGCCGACCCCTCGAAGGTGCGCTTCTTCGCCGAGGAGGGGATGCGCATCCACGCGCCCACGCAGGGCCTCTCGACGCGCCTGGCGGCGAAGGACGTGGAGATCCGCGGCGTGCCCATCCCCAAGGGCTCGATCCTGCACCTGCGCTACGGCGCCGCCAACCTCGACCCGGAGGAGTTCGGCTGCCCCGCCGACGTGGACCTGGCGCGCCCCAACACGGGGCGGCACATGACCTTCTCGCAGGGCATCCGCGTCTGCCCCGGCGCGGGCATCTCGCGGCTGGAGCAGAACATCGCCTGGGAGCGGCTCACGCAGCGGCTGGACAGCCTCGAGTTCGCCCCCGGCAAGAACGACTTCCGCCACCAGCCCGGCATCATGCTCGGCCTCTGGGAACTGCACCTGCGGTTCACGAAGGCCGCCGGCTAGCCAGGGGAGGGGTCAGCCCGTGCGCGACGAACGCGATCACGCCCGCAACCCCGGCCTCGGGAACGCCGAGGCGGTCCCGGCGGCGGCGCGCGCCTTCCGCAAGCCCCCGCCGCTCCACGGGCGCGAGTCGCACATCCGCATCTTCGACCCCGACAACGAGGCGCGGAAGGTCTACGGCGAGACGCAGGTCTCGCGCGACGGCTCGCTCCCGCACGAGGAACACGGCCCCAGCGCCGTCCTCAAGGCGCTCGACCCGTTCTGGACGCGCGGCATCATCCCCGAGGACGAGGCGAACGGCTAGCGGCCACCCCAAAGGAGACAGCGATGACGGCGACAGACGAGTCCACGGCGCTTGCCGAGGCGATCCGCGAGCAACTGAAGCTGGCCATCGAGCCGCAGGAGTTCGACAGCCCCGAGTACCAGCGCGACCCGTTCCCGCTCTACAAGCGGCTGCGCGACCACCACCCCCTCTACCACGACCTGTTCCACAACCGCTGGGTGGTGAGCCGCTACGACGACATCGTCGCCATCTTCCAGAACAACGACGACTTCGACCGCGCCGCCTACGACCCCAAGGGCGACTACCAGTTCGGCAAGAAGCAGGTGTTCGGCCCCAACATCCTCGAATACGGCAACAGCGACGAGCACCGCTTCCTCCGCAACGTCGTCGCCGACCAGTTCGTGGGCAACCGCCTCTCGGGCTTCCTCCCCTTCATCGAGCAGATCGCGCGCGAGCTGATGGGCACGATCTGGGAGCGCTCGGCGGACGACATCGCCAGGGGCTTCTCGGACACGGGCGAGGTCGAGCTGGTGAGCCAGTTCACGACGCAGTTCCCCATCCGCGTCATCTCCAACATGCTCGGCCTGCCGCGCGAGGACGAGGACACGTTCGTGCGCTGGTACCAGCACCTGATCGAGGGGCTCGGCTTCGGCGGCGAGTACTTCGCCAAGGGGATGCAGGCCCGCAACGAGATGTGGGACTACCTCGACCCCCTCATCCGGCGCGCGGAGGACAACCCCGGCGAGGACCTCATCTCCCGCATCGTCCACGCCGAGTTCCGCGGCCAGCGCATGAACGTGGACGAGATCAAGGGCTTCATCGCCCTGCTCCTCGCGGCGGGCGGCGACACCACGGACAAGGCCATCGCCAACATGTGGTACCACATGCTCTACACCCGCCCCGACCAGTTCGAACACGAGGTGCAGCGCGACCCCAGCCTCTGGACCAACGTGTTCACGGAGATGATGCGCTACGACCCGGTCGTCCACGGCCAGGGGCGGCACACGACGCGCGAGATCACGATCCACGGCGAGGTCATCCCCGAGCGCGCGTCGATCTCGCTGCTGCTGGGGGCGGGCAACCGCGACGAGCGCGTGTTCAAGAACCCCGACACCTACGACATGCTGCGCGACGACCTGCACATGGGCCGCGAACTGCGCTCCGGGCGCTACCCCGACGGCAAGCACGGCCACCTCGGCTTCGGCATGGGCCAGCACTTCTGCATGGGCTACGCGATGGCCCGCCAGGAGGCCATCATCGCCTGCACGCGGCTGGCGGAGGCGATGAAGAACCCGCGCCCCAAGTTCCCCACGCACGAGGGCGTCACCTCGCCGAACATGGGCTCGGGCGGCTTCCGCGCGCCGAAGGAGCTCTGGATCCAGTTCGACGTGAACTAGCGCGGCGGCGGGAGCGCCCAACGGTTCCCGATGTCGTAGGCTTACGCGCACGCATCCGGCATTCGACCGACAGGAGGGAGCCGATGACGGCGACTGACGAGTCCACCGCCCTGGCGGACGCCATCCGCGCGCAGCTGGCGCTGGCGATCGAGCCCCAGGAGTTCGACGGCCCCGAGTTCCGCAAGGACCCGTTCCCGCTCTACAAGCGCCTGCGCGACCACCACCCCATCTACCAGGACCTCTTCCACAACAACTGGGTGGTGAGCCGCTACGACGACATCGTGGCCGTCTTCCAGAACAACGACGACTTCAACCGCGCGTCGTACGACCCCAAGGGCGACTACGAGTTCGGCAAGAAGCACGTCTTCGGGCCCAACATCCTCGAATACGGCAACAGCGACGAGCACCGCTTCCTCCGCAACGTCGTCGCCGACCAGTTCGTCGGCAACCGCCTGCAGGGCTTCCTGCCCTTCATCGAGCAGATCGCGCGCGAGCTCATGGGCCAGATCTGGGCGAAGTCGGCGGACGACATCGCGCAGGGCTTCGCCGACGCGGGCGAGGTCGAGCTGGTGAGCCAGTTCACCAACCAGTTCCCCATCCGCGTCATCTCCAACATGCTCGGCCTGCCCCGCGAGGACGAGGACATGTTCGTGCGCTGGTACCAGCACCTGATCGAGGGGCTGGGCTTCGGCGGCGAGCATTTCGCCAAGGGGATGCAGGCGCGCAACGAGATGTGGGAGTACCTCGACCCGCTCATCCGCCGCGCCGAGGACGCGCCCGGCGAGGACCTCATCTCCCGCATCGTCCACGCCGAGTTCCGCGGCCAGCGCATGAACCCCGACGAGATCAAGGGCTTCATCGCGCTGCTGCTGGCGGCGGGCGGCGATACGACCGACAAGGCCATCGCCAACATGTGGTACCACATGCTCTACACCCGCCCCGACCAGTTCGAGAACGAGGTCAAGCGCGACCCGAGCCTGTGGACCAACGTGTTCACGGAGATGATGCGCTACGACCCCGTCGTCCATACGCAGGGGCGGCGCACGACGCGCGAGATCACGATCCACGGCGAGGTCATCCCCGAGCGCGCCAACATCATCATGTACCTGGCCGCGGGGAACCGCGACGAGCGCGTGTTCAAGGACCCGGATACGTTCGACATCCTGCGCGACGACCTGCACATGGGCCGCGAGTTGCGCTCCGGTCGCTACCCCGACGGCAAGCACGGTCACCTCGGCTTCGGCATGGGCCAGCACTTCTGCATGGGCTACGCCATGGCCCGCCAGGAGGCGATCATCGCGAGCACGCGGCTGGCCGAGGCGATGAAGAACCCGCGCCCGAAATTCCCCGACCACCCGGGCATCACCTCGCCGGTCATGGGCTCCGGGGGCTTCCGCGCGCCCGAAGAGCTCTGGATCCAGTTCGACGTCAACTAGCCCAATCGAGGGATGGGGAACAAGCCATGCGAGTGAAGGTTGACCTGAAGAAGTGCACGAAGAGCGGGGAGTGCTACTACAACCACCCCGCGCTCTTCAAGGTGGACAGCGAGGGCTTCCCCGTCGTGCAGATGGACCCGCTGGAAGGCGAGGACATGCAGATCGAGGCGCAGCAGGCCTCCGAGGTCTGCCCCGTCGAGGCGATCATCGTGGAGGGCGAGTAGCGGCGTAAGCGGGCTCACGCAGAGGCGTCGCCGGGCTGGCTAGGCTGCCTCCCACAGGAGGCGCCCCATGAAGAAGCGGCTGGCCATCGTCCTTGCGGGCCTGGGAGCGCTCGCACTCGTGAGCGGATTCGCCATCGCCAAGCACCCCGGCGGGGAATCCGGGGACGGCGTGCAGATCGCGGTCTGGCAGAGCGCCTCCGACCCCTCGCGCATCTACCTGAGCACGCGCGCCGGGGGCGGCTGGGAGACGGCCAGCGCGCCCCTCCGCCTCAGCGCGATGGGCGAGTCCGGGCGCTACCTGCGGAGCGAGATCGTGTCGGTCGAGACGCCCGCGCCGGCTCCGTACAAGCCGGAATCCGTCGGCGCGACGGCGACGGCGCGGATGAAGGGGGCGGACGGGAGCGACATGGGAACGGTCACGATCGAGCAGGGGCCGCACGGCCTCATCATCATGGCGGACCTGCACGGGCTGTCGGAGGGCGGCCACGGGTTCCACATCCACGAGACCGGCGCCTGTGAACCCGACTTCAAGGCCGCGGGCGGCCACCTCGAATTCGCGGGCCGGAGCCACGGCGCGCGCTCGGTCGACGGGAGCCACGCGGGCGACCTGCCCAACCTCTTCGCCGGGGCCGACGGCTCGGCGCGCGCCGACGTCTTCACGAATGAGATGACGCTGGACGCAGCACGCGCCGCACACGCTGTTCGACGCCGACGGCTCGGCCATCATCATCCACGCCGGCCCGGACGACTACGCGGACATGGCGAGCGCGGGCGCGCGCGTGGCCTGCGGGGTGATCCGGCTCGATTCGTAGGAGCGCGGACGCGGGGTATCGCGTCCCCGCGCTCAGTCCCCGCGCTCAGTAGTGGATGGCGCGGCCCACGCCGCCCCCGGCGGCGATCGCGTCGCCGGTGATGGCGACCGACTTGGGCGAGGCGAGGAAGGCGACCACGTTCGCGATGTCGGCGGCGTCGATGATGCGCCGCACGGAGTTGCCCTGGGCCGCGCGCGCGGTCGCCTCCTCCACGGAGACGCCCTGCTCGGCGGCGCGCTGCTCCATCAGCGCGGGCATCCGCTCCGTCCACGTGAGCCCGGGATGGACGACGGTGACGTTGATCCCGTGCGGCCCCAGTTCGTCCGCGAGGTTCTTCGTGAGGGCGGCGACGGCGACGTTGCGCATGCTGCCGATGGCCGTGCCCGACTGGCGCGCGGCCATGCCGCTGACGTTGATGATGCGCCCCCAGCCGTTCGCCTTCAGGTGGGGAGCGGCGGCGCGGGCGCAGCGCAGGTAGCCCAGCACCTTCGTGTTCATCTCCTCCTCGAAGTTGGCGTCGGTGACGCCTTCGAGCGGGGGAACGGGGCCGGGGCCGCCGCCGGGGCGGGCGGCGTTGTTCACGAGGATGTCGAGCCGCCCCAGCTGCTCCGCGGCGCTCGCGACCATCGCCTCGACGGCGGGCGTGCTCCCCGTGTCGCAGACGATGGGGACGACGCGGCGGCCCGTCCCGGCGGCGAGTTCGGCGGCCGCCTCCTCCAGCGTCTCGCGCGTGCGGGCGGCGATGGCGACGTCGGCGCCTTCCGCCGCGAGGGCGCGCGCGATCGCCTTGCCGATGCCCTTGCTCCCGCCCGTGACGAGCGCCGCCTTGCCGTCCAGTTCGAGGTCCATGGCTAGCGCAGCGCCGCCCACCACTCGGGCACGGCCACGCGCAGGACCTCGTCGTACGTCTTCGCGATCGCGGGCGCGTCGGCGGGCACGTCCTGCTGGTTGGAGGGGGGCAGGGGAGAGGCGCCCTGGATGGGGTCGACCCACTCGATGCCCTCCTCCTCGATGACCTCCATCAGGGGCGGCGTCGCGTCCTCGTGGTGGTCGCTGATCTGGTGGTCCAGGAGGAAGGTGTTGTAGTCGGGGAAGGAGAGGATGCAGTAGTAGCTGCGCGGCTCCTGCCCGCGCCACATCTCGTAGCGCAGCACGTCGCTTTCGAGGGAGTGGGTCTTCTCGTAGAGGTCCTTCTGGATCTCCTCGTAGCGGGCCTCCATGCCCTCCTTGATCTTGAGCGTGATGAGCACGGTCGCCATGTGGGGCGCTCCTTCGTCGGGGATTGGCGGGCGGCACGATACGGCGGCGGGAGCGGGGCGGGCAAGCGCGGGCGGGAGGCGCCGGGCGCGCCGCCTCACTGGGCCTGTTCGGGGCGCCCGATCGCCGCTTCCCCGTCGCCGCCGGCGGGCTCGCCGGGCGCGTCATCCTCGAACTCCGCATCCCCCGCGAAATCCATGTCCCCCTCGTCCTCCGCCTCGTCCTCCGCCTCGTGATGGATCCAGTCGTCGTAATGGCTCCAGTCGCGCCAGTGCGAGATGAACGACGCGACGGCCTGGATGATCCGCAGCGCGAATTCGAGCGCGATCAGGAAGACCAGGTAGTAGAAGATGCTGTCCGCGTAGTCCCGGGCGTCCCGCAGCGCGTCCACGGAATCCGAGACGGAGAAGAACGACGCGTCGATGAGGAAGATCGCCAGCAGCGCGAACGGCAGGATCTTCGCCAGTTCCCGCGCCAGCCGCTCCCGGTAGTACGCCGTCACCCGCACGGCGCTCACCGTCGCCAGCGCCATCAGCAGCGTCTCATCGAAGGGCTTCCCCTTGGACAGGAAGGACAGGAGCAGCGTCATCACGCCGAACCAGAAGAAGGCGAAGAACGGGAAGAAGATGAAGTCCTTGATGACGTAGAAGAGGGCGTGGAGCGCGGCGCGAACGACCCGGAAGCGCGACCGCTCATAGCGGCTCAGGTCCAGATCGAACATGTCCGGGGAGGCGAGGAACCGGTAGAACCGGAAGACGAGGAACGCGTACACGGACATCCCCAGGATGTAGATCACCACGGTGCCCAGCAGGTCCAGGGCCTCCTCCACGCTCAGGCCGTCGGCGAAGATGTCGTTGATGTCCACGAACCTCGCCTTTCAGGGCCGGAGCGCCACCCCACCCACGTCACGCTGCCGACGACGCATTCGGCGCGCGCCGACCCTCAATGCCTAGGGAATGCTACGCGAAGCGCGACAGCCATACTCCGATCCAGCGTAGCGCCCGCCACGCCCCCTCGTCCATCGTTCTCCCGTCGCACCCCGGCCCGTTCCGCTGATGATCGCGGGGGGCGGGGGGCGTCAGACGCGTCGGCGCAGGCTGGCGGCGATCCCGAGAATGCTGGCAACGGCGATCACGCTCACCGCGACGGGAACGGCGCGCGAGGCAGGCCCGAGGCCGGTGCCGCTTTCGGCGGGAATCGGGATGAGGAGGCCAGTGCCGCTCTCGGCGGGAATGGGGATCAGGCCGAAACCGGTTGTGGCGGGCGTGGGGGCCACGGGAGCGATGTAGAGGCTGCGGGCGATAGCCCCCATAGCATCAAGATCAGCCGCAAGCGCCGGATCGAAAGCGGCGACAACGTATTCGACGCCCGTCCATTCCTCGAACACGCGAAGAACAGTCGGAAGCTCCTCACCGGGAGGCGGCCGCTCGATGACGGCGGAGGCGCCGTCAAGTGTCCTCAACTCATAGGTTGTGCCGTCATCACGGCTCTCGACGCTGAGAGGACGCTCATTGCGCCAGTGGACGGAAACCGTCACAGCGGGAGCGCCATCCGGGTCAGTGTAAGAGGCCTGCCAGCCATCGAACTCGCCCTCAACGCGGTTCACGACCCTGCAGTTGGCGAGCGGCCAGTGCGAAGGCACGCCCGGACTGCGCCAGAGGGGATGCTGACGCACGAGGGTTGGATCCTCCGATACAAGAGGGGCAGAGCCTGTACCAGAGATGTACCAGCCATCGTGGTCGAAGCTATACACCTCGAACTCTTCGTGGCCCGGGGGATGAATCAAGTACGACCCCAGCACAACCCGCTCATCGCCAGACGTGAAGGTAGACGCTGGCTGGCAGAACACACGGGGCAAGCAGGGAACCGCCGGGTTCCGGGCATCGCACAGGTCATGGTCCGTGTCTCTGAGAGCGGGCGGCGCACAGCCAATCACCCCGGATGAGAATCCCAGACGGACGCGCCGCAGGGCCGACTGCGAACCGAGCGTTTCGGGTATCAGCCCCGTCAGCGGATTGTCGCGGAGGTCCAGCGAGGTCAACGCCGGAAGCTCCGCGATTTCCGGAGCGATCTCGCCGGACAGTCGCAGACCACGGAGGCGGAGTTCGGTTACCCGTGGGGGCTGTCCTCCCAGAACGACCCCTCGCCACTTCCCGACAGCCGTACTCGCGCTCCAGTCGCGCAGCGTTGGCGCATCCCCCGCGAGCGTGTCCCGCGCGCTGAGCAGGATAGCGCAGTCCTTGACGAGGCCGGGATGCTCCTCGGGGTCGGGAACGGCAATGCCGTTCGAACAGTCATCGACGTAGTCCTCAGGAGCCGCCCTGACGGTCGGCGCGTCAACGGTGAGGACGGCCAGCAGCAGCGTCCCCACCGTGAGGAGCGCGAGGCTGGCGGCGCGGCTTCCCCCAAGCATGGGCGCACGGTAGCACCTCGCCCCGCGAATTACCCCCGCCTCCCCGCCCGTTCCGCTGATGATCGCGGGGGGCGGGGGGCGTAGGATTGACGGCGCGACAACCGCGGGGAGGACCACGATGCAGCGACCCACCTCGGACGCCCCCAACGCAACCGGCCATCGCCAGGAACAGGTCGGCGGGTGCCCCGTCAACCTCGACGACGTCGACCTCTTCTCGCCGGGGGCGCAGGAGTACTGGTTCGACTCGTACCGCATCCTTCACGACGAGGCGCCGGTCCACAAGATTCCCGGCGAGGGCGCGCTGCCCGGCACGGACGCCTACATCCTGAGCAAGTACGACGACATCGCGATGGTCGTGCGCGACCCCGAGACGTTCGAGTTCTACAACGCCGCCGAGGGCGACGAGGCCGCGCGGGAGATCTTCCGCGAGAAGGGCTTCGGCACCATCACCGACACGTGGGACACGCTGCGCCCCACGATCGAGGAGCACAAGCGCCACCGCATGGAGCTCACGGACCCGTGGGTCGCCCTGCCCGCCGCCGAGCGCCACACGCCCATGATCACGCAGGCCGCGAACGACCTGATGGACCGGTGGATCGCGAACGGCGAGGTGGAGTTCGTGAAGGCGTTCGCCGCGCCGCTGCCGCAGACGGTGATCACGACGATCCTCGGCTTCCCCCTGGAGGACATGCCCAAGACGCGCGAGTGGGAGGAGGAGCAGGTCAAGCGCTTCGTCTACGGCTTCAGCCACAAGAACCTGCTCACCCCCGAGCAGGAGAAGGCGAACGCGGAGGCGCTCGTCGCCTTCCAGCACTACATCGGCGAGCAGATCGAGGACAAGCGCCGGAACCCCAAGGACGACATGATCACGTTCCTGCTCAACGTCGAGTACGGGCCGGAGAAGCGGCGGCTGAGCGAGGCCGAGATCGTGAGCGTCGTCTACGGCATGCACATCGGCGGCAACGAGACGACGCAGTACGCGCTCACGGCGGAGGCGATGCTGCTGGCGCAGCAGCCGGAACTGGCCGAGGAGCTGCGCGCGGACCGCTCCAGGGTGCGCTTCTTCGTGGAGGAGGCGCTGCGCCTCTTCGCGCCCACGCAGGGCCTCTCGACGCGCGTCGTGACGAAGGACATCGAGATGCGCGGCGTGGAGGTTCCGAAGGGGTCGATGCTGCACCTGCGCTACGGCGCGGCCAACCGCGACCCGGACCTCTGCCCGGCGACGGACTCGATCGACCTGACGCGCAAGAACCCGGGGCGGCACCTGACCTTCTCGATGGGGCCGCGCGTCTGTCCGGGCGCGGGGCTCTCGCGGCTGGAGCAGAACATCGCCGTGAACGTGATGCTCGACCGGCTCGACAACCTGCGCCTGGCGCCCGGCAAGAACGACCTCACGCACCAGCCCGGCATCATGCTCGGGCTGTGGGAACTGCACCTCGAATTCGACCGGCGCGCCGTGCCGGCCGGGGCGGGGGCCTAGATGGCGGAGCGAGCGCTGGAGGCGGCGCGCCGGCGAGCGGCGGACGCGCTGGACCGGGGCGAGCCGCTCGACCTCCTCGCCATCCTGCGGGAGGAGTACGCGCTGGAGCCGCGCGCCGCCTACGAACGCGCCGTGCGCGCCATCGCGGAGACGGCGGCGAGCGCGACGCGGCGCCGCGCGGACGAGGGCGAGGACGCGATCGAGCGCTGGGCGCGAAACGTGCGCGCGGGCGGTTCGCTCTACCTGGCGCTGGGAGACGCCATCGCCTGGCTCCGCGAGAACGCCTCGGAGAGCGCGAGCGAAGCGCGGGCGGCGTCGCTCTTCTAGCCGTCGTCCCGCGTGAGGGTGATGGCGTTGCCGGGGCAGACGCGGACGGCGTCCTCGGCGTCTTCGACCTGGTCGCCCTCGGGCTCCTCCACGATCACGACGGGGAAGCCGTCGTCCCGCGCCGCGAACAGCTCGGCGTGGTAGGTCGAGCACTCCGCCGCCTTGATGCAGCGGTCGAGATTCACGGAGAGTTTCATCGCATCCTCCCGGGGAGTCGCGCGCCTGCGCGGGTCCGGCGGGGCCGATTATCGGGCAGCGGCGGCGCGAGTACCAGCGGCGGCGCTTGACGCGCCCCCCGCAGGCTCCCACGATGCGGACCACTCGCGGATGCGCCGGACGCGAATCCGGCCAGGGAGGACAGCATGGAGCGGGACTACGACGTCGTCGTCATCGGCTCGGGGGCGGCGGGACTGTCGGCGGCGGTGACCGCCGCGGACTCCGGCGCGAGCGTGATCGTGCTGGAGGCGGACGACAAGGTCGGGGGCTCCTCGCGCCTCTCCGGCGGGCACTTCTACGCCGCCGGCACGAGCGTCCAGCGCGAGGCGGGCATCCTCGACGACACGCCCGACGACATGTTCAGCTACTACATGACGCTCAACCAGTGGAACGTCGAGCCCGCGGTGGCGCGCACCTACTGCGACAGCGCCGCGCCCACCTTCGAGTGGCTGCGCAGCCTGGGCGTCGAGTACAAGCCGGAGCGCGTCTACATCTCCGGCATCGACACGGTGCCGCGCGGCCATCCGCCCGAGGGCGAGGGGCTGGCGGTCGTGCGCGTGCTCGACTCCGAGCGCATCAAGCGCGGCGTGGACATGGCCCTCGTGACGCGCGCGGACCGGCTGATCGAGGAGGACGGCGAGATCGTGGGCGTGGCCGCGGGCGACCAGGAGGTGCGCTGCGGCGCCGTCGTCATCGCCTCCGGCGGCTTCGGCCACAACAAGGAGTTCATCGAGAAGTACTGGCCCGACGCGCACGAGCAGGGCGACGGCGTCTGGGCCATCTCCGGCCCGAAGGCGATGGGCGACGGCATCACGCTCGGCGAGCAGGTGGGCGCGACGCTGGGCGGCCACAACCGCGGCCTGCTCCTGCTCACGCCCGGCTTCACGAAGGACCTGGAGGTGGCGGTGCCGCCCTGGGTCATCCTCGTCAGCCGCGAGGGGCGCCGCTTCGCCAGCGAGATGACCCCCTACACGGTGATGGCGGGCCTCTTCAAGCGGAACGGCGGCATGGCCTACGCCATCTTCGACGAGGCCGCGCGCCTCGAAGCCGACGCCATGCCCGTCGGCCCCAGCTGGACCTCGGAGAACCTGCTGGCGCGCGCGGAAAGCGGCGAGATCCTGCGCGCGGATACGATCGAGGAGCTGGCCGCGCTCTGCAAGATCAACGCGGCCCCGCTCGCGGGCACGATCCAGAAGTACAACGCGGACTGCGCCCGCGGCGTGGACAGCGCCTACTTCAAGCCGATGGGCCTGCGCCCGATCGAGACGCCGCCCTTCTACGCCGTCGAGACGCGCCCCGCGATCATCGCCTGGACCGGCTGCGGCCTGCGCGTCGATTCGGACACGCACGTGATCGCGAAGAACGAACTGCCCATCGAGAACCTGTTCGCGGCGGGCGAGGCGATGGGCACCCTCCACGGAGACCGCTACATCGGCGGGGGCGGCTCCTACGGCCCGGCGGTCACGTTCGGGCGCATCGCCGGCCGCAACGCCGCCACGGCGGCGGCCAGGGGCGCGGGCCTGATGGAGTAGTGGATCCGTCCATGAGCCACCCCCTTGAGTTCCTTACGCGAGTTCCTTACGCACGTTCCTTACGGTATCGTAAGGAAACGAAGGCGGAGGCTTGGAGAGCCGAACCGATGAGCAAGGCGACATTCACGGCCAAGATCACCAGCAAGAGGCAGATCACGCTGCCGAAGGCTCTCTGTGACCGCCTTGGGCTTCTGGAGGGAGACAAGATCGCGTTCGTCGAGGACACTGACGGCATCCACGTCGAGAAGAAGTTGGAGGACTCCCCCTTCCGGAAGTGGCGTGGCTACCTCAACCACATCAGGGAAACCCCTGATGAGATCTTCGCTGAACTCCGGGGCCCCGACCCGGTGGACGAGATTGAGAGCGCGGCGACAGAGCGGTGACCACTGCCATCGACAGCAACATCCTTCTCGACATCCTCCTGCCCAACAGCCCCCACGGTGACGAAACAGAGCTTCTGCTAGTCAGGGCCACGCGGCAGGGCGCAGTCATTATCTCCGAGACGGTCTACTCGGAGGTGGCGCCACGCTTCGACGAGCCGGAAGGCCTCGATGGCTTTCTCGCCAACACCGGAGTCCGGCTCGAACGATCAAGCCGCGAGGCGCTCCATCGCGCGGGCCAGGCGTGGCGCGCCTACAGTCGCCAGCGACCACGGCTGCCCGCGTGCTCAGCGTGTGGAACCTCCCAGGAGGTTCGCTGCAAGAACTGCGGCGCGGACCTCCAGTTCCGCCAGCACACGATTGGCGATTTCCTCATCGGCGGGCACGCAGTCGTCCACGCGGACCGGCTCCTGACGCGGGACCGGCGCTCGTATCCTCGCTACTTCCCCGAACTGGCGCTGGCCTGACCCCGTCCGCGAGGGCGGGGCGGTAGGATGGCGGGGCGCGGAGTCGCGCGGGAGGATGCTGCCATGACGCCACCGCTCACCGTCCACGGCGTACCCGTCATCGACATCGACAGCCACTACACGGAGCCGCCCGACCTCTGGACCTCGCGCGCGCCCGCTGCCTACCGCGAGCGCGTGCCCCAGGTCGTGCGCGACGAGGAGGGGCGCGCGCGCTGGGTGGTCGATGGCGACGTGGACTTCGGGCCGCTCGGCTTCACCGTGGTGAAGAAGGACGGCGAGAAGGCGTACGGCATGATGAGCCTGTCCGACTTCGACGAGATGAGCGACGCGGCCAGCTATCCCGAGCCGCGCCTGCAGCTGCTCGACCGGCTCGGCATCTCGCAGCAGATCATCTACCCGAACGTGGCCGGCTTCGGCAGCAACCGCTTCATGTCGCTGGAGGACCGTGAACTGCGGAACATCTGCGCGCGCGTCTACAACGACGCCGCCATCGACCTGCAGCGCGCCGGGAACGGACGTCTCTTCCCGCAGGCGCTGACGCCCTTCTGGGACATCGACGAGTGCGTGCGCGAACTGCGCCGCGTGACGGACGCGGGCATCACCGGCATCACCATGACGGACACGCCCGAGGCGTTCGAGCTGCCCCACCTGCACGACCCGCACTGGGACCCCCTGTGGTCGACCTGCCAGGAGTTGGGCATCCCCGTGAACTTCCACGTGGGCTCGGGGAACAACCTCGGCGGGCAGATGATCTGGGACGGGTACGGCCCGCAGCGCTTCCTCGCCACGATCAGCGTCTCGCTGTTCATGGTGCAGTGCAAGACGATCATGAACCTCATCTTCAGCGGCCTGCTGGACCGCTACCCGAACCTCAACTTCGTCTCCGTCGAGAGCGGCATCGGCTGGATTCCCTTCCTGCTGGAAGCGATGGAGTGGCAGTACGACGAGACCATCCCCACCGAGCGCGAGGGGCTGAGCCTGCGCCCCAGGGAGTACTTCCAGCGGCAGGTCTACGCCTCCTTCTGGTTCGAGCAGTGGGGGCCGCTCCACGCGATCGAGGAGTTGGGCGAGGACAACGTCATGTTCGAGACCGACTTCCCGCACCCCACCTGCCTCTACCCGGAGACGCACACGCGCATCAGCAAGACGCTTGACCAGCTCGACCCGGCGGTGCGCCGCAAGGTGCTGCACGACACGGCGGCGCGCGTCTACCACCTGCCGCCGATCGCCTGACAGGGAGGGGAGTTCCATGCCCGCCACGTTCAGCGCGTACGGCGTGCCCGTCATCGACATCGACAGCCACTACACGGAGCCGCCCGACCTGTGGACCTCGCGCGCGCCCGCCGCCTGGAAGGAGCGCATGCCCCAGGTGAGGCCGAACAAGGACGGGGACGAGCACTGGTTCGTCGATGGCGACGTGGACTTCGGACCGCTCGGCCTGACGGTCGTGCGGCAGGACGGCTCGAAGGAGTACGGCGCCTACAGCCTGCCCAGCTTCGCGGAGATGAGCGACGCGGCCAGCTACCCCGAGCCGCGGCTGCGGATGCTGGACGAACTCGGCATCGCGCAGCAGATCATCTACCCCAACGTGGCCGGCTTCGGCAGCCACCGCTTCATGATGCTGCGGGACGGCGAACTGCGGAACCTCTGCGCGCGCATCTACAACGACGCCATCATCGAGCTGCAGCAGGCCGGCAACGGCCGCCTCTTCCCGCAGGCGCTGACGCCCTTCTGGGACATCGGCGAGTGCGTGCGCGAGATACACCGCATGAAAGACGCGGGCATCACCGGCATCGTGATGACGGACACGCCCGAGGACTTCCGGCTGCCGCACCTGCACGAGCCCCACTGGGACCCGCTGTGGTCGACCTGCCAGGAACTGGGCCTGCCGGTCAACTTCCACGTGGGCGCGGGACACAACCTCTGGCGGCGGATGATGTGGAAGGGCTACAGCGAGCAGCGCAACCTGGCCGCGATCAGCGTCTCCCTGTTCATGGTCCAGAGCAAGACGATCATGAACCTGATCCTGAGCGGCCTGCTGGACCGCTACCCGGACCTCAACTTCGTCTCCGTGGAGAGCGGCATCGGCTGGATCCCCTTCCTGCTGGAAGCGCTGGAATGGCAGTACGACGAGACCATCCCCACCGAGCGCGAGGGGCTGAGCCTGCGCCCGAAGGAGTACTTCCGGCGGCAGGTCTACGCCTCCTTCTGGTTCGAGCAGTGGGGGCCGCTCCACGCGATCGAGGAGCTGGGCGAGGACAACGTCATGTTCGAGACCGACTTCCCCCACCCCACCTGCCTCTACCCGGAGACGCAGACGCGCATCAACGAGACGTTCGAACGGATGGATCCGAGGGTGCGGCGCAAGGTGCTGCACGACACGGCGGCGCGCGTCTACCACCTGCCGCCGATCGCCTAGCGGGCCGCGCGGCTAGCGGCGGTCGGCCCCGGCGAAGGCCTCGGCGGCCTTCGCTTCCTCCTCGGGGACGCCGTCGATGAGCACGAGCGAGCGCCCCGGGTAGGCGGGCACGCGCGGCCCCGGGATGACCGTGCCCGTCAGGTTCACGGGGTCGACGGCGCTGACGACGACGCGCTCGCCGGCGGCGGGCTCGTTGCGCGTGCGGCGCAGCTGCTCGACGGCGTCGATGAGGGCGTACTGCTCGCCGACGACGCCGGAGACGAAGCGCCCGCCGCGCACGTCGCCGCGCGCCTCCATCGTGCGCAGGGCGCGCAGCACCCGCCGCCACGGCAGCGTGAAGCGCTCATGCGCGGCGAGGTCGCGAAAGACGACGCCGTACCGTTCGAGGAGCACGCTGGCGACGAGCGCGGCCAGTTCGTCCTCGCGGGCGGGGTCGGCGGGGGGCGCTTCCACGAGCGACCAGCGGCCCGGCGGCCCCCCGATCACGAGCCCCAGCCGGTAGCTGGCGACGGGACGGCGGGCGGCCGCCCGCCTGCGACCCGAGGCGGAGCGCGCGAAGATGCGGCGCACGCCCTCGAAGCCGTCGGAGGCGACGAGTCCCGTGGCGATGAGTTCGCGCAGCGTGTCCTCCGTCTGGCTCGACAACTGGCCCGTCTCGCGCACCAGTTCGTCGAAGAAGAGCGCGCCGCGCTCGCGCAGCAACCCGGCGACGGCGGAGGCCGCGCCCGGCGGGACGGGCACGCCGTCGGGCCGGTCCCAGCGGGCGGCGGCGAGCAGGTCGGGGAAGGCGCGGCGCGCGACGAGCGTGATGGGCGTGGCCCGCGTGGCGGGCGCGGGGCGGATGTCGCCGCTATCGGGCGACGGCTGCTTGCGCCCGCTCAGGCGCGCCCACGCGATCTCGCCCGCGAGGCAGAGTTCGTCGAGCCAGGCGGGGTCGTAGTCGCGCACGCGGGCGCGCAGCAGGTCGTCCTCCCACGACCCGGCGGGCGCCTCGAAGCCCTGCAGCCGTTCGAGGGCGCGCCGCAGCCCGGGCCGTCCGCCGTAGACGGAGCCGGGGGCGAGCCCCTGCCAGCGCGTGAGGAAGCGCAGGTAGTCCGCACGCGAAACGGGCGCGACCGCCTTCCGCAAGCCCTCCAGCGTGTAGCGATGGATGCGGGCGAGCAGGCGGCGGTCGCAGAGTTCGTCCTCCGGGGCGTTGGGGGTGAAGCGCCCGCGCACGAGGTAGCCCGCCGCCTCGGCGGCGCGCAGCCCGTAGTCCGCGTCCTTCGCGCCCAGGCCCGTGCGCGCGGCGACGTCTCCGGGCGTGACCGGCCCCAGGCACTCGGTGTGGCCGCGCACGAGCACGAGCCGCGCCGCCTCGCGGTCCTCCGCCTCGATGAGCGCGTGCGCGGGCACGGCAACTGCGGGAACCTCCGCATCGGGGAAGAGGAGGCGGACCGACGGCAGGTTCTCGGCGGCGAACCAGAAGGCGCGCCCCTCCGCGGCGAACGCGGCGGCGCGGCCCGCCGCCTCCAGTTCGGCCAGCCACTCGCGCCAGGGCGCGGCCTGCTCCCCCGCGAGGACGACGAACCCGAGCAGCGCGTCGTGCGCCTCCTCGGCGTCGCGCGGCTCGGGCCGGGCCTCCTCGCGCACGCGCGCGATGGCGTCGGGACTGAGGGCGGCGAGGTCGCGGGCGGAGTCGGGCAGCGTGCGCCGCAGCGTCACGGCGCGCGTGCGGCGCTCCTCGATGGGCGCGTCGTCGAGGTAGGTGTAGGGCCGCCCGCTCACGATCTCGTGGGCCATGGGCGAGGGCTCGACCGTATCGACGGCGTGGAGGCGCACGCCCCCCTCCTCGATGCGCGTGAGCACGTCCGTCAGGCCGCGCACGTCCATCGCCTCGTAGAGGCAGTCGTCGCGCGTCTGCCGCATGAGGGGATGGTCGGGGAGGGTGAGGGGCTCGTCGAGCCGCTCCTGGCAGCCGACCTGCGCGGGGAAAACAGCGGCCATCAGGTCGTCGCCGCGCATCCGCTGGAGGAAGGGGGGCACGCGCTTGCCGTTGCGCTGGCGGGCGATGGCGAGCGCCCGCGAGGCGTTCCAGCGCCAGCGCGTGGGGAACATGGGGATGTAGAAGATCGACTTCTCCACGAGCGCGGCGGCGTTGCGCGGATTCACCCAGGCGAACGCCTCCGCCAGCGGCCACGAGTGCTGCGGCCCCGCCGAGAGCAGGATGGCGTCGTCGTTGGCCGCCGCCTGCAGCTCGAAGTCGAAGGTGGTGCAGAACTGCTTGCGCAGGGCCAGCCCCCAGGCGCGGTTGACGCGCGCCCCGAAGGGCGCGTGCACGACCAGCTGCATCCCGCCGGAGTCGTCGAAGAAGCGCTCGAACACGACGTCCGTGTCGGAGGGCACGACGCCGAGGCCGTCGCGCGTGGCGCGCACGTAGTCGGCCATCTGGCGCGCGCCGCTCTCGCTCAGGCTGCACTCCCCGCGCAGGCGGGCGGCGAGCGCGTCGGGGTCGCCGAGGCCGTCCGCGATCTCGCGGCGCAAGCGGCCCGCCTCCTCCGAGAGCTCGATCGTGCGCCCGGGCGCTTCCCCCAGCCAGAAGGGGACCGTGGGAGGCGCGCCGTGGGCATCGACGACGCGCACGGCGCTCTGCTCGACGCGCGTGATGCGCCAGGAGGTGGAGCCGAGCAGGAAGATGTCGCCCGCCGCGCTCTCCATCGCGAAATCCTCGTTGACCGTGCCGACGGGGATGTCCTCCGGTTCGGCGATGACGCGGTAGTCGCCCATCTCGGGGATGACGCCGCCGTTGTTGAGCGCCGCCAGCCGCGCCCCCCGCCGCCCGCGCACGATGCCGTTGATGCGGTCGCGGTGGATGAGCGGCGGGGCCGAGCCGGGCCCCTCGCCGATGCCCGCCGCGAGCATCGCCACGATCTCGTCGAAGGGCCCGCGTTCGAGGGCCGCGAAGGGCGCCGCTTCGCGCACCATCTCGTAGAGCGCGTCCTCCGACCACGGTTCGCAGGCGGTCTCGGCCACGATCTGCTGCGCGAGCACGTCCAGCGGCGCCTCCAGCGGGGCGATGCGGTCGAGCCGTCCGGCGCGCACGGCGCGCACGAGCGCGGCGCACTCCAGCAGCTCGTCGCGCGTGGTGGGGAAGAGCCGTCCGTGGGGCCGCAGCCCGAGCGCGTGGCCGGAGCGCCCGATGCGCTGCAGCAGCGTCGCGATGCTGCGCGGCGAGCCCACCTGGCAGACGAGGTCGATCGCCCCGATGTCGATGCCCAGCTCCAGCGACGCCGTCGCGACGAGCGCGCGCAGGTCGCCCGCCTTCAGCCGCTGCTCCACGTGCAGGCGGCGCTCTTTCGCGATGCTGCCGTGGTGGCTGGCGACGGCGTCCCCGCCGAGGCGCTCGGCCAGCTCCTTCGCGACGCGCTCGGAGAGGGAGCGCGTGTTCACGAAGATCAGCGTCGTGCGGTGCTCGCGCACGAGCTCCGCGAGGCGGTCGTAGATGTCGGCGAACTGCTCGCGCGGGGGCACCGCCTCCAGGTCGCTGGGCGGCGTCTCCACGTGCAGGTCGATGTCGCGCTGGTGGCCGCAGTCGACGACGGCGGCCTCGCGCCCGCTCCCGGCGAGGAAGCGCGCGATCAGCTCGATCGGGCGCTGCGTGGCGGAGAGGCCGATGCGCACCGGCGGCCTCTCCGCCAGCCGGTCGAGGCGCGCCAGCGTGAGCGCGAGGTGGCTCCCGCGGCGGTCGCGCGCGAGCGCGTGTATCTCGTCCACGATGACGGTGCGGACGCCGCGCAGGCTCTCGCGCCCGCGCGCCGCGGTGACCAGCAGGAAGAGCGATTCGGGCGTGGTCACGAGGATGTGGGGCGGGCGCTTCACCATCGACTGGCGCGCGGAGGGGGGCGTATCGCCCGTGCGCACGGCGCTCGTGATGGGCGGCAGGTCGTACCCCATCTCCTGCGCCAGCGCGCGGATCTCCGCGAGCGGCTCCTCCAGGTTGCGCTGGATGTCGTTGCTGAGCGCCTTCAGGGGCGAGACGTAGACGATGCGGGTGGCGTCGCCCAGTTCGCCCGCCTCCGCCTCGCGGATGAGCCGGTCGATGCCGACGAGGAAGGCGGCGAGCGTCTTGCCGGAGCCGGTGGGCGCGGCGATGAGCGTCGTCTCGCCCGCGTGGATGCGGGGCCAGCCCCCGGCCTGCGCGTCCGTCGGCCCCGCGAAGCGCCCCCCGAACCACGCCCGCACGACCGGATGGAACGCCGCCAGCGGATCGCCGGCGGACGGAGGCGGAGCGGCAGCGGGCTCGCGCTCGAACATGCGTGCGGCGCATGATACCAGAGCCCCCCGCCCCCGCGCCTCAGCAGGGGAAGAGGCCGAGGTTCCAGGTGGCGGCGACGGCCTTGTTGCGGTTCATGTAGAGGCTGATGCTGGTCGAGGTGCTCGACGAGTCGCCGGACCAGCGCTTGAACGTGTAGAACCTTCAACAAAAACCTGAACTTCAGTTGCCTTGCACCACGAGCGACCAGATCCTAGTTCGCTAGCATGGACAGTGATTTTCTTGGATCCCCTGCCCACATTATGACGGAATTGTGCGTAGACTTTCGCATCGAAATTAGCACCAGAATTGAGGTCGAAATCAAGAGACGTTCTTGGGAAGTAGTTAGTGAAACATCCGCGAGCAGAATGCCATCCACAACTAGGGTAAAATTTCCCGCTGTTCCGGAGTCCAGCGAGAACGTCGTACTCGTACGAGTTAGGATCTTCCGTCTCTTCCATTTCCGGATCCTCCGCAAGAGCTGGGATGATCCAGAAGGCCAAGATGAACCCGAGCAGAATTGCCGATCTCGCGTAAATGCTGAGCCTCACTGTCCAGAACCACCTTGCTTATTTGGGAGAATGCTGAGGAGAATATTCACAGCATTCTCGACTTTGTTACCACTTATGCTGACATGACGCCCGATTACAATGTAGACAATTCCGTTCTCTCTATTGAAGGCAGTAGCCTCAATAGGAATTTTTGATGCCAGATCAGCATGACGCACTATCACATCATACCCCGAAATATCTCTTGTGGAGTAGACAACAGTAGACTGGGGGTTTTCCCATATGTACCGAGGGAGTATTTCCTCATGTGCTACCCAGATAGTTACGGCATAATTCCCAGATGAACTGGAGTAGTGCGCAAAGTAGCCCAGGGCTGGAGAATAATCAGTTCCCGTTTCAGCCGAACGTAGCGTCCATCCGTTCGGAAGCGTGGGCTCACGCCAGTATGCAAATGTTCTGGCCACTGAAATGTCAGTTGTGACTATCGGCGTGCGTGCTGCAGTTGTGCTTGCGGAGACGGGAGGAGGAACGTACTCCTGCTCTTCAAGTTTTCCATTCCAGCCATCGGGGATAAGGAGGAAGGCCGGACCATGCCGCGTCGGCGCAGTGATGGTCACGCTCGTGAGATTCGGTGGCGACCACTGATAAGTACGGACCGTGTTCGCCGCCGGGATTGCTCCCGTCCCGCAGCCTGTCATGCTGTAGGTCACCCACTTCACGCCAATCTGCTTCGCCCCGGCTACCGACGGCGAGACCGACGTGACCTGGTAGCGCACCCAGCAGGTCGCGCTCTCACGCCACTCGAACACGTCGCCCACCTTCACCTTCCCGTAGAACGTCGCCCGCGACGTGCCGTCCGCATCCGTCTCGTGGATCTTCAGCTTCTCCGTGTTCCCGTTGCGCAGGTCCTCGTAGGTCGTGACGACGGTGTTCGCCTCCGCCCCCGCGCCCGAGCCGCTCGCCTTCTTCATGAAGGCGTAGCTCCCAGCCGTCGACACCGCCCCCGTCGTGTCCAGCTTGTTGTACCGGAACGTCGTCGGGGCTGGGGTGGGCGTCGGCGTAGGTGTTGGGGTGGGGGTGGGCGTTGGCGTCGGCGTGGGTGTTGGGGTTGGCGTCGGTGTTGGGGTGGGCGTCGGGGTAGGCGTCGGTGTTGGGGTGGGCGTTGGCGTCGGCGTCGCCACTGCCCCGGACGGCGTGCCCGTGGCGCTGGCGTGCCAGCCTTGGCCGTTGCCGTTCTTCGCGTGGACGCGCACGTCATAGGCCGTCCCGTTCGTCAGCCCGCTCAGCGTCTGGCTCGTCGCCGTCGCCGCCACGTCCGCGTGCGTCCACGTCGTCGCCGACGCCGTCTTGTGGCTCACGCGGTAGCCCGTCACCGTCCCGTTCGTCGTCGCCGGGGCCGTCCAGCTCACCGTCAGGCTGCCGTTCCCCGCCGTCACGCTCACGCTTTGCGGGGCCGAGGGCGCGCCCGCCACCGCCCGCGCCGTGACCGCCGTCCCCAGCCCGTGCGCGTTCCGCGCGCGCACCTCCAGCGGGTAGCTCGTCTTGTTCCAGAGGCTTGTGATCGTGTGCGTCGCGCCCGTCCCCACGGAGATCGTCTTCCAGCCCAGCGAGAAGCCGAAGACGATGTTCTCGTAGCGCAGTTGGTAGCCCGTGACCGTGCCGCTCGCGGGCGCGCTCCAGCTCACCGTGAGCGAGCGGTTGCCCGGCGTGACTTGCAGGTTGCGGACCGCGCCCAGCGCCCCCGGCGTCGCCGACGCCGTGGCCGCGATCCCCAGCCCGCGCGCGTTCTTCGCCTGCACGCGCAGGTCGTAGACCGTCCCGTTCGTGAGCGAACCGAGCGTGTGGCTCGTCGCCGTGGCGGCCACGTCCGCCGTCGTCCACGTGGTCGCCGACGCCGTCTTGTGGCTCACGCGGTAGCCCGTCACGGCCGAGCCGTTGGTCGCGCCGGGCGCGGTCCAGGTGAGCGTCAGGCCCGCGTTGCCGGCCGCCGCCGCCAGGCTCCCCGGGGGCGCGGGCGCGCCCGCCACGGCGGTGGCGGTCAGGCGCGCGCTCGTCTGGCTGGCCGTCTTCGCCTCCACGTAGACCTCGTAGGTCGTGCCGTTCGTGAGCGAGCTGAGCGTGTGGCTCGCGGCCGTGGTGAGGTCGCCGACGTTGACGGTCCCGAGGTTGACGACCGTCCAACTGCTCGCGCCCGAACTGCGCCAGCCGAGGTACTGGGTGATGGTCCCCGTGCCGCCGCCGATGCCGATGCCGCCCTCGGGCTCCGTCCAGGTGGCCGTGAGCGAGCCGTCGCCCGCCGCCAGCGTCAGGTTCTTCGGGTCGATGGCGCGCGTACTGCTCGCCGCCTCCGCGCCGCCCTCCGCCTTCTCCGGGTCCGCCGCGACGGCGGGCGCGCTCCCCCGCGTCGCGCCGACGACGGTCATGGCGATGACGCCCGCCAGCGCCAGCGCCGTCAGCGCCATGAGCCAGGTTTCCCGTTTCCGCACCCGCGCCATCACGCGTCCCTATGCGGGCCATCGTATCACGCCGATCAAGGCGTGCGGCTACTCCCCGCCTTCCTCGAAGAGCTGGAAGAGGACGCCGTTGGTGTCGCGGGGGGAGAGGAAGAGGTTGCGCTTCCAGGCGTCGCCGCCGGCGCCGGGGCGCGGCTCGATGCCCTCGGCGGCGAGGGCGGCGCGGGCGCGCTCGATGGACTCGACCTCGCAGGAGACGTGGTGGATGCCGGGGCCGCGCTTCGTGAGGAAATCGTGGAGGAAGCCGCCCTCGCCCATCGGCTCGAGGATCTCCAGCTTCAGCTCGGTGTTGGGGATGCGCATGAGGCAGCCCTTGTAGCCCTGGTCCGGGACCTCCCAGCGGTTCTCCGCCTCCATGCCGAAGACGAGCGCCTGCCAGGCGGCCTGCGCCTCGCGGTCGGGCGAGGCGAGGGAGACGTGGTCGAGGCGGCGGAAGCCGAGCGCGCCGGCCTCGCCGCGCACGTCGGGCAGGCGCTCGTCGCGCTTGGGCTGGTAGAGCTGCCAGAGGACGCCGCCGCTGTCGCGCGGGTGGACGTAGGCCATCCACCACATCGTGTCCTCGCTGACGCCGCCGAAGGGGGTCACGCCCAGCCGTTCCAGTTCGGCCACGGCCTCCTCGATGTCGGGCACCTGCACGGTGAGGTGGTGGAGGCCGGGGCCGCGCTGGTCGAGGAAGCGCTGGACGAAGCTGCCGGGGCCGTCGGGCTGGAGCACTTCCCACTCGATTTGGGTGTTGCGGATGCGGGAGACGCAGCCCTCGAAGGGCGTGCCCGCGCGGGCGTGGAACTCGCGCAGGAAGCGGAAGCCGAAGAGGCGCCCGAAGCGGTCGCGCTGCTCGCGCCAGTCGCGGGCGGCCATGCTGAGGTGGTCGAAACGGGTGAGCGTGAGCACGGAGCCCCCCGGCGGCTGGAGTGTGGGCCGGTATGGTAGGAAGGCGGGAGCCGCGGGGCAACGATGACGGGGAACGGCGCGACGATCGTGGCCAACCCGCGCGCGCGGGGGATGCGCCGCTTCGACGGCGAGCGCGCGCGGCGCCTGCTCGAAGCGCGCGGCTTCGGGGCGCGCCTCGAACTGCCCGATTCGCCCGCGGGCACGGCGGCGGCGGCGCGCGCGGCGGCGGAACGCGGCGACGCCTTCGTGTTCGTCCTCGGCGGCGATGGCACGGTGCGGCTGGCGGCGGGCGCGCTCGCGGGCTCGGGGTCGGCGCTGGCGGTGCTGCCCGGGGGCACGGCCAACGTCTGGGCGAAGGAGGCGGGCATCCCCCGCCACCCGCTGAAGGCGCTCGCCGCCCACCTCGACGGCCAGCAGGTGGCGATGGACCTGGGCCGCGCGGGCGCGGAGCCGTTCGTGCTCATGGCGGGCATCGGCTGGGACGCGCAGATCGCGGCGACGGTCACGCCCGCGCTGAAGCGGCGGCTGGGCGTGCTCGCCTACGTGCTCCACGGCCTGCCCATGCTCCCCCGCCTGCGCACGGCGGAGACGGGGTGGTCGGCGGACGGCGGAGCGCTGACCGAGCGGGCGGGCCTGATCGTGGTCAGCAACACGCGGCTCTACGGCGGCATCCTGCGCTTCTCCCCAGAAGCGAGCGCGCGAGACGGCGCGCTCGACGCCTGCGTCTTCACGCCGCGCTCCGTGGGCGAGGCGCTGCGCCTGGCGCTCAAGGTGATCGCCGGGCGGCACCGGGGCGCCGCGGGCCTGCGCGAACTGCGGACCGCGCGCTTCGAGGTCGCGACGCCGGGCCTGCCGGTGCAGCTCGACGGCGACGTGACCGGCGAGACGCCGCTGGCGTTCAGTGTGGAGCACGGAGCACTGCGGATGAGCGTGCCGGCGGGGCCGCTGCCGCCCGTCCTGCGCGGCTAGCGCGGGGAGCGGCTATTCGCCCTCGAAGCGCCCGATCGCGCCGCCCGCCACGACGAAGCGCCCGGTCGCGCCGGTGAGCACGTCGCGCACGCGGTCGGGGTCGGCGGTCGTGACGATGACCTGCTGGAAGACCTCGAAGGTGTCGAGCACGCCCCGGCGGCGCTGCTCGTCGAGCTCGCTGAGCACGTCGTCGAGGAGGACGACGGGCTCGTCGCCGAGGCAGGTCTGGAGATAGGAGGCCTCGGCGAAGCGCATGGAGAGGGCGGCCGTGCGCAGCTGCGCGCGCGAGGCGAAGGAGCCCGCGGGCAGGCCGTCGATGAGCACCTCCACGTCGTCCCGGTGGGGGCCGAAGAGGGTGACGCCCGCGCCGATCTCGCGCGGGCGGCCATCGCCGAACGCCCGCAACATGCGCCCCGTCCACTCCGCCTCGTCGATCGGCAGGTCGCCCCCGACGGCGTCGCCGAGCGCGGGCCGGTAGGTCAGGTCGATGGTCTCGGCGGCGTCGCTCAGGCGGCCCATCTGCTCGCAGGCGTAGGGCACCAGCAGGCCGAGGGCGTCGGCGCGCCCCTTCATGATGATGCCGCCCGCGTGCGCCAGCTCCTGGTTCCAGAAGCCGAGCTCCGTGGGCGAGGCCTCGCGCGCCTGGATGCGCTTCAGCAGCCCGTTGCGCTGCTGCAGGACGCGCTGGTAGCGCTGCATCGCGCGCAGGTAGCCGCGGTCCACCTGCGAGGCCATCATGTCGAGGTAGCGGCGGCGCAGGATGGGCGGCCCCGCCACGACCTCGATGTCGAGCGTGGTGAAGAGCACGGCGGCCAGTTCGCCCACGGCGTCGGAGGTGCGCTTGGCGAGGCCGTTCACGCGCACGCGCTTGCCCGCGCGCTGCCCCTTACCCCCGCGCCCCACCACCGCCACCTCGAGATTGAGCCGCCCCGCAGCGCGCTGCACCTCCGTCTGCAGGCGCGCGACGGGGAACTCGGAGTCGAGCGCCTCGCGCCGCACGAGGTCGGAGTCGCTGCTGGCGCGGCTGGAGCGCAGCGTCGAGAGCAGGTACACGGCTTCGAGCAGGTTGCTCTTGCCCTGCGCGTTCTCGCCCACGAACAGGTTGAGCCCGCGATCGAGGGTCAGGTCGACCTGCTCGAAGTTGCGGAAGTTCGCGAGGTGCAGGCTGTTGATGTACACGATGCCGCCCGTCGCCCCCGCAGGGGCTGGACTGTCAAGTATAGAGCCTTTCCGGCGGAGACTTATGTTCCATTTCCGCCACGCTGCGAGGGCGCAACTGCTCAACGGTGTATACACCTTGTGAGGAGGGGGCGAGCTTCCTATAATCGCGCCCCACCACGAACAAGCGAGTAGACAGATGAAGGTTCAGGTCCTCCAGGAGAACCTCCAGCGCGGGTTGAGCATCGTCGGGCGCGCCGTCGCCACGCGGTCCACCCTGCCCATCACCTCGAACGTGCTGATCGCCACGGACGGGGGCCGGCTGCGCCTCTCGGCCACCGACCTCGACATCTCCATCAGCACCTGGATCGGGGCCAAGATCGAGGAAGAGGGCGCCACCACCGTCCCCGCCCGCCTCATCACCGACTTCGTCGGCCAGCTGCCCCCGGCGACCGTCTCCATCGAGGTCCCCGAGCGCACGCGCCAGGCGAAGCTGGAATGCGCGCGCACGGAATCGACCATCAACACGATGGACGCCGAGGACTTCCCCCGCATCGCCGCCATCGGCGAGGGCCCCTCGATCGAACTGGACGCGGCCACGCTGCGCCGCACCATCGACCGCGTCGAGTTCGCCGCCGCCACCGACGACTCGCGCCCCGTGATCACGGGCGTCAGCATCCGCGGCGAGGAGAACAAGCTCACGCTCGCCGCCTCCGACGGCTTCCGCCTGGCGGTCTCCGACATCGAACTGGGCGAGCGCCAGGCGCTCCCCGCGACCGACCTGAACCTGATCGTGCCCGCCCGCGCCCTGCGCGAGGTCGGGCGCCTCATCGGCGACGGCTCCGCCCCGGTCGAACTGCGCGTGAACGAGAAGCAGACGCAGGTCCAGTTCTCGCTGACGGACGTGGAACTGGTGGCGCAGCTGATCCAGGGCACCTTCCCCAACTACAACCAGCTCATCCCCAGCGAGTACAACACGGCCACGGTGGTGGACGTGGACGACTTCATGCGCAGCGCGCGCATCGCCGCCATCTTCGCGCGCGACGGCAGCGGCATCGTGCGCCTGCAGGTGCAGCCCGCGGACGAGGGCGGCTCCGGCAAGCTGACCGTGAGCGCCCGCGCCGACGAGGTGGGCGACAACGAGGGCGAGATCGACGTGAAGGTGGAGGGCGAGCCCGCCAAGATCGCCTTCAACAGCCGCTACCTCGCCCAGGTGCTGGAGGTGCTCGAAGGCGAAGTGCGCCTCGAAACGACCAGCCCCTCCAGCCAGGGCGTCTTCCGCCCCGCCGAGGAAGACGGCTACGTCCACGTGGTCATGCCCATGTTCGTGCAGTGGTAGGGGGCCGCGACCGGGCCAGCGCACGCGCGGACGACTCCGCCGACACGGCAAGCGCGGGCCGCACCGCGCTCCTCGTGATCGGCATCGTGGGAGTGGCCAGCGCACTGGCGGCGGGAGGCTGCGTCGGCCTGCGCCGCAGCCGAGCGTAAGTCATAGCCTTCCATCGCGAACGTGTGACGGCTACGTGCAGGTGGTGACGTCGCTGCTCGTGCAGTGGTAGTAGAACGCCCTCCAGTCTCACAAACCCGTGCGGAATCATGCCAAGCACGGCTGAGGTATTACTCAGTCTGTCGCTTGTGCTTGGATCGACCGATGCTAACGACGCCTGAAACGTCTTTCCGGAACTGACTCGAGGCAACAATATGACAAGGAATAGGATGCCCGATTTCTGACAAGAGCACCAAGTGTGCATATTCACCCACTAGGGTAGAATTTTCCCCAGAAATAGTATTGAGTATTTTGCTCGGTATCGTCGCCATTAATGCCGCGAGGATGTCTGCAGCCTGAACGAGCAGTTCGTCTTCTGAAGCCGCGAATCTCAGACTGCGGACCACAGAGTACCCGATTCTGAAGCGTCCTCCGTGTGGAAACACTTCTTCGAGTGGACTCTCAACAGGCTCAGCCCCCGCCACAGCATGAAACGTCGACTCGATGTTCGGCTGAAATGAACTCGTTTCATCGTGGATGATCTCAACGAGTGTCAGACCCAAATCCGAGGCAATCGCATCGATCTCGCCCGCGAGCGTGATCAGCGAGGTCGCTGGCAGCGCCTCGCCAAGACGCCAGCGGGGATCGGCCTGTGCATATTTGGCAGCCGCCGCGTTCCGCTCAACATGCCTTCGTGCGCCAGCAAGCAAGTGAGCCAGATCGTCCGCGCGCAAGAGCCTACAGCGCTCAACCAAGGTGCCAAGTGACTCACTCATCCGCTCTGCGTCGACTGCGCAAATGGCATCCCAGACCGGCGTCAAGCTCCCTTCAGGAAGATCGTAGAGCTGCTGTGCCAGAGCCTGTTTCGCGAAGACGTCGGTTTCAAAGCTTCTGGAGAGATGGTCGTTGTACTCGGAGTCGAGAAAGGTCTCGACAACCTTCGCGGCAACGGCATAGCGCTTCTCATAGAGCATATAGACAGGGAGGCACCCGATCTCCTGAAGCTCCCTGACGAGACGTCCTACTCTGTCACGCCCGGTGGGCGAGCGCATCATGCGGCCACCCTTCAGATCTCGCGAGCCTGACTCAAGGGAGATGGCGGTCACCACGGCACTTGCCGATTCACACGTTTCAGTTGGCACAATCCAACCGGCAAGCACAAACGTAGGCTGAGAGGGATCGAGAAAGTTGAGACCGGTGTTACCAGCCTCATCCAAGTAGACCATGCCGTCAGTCACAGCAGACTCCCTTGCACCTACTCTGAGATCGTCTAGCGAAACGATAGATCGCCCCGCCCGATTGAGCCTAGTGCCTCCAGCTTACAGAGCAGCTAGTCAAAGCATAGCATCAGGTTGCCCTAGGCCAGCGGTACGCTGCCCACGACCGTCCCTTCCTCGCGAGTCGCCGGTGATACGCTGAATGGCATGAACGCCACCCCAAAGCCCCTGCCAGCCCTCGCCGCCCTCCTGCTGCTGGCCCTCGCGCTGGCCGCGTGCGGCGGGGACGACCCCGCGCCGGAGGCGACGCCCGCCGCCACCGCCACCCCCACCACCGCGCCCACGGCCACCGCCACGCCCACGCCGTCCGCCGTCGGGGATGCGCTCGCGCTCGACCCCGCCGTGACGCGCGGGGAGCTGGGGAACGGGCTGACGTACTACGTGCGGCGCAACGGGGAGCCGCGGGGGCGCGCGTTCCTGTCGCTGGTCGTGAAGGCGGGGTCGGTGCTGGAGGAGGAGCGGCAGCGCGGGCTCGCCCACTTCGTCGAGCACATGGCCTTCAACGGCACGGAGCGCTTCGCCAGAAGCAGGAGATCGTCGAGTACCTCGAATCCATCGGCAGCGCCTTCGGGGCCGACCTCAACGCCCAGACCGGCCAGGACTCGACCCTCTACTTCCTGGAGGTGCCGACGGACGACCCCGAGGTCATCGAGACGGCGTTCCGCATCCTGAGCGACTGGGCCTACGCCATCAGCTTCTCGCCCGACGAGGTGGAGCTGGAGCGCAAGGTGGTGCTGGAGGAGTGGCGGCTCTACCAGGGGCTCTCCTCGCGCCTGCAGGACCGGCTGCTGCCGCTGCTGCTGGGCGACTCGCGCTACGCCGAGCGCAACCCCATCGGCCTGCCCGAGGTCATCGAGACGGCGTCCCCCGGGGAGTTGCGGGCCTTCTACGAGCGCTGGTACCGGCCCAGCCTGATGGCCGTCGTGGCCGTGGGCGATTTCGACCCGGAGGCGATCGAGGCGCAGGTGCGGCGGCACTTCGCGCCCCCGCCCGAGGGCGAGGCGCTCCAGGCGCGGGCCGCCGCCGCCGATCCCGTCGCCCTGCCGCGCTTCGCCGTCCCCGACCACGACGAGCCGCGCATCGAGGTGTTCACCGACCCCGAATCGCCCGTCACGCAGGTGGTCCTGTTCCGCAAGGTCGCGCCGGAGAGCGGGCGGGACCTGGCCGCGTTCCGGCGCGTCGTGGCGGAGCGGCTCGCCCTCGCCATGCTGAACGCGCGCCTGTTCGAACGGGGCCAGTCCGCCGATCCGCCTTACCTCGGGGGCGGGGGCGGACGCAGTTCGTTCGTGCGCACGGTGGACGTCGTCACCTTCTCGGCGACCGTCGAGCCGGGCGGCGTCGAGCGCGGCTTCGGGGCGCTGCTGGAGGAACTGCAGCGCGTCCGCCGGCACGGCTTCACCGCCACGGAGCTGGAGCGGGAGAAGGCCAACCTGCTGAGCTCGGCGGAAAGCGCCTACCTGGAGCGGGACCAGCGGCTCTCGGGCCAGCTCGCGCAGGCGTACGCCGGCCACTTCCTCAGCGGCGTGCCGGAGCCCGGCGTCGAGGCCGAGTGGGAGCTGTACCAGGCGCTGCTGCCGCGGGTGTCGCTGGCGGAGGTCGAGGCGGCGACGGCCTCGTGGACGGCGCCCGGGAACACGGCGCTGCTCGTGCTGCGGCCCGAAAGCGCCGCTTCCGGCCCCGCCACGGACAACGAACTGGCGGCGGCGCTGCGGGCGCAGCTCGAAGGGGCGGGCGCGCTGGCCGTGACCGCGTACGAGGACGCCGTCGGGGACGCCCCGCTGCTGGCGGCGCTCCCGGAGCCCGGCGTCATCCTCGCGGAGGAGCGCATCGAGGCGATCGATGCCGTGCGCTGGACGCTCTCGAACGGGATCACCGTCATCGCCATGCAGACGGACTTCCGCAACGACGAGGTGCTGTTCGGCGCGTCCAGCCCGGGCGGGCACTCGCTCGTCGCCGACGCGGACTACGTGTCCGCGCAGCACGCGGCCTCGCTGGCGGCGGGCAGCGGGGCCGGCGCGCACGACCGCGTCGCCCTCGACAAGCTGCTGGCGGGCAAGCGCGTCTGGGTCGCGCCCTACGTCGGGGAGCTGTTCGAGGGCCTGAGCGGCAGCGCCTCGCCGGACGACCTGGAGACCCTGTTCCAGCTGATCAGCCTGTACGTCACCGAGCCGCGCTTCGACGCGGACTACTTCGCGACCTACGAAGCGCAGTTGCGGAGCGCCGCCGAGGCGCGCGCCGCGCAGCCGGACACGGTGTTCTACGACACGGTGACCGCCGCGCTCAGCCAGGACCACTTCCGCCACCGGCCGCTGACGCCGGAACTGCTGGACGAACTCAGCCTGGAGCGGGCGCGGGCGGTCTACGCCGACCGCTTCGCCGACCTGGGCGACGCCACCTTCGTGTTCGTGGGCGCGTTCGACTGGGACGACCTGCGCGCGCTGACGGCCATCTATCTCGCCGGCCTGCCATCCGCCGGGCGCGCGGAGGCGTGGCGCGACGTGGGGGTCGACCCGCCCGCGGGCGTGGTCGAGCGCACCGTCCGCAAGGGCCTCGAACCGCGCAGCCAGACCGCGCTGGTGTTCGCCGGGGAGGCGGAATGGAGCGCCCGCGAGGCGCTGACGCTCTCGGTGGCGGGCGAGATGCTCGGCGTCCGCCTGCGCGAGCGCGTGCGCGAGGAACTGGGCGGCACGTACAGCATCAACGCGTTCGCCAACGTCCGCCCCCTGCCCGACCCCGAGTACCAGGTCGCCATCCTCTTCGGCAGCGACCCCTGCGCGCGTGGAAGAACTCGTGGCGGCGGTGGCGGCGGAACTGGAGTGGCTGCGCGCGGGCGGCGAGCAGAGCTACCTCGACACGGCCCGCGAAGTGCTGCGCACCTCCCGCGAGGAGCAGGTGCGGCAAAACGGCTTCTGGCTCGGCCAGATCGAGGCCGCGGTCCAGCACGGGCGCCCGTTCGCGGAGATCAACCGCTTCGAGGAGTGGCTGGAGGCGCTGACGCTGGAGGACATCGCCGCCGCCGCCCGCCGCTACCTCCCCGAGGACCGCTACGTGCGCGTCGTGCTGCTCCCCGAAGCGGAGTAGCGCTCGCGGACGGCTCGCGGGGCGCGGATACTGGACGCAACGGGCGGCCCTCCAGGCAGGCCCGCGCTGACAGGAGTAGGAGTGCATCATGGCGTTCGCGCATCCCGAGTTCCTCGTTTCCACCGACTGGCTGGCGGACCACCTCGACGACGATGACGTGCGCGTGTTCGAGGCGACGGTCTTCCTGCGCCGCGGCGAGGGCGGCTTCCGCGTCGAGTCGGGGCGGGCGGAGTACGAGTCGGGGCACATCCCCGGCGCGGGCTTCCTCGACCTGCAGGGCGACTTCTCCGACAACGACCATCGCCTGCGCTTCATGATGCCCTCCGCCGAGGCGTTCGCGGAGGCGGCGGGGCGGCACGGCATCGCGGAGTCGTCGAAGCTGGTGCTCTACGACCGCTCGGGGTCGATGTGGGCGGCGCGGCTGTGGTGGATGTTCCGCTCGATGGGCTGCGCGGGGGCGGCGGTGCTGGACGGCGGCTGGCGGCGCTGGACGGACGAGGGCCGGCCCGTCTCGGCGGACGAGGCCGCCTACGCGCCCGCGACCTTCACGCCAACCGCCGATCCGGCGCGCTTCGCCGATCTGGAGGAGGTGCGGGCGTTCGCCGGGGCGGGCGGCGCGGACGGCGGCTGCCTGATCAACGCCCTCGGGCGGGAACAGCACTCGGGCGCCGACGGCGGGCGGACCTACGGGCGCGCGGGACACATCCCCGGCTCGGCCAACGTGCCCGCGATGGAACTGACCGACCCCGAGACCGGCCGCTACCGCCCGGCGGAGGAGCTGGCGGCGCTCTTCGAGGGGGCGGGCGCGGACCGCACGCGGCGCGTGGTCACCTACTGCGGCGGCGGCATCGCCGCCTCCAGCGACGCCCTCGTCCTCTCGCTGCTGGGCTACCGCGACGTCGCGGTCTATGACGCCTCCATGTCGGAGTACGCCGCCGACCCGTCGCTCCCGCTGGAGACCGGCTGAGCCGCGCGCCGCGCGCCGATTTATAGAAAAATGCGGGGCTTCTAGCGGATCTTCCTAGAAGCCCCGCACTTTCCTATACGTCACGCGGACGAGAACGCGGGCGCGGGCGCGTTCCCCCTCAGTGCGTGCCCTGGGCGGCCATGACGGTGGGCATGCCCTGCATCCCGCGGAGCGTGTTGATCTCGCCGCGGTGGCCGTTGAAGTGGCCCATCATGTGCAGCGAGATCGCCTCGCCCACGCTCTCCGTGCCGTTGCGGGCGGGGATCTCGCGTTCGAGGTCGGCGTCGGTGGCCCCGGCGAGGAACTCCGCCGTGCGCGCGAAGACGGCGTCCTGGTAGCCCGCGAGCGCGTCCACGGCGGCGATGCGGACCCCGCGCGCGTCCTCGTCGGACATGCCCGTGCCGAAGCCCTCGAAGGGGAGGCCCGTGCGCGCCGCCCACTCCTCGCTCCAGACCTGGGGCCCGCCGCTCACGCGGCTGATGATGAGGTCCTCGACGCGGGCGGTGTGCCAGAGGCACCAGGCGATCGAGTGGCTGCCCTGTTCGGGCACGAAGTGGAGCTGCTCGTCCGTGCCGTTGCGGGCGTCGATGAGGGCGGCGTGCGTGAACTCGAGGCTGCGCTGGATGAAGGCGACGGTGCTCATGGCTCCCCCTGTGCTCAGGCCGCGATCCTACGCGCGCCCGGACGGGAGCGGGCGTCACGAGCCGGGCAGCAGGTAGCGCAGCGAGCCCCACGTGCTGCGCTGGTCCACGATGCGCGAGCGCTGCTGCAGATGGTCGACGTGGTGGTCCTCGGCGCAGCCGTCGACGGACTCCTCCATCTGGATCGTGACGTGCTCGATGCCGTGCCCGTGGGCGATCTCCTTCATGGCGGTGAGGAGGGCGTCCTTGTCGCCCGCGTAGGCGGGGTCGATGAGGACGTGCGCGGTGAAGGCGTCGACCTGGGAGGTGATGGTCCAGGCGTGAACGTCGTGGATGATGGTCACGCCCTCGAGGTCCTCGATGTCGCTGCAGAGCTTGTACACGTCGACGTTCTCCGGCGTGCCTTCGAGCAGGACGTGGATGACGCTCGTCACGAGACCCCAGGAGCTGACGAGGATGAGCAGGCTGATGACGATGCTGATGATCGGGTCCGCGATATGCCAGCCGAGCGTGATGATGAGGATGGAGGAGATGACCACGCCGACGGAGCCGAGCAGGTCGGCGAGCACGTGCTGGAAGGCGCCCTCGGCGTTGAGCGAGTGCTCGGAGGAAGCGTGGAGCAGGAAGGCGGCGGCGACGTTGACGGCGAGGCCGCCGAGGCCCACGAAGAACACGGGCCAGCCATCGACGTGCGCGCCTTCGGCGCCGAAGCGGTGGTAGGCCTCGAAGCAGATCCAGGCGACGATGATCCAGAGGGCGACGGCGTTGAGCAGGGCGGCGAGGATCTCGGTGCGGTAGAAGCCGAAGGTGCGCTCGGCGGAGGCGGCGCGCTCGGCGATCCACATCGCCAGCAGCGCCAGCCCGATGGCCGCGGCGTCCGTCGCCATGTGGCCCGCGTCGGCGAGGAGCGCGAGGCTGCCCGAGAGGAGGCCGCCCACGATCTCGGCGACCATGTAGGTCGAGATCAGGACGAGGGCGAAGAGCAGGCTGCGGCGGCTGAGCCCGCGCAGGTCGTGCGCGTGATCGTGATGCCCGTGATCGTGACCGCCGTGGTCATGGTCATCGTGGCCGTGATCGTCATGATCGTGGTCGTGTCCATCGTGGTCATGGCCATCATGATCGTCGTGGTCATGATCGTGATGGTCGTGGGCGCCTGCCCCTTCAGCGGCGGAACCTGACGATGCCGACACTCAGTCTCACCCCACAGTCGTGTCAGAACGCTGGGCCCGGCGGAAAGCCGGGGAAGATAGGTCGCGTGAGACGCCCCGAATCAGGGGCGTCTCCGCGAAGGTGGGCTGGACGAGGGAGCTAGCCGGCGGCGTGGTGCTCGTGCTCGTCGCACTCGTGGATGTCGTGCACGTGCCCGGGCTCGCCGTGGTGCTCGTGCTCATCGCACTCGTGCTGGTCGTGCTCATGGTGGCCGTGGTGCTCGTGGTCGTCGCACTCGTGCGGGTCGTGGACGTGGCCCGGCTCGCCGTGGTGCTCGTGCTCGTCGCATTCGTGGGTTTCGTGCGCCATGTTAAGAACTCCTGGGCATGTTTCTGGGTGAAGATATACACCATGGAGCCGGAAGCTCGTGGGATTCCGTATCAAGTATCAGGCGCACGTGCGCGGATGGTGGACGAGCGTTCCATTCGTGTATACTCGCGCCCCGCAGCCGCGGCGCGGAAGCGTTCCGGCGGGCGTTAACGAGAGCGTCATCCCGCGGGGGAGACGCCGCGCCGCGCAAGTCGTACACTACGGGGCCACGAGTCGGAGCCTGATTGAGGAGACGCAGCACATGGCGATCAATGCCGAACGGGAAGGCGGGACGGTCATTGCCAAGGCCGACGGGCGCATTGACGGCTCGAACGCCGGCGAGTTCCAGACCGACCTGCAAGGGGTGATCCAGGAGAGCGACACGGCGCTCATCCTGGACTTCGAGAGCGTCTCCTACATCAGCAGCGCCGGACTGCGGGTGCTGCTGATGACCGCCAAGACGCTGGAGGGGAACGGGGCGAAGCTGGCGCTGTGCTCGCTCTCCGAGCCCATCCGCGAGGTCTTCCGCATCAGCGGGTTCGACAACATCATCCCCATCCACGACTCGCAGGCCGAAGCGGCCGCGGCCGTCAGCGGCTAGGCCGCGATACAACACGGGAAGCGAGGGCTCGCCCGGGCGGGCGCTGGCAATGGCATACAAGATCCTGGTGGTCGACGACGAACCCGACCTTGAGCCGCTCGTGCTCCAGCGCATGCGCCGCCAGATCCGGCGCGGCAACTACGAGTTCGTCTTCGCCCACGACGGCGTGGAAGCGCTCGAAAAGCTGGCGGCCAACTCCGACATCGACATGGTCGTCTCCGACATCAACATGCCCCGCATGGACGGCCTCACGCTCCTCGAGCAGATCCCGGACGTCAACTCGGACATCCGCGCGATCATCGTCTCCGCCTACGGCGACATGGAGAACATCCGCACGGCCATGAACCGCGGGGCCTTCGACTTCGTCACGAAGCCGGTCGACTTCGAGGACCTGCAGATCACGATCGACCGCACGCTGGAGCACATCGAGCAGTGGCGCGAGGCGGTCAGCTCGCGGGACCAGCTGGTGGCCCTCCAGAACGAACTGGACGTGGCCAACCAGATGCAGCAGTCGATCCTGCCGACGGTCTTCCCCAGCGGCCCCGCCTATGCGTCCTTCGGGGCCATGACCCCCGCCAAGGACGTGGGCGGCGACTTCTACGACGTGGTGCGCCTGCAGGACGACTGCGCGGGCTTCGCCATCGCGGACGTCTCCGGCAAGGGCGTGCCCGCCGCCCTCTTCATGATGTCCAGCCGCACGCTGCTGAAGGGCTCGGCCATCGGCGCGGGCGACGCGGGCGCGGTCCTCACCGAGGTCAACAACCTGATCTGCGACGACGAGACGAACGGCATGTTCGTGACCATGCTCTACGCCATCTACAACCCCAGGACGGGCGAACTGACCTACGCAAGCGGCGGCCACGACCCGCCCCTCGTCGTCCACCCCGACGGCACTTCCGACCTGCTCCCGCTGACGGGCGGCATCGCCCTGGGCGTGCTCGCGGGCTTCGAGTACGGCGAGCACACGGTCACCATCGCGCCCGGCGACACCGTCTGCCTCTACACGGACGGGGTGACGGAAGCGACGAACCTCGACGGGAAGCTGCTGGGCATCGAGGGCGTCCAGGATTACTTCGCCACGGCCCCGCCGGCGGACGCCGAATCGGCCAGCCAGGAGATCATGAAGGTCGTGTTCGAGTTCACGGGCGAAGCCCCGCAGTTCGATGACGTCACCTGCCTGACGTTGCGGCGGGAGGCGTAGCGCGATGCCCAGGCTCTCGATGGCGATCGAGCCGAGGCACGATGAACTGGATCGCATCACCGCGGCCATCGAGGAACTCGGGCAGGAGGACGACTGGCCGGAGGACCTCGTCTTTCGCGTGCACCTCGTGCTGGAGGAACTGGTCCTGAACATCATGGATTACGGGGCGGACGGCCACGATCCCGACATCAAGCTCGACGTCGAGTCGGAGGGCGACTCGATCTCCATCGACCTGAGCGACTGCGGGCGGCCCTTCGATCCGCTGACCGAGGCCCCCGAGCCGGACCTCACCTCCCCCGTGAGCAATCGGCGCGTCGGCGGCCTCGGCGTCCATTTCACGAAGACGCTGATGGACGACGTGCGCTACTCGCACGAGGCGGGCAGGAACCGGCTGAACATCGTGACGCGCAAGGTGCGATGAGGCGGAGGCGGTCCGCGGGAGCCGCCCGGCTGGCGGGCGCCGCTGCGGTCCTCGCCCTCGCGCTGGCCGCGGCCGCCTGCTCCGGCGGCGGCGATGAGGGGGGCGGCTCCGCGACCCCCGCGCCGGTCCCGACCGAGGCGCCCGCCGGCGGCGCCCCCGGCGTCTTCGCCGATCGCGTGCTCTTCGGGCAATCGGCGGCATTCAGCGGCCCCGCGCAGGAACTCGGCAAGAACATGCGGCTCGGCATCGAGGCCGCCTTCCACGAGGCGAACGCGGCCGGCGGCGTGCACGGGCGCAAGCTGGAGCTGACCTGGCTGGACGACGCCTACGAACCGGAAGCGGCGATCACGAACACGCAGCAGTTGATCCGCGAGGGCGTGTTCGCGCTGATCGGGGCGGTGGGCACGCCCACCTCGCGCTCGGCCACGCCCATCGCGGCGGAGTCGGGCGTGCCCTACATCGCGCCCTTCACGGGGGCCGCCTTCCTGCGCGACCCCTCCTGGGAGAACATCATCAACCTGCGCGCCTCCTACGCCCAGGAGACGGAGGAGATGGTGGAGCGCCTGATGACGGACCTCGGCATCGAGCGCATCGGCATCCTCTACCAGGACGATTCCTACGGGCGCAGCGGCTACAACGGCGTGCAGGAGGCGCTGGCGCGGCGCGGCGAGACGGCGGTGGCGGTGGGGCGCTACACGCGCAACACCTCGGCGGTGAAGACGGCGCTGCTCGACCTGCGCGAGGGCGACCCCGAGGCCGTCATCATGATCGGCGCCTACGAGCCCATGGCGGAGATGATCAAGTGGGCGCGCCTGCTGGAGATGGACGCCCTCTTCCTCAACGTCTCGTTCGTGGGCAGTAACGCGCTCGCGCGGGAGCTGGGGCCCGACGGCGTGGGCGTGCTGGTGACGCAGGTGGTGCCCTTCCCCGGGGACGGCTCCCTGCCGGTGGTCGCCGCCTACCAGCGGGCGCTGGCCGCCTACGCGCCCGGCGCCGTCCCCGGCTTCGTCTCGCTGGAGGGCTACCTCGCCGGACGGCTGGCCATCATGGGGCTGGAGATGTGCGGGCGCGAACTCGACCGCGCCTGCTTCCTCTCCAGCCTGCGGGCGGCGGAGTCGCTCGACATCGAGGGCTTCGCCCTCCGCTACGGGGAAACGGACAACCAGGGCTCGGACCGGGTGTTCCTCACGGTCATCGGGCCCGGCGAGCGGTACCATGCCATTGAATCGCTCCGCGACATCGAAACACTGCGAGAAGCGGGATGGTTGACCGACTGAAGCGCCTGCTGGCCATCCGCTACCGCATCTCGACCCAGCTCTACCTGGCGATCGGGGGAGCGGTGGCGCTCACCTTCGCCGCCGGCCTCGTGGGCTGGTTCTCGTTCGATCGCGTGGGCAGCGCCCAGAGCCGCGTGAACGAGGGGAGCGTGCCCGAACTGGCGGCCGCCTTCGGCGTCGCCCAGTACAGCGGCGAGCTGACGGCCGCCGCCCCCAACCTGATCGCCGCCGGCACGCGGGAGGAGTTCGCCCGCATCTCCGCGGACATCGACCGCGTCTTCCTCGAATTCAAGGGCCACCTGGCGCTGCTGGAGGCGCGCTACCAGGGAACGGACGCCGAGGCCATGACGCACGAGCACGACAGCCACGGGGCCACCCTGGTGGCGGACATCCGCGCCCACAGCGACCAGCTCATCGGCGACATCGAGGCGCTCAAGACGGAGACGTCCGGCTCGTTCGCGCTGGCGGAACAGCGGGCGGCGCTGCAGACGGAACTGGCCGCCGTGCGCGCCCAGCTGGACGACATCCTCGCCCCCGCCATCGACGACCAGTTCTTCTACACGCTCACGGGCTATCGCGACCTCGCGGAGCCCGCGGCCCCCCGCTCGCAGTACTTCACCGAGGACGAGCTGGTCCGCTACCGGCGCCTGTCGGAGATCCAGGGGAGCGTGAACATCGCGACGGAGCTGCTGGCGAACGCCTTCACGCTCTCGGACGCCTCGCTGATCGAGCCGCTCAAGGAGCGCTTCGAGGCGACGGCCAGCCTGATCGAGCGCAACCTGGGGACGCTGGAGGGCTCGGCCTTCCACGAGGCGGCGACGCCGGTGTTCGCGCGGCTGTTCGCGCTCGGGCTGGGCGATGAGAGCGTGTTCGCCGTCTTCAAGGAGGAGCTGGAACTGGCGGCGCGCCAGCAGGACCTGCTCGCCACCAGCCGCAGCGACTCCCTGCAGGTGGTCGTGGAGGTGAACAGCCTCGTGAGCCTCACGCAGGCGAACACGCAGGAGGCGACGGACGCCTCGGCGGGAGCGATCTTCACGGGCCGCCTGCTCCTCGCCATCATCGGCGGGGTGAGCCTCGCGGGGGCGATCGTGATCGTCGCGCTCCTGCGGCGGACCCTGCTCGCGCGGCTGGAGATGCTCGTGCGCTGGATGCGCCGCATGGCGGGCGGCGACCTGGAGACGACGGTCGAGATGGAGGGACGCGACGAGGTCGCGGACATGGCCGCCGCCCTCGAGGTCTTCCGCCGCAACTCGCTGGAGGCCCAGCGCCTCAACCTCGTGGAGCAGCTCGCCAACGAACTCCAGGACAAGAACGTCGAACTGGAGAGCACGCTGGGCGAACTGAACAAGGCGCAGGACCAGATCGTGATGCGCGAGAAGCTGGCGGCGCTGGGCGAACTGACCGCGGGCGTCGCCCACGAGATCCGCAACCCCCTCAACTTCGTGAACAACTTCTCCGAGGTCTCCGGCGAACTGCTGGACGAACTGCAGGAGGTGCTGGAGGAGGAGGGCATCGAGCTGAACGAGGAGCAGAAGTCGCTGGTGGAGGAGATCACGGGCGACCTCACGAGCAACCTCGAACGCATCCGCTCGCACGGGCTGCGCGCGAACCGCATCGTCGAGAACATGCTGCGCATGGGGCGCAGTTCGGGCGAGTGGCTGGAGACGGACATCAACGGGCTGGTGGAGGAACACGCCAAGCTCGCCTACCACAGCGCGCGGGCGACGGACGCGGAGTTCCAGCTGGACATCAAGGAGGAGTACGACCCGGAGACGGGAGCGGTGGAGGTCATCCCCCAGGACCTGGGCCGCGTCTTCCTGAACATGGTGAGCAACGCCTGCTACGCCACCAACGAGCGGCGCGCGGCGACGCCGGGAGCGGAGGCGGTGGGCGGCCCCTACACGCCCACGCTCTGGCTGAGCACGCAGCGCCGCGACGACCACGTCGAGATCCGCATCAAGGACAACGGGATGGGGATGCCGCCCGAGGTGATCGAGAAGATCTTCAACCCCTTCTTCACGACCAAGCCGACGGACCAGGGCACGGGCCTGGGGCTGTCGATGTCCAACGACATCGTGCGCCGCCACGGCGGCCAGATCCACGTGAACTCCGAGCCGGGCGAGTACACGGAGATGATCGTCGAAGTCCCGCTGGAGCGCCCCTCGGAAGCGCCCGCCGCGCCCGAAGAAGCCGAGACCGAAGAGGAAGAAGTCCCCGCCTAGGCGCTGTCCGCGGAGCACACCGATGCCCCTCCGGCGCAGCGCGGAGGGGCATCGTGCGCCTGGCAGACGGCGGGCGCTACTGCTATTCCGCGGGCGGCTCCCCGGCGGCCTCGCCTTCGTCCGAGGCTTCCGCCGCGGGCTCGGGCTCGGCGGGGGCCGGGGCGGCGGCGCCATTGCCGCGCCCGTCGGTGGTGGCGACGCGCGGGAGGTTCTTGAGCGTCCCGAGGATGTCGATGCCGGTCAGGCTCTCGACGAGGTCGGGAAGCTGCGAGACGACCTTCGTCACGTCGTTGGTGAGCTTGCTGGCCCCCATGGAGCCGTTCTCGCCGCCGCTGATCATGACGATGCGGTCGGTCTGGGCGAGCGGCTGGGCGACGGACGAGGCGACCTCCGGGAGCGACTCCAGGAGCGTGTCGATCATGGCCGCCTGGCCGTACTCCTTCCAGGAGTCGGCCTTCATGCGCATGGCCTCGGCCTCGGCCAGCCCCTGCGCGCGGATGGCGTCCGCCTCGGCCTCGCCGCGCGCGCGGATGGCGTTCGCCTCGCCGCTGCCGTTGAGGGTGAGCGACTCCGCCTCCGCTTCCGCCTGGGCCACGACCTGCGCCTTCTCGCCCGCGGCGATCGTCTCCAGCCGGAAGCGCTCGGCCTCGGCGGGACGCTTCACGTTCGCCTCCAGCTCGCGCTCGCGGCGCAGGATCTCCTGGGCCTCGATCTCGATCTGCTTCGTGCGCTCGACGACCTCGATCTGGACCTCCTGCTCGCGGATCTCCTGGCGCGTCACGGCCTCCTGGAGGGCGTAGGCGAGTTCCGCCTCCGCCTGGCGGGCGTTGGTCTCCTGCTGGTAGCGGGCCTGCTCGACCTTGAAGTCGCGCTCGGCCTCGGCGATGCGCGTCTCCGCGTCGTACTTGGCCGTCTCCTGGTCGCGGTTGGCCTGGGCCTCGACGACGCGGGCGTCGCGCTCCGCCTCGGCGCGCCTGATGGAGGCGTCGCGCTGCGCCTCCGCCTCGCCGATCTCGGCGTCGCGGGTCACCTCCGCCGTGCGCTTGCGCCCGAGGGCGTCGAGGTAGCCCTGGTCGTCCTGGATGTCGCGGATGGTGAAGCTGACGATTTCGAGGCCCATGTTCGCCATGTGCGGCTCGGCCACCTCGCCGACGCTCTGCGCGAAGGACTCGCGGTCCTGGTAGATGTCCTCGACGGTCATGGTGCCGAGGATGGCGCGCTGCGCCCCTTCGAGCGTCTGCAGGGCGACCTCCGCGATCTCGTTCTGGCGCTTGCCCACGAACTGCTGCGCCGCCGTGCGGATGGCCTCCTCCGAGCGCGCGACCTTCACCTGCGCGACGCCGTCGACGGTCACGGCCACGCCCTCCTTGGTGTAGACCTTCGCGGTCTCGACGGCGAGGGTCATGACCTCGAGCGAGAGGTTCTGGGCCTTGAAGAAGATGGGGATGACGATGACCCGCCCGCCGACGGTGATCTTCGGGGCGGAGCCGCCTCCGGACCTGATCAACGCCTCGTTCGGGCCTGCCACGCGGATGATGGGCGCCATGCTTACCTCCTGAACGCCTTGCGGATGCGATCGGCGAACGCGCCGGGGAGCCCCCGCCCCCGCCGCCCGGACGGCGGGGGCTCGCTGGACACCTTGAGCGTCCTGCCGCTGTAAACGGCGACGACGTGAACGTTCGCGCCGGCGCGAACGCGTTGCCCCTCCTCCATCGTAGCGGAAAACTCCCGGTCTTCGACACGCACGCGGCCCGTGGGGTTGAGGTCGGAGAGCGCGACCGCGGGGGCCCCGACGAGGGCGGCTTCCCCGGCGGTCACGTAGGCGCCCGCGCTCCCGCCCTCGCGCACGAGGAAATAGAGCGTGAGCGTCCCGCCCGCCACCACGACGGTCATCAGGATGATCAGCCAGAGGCTGATGTCGACGGTGAGGTCGAGGGGATTGGACGAGCCGAAGAAGCCGCCGAAGAGCAGGAACGCCCCCACGAGGAAGGCGATCACGCCGCCCGCGCCGAACACGCCGATGCCCGGCGCTTCCATCTCGAAGTAGAAGAGGCCCATCGAGATCAGGATGAGCGCCACGCCCACCCAGTTCACCGGCAGGTAGCCGAAGGACACGAAGGCGAGCGCCAGCATGATGATCCCGGCGATGCCCGGCCCGAAGAAGGGCGCCAGGAACTCGATGAAGAGCGCCATGCTCCCGAGCGAGATCAGCAGGAAGGCGACGTTCGGGTCGGCGATGACGCCGAGGAAGCTCTCCAGCAGGCTCTTGTTGATCTCGCGCACGGCCACGCCCTCGGTGTTGACCACGACGGGGCCGGCGGCGGTCTCCGCGGTGCGCCCGTCGACCTGCCGGAGCAGGCCGTCCAGGTCGGCGGCGATGAGGTCGATGACGCCGAGGTCGAGCGCCTCCGCGGCGGAGTAGGCGCGGGCCTCCGTGACCGTCGCCTCCAGCGCCTCGGCGTTGCGGTCGCGCCGCTCGGAGATGGCGCGGATGAAGGCGCGCGTGTCCTCCAGCACCTTCCGGCCCAGCGTCTCGGGCAGGTCCTCGCCGGAGCCGCTGATGGGCGAGGCGGCCCCGATGTTGGTGGTGGGCGCCATCACGGCGAAGTTGGCGGCGGCCGTGATGAACGTCCCCGCCGAGGCGGCCCGCGCCCCCGAGGGTGACACGTAGACGGCGACGGGGGAGCGCGATTCGAGGATCGTCTCGACCATCTCGCGGGTGGAATCGAGGCGGCCGCCGGGGGTGTCGAGCTCGACGACGATGAGGACGGCCTCGTCGCCCTCGGCCTTGCCGATGGCCCGCGAGAGGTAGCGCGAACTGATCGCGTCGATGGCCCCGTCGATCCGCAGGACGCCGACGTAGTCGCCCTTCGCCTCCGTCGGGGCGGCCCACTGCGAGAGCAGCAGGGAGCCGAGACCGAGGGCCAGCAGGAGGAGGCCGATCGCGCGCGCCGGTCGCTTCGCCACCGCGCCATGCTAGCGCGTCGCACGGGCCGGCGCGCAGGCTGTCAGCGGCGGCGATAGCGCCGCCCGCAGGAGCGTCGCGAGGACGGGGACGAGGAGGCGGCGAGCGCCGCCTATGGCTCGAAGCCGGCCTCGCGGATCAACTCGATGGTGCGTTCGAGGCTGTCGCCGAGGCGGTCGAACTGGCCCACGTGGATGCCGTCCGGCGGCGGCGAGTTGACGCCCTCCAGTTCGACGCCGGTGGCGAGCGGGTACTCGAAGTTGGATTTGCCGAAGATACTCCTGCGCCGCCTTGCTCGTGAGGAAGCGGATGAGGCGCTGGGCCACGTCCTTGTCGCCGGAGGCGGTCGCGCCGATGGCGGTGGCGATGGTGACGCCCCCGGGATCGCCCTCGCGGAAACGATGGTTCTCGCTGGGCGTGGATGGGTCCTCCACCTTGATGCGGTCGTTGTAGTAGTGGTTGACGAGGCCCATCTCGATCTCGCCGCGGGCCACCGCCTGCACGATGGAGACGTTGTTGGGGTAGACGGGCGCGCCGCCGTCGTGCATCGCCTTCAGCCAGGCCAGCGCGGCCTCGTCGCCGTCGCTGATGCGGAAGAGGGTGAAGAAGTCCTGGAACGAGCCGTTCGTCGGGGCGATGGCGACGCGCCCCAGCCACCGCTCCTCCGTCAACTCGTGGATGGAGGTGGGCAGGTCGGCGGGGCCGAACTGCTCCGTGTTGTAGACGAGCACGCGCTGCCGTCCCGTCAGCGCGACCCAGTAGCCGGAGGGGCTGGAAGGCGCGAGCGCGAGCGCGTCATCGTCGAGTTCGGCCAGCAGGCCGCGCTCGGCGATGAAGCCGATGGGGCCGGGGCTGCGCGAGATGAAGACGTCGGCGGGCGTCTTGTCGCCCTCCTCCTGGAGCAGCAGCGCGAGGTCGGTGGAGCCGCCGTAGCGGACCTCGACGTCGATGCCGGTGTCCTCGGCGAAGCGCTCCAGGAGCGGCCCGATGAGGTTCTGGCTGCGCCCCGAGTAGACGGTGATGGTCTCCTCCTCACCGGAGCAGGCCCAGCCGGCGAGGGCGGCCACGGCGAGCGCCGCCGCGAGGACGAGGAGCGTCACGGCGCGCCGGAAGCGGAGGCGCGGGGCGGCGGAAACGGCGTCAGTCAACGTGGTCACTCACTCTCTGAGTTAGTCAATCCTAACTCTGGGGACAAGGTGAGACGAATACTGGGGCATGGAACCGCGTATGGCAAGGCCCTTTGAGCGCTCTCCCGCGAATCCGCGGGGGAATCGGGGGTGCGCGCGACGGCGCCGCGCGGCGCGGGCGTAAGCGCCGTCACCAGCCACGGGCGCGGCGGCATCCCTATACTTGCGAACAAGCCAGCCAGCGGAAGGGGTGCGACCTTGCCGAACGCCCGCTCGTTCCGCAGCGCGATCGCGCTGATCGCGGTGGCGGTCTGCTCCCTCTTCCTCTTCGGCACGGCCCACGCCCAGGACGGCGACGGCGAGGAAGCGTTCTCGGGCACGCTGCGCTTCGGCGGCGAGCCCGTCGAGGGCGTCCGCATCGCCGTCACCGATACGGACGGGGAGCCGGTCGGGGAGGCGGTCAGCGGCGCGGACGGGAAGTGGCGCATCGCGCTCCCCGGTCCGGGCGCCTACCGCGCGACCATCGACACGGATACGCTCCCCGAGGGCGTGACCCTGCGCGACCCCGAGCGCCGCACGCTGGAGGTGACGGTGACGGCGGGGCGCTCGCGCCCCCTCATCTTCGCGCTGGGCGAACCCGCCAGCCGCGGCCCGACGATCGGGGAGAAGCTCGCGCAGGCGGTCCTCAACGGGATCAAGTTCGGCCTCATCATCGCCATGTGCGCGATCGGCCTGTCGCTCATCTTCGGGCTCACCGGGCTCATCAACTTCGCCCACGGCGAGCTGGTCACGCTGGGCGCGATCCTCGCCTGGTACTTCAACGCGGACACCTTCGGCGCGCCCCTCATCCTCGCGGGGGCGTTGGCGGTGCTGGTGGCGGGGGCCGCGGGCGGGGGCGTCGAGTTCTCGCTGTTGCGCCCCTTGCGCGCGCGGCGGCTGGGCGGCTTCCAGTTCATGGTCGTCACGATCGGGCTGTCGCTGCTCATCCGGCACGTGCTGCTGCTGTTCTTCGGCCCCGACCGCGAGCGTTACGTCGACTACGCGCTCCAGGCCGAATGGACCTTCGGGCCGTTCGCGGTGACGCCCCGCGACTTCACGATCATGGTCCTCTCGGCGGTGATCCTCGTGGCCGTGGCGGTCTTCCTGCAGAAGGCGCGCACGGGCAAGGCGATCCGCGCCGTCGCCGACAACCCCGACCTGGCCGAGTCGTCCGGCATCGACGTGGACCGCGTGATCCTGATCGTGTGGGTGGCGGGGGCGGCGCTGGCGGCGGTGGGCGGCGTCTTCTTCGGCTCCGTGGAGGCGGTCGACTGGCTGATGGGCTTCCGCCTGCTGCTGCTCATGTTCGCGGCGGTGGTGCTGGGCGGGCTGGGCACGGCCTACGGGGCGATGGTGGGCGGCCTCCTCATCGGCCTCGTCACCGAGGTCAGCACCGTCTGGGCGAGCCCCGAGATCAAGTCCGTGTTCGCGCTGGGCGTGCTCGTGCTCGCGCTGCTGCTCCGCCCCCAGGGGCTGCTCGGCCAGCGGGAACGGATCGGCTAGATGGAGTTCGACGTCATCTTCGGGAACGCGGCGCGCGCGGGGCTGGGGCCGCAGGCCGCGATCTTCGCGCTCGCCGCCATCGGCCTCAACCTGCACTTCGGCTACGCGGGCCTGCTCAACTTCGGCCAGGTCGGCTTCATGATGCTGGGCGCCTACGGCACGGCCATCATGGTCGCCACCTGGGGCGGCTCGCTCTGGCTGGGGATTCCCTTCGGGCTGGGCCTCTGCGTCGCCTTCGCGCTGGCGCTGGGCCTCCCCACCCTGCGGCTGCGCAGCGACTACTTCGCCATCACCACCATCGCCGCCGCCGAGATCCTGCGCCTCCTCATCCGCTCCTCGCCCGCCGTCGACGTGACCGGCGGGCCGTTCGGCCTGCAGACGATCGCGAACAGCTTCTACGACCTCAACTTCCTGCCCGACGGGCGCTTCGGCTGGGGCACGTTCACCTACTCGTCGAACCAGCTGTGGGTGATGCTCGTCGCCTGGATCCTCGTGATCCTCTGCTCGGCGCTCGTGCTGGGCCTGATCCGCAGCCCCTGGGGGCGGGTGGTGCGCGCCATCCGCGAGGACGAGGACGCCGTCCTCAGCCTCGGCAAGAACACGGTCGCCTACAAGCTGCAGGCGCTCGTCATCGGGGGCGTCATCGGCGGGCTCGCGGGCGTCATCGACGCGCTCCAGCAATCGGGCGTGGGCTCCGAGAACTTCGAGCCGCAGGTGACGTTCTTCGCCTGGGCGGCGCTCATCCTGGGCGGCCTCGCCACCACCGTGGGGCCGGTCGTGGGGGCGATGCTGTTCTGGTTCCTGCGCGAGGGCGTCGAATCCTTCATCCGCGAGCTCTCGGGGCAGGGCTGGCTGCCCAACGCCCTCGCCGACTTCCTCGACGGCGCGGAGGGCGCCATCAGCGTCGCGCTCATGGGCCTCGGACTGGTCGGATTGATGGCGCTCCGGCCGCAAGGCATCTTCGGGAGACGCAGGAACCTGCACCTGGGGACATGAGCGACGTGACGACCGTGCGGCCGGAGTTGACGCAAGCGGCGCTGGAAGCGGCCCCGCCGGGGCGGCTGAAGGACGACCCCATCCTGATCACGTTCGGGATGCTCAAGACGTTCGGCGGCATCCGCGCGGTCGACATCGACCACCTCGAAATCGAGCGCGGCGCGATCACCGCCATCATCGGGCCGAACGGGGCGGGCAAGACGACGCTCTTCAACCTGCTCACGGGCTTCGACCAGCCCGATCGCGGAACGTGGCGGCTGGACGGGCGGCGGCTGAACGGGCGCGCGCCCCACCGCATCGCGCGGCTGGGCATGGTCCGCACCTTCCAGCTGACGAAGTCGCTCTCGCGGCTGACGGTGCTGGAAAACATGGCCGTGGCCGCGCAGACGCAGCGCGGCGAGCGGCTCGAACGGGCGCTCCTGCGCTGGCTCTGGCGCCCCGAGGAGACGCGCGTGGAGGCGCGCGCGCTGGAACTGCTGGACCAGTTCGGCATCGCCCACATGGCCGGGGAGCAGGCGGGCACGCTCTCCGGCGGACAGCGCAAGCTGCTGGAGATGGCGCGCGCGCTCATGGCCGACCCGCGCCTGGTCATGCTCGACGAGCCCACCGCGGGCGTGAACCCGGCGCTCACGGAATCGCTGCTGGAGCACATCCGCGCCCTCAACGCGCAGGGCGTCACCATCGTCTTCGTCGAGCACAACATGGACGTGGTCATGGACATCAGCGACTGGGTGGTGGTGATGGCGCAGGGCCGCATCCTCACCGAGGGGACGCCGGAAGCGGTGGTCGCGAACGAGGACGTGATCGACGCCTACCTCGGGCGCGCGCGCGACGCGATCGGCGACGACGGCGGCGGGGAAGCGGAGGAGGCGGACGATGACTGAGGGGCAACCGCTGCTGGAGGCGCGCGCGCTGGTGGCCGGCTACCTGCCCGGCGTGCCCATCCTCAACACCTGCAGCCTGAGCCTGTTCGAGGGCGAGATCGCGGGCATCGTGGGGCCCAACGGCGCGGGCAAGTCGACGCTCCTGAAGGCGGCCTTCGGGCTGGTCGGGGTGTGGGAAGGGGACGTGCTCCTGCGGGGCCGCTCGATGCTGGGCAAGAAGCCGCACGATCTCGTCACCGAGGGCATCGGCTACGTGCCCCAGACGGACAACGTCTTCCCCCGCCTGAGCGTGCGCGAGAACCTCGAGATGGGGCTCTTCCTGGAGCCGCGCGCGTGGCGCGAGCGCTTCGCGGCGGTCGCGGACCTGTTCCCCCTGCTGGCGGAGCGGGCGGGGCAGCGCGCGGGGGCGCTCTCCGGCGGCGAGCGCCAGATGCTGGCCATGGGCCGCGCCCTCATGATGAACCCCTCCGTGCTGCTGCTGGACGAGCCCTCCGCGGGCCTCTCGCCGCGCTACCAGGAGGAGGTCTTCCAGCAGATCCTCGAGGTGAACCGCGCGGGCGTCTCCGTGCTGATGGTCGAGCAGAACGCGCGCCGCTGCCTGCAGGTCGCGCATCGCGGCTACGTGCTCGACCAGGGCCGCAACGCCTACAGCGGCGCGGGCGCGGACCTGCTCAACGACGAGCGCGTGGTCGAACTCTACCTGGGCTCCCTCAGCGCCCGCGCGCGGGACTGACCGAGACGGGGGCGGGACGCGAAGAGGGGCGCCGCCGTCATGGCCGCGCCCCCCGTTCAGGCGTCGCCGAACGCCCCGCCTAGCGGGCGAGGTCGAACGACTGGGTCGTCACCTCGACCAGTTCACCGCCCTCGAAGCGGCTGACGGTGTAGATGGCGATAGTCGGGTCGCCCCCGGCGTCGAGCGCCAGCGCGCCCACCTTGCCGACGTAGGCGATGTCCTCTCCGGCGTCGATGCCGGCGGCGCAGTCGGCGTAGCTCGTGCACTCGCTCCCGCCGCTCGTGACCTCGCTGACGGCGGCGATGATGGCGTCGCCGTCGGTGCTGCCCGCGGCCCTGCTCGCGAGCGCGAGGATGACGGTGCAGTCGTAGGACTGCGGGGCGAAGGCGAGGTTGCCCTCGGTGACGGCTTCGAGGCGCGTGTTGAACTCGTCGATAACGGGGCCGCTGGGCGCGCTCGCGACGAACATCGTCATGCCCTCAAGCACCTGGGGATTGTCGGCGTCGATGTCCTCCCAGAGATCGGGCCGGTAGACGCCGTCGGAGCCGAAGAACGTGGACGGGTCGTAGCCTGCTTCGAGCAGGCCGCGGATGAGCGCGATGCCCTCGTCGAAGACGATGAGCACGATGGCGTCCGGGCCGAAGCTGCGGACGTTCCCGATCTCGGCGTCGAAGGTGGCCGTCTGCGGGTCGTAGACGATGCTCGACGTCTCGGCCCCGAGCTCGGCCAGGCGCGGTTCCAGCAGGCTGGCGAGCGCCGTCCCGTAGTCGTCCGCGCGGGCGAGGATGGCGACGCGCGTCGCCCCCGCCTCCGCGACCGTGTCCGCCATGACGAGGGCCATGGCGGCGTCCGACGGGGCGGTGCGGAAGTAGTAGCCCGCGTTCGCCTGGCCGGTGAAGTTCGGCGAGGTGTTCGAGGGCGAACACTGCGGGATCCCCTCGTCGTAGAGACGCTGGATGATCGCCTGCGAGATGCCCGAGGCGGCGGCCCCGACGATCACGTGGGCGCCTTCGCCCAGCAGGCGGTTGGCCGTCTCCGTGGCGACGTCGGGGTCGGTGCCGCTGTCGCCGTAGATGACCTCGATATTGCCGCCGGCGGCGAGGATGTCCTCCTCGGCGAGGCGGACGGCCCCGATCATGGGCACGCCGTAGGCGCCGAGCGCGCCCGTCTCGGGCAGGATGACGCCGATGCGGAGCGTGGGCGCGGGCGCCGCCGTGGCGGGCGCCTCCGTCGCCGTGGGCGCCTCCGTGGCGGGCGCGGCGGTGGGTTCGGGCGCGTCGTCGTCGTCGCCGCAGGCGGCGAGGACGAACACGGCGGCGATGGACAGGATCGCAACGATGGCCAGGTAGCGCAGGTCGCGGACTGCGTGCATGAAATCTCTCCTCTGTCTACTGGTGGATTAAATGATACCCCATGTCCCCGCCTGGGTAGATGCGAGTTAAGCCAGCAGATGGGCGCGCGCGGCCTCGATCGTGGGCGCGCTTACGCCCGCGGCGCGCAGGTACGCCTCCGCGCCGCCGTGCTCCTCGCGCAGCCACGCGAGGAAGCGGCGCATGGCGTCGGCGGACGTTTCGAGCAGCTTCGCCCACGCCTCGCGGTCCATGCCCAGCGCCTCCATCTGCCTCCCGAAGCGCGCGACGTGCGGCTGGAGCAGGTCGCCGGTGCGGGCGTAATCGCGCGCGATCGTCTCGCCGTCCACGCCCAGCGTCGCGAGCAGGAGGGCGGCGGCGACGCCCGTGCGGTCGCGCCCGCCCGTGCAGTGGAAGACGAGCGGGGCGTTGGCCGCGTCCGCCGCGATCTCGAAGAACGCGCGGAAGGCGTCCGGGGCGCGCCCCGCCATCCCCGCGTAGGACTCGCTCCAGTCCACCTCGCCGGAAGCGAGCGCGTGGAAGCGCTCCCGGCGCTCCTCCGGCGTCATCACCGTCTCGCCGCCGATGGCCGCGTTGCGCCAGGCGATGCCGTGGTCCGCGAAGGGCGAGACCCCGTCCGCGCGCAACTCCTGCTCGTTGCGCAGGTCCACGACGGTGCGGACGCCGAGGCGGTCGCGCAGGACCGCCATCCCGGCGGGCGTGACGTGGTGCAGCATCCCCGAGCGATACACCCGCCCGGAGCGCACGGCGCGGCCGTCATCGGTGCGACAGCCGCCGAGGTCGCGCAGGTTGACCGCGCCCTCGATGTCGGCGTCGAGGCACGGGCGATCGGCGGCTTGGGCGTTCGTCACGGGCGCTCCCTCCGGCTGGCCCCGCAAGCGTGACACGAGCCCGCTAACGATCCACGTGCGGCGCGCCGCGCTCAGCCGGAGGCGAGACGCTCGCGCAGGCGCGGCAGGACCGCCGTGGCGAAGCGCGCGGCCGTCTCCGCGACCTCCTCCGGCGGGAGCGCTCCCTGGTCCATCTGCACCAGCAGCAGGTCGACGCCGCCCGCCGCGCGGATGCGGCGTTCGAGGTCAGCGGCCACGTCCGCGGCGCTCCCGCAGACGGCCTGCGCCTCGGGCGTGGCGAGCGCCTCGAAGTGCGGCGGCAGCGGGCCGCTCGCGCCCGCCACGTCGCGCAGCACCCACGAGAGGTAGCCGCTCTGGAAGGGACGCCAGCGCTCGGCGGCCTCCGCGGTCGAGCCCGCGCCCACGTGGCAGTGGACGTGGAGGGCGACGCGCCCTTCCCCGGGATCGCGGCCCGCGCGCTCCCAGCCCTCGCGGTAGCGGGCGATCATGGCGGGCGGCGCCTCCACGCCGACGGACACGGTGGGGATGACGATGGGGCAGCCGAGCTCGACGGCGCGGTCGACGGATTCCAGCGAACTGGCCGAGAGCCAGATGGGCGGGTGGGGCCGCTGCACGGGCCGCGGGTGCACGGTGACGCCCTCCAGCGGCGGGCGGAAAGCCCCCGACCACGTCACGTCCTCCTCGGTCCAGAGCAGGCGCAGCAGCTCGACCGACTCCGCCAGCATCTCCGCGGAGCGCTCCTGGTCCTGGCCGAACTGGGCGTAGTGGCCGCGATAGACGCCGCGTCCGCCGACGAGTTCCGCGCGTCCCCCCGAGAGCGCGTCCACGGTCGCGTAGTCCTCGGCCAGCCGCACGGCGTCGTGGTGGGGCAGCAGGGAGACGGCGGTGGAGAGGCGCAGGCGCGTCGTGCGCTCCGCGACGGCGGCGAGGATGGGCGTGGGCGAGGAGAGGATGTAGTCGCTGAAGTGGTGCTCGCCGAGGTGGTACGACCGGAACCCGAGCTCCTCCGCGAGCGCGCCCAGTTCGACCAACTGGCGGAAGCGCGCCTGCGGGCTGAGCCGCTCGCCCGTATGCGGATGCGGCAGGTTGTCGCCCAGCGAGACGAAGCCCGTGTCCACGCTCAACCTCCACGCCGCCAGGATCGCCGCCGCCGTGCGAGCGCCCCCAGCGCAGACGCGAGAACGAGCGCGAGCGCCGTCGCGACGGCGGCGGGCGGCGCGCTCGCGGACGCAAGACCCGCGCCCGTGTCCGCCGGAGCGGGCGAGACCGCGAGGAAGACGAGGCGGCCCTCGCCGCCGGGCGCGTAGCGGGGATCGTCCGCGCGGATCGTGCCGAGGTGGGCCAGGTAGTCGCGCCAGGCCCCCTCGTAGCTGGGCGCGATCTGGAGCTGGTCCGGGTTCGCCGCGAACATCGCGTAGGCGTCGCCCCCGGCGGCGATGAAGCCGTTGGTGAGGACGCCCACGGCGGGCGCTCCCGCCACCACCGCGCCGTTCGCGACGATGGCCGCGCCGCCATCGAGCGTGAGGCTGACGACGCGCTCCCCGGCGGGGCGGGCGGGGTCGAAGACGGCGGCGATGCCGCCCACCTGCAGGAAGCCCCCGTGCCCGGCGTCGGGATAGCGCGAGACGGACAGCTCGAAGACCGCCTTCAGGTCGGCCGGCGAAACGTCCCGCACGAGCGTGACCGTGTTGGCGAAGGGCAGCACGTCGAACGTGTTGGCGAGGAAGATGTCGCCGGGGACGGCCCCGCCCACGGGCAGCACGTCGCCCGCGTTCTGGCGGATGCCGCCGCCGTTCTGGACGGCGATGACGGGGTTGCCGGGGCCGCGCGCGGGCAGGCCGAGATCGGCGGCGGCGCGGTCGTAGGCGTGGAGGAACGCGTCGGCGACGAGGTTCCCGGCGTTGCTCTCGCGCGTGCGCAGGCTCTCGCTGGACACGTCGAGCGGAACCTCCGTGGCGGCGACGACCGTGGCCGCGAAGCCGTCGAGGCACGCGCGCAGGGGCGCTTCCACCTCGGCCACGAGACCGGCGTCCTTCCCGACCGCGCCCGCGAAGCCCAGCGCCGCCGCCGCCTCGCTGGCGGGGACGACGGGGCGCGGATAGCTGCTCGCGGAGACGACGCGCGCGACCTCGCCCTCGGCGTCGAACACCACGTCGAGGCGGCCCGCGTACTCGTAGTGGCCGGTCGTGGTGACGACGTAGACGGTGCGGCCCGCGGCGTCGGTCGCCTCGACGGGATAGTCGCCCTCGACCGCGGCGTGCTCCCCGGGGAGCGTCTGCAGGGCGGAATCGACGGCGGGGTTCTGGAGCAGGTCATCGACCTCGTCGCCCCCGCCCGCCACGAGCACGTCCACGCCGCGCAGGAGGGCGGCCAGCGCGACGGCGGGCGCGACGCCTTCCATGTGCGCGCCGAGGATGATGCGGGTGACGCCGCGCTCGTGGAGGCGGTCGATCTCGGCCTGGACGGCGGCGGCGGTCGCGGCCAGGTCCGGGGTCACGCGCACGTTGCGGGGGGCGGAGATGTGGGGCAGGCGGGGCGTCGTCGCGCCGACCAGCCCGAAGCGCGCGCCCGTGCCCTCGTCCGTCACGATCAGCGCACGGGCGACCACGCGGCCATCCTCGGGCGCGCCCTCGATGAGGCCGTCGCCATCGACGAGATCGCCGAAGGCGGACTCGCCGGAGAAGTCGAGGTTGGCGCTGAGGAAGGGCTGGTCGCCGAAGGCGCGGATGAAGCGCGCGAGGAAGTCCGGCAGCGAGTCGAACTCGTGGTTGCCGATGATGTGCACGTCGTAGGGGATGGCGCGCTGGGCGACCGCGTTGAAAAGCGGATTGCCATCCATCTGCCCGCAGAGGAACGTCGCGCCCGGCAGGAAGGCGTCGCCCGCATAGACGTTGAGGACGGCGTGGCCCGCCGCCCGCGCCTCGGCGATCTCGCGCTCGACGACGGCCTTGTAGGCGGCGATCCCGGCCACGGGCAGATCAACCGTGACGCCGTCCGCCTCGACCGTGTTGGTCAGGGGGAGCAGGAAGGACTCGCCGTCGTTGTTGTGGAGCAGCGTGAGCGTGACCTCGTCCGGCTCCCCGGCGGCGGCGGGCGGGGCGTCCGTCAATGCCAGGGCGAACGCCGCCGGCAGCAGGAGCGGGGCCAGCAGCAGGAGACGCGGGACGCGGGACATGGGCACCTCGGCGGGAGCGCTCGCGCAAGGGTAGGCGAGGCGGGCGCGCACGGCTACGGGGCCGCCCCCGCGAGCGCTAGTAGAGCCGCGCCGCCTCCGCTTCGAGGGCGCGCCGCTCGGCCTCGTCCATCGGCGTCCAGGAGGCGGCGGTGACCGCGTTGGCGGCGATGCGATCGGGCTGGCGCGCGCCGGGGATGGCGACGGAGACGCCGGGATTCGACCAGACGTAGCGGAGCAGGTTGGCGGGCGTGAGCGGACCGTCGTAGCCCTCCGCGATGCGCCCCCGCATGGCGCTCGTCCGCCCCGAGCCGCCCACGGGCCGCATGGCGATGACGCCCACGCCGCGCTCCGCGGCCAGCTCGATCAGGGGCGCGGTCGCGGGAGAGAAGGCGGAGTATTCGAGCATGACCGTGTCGAACTCGCCGCACTCGATGGCCTCGCGCACGATCGCGGCGGTGTGCGAGGAGATGCCGACGTGGTCGATGAGGCCGCGCCAGCGCGCCGTCTGCAGCCCGGCGAGCGCGCCGTCCCCGCCCATCACCGCCTCCCACGCCTCGGGCGTGGACACGTCGTGCAACTGGTAGAGGGCGATGCGCTCGCGGCCCAGCGCTCGCAGCGAGCGGTCGATGTCGTACTGCGCCCCGTTGGCGGTGCGGCTGAAGGTCTTGCTCGCGAGACACAGATCGGCGGGCGCGTCCAGTTCGCGCAGCGTCCGCCCGATGAGCAGCTCGCTGCCGGCGTACTCGCGGGCCGTGTCGATGAAGGTGACGCCCGCCTCGATGGCCGCGCGCAGCGTGTCGCCGCCCGCGGGGGAGGTGGGCGTGTCCATCGCGCCGAGGCCGAGTTCGGGGACCGTGAGGCCGGTCCGGCCCAGCCCGCGCCGCTTCAGCCCGCTTCCGTCCGGCTCGGTCATGGCGCTAGCCGAAGGTCATCCGCGGGACGGAGGCGGTCTGGGGCGCGGGGTACTTCGGCGGCGGGCGCGGAACGGAGGGCCGCTCCTCGCGCGGGATGCGGTTGAAGGCGACGCGCATCGCCTCGTACGAGTCGTGCCAGGCGCGCAGGGCGCGCGCGATGGCGAGCGCGTTCGGCAACTCCGCCGCATCGACCGCGCGCGGCATCCCCTCCGGCGGCTCCACCTCCGTGCCCGTGACGGCGGCGCGGCGCCAGTCGATGAGCGCCTCGCGCGCGCCCTCCGTCGCGCCGACGACGGCGATGGCGCTCTCCGTGGCGGCGACGAACGCCCGCCGCGCCTCCCCGTAGCTGGCCGCGAAGTCCTCGATGCCGACGTACACGCCGTCGTCGCGCACCTCGACCGGGTAGGCGGGCGGGCCCTCCTCGTAGGTGGGCGAGGGATGGCCGTCGTGCGGGTCGAACTCGTACTGGTGGAGGGGGCAGACGAGCCAGCCGCGCTCGATGAAGCCCTCGCCGAGGGGCGCGTTCTCGTGCGGGCAGCGGTTGTCGAGCGCCCCGTAGCGCCCCCCGCACAGCGTCAGGACGACGACGTTCCGCCCCGCGAGCACGGTCTTCACGTCGCCCTCGTCGAGGTCGTCCGGCGCGGCCACGCGGTGCCAGTCGATCGCGGGCATGGCGGGATGATAGCGCGGACGCGCCTTACTCAGGATTTGCCGAACGTGCTGACGGGCCTTGCCCGATTGACTTAGACTGCCGCCGAATCTGCACCCGGGAGAGCATCATGCGAGAGAGCTATTGGGGGCGCTACTGGAAGCGCCGGCGATCGCGGCGCGGCTTCCTCATCGGAGGCGCGGCGCTGGCGGCGGGCTCGGCGGGACTGATCGCCGTCGGGTGCGGCGACGACGACGATGATGACGCCGAGCCGGCGGCGACCGCGACGGCAGCCGCCACCGCGGCCCCGACGGAAGCGCCGACGGAAGCGCCCGCCGGCGGCGCGGCGCCCGGCGGAACCTTCCGCCAGAGCAAGACGCAGGTCGATGACGGCATCGACCCCGGCCTGAAGGTCATCAACAACAACGAGATCCTGGCCCGCATCTACAACCACACGCATCTCTACAAGGTCTCGACCAACGAGTTCCTGTTCGATGCGGCGACGGCGATGGAGCAGCCGGACAACCTCACGATCGTCTTCCCCATGCGCCCGGGCATGACCTTCCACCACGACGGCGGCGCCGTGACGGCGGAGGACGTGGCGAGCACGTGGAGCCGCTTCCCCGCCCTGCTCGCGGACCAGGGCTCGCAGGTGAACGAGGCCAACTGGGGCTTCATGGACACGATCGCGGCGGTCGACGAATCGACCGCGCAGGTCACGCTGAAGGCGCCCGCCGCCTCCGCGCCGGTGCTCATGGCCTCCACCGCCTTCGGCATCGTCTCCAGGGCGCTGCTGGAGCAGCAGGCCAACGGCAACGTGCAGGAACTGGACGCGGGCGCCGGCCCCTACGTCATCGAGCAGCGCGACAGCGCGGGCGTGGCCCTCGCGCGCTACCCGGACTACTACCGGCACGAGAACCCCTCGACCCACTTCGTGGAGGGCGATCCCTACATCGACCGCCACGAGACGCGCATCATCGTGGACCGCGCGGCGGTGAAGGCGGCCTTCTTCGCCGGGGACATCGACTACATCCCCGCGATCGCGGACCGCATCGAGTTCGAGGAGTTCACCGGCGACGACCGCTTCGTGGCGAAGGAGGTCGCCTCGACCGAAGCGCGCTTCCTCGCCTACGACAACATCAAGTTCACCGACCGGCGCGCGCGCGAGGCGGTCTCGCTGGCGATCGACTACGACGCCATGATCGCCACCCTCTACGCGGGCGACGGCGTCTACGACGGCCCCGTGGGCCAGGCCCTGCCGGGCTTCGCGCTCGACCAGGAGACGCTCAAGTCGTACCGCACGTTCGACCCGCAGAAGGCGCGGCAGCTCTGGGAGGCCTCGGGCACCGAGGTCGACCACATCCGCATCGAGACGAGCATCGACCCGCGCGGCTCGACGCTGGCCGAGTTCCTCGCGCGGCAGATGGAGGAGAACCTCGGCGTCACGGCGGAGCCGCTCATCCACGACGTGACGACGTACGTGGCGCGGGCGCGCGAGCCGATCAAGCAATGGGAGCTGTTCGTGGTGCCCTACAACGCGAGCACGACGCCCGAGATCTACAACATGACGATGATGAACCCGGACGCCTTCGCGGGCGTCTCGTGGAGCTTCGGCGTGGACCAGCCGGACGCGAGCCTGGTGGCGAACGCCCAGAAGCTGATCGACCTGACGGCCGCGCAGGCGCAGGAGGTGGACCCCGCCGTCCGCCTGGAGAAGATGCGCGAGATGCAGCTCTTCGCCCTCGACGAGCTGGTGCCGGGCATCAACCTGCCCGTGCCCGGCCACAGCTGGGTCGTCTACAACGCCCGCGTCGGGAACTTCCCGGAGGACGACGTCCTCCTCGGGGGGTTGCTGAACCGGACGCACGACATGTTCATCAAGGGCTAGGGAGTCCACGGCGGGCGCCGGGCGGGCCTCAACGCTCACCCGGCGCCCGTGGAGTCCGCCGAACATGCAGGCCTACATCGCCCGCCGGTTGATCGCCGTCCCGTTCATGTTGTTCGGGATGTCGCTGCTGCTGTTCTGGCTGCTCTTCCTGCGGCCCGGGAACGCGGCCCTGACCGGCTTCGGGCTCGTCTCGCCCGACCAGAACGCGCAGGCCATCGCCAGCCTCGAAGAGGAGTTCGGCCTCGACCGGCCCTTCTTCGTCCAGTACGGCGACTGGGCCTGGAACGCGCTCCAGGGCGATTTCGGCATCTCCCTCAAGAACCGCCGCCCGGTCACGCCCGAGATCAGGTCGCGCCTGCCCGTGACCGCCGAACTCGGGCTGCTGACGGTGCTGCTGACGGCCCTGATCGGCATCCCCGTGGGCATCATCTCCGCCATCAGACCGGGGACGTTCCTCGACGGCTTCCTGCGCATCGTCACCATCTCGGGCATCTCCGTGCCCAACTTCTGGGTGGCCACGCTCGTGATCACGTTACCCGCGATCTGGTGGGCGTGGACGCCCCTCTGGGAGTACGTGCGCTTCGAGGACGACCCCCTCGGCAACCTCAAGATCGTCATCTGGCCCGCCATCACGCTCGCCATCGCCACCGCCGCCTACGTCGCCCGCATCGTGCGCTCCTCCATGCTGGAGACGCTCTACTCGGACTACGTGCGCACGGCGCGGGCGAAGGGCCTGCGCGAGCGCGCGGTCGTCCTGCGGCACGTGTTCCGCAGCTCCATGATCGCCGTCATCACCGTCATCGGCATCCAGCTGGGGGCGGTCCTCGGCGGCTCCGTCATCGCCGAGCAGATCTTCGGCATTCCCGGCCTCGGCCTGCTCGTGTTCGAGTCGGTCGTCTCCATCGACTACACCGTGGCGCTGGCCGCGATCATGGTGTTCGCCTTCATGTTCACCATCGTCAATCTCGCGGTCGACGTCATCTACACGTTCGCCGACCCCAGGATCCGGTACTGATGAGCGAGAGCGAAGCGGCGGCGGCCCTGAGCGCGGCGGCGGTGCGCCCGCCCGAGCGGCGCTTCGCGGGCGTGCTGCGCTTCGTGCGCCAGCAGCGGCTGGGCACGATCGGCGCGGTCCTCATCATCCTCATGGTCTTCGGCGCGGTCGCCGCCCCCGTGCTGCGCACGAGCGACCCGGAAGGCTTCGGCGTCACGCCCATCCTCGAAGGCCCGAGCGCGAGCCACTTCTTCGGGACGAACCGCGAGGGCCGCGACGTCTGGTCGCGCGTGCTCTACGGCGGGCGCGTCTCGCTCAAGATCGGCTTGGCCACGGTGATCGTGGCGGCGCTCGGAGGCACGGCCCTGGCGCTCATCGCGGGCTACCTCGGCGGCCCCGTCGATTTCGCCTTCGGGCGCGTGGCGGACGTGCTCATCGCCTTCCCCTCCATCCTCTTCGCGCTCACCCTGCACGCCTCCCTGCGGGACGAGTTACCCAACCTCGGGGTCGTGCTCGCGGCGGAGGAGTTCCTGCTCGTGGTCGCGATCTGCATCGTGTTCACGCCCGTCATCTTCCGCATCATGCGGGGGAACGTGCTGGAGCAGCGCGCGGCGGTCTACGTCGAGTCGGCGCGCGTCATCGGGGCGAGCGAGACGCGCATCATGTGGCGCCACATCTTCCCCAACCTCGTGGGCCTGCTCCTGATCGTGATGAGCACGACGCTGCCCGCGGCCATCCTCACGGAGTCGGCGCTCAGCTTCCTCGGCGTGGGCGTGGAGCAGGGCACGCCCTCGTGGGGCGCGGACCTCTCCGGGAGCAACCGCACCTACTTCGTGCGCGCCCCCTGGATCGCCATCTTCCCCGGCCTCGCCCTGAGCGTCACCGTGCTCGCCTTCAACCTCTTCGGCGACGCCCTCCGCGACACCCTCGACCCGCGCCTCCGCGGCCAGCGCTAGGGGGCGCGCGATGCTCGCCAGGCCCCTGCGGACGCTGCTGGCGATGCGAGGCTGGCTGGTCCGTCGCCTGATCGCGGTCCCGCTGATGGCGTTCGCCATCTCCTTCCTGTTGTTCGCGCTACTCCTTGGGCGCCCAGAACTCCGTGACGCCCTGATGTTCGGTGAGTACAGCGCAGAGGCCCTCGCTGCGATCATTGAGCGATTCGGGTTCGGCGAGCCGCTCCTCATGCGGTATGGCGAATGGGTCTGGGGCGCGCTCCGGGGCGACTTCGGCCCTACGTATTTCCTTGGGGCTTTGTATGGCAGTTCTGGCAACTCCACAGCAGATGAACTCGGATCGCGGCTGCCGGTCACGGCGGAGCTTGGGCTGCTGACGCTGCTGCTGGCGGCCCTGATCGGCGTTCCCCTGGGCATCGTTTCGGCCATCAGGCAGGGCACGCGGCTGGACCGCTTCCTGCGCGTGGCGACGAGCGTGGGAAGCTCCCTCCCCAACTTCTGGATCGGGAGTCTGGCGCTCACCCTGCCCGTAATCTGGTGGGGATGGTCACCCCAGTGGGACTACGTCAGGTTCGAGGACGACCCGCTCGCGAACCTGAAGATCATGATCTGGCCCGCGATGATGCTGGCCGTCGCAAGCGCGGCCTCCCTGGCGCATGTTATGCGCGCTTCAACGCTGGAGATGCTGTCCTCCGACTATGTGCGGACGGCGCGAGCGAAGGGGCAGCGCGAGCGAGCGGTGGTGTTTGGGCACGTACTCCCCAGTTCGCTGGTAGCAGTCATCCCCGCGCTCGTCGTTCAGGTGGGAGCGATCCTTGGAACCGTGATGATTGCGGAGATGCTCTTCAGGGTGCCCGGACTGGGGTACCTCGCCCTCGAATCGGCCTGGTTGGGGGACCACCCGGCGGCGCTGGCCGCGGTCATGGCGCTCGTGGTCCTGTTCCTGCTCACCAAGCTCGCGCTGGACGTGGTCCACCGGTTCGCCGCCGCCCGGATGGGAACCGCTGGCTGAGCTGAGCGCGGAACGCCCGCCGCCTCCGCACGTATACTCGCGGGCCGTGGCGAAGCCGCTGGACGACATCCGCATCCTCGACCTGACGTGGGTGCTCTCGGGGCCGTTCGCGTCGATGGCGCTCTCGGACCTGGGGGCGGACGTGATCAAGGTCGAGCGCCCGCCGTGGGGCGACGTCGCCCGCACCAGCGGCCCCTACCAGAACGGCTGGAGCGGCTACTTCTTCAGCATCAACCGCGGCAAGCGCTCCATCGCCATCGACCTCACCCGCGAGGAGGGCCGCGACCTCCTGCTCCGCCTCGCCGAGCAGGCCGACGTGGTCATGGAGAACTTCACGCCGGGCACGATGGACCGCCTCGGCATCGGCTACGAGACGCTGCGCGCGCGCAACCCGCGCCTCATCTTCGCCAGCACCTCCGGCTTCGGGCAGACGGGCCCCTACCGCGACCATCCGGCGGTCGACATCATCGTGCAGGGCATGGGCGGCGTGATGTCGATCACGGGCGAGCCGGACGGCGACCCCGTCCGCCCGGGCGTCTCCTACGGCGACATCGTGGCGGGGCTCTACACGGCCATCGGCATCCTCGCGGCGCTCCACGAGCGCGAGCGCAGCGGCGAGGGGCAGGCCATCGACATCAGCATGCTCGACGCGCAGGTGAGCGTGCTGGAGAACGCCATCATGCGCTACTTCGTGACGGGCGAGGCCCCGAAGCCGCTGGGCACGCGCCACCCCAGCGCGACCCCCTTCCAGGCGTTCCCCGCGGCGGACGGCTGGATCGTCGTCGCCCTCGCCTTCCGCGACGAGCAGTGGCCCATCCTCTGCGCGCTGCTGGGCGTGACCGACCTGATCGACGACCCGCGCTTCGACACGGGCCCCAAGCGCACGGCCAACCACGCCGCCCTCGAACCGCTCCTCTTCGAGGCGTTCCGTCGGCAGCCGCGCGAGCACTGGCTGCGCGAGTTCCTCGCGGCGGACATCCCCAGCGGCCCCCTGAACACGATCGCCGACGTGGTCGCCGACCCGCAGGTGCGCCACCGCGAGATGATCCGCGAGGTGACGCACCCCGTGGCGGGCGCCATGCCCGTCGCGAACACGCCCGTGCGCCTCTCGCGCTCGGAGACGGGCATCGCGGGGCCGCCCCCCAGCATGGGCGAGCACACCGCCGAGGTGCTGGCCGAACTGCTGGGCATGGGCGCGGACGAGGTGGAGGCGCTGCGCGCCGCGGGCGTCGTCGCCACCGAGGGCGGCCCCGACATCGCCGACCTGACGCGCTAGACGCCGGGCGCTACAGGCCCTTCTCCGCGCACAGATCCTCGTCGAAGAGGATGTGGCCGGTGAACTCGCGCGGCGGCTGCTCGCAAATCCAGACGGTCCCCTTGGCCATGTGCGGCGCGCGCTCGAATTCGAGCGTCGGGTTCTCGGGGTCGTTCTCCGCCCAGATGTTGCCGGGCGTGCGGATGCGCCCGATCGGCGAGAGCACGTTCACGGCGATGCCGTCGTCCTGCAGCTCCATCGCCAGCGCCTGCGAGTAGCGCTCCAGCCCCGCCTTCACCATCGCGTAGAAGCCGCCGCTCGCGCGCGTCTCCGCGTACGGGCCGGGGCCGGGGAAGACGCCCGCCCGCGACGAGACGTTGACGACGTGCCCGCCGCCCGCCGCCTTCAGGTGCGGCACGCAGGCGCGCAGCAGCAGCAGCGGCCCGCGCAGGTCGATCTGCCAGATCAGGTCGAGGTGGCGCGGCTGCACCGTCTCGATCGAGCCCGGCACGAGGATGGCCGCGTTGTTCACGAGGATGTCGACGCGCCCCCACTCCTCCGCCACCCGCCCGACGCCCGCCTCGATGCTCTCGGGGTCGCGCACGTCCATCCGCACCGCCAGCGCCTCCCCACCCGCCGCGGCGATGCTCGCGGCGACGCTGTGGATGGTGCCCGGGCAGGCGCTTGTCGCGCACCTCCTCCGTGCGCGCGGCGACGGCGACCTTCGCGCCCGCGGCGGCGAGCGCGCGGGCCACGTCCTCGCCGATGCCGCGGCTCGCCCCGGTGACGATGGCGACGCGCCCGTCGAGCGTTCCCATGCGCGCCATCGTACGCGAGCAGGGCGTCGGCGGGGCGGCGTAGACTGCCCGCGTCCCGCCAGCGGGCGCGCGAGGAGGACGCCATGGACGTAGCCCCGATCGACATCGCCAGCCGCATCGACGACGAGCACCGCCCCGTCTTCGAGGGCATGCCCCGCCCCCAGCGCGACTGGTCCGACATCCCCGGCACGCGCGCGCGGCTGGCCGAGATGCGCGCCGCCCTCCCCCAGCCCGTCCTCCCCGCCAGCGTCGCCATCGAGGACCGCGCCGTCCCCGGCCCCGCGGGCGACCCCGACGTCTCCGTGCGCCTCTACCGGCCCAAGGGCCTGCCCCAGCCCGCCGCCGCCCTCTACTGGATCCACGGCGGCGGCATGGTCATGGGCAACGTCGAGATGAACGACCCCTTCTGCGCGAAGATCGCCGACGACCTCAACGTGCTCGTCGCCTCCGTCGAGTACCGGCTCGCCCCCGAGCACCCCTTCCCCGCGCCGCTGGAGGACTGCTACGCGGGCCTCGCGTGGCTCTGGCGCGCGCGCGCCGAACTCGGCCTCGACCCCGACCGCATCGCCATCGGCGGGGCCAGCGCGGGCGGAGGGCTGGCCGCCGGCGTCGCCCTCGCCGCGCGCGACCGGGGCGAGGTCCCGCTCTGCTTCCAGCTGCTCGTCTACCCCATGCTCGACGACCGCAACGTGACCCGCAGCAGCCACGCCGTCACGGACCAGCGCACCTGGAACCGCGAGTCCAACCTCGCCGGCTGGGACGCCTACCTCGCCGGAAACGCGGGCGGCGACGGCGTCTCGCCCTACGCCGCCCCCGCGCGCGCCGACGACCTCGCCGGCCTGCCCCCCGCCTACGTCAACGTCGGCGACCTCGACCTGTTCGTCGACGAGGACGTCGCCTACGCGCGCGCCATGGCCGACGCCGGCGTCCCCGTCGAACTCCACGTCTACCCCGGCGCCTACCACGGCTCGAACTCGTCCGTCCCCACCTCCACCCTCTCCCGCCGCTGGCTCGCGGACGAGCTGGCCGCGCTGGGGAGAGCGCTCGGGGACATAGGGGGTAGCACACCTGTTCCACGTCCGGTAAGCTTCCGCGCGGAGGCGACGCATGGCGGAAGCGCACTACACCTACCGGCAGCACCCGACGCCCGACGGGCGTATCCATGTCTCGATTAAGAAGCACGAGCCCGATGAGCGGCCCGCACCCGATGGCTCGACCTTCTTCACGGTCTTCCCCGATGACGGCGGCTACGGCGCTGAGTGCAACCGCTGCGGCGGCTATGTGGGGTGGCAAGACACACAGGAGCAAATGGCCAAAGTGATGTGGAAACACGACCCCGTGACCTGCTTCGACTACCTCTACAGCGAGGGCACGGAGGAGATGCAGTTGCTGGGCGTGCTCGCAGACTTCTCCGATGCGGGCAGGCGAGTCCCGCGCCTGAGCGAACCGCTTCGCTCAGCGGCATCCATGCGACCCGGTACTGACGGCGCGCGCGTAGACGCTCCCCCTGGCATCCTGGCGGCGGATCGTCAGGAGCGCCGCCAGTGCCGTTCGAACCGGACACGGTCATCACCTACTTCGACATGTGCCAAGAGGAAGGCGGCACGAGCCTTCAGCAGGGCATGAACTTCCAGTTGCGCCCAACCCACAGCGTCATCCTCATGAGCCAGCAGCAGGGCGCGACCTACGCGGACCGGATCGAGGAAGAGGGCACGGTCATCGTCTATCAGGGCCACAACGTGCCCCGCGGACAGGCGCCCGATCCGCAGATGGCCGACCAGCAGCTCAGGACGCCGGGCGGGCGGTTGACGCGGAACGGGCGCTTCTTCGAAGCGGCGGGAGCGGAGCCGCCGGAACTGGTACGGGTCTACGAGAAGATTCTGCGGGGGATGTGGGTCTACAACGGGGCCTTTCACCTAATGGACGCGTGGCCCGAGGTTTCGGATGGGCGGCGCGTGTACCTGTTCCGGCTCAAGGCGGCGGATGGCGCCTCGGCGGCGACGCCGCAGCGAAAGGAGCCCACGCGGGTGATCCCGTCCGCCGTGAAGAAGGCGGTCTGGCTGCGGGACGGCGGGAAGTGCGTGCTCTGCGGGGCCAGCGACGAGATCCACTACGACCATGAGCTTCCGTTCTCGCGGGGCGGCAGTTCGACCGTGGACAACGTCCGCATCCTCTGCGCCCGGCACAACCTTGAGAAGGGCGGACGCATCGAGTAGCCGCGGCCCCGCCTTCCCCCAACAGCCAACAGCCAACAGCCAACAGCCCGCCCTACGCGCGCTCCGGCTCGCGGTAGTTCGGCGGCGGGTCGTGGCCGACCCACGTCTTGCCGATGTTCTCGTAGTGGCGGTACGAAATCAGCGCGTGCGTGGCCGCCTGATGCGCGTCGCGGAGCTTGCGTTCGAGGGGGCTGTCCATGCGGCTGCCCGTCGTGCCGGCGGTGTTGTTGAGCCTGCCCACCACCTCGCGGCAGGACTGCGCCGCGTGGGCGCAGGCGAGCAGGGCGAGCCGCGCGTGCTCCCAGTCGGGCGTCAGCCGCCCGCCCCGCGAGGGCAGCGGCCCGAGGTGCGCTTCGAGCGCGTCCTGCGTCTCCATCACGAAGGCGCGCGCGGCCTGCAGCGTCGCCTCCGCCTCGCCCACGCGGTACTGCGCCTGCGGCTGGTCCTTCAGCATCGAGCCGGAGCCCCACGGCGTCTTCACGTTGGCCAGATCGACGAACGAGTCGATCGCCCCGCGGCAGACGCCGAGCGCGCAGGCCGCCTTGTTGTAGACGGCGTGCGTGGGGTTGCGGTAGGTCGGGTTCTCCCAGATCTCGCTGGAGGCGAGCGCGACCTCGGGCAGGCAGTGCTCCGGCGGCACGTAGCAGTCGGTCATGCGCACGTCGTGGCTGCCGGAGCCGCGCATCCCCGCCGTGTCCCACGTATCGACGACCTCGAACTCGCCGCGCGGGACCATGTAGGAGTTGACGGGCGTCTCGCCCGTGTCCTCGTCGGTCACCTGCGAGGCCATGACGAAGTTCCAGGTGGCGTTGTGGCTGCCGCTGGCGAAGGAGCCCTGGTAGTTGAGCCGCCAGCCGTCGCCCTCGCGGCGCGCCTTGCGCCCGGGGTTGGGCCCGTTGGGCGGCCCCAGCCCGGAGCAGACGAGCACGTACCAGTCGTCGCAGATCTCGTGCGCGAACTTCGGCTCCATGCGGCGGATGACGAGCGCGTTGATCTCGGAGTTGATGTGCACGCACCAGCCCACGGAGCCGTCGATGGCGGAAGCCGCCTCGACGTTCTCGATCTGCTCGCGCGCGGTCACGTTCTCGCCGCCCAGCTCCTCGGGGAGGACGAAGCGGTAGAGCCCCTGATCGGCCATCTCCTTCGAGGCCCATTCGGGCAGGTGGCGCAGTTCCTGCGCCTCGTCGCCCGCCCGCGCGAGCATCTCGCGCATCGCGCCGATGCGCTCCAGCATGGGCGTCCGCCGGACAGCGTCCCGCCGCTCGATAATCTCTGGGCGAACCATGCGCGTCCTCCTCTAGGCCCTCGTGGGGGTGGCGTATTGGGGCGGGGGATCCTCGCCGAGCCAGGTGCGGCCCAGGTTGCCGTAGTGCCGCCAGCTGACGCCGCCGTGCGCCGCCGCCTGATGCGCGTCGCGCAGCTTGCGCTCCAGCGGGTGGCTCATGCGGCTGGCCGTCGTGCCCGCCGTGTTGTGGATGATATCGACGACCTGGCGGCAGGACTGGGCGGCGTGCGTGGAGGCGAGCAGGCCGCGCCGCGCGAGCGGCCACTCCGGGTACTCCTTGCCCCCGTCGAGCGGCCCGAGGTCCGCCTCGATCTCGTCCTGCGTCTCCATCAGGAAGGCGCGCGCGGCGGCCCACGTCGCCTCCATCTCGCCGAGGCGCACGGGCGCTTCGGGCAGGTCCTTCAGGAGCGAGCCCGCGCCCCACGGCGTCTTCGTCACCGCGAGGGTGGTGAACTCGTCGAGCGCCCCGCGGGCGATGCCGAGGGCGACCGCGCCCTTGTTGTAGGGCACCTGGATGGGATTGCGGTAGGTGGGGTTCTCCCACGTCTTGGTCGAGGCGAGCGCCGCCTGCGGGAGGCAGTGCTCGGGGGGCACGTAGCCGACGATGCGCACGTCGTGGCTGCCGGAGCCGCGCAGCCCCGCCATGTCCCACGTATCGACGATCTCGAACTCGCCCCTGGGGATCATGAAGGCCGCCTCGGCGGGCTTCTCCGTCGCGGGGTCCATCGTTTCGCCCGTCAGGATCAGGTTCCAGGTGGCGCTGTGGCAGCCGCTCGCGAAGGCGCCCTGGTACGTCACGCGCCAGCCGTCGCCCTCGCGCGTGGCCTCGCGCCCGGGGAAGGGGCCGTTGGGCGTGCCCAGCCCGGAACAGACGAGGTACTCCCAGTCGTCGCAGACCTCGTGCGCGAACTTCGGGTCCATCTGGCGCAGGACGAGCGCGTTGATCTCGGAGTTGATCTGGACGCACCAGCCCACGGAGCCGTCGATGGCGGCGGACGCCTCGATGACCTCGATCTGCTCGCGCGCGAGCAGGTCCTCGCCGCCGAGCTCGGCGGGCACGACCATGCGGTAGATGCCCGCATCGACCATCTCCTGCACGGCCCACGCGGGCATGTGGCGCAGCTGCTGGGCCTCGTCGCCCGCCTGCACGAGCGCCTCGCGCATGTTGGCGATGCGGTCGAGGATGGGCGTGTCGTGAAGCGCCTCCTGGCGCTCGATGATCTCCTGTCGGACCATGCGGGGCCTCCGGTTGGGGAAGTAGCGGCGCGATGATACCGGCTTGCGCGGGCGCAAGTGTGCGACACTGCGCCCATGCCCGGCGATGAAGCGCGCGCGATCGTGGCGGAGTACGTCGAGCGCGTGTGGAACCGCGGCGACCCCTCCGCCGTCGCCGAGTTCTGCGCCGACCCCTACGTCCGCCACGACGCGGGCCGGTCGCGCGTGATGAGCCACGCCGAGCAGCTGGAGCGCGTCACGGGCGAGCGGGCGGCGGGCACGGCGGCGGACGGGCGCAGCCTCCGCTTCGAGACGCTGCTGCTCGCGAGCGACGGGCGCGACGTGACCTGGGTCTGGAACATGACCGGCCCCGCGGGCACGGAACTGGCGCAGTCGGGCGTCCCCGCCGAGGTCGCCGGGGACGAACTCCGCATCTGCGGCATCGAGGTGTTCCGCGTCGCGGACGGGCGCATCGCGGAGGTCTGGAACAGCCCGCCGATGCCCGGCCACTGGGGCTGAGGCGGGAGCCCTACAGGTCCGCGACCTCGATCGTGCGGCCCGCCTCGGCGGCGGCATAGACGCCGTGGACGGCCTCCATCGTATTCAGGTTGTCGCGGCCGCTGCTGATCGGCTCCTTGCCCTCGCGGATGCAGCGCGCGAAGTGGACGATCTCGTTCGTGAAGGGGTTGTCCCCCACGAGCCCCTCCATGTCCGGCCCGACCTCGCTGAAGGCGTGGAAGCCGTTGTGGCCGGGCTTCGCCTCGCGCGCCTCGGAGGCGAGGCGGGCGGGCGCGTGGTGCTGGTCGACCACGTTCCCCTCGAGGTCCGGCACGGTGTAGATGGTGCCCTTCGTGCCGATGATGAGGGACTGGTACATCCACGGCGTGCGCGCGCTGTAGCTGGAGAGGAGCGTGCCCATCGCGCCGTTCTCGAACTCGAAGGTGGCGGCGGCGCGGTCTTCGGCGCCGTTCCGCATCAGCGGGTGGTCGCCCCACGTCCGCGCGGTGATGCGCACGACGTTGCCGACGAAGTAGCGCAGCAGGTCCACCTGGTGCGTGCTGACCATCATCACGCTGCCGCCGCCGTTGCGCTTGCCGTCGAAGCCCCACCAGTCGTCGCGGGTCACGGTCTGGGGGAGGGCGGCCCCGAACCAGCTATCGGCGCGGCAGGCCCAGATGTCGCCCAGTTCGCCCGCCTCGATGATGCGCTTCACGTTCTGGTAGTGCGGCAGGTAGCGCAGCATCTGCGCGACCATGAAGGTGACGCCCGCGTCGTCGCAGGCGGCCACGATGTCGCGCGCCTCCCCCACGGAGCAGGCCATCGGCTTTTCGAGGAGCACGTGCTTGCCCGCCCGCGCGGCCTGGATGGCGTTGGCCGCGTGCTGGTCGTGGATCGTGGCGATGTCGACCGCGTCCACGTCGTCGCGCGCGAGCAGCTCGGCGGCGTCGGTATAGACGGCGCTCGGGTCGACGCCCGCGTCGGCGGCGTAGGCGGCGGCCGCCTCCTCGCGGATGTCGCAGACGGCGACAAGCTCGACCTCGTCGCGATGGTTGGTGAGGCCGTCCATGTGGGCGCGGGCGATGCCGCCGCTTCCGATGAGTCCGACGCGCAGGGGGGGCATGGGCGCTCCTGGGGAAAAGGTGTGCGCGGGAGTATACGCGGGCGGGAGTGGGCGGACTGTTGGCTCTTGGCCCTTGGCTCTTGGGGGATGCGCGGAAGTGGTCAGGTTGCGCTACGCTGGTGGTCACATCGACGGGGGCGCGCGCGATGATGGCGGAGAACGCGACCGGCAACGGCCCTCGCACTATGACGGCGTCCGAGTTCAAGGCCAAGTGCCTCGCGCTCATGGACGAGATCGCCGAAAGCGGCGAGGAGATCGTCATCACCAAGCGCGGCAAGCCCGTGGCCAAGCTGGGCCCCTGCGAGCCGGAGCCGGTGGACTGGTTCGGTCGCGACCGCGACATCATCCAGATCCACGGCGACATCATCTCGCCCATCGATGTCGAGTGGGAGGCCGAGTCCGACCCTGACCGGGTGCTCAACCCGTGATCCAAGCGGATGGGCTGTTGGGAGGCGAGGCGGGCGTATAGTACGACGCCATGCCGCTGGATGAGTTGCTGGAGACGATCGAGACGCTGCGCGGGCGCATTGAGGCGCACGGGAACACGCTTCGCACAAGCGAAGCGCAGACGCGCTACGCGCTCATCGACCCGCTGCTGCGGGAACTCGGCTGGGATACGAGCGACCCTTCGCTGGTCGTGCCGGAGTACTCGGCCTCCGGCGGGCGCGCCGACTACGCGCTCCTCGGTGAAAACGGGAAGCCCGCCGTCATGGTGGAGGCGAAGCGACTCGACCGTCCGCTCGAGGACGGACTGTCGCAGAGCATCGCCTACTGCGTCGAGCAGGGGACGCCCCACTTCTGCGTCAGCGACGGGCGGCGCTGGGCCATCTACGAGACGTTCCGCCAGGTCGCCGTGCACGAGAAGCTGGTCACCCAATTCGACCTCGTTCAGGACGCGCCCGCGGAGGCGTGCCTGAAGGCGCTGGCGCTATGGCGGATGGGCGCGGCGACGGGAACAGTGCAGGTAGCAGAGAGGCCCGTGGCGCCAAGGACGGCATCAGCATCGGCACCAGAAGCCCAACGCCAGAGTGGCGATGCGCCGAGTGTGAGGAGACCTTTGAGCAGGAGAACACACGCCGCATCGCCCGCCACAAAGCAGGTGCACACGCTCAGCCGCCAAGAGTCCTCGCATGAGCCGCGAGGAACAGAGAGCGAAGGGGCCTGGATTCCGCTGCCCGCTGTCATGGCGGGGCGGTTCAAGAGTCCACCGACGCACGTTCGATTCGCCAACGGAACAACCGTCAGCCTCACGAGATGGGGACACGTTCCGGAACAAATCACCCGCAGGCTCAACGAAGCCGGGCAGCTAACCCCGCGCGAGTGCCCCATCCCCCACGGCAAGAAACGGTATCTCGTGGCGGCCCAACCCGTTCACCCGACCGGCAAGAGTTTCTTCAACCCGAAGCAGGTGGGGGCGCTCTGGCTGGAAGCCAACTACAGCGCAGAAGATCACATCCGCAACGCGCGCATCATCATCGAGCACGCCGGCCTCGACCCCGCCGACTTCCAGGTCCGCCTCGCGGACTGACCCCTACCCCTCCCCAGCCGCCTCCATCCGCCGCATCAGCTCCTCCGGCGTGACGTCCTCGATGTGGGTGGCGATGGACCACTCGTTGCCGGCGGGGTCGAGGATGCGCGCGATGCGGTCGCCGTAGAACTGGTCCTCGGGCTCGGCGACGGCGGTGGCGCCCGCGCTCACCGCCCGCGCGTAGGCGGCGTCGACGTCCTCGACGTAGAGGTGGATGGCCATGACGAGGGGCGGGAACTCCGGGCCGCCGGAAGCGAGCATGATAGCGGCCCCGCCGATCTCGACCTCGGCGTGCGCGAGCGAGCCGTCCGGCATGGGGATGCGCATCCGCTCGACCGCCCCGAAGGCGTTGACGAGGAAGTCGAGCAGTCCCGGGCCGTCGGCGGCGCGCAGGTAGGGCGTGACGGCGGTGTAGCCGTCGGGGATGGGCTTGATTTCGGGCATCGGGGGCCTCCTTGCGACCGTTGGCCGTTGGCGAACGAAGGGGATTGAGATCCGCAAGCATACGCCTGCGGGCGCGGCGGGAACCGCTGGACGGGAGCCCGATCAGGCGTCTTCCGCCGCCTTGAGGCGATTCCTGACCTCTTCCTCGGTGATGTCCTCGACGGGGCTGGAGAGCGACCAGGTGTTGCTGGCGGGATCGGTGATGCACGCGCCACGGTCGCCGTAGATCTGGTTCGCGGGCTCCCGCACGGAGGCGGCGCCCGCGCCGATGGCCTGGGCGTAGGCGCTGTCGACATCCGCGACGTAGAGGTTGACGTGCGCGGTGGTGAGCGTGAACTCAGGCGGCGCGACGGAGCACAGCATGATCGCGTCGCCGCCGATCACGACCTCGGCGTGGCGAATGCCGTCATCGGGACCGGGGATGCGCATCCGCTCGACCGCCCCGAAGGCGTTCACGAGGAAGTCGATGAGGCCGGCGGCGTCCTCGGCGACGAGGTAGGGGGTGACGGCCGTGTAGCCGTCGGGGATGTACTCGGCGGCGGGCATCGGGGGTCTCCTCACTGTTGGCCAGCGGCGGGATTCGGTAGTATCCCCGCGCACATCGCACGCGGGAGAACGCGGACATGGTACAACAGGAGATCCTCGACCGGAGCACGGAACTCCAAAAGACGCCGATGGCGGAGCGCATCGCCAACATCAGGGAGGAGCTCAAGGCGGGCGGGGACGAGGCGCAGCAGCTGCGCCGCCTGCCCGACTGGGTCTCGAAGACGATGGCCGACGCGGGGCTCTACCGCCACACCCTGCCCAAGGAGCTGGGCGGCGAGGACATGACCGCGCGCGGCCAGATCGAGGCGATCGAGGACACCTGCGCGATCGACGGCTCCATCGGCTGGTGCGTGCAGATCAACTCCGAGATCAACGCGCTCGTGCTGCGGCAGATGGACCCCGCCTTCGCCCACGAGATCTGCGACGACTGGTACTACCTCGTCTGCTCGGGGCTGGGCACGCCCAACGGCGAGTTCCCCGGGCGCAAGGCGAAGCGCGAGGGCAGTGGCTGGCGCACGACCTACCAGGGCGCGTTCGCGAGCGGCTGCTTCAACGCCACCTGGAACCTCGTCCTCAACCCCGCCGCCGAGATCGTGGACGAGGACACGGGCGAGATGGCGGACGCCTCCTTCATGGTGCCGAGGGGCGAGTTCCAGCCCGTCGACACGTGGAACATGGCCGGCCTGCGCGGCTCCGGCAGCCACGACGTGCGCATCGTCGACGGCTACATCCCGGAGAAGCACCTGCTCCCCCAGAACGCGCTCGATTCGACCGAGCACTGGGAGAACCCGACCTACCGCAACCCCTCGCAGGTGCCCTACAACAAGGCGGCGGTGGCGCTCGGCATCGCGCGCGGCGCGATCGACGCGCTCGTCGACCTGGCGATGGTGAAGACGCCGTGGATGTCGGGCTCGACCCTGAAGGACCAGCCCGAGGCCTACATCGGCGTGGCCGAGTGCGAGGCGACGCTGCGCGCCGCGCGCGCCTTCGTGATGGAGACGCAGGAGGAGATCGAGGCGAACCTGGGGCCGCTCGACGGCGGCCGCTCGGTGCCCGAATGGCCCCTCCTGCGGCTGGGCCTCCTCGCCTCGACCCACGCCGCGCAGTCCTCGCGCATCGTCGTCGACCGCATCCACAACCTGGGCGGCACCACGGCGGCGCGCATGGAGCACCCGCTGGAGCGCAAGCTGCGCGACGCCCACCAGGCGGCCGCCCACGGCGGCGTCAGCTGGCGTCACTACGGCGTCATGGGCAAGTCGTGGCTCGGCGACGAGATCCCGCCGCAGTACGCGGAGGTGAAGCGCGCGTAGCGCGCCTTCGGCGCGCGGCTGTTGGCCGTTGGCTCCTGGCCGTTGGGAGAACCGGCGGCTGGCCGAACGAGAGCGCTCCGCCTCCGGGCGGGGCGCTTTGGCGTGCGGGCGGGAAGCGGCTGGGGTACCCTGGTTCGCGTACGGGAGGACGGCCATGCACCTGAGCCTTGACGGCGACACCCTGCGGGTGGAATTGCGTTGGTGGCGCATCGGCGTTGGTGGCAGAAGGCCCTGGCCCTGCGTTTCACGCCGCTGGAGATCCCCCTCGCCCACGTCAGGCGCGCCGGCACGGAACGGGTGAAGACCCACTGGAACGAGCTTCGCCTCCCCGGAACCTTCATCCCCGGGCTGCTCAAGGCGGGCGCCTACCGGTTCGAGGGCCGCAAGCACTTCTGGTACGCCACGCGCCGCCAGCCGGTCCTCCGCCTCGACCTCACGGACGAACAGTTCGATTCGACCAGAAGGCGGGACTGACGGCGCGCGGGCAGGTCGAGCTGGTGTCGCAGTTCAGCGCGCGCTTCCCCATCCGCGTGATCGCGGGGATGCTCGGGCTGCCGGAGGAGGACAACGACTACTTCGAGGCCGTCTACGACCGCCTCTTCGCGGGCAACGGCTACGGGCGCGCGCTCTTCCGCAAGGGGCTGGCCGCGCGCGACGAACTGTTCGCCTACCTCGACCCGCTCATCGACGAGCGCATCCACGCGCCGCGCGACGACCTCCTCTCCGTCTTCTGCCACGCCGAGAAGGACGGCGCGAAGATGACGCGCGACCAGATGCGCGGCTACGTCGCCCTCCTGCTCGTCGGCGGCGGCGACACCACGCACAAGGCCATCGACGCGATGTGGTGGAACCTGCTCCGCAACGACGAGCAGTACGAGGCCGTGCGCGACGACCCCGAACTGATGGACCGCGTCTTCACGGAGATGCTGCGCTTCGACGGCTCCAACCACTGGCAGCGCCGCCGCGCAAAGGTCGAGGTGGAACTGCATGGGCGCGTCCTGCCCGTGGGCGCGACGGCCTGGCTGGGGCTCGGCTCCGGCAACCGCGACGAGCGCGTCTTCAGCGACCCCGACGCGTTCAACATCTTCCGCGACGACCTCTACTTCGGGAAGGAGCTGCGCACGGGCTACTGGAAGGACGGCGTCGCCAGCCACCTCGGCTTCGGGCAGGAGACGCACTTCTGCATGGGCTACGCGCTGGCGCGGCAGGAGTCCGTCATCTCGTCGCGCATCCTGCTGGAACGGCTCCGGAACCCGCGCCTCGCGGACGTGCCCAACGAGGGCATCGCCTTCCCGCCCCCGGGCCAGGGCGGCGTCCGCGGCCTCCAGCATCTTGAGATCGAATTCGATCTGTAGGGTCAGGGCGATGAGCGCCGCGAGGGGGGATACCCTTCGCGAGCGGACGCGTTGAGGACGACTGAAGGAGGCACGGCATGAGGATCGGCATCTCCATTCCCGTGAGGGATCTGCGGGACGACCACGAGGGCATGGCGCGGTTCGCGCGCGAGGCGGAGGAACTGGGGTTCACCCACCTGCGCGTGCCCGACCGCGTGGCGGCGGCGGGCGTCGACCACGTGCACGAGCCGCTCACCCTGCTGGCGTGGGTCGCGGCGCACACGCAGACGATCGAGCTCGTGCCGTCGGTGATCGTGCTGCCCACGCGGGGGACGGTGGTCGTGGCGAAGCAGGCGGCGGAGATCGACCGGCTCAGCGGCGGGCGGCTGACCGGCTCAGCGGCGGGCGGCTGCGCTTCGGCGTGGGCGTGGGCGCGCGCGCCGAGGACTACGCCGCCTTCGGCCAGGACTTCCATACGCGCGGGCGCCGCTGCGACGAGCAGATCGCGATCCTGCGGCGGCTCTGGACCGAGGAAGCGGTCACGTTCGAGGGGCGCTGGGATCGGCTCGCGGGCGAGCGCATCAATCCCCTGCCCGTCCAGCAGCCCATCCCGATCTGGATCGGCGGCGCGCGCGAGCCAGGCGCGTCCGTGCTGCGCCGCATCGGAAGGCTGGCCGACGGCTGGTTCGCGCTGATGGCCCCGGAGGCCTACGGCCCCGTGCGCGAGGCCGTTTCGGCGGAGGCGGATGCGGCGGGCCGCGACGCGGACGCCATCGGCTCGGAGAGCGCCGTCCAGATCGTCGGCAAGCCGGAGGCGGAGTGGCTCGCCGAGGTCGAGGCATGGCGCGGGACCGGCGTCACGCACCTCTGCCTGCGCACCCTCGGCGTCGGCCTCGACACGGCGGGCCACCTCGAAGCGCTCCACGGCGCGCGGGCGGCGCTCGACCGGCTGTAGCGGCTGTTGGCCGTTGGCTCACGGCCCCTGATCAGGGAAGCGGCTCCTCGACGCCCTCCGGCAGTTCGACCTCGAACACGTTGAGGGTGGCGGAGACGAGGCCGTAGTAGCCGACCGTGCCGACGAGGTCGACGAGGCCCCGTTCGCCGAAGGCGGCGAGCGCCTCGCGGTAGGTCGCCTCGGAGACGCGGCTGGTCTCGAAGTACTCGCGCACGAGGCGCTGGACGAGGGCGAGGTCGGGGCGGTCGAGGTCGAGGGGCGCGCCCGTGCGCACCGCCTCGACGACGGCCGCGGGGATGCCCTCCTGGATGGCGATGCGCGCGTGCGCCCAGAACTCGAACTGCGCGCGCCAGCGCTTCGCCGTGAGGATGATGGCGAACTCGGACACGTCGCGCGGGAGGGCGGCCCCGAAGCGGCAGTGCGCGCCCAGCTCCTGCGCCGGATTCGCGAACGCGGGGCTGTGGAGCCAGACGCCGAAGGGGCCGCCCGTGACGCCCGCGTTCGGCCCGCGCGGGCCGCTGCGGATGGCGTCGGCCACGGCGCGCTGCTCGGGGGTCAGGCTCTGCTCATCGATGGCGGGGAGGCGCATGGGGGTTGCTCCTGCTGGTGGTGGGGGCAAGCAGACGGCATCGCGGGCGCGCTGTCCAGCGGCCCGGCGGGCGCAGCGGTACAACGGGGCCGCGCGCGCGTAGGATCGGCGGCGGAGGCATCGTGGCCGCATCCGCACTGCCGCTCCCGCTCGACGGCATCCGCGCGCTCGACCTGACGCGCGCGCGCGCCGGCCCCACCTGCGCGCGCCAGCTCGCCGACTGGGGCGCGGACGTGATCAAGATCGAACTGCCGCCGCTGCCCGGGGGCGGCGACGGCATCACGGGCGAGCGCCACGGCTTCGACTTCCAGAACCTCCACCGCAACAAGCGCAGCCTCACGCTCAACCTGAAGGCGGAGGCGGGCCGCGACCTCTTCCTGCGGCTGGCGCGGGACGCGGACGTGATCATCGAGAACTACCGGCCCGGCGTGAAGCACCGGCTGGGCATCGACTACGAGGCCGTGCGCGCGGTGAACCCGCGCATCGTCTACGGCAGCATCAGCGGCTTCGGGCAGGAGGGGCCGTATCGCGACCGCCCCGGCGTGGACCAGATCGCGCAGGGCCTCGGCGGGCTGATGTCGATCACGGGGCTGCCGGGGCAGGGGCCCGTGCGCGTGGGCATCCCCATCTCGGACCTGACGGCGGGGATGCTGCTCGCGCAGGGCGTCCTGCTGGCGCTCTTCGAGCGGGAGCGCTCGGGCGAGGGCCAGTGGGTGCACACCTCCCTGCTGGAAGCGCAGATCCAGATGCTCGACTTCCAGGCGGCGCGCTGGCTGATCGCGGGCGAGGTCGCCCCGCAGGCGGGCAACGACCACCCCACCAGCATCCCCACCGGCGTCTTCCCCACGGCGGACGGGCACATCAACATCGCCGCCTCGGGGGGCGTCCTCTGGCGCCGGCTCTGCCGCGCATTGGGGCTGGAGGAACTGCTCGATGACCCCGACTACGCGGACAACGAACTGCGCTCGCGGAACCGCACGGCGCTCAACGCGCGCATCGCCGCCGTGACGCCCTCGCGCACGAGCGAGGCGTGGATCGCGGCGCTCAACGAGGCGGGCGTGCCCTGCGGCCCCATCAACACGATCGACGCGACCTTCGCGGACGAGCAGGTGCGCGCGCTGGGCATCGCGCGGCCCGTGGCCCACCCGCTGCTGGGGGCGCAGCAGGTCGTCGGGCAGGCGATCAACCTCGCGCGCACGCCCCAGCCCCCCAGCCACGGCCCCACGCCCGAACTGGGCGAGCACACCGACGAAATCCTGCGCGGCCTCGGCCTGGACGGCGACGCCATCCGCGAGCTGCGCGACAACGGCGTCGTCTAGGCGCGAACGCGAACGAGCACGGGAGCACCCGCATGGAACTGCAGACGGACAAGATGATCGCCCGCAAGGAGGGCGGCGTCGGCTGGATGACCTTCAACAATCCGGCGCGCCGCAACGCCCTCAGCATCGAGATGCAGGAGGCCATCCCGGCCATCCTGCACGACTTCCGCGACGACCCCGGCGTGCGCGTGGTGGTGATGGCGGGCGCGGGCGACAAGGCGTTCGTCTCGGGCGCGGACATCTCCGAGTTCGAGAAGCGCCGCTCGGACCCGGAGTCGATCGCCAAGTTCAACCAGATCGGCGAGCGGGCGAACCGCGCCTACGGCGAACTGGGCAAGCCGCTCATCGCCATGATCCGCGGCTTCTGCATGGGTGGCGGGCTGCTGACGGCGCTGCAGGCCGACATCCGCGTGGCGGCGGACGACGCGCAGTTCGGCATCCCCGCCGCGCGCCTGGGGCTGGGCTACGGCTTCGGCGGCACGCACAAGCTGGTCGCGACCGTCGGCGCGGCGGCGGCGCGCGAGATCCTCTTCACGGGCGGGCGCTTCCCCCCCGAGGACGCGCTGCGCTGGGGCCTCGTGAACCGCGTCGTCCCCGTGGACGCGCTGGAGCCGACCGTGGCCCGCATCGCGGAGGCGATCGCGGAGAACGCCCCGCTCACCGTGAACCTGCTGCGCGCCTCCATCGTCGAGGCCGTGAAGGAGCCGGAGGAGCGCGACCTCGGCGCGATCGAGGCGATGGTCGAGGCGTGCTTCGCCAGCGAGGACTACGTCGAGGGGCGGCGCGCCTTCATGGAGAAGCGGCGGCCCGCCTTCCGGGGCCGGTAGGCATGGACGCGCGCCGCCGCCTGCGCGAGCTGCTGGAAACGCAGCCGCCCGTGTTCGCGCCCGTCTGCCTCGACCCGCTCACGGCGCGCACGCTGGAGGCGCTCGGCTACGGCGCGGCCTACCTGAGCGGCGGCGCGCTCGGCTTCCAGCTGGCCGTCTCGGAGGCGCTGCTGACGCTCACGGAGGTGGCGGAGGCGGCGCGGCGCATCACCGCGCGCTCCTCCATCGCCCTCATCGTCGATGGCGGCGTGGGCTTCGGCGACGCCGTCCACACGAGCCGCGCCGTGGCCGAGATCGAGGCGACGGGCGCCGCCGCGATCGAGCTGGAGGACCAGGTCGCGCCCAAGCGGGCGCACCACCACAAGGGCGTCGAGCACCTGGTCCCGCTGGAGACGATGACGGGCAAGCTGGAGGAGGCGGCGGCGGCGCGGCGCGACCCCGGTTTCCTCATCATCGCGCGCACGGGGGCCGTGCGGAACGAGTCGTACGCGGCGGCGATCGAGCGCGGGCGCGCCTACCGCGCGGCGGGCGCCGACCTCGTCATGCTGCGCCCGGAGACGCCGGAGCAGTGGCGCGACGCCGTCACCGCCATCGATGCGCCGCTGGCGGCGATGGCCTCCTTCGGGAGCCGCACGCGGGCGGAGTGGGAAGCGCTCGGCTGGCCGCTCGTCATCGACCCGTTCACGGGACAGGTCGCGGGCTGGCTGGCGGCGCGCGAGGCGGCCCGCCGCTTCATCGAGGAGGACGCGGGCGGCGAGGACGAGGCGGCCATCGCGGCTGGCTACGAGGCGATCAAGCGGGCCGCGGGCATGGACGCGCTCTACGCTATCGAGGAACGCACGACGGAACGACCGTGAGAACAGGCGCGAAAGGAGCGAACGGATGACCACGGGCGGGAACTTCCACATGGGCGCGCGGGGCGAACGCGAGATCGTGATGGCCTACAGCTTCGGCGCGCCCCCCGAGCGCGTGTTCGCCGCCTGGAACGACTGCGCGGGCATGGCGAACTGGTACGGGCCGCGGGGCCACGAGTTGATCGTGGCGGAGCAGGACTTCCGCGTGGGCGGCGCCTGGCGGTACGGGACGCGCGACCAGTCCGGGGAGGAGACCGTCCTCTACGGCGTCTACCGGGAGATTGAGCCCCCGGCGCTGCTCGTCAACACCGAGATCTTCGCGGGGATGCCGGAGTTCGAGACGGTCGTGACCTCGACGTTCGAGCCGGAGGGCGAGGGCACGCGCCTGACCGCGGTCGTCCTCCATCCCGCGACGGAATCGCGCGACGGGGCGCTGGCCTCGGGTATGGAGCGGGGCGTGCGGCAGACGTTCGAGCGGTTCGCGGCGCACCTCGCGGCCACGGCGACGCACGGGTGACCTGGCCGCGGGCGCTGGCCGTCCCGCTCGACGTGGCCGTGCGGGCGGGGGCGGACGGGGAATGGCTGCTCTGGCGCGTGCGCGCCCCCGGCAACGTCGATTACGGGTTCGCGCGCGGCGAGCGGCCCGAGGGCTGCCTGGCCGCGTTCCTCGCGCTGGAGGACGCGCCGCTGGATGCGTTTCCCGCGTTCGTGCGGCGCTGGGGCGTGCTGGGCATCTGCGCGACGAACGGACTGCCGGGCGTCCACAACGCCTGCGCCCCCCGCCCCGCCGAGAACGCCGACGACCTGTTCCCGCGCACGTCGCTGACGGAGGGCTGGACCGTGCCCCTGCGCATCTACCGCGAGCCCGTGGCGGCGTGGCGCGCGCTGGCAGGCGACCTCGCGGCGACCCTCCGGCTGGCGCGGGCGCTGCGCGCGGGCGAGCCCGGCGACAGCGCCGACCTCGCGCGGCTGTTCGGCGACGAGGCGGCGGCGCTGGCGGCCTCGCGGCGGGCGCTGGGCGAGCAGCGGACGCGGCTGGCGGCGCTGGTCGACGGCTGGCTGGCGGAGGCGGGCGCGCGGCCCGTGTTCGCGTGGCCGTTCGCGGCGGACGCGCCCGAACTCGCGCTCGACGTGCGGGCGGAGGCGGACGGGGAAGGAGAGTTCGCCTGGCCCGCGCGCTCCCTCTACCCGGAACTGCTCACGCAACTCGTGCGGGAACTGGTCGGCGGCTAGCGCCCCGGACTACGCGGGGACGGGGGCGGCGGGGTCGAGCAGGCCCGCTTCCCGCAGTTCGGGCCAGAGGGCGGCGGGAATGGGGGTCTCGACCATGCGCGCGTTCTCCTCGACCTCGGCCACGGAGGCCGCCCCGGGGATGACGGCGGCGACGGCGGGATGCGCGAGGATGAACTGCAGCGCCGCCGCCTTGAGCGGAACGCCGTGCCGGTCGCAGACGGCCTTGATCGCGCGGGCGCGCTCCAGCATCTCCGGCGGCGCGGTCCGGTAGTTGTAGTTGGCGCTGTCATCGAGGTCGGAGGCGAGGATGCCGCTGTTGTAGGGCCCGCCCGCGATGACGCTGACGCCGTTCGCCTCGCAGTGGGGCAGGAACTCGGCGAGCGCGCCCTGTTCCAGCAGCGTGTAGCGCCCCGCCAGCAGGAAGCAGTCGAGCGGCAGCTCGCGGGCGAAGCGCAACTCCAGCTCCCACTGGTTCATGCCCGCCCCGATCGCGCCCACGAGCCCCTGCTCGCGCAGCTCGATGAGCGCGGGGAACGCCTCGCGCAGGGCCTGCTCGGCGTGATCGTCGGGGTCGTGCACGAGGAGGATGTCGACGCGGTCCAGGCCGAGCCGTTCGAGGCTCGTCTCGAAGGAGCGCAGGACGCCGTCGCGGCTGAAGTCGAAATGCCACGGCTCGTCGCCGCCCGCGTCTTCCCGCAGGAGCCGCCCGACCTTCGTCGAGAGCGTGAACCCGGAGCGTTCGAGGCGCGTGAGCGGATTGCGGTAGCGGCGCTCGCTTTCGCCGAGGCCGTACATGGGCGCGGTGTCGAAGTAGCGCACGCCGAGCGCGGCGGCGCGGTCGATGAGCGCCTCCGCCTCGGCGCGGGGCGCGTCGCGCGCGAGGAAGACGCCGCCCAGCCCGAGGCGGGTGACCTCCAGCGGCGTGCGTCCGATGCGGCGCGTGTCCGTCGCCTTCACGGCGGGGATGATAGCGGGCGCGGGTCAGGCGGGCTTGCGCGCGCGGATCGCGTACGCCAGCGGGATGCTCTCGCGATGCCCCGGAAGCACCCACGTGCCCGCCTCCTCGCCCGGGACCATCCACGGGAACGCCTCCCAGCAAAGATGGTCGAATTCGTGCAGGAACTCGATGACGAGCCCCGCCCGCGCGATGGCCGTCACGATCGCGCCCAGGCGGTGCGACCACTCGTACGTCTCGTTCTCGACCGTGACGGCGGCGGGATCGGCGTAGGTGCCGGGGTCGTCCCAGCGGTCCGGTTCGGGGCCGCGGAAGTAGGGATAGCGCACCGACAGCCCGCTCGCCGCCTCGTCGTCGAAGACGTGGGCGAAGGGGTGTCCCTCGCGCAGGTAGAGGACGCCGCCGGGCTTGAGCAGCGCCGCGACCGTCTCCGCCCAGCGCACGAGGTCCGGGAGCCAGACGAGGACGCCCCGGCTCGTATAGACGATGTCGAACGTGCGCCCTTCCAGCGCTTCGGCGGCGTCGTAGACGTTGGCCTCGACGAACTCGGCCTCGATGCCCGCCTCGGCGGCGAGCTCGCGCGCCGCGCGGACGCCCTCGCCGGAGAAGTCGAGGCCGGTGACAGTCGCGCCAAGCCGCGCCCACGAGAGCGTGTCCATGCCGAAGTGACACTGGAGGTGCAGCAGCGACTTGCCCGCGACGTCGCCCACATCCTCGATCTCGCCCGCCTCCAGCGCGTTCCGGCCAGCGAGGAAACCCTCGACGTCGTAGAAGGCGGAACGGCGGTGGATGGGGACGCGCTCGTCCCAGTTGCGGCGGTTCGCCTCGAACCAGCGGTTGTCGCTCATGGCCCATCCACCATAGTGCGGGCGCGGCGTGGTGGCGAAGCGGGAGCGCATCGCTCAGAATCGGCGCGCACTTCGCACGCAAGGGGGCAAGGGTCATGCAACTCGAAGGACAGGTGGCGGTCGTCACGGGCGGGGCCGAGGGCATCGGGCGCGGGTTCGCCGTGGCCTTCGCCGAACAGGGCGCCAACGTCGCCTCGCTCGACATCGACGCGCTCAGCAACCAGGAGACCATCCGGCAGGTGCGCGCCACCGGCCGCGACGGCCTCGCCGTCGACTGCGACGTGGCCGACAAGGAGCAGGTGCGGCGCGCCATGAACAGCGTCGTGCAGCGCTTCGGGCGCATCGACGTGCTCGTGAACAACGCCGCCATCTGGGTCGATACCGCCCTCACGTCGGGGACGTACGAGTCGCAGGCGCGCGCGTTCGAGGACTCGATGGACAGCTGCGCGCTGGGCAGCTTCTACTGCGCGCTGGCGGCGGTCCCGGCGATGCGCGCGGGGGGCGGCGGGAACATCCTCAACGTCATCACCGAGCACGTGCACGAGGGCCACTTGATCACGGGGCTGGCGCAGGCGACCGGCTACGACGCCGCCAAGTTCGCGCAGGCGCGCCTCACGGAGACGTGGGCGGTCGAACTGCAGCCGCACGGCATCCGCGTGAACGCGCTCTGCATGGGCGCGACCGATTCGCCCATGTTCCGCGCGACGCACGACAGCCCCGCGGAGGTGATGCCCGCGGACATCGCGCAGGCCGCGCTCAACGTGCTCGCGCACGGGCCGGACGGCCCCACGGGCGAGCTCTACCTGTTCGCCGCCTCGGGAACCTCGCGCGAGCAGAGCCTGCGCGAGATCGCGGCGCTCGCGCCGGACGCCTAAGGGGGCCGGCGATGGCGGAGACGCAGGCGCACCACGGCGTCGCGGTCAGCGACCTGGAGGCGATGACGGCCGCCGTCGCCGCGATCGGCTTCACCGCGATCGAGGGCGGCGCCAGCGAGCCGCGCGCCTACCGCAACGAGGCGGGCGACGGCATCGGCCAGATGATCGCGCCCACGCTGGGCGACGCCATCCGCACGTGGTTCATCGAGAACCCCGCCACCGGCCAGCAGATCGACCTCGTCGAGTTGACGGCGGACGGCACGCGCCTCGACCGGCCCGGCGACGCGCCCGCGCAGGGCGACCTCACGATCGGCATCGCCACGGACGACCCGGAGGCGTCGTACCGGGCGATGCGCGAGGCCGCCCCGTCGCTGGCCTGCTCCCCGCCGGAGCCGTTCCCGCGCGAGGACGGCGTCGCCTTCACGCTGGACGGGCAGCGCTACGTGCTCACGCGGGGCGAGCCGTTCGCCTGGGTGCACTACGCGCGCTCGGGGTTCGCGCCGGGGTGGCGCTTCTTCCAGCGCGTGCTCGGCTACCGCCTCGCGCCGCTCACGACGCAGGGCACGGGCGACGAGCGCTGGGCGCTGGAGGGCGGCGGCGGTCGCGTCGAACTGGTCGTGGAGGAAGGCACGCCCGTCGCCCCGCCGGACGCGGGCAAGCGCTACCTCGCCTCCAACCACTTCCGCCTGCTCAACGCCGACCTGGAGGCGATCACGGAGCGCGTCGAGTCGAGCGGCCTGGGCGCGTGGTTCTTCCCCCCGAACGAGGCCGGTTTCGCCCAGATCATCGGCCCCTCCGGCGAGTTCATCGAGCTGTACGACCGCTCGGCCTCCTGAGCCGCGTTCACTCCCGCCGCTCGCGCGTGAACCAGCCGCAGCCCCGCCGGAGCGGCTCCGTTGACAGCCTCATAACGTATCCCTATGGTCCCTATCACTCACTGGGGAGGTTCACCAATGCTCTCGGCACGGAAGCGCGGAAAGGCCATTTCGAGGCGGCAACTGATGGTGGGAGGGGCGGCGCTGGCGGCGGGCTCGGCGGCGCTCGTCGCCTCCACCGGGACCAGCCGGGCGGCGTCGGCCTCGGCCATCGAGGAGGTGGTCGCGAAGTCGGAGATCATGGAGTTGCGCCGCCTCTACGGGAAGGCCACGGACCTGCTCGGCGCGGGCAAGGATCACGACCACTTCGGCCAGGACGGGACGCTCTCCTCCGAGGTCAAGCACTTCATGGCCCGCCGGATCTACCGCCGCATCTTCACCGAGGACGCGGCCATCTCGGCCTCCGGCGGGGCGCTCACGGCGACGGGGCCGGACGAGTGGGCCGACAAGGTCGCGGGCGCGCTCGGCGCCTTCTCGGCGACGCAGCACATGCTCGGCACCCAGCTCGTCGACATCGAGGAGATGCCCGACTCGGAGGGCTGCGGCGGCAGCGCCACGATGCAGAGCTACCTCAACGCCCTGCACGAGTTCGCCCCCGGCGGAAACATCTACATCTACCGGGGGACGTACTTCGACAAGTGCCGGTACACGGACCGGGGCTGGCAGATCTACGACATGAACCTCGTGTTCGTGTCGGGCGAACTGCGCGCACACACGCCGCCGGAGGCGGAGGGCGACTCCTGAGCCGCGGCCCGCGCGCTCAGAGCCCGCGGATGAACTGCGCGATCATGGCGTTGACCTGATCGGGGACTTCCATCTGGGGGAAGTGCGCGGATCCGACGACCTCGCCCGTCTGAATGGTCCCGGAGACGGCGGCGAGGGCGGCGTGGTCGTGGGGCGAGGCGCTGATGCTGAGGAGCGGCTGCGCCAGTTCGCCGGCGATGGCGCGCGTGTCCGTGGCGGCGATCGAGCGCAGTTCGGCGGCGGCCACGGCGATGGGCGTGCGCATCGCCTCGCCGACGGCGCGGCCCACCATCTCCGGGTCCGCGAGCGGCCCGAAGTAGCCCTCGTAGATGGCGCGGAAGGCGTCCGCCCCGCCCTCGCCCTCCATCGCCGCGATCATGTTCCCGATGACGGCCCCCAGCGGGCTGTCGGGGTCGCCCACGGCGGCGGCGGGGCCGAGGCCGGAGTCGACGAGCACGGCGGCGCGCACGAGGTCCGGGTGGCGGCGCGCGAACTCCAGCGTGGAGGCCCCGCCGCCCGCGTGCCCGACGGCGACGGCCGCGCTCACGCCCGCCGCCCGCGCGACGGCGGCGATGTCGTCCGCGTGGCGGGCAGCGGCGAGGCCGCGCTCGTCGCCGCCGGAGCGCCCGTGGCCGCGCCGGTCCATGCGCAGCACGCGATGGCCGGGGGCGAAGTGGCGCGCCTGCGCGTCCCAGTGCGTCAGGTTCGAGCACCAGCCGTGGATGAGGATGAGCGGCGGCTCGCCCGCGCCCTCGTCCTCGTAGTGGATGTCAACGCCATCGTCCATCTGCAGGACGGCCATATGGGAGCCTCCTCGCGCCGGTCGCATTCAGGGGGGCCAGCATAGACGAACGCGAGACGAACGCGGGGCGCGTCAGCAGCCGAGTTGCGCGGCGAGGTCGTGGAAGTCCGTGGCGTTGTAGTCGAAGCGCTCTTCCGGTTCGAGGTCGCCGGGCCGGACGCGCGCGTGCTCGCGCGGGCGCGGGACGAAGGCCGTGCGCAGGCCGCAGGCCGCGGCGGCGTCGAGGTCGGCCTTGTGCGCGGCGACCATCATCACCTCGCCCGGTTCGAGGCTGAGCGCGCGGGCGGCGGACAGGTACGTCTCCGGGTCGCTCTTGAAGTGCCCGAGCAAGTCGGCGCTGAGGAAGCAGTCCCAGGGCAGCCCGGAGTGCTTCGCCATGTTCACGAGCAGCGCCAGGTTGCCGTTCGAGAGCGTCGAGACGACGAAGCGCGTGCGCAGCCGCCCCAGCCCGCCCACCGAGTCCGGCCACGGGTCAAGGCGATGCCAGACGCGGTTCAGTTCCGCCGCCTCGTCCTCGCCGAGGGGGCTGCCGAGTTCGCCCAGGAGCTCGTCCAGCTTCTCGCGGTGGAGGGCGTCGGCGGTGGTGAAGGGGCGTTCGCCCCGCCGGATCGCCTGGATGCCGCCCACGTAGCCCTCGAAGCGCCAGCGGTCCGCGAACGCCTCCCAGTCGCCGTCGAGCCCCTTGCCCGCGCCCAGCGTGGCCGCGACCTCGCGCACGACCGCGCCGCGCCAGTCGACGACGGTGCCGAACACGTCGAACGTAAGCGCGCGAACCCCGGAGAGCGTCATGGCGCGATTCTGCCAGAAGCGGCGTCAGGATGGGCCGGGCGGCTGCTCGCCGGGGCCGGTCCCGTAGGTCACGAGCGGGTTGCTGTCGCTGCCGAGCGTGACCAGCGGACGCACGAAGATGAGCATGAGGATGAGCAGCCCGAAGGGGATCGCGCCCATGATGAAGAGCGCCTCCCGGTCCCCGATGGCGTCGGCCAGCGCCCCCGAATAGACCCAGTTGAGCTGCATGAACTGGAGCACCATGAAGTAGACGGCGAGCACGCGGCTGCGCAGTTCGGCGGGCACGCGGATCTGGAGGATGGTCATCATCGCGACCATCCAGAAGGGCGAGCTGATGCCCATGAAGAACTCGACGCCGAGGCTCAGGGCGAACCAGGGCGAGACCGCGAACACGAGCATGCAGGCGCACCAGTCGAGCGGCGCGAGCAGGAGCGTGAGCCCCTTCAGCTTGAGGCGTTCCCCGAGACCCACCACGATCAGCGACCCCGCGAGGCTGCCCAGCCCGAACGCCCCCTGCAGGAAGCCGAAGCGCCAGGCCCCGTCGAGCCCCCACGAGCCGGCCTCGAGGATCTCCTTCGCGAAAATCGGGCGCAGCAGGAGGATCGCCCCCGCGAACAGCGTGATGAAGGTCGCCGGCATCAGGATCCAGATGAGCAGCCGGTCGCGGCGCAGGTGGCGGACCGTCTCGACGATGTCGGTCGTGAACGAGATCGTCGTGGCGACGGCCGCTTCCGTCTTGCCCTTGATGGGGATGGCGATCAGGAACAGCGCGCCGATGACGAACCCCGACGCCCCGATGAGATAGGTGGCCTGGACGCCGGCGGCCCCGATGAGAATGCCGCCCGCCGAGGGCCCGGCGAACTGGAGCACCCCCGTCACCATCGCGATCAGCGCCACGGCGGTGGGCAGGCGGCGCGGACCGACGAGGTCGTACACGTAGCTCTGCGTGGCGGGCTGGCTGAGCGCGAGGAAGGCCGCCTCGAAGCCGACCGCCACGAGCACGATCCAGACCTGCGCCGCCCCCAGCAGCACGACCGCCGCCATGGCGATGGCGACGCCCGCGAGGCCGACGCGCCCCACGATGAGGAGGTCGCGGCGGGCCGTGCGATCGGCAATGACGCCCCCGTAGGGCGAGAGGATGATGACGACGACGGCGTGGATGCCGCCCATCAGGCCGATGATAGCGCGGGACTCGGTCAGTTCCGTCAGAAGCCACTGCGCCCCCATCAACAGGAACCCCTGCCCGAAGAAGAAGAGGGCGTTGCTCCAGAAGTAGCGGGCGAAGCCGGAATCGCGGAAGGAATCGCCCGCCGCGCGGAACGTGTCGCGCAGGCCGAGGGGCGGGGCGGGGGCGGGGGCGGCGGAGGCCGCTTCCTGGGCCACGGGCGCATCCTTGGGCGGGGTGGGGCGTCCGCATCATAGGGGAGCGCGGGCGCGGGGGCCGGACGGGGCGGGTATCATCCCCAGCCGCCGGAGGCCCCCGCGCCTTCGCCGCAGACCACAGCGAGGTGACGCAAGATGCCCGAGCCAGAGGTGATGAAGGACCACGAGGTCGTCTCGATCTTCCCCTTCAGCGACGACGAACTCGACGAACTGCTGACGGACGCGCGCGAGTGCGTGCTCATGTGGGGCACGCAGGACGGCTGGCCCGTGGGCGTGCTCCACCAGTTCTTCTGGAAGGACGGGAAGTTCTGGATCACCTGCACCGCCAACCGCCACCGCGTCGCCGCGATCAAGCGCGACCCGCGCGTCTCCGTCTCCGTGAGCGCGATGGTCGCCTTCAACTTCGAGCAGCGCGGCGGCGTCACCGCCAAGGGCCGCGCCTTCGTGCGCGAGGACCGCGAGACCAAGGACTGGTTCTACCGCTCCCTCGCGGAGAAGGCGCTCGGCGACGACGCCGCGGCCGTCGCCTCCTTCGTCGAGCGGCTCGATTCGCCCCTCCGCATCGTCATCGAGGTGACGCCCGAGAAGTGGATCACGTTCAACGGCACGAAAGCCGACCGCATGGTCCGCGGCGAACTCCCCACGTCGGAGATGGGCCCGCGCCTCAGCTCCGACGCCGCCCGCATGCGCCAGGCCCGCGCCGAGCGCGGCCTCGACCCGGAAGGCCGGTAGCGCGCTCGAACGAACGGCGTGCGAGACCTGTCGCTTGGGCGTCGTGACGAGGCGCCTTAGCCCGTTCGGGACTACCAGGCGCGGTCGCGGTGGCCCATACTGGAGATGGACCATCCGCTTCCGCGCGAGGTGAGGAGAATGACCGAGGCCAGGATTGTCGGCAATGCGAGCATCAAGGCCGCCTTCCGGTTCTACCTTGACCACCAGGCGGAACTGGTCGCGAAGTACGACGGCAAGGTGATTGCCATCAAGGACGGCCGGATCCTGGGCGCTTACGACGACCACCTGCAGGCGCTGCGCGCCACTTCCAGGGAACATGACCCCGGCACGTTCCTGCTCCAGCTGGTCAGCGAAGGGACTGAGGCGTACACGGCGACCTTCCGCTCCCGGGTCGCCGCTCCCGCTGAGTAGTGGCAGCCGTCAGCTTCACGGTCATCGCCTCCGGCATCGCGCGCGAACTGCGCAGCGCCTGCTTCGTTTCCCTTGCCTGGGACAGTACGGGCGATGACCCCGAGCCTAACGTCCATGAATTCGAGGGTATCTGGGATACGGGAGCGACGGTAAGCCTCATTTCCAGAACGGTCGTCGGGACATGCAACTTGCAGCAGACGGGCTTGGCGACGATCCAGACGGCAAGCGGCCACGAAGATACTGTCCCCACCTACGTCATCAACCTTGGCTTGCCCAATAACATCGTCGTCACGGGCATACCCGTCGCGTTGGGCAGTTTCGGCGATGCTGACGTGTTGATCGGCATGGACGTCATTACCAGGGGCGACTTCGCGGTCACGAACTGGAACGATCAGACCGCGTTCTCGTTCCGCTCCCCTTCCCAGGGGCTCATCGACTTCGTCAAGGACGATGTCTAGCGCCTGGCTGGCCCCTAGCCCTCAAGCGGCGGGAACGCCTGGATCCACTCCTCCAGCCCCTCCAAGGGGCCGCCGTGGCGGTAGATGACGTCGTGCACGTAGGGGCCGAGGAACTCGATCGTCGTGCCCCCTTCCTTGATGTCGAGGTAGCTGAGGCCGTTGGCGGGGACGGCGCCCATCAGCTCCTCCACGGGCGAGGCGACGGTCAACTGGGCGGCGGCGCGGGCGGCCTCGGGGTCGTCCTGCTCGCGCGCGTAGACCCACGTGAGGCGCGCGCCCTTCGCGATCAGGTCGGCGGTCGCCTGCTTCACGTCGGGCACCCAGATGCCGAGGTGCTGGATGCCCTCGCCGTGCTCGCGCAGGAAGGTCGCGTGCGGCGTGTCCCCCTCGAACGGCTCGATGATCTCGATCGCCATCCCCGCGAACGCCCCGTAGTACACCTTCAGCTTGGCGGGCCGGTTGTAGATGTCCTGCAGCTCGTAGATGGGCTGGAGCTTGAACTTCGCGCCCAGCATCTGCTCGAAGCGGGCGGCGGTCACGTCGGCGTCGTACACGGCCCAGCCGAGGTGGTGGGCGATCGGTTCGTCGAAAGCGGTCATGGGGCGTCTCCTCGCAGCGGGTTCGCAGCGCGATACTAGCGGGTGCGGGGCGCTCAGGGGACCGTATCGAGGAAGGCGATGATCTCGCGCGCGAGCTCCTCCGGGTGGTCCTGCCAGTAGTCGCGCTCGGAGCCGGCGTACAGGCGGCAGTCGGGGATGTGCCCGGCGAGGAACTCGGCGGAGCGCACGGGGTGGAGGGAGTCGTCGGGGTGGGCGAAGACGGCGACGGGGCACTGGATGCCGGCGTACGCGGAGAGGTCGCGCGGGGTCGAGTCCAGCAGGCCGCGGATGATGGGGACGATGGTGCGCGGGTTCTGGGAGCGCAGGATCTCGGGGGCCCGCTCGCCCGCGGCGGCGGTGAAGGCGGGCATCGTCGCGGCCATGTCGGCGGTGCCGGAGAGGCCGAACGACTCGACGGCGGAGGCGAGGGTGACGAGCATCCCCAGGGCGGCGGTCTCCGACTCGTCCCAGTCCTCGCGCGGGCCGAGGGGCCGGGGCGCGATGAGCACGAGCGCGCGCGGCGTGCCGGGGCGCTCGATGGCCGCCCACAGAGCGGCGTCGGCGCTCATGGAGGCGCCGCCGAGGATGGGCCGCTCCTCCCCCGCGAACGCGGCCAGCGCCAGCATCTCCTCCCCCAACGTCGCCCAGGAGTAGCCGCCGGGCTCCTCCGGCCCCTCGGACTCGCCGTGGCCGCGCGCGTCGTAGAGGAGGATGCGGTAGCGGCTCGCGAGCAGGTCCAGCCCCTCGGGCCGGTCCGCGTACTGCTCAAGCGAGGAGAAGATGCCGTGCCCAATGACGGCCAGGGGCGCGCCCGCGTCGCCGTGGAGACGGTAGCGCAGGGAGAAGCCGTCGATCTCGGCGAACTGGTCAGCGGCAGCGGCCATGCGTTCCTCCCGCGCGCAGTGTACGCCGGTTTGACAACCGCCCTCCGCGCTCGGAGCATGAGCGCCATCCGAACCGGGGGCTGGCGACCTGCTGCGGCGAGAGGCTGAGGCCCTTGGGGGCGACACGCTGGACGCGTACCTGGCGCGGATCGGGCTGGACGGGCGTCCGGCGGCGGATGCGGACGGGCTGCGCGCCGTCCACCGCGCGCACCACTACGCCATCCCCTTCGAGAACCTCGACATCCACCTGGGGCGGGCGTATTCGTTCCAGACGGCCCACCTGGCGCGGAAGATGGTGGCGCGCAGGCGGGGCGGCTTCTGCTACGAGCTGAACCTGCTGCTGGCGGCGGCGCTGCGCGGGCTCGGCTTCGAGGTCGAGGTGCTGGAGGGGCAGATGCGGCGGCGCGAGGGCGGCTTCGGCCCGCCCTTCGACCACATGACCCTGCGCGTGGCCCTGCCCGACAAGGACTGGCTCGCGGACGTGGGCAACGGCGAGACCTTCCAGCAATCCCTGCCCTGGGACGGAAGCTGGACGCCGCAGGAGCGCGGCGGCGCCTACCGCGTCGTGCGCCGCGAGGACGGCGAGCCGCCGGACGAGCCGCGCGCGGCCTCGGCGGCGGCGTGGCAGGTCGAGTTCCGCGCGGACGAAGCGGAGGCGGCGCGCGAGGTCGTCTACCACTTCCGCTCGGCCCCGGTGACGGCGGCGGGCTTCCTGCCCATGCTCGCCTTCCACACGACCTCGGCGCAGTCGCAGTTCACGAAGGGCTGGATCGTGACGCGCCCGCTGGAGGCCGGGGGGCGCATCACCGCCGCGCGCGGCCTCCTGATGACGACGCGCGACGGCAAGATGGAGCGCCACGCCATCCGCTCCGCCAGCGAACTGGAGCGCATCCTCGCGGACGAGTTCGGGATGCTCCCCGTGGCCGTGCCGCCGTCCTGGTTCGTGCGTGGCGGTTCGTGACTGGTGGCTAGTGGCTGGTGGTTGGTGGCTGGGTGGCCAACGACCAACACGAGTCACGAGTCGCCAACCACCACCACCGCATCGCCGGCGAGCAGCGGGCCGCCTTCGATGACGCGCGCGTAGAGGCGGCTCCAGCCGGGGCGCGTCTTCTGGTTGATGCGGTTGAAGTCGCCGCCGGTGAAGTTGGCGCCGATCTTGCTGCAGGGCGCGGTGTAGCTCGCGATCTCGATGAGCACGGCCTCGCCGAGGCGCAGCCTCGCGCCGGGCGCGACCGCGTCCCAGTCGAGACCCGTGATCGTGACGTTCTCGCCGGCCCCGCCGGGGCCGATGGGATGGCCCTCGGCCTGCAGCGCCTCGATCCGTTCGAGCGAGTAGAGGCAGAGGGCGCGCTCAGGGCCGCCGTGGTGCTCGGTGTTCGCCTGGCGGTCGCCCTCGACCCCGAGCCTGCCGATGACGGCGCGCTCGACGGGGCGCTTGGGCACGCCCCCGCCGGAGACGTTGATGTGGGTGACGTGGCCCGCTGCGGTCATGCGATTACCCTCACGCGCCCGTCCTCGCGGGCGATCTCGATGGCGCTGGCCGTGCCCGGATTGGGCGAGCCCTCGGTCTGGCCCAGCAGCACCACCTCGGCGCGGATGCGGTCGCGCTCGATGTCGAGCACGGCGGCGGTGCCAAGGCGGTACTCCTTGTGGTGGGGCAGCGTGGGGCTGCCGGGATTGATGAAGAGGACGCCGTCGCGGAACTCCAGCCGCTCCACGTGCGTATCGCCCGCCACGAGCACGTCGACGCGCTCGCCGCCCAGCCCCTCCTCCAGCAGCACGGGGATGGGGCGGGATTCGGGGCGCAGTTCGTGCGTCATGCCCAGCCGCCAGCCTTCCAAGTCGAGCAGCTGGCGCTCGGCGAGGCGCGGGTCCTCGAAAATGTCGTTGTTGCCCTGGGCCACGAGCACGGGAGCGAAGGCCTCGCACCAGTCGAGCACGCTCGGCGCGGTCACGTCGCCGGCGTGTAGAATCAGGTCCGCTGTCGCGAGCAACTCGCCCGGCCCCGATCCGAGCTCATCCAGTTGACGGATGAGCGAGGGGAGATGGGTATCGGCGAGCAGCGCGACGCGCACGCGCGAACCGTACGGGACGCGCGTGCGGTGGCGCAAACGGCGGCGGGCCGGATCCCGCCGCAACGCGATCCGAGGAGGCACGATGGCGCAAGAGCGACAGGCGGCCATCGTCGGGATCCACGAGTACCCCCTGCGGGTGGCTCCGGGCGTCTCGGCGATGAACATCAAGGTCGATTCGATCCGCGCGGCCCTGGACGACGCCGGGCTGAAGTGGAGCGACGTCGACGCGATCTACGACGCACAGGACGGGGAAGCGGGCGGCGGCCTGCAGTTGGCGGCCTACCTCGGCCTCCGCCCCACGATCCTCGATACGACGCAGGTGGGCGGCTCCTCGTACGAGTTCCACGCGGCGCACGCCATGCGCGACATCGCCGCGGGCAAGTGCAACGTGGCCGTGCTCAGCTACGGCTCGACCTCGGCCTCGAACCGCGTCGCCATCGGCACGGGCGGGCGCGTGACGCCCGCGCCCAACTGGGCCGCGAACATGGAGATGCCCTACGGGGCCACGCTCATCGCCAACTACGCGATGGTGAAGCAGCGCCACATGCACGAGTACGGCACCACGGACGAGCAGTTCGCGGGCATCTCCGTGGCCACGCGCCACCACGCCATGCGCAACCCCGAGGCCGTGAAGGCGATGACCGACCTGCAGTTCGTGGGCGTGAACGAGATCACGCCCCGGGACGTGCTCGATTCGCGCGTCGTCGCCGACCCCCTCCACCTGCTGGAGTGCTGCATGATCAGCGACGGCGGCGGGGCGCTCATCATCGCCTCGGCGGACGTGGCGCGCGGCTGCAGGAAGCCGCCCGTCTGGCTCATCGGCGCGGGCGAGGCCACCAAGTACCGCGAGAACGGCGGCGACATCACCACGAGCGCGGGCGCGCAGAGCGGGCCCATCGCGTTCGCCGAGGCGGGCGTCGCGCCGGACGAGATCGACATCGCCATGATCTACGACTCGTTCACGATCACGGTGGCCGTCTGCCTGGAGGACCTCGGTTTCTGCCCCAAGGGCGAGATCGGGCCCTACGTGGAGGGCGGACGGCTCGCCTTCGACAGCGGCGAGGGACCGGCGCTCAACACGGACGGCGGCGGGCTCTCCTCCAACCATCCGGGCATGCGCGGCATCTTCCTGCTGCTGGAGGGCGCGCGCCAGCTGCGGGGCGAATCGACCTCGCAGGTCCCCGGCGCGCGGCTGGCCGTGGCCCACGGCAACGGCGGCCTGCTGGGCGGCACCCACACCGGCGGCACCGTCATCCTGGCGAAGGACTAGCGGAGGAGCAGAACGATGGCCAACCGACCCCAACCGCGATTCCCCGAGCCCCACACGGAGCCCTTCTGGGAAGGCGCCCAGCAGGGCGAACTGCGCTACCAGCGCTGCGACAGCGCCGGGTGCGAGAGCGACGTCGTGTTCTACCCGCGGCAGCACTGCCCCGCCTGCGGCGGGAACGACCTCTCCTGGCACGTCTCGAAGGGCGAGGGCTCCGTCTACACCTTCTCCGTGGTGCGCCAGAACCGGATGCCCGGCTTCATCGACCTGGGCGCCTACTCCGTCGCCTACGTCGACCTCGACGAGGGCTTCCGCATGATGAGCAGCGTCGTGGGCGTCGACGACCCCACGACGGACATCGCCATCGGCCAGCGCGTGCGCGTCGACTTCGAGAAGCAGGACGAGGGCGACTACCCGATTCCCGTGTTCCGCCCCATCTAGCGAGCCAGCGAGGAGGCCAGCCCATGCCGACGACGCTCTGGCGGCTGAAGGTCGCCCCCGAGAAGCAGGCCCAGTTCGAGCGGCTCACCTCGCAACTCGTGCGCGACGTGGCCGAGCACGAGCCGGGCAACGTCTTCGAGTACCGGCGCGGGGTCGAGGACCCGCTCACGTACGTGCTCTTCCTCTCGTTCGACGACGAGGAGGCGTTCGCGCGCTACTCGACGGCGGACTACCACACGGGCGCGTCCGGCCAGATCATGGAGTGCCTGGCGGAGCCGCCCATCGGGGACGAACTGGAGCGGTTCTAGGCGCCCTGCGCGCGGGCGGCGGCCTCGCGCCCGGCGATGCGCCCGAAGACGGCCCCGCGGATGACGGAGCTGGCCCCCGGGTAGTTGTCGTAGAAGAACTCGCCCATCGGCTCGCCCGCGGCGTAGAGGCCGTCGATGGGCCGCCCCGTTGTGTGGCGCACGCGCGCGCGGGCGTCGCAGCCGAGCCCCCCGAAGGTGAACGTGATCCCGCCCGTCACGGGCACGGCGAGGTAGGGCGGCGTGTCGAACGGCAGCGCCCAGTTGCTCTTGGGCGGCGTGAGCCCGCGCGTGCCCTTGCCGTCGAGCCGGTCGAGGTCGTACTCGCCCTCCATCACGGCGGCGTTGTAGGCGGCGACGGTTTCGAGCAGGTCCTCGCCGGGGACGCCCATCTCGCGCGCGAGCGCGGTGAGGCTGTCCGCCTCCAGCGGCGGGCCCACGGGACGCCAGGCGCGCGCGAACTCCTCGCGCTGGTAGGCGCGCTGGTCGAACAGGCACCACGCGCGCCCGCCCGCCTCCTCGATGATGCGCTTGCTGAACTTCACGTAGGTGTGGTCGCGGAAGTCCTCGCCCTCGTCGATGAAGCGCCGCCCGCGCGAATCGACGAAGAGGCCCATCTGGTAGTTGTAGAGCGCCGTCACGCCGCACTCGATGGCGGGCGAGCGCGCGTCGAGGACGGCGGAGTGGTAGTCGCCCCACTGGCCCGCGGGCGCGGCCCCGGCGGCGAGCGCCATCGCGAGACCCTCGCCCGTGTTGTGGCGCGAGCCGCGCAGGATGAGGCTGTCAGCGAAGCGCCCGAGGTAGCGCACGCGCATCTCCACGTTCGCCTGGAAACCGCCGCAGGCGAGGATGACCCCGCCCGCCGCCTCCACGTCGATGACGCCCTCCGGCCCCGTGCAGCGCACGCCGCACACGGAGCCGTCCGGGGCGACGATGAGGTCGGCGGCGGCGGTCTCGTAGCTGACCGGCGCGCCCAGGCCCTCCAGGCGGCGGTACAGCAGGTCGACGAGCCCCTGCCCGCCCGCCTTCGGCATGCGCCGGTAGCCCGCGGTGTGCGGGTAGCCCTCCTCCCACTCGACGCCATAGGCGGTGAGCCACTCGACGGTGTCGGCGGCGCGGTCGCAGAGCGTGCGGATGAGTTCGGGGTTGGCGCGCCCGCCGGAGATGCGCATGAGGTCGCCGTACATCTCGTCGGCGGTGTAGCGGCGATGGCCGTACTCGTCGGGCTCGTGGGGGAAGCGCATCTGGGCGTCGGCGAAGCGCGTGTTGCCGCCGCGCTCGGGCAGGGGCGCCTTCTCGACGAGCACGGCGTTCGCGCCCGCCTCGGCGGCGCTGAGCGCGGCGCAGAGCCCGGCGATGCCGCCGCCCACGACAGCGACCTCGAACTCGTACCGCTGGGCCGCGCCGGGGGCGCCGCGGGGAACGGGCATGGCGCGACTCTACGGGCGCGCGGGACGCCTCGCCAGACCGCCGCGGGCCGGGGAAACGCTGCTGTAATCTATATGGCGTAGGGTGGAACGATGGCACAGGAACTCCTGGGCGACTATCTGGCGGGCGGCGCCTCCAACGACGAGATGTTCGACTCCGTGGGCGAGTTGTGGCCGGCCTACCGCGAGCTGGCGGGGATGCTGGGGCGGTGGCCGCTGGCGGAGTACGAGCAGCGGCAGGAGCGCGCGGACCTCGCGCTGCTGAGCGCGGGCATCACCTTCAACGTCTACTCGGAGGACGAGGGGACGGAGCGCATCTTCCCCTTCTCGCTCATCCCCCGCATCGTGGAGACGCGGGAGTGGGAGCTGGTGGACGAGGGGCTGAAGCAGCGGCTGCGGGCGCTCAACCTCTTCCTGCTGGACATCTACGGGGAGCGGCGCATCCTCCGCGAGGGGGTCGTGCCGGAGGAAATCGTGCTGAGTTCGCCCGGCTACAAGCCGGAGATGGCCGGCTTCCAGCCGCCGCTGGGGGTGTACGCCCACGTCGCGGGCTGCGACCTCGTGCGCGATGAACACCACGACTTCGTCGTGCTGGAGGACAACCTGCGCACGCCCTCGGGCGTCTCCTACGTGCTGGAGAACCGCACGGTGATGCTGCGCGTGGTCCCCGACCTGTTCCCGCAGCGCGGCGTGCAGGCGGTGGGCGACTACCCGAACCAGCTGCTGGCCACGCTGCTCTCGGCGCGGCCCGCGGCCAGCGCGGACCCGCCCCGCGCCGTGCTCCTGACGCCCGGCATCTACAACTCGGCCTACTTCGAGCACTCGTTCCTGAGCAAGCAGATGGGGCTCACGCTGGTGGAGGGCTCGGACCTGATCGTGGGCGACGACGACTGCGTCTACCTGCGCTCGACGACGGGGCTGGAGCGGGTGGACGTGATCTACCGGCGCATCGACGACGATTTCCTCGATCCAGAGGTCTACCGGCCCGACTCGCTGCTGGGAGTTCCGGGGCTGATGCGCGCCTACCTGGCGGGCGCGGTGTCGCTGGCGAACGCGCCCGGCGCGGGCGTCGCCGACGACAAGGTCGTCTACCGCTGGGTCCCCGACATCATCCGCTTCTACCTCGGCGAGGAGCCGATCCTGGCGAACATCGAGACGTTTTCGGCGCTGATCCCCGCCGAGCGCGACCACATCCGCGCGCACGCGCGGGAACTCGTGCTGAAGCCGGCCAACGCCTCCGGCGGCTACGGCGTGCTCATCGGCCCGCAGGCCACGGACGCCGAACTCGAGGCGACGCTGGCGCAGGTGGAGGCGGAGCCGCGCAACTGGATCGCGCAGCCGCTCCTCCACTTCAGCACCATCCCCACGTTCGACGGCGACCGCCTGAAGCCCCGGCGGGCGGACCTGCGCCCGTTCATCCTCTCGGGCGAGGAAAGCTGGGTCATCCCGGGCGGGCTGACGCGCGTGGCGCTGCGGGAGGGGTCGTACGTGGTCAACTCGTCGCAGGGCGGCGGCAGCAAGGACACCTGGGTGCTGAACGAGGAGCGTCACTGATGCTGAGCCGCATGGCCGAGAACCTCTACTGGCTGGGACGCTACCTGGAGCGCACGGAGAACATCGCGCGCATGGCCCACGTCGAGCACGAGGTCTCGCTGGAGGGCGGGCAGGAGGTCTGGCACAGCCTCGTGAGCACGACCGCCTCGAACGAGCTGTACTGGGAGGCGCTGGTGGAATCGCCGGAGCTGACGCACTCCGAGTTCCTGCTCTTCTCGATGCTGAACCCGGGCTCGCTGCGGGCCACGCTCGCGCGGGCGCGGGAACTGGCGCGGGGCCTGCGCGAGCACATCTCGCGCGAGGTGTGGGAGGAGATCAACGCGCTCTACCTCTTCCTCGCCTACCGCAAGCAGTTCATCACGGGCGACATCCACGAACTGTGCGCGGAGACGCAGCGGCGGACGCAGACGATCCTGGGGCTCTACGACAACACCGTGCTGCGGGACGAGGGGCGCGAGTGGTTCCGCTGCGGCATGTACCTGGAGCGGGCGGACATGACGAGCCGCATCATCGACGCCAAGTACCACATCCTGCTGCCGCGGGGCGACTCCGTGGGCGGCCCCTTCGACCGCTTCCAGTGGGTGGCGGTGCTGCGCTCCGCCTCGGCGCGGGACGCCTACCGGCGGCTGGGCCACAGCGAGGTGGACGGCGCGCTGGTGGCGGAGCTGCTCATCTTCTCGCAGGAGTTCCCGCGCAGCCTCGCCTTCTGCCTGCAGGCGCTCGCGCGGCACTACTCGCAGGCGACGGCGGAGACGCCCAAGCGGCGGCGGGCGGCGGGCGAGCGCGGCGTGGCCCTCCTCAACCTCGACCTGGGCGCCTCCGACATCGAACACGTGGTCGATGAGGGACTGCACGAGTTCCTCGACACGTTCCAGGCGCGCCTGATCGACATTGACCGGGCGATCACGGACGATATCTTCCGCGCGGAACCGGCGCACTCGAAGGCGGCGGCGGGGGCGGGATGAGGAGGAGCGCGGCATGACCTTCTGCGTGGGCCTCAAGTGCGAGTCCGGCCTCGTGGCCATTGCCGACACGCGCATCACGGGCGAGGCGGGCGAGGTCTCCACGGCCAAGAAGATCGCCGTCCACGAGGGCGCGCGCTCGACCCTGTTCGTGCTCACGAGCGGCCTGCGCTCCGTGCGCGACAAGTCGATCACCTACTTCGAGGAGCGCCTGCGCGAGCGGGGGGCGGAACTGACGCGCGCCTACCTCGCCGTGAACGCGCTCGCGGAGGAGATGCGGCGCGTGCGCGAGGAGGACGACGGCTGGCTCCGCCAGGGCGGCTACTTCTTCGACCTGAACTGCATCGTCGGCGGCCAGCTGCCGGAGGACGAGGAGCCGCACCTCTACCACCTCTACCCCCAGGGCAACTGGATCGAGGTCACGGAGGGGACGCCCTACGTGATCATCGGGGAGACGCGCTACGGCAAGCCGATCCTGGACCGCACCTGGCGGCACCACGCCCCGCTGGAGAAGGCGCTGCGCGTGGGCCTGCTCTCCTTCAACTCGACGCAGGCGAGCGCCTCCCACGTGGGGCCGCCCGTCGATGCCGTCCTCTACCGGCGCGATTCCTTCGAGATGCGCGAGCGCCGCTTCAACGCGGAGGAACTGGCCCCCGTCGCCCGCTTCTGGCAGCGCTCGATCGAGAACGCCGTGGAGGACGCGGCCGCGCCCGTCGCCGCGCTGGCGCGGGCGCTCGGCGTCGGGGACTGCGCGCAATAGCCCTGCCCGGCAGCCCTACCAGGCGTCGATGTTCTGGCGCTTCTTGCCCTCGCGGCGGGGCGGCGCGGGCACGGAGCGCAGGGCCGCGCTGATCCAGAGGCGCGAGTCCATCGGGTCGATCACGTCGTCGAGGCCGAAGGCGACGCCCTGGTTGAGCGCCTTGCCGCGCTCGTAGGCGCGCTCCACGAGGTCCTCGTAGCGGGCCATGCGCTCCTCGGGGTCCTCGATCGCGGCGAGCTCGTTGCGGTAGCCGAGCTTGACCTGCCCCTCGAGGCCCATGCCCCCGAACTCGCCCGTGGGCCAGGCGGCGGCGAAGAACGGCTCCTTCGTGTTCCCCCCCACCATCGCCTGCGCGCCCAGCCCGTAGCCCTTGCGCAGGAAGATGGCGACGTGCGGCACCGTCAGGTTCGCGCCCGTCACGAAGAGGCGCGCGGAATGCCGCGCGAGCGCCGTCTTCTCAACCTCCGGGCCGACCATCATGCCGGGCGTATCGACGAGGAAGAGGATGGGGATGTCGAAGGCGTCGCAGATCTGCATGAAGCGCGCCCCCTTGTCCGCCCCGTCGCTGTCGACCGCCCCGCCGAGGTGGGTCGCGTTGTTGGCGATGACGCCGATGGGGCGGCCCTCGATGCGGATCAGCGACGTGACCATGCCGACGCCGAAGCGGGGGCGCAGTTCCAGCACGGAGCCGCTGTCCGCCATCGTCTCGATGATGGCGCGCACGTTGTAGGCGCGCAGGCGGTTCTCGGGCACGAGCGTGCGCAGGATGCGCTGGTCCGCGCACGCCCACTCCGCGACCGGCCCCTGGAAGTAGGAGAGGTACTGCTTCGCCGCGCGCACCGCCTCCTCCTCGTCCTCGACGGCGATGTCGACGACGCCGTTGGGGACCTGCACGGACATGGGGCCGATCTCCTCGGGGGTGAAGACGCCGAGCCCGCCGCCCTCGACCATCGCCGGCCCGCCGAGCCCGATGTTCGAGTTCGCCGTCGCGATGATGACGTCGCAGCAGCCGAGGAGGACGGCGTTCCCCGCGAAGCAGCGCCCGGAGGTGACGCCGACGAGCGGCACGAGGCCGCTGAGCTTGGCCATCGTCGCGAAAGTGGGCGTGTCGAGCGGGCGGTAGCCGCCGATCTGGGGCGCTTCGGCGGCGGCCTGCCCGCCCTCGCGGCGTCCCCCCGTGCCCGCGCGCCCGCCCCCGCCCTCCGTGAAGAAGATGACGGGGCGGCGCCACTTCCCCGCCAGATCCAGCATCCGGTCCGTCTTGGGGTGGTTGACCGCGCCCTGCGTCCCCGCGAGCACCGTGTAGTCGTAGGCGAGGACAACCGTGCGCGCGTCCTCGTCAGCGAAGCGCTCGCCGTTCACCGAGCCGACGCCCGTGATCATGCCGTCCGTGGGGAAGCGGCGGATGACCTCCTCCAGCGACAGGCCCGTCCCGGGCGTGAGCGCGAGCGAGCCGTGCTCGACGAACGTGCCCGGGTCGCAGAGGTCGTCCACGTTCTCGCGCGCGGTGCGCTGCTTCGTGCGGCGGCGGCGCGCGACCGCGTCCGGGCGGTTCTCGTCGAGCGTGGCCGCGTGCCGCTCGTGCACCTCCGCGAGGTCGGGCCGGACGTAGTCGAGGTCGATCTCCTCCGCGACGGCCTCGCCGGAGGCGTCCACCTCGCCCTCGTCGATGAGGATGACGGGGTGGCCCTCGTAGATGGTGTCGCCCGCGGCGACCGTGACCTCGCGCACGATGCCGCTGGCCTGGGCGTGGACCTCGTGCTCCATCTTCATCGCGTTCATCACGAGCAGCAGCTGGCCCTCGCGCACGGCGTCGCCCGCCGCCACGTCGATCGTGACGATGGTGCCCTGCAGCGGCGCGCGCACGGCGTGGACCCCCTCGGGCACGTCCACGTCGGGCAGGGCGTCGATCTCGGGTTCGGGAGCGGCGGCGGCGGGCGCGCCCTCCTTGCCGTGGGCGAGCACCGCCAGCGGATCGCTCGCATCGACCGTGACGCCCGCCTGCCCGCTGGCGGCGGGAGCGGCCCCGCCGGAGCGCTCGAAGAAGCGCCGCGGATGGTTCGCGTTGATCGGATCGACGAGCGCGGCGACGTGGTCATCGACGAAGCGCGTGTAGACGCGGCCCGCCGCCAGGTCAGGGTGCGCGAGGATGGTCTGGAGCAGGTCCACGTTGGTGGCGACGCCCTCGATGCGGAAGTCGGCCAGCGCGCGGGAGGTGCGCCGCAGCGCGTCGCCGAGCTCGGGGCTGGCGAGTGGCCGATGACCTTCGCCAGCAGCGAGTCGAAGCTGGGGCTCGTGCGGTAGCCCGCGTAGCCGAACGTATCCGTGCGGACGCCCGGCCCCGAGGGCGCGTCGAAGGCGGTCAGCGTGCCGCCGGAGGGGCGGGTGGAGCCGTCCGCGGCCATCGTCTCCATGTTCACGCGCGCCTGCACGGCGAACCCGCGCGGCGAGGGCGCCTCCTCCCGCGAGAGGCCGAGCCCCGCGAGCGTCTCCCCGGCGGCGAGCCGCAACTGGAGCTGCACGAGATCGACGCCCGTCACCTCCTCCGTGACCGTGTGCTCGACCTGGAGGCGGGCGTTCGTCTCGATGAACCAGAACTCGCCGTCCGCGTCCTCGCCCGCGTCGACGATGAACTCGAAGGTGCCGAGGTTGCGGTAGCCGCTCGCCTCCGCGAGGCGCACGGCGGCGGCGATGATGCGCTCGCGCAGGTCCGGCGCGAGGGCGGGCGCGGGCGCGATCTCGATCAGCTTCTGGTGGCGGCGCTGGATGCTGCAATCGCGCTCGCCGAAGTGCGTGACGGCCCCGCCCCCGTCGCCCGCGATCTGCACCTCCACGTGCCGGGCGCGCGGAATCCAGCGCTCGACGTAGAGGCTGGGGTCGCCGAAGGCCTGCCCCGCCTCGGAGGCGCAGCGCTCGAAGGCGGCCTCGATCTCGTCCGCCGCCGAGACCGCGCGCATCCCCCGCCCGCCGCCCCCCGCGACCGCCTTGATGAGCATCCCCGCGCCCGCGGGCAGTTCGCCGAAGAAGGCGCGCGCCTCCTCCAGCGTGACCGCGCGGGAGAGGCCGGGCGCCACGGGCGCCCCCTCCGCCTCGGCGAGCGCGCGCGCCCGCGTCTTCGCCCCGAACAGGTCGAGCGTCTCCGGGCGCGGCCCCACGAACGTCAGCCCCGCCTCCTCGCAGGCGCGCGCGAAGGCGGCGCTCTCCGCGAGGAAGCCGTAGCCCGGATGGACGGCGTCGCACCCGGCCCGCTGCGCGGCGGCCACCAGCTGCCCGATGTCGAGGTAGGGCGCGACGCCGCGGCCCTCCAGCGGGCGGACGGCGTCGGCCTTGCGCGTGTGCAGGTTGCGCGCGTCGTCCTCCGAGTGCACGGCGACGGCGCGGATGCCGAGTTCGCCCGCCGCGCGCATGACGCGGATCGCGATCTCCCCACGGTTGGCGACGAGCAGGCTCTCCATGGGCACGGTTTCCTTCCTCCGGGACGCGCGTCCGACGGCGCTCGATCCTACACAACGGCGCGCGGAGCGCTCAGGCCGCGCGCCGCGACGTATCATCGCGGACAGCGGCGCCACCGACGGCGCGCGCCGCGGAGGGGCGACGGCATGACGGACGCAACGGGAACACCGACCCCGGACGAACTCGCGCGGATGGCGGCCGAACTGCGCAACTGGGGCCGCTGGGGCGACGACGACGAGCGCGGCGCGCTCAACCTGATCACGGACGCCAAGCGCGCGCAGGCGGCGGCGCTCGTGCGCGAGGGGCTCTCCGTGAGCTGCGCCCGCGCCCTGCCCGTGGGGCGCGGGCTGGAGACGGCCCAGGCCCAGCACTTCATGGTCATGGGCGGCGACCAGGTGAGCGCCGAGACCCGCTTCGCCTTCGCGACGGACTACTTCTCCATCACCCCCCACGGCACGGCCACGACGCACCTCGACGCGCTCTGCCACATCTTCCACGAGGGCCGCATCTACAACGGCTACGGCAAGGACGAGGTGCGCACGGACGGCGCGCGCAAGAACAGCATCATGGCCGGCGCGGACGGCATCGTGAGCCGCGGCGTCCTGCTCGACATTCCCCCCGTGCGCGGCGCGCAGTGGCTGGAGGTGGGCGAACGCATCACCGTCGCCGAACTGGAAGCGGCGGAGGCGCGCGAGGGCGTGCGCGTCGAGTCCGGCGACATCCTGCTGGTGGCCACGGGACGCGACGCGCGCATGGCGTCGAAGGGGCCGGGCGCGCCCTTCGACGGGCTCGCGGGCCTCGACGCGAGCTGCCTGCCCTGGCTGCGCGAGCGCGACGTGGCCGTCATCGGCTGCGACGGCGTCACCGACGCCCTCCCCAGCGGCATCGGCGACTGGCCCATGCCCCTCCACGAGGTCGCCATCGCGAACATGGGCGTCCACCTCATCGACAACCTCTCGATCGAGCGCCTGCTGGCCGCCTGCCGCGAGCGCGACCGCTACGAGTTCCTCTTCGCCCTCGCCCCCCTCCACCTCGAAGGCGGCACCGCCTCCCCCGTCAACCCGCTCGCGATCTTCTAGAATGGGGAGCATGGTCCTGAGCCGCGCTGGATTCGCCGGTCTCGCCCTGCTGGCGGCAGCGCTCGCGTTCGCGGTCGCGTGCGGGTCGGGCGAACCGAAGTCGTGGGGGGAGCGCTGGGCGGAACTGGGCGTGCCGGAGGCGGAGTTCGGGTTCCTGGGCGACTTCACGGACGAGGAGCAGGCGTCGATCCGGCTGGAACTCAAGACCGCGCAGGTCGTGTTCGCGGAGCGCTTCGGAGTCGTCGTGTCGGACTTCACGGTGTACGTCATGACCAACGATATCTACGAAGAGCGCATGGCCGCGGTCCTTCACGAACAGGCCGACTTCGCGTTGGCGTGCGGGCTCGTGGCGCCGGACCAGCCCGTGATCATCGTTCCGGGGGACTGCCCGGAAGGCAGGTCACAGGGAGCGTTCCTCGCGCACGAGTACTTCCGCATCCTCCAGCAGGACGCGGGCGGCCTCGCCTGGCGGCAGCAGGTGGGAACCGTCCGCTCAATGGCCTGGCTGGACTGGATCGAGGCGGGCTCGGCGGCCTACGCGAGCGCCCTCGTCAGCGACGCGACGGGCGGAATCCCGCTCAACGACCGGCGTGAGGAGACGCAACTGCGCTGGGCGGAGCTGGCGCAGCCGTTCCCGAGGAACCGCGGCGACATCGCCGATCCGGCGCACGCGCCCGTGTTCACCCACCACGTGGGCCTGCTGGCGACGGAGTGGCTCGCGGAGCAGGCGGGGCCGGAAGCGATCCTCAAATTCTTCCAGTTTGGCGGGCACGCGGCGGCGTTCGAAGCCGCCTTCGGCATGACCCTCGACGAGTTCCACGACGCCTTCGAGCAGCACCGGCTGGAGGTCGCCCCGCCGGCCCAGTAACCGCCCGCCCTCACCTCGCCAGCAGCCGGCCCGCTTCGCGGATCTCCTCCGGCCAGTAGGGCGGGGCGGTGAGGAGGATGAGACGGTCGACGCCCTGCTGTTCGAGGGCGGCGCGGGCGGAACTGTCGGCGCGCACGTAGGGCTCGCTGAGGCCCGCGAACACGGTCAGGAGGAAGGCGTCGGGGTCGCGGCCCGAGGCGGCGTGCTCGCGGCGGGCGATCTCGGCCAAGGCGGCCAGCTGGGGGTGGCCCGCCTGCGTGTTGAAGCCGTCGGCGTGGCGTCCGGCGATGCCCGCCATGCGCGGCCCCCAGCCGCCCACGACGATGGGCGGGGGAACCTCCGGGCGGGGGAAGCCGTGCGCGGCGCGCAACTGGAAGTGCTCGCCCTCGAAGGTGGCGCGTTCGCCCGACCAGAGGCGGCGCAGCACCTGCGCGGCCTCCGCCGTCTGGGCGGCGCGCACGCGGTCGGGAGGCACGGGGCGGCCCAGCATCGTCTGCTCGGGCGCGTAGGGGAGCGTGGAGCCGCCGCCCGCGCCCAGCCCGAGGATGAAGCGGTCGCCGCTCACCTCCTGCAGCGTCGCGGCCATGTTCGCGAGCATCCCCGGATGGCGATTGGCCACGTTCAGCACGAGCGTCCCCAGCATCACGCGCGAGGTCGCCTCGGCGATGCCCGTCAGGGTCACGAGCGCTTCGGGGACGCGCCCGCTGTTCGAGTCGGCGTCGCGCAGGTGGTCCCACGTCCAGATGCCGTCGAAGCCCGCCTCCTCGGCGGCGACGGCGGCGGCGCGCATCTCCGCGTAGGTCGCGCCGAAGGGCAGCAGCAGCAGGTCGGTCCGCACGACGCGCAGGATAACGGAAGCGGAAGCCGCGCTTGTACACTGGATCGCGGAGGTTCCCCATGACCGAGGAACGGCTGCTCGACGACGACCTGAAGGCGCTGCGCGACGCGCTCGCGCAACGCATGCCGCAGATGGACGAGACGATGGAGGCGGTCGTCGCCGAGATCGAGGCGGCGACCATCGGGCGCGCGCTGGACGTGGGCGCGACCGCCCCGGACTTCACGCTGCGCGACGTGACCCGCGACCGCACGGTCAGCCTGCGCGAGACGCTGGCCGGGGGGCCGGCGGTGCTCTCCTTCTACCGCGGCGAGTGGTGACCGTTCTGCAACATCGAGCTGCAGGGTCTGCAGCGACGGCACGGCGAGCTTCGGGAACTGGGCGCGACGCTCCTCTTCATCGGGCCGGAGACGGAGGCGGACGCGCGCACGCTGCTGGACAAGCACGAGACGGACGTCCCCATCCTCGCCGACAGCGACGGCGCGGCGATGGACGCCTACGGCATCAGCTTCGGCCTGCCCGAGATGCTCCGTCCCATGTACGCGAAGCGCATGGGCTTCCCCGGACGCAATCCCGCGACGGGCTGGCGGCTGCCGGTCCCGGCCACGTTCGTGATCGATACGATGGGCGTGATCCGCGCGCGCCACTGCCTCGCCGACTACCGCTACCGCATGGAGCCGCGCGACATCGTGACGGCGGTGCGGGCGCTGTAGCGGCCTGATACATCCGTTCGATGTACACTGGACGCATAGGCGATACGGGCGCTGTCCGGGGATGGGGGTAGCCGGGAATGGTCGCGCTGGCGGGACGAATCACGGGGTCCAGCAGCTTCGAGTACTTCATCGTCGCGTTGATCATCGGGAACGGCGCGCTGCTGGGGCTGGAGACGAACGAAGCGATCAAGGAGGACTACCACGCCTGGATCAACGCCGGGCACTGGATCACGATCGGGGTGTTCATCGTGGAGGCGGCGCTGAAGATGCTCGCGCTGGCCCCCCACCCGGAGCGCTACTTCCGCGACGGCTGGAACATCTTCGACTTCTCGATCATCGTGCTGTCGCTCATCCCCGCGGTGGGCGCCTTCGCCGTGGTCGCGCGGATGGCGCGCCTGCTGCGCGTGCTGCGCCTCATCTCGGCGATACCGGAACTGCGCCTGATCGTGACGACGCTCGTGCGCTCGATCCCGGGGATGCTCCACATCGTGACGGTGATGAGCGTGCTCTCCTACATCTACGCGATCGTCGGCTACGAACTGTTCCACGACCACGACCCCGTGCACTGGGACAACCTCGGCGTCTCCCTGCTCTCGCTCTTCCGCGTGGTCACGCTGGAGGACTGGACGGACATCATGTACACGGCCATGGAGGCGCACTCGTGGGCGTGGATCTACTTCCTCAGCTACGTCGTGCTGGGATCGTTCGTCACGATCAACCTCTTCATCGCGGTCGTCATCAACAACCTCGACGAGGCCAAGCAGGAACGGCTGCGGCAACTGGAGCGCATCCCGTCGCAGGATGAGCTGATCGAGGAATTGCGGTCCGCGCGGACCGCGCTCAGGCGTCTTGAGCGGCGCCTCACGCGGGCGACGGAGGAAGACGACCGCTGACGCGCCCTCGAATCCCGAATCATGTGCGGCCCGCGGCGCTCGCGGGTATGCTCCCCGCGGCTGGAGGACGTATGCCGGGGGCGCTCTCGCATCTGCGCATCTGCGACTTCACGGGACAGTTGGCGGGCGCGGGCGCGACCCGCTTCCTCGCCGCCTTCGGGGCCCAGGTCATCCGCATCGAGGACCCCGTCAACCAGGGGCGCTGGGACATCCTGCGGGGAATGCCGCCCTACGTGGACGAGCGCCGCGGCGTCGAACTCGGCGGCCCCTTCAACAACCACAACGTCGAGAAGCTGGGCGTCACCCTCAACCTGCGCACCGAGCGGGGCAAGGAGCTCCTGCGCGAACTGGTCGCGATCTCCGACGTGGTCGCGGAGAACTTCTCGGCGGGCGTGATGGAGCGCTGGGGCTTCGGCTACGAGGCGCTCAAGGCGATCCGCGAGGACGTCATCTACGTCTCCAACTGCGGCTTCGGGCACGCCGGGCCCTACCGCGACTACAAGACGTGGGGGCCGATCGTGCAGGCGGTCTCGGGGCTCACGTTCAGCTCGGGGCTGGCGGACCAGCCGCCCGCGGGCTGGGGCTACTCCTACATGGACCACACGGGCGCCTACTACATGGCGATCGCGATCCTGATGGCGCTGCGCCACCGCAACCGCACGGGCGAGGGCCAGTGGGTCGACATCGGCTGCACGGAGGCGGGCGCGAGCCTGACCGGCCCCGCGGTGCTCGACTACACCGTGAACGGCCGCCCGCTGCGGCGGCAGGGCAGCCCCGACAGCAACCGCAGCCAGCACCCGGCGATGGCCCCGCACGGCATCTACCCCTCGCGCGGGGAGGACACGTGGGTCGCCATCGCCTGCCGCGACGAACGCGACTGGCGCGCCTTCGCGGAAGCGACGGGCGAGCCGTGGACGCAGGAGGGGCGCTTCGCCGACCTGCGCGGGCGGCTCGTGGCGCAGGACGCGCTCGACGAACTGGTCGCGGGCTGGACGCGGGCGCGCGGCAACTTCGAGGCGGCGGCGGCGCTCCAGGGCGCGGGCGTCCCCGCCACGGCCGTCCAGCGCCCGGAGGAGCGCATCGACCGCGACCCGAACACCGAGGCGTGGGGCCTCTGGCCGACCGTCAGGCATCGCGAGATGGGCGACGTGCGCGTCGACGGCCTGCCCGTCCACTTCTCCGAGACGGACTGGACGATCGAGCGCGGCGGCCCCTGCCTCGGCGAGCACAACGCGGAGGTGTTCGGCAGGCTGCTGGGGCTGGACGCGGACGAGGTCGCGTCGCTCACGGAGGAGGGCGTGCTGTGACCGGGCCGGGACCGGGGGCGCTGCCCGGAGCGCTGGAGGGGCTGCGCGTCGTCGAACTGTGCGACGAACTGGGCACGTTCGCGGGCAAGCTGCTCGCCGACATGGGCGCGGAGGTCGTCAAGGTCGAGCCGCCGGAGGGCGACCGCGCGCGCACGTACCCGCCCTTCGCCGACGACGAGCCCGGGCCGGAGCGCAGCCTCTACTTCTGGCACTACAACACGAGCAAGGCGAGCGTCACACTCGACCTGGGCGCGGAGGCGGACCGCGAGCGGCTGCGGGCGCTCATCGACCGCGCCGACGTCCTGCTGCAGAGCGGGGAAGCGGGCGCCGACCTCACCTGGGAGCCCCTGCGGGAGACGAACGCGGGGCTGATCATGGTCACGCTCAGCCCCTTCGGGCGGGGAATGCCGCGCGCGGAGGAGGCGGCCACGGACCTCACCATCCTCGCTGGCGGCGGCCCCGTCTGGAACTGCGGCTACGACGACCACGCACTCCCGCCCGTGCGCGGCGGCGGCAACCAGGGCTACCACACGGCCAGCCACTTCGCCGTCATGTCGGCGCTGGTGGCGCTCCTCCACCGCGACGAGACGGGGCGCGGCCAGCACATCGACGTGAACGCGCACGCCGCCGCCAACGTGACCACGGAGGCGGGCACCTACACGTGGCTCGTCGCCCAACAGACCGTGCAGCGCCAGACGGGGCGGCACGCGGGCGTCAATCCCTCGATGCCCTCGCAGGTGCTCTGCGCGGACGGGCGTTACGTCAACACCGGCATCCCCCCGCGCCGCCCCGAGTCGTTCGCGGCGGTCTGCGAGTGGCTCACGACGATGGGCTGGGCCGAGGAGTTCCTGGAGTTCCCGCTGCTGGAGGAAGGGATGCGGCGCGAGCGCTTCGACATGTCGATGCTCCAGCAGGACGAGGAGCTGATGGCGATCTTCGGGGCGGGCCGCGCGGCCATGAACTTCCTCGCCACGCGCCTGACGGCCTACGAGTTCTTCACGGGCGGGCAGGAGCGCGGCTTCCAGATCGGCATCATCTACTCGCCCGAGGAAGTGCTGACCGACCCGCACTTCATCGCGCGCGGCTTCCCCGTCGAGGTCGAGCACCCGGAGATGGAGCGCACGGTCACCTACCCCGGCGCGCCCTACCGGTTCGGGGCGTCGCCGTGGCGCATCCGCCGCCGCGCCCCCCTCCTCGGCGAGGACAACGCGCGCGTCTTCGCGGAACTGGCGGCGGACGCGGGCTAGCGACGGGGCGGCGCGCGTCAGGAGGGGCGGGCGGCAGCCACCGACTCCTCCGTGACGTTATCGGGCAGCCAGTAGCGCCGGAAGACGACGTAGCCCGCAAGCGTGAGGATGCCCGCGACCGGCCCCACGAGGCGGATGCCGAGCGGATCCTCGGCGGTGCTGCCCAGCAACAGCAGGGCGACGAGGATGCCGGGGCCGGCGGCGCCCGCCATCTTTTCGAGGGTCGCCTGCGTCGCGTAGAAGGTGGCCTCGCGGCGCTGGCCCGTGCGCAGGGTGTCGTAGTCCGTGATGTCGGCGATGAGGGCATTGGGGAAGGTCTGCGCGGGGGCGAGGGCGACGCCGATGAGGAGCGCGTAGACGATCGCCTGCGTCATGGGCGGAATCGCGGGCAGGAACCCCGCGATGGAGAACAGGGGGAAGTAGAGCCCCGCGAACAGCATCCCCCACGCATAGACCTGCCGCTTGGACTGGTTGCGCGCGCGCACCACGACGAAGGGCAGCGCCACCGCGAGCATCCCCAGCGCGCAGCCGAAGAGGATGGCGACGGTCATCCCCTCGTTTTCCTTGCCGAGGACGGATTCGGCGTAGAAGGGCAGCACGCCCGTGAGAATCTGGGTGCCGACACTGTAGAGCACGAACGAGGGCAGGAAGACGCGGAACTGGTCGTTCCGCAGGCAGGTGGTGACGGCCCGCCAGACGGAGAGGCGCGTGGAGAGGCCTTCCACGGGCCGGTCCTCCGCGTAGATCTCGCGCGACGCCTCGATGGACCGCCGCCACGCGCCCGTGAGCGCGACGTAGCGCGAGACGAAGGCCACGACCGCGACCACGATCGCCATCGCGACGAAGCCGAAGGCGTCCTTCAGCAGCCCGGTGCCGACGAAGGCGAGGACGGTGCCGATCAGGCCGAAGACGACCTGCCAGCTGACGATGCCAAGGCGGTCGCCGGCGCGCCGCGCGATCTCCGGCAACAGCGATTCCATCGGCCCGCCGGAGAGCGTCGAGAACAGGTTGAAGAACCAGAAGACGGCGAACAGGAAGAGGACGTTGCCGAGCGTCTCGCCGGGATTGGGCGGAATCCAGAGCAGCACGAAGAGGATGCACATGAAGGGCGTGGCCGCGATCACGAAGGGGATGCGGCGGCCCCAGCGCGAGCGCGTGCGGTCGCTCCAGTAGCCGATGAGGGGGTCGTCGAACGCCTCGATCAGGCGCCCCACGACGAGCACGGCCCCGATGGCGATGGCCCCGCCCCGGCGTTCGAGGTCGCCGTCGCTGTCGCCCAGGTAGAAGAAGATCAGCCAGAGGTCGCGCGTGCGGCCCAGCGCGTTCCCGCCGAGCGAGCCGGAGGCGTAGAGGAGGCGCTGCGCGCGGGGCAGGGGGCCTTCCATGCGGCTCCTCCAGCGGCTGGAGTGACGCCGCGCACGATACAGGAACGGGGCAGGCGGCTACGGCAGCGCCAGCATCCGCTCCAGCGCCACCAGCGACCACTCGCGCGTCTCGTCGTCGACCCGCACGCGGTTGATGACGCGCCCCTGGACCAGCCCCTCCAGCGTCCACGCGAGGTAGGCGGGATGGATGCGGTACATCGTGCTGCAGGGGCAGACGACGGGGTCGAGGCAGAAGACGCTCTTGTCGGGATGCTCGTCGTTGAGCCGCTTGACGAGGTTGATCTCGGTGCCGACGCCCCAGGTCGAGCCCGCGGGCGCGGCGCTCACGGTCTGGATGATGCGCTCCGTCGAGCCGCTCGCGTCCGCCGCCTGCACGACCTCCCACGAGCATTCGGGATGGACGATGACGTTCACGCCCGGATGCTCCGCGCGGGCCTGCGCGATCTGCTCGACGGAGAAGCGCTGGTGCGTGCTGCAGTGCCCCTTCCAGAGGATGACGCGCGCGCGCTCCAGCTGCTCCCGCGTGAGCCCGCCGAGCGGCTGACGCCAGTCCCACGTGACCATCTCGTCGAGGGGGATGCCCATCTCGTAGCCGGTGTTGCGCCCCAGGTGCTGGTCGGGGAAGAAGAGCACCTTGTCGCCCCGCGCGAAGGCGTAGTCGAACGTCTTGGGCGCGTTGCTGGAGGTGCAGACGATGCCCTCGCGCTTGCCCACGAACGCCTTGAGGCTGGCGGCGCTGTTCATGTAGGTGATGGGGATGATGCGCGCGCCATCGCCGAGGGCGGCGGTCATCTCGTCCCAGGCCGCGTACACGTCGCCGGGGTCGGCCATGTCGGCCATGGAGCAGCCGGCGGCCATGTTGGGCAGCACGACGGACACCCCGGGCGGCGTGAGGATGTCGGCGGATTCGGCCATGAAGTGGACGCCGCAGAAGAGCACGAACTCGGCGTCCCGCTGATCGGCGGCGTGCTGCGCCAGCTTGAAGCTGTCGCCCGTGAAGTCGGCGTACTGGATGACCTCGTCGCGCTGGTAGTGGTGGCCGAGCACGACGAGCCGCTCGCCGAGGGCGGCGCGGGCCGCGCGGATGCGCGCGTCCACCTCATCCGGCGGCAGGCCGAGGTAGCTGCGCGGGATGTCCTGCTGCCAGCTCACGAACGCGGGCTCCTCCACCAGCGGGAGCGGTTCGAGGCGGTCGGTGGGGCAGGTGTCGGGGTCCGAGTAGCGCTCCAGCAGGGCCGCGCGGTCGGAGGAGGGGGCGGTTGCGGTCATCGGAGCGCTCCCTTCGCTGGGGGCGGACTTAGTGTACTTGCGACACTAAGTAACTGGGGCTACTTTGCCACACGGCGCGGGGATCGTCAACGGGGGTATAGAGAAAGTTTACAGGACAACCGCTAACTGGCCTCGAGAGCCTTCCATTCTTCGAGGAAGCGCTGCTTTGCTTCGTCGATCGCAGTCTGGCGCCTCTTCCGGGCAACTTCGCGCTGGGCCAGTTCGTCTTCGGCGAAGATAGAGCCGAGCATGTTCCGCGTGTCACCAGGGAAGCTGACATCCTGAAACGCGCTCAGGTAACTCTGGCGCGCCTCCAGAAGCTTCTCTGCGTCCGCCTCAGCAGCGTCTCGTTCATTGTCAGCTACCTCTACCGCCTGAACGAAGCTGACCAACGCGTCCTTGACCTGCTCTCTCGATTCGCGAATACCCATACGTGCCCCTTCTCTTCGGACAAGGCTACGCAACTGACGCACTCCCGTGCAATGCGCTAACCTTGCCCCCGTTCGGCTAGGAACGCTTATCAGGCGCAGTAGGTAACTGCGATGGGCGCACTGCGCCCCCTTCGTGGACCTTCTGCGCTGGCCCGTTCCTAGCCGGACAGTCCGTCGCTGCCACGAAAGGGGGCTTCCTTGCGTTACCTCGCCTTGCTCTTTCTCGCCGTTCTCGCCACTCTCGCCGTCGCAGGCTGCGGGCGGTCTGACTCGTCGCCTGCCACCACCCCTGAGCCAACGCCTGCCGTAAGCGCTCAGCCGCCCCTGACCACAACGCCGACGCCCATCCCCTCTGCCACACCAACGCCGATACCGACGCCCACGCCTACTCCCACACCAACGCCGACGCCGACACCTACCCCTACTCCCACGCCGACGCCCGATCCAGCCACCAGGCCGATCGTCATCTCCAGTCTCACGGATAGTGGCGACCTAATGACGCTAGTGTCCGTCAGCGACAGCGAAGGCATCACAGTCGAAGGTGGCGAGGTCGCCATGCCGAGCCTCTTCACAATGGGCTGTGTCAGCAGCATCGGCCTCTTCTTTATGGTCCAGATGGAAGAGCAGGGAACATGGAATGACTCCACTGACCTTGTCTTGTCGATCACCAACCCTTCCATCGGGTTCGATGGGAGCGGAGATTGGGATTGGTTCTGGCATGAGTCATTCGAGGCGTTCATCTTCGCCGAAGACGCTGAGACCATCTTCCGTCTTCTGCAAGGCGCGACCCAAGTGATGTTCTTCGGTATGGCGGTAAGTGCCGACGGAACTGTGGACGGGTTTTCCCTGCTCCGATTCGACGTGAGGGAACTACTGGAAACGGAGGCCCAGCCGCTGATGGTCGATTGCGCTCAGTAGCGCCACTTTGGAGCGCCCCCAGCCCCAACTGCTACTTGTGGGAGCGGAGACCTGCCTCTTCAGAGAAGCGGCGCTAGGGCGTAAGCGCGGCTGAAGGCTCCACCGCTCCCAACACAGTGGTCTTGCTCAAACTATACGATCGGAGCAGAGCCACTGGCAAGGGCCTAAGCAATTTCGCTATTTGAACAGTCAGTCCCCGCCGGGCGGGCGCCAGCGGATGGTGCGCGGCTGCGTCCGTTCGAGGCGCTCGGCGGCGGTGGCGGGGAGCAGATCCACAGGGTCGCCAGGGCGCAGGTCGCCGCCTTCGAGGACGCGCGCGTAGACGCGGCTGAAGCCAGGCCGCGTCTCCTGGCCCATGACGCTGAAGTCGCCGTCGAGGAACCATTGCGCGTTCTTCCAGCAGGGCTCGGTGTAGCCCGTCACCTCGATGAGCACGGCCTCGCCGAGGCGCAGGCGCGCGCCGGGGACGACGCGGTCCCAGTCGATGCCCGCGGTCGTGACGTTCTCGCCGGTCGCGCCGGGGGCGATGGGGTGGCCCTCGGCGGCCAGCGCCTCGATGCGTTCGAGCGCGTAGAGGCAGAGCGCGCGGCGCGGTCCGCCGTGGGCGCGCCGGTCGGCCTGACGGTCAACGGTGATGCCGTTCGCGTCGACCGTCGCCTCGGCGAGCGGCAGCTTGGGCACGCCGCCGTTGGAGGCGCTCACCTGGACGATGCGGCCCCGCGCGGAATCGCTCACGCGTCCGCTCCTTCCCGGAACTGCTCGATGACGCCCTCGACGTGCAGCAGGCGCAGCGCCTGGACGATGCCGGGGCGGAGCCGGTCGAGCGCGTCCGCGGAGATGCGCGCGGCCAGCCGCCCGAGGATGTCGCCCACAGTGCGGCGCCCGTCGATCTGCGCGACGACGAGGGCGACGAGGTCGCTGACGGGCGCGCCCTCCTCGCGCTCGGGCGTGACGATGACCTGCCCCCAGGCGAACTCGCCCTCGCCCGCGACGGGCTTGCGTTCGAGGCGCGCCTCCGGCACGAGCGCGGGGACGGCGGCCATGAGACGGGGCAGGCCGTCGCCGAAGCGCGCGTCGAAGGCGGCGGCGCGCGCCTCGCGGCTGCGCTCGACGGCGCTCACGGCCTCGGTGAAGCTGCGGGGCGCCTCGCCGTGGGCGAGCACGGCGCGCTCGTAGCCCGCCGGGGGCTGCCCCGCGACCGCGCGCACGAACGCCAGCCGCGCGGGCGTGGCCTCGTCCGCCCCGGTGATGCGGCGCGCTTCCCAGAAGTACGAATCGACCGTGCGGTTGCTGGCGTAGAAGAGGCGCGCCAGCTCGCGGAAGTGCCGGTACTGCCGCCGGTACTGCTCGTCGTAGACGGCGGCGGCGGCGCGCCCCAGCTCGGGGTCCTTGAGCGCGGACGTGACGTAGGCGGCGGCGAGCACGCCCGACGACAGCGCGAGGTGCACGCCCGACGAGAAGAGCGGATCGATGAAGCAGGCGGCGTCGCCCGCGAGAACGAACCCCTCGCCCGCGAGTTCGCGCGAGGCGTAGGACCAGTCGCGCACGACGGTGGGCCCGGCGGTCAGCGTCGCGCCCTCCAGCAGGGCGGCGGTGTGCGTCCCGGCGGCGATGCGCTCGCGGAAGAACGTCTCCGCGCCGAGTGCGGCGATGCGCTCGCGCCCGGCGGCGCTGTCGACGACGGCCCCGGCGCTGACGACGCCCGTGTGCAGGGGGATGGCCCAGAGCCAGCCGTCCGCGATCGACTCGATGAGGATGTCGTTGGCGTGCGGCTCGGGCAGGCGCGCACCGCCCGCGTAGTAGCCGTACACCGCGAGGTTGCGGAAGAACGGATCGGCCTCGCGCAGGCCGCGGGCGCGCCCGATCAGCCCCGCCTGCCCGCTCGCATCGACGACGAAGCGGGCGCGGGCGGTGCGCTCGCGGCCCTCGCCATCCTCGACGCGGAGGGTCGCGCCGCCGGGTCCGGCCTCGGCGGCGAGCGCGCGGTGGCCCTCGCGCACGTCCACGCCTTGTTCGGCGGCGTTGCGGAGGAGGATGTCGTCGAACCGGGCGCGGACGACCTGGAAGGCGTGGGGATAGCGCGGGCTCGACTCGCGGAAGGACCAGCTCCAGGGATCGGTGTCGCGGCCCCAGACCATCGTCGCCCCGTACTTGGGCAGGAACCCGGCCGCCTCGACCGCGGGCAGCACGCCCAGTTCGGCGAGCACGGGCATGGAGGCGGGCAGCAGCGACTCGCCCACGTGCTCGCGGGGGAAGCGGTCGCGCTCGTAGAGGCGCACGCGCCAGCCCTTGCGCGCGAGCATCGTGGCGGCGGCGGAACCGGCGGGCCCGCCGCCCACGACCAGCACGTCCGCATCGAATTCGGTCACGGGGGCATAGTCGCACACCGTAGCGGGAGGGGCGCGTCAGGCTACGGCCGCTTCCGCCTCCCCCTCGCAATCTCCGTCTCGAGCGCGTCGAGCTTCGGCTCCCAGAAGCGGCGGAACCGCTCCAGCCAGGCATCGACGTCCTGGAGCGGGTCTGCGTCGACTGCGTAGATGCGCCGCGCTCCGTCCGCGCGCACTGTCGCGAAACCGCTCTCGCGCAGGACCTTGAGGTGCTGGGACACGGCCGCCTGCGTCACGCCGAACTCGCGGCGGATCACGCTGGCGACCTCCCCGGAGGCGTGCTCCCCCTCCGCGAGCAGCTCGAGGATGCGCCGCCGCACGGGGTCGCGGAGCACGTCGAAGGCGTGCATCAGGCGGGCGCTTCCGGCTCACCCGTGTAGAACGCGGTCGTGCGCCGGGCCGCGGCGCGCGCGGCGGCGTGGTCGGTCCCGCACGCGATCGACGCCTCGCCCCAGGCCTCGCTGCTGCCTGCGTAGAACGCCTTGCCCTCTTCCGAGGCGGTGAAGGAGGCTTCGTCCAGCGCCGGTTCGTCCGGCCCCTCGACGTGCAGCCCGAGTCCCAGGAGGCTTCCCTCCCAGCCGACGCCGGTGGCGCCCGGGCCATAGGTCTCCCACTGGTCGGACAGGAGCATCGTGTGCGTCAGCGTGAGGCGCGCGCGACCGGGCCCGTCGTCCGCGAGGCGCACCTCGACCCAGCTCACGTCGCCGCCGAACTCCCAGGTGAGGGCGAGGAGCGATGGGCGCTCACACTCCGTGATCACGCCGCCGGCGTTCCCTTCGAATTGGTAGCGCCCCCCGAGCGCGAGCTCCCCGCTGATGGGGAGGAACCAGCGCGGGATGCGCTCGCCGTTCGTCAGGGCGTCCCACAGGTCGTCGACGGTCGTCGCGAAGCTGCGGGCGAGGGTAACGGCGCGGGCGGGTTGCCCCTCGACCTCCAACTCCGACACCGAGCGTTCGACGGCTCCGAGGTAGCCTGCGATGTCGAGTTCCATGGACTCCCCCTTTCAAGGAATTCTAATATAAGTGCTGACTTATACTATCGTCAACGGCATACACAGCGGCCTCCACAAGGGGAAGGCGCCACAGCGAACCGCGACGCCTTCCCGCAGGTGCGGAATGGTGGCGAGCCTAGGAACCGCCCGCGGGGACGGCCTCCTCCTGCTCCACCGGCTGGATCGCGCCGGTGTCGGCCTCGAAGGGGCTCTTGAGGTCGAACTCCTTCGCCATCTCGCGGGTGGCGGGGATGATCTCCTCGCCGAAGAGGCGGAGGCTGCGCATGGCGTCGTCGTGGTCCATCGCGCCGTCGCCGTCCCAGAAGAAGATGCTGCCCGGGCGCAGGTACTCCAGCACGTGGCGGATCTTCGGGATGACGGTCTTGGGCGTGCCCGTGATGATGGACATGCGCTTCTTCTGGTTCTCATAGGTGCCGAACTGATCGGCGGCCTCGACCGTCTTGCCGGCGTCCTCGCCGGTCGCCTCCTCGTGCGCCTCCAGCCGCCCGCGCGCGCGCGCCTGCGTGAAGCTGGTGACCGTGGGCAGCAGGTTCGTGCGCGAGGTCATGCCGGGGAGGTTCTGCAGGTAGGGGCGGACGATGCCCTGGTTCCCTTCGAGGAAGGGGTTGCTGGGGCCCTGGACGTACTTGCGCGCGGCCTGGTCCGCCAGTTCCTCGGTCTCGTCCACGTGCACCTTGAAGAGGTAGCTGCGGTGCTGCGTGCCCGCCTCGTAGCCGTTCTCCTGCGCGACCTCGGAGTAGTAGTCGTAGGAGTTCTTGGTGGGCTCCAGGTCGGTGGCGAGCATGACGTAGGGGTAGCGGTGCTCGGCGGCCCACTTCACCGTGTTGCGGCTCATCACGCCGGGAATCCAGATCTGGGGATGGGGCTGCTGGTAGGGCTTCGCCCACGGATTCACGTAGCGGTAGTTGTAGTGCTCGCCCTCCCAGCGGAAGGGGCCGGGGCGCTTCCACGCCGCCAGCACCAGGTCGTGCGCCTCCTGGAAGCGCTCCCAGTTGAAGGGCGCCTGCGCGTTGTGGGCGACGCTCTCGCGGCCCGTGCCGCGCACCCAGCCGGTGACGAGGCGCCCGCGCGAGATCATGTCGATCTCGGCCAGCTCCTCCGCCAGCCACAGCGGGTCGTCCCAGATGGGCAGCACGTTGCCGAGGATGACGATCTTCACGCGCTGCGTGATGCGCGCGAGGATGGCCGCCTCCACGTTGACCACGCCGCCCATGCAGAAGGGCGTGCTGTGGTGCTCGTTCAGCATCACCCCGTCGAAGCCCATCTCCTCGGCGTAGACCTTCTCGTCGAGGTAGCGGTTGTACAACTCGGAGCCGAGCCGCGGGTTGTACTCGCTGTTGCTGATGCCGAGGTCGGCGATGTCGCGACCCGTGGCCCCGAAGTAGCCCGACTCCTGGTCCTGGTAGGGGCGTTCCGTGAAGTAGCCGATGAACATGCGCTGTCCTCCGCGCCCGCGCTTCCGGCGTCAGGCGCTCACGTTGGCGGCAATCATACCGCCTTTGGAAGGCGGTGCGCGCCCGCTTCGGCGGAACCCGGCGGGATTGGCCCGGGCCTCAGGCCCCCGCGTGCGCGGCGATCAGGGCGGCGAGCGCCTCCGGCTCCTCGTAATCGACGAAGTGGCCCGCGCCCTCCACGATCTCCAGCGTCGCATTGGGCAGGCCCGCCGCGTACTGGCGCGCGCAGGCGAGGGGGATGACCTGCTCCTCGCTGCCGGCCACGACGAGCGTCGGCGTCTGGACCTCGCCCAGCACGGGCGCCAGGCGGCGGTTGAACATGTACGGCTTCCAGCTGAGGCGGGCGGTCATCTCGCGGCTGAAGTCCCAGAGTTCGCGCACCTCGTCGGCGGGCTCCTCGCCGAAGAAGTCCTTGAAGCGCTCCTCGTCGCGGAATCCGGCGGCGATGTACTCGCCGTAGCTCATCAGCATCTGGTCGAGGATCTCGCCCTCCTCCGGCTGCAGGCCCGCGGCCCCCACGAGCACGAGCGAGCCGATCCGCTCCTGGTTGACGGCCGCCAGCTCGGCGGCGATGAAACCGCCGAAGCCGAGGCCCACGAGGGTGGGCGCGTCGGGGGCGACCCGCGCGAGGAAGCGGCTCATGAGGACGGCCATGTCGCGCGCGTCGCGCGCCCAGGCGGGGCGCTCCGACTGGCCGTAGCCGGGCAGGTCCGGCACCGTCACGGTGAAGTTCTGCGCGAGCGCCTCGTAGAACGGGATCCAGCCGAGATTGCCGGAGGAATGGTGGAGCGCCACCGCAGCGGGACCGCTCCCGCCCTGCAGATAGCGGACGTTGAGGCCCGCGACCTCGGCGGTGGATTCGGTCCAGGTCTGCTCGGCTGTCGTCATGATGGCTCCTCGGGCGCCGGGTGCGTGGGCGCGCATGATACGCGAGCGCGCCGAAGCCGGTAGCGCCTCCCGCTGGCCCGCGCGCGGCCACCTCTGTACGCTCTCCCGCATGTCCGAACCGTACCTGGTCGTCCACGTCGACAAGCGCCCCAACGTCTCCTTCGAGATCGAACGGGGCATCATCGAAAGCGGCGGCGGCGCCTTCGCCGCCACGAGTTCGTCCAGCGAGGACGAACTGATCGCGAACGTGAAGGACGCGGACGCGATCCTCGTCTCCTCCGCGCAAATCACGCGGCGGGTGGTCGAGCACATGCCGAAGTGCAAGCTCATCATCCGCTACGGCGTGGGGCTCGACACGCTCGACATCCCCGCGGCCACGGACCACGGCATCGTGGTCGCGCACTTCCCCGACTTCTGCCAGCCCGAGGTGGCCAACCAGACGATGCTCCTGCTGCTCGCCTGCGCGAAGAAGCTGCGGCTGCTCGATTCGGCCGTGCGCGACGGAAGCTGGCGGCCCGGCCCGCTCGGGCCGATGGGGCCGATCGGCGGCGAGACGCTGGGGCTGGTCGCGCTGGGCAACATCGCGCGCGCCGTCGTCCCCCGCGCCAGGGCCTTCGGCCTCAACGTCATCGCCCACGACCCCTACCTCGGCGAGGGCGTGTTCCGCGCCCACGGCGTCGAGCGCGTGGAGACGCTGCCCGAGCTGCTGGGCCGCTCCGACTACGTCTCCGTGCACACGCCCCTGAATCCCGAGACGCGCCACCTCATCGGCGAGGCCGAACTGGCGGCGATGAAGCCGACCGCCTACCTGATCAACACCTCGCGCGGACCCGTCGTCGACCAGGAGGCGCTGATCGCGGCGCTCGACGCGGGCGCGATCGCGGGCGCGGGGCTGGACGTGTTCGAGCGCGAGCCGCTGGAGGCGGAATCGCCCCTCGCGCGCATGGACAACGTCGTCCTCATGCCGCACTCGGCCTCCTACTCGGACCAGTCCTTCGAAAGCATGCGCCGCCGCGTGGGCGAGACGGTCGTGGGGCTGATGGAGGGCCGCTGGCCGCAGTTCGTCGCCAACCCGCGCGTCCAGCCCCGCGCCTCCCTCCCCGCGCGGGACTGACCCCTAATCCCCCCCGGCGCGGCGTAGAGTAGGCGCACTTCCGGCAGGAGGAGCGCCATGAAGGCCGCCATTTTCCACGGTCCGCACCAGCCCCTCACCATCGAGGATGTCGCCATCGACGACCCCGGGCCGCGCGAGGTCATCGTGAAGACGGCCGCCAGCGGCGTCTGCCACAGCGACCTGCACTTCGTGGACGGCTTCTACCCGTTCGACGCGCCCGCCATCCTCGGGCACGAGGCGGCGGGCGTCATCGAGGCCGTCGGCGAGCAGGTCACCTACGTCCAGCCGGGTGACCACGTCATCTGCTGCCTCTCCGTCTTCTGCGGCATGTGCGAGCGCTGCATGACGGGCCAGCCCTACGCCTGCGACCGCGAGGCCGTGACGCGCGGCGCGGACGAGCCCCCCAAGTACACCTGGAACGGCCAGCCCGTGGCCCAGTTCGCCAACCTCTCCAGCTACGCCGAGAAGATGCTGGTCCACGAGAACGCCGTCGTCGCCATCCGCGAGGACATGCCCCTCGACGCCGCCGCGCTCATCGGCTGCGGCGTGACCACCGGCTTCGGCGCGGCGGTGAACACGGCCAAAGTCGCGCCCGGCTCAACGGTCGCGGTCTTCGGCGTGGGCGGCGTGGGACTGGCGGCGGTGCAGGGCTCGCTGGTCGCCGGCGCGCGCATGATCATCGCCGTTGACATGGTCGAGTCGAAGCTCGCCAAGGCGCGCGAACTGGGCGCCACCCATGTCGTCGACGCCTCCTCCGGCGACCCCGTGGAGCGCATCCGCGAGCTGACCGGCGGCGGCGTGGACTACGCCTTCGAGGCGATCGGCCTGAAGTCGGCGGCGGAACAGGCCTACGAGGCCCTCCGGCGCGGCGGCACCGCCACCGTCATCGGCATGATCCCCGTCGGCCAGAAGGTCGAGATCGACGGGCGCTCCCTGCTCAGCGAGAAGAAGCTGCAGGGCAGTTCGATGGGCTCCAACCGCTTCCGCGTGGACATGCCCCGCTACATCGACTTCTACATGCAGGGCCGGCTGAAGCTGGACGAGATGATCACCCGCCGGATGCAGCTGGAGGACGTGAACGAGGCCTTCCGCGCGATGAAGGCGGGCGAGGTCGCGCGCTCCGTGCTGATGTTCGATTGAGGCCCGGGGGCCGGATGCGGCTGGGCGCGCCGCCTACGGCTCCTCGCGCGGGCGCGTGAAGCCGCCGCGGAAGCGCTCCAGCAGCCCCTCGCGCGTGAACTCCGGCGACTTCGCGTAGTCGATGATGACGCGCTCGCGGTCCTCCACCATCTGCGCGGCGGCGGGCACGTCGGCGGCGATGTCGTGGGGGATGGAGATGCAGCCGTGCAGGTCGGCATGGAGCAGGTCGCCCGGGTTCACCGTGACGCCGCCGACGCTGACGGGGCCGCCCACCTCGATCTGGTGGACGTAGGCGTGCGAGACGAGCACCTCTTTCGCGAGGAACTGGAAGCCGAGCTCGCGCACCTCCTCCATGTCGCGCACGCCCCCGCTGGTGACCACGCCGACGCAGCCGAAGGCGCGGTGGATGTTGGCGTTCACTTCGCCCCAGAAGGAGCCCACGGGCGGATCGTCCAGGTCCTCGATGACGACGATGCGGGGCTCGGGAATCGACTCGATGTGGTCGTACCAGTCGCCGCGCCCGACGCGCACCTCGGGGTCCTCGCCGGGGGGCACGCTGGCGCGGATCTTGCAGGTCACGGCATAGCCCACGACCGGCGCCATCTCGGGGAAGTGGCAGCGGATGTCGGGCGTCATGGCCCCGTAGTTGCGGGCGCGCACCTGGAACGTCTCGATGGCGTTGGAGATGGCGGGGGAGGGCCAGGCGCGCAAGGCGTCGAGCTGCTCGTCGGTCAGGGGCTGCATCGGTCACGGCTCCGGGGTGAAGGTGCCGCGCATCCTAGGACGCGGGCGGCGCGGGCGCTACGCTCCAGCGGGCGGGGAACCGTTCTGTTCGGTCGAAAGGATGCCGACCAGTTCGAGTGCCCTCGCCCTGCACTCAGCGATTCGCGCCGGGGGTATGCCCACCTCCTGAAGGTAGTCCCCCGCCGAGTCGAGCCACTCAGGGAGCGTATCGCCCGCGACGCTGGCGAGGAACACGATCGGTGGGCCCTCGGCGTCCAAGCGGGCGCTGTACATCGGCGTTCCTCCGCGCCCCATGTAGCCAAGGCAATCCATCATCGCCTGGAGGGCCATCTTCTTCGCGGCGAAGAGTTCCACGCCTAGACGGGGATCCGCTGCGTGACGGTCAGCAGCTTGCTCGCCTGATCCATGGCCTCGCGCAGTTCCCTGACCGCCACCTCAAGCCCATCCTCGGCCTCCACCTCGCGGCACTCGACGCCCACGGACCGGCAGTAGTCTTCCAGGCTCTGGTCCCGGGGCTTGCTTTCGACCAGCCACTCGCTCAGCGCCTGCGCGGCGCTCACGACAAGGCCGATCAGGTCGGAACGGCAGTCGGCCTCCATGAGCAGGGCGATGTTCTCGCCCTCCGCGCGCCAGACGCCGTTCCCCTTCTCGGAAATCGCGACCGAGACCGTGAACTGGTGCTGAATCATCGTTCCCGTTCCCCAGTCTACGGCGCGACGGCCCCGCGGCCAACGGCGCGGACGCCACCTGAACGGGAAGCGTCAGCGCTCCCACGACGCCTTCTCTTCCGCGAGGTAGTCGTCGACTTCCTTCGCGCTCTTGAAGAGGCGCTGACCGGGGCCTTCCGAGATGATCTGCCAGGCCGAGCGGGGCGACGGCTCCGGCGCGGGCGAAATCACCACGTCCACCGCCTGCCCGGCTTCCAGTTCGGGGCAGGCGATCTCCACCCTGCCCCGGCAGCACCGTCGCCTTCACGTGCAGCGCCTTCTGCATGGCCCCAGTCTACGGCGCGACGGCTCCGCGGCCAACGGCGCGACGCTACCCCACGACGCGCGCGCCCAGCGCGAGCAGGTTCGCGTTGGCGGGACCGGCGAGCGTGAGGAGGGGCGTGCCGCCGCCGGCGACCTCGCGGGCGAACGCCTCCGTCTTGCCCCCGGGGGCCGCGTGGGCGATGAACACCCGCTCCGCGAGCGCCGCCACGAGCGCGTTGCGCTGCGCCGCCAGCCTCGCCGTCGGGCGGCGCGCCGCCGCGGGGAAGGGCGAGAGGATGAGCAGCCGCCCCTCCTCCAGCGCCGGACGCCAGCCGCGCGGGATGCGCATCCGCTCGATGCCCCGCGCCGGGCAGACGGCCACCGGCTGCCGACCCCGCAGCAGCAGCCGCAGGCACTCCCGCTCCATCGGCGTCTGGAAGCCGCCGATCACCGGCGTCTCCGCCTCACGCAGCTCCCTCGCCAGGTCGTAGGTTTTGAGGATCAGGTCGCCCGGGCAGCGCTGCGAGCAGAACAACGCCGTCAGGTCGGCATCGAGGATGGCGGCGTCGCCGATGGCTTGAGCACCGTCCGGCAAAGCGGCGTACTCATGGGCGTTGAGGGGGAGGATGGGGAACGGTGGTGGCATGGGGAGTCAACTCCGATTAGAGGATTATGATAGGCCTACCGCAAAAGGTTCGGCAGCTTGGGTCGTCTTCCCACGTTCAGCGAACGCCTACGAAGGTAATCCTGTAGCGCAATCTGCTCGCTAGCGGTCAGACCCTGATAGCACTCGATGCTGAGAGCCAAGTCAAAGGAACACTCCAGAATCTTACGAGACATGAGTCGCCCCCAGTTCGCTCCAGACCTCTTCCTAATCTCTCCAAATTTTGGAACCCCTGAGTGGAAATCAGCTGTGTAGCGGTCATAGCCCGGAAGGCTAGCGGTGATGACAGTCTGTCCATGATCCTGTGGGAGGACAACCAGCCATGCAGGGATCGAAGAATTGTTCGCCACCCAATTTTTATCATCCCAGTAGACACCAGTTCCGGGACCATCGAGCCGTTTCATACCAGAAGCTGCCAGCGTGGGAACTGAGTAGAACTCCGCAATCCGGTACTCGATCCTGTCAAAGGATTCCTCTTCCAGAAAACGATTCATCCTTACAGATAGTACGAAAAGATCCTTCGCCACATCAAACGTTTGGCGTGTCACTTGCTTAATGTTTTCCACAGCAGAATCCGGCAGACCGATGAGAGGACTTTCCGATTCGATCGTTGTCGACACAAGTCGATCGCCAACTCTTAGGACATACTGCGTCGATCTCAGTGTCAGCCGATAGATCGCCAGAAAGAGATTGCGCTCATCGGAAAAGTCGATGGACTTGCTGTCTATCGGGGAGAACAGCTTATCGTGTTCATCGCAGGCCCATTGCCCAATACTGAAACGTCGGATGTTCCTGGTATCCAGCGCATTCTGTGCCTCCCAGGCAATCGGGTTTTGGGGAGGATCGGGATGACTCCCGATCACCATCCCCTCTTTATCAGCAATGAGCTCGAGCGCTGTCCTCGGAAGGGCATGCGCCTTGATACTGGGGTTCTGGCACGATACGTCAATGCTGCACCTGTCGAACGCTCGGTTTTCGTCCACTTCCCTGAACGCCCGGGTCAGGGTCCGCATCCCTTCTCGCCACTCCTCGGGTACTCCGTCTTGGTCTGCCATCCCTACTCCCCCTCGAACGTGGTGCGGACGACCAGGCTGTGCTCCAGTTCGACCTCTTCCCACAGGTCGCCCAGGCCCAGCGCCTCCAGCCACAGTTTATCCCCCTCGTCCGTGATGTGCCGCAAGCGGGCGAGGTTGTAGTTCCCGATGTTCTTGCCAGCGTTCAGCTTGAAGACAACCTGCTCGGGCATGGCCCGCTCCAGTTCGGCGGCGCGGGCCAACAGGCAGGACCGGTGTTCTTCCGGCAACTGCCCCGGACCCAGCGGGGCGCTCGCGAAACCTCCCTGAGTGAGATGGAAGTCATCTCCAGTCCCGATCCACCATGCAAACATGAGCTTGCCGTTCGCCAGCAGCATGGACAGATCCCTGCTCTCCTCTTCCCCGAATGAGACCCGCCCGTACTGCGTCGGAGGGATCGCGTCGCCGTTCGGCCCATATGTGGGCGGCTGGTCAGCGGCGAACGTCAACCAGTTGTAGGCGGTCTGTTTGAAGTGCAGCGGAACGCCATCCGCACGCGGGGACAGTTCGTCGCCGAGCCGGTAGCCCGCCTGTAGCAGCGACTCGAACGCGTCGAGCAGGGGAGCGCTGCCCAGCTTGGGCACGACTCCCCCGAACGCATCCGGCGAGAAGGGCGCGTAGGAGAGAGTCTGGAAGAGCGCGGGGCGCTGCGCGGTGAACCAGCGGTGGAGCCTCGTGGTGTAGCACCGGGCGGGCGCGCGGGACGACTTCCAGCCGATCCAGATGGTGTTGCGCACGCGGGTATCGAAACTGAAGAGCGCGGAGGGAATGCGCCCGAACGAGGCGAACCAGTTGCCGGCGCACTGTTCGTAGAGGCGCGAGCGCAGTGGCTGGAACTGGCGGCTGAACGTCAGGCTGAGGGGAACGATCATGCCCGCGAGGCCATTGTCGCGGCAGAGGTCGACGCCGCGCTCCACGACCGCCGCGTAGATGTCCGGACACCCCTCCGTCTGGAATCCCTTGAACGTGTAGTCGGCCAGCTTTCGCCGCGCCACGTACGGCGGGTTCCCGATGACCACGTCGAACCCGCCCTCGCTCATGACCCCGTGGAACTCGACGAACCAGTGGAAGGGCTGGTGGCTGGCGCGCCAGGCGGCATGGGCATCCGCGTCGCCGGGGTCCACGCCGTATTCGGCGGCCAGGTAGCGGTCCAGTTCGTCGTCGAGGCTCCGCAGGCGGCGGCGCAGGTTCTCCTTGTCGGCGGCGGTGACCTTGCCGCCGTAGAGAGTCTGTTGCCAGCGGAACTGGTTAAAGGCCGCGCTCGCCACCTCCGCCTCCTCCTCAATGCGGGCGAGGGCGGCCTCGTCCTCGGCGAAGAGGGCGCGGCGCTGGCCGTCGGGCGTGATGGTCATCGCCTCGCGCACGGCGTCGAGCGAGGTGAAGCCGACGAGCGTGTTGCCCGCGCGGATGTTGAAGTCGATGTCCGGCAGCGGCTCGATCTGGTCGTAGGTTTCGAGCTGGGCGACGAGCTTGAGGAAGAGCCGCAGCTTACAGATCTCGACCGCCTCCTCCATGATGTCGACGCCGTAGAGGTTGTCGAGGACGATCGACTTGAGGATGAAATAGGGCTCGCTGGCGTGCTCCTCGACCTGATCGAGGACCTCGCGGAAGTCGCGCATGGTCTGGGGATGGCGGGGGCGTTCCGAGCGCTCCAGGTCGTTGAGGAAGCCTTGCATCCCCTCCAGGCAGGCCACATAGAGCGGTTCGAGGACGTTGAGCGCGGCGAAGAGGAAGGCGCCCGAGCCGCAGGCCGGATCGAGGATGGAGACCTTGTGCAGCGCGTGCCAGAAGGCGCGCAGCAGTTCCGGCCCCTCGCTCTGGACGATGACGTCCCTCGCGAAGCGCTCGATGTCGAGGTTGAGCGTGATGAGATCGTTGATCGCCGTGACCTCGCCCGCGGCGAGCCTGTCGCGCACCTCGGCGTGACGGCGGCGGCGGGCGACGGCCTCGCGCCAGGTCTCGGTGGGCAGGCCGTACCCGGCGGGGGCGGGCTCGTTCCAGCCGCCGCGCTTCGAGACGTCGCCGAGCCCCTCGGCGATGGCGTCGGGCAGGTCGAGGGGCTGTTCCAGCCGCCGGGGATCGGTATCAGGCGCGTATTCCCAGGCGACGCCGTGGGCGACGGAGGGGTAGATGTAGCGGTCGGGGTCGTCCTGCAGCAGCCGCCAGACGCCGCCGCCGGGCGCGAAGGCGACGGGGCACTCCTTCCGCGCGGCCTCGAAGAGGAAGGGGATGACGGTGTTGCGCGAGATGTAGCCGGTGATGTCCTCGCGGGTGTAGTAGGCGCCCATCTGCTTCTGGTTGATGTACTTCTCGAAGATGTAGCCGAGCACGTCGGGGTTGATCTCGTTGTCGGCGCGGCGGGGGCGCTCGTCGAGGTGCCACTGATAGCCGTCGAAGAAGCCGAAGACGCGCTCGAAGGCCTCGTCGGGGATGCTGATCTCGGGGTTGTCCCGCTCCAGGTCGTGCACGTCGAAGAGGCCGCCGTTGAGGAAGGGGACCTTGCCGAGGAGCTGGGCCAGTTCGGGCGCGCGGTCGGCCTCGGGCTGGCCGAACCCCTCGTGGAAGAGGCGCAGCAGGAAGATGCGGTAGAACTGCTGGAAGCGCCCCGGCTCGCCCTCGCGCCGCAGCCGCTCCAGCCGGTTGCGGAGGTAGTCGCGGTCACCGTCGAGGAACCCCTGCTTCTGGATGAAGTAGACGAACATCATGCGGTTGAGCATGAGCGAGGCGTACCACTCGCGGTCGCCCTGCGCGGTGATGCCGTCGATGAAGCGCTGGAAGGCGGTCAGCTCCGCCCGGAAGCGCTCGTAGAAGCGCTTGGTCACTTTCTCGACGTCCATCGCCTTGCGGACGCGGGAGGTGACGAGCGAGATGCTCAGGGTCGGCTCTTCGTCCAGGCTGACGGCAAGGCCCTGGAGGCGCTGGAGCAGCCGCTCCCCGGTCTGGCCCGCGTGGAACGGGTGCTCGCGGCAGGCGGCGGGCTTGCCGCTCTCGCGCTTCACCCACTGCCAGACCTGCTCGGTCCTGGCCGCGTCGATGAAGACGATCAGGTGCTCGTAGGTCAGCTTCGCGACCTGGCGCTCGATCGTGCGCCGGACCGGATACCCGGGGATGGCGCCGTTGGCCGCGGGTCCGCAGACGTAGACGGGGAAGCCCGCCTTCTCGGCGATGCGCTCCAGGGCGTACTCGTGGCCGTCCGCCTCCACGAGCGCGGGCGCCGCCTGGTCGTGGTTCCAGCCCAGCCCCTCGACCAGCAGTTCGCGGAACTGGAAGGCGTGGAGCCAGGCGCGGAGTTCCCCGGTCGCAGGCGCCATCACGCATCCTCCCCGCCGGCGAAGAGCCCGATGGAGCAGATGATGCGCGGTTCCTGCGCTTCCGTCTCCCCCTCCTCGGTGATGCACAAGCGGTCTTCCTCGTGCAGGGAGATGACGATCTCGGCGAGCTGCGCGTCGTCGATTCCGCTGCGGAGCTGGCGGTTGAGCGTATCGGCGGCGGACTGCCGCAGGGGATGGCGGTAGATGTCGTCGATGGCGCGGTGCAGCGCCTCCGTGTCGAAGAGTTGCCCCCTGATGCTTTCCGCATAGCGCTTGAGGCGGTCGTAGGTGCGGAAGCGCGCGCCCGAGGGCCGCCCCAGCTGGCCGCCGACGCGCTTCTCCTCCCGCACGATGTGCGCGACGCCCTCCGCGACCAGGTCGTGGTGACGCTCGTGGTGAGGCTGGGCGGGGGTGTCGCGCCGGCACTCGGCGGCGGCGAGGATCTCGGTCTGCGACTCCGTGATGCTGCGGCCCTCCTTGTCGACGTAGGCGAGGGCGTCGTTCCCGTCCGCCGTGCGCGTGAACACGAGCACGCCCTCGGGGCGCTGCGCGATCGGGTCGTGGTCCCGCGAGGAGAGCGCGACGTCGGGCAGGTCGGTCACGATCTTTTCGAGCGAGGGGTCGGCGTTGGTGGCGTTCTTCCAGATCTGGTAGGCGTGGGAGGCGAGGTCCACGTCGCCCTCGTCGGCGTCGAGGATGCCGGAGCGCTCGTTGTAGAGGTGGTGGATGGCCTGGGGGTCGGGCTCGTCCTCGAAGAAGGCCTCGTCCGCGCCGACGACCTCGGCGTTCTCCTCGAGGCGGGTGCGGACGCGGTTGCGCAGCCTGATGACGCGCTCGACGCCCTCGGCGGGCAGGAAGGAGTGGCACAGGATCTCCTCGGCGCCCTGCCCGATGCGGTCGACGCGGCCCGCGCGCTGGATGAGCCGGATGATGGCCCAGGGCAGGTCGTAGTTCACAACGACGGAGCAGTCCTGCAGGTTCTGCCCCTCGCTGAGCACGTCCGTGGCGATGAGGACGCGGAGTTCCTGCCCCGGGCGGATCTGGTCCTGCTTCTCGTTGCTGATGGGGCTGAAGCGCTGGGCGAGGCCGGTGGGGTCGTCCGAGTCGCCGGTGACGCCGGCGAGGGCGGTCACGCCTCTGCCCGCGAGTTCCCGCTCGAGGTAGCGCACGGTATCGGCGAACTGGGAGAAGACCAGCACCTTCTTCTCGGGGAAGGTCTCCGTGAGGAGCGCCTGGAGGGCCTCCAGCTTCGCATCGTGCTCCGGCCTCCAGGCGCCGTGCGCCCGGAGGATGCCCAGGAGCGCGGTCGCGTCCGCCTGGAGCTCGGTTTCGAGGTCCCGCTTGAAGAGCCTCGGCGGCAGCCACGTGAACCGGGACTGGTAGCGGTTCTCGTACTCGCGGTAGATCTCGGCGGCCCGGGCTTCAAGGTCCGCGACGGTCAACGTGCCCGCGACCGTGGCGCCGCCGTCCCCGGCCTGCTCCTCCCCGTCGTCCTCGATGCCGAGGATTCCGGCTTCGTCCGTGTCGGTGAAGCGGGAGTCGAGCAGCTCAGCGTCCTGGGTCCCCAGGGGCAACGGCAAGTCGTTGCGGATGGCATGGAGGAACACGTAGTTGCGCAGGACATGGCGCTCGACCGACTGGAGAAAAGCGGCCCCGCTGCTCTCCAGTCGCTTGAACAGGTTGGTCCTGCAGAAGCCCATGAGCCGCCTGCCTGCTCGCGACAGGTCCTGCAGGCGCCGCTCCTCCGCTGGCGTGGGCGGAGGGGTGGGATTCGAGGCGATGTGGTTGCCGAGCCCGTAGCGGGGCAGGTGGAGCGCGTTCACGGTATCGACTACGTCCTGCGCGTACAGGCGGGCGTACTGATCGGTCGGGTCGGACTCATCGATGGCGAACTTGATCGTCCTCGGCACACGCGTCGGGAAGAATGACCGGCTTCCGTCCTCGTAGGTGAGGAACCTGCGGCCGGTTTCAGGATCCCTTTCCGCGTAGTTCTCCTGGATGAAGCTTCGCGTGCGGCGGACAAGGAAGAGCCGCATGAGGTCGCGCCAATCGTCCGCGTACTCGCTTTGATCGAAGGCCGCGAGCGTACGGGGGGACGCCTGGTGGCGCCTGCTGAACTCCACCTCCCCCAACTGGCGCAGCAGGCGCTCCGGGCGTATGCCTAGGTCCTGGTCCTCCTCGACGAAAATGCGCAACTGGTTCGACAGGTCGAGATAGCTCTTGTTGTAGGGCGTGGCGGACAGCAGGATGCACTTGCTCTCGTTCGCGCGAACGTACTCCTGGATGGCGCGATACCGCTTGCCTTCCCTGTTTCGGAGGTTATGGCTCTCGTCGATGATGACCAGCCGAAAGCGGCGCAGCCTGGGCAACTCGGTGATGACCCTGGTGAACGGCAACACTCTGGCTCGCAACTGGTACTGATCGACATAGTCCTGCCACATCGACACGAGGTTCCTGGGGCACAGGATGAGCGTCTCCAGCCCGTGGTCATCTTCGAAGATGCGGGCCAGGGCAGTGGCCATAAGCGTCTTGCCAAGCCCGACGACATCGCCAATGAGGACGCCGTTCCGCTTATTCAGGTGGTGAGCTGCGATTTTGACCGCCGCGGCCTGAAAGCCAAAGAGGCGGTTCCCAAACACCTTCGGGATCTTGAACTCGGCAAGACCGGCGCGAGCCTCATGTGAGAGGTGGTAGGCCATCTTCAGGTAGATGTGGTAGGGAGGGATCAGCGTTTCGCGGGCCCAGCTCCGCTCGATGATCCCAGCCAGTTCGTCCGTGATGTCGACGCAGAAGCGATCGTTCCACCTGTCCTCGAACCATCGCTGAAGCTTCAGGGTTGCATCGGGATCGAGCACGTCAAGATTAAGTTCTCCCTGGCCTGACAGCCCCGCGAACGTCAGGTTGCTGCTCCCCAGATAGCCCACGACCGGATTGACGGGGTCGTCGCGGAACAGGAGGTACAGCTTGGCGTGCAAGAAATGGCGAAGGTAGAGCTTGACGACGACCTTGCCCGCGCGCAGTTGGGACGCGAGTTGCCGAAGGGTCCGCTCGGCCACATTGGTAGGCGCTCCCATCATCAGTTGCTGGCGGAACTGCTCAGCCAACTCTTCCTTGCGACGATGCGCCGTCTGGTTATCCACGCCGGAAGGCCGAACGACCAGACTGAGTGCGGTCCTCAGTTCATCGTGGGGGAGACGCTGCATGCCGACAAGCACCCGGCAGGGGCCTTCCCCCGTCTCCCAGCGATCGACGTACGGCGCGAGGCCGTCCCATCCTCTGAGATTGAAGTACCCAACGCTGAAGTCTGCCCGACTCGAGAGCGCGAACGTCTCCTGGAGAGCAGGCAGAAGCGTGGTAGCAGACTCCAGATTGTCGAAGATACGGGGCATGGTGCTCTTGCTACCCTCCGAAAGTCCGGCGCTGACCCGCTTCGGCGTGAAGGCGACTGTCGATCGAGCCGTCGCCCTGACGGCCGCTTCCAGATCCAGCGGTCCCAAACATGAGCGCCAGTCTAGCGTCCCTGGGCCAGGAAGGCCGCGCCTTCCGGGTGGCGCCTGCCCGGCTCGGGCCTACAGGGCAGTACCCGAGCCAGAGAACGCCGCCTGCTCCAGAGCCCCCCGTGAATCCAGCGCTCATGCCAGGCTCTCATGCGCTACCCCACGTGCTGGCGCAGCTCGAAGCCGTTGCCGTCGGGGTCGGCCACCTCGGCGACGCGCACGGGGACGCCGCCGCCCGCTTCGTGGAGCGCCCGCACGGAGCCGCCTCCGGCGCGCAGGTCGGCCAGCGCCGCGTCGAGGTCGCCGACCTCCAGGTTCAGGCCCGCGTGCGGCAGCGGGCCCTCGGCGGACGCTCCCTCGGGGAGGATGTGGAGGGCGACGATGAGCCCGTCGCACTGGAACGTGTTCCAGCCCGGCGAGCCGCTGCCGGGCGTCGGCGTCTCCGCCAGGCCCAGCGTCTCGCGGTAGAAGGCGCGGGCGCGCGCCATGTCGCGCACGTAGTGGATGACCATCGGGCTGTGGACGCGCATGGGTGCGGCGCGCTCAGTCGCGCTCGGTCCAGGTGCGGCGCACGAACAGGGATTCGCTCACGACCGTGCGCTCGCGGCGGCGCGCGACGGCGCGGCTCGCGGCCTTGCCGGCGGCGCGCCGGGCCAGCAGCTTGCCCGCGAGGTTCGCCGCGATCTTGAGCGCCGTGCCGACGGCGATGGCGGTCGCCGCGCGCCGGATGGGGACGGGCAGCGCGGGCCGTCGCGGTTCCAGCGCGGCGGCGGGCCGCGCCGCCGGCAGGCGGCGGTCGCGCAGGAACATGCCGCAGTTGCGGCAGTAGTTGTCGGTGGCGTCGTGCGGTTCCGCGCAATCGGGACAGGCGAGCGTGCGCGAGGGCGGTATCGGCCATGCGCCGGATTATACGTCGCGCGGGAGCGCCGCTTCGACCTCGGCGGTCAGGTCGAGCGGGCGGGCCGCGGGCGCGCTCAGACGCCCCTCCTGCAGGGCGCGCAGCGTCTCGATGAGGAAGGGCCGTTCGCGGGCGACGCCGCGCGCGCGAATCTCGCCGTAGCGGGGAAGCGCCTCGATCTCCGCGCGGGCGGCCCCGCCGGGAACGCTGGCGGCGGGATCGGCGGGGATGGCGAAGCGGCAGTAGCTGAGCACGGGGCCGCGGTCGAGGTCGCCCGTCACGAGGTGGTACATGCAGCCGGACTCGCGCGCGCCGGAGCGGATCAGCTCGGCGATGACCTCCTGGTACGTCCCCGTGGGGCCGTCGGGCAGGGCGGGGTGGTCGTTGATGATGGGGAAGCGCCCGTAGAGCGCCTTCGTGGCGATGAGCATGTAGCCGAACATCACCGCGAGGTCGAAGTCGTGGCGGCCGAGGCGCTCGGCGGCGGCCTCGTCGAAGGCGCGCCGCCAGGCGGGCAGGGGCTCGCCCGGGCGCGAGCGCTCGCCGCCACGCGCCTTGCGGAAGCGCACGGAGGAGAGCGTCTCGACGGGCAGACCCCGCCCTTCGAGCAGGTCGAGCAGGCGATCGGTGGCCTCGAACTCGCCCCGCTCGCGGTTCACGAAGGCGGCGGCGATCTCGACGGGCAGGCCGCCGTCGATCGCCTCGCAGAGCGCTTCGAGCGCCCCGTAGGAGCCGGGCCCGCGCCCGGTGGTGAGCCAGGCCACGCGCAGGGGCTCAGCCGTCGTCATCGGGAGCGCCGGCCTCGTCGTAGGAGTCGAGCTCCTCGCGGAAGCTCGCGCCCTCCTGGAGGTTCTCCTGCAGGCGCTGGACGCGCAGTTCGGCGTCGTCGAGGAGCTTGCGCAACTGCTCGACGAGGGCCGCGCCCTCCTCGTAGGTCGTGATCGCCTCCTCGAGGGGGATGTTGCCCGCTTCGAGCTTGCGCGCGCGCTCCTCGAGCTGGGCCACGAGATCCTCGAAGGGCGGCGGCTCGGCCATCAGTTCACCTCCGCCCAGAAGGCGCCGTCGCCCACGGAGACGGCGATGCGGTTGCCCGCCTTCACGTCGCGCACGCGGCGGACGACGCGACGGCGCTCGCCGAGGCGCTCGACGATGGCGTAGCCGCGCGCGAGCGTGGTCGCCGGGTTGAGCGCGGCGACCTGCGCGGCGGCGCGGTCGAGCGCGGCGCGGTCGGCGGCGAGGCGCGCGGTCAGGACGTCGCCCATGCGCGCGCCCATCGCCTCGACGCGCTCGGAGGCGCGGGCGGGGCTGGGGGCGTCGTGGCGCAGGTCCGCGGCCAGGCGCTGGAGGCGCGCGGCCCCGGCGCGGATGCAGCCGCGCGCGTGCTGCGCCATCGCCCGCTGCGTCGCCAGGAGACGGGCCCCGACTTCCAGGGCGTCGGGCGTGGCGCGCTCGGCGGCGGCGCTGGGCGTGGGCGCGCGCAGATCGGCGGCGAGGTCGGCGAGGGAGGTGTCGGTTTCGTGCCCGATGCCCGTCACCACCGGCACGGGGAAGCCGAACACCGCGCGCACGACCGCCTCGTCGTTGAAGGCGGAGAGATCGGCGGACGCGCCCCCGCCGCGCGCCACGAGGGCGAGGTCGAGCGTCTCGTCGCGCGCGAGGGCGCGCAGCGCGGCGACGACGCTCGCGGGCGCCTGCTCGCCCTGCACGAGGGCGGGCGAAACGACCAGTTCGGCGAGCGGCCAGCGCCGCGCGAGCACGTTGCGCACGTCCTGGATGGCGGCCCCGCTGGGCGAGGTGACGAGCCCGATGCGGCGCGGGTAGGCGGGCAGCGGGCGCTTGCGCGACGGCTCGAAGAGGCCCTCTTCCTCCAGCTGCCCGCGCAGCCGCGCGAGGCGCGCCGCCTCGATGCCCACGCCCTCGGGCCGGAAGAAGTCGCACACGAACTGGAGATCGCCGCGCTGGGGATAGATGGTCACGCGCCCGTGGGCGAGCACGCGCTCGCCGGGCGGCACCTCGATGCCGGGCATGTCGTCGCGGAAGAGGACGGCGCGGATCTGGCCGTCGCCGTCGCGCAGGGAGAAGTAGCGGTGGCCGGCGCGCGAGCGCGTCGCGTCGGAGACTTCGCCCACGACCCACAGGTCGGAGAGCATCTCGCTCTCCGCGAGCATGTCCCGGAGGAGGTAGACGAGCTGCGAGACGCGGATCGGCTCCACTAGTTCACCCGCTCGATGTACTCGCCCGTCTCGGTGTTGACGCGGATGACCTCGCCCTCGCTGATGAAGAGGGGCACCTGCACGACGAGGCCGGTCTCCATCGTGGCGGGCTTGGAGCCGCCCTGCGCGGTATCGCCGCGCACGCCCGGGTCCGTCGCGGCCACCGTCAGGGCGACCGAGCCGGGCAGCTCGACGGCGATCACCTCCTCGCCGTAGAGCGCGACCTCGCAGACGTCGTTCTCCTTGAGGAACCGGGCCGCGCCGCCCACCTTGGCGACGTCGACGGGGATCTGGTCGTAGGTCTCGGTGTTCATGAAGTAGTAGAAGTCGTCGTCGGAGTAGAGGTACTGCATGTCGCGGCGGTCGACGCGGGCGCGGTCGAAGCGCGTGCCGGCCTGGACGGTGTGCTCGATGATGGCGCCGCTGCGCACGTCGCGCAGCTTCATGCGGACCTGGGCGGAGCCGCGCGCCGTCTTGTTGTGCTCGTAGCTGAGGACGGCGTAGAGCTTGCCGTTCAGCTCGATGGTGACGCCGCGGCGGAATTCGGCGGTGGAGATCTGGCTCAAGGCTGCGCTCCTGCTGAGGGTGTTGGCATTGGGTCGAGGCGGCTGAGCCGGCGGGCGCGGCCCCCTTCGAGGGTCACGATATCCTCGATGCGCACACCGCCCCAGCCCGGCAGGTAGATGCCCGGCTCGATCGTGAAGACCATGCCGTCTTCGAGCACGTCCTCCGAGGAGAGGCCGAGGTAGGGCGGGTAGTCGTGCACGTCCAGGCCCACGCCGTGGCCGAGCCCGTGGGTGAAGGACTCGCCGTAGCCGCGCGCCTCGATGACGCCGGCGGCGAGGGCGTGCGCGTCCGCGCCCGTCATGCCCGCCTCCACGCCCTCGATGGCGGCTTGCTGCGCCTCGCGCACCACCTCGTGGACCTCGCGGAAGCGCTCCGGCTCGGGGCCGAGGAAGAAGGTGCGCGTGAGGTCGCTGCAGTAGCCGGAAAGCTCCGCCCCCCAGTCCACGATGATGGGCTCGCCGGGGGCGAAGGGGCGGTCCGACAGATCGGCGTGGGGCATGGCCCCGCGCTCGCCCCCCGCCACGATCGGCTCGAAGGAGAGGCCGCGCGCCCCGCGCGCCTTGACGGCGGCGTCGAGCGATGCCGCGAACGCGCGCTCGGTGACGCCCGGCTCGACCGTCGCGGTCACGTCGAGGAAGGCGCGCTCGGCGATGGCGATCGCTTCCTCCAGCAGGGCCAGTTCGCCCGCGTCCTTGCGCGCGCGCAGGCGCTCGACGAGGGGCGGGGCGGGGACGAGTTCGGGGCGGTCCGCCTCCGGCATCTCATCGACCGCCTCGCGCAGGCTGAGGAAGCCGCCGTAGCTGAGGTCGGCGCGGGAGAGGCCGAGGCGCTTCCCCGCGAGCCCCGCGGCGGCGACGAACTCCGGCAGCCAGTCCTTCTGCGGGCCCTTCGTGTCGAACACCGTGAAGCCGCGCGGCTCGGCCTCGCGGCGCGCCTGCTCGGCGTAGCGCGCATCGACCGCGAGGACCGCCTGCGTCGCGGAGACGGCGGCGTGGCCGGTCGAGCCGGTGAAGCCGGTCAGGTAGCGGCGGTTGGCCGAGTGGCGGTGGTTCACGTCGTCCACGGGGCTGGCCGCGCAGAGGCCGTCGAGCCCCGCCTCGTCGAGGGCGGCGCGGACGCGTTCGAGGCGCTGGGCGGGGAGGGCGGGGACGCTCACCGCCCCAGTGTAGCGCCCCGCGCGACGCCCGACGATCGCGGCGCTCAGCCGCGCGCGCCGAGGTGGTCGAGCAGCAGGTTCGCGGCGGCGGTGTAGCCCGCGCGCCCCAGCCCCGCCACCTGCCCGATGCAGGCGGCGGCGATGACCGAGCGGCGGCGGAAGGGCTCGCGCGCGTGCACGTTCGAAAGGTGCACCTCGACGGCGGGCAGGGCGACCGCTTCGAGCGCGTCGTGGAGGGCGATGGACGTGTGCGTGTAGGCGCCCGCGTTGAGGATGACGCCGCTCGCGCGGCGGCGGTGCTCGTGGAGGAAGTCGATGAGCGCGCCCTCGTGGTTGCTCTGGAAGCTGAGCACGGTCGCCCCGCGCGCGTTGGCGGCGGCGGCCACGTCCGCCTCGATGTCGGGCAGGGTGTCGCGCCCGTAGATCTCGGGGCGGCGCTCGCCCAGCAGGTTCAGGTTGGGGCCGTGCACGAGGAGCAGCAGCGGGGCGTCCGGCGCGCTCACGAGGCCCGCCGCTCCTTGCGCGCCCGTTCGAGCGCCTTCTCCCCGACCTCGCGCCAGGCGTCGTCCGTGACCTCCGCCTGCCGCGCGCGGCTGACGTGCGTGTAGATCTGCGTCGTGTTCGCGGACGTGTGCCCCAGCAGGTCCTGGACGATGCGGATGTCGGCCCCGCCGTCCAGCAGGTGCGTGGCGAAGGAGTGGCGCAGCAGGTGGGGGTGAACCTCCTCGGGGATGCCCGCGGCGAGGGCGTGGGCGCGCACGGCGTACTGCACGGAGCGCGCGCTGAGGCGCTTGCCGCCGCGGTTGAGGAAGAGCGCCTCCTCGGGGCCGTTCGCGAGCGCGGGGCGTCCGTCCGCCAGGTACGCGCGCAGGGCGCGCACGGCGGGCTCGCCGAAGAGGACGGCGCGCTCCTTGTCGCCCTTCCCCCGCACGATCGCCTGCCCGCCCGCGAGGTCGAGCCCGCCCGCGTCGAGCCCCACGAGTTCGGAGACGCGCAGGCCGCCGCCGTAGAGCAGTTCGAGGATGGCGCGGTCGCGCAGCCCCTGGGGCGTGCTCGTGTCGGGCGCCTCGATCAGCGCCCGCAGGTGCGGCGGCTCGACCACCTTCGGCAGCCGCTTCGGCTTCTTCGGCAGGGCGACGCCGTAGAGGAGGTCGCGCTCGGTGGCCCCTTCGCGCTGGAGGTAGCGGTAGAAGCCGTGGATCGTGGTCGTGCGCCGCGTCACGGAGGCGGCGGCGATGCCGTCTTCCCGCAGCTTCCCCAGGTAGACGCGGAAGGTCGCGCGGCTGATGGCGAGCGGCTCGATGCCCGCCTCCTCGCAGAAGCGCAGGAAGTGGCCGACGTCGCTGCGGTAGTTGCGGATCGTGTAGGGCGAGCGCCCGCCCAGCGCCTCCAGTTCGCGCAGGTAGGCGTCGAGGTGCGCTTCGGCGGTCTTGTGGGCGGGCGGGGAGGCCATGTCGACAGAATACGACAGGATTCGTAAAGGGCGACGGCGGCGCTAGCTCGCGCGGCGGCGGCGGGAGGCGCCGGAGCGGCGCGTCGTGCGGCGGCCGCGCCCCTTGCCCGCGCGCGCCTTCGCCTTCTCCGCGGCGGCCTCGCGCTCCTCGGCGGTGCGCACGGGCGAGAGCTTGCCCGCCTCGATGCTGTTCGTCGTGTAGGTGCAGTCCGGGTAGTTCCAGCAGCCGTAGAAGACGCCGCGGCGCGTGCGCTTGGCGACCAGCATCCCCGTCTCCGGCTCCTCCGGGCAGGGCACGTCGACGGGCTTGCTGGCGCGGAAGTCGCAGTCCTTCGACTCGCGCTTCACGCAGTCGATGTACTCGCCGTAGGGGCCGTGCTTCAGCTCCGTGCCGGAGCCGCAGCGGGGGCATTTCCAGCTGGCGGGCTGGGGCTCCGGCAGCGGCTGCGGTTCGCCCTCCTCCGTGAGCGGCATGGAGTTCTTGCACTCGGGGAAGCCCGAGCAGCCGAGGAACTTCCCGTTGCGGCTCCAGCGCACGACCATCTTCCGCTCGCCGCACTTGGGGCAGACGATGTCGGTCTCCTCGACCTGCTTGCGGGCCTCCTGCTTGGCCGTTTCGAGGGCGGTGTTGAACGGTTCCCAGAAGCCCTTGACGACCTCCCCGTAGTCGCGTTCGCCGGAGGCGATCTCGTCGAGCTCCTCCTCCAGTTCGCTGGTGAAGGGCACGGCCACGTAGCGGTCCATGTGCTCGACGAGCAGGTCGTTGACCGCGAACCCCAGCTCCTGGGGCACGAGCGAGCGCCCCTCGCGCGCGACGTAGGCGCGGTTCTGCACGGTCTGGACGATGGAGGCGTAGGTGCTGGGCCGCCCGATGCCCTCGTCCTCCAGCGCCTTCACGAGCGTCGCCTCGGTGAAGCGCGGCGGCGGCTCCGTGAAGTGCTGCTCGCCATCGACGGAGCGGCGTTCGAGCGCATCGCCGCCGGCCAGTTCGGGCAGGGCGTCGACGGTCTCGGGGGCGTCGCCGGCCTGACCGGCGCGGGCGGCGCTTTCCTCCGTGGCGTCGATGCCGAGCGCGGCCAGATGGCCCGCGAAGACGAGCCGCTGCGCGTTCGCGCGGAAGGCCCCGCGCGGTTCGCCGCCCTCGCGCGCCTCGATCTCGACGGCGACGGTGGCGTAGCGCGCGTCGGCCAGCTGGCTCGCCATGAAGCGCTGCCAGATCAGGGTGTAGGCGCGAAGCTGGTCGCGGTTGAGCACGTTGCCGAGGGACTGCGGCGTGCGGAAGGCGGAGGTGGGGCGGATGGCCTCGTGCGCCTCCTGGGCGCCGCGCGCGCGGGAGCGGTAGACGCGCTCCTTCTCCGGCACGTACTCGTCGCCCCAGCGCCCGGCGGCGTAGCGGCGCGCCTCGCGGCGGGCCACGGGCGAGATGCTGAGCGAGTCCGTGCGCATGTAGGTGATCAGCCCCACCGCCCCCTCGCCGGGGATGGTCACGCCCTCGTAGAGGTCCTGGGCGAGCCGCATCGCGCGCTGCGCCCCCAGCCCCAGGCGGTTGTTCGCCGCCTGCTGGTAGCTGCTCGTGGTGAAGGGCGGCGCGGGACGCCGCTTGCGCTCCCCCTTCTTCACCGACTCCACGGAGAAGTCGGAGCGGCGCAGGGCGTCGAGCAGGGCGTTGGCCGTCGCCTCGTCGGGGAGGTCGCGCTTCTCGTCGAGCTTCTTCACGCCGGGCAGGCCGGTGAGCTTCGCCCCGAACTCCTCGCCGTCCTTCGCGAGGCGCGCGTGGACGGTCCAGTACTCCCGCGGGGTGAACGCCTCGATCGCGCGCTCGCGCTCGACGATGAGGCGCAGGGCGACGCTCTGCACGCGCCCCGCGCTGGCGCTGCGCGCGACCTTGCCCTGCACGAACCAGCTGAGCGGGTAGCCGATGAGCCGGTCGAGCACGCGCCGCGTCTCCTGCGCCTCGATCAGCTCGCGGTTGAGGTCGCCGGGCTGCTGGAAGGCGGCCTCGATGGCGGGCTTCGTGATCTCGTGGAAGACGACGCGCTGCGTCTTCTCCGCGGGGATCTTCGCCGCCTCCAGGATGTGCCAGGAGATGGCCTCGCCCTCGCGGTCCGGGTCCGTCGAGAGGAAGACGCGCTCGGCCTTGCCGGCGGCGTCCTTGATCTGCTTGACCACGTCCCGCTTGTCCTTCAGCACCTCGTAGGTGGGCTCGAAGGAGCCGCCCTTCACGTCCACGCCGTAGCCGTAGCTGGGCAGGTCGCGCACGTGGCCGACGGAGGCGATGACGCGGTAGCGGTCGCCGAGGATGCCCTCGATCGTGCGCGCCTTGGCGGGCGACTCCACGATGACGAGGTCCTTGCCGCCGCGGGCGCGCGGGGACCGCGCGGCTCCGTTCGCGGAGGCGCGTTCCGCGGTCGTCTTGCCGCGCGCGGCGGTGGCGGTGGCTGCTCGTTTCGGCATCGCTCGCTTCCCGAGCGTAGAAGGGAAGGCGCGGGTTTGTCGAGCGCGCGCGCTTACAGGCGGGACCGCGAACGCCCTCGCCAGCGCTCGCGCTGCTCCGCGCGGGCGGCCTCGTCGGCGGGCCGGTAGCGCGCCAGGAACTCCCCCGCGAACGCCTCGAACGCGCCCGCCAGCACGGCCTCCCTCATGCGCTCGCAGAGGCGCTGGAGGTAGCGCAGGTTGTGGATGCTGGCGAGCCGGTAGCCCAGCAGCTCCTCGTTGCGGAAGAGGTGGTGGAGGTAGGCGGCGGAGTACCCGGCGCAGGCCGCGCAGTCGCAGGCGGGGTCGAGCGGACCGGCCTGCTCGCGGAAGCGCGCGGCCTTGATGGTGACGCGCCCCTCGTCCGTGAAGAGCGAGCCGGTGCGGCCCAGCCGCGTGGGCAGCACGCAGTCGAACAGGTCCACGCCGCGCGCGACCGCGCCGACGAGGTCCTCGGGACTGCCCACGCCCATGAGGTAGCGCGGGCGATCGGGGGGAAGCTCGGCGCAGGCGACGGCGGTCATCGCCTCCATCTCGGCCTTCGGTTCGCCCACGGAGAGGCCGCCGATGGCGTAGCCGGGCGCCTCCCGCGCGGCTAGTTCGCGCGCGTGCCAGCGGCGCAGCGCCCCGTCCACGCCGCCCTGCACGATGGCGAAGAGCGCGGGCGCGGGATCGGCGGCGCGGCAGCGGTCGAACCAGCGCAGGGTGCGCTCGGCGGCCTCGCGCTGCTCGGCGGCGGGCGCGTCGCCGGGGAGGACGTGGTCGAGGGGCATGGCGATGTCGACGCCGAGCGCGCCCTGCACCTCGACCGCGAGTTCGGGGGTGTAGTGGTGCTCGGAGCCGTCGATGTGGGAGCGGAAGCGCACGCCCTCATCCCCCACGCGCAGCAGGCGGGCGAGGCTGAACACCTGGAAGCCCCCGCTGTCGGAGAGGATCGGCCCCTCCCAGCCCATGAAGCGGTGGACGCCGCCGAGCGACTCGATCAGCCGGTGGCCCGGGCGCAGGTAGAGGTGGTAGGCGTTGACGAGGGCGATGCGCGCGCCCGTGGCGGCGACCTCATCCGGCGTGAGCGCCTTCACGCCCGCGAGCGTGCCCACGGGCATGAAGGCGGGCGTGGGAATCTCGCCGCGATCGGTCGCGAGCGTGCCCGCGCGGGGCGCGGCGGGCCCGTCGCCGCCGCCGTCGAGCCGGAAGCTGAGCGCCACGGTCACGCGCTCAGGCGAGGACCGCGTCGAGGGCGGCCTCGACGGCCCCCTCGGGCACGTCGCGGTGGACGGCGGCCTGGCCGATGCGTTCGAGCAGCACCCAGGAGATCGCCCCCGCGCGCACCTTCTTGTCGCTGCGCATGGCATCGCCGACGGCCCCGCGATCGACGCCCCCGGCGCGCTCGGGGAGGCCGCAGGCGCGCAGCAGGGCCTGCTGGCGTTCGAGCGCGGCGGCGGGGAGCAGGCCGGTCTCGCGGGCGATGCGCCCGGCGGCGTGCATCCCGATCGCGACGGCCTCGCCGTGGAGGTAGCCGCTGAAACCGGCGGCCGCCTCGATGCCGTGGCCGATCGTGTGGCCGTAGTTGAGCAGCGTGCGCGCCCCCGCCTCGCGCTCGTCCTCGGAGACGACGCGGGCCTTGATGGCGCTGCTGCGCGCGATCAGCTCCTCCGTGGCGAGGGCGGCGGGGTCGTCCGCGCGCGCTTCGAGCAGCCGCACCAGCTCCTCGTCGAGGATGAAGCCGTGCTTCACCAGTTCCGCGAGGCCGTTGCGGAGGTGGCGCGGCGGCAGCGTCGCGAGCAGGGCGGGATCGCTGAGCACGAGGCGGGGCTGGGCGAACGCCCCCACGAGGTTCTTGCCGATGGCGTGGTCCACGCCCGTCTTCCCCCCGATGGCGGCGTCGACCATGCCCAGCAGGCTCGTGGGCGCGTGGACGAAGGGGATGCCGCGCAGGACCGTGGCGGCGGCGTACCCGCCCAGGTCCGTGACGACGCCCCCGCCGAGACAGACGACGAAGTCGCCGCGCTCGACGCGCTCCCCCAGCAGCCAGTCGTAGACGGCGGCGACGGTCGCGAGCGTCTTCCGCTCCTCGCCCGCGGGGATGGTCATGCTGTCGGGGCGGAAGCCGCCCGCGCGGAGCGAATCGAGGGCGGCGGCGGCGAAGAGCGGCCCCGTCCCCTCATCGGTCAGGAGGAAGGCGCGCCCGGAGAGCCCAACGGCGGCGCACAGTTCGCCCAGGTCCGCCAGCGCGCCCTCGCGCACGACGACGGGGTAGCTCCCGCCGGGCGTGCGCACGGTGGCGGCGACCCCGGCGATCGCGTCGCCCCCGGAGCCGCGGCCCTCGTTCCAGAGGCGCAGCACCTCGCCGCAGACCTGCTCGGGCGTGCGGCCGTCCACGTCGATGGCGGCGTCGGCGCGGGCGTAGTCGGCGCGGCGCGCGTCCAGGAGCGCTTCGAGGCGGGCCCGCGCGTCGCCCGCGAGCAGGGGGCGGGGCTCATCGTCCGGCTGGAGCGCGAGGCGTTCGGCGGCGGCGGCGGGGCTGACCGCGAGCCAGACCGTGAAGCCGTCCGCGAGCACGCGGCGTCCGCCCTCGTGCGTGGGCGCGCCCCCGCCGGTCGCGACGACGACGCGCTCCGGGCGGGCCGCGCGCGCGAGGGCGGCGGCTTCGAGTTCGCGGAAGGCGGCTTCGCCCCGTTCGCGGAAGATGGCGGGGATGGACTGACCGGCGGCCTCCTCGATCAGGGCGTCGCTATCGGCGAATTGCCAGCCGAGCCGAGCCGCGACGAGCCGTCCGGCGGTGGACTTGCCGCTCCCGGAAAGGCCCGTGAGGAAGATGCGGTCGGACATGACGTCAGCCGGAGGGGGCGCGCGGGCCGAGCTCCCGCAGGTGGCGCTCGACGCTGGCGCGCATCTCGGCGAGGCTGTCGCCGCCGAACTTCTCCAGCCAGGCGTCGGCGAGCACGATGGCGACCATCGCCTCCGCGACGACCCCGGCGGCGGGCGCCACGCAGACGTCGCTGCGCTCGTAGTGGGCGAGTACCTCCGCGCCCGTGTCGAGGTCGACCGAGGGGAGGGGGTGGGCGAGCGTGGGGATGGGCTTGACGGCGGCGCGCACGATGATCTCCTCGCCCGTGCTGATGCCGCCCTCGATGCCGCCGTGGCGGTTGGTGCCGTGGCGCCAGGGCCGCTCGCCCCACTGGTCCGCGGGCAGGATCACGTCGTGCGTCTCCGAGCCGCGCTGCGCGGTGGCCTCGAAGCCGAGCCCGAAGCCCACGCCCTTGAAGGCGTTGATGCTGCAGATCGCCTGCGCGATGCGCCCGTCCAGCTTGCGGTCCCACTGCACGTAGGAGCCGAGCCCGAGGGGCACGCCCGCGACGCGCACCTCGACCTGCCCGCCGAGCGTGTCGCCGTCCGACTTGGCGGCGTCGATGGCGGCGACCATCGCCTCGGAGGCGGCGGGGTCGCCGCAGCGCACGGCGTCGGCCTCGACGGCCTCCCAATCGACCGCCTCGCCGGGGTCCGCGCGGACGCCGCCGATGGAGAGCGTGTGGCTGTGGAAGGAGACGCCGAACTCGTCGAGCAGGCGCTTGGCCACGCCCGCGACGGCGACGCGGGCGGCGGTCTCGCGCGCGCTGGCGCGTTCGAGCACGTTGCGCACGTCGTCGAAGCCGTACTTGATCGCGCCCGGCAGGTCCGCGTGGCCGGGACGCAGGCGGGTGACGCGCTCGATCTCGGCCTCGACGGGCTCAACGGCCATCTTCTCCGTCCAGTTCACCCAGTCGCGGTTCGTGATCCAGAGGGCGACGGGCGAGCCGAGGGTGAGGCCGTGGCGCACGCCCGCGGTGATCTCGGCGCGGTCCTTCTCGATCTTCATGCGCCCGCCGCGCCCGTAGCCGCCCTGGCGGCGGGCCATGTCGCGCGCGATGCCGTCCTCCGTGAGCGGCAGGCCCGCGGGCAGCCCCTCGATGAGGGCGGTCAGGCCCTTGCCGTGGCTCTCGCCGGAGGTGAGGAAGCGGAAGCGGCCCATCAGGAGGCCTCCCCTTCGCCGTCCGCCGCGCCCGGACGGGCGGGGATGGGGGGCAGGGCGATGGGCGCGGCCAGCCCGCCCGCCGCCGTCTCCCACGCGGTCTCGAAGCGCGCGAGGATCTCCGCGGGAGCGAGATCGTCCCAGTCGATGCCGTCGGCGGCGGCGCGGGGGGCGGTGGTCGTCAGGATCGGTTTCTGCGAGGCCGCCCCGCCGTCCGCCGTGAAGGTGGAGTACACGTCCACGCGAACGCTCCCGAGGCTGAGGTTGGGAACATCGTACAACATCATCTCCACCAGCCTGGCCGCGAGCGCGAACGCTTCGTCGAGCGCGGAGGAAACCTGCTCGCGCCTGCCCCCGACCGTGCGGAACTCGCCCTCGGCGGAGGACTGCACGACCGCGAGCGCGGCGGTGGCGGCGGCGAGCTCGGCGCGCTGCACCCCCGCCCAGAGGCTGGCGGGCGTGTCTCGGGGCGGGCGCGCGCCTCGCCAGGAGGCCATCGCCTCGAGGATCAGCGCCTCCACGATCTCGTGGTCGCCGGAGGCCACGCGCCTGCGCCAGCTGCGCGTCTGGAACATCTCCGTCGAGATGATCCAGCCGACGAAGAGGAAGAAGGCGAGCCCCAGCACCGTCCCGACGATGATCATGGCGCGCTCCCCGCGTCGGCGAGGGCGGCGCGGGCGGCCTCGCGCATGGCGCCGAGCGGCGCGGGACGGCCCGTCCACAGCGCGAAGGCGAGCGCGCCCTGGTGAATGAGCATGGGCAGCCCGCCGAGCGCGGGCAGGCCCGCCTCCCGCGCGGCGCGCAGCAGGGGCGTCTCCTCCGGCGCATAGACGATGTCGACGACGAGCGTTCCCGCATCGGCGGCGGCGGGGTCGAAGGGCAGCGCGTCCTCCGCGCCGGAGCCGTGCATCCCCGCGGAGGTGCAGTTCACGGCGCAGTCGTACCCGGCGGGAGGCGCATCGAAGGGGACCGCCTCGGCCCCGGCGGCGGCGGCGAGCGCCTCCGCGCGCTCCGGCGTGCGGTTCCCGATGGCGATGGACGCCGCGCCCGCGTCGCGCAGGGCGAAGGCGATGCCGCGCGCCGCCCCGCCCGCCCCCGCCAGCAGGAAGCGCTTCCCCGCGGGCGCGAAGCCCGTCTCCTCCAGCGCCGCCGTGAAGCCGCCGCCGTCGGTGTTGTGCCCGGTCAGCCGCCCGCCGTCGTTCACGATCGTGTTGACCGCGCCGATGGCGGCGGCGAGGGGCGCGGCCTCGTCCAGCAGCGGCAGGACGGCCTGCTTGTGGGGAATGGTCACGTTCGCGCCGAGGCAGTCCCGCTCGCGCAGGGCGGCGACGCGCGCGGGCAGGGCGCCGAGGGGCGTTTCCCAGCGCTCGTAGGTCGCGTCGAGGCCGGCGGCGCGCAGGGCCGCCCCCTGGATCGCGGGCGACAGCGAGTGCGCGACGGGCGAGCCGATGATGCCGAGGCGCGCGCTCACCGGTCCAGTTTCTCGCAGACGTTGGGGTTGTCGTGCTCGGCGAAGGTGACCGCGAAGCAGTGCGAGCCGTCGTTCGTGCGCGTATCGACGACGTAGTAGTAGTACTCGGTGTCCTCGGCGTTGACGACCGCCTCGATCGAGGCGAGTCCGGGGCTGGCGATGGGGCCGGGCGGCATCCCCGCGTAGCGGCGCGTGTTGTAGGGCGAGTCGCAATCGAGGTCGGCGAACGTGATCTCGTCGCCCGGCTTCCACCAGCCGTACGCCTCCACGCTGGCGGGGTCGGCGGCGATGCAGTACTGCACGGTCGCGTCCGCCCCCAGCCGGTCGAACGCTTCGAGGCGGTTCAGGAAGACGCCCGCGACGACGGCGCGCTCCCCCGGCACGGACACCTCGCGCTCGACGATGGAGGCGAGCGTGAGCACCTCGTGCGGCGTCAGGCCGCGCCGCGCCGCGGCTTCGCGCAGGTCCGCGGAGAAGCGCAGGTGCAGCGTCTCCGCCATCAGGGCGACGAGGTCGGCGGCGGTCGAGCCCAGGGGCACGATGTACGTGTCGGGGAAGAGGTAGCCCTCGTGCCCAACCCCCGGGGGCAGCCCCACGGCGAGGGTGAGCGGCAACTCGGCCTCGCGCGCGGCGGCGATGAACTCCTCCGCCGAGCCGAATCCCGCCTGCTGCGCGATCTCGGCCATCTCCTCGATGCGCAGCCCCTCGGGGAAGGTGACGCGCACCGTGGGGACGACCTCCCCGACGACCGTGATCTTGCGCAGGATCGAGATCGTGGAGTCGCCCGGCTGGAGCGTGTAGACGCCGGAGACGAGCCGGTTCTGCAGCCCCAGCAGCGAGGCCAGGATCCTGAACTGGGAGGCGGAGCGGATGATGCCGAGCGCTTCCAGCTGGTCCGCGACCTCGTCCGAGGTGCTCCCCTCCGTGAGGATGTAGCGCTGCGCGGGAGCGGGCTCGGACGGCGCGGGAGCGGGGATGATCTCGCCGCCGAGCGCGGCCTGGGGCGTCTCCGCCAGCAGCGCCGCCCCGAGGATGACGCCGCCCGCGACGATGCCGAAGCCCACCGCCATCAGCAGGACGCGCCCGCTGAGCAGCCACCGCAGCCGGGGCGTCATGCGCCCCCTCCCGATCGCGCGTCGAGCACGGACTGGAGCAGCACGGCGGCGGCGGCCGAGTCGAGCGCGCCGTCGCGATGCCGTTTCGCGGGCACGTAGCGGGCCGCCTCGGCGGTCGTGAGGCGCTCGTCCCAGACCGTCACGGGCACGTCGAGGCGTTCGCGCAGGCGCTCGGCGAAGGCGCGCGCGGCGGCGGTCTGGGCGGAGTCCCCGCCGGAGAGCGCGAGGGGCAGCCCCACGATCACCTCGCCCACCTCCTCGCCCGCGACCAGCGGCGGCAGGGCGTCGAGCAGGGCGCGCGTCCCGCCCCGCAGCGCCGGGCGGGCGTGGGCGTAGAGCCCCAGCTCGTCGCTGACGGCCACGCCGGTGCGGCGGGAACCCACGTCAAGGGCCATCAGGCGGACTGGCTTCGGCATCGGACTCAGGTTCGGGTTCGGGATCGGGTTCCCGGGGCTCGAAGGCGCGGCTGGCGAAGCGGACGTCGAGGCGGAAGCCGAAGCGGGGGAGCCGCGGCGCCCAGCCCGGGGTGAGGTCGATCTCGACATCGTCAAGAGCATAGCGCGTTCCCAGCTCCGCTTCCGCCGCCTCGGGGCTGCGGCCCATCACCGCGTCCGCGACCTCGGCGGGCGTGGGGCCCTCGGGGAACTCGGCCGTGAGCCGCAGCTCGGAGGTGAAGGAGCCGTCGGGATGGTCGATCTGGCGCTCGCCCGTCTCCACCGCGAGCACGGCCCCGGGCACCAGCTCGGACAGCCCGCCGGGGGAGTCCAGCAGCGAGCGGGCGAGCGCTTCCAGCGCCTCCGGCGGAATGGCCAGCGCCTCGATCGTCGTGCGCACCTCCATGTAGACGGCCTCCGCGACCTCGCCCGGCTGGGCGCTGGGTTCGCCCAGGGCGACGGTAACGGTCGCGCTGCGGAGGATGATGCCGTAGCCCGGACGCGCGTTCGCGAGCAGGGCGGCGGGCGGCGTCCCCTGGCCGATCGCCTCCGCGAGCGACTCCAGCGCGCGGATGTCGGCGGGGGCGACGGCGCGGCGGGGCGCGTCCGCTCCGCCCGTGGCGGCGTTGGGGTTGGTGGCGGTGAGCACGGCCAGTTCCGTGCTGCGCCACTGCGTGATGGTGTCCGTCGCCACGTTCCCGCTGGCGCCGGGCGCGCGCGCCGTCACGGGCACGAAGGCGTCGCCCCCCGCCCGCACGGTCACGTGCGAGTCCACCTCGAAGGCGATGAAGCCGGGGGACGCGAAGATGACCGCCCCCGCGGGCACGTCGACGGCGCTGGCGGTGGGGTTCGTGAGGCGGAGGGTGGCCGTGGCCGCCGTCACCCCCTGGATCATCTCGCGCGTGGCGGGCACCGCGAGCAGCACCTCGCGCTCGATCGTGACGACCGCGGCCGGGACCATGAGCCGTTCCAGGTCCACCTCGTCGACGCGCGGCGAGACGCGCACGACGGCCAGCCCCTCCACGGTCGTCGTCGGGGGATAGACGGTGACGGCGGCGGACGGTCCCGCGGTGAAGAGGCCCGCGGCCACGGCGAGCACGAAGAGGGCGAGCGCGACGTAGGAGGCGTAGCGCCCGAAGGGCGGCACGAGCACGGTGAGCGGCCCCAGCCCGATGACGACCTTGCCGCCCGACCCCCAGTGCACCTTGCGCGGATTCCAGGAGACGGGCACGCCCTGGGCGCGGGCGCGGCGGGCCAGCGTCCCCGAGCGCGTGGCCACGGCGAACACCCGCCCCGACGCGCGCACGTGACGGATGACGCGCTGCATCCCCAGCTCATCGGCCATCGCGCGGTTGCCGCTGGGCGCGTGCAGGACGACGGCGAGCGTGGGCGCCACGTCGATGCGCCCGCAGATGCCCGCGATCGTCTCGTGCCGGTTGATGGGCACGACGGAGGCGAGTTCGCGTTCGGCGGGCGGGGCGGCGGGTTCGGGTTCGCCGGGCTCGGGCTCCCTGGGTTCCGCGGATGCGTCTTCGGCGGCGTCCAGCGCGTCTTCAGCCGATTCGGGCGGTGTGGCGCCGGGATCGTCGGGCGGCCCGGACGCCGGGGAGCCGGACTCCGGCGCGTCGCTCACGGGGCCGCCTCCAGCAGCGCCGCGCTGGCGCGCTCGCGGCCCTCGGCCAGCGCCGCGTCGATGCCGCCGGGATCGCGCGCGCCCGCCTCCGCGATGTCGGGGCGTCCGCCCCCGCCGCCGCCCGCCGCCTTCGCCACCTCGCGCACGATGTTCCCCGCGTGCACCCCCGCCTTGACGAGGTCGGGCGTGGCCGCGACGACGAACGCGGGCCGGTCGTCGACGACCGCCGCGAGCACGAGCAGGGACGGCGAGAGGCGGCGGCGCAGGTCGTCGGCCAGTTCCTTGAGCGCTTCGCGCGAGCCCGCCTGCGCGCGCGCGACGACGAGGTGCGCGCCCCCGACCTGCTCGGCGGCGGCGGCCAGTTCGGCCCCCTGGTCCGCGGTCTGGACGCGTTCGAGGTCCGCGACCCGCGAGCGCAGGCCGCCGAGTTCCTCCTGCAGCCCCTCGATGCGCGCCTCCAGGTCGGCGGGCGGCGCGCCCAGGCGCTCGGCGAGCCGCTGGAGGCGGGCGTGCTCGCCGAGCAGGAAGCGCTCGGCGGACGCGCCCGAGAGCGCCTCGATGCGGCGCGTGCCCGCCGCCACGGCGGACTCCCGCAGGATGTGCACGAGGCCCAGTTCGCCCGTCTGGCCCACGTGCGTGCCCCCGCACAGTTCGGCGCTGAACGGCCCCCCTTCGCCGCCGATCTCGACGACGCGCACCTCCGCCCCGTACTTGTCGCCGAAGAAGGCGAGCGCGCCGCCGTCGATGGCCTGCTGGTAGGTGGTCATGCGCCACTCGACCGGCAGGTTCTCGCGGATGACGCCGTTCACGAGGCCCTCAACCTCGTCGAGCGTCTCGCGGGGGGCGCTTTCGAGGTGGGTGAAGTCGAAGCGCAGGCGCTCGTCCGCCACGAGCGAACCCTGCTGGCGCACGTGCCCGCCGAGCGTCCCGCGCAGGGCGGCGTGGAGCAGGTGCGTGGCCGTGTGGTTGCGCGTGACGCCCCCGCGCCAGGCGAGGTCGACCTCCGCGCGCAGGGCGTCACCGGCGCGCAGTTCGCCCTCCGTCACCTTCCCCGCGTGGACGATGGCGCCGCTCGCCGCCTGCGTGTCCTCCACCGCGAAGAGGCCGTTGGGGAAGCGCAGCAGGCCCCGGTCGCCGAGCTGCCCGCCGCCCTCGGGATAGAAGGGCGTCGAGTCGAGGATGACCTCCGCCTCGCTCCCGGCGGGAACGACGTCCGCGGGCTGGCCATCGCGCAGCAGCGCCACGGCGTGCGCGTCCGCATCGGCGTGCCGCCAGCCGGTGAAGGCGCTGTGCTCCCCGCCGATGGCCGCGAGCGCGGGGCGCTCCTCCCCGCCGAGCAGGGCGGCGGCGGCGCGGGCGCTGCGGCGCTGCTCCCCGAGCGCGCGCTCGAAGCCCTCCCCATCGACGGCGAAGTCGCGCGCGCCCGCGATCTCGCGCGTCAGTTCGATGGGCAGGCCGAAGGTGTCGTAGAGGGCGAACGCCTCCTCGCCGGGCAGGGTGCGCCGCCCCGCGCCCTCCAGCCGGTCGAGCACGAGGTCGAGGCGGTTGGAGGCGGCGGTGAGCGTGCGCAGGAAGCGGTCCTCCTCGCCGCCGATGGCCCGCAGGATGAAGTCGCGCTCCCGTTCGAGGTGCGGGTAGGCGGGGCCGAGCTTGCCGATCGACGCCTCCACGAGGCGGTGCAGGAACGGCTCGCCCACGCCCTCGCGGCGGGCCAGGTAGACGGCGCGCCGGAGGATGCGGCGCAGCACGTAGCCGCGCCCCTCGTTGCTGGGCACCACGCCGTCGCCGACGAGCAGGGTGGCGGCGCGCGCGTGCTCCGACATGGCGCGCACGGCGCGGCCCGCGGAGGCGCTCGCCTTCCCCCCGAGGTAGTCCACCCCCACGACCGCCGCCGCCGCTTCGAGGATGGGCAGGAAGATGTCGGTCTCGAAGATGGAGGCCTTCCCCTGCTGGATCGCGGCCACGCGCTCCAGGCCGCTGCCCGTGTCGATGTTCTTCTTCGGCAGGTCGCTCAGCGAGCCGTCCTCGTGCCGGAAGTTCTGCATGAGCACGAGGTTCCAGTATTCGAGGAAGCGCTCGCCGTCGCCCGCCGGATCGGCTCCCTCCGTCCCGCGCTCGGGGAAATAGTCGTAGAAGATCTCGGTGTTGGGGCCGCAGGGGCCGACGGGGCCGCTGTACCAGTAGTTCTCCGACTCGTCGTAGCGGTGGATGCGCTCGTGGGGCACGCCCGTGTCGCGCCACGCCGCGTAGGCCTCATCGTCGTCGTCGTGGATGCTGACGTGGATGCGTTCGGGGGGAAGCCCGTAGACGCGCGTGCTCAGATCCCAGGCCCAGGCGATGGCCTCCGCCTTGAAGTAGTCGCCGAAGCTGAAGTTGCCCAGCATCTCGAAGGCCGTGCAGTGGCTGAAGTCGCCCACCTCCTCGATGTCGGTCACGCGGAAGGCGCGCTGCACGGTGGTGGCGCGCCGCACGGGCGGCTCCGCCTGCCCCGTGAAGTACGGCTTGAACTGCTGCATCCCGGCGGTCGTGAAGAGCGTCGTCGGGTCGCCCACGGGCACGAGCGGCCAGGGCGGCAACTGGCGGTGATCGCGCTCCGCGAAGAAGTCCACGAAGGCGGCGCGAATCTCGTCGGAACTCCGCGGAGGGGAAGGCATGATGCCCCCCGATGCTACGAGGGAGCCCCGCCGCCTGTCGAGCGCAAGCGGGCGCGCGATGCTTGACATCCCCTTATCGCGCCCTAGCATGGGCGGCGCACACCGCCAAAACGCCTATGAGCGACGATCCCGATCCCCACGAACGCGAGCCCGTTCCCCACACCGGTCTCCCCATGCGCGCCCCGCGGCGGGCGTCCCCCCGCGCGCCATGAGCGCGGCGCTGGCCGTGGTCGTGCTCGCGGGAGAGCGCAGCGAGGCGCTCGTCTCGGACGTGCCCGCCGCGCTGCACCGCCTGGCGGGCGCTCCCGCCGCCCAGTACGTGATCGACGCCGCCCGCAGGCTCGACCCGGCGACCGTCGTGGTGATCGGCGACGAGACGGGGCGGGGGCGCGACGACCTCAGCGGCGCGGACGCCTTCCTGGCGGGGCCGCGCGAACTCTTCCACGCCCTCGGCGGGTGCGAGGCCGCCCTCTTCGTCTGGGGCGATACGCCCCTCCTCGACCCCTCCCGCATGAACGCCGTCGTGAAGCGGCGCGAGGAGACGCGCGCGCGGCTGGCCTACCTGAGCACCGAGGACGGCGACGACGTGGCCCTCTGCGCGGAGACCGCCTGGCTCCTGGAGCAGGATCCCCGCGGCGCGAGCTTCGCCGCCTGGCTGGCCGAACGCGCGCGCGCCGACGGCAGCCCCGCCGCCACCGTCCCCGCCGGCGACCAGGCCAGCCTGCGCCTCGTCGATCGCCAGGCGCTGGCGCTGGCCGAGGGGCTCATGCGCGAACGCATCGTCAACCGCCACCTCGCCAGGGGCGTGACTTTCCGCGACCCGTGGTCCGTCTACGTCGATCGCGGCGTGACGCTGGAGCCGGACGCCCTCGGTCGAGCCCAACTGCTACCTCTACGGCGAGACCTCCGTGGCGGCGGGCGCGGTCATCGGGCCCGGGACGACGCTGCGCAACGCGGCCATCGGGCCCGAGAGCCGCATCGAGCACTCCGTCGTCGAGGACTCGGCCGTGGGGCGGGGCACGACCGTGGGGCCGTTCGCCCACGTGCGCGGCGGCGCCGCCATCGGCGACGGCTGCGAGATCCACAACTACGCCGAGGTCAAGAACTCGGTCGTCGGGAACGGCGTGAAGATGCACCACTTCGGCTACCTCGGCGACGCCGACGTGGGCGCGGACGCGAACATCGGCGCGGGCGCCGTCACCGTGAACTTCGACGGGACGGACAAGCACCGCACGCGCATCGGCGTGCGCGCCTTCGTGGGCTGCGACACGATGCTGATCGCGCCCGTGGCCGTCGGCGACGGCGCCTTCACGGCGGCGGGCGCGGTGGTCACGCGCGACGTGGCTCCGGGCGCGCGCGTCGCCGGCGTGCCCGCCCGCGAGCTTCCCCCGAAAGACGACAACAGCGACGAGAACGGCGAGGGGGAGGCGTAGCGATGGCGGTCGGCGAGATCGTGGCCATCGTGGTGATCGCCGCGGCGTCGGTCGCGCTGGCGCTGGTGGCGGGCGCGGAGACGGCGCTGGAGCGCACGAACGTGGCCCGCATCCAGTCCCTCGCGCGGCAGGGCAACGCCGCCGCCCTGCGCATCGTGGGCACCGTCGAGCGCCCGCTGGAGCCGCTCGGCCCGCTCACGCTGGCGCGCGTGCTGGCGGCGGCCACCGTCGTCTCCGCCTTCGCCTACATCGGCGCGGTCGAACTGGGAACGGGGGGCGCGGCCTGGATCGGCATCGCCGGGGGCGCCTTCGCCGCGCTCGTGCAGATGACCGTGGGCACGCTCGCGGCGCGGCGCCCCGAGTACTCCGTGCTCCAGCTGCACCGCGTGATCGTGGCCGCGCGCTACGCCTTCGCCGCGCCCGCCTGGGCGCTGAGCGTGCCCGCGCGCCTGATCGCGGCCCCCCTCCAGGGCGTCGGCCCCGGCTCGCAGAACGAGGACATCCTCGCCCTGCTCGAACGGGAGGAGGCCAGCGGCGGCGTGGAGGAGGAAGAGGAGCGCATGATCCGCGGCATCATCGGGCTGGAGGACAAGACCGCCCGCGAGGTGATGGTCCCCCGCATCGACATCGTCGCCACGGAGGCGGATGCGAGCGTGACGGAGGCCGCGGGGCTGGCCACGGAGCGCGGCTTCAGCCGCATCCCCGCCTACGGCGAGAGCATCGACGACATCGCCGGCATCGCCTACGCCAAGGACCTGCTCGACGCGCTCATCTCGGGGCGCGATTCCTCCCTGCGGGCGCTCCTGCGCGAGGCCGTCTTCATCCCCGAGACGAAGCACGCCGACGAACTGCTGCGCGAGATGCGCGCCAACCGCACCCACCTCGCGATCGTGGTCGACGAGTACGGCGGTACGGCGGGCCTGATCACGATCGAGGACCTGATCGAGGAGATCGTGGGCGAAATCGAGGACGAGTACGACGTCGCCGGCCCCGCCATGGAGCAGATCTCCGAGGACGAAGTGCTGCTCGACGCGAGCATGCCCGCGGAGATCCTCGAAGAGCTGTTCGGCTACTCCGCGGAGAGCGAGGACTTCGACACCGTCGGGGGCTTCGTCATCCACGAAATGGGGCGGCTGCCGGCGGTGGGCGACGAGCTGGCGGTGGACGGCCTGCGCCTGCGCGTGCTGAGCATGTCGGGACGGCGGCTGCGGCGGCTGCGGGTCGCGCGCGAGACGGCGGGAGCCTGAGTCCGCCGACCGTGCTACAGTCCCGCCCCAATGATTGAGGACGGCACGGAGCGCGCCCGCTGGATCGCCCTGAGACGCGCGGGCCTGGGGTCGGAAAGCTTCCGCGGCCTGATCGCCTGTTTCGGCAGCGTCGCGGAAGCGTGGGAAGCGCCCGCGGGCGCGGCGAAAGCGGCCGGGCTGCGGACGCAGTACGTGCGCGGCTTCGAGAAGGCGCGGCGCGAATTCAAGCCCGACCGGGAACTGGAACTGCTGGAAGCGTGCGGCGCGCGCACCCTCACCTGGGAGGACGAGGCCTACCCCTCCCTCCTGCGCGAGATCCCGCAGAGCCCGCCCGTGCTGTTCGTGCGCGGGAGCGCGGGGCCGCAGTTCGAACAGGCGCTGGCCGTGGTGGGCACGCGCCGCGTGACGCCCTACGGGCGCGAGGTCTGCGAGCAGTTCTGCGCCGCCGTGGCCCGCACGGGCGTGGCCATCGTGAGCGGGCTCGCGCGGGGCGTCGACGCCATCGCGCACCGCATGGCCGTGGACGAGGGCGCGCCCACGGCGGCCGTCCTGGCGGGCGGCATCGACGGCGTCTATCCGCGCGAGAACGCGGGGCTGGCGGAGCGCGTGCTGGCGAACGGCTGCATCGTCTCGGAGTACCCGCCGGGCGTGAAGACGCGCCCGGACTACTTCCCTCGTCGCAACCGCATCATCTCCGGGCTGGCGCGGGCCACGCTCGTGGTCGAGGCGGGCATGACCAGCGGCGCGCTGCACACGGCCAACCACGCGCTGGAGCAGAACCGCGAGGTGTTCGCCGTCCCCGGCAGCGTCTTCTCCAGGCAGAGCGAAGGGACGAACCGGCTGATCCGCGAGAGCGCGGCCAAGCTGGTGGGCTCCGCCGAGGAACTCTGCGAGGAGCTCAACCTGCTCAGCATCGGCCAGCAGCTCGCGCTCAACGGCGAACCCGCGCGGGCGCGGGCGGCCGCCGGAGCGGCGGCCCCGGAGGCGTCCCCGGAGCCAGTCGAGACGAGCGCCGAGGAAGGGCGCGTGCTGCACTGGCTGGAGCAGGGCCCGCTGCACGTGGACGAGGTGGCGCGGCTGGCGGAACTGCCCGTGCAGGCGGTCACGGGCGCGCTGCTCACGCTCGAACTGCGCGGCCTCGTGCGCCAGCAGGAGCCGCTCACCTACCTGCGCACCCGCTAGCCGCGGAGCCCGCGAATTGACACCGGGCGGGGACGCGCCTATTCTTGTTCGTCGGGCCTGTTTCAGGTCCCCACGGACTTTAACAACTGGATAGCGGACGAAAGAGAACGTCTGGGAACCCGTCAAGGGAAAATGACTCGGCCCTCGGGCTGAGTGCTCTTACGGAGAGTTTGATCCTGGCTCAGGACAAACGCTGGCGGCGTGTATTAGGCATGCAAGTCGAGCGAGAAGCCGGCCTTCGGGCCGGTGGAGAGCGGCGGACGGGTGAGTAACACGTGGGTAACCTGCCCCGGAGTGGGGGATAACCCGGCGAAAGCCGGGCTAATACCGCATACGACCCCCGATCAGAAGATCGGGCGGTGAAAGCTCCGGCGCTCCGGGAGGGGCCCGCGGCCGATTAGCTAGTTGGCGAGGTAACGGCCCACCAAGGCGACGATCGGTAGCTGGTCTGAGAGGATGATCAGCCACACGGGGACTGAGAACGGCCCCGACTCCTACGGGAGGCAGCAGCTAAGAATCTTGCGCAATGGGCGAAAGCCTGACGCAGCAACGCCGCGTGCGGGAGGAAGGCCTTCGGGTTGTAAACCGCTTTTGCGAGGGAAGAAGTTTTGACGGTACCTCGCGAATAAGTCACGGCTAACTACGTGCCAGCAGCCGCGGTAATACGTAGGTGGCAAGCGTTGTCCGGATTTACTGGGCGTAAAGCGCCCGCAGGCGGCCCGGCAAGTTTCAGGTGAAATCTCCCGGCTCAACCGGGAGGGGTCCTGGAAAACTGCCAGGCTTGAGGCAGGCAGGGGAATGCGGAATTTCCGGTGTAGCGGTGAAATGCGTAGATATCGGAAGGAACACCAGCGGCGAAGGCGGCATTCTGGGCCTGACCTGACGCTCAGGGGCGAAAGCGTGGGGAGCAAACCGGATTAGATACCCGGGTAGTCCACGCCGTAAACGATGAGTACTAGGTGTTGGGGGTATCGACCCCCTCAGTGCCGAAGCTAACGCGATAAGTACTCCGCCTGAGGACTACGGCCGCAAGGCTAAAACTCAAAGGAATTGACGGGGGCCCGCACAAGCAGCGGAGCGTGTGGTTCAATTCGATGGTACGCGAAGAACCTTACCCGGATTTGACATGCATGTGGTACTGATGTGAAAGCTGAGGGACCCCTCGGGGAGCATGCACAGGTGTTGCACGGCCGTCGTCAGCTCGTGCCGTGAGGTGTTGGGTTAAGTCTCGCAACGAGCGCAACCCCTGTCGTCAGTTGTACTTTTCTGACGAGACTGCCGGGAAACCCCCGGAGGAAGGAGGGGATGATGTCAGGTCAGCGTGGCCCTTACGTCCGGGGCTACACACACGCTACAATGGGTGGTCCAACGGGTCGCGAAACCGCGAGGTGGAGCTAATCCCATCAAAGCCATCCTCAGTTCGGATTGCAGGCTGAAACTCGCCTGCATGAAGCCGGAGTTGCTAGTAACCGCAGGTCAGCACTACTGCGGTGAATACGTTCCCGGGCCTTGTACACACCGCCCGTCACGTCATGAAAGTTGGCAACACCTGAAGCCGCTCGGCTAACCGCAAGGAAGCAGGCGTCGAGGGTGGGGCCAGCGATTGGGACGAAGTCGTAACAAGGTAGCCGTAGCGGAAGCTGCGGCTGGATCACCTCCTTTCTAGGGAGTACGCCCTTCCGGCAAGACACCCCGCAACGGTGTTGCGGAGTGCGGCGGGGACGATCCCAGGTCGATCGCCCCGGACTTCGGTCCGAGGCGTCCTGAAGGCCTCCAGGCGGCCTTCTTCCGTCCGCTATTCAGCTCTTAAAGGCCGTGCCGGCCCACGGGCCATTAGCTCAGCTGGTTAGAGCGCAGTCCTGATAAGACTGAGGTCTCTGGTTCGAGTCCAGAATGGCCCACCAGCCACTTCCCGGGCCGGGCGCGAGGGGCCGTAGCTCAGCTGGGAGAGCGCCGCCTTTGCAAGGCGGAAGTCGGGAGTTCGAGTCTCCTCGGCTCCACCAGCCCCCAGGACGCGGGCCGCGGCGAGAGAGCACGTTTCGGCATCGGGGAGCGCCACGCGGCGCCCCCCGGCGACGAAGCCGGAACGGACCTTCACAACTGAAGAGCGATGACTGCGAACGGGTTCGTCGCGTTCTCCTTTCGGGGGGAGCGAGGCGGAGCCGGGAGGATTCATGCGTGCGAGCCTTAATTGAGGTCAAGCTACTAAGGCGCACGGTGGATGCCTAGGCATCAGGGGCCGAAGAAGGACGTGGTAAGGCTGCGATAAGCTCCGCTCAGCTGCCAAACAAGCTCAGGCGGAGATTTCCGAATGGGGAAACCCGGCCCGGGATTACCGGGTCACTCCAGGCTGAACACATAGGCCTGGGAGAGGGAACCGGGGGAACTGAAACATCTAAGTACCCCGAGGAAAAGAGAGTATTCTCCTAGTAGCGGCGAGCGAACGGGGAAAAGCCCAAACCGGTTGGGTTCGCCCAGCCGGGGTTGTAGGACCCGCCAGCCTTCGGGCGCGGAGTGAGCAATCGCAAGCCAAGGCGAACGGCACTGGAACGGCCGGCCAAAGAGGGTGAGAGCCCCGTAGACGAATGGCATGCGACTCCGGGCGGGCACCTGAGTACCACGGGACACGTGAAACCCTGTGGGAATCTGGGGAGACCACTTCCCAAGGCTAAATACCCCTGATGACCGATAGCGAACAAGTACCGTGAGGGAAAGGTGAAAAGTACCCCGGGAGGGGAGTGAAAGAGACCCTGAAACCGTGTGCTGACATGCAGTCGGAGCCCGCCTCGGCGGGTGACGGCGTGCCTATTGAAGAATGAGCCGGTGAGTTACGCTACGTCGCAAGGTTAAGTGACGCCGTCACGGAGCCGTAGCGAAAGCGAGTCCGAACAGGGCGATTGAGTGGCGTGGAGTAGACGCGAAACCTGGTGATCTACCCATGGGCAGCGTGAAGTCCGGGTAAAACCGGATGGAGGCGCGAACCTTCTTGTGTTGCAAAACGATTGGATGACCTGTGGGTAGCGGTGAAATGCCAAACGAACCAGGAGATAGCTCGTTCTCCCCGAAATGCATTTAGGTGCAGCCTCGGAAGGATCTCCGGCGGAGGTAGAGCTCTGGATGGGCTAGGGGGCTTACCGCCTACCAAACCCAACCAAACTGCGAATGCCGCCGGACAAACTCCGGGAGTGAGACAGTGGGGGATAAGCTTCATTGTCGAAAGGGAAACAGCCCAGACCACCAGCTAAGGTCCCAAAGTTCACGCTCAGTGTACAAGGATGTCGAACTGCACAAACAGCCAGGAGGTTGGCTTAGAAGCAGCCACCCTTTAAAGAGTGCGTAACAGCTCACTGGTCGAGTGGTTCTGCGCCGAGAATTCAACGGGGCTAAGCGTGACACCGAAGCTGTGGGTCATCCGCTTCGAGCGGATGGCGGTAGGGGAGCGTTCGCTTCAGCAGAGAAGGGGCAGCTGCGAGGCGCCCTGGAGCGGAGCGAAGTGAGAATGCCGGCATGAGTAGCGTAAGGTGCGTGAGAACCGCACCCGCCGTAAACCTAAGGTTTCCTACGGAAGGTCAGTCCGCGTAGGGTTAGTCGGGCCTAAGCCGAGGCCGAGAGGCGTAGGCGATGGACAGCTGGTTAGTATTCCAGCACCACGATGGCCGCGTTTTAACGCAGAGGGGGGACCCGGAAGGGTAGATCCCGCGGACCTAATGGATAAGGTCCGTTTCTGAGTCGTAGGCGTCCGGTGGCAGGGAAATCCACCATCGGGCCAAGCTGAGGACTCGGGAGAAGTGGAGACATTCGTCAAAGCGACGGGGTCGAGCCCAGGCCGGCGAGAAAAGCCTCGCTGCCAGTTGCCAACGTGCCCGTACCGCAAACCGACACTGGTAGGTGGCGGTAAGTACCGTGAGGCGAACGGGAGAACCTTCGTTAAGGAACTCGGCAAATTGGATCCGTAACTTCGGGAGAAGGATCGCCCCCGGCTGTGAACCGGCATGCCCGGTGAGCGGCAGGGGGCCGCAGTGAGCAGGCCCAGGCGACTGTTTACCAAAACCACAGGTCTCTGCAAAAGCGAAAGCTGACGTATAGGGGCTGACGCCTGCCCAGTGCCGGAAGGTTAAGGAGAGAGGTGAGAGCTTCGAACCGAAGCCCCGGTGAACGGCGGCCGTAACTATAACGGTCCTAAGGTAGCGAAATTCCTTGTCGGGTAAGTTCCGACCCGCACGAAAGGCGTAACGATCTGGGCACTGTCTCGACGAAGGACCCGGCGAAATTGAATTGGCCGTGAAGATGCGGCCGACCCGCGGCAGGACAAAAAGACCCCGTGGAGCTTTACTGCAGCTTGGCACTGGGAGTGGGCCTTAGATGCGTAGGATAGGTGGGAGGCTTTGAAGCCGCGCTTGCGGGCGTGGTGGAGCCAACCTTGAAATACCACCCTTCTGTGGTTTGCTTTCTAACTCCTGATCAAGCAGGAGGACAGTGTCTGGTGGGCAGTTTGACTGGGGCGGTCGCCTCCTAAAGAGTAACGGAGGCGCACAAAGGTTCCCTCAGGGTGGATGGAAATCACCTGTTGAGTGTATTGGCACAAGGGAGCTTGACTGCGAGACCTACAAGTCGAGCAGGGGCGAAAGCCGGTCAAAGTGATCCTACGGTTCCGAGTGGAAGGGCCGTGGCTTAACGGATATAAGTTACCCCGGGGATAACAGGCTTATCTTGCCCAAGCGTCCATAGCGACGGCAAGGTTTGGCACCTCGATGTCGGCTCGTCGCATCCTGGGGCTGGAGTAGGTCCCAAGGGTTGGGCTGTTCGCCCATTAAAGCGGTACGCGAGCTGGGTTCAGAACGTCGTGAGACAGTTCGGTCTCTATCCGCCGTGGGCGCAGGAAGTTTGAGAGGCGTTGCCCCTAGTACGAGAGGACCGGGGTGAACGAACCGCTGGTGTTTGGGTTGTTCCGCCAGGAGCACTGCCCGGTAGCCATGTTCGGATCGGATAAGCGCTGAAAGCATCTAAGTGCGAAGCCGACCTCAAGATGAGACTTCCCATCCCCTTCGTGGGAGTAAGACCACAGGAAGACTACCTGTTCGATAGGCGCCAGGTGTAAGCGCGGCAACGCGTTCAGCTGAGGCGTACTAATGGTCGAGGGCTTGACCTCAATCGAGGCTCGCCGTGAATCCTCCGCTCGCCTTCATCGCTCCTCAGTGCGAAGGTCCGTCTGGACCATCGGCGCGGGGTGGAGCAGTGGTAGCTCGTCGGGCTCATAACCCGAAGGTCGGGGGTTCGAATCCCCCCCCCGCTACCAGACCATCAGGAAGGGCCTCCCATTTCCGGGAGGCCCTTCTTCTGTGCCCGCCGCCGCCGGCGAAGCGCCCGCCTACTCCTCCAGCAGGCCGAGCAGGCGCTGGCGCTCACCCACCCCGAAGGGGATCGTCCGCGGCGGCTGCGGGTCCAGCTCGCGCAGCGTCTCCACGATCGTGCGGGCCACGGCGAGGCGCATGTACGGCTTGTTGTCCGCGGGGATGGCGTGCCACGGCGCCCACGGGCGCGAGGTGGCGTTGAGCGCCGCCTCGTAAGCGTCCAGGTACTCCTCCCGGTGCTCGCGGTCGCGGATGTCGGACATGTCGAACTTCCACTGCTTCTCCGGGTTCTCGATGCGGCGGCGCAGGCGGCGCGCCTGCTCCTCCTTCGAGACGTGCAGGAAGAACTTGAGCACGACCGTGCCGTTGCGCGCCAGGTGCAGCTCGTGGTCGCGGATCGACTCCAGCCGCTCCTCCCAGAGCGCATCGAGGTCCTCGACGGGCGGCAGGTTCTGCGGCTCCAGCAGCTCGGGCCGGACGCGCACGACGAGCACCTCGCCGTAGTGGCTGCGGTTGAAGATGCCCACGCGGCCCCGCTCGGGCAGGTGGCGCACCGTGCGCCAGAGGAAGTCGTGCTCGAACTCGACGGAGGTGGGGACGCCGAAGGAGGTGACGTGCAGGCTGGCGGGATTCACGCCGCGGAAGACGGCGCGGATCGTGCTGTCCTTGCCCGCCGCGTCGAGCGCCTGGAAGACGCAGAGCAGGGCGTGGCGGTTCTGCGCGTAGAGGCGGTACTTGAGGTCGTCGAGCTCGCGCACGAGGGGCTTCAGCGCCCGCCGCAGCTCGCGCTTGACGGGCGCGTCCGGCGGCGGCGCGGTGGCGGCGGCGCGCACCGTGAAGGAGCCGTCGAAGGGCACGGTCCAGGCGGTCCCGGGCGGAATGAACACGGTCGCCTCCCTCCCCGCCTACCGCCCGCCCGCGACGACGGGCAGGGTGACGTGCGACGGCCGTTCCGCGTCGTGGAACACCTGCTGCACGGCCACGCGCAGGTCATCGGGGCCGGCGAACTCGGGGCGCACGGTCGAGTTGGCGTTGCGGCTGAAGCGGGGGAAGTTGCTGCTGCTGATCTCGAGGCGCAGCGCGTGCCCCTCCTTGAACGTGTAGGCCACGTCCCAGAGATCGATGGTCAGCTTCGCCGTCTCGCCGGGAGTCAGGAACTCCGGCTCCTCGAACGAGTCGCGGAAGCGCGCGCGCAGGATGCCGTCCGCCACCACCGCGCAGTAGCCGCCCGGCTCCACGTCGACGAGCTTGCCCGTGAAGTCGGTGTCGGGGGCGCTGCTCGCGATCCAGAGGTCGACCGTGACGTTCCCCGCGATCGTGAGCGGCTCCAGCAGGCGCGGCGAGGTGTAGACGAGCACGTCGTCGCGCGTCTCCACCTCCGACTGGTCGCGCACGCCGCCGGGGCCGGTGATCGTGGCGAAGGTGCGCCCGCCGATCGTGGGGACCGGATCCCCGGGGTCGTAGCGGTAGCTGTCGGCGATCGCGGCGGCGGGCGGCTCGGGCGAGAGGGCGCCGTCGCCGAAGCGCGTGTTCGCGTGGCCGCCGCTGTGCAGGTACCAGCGCGCGGCCTCGCTGGGGGGCGGCCACGTATCGCTCTCGCGCCAGGCGTTCTCGTCGCCCATGAGGAACCAGCGGGCGCGGGGCCGCGACATGAGGGGCGTGTCCTCGCCCTTCAGCCAGTGATCGAACCACTGCAGGAGGATGTCGCTCACGGCGGCGACGCCGCTGAGCGCGCGCCCGCCGAACTCACGGTCGCCCGCGCGCGAGAGGTTGTAGCCCATGTAGGAGTTGTGGTCCCAGGGCCCGACGATGAAGCGGTGCGTCTCGCGGATGCGCTCGTCGGGATGGCGCTGGAGCGCCAGGTTCAGGTCGAGGTGGCCCTTCAGGAACTGGTCGTACCAGCCCGCGATGTGCATGACCGGGGCCGTGATCTCGCCCGCGCGGGCGGCCACGTCCAGCTCCTTCCAGTAATCGTCGTAGGTGTCGTGGTCGATGAACTCATGCCAGTAGGGGAGGATGTCGCGCTCGCGCAGGACGGGCGCCTCGCTCAGGGGCAGCGTGCGCAGGAAGGCGGCGCGGTCGGCGGCGCACTCCGCCATCTGGCGGCGCAGCGCGCGCTGGCGCTCGGGGTCGACGCCGAGGCGCGCCATCGCGGGCGCGGCGCGTCCCTGCGTGTAGCCGAGGTTGAAGCCGAGTTCGAGCGCCCCGCCGCTGTAGACCCAGCCGTCGTGGAGGTTGGCGGCGGTCAGGTAGGCCATCGCCGCCTCCAGGTGGGGCGGGGCGGCGGCGGCGGCCTGCAGCGTCGTCACGCCCATGTAGGAGGAGCCGTAGATGCCGACCTTGCCGTCGCTCCAGGACTGGACCGCGGCCCACTCGATCGTGTCGTAGCCGTCGTCCCGCTCGTCCCCGTAGAGCGTCATCACGCCCTCCGACTGGAAGCAGCCGCGGCAGTCCTGCACCACGACCGCGTAGCCGTGCTCGGCGGCGACGATGGGGTTGACCATCTGGCTGCCGACGTTCTGGGCGATCGACTTGTCGTAGGGGATGCGGTGGACGAGCACGGGATGGCGCTCATCGTCGTTGGGCCGGTAGACGTCGGCGGCGAGGCGCACGCCGTCGCGCATGGCGGCCATCACGTTGCGTTCGACCAGCACCTCCGAGGCGCTCATGCCTGCGTCCCCCCGTCGATCACGAGCTGGATGCCGGTGACGAACGACGCCTCGTCGGAGGCGAGGTAGAGCGCCCCGTAGGCGATGTCGATAGGCTCGCCGAGGCGCCCGATGGGGATGCGGTTGGCGATGTCGAGGTGCCGCCCGTGCGTGCCCTCGCGCAGCATCGGCGTGTTGATCGAGCCGGGATGGATGATGTTCACGCGGATCTGCTCCGCCGCGTACTGGAGGGCGGCGGAGCGCGTGATCAGCGCCAGCGCCGCCTTCGCCCCGGAGTAGGCCGCGCTCGTCGCGGCCCCGTGCATCGCCAGCGTCGAGCCGACGTTGATGATGGAGCCGCCGCCCGCGCGCCGCATCTCCGGGATGGCCGCCCGCATCCCCAGGAAGCCGGCCTTGCAATTCACGTCGAAGAGGTCGTTCCAGTTCTCCGGCGTGATGTCCTCGATGCCGCCCTCGCCGCGCCAGATGGCGGCGTTGTTCACGAGCACGTCGAGTTTCCCGAAACGCCCGACGGCGTGCGCGACCGCGTCCGTCCACTCGCCCGCCTGGGTCGTATCGAGGCGCACGAACTCGGCGCTGCCGCCCGACTCCGCGATCTCGGCGGCGACCTTCGTGCCCTCCTCCTCGCGCACGTCGGCGAGGACCACGCTCGCGCCCTCGGCGCTGAAGAGGCGCGCCTCGGCCTCGCCCTGCCCCCGCGCGGAGCCCGTGACGAGCGCCACCTTCCCGTCCAGCCTGCCCATGCGCCCTCCTGCCGCTCTCCGGCGCGCGGTAGTCTAGCGCGATACGCCGGGCGGGGAGCGCCCGGCGCGGGAGGAGGCCCCGATGGGCGAAGCGGGGGAACAGCCGCGCATCCGGCTCGGCGACGGGGGCGAACTCGGCGTCCCCGACCTGACGGCCTCGGGCTGGGAGCGCTTCGCGACGGCGGACTACGCCGTCATCTTCCGCAAGGCGGGCGCCTCCTCGTTCGCGATCCGCGTGCGCGGGGCGGACGCGGCGGACGACGTGCCCGAGCGCTGGCGGCGCGTCCACGCCGTGCCCCCGGAAGCGGTCCGCACGACCGCGAGGCCGTTCGCGGGCCGCGACGCGGTCGAGCACGAGGCCCCCTGCGAGGAGTCGGACCTGCTGCGCACCCTCGTCGTGCGCACGGAACGCCACCTGATCGACATCGGCCAGCTGGCCCCGCTCGCCATCGACCACCGCGCCGAGTTCGAGGCGTTCCTGGCGGAGGTGCGGCTGGAGGGCGGCGGCTAGGCGTCGCGGGCGCTCAGTCCGCCTCGATCTCCGCGAAGACCTCGCCGTTGTGCTCGCCGAGGCGGGGCGCGGGGCGGCGGTGCTCAATGGGCGTGGCCGTGAAGCGGTAGCCCGCGCGGGGAAAGCGGACCGGCCCGGACGCGCCGGGCGCGGAACCTTCCACGAAGAAGCCGCGATCGTCCCAGTGGGGGTCATCGAGGTTCTCCTCCGGGCGGCGCACCGGCCCCCAGGGCAGGTGCATCGACTGGGCGCGCCGGTACACCTCCTCGGCGGGGCGCGTCGCGACGAAGTCGCGGACGACCTCGCCCACGCGCCGGTTCGCCGCCGCCGCGTCGCCCTCCCCGTCGTAGAGCGCGCGGCTCCAGGCGGGATCGTGGAGGTCCTGCGCGGCGTCGTGCTCGTCCAGCCACTCCAGCAGCAGCGGAAAGAGCCGCTTCCGCCGGGGGACGCCGCCGCCCAGGATCTGCAGGTACTGGCCGTCCGCGCTGAGGAACTGCGACGGCGGCGTGGGGTCGGGCGCGGAGTGGCGGCCCGTCTGCCGCCGGTTGATGCGACGCCGGTACTCCCAGCTCTCGAACGCGCCCTCCGTCGTGCAGGCGACCGCCTCGTGGATGGACGCGTCGACGAGCTGCCCCTCGCCCGTGACCATGCGCTGGAGGAGCGCGGCGACGATCCCCGCGACGGCGTACTCGCCCGCCATCCAGAGGGAGTGCTCGCCGTCGGCGCGGATGGGCGGCAGGTCGTGGTCGTCGTAGCCCGTGCTCATGGGCGGCCCGCCGAGCGCCATGCTGACGAGGTCCGTGACGGCCCAGTCGCGCCGCGGGCCGCTCAGCCCGAAGGGCGTGATCGCGCACCAGACGAGGCGGGGCGCGTCCGCCGCCAGCGCCCCGTACCCGACCCCGAGCGCGTCCAGCGCGCCCGCGTCCGCGCCGTCCACGACGACGTCGGCGCGGGCGGCGAGGGCGCGCCAGCGGGCCGCGTCGCCGGGCTCCTCCAGCGAGAGGGTGACGCCGCGCTTGTTCGTGTTCAGGTAGGCGAAGCGCAGGCTGGCGTCGCGATCGGGACGGTCGCCGGCGAAGGGGCCGGTGTGCCGCGTGCGCGCGCCCTCCGGCGGCTCGACGCGCACGACCTCGGCGCCCGCATCGGCGAGCAGCTTGCCCGCGACCTCGCCGCGATCGCCGATCTCGACGGCGGTCAGCCCCGCCAGCGGCCCCGCCATCAGACGGCCCCCTCGGCGGCGAGCGCCTCGAACTCGGCCTCGCTGTAGCCGAGGAGGCCCGTGGCCACGTCGCGCGTGTGCTCGCCCAGCAGGGGCGCGCCCCGGTCGAGACGCCAGCGCGCCTTCGAGAAGCGCAGGGGCAGCCCCTCGAAGCGGTGCTCGCCCAGCTCCGGGTGCGGGGCCGTGGGGTAGAAGCCGCGCGCCGCGAGCTGGGGGTCGCGCTCCATGCGGTCCTCCATCGTCTGGACCACGCCCGCGGGCACGCCCCGCGCCTGCAGCGCCTCCATGAGGGCGTGCGGCTCGCGCTCGCGCGTGCGGTCCGTGATGGCGGCGTCGAGCGCGTCCTCGTTGGCCGCGCGCGCCTCGTTCGCGGCGAACCGCGCATCAGCGGCGAGCGCGTCCGCGCCCAGTTCGGCGCAGAGCGCGCGCCACTGGTCGTCCGTCCCGGCGGCGATCGCGATCCAGCGGTCCTCGCCCGCGCAGCGATAGATGCCGTGGGGCGCGACGGCGGGCCAGCGCGAGCGGTTGCCGATGCGCCCGGAGGCGCGCCCGTTCACCTGGAAGTCGAGCATCTGCACGCCCGCGAGGATCATGCCCGTCTCCACCTGCGCGAGGTCGAGGTGCTGGCCCTCGCCCGTCCGGGCGCGGTGGTAGAGGGCCATGAGCGCGGCCACGGCCCCGTAGTAGCCGGCCGTGTGGTCGAGGTAGGAGAAGCCCCAGCCCGCGGGCGGCTGATCGGGCAGCCCCGAGACGGCGGTCGCGCCCGAGACCGCCTGCGCGATCGGCCCCCAGGTGACGTAGCTGGCGTCGCGCCCCGTGTGCCCGTAGCCGGAGATGGAGAGGTAGATGACGTCGGGCCGCAGCTCCCGCAGGCGCTCGTACGGGAAGCCCATGCGCGCGAACGCCCCCGGGCTGAAGTTCTCGACGACGAGGTCGGAGACGGCGATGAGGCGCTCGACCAGCTCGCGCCCGCGCGGATGCCCGAGGTTGGCGGTAATGCCGAGCTTGTTGCGGTTGAAGTTGTTGTGCAGGCCGCGGCGGTTGGGGCCGGGCTCGCCGGGCATCAGGCGGACCGAATCGAGGTGGTCCGCGTTCTCGACCTTGATCACCTCCGCGCCGAGGTCGGCGAGGATGCGGGTCGCCTGCGGCCCCGCCACGATCCAGGAGAAGTCGCAGACGCGCACGCCCGCGAGGGGCAGGGGCTTGGCGGCGGGAGCTTCGGCGTCGGCTTGGGCGTTCGTCACGGGCGGCCTCGCGCGCGGGCATGGTACGCGCTGGGGGCGCGGCGCGGTTTGCCCGCCGCCGCCCGTGCGCGTACGTTGACGTTCGCGAGAGCGTCAGGAGAGCCGCGCTCGCGCTGGTGGGGGGCTTGGCCGAACGTATCGACGAGCGCGGCGCGCGGGCCGCTCCCGCACGGCGGGCCGGGGGCGGCCTCAGCCTGAACACGTTCGCGGCCTTCGAACTGCGCGACTTCCGCCTCCTCTGGTTCAACAACTTCAGCTACGCGCTCGTCCAGGGCATCCTGCGCTTCGCCTTCCCCTGGCTGGTCATCGAGGCGCTGCTGGCGCGGGACTTCTTCCTGGGAGCCGTGAGCTTCGCCCTCGGCGTGCCCGTGCTCTTCCTCGCGCTCCCCGTGGGCGTCCTCTCCGACCGCTGGGACCGGCGCGTGCTGCTCTTCGTCAGCCAGTTCGTGGTGCTGGGCGCGTCGCTGCTCACGGCGGTCCTGATCTGGATGGACGTGATGACCGTGGGCGTATCGATGGCGATGGCCCTCTTCGCCGGCGTGGGCATCGCCATCGGCCAGCCCGTGCGGCAGGCGCTCATCCCCGCGGTGGTCCCGGCGGACCGGCTGATGAACGCGATCACGCTCAACAGCCTCGGCCAGAACGTCTCCCAGATCGCGGGACCCGCGCTCGGCGGCGCCGCCATCGCGCTCTGGGGCATCGGCGGGAGCTTCGCGCTGCAGGCGGCGCTGGTGGGCGCGGGCGTGTTCTTCCTCATCCCGCTCCGCATTCCCGCGCGGGCGCCGGCCGCTCCGGCGCGGGCGCAAGCGGCGGGCGCCCGCTCGCCGCTGCGGGCGATGCTCAGCGACATCTTCGAGGGCTTCCGCTTCATCACCTTCGGGAACGCCGAGATCCGCGTGCTGTTCATCCTGCTGCTCGCCTCCGCGCTCGTGATCATGGGGCCGTGGCAGACGCTCCTGCCCCGCATCGGGCAGGCGCAGCTCGAACAGGGCGCGTTCTGGACGAGCATGTTGTTCGCGTTCATGGGGGTGGGCACGATCGTGAGCTCGCTCATCCTCGCCTCCATCCCGCGAATCCAGAACGCGGGCGGCTGGTTCAGCCTCACGCTCGTCATCGGCGGCAGCCTCGCCGTCGGCATCGGGCTCTCCGAAAGCTACCCGCTGACGGTCCTGTTCATGGTCCTGAGCGGCTTCAACGCCGGGTTCTTCATGAACCTCAACCTGACCCTCATCCAGTCGCACACGCCCGGCGACGTGATGGGGCGGGTGATGGCGATCTACACGCTCATGCTGCAGGGCGGTTCGCCCTTCGGCGGGCTGCTGGCGGGCGTGGGCGCCGAATGGCTGACGGCGGGCGGCTGGTTCGCCCTCTGCGGCGGGGCCATCGCGGCGGTGGCCCTCGTCTTCCTGATCACGCAGCCGGGACTGCGGCGCATGCCCTCCCACCCGGAGACGCCCGCCCCCGCCCCCGCCGACGCCGGTTCGGGGTAGCATCGGCGCAGCCGCGCAGGAGGACTCCGTGGCCATCACGGGCGGCGGGCGGCGAACGGCGGGCGGCCTCAGCCTGCGCACCTTCGCGGCCTTCGAACTGCGCGACTACCGCCTGCTCTGGGCCAACAACTTCAGCTACGCGCTCGTGCAGGGCATCGAGCGCTTCGCCTTCGTCTGGCTCGTGATCGACGCGCTCCAGGCGCGGGAGTTCTACCTCGGGCTGATCAGCTTCACGCTCGGCATCCCCGTCTTCTTCCTGTCGCTGCCCGCGGGCGTGCTCTCCGACCGCTGGAACCGGCGGCTGCTCCTCTTCATCAGCCAGGGCATCGTCTTCGCGGGCGCGCTCGCGACCGCCGTCCTCATCTGGATGGACCTGATGACGCTGCGCATGGCGCTGGTGATGGCGCTGGTCGTGGGCACGGGCGTGGCGATCGGGCAGCCCGTGCGGCAGGCGCTCATCCCCGCCATCGTCCCGCCCAACCGCCTCATGAACGCGATCACGCTCAACGGCGCGGGCCAGACCATCTCGCAGATGGCGGGACCGGCGCTGGGCGGCGCGGCGCTCGCGCTCTGGGGCATCGGCGGCAACTTCGCCCTCCAGGCGGTCCTCATGGGCGCCGGCGTCGTCTTCCTCATCCCCCTGCGCATCCCCGCGCGCGGACCCGCCCCCGCCCTCGCCGCGGCGGGCCGCTCCGCCCTGCGCGGGATCGCCGCCGACGTGGCCGAGGGCTTCCGCTTCATCGTGCGCGAACCGAACATCCGCACGCTCTTCCTCCTGCTGCTGCTCTCCTCCCTCATCATCAACGGCCCCTGGTCGACGCTGCTGCCGAAGGTCGCGCAGGAGCAGCTCGGCGCGGACGGGTTCTGGGCGAGCATGTTGTTCACCTACCTGGGCGTGGGCCTGACGATCAGCTCGCTCATTCTCGCCTCGCTGCGGAGGCTGCGGAACGCCGGGGGCTGGTTCACCTGCGCGCTCATGGTCAGCAGCGGTCTGGCGGTGATCATCGGCTTCTCCCACAGCTACCTGCTCACCTCCCTGCTCATGTTCCTGACGGGGCTGAGCGCGGCCTTCTTCATGAACCTGAACCTGACGCTCATCCAGTCGCACACGCCGGGCGCGGTGCGCTCTCGCTCGCGCTGGTGGTCGCGATGGCGGCGCTCACAGCGGCGGGCGCGGCCATCGGCGCGCCCGTGCGGGCCGCGCTCATGGGGCGGGTGATGGCCATCTTCACGCTCGTGATCGGCGCGCTGATCCCGCTCCGCGTCCCCCCGCGCGATGGGCGCCACGCCCGTGGGCGGCCTGCTGGGCGGCCTCGGCGCGGAGTGGCTGGGCGCGGGCGGCTTCTTCTCCCTCTGCGGCGCGGCCAGCGTCGCGCTCGGCGCCGTCTTCCTCCTCACGCAGCCCGGCCTGCGCCGCATGCCCTCCCACCCCGAAGGGGACGAGCAGCCGGACGGGGGGTAGCGCGGGGGACGCCCGCTGGGCTACCGTCCGCGCGACCGGCGCACGGGCCGGACGGGGGACGCGATGGACGACGCCGGGGATCGGCTCGCCGAACTGGAGGCGCGCGTGGCCGCGCTCGAAGACGAGCGCGGCGTCGTCGCCAACATGTACCGCTACGCCCACAGCATCGACTACGGGCTGGAGGCGGAGTGGGTCGATTGCTTCACCGAGGACGGCGCGTTCGACATGCGCCGCCCGCCGGACCTCGACCGGCCCGGCAACCGCATCGAGGGGCGCGCGGCGCTGGCCGCCTTCATCGCGACGCACACGCGCGCGCCGGAGACGTGGCACAAGCACATGATGGTCCAGCCCCGCATCGCCGTGGAGGGCGACACCGCCCGCGTCGAGAGCTTCTTCACGCGGCTCGACGAGGACGAGACGGGCGAGCCCTACGTGCTCGTCTTCGGGCGCTACCGCGACACCGTGCGGCGCTGCGAGGACGGCCGCTGGCGCTTCCGGGAGCGCATCGTCGAGATCGAGGCGATCAAAGGACGCCCCGCGCCCGCGAGGGACGGCGCGCGGGACTAGAATCGCGGCGGAGGGCGGCATGGCGGAGACGTTCACCCCCTCGGAGGCGCCCTGGCGCGAGGACGACCCCTTCCTCGCCGACCCGTACGCCTTCTACGCCTGGGGGCGCGAGCGCAGCCCCCTGCGCGTGGACGCGGCGGCGAGCGGCGCGTGGAGCGGCGAGGTGCGCCGCGTCCATGAGCGCGTGGCGGCCCAGTTCGGGCGCGGGCACGGCGTCTGGTTCGTCTTCCGGCACGACCAGTGCGTCGAGATTTCGCGCGACCACGAACACTGGACGATGGAGCCGCCCGCCGGCCAGTACGACCTCGACCCGGAGACGGGCGGGCGCCTGCCGCGCACGGCGGGCCTCCTCAACAGCGACCCGCCCGCGCACACGCGCCTGCGCTCGCTCGTGGCGGAGGCGTTCACCCCGAAGACGGTCGAGCGGCTCGCCCCGCGCATCCGCGCCATCGCGGAGGAGCTGCTGGACGCCGTCCCCGCGGACGGGCGCTTCGACCTCGTGGAGGCGTTCAGCCACCCCCTGCCGGTGATCGTGATCGCCGGGATCCTGGGCGTGCCCTCCCGCGATCGGGCGAAGTTCCGGCGCTGGTCGGACGAGGCCATCATCGCCATCGAGACGCGCGGCCGGGGGCCCGGGCGCTACCCGCTCGGCGGGCGCGCCTTCCCCGAGCTGCGGCGCTACTTCACGGCGCTCATCGAGGCGCGGCGGCGGGAACCGCGCGACGACCTCATCAGCGCGCTCGCGCGGGCCGAGGCGGACGGCTCGCGCCTGACGGAGGACGAGCTGGTCCACCTCCTCATCCTGCTGCTCGTCGCGGGCAACGAGACCACGCGCGACCTCATCGGCAACGCGACGCTGGCGCTGCTGGAGCGCCCGGAGCAGCAGGCGCTGCTGCGCGACGACCCCTCGCTCGTCCCGAACGCGATCGAGGAGACGCTGCGCTGGAGCGCGCCCGCGCAGTACATGTCGCGCCGCGCGAAGGCGGCCACGGTGGTGGGTGAAGCGCGCATCGCGGCGGGCGAGGAGGCCGTGCTCTGGTTCGGCTCGGCCAACCGCGACGAGCGCGTGTTCGCGGACGCGGACGCCTTCGACGTCCGCCGCGCGAACGCGAACCGCCACCTCACCTTCGGCATCGGCGCCCACTTCTGCCTGGGCGCGCCCCTGGCGCGGCTGGAGGGCGCGATCGCGATCGAGGCGCTGCTCGCGCGCTTCCCCCACATCCGGCGGGCGGACGGCGCGGCGCTCCCGCGCATGCCCAGCCTCCAGCATCGCGGCGTGCGCTCGCTCCCGCTGGTCGCGGAGCGAGCCTAACCGGGCGTTCGGCGGGCGCGGAGGCGGCGGTCGATGACGTCCTTCAGGGCGGCGGTGAGGAAGAGGGCGATGACGAAGATGAGCCGCCCGAGGTCGCCGTCCGTGGCGAGGACGACGGCGACGAGAGCGATGACGGCGCAGGCGATCCCCACGATCGTGCGCCTCGATCCCACGAGCGTGACGAGCCCCACCCCGAGCATGGCCAGCCCCGCCAGCGGGAAGAGCGCCCAGGCGACGCCGATCGCGGGCGCCGCCCCCCGCCCGCCGTTGAACGCGAGCCACGGCGGGAAGACGTGCCCCACGATGACGAGCGCGCCCGCCGCGAGCACGGCCCACTCGTCGCCCGTGACGGCGACGGCGACGGCCACCGCGATCGCGCCCTTGAGCAGGTCGAGGATGATGGCCGCGATCACGGCCCGCATCCCGCCCACGTGCTGGAGGTTGCCCGCGCCCACGTTGCCGTCGCCCGTCGCGCGCAGGTCGACGCCGTAGCGATGGCGGGCGATGAGCCAGGAGAAGGGGACGGAGCCGGCGACGAGCGCCACGAGCAGGGCGACGAGATTCATGACCATGAGCGTGCGCGCGCGATCGTACGCCCTCAGCCCGCCGAACCGGAGTCTCCCGGGTCCTTGGCCGCGTTAACGCCCACTTAAGCCCCGGCGTCTAGCGTCCCCCGCGACCGAAGCCGGACCCGATCGGCCGGCAATCTACGGGGGACATCACCATTCCGTGAACTTCCACACCACGATCCTCAGCCCCGGGCGGCGGCGCTGGCTGCTGCTCCTCATCACCGGCCTCGCGGCCTTTGCGCTGATCACGGTCGCCTGCGGCGGCGACTCCGGCGACAGCGGCGGCGGCGAGCCCGCCGCCACGGAAGCGCCCGACGGCGACGGCGACCGGCGGCGACCCGTACGCGGACCTCTCCGGCGAGATCCGCATCGACGGCTCCTCGACCGTCTTCCCCATCGCCGAGGCGATGGCCGAGGAGTTCGGCTACGCCTCCGGCGTGCGCGTCAACGTCGCCTTCTCCGGCACCGGCGGCGGCTTCGAGAAGTTCTGCCGCGGCGAGACCCAGATCAGCAACGCCTCCCGCCCCATCAAGGACAGCGAGGCTGAGGCCTGCGCCGGGAACGGCATCACCGAGATCGTCGAGATCCAGGTCGCCATCGACGCCCTCACGGTCATGATCCACCCCGATAACGACTTCGCCCAGTGCATGACCGTCCCCGAACTGAACCAGGCCTTCAGCGCCGGCGGCGCGAAGCGCTGGAACGAGATCCGCGCCGAGTGGCCCGATAACGAGATCATCGCCTACTACCCGGGAGCCGACTCCGGAACCTTCGACTACTTCAACGAGGCCATCATCGAAGCGTTCGAGGGCGCGACCCACCGCGGCGACGGCACCCCCTCCGAGGACGACAACATCCTCACCCTCGGCATCGGGCGCGACCGCAACGCCATCGGCTACTTCGGCTTCGCCTACTTCCTCGAAGCGGGCCAGACCCTCCAGGCCGTCTCCGTCGATGGCGGCGACGGCTGCGTCGCCCCGAGCTTCGAGGCGGCCCTCTCCGGCGAGTACGCCCCGCTCTCGCGCCCGCTCTTCATCTACACCACGGCCAGCCTCCTGGGCGAGCGCCCCGAGGTGGCCTGGTTCGTGAACTTCGTCCTCGAGAACGTGGACGCGATCGTGCCGGAAGTCGGCTACGTGACCATGCCCGCCGACCTGCTCGCGGCGCAGTTCGCGAAGATCGCGCCGTACGTCAACTAGGCCCCGGCGGCCTCCAGCCGCCCCAACCCCGGGGAGCGCGGCCCCGCGTCGCGCCCCCCGGATGCGTCCGGGCGAACCGGCGAGCGCGGAAGGCCGTAAGATGCGCCCGTGCGCCCGCGCCTCGCGGGCCAGACGCAAGCCACGGAGGGGGCGATGACCGGTCCTCTGAACGACGTCCGCGTGCTGGACCTGACGCAGCACATCGCGGGCCCCTACGCGACCAAGCTGTTCGCGGACTTCGGGGCCGACGTGATCAAGATCGAACGGCCCGGGGGCGACCCCTCGCGGCGGCTCGGCCCCTACCGCGGCGGCGAGCCCCACCCCGAGAAGAGCGGCACCTTCTTCTACTTCAACACGAACAAGCGCTCCGCCGTCCTCGACCTGAAGGACGAGCGCGGGCGCGAGGCCTTCTGGCGGCTGCTGGAAAGCGCCGACCTCGTCGTCGAGAGCTTCCGCCCGGGCGTCATGGAGTCGCTGGGCGTGGGCTGGGACGAGATCCACGCGCGCAAGGGGAACGCGCCCCTCGTCTCCATCACCAACTTCGGCCAGGAGAGCCCCTACCGCGACTACAAGGGCTCCGACCTCGTGCTCTACGCCTTCGCCGGCGAGATGTTCTCGACGGGCCTGCTGGAGCGCGAGCCCGTGAAGATGTACGGCACGGCGGCGCTCGTCCAGTCCGGCTCGGCGGCGGCCACCGCGATGATGGGCGCGCTCATGGCGGGCCGCTACCAGGGCGCCGGCCAGCACGTCGACTTCTCCATCGCCGACAGCCACCTCGTGGGCGTCGACCGCCGCCACGCCACGGTCATGGGCTACCAGTACTCCGGGCGCAAGTCGCTGCGCTCGCCGGGGGCCGCCATCGGGATGCTCAACGGCGTCTTCCCCTGCCAGGACGGCTGGGTGGACCTGCAGGGCGGCGGGCCCCGCTTCGTCAACGCGCGCGAGTTCCTCGGCCACCCCGAGTGGATGGAGGACGAGAAGTGGGACGACCCCGCCATCCAGATGAACCCCGAGGCGATCGAGGAGTTCAACGCCTTCTTCTACGTCTGGCTCTCCGAGCACACGAAGCGCGAAATCTGGGAGGCGGCGCGCAAGGTGCGCTTCCTCTGCGGCCCGCTCTTCACCATCGACGAGGTGTTCGAGGACGCGAACTTCCGCGCGCGCGGCTTCTGGGAACTGGCCGAGCACGAGGCGCTGGGCGAAGTGGAGATACCCGGTCGCCCCTTCCTCATGTCGGAGACGCCCTGGGAGCTGCGCCGCCCCGCGCCGCTGCTGGGCGAGCACACGGCGGAGGTGCTGGGCGAAGCCGGCTACGACGACGCCGCAATCGCCGAACTGACCGCGGCCGGCGTGGCGGAGGTGCGCTGATGGCGACGCAACCGCTGGAAGGCATCCGCATCCTCGACCTCGGCGGCGTCTGGGCGGGCACGTTCTCGACCGTGCTGCTGGCCGACCTCGGCGCGGAGGTGCTGAAGCAGGAGAACCAGTACGTCTGGCAGCCGAACACGCGCGCCGTCCCCGGCCCCCGCATCCCGCCGCAGATGACGCAGGCGGGCGCGGGCTGGATCACCGGCCTGCCCAACAGCGATCCGGGCGAGCGCCCCTGGAACTACCACCCCATGTTCGTGAGCCTCTACCGCAACAAGCGCAGCTTCACGCTCGACATCCGCCGCCCCGAGGGCAAGGCCATCCTCGGGCGGCTGGCCGCGATCTCGGACGCCGTCCTGGAGAACAGCGCCGTCGGCACGATGGAGAAGCTCGGCATCTCCTACGAGTGGCTGCGCGAGCAACGCGACGACATCATCTTCCTGCGCGCCCCCGGCTACGGGCTCACGGGCGACTACGCCAGCGCGCGCACGATGGGCGCCCACCTCGAAGGCACGATGGGCCACCAGATCCTGCGCGGCTACGCGGGAAGCGAACCCAACTCCAACAGCGGCATCTTCGCCGCCGACTACATCGCCGCCACCCAGATCGCGCTCGCCATCATGATGGCCATCTGGCACCGCGAGAACACGGGCCGGGGCCAGTTCATCGAGATGGCGCAGGCCGAGAACGCCGCCGCCATGTTCGCCCAGGCCTACCTCAACTACGGCCTCAACGGCGAGGTCGAGCACGCCATCGGCAACCGCTCCATCTACGCCGCCGACGGCCAGGCGCCCTGCGGCGTCTACCCCTGCCTCTCCCCCGGCGGCGCGGACACGGGCGACGACCGCTGGATCGCGATCACGGTCACGAGCGACGCCACCTGGGAGGCCCTGCGCACGGTCATGGGCGACCCCGAGTGGGCGCGCGACCCCGTACTCGCCACGGGCGCGGGCCGCGCCGCGGCGCAGGACCTGCTCGACGAACGGCTGGCGGAGTGGACCGCGTCCTTCGAGGACGAGGACCTGTTCGCGCGCCTGCAGGCGGCGGGCGTGGCCGCCGCCCCCGTGCTCGAAGCCTCGCGCGTGCTCGACGACCCGCACGTGCGGGCGCGCGAGCTCTACCTGCCGCGGGAGCTGCAGGACGACATCGGCGTGCACCGCTACCCGCGCCCCCTCTACGACTTCCCCGAGTCCGAGGGCGGCATCCGCAGGCCGCCCGTCGCCTTCGGCCAGGACAACGACTACGTCTACCGCGACCTGCTGGGCGTGAGCGACGAGGAGTACGCGCGCCTGGAAGCCGAGGGCCACATCGCGACCGCATTCAGCGAGACGCTGTGAGCGCGGACGTCCCGGCCATCGAGGGAACCTGCGACCCCCGCTTCGCGGGCGTGCGCGAGGCGTTCGCCAAGAACTTCGCGGAGTCGGACGAACTGGGCGCGTCCGTGGCCGTGGCGCTCGGCGGCGAACTGGTCGCCGACCTCTGGGCCGGCCACGTGGACCGCGAGCGCACGCAGCCGTGGGAGCGCGACACGGTCGTGCTCGTCTACTCCACGACGAAGGGCGTGGTCGCGCTGGCGGCGCACATGCTGGCCGACCGCGGCCTGCTCGACTTCGAGGCCCCCGTCGCGGCCGTCTGGCCGGAGTTCGCGCAGGCGGGCAAGGCGGACCTGCCCCTGCGCCAGCTGCTCACGCACGAGGCGGGCCTGCCCGTCATCGACGAGGAACTGCCGCTGGGGGCCGAACTGGACTGGGACGTGATGGCGGGCGCGCTCGCGCGGCAGGCCCCGGTATGGGAGCCAGGCGAGAAGACGGGCTACCACGCGGCCACCTTCGGGTGGCTCGTGGGCGAAGTCATCCGGCGGGTGGACGGGCGCTCCGTGGGCGCGTTCATCCGCGAGGAGATCGCGGGGCCCCTGGGCGTCGACTTCCTGCTCGGGTTCGGGCCGGAGGAGGACCAGCGCGTCTCCGACCTGCACCTCGCGCAGGTTCCCGCGGAGGAACTGCCGAGCCTCGCGGCGGCGGCGCTGCTGGAACCCGCATCGCTGGCGGCGCGCTCCTTCAACATCGCCCCGCGCGGTCCGGGCAAGGGCCGCAACAGCCGCGCCTACCGCGGCTCCGAGCAGCCCGGCTCGAACGGCCACTCCAACGCCCGCGCGCTGGCCACGATCTACGGGGCGCTGGGGGCGGGCGGCGCCTGGCGGGGCCATCGCCTGCTGGGCGAAGCGGCCATCCGGCTGGCGGGAACGCCGCAGCTGGAGGGCCGCGACGTCATCCTGCAGACGCCCGTGCGCCGCACGCTCGGCTTCATGATGCCCGTCCCGGGGCAGCCCGACCCGCGCGGCGAACACGCCTTCGGGCACGCGGGCATGGGCGGCTCGCTCGGCTTCTGCGACCCCGCCGCGGGCCTCGGCTTCGGCTACGCCATGAACCAGATGTGGACGAACACGCTGGACGCGGACGACCCGCGCTCCGACCGCCTCGTGCGGGCCGTCTACGACTCGCTGGGCTGATCGCGGAGTTCGAGCGGGGGCAGGTCCACGCCCGCGTCGCGCAGCACGGCGGGCGCGGGGCCGAGCAGGCGCGCATCGAGGCCCGCGAGCGGATCGGCGGGCGCGAGCGGCCCCTCCGCGAGGACCGCGAGCGGCAGGGCCGGGTAGCGCTCGCGCAGCCAGCGCAGGTTCTCCCGTTCGACCACGCCCGCATCCGTGGGATAGCCGCTGACCGCGATCAGCTCGATCGGCAGCCCGCGCCGCTCCGCCGCCTCCAGCGTGAGGGCGGTGTGGTTGAGCGTGCCCAGCGAGGGGCGCGCGACGACCACGAGGGAGGCGTCGAGGGCGGCGGCGAAGCCCGCCATGTCATGTCCGGCGGCGATGGAGACGAGCAGCCCGCCCGCGCCTTCAACCAGCGTTATGTCGTGCCTGTTCGCCAGCGCGCGGCACTCCACGAGCGCGGCGGCCACGTCGATCGGCGTCCCCGCGCGCTCGCCGGCGATGGAGGGCGCGAGCGGCTCCGGCAGGGAGACGAGCGTGCGCATCGTGACCGCCTCGTCGCCCAGCGCCGCGCGGTAGAACGCCTCGTCGCCGTCCGCGGCGGGATCGGTCGCGCCCGTCTGGAACGGCTTGACGAGGGCGACGCGCCGCCCGCGCGCGAGCGTGGCGGCGAGCCACGCGGCCACGACCGTCTTCCCCACGCCCGTATCGGTGCCGGTGACGAAGAGGACGCGGCTCACGGGGGCGGTACGGCGGCGAGCACGCGGTCGATGTCGCCCTCGGTGTGGGTGGCGATGAGGTTGAAGCGGATGCGCGCCGTGCCCTCGGGCACCGTCGGCGGGCGGATGGCGCGCGAGAGAATGCCCGCCTCCCGCAGGCGCCGCTCGGCGGCGAGCGCCGCGTCCGCCGACCCCAGCAGCAGGGGCACGATCGCCGTCTCCGAGCCGGACGGCGGATGCCCGGCGTCCGCCAGCCCCTCGCGCAGGCGCGCGGCGAGCGCGTCCAGGCGGGCGCGGCGCTCCGGCTCGGCCGCGACCACGTCGAGGGCGGCGAGCGCGGCCCCCACGCTCGCGGGCGGCAGGGCCGTGTTGAAGATGAACGGGCGCGAGCGGTTCACGAGGTAGTCGATGACCGTCGCGCTCGCGGCCACGAACCCGCCCGCGGAGGCGAGCGCCTTCGAGAGCGTGCCCACGACCACGACGCCCTCCGCATCGAGGCCGGAGCGGGCGAGCGCGCCCTCCCCGTTCGGCCCGAGCGCGCCCGTCGCGTGCGCCTCGTCGAGCACGAGCACGGCGTCGTGCGCGCGCGCGAGCTCCGCCAGCGCGGGCAGGGGCGCGATGTCGCCGTCCATGCTGAACACGGTCTCGCTCACGATCAGGCGGCGGCGGGCGGGCGTCGCGCGCAGCAGTTCCGCCAGGTGGTCCGCGTCGCGATGGCGGTAGACCCGCGTCTCCGCGCCCGAGAGACGGCAGCCGTCGATGATGGAGGCGTGGTTGAGGGCGTCGCTGAAGATGGCGTCGCCGGGCCGCGCGAGCGCCGTGAGGACGCCCAGGTTGGCCAAGTAGCCGGAGGAGTAGAGCAACGCCGCCTCCGCGCCCTTGAGCGCCGCCAGGCGGCCCTCCAGCTCCTCGTGCAGGGGCGTGGAGCCGCAGAGCAGGCGCGAGGCGCTCACGCTCGCCCCGTAGACGCGCGCCGCCTCCATCGCCCCCTCGACGACGCGCCGGTCGCCCGCGAGCCCGAGGTAGTTGTTGGAGGTGAGGTTGAGCAGCTCGCGCCCGCCGACGTTCAGCGTCGCGCCCTGCCCGTCGCGCGGCGTGAGGATGGCGCGGCGCAGGGAGCGGCGGTCGAGGGCGGCGAGTTCGTCCCGCAGTTCGCCCAGCCAGCCGCTAGCCGCGGGGGACCCGGTCGAGGCCATAGGCGACCGCCTCACAGATGCGCGCGAGTTCGTCCTCCTCGATGGAGAGGGGAGGCATGAGGACGATAACGTCCCCCAGTGGCCGGATGAAGACCCCGCGATCGCGGGCCGCGAGGCAGACGCGCCAGCCCCCCTCGCGCTCCGCGGGCAGGGGCGCGCGCGTCTCGCGGTCGGCGACCAGCTCGATGCCCGTCATCAGGCCCTGCCGGCGCACCTCGCCCACGAGCGGGTGGTCCGCGACGCGCTCGGCGAGCAGGTCGCCCAGCAGCTCCGCGCGGTCGCGCACGCGCGCGAGCACGTCCTCGGCTTCGAACAGGTCGAGGCTGGCGAGCGCGGCGGCGCAGCAGATGGGATTGCCCGCGTAGGTGTGGCCGTGGAACAGCTTGCGCCCCTCCTCGCCGTGGAACGCCTCGTACACCTCCTCCGTCGTGACCGTGGCGGAGAGGGGCAGGTAGCCGCCCGTGATCCCCTTCCCCAGCACCGTGATGTCGGGCGTCACGCCCTCGAGGTCGCAGGCGAACATCGCGCCCGTCCTGCCGAAGCCCGTGGCGACCTCGTCGGCGATGAGGAGCGTGCCGAACTCGTCGCAGAGGGCGCGCACGGCGGCGACGTGCCCCTCCGGCGCGACGATCATGCCCGCCGCCCCCTGCACGCGCGGCTCGATGATGACGGCGGCGATCTCCCCGCCGCGCGACTCCAGCAGGTCGCGCAGCGTCCCCACGCAGGCGTCCGTGCAGGCGGGCTCGGCGGCGCAGCGGCCGCAGCGGTAGCGATAGGGGTTGGCGAAGCGCAGCGGCTCGAAGAGCATCGGCGCGTACACGTCGCGGAAGCGCCCCTCGCCGCCCGCGCTCACCGCCCCCAGCGTGTCGCCGTGGTAGGCCATGTCGAGGGCGGCGATGCGGTTGCGCTCGGGCCGCCCGCGGTTCGCCCAATACTGGACCGCCATCTTCAGCGCGACCTCGACGGCGGAGGCCCCGTTCTCGCTCAGGAAGACGCGCGAGCGCCCGGGCAGGTGCGGCAGCAGGCGGCGCCCCAGCTCGATCGCGGGCTCGTGCGTGATGCCCAGCAGCGTGCTGTGCTGCAGCCGCGCCGCCTGCTCCTGGATGGCGCCGACGATGTGCGGGTGGCCGTGCCCGTGCACGTTCGCCCAGAGCGAGGCGACGCCGTCGACGTACTCGCGCCCCTCCGCGTCGATGAGCCGGTTCCCCTCCGCGCGCGACACGACCAGCTGGGGCTCGCGCTCGAAGCGCGCCATCTGCGTGAACGGGTGCCAGAGGGGGTAGTCGTCGCCGGCCATCCGCGCGATCGTACCGCGACTGCCGTCTGGCGCGAGGGCGGGGTATGCTTCGGGCCATGGAAACGGCTTTCGAAGCGCGGCTGGAGCGGCTCGTCGAGGCGAGCCTGGCGGGGCGCGATCCCGGGCGCGGCGAACTCGCCTGGCTGCTCGGCGCGCCCGCCGAGCGCACGCTCGCGATCGTCGCCGCGGTCAGCCGCGTGCGCACCGCCGCCTTCGGCAGGCGCGTCAAGCTGAACCTGCTGCTCAACATCAAGAGCGGCCTCTGCCCCGAGGACTGCCACTACTGCTCGCAGGCGCGCGACTCGGCCGCGCCCATCCTCTCCTACCCGATGGTCGGCGAGGAGACGTTCTGCGCCGCCGCCGCGCGGGCGCGCGAACTGGGCGCGACGCGCCTCTGCCTCGTCGCCAGCGGGCGCGGCCCCACCGAGCGCGAGGTCGACCAGGTCGCGCGCGGCGTCGAGGCCGTGAAAGCGGCGGACGGCGCCCTCGAAATCTGCGCCTGCCTCGGGCTGCTGGGCGACGGCCAGGCCGAGCGCCTCGGCGAGGCGGGCGTCTACGCCTACAACCACAACCTCAACACGAGCGAACGCTTCTACGGCGACATCTGCGACACGCACACCTTCGCCGACCGCCAGGAGACGGTCGCGCGCGCGCGATCGGGCGGCCTCTCGCCCTGCTCCGGCGCGCTCTTCGGCATGGGCGAAAGCGACGACGACGTGCTCGACGCGGGCTACGCCCTGCGCGCGATGGAGCCGGACTCCGTGCCCGTCAACTTCCTCATCCCCATCGAGGGCACGCCGCTCGCGGGCGTGAACCAACTGACGCCGCAGCGCTGCCTGCGCATCCTCGCCGTCTTCCGGCTGCTCTTCCCGCGCGCCGAGGTGCGCATCGCGGGCGGGCGCGAGGTGCACCTGCGCTCGCTGCAGCCCCTCGGCCTCGAACTCGCGAACTCGATCTTCATCGGCGACTACCTCACCACGAAGGGCCAGGCGGCGGAAGCCGACCTCGCCATGATCGCGGACGCCGGGTTCGAGATCGAGGGCGGCGGGCCCCCGCTGGAAAACGCGGAACGCGCGGGCGAACTCGCCGGGGTCGCGCTCAAGCAGGGCGTGCTGGACTGATCCACGCCGAAAGGAGCACCGGATGCAGGTCGCCGGATTCGAGACGCAGGTGGTCGAGCTTCCCAAGGAACGGGTCGCGCTCGGCGAAATCCCCGGGCAGGTCACGCCCTGGTACGTGACCCTGCGGCTGCGCACGGACGACGGCGTCGAGGGCATCGCCTACGCCGCCTACGTCTCGCGCGCCGTCGCCCCCGCCCTGAAGGCGACGCTGGACGGCCTCTGCGGGCAGGTCGTGGGCCGCGACCCCTTCGACACGGAGGCGATCGGGCGCGACCTGCGCATGGGGAACGGCGGCACGGCCCCCGCGGGCCTCGTCACGCGCGCCAGCTCGGCCATCGACGTCGCCCTCTGGGACATCAAGGGGAAGGCGCTGGGATTGCCCTGCTGGAAGCTGCTGGGCGGGAGCGAGGGCCGCGCCCGCGCCTACGGCAGCGGCCACCTCTGGCGCCACTACGGGCTGGAGGAACTGGCGCAGTGGGGACCGGCGCTCGTCGAACAGGGCTTCCGCGCGATGAAGCTGCGCTGCGGCGCGGAGGACTCGGCCGCCGCCGAGGTCGAGCGCATGCGCGTCCTCCGCGAGGCCGTCGGCGAGGACGCCGACATCATGATCGACATCAACCAGGGCTGGACCGTCCACGAGGCGACCGCGATCGGGCGCCGACTGGGCGAGCATCGCCTCTACTGGCTGGAAGACCCGATCCAGCACCAGGACTACGCGGGCATGGCGCGCATCGCGGCGGCGCTCGACACGCCCGTCTGCTCGGGCGAGTACCACTACGGGCTCATCCCCTTCCGCCACATGGTTGAGGCGCGCTCCATCGACATCATGATGGTCGACCTCTTCCGCGTGGGCGGCTTCACCGAGTACGTGAAGGCGGCGCACCTCGCGGAGGCGTTCAACCTGCCCGTCGTCACGCACCTCGCCACGGAACTGTTCGCGCACGCCGCCGCGGGGACGAACACGCTCCTGCTGGAGCACGTCCCCTGGGCCTTCCCCCTCTTCGAGGAGGTCCCGCGCGTCGAGGACGGCCACGTCGTGCTCGGCGACGAGCCCGGGCTGGGCCTGCGCTTCGACGAGGCCTACCTGCGCGCCAACGCGGTCGACGCCTGACCGCCGGGCCATGACCGTGGACGGCGACGGACGCGCCTGGCTGCTGTTCGACGGCGACTGCGGCTTCTGCACGCGCACGGCGGCATGGGCGGCGGCGCGCGACCGCGACCGACGCCTGCGCGTGACTGCGTACCAGCAGGCCCCCAGCCCGCCGATGACCGACGCCCTGCGCGCTGCCTGCGCGGAGGCGGTGCACGTCGTCACGGCGGAGGGGCGGAGGCTGCGGGGCGGCGACGCCGCCATCCACGTCGCGGGGGCGCTCTGGGGACGCTGGCTGGCGCGGGCGATGGCGGTGCGCCCGCTGCGCGACGCCATCGGGCTGGGTTACCGCGTCGTGGCGGCGCGGACGCGAAAACAGGGGGCGTGCGCGCTGGAGGAGCGCCCGCGGACGGGCTGATCTCCCTACACTAGGCGGGCGATGCAGGTCGCGGGGGTGTTGGGCGCGTGACGACGCCGATCCGACGGCAGTACCTGGAACTGAAGCGACGCCATCCCGGCGCGATCCTCTTCTTCCGCCTCGGCGACTTCTACGAGACGTTCGACGAGGACGCGGAACTGGTCGCGCGCGAACTCGACATCGCGCTCACCTCGAAGCCGATGGGCAAGGGCTTGCGCGTGCCCCTCGCGGGCGTGCCCCACCAGAGCATCGACGGGCACGTGGCCAAGCTCGTGAAGCGCGGCCATCGCGTGGCCATCTGCGAGCAGATGGCGGACCCCGCCAGCGTCAAGGGCATCGTCCCCCGCGAGGTCGTGCGCACGGTCACGGCGGGCACGGTCACGAGCGAGGCCGCGCTCTCCGCGGAAGCGCCGAACGAACTGGCGGCGCTGGCCGAGCGCGGCGCGGAACGGGCGCTCGCGCTCGCCGACGTGACCACGGGCGAGGTGCGCGTCGCCTCCGGCGAGGGCGCGGCGGCGGAACTGGCGCGCGCCGCCCCCGCCGAACTGCTCGTGGAGGAGGAGGGCGCGGGGATGGGCGCCGCCGGCTGCGAGGTCGAGCGCCCCCGCCTCAGCGCCGCCGTCGCCGCCGCGCTCGTCGCGGAACAGTACGGCGAGGCCGCCCCCGAAACGCTCATCGGCAGCGAGGCGGCCGTCGCGGCGGTCGCGCAGGTGCTCGCCTACCTCGGCGAGGTCTACCCCGAGGCGGCGGGCGCGCTCGGCCGCGTGCGCACGCTCGCCGGCGGCGAGACGGTCGCGCTCGACGGGCGCACGCTCACCAACCTGGAGGCGCTGCCCGCGGGCGACGGGCGCCCCTCGCTCTTCGCCGTGCTCAACCGCACGCGCTCGGCGATGGGCGCGCGCCTGCTGCGCCGCTGGCTCGAACAGCCGCTGCGCGAGCCCGCCGCCCTGAGAGCGCGCCACGACGCCGTCGCGTGGGCGCTGGAGCGCCCCATCGAGCGCGAGCGCGCGCAGACGATCCTGCGCGGCATCCCCGACGTGGCCCGCCTCTGCGGGCGGCTGGGCGCGCGCGCGGCCACGCCCCGCGATCTGGCGGCCCTGCGCCAGGGCCTGCGCGCCGCCCTCGACCTCGGCGCATTGCTGGAGACCTCCGCGCCGCCCGCGCTGCTGGCGGAAGCGCAAGCCGCGCTCGCCGGGGTCGCCGAGCCCCTGCTCGCCCTCGACGGCGCGCTCGCCGAGGACCCGCCCCCGACGTTCGACGAGGGCGGCGTGATCGCCCCCGGCCACGACCCCGAGATCGACACGCTGCGGGGGCGCACGCGCTCCGCCCGCGAGGCGCTGCTGGCGCTGGAGGCGAGCGAGCGCGAACGCACCGGCATCCGCTCCCTCAAGGTCGGCCAGAACAAGGTCTTCGGCTACTACATCGAGGTCTCCGCCGCGAACGCCGAGCTCGTCCCCGAGCGCTACCAGCGCCGCCAGACGCTCGTCGGCGCGGAGCGCTACGTGACGGAGGAGTTGAAGGAGCTGGAGAGCGGCATGACCACCTCGCGCGAGCGCCTGGCGGCGCGCGAGCGGCAGGCCTTCGAGGCGCTGGTCGAGCGGCTGGGAACGCAGCTCGGGGAACTGCAGCGCGCGGGCGAGGGGCTCGCGACGATCGACGTCGCCCTGGGGCTGGCGGAGGCGGCGGCGGAGCGCGGCTACGTGCGCCCGCAGTTCGGCGACGGCGCGCGGCTCGCCATCCGCGCGGGGCGGCACGCGGTCGTCGAGGCGGCGCTGGGGCCGGGCCGCTTCGTCCCCAACGACTGCCTGCTCGGCGGGGAGACGCGCATCCTCCTGCTGACCGGCCCCAACATGAGCGGCAAATCGACCTACCTGCGCCAGGTCGCCCTCATCGCCCTCATGGCGCAGGCGGGCGGCTTCGTCCCCGCGGAAACGGCGGACCTGCCGCTCTTCGACCGCATCTTCACGCGCATCGGCGCGCACGACGACCTCGCCGCCGGCCACTCGACCTTCATGGTCGAGATGGTGGAGACGGCCCAGATCCTGCACCGCGCGACGGAGCGCTCGCTCGTCATCCTCGACGAGGTCGGACGGGGCACGAGCACCTTCGACGGGATGGCGATCGCGCGCGCCGTGCTGGAGTTCCTCGACGCCCGCCCCAATGGCCCGCCGCGCACCCTCTTCGCCACCCACTACCACGAGCTGACGGCGGTGGCGGCGGAACTGGCGAGCGCCGACAACGCCCACGTGGCCGTCCACGACGAGGGCGGCGAGGTCGTGTTCGAGCACCGCATCGAGCCGGGGCCCAGCGACCGCTCCTACGGCATCCACGTGGCCCGCCTCGCGGGCCTGCCCGCCTCCGTCGTCGAGCGCGCGCGCACGCTGCTGGACGAACTGGAAGGCGATCCCGCCTCGCCCGCGACGACGCCAGCGCCAGCGCCCGCCCCCGCGACGCCCGTCCTCCAGGCGGCGCTCTTCGGCGGCGAAGCGCGGGAGAGCGCCATCGAGAAGGAACTGGCCGCGCTCGACCTCGAATCGATGACGCCGCTGGAGGCGATGGCGGCGCTCGGCGAACTGCGGAAGCGGGCGCGGGGGGCGGAGTGAGCGGGGCCGGGCGCATCCGCCGCCTGCCGCCCGAGGTGGCCGCGCGCATCGCCGCCGGCGAGGTCATCGAGCGCCCCGTCTCCGTCGTGCGCGAACTGCTCGACAACGCCATCGACGCGGGCGCGAAACGCATCCGCGTGACCATCGCCGAGGGCGGCCTGCACTCCATCGAGGTGAACGACGACGGGCGCGGCATTCCCCCGGACCAGATCGAGGTCGCCTTCGAGCGCCACGCGACCAGCAAGATCGCGGGCTCGGGCGACCTGCGCCGCGTCGCCACGCTCGGCTTCCGCGGGGAAGCGCTGGGCGCGATCGCCGCCGCCGCCGAGGTCGACATCGTCACGCGCGCGGAGGGCGAGCCGGTGGGCGTGGCGGCGCTGCTCGTGGACCGCCAGGTCGTCCGCCGCAGCGCGCGGGCCGCGCCCGTGGGCACGACCATCGCCGTGCGCGAACTCTTCGCGAAGGTGCCCGCGCGCCGCAGCTTCCTCGGCTCGGCGGCGAGCGAGGGCCGCCAGATCACGACCCTCGTCTCCCACTACGCCCTCGCCTACCCCGGCATCGCCTTCCGCCTGGAGGCGGGCCGCCGCCCCTTCCAGACCAGCGGCGACGGCGACCTGCGCCACGCCGTGGCCGCGGTCTACGGCGCGGAGCAGGGCGACGCCATGCTCGACGTCGCCCACGAGGAGGACGGCGTCGCCGTCTCGGGGCTGGCGGGGCCGCCCTCGCTCCACCGCGGCAACCGCAGCGGCATCGCCCTCTTCGTCAACGGGCGCTGGGTGCAGAGCGCGGCCCTCCGCTTCGCCGTCAGCGACGCCTACCAGTCGGAGCTGCCGGGCGGGCGCCACCCCATCGCGAGCGTGGCCCTGCGCCTGCCCCCGGAGGCGGTCGACGTGAACGTGCACCCGGCCAAGGCGGAGGTGCGCTTCCGCGACCAGCGGGGCGTGGCGCGCGTCCTCCGCCACGCCATCGTGAAGGCGCTCGAGGGGGCCGCCCCCGTGGACTGGGCGCTGGGCGAACCGGCGGCGGGCGAAGCGCCCGCGGAGGCGGCGCGTCCCTCGCTGCGCGAACGGCTGCAGCCGCCCGAGAGCGCGCAGCCCGCGCTCCGCGGCGACCTCGCGCCGGACGCGCCGCCGCCCGCGGCGGGAGCGCGCACGCAGCGGGAGACGCTGCCCCTGCTGCGCGTCGTGGGCCAGGTGGCGATGACCTACGTGGTCGCCGAGGGGCCGGACGGCATGTACCTCATCGACCAGCACGCGGCCCACGAGCGCGTCGTGTTCGACCGCCTCAAGGGGCGCGCGGCGGAGGAGGCCGTGCAGCCCCTGCTGGAGCCCGTGCTCGTCGAACTGGACCGCACCGCCGCCGCCGTGTTCGAGGAGCACGGGGCGAACCTGGAGCGGCTGGGGCTCGCCCTGGAGCCGTTCGGCGACGCCGCCTGCCTCGTGCGCGCCGCGCCCGCCGGCTTCGGCGACGGCGACATCGCCGGGGGGCTGCGCGCCATGCTGGAGAAGCTGGGCGACGAGCGCCGCGTGGCCGACCCCTTCGACCGCGCGGCGGCGTCGGTCGCCTGCCACAGCAGCGTGCGCGCGGGCATGGCCCTCTCGCTGGAGGAGATGCGCCAGTTGCTCGACGACCTGGCGGCGACGGCCTCGCCGCGCACCTGCCCGCACGGGCGGCCCACGCTGGTGCACGTGCGCCAGGAAGCGCTCGCCCGCCAGTTCGGGCGATGAGCGCGTTTGACCGGCCTCGCGGCGAGGCCGCACCATGAGCGCGATGCGCTACGCCGGCCTGCTCGCGACCGCCGCCTTCGTGATCGCCCTGCCCGTCCTGCTCTTCACCACCAACATCCGCTTCCTCGCCAGCGACACGGGCTACCTCGAAGGGGGCCTGCGCCGCCACGACGCGGCCGGGAACACCGGCATCGCCCTCGGCGAACTCGACTACGCCGTGGGCGCGATCGTGCGCTACTTCGAGGACGACGCGGAAACGCTGCGCCTGCTCGTCTTCACCGACGGCGAGGAGACCGCCCTCTTCAGCGCCGAGGAAACGCTCCACATGCAGGACGTGAAGGGCCTCATGCGCACGATCTTCCGCGCGAACGAGGTCGCCCTGGGGTTCGTCATCGCCTACGTGGCGGGGGCCGTCCTCTGGTCCGGGGAGCGATCGGGGCGCGACCTCGCGAAGGCGACGCTCGCCGCCGTGGGCCTGGGCGCGGCGGTCGGAGTCGTGGCCGGCGTCCTCGCCATCGTCGGGTTCGAGAGCGCCTGGGAGCGGCTCCACGAGATCATCTTCACCAACGACCTCTGGCTGCTGGACCCCCGCACCGACCGGCTCATCCAGATGTTCCCCGAGGCATTCTGGCGGGAAGCGACCTTCATCGTCGTGGGGCTGGCGCTGGCCGAGGCGGTCGCGCTCGTGGCGATCACGGGCGCCTACCTCTGGTTCACGCGCACGCCCCGCGCGAACGAGGACGAAGCGGACGCGGAAACCGGCGACGCCGAGGACGACGCCGAAGCGGAGGACGAGACGGACGACAGCGCCGAAGACGCTCCCCGCGAGGAGGACGCATCAGGCGCGGAGGACGGTCCCGCGGAGGCTCAGGAGCCGCAGCCGCAACCGCCCCCGCCGCAGGCGCAGCCGCCGGAAGCGCCGAACCCGGGCTCCATCTGAGCGACGGCGGCATCGCCGCCCGCGCGGGCCACGGCGAAGGCGGAGATGGCGCGCTCGGCGCGATGGCCCTCGGCGCACGTCGTCGCCACGGTCGCCTCGGACATGGGCCTGCGGCGCTCGAAGGTGTCGCGGCAGGTCGGGCAGTAGTACTCGTAGATCGCCATGCGCACAGTATAGCGGTCGGGGAGCGCTCAGGCGGCGCTGGAGGGACGGCCGCTGGAGCGTTCGCCGACGGGCTCGGGGACGACCGGGGCGGGCACGGGCGCCGGCTCGCTGGGGAGATGCGCGGGCAGGCCCGTCTCCAGTTCGCGCTCGATCGCGCGCGTGATGACGTTGGCGGGCTGCACCCAGCCGCGCCGCTGCGAGCGGCGGATCGAGGGACGGCGGAGGTTCGGCCAGCGAGGCATGGGCGGGAGACGCTAGGGCATGATCACGTCGCGTTCAAGATCAGATGCCTGATCACTATCGAGCCGATCACCGCCCCCGTTCCCCCGCCTCCGCGCGGGCGAGGAAGCCGAGCACGTACTCGTTGAAGGCGTCGGGCTGCTCGAAGTAGGTCGAGTGGCCCGCCCCCGTCATCTCGAACAGCTCCGCGCCGGGCACGAGCGCGCGCGCTTCGCGGATGAGTTCGGGCGAGGTGATGCGGTCGTGTTCGCCCACGATGAAGGCGATGGGCAGGCCGGACTCGGCCAGCATCCCGTGCGTGCTGCCGCGGTAGTTCGCCGGCGGCGGGCCGAGCACGTTGCGCTCGCGGGGCGGGTTGAGCCGCCGGATCTGGTGGTAGAGGAGCGCGAGCGCGGGCTGCTCGCGGGGAAAGTCCGGCGCGAGCGCGTGCCGCCCGAGGCCGCCAGCCCCGCGCTCGGCGCGGAGCGCCGCCTGCAGCTCGCGCACGCGGTCGTTCGTGGCCCCCGCGTTTGTGCCGCACAAGACGAGCGAGCGGGCGCGCCCGGGGTCGAGCCGCAGCAGCCCGGCGACCGCGCGCCCGCCCATCGACTGCGCGATCACGTGCGCGCGCCCGATGCCGAGGTGTTCGAGCAAGCCGACGAGGTCGCGCCCAAAAGCGCCGCGGTCGTGCTCCCCAAGCGCGAGGGAGCGCCCCCAGCCGCGCGCGTCGTAGACCGTGCAGCGGTAGCGCTCGCCGAAGGCGGGCAACTGTCGCCACCACGAGAGCGCGTTCCCGCCCGCCCCGTGGTGGAAGACGACATGGTCCCCGTCGGGGTTCCCGTGCTGTTCGTAGTAGAGGCGCGCGCCGTCAAGCTCGGCGAAGGGCATGGCGGGAGTGTACGCGCGCGGGCTCAGGCGCGGCGCACGCCCTCCATGAAGGCGGCCAGACCCATCACCACTAGCCCACAAGCAAAGACCGGCGCCTCCGCAGAAGCGCCGGCCAGATTCTTGATCCAACGTGTCCGTGGAGACGCTGGCGCAGATGCTCTCCCAGCGTGCATTTCTGGACGCTGGGGAAGATGACTTGAACAACGGTACAGAGGAACAACCCGCCGGTCAACCGCCGCCGTCAGGCGAAGCGGTCGCGGACGGCGACCGCGCTGGGGGCGACCTCGGCGCAGGCGCCGCAGCGGATGCACAGCTCGTCGATGATGGCGTGGCCCGCGCCTTCCTCGGTGATCGCCTCCGTCGGGCAGATGGCGGCGGCCTCCGCGAGCGCGGGGTCGCCGGGGGCCGTCACCTCGTACGTGATCATGCCGGGCAGGGAGCGCGTGGGGTCGCGCTTCTCGCGGATCAGCGTCTCGAACTCCTCGCGGAAGTAGCGCAGCGCGAGCTTGACCGTCGTCGGCGCGAACTGCCCGTGGAGGCAGTTCGACCAGATCATCGTCTGGATCAGGTCCTCCAGCTTGTCGAGGTCCGTCTCGCGACCGCCGCCGTTGGCGATGCGGCGCAGGATCTCGACGGCGCGCTGCGTGCCCTGGAAGCAGGTCGTGCAGCGCCCGCAGGACTCGTCCTCGGCGAACCCGAGGAAGTAGGTGCAGAGGTCGACCACGCTCGTCGTCTCGTCGAAGAAGACGATGCCGCCGGAGCCGAGGAACATGCCCCGCTCGCGGTAGGGGGCGAGCGTGAGGGGCAGGTCCGCCTCCTCCGCGGGCAGGACGCCGGAGAGAGGGCCGCCCGGCTGGTAGCCCTTCAGGGGGACGCCGCCGGGCGTGCCGCCGCCGTAGGTCTCCAACAGGTCGCGCACGCTCAGGCCGAAGGGAATCTCGACGCAGCCCGCCTGGTTCACCGCCCCGGAGACGGTGAACATCTTGGTGCCCTTGGCCTCGTCGGCGCTCACGCCCGACCACCACTCCGCGCCGTGGCGCAGGATGAGCGGCGCGTTGGCGTACGTCTCCACGTTGTTCACGTTCGTGGGCAGGTCCCAGAGGCCCGCCTGGGCGGGGAAGGGCGGGCGGATGCGGGGCATCCCGCGGTAGCCGTCGATCGAGTTGATCAGCCCCGTCTCCTCGCCGCAGACGTAGGAGCCCGCGCCCGTAAAGACGACGAGGTCGAAGGCCCTGCCGCTGCCGAGCACGTCCTCGCCGAGGAGGCCGCGCTCGCGCGCCTGCGCGACGGCCGCGTTCATCCGCTCGATGGCGAGCGGGTACTCGTGGCGGATGTAGACGTAGCCCTCGACGGCGTGCGTGGCCAGCGCCGCGATCAGCATCCCCTCGATGATGAGATGGGGATCGCCCTCCATGAGGATGCGGTTCACCCACGCCCCGGGGTCGCCCTCGTCGGCGTTGCAGACGAGGTAGCGGGGATCGGCGGTGGCGTTGCGGAGGAAGTCCCACTTGCGCCCGGCGGGGAAGCCGCCGCCGCCGCGCCCGCCGAGACCGCTCTCCAGCATCAACTCGATGATCGCCTCCGCCTCCATGTCGAGCGCCTTCGCGAATCCCTCGTAGGCGCCGTTGGCGAGGGCGTGGTCGATGTTCTCCGGGTCGATGCGGCCGCAGTTCGCCATGAGGCGGCGGATCTGCCCGCGCATGAAGGGGTGCTCCTCCAGCGGGCCGATGCGCTCGCTGGGCGCGCCCTCGACGACGCCGAGGGCCAGTTCGGGGAACTCGCCCGCCTCCACGAGCGTGGCCTGCACGAACTCCTCCACGCGATCGGGCGTGAGCGAGTGGTAGAGGACCGTGCGCGTCCCCGCGGCGGAGCGCACGGAGACCGTCGGCTCCAGCCAGCAGAAGCCCCACGAGCCGGTCGTGACCACGTCGACGTCCAGCCCCCGCGCGGCGATGGCCTCGCGCAGGGCGGCGAGCGTCTCCGCGCCGCCGCGGGCGAGCGAGGAGGTGTCGAGGCAGAGGCTGACCTGCTCGCGGCCGCCCGCGCGGGCCGCCTCCCAGCGGTCGCGCGCCTCGGCGGCGATGGCGGTGAAGCGCTCGTTCATGCGTCCCCCTTCACGTCGCGGGCGATGGCGACGGCCCCGGCCACCGTGAGCCCCCCGGCGACCTCGCCGTCCACCCACACCTGGGGGGCCTCGCTGCAGGTGCCGTTGCACTGGCCCAGGCGGAGGCCGTAGGCCCCGTCCTCGCTCTGGCCGTCGAGGGGCAGGCCGAGCGTGTACTGGAGCGCCTCGCGGATGCGGTCGCCGCCGCGCAGGCGGCAGGCGGGGCCGCTGCACCAGACGATCTCGCGCTCCGGCGGGGGCTCCGTGCGGAAGTCGGCGTAGAAGGAGACCGCCCCGTAGACCAGCGCGGGCGTCGTGCGGAACTGCCGCGCGATCGCCTCGATCGCCTCGCGCGAGACGTAGCCGTAGCGCTCCTGGACCTCGATCAGGGCGGGAAGCAGATGGCCGCGTTCGAACTCGTACTCGGCGACGAGCTCTCGCAGCTCACGAGTGGTCGGCTCAGCCGCCATGGAGGTGGATCCCGTTTGTGAAATGCGGCACTACTATATCCGCGCCCCGCGCGCGCCAGCAACCGCGCGCGCGTCCGCGTCCATCAATTCCGCCGCCCGTTCGCCCAGCTGGAGGCTGTAGTTCTGGCCGCGGTCCTCGGGGTAGACCTGCGTCGTGTTCGCCAGGTAGAGCCCCCCGACGCCCGTCTCCATGGACGGAATGGAGGCGGAGTAGTTCGTCGTGATGACGGGCTGGCCGCCGGGATCGCGGAAGAACCACTTCTCGCGCACCCAGGAGCGGTCGAAGGCGGGGTTGATGCGCCGGATCGCGTCCTCGTAGGCCGTCAGCGCCTCCTCCGCGTCCATCTGCAGGACGGGATGGTCGGGGGCGACGTAGTTCGAGAGGTAGACGAGGTGGTTGCCCCCATAGCGCTCCGCGCCCACGAGGTTCGTGTGCTCGACGCAGGCGACGAAGGGCAGGTCGTCCGCGATGGAGAGCCAGTACACGTCGCTCAGGGGCCGGTCGAGGGCGAGCACGAGGCAGCTCGCCCACTGGTAGCGCACGCGGTCGAGCACCTCGACGTAGGCGGCGGGCAGATCGGGCGCGATGCGCTTCGTGATGATGTTGGGCGTCGTCATGAGCACGCGGTCGAACTCGTGGAAGGCCCCGCCCGCGCGGATGCCCGTGACCGCCCCCAGTTCCGTGACCACGCGCTCAACGGGCGTGTTCAGGTGGATGCGCCCGCCCGCCTCGCGGATGTGGTCGGCGAGGGCGAAGTAGTAGGAGCGGAAGGAGCCGCGCGGGTAGCCGAGCGTCTCCTTCGCCCCCAGCCGCCCCTCGCGCGAGCCGAAGCGCAGGCGGATCTTCCAGTGCAGCCAGGCCATGCCGATCTCGTCCGCGTGCTCCGCGAACTTGCCCCGCAGCAGCGGCCCCCAGAAGGCGTCGAACGCCTGCCGGCCGACGGCGCGCTCCATCCACGCGCGGGCGGTCACGTCCTCGTAGACGCGCCAGTCGGCCTGCCGCTTCAGCCAGAGGCTGGCGAGCCCCAGCCGCAGCCGGCTGGGCAGGCTCACCGCGTCGAAGCGGAGCAGGTCGAACGGCGTCACGAACGGGTAGACGCGGCCCTTCACGAAGTGCCCGTTGTGCGGCTCGATCCATTCGAGGCGGTCGCCCAGGCCGAGGTCCTCGAAGTAGCGCACGACGGTCGTGTCGTTGGTGAAGATGTGGTGGTAGAAGCACTCGATCGGCTCGCCCCCGACCTCGAAGGTGACGACCTGGCCGCCGGGCTCGTCGCGCCCCTCGAAGATGGTCGCCTCGTGGCCCAGCTCCTGCAGCCGCCGCGCGGCGGCCAGGCCCGCGACGCCCGCGCCCACGATGCCCGCCCTCACGACGCCACCGGTCCCGGCTCCGGCTCCTCGACCGGAGCCGCGCGGAGACGCCCGAGGCGGGCGATGGGGATGCCGAACGTCCACAGCAGGATCAGCCCCGCGATCGTGGCGGGCGCGACGACGACGGCATGGGCGACGATCGCGTAGGCGGCGGCCAGCCCGCCCGCGAGCCCGGCGTTGACCATCACCAGCTTGGCCGCCCACTCGAACGGCCCCGCGCCGCCGAAGAAGGTGGGGATGATGATGGCGAGATTGGCGGCGGCCAGCAGCAGCACGTAGTGGGCGAAGCCCACCTTGATGCCGAAGGCCAGCCCCACGATCGCATAGGCCCCCGCCTCCACCGTCCAGCCGAGGACGCTGAAGAAGGCGACGAGGAGGAAGCTGCGCCAGTCGTGCACGGAGCGCAGCGCGCCGATCACCGCGTCCACGTGCGGGCGCAGCCGCTCCCCCAGCGCGGCGGGCAGGCGCGCGAGCAGGAACCCCGCCAGCCGGTGGGCGCGCTCCTCGCGCAGCGTCAGCCAGTAGAACGCGACGAGGGCGATGGAGAAGAGCGCGGCGGAGGCGATCGCGATCGCCTGCAGGCGGCTGTCGCCGAGCCCCGCCACGGCCCCCGCCGTGAGCAGCATGAGCACGAGCACGCAGCCGTCGAAGAGCCGCTCGACCGCGATCGCCCCGAGCGCGCCCATCGCGGAGACGCGCTCGCGCTCGCCCAGCACGTAGGCGCGGATCAGCTCGCCCGCGCGGAAGGGCAGGAGGTTGTTCGCCATGTAGCCGATGATCGAGTAGGAGAAGAGGCGGCGCGGGCTGATCGCGGCCACGGGGCGCATCAGGATCGACCAGCGATAGCAGCGCAGCCAGAAGGAGAGGAAGAGCACGGCCACGGCGGGGGCCACGTACCAGTAGCTCGCCTCCCCGAAGGCGTCCGCGATCTCGGAGAGGTCCGTGGCGATCAGGAAGAGGCCGATGAGCAGAACGCCCACGGCCAGGGCGGCCCAGAAACGGAACGAGCGGAACACGGCTGATCAACGCTCCCCGGCCTCGGCGCCGTCGAAGAGACGCACGCGCCCGGCCCCACCATCCACGATCCAGAGCTTACCAGCAGCCGCCTCCGCGATTCCGTGGGGCGAGAGCAGGGGTTCGGCGGCGGGCGCGATCGTGGCCAGCAGCACCCCCGCGGGGCTGTAGAGGCGCACCTGCCCGAGCGACGGCAGGGAGAGGGCGATGCGCCCGTCGCGGAGGACGCGCAGGTACGGCTTGTCGAACGCCTCCAGGCCGCCCCAGCCGGCCACCGGGAACTCGCGCAGGTAGGCCCCGGAGGCGTCGAGCACCTGCACCCGCGCGTTCCACATGTCGGCCACGACGACCTCCCCGCTGGGCGCGATGTCGATGCCGACGGGCTCGCTGAACTCGCCGGGGCCGCTCCCCGCGCCCCGCGTCTCGGCGTCGTGGGGCGCGCCGATCTCGCGCAGGTACTCGCCCTCCGGCGTGTAGACGACGATGCGGTGGTGGCCGGTGTCGGTCACCCAGAGATTGCCCGCGGCGTCGATGGCGAGGTCGCGGGGGCCGTAGAGGTTGTGGGGGCCGGGCGGCTCGCCGCCGGTGGGCGCGAACGCGCCGAAGGCGAGCGTCCGCCCCCGCAGGTCGCCGTCGAAGGCGAGCACGCGGAACCCGAACGTATCGGCGACGTACACGCGGCCATCCGGCGCGACCGCGAGGCCCCACGGCTCCGACGGCTCATCGGAAGACTCGCGCACGTCGATGGCGGCCACCAGCGCGCCGTCCGCATCGAACTTCTGGAGGACGCCCGTCGCGCGGTCGATCACGTAGAGGACGCCGCCGGGACCGGCCTCGATGTCGACCGGCGCGATGAAGCTCCCGGCGAGCGCGCGGACCGGTCCGGCGTCCGGGGCGGGCGGCGACGCGCGCCCCGGAATGGTCCCGCTGGCGCGGTCGAAGGCGGCGGGGAACCAGGCGAGCCCGTCGATGCTGCCCGGTTCGCGCGGCGGCTCGTGGTCGCGCCAGTAGGCGAAGGCGTCCTTCGCCCAGCCCCCGCCGAAGAGGCCGGACCCGATCGTCTTCCACGCCGGGACCGAGAGGGGGCCGCAGGGGCCGGTCGCGCCCTCGCCCGCGGGGCAGCCCGCCATCGCCCGCTTGTAGTCCTCCGGGAACCACCAGCGGTGCGGGTAGCGCGTCGGCGGCGCGAACCCGCCTCCCCCGCGCGCCGCGATGTCGCGCGCGACCGCGGCCTCGCTGGAGGCGTTGATCAACACCACGTCGAAGTCGCCCGCGGGCAGGCCGTCCTCCATGTTCGCGTAGACGGCGTTGCGGTAGTCGCGCAGGTACCAGACCCAGGGCCAGGCGAAGGAGACGCGGTTATCGACGGCGATGCGCAGGTCGCGGCCTTTCCCCGTCGCCTCCGCGAGCGCGTCGATCTCGTCCGCCATGCGCGTGATGTCGGGCGAACTCTGCGTGTAGATGAGCAGGTCCCTGGGCACGTCGCCGCGCTCGAACGTGACCTCGACCATCGTGCGCAGGGAGAAGAAGGCCAGCCCCGCCACGACCACGAGCGCCGCGAGCAGGGGCGCCGCCCGCCAGCCCAGGCGCGAGCACACGATCGCGACGGCGGCCAGCGCGGCCACGAGCGGGACGCCGCCCCACGCGAGCCGCACGCCGATCGGCGGCCCCCAGTCGAGCGCGAGCAGGGCCGCGCCGAGGGCGGCGGCGGCCAGCACGGCGCCGATGGCGATCAGCGCGCGCCCGTCGAGCGCCGCCGGACGCCAGCGGTCCCAGGCGCGCTGGAGCGTCCAGGCGGCGAGCAGCGCGGCGGGGATGGCGAGATGCGTGTTCAGCCACGGCATCTTCTCCCCCGCGAAGGAGAGCGCGGCGAAGAGGACGACGAACCAGAGCGCGAGGAAGCGCGCGAAGGACGAGCCTTTCGCCAGCGCCCACGCGCCCCCCGCGAGCGCCAGCGCCAGCGGCAGGAACTCGTAGGCGGGCATCAGCATCAGGTAGTAGAACCACGGCTGCGCCCCGCGCCGCACGTCCTGCTGCGCCTGCCAGTGGTCGATGGACCCCCACGCCCCGCTGCAGAGGCCGTCGAGGTTCGTCCAGAGGCTCGTCATGAGCGTGGCGTAGATGGCCACCGCGACGGCGGCGGCGATGAGCCACGTGCGCGGCCTCCAGCTGGCGCCCGCGACGGCGGCGATCCCGCCCGCCACGAGGAACGCGAACCCGAGCGCGAACCCGTCGCCCACAGAGCCGGTCGCGCAGACGCCGGGGTAGTCCAGCGATCCCGTGTCGAAGATCGCCTGCAGCGGCTTCTTCGCGAAGGGCGTGAGCAGGGGCAGCGTGAGCGTGCCCGCGAGCACGACCAGGTCGCCCGTGCGTGGCAGTTCGCCCCAGCCCGCCCGCCGCCGCAGCCGTTCGAGGAAAGGCCAGAGCGCCGCGATCGCCCAGGCGGCGGGGAAGAGCGCCACCGCGAACAGCGCCCGCCGCCAGCCGGAGCGCCCCGCCGGCCCGTCCCCCGCGAGGTCGAGGGCGAGGCGTCCGTTCAGGTAGAGCAGCAGGAAGGCCACGAAGAGGAACGCCGCCTCCTTCGTGCTGAAGGCGAGCGCGAGCGCCGCCGCGAAGACGATCAGCCAGCGCGCCCGCCCGTCGCGCAGGTAGTTCCACGCGGCCGCGACCAGCAGCAGCAGGAAGAAGGCGAGAAAGATGTCCATCCGCAGGAAGCGGCTGAAGTAGACGAGCGTGGGCGAGAAGGCGAGGAACGCCACGGCGGCGAACGTCCCCCCCGGGCCGAGCCAGCGCCGCAGCGCGAGCGGGGCCGCAACCACCGCCATCCCGAAGAGCGCGGGCGAGATGCGCGCCGTGTAGTCGGTCGCGGTGAAGACGATGAAGGTGAAGCCCTGCGCCAGGTAGAGGAAAGGGCCGTGGAAGACGGGGCTGTGCGTGTACGACCCCTGCGCGAAGTCCCACGCCCACTTCGCGTGGATGCTCTCGTCGTGGTGCAGGGCGCGCGCGCCCAGGTCCCAGAAACGCAGCGCGAAGGCCGCCGCGAAGATGAGCGCGTAGGCGACCAGCGTCCAGTCCACCTCGACGCGGCGGGCCAGCAGGCGCTCGAACGCGGAAGCGTTCGCGGCGGCGGCGCGCGGCGGCGTCACGGCGCCCTCACGTAGATCGCCACGAGTTCGAGCTCCTCGCCGAGGCTGTTCCGCTCGGTCAGCCAGCGGACGTAGCCGAGGAAGCCCGCCGGGCCGCGGATGGCGCGTTCGAGCGCCCAGCGCCCTTCAAGGGCGGTGAAGCCCTCGGGCGCGGGCTCGTCGATGGGCCAGATCAGGACAGCCGCCCCCGGCGGCGGCGCGTGGCTCGCGAGCACGACGTCGCCGGAGTCGCGGAAGGGCCACGTCAGCGCCTCGCGGTAGCGTTCGTGCACCACGACGGAGCCCCCGGACGCACTCGCCTCCAGCGCCACGTCGCGAATGTCGCGCGCGGAGGCGGGGCTGACCGGTCCGGGCAGCGGCTCGCCCCCAGCGCTCAGGGCGACGCCGCTCGCTCCCGCCACGAGCAGCGCGCCGCCCGCGGCCAGCGCGGGCAGGAACGCCAGCGGGGCCGTCTCGCGGCCGCTCGCGAGCGCCGCGACCGCCGCCGCCGCCAGCGTGAGGGAGGCGGCGAAGAGCGCCTGCTCGGCGTTCCCGCCGGAGCCGCCCGCGTGCGCCAAGCCGCTCAGCGCGAACGCGGCGATCCCCGCGAGGGCGAGCGCCGCCGCCAGCAGCCAGCGCCCCTCCCCCCAGCGCGCGTCGAGGAGGCGATCGGCGAGACGCGCGAGCGCGGGGCCGAGCAGGAAGCTGAACGCCAGCGTGGCGGCGGCGAGCGGCAGGGGCGAATGCGACGGCATCGCCACGAGGAACCAGATCGCGGCCACGCCCGCCATGCCCAGCGCGAGCGCCTCGGCGGGCGCGGGCGCGCGCCGCTCCCTGCGCAGCCGCGCGATCAGCCAGACGCCCGCTCCCGCGCCCCCTACGAGCAGGGGCAGCCCGTAGAGCGCGGCCAGCTGCGCCACCGTGGCCCCGGACCACGGCTCCCCGAACCCCACCGCGAGCAGGTGCAGGGACGGGATCCGCAGCCCCTCGGCCCCGAGCCCGAACTGGAGGCTGGCCAGCAGCAGGCCGAGCGCGGCCCCCAGCGCCCCCCACAGCACGGCCTCGCGCGCGGGGCGCTGGCCGCGCATGGCGGCGACGACAACGGCGCCCGCGATCACCGGCAGCGTGAGCGGCCCCGCCGTCGCCGCGAGGAAGGCGATCGGCAGCCACGCCCACGGCGGGGGCCGTCCCGCGACCAGCGCGGCCACGAGCCAGACGGCAATGGCGGCGTCCCAGGCCGCCGCCGTGGCGGTCGCGCCGATCGCGATGCCCGCGGGGTCGAGCGCCAGCAGCAGCAGCGTCAGCAGCGCGCCGCCCTCGCCCAGCGCGCGGCGCAGCAGCAGCAGGGCGAGCGGAATCGTGAGCGTCCCCGCGAGCGCGAGCGCCCGCGCGGGCGTCTCCGACTCCGTCCAGCCGAGCGTGAGCGCCGTCACCGCCTGGTAGAGCGTGGAGACGTAGCGGCTGTCCTCCACCCCGTTGCTCGCCTGCCACGCCCCGGAGAGGTGGTCCAGTTCCGCCCCGCCCACGGGCGCGCGCCAGACCACGCCCACGCGCAACAGGATGAAGATCGCGATCGCCACCGCCCAGGCCACCGAGGCCATCGTCACGGCGGGGAACGGCGCGGAGCGGGCGAAGGCGGTCATCGCGTCGCCACCACCTCGAGCACGGGTACGCGGAACACCCGCACGTCGCCCTCCGCGAACACGGTTTCGAGGAACGCCCCGAACGGCGGGATGAGCCCGTCGCGGTACCGTTCGCGCTCCTCCCGCCCGACGACGACGTAGGCCGCGCCGAGTTCGCCCAGCGCCGCCAGCGCCTCGTCGCGCGAGGATGCGGTGTAGACGCGGTCGACGCGGTCGCGGCGGCGATCGATCTCGGGGCTGACATCCTTCCCCCGCCACGTGCGCTCGTGGCCCGGCCAGCCGATCGGCGTCTGCAGGCCGGTGCGGACGCCCACGCGGCCAAACGAGCCGTATCCGCCCCGATCCTCCAGCACGGCCTTGCCCTCGTCGCCCATGCGCCAGACACGGCCCGAGGCCTCGGCGACGACCGCCTCCGGCTCCACGTTCGCGGCGAGCCAGCGGATCAGCGCGTACTCATCGGGGTGGTAAAAGCCGACGTAGTGAAGGCCGTCGAGGCTCACCGGCTCCGTGAAGCCTCCGGCCCGGTTGGGCGTCATGGTGACCGCGAACACGAGCGAGCCGCCGAGCAGGATCACGACGGGAACGGCAAGCAGGGGACGCGCACGGGGAGCGGCGAACCGGAACGCGGCCACGAGCGCGATCGGCGAGGCCACGGAGATCAGGAGCCATGCCTGGTAGGAGAGCTTGAACACGGTGTTATGTCGCGGGACGAAGAAGAGCGCGTCACGGATGAACAGCAGTTCCGCGCCGTACAGGAGCAGCATGGCCAGCGCCGCGATGCCCGCGAGCGGGGCGGCGGGATGGGCGCGGCGGGCGAGCGCGAGGGTCGCGGCGGCGAGCAGCCAGAGCGCGACGGCGAAGAAGCCCAGCGTGAGCCACCCCTCCGTTCCGCGGGCGCCGAAGGCGGTCCCGAAGCCGCCGCCCTCGGAGAACACGCCCGCCGTCCGCTCCGCCGCGACCAGCGCGAGCCACAGGAGGAACGGCAGCACGGGCGCGGCGGCGGCGATCGCGAGCGGCCCCGCTTCAAGGCGCAGGCGTCGCCGGAACGCCCAGACGAGCGCCGGCAGGACGAAGGCCACGCTCGCGCCCCACAGCAGCGCGGCGTGTCTGATGCGCGTTCCCGCGCCGCTGTAGGCGTAGAGACCTTCGACGGAGGACGTGCTGAGGCCCGCGATCCAGGGCGACCAGGCGGCCACGGCGAGCAGGGCGGGCGGGATGAGCCAGGACGCCGCGCCGGAGATGGCCGGAAGCGCCGCGCCCGCGCGCAGGTTTCGCGCGATCACGGCGGCCCCCAGCGCCAGCGACAGGGGCATGACGTCCCACGTGTTGACGAAGGCGAGGCTGCCGAAGACCAGCGCGACCGCGGCCAGCATCCACGGTCGGCGGCGGTGCTCCCGCCAGGAGAGGACGCCCCGTCCGCGCCAGATCGCCGCGCTCAGCGCCAGCGCGAGAAGCGCGCCCGGGATCGCCATGACGTGCGGGTGCAGGTCGCCGAGGAGGAAGCTGAAGGCGGGAACCTCCGTGATCACGTCGGTGTACCCCGGCTGCGGCCCCCAGTAGGACATGCGCGACATGCGCCACCAGGCCCAGTGGTCCTCCGGGTACCACGTCGCGGCGGCGGCGAGCGGCTGTCCCGTGCACGGCCCCTGCGGATTCGGGCCGCAGCGCACGAGACCCTCGACGCCGAACGCCTCGTAGACGCCCTGGTGATCGGCCCCGTGCGCGGCGGCGAGTTCGAAGACGCTCGCCAGCGGGCCCGCGAACAGCAGCGCCGCCACCCCGCCCGCGGCCGCCAGCGCCACCCAGCGCCGCGCGCGACGCCCGAAAAGCCAGCGCGCCAGGGCGGCGCAGAGCGAGGCGGCGGCGGTCCCCGCGCTCGCGAAGACGGCGGCGAGCGAGAGGTTGTAGCCCGTCGCCGGCCACACGTCCGACGCGCCCGTGAGGACGGCGGCCTGCAGGTAGCCGCCGTAGTAGTAGCTCGCGCGCTCGCCCGCGAACCAGGGGTCGTGCGGGGGATAGTCCGGCGAGACGAGCATCGCGTTCAGGTAGAGGAAGTCCATCGGCTGCTCGGTGTGAGCGATGTCGGGCGTGTGCGCGCGGAAGAAGGCGTAGCCGAAGAACAGCGCCGAGAACAGCGCCGCGGCGGCGGCGATCCCCGGCAGCGAGCGCCGCAGCGTCGCGGGGAAGCGCCGGTCGCGGGCGGCGAACACGACCATGACAAGCGCGAAGAGCGCGATGGCCAGCAGCAGCCCGCCCCGCCCCGCGGGAAGCGTCCCCGCGACGCGCAGCAGGAAGTAGCCCGCCGCGATGAGCGTGAGCCCCAGCGTGAAGGCGAGGCCCGCGCCGCCGTCGGGGAAGCGCCGGAAGAGGCGGAAGGCGAGCGGAAGCGCCAGCGCCGCGATGACGACGGCGACCCCCCAGAAGGCGAACGCTTCAGCCACGCCGCTCACCGATGCGCATCAGGCGAGCAGCGCGTCCACGAACGCCTCGGCGTCGAAGGGCGCGAGGTCGCCGATCCCCTCGCCCGTGCCGATGAGGCGCACGGGGACGCCCAGTTCGTCCGCGATGGCGAAGACGATGCCGCCCCGCGCGGTGCCGTCCAGCTTGGCCAGCACGAGGCCGGTCACGCCCACCGCCTCGGTGAAGGCGCGCGCCTGCAGCAGGCCGTTCTGGCCCGTCGTCGCATCGAGCACGAGCAGCGTCTCGTGGGGCGCCTCGGGGTGGCGGCGCTGGATGACGCGCGTGACCTTCTTCAACTCCTCCATCAGGTTCGCCTTGGTGTGGAGCCGCCCCGCCGTGTCGATGATGGCGACGGCGGCCCCGCCCGCCTCCGCGGCGGAGAGCGTGTCGAACACGACGGCCCCGGGATCGCCGCCGGGCTGGTGCGCCACGACGCGCACGCCGAGCCGATCGCCCCAGGCGCGGAGCTGGTCGATGGCGGCGGCGCGGAAGGTGTCGGCGGCGGCGAGGATGGGCGTGTGGCCCCCCTCCTGCAGGGCCGCGGCGAGCTTGGCGATGGAGGTCGTCTTGCCCGCCCCGTTCACCCCCACCACGAGGATGACGAGCAGCTCGGGGAAGGGCGCGTCCCAGCGCGGCGGACCGCCCTCCGGGGACGCGAGGATGGCGACCAGTTCGCCCCGCAGGATCTCGCGCACCTCGGCGGCGGTGGTCGCGCGCTCCTCGCGCACACGCTCGCGCACGCGGTCGAGGATGCGCTCCGTGACCGCGATGCCGGTGTCGGCGGCGATCAGGATCTCCTCGAGTTCCTCCCACAGGTCGTCGTCGAAGTCGGGGCGGTCGAAGAGACGTCCGATCTGGCCGAGCAGCCCGGAGCGGCTGCGCGCGAGGGCGCGCCCCGACTGCGCCTGGATCTCCGCGGCCTGCTCGGGGGTGAAGGCCGCCTCGTCGCCGCCGGAGTCCTGCCGCCTGCGCCAGAATCGCATCGCCGTTCGCTCCCCGCCGCGCTCGGGGCGGCGACGCTTCGGATTCTCCCCAAAGCCAGGGACTGGGGCTAGCGGCTGGCCGCCCCGGCGGGAGCGCGCTCCTCGTCGGGCGCCTCCTCGTCGGGCGCTTCCCCGGCGGACGCTTCCCCGCGCTCGGCGGTCGCGCGCGCGGCCACGCCGCCGGACGGCAGGTCGGAGAGGCGCAGCGAGAGCGTGCTGGAGACGCCGCCGGGGCCCATGGAGACGCCGTAGATGGCGTCCGTCGCCTCGATGGTGCGGCGGTTGTGGGTCACGATGAGGAACTGCGTGCGGTCGGCCAGGCGCGCCAGTTCGGCGACGAAGCGCCCCACGTTCGCCTCGTCCAGGGCCGCGTCCACCTCGTCGAGCACGCAGAAGGGCGCGGGGTTCACGGAGAGGAGGGCGAACAGCAGGGCCACGGCGGTCAGCGAGCGCTCGCCCCCCGAGAGCAGGCTGAGTGTGCTCAGGCGCTTCCCCGGCGGCTGCGCCTCGATCTCGATGCCGGAGTCGATGATGTCGTCGGGATCGAGCAGCTTGAGGCGCGCCGACCCGCCCCCGAAGAAGGCGGTGAAGTAGGAGCCGAAGGCCGCGTCGACCTGGTTGAAGGCGCCCCGGAAGCGGGTGCGAATCTCCCCGTTGAGCTCGGCGATGGCGCCCTGCAGTTGCGCCTCTGCGTCGGTCAGGTCCTGGACCTGCTCGGTGAGGAAGGCGTGACGCTCCTCGCTCTCGCGGAACTCGTCGGGGGCTTCCTGGTTGATGGGGCCGAGCCTGCGGATGGCGAGCCGCGCCTCCGCGATCTCGTGCTCGACGGCGGCGAGGTCGACGGGCTCGCCCTCCGCGTCCGCGGTGGCCTCGGACGCGCCGCCGTCCGAGGTCGCGGGGATGCCCTCGCGCGCCATCTCCTCCCGCAGCGTCTCCAGGCGCTCGCGCGCGCGGTCGAGGCTCGCTTCCAGTTCGAGGCGGCGGCGGCGGGAATCGAGCAGCGCCGTCTGCGCCTCCCCGTACTCGGCCTGCACGGAGCGCTCGTGCGCCTCCAGCCGCAGGAGTTCGTCGCGGTCGGGCGCGGTGTCGTCGGACGACTGCTCCCGTTCGCGCCGCAGTTCCTCCAGTTCGCGCGTCTGGCGCTCCATCGCCTCGGCGAAGGTGCGCGCTTCGAGCTCCAGGTTGCGGGCGCGGAGGCTGCGCTGCGCGATCTGCGAGGTGAGCCGCTCCAGCGCGCGGCGTCCCTGTTCGCGCGCGAGCGCCTGGGCGCGCGCCTCGCCCTCGGCGGAGGCGAGCCGCGCGCTGGCCGCGGACACGTCCTCGACGGCCTGCTCGGCGCGCCCCGGCGAGGCTTCGAGGTCGGGCGCGAGGGCGTCGAGCGCCTCGCCGAGTTCGCCGCGGCGGGCCGTCAGCTGCTCCGCCAGGGCGCGCGCATCGGCGGCGGCCTGTTCATCGAACGCGCTCCCGTCCAGTTCGCGGCGGCGGGCGAGGACGGCGGTCATCTCGCGCCGGATGCGATGGAGGCGATCGCGCTCCCGTTCGCGCGCGCGCAGGGCGTCGTCCAGCGCGGCGCGGCTCGCCCCGTACGCCTGGTCGCTCTCCTCCGCGAGCTGGGCGAGCCGCTCGACCGTCTCGCGCGCGGCCTCGATCTGCCCCCGGTTCGCCGCCACCACCTGCTCAAGCTCGGCGATTTGGGCGGGAATCTCCTCGATTTCGCGCTGGCGGGAGAAGCTGAACGGGCTCTCCGCGTCGGAGGCCAGCCCGCCCGTGATCACCCCGGACGGGTCGAGGAAGACGCCGTCGAGGGTGACGACCGCACCAAGCCCGCGGCTCAGCATCCGCCGCGCCGCCTGCATGTCCTCGACGACGATGACGCGCCCCAGGAGCGTATCGACCACGTCGCGGTAACGGTTGTCGCAGCGCACGAGGCGGGAGGCGACGCCGACGACGCCGCGCTCCTTCTGGAGGTTGAGCGGGTAGACCTTGCGCAGGGAATCGAGGGGCAGGAACTGGGCGCGCCCGCGTGCGCCCTCGCGCAGCAGATCGATGGCGCGCACCGCCTGCGACTCGCGCTCGACGATGATGGCGTGGAGGTGGTGTTCAAGGGCCGCGTTGACCGCCGCCTCGAGGCCCGCGGGCACGCGCAACTGGCGCGAGAGCAGGCCGACGACGCCCGCCACCTCGGGAGCCTCGCCGAGGCTGCCGGGGCGCACGTTCTCGATCAGCACCTGGCCCATGACGAGGGCGTTGCGCGTGCCCGTCGCGATGCCCTCGCTCTCCGCCTGCACGCGCTTGAGCACGTCGAGGCGGCCCTGCAGGTGGTCGAGCTGGCGCAGCGGCTCGCGCGCCGCCTGTTCGAGCTCCCGCAGCTCCGTCTGGACGCGGGCGAGGCGCTCGCGCGTCCCGGCGGCGGTCTGGCGCGCCGCCTCCAGCCCCGCCTCGGCGGCGGCGGCGCGCTCCCCCAGTTCGGTGCGGCGGCGGCGATAGGCGACGAACTCCAGCAAGAGTTGCCGGCGGCGTTCAGTCACGCGATCGGCCTCGGGCCCCTCGGCGGCGGCGCGGGACACGCGCCCGGCGATGGCGCGCTGCTCCCCGATGCGCTCGTCGAGCGCCGCCAGCTGGCCGCGCAGCTCCTCCGCCCGCCGGTGGAGGGCGGCGTCCTCGCGCTGGGCGCGCGTCAGCGCCTCGCGATCCCGATCGAGGGCGAGGGCCAGCGTCTCGATCTCGCCCGTGAGCTCGACGGCGCGGCGTCCGCCCTCCGCCTCGGCGGCGCCGAGCGCGGCCTTCTCCCCTTCGAGCGCCTCCACCTCGCCCAGGATCTCCTCGTGGCGCGCGCCCGTCATCGAGTGGCGCTCGCCGTCGAGCACGAGCGCGTGTTCGAGCGAGCGGATGCGGTCGTCGAGGTCGCCGCGGGCGCCGTCGCGGCGGGACACGGCTTCGCGCCGCCGCGCGATCTCCTCGCCGAGAGTCTGCAGCTGCTCCTCCAGCGTGGAGACGCGCGCCTCGGCGGTCTCGTCCTCGGCCCCGCGCTGGTCGAGTTCGGCCTGGGCGCGGACCATCGCGTTGCGGGTCTCGCTCCAGCGCGAGGCGTAGAGCGTGCGCAGCAGCATGGCGAGGCGGGCGGAAAGCTCGCGGTGCTCGTCCGCGCGGCCCGCCTGGCGGCGCAGGAGGCGCAGCCGCGGCTCCAGTTCGTCGATGATGATCTGGACCTTGGCCATGTTCTCGCGCGTGCTCCCCAGCCGGTTGTGCGCGTCCGCGATCTTCTGGCGGAAGGGCTTGACGTCGGCGGCCTCGTCGATCAGCGAGCGGCGGTCCTGCGGCGAGAGGCTGAGCACCTCGTCCACCATCCCCTGGCCCATGATGGCGTAGCTGTTCTGGCCCACGTTCGCCTTCTGCAGCAGGTCGTTCAGGTCGCGCAGGCGGATGCGCGAGCCGTTCAGCAGGTACTCCGTGTCGCCGTCGCGGTAGGCCCGCCGCCCGATCTGGATTTCGCCGAAATCGACCGGCAGCCAGCCGTCGCTGTTGTCCAGCGTGAGCGTGACCTCGGCCATGCCCAGGGGCGCGCGGTCGCCCGCCCCCCCGAAGATGACGTCCTCCTGCTTGCGCGCGCGGAGCAGCCGCAGCCCCTGCTCGCCCAGCACCCAGCGCACGGCGTCGGCGACGTTGCTCTTGCCCGAGCCGTTGGGCCCGATGATGGCCGTCACCCCGGAGCCGAACTCGAAGCTCGTCTCCTGCGCGAAGCTCTTGAAGCCGTGGAGCGTGAGCCGCTTGACGTACATCGCTCACGCCTCCACCGGGACGCCGCCGCCGGATTCGCCGCCGGAAGAGAGGGCGTCGCGGGCGCGGCTGGCCGCCTCCTGCTGGGCGGCGCGCTTGCTCGCCCCGGCCCCGCGCCCCAGCAACTCGCCGTCAACGCGAACTTCCACCACGAAGCGGCGCTCCTCTCCCTCGTCCTGCTCGTCAACCGTCACATACTCGGGGGGCGTGTGCCAGCGCGCCTGCACCAGGTGCTGGAGCGCCGACTTGGCGTCGAGCGCGGGTCCGCCGTCCCGCAGGCGGTCGATCTCCGGCTTGAGCAGGCGCAGCGCGAGCGCGCGGGCGACGGTCAGCCCGTGCGCGCGGTAGACCGCCCCCAGCAGCGCCTCGAACGCCCCCGCGAGGTTGCGGTCGCGGTCGCGCCCCCCGGCGGCCTCCTCCCCGCGCCCGAGGATCAGGTAGCCGCCGAGGTCGAGGCGGCGGGCGGCCCTCGCGAGCGCGGCCCCGCGCACGACCTCCGCCCTCATGCGCGTCAACTCGCCCTCCGCCGCCTCCGGATACGCGCGGAAGAGGGCGTTCGCCACGACCATGCCGAGGATCGCGTCGCCCAGGAATTCGAGCCGCTCGTTGGGCGTCGCGCTGGCCGCGCTCTCGTTCGGGTAGGAGGCGTGCGTGAGGGCTTCGCAGAGCAGGTCGTCGGGAAGGGGCTTGATGCCAAGCCTCTCCGCCAGGTCGCCGCTTCGCGGGGGCGACTCGACCACGGCAGCCGTGCTCTCCAAGACGCCCCCGATCCTGTAATTGTTAGGGTTCCTTGATCATATCGGCGGCCGCTTGAAAGTGTCAAGAAACCGGCTATTCTCTGCCCCGCCCATGACTGAGACGATCGAGACGACCGACGCGGCTGCGGCCTTCGCCCCGGACCCGTGCGCGATCTGCGCCGACCCCGTCGAGCCCCACACCGAGTCGTACTGCAACGCCTGCGGGCGCCTCTTCCACCTGAACCAGCGGGAGGACCTGCCGGGGAGGGACTGCGGGGCCGTCGCCCTGAGCGAGACGCACCTGGCGCTGGTCTTCACCTGCGACGCCTGCCTGGAGCCCGCCGCGCCCGCCGCCCCCGCGCTGGAGGCTGTGCTCGACCTCTCCGAGGCGGCGCTGGCCGCGGGCATGGGCGAGGACGAACTGGCGGCGGCGGCCGCGGCTGGCGCCGTCCCCCACCGGCGCACGGCGGGCGGCGCCCTCCTCTTCGAGCGCGAGGCCGTCGAGACGCTGCTGCGCGCGCGGGGGCCGGCGTGAGCCCCGCGCGGCGACGGCGGCGGCGCGTCCGCGCGGGCGCGGAGGGCGGCGGCGACGCGGCCCCGAACCGGCGCCAGCCCGCGCCCCCCGCGCTGCCCGAGTGGCGCTGGCGCACGATGCCCGTGTTCATCGCCCTCTCGTTCGGGCTGTTCGCCGGGCTGATGCTGGGCGCCCCGCTCGCGGGGGGAGGCATCGTGACGACGGTCGTCTTCCTCGCCGTGGCGGGAATGCTCGGCATCGCCGTCTCGCGGCTGGTGATGCGGATGCTCATGCAGCGCGGCATCATCAAGCCCCAGGCGCGGCGGCGCTGACCCGTGACCATCGACCATTGACCGTGGCAACCCCCGCCGTGTGGCATGATGCCGCCAGCCACGCGGGGGGAAGGCGATGAGCTACTCGGGTCTCGTGCTCCACGGCAAGCGCGTGCTCGACCACGTCGAGCAGGCGCGGGCGGGCGAGCGCCACGGCTTCAGCGGCGGCTGGGTGACCGAGGTGAACGCGCCCGACGCCATCACCGTGCTGGCGGCCGCGGCGATGGCCACCGAGCGCTTCGGGCTGGGCACCGGCATCGTCCCCATCGGCCTGCGCGACCCCTACCTCGCGGCCATGTCCTTCTCGTCGCTGCAGGACCTGAGCGGCGGGCGCGTCTCCGCCGGCTTCGGCGTGAGCACGCCCGTCATCGTCAGCAACTGGCACGGGCTGCCCTGGGACCACCCCGTCGCCCGCATGAGGGAGTACGTCGACGTGTTCCGGCGGCTCACCTCCGGCGAGCGCCTCCGCCACGAGGGCCTCTACCAGACGAGCGCCCCCGCCATGGACCCCGCCGACCCCGCCATCCCCGTCTACATCGGCGCGCTCGGCGAGCGGATGCTGGAACTGGCCGGTGAGATCGCCGACGGCGTCATCCTCAACTACCCGACGGCGACCGTCATCGAGCGCTCCGTCGCCGCCATCGAACGCGGCATCGCGCGGGCCGGGCGCACGCGCGCGGACGTGCGCATCGTCGCCTTCCTGCGCACCGTCATCGACGAGTCCTACGAGGCCGCCTCCGCGCCCATCAAGGACGAGCTGCTCGCCTACCTGATGGCCCCCGTCTACCGCAAGGTCTTCATCGAGGACGGCTTCGAAGAGGACTGCGAGACGTTCGAGCGGCGCTGGCTGGCGCGCGAGCGCGCGGAGGCGATCGCGGGCATCTCCGAGCGCTTCGTGCGCGCCCACGCCGTCGTCGGGCGCAGCGCCGGGGAGTGCCGCGAACTCGCCGCCGGTCTCGCCGCCGCCGGCCTCGACGAGGCGTTCCTCTACCCCATCGCCCCCGCCAGCGCCGCGAGCGAGCAGGACGCCATCCTGAACACCATCCGCGCCCTCGCCCCGCGATAGGGCAGCGAGCCCCCTCAGGCGGGCGGCGGCTCGCCCGTGCAGGCGCGCCAGGCCGACTCCAGCAGGGCGCGCGCGTACGGCGCCCCCGGGCAGTGCGCGACCACCGCGCGCCCCTCGAACGCCCCGTAGTGGCGCGTGAACAGGTCGCCCGAACCCTCGCCCCGCGCGAGGGCGTCCCGCCAGGCCTGGCGCTCGGCGGGGGCGGGCGCGTAGGGCTCGCCCGCGAGCGGGTCGCTCCAGAGGACCGCGCGCATGACCGCCGCCACCGACTCGATGCCGGTCGTGACCAGCTCGGCGTCCGCCTCGCTCAGGCCGCGCGCGGCGGCGCGTTCGCGCACGAGCTCGCAGGCGGCGGCGCGCCAGCCCTCGACGCGCGGCTCGCGGGGCAGGCGGCGGGCGCGCCCGGCGCTGGCGGCGGCGAGCGGGTCGGGCGCGGCGAGGATGCCGAGGTGCCCCACCGTCTCGCCCACGCGCGCGATGAAGCCCGGCGGGAACTTCGAGACGAGCAGCCGCTCCCCGTCCTCGCGCGCGAGACGGCGCGCATCGGCGATGCCGTGCTCGCTCGCGAGCCAACGGCGCAGGCGCTCCTCCGCGCCGCTCCCGCTCACGGGAGCGCCCGCGCCGAGCGCACGCCCGCGCGGCGCATCGCCTCCAGCGCCCGCGCGCCGTCGCCCGGCCGCAGGTCGACCGCGCGCACGGCGTCGATGAGCACGAACGCCGCGAAGCCCCGGCGCACGGCGTCGAGCGCCGTCTCGCGCACGCAGTAGTCGGTCGCGAGGCCCGCGACGGCGGCGGTCGTCACGCCGCGCCCGCGCAGGAGCGCTTCGAGGGCCGTATCGCCGCGCTCCCCGCCGGAAGGGTCGCGCACGCTGAAGCCGGAGTAGCCGTCCTCGCCGCCGGTCCCCTTGCGCACGGTCTCCCCGGCGACGCGCAGATCGGGGTGGAACGCGGCCCCCCACGTCTCGCGCACACAGTGGACGGGCCAGACACCGCCGTCCTTGGCGAAGTGGGGCGTATCGGGCGGGTGCCAGTCCTGCGTGTAGACCACGGTCGCGCCCGCGTCCCCGGCGGCGGCGATGGCCGCGTTCAGGGCGGGAATGATGCCGTCGCCGCCCGCCACCGCGAGCCCCCCGCGCGGGTCCGCGAAGTCGTTCTGGACGTCGACGACGATGAGGGCGGCGCGCTCATCCCAGCGAACCATGGCGGGGCCACCTTGGGCAGGCGCGGAGCGCGCGTCAAGGCCGCGCCCGTTGCGCGGCTGCGGCTCTCTACAGCGGCCACCGTCCGCGCTATGCTGGTGAGGCGGCAACGAGGAGAGACCGATGGCGGAACAGCCGATGGGCAGAAACGAGACGCTGGCCCTGCTGCGCGCGCACAAGCCCGTGCTGGCCGAGCGCTTCGGCGTCGCCGGCCTCGCCCTGTTCGGGTCCACGGCCCGCGACGAAGCGGAACCGGACAGCGACATCGACATCCTCGTGCGGTACGACGCGATCACGCGCTCGGGACAGTACTTCGGAGCCTTGCGCTATCTCGAAGACCTGTTCGGCCGACCCGTCGATCTCGTCATGGAAACAGCCCTGCGCTCCGAATTGCGGCCCTACGTCGAGGCGGAAGCCATCCGTGTCTGAGCGCCGCTGGGACCTCTACGTCCGCGAAATGCTGGACGCCTGCGAGCGGTGCCTGGACTACACGTCCGGCATGGACCAGGCCGCCTTCCTCGGGGACAGGCGCACCTACGATGCGACCATCCGCAACGTCATGATCATCGGCGAGGCGGCGAACAGGATCCCGGCGTCCGCCAGGGATGACCACCCCGAAATCCCCTGGCGCGACATCATCAACACGCGCAACCGCCTCATCCACGGATACGAGGCCGTCGATGACAGCATCTTCTGGCTGATCGTCCACGACGACATCCCCCCAACTGATGCCGAAGCTGCGAGCCATCCTCGACGCCACGTAGGGCGGGCGCGCCGCCACCCACGCCCCGCTGGTAGGCTCGCGCGCGTGAGCGACGCCTGGCAGCCGCAGCAGTACGCGCGCTTCCGCGAGGAGCGCGAGCAGCCCTTCCGCGACCTGCTCGCGCTCGTCGAGCCCGTCCCCGGCGGGCGCGTCGCCGACCTCGGCTGCGGCGCGGGCGCGCTCACGCCGCTCCTGCACGAGCGCACGCGCGCCGCGGAGACCGTCGGCATCGACCGCTCGCCCGCGATGCTCGCGGACAGCGCCCGCCACGCGGGCGGCGGCGTGCGCTTCGAACGAGGCGACATCGCCGCCTTCGCCGGGAAGGGGCTGGACGTGGTCTTCTCGAACGCGGCCCTGCAGTGGGTGCCGGACCACGAGGCGCTCTTCCCGAGGCTGGCGGGAGCGCTCGCGCCCGGCGGCCAGCTGGCCGTGCAGATGCCCGCCAACCACGACCACCCCTCGCACACCATCGCGCACGCCCTCGCGCGCGAGCCGCGCTACGCGGAGGCGCTCGGCGGCTACGTCCGCGAAAACCCCGTGCGCGAGCCCGCGTGGTACGCGGAGCTGTTCGCGCGCATCGGCTTCGCCGGACAGCACATCCGCCAGCAGGTCTACCTGCACCGGCTGGCGGGGCCGGAGGAGGTGGTCGAATGGGTGAAGGGCTCGCTCCTGACCGACTACCGCCAGCGCCTCCCGCCGGAGACCTACGAGGCCTACCTGGCCGACTACCGCGAGCGCCTGCTGGCGGCGCTGCCGGACGAGCGCCCGCACCTGTATCCGTTCAAGCGCCTCCTGTTGTGGGGACGCCTGGGCGCGTAGGCTCGCGGCGATGCCCGAGTTCGAGGCGAGCGAGCGCGAGTCCGGCGGCCTGCGCGAGGTCCGCTTCCGGCTGGACGAGACGCCCGGCCTGCTCTGGCTCCCGGACGGCGCCGAAGGGCCGCTCCCGCTCGTCCTCATCCAGCACCCCGGCATGAGCCGCAAGGAAGACGCCATCGTGAGCGGCCCCGCGCGGGCCTGGGCGGCGGCGCACGGCTGGGCCTGCCTCGGCCTCGACGCCCCCGGCCACGGCGAGCGCGCCGTCCCCGACCCCTTCGCGGCCCTGCGCGACCCCGCGCAGGCGGCGGCGATGGCCGCCCAGTTCGCGGGCGAAGTGACCGCCGTCATCGACGCCCTCGCGGAACGCTACCCGATCGACGCGGCGCGGCTCGGCTACTACGGCTACTCGCTGGGCGCGATGCTGGGCGTCCCCGCCGTCGCGGGCGACGGGCGCTTCCGCGCGGCGGTGTTCGCGGCGACCGGCACAGGCCCCCTGAGCGGCCCCGCCGAGGGCGCGGGCAGCCATCTGCCCGCCCTCGCGAACGTGGCCGTGCGCGTCATCGCGAAGGAACGCGACGAGATCGTCTCGCCCGAGGCCACGCTGGAACTGTACGCGGGCCTGCCCGGCGAAAAGGACCTCGTGACCCTCCCCGGCGGCCACTTCGCCATCGGCGACGACGTGGTGGAGGCGGCGGAGGCGTGGCTGGCGGCGAAGCGCTAGCGCTGCAGCCGCTCCAGTTTGAAGTTGTCCCAGGTGACCGTGCGCTCCGGTTCGAGCACGACCCAGCGGCGGTTGCGTCCGGCGGCGCTGGCGGCGTGGCGGCCGTCCGGCTGGCCGTACTTGGCGCCCATCTGCAGGCGCGCCTCCTCCAGGTGCGGATCGGCGGCCTCGGCCTCGGCGTCCTCCAGCACCACCGCGCGGCCCTGCAGCATGATCCCCTGCAGCTCGGGAAAGCGCTCGTTCTTGTCGACGAGCACCGTGCAGGCGGAGTCGCGGCGCAGGTTGGCGACCTTCTGGCCGCGGCAGAACGTGTAGACGCGCCCGCCCGCCCAGCCAAACCAGAGCGGCGTCAGGTTGATGCGGTCACCCGGTCCGTTGGTGGCGATGCGCATGTTCCAGCTGGCGGACATGATCTCGTCGATCTCGTCGGGCGTGAGGGCGAGTTCCTTGGGAATGGGCACGGCTGGCCTCCGGTGAACGTGCGCGCAATGATAGGATGCGCGGAGCGCTCGCGGGCGTGGTTCAATGGCAGAATGCGACCTTCCCAAGGTTGAGACGAGGGTTCGATTCCCTTCGCCCGCTCCAGCCGCCCCTACTTCAGCCGCACCGCCGGCAGCCGCTTCAGGCGCTGGTTCACCGGGTCCACCTCGATGCCGACCGACTCCAGCGCCGTCACCCCCAGCAGCGGCTCCGCGTCGTCGCCGCCGAACATGACCGTGCTCCCGACGAACTCGCCCATGAACTCGAGACGCGCGACGGCGATATCGAGCCGCAACTGGCTCCCGTCGGCGAGTTCGTAGGTTCTGCCGTCTTCAGGCTTCAGGCCGATCGCCTCCAGGTGCTTGCGCGGCACGAGGCTGTCGGTCGCGCCCGCGTCCACGAGGAACAGCCCCTCCCAGGCCCGCTCCGGATCCGCCGGATTGCGGACCGTCACCGTCACGTGCGTCGCTCCCATCGCCGTGCTCCCTTCCCGGCGGCGCGTGGTGGGCGATACTGGACTCGAACCAGTGGCCTCGTCGGTGTGAACGACGCGCTCTAACCATCTGAGCTAACCGCCCGCGCCCCCTGAGTCTAGGGCGGCCCGCCCCGTTCCGCCAGCGCGCGGCGGGGCGGGCTTGAAGGCGAGCGCGCGCGGCCCGATACTGGAGGGCGGAGCCGAAGTGGCGGAACAGGCAGACGCGCTACGTTCAGGGCGTAGTGCCCCTCGCGGGCGTGTGAGTTCAAATCTCACCTTCGGCACCAGCCAAACGTGCGCCAGTAGCTCAGTGGAGAGAGCGCTACCCTGCGGAGGTAGAGGTCAGAGGTTCGAATCCTCTCTGGCGTACCACCCCCACCCCCGGCCCGCGCCACGCCCCGATACGCGGATTCCGTGTGCTACAGTGATACCGGTTACTCGCTACCGCAACGTGTCAGGAGGTTCCCCGTATGGCGTACGCGGCGGACATCAGCAGAAACAACCCCGGCTGCTTCCTCTTCCTCATCGACTACTCGGGTTCGATGGAAGGGGCGCTCGGCGGCCAGCCCGGATTGCGCAAGATGGACGGGGCCGCCGACGCCGTGAACCGCATCCTCGACGCCATCTCCCAGCGCTGCTCGCAGGGCATGGACGTGCGCGACTACTTCCACGCCGGCGTCATCACCTACACCACCAACGACTCGGGCGAGCCGGAAGTCGAGAGCGCCCTGCCGGGGACGTCCCCCGAGAATCCCTTCCTCACCATCAGCCAGGTCGTCGACGCCGCCACCGTGGAGGAGCGGCAGGTGAAAGAGCCCGACGGCGCCGGCGGCGTGGTGGACGTGACCCGCAAGGTGCCCACCTGGCTGACCCCCGCGGCCAGGTGGGGAACGCCCATGTGCACCGCCCTCTCCCACGCCTCGGCGGCGCTCGGCGCGTGGGTCGGCGAGCATCCCGACTCCTACCCCCCCATGCTCATCAGCGTCACCGACGGGGCCGCCACGGACGGCGACCCGGTGCCCCTGGCCGAGGAAATCATGGGCCTGGCGACCAACGACGGGAACGTGCTGGTCTACAACGCCCACCTCTCGGAAATGTCCGCCATGCCGGTCCAGTACCCGTCCGATGAGAGCGAGTTGCCCCCGGACGAGTACGCGCGGCAGATGTTCCGCATGTCCTCTGTCTTCCCCGATCCGGTCGTGGAGCTGGCCGCGGGCATGGGCCTGCCCGTCACGCAGGGCTCGCGCGGCTACGTCTACAACGCCGATATGGTCTCCCTCGTGCAGTTCCTCGACATCGGAACGCGCGCCGCCTCGGACCTGCGCTGACTCGCGGAAGACGATGGAGCGACTGAGGCCCCGCTCCCTCACGGAACTCTGGGCGCCCAAGGCCGGCAACAGCCCCGAGGAGTACGAGGACGCCTTCCGCGCCGTCTTCCCCGAGCACGCGGAAACCGACACGGAGGCCGGCGAACCCGACACGCCGGACGCCGGCGCGGCGCGCGTCGCCGTCGCCGACGGCGCCAGCGAATCGGCCTTCGCGCGCGAGTGGGCCAACGCCCTGGCCGGGGCCTTCGCCTCCGCTCCCCCGGACCTGGGCGGCCTCACCGCGGACTCGCTGGACGAATGGCTGCGGCCCGCGCGCGAGGAGTGGCGCGAGGGCGTGCCCTGGGACGACCTCCCCTGGCACGGCGAGGCCAAGGCGCGGGCGGGGGCCTTCGCCACGCTGCTGGGGCTCACCATCGAGGCCGCGCCGGACGGCGACGAGGGCGACGAGGGTGACGAGGACGGCGAGGCGCTCGCCTGGCGCGCGCTGGCCGTGGGCGACAGCTGCCTCTTCATCGTCCGCGACGGCCGCCTGGCCGTCTCCTTCCCCCTCGAAGACGCCGCCGAGTTCGGCAACACGCCCGTCCTCGTCTGCAGCAACCCGGACAACGCGGAGAACCTGTGGAACGGCGTCAGCCAGCGCAGCGGCGACTGTGAGGCGGGCGACCGCTTCATCCTCGCCTCCGACGCCATCGCCTGCTGGTTCCTCGCCGCCGACGCCGCCGGCGAGAAGCCCTGGGAGACCATCGCGGCGCTCGCCCCGCCCGACTGGGACGGCTGGGTCGAGGACCAGCGGCGCGCCGGACTCATGCGCAACGACGACGTCACGCTGCTGGCGCTGGAAGTCGCGTAGACGATGGCCTGGCCGGGGATCACCGACTTCAGCGAGGCCGTTCAAAACCCCGGCCTCTGCTTCAAGGGCACGGCGCTCCAGGCGGGAACGGTGGCCCAGAACCAGCGCGGCACGCCGCTGGTGTTCTCCGGCGCCTTCGCCTGCGTCTACTCCGTCTCCGACGGCGTGCAGGCGTTCGCGGTCCGCTGCTTCACCCGCGAGGTGAAGGACCAGGAGTCCCGCTACAACCACCTCAGCCAGTACCTCGTCAACGTCCTGCCGCCCTCCTTCGTGCACTTCGAGTTCCTGCGCGACGGCATCTGCGTGCGCGGCGACTGGTACCCGATCGTGCGCATGGAGTGGGTCGATGGGCAGTCGCTGAGCGGTTTCGTGGAATCCCGCCTCAACGACCCCGACGCCCTGCGGCGAATCGCGGCCCAGTGGCGCGGCGGCCCCGTCGCCAGCCTGCGCGGGCTGGGCATCGCCCACAACGACCTGCAGCACGGCAACGTCATGGTCCAGGCCGACGGCCGCATCCGCCTCGTCGACTACGACGGGATGTTCCTGCCCCGCTTCCGGGGGGAACGCAGCCCCGAGCTCGGCCACAAGCACTACCAGCATCCCCTGCGCTCGGCGGACGACTACGACGCCTACGTGGACAACTTCCCCGCGCTCGTCATCTACCTCAGCCTCACCGCCGTCGCCTCCGACCCCGGCCTCTGGAGCTTCAACAACGACGACAACCTGATCTTCACCAGGGCCGACTACGCGGACCCGGCGAACTCCGCCCTCTTCGACCGCCTGAAGCACTCCTCCGACCAGGCCGTGGCGATGCTGGCGGAGCGCCTCGAGGAGTGCTGCGGGCTCCCTGTAAAGGATGTGCCCGACCTGGAAACCATCCTCCAGGGGATTCCGCTGCAAGCGCCCCCCGCGTCCCGCAGCGCCCGCGTCGCGCCGCCTCCGCCCGCGGCGCCCGCGCCACCCGCACCCACGCCCACAGCATCCGCACCGCCCGCGCCCGCGCCCGCGCCAACGCCCGCGCCCGCGCCCGCGCCAACGCCCGCGCCCGCGCCAACGCCCGCGCCCTCAACGCCGTCCGCGACTTCCCCCGCGCCGGGATCGGTGCGCACGTTCGCGCCGCGCGCGCCCGCCCGCTCCACCGCCGCCTTCCCCATGCCGGGGCGGGCGGCCCCGCGCGGAACCGGAGCCGGAATCAGGGGCCTGGCCGCGCTCTTCCGCGGCCACCCGCCCGGCGAACTGCGACAGGTGGCGCTGGGCGTCGCCGCCGCCGTCGTCGCCGTGACCGTGACTCTCGGGGCGGTGCTGGGCGTGGCCGTCGCCGTGCAGGGGTGGTGAGCGCCCCGCCCGGCGGCGCACATCCGGCGGAGGTCAGGGCCTTCTGCCCCAGAAGTACTGCGGAACGAGCCCCGACAGCAGCACGGCGACGCCGATGATGATCATCGCGGTGACCCCGCCGATCTGCAGGATCGCGCAGAGCGCCCCCGCCGCCAGCAGCGCCAGCGCGTACCTGTTGATCCAGCCCTGGCGCACCGTGCCCCACCCCACCCGATCGGTCCAGCCGAGCAGCCTGGCCCGGCGGCCCGCATCGCTGAACACGAACGCGGAGATGGCGAACAGGATGAGCAGGGCGATCAGCCTGCCCGCGGTCAGCGTCGGCCCTGTCGCCCATCCCGGGCTGACGAACGAGGACAGGGAGTCCAGCAGGTCGCTGACGGTCCAGGCGACCACCGCCACGGCTCCCGCGCCCGCCGCCAGCTTCCCCCACAGGCGCATCCCGCCGGTCAGCGCCCGCTCGCGGACCAGCCCCACCAGTTCGAGCGCGAGCCGCCCGCAGAAGAGGCAGACGCCGCACGTGAGAATGAAGAAGCCGTAGAGCCGCAGGAGCGCCCCGCCCGACGCCTCGGGCAGGAGGGTGCGGCCCTCGGGCGCGCCCAGGAGATCCAGGAGCGCCGTCACGACACCCGCGAACAGCGGGCTCACCAGCATCACGCCGAGGCCCACCGCCGTCACGCCCAGCCCCACCTTGTAGGCCACGCCCCACTCCTGGAAGGGCGCGCGCCCCCCGCGCAGGCCGGCTTGCATCACGCGCGAACTGGTCACACCCCCACTCCTCCCACGAGCGGTCATCCACCAGCGGCAGACGGGAACTCCCGCCCATACCGCCCCGCGGACAGGAACGATTGTAGCGCCCGCCGCCCCGCGCGCGCCCCTACCCCACCTCGGGCAGGCCCTCGGCGCGGCGGACGGCCACCCATCGCAGCACAACGATGGGTAGCTGTAAGAACGCTGCGCCCCCTTGCGCACACCCGGCAGATAAGGGTAGTATCCGACAGCCCTCGGGGAGGGGCTTCATGTTCCAACCCACTCAGTACCCGATCTCCGACCTTTACGACTGGATCAAGGGCGGCACCCTCACTCTCCAACCGGACTTCCAGCGTGGCGATACTTGGCAAGTGTTCGCCCAGAGTTTCTTCATCGATACGCTTCTCCGAGATCTCCCCATCCCCCCGATTTACATTCGCCTCGTCACCAACCGGGAAACCAAGACGAGCTACAGGGAAGTGGTCGATGGCCAGCAGAGGCTGAACACGATCGTCAAGTTCATCGACGGCCAGCTCAGGCTTGACAAGCGATCCAGAGAGTACGCCGGGAAAACCTACGAAACCCTCGACGACGAAGACCAAACCCGATTTCTCAAATACCAAGTTAGTGTTCAGCAGCTCTACGAAGCCGACGACGACACCGTCCTTGACATCTTCCATCGCATCAACGCTTACGGTATCTCCCTAAATAGACAGGAACTTCGCCATGGAAAGTTCCAAGGTGGAAGGTACACGGGGACATTTCGCTGGGCCGTTATCAGACTGGCTGAACGTTGGGAAACCCTATGGTCAAAACATCGCATTGTTCATGTTCGGGGCCGTGTTCGGCTAGCACATCATGAACTCGTCGCACAGCTTCTCGGAGTCTTGCTTGACGGAGTAACTGATGGAGGCCAGCCGAAAATTGACAAGCTCTACGAACGATATGACACAGAAATTCCCAATGGATATGAAGAGAAGTTCGACAAAGTATGCACTTTTATCGTCAAGAACTTCTCTGATGTGCTGGCCACGAAACTAGGCAGTGGACCACACTTTATGATGCTGTTTGCCGCAGTCGCCCATGCGCTCTTCGGAATCCCATCCGGGAACCTTGGGGGAGAGCATCCTGACCTTCCCGCGAGGGATCCACTTGCTCTTAGCGAGCCCACCACAGCTGTACAAAATCTTTTGCTGCTTGCTGACATCTTTGATATGTCCACCGACGAGGTTCCTGATCGACTGAAGAGTTTCAAGGTTTCCATCGCTGGAACAACGCAGAGGATCAGAAGTCGTAGTGTGCGGTTCTCGACACTCTACACGGCGTTGCTCCCGGAGCCGGTCTGAGCCATGACTCTTAGCAGCTTGGTGGCAGTGGCTTCTGCGTTCCAGTCGGCCTCCGAAGAACTCCACGACAGATTCCTGGAAATGAGGTCCGACGAAGCCTGTTCCAATTGCCGCAGCGCGGCCTTTGGCGAGGCAATCCTCACTGCCTGGATCCAGACCGAGTGGCAGAAATTCACTCGCGCCCTCGTGCTAGCATCGGCACTGGGAGGCCAACGCCAAGATGGTACCCCGGTCCAACCCCTGCCCGACGTGGCCACTCGTGCGGACGCCGAGCGGGTTCTGAAATGCGCAACCCGCACGACAGTCAAAGAGCTAGGTTACCTTGCTTGGCACTCACCGGAGTTCGTGCTGAAGGTCAGCACCACGCTCAGCCTAAGCAACCTGCCATCGCTCAACTCAGCCTTGGGGGCAACTCTTGTCCCCGGGCAGATCACTGCCGTTCGCAACGTGTTGGTTCACCCAGAGTCGAAGACACGCCAACGGTACGAAAGGCTTCAGGAAAAACTCGGGATGCTCAACGTTCCGCCGGAGCATTTGCTCCGCCAGCAGCACAGTCCGGGTGTAGCCCTCTTCACCTCGTGGGTCAGAGAGCTCCAGAGTGTGGCCGATGACTCCGTCCAGTAACTCGCCGTCACCTCCCCGTGTCCACGCCTACGCAGCGAGCTTCGGCGACGACCTGGCGCGCGATATCATTGCCAGATCCACAGCCGAAGGAGACACGGTCCTTGATCCCTTCGTGGGCTCCGGTACAACGGCCCTGCAATCTCTCTTGTTGAACCGCAACGCCATTGGCATCGATGTCGATCCGGTAGCGTCCAGAATCAGCCAGGTCTTGACGACTCGCATTGATGTCCTCAGTCTCGCGGATGCCACCAACTTGTTTGAGCGTCAGTTGGATATCTTCAGTAAGCTGCTCATCGAGCAGCCTTCGACCTACGAAAAGCTTCAGCCCGGAAGCACATTCCAGTTGGGCTCCCAGTCTTTCTCGGTTCCCAGCGAACCGGCTATCGGATTTTGGTTTGACTCGAGCCATATGGCAATTCTTGCCATCATGCGCTACCTGATCTCCCAGCAACCGGACACTAACGTGCGTCATTTCCTCGAAGTAGCGATGTCTTCGATGATTATCAGGAAGTGGCCGAATACATTGTCTTACGCTATGGATATTGATCATTCCAGGCCGCACAGACCTCGACCACTAGAAGTTCAACCCCTTGATAAACAACTTGCTCTCGTCCATAGAGTTATTCATCGAGCAAAAGCGGCTGTAATGAGTATCCAAGATAGCATACAGGGTGTGGAATCTGAAGTTAAAATCTTCGAAGGTGATGCCGTCCTTCGATTGTCCGAACTTGAACATGATTTCGTGGACTTTGTTCTCACTTCTCCTCCGTATCTAAATGCCATCGACTACCCTCGCGCTCATAAGTTTTCTCAGTGGTGGATTTCTCCAGAGAAAACTCCTGTAGCGCGATCTGAATACTTGGGCTTGAGGAAGTCGAGATCTGAAGAAAACATTAATGATATTCCACCAAGTGTCTCCAGTATCTTGGGGGGATTTGAGAATTACAGTAGCTATAGGAGCATGTTGCGCTATGCCTCAGATCTTACAGAAGTTATTGAACAGACGAAACGTGTCTCCAAGCCAGGTGCCGAAATTGTCTTCATAGTCGCAGATAATGTAGTACATGGAAAGGTGCTCCCTGTTTCGAGAATTATCTCGGAGATATTCTCACATTACAAGCTCTCGAACATCGCGATCAAAAAGCGGGAGATCAAGAAGACGCGACGACGTTACCCATTTGGCATTAATGGGTTTCCAAACACCATGAAGGACGAATACCTTGTTACCGGGCGTAAAGGCTGAACCTTACCGCCTTGGCGGCCAAGGACAGCCCGGCGTAAGCAGTTGCGGTACGTAGCCCCGCCCGCCCCCTACCCCACCTCGGGCAGGCCCTCGGCGCGGCGCACGGCGTTCAGCGTCTCCAGCACGCGCTGGCGGAAGGGCGCGTACTCGACCTCGAACTCCCCCGCCAGCCGCGAGTTGTCCATCAGGTAGAGGCCGGAGCCCTCGCGCCCGCCCTCGTCCGCGTCGAACGCGATGTCGGCGTCCGGCAGGAACTCGCGCACGATGGCCGCGAGCTCGCCCAGGCTGGTCGAGTGGCCGCCCGAGTTGTAGATGGCATGGCCCGTCTCCTCCGCCAGCGTGACGCGCAGGAACACCTCGGCGATGTCCTCGACGTGCAGCGGCAGCGTCATCGTGTCGCGGTGGGGGAAGCGCGCGGGCTCGCCGCGCGCGGGCGCCGCCTGGCACTGGACGTGGTTCATCGACCCGCGCAGCTTGTCGGGGCCGGTGATGTTCGCGGGCCGCACGCCCGTGATGGCCATGCCGAAGGCGCGGTTGTACCAGTCCGCCTGGTGCTCGTTGAAGATCTTGGAGACCGCGTAGATGCCCGTGCCGAGCCGCGGGTCGTCCTCCGTCACGGCGCGCTCCCCGTGGAGCCGCTGCGGGCCGTAGACGGCCAGCGAACTCGCGTAGACGACGCGCCGGACGCCCAGCAGGCGCGCCGCCTCGAAGCAGTTGTCCATCCCGAGGATGTTCAGCCGCACCTGCGGATGCGGGTCGCGTTCGCCCGCGCCCAGCGCGTAGGCGAGGTTGAGCACGCGGTCCGGCTTGCTCACCGTCAGCGCCTCGACCACGTCGTCCATGAGCGTGATGTCGCCCCGCGTGATCTGGATGCGGTCGCGCAGCGGGTCGAGCGCCGGGGCCTCCGGCGCGATGTCCATGCAATGCACCTCGTGCCCGTGCTCGGCGAAGCGCCGCATCACGCGCGGCCCGATGAACCCGCTCCCGCCCAGCACGGCGATACGCATCCGCTGCAGCCCTCCGCTTTCGCTGGCGGCACTGTAGCACCGTCTACTGAAGCGCGAGCGCCTCGGCCATGCGGGCGGCGGCGACCGTGGCGAACGGCTCCTCGTTGGCGGTGAGCATGGCGCGCACACGCTCCGTCGCCGCGAGCGCGCCCTCGGCCAGCTCCGGCGGGTAGCCGAGCGCGGCGCGGTGCTCCGCGAACTCGTCCTCGTCAAGCACGTGGACGGCGCCCGATCGCTCGCGGATGACGTCGAGATCGAGGTCGATCATCGTGGCCCTGCCCTCGCTCCAGCTGGCGGGAGTGCAGATGTCGACGTAGACCTCCGGTTCGCCGGACTCCTGCCAGTAGCCTCCCCACCAGTCCCCGCTGACGAGATGGAGCGTGGCCGACGGGAAGAGGACGGGCGGCTCGTCGCCGCGACGGGCGGGCGTGCCCGGCGGGGCCCAGAGCCAGACGCCGTAGCCATCCTCCGCCAGCCGCGAGACCTCGTACTGCCAGTGCTTCGCCTCGGGGTACTTGCGGAAGTCGATGAGAACGCGATCGGAGGCCATCAAGTCAGCGTAGGCGGCGGGCCGCGCACGGACAAAACGGCGGGCCTGCCCGCGAACGCTCTAGACTGCGCCCAGCGAACCGCCATCTTCGGGAGGGAACCTCATGCCGGCGCTGGATGGAGTGCGAATCCTCGACATGACGCAGTACGAGGCGGGCACCTCGTGCACGCAGGCGCTCGCCTGGCTGGGGGCCGACGTGGTCAAGGTCGAACGCCCCGGCGTCGGCGACCCCGGGCGCGGCGTCTACACCGGGCAGGACAACTCGCCCTACTTCGTCAACTGGAACAGCAACAAGCGCAGCCTCGCCCTCGACCTGCAGGACCCGCGCGGGCGCGACCTGCTCCTGCGCCTCGCGCCCCGCTACGACGTGTTCGTGGAGAACTACGGGCCGGGCGTGATGGAGAAGCTCGGCCTCACCTACGACGCGATGAAGGCGGCGAACCCGGCGATCATCTACGCGCGCATCAAGGGCTTCGGGCTCTCGGGGCCGTACTCGGACTACAAGTGCTTCGACATGATCGCGCAGGCGGCGGGCGGCTCCGTCGCGGTCACGGGCGAGCCGGACGGCCCGCCCCTGCGCCCCGGCATCACCGTCGGCGACTCCGGCACGGGCGTGCAGATGGCGCTCGCGATCTGCGCCGCCTACATCCAGCGCCTGCGCACGGGCGAGGGCCAGGCCCTCGAAATCTCCATGCAGGAAGCGATGACCTACTGGCTGCGCACGGCCATCTCCAGCGGCGCCGACTGGGGCCGCGCCGCCGCCCCGCGCACCGGCCTCGGCGCGACCGCCACCTCCCGCCTCTACCCCTGCGCCGGCGGCGGGCCCAACGACTACGTCATCCTGCTCATCGTCACCCCGCGCATGTGGGACGCCTTCTGCGACGCCATCGGGCGCCCGGACCTGCGCGACGACCCGCGCTTCGCATCGGCGGCGGATCGTCGCGACAACAGCGACGCCCTCGCCGAGCGGATCGCGGCCTGGACCTCGCAGCGCGAGAAGCGCGAGGTCATGCGCATCCTTGGCGAGGCGGGCGTGCCCTGCGGCGCCGTCCTCGACACGCAGGACATCTACGAAGACCCGCACCTGAACGCGCGCGGCTTCGTGAAGACGGTCGAGCACGAGACGCTGGGCGAAGTGCGGCTGCTCGGCTGGCCCCCGCGCATGTCCGCCAGCGACGTGCCCCTCACCGCCTCCCCCCTCCTCGGCCAGCACACCCAGGAGGTCCTGACAGCGGACCTCGGCCTCGCCGACGCCGAACTGGCCGAGCTGGCGGAGGCGGGCGTCATCGGGTGACGCACGAAGGCCGGGCGCTGGGCCCGGCCTCCGGTGCTAGGTGCTGGTGGGTGGCTCGGCTTACGCGCCCTGGAACTCGAAGTCCGGCTCGAAGCCGAGGTAGAGCTTGCCGATGGCCTCGTACAGCGGGTGCGCGACCCAGCGGTGCGAGGCGCAGCCGTGCGCGTCGCGCAGCTTCCGCTCCAGCGGGCTGTACATGCGCGCGCCCGTCGTGCCCGCGGTGTTGTGGATCAGGTCCACGGCGTGCATGCAGGCGTTGGCGGCGAAGGTGCAGGCGAGCCGCGCCTTCTTCGTGATCTCCGCGCTGGGGTGCTCGGCCCCCGCGTGCAGCTCGTCCTCCACCTCGCGCATCGCCTCCATCACGAAGGCGCGGGAGGCCTGCACGGTCGCTTCCGCCTCGCCCGTGCGGTACTGGGCGACGGAGCGCTCGCGCAGCTTGCCCGTGGCGAGCATCGGCACCTTGTTCTGGGCGAGGTCCTCGAACACGTCCAGCGTGCCGCGCCCCACGCCCAGCGCCACCGCCGCCTTGTTGTAGGACAGGCGCAGCGGCACGGGGATGCGGAACACGGGATTCGGGTAGTGCGCGGGCAGCGACACGAGCTCCACGTCGCGCCACTTCTTCTCGATGATCGCCCCGTCGCACTTCACGTCGTGGCTGCCGGAGCCGCGCAGGCCGGCCACGTCCCAGGTGTCGACGATCTCGAACTTGGACTTGTTGACGAAGAACATCTTCATCTTCGGCATGCCCGTGGCCTCGTCCATGATCGGCCCCTCGGCGTCCTCGCTCTCGAAGATGGGGCAGGACATGAAGGCCCATTCGACCTGGTGGCAGCCGCTCTGGAACGTGGTCTGGCCCCAGATCTTGTAGTCGCCGTTGGGCTGCTCGACGGCCTTGCCCGGAACGGTGCCCGGACCGCCGCCGCCGCACATGATCACGCGCGGGTTGTCGAGGTAGACCTCCTTGGCGAGGTCCGGGTCCATGCCGCCCGCCGCCATCGCGTTGATCTCCGAGCCGATCATCACGTTCCAGCCGACGGACGCGTCGATCGCGGAGATCGCTTCGAGGACCTCGATGGTCTCCATCGAACTGGCGTCCTCGCCGCCCAGCTCGGGCGGGAGCGTGAAGCGGAAGATGCCCTCCTCAATGAGGACGTCGACCGTTTCGTCGGGAAGGCGGCGCAGCTTCTGCGCTTCGTCGCCGCCCTCGCGGATGACCTGGGTGAGCTTGTGCACGCGCTCAAGCGCCGTGCCTTCGAGGGTCTTCGTCGCCGGGGCTACTGCCACTGGGGCCTCCCTGTTTCCTGGTGAGTGCTGGTGTAGCGAATCGAGTATACGCAACCGCGGCCAAAGAGGGGCAAGCGCCGCGCCCGGCGAGACCGCGGAGCGCGCGCCGGTTGACGCAGCGGCCCTCCCCGCCTAGCGTGGAGCGTGCATATTCCGAAACGGAATCTGCCGCCGGGGGGGCCGAAAGGCTGAGATCCGCGAGGACCACCCCAGGAACCTGATCTCGGTAATGCGAGCGTAGGGAAGCGGCGTGAAGACAACGGCACCGGCAGACCGCACGGATTCGGCGCAGGCGCGCCGCCTTCCCGCGCGTGCGCCGGGCGCGGGCTCGCCCCGAAGCTGAACCGGTCTTCGCCTCCCTCCCCGCTCCCGTACCGATTCGGGCCCTCCGGCAGCGCAAGGAGGGCGCGCATGATCGTGGAACTGCAGTGCCTGGCGAGCCCCGCCGGCACGCCCGCCGACCCCTACAAGCACATCGACGCCGCCATCGCCCAGGTCCAGGACTCGGGCCTGCGCTACGAGGTGGGCGCCCTCGGCACGACCGTCGAGGGCGAGCCCGACCAGGTCTGGCCGCTCATGCGCCGCGTCCACGAGGCCTGCCTCGAAGCGGGCGCGCAGGGCCTCGTCACCGTCATCAAGGTCGAGCAGACGGCGAGCGCCGGGCCGACCATCGAGAGCCTGACCGGCAAGTTCCGCGAGGCGGACGATGGCCGCTGAAGCGCCCGCCCGCCGACGCACGCCGCCCGCGGGACGCTGGCTCGCCGCCGCCTGGCGCTACGCCCCCGCGTTCCTGCTGCTGGCGGCGCTCGTGGGCGTGTGGGAGCTGTGCGTCGAACTGCTCGACACGCGCCCCTACATCCTGCCCGCGCCCAGCGCCATCGGCGACGTGTTCGTGGAGAAGGGCCACCTCTTCCCCGCCCACATCCGCACGACGGCGCTGGAGGCGATCGTCGGCATCGGCGCGGCCGCCGCCGGGGGCGTCATCCTCGCGGTCCTGATCGCGAGCGCGCCCCTGGTGCGGCGCGTGCTCTACCCCATCCTCGTCACCTCGCAAACGATCCCGATGATCGTGCTCGCGCCCCTGCTGGTCGTGTGGCTGGGACTCGGCATCGAGCCGAAGGTCACGGTCGTGGGGCTGGTCTGCTTCTTCCCCATCGTCGTGAGCACGGTCGACGGGCTCGCCTCGGCGGACCGCGAGATGGTGGCGCTCGTGCGCAGCATGGGCGCGAGCAGGCTCGGCGAACTGCGCCACGTGCTCATCCCCGCGGCCATCCCCTCGTTCTTCGCGGGCCTCAAGATCGCCGCCGCCTACGCCATCATCGCCGCCATCTTCGGCGAGTGGGTGGGCGCGCAGAGCGGCCTCGGCATCTTCATCATCCGTTCCCGCGCCGCCTACCAGACCGACCAGATCTTCGCCGCGATCGTCGTGATCGCGGTCCTCAGCATCGCCCTCTTCGCGACCGTGCACCTGCTCGCGAGGCTCGCCTCGCCCTGGAAATACGCCAACGACCAAGGAGAGAACGGCTCATGACCACCCTCACCCGGCGGCTCACCCTCATCCCCCTGCTGCTGCTGGCCCTCGGCCTCACGCTCGCGGCCTGCGGCGGCGACGACACGGACGACGGCGACGCGCCCGCGACCGCCACCGAAGCGGCCACCGAGGCGGCCACCGCCACGGAAGCGGCGACTCCCGAACCCACCCCCGCGCCCACCGCCGCCCCCGCCGAGACGGGCACGGTCGATGAGCGCTACCTGCGCGCCGTCTGCGCCGCCGGGAACGACCTCCAGATCGCCTTCGTCGAGGCGCTCATCGAACTGGAGACGAGCGGCGGCGGCGACGACGCCACCGTCTTCACCGACCCGCTGACGGCGTTCGCCGAGGCGCTGCGCGAGGCGACCCCGCCGGACGACCTCGCGGACTACCACGGGTCCATCGCCGACCAGATCGAGGCGTTCGTCGCCACCCTCGACTCGCTCGACGGGGACAGCCTGGAGGACCCGTTCGACCTCTTCGCCGGGCTCTTCGAGGCGGCGGACGAAACGGCGGCGCTCGCGCCGGAGACGGCCGGGCGCCTGCTGGCGACGGCGAGCACGCTCTCCGAGTGCGAGGAAGCCGCGTTCGTCCTCGCCCTCCTCGATACGAGCATGATGGCCACGGCGCCCGACGACGACGGCGGGTGGACGACCGTCACCTTCATGCTCGACTGGACGCCGAACACGAACCACGCGGGCCTCTACGTCGCGCAGGCGATGGGCTGGTACGAGGAGAACGGGATCGAGATCGAGATCGTCCAGCCGGGCGAGGTCTTCGCCGACCAGGCCGTGGCCGCGGGCGTCGCCGACTTCGGCGTCTCCGTGCAGGAGGCGGTCATCCCGGCGCGCGCGCAGGGCATCCCCATCGTCGCCATCGCCGCCATCATCGAGCACAACACGTCGAGCCTGATCGCCCTCGGCGGCGAGGGCATCGAGCGCCCGCGCGACCTCGCCGGCAAGACCTACGGCGGCTGGGGCGGCGCGCTGGAGACGGCCCTCATCTCGGCGCTCGTCGAGTGCGACGGCGGCGACCCCTCCGCCGTCGAGTACGCCATCATCGGCAACGTCGACTACCTCGTGGGCATGCAGGAAGACCACTACGACTTCGTCTGGATCTTCGACGCCTGGGACGGCATCCGCTACACGGAAGTGCTGGGCGAGGACATCTCCTTCATCCGCTTCATCGAGTACACGGAGTGCATCCCCGACTGGTACACGCCCGTCATCATCACGAGCGAGGCGCTGATCGCGGACGACCCGTGGCTGGTGGCGGACTTCATGGAGGCGACGGCGCGCGGCTACCGCTACGCCATCGAGTACCCCGACGAGGCGGCCACGATCCTGCTCGAGGCCGCGCCCGAACTCGACGAGGCGCTGGTGCGCGCCAGCGCCGCCTACCTCGCCGGGCGCTACACGTCCGATCCCGACAACTGGGGCCTCCAGGAGCTGGCCGTCTGGACCCGCTTCGAGGCCTTCCTGCGCGAAGCGGGGCTGACGGACACGGCGATCGACGTGGAGGCGGCCTTCACCAACGACTTCCTGCCGTAGGAGGCGCGATGAGCGAGCCGGCCGTCGCCATCCGCGGGCTGCGGCACACGTTTCCGGGAACCCGCCCCGTCGAGGCGCTCGGCGGGGTGGACCTGGAGGCGATGCCGGGGCAGTTCGTGAGCCTCGTCGGCCCCAGCGGCTGCGGCAAGAGCACGCTCCTGCAGGTGCTCGCCGGCCTGCTCGCGCCCGATGCGGGCGAATCGCTGATCGAGGGCCGCTCGACCGTTGGCGCGCCGGGCCTGGCCGCCTACATGCCCCAGAAGGACCTGCTCCTGCCCTGGCGCAAGGCGCTCGGAAACGCCGTGCTGGGCGCGGAGATCGCGGGGACGCCGCGGGCGGAGGCGCGCGAACGGGCGCTCTCGCTGCTGGAGCGCTTCGGGCTGGCCGGCTTCGAGAACGCCTGGCCCTCGCAGTTGAGCGGCGGGATGCGCCAGCGGCTGGCCCTGCTGCGCACCTTCCTCGTGCCCCGCCGCGTGCTCCTGCTGGACGAGCCCTTCGGCGCGCTGGACGCGATCACCCGCCGCGAGATGCACCAGTGGCTCCAGGAGGTCTGGGCGAACGACGCGCGCACCGTCCTCTTCGTCACGCACGACGTGGAGGAGGCGCTCATCCTCTCGGACGCGGTCTACGTGATGACGCCCCGCCCCGCGCGCATCGCCGCCCGCTTCGAGGTCGCCCGCCCCCGCCCCCGCCGCCCCGACATCGTGACCGACCCCGCATTCGTCGCCGACAAGGCGCGCCTCCTCGCCGCCCTGGACGCGGGCGGGGATGGTTAGGGCGGCGGCACGAGGAGGCCTTCCGATCGCTCGACCCTCAGGCCCTCGACGAACTCCATCGCCTTCTCAACGAGGCGGCACGCGTCGTAGTCGCGATCCGAGTAGCGCACGCGGTGAAGCGGCTTCACCCGCTCACGCACGAGGGTGGCGAAGAACCCATCGCCGGCAAGTTCGGGCACGCGATCACCATCCGGGATCAGCACGAAGAGCTTTCGCGCCACGTCCTGCTGTCCGGCGTGGAGCGTGAGTTCGGAGCGCGCCCCTCGCTGCTCCGGATTCCGCTCAATCAGAATGACGGTGCCGTCGCAGGCATCGAAGAGCGCCGCCTCCAACTCGGGAGCCTGGGCGAAGACCACCTCTCCGACGTAGGGCAGCGCTTCGAGCGCATCGCGAATCTGCTGCCGTTTCGTGCGTCCATCATCAAGCTGCTGCGAACGCTCCGGGTCGCCGCCGTGGAGCATGACGCGAAGCTGAATGGCGTTGCGCGCAGCGATCCGCTCTCGCTGCCACTCCGCCAGGGAACCGGCAGACTGCTCCCGGAAACCGCTCAGGCTCACCGGTCGACGAACAGTTGGGCCGCAACGTCCCGCCCACGCTCAGTGACGTAGAGACCGCGAGGGCCAGCGGTCGCCCACCCCGCGCGCACGACCCGCAGCACCGCCCGCAGGCCGTCGTAGTCATCGATGAACTCGACGACCTCCGTACCGGGGATGAAGGTGCAGTCGCTGATCTTCCACAGGAGACCCCGGGCCAAGCCATCCATCACCGCCGCCGCCTCGCGATGCTGGAGCGACTCCTCCTCGACGGGAGCGCACTCGTCGTCGAGCGCGGAGAGGGTCGCGACCGCCTCCGGCAGTTCGTCGAGCGCGTCTTCGGTCACCGCTTCCGCTTCGGTGGACATGGGCCAAGGGTACCACGCCCCCATCGCCGTCGGCGGCGCGTAGACTGCCGCCACTCCACCCCCAGGGGGAGGCGGCGCATGGCCGGCAACGACGGAGACCGCACCCTCGTCCCGATGCTGTTCGAGGCGTGGAACGACCTCGAACGGGCGTACGCGGAGATGACGGAGGAGGAAGCGACGGCTCGGCCCGACGGCGCCAGTTCGTTCGGGTGGACGTTGTGGCACCTGTCGATGTTCCCGGACCTGATTGTCAACCAGGTGCTGGGGGGCGGGGAGGCGCACCCGGCCCTGACGCGGCAACAGGAGGAGCACGGCTTCAGCGGAGACTGCGGGGACTGGGCGGCCATCGCCGAGGCTGCCCGGGAGGTGCGGGCCTCGACCGAGGCGTCCCTCGCTGGAGTGAGCGACGCGCAACTGGCGGAGACGGTCGTGCCCGGGTGGGGGAACTTCCCCTCGACGACGCTGCGCTACCTCGTGCTCCGCATGATCGCGCACATGTACTACCACATCGGCGAGGTGGCGACGCGGCGGGGGCGCGGCGACGACTACCCCGGGCCGCTCACGGGCGTGCTCGAGGGGCCGGACTCGTGACGGCCCCGCCGCAGCCGGTCACGTGGACGGTGGGGCTGACGGCCCGGCCCGGGCGCGAGAACAGCTGGATCGCCATCGCCAACGAGCTGACCGAGACCTCGAACCGCCTCGACGAGGGCTGCGACATCTACATCTGCCTCCAGAACCTGGCCGACCCGCGCGACTTCCTCTGGTACGAGCAGTGGGCCACGATGCCGCTGCTGGAGCGCCACGTCGAGCGCATCCAGCCGATGCTCGCGGGCGGGCCGGAGGGGCGCGACGGCTCGCGCCTGTACACGTCGATCCAGCGCCGCGAGCAGCTCGGCTACCGCCTCCTCCGGAACCACGTGAACCCCGACCGCGACTGGCATGAGGCCTCGATCACGGCCTGGGCGATGGCGCGGGCGAAGCCGGGCGGCGAGGACGCCCTGCGCGAGCTGGCGACCGAGCTGAGCCGCACCGGCCAGGCGTTCCCCGGAAACGTCACGCACATCGCGCACGAGCGCGAGGACGCGCCCGGCCTCGTCTGCTGGTTCGAGCAGTGGCGCGACCAGGACACGCTCGACGCGCGCATGGCCGCGCTCATCGAGACCTACGGCGCGCCGCGCGGGACCGAGGGCGTCGAGGCCATGCCCGCGGGCATCGCCGACGTGATGGCGTCGCTGGAGTCGGCCCGCTACCGCGTGGTCGCGACGTGAGCGCGCTGCGCCGGTAGCCTTCCCGCCGCAGCGACACACGGGAGCGGTCTCATGAACTTCGACACCCAGAACGCCATCGCGCTCATCGCCATCAGCGCCGTCAACGCCATCGGCCTGATCGCCGTCAGCGCCGTGAACGCCATCGGCGTCATTGCCGTCTGCAGCGCCAACGCGATCGGCCTGGTGGCCTTCGCGACCATTAACGCGACTGGCGTCATCGCCTTCTCCAGCGTGAACGCGAACGGCGTCATCGCCATCAGCGCGAACAACGCCAACGGCTTCATCGCCATCGGCAAGACCGCCAACGGCACGTTCGCGCTCTCGCGCTCGGGCAAGGGCAAGGCGAAGCACATGCTCTCCCCGAACCGCCGCGACGAAGCGGCCGTGCGCCTGTTCTCCCGCATCGTCCCCGCCTCCATGTGGCCGAAGGAGATCGAGGCCGCCTGACCGGCGAAGCGCGCTACACCCGCCCGTGGCGGAAGCAGCCCGTGACGTGGTCGTTCACGAGGCCCGCCGACTGCATGAAGGCGTAGCAGATCGTCGGCCCCACGAAGCCGAACCCGCAGCCCTTCAGCGCCTTGCTCATGGCGCGCGACTCGTCCGTCTGCGCGGGCAGTTCGGCGAGCTCGCGGAAGGCGTTGCGGCGCGGCTCGCCGCCCACGAACGACCACAGGAAGGCGTCGAGCGAGCCGTGCCCGGCCTGGACGGCGAGCGTCGCGCGGGCGTTGGCGATGGCGGCGTCGATCTTGGCGCGGTTGCGGATGATGCGCGCGTCCGCGCGGAGCCGTTCGCGGTCCGCCTCCCCGTAGGCCGCGACGCTCGCGATGTCGAAGCCGCCGAAGGCCGCGCGATACCCCTCTCGCCGGTGGAGCACCGTGCGCCACGACAGCCCCGCCTGCGCCCCTTCGAGCACGAGCAACTCGAACAGCGCGCGGTCGCCGTGGAGCGGCACGCCCCACTCCTCGTCGTGGTAGCGCCGCATCAACGGGTCATCGCCCGCCCACTCGCAGCGGCTCAGGCCGTCGGGCATGGCGAGGCATGGTACAGGGGCTTCCGACACTGCCGAGACCCTTTGGGAGAAGGAGCAGGCGGGGCAACCCCTTCTGGGGCACCAGCCCCCCCCCGCCTTGCCCTCTCGTCTCTCCCCCGCCCCCTAGCCCCGCCCGCGTGTACCATGCGTGCGCATCTGACGCTGGAGGCGAGCATGTCGGAGCAGGCCACCATGCGCGGCAAGGCCGCCATCGTCGGCATCGGCGAGACCACCTACTACAAGCGCGGGCAATCGCCCGACCCCGAGATCAAGCTCGTGCTCGACGCCATCCGGCTGGCCGCCGACGACGCGGGCATCGACGTGCGCGACATCGACGGCTTCGCCGCCTACGCCAACGACCGCAACGACCCGCCCCGCCTCGCGACCGCCCTCGGCACTCGCGACCTGACCTTCAGCAACATGGTCTGGGGCGGCGGCGGGGGCGGCGGCTCGGGAGCGGTCGCCAACGCCGTGGCGGCGGTGGTCGCGGGCTACTCGAAGTACGTCGTCGTCTATCGCGGGCTGGCGCAGGGCCAGTTCGGGCGCTTCGGGCAGGGCGCGGCCATCCCCGTCGCGCCGGGGCCGATGGCCTTCACCGCGCCCTACGGGCTGCTCTCGCCCGCGCAGTCGTTCGCCATGCGCATCCGCCGCTTCATGTACGAGCACGGGACGGAGCAATCGGCGCTGCGCGCGATCTCGCTCGCCTCCTACCGGCACGCGCAGTCCAACCCCCGGGCGGTGATGTTCGGGCGCGAGTTGACGGAGGAGATGTACGACAACTCGCGCATGATCGTGGAGCCCTTCCACCTCTTCGATTGCTGCCAGGAGAACGACGGCGCCGCGGCGCTGATCGTGACGAGCGCGGAGCGCGCGCGCGACATGAAGCAGCAGCCCGCGTGGGTGCTGAGCGCGGCCCAGGGCTCCGACTACCGCCAGGCGGCGACGGCCCACAACTCGCCCGACTACGCGACCTCCAACTTCAAGACGCTCGCCCCGCGGCTCTACGCGATGGCGGGCGTGGGCCCGGAGGACGTGGACGTGCTCCAGAGCTACGAGAACTTCACGGGCGGCGTGCTCATGAGCATCGTCGAGCACGGCTTCTGCGAACCGGACGAGGTCAACGACTTCTTCACGCTGGAGCGCTTCTCCGCGCCCGGCGGCGGGCTGCCGCTCAACACGAGCGGGGGCAACCTCGCCGAGTGCTACATGCACGGCCTCGAACTGGTCCACGAGGCGGTGCGCCAGGTGCGCGGCGAATCGACCTGCCAGGTCCCGGACGTGAACGTCTCGATGGTCACGTCGGGGCCCATGGTCCAGCCGGTGAGCGACCTCATCCTCGCCGCCGACCGGGGGACGGACGCATGAGCGCGGAGACGGGGAGCTACCTGCCGGAGGGCCTGCCGCGGCCCGCGCCCGCTATCGACGGGCTGGGGTCGGAGTTCTGGGAGGCGGCCAGGCGGCACGAGTTGGTCGTCCAGCAGTGCCGCGCCTGCGAGGGCTTCCAGTGGGGGCCGGAGTGGATCTGCCACCGCTGCCACTCCTACGACCTGACCTACACGCGCGTCTCCGGGCGGGGCGTCATCTACAGCTGGGAGCGGGTCTGGCACCCCGTCCACCCGGCGCTGCGCGAGGGCGTCCCCTACCTCGTCGCGCTCGTCGAGCTGCCGGACGCGGGCAACGTGCGCATGGCCGGCAACCTCCTCGGCGACCCCACGCAGGACGTCGTCATCGGCGCGGAAGTCGAGGCGGCGTTCGAGGACCGTGGCTCCGGCGAGGAGGCGTATACGCTGGTCCAGTGGCGGGTGGTGGAGTAGCGGGCGGCTGTGTCAGACTGAATCCATGGACGTGAAAGACGCGGTTCAGGCGGCCAAGGAGCACGTGGCCTACCTCTTCGACAGCGAGGGGATCAGGAACGTCGGGCTGGAAGAGGTCCAGTTCGACGACCCGGAGAACCTCTGGAAGATCACGATCGGCTTCGCGCGCCCCTGGGACGGGCCCACGGGCGTTCCATCGCCTGGCCGGACGGCCCCTCGCGCTCGTACAAGACCGTGCTCATCGACGACGCCACGGGCGAGGTCCAGTCCGTGCTGCAGCGCACGTTCAATTGACGGCGTGCCGCCGCGCGCCGGGGTCTTCATCGATGCAAACCTGCTCGTGCTGCGCGTCATCGGCGGCGTCGACCAGCGCCTGATCGGCGCGCACCGGCGTGTCAGCGCCTTCGGTCCGGAGCACTACCGGAGGCTGCTGGGCATCTTCTCGGAGACGGTTTCCAGCGGTCAGCGCATCCACGTCACGCCGAACACGCTGACGGAAGCGCCGAACCTCGTCGGGGACGACCCGCGGTTCCTGCGCGAACTGCGCCTTCTCATCGAAACCAGCGATGAGGTCGTCGTGGCGAGCGTCGAGGCGGCCCGTCACGATGCCTACGAACGCCTTGAGTTGGCTGATGCGGTCCTGCTCGAATCCGTCTCCGCCGAGCGGCCGCTCCTCACGGCCGATGCGAGTCTCTACCACGCGGTCATTCGCCAGGACCCGCGCGCGGCCTTCAATTTCTGGCACGAACAAGCCATCCGTTGATACGGGCGCGGCGCTCACCCCGCCGGCTTCTCCCGCGAGCCCCAGGCGTCCCAGTGGATGACCTCGGAGACGGGCGGGCGCTCGACCGCCTTGAAGTTGTCGTCGCCGGTGAAGTAGGCGACCGGGAAGAGCGTCGCCTGGCTGACGTTCCCGGGGATGGCGAGCAACTCGGCCACCTCCTCCGCGTACTGGAGGTGGATGCCGGTCCAGGCGGTGCCCAGGCCGCGCGTGCGCAGCGCCATCTGGAGCGACCAGGCGGCGGGCAGGATCTGGCCGTAGAGGCTCGCCTGCGCGCCCTGCCCCTCGTTCTCCGCGCGCCCCTCGATACAGGGGATGATGAGCGCGGGGCAGCGGTGGAGGTTGTCGGCGAGGTAGGCGATGACGGGGCGCATCGGGCGCGCGCCCGCGAACTTGTAAAAGCCCTCGCGGTAGAGCCCGCCGATGGCGTCGCGCTTCGCCTGGTCGGTCACGACCATGAAGTGCCAGGGGCGCGCCTGCCCGCCCCCCGGCGCCGCCTGGATGGCGATGCCGATGCACTCCTCGATGACCTCCGGCTCCACGGGCCGGTCGAAGTCGAGGCGGCGGCGCACCGAGCGCGTCGTCGTGAGCACGTGGTCGACGCTGTCGCGGTCGTAGGGGCGGCGCTTGTCGTCGTCGGGGCCGGTGTCGCTCATGGGAAGCGCCATTCTGCCACGCGGGGCGAGGGATGCGGGCGGGCGCTCGCGCCTTCGCGGGCGGGTGGCAGAATGGGGCGGCTTTGTGAACGCACGGGCGGCCAGCGCCCGCGAAGACGAACCAGCAGGGCAGAGGAGCACGGAATGGCGGATCGACTGAAGGATCGCGTGGCGATCGTGACCGGCGCGGGGCGCGGCATCGGCGCCTCCATCGCCAAGCTGATGGCGTCCGAGGGCGCGGCGGTGGTCGTCAACGACCTCGGCGGCAGCGTCGACGGCGAAGGCGCGGACGACGCCCCCGCGCGCGAGGTCGTGCGCGAGATCGAGGCCGCGGGCGGTACCGCCGTCGCCAACTTCGACGACGTCTCCGACTACGACGCCTCGGAGCAGATCATCCGCACGGCGCTGAACGAGTACGGGCAGCTCGACATCCTCTGCAACGTCGCCGGCATCCTGCGCGACCGCATGATCTTCAACATGACGGAGGCGGAGTGGGACGCGGTCATCGCCGTCCACCTGAAGGGCACCTTCAACACCTCCAAGTACGCCTCCATCTACTGGCGCTCGGAGCGCAAGGGCGACTACCGGCTGATCAACTTCACGTCGGTCTCGGGGCTCGCGGGCTCGCCGGGGCAGCCGAACTACGCGGCGGCCAAGCTCGGCATCGTGGGCCTGACCTACTCGTGCGCGAACGCGCTGGGGCGCTACGGCGTGACCTCGAACGCGATCAGCCCGGGCGCGGCCACGCGCATGGGCGACACGATCCCGCCGGAGCGCCGCCGCCAGCTGGACGCCGCCGCGCAGCGCAAGGCGGAGGACCGCCAGCGCGAGATGTCGCCGGACAACGTCGCCCCGCCGGTCGTCTACCTGGCGAGCACGGAGTCGGGCTGGATCAACGGGCAGGTGATCGGCGCCTCCGGCTTCCAGGTCCAGCTCTTCAACACGCCCGAGGCGATTCGCCTCATCCAGGGCAAGGAGCCGTGGACCGTGGACGACATGTTCCAGCGCATGCCCCAGGTCTTCCGGCCCGCGATCGAGGGCCGGAACTTCTACCAGCAGCAGCGCGAGAGCTAGGCGCGGCGATGGCGGCGAGCGGCGACCGCGCGGTCCTCTTCGACTTCGGCGGGGTGCTCCTGCGCCAGGACTGGGAGGAGTACGACGCCTTCTGCGAGGCGCGCGGCCTGCCCGCGCGGGCCCTGCGGCGCGCCCTCTACGGCACGGACGAGTGGCGCGCGCTCCAGACGGGCCGCATCAGCGACCGCGCGATCTGGCGGAAGGCGGCCATCGCCTCGCTCGCGGAGCACTGCGGCGATCGCGCCGAGGCGATCTTCGAGGAATGGTACGCGCGCCCCTTCCGCGTGCACGAGCCGAACATCGAACTGGCGCGCGCGCTCAAGGCGGGCGGCGCGCGCATCGGCCTGCTGAGCAACGCCGCGCCCGACCTCGACACGCGCATCGCCTCCGACTTCGGCGTCGACATCGACTGGGACGACCGCGTCATCTCGGGGCTGGTGGGACTGGCCAAGCCGGACCCGGCCATCTACCGGCTGGCGGCGGAGCGCATCGGCCTGCCGGAGGCGGCCTGCTTCTTCATCGACGACCTCGCGGAGAACGTGGAGGCGGCGCGCTCGGTGGGAATGGCGGCGCACCACTTCCAGGGCGACTACGCCGCGCTCCACGCGGACCTGCGCGCGGCGGGCTACGACTGGTAATCGGTTCGGGGGGAGCCCTCAGCCGAAGCGGATGCTGTCCTCGGCGTGATGGACGGGGGAGGCGCGGCGGCTGCGCGCCATCTGCAGCATCAGCAGGAGCGGCCCGAAGCGGCCCGCCAGCATGGCCGTGATGAGCAGCCCGCGCTCGGCCGGTCCCGCCCCCGGCGACAGGCCCGGCGACCAGCCCGAGAGCGTGATCGCGGAGACGCCCTCGAAGAGCGCGTCGAGGGGCGCGGCGTGGGCGGAGGCGATCATGCCCGCGCCGAGGAAGGTGACCGCCGCGCCGAAGAGGAAGGTGATGGCGAGCGCGTGGCGGAAGGCGTGCGGCGGCAGTTCCCGCCCCAGCAGGGAGAGCCGTTCGCGCCCCGCGAGCGCGTTGAAGAGGCCCGTCGCGAGCACGGCGATCGTCCCCACCTTCAGCCCGCCGCTGACGGAGCCCGCCGCGCCCCCGATGAGCAGCAGGCCCGTCGCGAGCACCTTGCTCTCCTCGCGCAGGGCCACGGGGTCGAGCGTGGTGAAGGCCGCGGTGCGCGCGGACGACTCGAAGAGGGCGAGGAAGGGGCGCCGCCAGCCGGGCTCGCCCCCCAGCGTGGCCGGGTTGCTCCACTCGCCGATGAGGAGCGCGCCCGCGCCCGCGGCGAACACGCCCGCCATCACCAGCAGGATCACGCGCGCGTCGAGGGGCAGGCGGCGGAAGGAGCGGCGCGCGGCGTAGAGCGCCAGCGGGATGGGGCCGATCGCGCCCAGCAGCGTGAGCGCGCCCGTGACCGCGAGCACGGGCAGGTCGTCGGCGAAGGCCGCGTAGCCCCCGTCCGCCAGGGCGAACCCGGCGTTGTTGAAGGCGCTGACGGCGTGGAACGGCCCCCACCAGAGGGCGCGCTCGGCGGGCACGTCCGCGGCTAGCATGACGAGGAAGAGCGCGATCGCGCCCGCCGCCTGGACCGTCAGGGCGACGGCGAGGACGGTGCGGACGACGCCGAGCACCTCGGCCACGCCGGGCGCGCCCCGGAAGACGCGCCGCAGGCCCGTATCGCGCATCCCCAGCCGCCGCCCCACCAGCCAGAGCGCCACGGTCGCCCCCGCCAGGTAGCCGAGCCCGCCCGCGAGCGTGGCGGCGGCGATCACGCCCTCGCCCAGGAGCGTCCAGTGCTCCTGCGTCGGCACGGGCGCGAGGCCCGTCAGCGTGAGCGCCGAGACCGCCGTGAAGAAGGCGTCGGCGGCGCCGGCCCCGTTGGTGGAGGCGGCGGGCGCGAGCAGCAGGAGCGTGGCGGCGGCGAGCGCCAGGACGAAGCCCGCGGCCAGCAGCAGCGCGCCGCTCAGGGGCCAGCGCGTCCAGCGCGCGACGCTCGCGGGGAGGGTGAGGCGGCGGCGGGCCGCGATTCCGGCGGGGGGGCCGTCCCCAGCGGGCTGCCGAGCCGTTACCATCGCGCGCAGTCTGTGATCGGTCCGCCGGTGGGGTCAATCGGCGGCGGTCGCGCGCGAGGGAGCGAAACGATGACGGTCATCCTGGGAGACGGCGATTTCACGTACGAGGTGGTCGAGGGCTGGGAACAGCTCCCCGAAGGCGTCACGCTGCGGGAGACGCCCGGCGTGGCCGTCAACGCGCGCGACGAGGTGTTCCTGCTCACGCGCAACACCGACTACCCCGTGATGGTGTTCGACCGCGCGGGCAGCTTCCTGCGCAGCTTCGGGCGGGGCGTGTTCGACGCGCGCACGCACGGCATGTTCATCGGCGCGGACGAGGCCGTCTGGTGCGTCGACGACGGCACGCACTCGATCACGAAGTGGTCGCAGGAGGGCGAACTGCTGCTGACGCTCGGGGGCGACCCCGCGCCGCGCTGGAGCGGCGAGCCCTTCAACCGGCCCACGCACGCCGCCGTCTCGCCCGTGAGCGGCGACCTCTATGTCACGGACGGCTACGGGAACGCGCGCGTCCATCGCTACACGGCGGCGGGCGAGCACGTGCGCTCCTGGGGCGGCCCCGGCATCGACCCCGGCCAGTTCATCCGCCCCCACAACGTGGCCGTGGACGAGGAGGAGCGCGTCTACGTGGCCGACCGCGAGTGCCACCGCGTGCAGGTGTTCGACGCGGAGGGGAACTTCCTCGAGATGTGGAACAACATCCACCGCCCCGACGGCATGGTCATCGGCCCTGACGGCAACGTCTACATCGGCGAACTGAACGGCATGGACGGGATGGAGGGCTGCCCCGGGCTGGGCCACCGCGTCAGCATCCTCACGCGCGGCGGCGACCTGCTCGCGCGCTTCGGCGACGAGGAGGAGGGCGAGGGCCCCGGCCAGTTCATCGCCCCCCACGGCGTGGCCGTCGACTCCCGCGGCGACATCTACGTCGGCGAGGTCTCCTTCAGCATCCGCGGCCGCACCCTCGACCCGCCCCGCGAACTCAAGAGCTTCACGAAGCTGCGGCGGGTGTAGGCGGAGGCTACAGAGCTCGCACGTGCTCGAAGTTGACGGCGACGAGATCGCCGTCCGCGAGCGCCTCCTGGTACAGGTCGCCGTCCATCGTCAGCAACGGCGTCTCCTCGGATACGGCCTCCAGCAGGACCGCATCGGTGAGGCCGTGCCGCAGGAAGACGCGGGCCGCGGACGCATCCGCGCTGGCGACGACGACCTCCTCGCTGCTGTGAATCAGGCCCCTGAGGGTATCGCGGAGCAGCGTCCGATCCGGTTCTCCATGCTGGCTCAGCAGGTTGGAAGCTTCGGTCAGCGTATTGGGGGTGACGAACAGGCGATCGGCCTGATGCACAAGGCTGAAGAGCAGGTCGTAGTCTCTGGCCGTGTAGTCCTGGAGACGACCGTGTCTGGCGATGATGTCACGGTCCACGGCCCCGGCCACAAGCAGCACGAGCAGGTTCGCGTCGACGAAGTAGCCCCGCGGAGGCATCAGTTGGCGACAGCGTCCAGAACGCGATCTTTGACGGACGTGATGGCGCCTTCGCTATCGACGTGCACGACCTTGAAGGAACGATTGGCCTTCAGTCCGAGCCTCACACCCAGTTCGCCGGGGCGTTCCCACGGTCGGCTGAAGCCGATCGTGATCCTCCAGGCGTCCGCCCGGTCATCGAACTCGACTTCCTCGAGGCCGACGTTCGTGATCTCCTCGCTGGCGAACAGATCGACGATGTGCGACCTCGCGGCCTGCACGGCTTCCTTCACGTCCATGCGGCCAGTCTAGCACCGCCTGTGCCGGTGGGGCGGTCGAAGGCGGGCGCGGAGCGGCGTACGATCGGGGCATGGGCGAGGTTCGGGCGGAGACGCGGGCGCGGCTGGATGCGCTCCGGCGGGAACTGGACGGCGCGTCCGCGCGCATGGCGGGCTACCCCGCGAACCTCGCCTTCGACTACGCGGACCTGCTGCCCTTCCTGCGCTACTCGCTCAACAACGTGGGCGACCCCTTCCACGAGAGCAACTACCGCACGAACACGCGCGCCCTCGAACGGGAGGTGATCGACGCCTTCGCCGGGTTCATGCGGCTGGAGCGCGCGGACGCCTGGGGCTACGTCACCTCCGGGGGGACGGAGGGGAACATGTACGGCCTCTTCCTCGCGCGCAAGCTCCACCCCGGGGGCATCGTCTACTTCTCCGAGGACACGCACTACAGCGTGCGCAAGAACCTGGGCGTCCTGAACCTGCGCAACATCATGATCCGCTCCCGCGAGGACGGCGAGATCGACTACGACGACCTGCGCGAGACGCTGCGCATCCACCGCGATGCGCCCGTCATCTTCCTGGCCAACATCGGGACGACGATGAAGGGCGCGGTGGACGACCTGGAGCGCGTGCGGGCGATCCTCGACGACCTCGCGATCACCCGGCGCTACGTCCACGCGGACGCGGCCCTGAGCGGGCTCATCCTGCCCTTCGTGGACGACCCGCAGCCGTACGGCTTCGACGCGGGCGTGGACAGCCTCGCCGTGAGCGGGCACAAGCTGATCGGCTCGCCCCTGCCCTGCGGCGTGGTCCTCACGCGGCGCGACTACGTGAACCGCATCGCGCGCTCGATCGAGTACGTGGGCGCGCTCGACACCACGCTCTCCGGCTCACGCAGCGGGTTCACGCCGCTGCTGCTCTGGTACGCGCTGGAGCGGCTCGGGGAAGCGGGCCTGCGGGAACTCGTGGCGGGGATGCTCGACACGGCGGAGTACGCCGTCGGGCGCTTCCGCGAGGCGGGCGTTCCCGCGTGGCGCCACCGCAACTCGGCCACCGTCGTCTTCCCGCGTCCGGCGGCGGAAGTCGTGCGCGAGTGGCAGCTGGCGCCGCTGGGCGAGATCGCGCACATCATCACCATGCCGCACGTCACGCGGGATCTGGTCGACGCCGTCGCGGCGGCCTGCGCCCCCGGCGCGGCGGCGGAGGGAGCAGCCCCATGAAACGCATCAGGGTCACGGCCCGCGACAAGCCCGGCGCCGTCGCGGCAATCACCGAGGCGCTCGCGCGCGCGGAGGTCAACCTCGTCGCGATCAACACGGAGCGCATGGGCGAGCGCGGCCTGGTCACGCTGGCGACGGAGGACGACGACCACGATCGCGCGCTCCACTGCCTGATGGCGGCGGGCTACCGCGCGGTCACGGAGGAGGCGCTGCTGGTGCGCCTGCGGGACGAGCCGGGAGCGCTGGCGAAGGTGGCGGCGCGCTTCCGCGACGCGGGCGTCAACATCCGCAGCCTGCACATCCTCGACCGCCACGAGGACCACGCCACCGTGGCGCTCGACGTGGAGGACGCGGAGGCCGCCGCCGCCCTGCTGGAGCCCGGGGAGCGCGTCTAGGGTCCGGGCCCGTGCCGCACCTGCAAGCGTGCTGCTACTGAAAGCACAATTGGCGGCAACGCCCTCCCGCTCGCGCCCCGCCTACTGGAGGGCGGAGTGGGGCGTGGGGTTGAGGCGGCGGACGACGATGCCCTCGCGCTCCATCATGTCCGGGATCCGCGGGCCGATCTCGTTCGTCCACTCGTCGCTCTGGTAGACGGCCTCGTACTGGGCCTCGCGCTCGGCCTCGTCGATGAAGCGCCGGATCCAGACGTAGACCGTCTCGTCGTCCTCCTGGGTGAAGCTGCCGAGGATGACCATGCCCTTCGACTGCTGGAAGGGGATGATGACGTTCTCCATGAACTCGACCCAGTCCGCCTGGCGGCCGGGCTTGATGCGGTACTGACGCAGCTCGAAGAGCATGACTCGCCTCCGTGGGGGGTGATTGCGGGCGGAGTGTACGCGCTTCGCGGGGGTTCGTGATTGTCATCACGAGTCGGGAGGGCTACGATCGGGCCGCTTCCCCACAGGAGGGACCGGATGGCCTACGGCACGGGCATCGCGCGCGGCATGGGGCTCACGCTGCGCCAGCTCTTCAAGCCCGTCGAGACGCTGGAGTACCCGGAGGTCTCGCGGCCCGTCCCCGTGTACGCGCGCACGAACCTGCTCTGGTTCGAGGAGCGCTGCACGGGCTGCAGCACCTGCGCGCAGGCCTGCCCCGACGGCTGCATCCTCGTGGCCACGAGCCAGGACGCCGAGGGCCGCCGCAACATCGACCGCTACGAGATCGACTTCCGCATCTGCATGTACTGCGGCCTCTGCACCGAGGCCTGCCCCTACGAGGCGATCCAGCCGGGCGGCCCGCTCGACGACGCGGTCACCAACTTCGACGAGATGTACCGCGACAAGCACGCGCTCAGCCGCATGGCGCAGTCCTTCCTGGAGCGGAACGAGAACACCTACCCGAACGGGATGAAGGCGCCCGACCCCGACGGCGACTTCCACCGGCTCTAGGCGCATGGCGACGATCACGGCGAACGGCAACGCGATCGAGGCCCCCGAGGGCGCGCCCCTCGTCGAGGTTCTCAAGAACAACGGCGTCTACATGTCGAACCTCTGCTACGTGGACGGCCTCAAGCCGTACGCGGGCTGCCGCACCTGCCTGGTCGACATCGAGGGGCCGCCGGGCCTGCAGCTGGCCTGCACGAGCGTCGTCCAGGACGGGATGACGGTGCGCACGGACACGGACGAGGTGCGGGAAGCGCGGCGCGCGGTCCTCTCCGTGCTCATCTCCAACCACAGCGAGCGCTGCCTCACCTGCCACCGGCGCGAGCACTGCCATCCGGGCGACATCTGCCTGCGCGACGACGTGGTCACGCACCGCTGCCTGACCTGCTCGAAGAACTACCGCTGCGAACTGCAGGCGACCTGCGAGATGGTGGGCATGTCCGGCTACGAGCCGTGGGTGGGCGAGGAGCGCACCTTCTACCAGGCCCCGCAGCCGCCCGCCGACCGCGCGAACCCGTACATGGAGTTCGACCCCCAGATGTGCATCATCTGCACGCGCTGCCAGCGCGTCTGCGAGGAAAAGCGGCACACGAGCGCGATCACGCTCGGCGGGCGCGGCTTCGACCTCCAGATCACGTTCGGCGCGGGCGGGGCCATCCACGAGAGCAACTGCGACTTCAGCGGGGCCTGCATCGACGTCTGCCCCACCGCGGCGCTCATGGAGCACCCGAACAAGTGGGTGGCCAAGCCGGACACGTGGACGACGACGACCTGCGACTCGTGCGCCGTCGGCTGCAGCCTCAGCCTGGGCTCGCGCGAGGGGCGCGGCGTGATCGTGCGCCCCGGCCCCGGCAACGCGTTCGCGGGCGACCAGATCTGCGTGCGCGGGCGCTACCACTACGACTCGCTGAAGCCGCGCGAGCGGCTCTCGCGCCACCTCGTCAGGCGCGGCGTCATCCAGGCCCCGGCCACGCTCGAGGACGCCGCCGCCGAAGCCGCGGGCGCCCTGCGCGAAGCCGCTGGCGCGGGCCGCGTGGGCGTGCTCGTGGGCGGTACCGTCACGAACGAGGAGGCCTACCTCGCGCGGCTCATCGCGGAGGGCGCCTTCGGGACGAGCGCCGACAGCCCCCTCGGCCCCGTCATGCGGGCGGCGAAGGCGGCGCTGGAGGCGCGGCTGGGCACGTGGCGCATGGCCACCGACATGACCCGCATCCCCACGGCGAAGGCGATCGTCGTCGTCGCCGACGACCTCGAGGAGAGCCACAACGTCCTCAGCGTGCGCATCAAGGACGCCGTCGCGCACGAGAAGGCGACGCTCGTCGTCATCGGCGCGCTTCGCAGCGAGCTCGTCGATTTCGCCGCGCACTGGATCCGCCCCGCCGCCGGAGAAGAAGGGCAGGCCGCCGCCGCCCTCGCGAGCGCCGTCGCGGGCGAAGCGGCCAGCGGCGACATCGCCGCCGCCGCGGAAGCGCTGCGCGCCAGCGAGGGCGCGATCGTCGTCTGCGCGCCGAACCCGGTGTCGCCCGCGATCGCGGGGGCGATGGCGGGCGGGGCGGCCAACCTCGCGGTCGCGCTCCACGGCGACGCCGCCTCCGACCACCTCGTGGTCGCGCCGCCGGAGGTGAACACGCACGGCCTGCTCGACGCGGGCGTGGCCGTGGAGGGCGGCGACGACCCGCTCGCGGGCCTGAGCGGCCTGCTCGTCGTGCGCGACGACCCCACGATGCGCCTGCCCGCCGCGGCGGAGGCGCTCGACGCGCTGGGCGCGCTCGTCGTCATCGACAACGTGGCGCACGAGACGGCGAAGCGCGCGACGGCCGTGCTCGCGGAGGGGCGCGCCTACGCCTCGCGCGGCGCCTACACGCAGGGCGACTTCCGCGTACAGCGCCTCGAACCGGCGATCGCGCCCGAGGGCGACGCCGTCACCTGCTTCGCCGCGCTCTCCGCGCTCGCGGGCGCGCTCGGCGTGGACGTTCCCGCCGATCCCGGGGCGGCGCTGGCCGCCATCGCCGCCGAGACGCCCGCCTACGGGCCCGCCGCCGACCTCATCATCGGCGAGGGCGTGCGGCTGGAGGTCGCGCCGTCGGGGCGGGGCGCGATGGCCCCCATCGAAAGCTTCCCCGCCAGCGGCGAGGGCTTGCGCATCATCACGGGCCGCGACCAGTACACGGCCACGGACGCCGCCGCCCTGCGCCACCCCGAGGCCGAGCGCCTCCACCGCTACGACCGCATCCAGGTGAGCGAAGAGGACGCCGAGCGCCTCGGCATCGCCGACGGCGACGAGATCGAGCTGACCGACGGCGAGCACACGCTCCACGCCCCCGCGACGGTCACGGACCGCGTGCCCGAGGGCGCCGTCTACGTGTCGAGCCTGCTCCAGGGCGGCGCGGTCGCCGGCTTCTTCCGGAGCGCGGCGGTCCCCGCGGTGCGCGCGGGCGTCCCCGTTCCGGCGCGTAGGTTTGGGCTCGGCAAGGCTAACCCTAGGGAGCGCCCGTGGCCGAGTGATCGCTTGGACTGTCTACCTCATCTAAGCCGCTTCTGCCCATTTGGTTTAGCCTGGTTTCGGCGTATCTCGGTACTTCTCTACCGAGTTCACGCCGACCTGGTGGCACTGGGGGAACTCGGCGCTCCAGTTAGCTTCAACGCTGCCGGCTGTGAAGTCTGGCACGGATACTGCCGGGGACATAGGCCTTTGGTCGACTGGAAGGTTTCCGCCGATGAGGTCGCACAGAAACGTCAGTGGTATGTCTCACCGGACCGGGCGCGTATTTTCCCTGAACGACCGGGAGTCGAACCTGGAGCCCTACCTGGCGGGTTCGAAGCATCCGCACAGATCTGCGGCAACACGATTCAGCGGGATGAAGTAACGCTACCGATGCTCAGTCTTGTTCGTCGAAGCTGTTGGCGGGAGCTTCACTTTGGCTTCATTCGTAGTCGCGGGATTTCGCGGCAGGGCAGTTTCTTGATTCCTTGGTTCGCATAGACTCCTAGACGCAGTCCACCCTGCCGCTAACATTCTCCATAGTCGCCGACTGACACCCGCCCCTTCCCCCGCGCCGTAGACACGCCCCCTTCCGCGCGTGAGAATCGCGGGCGCCCGAACTGGGCGGGGAGATGGACGATGGCTGACGAGTCTGGCGGTTTCGTGGTCGCGGCGCAGGCGCGCCAGGGACGGGGCATGGGCGACTTCCGCTACGAGCGCGAGGCGCTCGACCCCATCGGCGCGACGATCCTGGAGATCCCGGCGCAGTCGGACGCCGAGTTCGCCGAGGCGGCGCGCAACGCCGACGCCGTCATCGCCCCCGGGCGGCGCATCACCGCCGAGATCATCGAGGGGCTCGACCGCTGCGTCGTCATCGGCCTCAGCAGCGTCGGCGCGGATACGGTCGACGTGGAGGCGGCGACGAAGGCGGGCATCGTCGTCACGAACGTGCCCGACATCTTCGTCGAGGAGGTGGCGGACCACACGATCGCGCTCCTGTTCGCCGCCGCCCGCCGCCTGAAGCTGATGGACCGGCTGATGCGCGAGGGCAAGTGGCGCGAGGCGCGCCCCGTCTTCAGCGACGTGCCCCGCTTCTGGGGGCAGACGGTGGGGCTGATCTCGTTCGGCAACATCGCGCGGGCGGTCGCGCGCCGCTGCCAGCCGTTCGGCCTGCACGTCATCGCCTACGACCCCTACGTGAGCGAACTGACGATGACGGCGGAGGGCGTCGAGCCCGTCGGCCTCATGGAGATGCTGGAGCGCTCCGACTACGTCTCCATGCACGCGCCCCTGAACGCGGAGACGCGCCCCCTGATGAAGGCGGAGCACTTCGCCGCGATGAAGCCCTCGGCCATCTTCGTGAACAACGGGCGCGGGCCCACGGTGGACGAGGCGGCGCTCATCGCCGCGCTGGAGGACGGCGAGATCGCGGGGGCGGCGCTGGACGTGTTCGAGGTGGAGCCCACGAACGCGGAGAACCCGCTGCTGCACATGGACAACGTGATCGTGACGCCGCACGTGGCCTCGGCGACGGCGCGCATGATGCCGGAGACGCGCCGCCGCACGGGCCGCGAGATCGCGACGGCGCTCCAGGGCCGCTGGCCGCGCAGCGCCGTGAACCCGGAGGTGCTGCCCCGCACGAACCTGAGCCGCTGGCAGCCCTACCCGATGAACCGCGGGCCCAACCGCTGATGCACACCCTCAGGATGTGGTTCCTGGCGCTGTTCTCGCCGTTGCACACGTTCGTGTTCCGGCTGACGGGCGGGCGGGTGATGGGCCGCTTCGGGCTGCCGGTGCTGCTGCTGACGACGACCGGCGCGCGCACGGGCAAGCGGCGGACCGCGCCCCTGCTCTACGTGGAGGAGGACGGCGCGCTGCTGGTCCCCGCCTCGCTCTGGGGCGGGCCGCGCAATCCCGCCTGGTACCACAACTGCGTCGCCAACCCCGAGGTCGTCGTGGAGACGCGGGCGGGGAAGCGCGCGATGCGGGCCGAGCCCGCGCCGGAGGCGGACCGCCAGCGCCTCTACGACCTGTTCAAGGCGGGCTCCGGTCACTACGCGGGACACGAGGCGCGAACCAGCCGCGCGATCCCGGTCGTGGTCCTGCGCGAGCCGGACGCCTGAGCGCGTTCGCGGGCCGTCCGTAGAATCGCGCGCATGGCCCCCCGTCCCTTCGTCGCCTCGCGCACGTCCGTGTTCTCCGAGTCGGTCATCCGCGAGATGACGCGGCTGGCGTTCGAGCACGACGCCATCAACCTCGCGCAGGGCTTCCCCGACTTCCCCGCGCCGGAGTTCGTGAAGCAGGCCGCCATCGACGCGATCGAGGCGGACGTGAACCAGTACGCGATCACGTGGGGCGACCCGCGCCTGCGCGCCGCCATCGCGGCCAAGACGCGCCGCCACTACGGCCTCGACGTCGACCCCGATCGCGAGGTGACGGTCACCTGCGGGGCGACGGAGGCGATGATGGCGGCGATGCTCGCCTTCGTGGAGCCCGGCGACGAGGTCATCGTCTTCGAGCCGTTCTACGAAAACTACGTGCCCGACGCGGCCATGAGCGGGGCCACGCTCCGGTTCGTGACGCTGCGGGGGCTCGGCTTCACGTTCGACCCGGACGAACTGCGGGCCGCGTTCGGGCCGCGCACGAAGGCGATCATCGTGAATTCGCCCAACAACCCCAGCGGCAAGGTGTTCGACCGCGAGGAGCTGGAACGGATCGCGGCGCTCTGCCGGGAGTTCGACTGCCTCTGCTTCACGGACGAGATCTACGAGCACATCCTCTTCGACGGGCGCGAGCACCTGCCGATGGCGACGCTGCCCGGCATGTATGAGCGCACGGTCACGATCGGCGGGCTCTCCAAGACGTTCAGCGTGACGGGCTGGCGGCTGGGCTACGTGGTCGCGCCGCCGCCCCTGAGCGAGGCCGTGCGCAAGGTCCACGACTTCCTGACCGTGGGCGCGCCCGCCCCGCTGCAGCAGGCGGCGGCGGTCGCGATCGAGCAGGGCGAGTCGTACTACCCCGAACTGCGCGCGATGTACGAGCGGAAGCGCGACCGGCTGCTGATCGCGCTGCGCGAGGCGGGCTTCGCCTGCCACACGCCGGAGGGCGCCTACTACGTGATGGCCGACTTCGGCGATCTCGGCTTCGAGGGCGACGACACGGCCTTCGCGCTCCACCTGATCGAGCGGGCGGGCGTCGCGCCGGTGCCCGGCTCCAGCTTCTACGACGACGAGGCGGCGGGCTCGCGCTTCGTGCGCTTCACGTTCTCGAAGTCGGACGCGACGCTGGCGGAGGCGGCGCGGCGCCTGGAAGCGATCTAGGGCTGTTGGGACGGAGCGGTTAGCGGGCGTCTCCAGAATCCCGGGCGCTCCGCAGGACGTTGAGAAGTTGCGTAGCCAGGTGGGCCTCCAGCAACTGCTCCATCTCTGAGACATCAATTCGTCCATCACTGTCTGCACTATCCGCAGCTTCAAGCGCGTGGTAGTAGGGCTGTTTGTCTCGGGCGATGAGTGCGGGGATGCTCGGGGCGCCTGGCACGGCATAGCCGAGCCTGGCGGAGAACACCACATAGGCGATCGCACGGGACGTACGACCGTTGCCGTCGACGAAGGGATGTATCCAGTTGGTTCGCCACATGACGTAGGCGCCAAGGTGGAGGGCCGTCGCAGCCACCCAGTTTTCGTTGACATAGTCACAGAGGTCCTCGACGAGCCGGGGAACATCCATTGGGGCAGGGGGGTTATGGCTACTCCCCTCAATGAAGACCGGTACGGTGCGGAAGGTTCCGGGAGAGCGTTCGAGTCCTTCAACGGCTAGGGCTTGCAACTCCCCGAAGAGGGACGGCCTGAGACGAAATCGGGGAACACCACTTCTTACGGCATCCTCAATCAGTTCCGAGACGCGATCCTGTTGACGAAAGCCGTTCCGGACTTCGCGCTCGGCGATCTCCCCGGCGGTGAGTTCAGGGATAGCCTCAGTATCAGTCAGCCGTGTGCTGCGCTCTTCGCCGCTGCTCATCAGCCATCCTGTCCGCGACCCTGTCAACCAACTCGCGAGTTACGCGAGGGTTCTCGATGTTGAGGTTGCCGTAGACGAAACTGCGCCGCTGCTCCTCTCGCTCCTCGTCAGTCATCTCGATGTGCCGTGCGGCTTCGAGCAGTTCGTCCAGACTCTGCGACGTCATGCCTTCCTCCACAGCCCGCCGCGAGCGCGCGGGGTCAGGTCGAATATAGCGAGTGCGGGCGTGTTCCGCATTCACCACCGACGAGGCCAATCCTAGAACGTTCGTTCCGTTCCCGCAAGCGTTGCGGAGGGCGCGCCATCCCTTGCTCCGGTCCTGCGATAGGCTGGACGTGATGTCGCTGCTGGTGGTCGCGCCGATAACCGCGGAAGCGGACGCGCTCGCGGGGGCCTTCGATGAGCGCTGGGGGAGCCCCGCGCTGCGCGAGGCGGGCAGGGTCGCCGTGCGCGAGTACGCCGCCGCGGACGTCGTGCTCGCCGAGGGCGGCTTCGGCAAGGTCCAGTTCGGCGTGACCACGCGGCACCTGCTCGACCATCTGCCGGAGGTCGCGCTGGTTGTCTGCGCGGGCGTGGCGGGGGCGCTCTCCGATGCCGTCCGCGTGGGCGATGTCGTCATCGGGACGGCCACGGTCGAGCACGACTTCCATTCGGAAGCGCTCGGAGATGCGCCGCCCCGGTTCGACGGCTCCGGGGAGCACCTTGCCAAGCCCTCGCCGGGGCGGCTGAGGCGGAAGGGGCGGCCTTCCGCGTCCACCTCGCCCCGATCGCGAGCGGCGACGAGGGCATCTCCGACCGCGTCCGCCGGGACGAGGTACGCGCCCGCACCGATGCGCTGGCCGTCGCCTACGAGGGCGCTGGCGGAGCGCGGGCGGCGCTCTTCTCGGGAACGCCCTACGTCGAGGTGCGGGGCATCTCCGACATGGCCGACCAGGACATCCTGGAGGCGCTCGTTGCGAACCTGCCGGGGCGATGGAGAACGTCGCCGCCGTCGTGGCGCGGCTGGCCGAATCCTGACCCGCCCGCGCAAGCGTTACGGAGGGCGCTGCTACACTTTTGGAGACGCGCCGTCCGGGAGGCGGCGTTCCCGTATCGATGAGGGAAGCACGATGAGCGACGCGCCAGCCAGCACGCGGCTCGCCTCCGCCTACGAGCCGGACACGGTCGAGGACCGCATCTACGCCTTCTGGGAGGAGGGCGGCTGGTTCCGCGCGCAGGTGGTCCCGGGGGAGGCGCCCTACAGCATCGTCATGCCGCCCCCGAACGTGACCGGCGAACTGCACCTCGGCCACGGGCTGGAGGACGCGCTCACGGACACGCTCGTGCGCTGGCGCCGCATGCAGGGCGAGCCCACGCTCTGGCTCCCCGGCGAGGACCACGCCGGCATCGCCACCCAGAACGTGATGGAGCGCGAGCTGGCGAAGGAAGGGCTCACGCGGCACGACCTCGGGCGCGAGGGGTTCGAGGCGCGCGTCTGGCAGTGGGTGCGCCGGCTGCGCCCCCGCATCTACGAGCAGCACCGCAAGCTGGGCGCCAGCGCCGACTGGAGCCGCGACACCTTCACCCTCGACCCGAACATCGTGCGCGCCGTGCGCACCACCTTCGTGAACCTCTACCGCGACGGGCTCATCTACCGCGGGCTGCGGATGATCAACTGGTGCCCGCGCTGCAGCACCGCCCTCAGCGACCTCGAGGTCGAGTACAAGGAGGAGCAGGCCGAGCTCTACTACGTGCGCTACCCCGTCGTGGGCGAGGGCGGGATGCCCCTGCCCGACGCCGTCACCGTCGCGACCGTGCGCCCGGAGACGATGGTGGCCGACACCGGCGTCGCCGTTCACCCCGAGGACGAGCGCTACGAGGACCGCATCGGGCGCACCGTGCTGCTGCCCATCATGGGCCGCGAACTGCCCGTCGTGGCGGACGATGCGATCCAGCCGGAGTTCGGCACGGGCGCGCTCAAGGTCACGCCCGGACACGACCCGCTCGACTGGGAGATCGGCCAGCGCCACGACCTCGACGCGATCGTGGCCATCGGCCAGGACGGCCGCATGAACGACGAGGCCGGCCCCTACGCGGGCATGACCGTCGATGACGCGCGGACGGCGATCGTGCGCGACCTGGAGGACGGCGGCTTCCTCGAAAAGACCGAGCCCTACACGCACAGCGTGGGCCGCTGCGAGCGCTGCGACTCCGTGATCGAGCCGCTGCCGGGCGAGCAGTGGTGGGTGGCCGTGAACAAGGAGTACGCGCCGGGCGTCTCGCTGGCCAGCGCGGCCAGCGCGGCCATCCGCGAGGAGCGCATCCGCATCGTGCCCGCGCGCATGGCCGCGACCTTCCTCAACTGGACCGACAACCTGCGCGACTGGTGTATCAGCCGCCAGCTCTGGTGGGGCCACCAGATCCCCGTCTGGTACTGCGAATGCGGCGAGATGACCGTCGCCGTCGACGACCCCGACGCCTGCGCCTCCTGCGGGAGCGCGGACATCCGGCAGGAGGAAGACGTGCTGGACACGTGGTTCTCCTCGGCGCTGGCCCCGCACGCCGACCTGGGCTGGCCGGAGGACACCGAGGACCTGCGCTACTTCTACCCCACGACCGACATGCAGATGGGCTACGACATCATGTTCTTCTGGTGCGCCAGGATGGTGATGTTCGGGCTCTACAACATGCGCGAGCGCGCCCCCGAGGGCGACATCCCCTTCCGCACGGTCATCTTCCACGGGCTCATCCGCGACGCGAACGGCGTGAAGATGGCGAAGTCGCGCGGGAACGTCGTGAACCCGCTGGTGGCGGCGGGGAAGTACGGGGCGGACGCCTTCCGCTTCGCCCTGCTGACGATGGGCACGCTCGGGCAGGACATGAAGTACAGCGAGGAGCGCATGGCCTCCGCGCGCAACTTCGCCAACAAGCTCTGGAACACGGCGCGCTACGTCCTCATGCAGCTGGAAGGACGCCGCCTGAAACGTCCCCACGCGGCGGACCGCGAGGCGCTGGCGCTGGAGGACCGCTGGCTGCTCTCGCGGCTGGAGGGGCTGGAGGGCGACGTCGATTCGCTGCTGCGCGCCTACCAGGTGGGCGAGGCGGCGCGCCGCATCCACGACTTCCTCTGGAGCGAACTGGCCGACTGGTACGTGGAGATGAGCAAGGTGCGCCTGCGCGAGGGCGACGAGCGCCCGCTGGCGGTGCTCGCGCACGCCCTCGACCACGCCCTGCGGCTGCTCCACCCGATCATGCCGTTCGTGACCGAGGAGCTCTGGGGGAAGCTGCGCGAGCATCTCGACGGCGACCACGCCCCGGCGCTGATCGTGGCCTGGTACCCGAAGAGCGCGGGCGTCTGGCGGGACGAGGCGGCGGAGGCGGCCATGAGCCACGTGATCGACGTGAACCGCGCCATCCGCAACCTGCGCGCGGAGAAGGGCGTGGAGGCGGGCGCGCGCCCGGCGGTCCGCCTGCGCGCGGGCGGGATGGCGGCGGCGCTGCGCGAGACCGCGGCGGCGACCGCCTTCACCTCGCGCGTCGAGCCGCTGGTGACGGGCGCGGACGCGGAGCTTCCCCCCGGCGAGTACGCCTTCGCGCGCGTCGGCGACACGGAGGTGGCGCTGGCCCTGCCGGAGGTCGACCGCACGGCCGAACGCGAGCGGCTCGAACGCGAACTGGCGGACGCGGACGGCCAGATCGCGCGGCTGGAGAAGCAGCTCGCCAACGAGCGCTTCCTCGAACGCGCGCCCGCGGCGGTCGTCCAGGGCGAACGCGACCGGCTGGCGCAGGCGCAAGCGCGGGCGGACGGCCTGCGCGAGCGCATCGCGGCGCTGGGCGCCTAACCGAGCAGGATGGCGAGCGCGGCCTCGGTGTCGCGCAGGTCGGGCAGGACGAAATCGGCGCCGCTCTCGCGCAGGGCGGCCTCGCCGTAGTTCCCCGTCGCGACCGCGAGGACGCGCGCGCCCGCCGCGTGCCCGGCGCTGACGTCGCGGGGCGTGTCGCCGATGACGATGGCGCTGGCGGCGTCGGGCTCGACGTTCGCGGCGCGGGCGAGGTTCGCGATGGCGGCGGCCACGACCTTCGTGCGGTCGGGCGAGACGTCGCCGTAGCCGCCCGCGGCGAAGCGCTCCCAGAGGCCGAAGTGGCGCAGCTTCAGTTCGGCGCCGCGGGCGACGTTGCCGGTGGCGAGGCCGACCGCGGCGGGCGCGGGTTCGAGGGCGTCGAGGAGTTCGGTGACGCCGCCGAGGACGCGCCCATCGTGGGTGCGGAGGGACTCGGGGAAGCGGTCCAGGTAGGCGGCGGTGATGCGCGCGATGGCGTCGGGCGTGGGCTCGATGCCCGCGATCCTGAGCGCGTCGGCGAAGATGCCCGTGTCGGTGCGCCCGTCGATCGGGACGCCGTCGATAGCGTCAAGGCCGTACTCGGCGACGAAGGCGGCGGCCATCGCATGGCGGCCCGCCCCGCCGGTCCGGACGAGGGTGCCGTCGATGTCGAAGAGGAGGAGGCGCACCTCGGCCAGTGTAGCCCGCGATCGCGTCAGGGGCAGGTCGCGGGGCGGCGGGCGTTCTGGCAGAGTTGGGGCATGGTCGCAATCCCGGAGGTGCGAACGCTGTTCGAGCGCGCCGCCGCCAGACGTCACGTGCTGGAGGGGCTGATCGCGTCCGTACCGGACGACTTCTGGGCGCGGCGGGCCGCGGACGACGACTGGACGGCGCTCGACCACGTCCGGCACGTGGCGACCTTCGAGGGAATCGTCATCGAGCTGGCGGACGCGGCACGGCGTCCGGGGGAGGAACTGTGGGTGGGGAACGCGCGGGAGGCGGCGGCGCTGGAGGCGCGGCGGATCAGGCTCATGGAAGGGGTGGCGGAGCAGGGGATCACGGAACTGGCGGCGACGATGCGCGCCTCGCGGGAAGCGGCGGTGGAGGCGCTGGCGGCCCTGCCGCAGGCGGCGCTCGACCGGGAGGTGCGCATCGCCGGCGCCACGGCCCCCCTGGGCGCCCCGCACACCTTCACGGTCCGCGCCTGCCTCGCAATCTGGGCCGAGCACGACGGCGAGCACGAGGCCGCCATCCGCCGCGCCATCGAGACGCCCCCGGACCTGACGGCGCTCACGCTGGCGGCGCGGCGCGCTCGCGGGAGCGGGCGCCGCTGAGCCCGATGGCCACGCCCGCCACGATCAGCGGCCCGCCCGCGAGCACCCCGGCGGGCGGCGTCTCGCCGAGCACGGGGATCGCGTAGAGCGTCGCCAGCAGCGGTTCCCCGAGGATCGCGAGCCCGACGGTCACGACGCGCAGGTGCCCCAGCGCGTAGTTGATGGACGTGTGCCCGATGAGCTGGGGCACGAGCGCGAGCAGCACGATGAACGTCCACGCCTCCGCCCCGAAGCCGCCGATCGCGGGGCGCACGATGAGCACCGCCAGCCAGAGCGTGACGGCGGCGGACGCGTAGGCGACGGCGGAGTAGGGAACCGCGCCGGTTTCCCCGCGCGTCTTGCGCCGGATCGTCTGGGAGACCGCCACGAAGAGGGCGGCGAGCAAGGCCAGCAGGTCGCCGATGAAGAACTCGACGCCGCGCGCGAGGTCGGTGGCGGCGATGCAGACGAGGCCGGCGATGGCGACCGCCAGCCCGGCGTACTCGCGCGGGCTGGGCCGCTCGCGCAGGACGGCGTAGGCGATGAGCGCGCCCAGCAGCGGCTGCAGCCCCACGATGACGACGCTGGAAGCGACGGACGTGCGCTCCAGCGAGGCGAACCAGCTCCAGAAGTGGCCCGCGAGGAAGACGCCGGAGAGCGCCAGCAGGGGCAGGCTCGATCGGGGCGGCAGGGCCAGCTTCCCGCGGGCGCGCGCCGCGGCCACGAACAGCAGCAGCAGTCCCGCGGCGATGAGCAGGCGCCAGGCGGCGATCGTGAGGGCGGGCGCTTCCCCGGCGAGGCGCACGAAGATGGCCGCCCAGGAGACGCCGAGCACGCCGAGGAGCAGCACGGCCAGCGGCGTCCGGGAAACCGGCACGCCCGCCACGCTACGGGGCCGCGGGGCGGGGAGGCAAGAGCGGCGCGGTTGAACGTCCGCGAGCGCCTAGAATCGCGGGATGGCGACGACGCACGGCGAGCGGCTGGAGGCGCTGGCGCGGCTGGAGGCGCCCGCCGCCGCGCGCTTCGACGCGGACCGGGCGCTGCGGGGCGGCTGGGCCGTGCTGCCCTCCGCCTTCAACCCGCCCACGCGCGCGCACCTGCGCCTGCTCGCCCTGGCGCAAGAAGCAGCGGGCGTCGAGGGGGGCGCGGCGCTGCTCACCACGCGCAACGTGGCCAAGGGCGTCGAGGGCGCGCCGCTGGCGGACCGCATCGCGATGCTGCTGGCCGCGCGCGCCTCCCGCCCGGGGCTGGCCGTGCTGGCCGCCAACCAGGCGCGCATCGTCGACCAGGCGGCGGCGCTGCGGGCGGCGTGGCCGGAAGCGGCGTTCGATTTCGTCCTCGGGCACGACACGCTCGTACGCCTCTTCGACGGGCGCTACTACGAGGGGCCGATGGACGCGGACCTGGACCCGTTCTTCGCGCGCCACCGCGTGATCGCCGCGAACCGCGGGGACGTGACCGTCGCGGAGATGGAGGCGTACGTGGCGGAGCGGGCCTCGCGCTGGGCGGACCGCATCGTCATCGCGCCGCTCGACGCGGAGCACGGCCGCATCGCCTCCAGCGACGTGCGGGCGCGGATCGCGGCGGGGAAAGACGGCGGCGCTGACGTTCCCGCGGAGGTCGCCGCCTACATCCGCGAGCGCGGGCTCTACGCGGGCGGGTAGGCGGGAGACGCCTCGCCGTCCGGCGGGCGCACGGGCCGCGCGAGCAGCACGACCACGGCGGCGGCCAGCGTGACGCCCGCGGTCACGAGGAAGGGCGTCTCGTAGCCGCCCGTGGCCTCCTCCAGCAGGCCCACGAGCAGCGGTCCCGCGCCGCTGCTCACCTGGCTCGTGAACGAGATCATCCCGAACACGGCCCCGAAGGAGACGTAGCCGAAGATCTCGCTCGTGAGCAGCGACTGCATCATGTACACGTTGCCGATGGTGAGGCCGAAGGTCGAGCGCGAACAGGTAGTTCGTGGCGGCGGTGTCGATGTGCGCCATGAGGAGCACGGACGCGGCCTGGAAGGCGAACAGCCCGGCGGTCAGGTGGCGCTTGCTGAGGGCGTCGGCGAAGCCCCCGACGATGAGCCGCGCGACGATGCTGCCGATCGCCCCGATGCTGAGCGCGAGCGAGGCCGACGTGCGCGAGCCGGTGCGCTCCTCCAGGAACGCGATCTCGTGGATGAGGAAGCCGGTCTGCGCGAGCAGGACGAGCACGAAGGCAATCGCCAGCGCCCAGAAGGAGAGCGTGCGCATCGCCTGGGGAAGCGTCCAGCGGCGCGTCTGCACCGCCTCGCTGAGGGCGGCGGAGGGGGGCGGGCCGGCGGCGGGTACGGCCCCGTCGGGCGGCAGGCGCATCTGGCTCGGGTCCCAGACGAGCACGAGGAAGACGATGGGCAGGCCCACGACCAGCGTGAAGACGGCGATCACGGGCGTCGCCAGTTCGAGCCCGCCGGAGCCGATCAGCCAGGCGACCAGCGGCGGCAGGATGACCCCCGCCGAGGAGACGCCCGTCGCGGAGATGCTCATGGCGCGGGCGCGGCGGCGGATGAACCAGCGCGCCATGATCACGTTCGTCGAGACGCCTCCCGCCATGCCGAAGGCGGCGGCGAGCGCGGCGTAGACCACATACAGCTGCCACAACTCCTCCACGAAGCCGATGCAGCCCACCGTCACGGCGGTCAGCAGCAGCCCCGCGGTGAGATAGGGCATGGGGCCGCGCCGGTCGATCGCGGGCCCCACGGCGGCGGCGGAGATCCCGGAGATGACGAAGTAGAGGGCCGTCGCCCCGCTCACGCTCGCGTTCGACCAGCCGTGCGCCGTCTGCAGCGGCTTCAGGAAGACGGCGAGCCCGTAGTAGCCCACGCCGATGCCGCAGAGCATGACCAGGGCCACGCCCGCCACCACGTACCAGCCGTAGTAGTAGCGCGCGGGCAGGAGGCGCGCGGCCAGGGGACGGTGGCGGGGAAGGGGCGGCTGGGCCGTCACGGGGGCGGGCCGCCGCCCGCGCGGCTGGTCACGATCTCGTCCAGGTCGTCGAGGACCATGCGCTCGCGGCGCCCCGCGCGGTCGTAGGCGGTCACGGGCGCGACCGCGTCGTGGTCGATGACCACGTCGATGACCGTCGGGCGCGCGTTCCCCAGCGCGTCCTCGATGGCCCCGCGCAGCCGCGCGGGGTCGGTCACGCGCACGCCCTCGCAGCCGACCGCGCGGGCCACGGCGGAGAAGTCGACGTCGCCGAACTCGGCCAGCTCGTACGCCTTGCTCTCGAAGCGGAAGTCGAGGATGTGCGTGTCGAAGGCGAGCGCGTGGTTGTTGAGCACGACGTAGACGACGTTCAGGCCGTAGCGGACGGCCGTCTCAAGCTCGCCGAGGTGGTACCAGAAACCGCCGTCGCCCGTGAAGCAGACGACGGGCGTCTCGCCCGCCGCCGCCTTCACCCCGATGGAGGCGGGCAGCGCCCAGCCGAGCGAGCCCTCGCAGCGGAGGAAGCGCTTGCCCGGACGGCGCAGTTCGACGAACGCGCCCGCCCAGGCGGCGGCGTAGCCCGTGTCCGCGACGATGACGGCGTCGTCCGGCAGCGTCTCCGTCAGTTCGCGGCAGAGGCGCTCGGGCCGGATGGGCGCGTCGGCGGAGGCGAGCAGGGGCTCCTTGCCCTCCCACCAGCGGCGCACGATGCGCTGCACCTCGGCGACCCACTCGCCGGGCGGGCGCACGCGGTCGCCCGCGGCGGCCGCGAGGCCCGCGAGCGCCGCCTTCGCGTCGGCGGCGACGGCGACCTTCGTGGCGGCGGGGAAGTTGCGGCCCAGTTCGGAGGGATTGACGTTGACGTGGATGATGTCCGCGCCGGGGCCGGGCAGCGTCCAGCCGTTCGTGCTCTGGCTGCCCGTGCGCGTGCCCACGATGAGGGCGAGGTCGGCGTCGGCCACGATCTCGTTGGCCGACTTGCGCGCGTAGGAGCCGAGCACGCCCACCGAGAGCGGGTGGTTCTCGTTGATCGCGCCCTTCCCCGAGAGGGAGGTGGCGACGGGGATGGCCAGCTTCTCCGCCAGCTCGATCAGCTCCGGCCACGCGCCCGAGGTCATGACGCCGCCGCCCGCGATGATGACGGGCCGCTCGGCCCCGAGCAGCAGCGCGAGCGCCTCCTCGACGCCCTCCGCGGGGGGCTCGGGGCGGACGGCGGGGCAGGCGGCGTAGCGGGGGTCGCCCGCGGGCTCGGGCAGATCGGCCTCGCCCGCCTCCGCCTCGGCGGCGATGGCGAGGTGGACGGGCCGGGGATCGCCGGATGTCGCCTCGCGGAACGCCTGCGGGATGAGGTCGGCGAGCCGCTCCGGGCGGGTCACGTCCGCGCTGAACTTGGTGACGCTCTCGAAGTGGGCGCGCACGTCCTGGTAGGCGTTCTTGTGCGCCTGCGCGCCGGAGCGCGCCCCGGTGAAGGCGATGACGGGCGTGGAGGCCTGCCACGGCTCCGCGAGCCCGGCGGCGAGGTTGGTCGCGCCCGGCCCGCCCTGGCTGATGACGATGCCGGGCCGCCCCGCCGCCTTGGCGTAGCCGTCGGCCATGTAGGCGGCGGCCTTCTCCCCGTGGCTGAGGATGCGGCGCACGCCCGTCCCTTCGAGCATCACCAGCGAATCGAAGAGGTTGGTGGGCACGAGGAAGATGGCCTCGACCCCGTAGGCCAGCCAGCTTTTGGCGATGTACTCCGAGCCCTTCATGGCGGCACCCCCGCGCGGGCAAGCCTACCAGCGTTTTTTCGGGACCGGCCCGATTGATCGCGTTCCGTACGGATAGCGCCGCGAGGGGAGAGCGCGTAGCCGCAGGGAAGATGCCCCGCTACGCCTCGACGCCGCGCTCCAGCAGGGCGTTCAGGTCCGCGTCCTCGGTGTCGATGAGCGCCTGCACCCACTTGTGGAACATCTGCCCGCCGCCCTCGTTCCGCCCGAAGAGGGAGTGGTCCTTGGCCCCCGTCTTGAGGGCGCGCTGCACGCGGAGGCCGGTGTAGTAGTCCTCGTCGAGGACGACGTCGTAGTACATCTTCATGATCTCGGCGTAGCGCTCCTCGTCGGCGGGGTCGGGCTCCTCGGGGAGGAGGAAGTTCTGGATGGTGACGGACTCCTCGGGCGTCCTCCCGGGGAACATCTGCGAGACCATGAAGGGCGTCGCCCCGCCCTCGCCGTCGTAGGCGGCGGAGCCGCGCCCGCCGGCGATGGAGATGTTCGGGAAGATCGTCCAGATGCCGGGCGTCAGGTCCTCCGTCCGCCACTGGTCCTCGGGCAGGTCCGCCGCCCGCGCGAAGCGCGTGGGCGAGACCATGCGCACGTGCGAGCCCCAGGCGTAGTAGTCCGGCTGGTAGGCCGAGTCCGGGCCGAAGCTGTTCCGGTGGAGGATGGGGATGTGGTAGAGGTCGCGGTAGCCGTCGTAGGCGACCTTCCAGTTGGGGCCGTCGAGGTTCTGCCGCCCGATCACGTGCGAGTCCGCGAAGCCGAGGTGGCCCAGCATCTCGCCGTAGCCCGCGAGGAAGAGGTCGATGTCCACGTCCGAGCCGGGATTGAGCGTGACCCAGACGAGGCCCGCGCGCTCGGCCGTGGGCAGCGGCGTGAGGCCGTAGCACGACTTGTCGATGTCGCCGAAGTTGCCGGAGTCGAAGACCGAGACGAGCGCGCCCTTCAGGTCGTAGCTCCAGGCGTGGTAGGGGCAGCGGAAGCCGCGCGAGTTGCCGCCGCCCTCATCGACGACGATGGCCCCGCGGTGGCTGCACATGTTCACGAAGGCGCGCGCCTCGCCGTCGGGGTCGCGCACCATGAGCACGGGCACGCCCACCACTTCGAGGGCGCGGTAGTCGCCCGGCTCGCGCAGCTCGCAGGAGAAGCCGAGGGCGAGGGGCAGGCGCTTGAAGATGCGGTCCACTTCGAGCCGCCAGCGATCGGGGTCGTAGTAGGCGCTGGTCGGAATCCGGTAGACGTCCTCCGCCAGGTCAATGCGATCGGCGGCGAGGTTCTCGACCTCGCGGCGGGCCATCTCGACCAGTTGCTCGCGACTCATGGGCGACCTCCGGGGGTGGGGCTGCGGGGGATTGTACGCGGGGCGGAGGGGAAGGGTGAGGGAAGGCCGGAACGTTGACGGAAGCCAGGGGCGGGGCGGACCATCGCGGGCATGAGGCGCCTGGCGAGCGGAGACGGGCGGCGCGTGCTGCGGCGGTGGGCCCTGCGGGTGCTGCTGGGGTCGCTGGCGGCGAGCGCGGTCATGGGCGTCGTGGCGGTCGCGCAGGACGAACTGGGCGACACCGAAGGGAACCTGCTGCTGACGGCGCTGTCGGTGCTGGGGACAAGCGCGATCGCGCTGTCGTGCGGGCTGGCGTGGGAGCGGGGCAAGCTGTGGGCGCTCCCGCCCGCCGGCATCGCACTGGGGATTGCCGGATTCGCGTTCGTCCTGGCGCTGATCTGGGGAGGCGATCCGAACGACGATCGGGTCTGGCAGGCGTTCGGGACGGAGATCACGCTGGCGGTGTCGGCGACGCACGCGAGCCTCGTGGCCGTCTTCGCGCCGCGCGGACGAGGCCGCGGAGCGGCGTGGGCGGCGTACGCCCTGAACGTCCTCGTCGCGTCGGGGACGCTGTGGGCGATCTGGGGGCCGCCCGACGGGGACGCCTTCTGGCGGGCGTACGTCGGGGTGCTGGTCGTGGGGATCGCGGTCACGCTCGCGGTCCCCGTGCTGCGGCGGATGGAGGGCGCCGGCGCCGGCGCTGGCGAAGAGGGCGCGCGATTCTGCCCGCGCTGCGGGGTGCGGCTTGAGGAGGCGGGAGCGGAGTCGTGCGCGGGGTGCGGGGCGCGGTTCCGGGTGCGGTGGGGGCGGACCGAGGGGTAGGATTGCCCGCATGGCCACCGTCGAGGTGCTGCTGCCGGGCTCCGCGTTCGGGACGGATACGGGGAGCGTGGGCTTCTGCGCGACGACGCTGGTGCAGTCGGAGGGGCGGCGCATCCTGGTCGACCCCTCGCACGTGGGCAGGCGGCGCTTCCTCGCCCCGGCGCTCGAACAGCGCGGCCTGACGCCGGCGGACATCGACGCCGTCGCGCTCACGCACGCGCACTGGGACCACGCCCAGAACTTCGACTGCTTCGAGCGCGCCGAGGTGCTGCTCCACCCGCGCGAGCGGCGCTACGCGAGCGCGCCCCACGAGAACGACTGGGCCACGCCGCGCTGGACGGGCCTCGCGCTGGAGACGGCGCGCGTCGGCGAAGTGGCGGAGGGCGACGAGCTGGCGGCGGGCGTGCGCGTGATCGAACTGCCCGGGCACTCCGTGGGCAGCATCGGGCTGCTGGTGGAGACGGCGGCGGGCACGGCCTGCGTCTCCGGCGACGCCGTCCACTCGCCGTGGGTGCTGGAGTCGGGGCAGCCGCCGATCGTGTTCGGGTCGCTCTCGCAGGCGCGCGAGAGCGTGGCCAAGGCGCTGAGCGCGGCGGAGGTCATCTACCCCGGCCACGACCGGCCCTTCCGCGTGGCCGAGGGCGGCGCGGAGTACCTGGAGCCGTTCGCGCTGACGCTCACGAGGCTGGACCGGGACCAGGAGGGATTGCGCTTCGAGGACGCGCCGATGTCGACCTACGTGATGCCGGGGTCGGCCCCGTAGCCCCTGCTAGCCCAGTGCGCGGGGTCAGCGGGCCAGGTCGGCGACGCGGCGGATGGGGTCGGAGCCGTCCCAGCCCTCGGCGGCGGCCTTGATCGCCGCGTAGAAGCCGAGCAGCCCCGGCTGGCCCTCGTACACCTCGACCATGTGCCCATAGGCCGCGACCGTGTCGATGAAGGCGAACTCCATGCCGCCCGCGAGCCAGAAACGGTTGGCGACGATGTAGCCGAGCGCCTCGTAGCGCGCCAGCTCCTCCGCGAAATCGGGGACGATGGTGGCGCAGTGGTGGAGGCCCTGCTCGTGGGGCGCGTACATGTCGCGCATGCCGGAGGGGCCGTCGTTGTTCTGCTGGACCAGTTCGAGCATGACCTCGCCCATCTGCCCGTAGGCGGAGGAGTGGTCGAACTCGGCGGGCTCGCCGCGGTAGAGGGCGCGCTCCACGGGGATGTGCTCGTTCACGTAGAAGGGGCCGGCCCCGCGCTCGGCGGCCCAGCGTTCGGCCGCCTCGAAGATGTCGGGGACGTGGTAGGCGAGCTGGACGAAGGGGCGATGGGGCATGGGGAAGACTCCTGGCTGTTGGCCGTTGGCGGCTCCGGTGGATTTGGGACGTGAAGGTGCTTACTCACCTTGACAGATGATAGGCTACGCGGGAGCGGAGGACATTGGTGTTCCCCAGCGACTGGCACACGACGACCTACCTCGGCATCGAGATCGAGCAGTACGTCGGCATCGGCATCCTCATCGCCATCGCGATCGTGGCGCAGATCGCCGTCACGCAGGCGCTCAAGCTGTACGTGCGGGCGCGCGTGGGCGAGGCCGACCGCGCCTTCTGGGACCGCGAGCGCGGGCGGCTGGGGCGGGCGCTGTGGGCGCTCGTGGTGGCGATCACGGTCCTGCTCGGTTTCCCCGCCCTCGACTTCCACGCGAACGTCGAGAACGTCGTCAACCAGGTCGCCATCCTCTTCGGGGCGGGCGCGCTCGTGTGGCTCGGCTTCCGCGGCATCGACATCTTCACGAACGTGCTGGAGCGGCGGGCGGAGTTGACCGAGAGCCGCTTCGACGATCAGCTCGTGCCGCTCGTCAACACGGCCCTCAAGGGCGCGGTGGTGCTCATCGGGGCGCTCTTCATTCTCGGCAACCTCGGCGTGAACGTGACCTCGCTGGTGGCGGGGCTGGGGCTGGGCGGCCTGGCCATCGCCCTGGCCGCCCAGGACACCTTCCGCAACCTGCTCGGAGGCGTCACCATCTTCGCCGACCGCCCCTTCCAGGTCGGCGACTGGGTCGTGCTGGGGAACATCGAGGGGACCGTCGAGCACGTCGGCTTCCGCTCCTCGCGCGTGCGCACCTTCTACAACTCGGTCGTGAGCGTGCCCAACGCCCGCATCGTCGATGCCCACGTGGACAACATGGGCCTGCGCGAGTGGCGCCGCTACAAGACGACGCTGGGAATCGCCTACCACACCACGCCGGACCAGGTGCAGGCGTTCGTGGAGGGCGTGCGCGCCCTCATCCGCGCCAACCCGGGGATGCGCAAGGACTACTACATCGTCGAGTTCCACGGCTTCGGCGCGGTCTCGCTCGACGTCCTCGTCTACTGCTTCATCCGCGCCTCGGACTGGAACGAGGAACTGCGCACGCGGCACGTGCTCAACCTCGACATCATGCGGCTGGCGCAGGACCTCGGCGTCGAGTTCGCCTTCCCCACGCAGACGGTGCACGTCGCCTCCATGCCGGGCCAGCCGCCGGAGATCGCGGCGGCGGCGGAGCGCGGGCGGCTGGGCGAGGTCGTCGAGGGCTACGCGCCGGAAGGGCGCGCGGGCCAGCGCGTGGACGCGCCCATCACGGCGGGATTCGACAACACGCCGGACCGCAGCTGACCGGCCGCGCGCGCGAACGCCACACCCGTTGACACGGGGAGTACACTATCGCAAATCCGCATCGGGGGCGTGCGCCCTCGCGGTGGAAGCCGATCCCAAAGGAGGGACGACGTGAAAGACGGCTATTGGGGCAAGTACTGGCGCAGGCGCGTCTCGCGAAGGCGCGTGCTGGCGGGCGGAGCGACGCTCGCCGCCGGCTCCGCGGCGATCCTCGCGGGCTGCGGCGACGACGACGATGACGACGGCGGCGACGCTCCCGCGGCCACCCAGGCGGCGGCCACCCAGGCCGCCGAGGAAGCCACGCAGGCGGCCGACGCGGACGACGGCGGCGACGGCGGCGACGCCGGAGGCGACGATGCCGCCGCCACGGCGACCGCCGCCCCCGAGGACCGCTCGCGCTACGGCGGGACGCTGAACTACAGCCTGGTGGCCTACCCGACGGGCTTCGACCCCTCGATCACGATCACCTTCCCGCAGGGCATGTCGACCACCTACAGCCAGCTGATGGCGTTCTCCATCACCGAGGACGAGTTCTACCCGGACGCGGCGCAGAGCTGGGAGCAGGTCGACCCGGAGACGCTGGTCTTCAACCTGCGCGAGGGCGTGCGCTTCAACCCGGAGGCCTCCGACGGGCGCGAGGTGACCTCGGAAGACTGGTACATCAGCCTGCGGCGCTACCCGGACGCCCGCGCCAACCGCGGCTCGAACGTCAACGAGCTCTTCTTCTCGTTCATGGACGAGAGCCAGGGCGCGACCTTCGACACGCCGGACGACCTGACGCTGCGGATCAACCAGAACAAGGCGTTCGCCTCGAACACGCGCGCCTTCGCCGCGGCCTCGCTCGTGGTCGTCTCGCCGGAGCGCCTCGAGGCGGAGGAGTCGGGCGACCTCGGCCAGGTCTCGGGCATCAACGCGGGCACCGGCCCCTACATGTTCGACGACGTGTCGGAGACGCGCATCTCGCTCAAGCGCAACCCGAACTACTACGAGCATCCCGAGGAGATCGCGGGGACCCGCTTCAACCGGGACTTCCCCTACATCGACAGCATGGAGACGGTCATCATCACCGACGGCGCCGCCCTGCAGGCGCGCTTCCTCGCGGGCGACGCCGACTACTACGGCGCGGTCTCCAAGATCGACGCCGAGCAGTGGGAAGGCCAGCCCAACGTCAACATCCTGACCGGGCCGGCGATCGACGACGGCGGGATCATGATCCAGCTGGCGGCGGCCAAGTGGACGCCCTACCCCGAGCTCTCGAAGGCCCTTTCGATGGCGATGGACTGGGACGGCTACATCGACGTGGTGCTCGCCGGCGAGGGCCGCCGCAGCGCCCCCGTCAGCCCGACGGCGTTCCCCAAGTACGCGCTCTCCCAGGAGGAGATCCGCAGCTACCAGGTGTACGACCCCCAGGGCGCGCGCCAGCTCTGGGAGGCCAACAACGGCCCCGAGATCTTCCCCGAGCTCGACACGACCGTCGCCGCCTGGGCGCCGGACATCAGCTACGTGCAGTTCATCGGCCAGAGCTTCGAGGACTCCCTCGGCGTGCAGGTGAACTACAACCCGCTTGAGCTGGCGACCTACATCGCCTCCGCGAACGGCCCCACCGGCACCAAGGACTGGCACTTCTTCATCGCCGGCAACAACGCCGTCTCGACGATGCCGGACTGGAACGCGCTGGTCGCCTACACGCCGGACGGCTACGGCGCCATCTGGGGCGGCAACTGGTACAAGGGCGTCAACATCTCCGACCCGTGGGTCAACCCCGACAACCCGAACTACGCCGAAACCGGCGGCGGGCCGCAGGGCGAGGCCGTGCGCGCGGCGCTGGAGATCACCCACCCCTACGCCAGGGAACTGCAGGACTACGCGGACCGCAGGCCGCCACCTTCGACGACGAGGAGCGCGCCGATATCCTGAAGGAGATGCAGCGGCGCATCTTCACGCGCTACTGCTGCACCTTCCCGCTGCCCACGCCCACGACGAAGTACGTCGCGGTCGGCTCGCGGCTGAAGGGCCTGCCGCGCCGCCGGACGGCGACCAGACGGCGGCGTTCGGCATGTGGCGGGCGCACAACATCTGGCTGGAGGGCTAGCCTCCCAGCCGCTGTCCCACCAGCCGGCCCCGGCGTCGCGGTCCCGGATCGCGATGCCGGGGCCGTGGCTTGTCCGGCGGCGGGCGCCCGCTCCGGCGCAGTCCGTCGCACGCGCGGGGCGGGCTTGACCGCTTGCCTCCTGCGCGAGCGCGGGTACAATGCGCCGAATCCGCGCGGGGCGGCCATGCCCCGCGCATGGCGCGCGTTCCCAATAGGAGCGGCGCAAAACCAGTCCTGAGGAGGGACGACTTGAAAGACGGCTATTGGGGCAAGTACTGGCGCAGGCGCGTCTCGCGAAGGCGCGTGCTGGCGGGCGGGGCGACGCTCGCGGCCGGCTCCGCCGCGATCCTCGCGGGCTGCGGCGACGATGACGACGATGATGACAGCGCCGCTCCCGCGGCCACCCAGGCGGCGGCCACCCAGGCCGCGGAAGCCACGCAGGCCGCGGACGCGGACGACGGCGGCGACGCCGGAGGCGACGACACCGCCGCCGAGGCGACCGCCGCCCCCGAGGACCGCTCGCGCTACGGCGGGAAGCTCAACTGGACGGAGCGGGCCTACCCGACCGGCTTCGACCCGGCCATCACGATCACCTTCCCCTTCGGGATGGCGCAGACCTACAGCCAGTTGATGGCGTTCTCGATCGTCAACGACCAGTTCTACCCGGATGCGGCGCAGAGCTGGGAGCAGGTCGACCAGGAGACGCTGGTCTTCAACCTGCGCGAGGGCGTGCGCTACAACCCCGAGGCCGCCGGCGGCCGCGAGGTGACCTCCGAGGACTGGGCCTTCAACCTGGCCCGCTACCCGGACGCCCGCGCCAACCGCGGCTCCAACGTGAACGAGCTCTTCTTCTCGTTCATGGACCCGAACCAGGGCGCGACCTTCGACACGCCGGACAACCTGACCCTGCGCATCAACCAGAACAAGGCGTTCGCCTCCAACCTGCGCGCCTTCGCCGCCGCCTCGCTCGTCGTGGCCGCGCCGGAGCGCATCCAGGCGGAAGAGTCGGGCGACCTCGGCCAGGTCTCGGGCATCAACGCGGGCAGCGGCCCCTACATGTTCTCCGAAGCCTCGGAGACGCGCATGGCGCTGAAGCGCAACCCGAACTACTACGAGCATCCCGAGCAGGACCTGCCCGGCACCCGCTACAACCACGACTTCCCCTACATCGACGAGATGGAGGCGGTCATCATCACGGACGGCGCCGCGGCGCAGTCCCGCTTCCTCGCCGGCGACGCCGACTACTACGGCGGGATCGACAAGATCACGGCCGAGCAGTGGGAAGGCCAGCCCAACGTCAACATCCAGACGGGCCCCGCCATCGACGACGGCTCGCGCATGATCCAGATGGCGGCGGCCAAGTGGACGCCCTATCCCGAGCTCTCGAAGGCCCTTTCGATGGCCATGGACTGGGACGGCTACATCGACGTGGTGCTCGGCGGCGAAGGCCGGCGCAGCGCCCCCGTCAGCCCCTCGGCGTTCCCCAAGTACGCGCTCTCCCAGGAGGAGATCCGCGGCTACCAGGTCTACGACCCGCAGGGCGCGCGGCAGCTCTGGGAGGCCAACAACGGCCCCGAGATCTTCCCCGAGCTCGACACGACGGTCGCGGCCTGGATCCCGGACTACAGCTACGTGCAGTTCATCGGCCAGAGCTTCGAGGACTCCCTCGGGGTGAAGGTGAACTACAACCCGCTTGAGCTGGCGACCTACATCGCCTCGGCCAACGGCCCCACCGGCACCAAGGACTGGCACTTCTTCATCGCCGGCAACAACGCGATCTCGACGATGCCGGACTGGAACGCGCTGGTCGCCTACACGCCGGACGGTTACGGCGCCATCTGGGGCGGCAACTGGTACAAGGGCGTCAACATCTCCGACCCGTGGGTCAACCCCGACAACCCGAACTACGCCGAAACCGGCGGCGGGCCGCAGGGCGAGGCCGTGCGCGCGGCGCTGGAGATCACCCATCCCTACGCCCGGGAGATCCAGGACTACGCGGACGCGCAGGCCGCCACGACCGACGACGAGGAGCGCGCCGAGATTCTCAAGGAGATGCAGCGGCGCATCTTCACGCGCTACTGCTGCACGCTCCCGCTGCCGACGGGCACGACGAAGTACGTGGCCGTGGGCTCGCGGCTGAAGAACGTCCCGCTGCCGCCCGACGGCGACCAGACGGCGGCGTTCGGCATCTTCCGCGCGCAGAACGTCTACCTCGAGGGCTAGCCCTCGGGACCAGGAAACGAACGAGGGGCTTCCAAGGGCGTTATAGTCCGCGGAAGCCCCTCTCTTTCCCCACATCGGGCAGGCGGTGGTCCGTGCGAACCTACGTCATCCAGCGGCTGATCCTCCTTCCCCTGACGGTCATCGCCGTCTCGATCCTCGTGTTCGTGTTCATGCGCGTCATCCCGGGCGATGCCGCCGCGGTTCGCTGCGGCGCCTCCGGCGTGGCCGACCAGACCTGCATCGAGGGCCTCCGGCGGGAGCTGGGGCTCGACATCTGCGACAAGTCCACGAACTTCGCGGGCGACATCGCCTGCACCGCGGAGCAGTACTGGAAGTGGGCCTCGGAGATCTTCAAGGGCGACTTCGGCCAGGAGATCGTGCCGCCCAAGCCCATCGCGGACGAGATCTGGTGGAGGCTGGGGAACACGGTCCAGCTGGGGATGCTGAGCATCGTCTTCAGCATGAGCATCGGCATCCCCATCGGGGTGCTCTCGGCGATCCGCGCCGGGAAGCTGAGCGACTACATGGCGCGGTTCTTCGCGATCCTCGCCCTGAGCATCCCCAACTTCTGGATCGGAACGCTGATCGTGGCGCTGCCCGCCTTCTTCTGGCAACAGCGCTGGGTGCCGGACTGGACAGGCTGGGCTGAACCCGCGACGCACCTCCAGATCATGGGCATCGCGGCGATCGTGCTCGGACTGTCGAGCGCGGGCTACCTCGCCCGCATCGCGCGCTCCTCCATGCTCGAGGTGATGCGCAGCGACTACGTGCGCACGGCGCGGGCAAAGGGACTGCGCGAGCTGATCATCATCGGGCGGCACACCTTCCGCCCCTCGATGATCACGGTCTTCACCATCGCGGGCCTGCAGTTCGGCCTGATCCTGGGCGGCTCGGTCATCATTGAGGCCCTCTTCAACATCCCCGGCCTCGGCTGGTGGATCGTGAATAACGTGGGCGACCGCGACTTCCAGGTCATCCAGGCGACGGCGCTCATCTTCGCCACGTGGTTCATGGTCGTCCGCATCCTCGTGGATGTCGGATACGCCTACATCGATCCGCGGATCCGGTACTAGGACGGGGGCACCGACATGACCTCAGCGACCGCTGTCACGGACGACCTCGGACTCGGAGGCGTTGACGACGAGCGAACGCGCCTGTCGTCGGCCTGGGTCTTCACGAAGCGCTTCATCCGCCTGCAGCCGGGCGGCACGATCGGCATCATCATCATCGTCATCATCGGCCTGGGCGCGGCCTTCGCCCCCTACCTGAACACCGCCGGCGAGGGCGAGCGCAGCATCCGCAGCGTCTGGCGCGACGAGGGCAAGGAGATCTCGGGCGTCAACTTCGTGCTCCAGGGGCCCAGTACGGACTGGTGGATGGGCACCAACCGCACCGGCCAGGACCTGTGGTCGCGCGTGGTCTACGGCGCCCGCCCCGCACTGATGATCGGCATCGGCGCCGTCGGCGTGGCCATCGTCGTGGCGACCGCGCTGTCCCTGGCGATGGGGTTCATGAAGGGGGCCGTGGACGCGCTCTTCTTAAGGATCATCGAGATCATCATCGCCGTGCCGGGCATCCTCTGGCTCATCCTCTTCACGACCGCCGTCGATCGCAGCATCCCCGTGCTCATCTTCGCGATCGCGTTCACGTTCTCACCGCTGACGACGCTGGTGCTGCGCGGGAACGTGATCCAGGAGTCGGCGTCGACCTACGCCGAGTCGGCGCGGGTGGTGGGCGCGTCCAGCGTGCGCATCATGTTCCGGCACATCCTGCCGAACCTGCTGCCGCTCGCCATCGTGAACGCGAGCATCATCATCCCGGCGGCCATCCTCGCGGAGGCGGGGCTCTCCTTCCTCGGCCTCGGGCTGGACCCGCTGATCCCCTCCTGGGGCGCGGACATCGGGCCCAACGCGCGCGCCTTCTTCCAGACCGCGTGGTGGCTGCCGGTGTTCCCGGGGGTCGCGCTCTCGCTCACGGTGCTCGCCTTCAACTTCCTCGGCGACTCCCTGCGGGACGTGCTCGACCCGCGCCTGCGCGGCAGCGGCCTCGTCTAGCGACCGCCCCGCTCACCCAACCGCGCCGAACGCGAACGCCGCCCTCCGGGGCGGCGTTTCCGTATGCTGAGCGCCAGCGGGGCGGGGAACGATGACGGCAACGGCGACGGAAGCGGGAACGCTCGGGCTCGGACCCGAGGCGGAGCGGGACTCGATCGCGTCGCGGGCGGGGCGGGCGGCGTGGCGCTTCACGCGGACGCAGCCGGGCGGGGCCTTCGGCCTCGCCGTGATCCTGCTGCTGGTGGCCGCGGCCATCTTCGCGCCGTACCTGAAGACCATCGGCGAGGGCGAACGCGACGTGCGCCGCATCGCCATCGCGGAAGGCAGACAGCTGGACTCGACCGGCTACCTGCAGCCGCCCAACTCCGACTGGTGGTTCGGCACGAGCAGCGCGGGGCAGGACATGTGGTCGCGGGTGATCTACGGGGCGAGGCCGGCGCTCATCATCGGCGTCGGCTCGGTCGGCATCGCGATGGTGATCGCGGTGGCGCTGGCGCTGGCGATGGGGTTCCTGAAGGGCTTCGTGGACACGCTCCTGTTACGGATCATCGAGGCGGGCATCGCCGTGCCCGGCATCCTCTGGCTGATCCTGTTCACGACGGCGATCGAGCGCAGCCTGCCCGTCATCACGGTCGCGGTCGCGCTGGCGTTCGCGCCGCTGACGACGCTGGTGCTGCGCGGCAACGTGCTGCAGGAGGCGTCGACGGCCTACGTGGAGGCGGCGCGGGTGGTGGGCGCGTCAAACACGCGCATCATGTTCCGGCACATCCTGCCGAACCTGGCGCCGCTGGCGATCGTGAACGCCAGCATCATCATCCCGGCGGCGATCATGACGGAGGCGGGACTGGCGTTCATCGGTTTCGGGCTGCCGCCGCCGTCGCCCTCCTGGGGCGTCGACATCGGGCCGTCCGCGCGCGCCTACTTCTACGTCGCGTGGTGGCTGCCCGTGTTCCCCGGCCTGGCGCTCTCGCTCACGGTGCTCGCCTTCAACTTCGTCGGCGACACCCTGCGGGACGTGCTGGACCCGCGCCTGCGCGGCAGCGGGCTCATCTAGGGCGGGCGGGACATATAGTGGCCATGCTCGAACGCGGACAGGATATCCCCGAGCCCCTGGAAACGCGCGAGTTCTCCGGGACGACGCAACTGCGGCATGCCGCCGTCGCTGCACGCGCACGCGGTCGCGCTCGCCCGCCGCGACAACGTCAGCCTGAACCGCTTCCTCACGACGGCGGTGGCGCACTACATCGGCTACCGCTCAGCCGAAGCGATTCCGGGCGAGCGCGAGGAGGCGCTCGCCGCGCTGGGGTAGGGCGCGGGAAGCTACCTTCCCCGCTGCGGCTCCTTCGAGTCCTTGCGCTTCTCCTCTTCACGCTCCCCCTGCTCGTCCCAGTCCTCGGGACGCTCATCCTCACCCCGCGACTGCCAGTAGGCATCGTTGTTTGGGTTGAGTTGGTTCGCATGGTTGTCGTGATCGCTCTGCTTGCTCATGGCGTCGCCCCTCCTGAATAGCTGCTAACCGGGACTTTACTCCGTTGGCGCGCCAGGTTCGGTGGGCCAGATCACACCGGCGCGGCCCGCTCGTTCGTCGCGGGGTCGACCTCGAAGGGGCTGTCGAGGCCGAGTTCGTCGCCGATCTCGCGGATGGCGGGCAGCACCTCCTCGCCCATCAGGCGGAGGCTGCGCATCGCGTCCTCGTGCGACATCGAGCCGTCGCCGTCCCAGAGGAAGATGCTGCCCGGGCGCAGGTATTCGAGCACGTTGCGAATCTTCGGGACCACCGTCTTCGGCGTGCCCGTGATGATGGACTGGGCCTCGACCAGCCCCTGGTAAGTCTCGTCCACGTCCTTGTAGGACTCGGCCGAGTCGAGGGCGATGGGGCGCAGGTTGGAGTCGGCGGGGGCTGGCTGGCCGCGCGCCTCGGCCACCTGCCGCACGCCGCCCGTGGGCAGCAGGGCGCGCCGGTCGGTGAGGCCGGGCAGGTTCTGGAGGTGCTTGCGGGCGTCGCCGCGGCTGCCTTCGAGGAAGATGTTGCCGGGGCCCGTCAGGTACTTGCGCCCCACCTCCTCGGCCAGCTCCTCCGTCTCGTCCACGTGCACCTTGAAGAGGTAGCCGCGGTGCTGGGGGCCCGCCTCGTAGCCCATCGCGGCGGCGCACTCGTCGTAGTACCCGAAGGACAGGCGCGTCGGTTCGAGGCGCGTCGCGAGCATCACGTAGGGGTAGCGCCGCTCCGCCGCCCACTGCACCGTCCGGCGGCTGACGGCCCCGGGGATCATGATGAGGGGGTGGGGCGACTGGTAGGGCCGCGCCCAGGGATTCACGTAGCGGAAGTCGTAGTGCTCGCCTTCCCAGCGGAACGGCCCCTCGCGCGTCCAGGCGGCGACGATGAGGTCGTGCGCTTCCTGGAAGCGCTCCCAGTTGTAGGGCGGGTTGGCGTCGTGGGCGATGCTCTCGCGGCCCGTGCCCCGCACCCAGCCGGTCACGAGGCGGCCCTTCGAGATGGTGTCGATCATGGCCAGCTCCTCCGCCAGCCAGAGCGGGTCGTCCCAGATGGGGAGGATGTTGCCGATGAGCACGATCTTCGCCCGCTCCGTGGTGCGCGCGAGGATCGCCGCCTCCACGTTGCAGGCGCTGCCCATGCAGAAGGGCGTGCTGTGGTGCTCGTTCAGCGCGAGCGCGTCGAACCCCACCTCCTCCGCGTACAGCTTCTCGTCGAGGTAGCGGTTGTAGAGGTCCGCGCCGAGCATGGGGTCGTACTCGTCGTTGCTGGCGTCGAGGTCGACGAGGCGGCGTCCGGTGGTTCCCCACCAGCTGGCGCCGGGATCCTGGTAGGGGCGTTCGGTGAAGTAGCCGATGAGCATGGGCGCATCGTACCCCGCGCTCAGCCGCGCGTGTGATGGGCGCGCTCGAAGCGGTACCAGCCGGAACCCACGATGGCGAGCGCCCCTTCCCCCGAAAGCCGCTTCGGCCACGCCTCGGGATCGGAGATCCACGCCTTCAGGTTGGCGTCCGCCTCCTCCCACGTGTCCGCCTCCAGTTCGTAGATCGTGAGGAAGCGGGAGACGACGGGGAAGTCGTCGTGGGCGTGCTCCAGCTCGTACACCGTGCCGGAGAGAAAGCCGGGGCAGTTCGCGATGTCCTCGATGTGGTTCCCCAGGTAGCGCTCGCGGAAGCGCTCCTCGGCCTCGGGACTCGGGGGCTCGACCAGCCCGGCCAGGATCATCTTCGCCATGACGGAACCTCCTTCGGCGATGCGGAGGATAGCGATCCGCCGCGCCGCTTGCCGCCCAGGCGCGGCGGCGGGGAGAATGCGCCGATGCCCGGCGACCGTCCGCTGTTGCTGCGCGGGGGCGCGTTCTTCGAAAGCGACGCGCGCGCGTTCGCGCACGGCGACGTGCTCTGCGTCGACGGGCGCATCGCGGCGCTGGGCGACGTGACGCCGCCGGACGGCGCGGAGACGGTCGACTGCGCGGGCGAGTACCTCATCCCCGGCCTCATCGACTGCCACGTGCACGTCACCTCGTCGGGCGACCCCGCCGAGCTGACGCCGGGGCGGCGGCCCCCGCTGGCGCGGCGCGCCTGGCATGCGGCCGAACACGCGCGCGCGACGCTCGCGGGCGGGGTCACGACCGTGCGCGACCTGGGCGCGGCGGACCGCCTCAACGTGGACCTGGCGGCGGCCATCGCGGACGGCGAGGTGGAGGGGCCGCGCGTGCTGGCGGCGGGCATGGGCGTCACGATGTCGGGCGGCCACGGCCACGGCTTCATCGCGCGCGAGGCGGACGGCCCCGACGAGGTCCGCAAGGCCGTGCGCGAGGAGATCCGCGAGGGCGCGGCGGCGATCAAGCTGTTCGCCAGCGGCGGCGTGCTCACGCCGGGCGTCGACCCGCGCTCGCCCGCCTTCACCCGCGAGGAGCTGGCGGCCGGCGTCGAGGAGGCCGCCAAGGCGTTCCGCACCGTGGCCGCGCACGCGCAATCCACGGAGGGCGTCAAGAACGCGGTCGCCGCGGGCGTCACCTCGATCGAGCACGGCGTCTGGCTCGACGAGGAGGCGATCGCGATGATGATCGAGCGGGGAACGTACCTCGTGCCAACGCTGACCGCGCCCTTTCACATCGCCCACGGCGCGGAGGCGGGCATCCCCGCGTACGCGGTCGAGAAGGGCCAGGCCGTGCTGGAGGACCACGTCGCGAGCTACGAGCGGGCGATCGCCGCGGGCGTGCGCGTGGCGATGGGCACGGACCAGGGCACGCCCCTCAATCGCCCGGGCGAAAACGCGCAGGAGGCCGTGCGCATGGCCCAGCACGGCCTCTCGCCGGGGGCGGCGCTGCTGGCCGCGACGGGCTGGGCCGCGGACCTGCTGGGGCTCGCCGATGAGACCGGCAGGCTGCGCGTGGGGCTGGCCGCCGATATCGTGAGACTGAACGAGGATCCCCTCGCCGGCATTCGCGCCCTGACCCGCCCCGACGCACTCGCGGGCGTGGTCCGGGGCGGCAGGGCGGCGGGGAACGCGGGAGGAACAGCGTGAGCAAGCTGAGCGAGGCGCTCCAGCGAAAGCGGCGGGGCGAAAGCGCACGGGTGATGGGCTTCGGGACGCGCGCGGCGGCGAAGGACCGCGCGCTCCTGCTGGGCGTGCCGGGAGTCTCCGCGAAGGAGGCGGGCGCGGCCCTCGAAGCGGGCGCCGACTTCGTCGCCGTGAACGCCAGGAACGCCGCCGCCGCCGTCAAGGCGCTGGACGGCCTCGACGGGCTGCTGGGCGCGCAGGCCGCGTCGCTGGATGCGGATGGCGTGAAGACGCTGGAAGAGGCGGGCGCGGACTTCGTCCTCGCCGACCCGGAGAGCGCCGCCGCGGGCGTCGTGGACTCGGACCTCGGGCTCGTGCTGGAGGCGGAGGAGGCGTGGGAGGACGCGCAACTGCGGGCGCTCGCGCCCCTCTCGCTCGACGCCGTGCTCGTGCGCGAGCCGGTGGAGCGCTTCACCGTGGCGCGGCGCATCTCCCTGGCGCGCCTCGCGACGCTCTGCGGCGCGCCCCTCATCGTGACGGTCGGCGCGGACGTGTCGAGCGCGGACCTGGCGGCGCTGCGCGAGAGCGGCGCGGGCGGCGTCGTTCCCCCGGCGGGAACGAAGGCGGGCAAGCTGGCGGCGCTCATCGAGAAGCTCGAAGCCGTGCCCCTGCGGAGCCCGCGCAAGCGGACCGAGGGCGGTTTCGCGATCGTGCCCGCGACGTCCGGCGGCGGCGATGGCGAGGAACCCGGCGAGGACGACGACGACGAGTAGCGCGGTTCCCCCGCCCGAAACGCTCGCGCGGCTGCGGCGGGCGCTCGCGCGCTGGTACCGCGCGAACGGGCGGCACGGCCTCCCCTGGCGGCTGACGCGCGACCCCTACGCCGTGCTCGTCTCCGAGGTGATGCTGCAGCAGACGCAGGTCGAGCGCGTGCGTCCCCGCTACGAGGCGTGGCTGGCGCGCTGGCCCGACGCGGCGAGCCTCGCGGCGGCCCCGGCGGCGGCGGTCATCCGCGAGTGGTCGGGGCTGGGCTACAACCGCCGCGCGGTGAACCTGCAGCGGGCCGCGCGCGAGGCGCTCGAACGCTTCGGGCGCATCCCCATCGACGAGGACAGGCTGCGAACGCTGCCGGGGATTGGCCCGTACACCGCCGCCGCCGTCGCCTGCTTCGCGGGGGGACGGCGCACGGCGGCGCTCGACACGAACGTCGCGCGCGTGACGGCGCGCGCCCTGCTCGGCGAGGCCAGGCCGCGCGCGCCCTACGGCCCGCCGCTACAGGAGGCCGCCGAGGCGTGGCTTCCGGCGCGGGGCGCGCGGGCGCACCAACTGGCCGTCATGGACCTCGGCGCGACCGTCTGCAAGGCGTCCTCGCCCGCGTGCGAGTCGTGTCCGCTGGCGCGGGAATGCGCGTGGCTGGCGGCGGGCCGCCCCGAGCCGCGCTCCCCGATTCCCCCGGCGGAAGCGGTCCCGTTCGAGGCGACGGCGCGGTTCGCGCGCGGGCGGATCGTGGCGATGCTCGCGGAAGACGGACCGCTGCCCGCCGACGCCATCGCCGCCCGCCTTCCCCACGAACACCGCGCCGCCTGCCCGCGCTACCTGGAAGCGCTCGCCCGCGACGGCATCATCGAGCATCACGCCGAACGCTGGCGTCTCGCCGAAGACTGACCACCAGCCACCGCCCACCGGCCACCGATCACTCGATCAACATCGCGTCGCCGAAGCTGTAGAAGCGGTAGCGCTCGCGGACGGCCTCGGCGTAGGCCGCGCGCGTCAGGTCGTGCCCCGCGAAGGCGGCGACGAGCATCAGCAGCGTCGAGCGCGGCAGGTGGAAGTTCGTGAGCAGCGCATCGACGGCGGCGAAACGGTGGCCGGGCCGGATGAAGAGCGCGGTCTCGCCCTCCGGCGCGCCTTCCCCGCCGCCGAGGGCGTGTTCGAGCGTGCGCACGACCGTCGTGCCCGTGGCGACGACGCGGCGGCCCTCGGCGCGGGCGGCGCGGATGGCGGCGGCGGTGTCGGGCGGGAGGCGGTAGCGCTCGGGCGGCAGCGCATGTTCGGCGGGGTCCTCCGTGCGCACGGGGCGGAACGTGCCCGCCCCCACTTCGAGCGTCAGGAAGGCGCGCCCGACGCCCGACGCCTCCAGCCGCGCGAACAGCTCCGGGGTGAAGTGCAGGCCTGCAGTGGGAGCGGCGGCGCTGCGCGCCTCGCGGGCGTAGACGGTCTGGTAGCGCTCCGGGTCGCCCGCGTAGCCGCGGATGTAGGGCGGCAGCGGCACGGCCCCGGCGGTGGCGGGGTCGATGGGGCGGTCGAACGCGACGACGGCGACGTCGTCCTCGCGCTCGCGCACGGTCGCCGTGAGAGGGCCGTCGCGCGCGTCCAGCCGGAAGCGCCGTCCGGGATGCGCCGCGCGCCCGGGACGCACGAGCGCCGACCAGGCCCCGCCGCCGCGTTCGCGCAGGAGCAGGAGTTCGACGCGCCCGCCCGTGTCCTCGCGCGCGCCGAGCAGGCGGGCGGCCATCACGCGCGTGTCGTTCAGCACGAGCAGGTCGCCCGCCCGCAGCAGATCGGGGAGATCGCGCACGCGGTGGTGGCCGAGCGCGCCGTCCGCACGCGAGACGCGCAGCAGGCGGGCGGCGTCGCGGGGCTCCGCCGGCTGCTGGGCGATCAGCTCCGGCGGCAGGTCGTAGTCGAAGTCGGACGTGCGCACGCGGGGAGCATTGCCCGTTCACGGGCCGCGGTCTAGCGTAGGCGCGCTGGAGGCGCGGCGTGACGGAGTTCGAGCGGGGCGGTCCCCAGGCGCGATTCGCCGGCATCAGGCGCGACTACGCGCAGACCGTGCGGGCGGAGGAGGTCTCCGTCGAGCAGGGCGCCGTGGCGAAGCTCGAAGCGGAGGCGGTGAGCATGGAGCAGAGCGCCGTCGCCGCCATCCGGGCCGAGCGGGCCACCCTCCGCGACAGCGCGGCGGCGGTCGTGGCGACGAAGTCGGCGGCGCTCGACGGCTCCTACGTGGCCGTGCTCGCGTCCCCGGTCGTGCGCGGCGAGGTGCACACCTGGTTCGACCTGCGCACGGCCTTCGCGGTGGGGCTGGGGCTGGCGGTGGGCGGCTTCGCCCTCAGCCTCGGGCGGGGGTTGCTGCGGAGCCTCTTCCGCTAGCGGCGCCCGCATCCACGTCCGTGCGGAGCTGGCCGCAGGCGGCGGCGATTTCGGCGCCCTTCTCGATGCGCACGGTCGCGTTCACCCCAGCCTCCGTGAGGATGCGGCGGAACTCGCGCACGCCCTTGCGCGACGGCGCGGCGAACGGTCCGGCGGTCGGATTGAGGGGGATGAGGTTCACGTGCATCCCGCCGCCGCGCAGCAGCTTGCCCAGCGCCCGCGCCTGCCCGGGCGCGTCGTTCACCCCGCCGATGAGCGCGTATTCGATGGAGACGCGGCGGCCCGTGGCGCGGAAATAGCGCCGTCCGGCGGCGAGCAGTTCGCCCACGGAGTTCGGGCGGGCGGTGGGCACGAGGCGCTTCCGCAGGGCGTCGTCGGGGGCGTGCAGGGAGATGGCGAGGCCGATCTGGAGCCCCTCGCCCGCGAGCCGGTCGATGGCGCGCGGGACGCCCACCGTGGAGACCGTGACCGCGCGCTGGGCCAGCCCGAAGGCGCGCGCGTCCGTCAGCAGGCGCACCGCGCGGACCGTCTCCGCGTAGTTGGCGAGCGGTTCGCCCATGCCCATGAAGACGACGTTGGTGACGCGCTCCCCGCGCGCCGCGAGCAGGCGCTGGAAGTGGAGCGCCTGGGCGACCACGTCCTCGGCGGGGATGTTGCGCTCGAAGCCCATCTGGCCGGTGGCGCAGAAAACGCAGCCCATCGCGCACCCCGCCTGCGTGGAGACGCACACGGTCGAGCGCGGCGAGCGCCCCGAACGCGGGTACTGCATGAGCACGGTCTCGACCGTGGCCCCGCCCGGCAGGGCGAGCAGCGCCTTCGTCGTCTCGCCGTCGTCGCTGGCGACCTCGCGCAGGACGGCGGGCGCGGCGAGCGCGAGCCCCGCCTCGCGCATCCGCTCCCGCAGCCCCGCGGGAAGCTGGGTGATGGCGTCGAGCGAATCGAGGCCGCGCCGGTAGAGCGCCTGCAGCACCTGCTCGGCGCGGTAGCGGGGCGCGTCGAGCGCGGCGAGCGCCTCCTCGAGTTCGGCGGGCGAGAGGCGCAGGAGGCTGGTCATGCGAGCCCCGCCGAGCGCGCGAGACGGCCCCGCTCGCCGTTCAGGAACGCCTCGCCGGAGACGCGCCGCGACCCGCTGCGCTGGACCTCGTCGAGCGCGAGTACGCCGTCGCGGAAGGCGATGGCGGGCTTCCCCGCGATCACCGTGAGGTCGCCGGGCAAGAGTTCGTCGCCGGGGTCGCCCACATGCGCGCGCCAGACGGCGAGCCGCTCGCCCTCGTAGGTGACGAACGCGCCGGGCCAGGGGTCGTAGGCGCGGACGGCGCGCTCGGCCTCCCGTGCGGTCATGTCCGCGCGCAGGTGTCCGTGCGCCTTCTCCAGCAGGGGGCAGGTCGTCACGCGCGACTCGTCCTGGGGAACGGCGCGGATGTCGCCCGCGAGCCACGCGGGAAGCGTCTCGATCAACAGGGCCGCGCCTTCCTCCGCGAGACGCGCTTCGAGGGCCCCGGTCGTGTCATCGGGAGCGATGGGGAAGGAGCGGGCGGCGACGATGGGGCCGGCGTCCATCTGCGGGACCAGCTCCATGATGGAGACGCCGGTCGTGCGGTCGCCCGCGAGGATGGCGGCGGCCACGGGCGAGGGGCCGCGCCAGCGCGGCAGCAGCGAGGGGTGCACGTTGACGACGGGACGGCGCGGGATGCCGAGCACGGCGCGCGGCAGGATGCGCCCGTAGGCGGCCACGACGATGAGGTCCGGCTCGGCGGCGGCCAGCGCCGCGACCGCCTCCGGCGCGCGCGGGGATTCGGGCTGGAAGACGGGCACGCCGAGCCGCTCCGCCTCGGCCTTCGCGGGGGGCGCGCGCCTGCGTCCGCCGCGTCCCGCGCGCCGGTCCGGCTGCGTGACCGCGAGGCGCACGTCGTAGCCCGCCGCCGCGAGCGCGCGCAGCGTCGGCAGCGCGAACTCCGGCGAGCCCATGAAGACGGTGCGGACGGCGGACGGCTGCGGCGTCATCGCGGCGTGAGGAACACGGCGTCGCCGCGAACGGCGCCCGTGCGGACGGCGGCGCTCCCCTCGCGCTCGGCGATGGCGAGGAAGCCGCTGGAGTCGACGTGGCAGGCGAGCGTCGCGCGGGGCGCATCGCTGAAGGTGCGGACCGCGCGCTCGATGCGCCGTCCGGCGACTTCGAGGACGTAGTTCGCGGGAAGCTGCTCCTTGCGGATGGTGGTGACGAGGTTGCCGTAGCGGTCGATGTGGATGACCTTCCCCCGCAGCCGTTCCCCCTCGGGGCGGGCCGCGAAGGGCGGACGCAGGCGGAGCCCGCCGGGGGCGGGGCCGAGCGCCTCGAATTCGCCGCCCGCGGCGAGATGGGCGGCGGCGGGCGCGAACAGGTCGCGCCCGTGGAAGGTGGCGCTGACCGCCGCCAGCCGCGCCTCCGCGCTCTCGATGGCGCGCACGGCGAGACCGTCCGGCACGGCGCACGGACCGCCGGGGGGCGCGGGCCGCTCCCCCGGCGGGACCGCGCCGGAGAGGAGCCCGTTGTCCGGCCCGACGAAGTAGCGCGCGGCGGCGGGGTCGCTGTCGCCGCCCACGGGCGCGCGCACGGCGATCGGCAGGCGCTCGCTCCCCACGCCGGGGTCGACGACCGCGAGCACGACGGCGGGAGCGGGCAGGAACGGCAGCGCCGTCTCCAGCAGCCAGGCGCCCTCGTCGATGGCGAAGGGCGAGACCTCGTGCGTGAGGTCCACGAGGGGCGCGCCGGGCGCTCGCGCGGTCAGCACGGCCTTCACCTGCCCGGCGTAGCTGTCGGCGGTCCCGAAGTCGGTCAGCAGGAAGATGGGCAAGGGCGCGGTCATTCGATGCTCCACTGGTGCACGTTGAGGAAGCGGTCGGCGGGGCTGAAGAGCACGCCGAAGGGGGGCGACTCCACCGTCTCGGCGCGCACGTAGCGGATGCGCGGATAGGCGAGGACGACGCTCGGCGCCTCCCGCCGCCAGAGCTCCTGGAACTGCCGGTAGGCGTCGAGGCGCACGAGCATGTCATCGGTCACGCGCCCCCGTTCGAGCAGCGCGTCGATGATGATGCCGCCGTAGTTGGCGACGTTGCCGCCGGGGTGGGCGATCTGCGAGCTGTGCCAGGCGAGGTAGGGATCGGGGTCCGCGCCCTGGTCCCAGCCCGCGAGGGCGGCGTCGTAGGTGCGCGGCGCGAGGAAGTCGCGGCTGAGCACGGTGAAGCTCGTGCTCGCCACCGTGGCGCGGATGCCGATCGGTTCGAGCTGGCGCGCGATCTCGAGGGCGAGCGCGAGATGGCGCGGGTCGTTGTCCGTGCGGATCGTGAGCCGGAACTCGGACCCCTGGCGGATGAGCACGCCCGACGTGGGGCTGCGGTGCCAGCCCGCCTCCGCGAGGAGCGCGATCGCGGCGTCGGGATCGCTCGGCGGGCTGTCGAGCGAGGCGTCGTAGGCCCAGGCGCCGGGCGCGATCGCCGAGGAGGAGGGCGTCGCCAGCCCCAGCAGGGCGTTTTCCACCAGCTCCCGCCGGTCGAGCGCGAGCGAGACGGCGGTGCGCACGCGCCCGTCGCGGAAGTAGGCGGCCTGCGCGTTGTTCAGGTAGAGCACGAGCGAGACGGAGCGCTGCAGGTCCTCGTGCGCGAAGCCCTCGATCGCGGCCAGCGCCTCCAGCTGCGCCGCGCTCAGGTTCTGGCGCAGGAAGACGCCGTCGATCTCGCCCTGTTCGAGCGCGTGCCGCACCGCCGCGAAGTCCGGCAGGAAGCGGATGGTGATGGCGTCGATGGCGGGGCGGCCAAGGTGGTAGCGGGAATAGGCGCTCAACGTCGCCTCGATGGAGGTGACGGCGTCGAGGCGGTAGGGCCCGGCCCCGACGGGACGGGCGTTGAAGGGCGCGTCGAAGAGGGCCGCCCCGTCCAGCCCCTGCAGCAGGTGCTCGGGCAGGATGCCGACGGTGGCGAAGCGGGCGAGGAAGGCGGCGTTCGGCGCGGGCAGGCGGATGATGATCGTGCGCAGATCGGGCGTGCGCACCTCGACGCCCGTCCAGGCGGCCCGCAGGCGCGGATCGCCCTGGAAGTCGGACGCGGCCATGCGCTCGATCGTGAAGGCGACGTCGAGCGAACGCACGGGCGCGCCGTCGTGCCAGCGCAGGCCCGGATGGAGGCGGAAGGTGTAGGTGCGCCCGTCCTCGCTAGCCGCCGGCAGGGGCGCGAGGTCGGGCAGCGGGCGGCCGTCCTCGCCCGCGCGCAGGAGCCCCGCGAAGACGAGCCGCGAGAGGTCTTGATCGACGGGGTTGTCGGCGGCGAAGAGGGGATTGATGCGCTGCCAGCCGCCCACGACGCCCTCCACGTACACGCTCCCCTCGGGGGCGGCGGGGACGGTGGGCGCGGGCGCGGGCGCGTCGTCGTCCCCGCACGCGCCCAGCAGCAGGCCGAGCGCGAGGACCGCCAGCGCTCCCGCCGTCAGCGCGGCTGGGGGAAGCAGGGCGCGCCGCGAGTTCGCAACCGCGCGAAACATGGCGAACGGCTAACCCTGGGACTGGACGCTCAGGAAGGACACGAAGAGGAACACGATGACGAGGATGATCGTGGCCTGGAAGAGGGTCTTTTCGAGCCCGCGCTTCGTGCGGTAGACGGAGTCGCCGGACATGCCGCCGAGCGCCGCGCCGAAGCCCGAGCCCTTGACCTGCAGCAGGACGGCGCCGATGAGCAGCGCGGAGACGATGATCTGGATGGCGTTCAGCATCAGCGGGTGGCCAGGACGGCTTCCTCGACGGGGGCGCGCTTGTTCTCGGACGCGCCGTTCTCCCGCCCATGGTACACGTCGAGCACGGCTCCGGCGAGTTTCTGGAAGTCGTGGCGGTAGCGGTTCTCGGACGCGACCACGTCGGCCTGGACCACGCGCACGTGCTCGAACACGCGCGCATCGGGATAGCTCAGGGCGACGGGCGCGGAGTGCAGCTCCTCCGGCAGCGCGGCGAGGTTGTTGTTGGCGATGACGGCCTCGATGATGCCGGGCGCCGTGTGCCGCTCGATCGCCTCGATGTGGTCGGCCACGGCGAAGTCGTCCGTCTCCCCGTGCTGCGTGGCCACGTTGCAGACGAAGAGGCGCTGCGCGCTCGTCGAGAGCAGCGCCTTGCGCAGGTCCTCCACGAGCAGGTTCGGCATGACGCTCGTGTAGAGGCTGCCCGGGCCGATGACGACGAGGTCGGCGTCGAGGATGGCGCGCACGGCGTCGGGGTGCGCCTCGGCGTGGGCGGGATTGAGGAACAGCTCGCGGATGCGCGCCCCGTGCTCCGTGATGTTATGTTCGCCGTGGACCAGTTCGTCGTCCTGCGTGCGCGCGGAGAGGGTCACGTCGACGAGCGTCGAGGGGAGGATGTTGCCGCGCACGTTGAGGACGCGGCTGGCCTCGTGGATGGCGGTCTCGAAGTTCCCCGTGACGTTCGCCATGGCGACGATGAAGAGGTTCCCGAAGGAGTGCCCCTCGAGCCCCTCCCCCGAACCGAAGCGGTACTGGAAGAGGCGCGACATGAGCGGCTCCGCCTCGGCGAGGGCGGCCACGCACTGGCGGATGTCGCCCGGCGCGACCACGCCGAAGTCCTGCCGCAGCCGCCCCGAGGAGCCGCCGTCGTCGGCCACGGTGACGATCGCGGTGAGGTTGCTCGTGTGCTCCTTCAGCCCCCGCAGGAGCACGGAGAGGCCCGTGCCCCCGCCGATGGCGACGACGCGCGGCCCGCGGCTGAGCACGCGCTTCGTGTAGAGCGACTGGGCCATGCTCCCGTTCTGGGCCCCGGGCCGCACGACCGCGTAGAGGAGCGACGCGTTCAGCTTGTAGAAGGCGAGCGCGACGCTGCCGAGCGCGACCGAGACGAAGATGACGCCGCGCCCCCAGCGGGGGATGAACTGCAGCGTGAGGTAGTGCGCGACGCCGGGAAAGTCGTAGGCCAGGTAGGCCTCGCGGAAGAGGTAGGCCGCGCCCAGGCTGAGGAGCGTCATGCCCACCACGAGGAGGAGCAGCCAGCGCTTGATGTGCATCCCCGGATAGAGCCAGGTGATCAGGCTGTGGTTTCGCATCCGGCGTGGCATTACGTTGCCCAAGTCTACCAGCGTGCGCGCCTTAGCCGAAACGGAATGAAACGCAGGCGCCGGATCGTGAGCCGGAACGCGAGAAGCGACCGGCTATCCGTCGAGCTCGCGGGCGAGCAGTTCCTGCGCCGCCTGCGGGTTCGCGCGCCCGCGCGTCTCGCGCATCACGCCGCCGAGGAGACGCTTGATCGCCGCCGTCTTGCCCCCGCGGTAGTCGGCCACGGCCTTCTCGTTCTCGGCGATGACCTTGCGCACGATCGCGGCCAGCTCGTCGCTCTCGCCCACCTGCGCGAGCCCGCCCGCCTCGACGATGACGGCGGCGGCCTTGCCGCTCTCGGCCATCTCGTCGAACACCTGCTTGGCGACCTGCCCCGTGATCGTCCCCGCCTCGGCCAACTCGATCAGCTCGGCCAGCGCTTCCGGCGCGAGCGGGAACGCCTCGATCTCGGCCTCCCGCTCGTTCGCCCAGCGCGCGACCTCGCCCAGCGTCCAGTTGGCGGCGAGCTTGGCCGCGCGCGCGCGCTCGAAGGGCAGCGCGGCGGCGACGCCGTCGGCGAAATCGGAGCGGTCGCGCGCCTCCGCGAGCGTGTCGGCCTCGAAGTCGGAAAGGCCGAGCCCGAGGTAGCGCTCACGGCGGGCGGCGGGCAGTTCCGGCAGCTCGCCGCGCACGTCCTCGACGAACGCGCGGCTGAGCGCGAGCGGCGGCAGGTCCGGCTCGGGGAAGTAGCGGTAGTCGTTCGCCTCCTCCTTCGAGCGCTGGGAGACGGTTTCGCCCCGCTCCTGGTCCCAGCCGCGCGTCTCCTGGGGAATGTCGCCCCCCGCGCGGAGCACGTCCGCCTGCCGCGCCGCCTCGAACACGAGCGCCTCGTGGACGGCGCGGAAGCTGTTCATGTTCTTGACCTCGACCTTCGAGCCGAACGCCTCCCGCCCGCGCGGGCGCAGGCTGATGTTGGCGTCGCAGCGGAAGTTGCCCTCCTCCATGTTGGCGCGGCTGGCCCCGATGGCGCGCAGGATGGCGCGCAGCCCCACGAGGTAGGCGCGCGCCTCCTCCGGCGAGCGGATGTCCGGCTCGCTCACGATCTCCATGAGCGGCGTGCCCGAGCGGTTGATGTCGATGAGGCTGTAGCCCTCGCCCGTGATCGGATCCGTGCGGTGGAGCAGGCGCGCCGTGTCCTCCTCCATGTGCACGCGCGTGATGCCGACGCGCGTCCGCGCCCCCTCCGCCTCGACGTCGAGCCAGCCGCCGTGGCAGACGGGCAGGTCGTACTGGCTCACCTGGTAGCCCTTCATCAGGTCCGGGTAGGGGTAGTTCTTGCGGTCGAACTTGGAGAAGGCGGAGACGTCGCAGTTGAGCGCGAGGCCGGTCCGCACGATGAGGCGGATGGCCTCCTCGTTGATGACCGGCAAGACGCCCGGCAGCCCCAGGCAGACGGGGCACACGTGCGTATTGGGCTCGGCCCCCGCGTACTCCGCGCTGCACCCGCAGAACATCTTGCTCCGCGTAATCGGCTGGCAATGCACCTCCAGCCCGATAACAGCCTCGAACGCAGCGGCGGTGGCGGTCACGCAGGCGATTATAGGGGGGAGGGCGGCGGGGGAGGGGTGTTAGACACTCCAAGTTTCTTCGTCTATATTGCTGCCCTATGTCTACTGGCCTTGACTCCCTGAGGATCGAATACCGCTCCCCGGAGCATGAAGAGTTGCCGCATGTCGTGAGGTTCTCCGGCGGGCGGTCTTCGGCGGCGATGACCTTCTTGCTGGCAGAGTCCGGCCTGCTTCGGCCAGAGCGTGGCGATATCGTTCTCTTCGCCAACACCAGCGCCGAGCACCCTGGAACCTACGCGTTCGCGCGCGAGTGCAAGCAACGCATTGAGCGAGACTTCGGCCTGCCGTTCCTCTGGTACGAATTCTGCACGGTGGAAGATGCGGCGCGGGGCGTGTACATGCGAAAGACCTCGTACCGCCTCGTGAGCGAGGTTCCCGTGGAAGAAGATCCGCGGGGCTATCACTCGCGGGGGGAGGCGTTCGAGGAGATGCTGTCCTATAACGGCATGCTTCCCACGCCTCACACCCGCAGCTGCACGGCGAAACTGAAGCTGTATCCGGCCCACGATCTGCTCGCCGAGTGGTTCGGTGGCGGCGACGGGCCTGAACACACTGGTCATTACGCGGAGCGTTCGTTCGTCGGACCAGAGGAGGCTCTCAGCGTCCACCGCCGGTACGGCGGCACGCAGGACGAGCAGTCCTACTTGCGGCGCGTCGCCTGCATGACGTCGCAGCCGCCGGCGCGCCGACGACAACGGTGGGGAAATTTCACCGGCGCGCCCATCCCGTACCGCAACGGCCGTACTCCGGGAGAGGCGCCGATGTGGGGCCCAGACGCGACGGAATATGTGGCCCTGCTGGGGCTGCGGGCTGACGAGCCAAAGCGCATTGACCGCATCGCCATGCGCTCTTTCCTCGCGGAAGGCGCAGGTGGACGCGCTTGCTCCATCCGCACCCAGCCGCCAGGGGAACACCCTTACTTCCCTCTGGACGAGTGGGGGTTCGACCAGCCCGCTGTCGACTATTTCTGGCAAAGCCGTGACTTCAGGCTGAACATCCCCGAAAACGCCGGAAACTGCGTGTTCTGCTTCATGAAGGGCACACGTGGGCTGGAGCGGCTCGCAGCGCAGCCAGACCCTGCGCGCGTGCCCGGCGCTCCGTCCGATGTCGAATGGTGGGTCGCCACCGAGCAGCGCTACCGCCGCGAGTCGTCGACCATCGGAATGAACAGCGGATTCGGGTTCCTCGGCCTTGACGGGCCGTCGTTCGACCAGATCGCGTGCGGCGCCGCACCGGAGCGCAACCGATACGCCACAGGCGCCCCGTCCTGTGACTGCACGGACTGAGGTAGAGGGACATGGACGCTGAGTTGAAATTTCTGCCAGCAGAGGCGCCGCAAGGCTTCTCCACGTTGGCGATGGCGCAGTGGGACGGCAAACCCGAGCCGATCGTGCGCGAACTGCTGCAAAACTGCCTGGACGCCGCACGCGAGGCCGATCGGGAGCAAGCCGAGGTCATGTTCACGATCGCCGATCGCCCCCTGAAGAGTCTGCCGGGCCTCCAGGCGTATCGGACGGCATTTGAGGCTGCGGTGAAGGAGCGCTCGGCGGGCCCACAGCCAGCTGGAGAAAAGCGCACCATCGAACGGATCAGAAACGTGCTGGACCGCGAACAGACGCGGCTGCTCTTCTGCCGCGATAACGGCATTGGCCTGAACGACCAAGTCCTCGACGGGTTGCTGACGGAGGGCAATAGCACAAAGACGACGATCGGCGGTGGCACTACAGGCGTCGGGCACCTCACGGCATTCGCCGCCTCCGACCTGCGGTACGTCCTGTATGCGGGACGTTCAAGATCAGGAGGTGACCTGCGCGATTACATTAGCGGCCATGCCGTCCTCGCATCTCACAAGTCGCCGAAGAAGCGCGGTAGCGGCATCAGCGGGAACGGTTACCTGCTGCGCCCGGGGGCGGGCAGCCTGTTCGAGGACGCCAAGTATTCTGACACCGCGCCTCCGATCCTGCGAGAACAACTCGATTCCCTGACGGACACCGGCAGCGTTATCTGCATCACGGGCTTCAACGACTTCCGCGACGAGCGCAAGAAGGTCGTGGAGTCACTACAGCGCGTCTCCGCCATCCACTTCCTGGCGGCAATCGCGATGGGCAAAATGGTCGTCCACATCGACAATGGCCGCGACACCGCAATTGTGGACAAGAGCACGCTGCCAACGATTCTCCTTCCCATCAGCAACCAGAGGCGAGCCCGAAACGTCTTCATCGCTGGCCAGCAGGTCTATCGCGCGTGGAGAGTCTTTGACCAGGGAGAAACGCTCGAAAGCGGCGTTGACGGTGTCGTGATCCGTTTCCGGAGACGTACGGATGATGAGGGGCACGAGTCCTCACGCGTCCAGCTCTACCGCGATGGGATGTGGATCACCAACAAGGCCCCTGAGTTAGAGTACAGCGACTTTGCTGGCAACTTGCCATTCGACGCAGTTGTCTTGGTTGAAGAAGGCAAGCTATACGATCTCATACGCAACGCCGAAGGACCAGAACATCGCGGTCTGGACCGAGAACGGCTCGGTCCCAACCGATGGGCGGAGTTGAGGCGGCTCTTGGGCATTGTCCGCGACCGACTGCGTGAAGCCGCAGGCACAATGGAACGTGAGAAGACATTCACCCCTGACAACTTCGCCACTTTCAGCGGCGACACGCTGCGAGCGGCGGAACCCATGCGCCCCTACCGTCCACGCCTCAGCGTCGGGGCAGCGGACACAGCCACCGTCCTGCAAACGGGAGAAGATACCGGGGATCGTCCCGACGACCCTGACCCAAACCCCAGCCCCAACCCCAACCCGCCCCAACCAAGTCCGCCGAGGCGCCTACAGCCGAAGCCCGGCAACGGTGTCCCGATGAGGACGTCGATTGCGCCCCAGAGAAACGCGGCAGGCGAAGTCGACACACTCCGCGTCCAGTGGAAACTGACGGAGCGAGACAATCTCCCGGACCTTGTCGGCGTGCGCGTGCGGCTGCCCTCCGGCTCGGATGCGACATGCGACCGGCCACTGCCACCGGAGTGGCTGCCTTTGGCGGCCATCGAGCATCCGAAAGGGAAGGAGAAGGCGTCCGGGAAGAGTACGACTGAGATCTCGATCCCTCCCGCCGACGGGCACCTGACCATTACGCTCGCCGAGCCACTCCCCGATGCCAGCGCCATTGAGGTCGATGTGGTACGGCGACGACAGGAGAGCGACGATGCCTGACCTTGCGCTCCCCATGCTGCTCGAAGACGGATCGAGGCTGGACTGGCCTGATGCGACGTACGCACCGGAAGTGCGCCTTGGCAATAGGGTCGCGACCGTCATCCATCGCCTCTCGAATGCCCCCACGCTGGAGCGGTTGATTGAGGAAGGAGCAGCCGAGTGGGCCACTGAACTGCGCTGCCCCAAGACGCTGCTCTCGCGCATCGACACCGCAACAGAGTTGCGCTGGGAAGACAGCGAGGTCGACGGCCTCGTCTATCTCATCCCGGGCTTGGTCGCCACCAAGGACACGCAGTTGGAAGCCCAGGACCTGAACGAGCTTTGGTCCGGCCTCACGCTTGACATCCCCGCTGGCTGGTGGCTGGCACGCGGCAGGGAATACCGAACCAGCACCCTGCGCCAAGCGCTGCTTTCCTTCGCAGAGGACAATAGCCTCCCCAACGGCGGGATGCGGGTTAGCCCGGACCTAAGCAGCGGAGAGGTTCGCTTCGTAGCGCACCTTGCATCTGACATCTACCCTACGGGACGACACGACCGCAGCATGCAAATTGCTGGCCTCATTGGAGCCTGCGCGCACTTCCCGGAAGTGTTCACTCCGGAAATTGAAGATGAACATACACTGGTTAGGGAAATCCGTGGGCGCTTGGATGACGTCAAGATCCCTGCCTGGGATGCCGACGACTACGATCCGGCGCAAGCGGCAACAGCCATTGAAGCCTTCGTACCGCAAGAAGAACCTTTCCCGGAGCAGGAAGATGAATGAAGCGCTCGTCCGAAAGACCAAAGGGATTTTCACGACGTGGCAGCAATCGCTCGTTGTGAAGAATCTCGAGAAACAAGAGCAGTCCGCCAAAAGAGAGGTGGAACAACGACAACTGGCTCTGAAGGAGATCGTTTCCAGTGGTCCCGCTGCTCTGGCTGCCCACCTCCGCAAAGAGCTTCGGATTGAGGGGGCAGACATTGAGACACTGCCGTTCCCTCGCAGCGCCCTGACGCCAGCGGAGTTCGTCGACCCGCCCGTTGAGCTGGAAACCGAGCTTGCTACTGCGTGGGAAGGCGGGATCGAACCCGCCGCAGCATCTCAGCCGGTCTTCTGGCTTCTCCTGCACATCGGATGGCTTGAGCAAGAACGGTTCGGAACCGATCGCCTCGCTGACGCGTTCCTCAAGACAGGACAGACGCAGGACGCGGAAACTCGAAACTTCCTGCGCCGCACGGGTGGCATCTACGTGCGCGCCAATGTCTCGGTCTTCTCCGACTGCCCGCTGGCCCGCGCGTGGTGGCGTCACCGCATCGCCTCAGCCACCGCCGCTGATGGCGAGTCGGTCAGTTTCGAAGACGCTCACCAAGTACTGCACAGGCACCGCCCGGTGTGGGAGACGTTGGTGCTGTTGTCCTTGCGCCGACTCACCGTGATCAACCAGCCGCGCGCACGTGCTGCGCTCATCGCCGAACTCATTGAGCGCGACAAGCCCGATCGCGAAACCGTTCAGCAGATCGCCACTGCGTTGGCACGGCACGGACTTGGTCGCTCACTGGAGCACACGCCTTGGGAGGAACTGCGGGCGATTACGGCCTCGGCCACTGAGTGACCCGCCGCGCCCTAGCGCACCTCGATGCGCGCCGGCCCCTGGCGGACGCGCCCGATGGCGTGCAGCGCCTCGCCATCGGCGGCGAAGGCGGCTTCGAGGGCGGAGGCCTTGCGGGCGGGACAGGCGAGGAGGAGGCCGCCCGAGGTCTGCGGGTCGAAGGCGAGCGACGCGAGCTCGGGGGCGACGCCGGGCGCGACCGTCAGGTTGTCGCCCACCCAGTCGCGGTTGCGGCCCTCGCCGCCGGTGTGCGCGTCCATCGCGGCGGATTCGCGCGCGCCCGGCAGGAGCGGCAGGGCCGAGGCGTCGAGGACGGCGGCCACGCCCGAGCGCTCGGCCATCTCCCAGAGGTGGCCCGCGAGCCCGAAGCCGGTCACGTCCGTGGCGGCGCGCAGGCGGTGGCGCACCGCCAGGTGGGCGGCGTGCCGGTTGAGGCGCAGCATCGAGCCGATGGCGGCGTCCAGCCAGGCGGGGTCGCCCCGCCCGCCGCCCGTCGAGGCGAGGATGACGCCCGTGCCCAGCGGCTTCGTCAGGTAGAGGCGGTCGCCGGGGCGCAGGGCGGCCTTGCGCAGCAGGCGCGCGGGGCTCGCCAGGCCGAGCACGCTGAGGCCGTACTTGGGCTCCTCGTCCCAGATGGTATGGCCGCCCGCGACCACCCCGCCCGCCTCCGCCACCTTCTCCGCCCCGCCGCGGATGATCGCCGCCGCCACCTCCGGCGGCAGGTCCTCGGGGAAGGCGGCGACGTTGAGCGCGAGCGCGACCTCGCCGCCCATCGCGTACACATCGGACATGGCGTTGGCCGCGGCGATCGCCCCGTACTGCCAGGGGTCGTCCACGAGCGGGGCGAAGAAGTCGACGGTCGCGATGACGGCGGTGCGCGCGTTCACGCGGTAGACGGCGGCGTCGTCGGGCGTCCCGAGCCCGGCGAGAAGGTCGGGATGCCGTTCGGGGTCGAACGCGTCGGTCAGCGGCGACAGAACCTGCGCCAGGGCCTCGGGGCCCGCCTTGGACGCTCAGCCGCCGCAGCCGGTCAGGTCGGTGAGCCGGATTTCGTGTGCGGTCACGGGAGAATCGTAGCGGACGGGAGCGCTGCGCGATCGGCGCGTGCCAGAATGGCGGCGTGACTCCCGCTCCCGACGCGATCATGGCCGCGCTCGGCGCGCTCTACGGCGAGCCCGAAGCGCGCCCCCACGGCGACGCCGTGGCCGAACTGGTCCTGACCGTCCTCTCGCAGAACACCTCGGACCGGAACAGCGGGCGCGCCTTCGTCCAGCTGATGCGGCGCTACCCAGGCTGGGACGCCATCGCGGAGGCCCCGCCGGACGAACTGGTCGCGACCATCCAGACGGGCGGGCTGGCGCAGCAGAAGGCCCCGCGCATCCAGCGCATTCTCGAAGCGGTGCGCGAGCGCGCCCCCGACTGGAACCTCGCCTTCCTCGAAGAGGAGCCGCTGGAGGAGGCGCGCGCGTGGCTGCGCGGGCTGCCCGGCGTGGGCCCGAAGACCGCCGCCTGCGTGCTCCTCTTCGCGCTGGGCCGTCCCGCCCTGCCGGTGGACACGCACGTCGAGCGGGTGGCGAAGCGGCTCGGCCTCGTGCCGCCGAAGACGACGCCGGAGCAGGCGCACGAGCGCCTGGAGGCGCTCGTCCCGCCGGAGTCGTACTACCGCTTCCACATGCTGCTCATCAAGCACGGGCGGCGCACCTGCGGCGCGCGGTCGCCCCGCTGCGAGGCGTGCCCGCTGGCGGCGTCGTGCCCCTCGGTCGTGATTGGGGATTAGCGGTCGGCGGCCGGTGGTTCGCGGCGGGGAGCGGGGGCTGGCTGGAAGCGCTGGCGGAGGCTTGACCAGTCGGGCAGACGCACGCCGCCCCGCCGCGCGAACTCGTGCGCGGGGCCGGGGACGGCGGTGAAGGGCAGCGCGGGACCGGCGTCGTAGCCGATCGGGTCGCGGGCCTCTTCGGGGACGAGGCTCCGGGCGAGCAGGCCGAGGAGCCAGCCCGCCACCGCGATGGCCAACCCGATCAGGCCGGTGATGAGGAAGTTGCGTTCCGGCGCCGCCAGCATCGCCAGCACGATCGCCTGCAGGTCCGCCACGAAGGCGTCGCCGGAACCGAAGCGGTCGAGGAGCCAGGCCCCGCCCCGGGCGGCGAGGTAGCCGGGCGCGGAGGCGAGCAGGACCGCCAGCCCGAACGAGGTGAAGCGCGCGAACCCGCGGTTCACCGCCAGCGTCGCCGCCCCCAGCAGGGTCGCGACGATGAGGCTGGCGACCGCCACCCAGCGCGAGTAGCCGTGCACGTCGCCCGTCAGGAACCCGACCAGTTCGCGGATGAGCGTGGACACGGAGAGCAGGTCCAGCGACTGCTCGCCGGTCTCGTCGAAGGCGTCGAGCCCGAGGGCGTACACCAGCCTCGCCGAGCGTTCGAGGATGAGCGCGCGCAGCGTGGGAACGTCGGCGGTGAGCGCCTCCACGCGGCTGAGCGCGATCGGCAGCGGGTAGCCGGGAATCTCGACGAACGGCTCGCTGGAGTCGCGCGCCTCCTCGCGCAGGGCGGGCAGGTTCTCCTCGATCGCCTGGTCGATGTCGGTGAGGGCGGCGATGCCCGCCGCGAGCAGCGTCTGCGCGCGTTCGGGGCGCGTGATCTCGTACAGGCTCATGGAGACGATGAGGAGGAAGAAGGCGATCGCGAACAGCCCCGCCGCGAGCCACGAGCCGCCGTGCTCCGCGTCCGCGTAGGCGCGCCCGAAGACGCGCTCGCTCACGGGTCCGCGGCGGGGAAAGGCGGAACGGCGGCTCAGCATCGCTTCACCCTACACGCCCTGCACGACAATGGTCCCGGCGATACGGTCGTGGAGCGCGCGCCGGTAGGGGTCGAACACCGCCCACAGCAGCCCCGCGACGCAGAGGAGGAGGCTGAAGCCGACGAGCGCGGCGGCGGCCACGGGCGTCCCCCGCAGCACGTAGGCGAGGATCGCCCCCACCCCCAGCATGAGCACGTAGCTGAGCATCCCCGTCACGCGCGCGAGCGCCCCCAGCAGGCCCAGGGGCGCGCCGTCGGAGCGCACCACGCCGATGCGCATGAGCGCCGCCCCCGCCGTCTTCCCCCAGAAGGCGAGTCCGAGGAAGTAGTAGAGGAAGCAGGCCGCGGGCGCCGCCCCCACGAGCGACCAGAACAGCGTGACCGCCCCGCCCGAGGCGTTCACGCGGTCGAAGTCGGAGGAGAGCAGCAGGTTCACCGAGCCCGCGATGATGAGGACGCCCGCGACGAAGAAGAGGACGAGCGCATCGATCGCGACGGCGGCCACGCGCATCTCGAAGGAGGCGTAGCGCAGACGGCGGGCCGCGGGGTGTCCGAACGCCGCCGCCGACTCTGCCGCCATGAGCGCCCCTATTCTATCGCTATCCGCTCCCGCCGAACGCATCCCCACGCGGAGGGAGCGCGCGCCTAGACTGGACGGATGAAGCGCGCCTCCCTGCCGGGGCTGCACGCCGGGCCGGTGGAGCCGGTCCCCTGGCGCCCGCCGCCGCTGACGCTCGCGACGACCGCGGCGGCCACGCTGACGCTCGCCCTCACGCTCGCCCTCAGCCTCTTCCTGAGCCGGGGTTCGCTGGCCGCGTACGAGTACGCGCTCTGGCGCTGGGAAGTGGGAAACCTGCCCGCCTCCGTCTTCACGCTGCTCGGCGCGGGCGCGGAACTGGACGCCGACGAGGAGGCGGAGCGCCTGCGCGACTACTTCGCCCTGACCAGCGCGATCCGCGCCGAACTGCGGGCCGAGTCGCCCGACCGCGCGCTCCTGGAGACGCTCGCGAACGAGCGCGCCCTCCACGAGAACGACGTCGAGCGCATCGTCGAGCGCTACGTGACCGACGCCGTCGTCGCCGCCGGGCTGAAGCGCCCGCTGCCCCTGTTCGGCGGCGTCAAGACGCTCTGGCCGCCGGTCGACATCGAACTGACGAGCCCGCCGCGGCTGCTCGTGCGCTCCCCCCGCGACGAGATCCGGCGCTCCGGCGACACGCTCCTGTCGCCCGACCTGACCCTCGCCGAGATCGAGGCGATCGAGGCGCGCGCCGACGATGGGGACACGGTGTCGCTGGTGGTCGCGATCGGGGGCCTGGCCGCCTACCCCGCGATCATCCGCGAGGACCGCTCCTACGCCTCGATCCTGCGCACGGCGGCGCACGAGTGGGTCCACCACTACCTCGCCTTCTACCCGCTCGGGGAGGCGTGGGGCAGCCGCGAGGGCATCACCCTGAACGAGACCGTGGCCGACCTCGCCGAGCGCGAGATCGCGCGCATCGCCTGGGGCCTCCACCCCGTCGACCTGCCCGAGGGCGCCGACGGCCGCGAGCCCGCCCGCGAGCCGCCCTCGCTCGTCTTCCGCGTGGAGATGCGGCAGCTGCGGCTGGACGTCGACGCCCTGCTGGCCGAGGGCCGCGTGGCGGAGGCGGAGGCGCTGATGGAGGAGCGCCGCCTGCACATGGCCGGCCACGGCATCGCCATCCGCAAGATCAACCAGGCCTATTTCGCCTTCTACGGCTCCTACGCCAGCCTCCCCCAATCCACCGACCCCATCGGCCCCAAGGTCGAGCGCGTCTGGCAAGCGACCGCCGGCCTCGCCCCCTTCCTCGCCCTCATGCGCGAAGTCCGCACCGAAGCGGACCTGGACGCCCTGCTGGCGGGGCTGGAGTGAGGGGCGTGAGCCAAGGCAACTGCCCTCAGGTACCAGTGAAGACGAACCCTGCCCAGAAGGATGGGGCGCTAGGATGGAAGGCGATCTTGATCACGAGGTCGAGATTCCCGTCGAGGACGAGTATCTCTACGAGTAGCAGCGCGTGACCCCGCCCCCGCTTGCCGCCACGGGGCGGCGGGCGCATCATCCCCCCGAACGCCCATGCCGGATGCCGACCTGCCCCAGGCTGAAGCCAACCGTCTCATCGCGCTCCCCAAGCATCGCGTGAACCTTCAGGCGTGGCCTTACCCACGTGGCGGCGGGAGGGTGGCGATTCCCCTTCAGTCCGAGAACAAGCGCGAGCACTTCCTGCTCGATCTGTCGCGGGCGGGCATCAACATCACGAAGGGCACGCACCAGACCCGCGCCCGCCAGGTCGAGCCCCTCGTGCGCCTCTGCACGAGCCGCCCGGGGCACCGAAATCCCGACGGCGTGATGGTTCCCCCGGATCACCTCCACCTTTACCGCGAGGGCTATGCGGCCAAGTGGGCCCAGCCCGTCCCCGCGGATGTCTTCCGCGACCTCGCGGACCTCCAGGCCACGCTCGAAGACTTCATGCGCTACTGCAACGTGGTCGAGCCGCCATTCATTCAGGCAAGGTGGATCCCGTGATCGAGGAAGTGCGCGCGCTGCTGGACGAGTACCAGGCGTGGCTGCGGGACCAGACCGCGCTCCGGGAGATCGAGGACTGGGTCGAGATCACCACGCCCTACCTCGACCGCCACAACGACTGCATCCAGATCTACGCGACCCGCGACGGCGGGAGCTGGGTGCTGACCGACGACGGCTTCACCATCGGCGACCTGGAGATGTCGGGCTGCGTCCTGGACACGCCCAAGCGACGCTCCCTGCTCCACGTGACGCTTGCCGGGTTCGGCGTGAGACGCGCGCAGGGCGGGGACGCGCTCACCGTTCGCGCCTCGCAGAGCGACTTCGCACTCCAGAAGCACAACCTCGTGCAGGCGATGCTCGCGGTGAACGACCTCTTCTATCTCGCCACGCCCACCATCGCGAATCTCTTCCACGAAGATGTCGCCGCGTGGCTGGATGAGTCCTCGGTGCGGTACTCGCCACGGGTCAAGTTCTCGGGCGAGTCCGGCTACGACCACCTCTTCGATTTCGTGATCCCCAAGTCGTCGGAGCAGCCCGAGCGGATGGTCCAGACGATCAACAGTCCCAGCCGCCAGACCGCGACGACAGCGGCCTTCGCCTGCCACGACACGCGCCCTGCCCGTTCCGACGATTCGCGCATGTACGCGTTCCTCAACGACTCGCAGGGAGCGGTCTCGGGTTCCGTCGTCGACGCCCTCGAACGCTACGACGTGCGCCCTGTCAGGTGGTCGGATCGCGAGCAGGTCCGGGACGAACTGGCGGCTTAGTACCCCGCTGGCGCGTTGGCTGGGGACGGAGGAGTCGAACCCCCACATACGGATCCAGAATCCGCTGTCCTACCATTAGACGAGTCCCCAGCGTCCGCTCTCAGCCTAGCACGTGGGCGCGGGCGCGCTCCAGCCCCGCGGGGCGCCTCAGGAGGCGAGCGCGGGGGCCGCGTCGAGGACGGTCAGGTTGGCGCGCGCCAACTCGCGGCCGTCGACCAGCATCTGGACGACGTAGGGGCCGGCGCTCTCGAAGCTCGGCGCGAGGTTCGCCGCGAGCAGCATGTGCTGGTCGTCGTCGAGGGGGATGTCGCCGGGGCGCTCCTTCTCGAACTCGCCCTCGACGCCCTCGGACGCGCCGGCGGAATCCTCGGGGCTCACGCGGAAGGCGTAGCGGTGGCGCTGGTTCGTCTCGGGGCCGCCCACGAGGAGGCTGGCGGCCACGCCGAGGTGATGCCGGAAGGGGAAGCCCTCGCCCGTCGTGAGGCAGCGCACGCCCCGCCCGAGGATGAGGATCTTGTCGCCCTGCACCTGGGCGGCGTCGGCGAGGGTCAGGAATTCGCACTTCATCTCCCGGCGCCTCCATGTCCGCTCGTTACCAGCGTACGACCCTCGCGGTGATGCCGCAGCGCGGACGTTAAGGTTGCGTAACGCCGGGCCTCGCGCGCGGCGAGGAGCCTTACCGGGCGGCGGGCGGGCGCGACGGCGTAGGATGGCCGCGCCGGGCTGCGGCCAGGGGGCGGCCATGCGGGGACGGTTCGAACGGATCGGCGGGCTGCGCACGGAGTCGAGCGCGGACGGCCACGTGATCACGTACATGCGCGTCTCCTACGAGGGCGAGGGGCCGTTCCACGAGAGCACGCGTCCGATCGCGCTGGGGCTGGACGACGGCACGCCCCAGCCGCCCGGCCCCTCGCACGAGCAGGTGGCGGAGCGGCTCGTGCGGCAGGCGAACTACGGCCTGCTCCTGCTGAAGGAGGCGGACGTGCCCCGGCACGCGCGCGAGTTCTTCTTCGCGGCCATCAACCGGCCCCTGATCCCGCGCGAATTCGCCGTCCCCCTGCGCGTCCAGGACACGCTGGAGGCGCTCCTGGCGCTGGACGAGATCGTGGCGCGCGGCCCCTCGCAATCGCGCCCGCTGGAGGACCTGTAGGCGCGCCCTACAGCGCCATCTCCCCCACGTCCGCCGCCACCCGCAGGGGCGCGTCCGTGAGCGCGGCGGAGGTGGTGTGGGGGGCTACTTCGCCGTCTCGCGCATGGAGGGCTGGAGCCAGTCCGGCGGCGTGATCGCCCAGTTACGCACGGTCATAGTCAACTCCTTCAGGTCGGGTGCCGCAGCACGGGGTGCACTGTCGCCTGCGCTGAACTGGTTTGTCTCCTTCACCCAGACGCTGTCCTCTGTCACTGGCGCGGACATGTGGGGGGCAAGGCTTTGGAAGAAGCGGACAACTTCCGCGCGGCTGCGAGGGCGCGGTACCCGGATCCTCTCAGGCTCGGCTGAGTCGCGCGGTGGTCGCACCTGGTTGGTCTGTGGGGCAAACAGCAGATCGTGGTAGACCCCGGCCAGCATGCGCTGCATCGTGACTGAGGCGAGAAGACTCCGGGCTCGCAACTCGGGGGCCGTCAGCACACTGTCAGCTATCGCCATGTAGTCGGTGAACCCCTCGACGAGCGTGTCCAGGAAGAGGTTTGCGTCGTCGATCAACTTCGTCTCGGTGAGTTCGGCCTCGCGCTTCTTCGTAATACGTCCGGCGATACCTACCTGGACCGTGCGCACGGTGTCGGCCACATGCTTCACGCCCATCAGGTTCTCGTTTTGCCCAAGGATGCGGTCGCGCTCGGTATCCACGTGATCTTTGAGCAGCCGGTGCTCCATCACCGCATCAAGGCAGCGGTTGACGATGAACCGGCTGTCGAACCGAGCCTGTACGGATTTGGTAATGCCCCGAGCGTTCTGAGCGATGTCGACGAACATCTGCTTGTACTCATCCTCTGCGTCAACGATCACGATCTGAACCGCGACTCGCTCCGCTGCGAGGCGCTGACGCTCGGTGGAGATTTTCTTGACCTCCCGTTGCTGTTGTCGCTTTTCAGCCGCGCCGCCACGCCGCTTCACGGATGCCAACTTGCCTTTCGCGGCATCGAGTTCATCGGTCTGTTCACCGAACGCCAGGTGGAACCCCAGAATGCGGTGCTGTCCATCAACGATCTTGAGGTCGTTTCTTGCCAGCCGAGGGAGGGTGAGAACCCCCCATTCAGTCCCCCCGATGCCCTTCTGGGGCTTGAACTCGAAGACCCCCTCGGACGCCCGGAGCAAGAGCGGCGGGATGACCCAGCGCTCGTTCTCACGCACGTAGGTGGCAAAGCTCTCTGCGTGGCGCTCATTGATTTTGCGGTTGCCGTCCAGCGTGCGGTTCGGGTCCGGCTTGGGCAGCGTGGCCACCAACTGGGGCACGGAAAGGTCGATGCAATACACATCTCGCCCTCCCTGCTGGAACCGTGTCGCGAGATACTCATCGGAATCGCTGTACCCAGAGAGGTTCTCGATCCCGTCGAGTCCCTCGCCCGGATCGGTCGTGAGTTGTTCGGCTGTCGCGGTCATGGCCTACCTCCGCTAACCCTGTTGTTGGTCGAACTCTTATCTGCCAGTGGAACTCTTACCCTTCCGGATAAGATTTTCCCAGAGGCCAACAGCATTTAATCAGGCGATCCAACTCTTGTCAAGCCTACAGCGCCATCTCCCCCACGTCCGCCGCCACCCGCAGGGGCGCGTCCGTGAGCGCGGCCACCTCCTCCGGCGTCCAGCCGGGGGCGACCTCGCGCAGGGTCAGGCCGCCCGCCCCCACCTCGACGACCGCCAGGTCCGTCACGATCAGGTCCACGCAGCGGCGGGCGGTGAGCGGGTAGGCGCACTCGCGCACGATGCGCGGCTGGCCGTCCCGCGTCGTGTGCGCCATGGCCACGATGAGGCGGCGCGCGCCCACGGCCAGGTCCATCGCCCCGCCGATGCTGCCCCCGCCCCGCTCCGGCACGGACCAGTTCGCGAGATCGCCCCGCTCCGACACCTGCAGGCCGCCCAGCACGGCCACGTCGATGTGCCCGCCCCGGATCATCGCGAACGAGGCGGCGCTGTCGAAGGTGCTCGCGCCGGGATTGAGCGTGACCGGCTGGCCGCCCGCGTTGATCAGGTCGGGGTCGAAGGCGTCCTCGCTGAAGCCGCCGTAGCCGAGGATGCCGTTCTCCGCCTGCAGGAGGATGTTCGCCTCCGGCGGCGCGAACGCCCCCACCAGCGTCGGCAGCCCGATGCCGAGGTTCACCGTCGCGCCCGGCGGCAGTTCGCGCGCCACCCGCATGGCGACCAGCTCGCGCGTCAGCCGCGCCTTCCCCTCAGCGGCCATCCCAGCGCACCTCCACGGGGTCGCAGCGCACGAGGCGGTCGACGTGGACGGCGGGCGTGTGGATCGCGTCCGGCGGCAGTTCGCCCGTCTCCACGATCTCCTCCGCCTCCGCGATGACGAGGTCTGCGGCGGTCGCCATGAGCGGGTTGAAATTGCGCCCGGCGAGGCGGTACTGGAGGTTGCCGAGGCGGTCCGCGCGGTGCGCCTTCAGCAGGGCCACGTCCGCGCGCAGGGGGCGTTCGAGCAGCCACTCCTCGCCCTGCCAGGAGTGGACCTCCTTGCCCTCCGCGACCTGCGTGCCCACGCCCGTGCGCGTGAGGAAGCCGCCGATGCCCGCGCCCCCCGCGCGGATGCGCTCCGCGAACGTGCCTTGCGGGACCAGCTCCAGTTCGACCTCGCCGCGGCGGTACTGCGCCTCGAAGTTGCTCTCGCGGGCGCTGGAGGCGCGCACCGCGAACGTCGCGATCGCCTTCGCCACCTGCCGCCCCTCGCACAACTCGTCGAGCAGGTCGCCGAAGCCGATGTTGTTCGCCATGATCGTGAGGCCGCGCACGCCCCGGCGCTTGAGCGCGAGCACGAGGTTGCTGGGCGCGCCCGCCGAGACGAAGCCGCCGAACATGATGCGCGCGCCGTCGGCGATGCCGTCGAGGGCCTCGTCGGGCGTCGCGAAAATGGTTGCGGTCATGGGCGTGGCCCCCGTGCGAAAGGCGCTCGCAAAGGCGTAGGCTGCGCGCACCGGCGCAGCGGCGTCAACGCGCGGAAGGAGAGCATCATGGCGGGAGAACTCGAAGGCAAGGTTTCCATCATCACCGGCGGCGGCTCGGGCATGGGGCGGTCCACCGCCCTCATGTTCGCCCACGAGGGCGCCGCCGTCGCCATCGCCGACGTGAACGACGAGGGCGGCGAGGCCACGGCGGCCCAGATCGAGGACACCGGCGGCCAGTCCCTCTTCGTCCACACCGACACCTCCAGCGAGCAGGACGTGCTCAACGTCGTCGCCGAGACCACGAAGAAGTTCGGGCGGCTCGACTCGATGGTGACGGCGGCGGGCATCTCCTACGCCAACTACGTCGAGGGCGACGAGGCCACCGACCCCTTCATCAACCCCGACGCCGCCACCATCCTCAACAAGCCCACCGAGCGCTGGCAGAAGGTCATCGACGTGAACCTCACCGGCGTCATGCTCTGCGCGCGCGAGGGCGCCCGCCAGATGGTGGCCGAGGGCCACGGCGGCACGATCGTCAACTTCTCCTCGATCGCCGCCTACGGCCCCTCGCCCGGCATCATGGACTACTGCGTGGCCAAGGTGGGCGTGATCATGCTGACGCGCTGCTTCGCCGTCGAGTTCGGCCCCCACGGCATCCGCGTCAACGCCGTCGCCCCCGGCCCCATCGACACGCCCATGACGGCCTCGCTGCAGCGCACGGGCGCGCTCCAGCAGCAGGGCGGCGCGCTCCCCCTGGGCCGCATGGCCCAGCCCGAGGAGGTCGCCGAGGCCGTCCTCTTCTTCACCAGCGACCGCTCCAGCTACGTCACCGGCAAGACGCTCGGCGTCGACGGCGGCACGAACACGGTCTAGGGACGCCCGTTCCCATCCCACCGCGCCACCGCGCCAGAGGAGCAGCATCATGGCGGGAGAGCTCGAAGGCAGGGTCTCCATCATCACCGGCGGCGGCTCCGGCATGGGGCGGTCCACCGCCCTCATGTTCGCCCGCGAGGGCGCCGCCGTCGCCATCGCCGACGTCAACGACGAGGGCGGCGAGCAGACCGCCGCCCAGATCGAGGACCTGGGCGGAAACGCCCTCTTCGTCCACACCGACGTCTCCAGCGAGCGGGACGCCGTCAATGCCGTCGCGGAGACGGTCGGCGCGTTCGGCCGGCTCGACTCGATGGTGACGGCCGCCGGCATCTCCTACGCCAACTACGTCGAGGGCGACGACGATACGGACCCCTTCCTCCACCCCGAGGCGGCGTCCATCCTCAACAAGCCAACGGAGTTCTGGCGGAAGGTCCTCGATGTGAACCTCACGGGCGCGATGCTCTGCGCGCGCGAGGCGGCCCGCCAGATGGTGGCCGAGGGCCACGGCGGCGCGATCGTCAATTTCGCCTCGATCAACGCCTACAACCCCTCGAACCTGCTCACCGACTACAGCGTCTCCAAGGCCGGCGTCGTCATGCTGACGCGCTGCTTCGCCGCCGAGTTCGGCCCCCGCGGCATCCGCGTCAACGCCGTCGCCCCCGGCCCCATCGAGACGCCCATGCTGGCGCGCGTGCACAGGGCCGCAGGCGACGGCGCCTGGGGCAACGTTCCCCTCGGGCGCACCGCCGACCCGGACGAGGTCGCCGAGGCCGTCCTCTTCCTCACCAGCGACCGCTCCAGCTACGTCACCGGCAAGACGCTCGGCGTCGACGGCGGCATCAGCACCGTCTAGGGGCTGTTGCTCCTCAACGCCCCAACCCAGCACACCGAAGGAGGGAATCATGGCGGGAGAACTCGAAGGCAGGGTTTCCATCATCACCGGCGGCGGCTCCGGCATGGGCAGGGCGACGGCCCTCATGTTCGCCCGCGAGGGCGCCGCCGTCGCCATCGCCGACGTCAACGACGAGGGCGGCGAGCAGACCGCCGCCCAGATCGAGGACCTGGGCGGAGACGCCCTCTTCGTCCACACCGACGTCTCCAGCGAGCGGGACGCCGTCAACGCCGTCGCCGCGGCGGCCGGCCGGTTCGGCAAGCTCGATTCGATCGTCACGGCCGCCGGCATCTCCTACGCCAACTACCTCGAGGGCGACGACGACACCGACCCCTTCCTCCATCCGCAGGAGGCCGGCTCCAGCCTCAACCGTCCCACGGAGTTCTGGCGGAAGGTCATCGACGTGAACCTCACGGGCGCGATGCTCTGCGCGCGTGAGGGCGCCCGCCAGATGGTGGCCGAGGGCCACGGCGGCACGATCGTCAACTTCGCCTCGACCGCCGCCTACAACCCCTCGCCCAACATGACCGACTACTGCGTCTCCAAGACCGGCGTCGTCATGCTGACGCGCTGCTTCGCCGCCGAGTTCGGCCAGCACGGCATCCGCGTCAACGCCGTCGCCCCCGGCCCCATCGAGACGCCCATGCTGGCGCGCGTCCACCGCGCCCGCGGCGGCCCCGAGGGCTGGCGCTCCCTGCCCCTGGGCCGCACGGCCCAGCCCGAGGAGGTCGCCGAACTCGTCCTCTTCTTCACCAGCGACCGCTCCAGCTACGTCACCGGCAAGACGCTCGGCGTCGACGGCGGCACCAGCACGCTCTAGTACAGGGGGTCAAGTCCGTCGAAGGCGCGGTCCACGGCTTCAGGATCGACGCCGAGATCCTTTAGCCACGCCTGAAGCACTTCGCGCTCGATCGGCGAGCCAGGGGCGATCTCCAGGCGGAACCCCTTTGGCCCGCCAAACTTGCCCGAACTCGTGTAGCCGCCCTGTGGCGGGTAGTCAGCGTGATAGCCGAGGCTCTCCAGAATGGCGACGTACTCCTCGTAGGAAAGGAACACGCTTCAGGCCGGAACGGGAATGCGGATGGTCGTCGTTCCCTCATCCGCCGAGCGTTCCCACTCGTAGGGAATGCCCAGTTCCTGGAGGAAGTCGGCGGGCTGCTGGCCCGCGGGACGCTGCTCGTACAAGGCGGTCAGCAGTTCCCGAACGATCTCCGGGACGCGCTGCTCGAGTTCCCGGCGGCTGTCCTTGACCGCCAGGAAGGGCGGGCGCGTGCTCTTCGCCACCCACGAGCCGTCCGACTGCTGCAAGTACTCGACATCGACCTTCGCCAGGTAGTGCTCGGCCATCTGTTCACTCCAAGGCGATTGTCTTGCCTGGGATGCCGAATCGCAACTGGCCGCTCGCGGTCAACCCTCCATGCGCGCGGCGGCGGCGTAGCCCCAACACCGCCCCGCCGCGCTCGGTATAGTGCGCGCACACGCTGACGCGGGCCGGAGGGCGCGATGGCTGACGAGCGGACGGCGCTGCTGGCGCACCTGATGCGCAGGGCCGGGGTGGGCGCGTCCCGCGACGAACTGGCGGCGCTCGCCGAACGGCCCTACGAGGCGGTCGTGGAGGACCTGCTCCACCCCGAACGCTTCCCCGAACCGGACGACGACGTCCTCTACCGCTACTACCCGCAGATGGCCGCGCCCGACACGACCGTCGCCTCGGCCGGGCGCTGGGTCTACCGCATGGTCAACACGCGCCGCCCCCTCGAAGAGAAGATGGCGCTGTTCTGGCACCACGTGTTCGCCACCGCCTGGTTCAAGGGCGAGCACATGCTCTCCATGGCGGACCAGATCCAGACGTTCCGCGAGCACGGGCTGGGCCGGATGCGCGACCTGCTCATCGCCCTCTCGCGCGACCCCGCCATGATCTACTGGCTCGACAACTGCGAGAACCACGCGGACGCGCCCAACGAGAACTACGGGCGCGAACTGCTGGAGCTGTTCTCGATGGGCATCGGCGCCTACGACGAGACGGACGTGAAGATGGCGGGCCGCGCCTTCACCGGCTGGACGTTCGAGCAGCCCATCCCGCTCTATCCGCACGGGGCCTACCCCGCGCGCTTCGTCTACCGCCCCGAGGACCACGACGGCAGCGAGAAGACGTTCCTGGGCGAGACGGGGCCCTTCAACGGCGAGGACGTGATCGGCATCATCGTGCGGCAGGAGGCGACGGCGCGCTTCATCGCCCGCCACCTCTACAACTTCTTCGTCGCCGACGAGCCCCAGGTGGCCGCCTGGAGCGTGCAGGAGCCGAACGACCCCGAGGCGGTCGCGGCGCTGGCGGCGGTCTTCCACGAGACCGAGGGCGACCTGCGCGAGGTGATGCGCACGCTGCTGAACGCCGACTTCTTCAAGCGGGCGCGGTTCGCCAAGGTGAAGTCGCCGGCGGAGTTCGTCGCCGGCGCGCTCAAGCTCTCCGGCACGCTCTCGCAGCCGGGGCCGCTCATGGGCTCGCTGCAGGCGGCGATGAGCGCAATGGGCCAGCGGCTCATGGACCCGCCCAGCGTCGAGGGCTGGCACACCGGCAAGGAGTGGATCGACGGGGGCACGCTCATGGAGCGCGTCAACTTCGCCGTCCAGCAGGTGGGCGACCCGCAATCGCCCGGCGCGCGGACGGTGGCGGCGCGGCTCGCGAACGGCGGCGCGCCCGCCGCGGAGGCGCTCGTCGAGGGCTGCCTGGAGGCCGCCGGTCCGCTGGAGGCCAGCGCGGAGACGCGCGCGGCCCTGCTCGCGGGCGCCGACGCCGGTTCGGGCGAACACGGCGAGCGCGTCGCGCACCTGCTCACGCTCGTGGTGGCCACGCCCGAGTACCAGTTCGCCTAAAGGAGGCCGGCGATGGCAAACGGCAGCGGCAACGGCAACAGCGATCCGGTCCTGGTGATCGTCCAGCTGACGGGCGGGCTCGACTTCATGAACACGCTCATCCCCTACACGGAGGGCGCCTACTACGACGCGCGCCCGCACGTGGGCATCGCGCGGGAGCGCGTGCTGCCGCTGGCGGCGGACAGCCCGCTGGCCTTCCACCCCGCGGCCTCGCGGCTGAAGGAGCTGTACGACGGCGGCGACGTGGCGGTCGTGCAGGGCATCGGCTACCCCAACTCGAGCCGCTCGCACTTCCGCGGCATGGACATCTGGCACACGTGCGAGCCGGACGTGATCTCGACCGAGGGCTGGATCGCCAAGCTCGTGCGCGAACTGGACCCGCGCAGCGAGAACCCGCTGACGGCGGTCAGCTTCGGGCGCGGCCTGCCGCGCGCCTGCGCCGCCCCCGGCGTGACCGTGACCTCCGTCGGCGACCTCGACAGCTACGGGCTGATGACGAGCATCGAGCGCGAGGAGGAGCGCGAGGCCAACCTCGACCTCTTCCGGCGGATGTACACGCCCGCCGTGGGCGCGGGCCTCGTGCGCGACTACCTCGGGCGCACGGGCCGCGACGTGCTCTCCGGCGCGGACGTGCTCGCGGAGGTTCCCGGCAGGTACGCGACGACGGTCGAGTGGGGGGCGAACCCGATCGCGTCGGCGCTGCGCGACGTGGCGCGCGTGCACACGGCGGGGCTGGGGACGCGCATCTTCTACACGCAGCACGCGGGCTACGACTACCACTCGCACCAGCCGGGTACGCACGACCGCCTGCTGGGCGAACTCTGCGGCGCGCTCTCCGACTTCCTCACCGACCTCCGCAACCACGAGGCGGCGGAGAACGTGGCCGTGCTCGTGTTCACCGAGTTCGGGCGGCGCATCAAGGACAACGGCTCGGGCACGGACCACGGCTCCGGCGGCGGCGCCTACGTGCTCGGCGATCAGGTGCGGGGCGGGCTCTACGCCGAGTACCCCTCCGTGAAGCCGAAGGACTGGCTCAACGGCGAGGACCTGCGGCACACGATCGACTTCCGCGGCGTCTACGGCGCGATGCTGGAGCAGTGGATGGGCGTGGAGGCGTCGCCGATCGTGGGCGGCGGCTTCGAGCAGATCCGGCCCTTCGCGACGGCGGCGGCCTGAGGGTATCGCCGTGCCGAAGGCGCATGCGCTGCTGCGGGCGGGCTTCCCCTACCTGAGGACGGTGGGGATGCGCCGCGTCACCTCCTACCCCACGGACCTGGCGCTCGGCGACGACGATGCGCTGTTCGTCGTCTGCCGCACGGAGGTGGCCGCGCACGTCCGCCGCCTGAGCCAGGACGACGAGGACCTCGGCGCCATCGACGGCGGCTTCCTCTGGCCCCAGTGCATCGTGCGCGGCCCCGACGGCCTCTTCCATGTCTCGGACGAGGGCAGGCACACGGTCACCGCCTTCACGGCGGAGGGCGAGGTGGTGCGGACGTGGGGCGAGCACGGCTCCGCGCCGGGCCGGCTCGACCGCCCCTCCGGCCTCGCCTTCGACGGCGAGGGGCGGCTGCTCGTGGCGGACACGGGCAACCACCGCATCCAGCGCTTCACGCCAGAAGGACGCCACCTCGACAGCTGGGGCGAGCACGGCTCCGCGCCGGGCCGGTTCGACATGCCCTGGGGCCTCACGATCGACGACGAGGGCGACGTATACGTGGCCGACTGGCGCAACGACCGCGTCCAGAAGCTGACGGCCGCGGGCGAGCCCCTGCTCGTCATCGGCGGGAGCGGCGGCGGGAACGGCGAGTTCAACCGCCCCTCCGGCGTGGCCGTCGATGAGCACGGCGACATCTACGTGGCCGATCGCGGCAACGACCGCGTGCAGCTGTTCGCGCACACGGGGCGCTACGTGCAACAGTTCCGGGGCGACGCCACGCTCTCCGCGATCGGGCGGCGCTACGTCCTCGCGAACCAGAAGACGCTGCGGCTGCGGGAGATGGCGAACCTCGAGGAGCAGCGCCTCCTGCGCGCGCCCTGCTCCGTGCGCGTCGATGGGCGCGGGCGAATGTACGTGCCCGACCTGGGCTCGCACCGCGTGCAGGTCTACGCGAAGGAGGCGTACGTGCTCGAACCGGACGAGATCATGCCGCCCCTCAGCGCGCCGACGCTGCTGACGACCTGACGCCGATGGCCGTCATGATCGGCTTCGCCGCGCGCCGCCGCGAGCTGCTGGAGGCGGAACTCCAGCGCATGGCGGCGCAACTCCCGATGCTGGGGGTCGAGCGCTCCTGGCTGGCGGGCGACCTCGCGCGGGGCGAGGTGGACGTGGGGAGCGCGCTCGAACTCGCGCTCGTGCGCGAGACGGACGAGCCCTTCCGGCGGCGCGCGGACTTCTTCGTCTCGCACCTGCAGCCGCGCGTGGCGACGCGCTTCTGGGTGTACACGCCGGAGGAGTTCGCGGCGCTGGGAGAGCGCGACCCGATCTTGCGCCGGGCGCTGGCGGACAATGCCTGAGCCGCCCCGCGGCGGCGCGCGCGAGGCGGCGCGCTGGCTCGCGCAGGCGCGCCACGACCTCGCCGACGGGCGGCTGCTGGCGGAGGCGGGGCGGCACGCGCCCGCCTGCTTCCTCGCCCAGCAGTGCGCGGAGAAGGCGGTCACGGCGTTCCTGCTGGCGCGCGGGGCGGAGGCCGTCTGGGGCGCGGCGCTCGCCGACCTCTGCGAGGACGCGGTCGCCTTCGACCCCGCGTTCGAGGCCGTGCGCCCGATGGCCATCCTGCTGGACACGCACGCCATCGGCGCCCGCTACCCGACGGCCCTCCCCGGAGGCGTCCCCGCCGAGGCCTACGACGCCACGGACTCGGAGCGCGCGCTCGCAATCGCGGCGGAGGTGCTGGCGTTCGCCGAGGGGCGGGGGGCTTCCGCCACGTGACTGGAGGTATTACGCTGGAGGTAATACCTCAGAATCATTACCGGAGTGCGTCGATGGTCAGCATGACCCTCACCAGCAAGGGACAGGTGACGATCCCGAAGGCAGTTCGGGATCGCCTCGGCCTGCGCGCGGGCGACAAGATCGACTTTGTCGAGGAGGATGGCAAGGTCGTCCTGTCCAAGGACATCACCGGCGACCCGCTCGATGAGTGGGTGGGGTACCTGGGCCACCTGAAGAGAAGGAGCACCGACGAGTTGATTGAGGAGATGCGGGGCCGGTGATTTCCGCCGCTGACACGAACATCCTCATCGACATCCTCGTGCCGGACGAACAGTTCGTCGAGGAGTCTCGCGCTCTCCTCCGTGAAGCTCGGCGCGACGGAGCCATTCTGCTCTCGGAAGCCGCCTACGCCGAGTTGGTCGCCCGCTTTGAGGCGCCTGCCGACCTTCCTCGCTTTCTGCACGGGGCTGGCATTCAACTCGAACAGTCGAGCCAGGCCGCTCTGGAACTCGCGGGCGCGGCCTGGCGCACGTACACCCGCCGCCGCCCCCGCGCGCTGGTCTGCGCCCGCTGCGGGGCGGCGCAGTCCGTCCGCTGTGAGGCGTGCGGGGAGCCGGTGCGCGCGCGGCAGCACATCGTCGCCGACTTCCTCATCGGCGCGCATGCGCTCGTCCACGCCGACCGCCTGCTGACGCGCGACCGCGGCTTCTACGCGACCTACTTCCCCGCGCTCGCGCTCGCCTGACCCAGCCCCCTAGCGCAGCTTGCGGAAGAAGGCGCGCACGTCCTCCACGAAGAGTTCGGGCACCTCCGACGGCGCGAAGTGGCCGCCGCGCGGCTGCTCCGTCCAGTGGACGACGTTGCCGGCGGCCTCGGCGGCGGCGCGCGGCACGAACACCATCTCCTTCGGATAGACGGGCAGGCCGAGGGGCACCTTGCGCGCCGCCTCCGGGTCGGCCACCGGCTTCGGCGTCGCGCGGAAGGTGTGCCAATACCAGCGCGAGGTCGTCACGAAGCTCTCCGTGAACCAGTAGAGGCTGACCGTGTCCAGCAGGAATTGGCGCGAGAACGCCTCCTCCACGCCGCCCTCGTTGTCGCTCCAGTTGCGGCGCCGCTCCACCAGCCAGGCGGCCAGCCCCGCGGGCGAGTCGTGCAGCGCGAACGCCAGCGTCTGCGGATCCGTCGTGTGCACGGCGATGTGCGCGAGGGCGGTGGACCAGCGCTCCTCCATCGTGTCGTAGCGGTGGCGCTCCTCCGGCGCGAAGTCGTCGCGGCTCGTGCGCATCGCGGGGCCCATGAGCGTGCCCACCAGCTGGCGCGTGCTCCCCGGCGCGGGCGCGTTCGCGGGCGGGGCCGTCGCGGGCAGGGAGGGGAGCGTCAGGTAGACCCCGAGCACGCGCTCGGGATAGCGGAAGCCGAGCGTCCCCGAGATCATCGCGCCGAAGTCGCCGCCGCCCGTCGCGAACCGTTCGTAGCCCAGCACCTCCGTCATCAGCCGCGCCCAGTAGTCGACCGCGATGTGGGTCGTGAGGCCGTCCACGCGCAGGGGCGTGGAGAAGCCGAAGCCGGGCAGCGACGGCACGACCACGTCGAAGGCGTCGGCCGGATCGCCGCCGAACGCGGCGGGGTCGGTGAGCGGGCCGATCACCTGCTCGAAGTCCCAGAACGTCCACGGCCACCCGTGCGTGAGGATGAGAGGCACCGGATTCGGCCCCTTCCCCCGCTCGTGGATGAAGTGGATGGGCGCGCCGTCGAACTCGACCTGGTAGTTGTCGAAGGCGTTGATGCGCGCCTCCGTCTCGCGCCAGTCGTACTCGTGCCGCCACGAGTGGAGAAACGACTCCAGGTACTCGCGGTTCATCCCGAAGCGCCAGTCCTCGTTGGCGAAGTCGGCGGGGAAGCGCGTGCGGTCGAGCCGCCGGTGAAGGTCGGCGATGTCCTCATCGGACACGTGGACGGTAAACGGTTCGGCCTGCGGCATGGCGCGCCTCCAGAGCGATGGTGCGCGCACCTTACAGCGGCGCGCCAGCGGGCGGGCGTATGCTGACAGCGGGCGCACTCCGCCACACATCACCACGCAGGACGAACGGTGACCGAGCGCGACGACCTCCTTGAGTCCCTGGCCAACACGATCGAGGACTACCAACAGGGGCAAGTCCCACAGCGAACTCCGCCGATCATCGACGAGTGGCTCCGGCAGTTCCCGCTTCCCGCACAACTTCCCATCCTCCGCGAGTTGGACCACGTATTCCGCAAGACGTACTTCTCCCGCGGCAAGGTGGAAGACTGGCTCAAGAACCTCGCGGCAACGGATCGGCTGCGCCCCGGCATTGACCCCGCAGCATTCTGGCCATCCGCCGAACTGCTCAACATTCAGGGAGGAGGCCAGAGCCAGCGCGACATCACTGACATGTTCAGGGAGATCTTTCGCAGTATTCACGGCTTCGGCCTCCGGCCTTCGCCAGACACCACCACGTTCGTGTACATGGACGACTTCAGCGGGACCGGAGGTCGTCTCAGAAGCGACCTTGAGCCATGGATACGAGACGACGCTCCCGCAACCGCCGATCTGCACATCGTGCTGATGGTCCGCCACAAGGCCGGCACGGAGTACAACGAAGGACGCCTCCGGGACGCCATCGGCCAAGCTGGCAAGTCCATCACCGTTACGTGGTGGCCAAGCGTCCAGATTGAGGACCGTCGCGAACACCGTGCCGATTCCGAAGTCCTTTGGCCCTCCGAGATTCCGAACGATGAGACGGTCCAGCACTTCGTGAGCAGCCTTCGGTACCCTCCGCGTCTCAGGGAGGGAAGCCCGTCAGGGCCAAACCGCATCTTCTCCTCCGAGGAAGGCCGTTACATCCTTGAGCAGCAGTTCCTCGTGAGGGGGGAACACATCCGGCTCGCCAACCCCAATCTCAAGGGGTTCCAACGGCCATTGGGGAACACGGTGCTGGAAACCGTTGGCCCCGGCTCCATGGTAGTATTCTTCCGCAACTGTCCGAACACGACGCCTCTTGCCCTCTGGGCCTCGGAGCCCCCACTTTTCCCGAGGATCCCGAATTGAAGACAACCGCCCGCCCCACAGCGTTCCCGGTCGAGGAGTACGAACCGAACGCCATCGCCTCTTTCCGAAAGACGAAGAGGCCTCCGGGCATGAACGACACCGACGAGTTCTTCGGCGGCCTCTCCAACATGGCCAGCGGTTACCCCGTGACAGTCACCATCGCCATCCCTGAAGAGATCGGCGAGGCTGCGGACACCTGGAGCGCCGATGACTTCAGGATCGACATCCCCACCTCTGAGGCCCTGTACCAGGCGCTTCGCTTCCCCGAACGGCAGGAGTTGCAACACCTCATCATCGCCCAAAACAGCCCCATGACCGCGAAGATGAAGTCGAAGGTCTACCGCGACCTCCACACGCGGGAGGACTGGGACGACGTCAGGGTGGACGTGATGCGCTGGTGCCTGCGCGTCAAGCTCGCCCAGAACTGGGAGACGTTCGGTGATCTGCTCCGAGAGACGGGCGCCCGGCAGATCGTCGAGGATTCGCGGAAAGACGACTTCTGGGGCGCGAAGCCCACGGATGACGGGCGCCTGCTTCGCGGGCGCAACGTCCTCGGCAAGCTCCTGATGGAACTGCGCGACGAACTCACTGGGGAGGCGCCGGAGCGGCTACAGACTGTTGAGCCGCTCGGCATCCCCGACTTCGTGCTCTACGGCCACGAGATCGAGCGGGTTACGGCGCCCGAAAGCGAGGACGCCAACTCCACTGCCGAGGTCTCGCAAGCTGTCGAACAAGCGCCACTCCTCCAAGCCGCGCAGTAGTCCCCCCTACACCTCCCCCAGCCCCACCAGCCGCCCCTCCGTCCGGCTGCGGTGGGTGGCCTCGATGATGCGCATGTAGTGGAGGCCGTCGGGGAAGTTGGTGAGGGTGACGGGGGCGGCGCGGCGGATGGAGTCGATAAAATCCCGCTCGACGCGCCACTCGCCCGCCGTGCCGGGATCGGGGGCGAGGGGGGCGGGCTCCTCGCCGAGGGGGGCGTACGTCATCGTGTCGCCGGGCCGCCAGTGGAGCGTCCCCGCCGAGCCGTAGACGGAGATGCCGTTCGCCTCCGCCGGGGCAGCGTGGAGGACCGTGGCGACGCGGTAGGTGACGCGCCCGCCGCGCTCCAGCTCGGCGAACACGCCCAGGCTGTCGGGCACATCGATGACCGTGCGCTCGCCCGTCTCGGCGTCCACGCGCTCACGCATGAAGGTCGCGCCGTGCGCCAGCACGGAGCGCGTCGGGCCGAGCCAGCGCGACACGATCTCCGTGTAGATGCCGTAGGCCATCACGTTCATGCCGGAGAGGTCCGTGCGGTCGCGCCAGTGGAGGGGCGCATCGGGGTCGAGCGAGCCGCCGCCGAGGACCGTCACGTGCACCTCGCGCACGTCGCCGATGGAGCCGTCCTCCAGCAGGCGGCGCACGGTGCGCCAGCTCTTGAAGTCGAAGGGCGCGGGCACGAGCTGCGCGACCAGTTCGGGATGCGCCTCGCTGGCGGCCAGCATCTCGCGCGCCTCCGCCGCGTTCATCGCCATGCGCGCCTCGCAGAGGACGTGCTTGCCCGCCTCCAGGGCGGCCACCGTCAGGTCGCGGTGGCGGTAGGGCCAGGTGCCGATGCAGACGGCGTCGATGTCATCGGCGGCGAGCAGCGTGGCGGGGTCCGGCTCGACGCGCGCGATGCCGTACTCCTCCGCGACGGCGCGGCTGCTCGCCTCGCTGCGGTTGCAGACGGAGACGAGCTCCGCCTCGCCCGTCTCGCGGAAGCCGGGGATGTGGCGCAGCTTCATGTTGCCGCCCGCGCCGATGAGGCCGATTCGCAGGGGCGCTTCGTTTGGGGTCATGGGAGGCTCCTTCCCGTTTCTCTCCGTTTCTTTGCCAACGTCTCAGCGGCCCTGCCAGCGGGGCTCGCGCTTCTCGCTGAAGGCGCGCGGGCCCTCCTTCGCGTCCTCCGAGTTGAGGACGGCGCGGCTGACCCATTCGCCCGTGCGGTACGACTCGTCGATCATCAGCTGGCGCCACTGCTGGGCCATGAACTTGCTCCCCTCCACGGAGAGGGGCGCGTTCGACGCGATCATGCCCGCGATCGCCTCCGCACGCGGCAGAAGCGCGTCCGGCGCCACCACCTCGCGCACGAGCCCCATGCGGAGCGCGTCCGCGGGCTCCACGCGGTCGCCCGTGAGCAGCAGGTACATGGCGTCGCTGAAGGGCACGAGGCGCGCGAGGTGGTGGATGGCGTAGCCCGCGAGGATGCCCCGCTTCACCTCGAACAGCCCGAACCACGCCTCCGTCGAGCAGATGCGGATGTCGCAGTCCAGCGCCCGCTCCAGCCCGCCCGCGATGCAGAGCCCGTTGATGGCCGCGATGAACGGCTTGGGCGAGCGCGAGAACGGCAGCGTCGCCGCCGGGTCGAACGGGCGCCGGGGCGCGTCGCGCTCGCCGCGGTCGACGTTGCGCTGGTTCATCTCCTTCAGGTCGGCCCCGGCGCTGAAGGCGCGGCCGCTGCCGGTGAGGATGCCGGCGCGCATCTCCGGGTCCGCCTCGAAATCGCGCAGCGCCGCCGCGAGGTCGTCCATCATCGTCCCGCCGAGCGCGTTGAGCCGCTCCGGGCGGTTCATCGTGAAGACGGCGAAGCGGTCGCGTTTCTCGTAGAGCAGGTCGGGCATGGGTGGCCTCCAACGTCGGGGCGCGTAGTCTCGCACGGACAGACGCGCGAGGTCGCGAGGAGGAACGCCATGAGCGAGGAACCGGGCATCTTCGAGGTTATGTACAACTGCCGCGCGATGCGGCGGCTCAAGCCGGACCCCGTGCCGGAAGAACTGCTGCTGAAGCTGGCCGACGCCGGCAACCACGCGCCCACCGGCTCCAACGTCCAGAACGTGCGCTGGGTGATCGTGCGCGACCCCGAGCGCAGGCGGCTGCTGGCGGAGGAGAACCGCAAGCACATCACCGCCTACATGGCCGCCGACACGGTCGAGGAACTGCCCCATCACACGAAAGCGAAGCGCGACCGGATGCGCGAGGCGGTCGTCTGGCAGATGGAGCACTTCCACGAGATCCCGGCGCTCGTCATCGGCTGCCTCGAGTTCTCCGAGGCGCAGGCCGACCCCACCCGCGCGGGCGGCGGGGGCTACGTCTGGCCCGCCGTCCAGAACGTGCTGCTGGCGGCGCGCGCCCTCGGCCTCGGCGCCACCCCGACCACCCTCGGCCTGCGCGACCGCGACCGCGTCAAGGAGATCCTCGGCCTGCCGGACACAGTCGAAGCCTACTGCCTCCTCCCCGTCGGCTACCCGCTGGGCAACTTCGGCCCCGTCACCCGCCTCCCCGTGGAGGAGACGGTCCACTGGGACCACTGGTAGGCGCGCGGACGCGCTTTCGCCCGCGTAGCGTTAACACTTGGTGAACGCCAGAGACGGGCGATCACCGAAATCCCTTGCCAGAAGCTGCGTTTCGGGGTCTGGGCGGAAGCGCGCCCCTTGCGCTCGGACGATTGTTCGGCGTACACCTAGTTAACGCAGACACCGCGACGGAGCGAGGAACCATGCCCATCAGCGACGCCAAGCGGAAGGAGCGGCGCGACCGAATGCTGGGGTGCGCGCGCGATCTCCTGGCCGACGTCGGCTACGACCGGATCACGATGAAGAACCTGGCGGAGGCGTGCAGCGTCACCCCGCCCACGCTCTACAACACCTTCGGCGGCAAGGACGAGATGCTCCTCGAAGCCGTCACGCAGCACCTCGGCGAGACGCTCGACCCGGACCTCCCCGGCCCCGAGGTGCGGGGCATCGACCGCCTCGCGGGGCTGCTCGACGCCCTCGCCCGGTCGATGATGCGCGAGCCCAACTACGCGCGCATGGTCATCGAGGCCTACCGCCGCGAACTCAGCGAGACGCCCTTCGGCGCCACGCTCGTCTCCAGCAGCCTGCAGGCCGCCTGGGTGGCCGTGGAGGAGATCCGCAACAGCGGCGACCTGCTCGAATGGGTCAACCCCTTCCAGTTGCTGGCCCGCCTCGCGACCGTCCATCGCGGGACGAACACGGAGTGGATCTCCGGCTCGATCGGGCTCGATCAACTCGCCGACGTGATGGTCTACGCCGCCTGCATCATGATGGCGGGCGCGACGCGGGGCGCGACCCAGGCGCGCTGCCACGAGATCGCGCGCGAACGCCAGGCCCTCCTCGGCGGCTTCGCGGGCATGGACTCCCTGCCCGCGAACTGACAGGGCCGGAAAGCGCCGCCAGCCGCCGCCGCAACGCTGGTACGATGCCCTTCCCACAGGGAGGAGCGCGATGGCGTCCGACTTCGACTTCTTCGACCCCGAGTTCCAGGCGAACGTGCACCCGCACTTCGCGCGCATGCGCGAGGAGTGCCCCATGGCCCACGCCGGGGAGCCGTTCGACTGGTACGCCGTGACGCGCGAGAAGGACGTGCGCGCGCTCCTGCATGACTGGAAGCACTGGACGAGCGAACTGGGCCCGGGCCTCTCGCGCGAGGGCGGCGGCGGCGTGCTCGTGAGCGTCGACCCGCCGGAGCACACCTTCGACCGGCGCATCGTGAACCGCGCCTTCACCCCCGCCAGCCTGCTCGCCATGGAGCCGGACATCACGAAGCTCGTTGACGAGATCATCGACGGGTTCGTGGAGAAGGGCGAGGGCGACTTCATGCAGCTGCTGGCCGTGCCCGTGCCCCTCATCGTGATCGCCTGGCTGCTAGGGCTCGACCCGGACCTCGTCCAGCAGATGCGCCCCCGCGCCGACGCCGTCATCTCCGCCGACGCCCTGGAGCAGGAGGAGATGGTGCGCCGGATGCGCGAGCAGGCCGCCGCCGAAGGCCGGGGGGACGACCGCGGCGGCGGGACCCGCGGGCAGGAGGAAGTGCGGTACTTCCTCGGCAAGATCGCGGAGCGCCGCGCCATGCACGCCGCCGGCGAGGAGATGCCGCCGGACACCCTCACCGCGCTCGTCTCCACGGAACTGAACGGGCGCACGCTGCGCGACGACGAGATCGTCGGCTTCATGGGCTTCCTCTTCATCGCGGGCAGCGCCACCACCACGCAGCTCATCGGCAACATGATCTACCGGCTCCTCCAGAACCCCGACCAGATGGAACTGGTCAGGAACAACCCCGACCTCTACGAGACGTGCGTCGAGGAAAGCCTGCGCTACGACGCGCCCGTGAACGGCCTCTTCCGCACGGCCGTGGAGGACACGGAGTTCCTGGGCGTGCAGGTGCCGAAGGACACGAAGGTGCTCTGCATGTTCGGCTCGGCCAACCTCGACCCGGAAATGTGGGAGGAGCCGGAGAAGTTCGACGTGACGCGCGACTACGAGCAGCTGAAGCTGCACTACGCCTTCGGGCAGGGCATCCACTACTGCATGGGCGCGCCCCTCGCGCGCGTCGAGGCGAAGGTCGCGCTCAAGCTCGTGCTGGAGCGGATGCCCAACCTGCGCCTCACGGGCGAGCCGGAGGAGATCACCGCGCCCGTCCTGCACGGCGTTGAGACGCTGCCCGTGGCGTGGGATGCTCCGGCGGCGGACTGACTGGACTGACCGGACGGACCGAACGGACCGGCGAAGGAGCGGGCGATGCGGAAACTGACGATCGAGCGGCGGCGCTGCCTCAAGTCGGGGCAGTGCTCCTACCTCCAGCCGGAGGTCTTCGAGCGGGACGAGGAGAACTGGCCCGTCGTGGCCATCGAGCACCCCGAGGGGGAGCAGGTCGAGCAGGCCCGCGACGCCATCGAGATGTGCCCCGCGCAGGCGATCAGCCTCACCGAGGACGAGGACTAGCGATGGCGCTCGTCCTGCCCGAGGCGGTCAAGCGCGACGTGAACGACGCCTTCGCCGAAGGCCACCCGATCGTGGTCGCGGGCGTGACCGCAGACGGCGAGCCGACGGTCAGCTTCCGCGGCACGGCGCAGACGCTGGGCGACTCCGCCCTCGCCTTCTGGACGCGCGACGCGGCGGGCAGCACGCTCGTCGCCTCCATCGGGACGCGCCCGGCGGTCGTGCTCGTCTACTCGAACATGCCCGAGCGCCGCTTCTACCAGTTCGGCGGCAAGGCGCGCCTCAACGACGACCCCGCCATCGACCGCACCGTCTACGACAACTCGCATCCGCTGGAACAGCAGCGCGACCCCGAGCGCGCGGGCAAGGCGATCGTGGTCGAACTGGACTGGGTCCAGGGGCGCGGCGCGGACGGCCCGTTCCGGCTGGAAGCGAACGACTAGGCCGCGAGGGAACAAGCCATGCCGTATCCGCACGTGTTCAGCCCGATCACGATCAACGGGCTCGAAATCAAGAACCGCATCATCCGCTCGGCGCACGGCACCGGGCTGAACGCGGGCGGCCTGCAGGTGCTCATCGACTACCACGAGGCGCGGGCGAAGGGCGGCGTGGGCCTCACCATCCTCGAAGTCGCGACCGTCCACCCGACGACCGCCTCCTCGCTGCTCGCCTTCCGGCCCGAGATCGTGACCGACTACGAGCAACTGGCGGAAGCCTCGCACCGGCACGGGATGAAGCTGTTCCAGCAGCTCTGGCACGCGGGCGCCAACGCCATGACGCTCACCGGCGGCCCGCCGTGGGCGCCCTCGCGCGTCATGGGCGCGCAGGCGACCGTCCTGCCGGCGCCCATGACCAAGGCGATGATCGACGAGGTCGTCGAGGCCTACGCGCGGGCCGCGCGCCACTGCAAGCAGGGCGGCCTCGACGGCGTCGAGATCCACGGCGCGCACGGCTACCTGCTCACCCAGTTCATGTCGCCCGTGACGAACCTGCGCGAGGACGACTACGGCGGCTCCTTCGAGAACCGCATGCGCTTCCCCCGCGAGGTGATCGCGGCGGTGCGCGCGGAACTGGGCGCGGACTACCCCCTCGGCATCCGCCTGACCGCCTCCGAGGGCGTCGCCAACGGCATCGGGCCGCAAGACAACCTCGAGATCGCGCAGGCGCTGGAAGAAGACGGCCTGCTCGACTTCTACGACGTGTCCGTGGGCAGCTACTACAGCTTCGACCAGTTCATCGGCGGCATGCACGAGCCGCACGGCTACGAACTGGAGCGCAGCACGGTCGCGACGAAGGCGCTCTCGAAGCCGACGATCGTGACGGGCCGCGTGATCACCATCCAGGAGGCCGAGGACATCATCGCGAGCGGGCGCGCGGACATGGTCTCGATGGTGCGCGCCACGCTCGCCGACCCCGACATCGTGCGCAAGGCGGAGGAAGGGCGCGAGGCGGACACGCGCCCCTGCATCGGCTGCAACCAGGGCTGCATCGGCGGGCGCACGGGCCCGCTCATGCGCTTCGGCTGCACCGTCAACGTGGGCGCGGGCCAGGAGGGCGCGTTCGGCGACGACCGCATCGAGCCCGCGGAGGAGGCGAAGCGCGTCTACGTCGTCGGCGGCGGACCGGCGGGCATGGAGGCGGCGCGCGTCGCGGCCCTGCGCGGCCACCAGGTCACGCTCTTCGAGGCCACGGACCGGCTCGGCGGCCAGATCCAGGTCGCCCGCCGGCTGCCCCACCGCGAGGAGATCGGCGGCATCGTCGACTGGCTCGAAGGCCAGCTGCGCGACCTGGAGGTCGACATCCGCCTGGAGACGAACGTGGACGCGGGCCAGTGGGACCGCTGGAGCCGCTCCTTCGACTGGCTCGAACACGAGCGCCCCGACGCGGTCATCGTGGCCACTGGCTCGACGCCGCGCGTGGACGGCTTCCAGGCGCTGCGCCCCACGGAGCCGCCGCCGGGCCTCCACCTGCCCCACGTCTGGTCCTACTACGACGTGGCCGAGGGGAACGCGGAGCTGGGGACGGCGGCGGTCGTGCTCGACGACGTGGGCCACTACCCCGCCATCGGCGTGGCCGAGAAGCTGCTGGACGCGGGCGTGCGCGTCACCTTCGTCACGCGCCATTACTCGCTCGGCTCGGCGGTGGCGGGCGCGCTCATGCAGGAGCCCGCGCTGCGGCGGCTGACCGGCCACGCCAGCGGCTTCCGCCTCATCCCCCGCGCGCACCTCGCCGAGGTCACGGAGACGGACGCGCTCATCCGCAACCTCGACGCGCCGGACGTCGAGGAGCGCGTGGAAGCGGACATGGTCGTGCTCATGTCGGGGAACGTGCCCAACACCGAGTTCGCCGAACTCGTCGATGACTACGAGGGCGACGTGAAGGTGGTCGGCGACGCGCTCGCCCCGCGCTGGCTGGAGATGGCCATCCACTCCGGCCACTACGCCGCCCTCGACGTCTAGCCGCGGGACTGGCGGGCAACGGGCGGCCTGCTACGGTAGGCGGCGGCAAGGACGCCCCCTCGTTTCCCATGCCCTTCAACGACCACAGCCACGACCGGAGCGCGGGCTCATGAACGGCCCCGGGCGGCTGCTCGCCGTGCTCGTGGGGCTGGCCGTGATCGCCGGGGCGGTCTGGATGGCGCTGCGCGCGCTGGCGGGCGGCGAACGCCCCGCGCAACCCGCGCGACGCCGCCCCCGGCCCGCGTCCCCGCCCGCCACGCGCCCCGCCGCCGTCGCGGAAGCGCCCGCCGCGCAAACGCCGGAAGCGCCCGCGAGCCGCTCGTTCATCTTCGACCGCTGGCCGCGCTTCGCCTGCCGCCATCCGTGGGCCGTGATCGCGGGGGCGCTCCTCTTCGTCGTCGCCTGCGGCGCGCTCTGGACGACCATGCGGGGCGAGTTCGGCACCGGCAGCTTCACGCTCCCGGGGACGGAGTCGCAGGCGCTCACCGACCTGCTCGACGAGCGCTTCCCCCAGGTCGCGGGCGACACCGCCGAGATCGTCATCCGCGCGCCCGCGGGCATCGACAGCCCGGACGTGCGCGCGGAAATCGAGGAGCTGCTCGCGCAGGCGGCGGCGCTGCCGCAGGTCGTGGCCCTGACCACGCCCTTCGACGAGCCCGGACGCATCTCGCCCGACGGAACGATCGCGCGCATCACCATGCAGTACGACAAGCCGGCCAACCTGGTCGACGAGCACAGCGTCGACGCGCTCTTCGGCTGGCGCGAAGAGGTCTCGCGCGATGACCTGCAGGTGGAACTGGGCGGCATCGTCGCGACCGCGGGCGAACGCGAGGCGCCGGGCAACGCGGAACTCGTGGGGCTGGCGGCGGCGGCGGTCATCCTGCTCATCGCCTTCGGCACCGTGACGGCGGCGGGACTGCCGATCTTCACGGCCCTGCTGGCGCTGATCCCCGCCTTCTTCCTCATCGGCGTGGGCGCCTCCTTCGTGGACCTCGCCAACTTCACGCCCCAGTTCGCGGCCATGATCGGCATCGGCGTCGGCATCGACTACGCCCTCCTCGTCGTGACCCGCTTCCGCGAGGCGCTCACGACCGAGCCGACGGTGCCCGACGCCGTGGCCAAGGCGGCCTCGACGGCGGGGCACTCGGTCCTCTTCGCGGGCTGCAGCGTGGTCATCGCGCTCACGGGCCTCTGGGCCGTCGGCATCCCCCTCATCTCGCTGACGGCGATGGGGCCCGCCCTGGCGGTCGCGCTCGCGGCGATCGTCGCGCTCTTCGTGCTGCCCGCCATCCTCGGCCTCGTGGGCCACCGCATCAACCGCTTCACCGTGCCCGGCATCCGCGTCGCCGCCGTCCAGAGCCGCAGCGGCATGGGCTACTGGCTGAGCCGCACGATCCAGCGCGCCCCCTGGCTCTGGCTCATCGTCGCCACCGCCGGCCTGCTCACGCTCGCCTACCCCGCGCTCGACGTGCGCCTGGGATCGAGCGACGCGGGCAGCAACCCCACCTCGCTCACCACGCGGCGCTCCTACGACCTGCTCGCCGAGGGCTTCGGCGAGGGCTACAACGGGCGCATGGTGATCGCCGCCGCCATCGACAACCAGGAGCAGGCGGACGCCTTCGAACGGCTGCCCCCGAAGCTGGCGGCGGAGCCCAACGTCGCCGGCGTCACCCCCGCCGTGTTCAACCCGGAGGGAACCGCGGGGCTGATCATCCTCGTCCCCCGCAGTTCGCCGCAGGCGGAGGAGACGACCACGCTCCTGCACCACCTCCGCGACTCGCTGCCGGACCTCATGTCGCACACGGGCACGCAGGCGCTGGTCGGCGGGTCGACGGCGATCTTCATCGACATCGGCTCCCGCGTGCGCGATCGCATGCCCGTCTTCCTCGCCGCCGTCATCGGGGCCAGCTTCCTGCTGCTGATGGTCGTCTTCCGCTCGCTGCTGGTGCCGCTCAAGGCCGCGATCATGAACGTGCTGGCGGCCGGCTCGGCCTACGGCATCCTCGTCGCCATCTTCCAGTGGGGCTGGGGCGCGAACCTGATCGGGCTGGAGGGCACGGGGCCGATCGAGTCGTTCCTGCCCATGATGATGTTCGCCGTCCTCTTCGGCCTCTCGATGGACTACGAGGTGTTCCTCGTGAGCCGCGTGCGCGAGGAGTACCTGGCCACCGGCGACAACGCGGAGGCGGTCGCGCGCGGCCTCGCCGCCACCAGCCGCGTCATCTCGGCGGCGGCGGCGATCATGGTCGCCGTCTTCCTCAGCTTCGCCCTCAGCGAGCAGCGCGTCATCAAGGAGTTCGGCATCGGCCTGGCCGTGGCCATCTTCCTCGACGCCACCGTCATCCGCCTCATCCTCGTGCCCGCCGCCATGCAGCTCATGAGCGACGCCAACTGGTGGCTCCCCGGCTGGCTCAGCCGCGCCCTCCCCAGCCTCGGCCTCGCCGACGCCAGCACGCGCGAGCGCGCCCCCCTCCCCGAAGCCGCCGGCGGCGGCAAGTAGCGCCCGGACGCGGCGCGGCTCCGGTAGACTCGCGGCATGAGCGAGTCGCCCGCGCGCACCGTCCTCACCGTCGTCTCCGACTTCGTCTGACCGTGGTGCTACCTCGGCCTCGGCGAGGTCGACCGGCTGCAGCGCGAATACGACGGCGTCGAGGTCCAGTTCGCGCCCTACCTGCTGGACGCGACGGTGCCGCCGGAGGGCCGCCCGCAGCCCCAGCCCTCGGGACGCCCCAGCGAGGCGCGCTCCTACATGGAACAGCGCGCGGAGGCGGCGGGCGTCCGCTTCACGCCCGGACGCACGCACCGGTCCAGTTCCGTGCTCGCGCTCCAGGCGGCGGAGTTCGCGGCGGACCACGGCGAGGGCGCGCGCGCGTTCCACCGGCGCGTCTTCGAGGCCTACTTCGAGGAACTGGCGGACATCGGCGAGGTGGACACGCTCGTGCGCCTCGGCGAGGAGACGGGGCTGCCCGGCGAGGGCCTGCGCCAGGCGCTGGCCGACGGCGTCTACCGCGAGCGCGTGGAGGAGGCGGTCGAGGGGGCGCGCCTCGCGGGCGTACGCTCCGTGCCGACGTTCATCTTCGACGAGGAGTACGCCATCGTGGGCGCGCAGGAGTACGAGACCTTCCAGGCGGTCATGAAGGAACTGGGCCGCGAACCGCGCGCCCCGGAGGAGCAGCCATGAGCGACGAGACGCCGCGCGTTCTCCAGACGGCGGGCGGCAGCGACCGCCCCGATTGGCCCGCGATGGAGAGCGCCATCCGCCAGCTGGCCGTGAACTACGCGCTCGGCACGGACGCCATCGGGCGCGACGAGCCGGAGACGGGCCGCGCCCTCTACCGCCAGACGTTCACGCCCGACGCCGATATCTCCATCGCGGGCAACCCGGACACGCAGCGCACCGGGCCGGACGAGTGGGTCGGGTTCGTGGAAGGCACGTTCCGGGGCGCGGGCCACGTGGCCACCCAGCACCTCATCGGCAGCGTCAACATCGTCCCCGGCGAGGACGGCGAGCGCGCGGAGATGTCGACCTACATGCACGCCTCGCACCTCCAGCCCAACGGCGACGTCTTCCTCGTCCTGCTCACGTACATCGACGAAGCCGTGCGCACGCCGGACGGCTGGCGCATCGCCAAACGCACCCTCTACCCGATGGCCAGCTGGATGCAGCAGGCGCCCGACGCCTAGACGCGTGCCAGGCGCCTCCGCTTCGGCGTAGGCTCCGCTGGCCCGCGCACGGGACGCGGGGAAGGAGGAGCCATGCCTTCGGAACTGTTCGAGAAGGGGCTGGCGATCCGGCGGGAGGTGCTCGGCGATGAGTACGTCGAGCGCTCGCTGGCGCAGGCCGACGAGTTCACGATGCCGCTGCAGGAGCTGGTGACGGAGCACGCCTGGGGCGCCATCTGGGGGCGCGACGGGCTCTCGCGACGCGACCGCAGCCTGCTCAACCTGGGGATGCTGACGGCGCTCAACCGCCCCCACGAACTGCGCCTGCACGTGCGCGGCGCGCTCAACAACGGCCTCTCGCGCGAGGAGATCCGCGAGGTCCTGCTGCAGGCGGCGGTCTACTGCGGCGCGCCCGCCGCCCTCGACGGCTTCCGCGTCGCGCGCGAGGTGTTCGCGGAGGTCGACGGCGATGCCTGAGGCGACGACGAACGAAGCCATCGCCCGCATCGGCTTCGTCGGGCTGGGCAACATGGGCTGGCCGATGGCGCACCTGCTCGACCCCGCCTACGAACTCACCGTGCTCGATGCGCGCGCCGACGTGGCCGAGTCGTTCGCGGCGGAGCACCGGGCCACGGCGACGGCGGACCTGGCGGCGCTGGGGGCGGCGAGCGACGCCGTCATCACGATGCTCCCCAACGGCGACATCGTGCGCGAGGTCGCGCTCGGCGGGGGCGACAGCGGCGGCGGGCTGGCCGCGGGCATGGCGGCGGGCGCCGTGCTCATCGACATGAGCAGCTCCGCGCCGCTGGGCACGCGCCAACTCGCGGAAGACCTGCGCCCCCGCGGCGTGGCGCTCGTCGATGCGCCCGTCTCCGGCGGCGTGGCGGGCGCGCGGGCGGGGTCGCTCGCGATCATGGCGGGCGGCGAGCCGGACGAGATCGCGCGCTGCCGCCCCGTGCTGGAGCGCCTCGGCCGCGTCATCTACGAGATGGGCGGTTCGGGGACGGGCCACGCCATGAAGGCGCTCAACAACTACTGCTCCGCCGCCGCCCTCTCGTCGGCCTGCGAGGCCCTCATCGTGGGCGACCGCATGGGGCTGGAGCCCGCGACGATGGTCGACGTGCTCAACGCCTCATCGGGCCGCAGCGCCGCCACGGAGGGGAAGATCGCGGAGGAGATCCTGGACCGCGACTTCAGCGCCGGGTTCACCGTCGCGCTGATGGCGAAGGACGTGGGCATCGCCGGCGGGCTGGCCGAGGGGCTGGGGATGGAGGCCCCCATCCTCGCCCGCACCCGCGACCTCTGGCGGGACGCCGCGGACCTGCTCGGACCGGCGGCGGGCGTCACGGAGATCGTGCGGCTCTGGGAGCAGTGGAACGGCGGCGAACTGGGCTCGGGGCCGGAGTAGCCGAGCGCGGACGGCTCAGCCGTCGCTCAGGTAGGCCTCGTCGAGCCAGCCCCGCACGGTCTCGTCGATCTCGTCCGGGCTGGCCACGTTCACCACGTGGTAGAAGCTCCGGCCCGTATCGATGACCTTGCGCGCGATGCGGGGGTCGTCGAGCTTGCGCGGCAGCAGCAGGCAGAGCGCCACCCAGCGCCGCATCGGCCGCAACTGCACGAACGCCCGCTTGCGCTTGAAGAAGACGCCCACCGCCAGCGGCTCCACGTGGATGTCGCCGTACGGCGCGAAGTGCGCGCGCACGGCCTCGAACACGGGCCGCTCGTGCGGCGGCCCCGTCGCGAAGTACTCCTCGACGGTGAGCGCAGGCGCGCAATCGTGCCCCTGCCTCGCCCGCCCGAACTCGCGCCCGCACTCCGGGCAGCGCCAGCGCGACACGGACGGTTGCTTCGCGGTCATGGGCTGTACTACAATCCTACTACAGTGCCGGAAATCGCCGTCTTCGAGTTCGAGTCGACGAGAACCTGGACAAGATCGAACAGCGGGCAGACCCCGAAGAGATCGACAGCTGCGTTCCAGCGCCACTCGCCGCTCATCTTGGTCGGGCGCGGCAAGAGCGGGCGGGCATGGGCTGTGAGCATTGTGCGAACGGCGGCCAACGGATGTTGGCGACCGATCAACGCCGAGCCCCCCACCGGCGTCCCCAAGCGAGAAAGGCGGGGATTCTCTAGTGGAAAGCGAAGTGCAAGTTCACGCCCGCGCCCGACGAAGTTCGGTGTTCCGGTACGCTTCCCCAACGATGAGTTGTGGGAAGTTCGGCGCGCGGCTCAGGCAGCCAACGTTTCCGTCGGCGAGTTCATCCGGCACGCGGCGCTCGACCGGGCGCGAACGAGCGATTTCCCGGCGGTGTTTGCGGGCGCGATGGCGCGGGTGTTCTCCGATGTGTACGCCTCCTACGCCGCTGCGGGCTCGCCATCGGGGGAGTCCTTGGAGGACATGAATTCCTGGCTGGGCTCTGCCGATTGGATTAAGTTCATCAATGAGCCGCCAAAGAAGTACGACGACTTCATGGTCTGGCTAGCCTCCCAAGGCAGCGTGCGACCACGTCAGGAAGAATCCGCCCCGGATTAGCCCCCGCCCGAGAGCGGGTTCGCGGGCGGGGTGACGGCGCGGCCCGACCAGCGCGCGCCATCCCCCCCGCCGCCGATGCGGAGGGCGGCGTAGTGGCCGTCGTGGACGGCGCGCTCGATGGGGCGCGGCGCGAGCGCGTCGCCCACCACCAGCACCTCCCCGTCGAAGCCGTCGAGGGCGTCGGCGAGGGCGCGGTTGGGCGCGTTCCCGGAGATGACGACGGCGCTGTCGGCGGCGTACTCGCGGTCCCGCCCGGAGTCGAGGCTGCGCAGCGTCACGCTCCCGTCCCCCACCTTCGCGAGCTGCATGCGCGGCACGAGGGTGAAGCCGCTGGGGTGGTCCGTCAGGCGGCGCAGCGCCGGATCGCGCATGAGCGCCCCGATCGTCTGCGGGCCGACGCCCGTGTAGGCGGAGGCGAAGACGACGCCCACGCCCTGCTCCAGCAGGTACTCGGCCACCGCGATCGCCTCGTAGTGGCCCACGTCGTCGAAGACGAGCACGGTGTCGCCCGTCGCGGCCTCGTCGCTCATCACCTCCCAGCTGCTGAAGACGTTGTCGCGCTCGATGCCCTCGACGGGGCTGGCGGGACGCGCCGCCTGGAAGCCGTCGCGGCGGGGCGCGGAGCCGGTCGCGACGATCACGGCGTCGGGCATCTCCACGTCGATGAGGTCGCGGTCGACGCGCGTGTTCAGGCGGATGTCGACCTCCAGCTTGCGTAGCTGCGCCTCGCACCAGTCGACGTCCTTGCCGAACTCGTCGCGCGTGGGCGCCTTGCGCGCGAGCCGCACCTGCCCGCCGAGCGCGTCGCTCGCCTCGCAGAGGGTGACGTCGTGGCCGCGCAGGGCGGCCACGCGGGCCGCTTCGAGCCCCGCCGGCCCGCCCCCCGCGACGATGACGCGCTTGCCCTCGCCCGCCATGCCGATGCGGTCCTCGCCGAAGCGCAGTTCCTGCCCCGCGCCCACGTTCACGACGCAGCCGAAGCGCATGAGCGGGCCGGTCGAGCCGCCGATGCAGCCCTGGTTGCAGCCGAGGCAGGGGCGCACGTCGGCGGCGCGCCCCTCCTGCGTCTTCCGCACGATGTCGGGGTCGGCGATGGTGGCGCGGATCATCGAGACCATGTCCGCGTCCCCGCGCGCAATGATGGCGTCCGCCTCCTCCAGCGTGAGAATGCGCCCGACGATGAAGCTGGGCTTGGTCAGCGCGCGGCTGGCGGGGCCGCTCCACGGCAGCTCGTACACGTGCTCCTCGTGCATCCCCCCGATGAGCCGGTCGAAGTCGAGGTAGCCCGCGGTGGAGATGCTGAACAGGTCGACGAGGCCGGTCGCTTCGAGGTCGAGCGCGATCTCGACGCAGTCCTGCGGTTCGAGGCCGCCGGGGACGCCCTCGCGCCCGCTGAGGCGCGCGCCGATGATGAAGTCGGGGCCGGTCGCCTCGCGGATGGCGGCGGCGACCTCCTTGCCGAAGCGGCGGCGGTTCTCCGCGCTGCCGCCGTACTTGTCCGTCCGCCGGTTCGTCGTCGGCGAGAGGAACTGCATGATCAGGAAGCTGTGGCCGTAGTGCATCTCGACGCCGTCGAGGCCGCCCTCCTGGGCGCGGCGGGCGGCGGCGGCGTAGGCGGCGATCGTCTCGTCGATCATCGCCTGCGTCATCTCGATGGGCACGTCGCCCTGCCCCTCGAAGGAGCGCAGGTGGCGCACGCTGGGAACGGCGGAGGGCGCCCACGGCGGGCCGCCGTCCATGGGCGCGGAATGCGCGCCCGTGTGGATGAGCTGCTGCATCATCGCCATGCCGTGGCGGTGAGCGGCGTCCGCGAGCCGCTTGTAGCCGGGGATCATCGCGTCGGACCAGGCGGAGACGCCGCCCATGCCGGAGGCGGGATGCACCGACGACGCTTCGAGGATGCTCATCGCCACGCCGCCCCTCGCCCGCGCCTCGTGGTAGGCGATCAGGTCGTCGTTGACCTCGCCGCGGCCGATGCCGGTGCCGTGGGCGGAGCGCACGACGCGGTTGCGGAACTCCGTCTTGTTGACGGTGATGGGGCGGAAAACGTGGTCGAGGGGCATGGCGGGCCTCCGGCGCTCTGGCGAGCGGAGTCTACGCGCGCGCCGGAGCTGCGGCGCTACCGCTTGACGGGCGCGCCGAGAATCACGTCGGGAACCTCGCCGCCCGCCGCGCGGATCGCCTCGGCGATGGCCTCGGCCTCGCCCTGGTTGTTGGCCGCGCGCTCATCGACGGCGCGGGCGTGGGAGCGCGCGGGCCGGTCGTAGGCGCCCTGGAAGTGGGGCATCACGTAGCGCGCCAGCAACTCGTAGTGGTTCCGCATCCGCTCCGGCGGCGCGAACTCGTTGCCCATGAGCAGGATGCCGCCGAAGCCCTCGCCGCTCGCTTCCCACAGCTGCTTGAGCCCGGCCGTCACTTCCTCCGGCGTGCCGAAGAGCGCGCCGCCGTTCTCGACGCACCAGTCCGCGTAGCCCTCGGGCGGGCCGTCGTAGGACGGCGCGGGGCGTCCCAGCGTGCCCGAGAAATACTCGAAGTCGAACTCGTGCAGGCCCGCGCTGATGTCGCGGCAGGCCTGCTCGCGGCTCTCCGCCACGTAGATGCGGGTCATGACGCGGTAGTCGCGGCGGTCCAGGGTCTGGCCGTGCTCCGCGGCGGCGTCGAGGGCCGTGTCCCAGACGCTCTTGAGGCCGGGCCCGAGCGGGCGGAAGGAGCCGCCGGAGAGAATGCCCACGCCGTGCTTCCCGGCGACGGTCGCGCTGCCGGGCGAGGAGGTGGCCGTGACGAAGACGGGGATGCCCTCCTCGCGGTAGGGCTGGAGCTGGCAGGCGGCGTTCACGAGCTTGAACCAGCCGGGGCTCTCGTGCGTGACCTCCTCGCCGCGCAGGAGGCGCAGGATGACGCCCAGCCCCTCGTCGAGGCGGGGCCGCATCTGCGTCGCATGGAGCCCCATCTGGGCCGTGTCGGGGGCCGTCGCGCCCGGCCCCACGCCGAGCAGAACGCGCCCGCGCGTGAGGTGGTCCAGCAGCAGGATGCGCTCCGCGATCATGTAGGGATGGTGGTAGCCCACGGAGAGGACGCCCGTGCCGAGCCTGATCGATTCGGTCTCCCGCGCCACGTGCGCGATGAACACCTCGGGGCTCGAGATGGGCTCCCAGCCGCCGGAGTGGTGCTCGCCGATGAACACCTCGTCGTAGCCGAGCTCATCGAGCCACTGGATGGTGCGCACGTCGCGGTCGATGGCGAGGCTGATGCTGTCGCGCACCGGATGGTAGGGGGCCATGAAGAGGCCGAACTTGAGCCGCCAGGGAAGCTGCATGGATTGTTCTCCGTCAGCGCGCAAGGATACGCGAGCCGCGCGCGAGGGGTGCGGTAGAACACCAGTTCCATGCGTGTTATGCTGCGCGCCGCTCATGTCTGGACGAATCACGGCCTCCATGCCCGCGGACGCCGGCGCGCCGGCGATCTACACCATCGGCTTCACCCGGAAGACGGCCGAGGAGTTCTTCACGCGCCTGCGGCGGGCCGGCGTGAAGCACCTGGTCGACATCCGGCTCTACAACCGGTCGCAACTCGCCGGGTTCGCCAAGCAGCGCGATCTGGCGTTCTTCGCGCGCGAGCTCGCGGGCATCGAATACCACCACCTGCCCTGGCTCGCGCCGACGGGGAAGCTGCTCGACGCCTTCAAGAAAGGCGGCGGCGCGTGGGAGGAGTACGAAGCGGGGTTCGCGCGGCTCATGGACCAGCGCCGCGCCTACGCGCGCTTCGACCCGCGACTGCTGCGGGACAGCCCCTGCTTCCTCTGCAGCGAAGCGACGCCCGAACACTGCCACCGCAGGCTCGTGGCCGAGGGCCTTCAGGCGCTGACGCCGGACCTGCGCATCGAGCACCTGTGATGGCCGAATTCCTCTGCCTCGCCAACTCACGGAAGCGGCCGCGGAACCGGCGGGGACTGCGGCTGGCGCTGGCGAGGCTCTTCGCTAACCCCGCCCCGGGTTGAGGCGCGCCAGCAGCGCCGCCAGCAGCGCCAGGCGCGGGGTGGCGACCCCCAGCGCGGCGGCGCGGCGGGCGGGCTCGGCGAAGATGGCGTCGGCCTCGATGGCGCGGCCCTCCAGGTAGTCGATGAGCGTGCTCGGACGGTAGGGGCCCATCACGTCGGTGAGCGCGAACATGCGCGCGATCACGGCCTCGCCGTCGATCCGCCCGGCGCTGCCGGCGGCGGCGAGGTCGGCGTTGCCCGCGGCCACGACCTCCTCCATGAGCGCGCGCGCCTCCGCGCGCAGGGCCGCGTCCGTGACGATGGCCTCCGTGGTGACGCCGCCCGCCGCCACGGTGAGGCCGTTGAAGGGCACGTTCCAGCAGAGCTTCTCCCAGCGCGCGCGCAGGAGGGAGGGCGCGGCCGAGACCTCGACCGTCGCGTCCCGCCAGAGGGCGAGGGCGCGCTCCAGTTCGGCGGGGTCGTCGCGCAGGTGGGCGATGGCGACCTGGCCGTATTCGTAGTGGTGGACGACGCCGGGTTCGCCGCGGTTGAGGCAGGTGAAGGCGAGTCCGCCGAAGACGCGCTCCGTGCCCAGCGCGGCGGCCAGCCGCTCCTCGATGCCGAGCCCGTTCATGATGGCGAGCACGCGCGTCTCCCCGCCGAGGCAGGGCCGGATGAGCGCGGGCGCGTCGCCGAGAGAGGTCGCCTTCAGCCCGCACAGCACCCAGTCGACCGCGCCGATGGCGGCGGGATCGCGGGCGATGGCCGGGCGGTCGAGGACGAAGTCGCCGTGGTGCGACTCGATGCGCAGGCCGCGCGCGGCGACGGCGTCGTGGTCGCGCCGCAGGAGAAAGCGCACGTCGTGGCCCGCCTGCGCGAGGCGCGCGCCGTAGTAGGAGCCGACGGCCCCGGCCCCGATGACCGCTACGCTGGCCATGCCGCGGGGAACGGGCGCGCGTTCACGCCGGATCGGAGACGGCGAGTCCGCGCGGGACGCGCGGCGTCTCGACCTGCTGGACCTGGCGCAGGACGTGCTGGAAGCGCTCGCGCTGGGCGGGCGTCTCGACCGGCATCTCGAGGTTCATGCGGCCCGCGTACTCGCAGTGCTCGGCCACGAAGCGGGGCAGGTCGTCGTAGGTCGAGGTCTGGGCGAACTCGCGCAGCACGTCCTCGGGGATGACGCGCTGCATCTCCTCCCACTTGCCCTGCAGCGACATCGAATGGAGCTGCATGCCGAGATCCTCCCAGCCGTGGACGCGCCAGACGTGGTGGTAGCTGCGGGTCGAGCCGTAGAAGGAGATGGGCTGGCGGAGGGCCTCCAGCTTGCGCTCGATCTCGGCCTCGTCCTCGCCGAAGACGGCGAAGCCCCCGCGGCTGACCTCGATGTCCTCCCAGCCGCGCCCGCCGCGTTCGAGCCCCTTCGCCACGTTCGGCAGGAAGACCTCGCGCATGTACCGCTCGGTCGTGAAGCCGTGGGGCAGGACGCCGTCGGCGACCTCCCCGGCGACGCGCGTCATGCCCTCGCCCACGGCGGCGAGCAGGACCTTCGGGCGGGGCTGGCCGCTGGGGCCGGGCTGAAAGAGCGGGTTCATGAGCGTGAACTGGTACGTCTCGCCCACGTACTCCGGCTTCTCGCCCGTCTCGAACGAGTCCCAGATGGCGTGGAGGGTGCGGATGTAGTCCCGCATGCGCGGGGCGGGAGCGCTCCAGGGCATCCCGAAGCGGCGCTGGACGTGGCCCTTCACCTGGCTCCCGAGGCTCAGCGAGAAGCGCCCGCCCGTCGCCTGCTGCAGGTCCCAGGCGCCCATCGCCAGCACCATCGGCGCGCGCGCGAAGGCGATCGCGAGCGTGCCGATCTCGATGCGCTCGGTGGCGAGCGCCGCCGCCGTGGCGAGCACCATGGGGTCGTGCGCCATCTCGCCCGTGCCCGCGAAGTCGTAGCCAAGCTCCTCCAGCCGCCGCGCCTCGGGCCCGACGCCCGCGAGCCAGCCCGCGGGATAACTGCTGCCAACCTTCATCGCACGCTCCTTCCGGGGAGGCGATCCTACCGCGCGCGGCGATTGGGGCGAATGCCGTTCACGGGCGGCTCCAAGGCGCGCGCGGCCATCGTGCGATGGAGCGCGAGTACCTCGACTGCGCGCTGGACGACCCGGCGGGCCAGCCGATCGAGGCCGTGCGCGCCATCCGCGACGAGATCGAGCGCCGAGGGCGCGCGGCTGGACGAGCTTTAGTTAACGAAGGGGTTGATGACGGTGACGCCGCCATAGTCCTGCCCGGCGTTCATGTCCTCCGAGTAGACGGCATCGCAGCCCATGGCGCGGGCCGCAGCGAGGATCGCGCCGTCCCAGTACGACAGTCCGAAGCGTTGGCTGATTGCCACGCCCGCACGAAACACCTCGCGCGTGATTGCCTGAACCGGGAAGGCGGAGATGGCGTCGATGAATCCCAGCGCCTGCACGGATGTGATTGCGTTGGGGCGGCTGGGTCGCGTGGCCTGATGGTAGAACTCCTGGAGCACCTGTACCGAGATGGCCAGATCGCCCTCCTTCAGCAACGCGACAGCCCGCTCACGCCTCTCGGCATCCTCCGTCAAGGAACTGATCGCATAGAGAAGAACGTTGGTGTCAACGAAGCGCATCGCGGTCGTAAAGCGCCTCACGGGGCAAGTTGTCGGCCATACGCAGGCCACCGCCAGTAGCGGTGATATCCGCGATTACCTCGTCGAGCATGCGGCTGCGACGCTCCCGCTCGGTCTCACGAGGCGCCACCTCCGGCGCACTGGCCTGGCTGGAGCCAAGGCCCTTCAGAAATTCGCGAACGAGAGCGGATACCGACGTGTCCAATTCCGCCGCGCGAACACGAGCGAGGCGGTGCGTTTCTTCATCAACGGAAACGGTAATGTTCCGCATGGCCAACCCCACAGCTTCTGTGGAACACAGGCTAGCAACTCCGGTGATCGAAGCGCAAGGGATAGCATCAGTGGGCGGCGGGCGGGCGCGGACCAGTCCGCGCCCGCCCGCACCCGCGTCCGTGCCGGTACACTGACGCTTCCCCACCCCCGCGGAGGCCCGGCCAGTGAGTGAGCAGCCCGCCAACCCCGCCGTCCGCTACGAGCCGGACGAGCGACCGCCGCTCGCGCTCACGATCGGCAGCGGCCTGCAGGCGGCGCTGGTCATCGTCACCCCCGTCGTCATCACTGTCGTGATCGTCGCCCGCATCGCCGGACAGCCCGACGCCTACATCGCCTTCGGCGCGTTCGCGGCCCTGCTCATCAGCGGAGCGACGACGGTGCTCCAGGCCGCCCGCGCGGGGCGCGTCGGCGCCGGACACGTGCTCATCATGGGCACCTCGGGGGCCTTCATCGCGGTCTGCGTGGCCGCCCTTCGGGAGGGCGGGCCGCCGCTCATGGCGAGCCTCATCGTCGTCTCATCGATCATTCAGTTCGCGCTCGCCGCGCGCCTCTCCCTGCTGCGGCGCATCTTCACGCCCGTCGTCTCCGGCACCGTCATCATGCTCATCGCCGCGACCGTGCTGCCCATCGTCTTCGAGACGCTGCGGGACGTCCCCGAGGACACGCCGAGCGGCGCCGCCCCGCTCGTCGCCCTCACGACGCTGGTGGTGGTCGCGGCGATCGTGCTGCGCGGCTCCCCGGGCTGGCGCCTCTGGTCGCCGGTGATCGGCATCGTCGCGGGCTGCGCCGTGGCCGTCCCCTTCGGGCTCTACGACACCGCCCCCGTGGCGGACGCGGCCTGGCTGGGCGCGCCCCTGCGAGAGTGGCCCGGCATCGACCTCACGCCCGGCGACGCCTTCTGGACGCTCCTGCCCGCCTTCGTCGTGGTCACGATCGTGGGGGCCGTGGAGACGGTCGGCGACGGCATCGCCATCCAGCGCGTCTCGCGGCGCAGGCCGCGCGCCACCGATTTCCGCACGGTCCAGGGCGCGCTCAACGCCGACGGCGTCGGCAACCTCCTCTCCGGGCTGCTGGGCACGCTGCCCAACACCACCTACTCCTCCAGCATCGCCATCGCCGAGGTGACGGGCGTGGCCGCGCGGCGCGTGGGCGTCGCCATCGGCCTGGCGCTGCTCGCGCTCGCCTTCCTGCCCAAGCTGACGGCGATCCTGATCGCGATCCCGCCCGCGGTGGCGGCCGCCTACCTCATCGTCCTCCTGGGCCTCCTCTTCGTGCAGGGCATGCAGCTCGTCGTGCGCGAAGGCGTCAACCACCGCACGGCGGCCGTGGCCGGGGTCGCGTTCTGGCTGGGCGTCGGCTTCCAGAACGGCTGGATCTTCCCCGAACTGATCGAGGGCGGCTTCGCCGAGGTGCTGCTCGGCAACGGCATGGCCGCGGGGACGCTCGTGGCGGTGCTCATGACGGCCTTCATCGAGGCCACGGGGCCGCGCCGCCGCCGTCTGCGCGTTCCCCTGGACGGGAAGGCGCTCGCCCGCCTGACCGAGTTCCTCGCCGCCTTCGCCGCCCGCGAGCGCTGGGACGAGCCTTCGGCGCAGCGGCTGACCGCCGCGGGCGAGGAGACCCTCGCGGTGCTCGAACAGCACGGAGAGGACGCCGAGGGGCGGCGCCAACTCGTCGTCGCCGTGCGCGCCGAGGGGAGTGCCGCGGAACTCGAATTCGCCACCGTGCTCGCGGGCGGAAACGTCGAGGACCGCCTCGCCTACCTGGGCGAACTGCCGCCCGTTCCCGACGAAGGCGAGGTCTCCTTCCGCCTGCTCCGCCACCACGCCTCCTCCGTCCGCCACCAGCAGTACCACGGGGCCGACGTGATCTCGGTCACGGTCGAGCGCGTCCCCGCGCCCGGGAACGAGTCCTGACCGGACGCCGCCCGCCGCCGGACCTTAACCCGCTCTGAACCTCTTAACCGGCCCTGTACCGCCGTCCCTTGACCGCCCGATCTCCCCGCCGAAAGCTGGAAGGAGAGGGGCGGTCATGGCGCGGGGAAGTTCCAGGTACCTCGAGGGCTCCATCACCGCCCGCGTGGCGCGCTTCAGCGCCCGCTGGCGCTGGTACGTGCTCGCCGCCTGGACGGCCCTCGTGGTCGTCGCCGGCGTCCTCGCCTTCGACATCGGCGACGTGCTCACGACGGACGACTCCATCGCCTCGAACGTGGAGTCGGAGCGCGCCCAGGTCCTGCTGGAAGAGCGCTTGCGCGGCCCCGAGGTTCCGCTGGAGTACGTCGTCGTGCGCGCCCGCGGGGGCACGGTCGACGGCCCCGCGTTCGCGGCGCTCACGGGCGACCTGCTGGCGCGCATCCGCGCGCTGGAGGGCACGGTCCTCAGCGCCGTCGGCTACCACGAGACGGGTCACGAGGGGCTCGTCTCCGCCGACCGCCGCACGACGCTGATCCCGGTCACGCTGGCGGGCGAGACCGGGGACGCGGAGGAGACGGCGGGGCCGCTCGTCTCGCTCGTCGAGCGCTACGACGCGCCCGCGGGCTTCGAGGTGCTGGTCGCGGGGCGGGGCAGCATCGGGCGCACCTTCACCGAGACCTCGGAGCGCGACCTGCGGCGCGGCGAGGGTATCGGCGCGCCCATCGCGCTCCTCATCCTCGTGGCCGTCTTCGGGGCGGCGGTGGCGGCGGGCATCCCCCTCGTCGTCGCGCTGATCGCGATCGTGACCGCGCTCGGCTTCGCCTTCATCGTGGGGCAGGGCTTCCAGCTCTCCTTCTTCGTGGTGAACATGATCACGGCCATCGGGCTGGCCGTCGGCATCGACTACTCGCTCTTCATCGTCCAGCGCTTCCGCGAGGAGCGATTGCGCGGCTTCACCGTCGAGGCCGCGATCTCGCGGGCGGGGGCGACGGCCAACCGCGCCGTGCTCTTCTCCGGCGGGGCCGTCGTCATCGGCCTGCTGGGGCTGCTGCTCATCCCCAGCAACCTCTACCGCAGCCTGGGGCTGGGCGCGATCTCGGTCGCGGTCGTGGCCGTGCTCGCGGCGCTCACCCTCCTGCCCGCGCTCCTGAGCGTGCTCGGCGACCGCGTGGACGCGCTGCGCATCCCCTTTCTGCCGCGGATGCGCCTGCACGAGCGCGCCAGCGCGGGCGTCTGGGGATTCATCGTGCGCACGGTGATGCGCCAGCCCCTCATCAGCCTGTCGGTCTCGGCCGCCCTGCTCATCGCGGCCACCGTGCCCGCCTTCACCCTGCAGTCCGGCATGGCCGGCGTCTCCACCCTGCCCGAGGGGAACGACTCGCGCCGCGCCTTCGAGATCCTGCGCGAGGACTTCAGCGCCGGGCTCGTCTCGCCCGTCGAGGTCGTCGTCGATGCGCCGGACGTGGCCGCGCCCGCGATCGCGGCGGCGATCGCCGACCTGACCGGGCTGATCGAGGCGGACGCGGCCTTCGGCGGCGCGAGCGTCCAGGCCAACGAGGCGGGCGACCTCGCCCTCGTCTCCGCCCTGCTCACCGTCGACCCGCACAGCCCCGAGGCCTACGACGCCGTCCGCCGCCTGCGCGGCGACTACATCCCCGCCGCCTTCGGCGAGACGGAGGCGAAGGCGCTCGTGACCGGCCCGACCGCCGAGGAGGTCGACCTGTTCGAGGTGATCACGCTCTACACGCCCATCGTGTTCTCGGTGGTGCTGGGGCTGAGCTTCATCCTGCTGCTGCTCGTCTTCCGCTCCATCGTAGTGCCGGTGAAGGCGATCATCATGAACCTGCTCTCCGTGGGCGCGGCCTACGGGCTGCTCGTGCTCGTGTTCCAGCACGGCGTCGGGAACGAGCTGCTGGGCTTCCAGCGGACGGGGACGATCGAGGCGTGGCTGCCGCTCTTCCTGTTCGCGGTCATGTTCGGCCTCTCGATGGACTACCACGTGTTCCTCCTGAGCCGCATCCGCGAGCGCTACGGCCTGACCGGCAGCAACCGCGAGTCGGTCGCCTTCGGCGTGCGCTCGACGGGCGGCATCATCACGGGCGCGGCGCTGATCATGGTGGCCGTCTTCGCGGGCGTGGCCAGCGGCGACCTCGCCCCCCTGCAGCAGGCCGGCTTCGGGCTCGGCGTGGCCGTCATCATCGACGCCACCATCATCCGCTCCGTCATCGTGCCCGCGAGCATGGCCGTCCTCGGCAGATTCAACTGGTACCTGCCCCGCTGGCTCGAATGGCTCCCCGAGATCCGCATCGAGGGCGACCTCAACGCGGACCGCGAACCCGTGAAGTAGACCAACAGCCAGGAGCCAACAGCCACGAGCCAACCCTGTACCCTGCGCCCATGAGCGCCCAGCCCTACACGATCCATCTGCCCGATGAACTGCTGGAGGACCTCCGGCGGCGGCTGGTGAACGCGCGCCTGCCCCAGGACTTCGCCAACGACGACTGGGGCTACGGGGTCAACGGGGCCTACCTGCGCGAACTCGTCGATTACTGGATCGCGGAGTACGACTGGCGCGCCGTGGAGCGCGAGATGAACGCGCTCGCGAACTTCCGCACGGAGATCCAGGGCGTCCCCATCCACTTCATCCACGAGCGGGGCAAGGGGCCGGACCCGAAGCCGCTCATCCTCTCCCACGGCTGGCCCTGGTGCTTCTGGGACTTCCACGAACTGATCGGGCCGCTGACGGACCCCGCCGCCCACGGGGGCGACGAGCGCGACGCCTTCGACGTGGTCCTGCCCTCGCTGCCGGGCTTCGGCTTCTCCGCGCCCCACCGCGTCCCCGGGATCAACTTCTGGCGCACGGCGGACCTGTGGGCGGAGCTGATGGGCGACGTGCTCGGCTACGACCGCTTCCTCGCGCACGGGGGCGACTGGGGGAACCTGATCAGCGCGCAGCTGGGGCACAAGTACGCGGACCGCGTGGCCGCCATCCACGTCACCGGCGCGATCCCGCTGACCGTGCTCGCCGACCCGGAGGGGACGCGCCTGCTCGCGCAGCGCACGACGACGCCGGAGCAGGCCGCGCGCAACCCCGACCTCGCCGAGCCGGGCGCGCTCCGTCCGCGCCCGGGCAGCGCCCACGCGGTCGTGCAGATGAACGAGCCGCAGACGCTCTCCTACGCGCTCCACGACTCGCCCGTGGGCCTCTGCGCCTGGATCCTCGACCGGCGCTACTGGTGGAGCGACAACGATCGCGGCGAGCGCGCCGTCGAGCAGGCCTTCCCCAGGGACCACCTGCTGACGCTGATGATGCTGTACTGGGCGACGGGCGCGTTCGTGACCTCGGCGCGCTACTACGCGGAGGTCGTGAAGAACCCCTGGCGCCCCTCGCACGACCGCCGTCCCGTGGTGGAGGCGCCCACGGGCATCACCTTCCTCGCACAGGACATGACCTCGCAGGGGCGCGGCTGGACGGAGGACTACTACAACCTCGTCTGGACGCGCGCCCGGGACCGCGGCGGCCACTTCGCCGCCCCCGAACAGCCCGCCGCCATCGTCGAGGACATCCGCGAAGCCCTCCGCCCGTATCGCTGAGCGGGGGCGGGACAGGGACCAACAGCCAAGAGCCAACAGCCGGGAGCCGGTCTGGAGCCTTCGGTCGGATTCGAACCGACGACCTACGCATTACGAATGCGTCGCTCTTCCAACTGAGCTACGAAGGCATCCCGTCCCTTCTATCGTAGCGCGTCGCGCGCGGACGCTCGAACCGCTCAGGCCGCCGCCGCGATCAGCTCCAGGGCGGCGACGCGCTGTTCGAGGCGGGCGACGCGTTCTTCGAGGCCCGCGCGCGCCTGCAGCTCCTCGAAGCGCTCGACCTGTTCGAGGAAGCGCTCCCAGCCGCCGCGCTCGGCGCGAATCTGCATGGGGCAGTCCTTCCCCGTCCAGTGGTTGTGCTGGACGATGCCCTCGCGCCGTGGCCCTCGGCCCGCAGGCGGGCGACGAGCCACGCGGCGTTGCGCACGGCGGCGGGGCCGTCCCCGTCCTCGTTCACGCAGATTTCGAGGCCGATGGAGGTGGCGTTGCCGGGGCCGTCCGCGCCGTCGCCCGCGTGCCAGCCCTGCTCGCCCCAGCCGAGCGAGCGCCAGACCTCGCGGTCGTCGATGGTCGCGTGCCACGAGTAGGGCGCCTCCCGCGCCATCCAGCGGGCGTGCGCGTGCGCGTCCGCCCCGGGCTTGGGGTTGCCCGTCTGGTGGACCGTGATGAAGGCGGCGAGCCCGCCCTCGAAGGGCTTGTTGGGGCGGTTGTCGGTGCGGCTCAGGGGCAGTTCGCGGATGGCCGGTGGCGTGAACATGCGCGCGAGGGTGGCGGGCGAACGCGGACAGCGTGTAGAGCCTCCTGGCGCTCTCCGGTGGCTCGGGAGTTACCCGCTCGCCGTGAGGGATGCGCCGGATCGCGGGTACGCCAGTTCCGCCAGTTCCTCCCGAAGCTCGTCCTCGCTGTGTTCGCCGCGGGACTCCTCCATCAGGACGCGCTCGGCCTTCCACCCCAGCGCCAGCGCGTCGGCGGGGCCATCTTCCACGGACAGGAAGTCGAGCAGCCATTCCTGCAGCGCCCCCCGCCCCATCTCATGCTGCAGGTACGCCTGGAGTTGACGCCGAACGTCTTCGCACGTGTGATTGTCCACCATGAACGACCTCCCGATGCGCGAGGTGCCGGCGGGAGAACTCCGGCATCTCTTCAACAGCCTCAATCTCGACGAGCGGGTTACGTCCGCGGGCTACAGCGTCCGCATCCGCGAGAGCAAGCACCCGGTCAAGCCCAAGGCAGCCGAACCGTACTGCACGCGCAGCGAAGTGATTGTCTACCTCGATCCCGAGGGAAACAAGGTCGCCATCGCCCATCGCTACCTTCGCCGCGACGGCTCGCTCGGAGCATCCGGCCTGCCCGACCCCAAGTGCGTCTGGCACGAAGGCGAACGCCTGTGGACCCGGTAACTCGAAACCGAAACAAAACCGCCGCTGCGTCCGTGCGGGTGACGGGCGGACGCCTGTCCGCCGAACTGGTCGATGGACGCACGATCTCGGTCCCGCTGGAGTGGTTCCCCCGGCTGGTCCACGCCACGCCCGCGGAGCGCGACAACTGGGACCTCTCCGGCGACGCCGCGCACATCCACTGGCCGGACCTCGACGAGGACATCAGCGTCGAGGGGCTGATCGCGGGCTGGCCCTCGCGCGAGACCGAGGCGTCCTTCAACCGCTGGCTCGAAGCGAAGCAGGCGGGCCGTCCGCTGGAACTGTACGAACTGGCCGAGCCCCCGGCGCGGGAGCGCGACTAGCCGCCCCGAACAATGGGCGCGAGCGTGGCGGCCCGCTGGCGACGCTCAGGGGCTCCGGCCACCGCCCCGGCGCCCGGCGGCGGCGGTCGCGGCGAGCAGCACGGCGCTCACGGCGAGCAGTACCAGGCTGATGCGGTACGCGAGTCCAACGGTCTCGTCGAGGCCCGCCTCGGCCACGTCCGCGATCTTGCGCAGGGCCGCGTCCGCCGTGTCCCGGTAGTTCGGCCCAATCTCCTCGTCCTCCACCCACTCCTCGCGGAGTTCGTCGAACCGCTGGCCCACCAGGGAGTCGTAGACCGGCCCCGACAGGACCGCGCACGCCCCGGCGGACAGCGCCAGCACCGCCCAGACCCACAAGGCCGCCCCCTTCCAGCTCCGCCCGCCGAGGACGGCGATCGCCAGCAGCAGGCCCGCCGCGACGACGATGGCGATCCATCCGTAGGCGCGGCTGATCTCGACCAGCTCGCGCAGCCCGTCCAGCAATCCCGGCGCCCCGCTGCGATTCCATTCCGACGTTTCGAATTCGTAGCCGGTCGAGAAGAACGAGCGAATGTGGTCGATCAGTTCGAGGGGATCGGATGACAGGTCGGCGCGCATGTCGGCGTCGGTGTACGCCCAGCCGCCGGTGAAGAGCGCGCGGACGTCGTCCAGCGCCCGCAGCGCGCCCGCGCCGCCGTCCCGTTCGAGCGCCTCGCGCAGATCGCGGTCGGTGTAGACGACGGTGTCGGGAACACGGCCCAGGATGGACTCCTCGATGGCCGCCGCCATCTCGGGCGCGGCCGCGTCCGCCATCCCGGCGACGGCGGTGGCGGTCAGCGCTTCCCCGGCGGTCCGCTTGAGCGACACGAGGTCGAACGTGGTCGCGAACCCCTCCGAACGCCCGGCGACGTACCCGGCCACGTCCTCCGCCAGCATCGCCGCCTGGTCCTCGATCCACGCCGCGGAGGCGGCCCCGCGCAGGGCCTCGAGCACGTCCGCGCGGGTGAGCACGACCCCGTACGGCAGCTCGGCGGCCTCGTCCAGCCGCTCCGCCGCCGCCGGTTCGATGACGGTGGCCCAGGCGAGGTCGTAGGCGTCCGCCTCGCCGATGACGGCCTCGATCTCGCTGGCCGCCTGGCCGCTCTGCGCCTCGTCCAGATCGAAACGAATCTCGAACCCGTCGGATCGGGCCGCGATGTAGTCGGCCAGCTCCGCGGCGGCGCTCTCGACCCGCGCCGCCATCCACTCGGGCGTGACGGCGGCGGTGAAGACCCTCCCGAGGCTCCCCCCGGGATCGTCGCCGCCGCGCAGGAACGCCGCCCACCCCGCGCCGTCGCCGTCCGGGGCCAGCGCCTCGTCCACCCACCCGGCGAAGATGGCCGTGAGCTCGCGTTCGAGCAGCAGGGCGTAGGCGTCGGACTCCCGGAAGAGGGCCGTCAGTTCGGCCACCACCGCATCAAGGTGCGGTCCGAAGTCGATGCTGAGGCTGACCTCATCCGTGTTCGCGGCGGTATACGCGCCCGCTTCCGCGACCGCGGGAGCGAAGAGCGTCCTGAGGTCCCCGGGCGGGAGCGCGCGGCGGACGGCCCCGGCGAGTTGCTCCGTGGTCAACCCCGCGGCGACCAGCGGGTTCTCCTCGAACGCCAGGCCGAACGCATCCCCGTCAAGCCGCCGCGTGTCCGCGATCGCAGCGGTCACGAGGTCGTCCGCGACGAACTCGTAGGCGTTGGCCCGCTCAAGCTGGTCAGCCAGGAAGCTGGAGCGGCCAAACGTCGCGTTCGTGGCCTGAAACGCCAGCACAGCCGCGAGCGCCACGACGAAGGCGGCGCTGAGGAGCGCGGCCAGCGGGCGAGCCAACCAGAACAGGTACCTCAGATCACCCATCAACGGCCTCCGTGGCTTCAGCGGGAGCGTTCCCGCCACCCTCTACTATCGAGAATACACATATCCAGCGTACACCAGCGGGGCCGCCTCCAGCCCCTACCCCGCCAGCGCGACCGCCGCCGCGCCCAGCAGGCCAGCGTCCTCGCCGAGCGTGCTCACGCGGACGGGCGTGCTGGCGGCGGGGCCGTAGGCGAGCGAGGCCATCGCCGCGCGCAGCGGGTCGAGCAGCAGGTCGCCCATGCCCAGCAGGCCGCCGGAGAGCGTGACCGCGTCGGGGTTGAGCACGTTCACGATGCTCCCCAGGCCGATGCCGATGGTGTGGCCGCCGTTGCGTATCTCGGCGATGGCGGCGCGCTCCCCGCGCTGCGCCGCCTCGGCGAGGTCGCCCGCGGTGGCGTCGCGGCCCGCGGCCAGTCCCGCGAGGACGGGGGCCGCGCCCGATTCCGCGAGCCGCTGCGCCCGCCGCCCGAAGGCGACGCCGCCCGCGATCGCCTCCAGGCAGCCGCGCGCGCCGCAGCCGCAGGGCGGCCCGGCGGGGTCGAGCACGACGTGGCCGATCTCCCCCGCCAGCCCCTGCGCGCCCCGGTGGAGCCGCCCGTCGATGACGAGGCCGCCGCCGATGCCCGTCCCGAGGGTGGCGTGCAGCAGGTGGCGCGTCCCCCGGCCCGCGCCGAAGCGGTGTTCGCCCAGCGCCGCCGCGGAGGCGTCGTTCTCGATGGAGACGGGCGCCCCGAGGCGCTCGGCGAGCGGGGCCGTGAGCGCGAGGTTGCGGAAGGCGGGGATGTTCGGCGAGACCATGACCGCGCCCCGCTCGGCGTCGATGAGGCCCGCGACCGCGAGCGCCGCGGCCACGGGCGGCTCGGCGGAGGCGTCGCGCACGCCCGCCAGCAGGTCCGCGATGCGCGCCAGCACGGCCTCGGCGGAGGCGTCCGGCGTCGCGTCCACCTCGCGGCGCACGAGCACCTCGCCCGCGTCGCTGACGAGGGCGGCGCGCAGGTTCGTCCCGCCGAAGTCGCCCGCGATCACGGCCCTCGCCATGCCCGCACTGTACGCGAGGCGCGCCTTTCGCTGGACACGCCCCGCGCGCGCCCCCACCCTTCCCGCATGGAGGCGTGGCAGGCGCGGCTGCTGGAAGACGAGCGCTCGGCGACGCTCGGCACCATCGCGCGCGATGGGCGTCCCCAGCTCGTGCCCGTCTGCCATGCGCTCGTCGGCGGGAACGTCGCCATCGCCATCGACGAGAAGCCGAAGCGCGGCGGCGCGCTCGCGCGCGTGCGCAACATCGAGCGCGACCCGCGCGCCACGCTGCTCGTCGACCGCTACGAGGAGCGCTGGGAGCGGCTCGCCTGGGTGCGGCTGGAATGCGACGCCTCCGTGCTCGCGCGGGGCGACGCGTGGCCGGAGGCGCTCGACGCGCTGCGCCGCCGCTATCCCCGCTACCGCGCGATGGCGCTCGAAGGAACGCCCCTCATCCGCCTGCGCCCCACGCGCATCGTGGGCTGGCGCTGGCGGGACGGACAGGCCCGGGGCGAACAACTGTGAGAAGGAGACGGCCATGCGCATCGGACTGATGATTGAGGGACAGAACGACCTCACCTGGGAGCGGTGGCTGCACATCGCCAACCTGGCGGAGCGGCTGGGGTTCGCCTCGCTCTTCCGCTCCGACCACTACTTCACGGGGAACCGCCAGCTGCAGTCGCTGGAGGCGTGGCTCTCGTTCGCGGCGATCGCGCGCGAGCCGCACTCCTACCGCTTCGGCGCGCTGGTCACGCCCATCACCTTCCGGCGGCCCGTGAACGACGCGCGCATGGCGGCGCAGGTCGACCTGCTCAGCGGGGGGCGCTTCGTGATGGGCCTGGGCGCGGGCTGGAACGAGGCCGAGCACCGCGCCTACGGCATCCCCTTCCCGCCCCTGAAGGAACGCTTCGACCGGCTCGACGAGGCGGCGCGCCTCATGCGCGCGCTCTGGACGGAACAGCCCGCATCGTTCGCGGGGCGCTTCTACGGGCTGGAGGAAGCGGGCTACCAGCCCCAGCCGGAGCCCGGCCGTCCGCCCCTGCTCATCGGCGGCGCGGGCGAGCGGCGCACGCTGCGCATCGCCGCCGAGCACGCGGACGAATGGAACTGCGTGACCGTCACCGAGCCGGAGGGCTACGCGCACAAGGTCCGCGTGCTCGAACGCCACTGCGAAGCCGTCGCGCGCGACCCCGCCACCATCGCGCGCTCGATGATGGTCTTCCCCATCGCCGCGCCCAACGAGCGCGCGCTCAAGGCGATCACGGCGAAGACGATGGCCCACTTCAGCCTCGACCCGGACGCCTCGCCGCGCGTCATGATCGGGCGCATGGAGGGACGCGGCATCCTCAGCGGGACCACCGGCGAGGTCGTGGACAAGCTGGGCCGGCTGGCCGAACTGGGGCTGGAGGAGATGGTCCTCCAGCACATGGACTTCGGCTCGGACGAGGGGCCGGAGTACTTCGCCGCCGAGATCGCGCCGCAAGTGGCGGACCTGTAGCGGACCGCTACTCGGGCGCGTACTCGACGCCGATCGTGGCGAGCGCCTCGACCAGCGCCTCCTCCGTGACGAGCCCCGCGCCGGAGTCGCGCACGACGCCCTCCGCGTCGATGAAGAACGTCGTGGGCATCCCCGGGATGCGGTAGTGCACGGCGACCGCGCCGTCCGTGTCCAGCACTGCGGGGTACTTCGCCACGAACACCTCCAGCAGCCCCACCGCCCGCTCCGCGTCCTCCTGCAGGTTCACGCCGAGGAAGACGACCTCGCCGCCGAGCGCCTCGTACGCCTTCTGGAAGTCGGGGATCTCGCGGCGGCAGGGACCGCACCAACTCGCGTACCAGTTCAGCACGACGGGCGTGCCGCGGAAGTCGGAGAGGCGCACGATACGGGCCGGGTCGCGCGCGTCGCGGAGGGCGAAATCGGGCGCGGGCTTGCCGACCTCCGGGTGGTGGCTGTCGATGACGCCGGTCCCGGGCGCGGCGGCAGCGCCGCCTCCAGGCGCTGGCTCGGGGGTCGCCTGCGAGGCGGCGTCGGGCGCCTCGGTCGGCGCGGGGGTCGCGGTCGGGGCGGGATCTGCGGGCGCGTCGCCGTCGCCCCCGCCGAACGCGAAGAGCCAGACGACGAGCGCGATGACCACCGCCGCGACGACGCCGAGGGCGGCGTACCCGCCGTAGCGCCGCACGGGGCCGGCTGTCGCGTGCTCGTCCATCGTCCGCCTCGCTCGCGGCTATCGTGCCACCGCCGCGGGCATGGCGCGAAGCGCTCACGCCTCGGTGGCGGCGTCCTCCCGCTCCGTCTCCGCCTCCCGCTCCCCGCCGTCGTCCACGACGAGGCCGCGCAGCGCGCCCCGGACCCGTTCGCGGCGGCTGCTGCGGGGAGCGCCCGGATCGGGGTCGTGGTCGCCGCGCGCGATCCGCGGCCAGGCCGCCGAGATCTCCGCGCCGAGCAGGAGCAGGTTGGCGCTGAGGAACACGAGAAAGAGAAAGGCCACGACCGCCCCCAGCGAGCCGAACACGAGGTCGTAGCGCCCAAAGTGTTCGAGGTAGATGCCGAAGGCCAGCTTCAGCGCCTCCAGCAGGACCGCCGCCAGCAGCGCCCCCGGCAGCACGTGCCGGAACCGCACGTGCGTCGCGGGGACGAGCCAGTAGAGCAGGGCGAAGGCGAGGAAGGACAGCGCCGCGGGCACGACGACCGCCGCGATCGCCCAGCCGGGCCCGAGCGCGTCCGCGAGGTCGCCCAGCCCCTGCGCCGCCTCGACCCACTCGCGCGCGACCCGCAGGGTCGTCGTCGCGCCGAACGACGCCAGGAAGATGACGCCCACCAGCGCCATCATCCCCACGTCCACGAGCTTCTGGCGCAGGAAGGGCCGCTTCCCCGAGAGGTCGAAGGCGATGTCGAGCGAGCGCCGGATGACGCCGAACATGGCGGTCGCGGTCCAGCCCATGCCCGCCAGCCCGAGCAGGCCGAGCACGCCGCTGGTCGCGCCCGTCAGCTCGCGCACCGCGTCCTCGACCCCCTCCGCGCCCTCCGCATCGACGGGCAGCAGGCCGGTCAGCTCCTCAATGAGCCTGCGCTCCACGTCGTTGTCCTGGAGCACGAACCCAAGCACGGCGATGGAGAGGATGACGAGCGGAAAGAGCGAGAAGAGGACGTAGTAGGAGATAGCCGCCGCCATCTGCGGGCACCCGTCATCGAGGAACCCAACCGCCGAATGCCAAACCAACGCCCACAAACGCCGCAGCGACAGCATGGCCCTCACTGTAGGCGCGCCCGCCAGCGCGGGCCAACGCGAAGCGCCGCACTGACGCCATGTCCACCGGGCGAGAGATCATCTTCAAGGTCCGCGCGAACGTCAGGGACGCCGTGGCCTGCCACTCGGCGACGGCATGGAGCGCCCCGCGCTGCTGGCTTCCGGGGACAGCGCGCCCGAAGGGAGCAAGGCTATGTGCATTCCTGAAGCGATCGAAGCCTTGGGCTTCTAGCTTGTCGGCAGGACCGCGTCGGCGTAGCGCGTGCCCGCCTGGCCGCTGGCGATGAGCGCGTCCAGTTCGGCGCGGGTGTAGCCGAGGAGGCCGAGGTAGGCCCAGTCATTGTGCTCGCCGAGAGCGGGCGGGGGCAGGCGGATGGCGTTGGGCGTGTTCGCCAGCCGGAAGGGCAGGCCCGGATGGCGGTGCGTCCCCACCCCCGGCTGGTGCACCTCCTCGAAGAAGCCGCGCGCGTTCAGGTGCGGGTCGGCCTGCGCGTCGACCGCGTCCAGCAGCGGCGCGGCGCAGACGTCGCGCGCCTGGAGCGCGTGGAACAGCTCGTGCTTGTCGCGCTCGCGCGTGCGGGCGGCGACCGCCTCGTCGAGGACCGCGCGGTGGCGGCGGCGGGCCCCGGCGCTGGCGAAACGCGCGTCCCTCGCGAGCGAATCGTCACCGAGGACGCGGCAGAGGGCAGCGAACTCGGCGTCCGTGGCCACGTCGATGGCGATCCACTGGTCCTCGCCGCGCGCGGGGTAGGCGTCGTGGGGCGCGTGGTGCGGATGCGTGTTGCCGAGCGCGCCGGCGACGCGCCCGTTCATGCCGCAATCGAGCAGGAACTGGCCGAGCACGGGCAGGAACGACTCCGCCAGCGCCATCTCGATCTGCTGGCCCTCGCCCGTGCGCTGGCGGTGGCGCAGGGCCATGACGACCGCGAGCGCCCCGTGCACGCCCGCGATGGCGTCGGCGGCGAGCGCGTCGCCGGTCAGCTCCGGCCCGGCGTCGGGGTAGCCGCGCAGGAGCGTGTGCCCGACCGTCGCCTCGGCGTGCATGCCGAAGCCGCGATAGTCGCGGTAGGGCCCGCTGAGCCCGAACGCGGGCATCCGCAGCACGACGATACCCGGGTTGATCGCGCGGAACGCCTCGTAGCTGACGCCCGCGCGCGCCATCGTCTCCGGCACGTTGTTCTCCACGAATACGTCGCACGTCGCGACGAGGCGGCGCAGGGTCTCCCGGCCCTCGGGAGCCATGATGTCGCAGGTCATCGAGCGCTTGTTGCGCGCGCCCACGTTGAAGCCCGGGTTGCGGTTCCAGGGGTCCTCGCGCGGGTCGAAATCGGGGTAGGCGCTGAGCGGCTGGCCCTGCTCGGCCATGCGCCGCACCTGCTCGCCGGTGAGCGCCACCTCGGCCCCGCGCGTCGCCGGCTGGATGCGGTTCACCGGCTCGACGCGCACGACCTCCGCGCCCCAGTCGGCCAGCAACTGGCTCACGTGCGTCCCCGCCCAGACGACCGTCACCTCGGCGACGCGAATCCCCTCCAGGGGGAGGCGGCCCGCGGGGAGGGCGCGCGCGGGCGGCGGCCCGGACGCGCGCTGGGCGAACGCCTCCCCGCCGCCGTGTTCGCCCAGCAGCGGGGCGCGCCGCGCGGGCGGGCGCGGCGTCGCCGACATCACGAAGGGACGCCCCGGGTAGTCGAGGCGGCCCGCCTCCGGGTGGTCGATCGCCTCCCACACGCCGCGCTCGCGGAAGTGCGGGTCTTCGAGCAGGTCCCGCGTGGTCTGGAGCGCCCCGCAGGGCAGGTGCGCCTCCTGCGCGAGCGGGATGATCTCGCGCTTCGTGCGCGCCGACAGCCACTGCCGGTAGGCGTCCTCGATCGCCTCGCCCAGCGCCAGGGGCATGAGCGCGGCGGGCGCGGCCAGGTCGGGGTGGTCGAGCAGGTCCTCGCGCCCGATGAGGCGCAGGAGCGCGGGCAGGCGCGGCCCCATGCCCATCACGTTCACGTAGCCGTCGGCGCAGGGGCGCACGCCCGCCGCGATGCGCTGGGTGGTCGCCCCGCGCCCGCCGCCCGCGCCTGCGTAGGAGGCGGCCAGCAGCGCGGAACTGCGCCGGTCGCGCGAACTCGCCTGGCACTCCGCCACGGAGAGGTCGATCCAGTCGCCCGCGCCGCCCGCCTCCACCCGCAGCCGCGCGAGCGTGGCCGCGAAGGCGGCGACGATGCCCGCGTGGTAGCCCGCGAAGTGCCCCGCGTGCTTGAGCGGCCCCAGATCGGCGTGCCCCGTCATGTGCATCGGCCCGCCGAACCCCTGCAGCGTCAGCTCGGAGCCGCGGTAGCGGCGGTAGGGGCCGGTCTGGCCGAAGGGCGTGATCGACAGCAGCACGAGGCCGTCGCGCCCCTCCGACAGCGCCTCCCAGCCCCAGCCCCACGCCGCCGCATCGCCCGGCGCGAAGTCCTCCACGACCACGTCCGCCCCGGCCGCGAGGTCGCGCACGCGGCCCGCGTTCGCCGGGTCGGTCACGTCGAGGACGCGCGAGCGCTTGTTCGTGTTCAGGTGGAGGAAGAGGCCGGAGCGCTCGCGGTGCGGCTCATCGCCGGGAAACGGCCCGAAGCGCCGCAGCGGGTCGCCCCCCGGCGGCTCCAGCTTGAGCGCATCCGCCCCGTAGTCGGCCAGCAGCTTGCCCGCGTACCCCCCCGCGACCCCCCGCGAAAGGTCGAGCACCCGCACGCCATCCATCGGACCGCCCATACATCGCCCCGCCCCGCACGATACACGGGACGGCGGCGGGGAAGCGCGGGATTAGCGGCGGGCCATTTCGATGGCCTGCGTCAGCGCGTCGGTGATGCGCTTCCCCGATCGCTTGAAGCCGAGTTCCTCCATCATCTCGCGCAGCAGGTCATCCTCGGTGCGGAGCAGCGTGTCGGACTCGATCCAGCGGACCAACTGGACAAGTTGCCCCAGGCGATAATCGGTGATGCTGTCATAGCCACGGCCCCCCCTGGGCGGCACGTTGGGGCGGGGACCGCGCGCCGGCGTGGCCACGGGAGCGCTGGATGGGGCCCGCGGGGACGGAGCGGGAACCGGAGCCGGTTCGTCTCTCTCCGACGCTTCGACGGCCCGCTTCCACGCCGCCTCCGCCTTGTCGAGTTCGGCCTCGCGGTCGCGGAACCACGCCGTCGACCAGATGCGGTGGAAGCGCCAGCCCTTGCCTTCGAGCACCTCCTGCCGGAGGCGATCACGGTCGCGGGCGGTCGGCGACGAGTGATAGCTCGCGCCGTCGGCCTCGATGGCCAGCACCATCCGCCCCGGCTCGCCGGGATGCGCGCAGGCGAAGTCGATCCGGTAGCCGGAGACGCCGTACTGGGGCGTCACGGGAATGCCCCGCCGCTCCAGTCCCTCCTTGATCGACAACTCGAACGGATTGAGCGGCGTATCGACCACGCCCGACCCGAGATCCTTGCCCCCGGAGGCGGCGTATTCAAGGTACTGGCGGAGCAGTTCGGCGCCCTTGGCCGAGGAGCGCCCCGGATCCATGTCGCGATGGCTGAAGGACGAGACGAGGGTGAGCCGCGAACGGGCGCGGGTGACGGCGACGTTGAGGCGGCGCTCCCCGCCCTCCGAGAGGATCGGGCCGAAACGGTAGGGAAGCCTGCCGTTGGCGTCCTTGTGGTAGCCGACGCTGAGGATAATGACGTCGCGCTCGTCGCCCTGGACGCGCTCGATGTTCTTCACGAAGAAGCGCTCTTCGTTCGTCTCGGAGAAGAACCCGTCGAGGGACGAATCGTTCAGTTCACCCAGGCGCCGCGTCAGCGCGTTCTCGATGTTGTCGGCGTGATGCTGGCCGAAGGCGATGACGCCGAGCGTGTCCTTCGGCGTCTCGCGCGCGTGTTCCAGCACGAGGTCCACGACCTTCTCGACCTCGTCGGGGTTCGAGCGCGTGCCGGAGCCGCCGGTGATCGGGCGGAAGGGAATGAGGCAGTGGGAGATGGGGCTGTGGACGATCGCGCCGGGGAAAGCGGTCAGGGAGCCGCTGTAGATGTGGTTGTTGGAGAAGGCGATGAGGCGGTCGTCGCGGCTGCGGTAGTGCCACTGGAGCATCTTGTCGCGCAGCAGGGCGCCCGCGGCGTCGAGCAGGGACTCGATGTCGGCGGTGAGCGCCACCGCGTCATCGTCGTCATCGCCGTCGTCCTCGGAGTCGCGGCTGAAGAAGGACGTGGGGGGAAGCTGGCGGCTGTCGCCGGCGATCACGGCCTGGGGAGCGCGGGCGAGACTCCCAATCGCCTCGGCGGGAGGGATCTGCGAGGCCTCGTCGAAGATCACGACGTCGAAGAGGCGCCGGTTGATCGGGATCATCTCGGCGGCCAGAACCGGGGACATCGTCCAGCAGGGGCGAAGCGCCGAGAGCACGTGCGGCGCTTTCGCGAAGAGTTGCCGCACGCTGAGGTGGCGGCGCTTCTTGGCCGCCTCCCGCTTGACCAGGACCGTCTCCTCCTGATGGAGATTCATGGCCGCGACGATGGCCTCGGCGGTAAGGCGGTGAACGCGCTGCGGTGTGGATTCCAGGTGCTGGCGGTCGCTCTCGGCGAACTCGTCCCGGTGGCGGGAGTGCCCATCGCCATCGAACGCCGAGAGCCGCCGATCATCAAACTCGATGTCGTCGAGGACGCGTCGCAGCCACGCATGTTCGACCGCGCGCGGGGCCAGTTCAGGCGGGATGTCCTCCCCCACGCGTTTCATGACATTGGTGACGCCAGTCGCCCGGAAGCGCTTCTCGATCTCGCGGATGCGGGGAAGGCTGGCGACAACGGCCCGCTGTGCGGCAAGGCGCTCCAGCATCTGCGCCAGTTCGTCATGATGGGTCCGTTCAAGATCGCCGGCGTCCACGATCTTCGCGAAAGCGGCAAGGTCAGCGGCGAGTTCCCCGAGACGCTCCCCGGCGTCCCCGAGGTCCGAAGGCAGGCGTGGCGTTCCATCGCCGCCACGCCGCCTCCACTCTTCGTTCTGGCCTGCTGTTTCATCGAGAAGCGCAAGCGCATCGCTGGCGGTCAGCCGCCCGGAAGCGCGCAGCGCCGAGGCCACATCCTGGCGTCCTTCCCAGTGGGACTTCAGCGTGGCCAGCATCTCCGCGAGGTCGGAGTCGGACTGTTCGCGAACGTCCCGAACATCCCCTCGTTCGCCAAGGTCATCAAGGGCGGATAGCAGATCTTCCAGCAGCCGCCGTGCTTCTCCCAGGCTGGTGGGGAGCCGCGGAGCGCCATCGCGAGAACTTCGCTTCTTCCACGCGCTGGCCTGCTCGCCAGCTTCCTCAGCGAGCCGCAAGAGGTCAGCGCTCGGCAGGGTGTCGGGCTGTCGGTGAACGTCTTGGAGCGTCTTCTTCCCCTGTCGATAGTCTTTCGAAAAGAGTTGCGCCGCCAGTCGCGCCAATCCACCTCTGCCTGCGGGGGCCAACGCTTCACACAGCGCTGCGTGATCGACCTCGTAGATGTCGGGAGTACAGCGATCAAGCATCTCCTCAACGGCGGACAGGGAGTCGATCACCTCTTGCCACGCCCTAAGCTTCTCCGGTCGGTTCAGCCCCACCTCATCCAGCGCCGCGAAGAGAGCATCCCGCGCTTTCGGCAAGAGATCGTCGCCAAGGCGAATGACGAGGCCGAACCCCTCCCGCTCAACCTCAAGGCTCTCTTTGAGGAGGCGGTCGCGGATCTGCGCCGTTGTGCTGCCCGCAGGGAGGGTCAACGCGTTACGAAGGGTGGCGTGGTCCAACTCGTAGACCGTCGGCTGGCAGCGCTCAAGGGTCTTCTCGACAGCCGAGAGGAAGGCGATCGCCTGCCGCCACTCCTCTACCGTCGCCGGGCTGGCCAGACCAACCTCATCGAACGCCGCGAACAAGGAATCGCGGGCGGTGGGGAGTTTCTCGTGCGCGAGGTCGCGGACCAGATCGAAGGCTTCTCGCGCCTCGTCCCTGGTGGTGATGGCGCTGCGAGCCCACTCAGGGTGGCCCTTGTCCAGCGTGTGCCCGCCAAGATCGACCCACTCCTCGATCTCGCCCGCGAGGCGCTCGAAGCCAGCCCCGTCGAGTTTCCGGGCAGCGGAGGAGGAGAGCCGCAGGCTGGTGCCGGCCGCCTCGGGGACGGCGAGCAGGCGTTCCCGCATGTGGAAGACGCAGAGCTTCCAGGGATCGCGGGGCTCGTGCAGCGCCGCGTCGTTGTCGATGAGGGAGGCGCGGCGCTTTTCGAGACGGCCGTGAAGGGACGAGTAGTCACGCGCGGGAATCGTGGCGACATGGCCGAGCGAGTCGGCGAGCGTTCGGGCAAAGTCGCGCCGCGAGGTGATGCGCCCGTGCATGTCCATGACGAGGTCGCTGAGCCCGACCTGCTCCAGGCGCTTCGTGACCGCCTCGATGGCCGCCCGCTTCTCCGCGACGAAGAGGACGCGCTTGCCGCGGGCGATGAGCGTGGTGATGAGGTTGGCGATGGTCTGCGACTTGCCCGTCCCCGGAGGTCCCTGGATCACCAGCGACTCGCCGCCGAGCACGCGGTTGATGGCCATGTGCTGGCTGGAGTCGGCATCAAGGACGAGGAACTCGTCCTTGGGCGGGTCGTGGTCGGGCTGGTTGGGGTCGGGGTCGCAGATGCGGGACGCGAGCGCCTCGCGCGCCGAGCCGTCGCCGGCGATGGCGGCGACGATGTCGTTCTGGGCGAACAGCTCGCCGTTCTCCTCAAGGTCGGTGACCAGCGGCATGGTGGAGTAGGAGAAGATGGCGACCACGATGCGCGGCTGAATGACCAGGCCGGGAAGGGCGCTCCATGACTCCGAGAGTTGCGCGAGCAGCCCGCGGAAGCCCTCCAGATCGGTGGGCGGATCTTCGGCCACGTCCGCCTCGTCAGTCTCGGTGTCGATGTCGTGTTCGGAGCCGAGGATGTGGGCGAGAACGGGATTGATGTGCGCGTCGCCGGCAACCTCGATCCTGAAGTCGCGGGCCGCTGCGCCGGTAGCCTCCACCTCCAGCGGGAGCAGGATGACGGGCGCAATCGGTTCCGTTCCCTGTTCGACGTTCCACGTCGCCAGGCCGATGGCGGCGAAGCAGGTCTCGATGCCCTTCTCTTCACTGTTCGTGAGGGCGGTCTTGTGAATGGCTTTCAGTCGCCGACGGGCGTCGTCGAGGGGCAGCGGCGCGCCAGGGTCATCAAGCGGCTCGGAGAAGAGAGCGCCGAGGCTGACCGGCTTGTCCGCCAGCAGGCGTTCCAGCGCCCGGACGCTCAATCCCGGCGCTTGCCCCGGCGTGAGATCGAGCGTGCTGGTCTTGAGGTCGCGGTACCGGCGGAGGCGGTTGCGGCCGGACGTGTCGACCAGATCCTTCCGCCACCGCTCGGTGGCCCGGAGGACGCTTTCAGTGCGGGCGGCGCTTGGCGTGGGCACAGACTGCGCACTATAAGGCGGATCGCTCCCCCTGGCGCTGCGTCATGGAGTACGCCCCGCCCCGCACGATACACGGGACGGCGGCGGGGAAGCGGGGTTAGCGGCGGGCCTGCGCTCTGGGTATAGTGCCCACCTGCCGATTGGCACTCCAGGCAGTGAGATTCGGAGTATGAGCAGCACGATCTTCAAACGAGTCGAGTACGACCTTCAGACGCTGTTGAGCAACATCGCCCACGGGTCTATCGGGCTTCCTGACATCCAGCGGCCCTTCGTCTGGAAGAACGTCAAGATCCGCGACCTCTTCGACTCGATGTACCGGGGGTACCCGATCGGCTACCTGCTGTTCTGGGCGACCGCCCCAGCCAGCCACCAGAAAATCAACCCCAGAGCGATCGGCTCTGACCAAAAGCAGGCAATTCCGAGCCTCGTGATCGTTGACGGCCAGCAGCGGCTCACGGCGCTCTACGCCATCATCAACGGAACGCCCGTGGTCCGCAGCAACTATAAGACCGAGCGTATCCGCATAGCCTTCAATCCCCTCGAACAGCGCTTTGAAGTCGCTAGCGCCGCGATCAGGCAGGACAAAGTCTGGATACCAGACATCTCGGCCGTCTGGAGCAAAGCAACAGGCGGCATCCTCAGGTTGGTGAATGACTACAAAACGGAGCTTGCGACAACGAGGCACATCACCGACGAGGAGAGCATGGCGATCGACGACGCCATCATGCGCCTTCATGAGTTGAGGATGTTCCCCTTGACTTCGCTTGAACTCTCGGCCGAAACGTCGGAAGAGGCCGTCGCCGACGTGTTTGTGAGGATCAACAGCACAGGGAAGGCGCTCAACCAAGCCGACTTCATTCTCACGCTGATGTCCGTCTTCTGGGACGAGGGCCGGGCGGAACTGGAGCAGTTCTGCCGGGACGCGCGGACGCCCTCAACGGGCGGCCCATCGCCCTTCAACTACTTCATCGACCCCAACCCCGACCAGTTGCTCCGAGCGGGCATCGGGCTTGCGTTCCGGCGGGCCCGTCTCCAATCGGTGTACACGATCCTGCGAGGCAAGGACCTTGAGGCGAATGAGTACAGCGAGGAAGCCCAGATTGCGCAGTTCGAACGCCTAAAGAAGGCGCAGGGGCACGTTGTCAATCTCCAGTATTGGCACGATTTCCTCAAGTGCATCCATGCGGCTGGCTTTCGGAGGTCCATCCGCTCGGGGACGACGCTGATCTACTGCTACGTGCTCTACCTGATCGGGCGAACGGAGTTCCGAGTTCCCGAGCCAACGCTGCGCCGCGCCATCGCGCAGTGGTTCTTCATGGCGACCATCACGGGGCGGTACACGGCTTCGGCGGAGTCGGCGATGGAGTCGGATTTGGCGATGTTGCGTTCCGTCGGCGACAGCTATCGATTCATCGCACAACTGGAGCACATCTGCACGATCACGCTGACGGAGGACTTCTGGACCATCACTCTGCCGAATGAACTGGCGAACTCGTCAGTGACGAGCCCTTCCCTCGCAGCCTACGAGGCCGCGCAGGTGATTCTCGATGCCCCTGCGCTCTTTTCTCGCTCGAAAATAAGCGCACTCATCGATCCGGCCATTCGCGCAAGCCGCGCAGCAGTTGAGCGGCACCACCTTTGGCCACGGGCTTACCTAGCGAAACAAGACATTTCCGAAACGAGGCAGATCAACCAGGTCGCCAACTATGCCTTGGCCGAATGGTCAGACAACGTCCGCGCGGCCGATCATGCTCCTGTGGAATACTTGCCTGTTCTCATGGAGAGTTATAGTGAGGCGGAGGTAGCCGCCATGTACAGCGCCCATGCCTTGCCACACGGCTGGGAAACCCTGAACTACAGCAATTTTCTTCAGCAGCGGCGAGACCTGATGGCGCAGGTAGTTCACCAGGGTTATCAGAAGCTGGGTGAGGGGTTGGACGCAGAATTCGAGCTTGTGGACGGGCACGACGACCCAGCGGGGCTGATTGACGACGGCGAGTCCGATTCCGTGGAGTTCAAGTCGACGCTCCGCGTCAATCTCCATACAGACCAGACAGACAAGAAGATCGAGCATGCCGTTCTGAAGACGCTGGCCGCTTTCCTGAACACCGATGGAGGCGCTCTCGTCATTGGGGTAGCCGATGACGGGACGCCGGTGGGGATTGAAGCCGACAAGTTCGATAGTGAAGACAAAATGAGCCTGCACCTCACCAATTTGGTGAAAGGCCGGATGGGGGCTGCGACGCTGCCCCTGATCCACCAGCAGTTCGACGACTACGAAGACTGCCGCGTGCTCAGGGTGTCCTGTGAGCGCTCTCCTCAGGCCGTCTACATCAAGGCTAGTGGCGATCAGGAGCAATTCTTCATTCGCGGTGGCCCCTCGACGATCGAACTCACCGGCAGGCAGATGGTTGACTACTTGAAGATGCGGTTCGGCATCTAGCTACAAGCCACCAGTCACCAACCACCAGCCACTCGCCCACCGCGCTTGCGCCGCCGGCGCGCGGGGGCGTACGGTGCGGCCCATGAAGTACGAAGACCTGTTCCACGTCGGCATCATCGTGCCGGACCTCGAAGCCGGGCTGAAGGAGATCGCCAACCGCTTCGGGGTCACGTTCCCCGACCCGCCGCCCACCTCCGGGGCCGACGTGCTCGTGAAGACGGCGGCGGGCGAGATGCGCGCCGAGGTGATCGGCGTCTACTCGGCGGAGGGACCGCCCTACCTGGAGGTCATCCGCGCCGTGCCGGGGACGCCGTGGGAGGCCGGCGAGGGCTCGCGCATCCACCACCTGGGCGCGTTCGTCGACGACCTCGACGACGAGGTCGCGCGGCTCATGGCCGAGGGCGTGGAGCTGGAGGCGACGCTCGACGTGGGCGGCGGCATGATGGCCGTCTCGTACATGAACGGGCCGCTCGGCATCCGCCAGGAACTGCTCCCCGGACACCTGCGCGAGGGAATGCTGGCCAACCTGCGGGGCGAGGGCGGCTAGCGTGATCAACTACGACGACGTCTTCCACGTCGGCATCATCGTGCCCGACATCGAGCAGGGCATGGACGAGATCGCCAGGCGCTTCGGGGCGAGCTGGCCGCGTCCGCCGGGCTCGGCCAGCATCCGCGTGCGCACGAAGGCGGGCGTGCAGGTCATGAACTCGCGCTTCGCCTACACGGCGGAGGGCCCGCCCTACATCGAGCTGATCGAGGCCGTGCCGGGGACCGTCTGGGAGGCGGGCGCGGGCTCGCGCATCCACCACCTGGGCGCGTTCGTCGACGACCTCGACGCGGAGATCAAGCGGCTCACGGCGGAGGGCGCGGAACTGGAGATGGCGACCGTCGATGAGGACGGCGCGCGCGTGCTGGGCGTCTCCTACGTGAACAGCGCGCTCGGCGTGCGGCTGGAACTGCTGCCCTCGTCCGGGCGCGAACGCATCCTGTCGGTCACGAAGCCGGAATAGGGCGAAGGGGCTTGTTGCGGTGAGGTGGCTATTCAGTCGTGGCGGGTATTACGTGAACTTCGACTCGACAGGGCGAACGATCCACAAGACCTCGTGCGAGCACGTTCGGAATTGGGCTCAAAGCCCCAAGTGGAAGCGGTTCCGCTCATTGCGAGACGCGGAGAAGGCGGCACGGGAGCGGGGTCCGAGCGTTCGGCATTGCAAGGACTGCAGCCCCGCGTAGACGCCTTCCCTAGCGGGCGTGCCCGATCCAGGTGGTGATGCGCCAGCCTTCCCCGACCTGCGCCACGACGTAGGAGGCGTCGAAGTTGACGTACTCCTCGCCCGCCTTGTTGTAGCGCCCGCAGTTCACGGTCACGAGGGCGGCGGTGGGGCTGGTGAAGGTCACGTCCACGGTGTGGAGGACGCTGTGGTCGTAGTCCTCGGGGAGGCCGGCGTGGGCGGCGGCCCAGCGCGCATCCGACTCCTCCTCCGTCGCGATCAGGTTCACGCGTCCGCCGCCGATGCCGAGGGCGGGCACGTGGCAGTAGGGACGCATCATGCTCGGGTCCTTCGCGTGGAAGGAGTACCCGAAGTGGTCGCTGTATTCGCGCACCCAGGCGGCGAGTTCGGCTTCGGTGGTCATGGCGCGGTCTCCTCGAAAGGGCGTTCGCGGTTCCTCAGATGGCGAGGAACTGCTCGACCTTGTGGGTGTGGTGTTCGGCCTCGATGGTGCGGATGGTGCGGGAGCGGCTGCGCATCACGAGCGAGTGCGTGCGCGCCCCCGAGCGCGTGACCTCGACGCCGCGCAGCAGGTAGCCGGTGGTGATGCCCGTGAGGGCGAAGAAGCAGTCGTCGCCGCCGACCAGGTCGTCGAGCGTGAGCACCTGCGCCAGGTCGAGGCCGCGCTCGGCGGCGAGGGCGCGGTCGGCGTCGTGGCGCGGCCAGAGGCGGCACTGCATGTCGCCGTCGAGGGCCTTGATCGCGCACGCCGCGGAGACGCCCTCGGGCGAGCCGCCGATGCCGAGCAGCAGGTCCACGCCGGTGCCGTCCATGCCCGCCATCACCGCCCCCGCCACGTCGCCGTCGGTAATGGAGATGATGCGCGCCCCGGCGTCGCGGATCTCGGCCACGATGCTGTCGTTGCGGGGCCGGTCGAGGAGCGTGACCGTGACTTCGCTGAGAGGAATGCCGCGCGCCTTCGCGACCTGCTCCAGGTTCCAGCGCACGGGCGCGGAGAGGTCGATCTTCCCCTTCGCCTCGGGGCCGACGACGATCTTCTCCATGTAGAAGATGTCGTGCGGGTTGTACATCGCCCCGCGCGGGGCGGCGGCGATGACGCTGACAGCGTTGGCGCGCCCCAGCGAGAGGAGCGTCGTGCCGTCGATCGGGTCCACGGCGATGTCGACCTGCGGGCCGGCGCCGCTGCCCACCCGCTCGCCGTTGAAGAGCATCGGCGCCTCGTCCTTCTCGCCCTCGCCGATGACGACGACGCCGTCGATGTCGATGGTGTTGAGCATGGTGCGCATGGCGTCGACAGCCCCGCCGTCCGCGCCGTTCTTGTCGCCACGCCCGGTCCAGGGAACGGCCCCGAGGGCGGCCGCCTCGGTCGCGCGCGCCAGCTCCATGGAGATGTTGCGGTCGGGCGTTTCGGGGTTCACGGGCTCACGCCCAGCTGCTCGGCGACGGGCTTGAGCGCGTCCGCGACGAAGAGGATGTGCTCGTCGAGTTCGACGCCGAAGTCGGCGGCCCCGTTGCGGAGGTCGTCGCGGCTGACGCTGCGGGCGAAGGCCTTGTCCTTCATCTTCTTCTTCACGGAGGAGGGCTTGAGCGTGGCGAGCGACTTGCCCGGGCGCACGAGCGTGCAGGCGATGACGAAGCCCGCCATCTCGTCGGCGGCGTAGATGGCGCGGTCCATGTCCTGGGTGTACTCAAGGCCGAGGAAGGGCGCGTGGCAGAGGATGGCGTAGCGGATGTCCCCGGGCACGCCGCGCGCTTCGAGCAGCTTCGAGCCCTCCCTGGGGTGAAGCTCCTCGGTGGGGTGAATCTCCCAGTCGAAGTCGTGGAGGAGGCCGACGATGCCCCACTTCTCCTCGTCCTGCCCCAGCTTGCGCGCGTACGCCTGCATGACCGCCTCGACGGCGACGCCGTGCCTGCGCGTGCGCTCCTCCTGCGCGAACTCGGCGAGAATCTCCCAGGCGCGGTCGCGCTGCATAGGCTCCTCCGGCGGCGTGCGCCATCCTACCACCCGCCGCGGGGATGGCGGCGGCGCGCTCACCTCAATCAACTCCGCGATTGCCGAACGCCTGGATCGAGCGCGGCTCCTCGTCCGCCAGCCCGCGCGCCACCTCCATCCCGTCGGCGCCATGCACGATGCCGCGCGGCCCAGCCCCGCTCACGCCCCCATCCTGGCGTCTACGACTGCGCCCGTCGCAGCGTCTGCCGAACCGCGTCCTTGAACGGCTCGTCCGGCAGTGGCGAGGCGAGCGCTCCCTCCTGGATTCGGCGGAGCAGTTCCGCGCTGACTGGCGCTCGCATCGGGAGCGTCCGGCGCTCCTTCGCTTCGTCAAGGTAGTGGGCGGCGCCCAGCGTCGCCTTGCCGTAGTGAATGCACGACTCGTGCCGCACGAACGGATGCTCACCCCGCTGGATGACCACGCACTGAGCGCCGCACCGTGCGGAACGCCCGTGGGTCGTCAGGTTGGCGAGCGCGACTTCACCCCGCGCGTTCGGCAGGCTGGACAACCCAGAGGTGGTTCTGGATGTCGAAGCCGATGAACGTCTCACCGGCGTTCATCCCGCCGCAGAGAACCTCGACTGCACCAGGTACAGATCCGCCGCATCGTCCTCTGCGATTCTGATCTGCTCGGCGCTGTACCCGCCGTCGCGCAGGATGACGCGTGCGTCGATGTCCGTCGTGCAGCCGTCCGGCTCCACCCACTCGGGCAGCCCCTTCGTCTCCTCCACCAGTTCCAGCCAGTCCAGCGCCCCGAACTCGTCCTGCACGTTCCCGAGCAACTCGCGGGCGTACTCCGGGAGGTGCGGCAGGTCGCACGAACCGATCGCCATCACGCAATAGTTCGAGGGCAACGAGACGTGCTCATGCCAGGGCGAGGGTTCATCGCCACGACCCCACGTGATCAGATCGAGGATGCGTCCCAGCGCGGGCCCGTGCACCGTCGAGATGAAGCGGTCCCTGGTGATCGGAACCCCCGTCTCGATCAACGCCTGCCGGTCGGCCAGGTAGAGCAGCTTCACCAGCTTGATGTAGGACATCGGCCCGCCCTGCCGCCGCAGCAGCCAGGCCGCCGCCTGCGCCGCCTTCCGCTCGTCGAACACGAACTGCATCGGACGCCTCCGTCCTCCGAGTGTAGCCCTCCGAGCGCGAACGCTACCCGGCGACCCCCGGCGGGATGGCGCTCTCGCCCGCGGGGCGCGGCGGCGCGACGCTCACCTCCAGCAGCTCCGCGATGTCGAACGCCTGGATCGAGCGCGCCTCCTCGTCCGGCTGCACGGCGGGGATGCCGTCCTCGAACATCTGGATGCAGAAGGGGCAGGCCGTCGCCACGACGGTCGCGCCCGTGTTCGCCGCTTCCGCCGTGCGCAGGTGGTTCACGCGCGTGCCCGACTCCTCCAGCCACATGTTGCCGCCGCCCGCGCCGCAGCAGAGCCCCTGCTCGCGGCTGCGCGGCATCTCCACCAGCTCCGCCCCGGGGATGCGCTCCAGCACCTCGCGCGGCGCGTCCATGATGCCGTTGCCGCGGCCCAGGTAGCACGAGTCGTGGTAGGTGATCGTCTGGCCGCCCATCTCCTTCGGCTGCAGCTTGCCCTGCGCCAGCAGCAGCTGGAGGAACTCCGCGTGGTGCGTCACCTCCCACTGCCCGTCGAAGTCCGGGTACTCGTTCTTGAAGGTGTTGAAGCAGTGCGGGCAGGCCGTGATCACGCGCCGCACGCCGATCTCGTTCATCGAAGCCGCGTTCGACTCCGCCAGCGTCGCGTAGAGGAACTCGCTGCCGAGCCGCCGCGCCGGGTCGCCCGTGCACGTCTCCTGCTGGCCCAGCACGCCGAAGCTCACGCCCGCCTCGATCAGGAGGCGCACGACCGACTTCGTGATGGGCAGGTTGCGCTCGACCAGCGCACCCGAGCAGCCCACCCAGTAGAGGTACTCCTGCGAGCCGTCGAAGACGGGCACGTCGATGCCCTCCTCGCGGAGCTGCTCCATCCACGTCTCGCGCGTGAGCTGCGTGCCCCGCCAGGGGTGCCCGCGCTGCTCGATGTTCTGGAGCGTCTCCTGCGCCGTGCCCGGGATGCGCGCCTGCTCCATCACGAGGTAGCGGCGCATGTCCACGATCGTGGGCACGTGCTCGATCAGCACGGGGCACTCCTGCACGCAGGCCATGCACGTGCGGCAGGCCCACAGCGACTCGTCCTTCACGTAGTCGCCCACCAGCTCGCCCCCGACCTTCTCCGACGGATCCTTGCCCGCGATCAGGAGCGGCCCCGCGTGGTTCACGTACGACTTCAGGTCCTGGATGATCGCCATCGGCGAGAGCGGCTGGCCCGCCGTGTAGGCCGGGCACACGTCCGTGCAGCGCCCGCAGCGCACGCACGTATCGGCGTCGAAGAGCTGCTTCCAGGAGAAGTCCTGGACCTTGCCCGCGCCGAGGCTCGCCCCCTCCTCGATCAGCTGCTCGAAGTCGCCCATGGGCGCGAGGTAGGAGGGGACCGCCGGGCGCTTCAGGAAGGCGTTGACGGGCGCGAAGATGATGTGCCGGAACTTGGTCAGCGCCATCAGCGTGAGCAGGCCGAACGCGCCCACCACGTGGATCCACCAGAACACCCGGTGCGCGGTCAGGAGCGCGCCGTCGCTCGCCCCGCCCACGATCGTCGCGACCACCCAGCCGCCCGGCGACCAGTAGGACCAGTTCTCGTTCCCCATCGGGATCTCGTGCCCGCCGATGCGCAGCCCCTCCACGAGGAAGCCCGTGAACAGCACGAACCCCAGCAGCCCCACGACGATCGCGTCCTCCGACTGCCGCCGGTCCCACGTCAGCTTCGCGGGGGCGGGGCCGAAGCGGCGGAAGACCGCCATGCCCACGCCCACGAGCCCGATGATCCCGAACAGGTCGCCCACGAAGCTGTAGGCCAGGTAGACGCCCCCTTCGAGGAAGGCATGCTCGCCCCCGACCTGGAAGATCAGGTCGAAGTAGTCGTCGATCGCCAGCAGGATCGTGACCAGCGTGAGCACGGCGAAGCTGGAGTAGATGCACCAGTGCATCACGCCCGCGTAGCGGTCGTTCGTGACGCGGCCCGTGCCCGCGCCCAGCGTGAGCGCGTTCGTGATGCGCGCGCCGAGATCGTTGAAGACGCCGTGGCCGCGTCCCAGCCGCCACACGCGCAGGCGCTGCACGAACGCCCCCGCGATCACCGCCACGGCCACGCCGAAGATGAAGTACATCACGGCGAAGCCCTGGATGTTGAAGAACACCTCGCGGCTGGCGCGCTCCGTCTGCGCCGTCTCCAGCGCGCCGATGGCGGCGATGACCGCCACCGGCACGGCCACGCCCACGATGCTCACGTTGAAGCGCTTGCCCTTCGGCTCCCGCTCCGCGCCCGCGTTCGGCGCCCGCTCCTGGGTGTCCGGTTGCGCGCTCATGCGGTGTCGTTCGTGGGCGTGCCGTAGAGCTTGCGCAGATCGTTCTTGAGCACCTTGCCCATCGCGTTCCGCGGCAGCTCATCGACCACGGCGATGTACTGCGGCGCCTTGAACGAGGCGATGCGGGTCTTGCAGTAGGCGTTCACGTCCTCCGGCGTGAGCGTCGCCCCCGGCTTGGGCACGAGCACGGCCTTCACCACCTCGCCCCAGTCCACGTCGGGGACGCCGATGACGGCCGCTTCGTCGATGCCCTCGTGATCCTCCAGGCAGTTCTCCACCTCGCCCGACGAGATGTTTTCGCCGCCGCGGATGATGAGGTCCTTCTTGCGGCCCGTGATGAACAGGTAGCCGCCGTCGTCCACGCGGCCCACGTCGCCGGTGTGCAGCCAGCCGTCGATGATGGCCGTGCTGGTCGCGTCCTCCTGCTCGTAGTAGCCCTTCATGACGCGGTCGGAGCGCACGCAGATCTCGCCCTCATCGCCCGTCGCGAGCAGGTTGTTGCGGTCGTCCATGATGCCGATCTCGACGTCGTCCATCGGCTTGCCCACGGAGCGCAGGCGCGCCTCCCGCGTCTCCGTGTCCACGCTCAGGTCGTGGTCGTCGGGGCCGAGGTAGGTCAGCGTCGAGGTCGATTCCGTCTGCCCGTAGGCGTTCATCAGGCCCACGCCCTGCGGCGGGAAGACGTCGCACGCGCGGCGCACCACCTCGTACGGCATCGGGGCCGCCCCGTAGGTGATGAGCTGCAGCGTCGCGAGGCTCGTCCGCTCCAGCTGCTCGTGCTCCATGATGCGCTTCAGCATCGTGGGCACGACCATCGAGTGCGTCGCCCCCTCGTCGCCCACCGCCGAGAGCCAGCCCTCGGGCGAGAACTGGGGCAGCACGAGCATCGTGCGCCCGCCCCAGATCGCGGAGAGCATCGCCGTCGCCCCCGCGATGTGGAAGAACGGCACCGACACGAGCGTCTTCTCATGGATGTCGGGGTCCGCCGGGTTCATCGTGTTCGTCACGTAGGCGGTCATGTCGAGGTACGTGATCATCACGCCCTTGGGCAGGGCCGTCGTCCCGCTCGTGAAGATGAGGACGGTGGGCTGCTCGTCGTCCACGTCCACCCAGATGTCCTCCGGCTCCGCGCCCGCGATCAGCGCCGCGAAGTCGAGGTAGCCCTCCGCCGGGCCGTCGTAGCTGACGAGCGTCTTCGTGTGCTCCAGCCCGGGCTGGATGCGCCGCGCCAGTTCGCGGTAGCGCTCCGAGACGAACAGCACCGCCGCCTGGCTCACGTTGAGCATGTGCGTCAGCTCGTCGTCCTTCGAGCGGTAGTTCAGGGGCACGAGGGTGACGCCCAGCATCGCGCAGGCGTAGTAGGTCAGCACGAAGTCGACGCTGTTCTGGGCCATGACGGCGACCTTCTCGCCCTGCCCGACGCCGAGGCCGAGGATGGCGTTGGCGAGGCGCGTCACCTGCTCCTGCATGGCGCCGTAGGTGAGGCGGCGGCCGCCCCCGCCCACCTCCACCAGCGCCTCCCGTTCGGGCACGACGGCGGCGGAGATCTGAAGGAACTCGATCGTGTTCATGCTCCCTCCGAGGAGCGGGTTTGCGCGCATGCGCGACGCGACGGGATTCTACCGGCGCCCCGTTCCGCGCGCGAATCGGGGCGCGCGGAGGCGCGCCCGGCTGTCGGCTCTTGGCCATTGACTGTTGGTGGAGGAGCGGCGTCCGTGCCCATCGTGGCCGTAAACTGCGCGCATGGCGGAGCCGGTGCTGTTCGACATCGATGCGCGGGGCGTGGCGACGATCACGCTCAACCGGCCCGAGCGGCTGAACGCGATCAACATGGCCATGCGCGACCTCCTCTGGGAGTACCTGCGCGCCTGCCGCGACCACCCGGACGTGCGCGCGATCTGCTTCCGCGGGGAAGGGCGCGCCTTCAGCGCCGGGGCCGACATCTCCGAGTTCGGGACGGCGCCCGGCCTGTGGGAGTCGCGGCTGGCGCGGCACGAGCGCGACGTGTGGGGCCTGATGCTGTCGCTGCCCGTGCCGCTGATCGCGCGCATGCACGGCTTCTGCTTCGGCGCGGGGCTGGAGCTGCCGCTCTGCTGCGACGTGCGCGTGGCGGCGGACGACACGCGCTTCGCCCTGCCCGAGGTGACGCTGGGCTACATCCCCAGCGCGGGCGGCACGCAGACCCTCCCCCGCACGATCCCCCCCGGAGCCGCCGCCGACCTCATCCTCACGGGCGAACCCGTCGGCGCGGAGGAAGCGCTGCGCTGGGGCCTGATCACGCGCGCCGTCCCGCCCGCCGACCTGGACGCCGCGGTCGAGGAAGAAGTGGCGCGCGCCCTGGCCGAGCGGAGCCGTTCGCACCGAAGCGGCCCCGCCTGCGCCCGCTAGGGGCTGCCAACAGCCGGCGCGCGCGCGCCCCCGCCGCTACTGCCGCCAGTCGGGGCGGCGGATGGCGCTCTTCTCGCGCATGGAGAGGTTCTGGGCGAGGTCCTCGTTCGCCTTGCGCACGAGGTCGTCCAGTTCGTCGCTGCCGAGTTTCATCTCCGAGGAGCGCCAGCGCTTCAGCATGGCCCGGTCCTTGGCGCTCAACTCGGCCTCTTCCGCCATGCGGTTCACGAGCTCGACCAGCATCTCGTTGATTTCGTCGTCGCCGTACGTCACCTGGACCATGACTACCTCCGCACCGTCTCGTAGCGCCCCTTGCTCTTGACGCGGCGCATGAGCTTCTCATCGATGGCCGCGTTGAGGCGGTCGTTGAGCGCTTCCGTGAGCGCTTCCAGTTCGGGCGAACCCTCCTGGTGATCCGAGCGCCAGCGCCGGATCGCCTCCTTCCCCTCGAACGAGAGGTCGGCGTTATCGATCGCGACCGCGCTGACGAGCATCATCAGCGACCACGACTCCGGTTCTTCAAGCAAGACGATCATCCGCTACTCCCCAATGAAGTCCGGCGGGCGCTTCTCGAGGAACGCACGCACGCCTTCCGCCCGATCTTTGGTCGCTTGCAGGAGCAAGGTCAAATCAGTCTCGAAGCGGAGGGCCTGTTCGAGGGGCTGATCCAGCCCCCGCCAGACCGCTTCTTTCGCCAGCCGCGTCGCGATCGGACCGCGCGCCGCGACCGCTTCCGCCGCCGCCCGCGCGACGTCCCCGGCGCTCTCCGCCGGACCCGTGCGCGACACCAGTCCAGCCTCCAGCGCCTCCTCCGCCGTGAACCGCGCGGGGATGGCCTCCGTCGCCTCCAGGCGCAGCAGCGTGCGCGCCCGCGAGGCCGTCAGGGCGTCCATCGCCGCACCGTCCAGCTCGATCGAAGCGCCTTCGCCGCAGACGCGGATGTCGCAGCCGAGCGCCAGCGCCGCCCCCGCTCCCGCCAGCCGCCCCTCGAAAACGAACACGACTGGCAGCGGGTAATCCCGCCAGAGCCAGCGCACGCGCTCGCCCGGCCAGTCCGCGAGGTCCGCGTCCGCCGCCGCCGCGATGACGGCCACGCGCGCGCCGCCCTCCGCGAACCCGCCGAGCGCCGCCGCGACGGCCCCGGCGGAAACGCCCCGCTCCAGCGTCAGCGCGCCAATCGCGTCCATGCCCACAGCCTACCGGCTGCCGCCGCGCGCCGTCTGGCCCGTTGGCCCGCTTCCCGCCATAGTCGAAGCATGGCCATCACCTACCGCGCGCTCACCGAGGACGACTGGGGCGAATGGGTCGCCGAGGGTTCGCGCGCCTTCCTCGAGAACCCCGATGGCGCCGATGACTGGGCCGAGAAGGTCCGCCCGCTCCTCGAGTTCGACCGCGGCATCGTCGCCCGCGACGGCGATGCGCTCGTGGGCAAGACGCACGCCATCACCTTCACCATGAGCGTGCCCGGCGGCGAACTGCCCACGGCGGGCGTGACCGCCGTCACCGTCGCGCCGACGCACCGCCGTCGCGGCATCCTCACCGAGCTCATGCGCCGCCAGCTGGACGACTTCCGCGAGCGGGGCGAGCCGCTCGCCGCCCTGAATGCGTCGGAGAGCGCCATCTACGGGCGCTTTGGCTACGGCCTCGCCGCCCTCCGCGACCGCGTCATCATCGACCGCCGCCACACCGCCTTCCACCCCGCCGTCCCCGAGCCGCCGGGCGAGGTGCGCTTCGTCGACGCCGACGCCGCGCGCGAACGCTGGCCCGCGCTCTACGAGCGGATGCGCGAATCCCGCCCCGGCATGATCAACCGCACCCCCGGCTACTGGAGCGCCTTCGTCATCCCCCGCACGGAGAAGCCCGATGACGGCTTCACGAAGCGCCAGTACGTCGAGTACAGCGGCCCCGGCGGTCCGGAGGGCTACGCCATCTACGCCACGAAGGGCGACTGGCCCGACGGCCTCCCCAGCGGGACCGTGCGCGTCCCTGACCTGATCGCGACGACGCCCGCCGCCGAGGCCGCGCTCTGGCGCTACCTCTTCGGCATCGACCTCGTGGGGACGATCAAGGCGCGCAACCGGCCCACCGACGACGCCCTCTCCTGGATGCTGGCCGACCCGCGCCGCCTGCGCCGCGACGCCCGCGACCATCTCTGGCTGCGCATCCTCGACGTGCCCGCCGCGCTCGAAGGCCGCGCCTACCCCGCCGATGGCCGCCTCGTCCTCGACGTGCGCGACCCCTTCGGCGACTGGGCCACTGGCCGCTTCGAACTCGCCGCCGAGGGCGGCAAGGCCGCCTGCCGCCCGGTCGATGCCGCGCCCGACCTGTCGCTGGGCGCGGACGACCTCGCGGCGATCTACCTCGGCGGCGTCGCCCCCGCCACGCTCGCCCGCGCCGGGCGCATCAAGGGCTCGCCCGAAGCCCTGCGCCTCGCCAACGCCCTCTTCGCCTGGCACGCCGCCCCCTGGTGCCCGGACGAGTTCTAGCGGCTGGTGGCTGGTGGTTGGTGGCTGGTTCGCCCGGACTGACCGCTGGTCAGCGAGCAGACACAGGGCTCCTCATCCCCACACCAACCACCAACCACCAGTCACCAGCCACCACCCTCCCCCGCTTGCCCCGCTGCCGCCCGCCCGCCATGATCGCGGGCGATGGCTGACTTCACCGCCGCCGCGCCCGTCGAGCCCGAGAAGAGCGCCGCCGTTCACGACCGCGACACGCGCCCCGGCGCGCCCGCCGATCGGCGGGACCTCGGGCGGCTGCTCCTGCTCATCGCCGTGGGCGTGCTCTTCGGGGCGGCGCTCATCGCCCTCGCCTACCAGGCGCGCGCCAGCTGGACCGAGGTGCGCGACTGGGTCGTGCCCGTGACCATTCCCCTCTACGCCATCGGCGGCATCGCCCTCGCCTACCTCGTGCTGCGCCGCGCCTGGCTCGCGGCCTCGACGGGGCTCACGCTGCTCTTCCTCACCGTCGCGCTGACCGGCTTCAACCTCTGGCGCGCCGCCCTCACCACCGGCCCCGACGGCCTCCGCGACAGCCTCTCCATCAGCGCCGGCGTCCTGCTCGGCGCGACCATCGCCGCGCTCACCGCCGGCATGGTCTGGGTCGAGGCGCGCCGCCCCAGCCGCCCGCCCGCCCCCGACGCCTGACGCCATGTGCCGCAGCATCAAGCGGCTGCGCGGCCCCGGCGGCCCCGCCCCCGACGACGAGGTCCGCGAGGCCTCCCTCCAGTACGTCCGCAAGGTGAGCGGCTTCCGCGCCCCCTCGCGCCGCAACGAGCAGGCCTTCGAGGAAGCCGTCGAGCAGGTCGCCGAGGCCACCCGCCAGCTGCTCGCCGCCGTCACCCGCCCGCGCTAGCCGCTGCGGGCATCGCCGTGGGCTGGACGGGCTCGATACCGAGTTCGGCGCAGCCTTCCAGGTAGACGTCGATGGACAGCCGGAACTCGCGCCGGATGCCCTCCACGTCCGTCGCCTCCGCGTTGGCCACGGGATAGGAGCCGCTGTTGATGACTCGCGCGTGGAGCACCCCCGCCTCGTCGTCGTACACCACTTCCCCGACGTACCCCTTGTACTCCAGCATCAGGCTTCTCCCACCTGCTCGATGAACTTGACGATGTCGCGGACGGTATGGCGACTGGCCTCCGGCCGGGGGTGAGGCCTGTGCACCACAATGGACCAGGATCCCTTTCTCAACTGTACACGAGAGCCCGCCCGCTCGATCACGTCGACGCCGAGCGCAATCAGCAGCGACTCAACCTCGGCCCATCTGATATCCGCTGGCGTGGACCTTGCCCGCATCCGCTCAAGCGTGCGCTGGTGGCGTCTCCGCATCCTGACAGTCTGCGCCAAGCTGCACATGCCCACCACTGCGCTATCCTCAAGGCAGCCCAGCCCGGAGACGACGCCGTGACGACCATCGCCGAAATCCAGCAGGCCGTCCTCGCCCTCCCGGAGGCTGACTGCGCGCGCTTGTGTGAGTGGATCAACGAGTTGGACTGGGAGCGGTGGGACAGGCAAATCGAGGCCGACTCCGAATCCGGAGCGCTCGATTTCCTCCGCGAAGAGGCCCGCGACTCCAGCGATCACCGGCCACTGACCACCGACCACTAGCCACCCCCAACCTCGCAGTCCAGCGCGCGCGCGAACTGGCGCACGAACGCCTCCGCCGCCTCCGCCACCGTCACCGGCTTGCCCGCTTCCGCCGCGAGGCTCGTCATCTCCGTGTCCTCCAGGCCGCAGGGGTTCATGAGGGCGATGTGCGCCATGTCGGGCGCGACGTTCAGGGCGGCGCCGTGCATCGAGACGAAGCGGCGCACGTGCAGGCCCACCGAGCCGATCTTGCGGTCGCCCACCCAGGCGCCGCGCGCGCACTCGTGGCGGCGGCCCTCCACGCCCCATTCCCCCAGCACCCCGATCAGCGTGTCCTCCAGCGCCTCCACGTAGTCGACCACGCCCAGCCCCCACGCGCGCAGGTCGATGATCCCGTAGGCCGTCAACTGCCCCGGTCCGTGGTAGGTGATGTCGCCGCCGCGCTCCGTCTGCGCCACCTCGATGCCCGCCGCCCGCACCGTCCCGGCGGTGGCGCGCAGGTTCGGCTCGGGGTGGTTCCGGCCCAGCGTGAACACGGGCCGGTGCTCCGTCAGCAAGAGCGTATCGGCGCCCTCCCCGCGCACGCGCTCCGCCTGCAACTCCCGCTGCAGCCGGTGGACCTCCCCGTAATCGGTCAGCCCCAGGTCGCGAACGACGACCGCGCGTTCCATGCCTTCAGCGTAGCGAGCCCGCGCTCCGTCCGCGATCAGCCGCCGCCGGCCGCCTCCGCGCCGATCCCCTCGATCGTCTCCCAGTCCTCCTCGCGCAGGGGCTGCAGCTCGCCCTTGCGGTACTGGTCGTAGAGGCGGAAGAGCGCGTCCTTGTGGGGGCGCACGCGCCCGATCGGGCAGGCCTCCCAGTCCGCCACCGACTCGTCGCAGTAGCCCGTGCGCAGTTCCCCGCACTTGGGCTGGAGGTAGCTCCCCAGTTCGGGGACGGCCTTCGCCACCTCCGCGCGCAGGAGCGCCGCCACGCGCCGGAACTCCCACTGCGCGCGCGTGCACAGGCGCAGGTCGCAGATGTGCAGCAGGCTCTGGAAGTTCACCGTGATCTTGAAGTTCGTGCTGGTCGCGTTCGGCAGGAGGAAGCGCGCGTCCTCCGCGGGCACGCCCGCCGCCACCATCTCCTCGTAGAGCCCGCCGAGCCGCTCGAACTCCGCCTCCATCCGCTCCGACATCCCCGCCCGCTCCACGCTCCTGGGGACGCTGTAGGGGAACTCGCCCTGCTTGTAGGTCACGTAGCGCTGGCTCTGCTGCTCGAAGGAGATGCCCACGCGGTGCCGCACGAACTGGTGGCTGAAGGCGCGCGACACGCCCGCGATGGCGAACTCGAACCAGACCTGCTCCAGCGGGCTCGCGTGGCCCGTCTTCAGCCGCTCGACGATGAAGTCGTGCATCTTCTCGCGCGGGATGCGCTCGTCCTCGATGCGCGCCGCCACCTCCTGCGGCGTGAACTTGCTGTAGCACGTCCGGTACGCCATGTAGAGCGACCGCAGCGGGTCCTCGCTGTGGGAAAGGAGGGTGACTTCGATGGCCATGAGAGAATGCCTCTGGGAAAACTGCGGGACCGGCGCGCCGCCGAACCGCGCCGTGCATTCTCGCACGAAGAATTGATCACGTGCCTGTGCGAATTCGCAAGATTCCCGTCCGGCCCGCCCTTATGGCGACCGCCCGCGCCCTCACCCCGCCCCGTACGCCGCCCGCCCCTCGACGCCGATGCCGAGCAGGTAGCGTCCCGCCTCGCACCCGCGCCCCGCTGGCGTCGCGAGCAGGGCGCGCACGTCCGCGGGCGTGTCGAGGTCGAGGGCGAGCGCGGGGGCGTCGGCGCGGCGCACGGCGAGGCCCGCCGCCCGCGCCGACGCCTCGTGCCGGTCGCCGCTGCCGCGCCCGTAGGCCAGGGGGAAGCGCCCCGGCGGGCGCAGGAGCATCGCGTTCGTGCCCCCGTCGGCGGGACGGACCAGCGTCATCGAGGGCGCGGGCGGGGCCTGCGCGGCCAGATCGCGCAGCGCCTCCGCCGTCGCCAGCGGCAGGTCGGCGTGCAGGATCAGCAGTTCGTCCACGGCCAGCCGCCCGGCGGCGCGCTCCAGCTGGGCGCTCAGGCCGCGCAGGTCCGGCTCCTCCGCGAGCGCGCGCACGCCGTCCGGCAGGATCGCGCGGACCGCCTCGTCCGCCGTGAGCGCGACCGCCGCCATCCCCGCCTCGGCCACGGCCCCCAGCGCCGTCGCCAGCGAGCGCCGCGCCAGTTCCGCGCGCTCCTCCGGCGAGAGGAGCGCCGCCAGCCGCCCCTTCGCGCGGTCGAGCCGGTTCACCGGGATCAGGACCGTGAGCGCCGCCATCGCCGCGATCGTACCGCGCGCGGCGCGCTAGCCATCGCCGTGCGCGAGCCGCAGCGCGAAACCGCCGTCCGCGAGCGCGACCTCGTCCCGCGCCCGCAGCCGCGATCCGGCGAGCGCCGCCCGCAGTTCCGCCCGCGCCGGGTCTTCCGCGTCGCCGTCGCTCACGAGCCAGCCCTCGCTCCCCTCGGCCACCGACAGCATCCACGCGAGCTTGCTCACGTTCTCGGCGGTCAGTTCCTCCCGCCGGGGCCACCAGGCGATCTGGAGCGCCGGTTCCGCCGTCCGCAGCGAACTCGCGACCGTGGGGCGCGGTTCGAGCCGCCCCGCCTCCGCGAGCACGTCATCGGGCGGGTCGATGAGCATGGGGCGCACGCCGTCCGCGCCCAGCCCCAGCGCCGCGAGGACGCTCACGCCGTGGCCGGACCGGCTACGCGAGCTTGCCGTGGCACTTCTTGAACTTCCTGCCGCTGCCGCAGTGGCAGGGGTCGTTGCGCCCGATCTTCTTGCCGCCGGCCTTCGCGCCCGCCGGTCCCCGGCCCTGGCCGCGCGCGCGGGCGCCGTTCGCCGAGGGCTCCCGGCCGGGCGCGCCTTCCGGCTGCGGCCTGCGCGCCGTGGCCCCGTTCGGCGTGGGCGGGGGCAGGTCCTGCGCCCGCATCTTGAAGACCGTCTGCGCCACCTGCCGCCGGATGTTGCCCTGCAGCTGCTGGAACATGTCGTAGCCCTCGCGCTTGAAGGCCACGAGCGGGTCGACCTGCGCGTAGGCCTGCAGGCCCACGCTCTGGCGCACCTCCTCCACCGCCGTCAGGTGCTCGCGCCAGTGGTAGTCGATCGACTCCAGCAGGAGCCACTGCTCCATGTTGCGCGCGATCTCGTCGCCCACCGCCTCCTCGATCTCCTCGTAACGGTCCTCGATGCGGTCGAGGGCGGCGTCCGCGATGCGCTCCTGCTTCTCCTCGACCTCCTCCAGCGCGGGCAGGATGTCGGGCGGCATGATCTCGCCCAGCTCCGTGTGCACGAGGGTCGCGTCGAAGCCCTCGTCGCGGTTGCGCCCCACGATGCCGTCCACCTCGTCCGTCACGAAGGCGAACACGTTCTCGCGCACGTCCGCGCCCTCCAGCACCTTGTCGCGCTCGGTGTAGAGCACGGCGCGCTGCTCGTTGATCACGTCGTCGAACTCGACGAGCCGCTTGCGGATGTCGAAGTTGTAGCCCTCGACCTTCTGCTGGGCCTGCTCGATGGCGCGCGTGACCATGCGCGACTCCAGCGGCATGTCCTCCGTCATGCCCACCTTCTCCAGCATCCCCGGCACCCAGTCGGGGGCGAAGCGCTGCATGATGTCGTCGCCGAAGGAGACGAAGAAGCGGCTGGAGCCGGGGTCGCCCTGCCGCCCGGAGCGGCCCCGCAGCTGGTTGTCGATGCGCCGCGACTCGTGCCGCTCCGTGCCGATGACGTGGAGGCCGCCCGCCTTGGCGACGCCCTCGCCGAGCTTGATGTCGGTGCCGCGCCCGGCCATGTTCGTCGCGATCACGACGGCGCCCGGCTCGCCCGCGCCCTCCACGATGTTGGCCTCGCGCTCGTGCTGCTTCGCGTTCAGCACCTCGTGGTCGATGCCGCGCCGCCGCAGCAGGGCCGCCAGGTACTCCGACTTCTCGATGGAGGTGGTGCCCACGAGCACGGGCCGCCCGTGCCCGTGCATCTCCGCGATCTCCTCCACCACCGCCGCGAACTTCGCCTTCTCGTTGATGTAGACCATGTCCTCGTGGTCCGCGCGGACCATCGGCATGTTCGTGGGGATGGCGACCACGTCGAGGCCGTAGATCTTGGCGAACTCCTCCGCCTCCGTCTCCGCCGTGCCCGTCATCCCCGCCAGCTTGTCGTAGAGGCGGAAGTAGTTCTGGAAGGTGATCGTCGCGTGCGTCAGCGACTCGCGCTGGATGGGGACGTTCTCCTTCGCCTCGACGGCCTGGTGGATGCCGTGGCTCCAGCGCCGGCCCGGCATCATGCGCCCCGTGAACTCGTCCACGATCACGATCTCGCGGTCCCGCACCACGTAGTCGCGGTCGGGGCGCTTCAGGTACTCGGCGTCGAGCGCCGCCTCCAGGTGGCGCGCCAGCCGCGGGTCGCCGCCGAAGACGTTGTCCACCCGCAGCGCCCGCTCGATCTTGGCGATGCCCGTCTCCGTCAGGGCCACGTGCTTCGCCTTCTGGTCGACCTGGTAGTCCAGTTCCGCGTGCAGGCCGCGCACCGCCCGCGCGAACTGCTGGTAGGTGCTCCCCGCCTCCTCCGCCTGCCCGCTGATGATGAGCGGCGTGCGCGCCTCGTCGATGAGGATGTTGTCCACCTCGTCCACGATCGCATAGAAGAGCGGGCGCTGCGTCTTCTGCTCCCGCTCCCGCACCATGTTGTCGCGCAGGTAGTCGAAGCCGAACTCGTTGTTGGTGCCGTAGGTCACGTCCGTGCGGTAGACGTCGCGGCGCTCGCAGGGGCGCAGGTCGTCGAGCCCGCCCTCGCCGTCCTCGCCCGGGCGGTAGCCGGGCTCGTACAGGTACTGGATGTGGTTGTTCTGGATGACGCCCAAACTCATCCCCAGCGCGTGGAACACGGGGCCGTACCAGGCGGCGTCGCGGCGCGCCAGGTAGTCGTTCACGGTCACGAGGTGCGCGCCCTTGCCCGCCAGCGCGTTCAGGTAGAGCGGGGCGATGGCGGTGAGCGTCTTGCCCTCGCCCGTCTTCATCTCCGCGATCTTCCCCTGGTGGAGGACCATGCCGCCCATCAGCTGCACGGCGTAGGGGCGCTGGTCCATCTGGCGCGAGGCCGTCTCCCGCACCGCCGCGAACGCCTCCGGCGCGAGATCGTCGAGCGACTCGCCCTCGGCCAGCCGCTCGCGGAACTCGTCCGTGAGCGCGCGCAGTTCCCCGTCGGAGAGGCGCGCGAACTCCTCGCCCAACTCCTCGACCGACTGGATGCCGGAGCCGAGGCGTTTCACCTCGCGCTCGTTCGAGTCGCCCACCACGCGGCCAAGGAAGCCAAGCCTCGCCATGGGCTCCAGTCTAGCGCGCGGCCCCCTTGCCGAGAAACGCCCGCCCGTTGCCCGCGGCGGCCGTCAGACGCCGTCAGTCGATCAGCGCCGCGATCACGTCGTCCACGATCGCGTCCGCCTTCTCGCGCATCTCGTCGTCGTTCGCGTCCTGGATCGGGTGGGGGACGAAGAGGCGGCGCACCTCGGGCAGGCCGAGCGACTCAGCCTGCGCCTCCGCCGCCTCCACGAACTCGTCCGAGGCGATGAACACCGAGGGGATGCCGTTGATTTCGAGCCAGGTCGTGTCGTGCACACTGCACGTCGTGCACGACCCTCAGTCGGCAAGCCCTTCGACGACGAAGTCCGCCTCCTTCGCCAGCTCCCGCCGCAGCGCCTCGGGCGCGGGCTTGGTGAACGTCGGCTTGCTGTAGCGGAGCACGTCCACCTCGGGCAGCCGTTCGCGCAGCCGCGTTTCGAGCTGGTCCAGCAGCACGTCGCCGCGCGGCTTGGAGATGTCGAGCAGCGCGACCGTGCCGCTGATCGCCTCCGGCCGCCGCGTGAGCGACCGGCGCACGGGGACGCGCTCGTCCGTGGGGTCGAGAATGGTGGTCATGGGGCGCCTCCTCCCGGAAGTCTCGCCAGCCGCGAGTATACCCCCGCTCTCCCTCGCGGGGCGCTACACTTGCCGGCAACCGGAACCAACCGCCAGGAGCCAGCCATGTCCAGCCTCGCCATCTCGATCGAATACTGCGTCCCCTGAAACTACACCGCGCGGGCCGCGTGGACGGCCCAGGAACTGCTCCAGACGTTCGCCGACCAGACCGCCTCGCTCACCCTCATCCCCGGCGCGGGCGGGGCCTTCGAGGTCCGCATCGACGGCGACCTCGTCTACTCCAAGCAGTCGACGGGCCGCTACCCCGAGATCAAGGAGCTGCAGGAGGCCATCGCCGCCGTCATCGACAGCCGCTCCTGAACCCCCAAGAGCCAACAGCCAAGAGCCAACAGCCCGACCGGAGGCCGAAAATGCCGTTCATGCTCGTTCGCCTGGAATGCAAGTACGGGAAGACGCAGGAGTTCCAGGAGATCATGTCGCACCTCGTGCCCGTCCTCGAAGCGAAGGGCTGGCGTCTCCACGGGGCCTACCAGAACAGCATCGGCCGCCTCAACCGCTGCTACGACCTCTGGGAGATGCCCGACGCCAACGCCGTCAGTTCGGTGCTCGAACTCGCCGGCCAGGAGCCGGAGTTCCGCGAGTGGGCCGACAAGCTCGGCGACTGCCTCGAAGAGGAGGAACTGGAGCTCATGAACGAACTCCCCTACTCGATCGAGGCGCGCGAGCGGCGGGGGTAGACGGCTGAGGCCCTGGCTCCCCCAACAGCCAAGAGCCAACAGCCCGCCCCGAACCTTTGCGTTCCCGCCTGAGTTATCGCGGGGTTCGCCGGTAGACTCGCCCCTCGTGTCCGAGGCAGTGAGCGTATCCCCCGAGGCTGGCCCCGCGGAGGGCGAGCAGGCCGCCGCGCCGTGGCGTCCGCCGCCCGCCGCCGCGCCCGTCTGGCCCGAGCGCTGGGACGCGCCCCCCGGCGTCCTCCCCCGCCAGGCCCTGCGCGAGGCCGAACGCCTCGGCGTCATCACCACCAGCGCCGTCGAGATTCCCGAGAGCGGCTTCCAGCCCGCCAGCCTCGACCTGCTGCTCGGCCCCGTCGCCTACCGCATCGGCTCCAGCTTCCTGCCCGGCGAACAGACCGTGCGGGAGCGGCTGGGCGACCTCCAGATCGACAAGGGCATCGACATCCGCTCCGGCGGCATCCTCGAACCGAAGCGCCCCTACCTCATCCCCCTCATGGAGGGGCTGCGGCTGCCCGCCAACGTGCGCGCCTTCACCAACCCCAAGAGCTCCACGGGCCGCGTCGACATCTTCACCCGCGTCGTGACGGACCATTCCCACCGCTTCGACGACATCGCCCCCGGCTACGAGGGGGAGCTCTGGCTGGAGGTGTTCTCCCGCTCCTTCCTCGTGAAGGTGCACGCGGGCATGGCCCTCAACCAGGTCCGCTTCCTCGCCGAGGGCGGGGCGGGCGGCGTCTCGCCCCCGGACCTGCCCCCGTCCGCCCCCGAGACCGTGCGCATCCAGTTGCGCCCGCCCGAGCGGGAGCCGGACCCGGGCGAGGGCGGCCCCATGCCCGTGGGCTTCAAGGCGAAACGGAACAACAGCGCCCTCCTCGACCTGGCCCGCCGCGACCACGATCCGCGCGCCTTCTGGGAGCCCATCTGGCCCGCCAACCGGCTCGTGCTCGAACCCGAGGAGTTCTACCTGCTGCGCTCGCGCGAGAAGATGGCCATCCCCGGCGACCTCGCCGCCGAGATGGTCCCTTTCGACCCCACCAGCGGCGAGTTGCGGACGCACTACGCGGGCTTCTTCGACCCCGGCTTCGGCGCGGGCCCGCCCGGGGGCCTGCCCGCCGTCCTCGAAGTGCGCGCCCACGACGTGCCCTTCATGATCGAGGACGGCCAGGAGGTCGCGCGCTTCCGCTACCAGGAACTCGCCGCCCCGCCCGACCGCCTCTACGGGCGCGAGGCCGGCTCCCACTACGGCGACGAACGGCAGTGGCGCTTCCTCAGCAAGCACTTCGGACCCTGGGGCCAGCTTCCCCTCCGCTTCTGAGCGCGCGCCCCGCGGGCGGTGCCGCTCCCGCGCCGATGGGGATAGACTGGGCGCCCACGTTTCGGAGGCGTCATGTCCACGATCGGCCGCCTGCTCACCGCCATGGTCACCCCCTACACCGCCGACGGCGAGGTCGATTACGCCCTCGCGCGCCGCCTCGCCGCCGCGCTCGTGCGCGCGGGCAACGACGGCGTCGTCGTCACCGGCACCACCGGCGAAGCGCCCCTCCTCAGCGACGACGAGAAGGTCCGCCTCTGGGAGGAGATCAAGCAGGAACTCGGCGACGGCGGCACGGTCGTGGCGGGCGCGGGCACGAACGACACGCGCCACTCCGTCGCCCTCGCGAAGCGCGCCGGGGACGCCGGGGCGGACGCCATCCTCGCGGTCGCGCCCTACTACCTGCGCCCCCCGCAGGCGGGCATCATCGAGCACTTCCGCCGCATCGCGGAGAGCGCGCCCGCGCCCGTCATCGTCTACAACGTGCCCGGGCGCACGGGCGTGAACCTGACCGTGGAGACGCTGCTGCGGCTCTCCGAGATCCCGAACGTCGCGGGCAACAAGGAGGCCAACGGCGACCTCCACGCCGCCGCCAAGGTGCTGGAGGAGGCGAAGCCCGGATTCCGCATCTGGAGCGGCAACGACAACGACAACTTCCACCTCTGGAACATGGGCGCCTACGGGGCCATCAGCGTGACCGCGCACATCGTCGCCGGACGGCAGCGGGCGATGCTGGACCACGTGCTCGCGGGCGACCTGGCCGCCGCCGCCGCCATCCACCGCCCGCTCGTGCCCCTCACCGACGCCTGCTTCCGCAACGGCAGCCCCAGCACCATCCGCTACGTGCTGCGCCAACTGGGCGTCGACATCGGCGCGCCCCGCCTGCCCGTGGTCGAGCCCGACGAGGCCGTCGGGGCGAAGGTGATGGCCGAGGTGAAGCGCCACCAGCTCGACGCCCTCGACGTCTGAGCGGGGCGATGAGCGGCCTCGGCATCGGTGAGCGGCTGATCGAGGCTCGCGAAGCGCGCGGCCTCACCCTTGAGGACGCCGAGCGCGACACCCGCATTTCGCAGCGCTACCTCCGCGCGCTCGAAGAGGAGGCCTTCAACGTCATCCCCGCGCCCGTGTACGCGCGCGGCTTCCTGCGCTCCTACTCCCAGTACCTCGGCCTCGAAACCGCCCCCCTGCTGGCGCGCTTCCCCCAGGACGCGCCCGCTGCGGCCGCTTCGCCGTCCGGCGCGCCCGGCCAGGGGGGAGGCTCCCGCCGCGGGCCCTCCGCCCTCTTCGGCTCGCGCCTGCCGGACGAGCCCATGATCGGCGTGGACATCGGCGTCGCCATCCCCGCGCGGCGCTTCCGCCTCGGCTCCTCCTCCTTCGCGCGCACGGGCGTCATCGCCGCCGTCGCCCTGGGCGTGACCGCGCTCGTGATCGTGCTCGCCGTCGTCATCGCCAGCGTGGGCGGCGGCGAGACGGAGGAAGCGCCCGCGCCCGCGACCGCGCCCGGATCCGCCGCCACGCCCGCGCCCGAATCCAACGCGACCGCCCCCGCCAGCAGCGGCCTCGCCGTCGAGCGCGGCGTCGTGCCCAACGTCATCGGCCAGCCGGAGGACATCGCGCGGCTCGCCGTGGAGGAGGCGGGCTTCACGGTCACCGTCGTCACGGGCCGCAACGAGCAGTACCCGCGGGGCACGGTCTTCGAGCAGGCGCCCACCGCCGGGGTCGAGCAGGAGCCGGGCCGCGGCGTCTTCATCGCCGTGAGCGAGGGCCCCTAGGCGGTCCCGTAGCGGGTCCAGCCGTTAGCATGGGCGCATGACCGACATTCCGAGCCTCGATCCGCCCCGTCGCGTCCTCATGGGCCCCGGCCCCAGCGGAGCCGACACCAGCGTGCTCGCCGCCATGGGCCTGCCCCTGCTCGGGCACCTCGACCCCGAGTTCATCCGCATCATGGACGAATGCCAGGAGATGATGCGGCGCGTCTTCCGCACCGAAAACGAGGTCACCCTGGCCACGCCCGGCACCGGCACCAGCGGCATGGAAGCGGCCGTGATGAACCTGCTCCAGCCGGGCGAGCGCGCCATCATCGGCATCTGCGGCTACTTCGGCGACCGCATCGCGCAGATGGCGGCGCGCACGGGGGCCGAGGTCGCGATCGTGACCGCCCCCTGGGGCTCGCCCATCGCCCCCGACGACATCGAGCGCGAACTGCGCGCCGGTCCCGCCAAGCTCGTGGCCATCGTCCACGCCGAGACCTCGACGGGCGTGCGCCAGCCCGTCGAAGCCATCTCCGCCCTGTGCAAGGAGCACGGCGCGCTTCTCCTGCTGGACTGCGTCACCTCGCTCGGCGGCGTGCCCGTCGAACTCGACGCGTGGGGCGTGGACGCCGCCTACTCGGGCACGCAGAAGTGCCTCTCCGCGCCGCCCGGGGCCTCGCCCGTGACGCTCTCGCCCGCGGCCTGGAGCGCCGTCCAGGCGCGGGAGGCGCCCTCGAACAGCTGGTACCTCGACCTCGGGCTGCTGGAGGCCTACTGGGACAGCCGCCGCGCCTACCACCACACCTCGCCCATCTCCATGACCTACGCCCTCCACCGCGCGCTCGCGCTCGTCCTCGAAGAGGGGCTGGAGGCGCGCTGGGAGCGGCACGAGACGAACGGACGCTCGCTCCAGGCCGGGCTGGAGGCGATGGGCCTCGCCCTCCACGCGGACGCCGAGCACCGCCTGCCCGTGCTCACCACCGTGCGCATCCCCGAGGGCGTCGAGGACGCGCCCGTGCGCGGGGCGCTGCTCGAACGCTTCGGCATCGAGGTCGGCGGCGGCATCGGCGAACTGCGCGGGCGCGTCTGGCGCGTCGGCCTCATGGGCGAATCGTCCACCGCCGGCAACGTGCTCTTCTTCCTCGCCTCCCTCGGACGCCTCCTGCGCGAGCACGGCTTCGAGGCCGACGTCGGGGCCGCCCTCGACGTCGCCGCCACGCGCCTGGACGGATGACCTCCGGCCCGCGGCGGCTCCTTCCGCTGGCCGCGGGTCTGCTCGCCTGCGCTCTGCTGACGGCGTGCGGCGGCTCCTCCAATGGCGACCGCGCGCCCGCGACGCCGTCGTCCACTCCGGCTGCGACGAGCCCCGCCACGGCGAGCCCGACCGCGAGCGCCACCGCTGAGCCCCAGCCGACCGAGGCGACGCCCGCGCCGGACCCGGGTCCCGCCGCCACGCTCGTCCCCGCCTTCCCCGGCCTGCCCGAGTACGAGCGCCCCGTCGCCCTCATCGGCGTACCCGAACACGACCGCTTCCTCATCGTCCTGCAGGAAGGGCGCGTCCTCTCCGTCCCCCGCGACGGCCCCTACGACGAACCGGCCACCGTCCACGACCAGCGCGAAACCACCGTCTGCTGCAACGAGGAGGGCCTGCTCTCCATCGCGCTCGACCCCGAATTCGCGGCCAACGGCTACGTCTACGCCTACTACACGCCCACGGTTCCCCGCGGAGTCATGCGGCTGTCGCGCTTCGCCACGAGGGGCGAGGGCGCGGCCTTCGCCTTCGACGCCGCCAGCGAACTGGTCCTGTTCGAGGTACGCCAGCCGTACGTGAACCACAACGGCGGCACGGTCCTCTTCGGCCCCGACGGGATGCTCTACCTCGGCATCGGCGACGGCGGGGCCGCCAACGACCCCCACGGCCACGGCCAGAACCTCGGAACGCACCTCAGCACGATCATCCGCATCGACGTGCGAAACGTTTCCCCCGAACAGCCCTACGCCATCCCGCCCGACAACCCCTTTCTCGACCGCGGGGGCGCCCTCCCCGAGATCTGGGCGTACGGCCTGCGCAACCCCTGGCGCATGAGCTTCGACCGCGAGACCGGCTTGCTCTGGGCGGGCGACGTGGGGCAGCGCCGCATGGAGGAGGTCAGCGTCGTCGAGGGCGGCGGGAACTACGGCTGGAACGTGATGGAGGGCTCGCGCTGCTTCCTGCCGGAGAGCGGCTGCGACCGCTCCGGCCTCGCCCTGCCCGTCTGGGAGTACAGCCACGACGAGGGCTGCTCGATCACCGGCGGCTACGTCTACCGCGGCGAGGCGATCCCCGCCCTGCGCGGCTGGTACCTGTTCAGCGACTACTGCACGGGCCGCATCTCCGCCATCCACGCCGAGACCGCCGTCGCCGGCGGCTACGTCGAGCCGGTGGTCCTCTGGGAAGGCGGCCCCATCGAAGCCGTCTCCTTCGCCGAGGACGACGGCGGCGAACTCTTCTTCATCACCTTCCGGGGCATCTACCGCATCGCCGCCCCGTAGCCGCTACGCCATGTCCTCCGCGGTAAGGCCCCAGCCCTCGGCGCGGCGCTCGCGCTCCCACACGTCGTCCGGCGTGGCGCGGCGCGCGGGGATGAGGCGCAGGGCGTCTTCCCCCAGCGGCCAGCGCACGGGCAGGCGCTGCTGCAGCTGGACCGCGTCCGCGATCGCCATGCCCACCGCGTCCGAACCGGGGCGCGTCGCCGCCACGGCGCGGAACTCGGCCAGCCTGCGCTCGACGCCGGGCTGGTAGGCGCTGCGCCCCTCGCGCACCGCCGCGCACACGTCGAGACCGCGCGTCTGCCAGTCACTGCGGTACTGCCCCGGCTGCAGGATCGTGACCTGCGCGCCGAAGGGCGCGACCTCGTCCGCGAGCGCCTCCGACATCGCCTCGACGGCGAACTTCGAGGCGGCGTACATCCCGCGCAGCGCGCGCGGCACCTGCCCCGAGAGCGAGCTCACGTTGACCACCTTGCCCCAGCCCTGCTCGCGCATGAGCGGCAGCACGGCCTGCTGCAGCCGCCACGGCCCCAGCAGGTTCGTCTCGAGCTGGCGGCGGCACTCGTCCTCGCTCAGGTCCTCCAGCGGCCCGTAGAGGCCGTAGCCGGCGTTGTTGATGAGCGCGTCGATGCGCCCGAAGCGCGCCCGCACGGCCTCCACCGCCGCCCCGACCGAGGCCGCGTCCGTCACGTCCAGCGCGAACGTCGCGATGCGCTCCCCGAAGCCGTCGCGCACGGCCTCGCCGTCGCGCGCGGGATTCCGCATCGTCGCCGCCACGAGGGCGCCGCGGGCGGCGCACTCGCGCGCCGCCGCCAGCCCGAAGCCGCGGGAGGCGCCCGTGATGAGCACGACGTTCTCGCCGCCCCAGTCGCGCTCCACGCCGCCGTGTTCGCCCGGACGCCGCCACGTGCGCAGCGTGCGCGCCAGGCGCAGCGCCTCCCACTCCGCCTCCGTCGCGTTCTGGCGCGACTCGATCAGGTGCGTGCTGTCCTCGCCCACGGGCCAGCGCAGCGGCAGCGGCTGCTCCAGTTCGACGATGTCCGCCATGGCCACGCCGACGGAGCCGGAGGCGGGCCGCGTTTTCGCCCGCGCGCGGAAGTTCGCCAGCGCCGCCTCGACCGTCTCCTGGTAGGCGCTGCGGCCCGCCAGCTGCGGCGCGGCCACGTCGAGGCTGCCCGTCTGCCAGTCGCTCACGTACATCCCCGGTTCGAGGATGCAGACCTGCACGCCCGCGTGCCCCACCTCGAAGCGCAGCGCCTCGGACATGCCCTCGACGGCGTGCTTGGCGGCCGCGTACATCCCCAGCCACGCGCCTGGCACGCGCCCCGCGAGCGAGCTCACGTTCACGATCTTGCCCGCGCCCCGCGCGCGCATCGAGGGCAGGACCGCCTTCGCCAGCCGCCACTGGCCCAGCACGTTCGTATCGAACTGCCGCCACACCTGCTCCCCGGAGACCTCCTCGATCGGCCCGTAGAGCCCGTAGCCCGCGTTGTTGATGAGCGCGTCGATGCGCCCGAACTGCGCCAGCGCCGCCGACACGACCCGCTCGACCGCCGCCGCATCGGTCACGTCCAGCGGCTTGGCGGTGATGCGGTCCTCCAGCCCGGCCACGATGGCGGGCGCGTCCCGATCGGGGTTCCGCATGGTCGCGATCACGTGATTGCCCCGCGCCGCGATGCGCCGCGCCGCCTCGCCCCCGAAGCCGCGCGACGCGCCCGTGATGAGCACGACCTGTTCGTCCACGCTCGCCTCCGGCGGGCAGGATAGCGGAGGGCGCCCGGGGCGTCGCGAGGGGCCGCAAGCGGAGGCGCTGCTACACTCGCGGGCGTGAACGCCGAGGCGCTTCCCTACACGCTCCTCATCATCCTCATCGAGCTGGCCATCGGCAGCCTGTGGGTGACGCTCGCCGCCGACCTGCGCGGGGGCGTCACGCGCGGCTTCGTCCTCACCATGAGCGCCGTCGCCGCCATCGTCGCGGGCCTCGCCTGGTGGCTGGCCGTGTCCGTGAACGTCGGCCCCGACGTCGACGGCTACCTCATCGACGCGGACTGGTTCGGGCCGATGCGGGACCTCCTCCTCGCCGTGCTGGGCGCGTCGGCCTTCTACGCCTTCATGGTGTTCATGGGCTGGGATCCGATCGGGCGCATCGTCGCCATCGGCGGCTCCGTCGTGGGCGTGATCTGCGTCGCGTTTCTCGCGGGGATGCTGGCACCGCCGGTCTGGGGCTACGCGGGCGTGTTCCTCGCGCTGCTGGCGGGAACGCTCGCGATGGGCGCCGTCTCCACCTCGATGACGTGGGGCCACTGGTACCTGACGGAGGGCTCCCTGCCCGGACGCCCCCTGCGCGAACTCGCCTGGATCCTGATCGCGGCCATCGCCGTGCAGGTCGTCCTGCTCGCGATCAACGCCGCCGTGCCGGAGCGCATCACGCCGGACCCCGCCAACCCCGTCGAGGGCGGCCTGCTGGCGAACCCGCTCTTCTGGTTCCGCATCGGCGTCGGGCTCGCCTTCGCCCTCGTCCTCGCCGTGCTCGCCCTGCGCACCGCCCAGATCCGCTCCATGCAGAGCGCCACCGGCCTGCTCTACATCTGCATGGGCGCCGTCTTCACGGGCGAGGTGCTCGCGCGCGGCGTCCAGTTCCTCACCGCCCACCCAATCTGAGGCGCGGCGGCAGACGCTAGGATGGGGGCGTGAGCGCGTCTGAGACACGAGGCATCGTGCATTGCGCCGACGGGGTGGCGGTGGCGCGGGGGCTGGCGGACGAGTCGGTGGACCTCGTGTACCTCGACCCGCCCTTCAACACGGGCAAGCGCCAGTCGCGGGAGCGGCTGCGGACGGCGCGCGCGGCGGACGGCGGAGGCGACCGCACGGGCTTCGGGGGACGGCGCTACGAGACGGTGCGGCTGGGGTCGCGCTCGTTCGAGGACGCATTCGACGACTACCCCGGCTTCCTGGAGCCGTTCCTGGCCGAGTCGCGGCGGGTGCTGAAGGCGAGCGGCTCGCTCTACCTGCACCTCGACTACCGCGAGGCGCACTACGCGAAGGTGCTGCTGGACCAGGTCTTCGGGCGCGAGTGCTTCGTGAACGAGATCATCTGGGCCTACGACTTCGGCGGGCGTCCGAAGGATCGCTGGCCGGCCAAGCACGACACGATCCTCTTCTACGCGAAGGACCCCGCGCGGCGGCTGTTCAACGCGGACGAGGTGGAGCGCATCCCCTACATGGCCCCGGGCCTCGTGGGGCCGGAGAAGGCGGCGCGCGGGAAGCTGCCGACGGACACCTGGTGGCACACGATCGTGGGGACGAACAGCAAGGAGAAGCTGGGCTACCCGACGCAGAAGCCGCTGGGCGTGCTGCGGCGCATCGTGAGCGCGTCGTCGCCGGCGGGCGGGCTGGTGGCGGACTTCGTGGCGGGGAGCGGGACGGCGGGGGCGGCGGCGCTGGCGCTGGGCCGCCGCTTCGTCCTGGCGGACCGCTCGGAAGAGGCGTTCGCGGTGATGCGGCAACGCTTCGCGGGGGAGGCGGGGGTGGAGTTCCGGGGGGCGGGTGGCGAACCATTGCGCCTTGAAGGCGACGGGGCGGGGACGTACCGTAGTGCCTAAGGCCCATCGCAAGTGGGGCACGGGACAGGAGAGCGCCTGTGGCCATCAGGGAGACGACAGAACAGGAGAGCGCGGAGGACGTGCGCGAGCGCGAGGCGTTCATGACGATGTGGCGCTGGTGGTCGGCCCAGTACTGGAACCTGCTGGACAGGTATCCGGAGCAGTGGGTGCTGGCATCGACAAGGAGCGGCAGGTGCTTGGGGCATACGGGACGCTGGAAGAGGTCCGAAGGGCGGCGGAGGCGAAGGGGCTCTCCCTCGGCGAGGACAGCGATACGAAACTCATCACCGCCGACGTGTCCTGGCACCTGTGATTACGGGCTTCTTCGACGCCGAGAGCGGCTTCCCCACTGTCTGGGTTCGCGTGAGCATCCCGGGAGCCGGCGAGGGGCGCGTCCCGTTCCTGATCGACACCGGATCGTCGACGACGGTCGTGCATGCCCGCGACGCAGCTCGCTATCTGCGCGTTCCCCAGGCCGTGCTCCACCCCCGTTCGTGGCCGATCGAACAGGTTCGGGGCGTCGGGGGCGTTGGGGGAGTGACGTTCTATCGCCTGATGGACGCTTCCTATGCGTTCACGCGCGACGACGGAACGGACGAGGTCGTCGAGGGAACAGTGGAACTGGGCGGACCGGATACGGCGCAACTGCCCTCGCTGCTGGGGTGGGACGTGCTGCGGCGCTTCCGGCTGGACCTGAACGCGAGCCGCGAGCGCGTGGCCCTGCTGCCGCCGTAGCGCCGGGGGCCGGTCGCGGCGCGCTGCGGTACCCTGTTGGAGATGAGCGGAGCGATGCGGTTCGTGTTCGATGAGCGGGCGGCGGCGCAGGCGGCGGCCTACCTGCTGCGCCGTCACGGGGAACCGATGCGCTCGAGTTCGCTCATCCAGCTGCTGTACCTGGCGGACCGGCGCTCGTTCATCGAGACAGGCTACCCGATCACGGGGGACCGCTTCGTGGCGACGCCGCACGGTCCGATGCTGGCGCGGCTGCTCGACCTGACGGTGTGGGGCGCGCGCGAGGAGGACTCGCCCTGGGGCGAACTGGTGACGGCGCCCGCGGAGTACCGCGTGACGGCGACGGGACCGGCGACGGGCGACGAACTGACCGACTACGGGGAACTCTCGGCGTACGACCGCGGGGCGCTGGATGCGGTTCACGCCGAGTTCGGGGGGATGGAGTGCTGGGCGCTGGCCGAGCACATGCGCTCGCTGGCGGAGTGGGTGGAGCCGGGCGAGGGGTCGGTGGACATCGACCCGCGCACGGTCCTGCGGGACGCGGGGTACACGGAGGACCAGATCGGCGAGGTCGAGCGCAACGTCGGGGGCATCCGCGCCTTCGAGACGAAGTACGCCGTTTGAACCCGGGGACGACGTTCATCGACCGGGACTACGACCCGCTCGGTCATCTGTGGATCGTTCTCAGCGCGCCCACCGGCCGGGGGCGGGTGGCCGTCGTGAACCTGACGTCGCACAACCCCGAGCGGCGGGACTGCGGCGACCACTGCCTCGTCCTGGGGCCGGGCGACCATCCCTTCATCCGGCATGATTCCTGCGTCTACTACAAGCGGGCGCGGCTTCGCTCCCTGCGGGCGATGCGGGAAGATGAGGCGCGGGGAGAGCTCGAACGGAGTGAGCCGCTCAGCGACGACCTCCTGCTCCTGGCGCAGCAGGGAGCCCTCGCGTCGCAGGTCATCTCCCCCTCCGTGCGGGCCGCCCTCCTTCCCTGAGCCGCCGCACGGCTGGCTGGCCGCTCCGGTATCATCGCGCGGCACTCACGGAGCGGAGGTGGCGCATGGTGCGCGCCGAGATCATCGAACGGCAGAACGAGATCAAGCAGACGCCGATGCTGGAGCGCATCGCCAACATGCGCGAGATGCTGCGGGCGGCGGGCGACGAGGCGCAGGAGCTTCGCCACCTGCCCCCCTGGGCGGCCAAGGAGATGGCCGCCAACGGCTTCTACCGGTACGCCCTGCCGAAGGAGCTCGGCGGCGAGGACGTGACCGCCCGCGAGCAGATCGAGAACGTCGAGGCGGTCTCCGCCATCGACGGCTCCGTGGGGTGGTGCACGCACATCAACTCCGAGATCAACGGGCTCATCGTGCGGCGCATGGACCGCGCCCTCTGCGACACGATCTTCGACGACTGGGACGCGCTCGTGTGCTCGGGGCTGGGGCCGCCGAACGGGCCCAATCCCGGACGCACGGCGAAGCGCGAGGGCGACGGCTGGCGGCTCAGCTACCAGGGCTCTTTCGCGAGCGGCTGCCACAACGCGACCTGGAACTTCGTGATGTCGCCGGTCGTGATCGACGAGGCCACGGAGGAGGGCGCGGAGAACTCGTTCATGGTGCCGAGGGGCGAATTCGAGATCGTCGACACATGGGACACGGCGGGGATGCGCGGGAGCGGCAGCCACGACGTGCGCATGGACGGCACCTACGTGCCGCCCGAGCACCTGCTGCCCGCGCGCCCGCTCGCCCCGAGCGAGCAGTGGGACAACCCCACGTTCCGCAATCCCTGCCACGCCGTCTACAACAAGTCGGCGGTGGCGCTGGGGGTATGCAAGGGCGCGATCGAGTCGTTCACCGATCTGGCGCGGGAGAAGACGCCGTGGGGGCTGGCGACGGCGCTGAAGGACCAGCCGCAGGTGCACTACCGCCTCGGCGAGGCGCAGGCGACCTACCTGGCCGCGCGCACCTTCGTGCTGGAGACGCAGGACGCGATGGAGGCCCACCTCGGCTGGAAGAAGCCCTCGGAGGGCGGGCGGCTGGAGCCGGAATGGGACGTGTTCTGGCCCGCCTACCTGGCCTGCGCGCATTCGGCCCAGGCCGTCCGCCACGTCGTCGGCATCATCAACAACACGGCGGGCACGACCGGCAGCCGCATGGAGAGCCCGCTGGAGCGCCACCTGCGCGACGCGCAGCAGTCGGCGACGCACGCGCTCATCTCGTGGCGGCACTACGAGGACATCGGCAAGACGTTCGTGGGGCACGACCCCGCGGCCAACTACATGGAACTGCGCCGCGCCTAGGCGCGGTCCCACGCGACAGGAGCAAGCAGATGGCAGAACGCGAACCGCTCGACGTGCTGGAGGCGATCCATTCGACGCCCGCGCGGCGCTACCTGGGGTCCGACCCGATTCCCGACGAGGTCCTGTGGGAGCTGCTGGACGCGGCCATCCGCGGGCCCACGGGCGGGAACTCGCAGATCTGGGGTTGGGTGATCGTGCGCGACGAGGCGAAGAAGGCGCAGATCGCGGAGTGGTGGAAGGGCGTGTTCGAGGCGACCTACGGGCGCGCCGATCCCGCCGCGCTGGAGGGAGGCGGGCGCGTCCAGTTCGCCGACTTCGAGAAGGTGGTCGAGTCGGAGACCGGGCTCGACGCCTCGGGGCTGCGCTCGGTCACCTACCTCGCGAACCACATCGGCGAGGCGCCGGTCATCGTCGTGCCCGTGATCACGGGCGTGATCGGCGGGCCGGAGTCAACGCGCACGGGGATCACCTACGGCGGCTTCATCTTCGGAGCCATCCAGAACCTGGCGCTGGCGGCGCGCGCCCACGGCATCGGCGCGCCCCTCACGACCTTCGGGACGGGACAGGCGCTCGACGAGCTGCTCGAACTGCCGCAGGGCTCGACCGCCGTCGCGATCGTGCCGCTGGGCTACCCCATCCGCGGCCGCTTCTCGCAGCCGCGCCGGATGGCCGTGGAGAGCGTCGTGCACTTCGACACGTGGGGGAACCAGCGGGAGCGTTCGTAGCGGCTGTTGGGGCTGTTGGCTGTTGGCTCTTGGGAGCGGGCCTACGGCTCGAAGATGGCGCGTGGGGGGCGGGGAGCGGTGTATCGTTCGCGCACTCACGAGGAGGCCCCGTCATGCCCGACATCGTCACGCTGGAACGGCCGCGCGAGGGCGTCGCGCTCATCACCATGTCGAACCCGGACATCAACAACCACGGCTCGTGGGAGGGCGTGGGGCAGCTGGGCGAGGCGCTGGCGGAGGCGCGCGAGGGCGGCGCGCGCGTCTCGGTGCTCGCCTCGGGGACGCCCGGGCACTGGTACGAGCACGCCTGGCTGCGCGACCTGCGAAACACCGTCACGGGCGAGCCGACGACGGGCACGGGCGGCGGCTGGGGAACCTGCCTGCAGGAGCTGGCGAAGACGCACGTGGTCACGATCGCGGCCATCTCGGGGGACTGCTCCGGCGGCGGCGCGGAGCTGGGGTGGGCCTGCGACCTGCGCATCGCCGAGGAGCAGGCGCGCTTCGGCCAGCCCGAGGTCCAGATCGCGCTCACAACGGGCATCGGCGGCACGAGCAGGCTGGCGCGCATCATCGGGCGCACGGCCACGGCGGAACTGGTGCTCGACGGCGCCCCCATGACGGCCCAGCGCATCCACGAACTGGGCGGGGTGAACCGCATCGTGCCCGAGGGCGCCTCGGTGGAGGTCGCGCTGGACTGGGCGAGCCGCCTCGCCGACCGCCCCGCGAAGGCGCTGGCCACCCTCAAGCAGATCCTGATCGACAACGACGACCTCGGCCTGACGGACGCGCTCGCGAACGAGCAGCGCCTCTTCCAGACGGTCGTCGGCACGGAGGAAGCGATCGCGACGATGGGCGCGATCCAGGACCGCTTCGACGCTGGGGAGTCGATCGAGTCGGTGTACGGCTCGCCCCGGCCGTAGGGGCGTGCCATCAAATCGCTGATCAAGCAGTGGAATCAAAATCTTTCGTATGAGCTACTGGAGCTTATCCGGCACAGCCTTCCCCTCGAACAGGCGCAGCAACTCCTCCGGCAGGGGCTCGAAGAACGAATCGGGCACCTCCACGAGGCCCTTCCCCAGGCCGATCAGACGGGGCTCCTTGACGGGTTCGGGCTCCGGCTGCTCGCTCATGGTTTCAGCGTACCCGACATCCCCTTGCGCGGCAGCGTACTATGGGGGCGTTCCGGGCCGTGCCAACTGACCAGACGCGCCCGGCGGGGGTTCTGATGTCCACGGAAACGATGTCGAAGCACGATCTGGCGATGATGGAGGCGGAGGGGCAGTGCCCCTTCAGCGTCGAGGACGTGGACCTGTTCGCGCCCGGGTCGCAGGAGTACTGGTTCGACGCCTACCGCATCCTGCACAAGGACGCGCCCGTGCTGCGCATCCCGGGCGGGGGCGATACGCCGGACACGGACGGCTTCATCATCACGAAGTACGAGGACGTGGCGCGCATCGTGCGCGACATGGAGACGTTCCCCCTGCGCTACGGGGAGCGGAACGCGGGGCAGGAGGTGGAGCGCGAGATCCTCCTGGAGGAGGGGCACGGCGACGCGATCGACGCGGGCATGAGCCTTCGCCCGAACATGGAGCAGCACCGCTGGCACCGCGAGCAGCTCACGAATCCGTGGGTGGGGGCCGTGGGCGCGGGCCGCAACACGGAGATGATCACCGGCTACGTGAACGAGCTCATCGACCGCTGGATCGAGCGCGGCTCGGTCGAGTACGTGACGGAGTTCGCGGCCCCGCTGCCGCAGATGGTGATCACGACGATCCTCGGCTTCCCGCTGGAGGACATGCCCACGCTGCGGAAGTGGGAGGAGGCGCAGGTGCGGCGCTTCGTGTTCGGCTCGACGCACCGGAACCTGCTGCCGCCGGAGGACGAGGCGGAGAACGCGCGCACGCTCGCCGCCTTCCACGAGTACATCGGGAAGCACGTGCGGGAGAAGCGGCAGCACCCGAAGGACGACATGATCTCCTACCTGACGCAGGTGGAGTACGGCGACGAGAAGCGCCCGCTGACGGACGCCGAGGTCGTGAGCGTCGCCTACGGGATGCACATCGGCGGGAACGAGACGACGCAGTACGCGCTCACGGCGGAGGCGCTGGTGCTCGCGCAGAAGCCGGAACTGGCGGAGGAGCTGCGCGCGGACCGCTCGAAGGTGCGCTTCTTCGTGGAGGAGTGCCTGCGGCTGTACGCGCCCACGCAGGGGCTCTCGGGGCGGCGTCCGATCCACGACATCGAGGTGCAGGGCGTGACGATCCCGGCGGGGTCGGTGATCCACCTGCGCTACGGGGCGGGGAACCGCGACGAGGAGCAGTTCCCGAACGCGGAGGAGATCGACCTGACGCGCCCGAGCCCGGGGCGGCACGTGACGTTCGGGCAGGGGCCGCGCTCGTGTCCGGGGGCGGGCCTCTCGCGGCTGGAGCAGAACATCGCCACGAACGTGATCCTCGACCGGCTGGACGACCTGCGGCTGGCCCCGGAGAAGAACGACCTGCGCCACCAGCCGGGCGTCATGCTGGGCCTGCTGGAACTGAACCTGGAGTTCAGCCGGCGGTAGCTCCGCGTCCAGCCCCGCGTTTTCGCCGCCAGATCGCGGACGTGGTCCGCGACGAGGGCGGGCGCTTCCATGGGGATGAAGTGGCTGTGCTGGTCGAGCACGATCTCCTCGGCGTTCCGCAGTTCGCCGGCGAGGCCGGGCCACGTGGGCGAAACCATCATGCTCCACTGCTGGTCCGGCGTGGGCGGGGGCGCGCGCAGGATGCGCACGGGCAGGTCGAGTTCGCGCAGGAGGGGATACGGGTCCCAGGCGCGGTTGCCCGCGTAGACGGCGGCCTCGATGGCGGGCGGGCAGGCGAGCACGTAGCCGTCGCCGCCATCCGGCGCGGGCAGGAGGCCGTGCTCGCAGTAGTCGCGCAGCACGCGCGGCTCCCAGCGGCGGAAGGGGTCGCGGTCGGCGAAGCGCGCGACCATCTCGCCGGGCGAGGCCCATTCGTTGCGGCGGCGGGCCACGAAGTGCTCCGCCTCGAAGGCGGGCTCGCGCTCGTAGAGGGAGGGCTTCATGAGCACGGGATCGACGAGCAGGAGGGCGGCGAACGTTCCGGGCCTGAGCGCCGCGGCGGCGGCGACGGCGGCTCCGCCCTTCGAGTGGCCCACGCCGATCGCGCCGCGCAGGCCGAGCGCCTCGCAGAAAGCGGCCACGTCGTCCGCGACGGCGCTCCAGGGGTAGGGCGGCGCGGGCTTCTCGCTGCGCCCGTGGCCGCGCAGGTCGAGGGCGAGGCTGCGCTCCTCCAGCCCCTCGGCGACGGCGTCCCAGCAGCGCGCGTGGAAGCCGGTGGCGTGGGCGAAGAGCACGGTCGGCTCGCGGCCATCGCGCTCGAAGAAGGCCAGGTCCACCCCGTTCGCGCGCACGCGCCGCTCGGACGGCTCCATGCCGCGATTATGGCCGCGCCCGCGCTCAGGCGCTCGCCGTACAGAGCGGCGAGCGCGCTAGAATCCCCCCATGCCCGATGACACCGCCATCCAGAAGGCGCTCGGCCAACTGGCCGCCACGCCCAGCACGCTCGCCCACCTCACGGTCGAGGCGGGGGACGCGGCGCTCGATTCCGCGCCCGAGGGGGAGTGGAGCGCGCGCCTCGTGCTCGCGCACCTGCGGGACGCGGAGTCGCTGGAGTTCCGGCTGGGGCTGGAGCGGCTGCTGGCGGAGCCGGAGCCGGCGCTCTTCTTCCTGCCGCCGGACCAGTGGGAGCGGGAGCGCAGCCGCGAGCGCGACGGGAAGGCCGAGATCCTGGGCGATTTCGCGCTGCAGCGGCAGGCGTCGCTGAACCTGATCGCGACGATGCGCGCGGCGGACTGGGAGCGCACGGGCATGGGGCCGCGCGCGGAGCCCATCGCCGCCGCGCAGTTCGTGCAGGTGTGGGCGGGGCACGACGCCGCGCACCTGGCGCAGATCGAGGCGCTGCTGGGCGAAACCGCGGCGGATGCGCGCGAACGCCGCGCCCGCCCGCCGGAGTAGCCATGCCGCCGGAAACGCCGCCCGACGCCCTCACCGACGTGGCCGCGCGCCTGAAGGCGGTCGGGGTGGAGTACATGCTGACGGGCTCCGGCGCCGCCATGTTCTACGGCCTCAGCCGCTCGACCGCCGATCTGGATGTCGTCGTCGATCTTGACATTCTCGATGTCGCCCCCCTTGTCGATGCCTTCGATGGCGACTACTACGTCAACGCCGATGCCGTCTTTGATGCGCTCGAACGCCGGTCGATGTTCAACGTCATCCCCTTCTTCCCGGGCCTGAAGACGGATTTCATCCTCCTGCGCGACGAGCCGTTCCAGCAGGAGGCGTTTTCGCGACGGCGGCAGATCAACTGGCACGGTACTCTGGTGTGGGTAATCGACCCGCGAGATCTGGTGCTCAGCAAGCTCAACTGGGCGCGGGAGTCGCACTCGGCGCAGCAGTTTGCCGACGTGCGTGCGATAATGGCCAGTGGGTTCGTGGAGGAAGACGATGAGTTCCGCGCCTGGATTGACCGCCTCGATCTCCAAGACGTCCTGGACGCCAGTCGTACCACGCGATACGACGCCTGAAATGGCCGCCCGCCACCATGCGTGGTGGCTTGGGCTGACCGGCGCCGAGCGCGTCCAGTGCATGCTCGACCTCTCCAACATGGGCATTCAGGCGCGCATGTCCACGCTGCGGGAGCAGCACCCCGACGCCTCGGAGGCGGAACTGACGGCGATCTGGACGGAGGAGCGCTACCGCGACTCGCTGGACCCGGAGTTCCTCGCGCGCGCCTGCGCCGCCATCCGCGCGCGGGACGGCTAGGCGCCCGCCGCCGCTCCCGCGAGCTGGCGCGCGCGCGTCAGGCGGGCGGCGCCCTTGTTCGCGGCGAGCACCTTCTCGATGCTGCGCGCCAGTTCCTCGCTGACCGCCGCCTGGATCCAGTCGAACTCCTGCTCCAGGCCGTCGGTGTCGTGGATGACGAGGCGGACCTGGTCCGCGCCGGAGTGGTCGCGCAGCAGCGCCTCGACCGTCTTCAGGAGCACCTTGTCGGTGACGTCGTCCTCCGTCTCGTAGATGGTGATGACCAGTTGCGAGTCGCCGCCGACGGGCGAGCGCACGCCGGGGGCCTCCGCCTCGGTGGTCGCGGCGGGGGGCGGCGGAGGCGGCGGGGCGGCTCCGTTGGAGGCGCCGTTGGCGGTCCCGTTGCGGGCGGCGGGCGGGGGCGGCTTGGGGGGCGGCGGGGCGGCATTCGCGGCGGGGGCGGAGGCGGGAGGGCGGCGGCGGCGGCCGCTGCGGCGCGCCTCGACCTGGAAGTCCTCGGGGCGGAAGCCGATGAGCGTGCCCTCGGTGGCGTCCCACGGGACCGCATGGCGCGCGCTCAGGTTGAGCCGGTCGCCGCGTTCGCGGCACTCGACGGAGACGAGCGCGATCTGGCCCTCGGCCCAGGTATCCTCGCTGGAGATGTCGAGCACGTCGCTCCAGACGGCGAGTTCGGCGCGGCCGGAGAGGTCTTCCAGGCCCACGAGGTAGTAGCGCCGGTTGTCCTTCGTGTAGCGCACGGTGACCTGCGTGATCATGCCCGCGACGGTCACGGTCTGGCCCACCAGCTCCAGCGAGAGGTCGGCGATCTGGTGCGTCGTGCGCTCGGCGAGGTGCTGGGCGGCGCGGCGGAAGGGATGTTCGCTCAGGTAGACGCCGAGCAGCTCCTTCTCCCAGCGCAGGCGCTCGTCCTGGTCGAGGGGCGCGTCGACGAGTTCGACGCCGGGCATGGGCGTATCGACCTCGCTGCCGAAGAGGTCGAACATGGTCGACTGGCCGCTGTCGCGCAGTTCGCGCTCGCGCTTGGCGAGGTTGGCGATGCGCTCGCTGTTGGCGCGCAGCGTGCCGCGCTCGCCGAGCGCGTCGAGCGCGCCCGCGAGGGCGAGGTGCTCGATGGTGCGGCTGGTCGCCCCCTCGAGGTCGGCGCGCTTGCAGAAGTCGTCGATGTCGCGGTAGGGGCCGTGCTTCTCGCGCACGGCGATGATGCCCTCGACGGCGGCGGGGCCGACGTTCTTGATGTTCCCCAGCCCGAAGCGGATGGCGAGCGCGCCGTCGTCGCTCCGCTCGACGGCGAAGGTGGAGGCCCCCGAGTTGATGTCGGGGGGCCGCACCTCGATGCCGAGGCGGGCGCATTCGGCCACGGCCTGGGCGATGCGCTCGTAGGGGTCGGGGGCGCTGCCCGCCAGCTGGAGCACGGCCGTCAGGTACTCGACGGGATGATTGCTCTTGAGGTAGGCGGTCTGGTAGGCGATGTTGCCGTAGCACCAGGCGTGGGCCTTGTTGAAGGCGTAGCCGGCGAAGGGCTCGATCAGCTCCCAGACGGCGCGGGCGCGGTCCTCGGGGTAGCCGTTGGCGACGGCGCCCTCGATGAAGCGGGAGCTTTCCGCGGCCATCACCTCCGCCTTCTTCTTGCCCATCGCCTTGCGCATCACGTCCGCCTCGCCGAGCGTGTAGCCGGCGAAGCGCTGCGCGATCTGGAGCACCTGGTCCTGGTAGACGATGACGCCGTGCGTGTCGGCGAGGATGCCGGCGAGGTCGGGGTGGGGGTGCTGGATCGCCTCCTCGCCGTGGCTGGCGCGGATGTAGGTGGGGATGTGGGCCATGGGCCCGGGCCGGTAGAGCGCGACCATGGCGCAGATCTCGGCCACGCTCTTCGGCTGCAGCTCCTGCACGTAGCGCCGCATCCCCGCCGACTCCAGCTGGAACACGCCGAAGGTCTCGCCCCGGCCCAGCGTCTCCATGGTGGCCGGGTCGGCCTCGGGCAGATCGAGCAGGTCGACCTCGACGCCCGCCGTCTCGCGCACGAGTTCGACCGCGCGCCCGAGGATGGTCAGGTTGGAGAGGCCGAGGAAGTCGACCTTGAGCAGGCCCATCGCCTCGACCTGCTCCATGGCGAACTGCGTGGTGGGGACGGCGAGGTCGTCGCTGCGGCCCGTGCGCTGCAGGGGCACGTATTCGGCCAGCGGCTCGCGCGAGATGACGACCCCGGCGGCGTGCGTGCTGGCGTGGCGGGCGACGCCCTCGAGCTGCTGCGCCGTGTCCACGAGGTTGCGCACCTGCGTGTCCGTGTCGTACGCCTCCTTCAGGTCCGTGGACTGGGCGAGGGCGTCCTCCAGCGTGATGTGGAGGGCGTTGGGGACGTAGCGGGCGACGCGGTCGGTGTCGGCGTAGGTCATGCCGAGGGCGCGGCCCACGTCGCGGATGGCGGCCTTCGCGCCGAGCGTCCCGAAGGTGATGATCTGCGCGACCTTGTCCTCGCCGAAGCGTTCGTAGGCGAAGCGGATGACCTCGTCGCGGCGGTCGTCGGCGAAGTCGAAGTCGACATCCGGCATCTGGCGGCGCTCGACGTTGAGGAAGCGCTCGAAGACGAGGTTGTTGGCCACGGGGTCGATGTCCGTGACGCCGAGCGAGTAGAGCGCGAGGGAGGCCGCCGCCGACCCGCGCATCCCCATCGGGATGCGCTGCTCGCGGGCGAAGTCGGCGATCGCCTTCACCACGAAGAAGTAGTCGGTGAAGCCGGTCTCGCGCAGCACCTCGAGTTCGTAGTCGAGGCGCTGCTCCAGTTCGGGCGTGAGCGTCCCCGCGCGCGCCTCCAGCCCCTCGCGGCAGAGCTGGCGCAGGTAGGCGTCGTTGGTGACGCCGTCGGGGGTCTCGGGTTCGGGCAGGAGGGCGCGGTCGAAGGACAGTTCGAGGTCGCACGCCTCCGCGATGCGCGCCGTGGCGTCGATGACCTCGGGCGTCTCCGGGAAGAGGGCGCGCATCTCCTCGTCGCTGCGCAGGTAGTAGCCCTCCCCCTCGATGCGGAAGCGGTCCTCCTGGTCCACGGTCGCGTTCGTGCCGATGCAGAGGAGGACGTCGTGGGCGGCGGCTTCCCCGGCGTGGGTGAAGTGCCCGTCGTTGGTGGCGACGACGGGGATATCGAGTTCGCGCCCGACGGCGATGATGTCGGGGTTGACGCGGCTGAAGCGCTCGACGCCGTGCTCCTGCACCTCCAGCGCGTAGTGGCCGTCGAACACCTCGCGGTACCAGCGCGCGACCTCGATCGCGCCCTCGCGGTCGCCCTCGGAGAGGCGCTCGAAGAACTCGCTGGAGGGGCAGCCGCTGAGGACGGTGATGCCGGCGCTGTGCGCCTCCAGCAGCTCGCGGTCGATGCGGGGCTTGTAGTAGAAGCCCTCCAGGTTCGATTTCGTGACGAGCTGGAGGAGGTTGCGGTAGCCGGTCAGGTCGCGCGCCAGCATCGTCAGGTGGAAGGGCTGATGCTCGCGCGTGCGGCTGTGGCGCGAGCCCGGGGCGACGTACGCCTCCAGGCCGATGATGGGCTTGATGCCGCGCGCCTTCGCCTCGCGGTAGAAATCGAGCGCGCCGTAGAGGGCGCCGTGGTCGGTCATGGCGATGGCGTCCATGCCCAGCGCCTGCGCGCGGTCGAGAAGCTGGGGGATGCGGGACATCCCGTCGAGCAGCGAGAATTCGGTGTGCGTGTGTAGGTGTGTGAACATTTCCGTGCGCGCCATCGTACGCCTCGGCGGTCCGCTTTGGGAGACCCCGGAGGGCGATTTGCCGGCGAATTGGACGCAGGGTGACTCTATCGCCGGTTGGCCGTCCGGGGGCGGCCTCTTACGTCACATCCGCGCACTCTGAAGGCGGTTCGTCGCTTATGTCCCAGGCGGCGGGCGCGTCAGTCCGCATCAGTCGCGTCAGTCGTGTCAGTCCAGCGTGGCGCCCCTGAGGGCGGCGAGGCGCTCCCGTCCGCCAGCGGCTCCGGGCCAGCGCGAGCGGGCCACGGCCCAGCCCAGCGCCAGCGCGAAGAGCGCGCCCTGCAGCAGCACCACGGTCGCGCCGGAGGAGACGTCGACGAACCAGGAGACGTAGACGCCCACGAGGCCGCTCGCCCCGCCCAGCGCGGCGGCGAGCGCGAACATGCGCGTGAACGAGTCCGTCAGCAGGCGGGCGGTGACGGGCGGGATGACGAGAGCGGCGGCGATGAGCGTGGCCCCGAGCACCTGCAGCGACGCGATCACGGTCGCGGCCAGCACGAGCGAGAACAGCGCCTCCACCCAGGCCACGGGCACGCCGTAGGTGCCCGCCACGTCGGAGTCGAAGGTGGTGAAGAGGAGCGGCTTCCACCAGAGGAAGATGACGATCGCGGTCAGCGCCATCACGCCCGCGATGGCGTAGAGGTCGCCGCTGGTGATGCCCAGAATCTCGCCGAAGAGGGCGGCGTCGAAGTCGCGCGTGAAGCGCCCGTGGCGGCTGATGAGGGCGACGCCGAGGGCGAAGGCGCAGGTGGTGATGACGCCGACGGCGGCGTCGCCCCCGATCTGGCGGCGGCGGGCGGCGGCGTTGATGAGCAGCACCGTGAACACGCCCCAGATCGTCGCCCCCACGTAGAAGCTGATGCCGGAGACGAAGGAGACGACGGCCCCGCCGAAGATGCTGTGCGCGAGGCCGTGGCCGATGTAGGCGAGGCTGCGCAGGACGACGTAGACGCCGACCGCCGCGCAGAGCACGCCCACGAGCGTGGCCGCCACCATGCCGCGCACGAAGAACTCGAACTCGAACGGTTCGGCGAGGGCGTCCATCGCTAGCCGTCCGGCTGCGGGGAAGCGATGGCGGGCATCGCCTCGTCGAGGTGCTCGACGACGTAGACGGCGCCGCCTCGGCGGAGAACGAGCATGTCCGCGCCGTAGGTGCGGCGCAACACCTCGGGGGTGAGCACGTCCTCGGGGGCGCCGTCGGCGATGATCGCGCCGTCGCCCACGCAGACCATGCGGGGCAGGTGCGTGGCCACGGCGTTGAGGTCGTGGGTGGTCATGAGGATGGTCACCCCGCTGCCGCTCAGTTCGCCCAGCAGGTGCATGATCTCGTGCCGCGTCTTGATGTCGACGCCGCTGGTGGGTTCGTCCAGCAAGAGCAGGTCCGGGTCGCCGATGAGGGCGCGGGCGAGGAAGGCGCGCTGCTGCTGGCCCCCGGAGAGGGCGTGGATCTGGCGGCCGCGAGGTGGCCGATGCCGAGCCGGTCGAGGACGCCCGCCAGCAGCTCGCGGTCGCGGCGGCGGGGCCAGGGCCGCCAGCCCATCTCGCGCCAGCGCCCCATGAGCACGGCCTGCCCCACCGTGAGGGGGAAGCTCCAGTTGATCTCCTCGACCTGGGGAACGTAGCCGAGGCGGAGGGCGCGCTCGCCCGCGCGGGGGCTCGTTTCGACGGTCCCGGCGAAGCGGCGCGTCTGGCCGGTGACAGCGCGCAGCAGGGTCGTCTTGCCCGAGCCGCTGGGGCCGACGATGGCCGCGAACTCGCCCCGCCACAGCGCGAAATCGACGTCGCGCAGGACGGGCGTACTCTCGTAGCCCGCGGTCAGGCCGCGCAGCTCGACGAGCGGGCGTCCGTCGTGGCGGACGGGCAGGGGGCGGTGGCCGGGGGCGGACGGCGCGAGCTCAACCACCGCCGCGCTCCGCGAAGGGGGTCCAGCTGGCGCGCGTGTCGAAGCCGTCGAGGGCGGAGGCGTCGCCGCCGAGGCTCTCGACGATCGTGCGCACGTTGCCGGCCATCATGGCGAGGTAGGTGTTCTCGGGGTCGCCGCGCTCGCCGGGGAGGTCGTCGTCGCGCAGCGAGCCCACCTGCACGGCCCCCGCCTCCTCCGCGATCGTCTCCAGCACCTCGGAGGGGAACACCTCGGAGCCGAAGACGGCGGGCACGCGGGCCGCGCGAATCTGCTCGATCAGGTCCGCCACCTCGCGCGGGGAGGGCTCGGAGAAGTCGGACGGCTGGATCGCGCCGATGATGGTGAAGCCGTAGCGCGGGGCGAAGTAGGGGAAGGAGTCGTGGTAGGTGAGGAGCACGCGGCGGGACTCGGGCAGCGTGGCCACGGCCTCGCGAATGACCGCGTCGAGCGCCTCCAGGCGCGCCGCGAAGGCGGCCGCGTTCGCCGCGTAGTAGGACGCGGCGGCGGGATCGAGGCGCGCGAGCGCGTCGCGCACGTGCACGGCGTAGGCGCCCGCGAGCACGGGGTCCGTCCAGAGGTGCGGATTGGGGTCGCCCTCCTCCTCGGGGAAGGAGAAATCGAAGACGTACTCGTCCGGGTCCACGGTGGCCTCGCCCAGCAGCAGGATCTCGACGCCGTCGCCGCGGTTCGCCTCCGCCAGCTCGATGGTGGGGAGTTCGAGGTTGAGGCCGTTGGCGACGATCAGGTCGGCGCGCGCGATCTCCCGCGCGACCGAGGGGGCCGGCTCGAACGTGTGCGAGTTCGTCCCCTCCGGGACGATGACGGTGACCGTGACGCGGTCGCCGCCCACGTTCTCGATGATGTCGCGGAGGGGCGAGACGGTGGTGACGACGCGGATCGTCGTCGCGCCGGCGGGCTCGCCGCCATCCCCGTCGCCGCCGCCGCAGGCCGCCGCGAGGGCGGCGAGGAGCAGCAAGAGCGGCGCGAACGCGAGGGCGCACGCGAACGCGGATCGTTTCGGCACGGGGGCAGCGTACGGGCAAGGCGCTGCAGATGCAATTGACTGCAAGAGGGCAACGTTCGCAGCAAGCGGGCGGGGCGGACACCCTGAGCTTCGGAGCCACTCCTTCAACTGCTTCGTGTCGAGCGTGAACGGTCCTTCAGCGGCGAGATGCACGACGCGCTCCTTTCCAACAGCCAAGAGCCAAGAGCCGACAGCCGGAACCGCTGGGGTGGACGGAGGGATTTGAACCCTCGATCTTCAGGGCCACAACCTGACGCGTTAACCACTACGCTACGCCCACCGCGCAACGCCTCGATCGTACCGGAGCGCGACGCCAGCGGCTAACGGGCGTCCGCCGTAGACTGTGCGGCCCATGCAATTCCATCTGCCGGACGAGACGCAGGCGTGGCGCGAGGAGCTGGTCGAGTTCCTGCGCGCGGAGATCCCCGAGGACTTCGAGGGGGACGACGACTTCTTCGACAACGAGGAGCAGGCGCCCTTCGCGCGGCGGTTCATGCGCAAGCTGGGCGAGCGCGCGTGGCTGGCCCCGCCCTGGCCGCGGGAGTACGGCGGCATGGGCGCGACGGCGCTCGAACAGATGGTGCTGAACGAGGAGCTGGCGTGGCATCGCGCGCCCTCCGGCGGGCGGCTGTTCACGATCGGCATCACGGGGCCCACGGTGCTGGTGCACGGGACGGAGGAGCAGAAGGCGCGGCTGCTGCCGGAGATGGCCTCGGGCGCGGACTGGTACTGCCAGGGATTCAGCGAGCCGGAGACGGGCAGCGACCTCGCCTCCCTGCAGACGCGCGCCGTGCGCGACGGCGACGACTACGTGATCCAGGGGCAGAAGATCTGGACCTCGAACGCGCACCTGGCGGACAAGATGATCGTGCTGGCGCGCACGGACCAGGAGGCGCAGAAGCACCGCGGCATCAGCGCCTTCATCCTCGACATGCGCGCGCCGGGCGTGACCGTGCAGGCGGTGCCCAACATCGCCTACCGCAACGACTTCAACCAGGTGTTCTTCGAGGACGTGCGCGTGCCCGCGGGCGACCTGCTGGGCGGGGAGAACAACGGCTGGCGCGTGGCCATGACGGTGCTCGACTTCGAGCGCTCCAACATCGCCGCCATCAGCGGGGCGCGGCGCACGGTGGCGGACCTGATCGGCTGGGCCAGGGAGGAGCACGGCGGGCGCCGTCCGTGGGACGACATCCACGTGCGGGGCAAGCTCGCGGGCCTCCACGCGGAGGGCGAGATCGGGCGGCTGGTCGCCTACCGCACGGCCTGGCTGCAGAGCAAGGGCGAGGTGCCCAACTACGAGGCGAGCATGGGCAAGGTGTGGATGGCGATGTACGGCATCAAGGTGGCGAACGCGGGCGTGAACCTGATGGGCGGCTACGGGCAGCTGGAGCCGGGCTCGAAGTGGGCGCAGCTGCGGGGGCGCGTGGAGACCTCCTACCTGCTGGCGGTGTCGGGGCCGATCGCGGGCGGGGCGGCGGAGATCCAGCGCGACATCATCGCCACGCGCGGGCTGGGCCTGCCGCGCGGCTAGGCGCTACTCCCCCTCGTCGCGGGCGAGGCCGGGCACGACGATGCGGTGCTCCAGCTTGCGCTCGCCGTTGTCCTCCTCCTCACCGTCGCCGTCCGGCTCATCCTCGTCCTCCGGCAGGGCCTCGCCCTCGGTCGTGGCCTCCACGCCCGGCCCGGCGCGCACGACGATGCGGCGGGCGGCGCCTTCGCCGGCGAGCGGCTCGATCCGCACCCAGCCCTCCACGTCCTCGCCCTCGGGCAGTTCGTCGAGGTCGAGGGTGATGGCGAGACGGGCGTCATGGCCCCGCTTCGTGATCTCCTGCCCGCAGGAGGCCGCGGTGCAGACCATCACCGTCGTCTCCGCGCCGATGGCGACGCCGCCGTGAAGGCGTCCGTACGCGGGCAGGTCGGAGCGGCGCACGAGGATCCAGGAGTGCGAGGTCTCGATGCGATAGGGCGCGATCCAACTGCCCCGGTTCTCGACCAAGACCTCCACGCTGCCGGGCGTCCCGTCCTCGCCGATGGCGATGGCCACGTCCGCGGGGCCGCTGATGCGCAGGCGCGGCTTGCCCAGCAGGCGGTCGAGCAGGGCGGGGTCGGCGGGCGGCGTGGGGTCGCGGTGGGGCGTGATGCCGAGGTCGGGGAAGGACGTGGGGAAGTGCATGGCCGGGCAGCCGCCGGTCCAGAAGGCGCTCTCGCAGTTGATGTAGATCTGCGGTTCGAGCGCGGCCCGCACGGCGGGGATGCCGTGGTCGGGCATGTGCACGTTGACGGGCTGCCAGAGGCGCACCATCCCGTCCGCCCCCGGGGCGGGCCACACCCAGGGATCGGCCGCGGACGTCTCCTCCGGCGCTTCCTCCCCGGGCTCCGCCGTCTCCGGGGGCGTCTCCTCGTCCGCCTCCGGGGGCGTCCCCTCATCCGGCTTCTTCGGCGGCGTCTCCCCGTCCTGCTCCGGCGGCGTTTCCCCGTCCGCGGCGGGCGTCTCCGCGGAGCGCGCGCGGGGAGCGTAGCGCTCGTCGTTGAGGAGGCGCGCGGGGTACTCGGGGGGATAGCGGATGCAGCCGTAGACCAGTTCGGGGTAGGTGTAGTCGCTGCGGACGTAGATGCGCGACTCGCCGATGCCGGCCAGGAGCCACATCGGGGCGTTCCGGTCCTCGCAGTGCCACACGTCCCCCCGCAGCGGGTCGCGGAACGAGTTCTGGGGGTGGTTGAACCAGTCGAGCCAGACGTACTGGTGATCGGTGTCGTAGAGGGGGTGGTTCGTGTACCAGAAGCCGTTGTAGGCCATGACGGCGTAGTACCAGTCCTCCAGCATGGCGGGGTCGCCCTTGCCCGCGATGACGCGCGCCGCGTAGTTCCACTTGTCCGCGAGAATGTTCGCCGCCTCGGCGACGTTGAAGAGGAAGTGCGTTCCCACCAGCGTCTGCTTGACGGTGGGGTTTCGCGTGTAGTTCGCCATGCCGCTCGTGATCTGGCCGAGGCCGAAGCCGCAATCGGGCGAGCGCAGGGCCTGCCCGACGCCGCCGTAGGGAACGTCCCGGTGCGCGTTCTGGAACTTCGACTCGACCCACACGATCGACTTGAGCAGGGTCGGGGGGATGCGCAGGGCGGGGTCCGGCTCCTGGCCGATGCGGTCGTCCGCCGAGCCCGTGAGCAGGCCCGGGTACTCGAGCCCGTGCGGCTCGCCCGCGGGCGTCGCGGCGAAGGTGACGGCCTTGCCCTCGGCGGCCAGCTCGATGGCGGACAGGTAGAGCCCGACGTTGTCGTACGCCTCGAAGGTCTCGAAGGCGAAGGGCTCCCCGCCCTGGCACTCCAGCGCGCCCGCGCCGTCCTCCCGCCCGGAGAAGAGCACCATGAGCACGGCCGCCCCCACGGCCAGCGCCGCTAGCGCGCGGACCATCCGAAGAACCTCGTGAAGCCGTCGAGCGGGCGGCGGCCGGCGCCGCTCACGATCGCGAAGCGGGGCGCGCCCGGCTCATCGAAGCCGGCCCCGCTCCAGTGGAGGACGGCGAGAGCGCTCCCGTCGCGGCTGTAGCCGAGAGGCACGTCGAAGCCAGTCGCGGCCTGCGCGCTCACGCCGCCGGAGGGCGCGGAGGGCTCGCGCCCGAAGCGCGGCGTCTCGCCGGACGGGGACCAGGCCGCGCCGAGCGCCTGCCGCCCCGACGACGACGACGCCGCCGCCGAGACGCCATCGCCCGCGGCTGCCTCGATCGGGACGACGCGCGGGAGGTAGCGGACGCCCCGCGCGGTGTTCGTCTCGACGAAGGCGAGGCGGGTCGCGTCGGGGCTGAGCGCCCAGTCGCGCGTGACGTACGGGCCCAGCCAGCGGAGCGGCTCGCCCGCGCGCGTCAGCGTCGAGCCGGTCGCGTCGAGGCGGACGGCCAGCAGCCTCCCCGCCGCGTCGAACCCCAGCGGCGCGACCATGACCGCGCCCAGGTGCGTCTCCAGCACGGTTTCGCCGCCGCCGAGCGTCACGCGGGCGACGGCGACGGCGGGGGCGCCCGTCTCCGTGCGCGCGTAGCGCGTGACGAGCACGGCGCGCGAGTCCGGCGTCCAGCGCGCCTCCTGCAGGGGGTCGAGCAGTTCCGCGAGGCGGCGCAGCTCGCCCGTCTCCAGGTCGAGCGTGAGCAGGGCGGCGACGGCCCTGCCGGAGAAGGCGGCGTCGGGGACGAGCAGGGCCACGCGGCGCCCGTCCGGCGAGACCGCCCCGCGCAGGCGGTGGCCGGAGAGGTGCGGGACCGTGGCGATCTCCAGGGGGACGGCGTCGCGGTCCGCGCCCACGACCGTGACGGCGGTGGCGGCCTCGCCGGCGGGGCGGGCGAGCACGGCGTACTGGCCGCCGGGGGCGCGGGCGAAGGCGGTCTGCGGGGGGCCGCCGCCCTGCTCCAGCAGCGCCAGCGTGGCCACGCCCAGGAGCGCGAGGGCGAGCGCCAGCAGCGCCAGCGAACGCCGCCCGCGCAAGGCGTCCGCGAGCGCGCGCGGCGGCCTCGGCGCGGGGGCGAAACGTCGGGAGCGGGAGGGTGCGTGCATGTCTGGAGACCCGCGAGCGGAGCCGTGGCGAGGGCGCGGACCCGCTCGACCGGGACCGTCCTCGTCAGGCAGGGAGTCTCCCCGCAACTCCGGCGAACGCGTCCGTTAACCGGAGAACACCACCGCGAACCTAGCAAGCGGCCCGCGCCCGGTCAATGCGGCATGGCCGGGAGGCGGGGGGCTGCTAGCATGGGGGAAGCGTGATCTTCCAACTCATCGACGTGCTCCGGGAGAACCCCGCGGCGTTCTTCGCCTACCTCGCCGCCATCGTGATCGCGATGGTGACGGGCATCGCCTTCCACGAGTTCAGCCACGCCTGGGCGGCGAACGAACTGGGCGACGACACGGCGGCGCGGCAGGGGCGGCTGACGCTGAACCCGCTCGCGCACCTGGACCCGGTGGGGACGGCGTTCCTGTTCATCATCGGCGTCGGCTGGGGCAAGCCCACGCCCGTCAACCCCTACCGGCTGCGCGTGGGCGTGAAGCGCGGGAACATGCTGGTCGCGCTGGCGGGGCCGCTCTCGAACTTCGTCTTCGCCCTGATCGCCTCCATCCCGCTCATCCTGGGGTGGGTCGAGCCGATTTCGTTCAACGACATCGCGCGCGCGAGCGGCTCGCAGGTGCTGGGGACGTTCCTGCTGCTGATCGGCTTCCTCAACGTCATCCTCGGCATCTTCAACCTGATCCCGATCCACCCGCTGGACGGCTTCAAGGTGCTGCTCGGCATCCTGCCGGACGAACTCTCGCAGCCGCTCGCCTCGCTGAGCCGCTGGGGGCCGGCGCTCCTGATCGGGCTCATCCTGATCGGGTTCGTGGCCCCCGAGTACAGCCCCATCGGCTGGATCTTCGACCACGCCGCGGACATCTTCCGGGAGATCGTGTCCTGATGCTGGAGCGCGTGCGGCAGTTCCGCGAGGCCTCGCTGGAGCCGAGCGACGCCGACCTCGCGCTGGCGCGCGAGTACCTCGCGGACGGCCTGCTGGCGCTCTTCGCCGCGCAGGAGCCGCGCGATCAGCGCCACTCGGCGGGCACCGCGCGCTGGCTGCTGGAGCGCGGCCACGACGGCAACCGCGACCTGCTCGCGGCGGCGCTGCTGCACGACGTCGGCAAGGGCGCGCAGCGCACGCGCGATCGCGTGGCGCACGTGCTGACGGGCTGGGCGCCGGACGCGCTGGCGGCGTCGGCGGGTTCGCGCTTCGAGATGCGCCGCGCCATCGCCCGCAGCCGCGCGCACAGCGAGCGCGGGGCGGACCTGCTGACGGACGCGGGCGCGCCCGTGCGCGTGATCGAGTGGACGCGGCGGCACCATCGGCCAGCGGGGCGGGATGCTATGCTAGCGCTCCTGCAGCGCGCCGACGGCGCCACCTGATTCGGGACGGGACACGGCATGGCGGATTCGAAGATCGCGATCATCGGCACGGGCCTCATCGGGGCCTCCGTGGGCCTCAACCTGATGGCCCGCAAGGACCGCAAGTACGAGGTCGTGGGCATCGACCGCAGCCGCCAGAACGCGCGCACGGCGCGGGAGATGAAGGCCGTGGACAGCACCGTGCGCTACCTCGATGAGGGCGTGCGGGGCGCGAGCATGATCGTGCTGGCCGTGCCCGCGCGCGCCGCCGGGGAACTGCTCGTGACGATGGAGCCGCACGTCGCCGAGGGGGCGATCATCACGGACACGTGCAGCACGAAGGCCTCCTTCATGGCCAGGGCGGCCGAGGTGTACGGCAACCGCGTGAGCGTCATCGGCGGGCACCCCATGGCGGGCTCGGAGCGCAGCGGCCCCTCCGCCGCCAGCGCCGACCTGTTCCAGGGCGCGGCCTGGGCGGTCACGCCCTCGGCGGTCGCGAGCGAGTCCGCCGTGCGCGTCGTGATGGGGCTGATCGAGTCGGCGGGGGCGACGCCCATCTACGTCGATCCGGCGGAGCACGACGAACTGGTGGCGGCGGTGAGCCACGTGCCCCTGCTCCTCTCCGTGGCGCTCTTCAAGCTGGTGCGCGACAGCGCCTGCTGGGAGGACGCGGAGCAGCTGGCGGGCCCCGGCTTCCGCGACATGACGCGCCTCGTGATGGGCGACCCGGAGATGGGCACGGACATCGTGGCCACCAACCGCTCCGCCATCCTCTCCTGGCTGCGGCGCTACCAGGGCGAACTGGACACGATCATCGAGGCGCTGGAACTGAGCGACGACGAGGCCGAGCGGCTGGCCGAGGGCGTCGAGCTCCCCGGCGACGGCGACGGGGACGAGCCCGCCGCGGCGACCGCGGACGCGCTCATGGAGAGCCTCTTCACGCGCGCGCGGCTGGAGCGCTTCGTGTTCGACGACCGCCTCGTGGGGCGGCAGATTCCGAAGGAGGGGGCGGAGACGCCGCGCTCGGGCGACGTGATCGGGCAGATGTTCATGGGCGCCTACCTCTACGGACGCCTGAAGGAGCAGCTGCAGCGGGGCGAGGAGCGGGAGCGCGAGGCGGCCCGCCGCCGCGGCGAATCGCGCAAGCGGTGATCGTCCGCAGTCCCGGCCGCCTGCGCGCCACCGTGCGCGTCCCGCCCGACAAGTCGATCTCGCACCGCGCGCTCATCCTGAACGCCATCGCCGAGGGCGAGGCGCGCGTCGAGAACCTGCTCGACTCCGACGACGTGCGCTCCACGGCGGCGTGCATGGCCGCGCTCGGCGCGGGGATCGACTGGCCCGCGGGATCGGGCGAGGCGCGCATCCGCGGCGGCGGCCTGCACGGCCTCTACGAGAGCGAGGACGCGCTCGACTGCGGCAACAGCGGCACGACGATGCGGCTGCTGACGGGGCTGCTCGCGGCGCACCCCCTCTTCACCGTGCTCACGGGCGACGAATCGCTGCGGCGGCGGCCGATGGGGCGCGTGATCGAGCCGCTGCGGCGCATGGGGGCGCGGATCAGCGCGCGGAGCGGCGACACGCTCGCGCCGATCGCCATCCGCGGAGGCGCCCTGCGCGCCATCCAGTACGAGATGCCCGTGGCCAGCGCGCAGGTGAAGTCGGCGCTGCTGCTCGCGGGCCTCTCCGTCGAGGGGCGCACGCGCATCACCGAGCCCGGCCCCACGCGCGACCACACGGAGAAGATGCTGGCGGCGATGGGCGCGCCCGTCGCGCGCGAGGGCCGTTCCGTCACGATCCGGCGACCCGGACGCCTCCAGCCGCTGGGGATGCGCGTGCCCGGCGACCTCTCCAGCGCGGCCCCGTGGCTCGTGCTGGGCGCCTGCCACCCCGACGCCGAACTCGTCATCGAGGGGGTCGGGGTGAACCCGACGCGCACGGGCCTGCTCGACGTCCTCGGGCGCATGGGCGCGAACGTCGCGCTGCATGAGGAGCGCGAGACCAGCGGCGAGCCCGTCGCCGACCTCGTCGTGCGCTCCTCCACCCTGCGCGGCGTCACCGTCCAGGGCGGCGACATCCCGCGCGCCATCGACGAGCTTCCGCTGGTCGCCCTGCTGGGCTGCTTCGCCCACGGGACGACCGTCGTGCGCGAGGCGGAGGAACTCATCGTGAAGGAGTCGAACCGGATCGAGACGGTCGTGACGATGCTCTCGGCGATGGGCGCGGCGATCGAGGCGACCGCGGACGGGTTCGCCGTGGAAGGCCCATGCGAGCTCCACGGGGCGCGCGTGGACGCGGCCAGCGACCACCGCATGGGGATGCTGGGCGCGGTCGCGGGAGCGCTCGCGAGCGGCGAGACGCGGATCGAGCGCGACGCCGTCTCGGTCTCCTACCCCGACTTCTGGCGGGCGCTCGATGAGGCCGCGCCCGAGGCCGCGCGGACGGCGTGAGCGCGGCGGGCGGCCCCCTGATCGTCGTCCTCCACGGCCCCTCGGGGGTGGGCAAGGACTCCGTGATCGCGCGGCTGCGGGAGCGCACCGGCATCCACCGCGCCACCAGCAGCAACAGCCGCCCGATGCGCGAGGGCGAGCAGGAAGGCGTCGACTACCACTTCTTCAGCCGCGAGGAGTTCGAGCGGAAGATCGCGGCGGGCGACTTCATCGAGCACGCCGAGGTCTACGACGACTACAAGGGCCTCGAACGGCGTGAACTCGAAGAGCCGCTCGCCGAGGGGCGGGATGTGCTCATCCGCACGGACCTGCAGGGCGCGATCACGCTGCGGGGGCTGCTGCGGGGAGCGGTGTTCGTGCTGCTCACGGCGGAGAGCCGCGAGGCGCTGCGCGAGCGCCTGACCGCCCGCGAGACGGAGAGCGCGGAGTCGCTCGCGCGCCGCCTCGCGGAGGTGGACGCGGAGCTCGCGGACGCGCCCAACAACGACTACGTCGTCGTGAACCGCGAGGGGGCCATCGACGAGGCGGTCGCGGAACTGGCGCGCATCATCGCGCGCGAGCGCGCGAACCCCGATCGCGAGCGCGCGGGCCTGCGCTAGACCCGCGCGCGTCCGCTACTTCTTCTGGGCGAAGTCGAGTTCGATGTAGCGGTCGGCGGCGTTCTTCAGCGTGCCCGCCACCGAGGTTCCCAGCCCCGCCACCTCGACGCGCACGCCCCGGCTCTGCAGCACCTCGACGAGGTGCTGGAAGTCGCCGTCGCCGGAGATGAGCACGGCGATGTCGAGGCGGTCGGACATGGTGATCACGTCGAGCGCCAGTTCGATGTCGACGTTGGCCTTGATGGAGCCGTCGGCGAAGCGCTTGAGCGGCTTCGTCACGATCTTGAAGCCCTTGCCGAGGAACGGCTCGACGAAGCGCTGCGTCTCGCGGCTCACGCCGGGGTCGTCGTGGACGGGCGAGTAGGCGATGGCGCGCACGAGGCGGCGGTCCTTGGTCAGGCGCTCCAGCACGAGGCCCCAGTCGATGGGCCTGCCGCCGCGCGTGCGGTCGCGCGCCAGCTCGACGTTGGCGCTGTCGACGAAGATGCCGACGCGGGGCGTCCCGGTCCCGGCCTTGCCGTTGCCGGAGAGCCGATCGATCGCGCGCTCCTGCAGCGCCACCAGGCGGGCGAGCTGCTCCGTCTGCTCCTTGAGGGCGTCGAGGAGAGCGGCGTCGCCGCCGGCGTCCTCGGTTGCGGCGGCGGCGCGCGAACGGCGGCGGGGAGCGGCCCGCTTGGGCTTCTCCTCCGGCTCCTCGTCGGCGGCCTTGGCCGCGGGAGCGCGGCGGCGCGAGGGGCGCGGCGCGGGCGCCTCATCGTCCTCGGTCGCCTTGGCGGGGGCGCGGCGGCGCGAGGGGCGCGCCGGACGCGGAGCCTCCTCGTCGTCGCCGTCCGTGGCCGTCTTGGCGGCGGGAGCGCGGCGGCGCGAGGGGCGCGCGGGCGGGGCCTCCTCGTCCTCGTCGCTCTTGCGGCGGCGGGAAGGGGCGCGCGCGGGCGCGGGCGCCTCCTCGTCGGCGGCGGTCTCGGTCGCGGCGGCGGTCTTGGCGGCGGAGCGGGAGCGCCCGCCCCGCGAGCCGCGGCGGCGGCGGGCGGGCGCGGGGGCCTCACCCTCGCCGTTGGCGGCGGCTTCGTTGGTCGTGTCGGTATCGGGTTCGGTCGCTTCGGGCGCGTCCTCCGTGGCGGAGCGGGCGCCGGTCAGAAAGTTGAGTGCCATGTGGGGTTACGTTCCCATCCTTTGCAAAACGCTGATGCGGGCGGCGACGGCCCCCGCGATCGCGCGGAAGCCCTCCGCCGAAGCGGAGTCCTCCTCGCCGATCACGAGCGGCACGCCCTGATCGGAGCCCTCGCGGATGCGGGGCTCGATCGGGATCTCGCCGAGGAAGTCGATGCCGAGTTCCTCGGCGGCGTCGCGTGCGCCGCCGTGCCCGAAGATGTCGTACCGCTTCCCGGTGTCGGGAGCGATGAAGTAGCTCATGTTCTCGATCATGCCGAAGACGGGCACGTCGAGCTTCTCGAACATGGAGACCGCCTTCATGGCGTCCTCCAGCGAGACGTCCTGGGGGGTCGAAACGATGACGGCTCCGGCGATGGGCGCTTCCTGCGCCATGCTCATGGAGGCGTCGCTGGTGCCGGGCGGCAGGTCGATGATGAGGTAGTCGATGTTCTCCCAGGGCACGTCATGCAGCAGCTGGCGCACGGCGCTGCCGATCATGGGCCCGCGCCAGACGACGGGCGTGCCCTTCGGCAGCAGGAAGCCGAGGGAGACGAGTTCGACGCCGTACTTCCCGACGGGACGGAGCCCCTCCGTCTGGTTCGCCTGGAGGCCCGCCGCCAGCCCGAACATGGTGGGGATGTTGGGGCCGGTGATGTCGGCGTCGACGAGGCCCACGCGCGCGCCCGTGGCGGCGAGCGCGCAGGACAGGTTGGCGGCCACGGTGGACTTGCCCACGCCGCCCTTGTTGGAGGCGACGGCGATGACGTTGCGCACGCCCTCGACCGGCTTCTGGCCCTCGCGCGGGTCGCTGGCGCGCACCTGCGCCCCCCAGTCGAGGGCGACGGCCTCGACGCCGGGGAGCGCCTCCACGGCGGCGCGCACGTCCGTCTCGATGACGTCCTTCAGGGGGCAGGCGGGCGTCGTCAACTGGACCTTCACGGCGACGTCGCCGCCCTCGATGGTCAGCTCCTCGATCATGCCGAGGGAGACGATGTCGCGGTGCAGTTCGGGGTCGTTGACGGTGGCGAGCGCGGCGAGCACGGCGTCGCGGTCCACGGCGGCGGGGGCGGTCATTACGGCTACGGCATCCTGACGGCGGCGATTGTCCCCGGCTGCGCGCTCGCCATGCGGGCGGAAGCGTCCGCGGGGAGATCACGGCGGAAACGCGAGAGCGGGGCGGGCTGTTGGTGAATCATGCGCACGGCGCCCACCCGAATGGTACCGCGCGCGCGGTTCACGGGCCAGCGGGGGGCTTAACCAGCCGGGTCAAGGCCCGAACCTCTCCTTCCACCCCTCCGTCGGCTGAGACCGGACTGCTGCCGCCGCTTCTCGGTATTGGCCTGCCGCTTCTCCTCCCGCTCGGCCTCTTCGACAAAGTCAATGTGGCCCTGGGAGGGATACCGGAACGTGAACCTGGTGGAGCCCTCAAAGGTCGTCACGGCGAAGTCGCCCAAGGTGATGATGTCCATGCCGATAAGGATGTCGTCCTCACATCCCCCGGCGACAAGCACGTTGGTGACATTAACCTCACCCGGGAGGTGGAACGTGATCATGTAGAGGGGGACGTCTTCCTTGACGTCATGGGTGGTCCTGACGGATCCGAACGAGACGGGGGCAAGCCCGCAGGCTTCGACAACCCTGTCCGATATGCCGCTGTTGGTGGCGCCGGTATCCCAGATTGCGTCGAAGAATGCGGGGCGGGAGCGACCGTCCGGCGCAGAGACGCCACACCTGTTCCTGAGCTCATGCGCTACGGCGGGTGAGCGGGTGACGAACGCACGGTGGGGAGAAGGCATCAGCGGGAGAAACGAGAGATGTACGGGATCCGTTCCTTCCCCTTTTCGCAGACTTCCTGGAGCAGGAACGTCCCAAGCTCGTGTTCCCGCACGGCATCGGCATACGCCTCGGCGAGGTTGTCGTGAACGTCGATGACGCAGTGATCCTTGATGGTCACGATCTTGCCGAGGTAGTCGCGGACAAGCTCGTCCTGGTGCGCACGATAGTAGGTGTACTCGTCCAGAACGGTGGTCACGGGCTCCGTTCCTTCCTGCCGTCGCCCGGGCACGGGCGCTGCCTTCCCATGCTAGGGGACCGCGTCGGCCTCGTATACCCCAGCCCCCTACGCGCCCCAGGGGGTGATGGCCTGCTTGAGCTGGGCGTAGCCCTCAAGGAAGCCGGGGCGTTCGCCCGCGTAGACCTCGTCGAACGTGGCGAGGGCCGCGTCGAGCCAGGCGTGGAGGGCGGCGTTGCCGGGGTTCGCGTCGCGGTAGGCGTCGCGGATGAGGACGAAGTGGATGCGCGGGTCGTAGGGGCGCTTCGTGCCGCCCATCGACTCGTCGCCGTCGAGCAGGCGCAGCAGCATCGCGTCGGCGGAGCCGAGCGTCTGCTCGTGGATGGGCGGGCCGTGCATGCGGTACATGACCGAGGTCATGTCGCGCCCGTTGCCGGTGGTGTAGCCCATCTCGCCCCAGAGGTCGCCCATCCGCGCGTTGCTCCCGACGGCGTCGACGACGCGCTGGCCGAAGGCGCGCAGCGGCTCGGAGACGTCGGCCAGCAGGTCGGTCAGGCGGTCGCCGTCGAGGTCGGTGGCGAGGACGATCGTGTCCTGCTGCTCGATCAGGTCCCAGAGGAGGAGGCCGTAGTTGGTGTCGGAGATGTGCTGCTCGATCTGGCCGCCCCAGTCCTCCATGCCGTCCTTGAAATCGTCCGGCAGCAGGTTGACGATGCGGTCCACGCGCTCGCGGTGCTCCACGTAGCCATCGACCGCGTACTTCCTGCCGACGTTGAACTTCGTGCCGTCGAGCAGCCACGAGAGGAGGCCGGAGTTGATGCCGTCCTCCATCGCCTGCGTGGGCTTGAAGGCGATGCGGCCGATGGCCCCGGTCTCGTGCACCATGCGCAGGAAGCGCCGCCCCGCGTAGGCCATCTGGACGCCGGGGGTGTTCATCTCGGAGTGGATGACGCCGGTCTCGGAGTCCACGTCGAAGACGGCGCGGTCCTGGGAGTAGGGCAGGCAGGGCATGCAGCGCACGACCGTGATCGGCCCGTAGGGGCGCACGTTGCAGTAGACGCCCGCCTGCGTGCGCAGGGGCGCGTTGCCGGACTTGCCCATGACCACCACGCGCCCGCCCTCGCCGTCGTTCACGTAGGCGTCGCCGGCGGTGGACCACTTGATGGAGGTGCAGGGCATGTTGCCGAACCAGCTGAGCGCCTCCAGCTTCGTGTCGTGGCGGTACTGCGCCCACATGGGCACGGCGTAGAAGGGCAGCCCCAGGATGTCGCTGGCCGCCAGCGTGCCCAGCAGCGCGTAGGCGTCGGTGAGGGAGTGGGCGACGGGGTTGACGCCGCCGCCGAAGTTCCCGCCCTGCCAGATGACGGCGTCGGGATGGCCCTCGGGGCGGACGTCGGCGGGCTCGAACAGCTCGCTGAGCGCGCCGAGCAGGTCGCCGCCGTCGTGTTCCGTGCGGGCGATCTTCATCAGGTCGGGCATGTCTGTCTCTCCCCCGGGCGAATCGGCGTCCGCCGTCTAGTCCTGCGAGCCGGACGCGAGCTGCCGCAGCACGTAGGGGAGGATGCCCCCGTTGCGGTAGTACTCCAGCTCGACGGGCGTATCGATGCGGACGATCGTCTCGAACGTCGTGGTGGCTCCGTTCTCGGCGGTCGCGGTCACGGCGACGCGCCCGCCGGGGCGCAGCCCCTCGGCGATGCCGCCGATCGCGAACGTCTCCTCGCCGCTGAGCGCCAGCGCCTCGCGGCTCTCGCCGGGCAGGTACTGCAGGGGCAGGATGCCCATGCCCACGAGGTTGCTGCGGTGGATGCGCTCGTAGCTCTCGGCGATGACGGCGCGGACGCCCAGCAGGCGCGGCCCCTTCGCCGCCCAGTCGCGCGAGGAGCCGGTGCCGTACTCCTTGCCCGCGAGCACCATGAGGGGCGTCCCCTCGTCGCGGTAGCGCATGGCCGCGTCGAACACGCTCTGCTCCTCGCCGTCCGGCAGGTGGCGGGTGACGCCGCCCTCGGTGCCGGGCGCGAGCTGGTTGCGGAGGCGGATGTTGGCGAACGTGCCGCGCATCATCACCTCGTGGTTCCCGCGCCGCGCGCCATAGGAGTTGAAGTCCTCACGCTTGATGTCGCGGTCGAACAGGTAGGCGGCGGCGGGGCTGTCGGGGGCGATGCTGCCCGCGGGCGAGATGTGGTCCGTCGTCACCGAGTCGCCGACCATCACGAGCACGCGCGCGCCGGCGATGTCCGCCAGTTCGCCCGGCTCCTCCGCCAGGTCGTCGAAGTAGGGCGGGTTCTTCACGTAGGTCGAGCCGCCGTCCCAGCCGTAGCGGCTTCCCCCGGGCGCTTCGAGCGTGCGCCAGGCGGGGTCGCCCTCGAACACGGAGCCGTACTGCTCGCGGAACATCTCCGAGCGCACGGCCTCGCGCATCGCGTCCTCGATCGCGTTCTGCGAGGGCCAGAGGTCCGCCAGCATGACGGGATTGCCGCCCGCGTCCTCGCCGATGGGCTCGGTCAGGGGGTCGAAGTCCATGTGGCCCGCGAGCGCGTAGGCGACGACCAGCGGCGGCGAGGCGAGGTAGTTGGCGCGCACGACCGGATTGACGCGGCCCTCGAAGTTGCGGTTGCCGGAGAGCACCGCCGCCGCCACCAGCCCGCCCTCGTTCACCGCCGCCGCCACGTCCGCGTCCACCGGCCCCGAGTTGCCGATGCAGGTGGTGCATCCGTAGCCGACGAGGTTGAAGCCGAGTTCGTCGAGGTAGGCGGTCAGGCCGGCGGCGTCGAGGTAGTCGGTGACCACCTTGGAGCCGGGCGCGAGGCTCGTCTTCACCCAGGGCTTGCGCTGGAGGCCGCGCTCGACCGCCGCCTTCGCCAGCAGCCCCGCGCCCACCAGCACCTCCGGGTTCGACGTGTTCGTGCAGCTCGTGATGGCGGCGATGACGACGGAGCCGTGGCCCACCTCGAAGGACGAGCCGTTGCGCGCGACCTCGACCGGCGGCGCGTCCGCGGCGTCCGCGCCCGCGAGTTCGGCCAGCGCGCCCTGCCAGGCGTCCTTCGACTCGCGCAGGAGGACGCGGTCCTGCGGGCGGCGCGGCCCCGCCAGCGACGGCTCGACCGCGCCCATGTCCAGCTCCAGCGTGGCGGAGAAGGCGGGATCGGGCGTGGCGTCCGTGCGGAAGAGGCCCTGCTCGCGGCAGTACGCCTCCACGAGCGCCACCCGCGCCTCGTCGCGCCCCGTGAAGCGCAGGTAGCTCAGCGTCTCCTCGTCCACGGGGAAGAAGCCGGCGGTCGCCCCGTATTCGGGGGCCATGTTGGCGATGGTGGCGCGCGTGGGCAGGGGCAGCTGCGAGAGGCCGGGGCCGAAGAACTCGACGAACTTCCCGACGACGCCCAGTTCGCGCAGCATCTGCGTGACCGTGAGCACGAGGTCCGTGCCGGTCGCGCCCTCGGGCAGCGCGCCCGTCAGGCGGAAGCCGACGACCTCGGGGATGAGCATGGAGACGGGCTGGCCGAGCATGGCCGCCTCCGCCTCGATGCCGCCCACGCCCCAGCCCAGCACGCCGAGCCCGTTGATCATCGTCGTATGCGAGTCCGTGCCCACGAGCGTGTCGGGGTAGGCGAGCCCCGTCTCCGCGTTCTCGAAGACGACGCTCGCGAGGTACTCCAGGTTGACCTGGTGGACGATGCCCGTGCCCGGCGGCACCACGCGGAAGTTGCGGAACGCCTGCTGCCCCCAGCGCAGGAACAGGTAGCGCTCGCGGTTGCGCTCGTACTCGATGCCCACGTTGCGGGCGAAGGCCCCGTCCGTGCCGTAGGCGTCGACCTGCACGGAGTGGTCGATGACGAGGTCGACGGGCTGGAGGGGGTTGATGCGCTCGGGGTCGCCGCCCAGCTTCTCCAGCGCCTCGCGCATGGAGGCGAGGTCGACGACGGCGGGGACGCCCGTGAAGTCCTGGAGCAGCACGCGCGCGGGGGCGAAGGCGACCTCGCGCTCCTCGCCCGCGTTGGGCCGCCAGCCCGCCAGCGCCTCGATGTCCCCGCGCGTGACGGCATTGCCGTCCTCGCGGCGCAGCAGGTTCTCCAGCAGGATGCGGTGGGTGAAGGGGAGGCGCGCGGCGGCCTCGCCCATCAGGACGGAATCGAGGCGGTGGAAGGCGACCGTGCGCCCCCCCGCCGTCAGCGTGTCGCGGCTGTTGAAACTGTCGAGCATGGTGGAATCGTCCCCGCCTGTTCCCTTCGCGGTTCTCGTGCCCGGGGCCCGCCGGCCCGCGATTCGGCGCCTTCGGGACGAAGCCCCGGCAGTATACCGCGCCCCGCGCTCGCGAACGCGGAGGCCGCCCTATACTGCGACACGGGCCCGTAGCTCAGAGGTGAGAGCACCCGGCTCATAACCGGTCGGCCGGTGGTTCGAATCCACCCGGGCCCACGCGCGGGGGACAAATCGAGAACCTTCACGCTGGTCTTCGACTTGCTGCATAAGGCGGCGCATGGATCCGCGGCGAAGTTCTCAAGTTGTCGATACGCGAGACCAGCAAGCGTGAGGTTGGTGGAGGCGTCGGGATCACGAGGTTCCGGCAAGGTGTGTGTCGGCGCGTCGATGCCCACGGCGGGAGCGGAGCCGGGTGGGGTGGAAGCATGGCACTACCCGCTCAGTGGTTCTGTCGCAGGTAGCGCACCAGTTCCATCACTGCCTTGCAGTCAACCTCGTTGTAATCGCGGATGTCGTTCATTTGCTCGAAATCTGTTAGCTTGCCGTTGACTGAGGCCGCCTTGGCAGCCAGCAACCTCACCATCATCGCCACAGCGAACCCGTCGGGGACGACCCCTAGGTCCTGCGTCTCGACGAGCCCGAGAGCATGCATCGCATTCGTCACTTCCTTCAGCCTTAGGCTGTGCGCTCCGCGTACCTTGACCGGCTCGGCTCTCATGACGCGCTGATAGAAATCGAACCAGTTCGGGTGTGGCCATTCCTTCCCTGATTTCGTGTGGTGCCAGCCGGTCTTCTGATGACGCAAAGAAGCCTTTCGCAGTTGCGACGACTCGTAGTGCGACCAATGGAACACCTTGGAGTCCGTGCCCGGCCCCAACCGATCGCGGACGATTGCCATATGGTCAAACCAGTCGTCCAGGACACGTGCCTCTTCCTTTTCGGTGAGTTGCTCTGCGATGAAGCAGTGGTAGCGCCACTCGTCCTCCTCCATGTGCCCGCAGCCGATCATGAAGATTAACTGCCCATTATTCGTCGTCTCGAAGTCGACGTAGAACTCAGCAGGCACCGGTTCGATCCACTCGCTGCGGGCAGCCTCGACGCGAGCCGGGCGCACAGGTTGAAGGGCCAGGTCTTCACCCTCGTCAGCGATACGCTTGACGGTGTCCGACCAGATGCCGGTGTGCGCCTTCGCATTGGGGCGCAGCTCCTCGATCGAAGGCTCGGGCAGCGCCTTCCAACTGTGGCCCTCGCGACGCATGCGTCGGACCCACGCCACGGCGCTGTCCGCCCGGTCCGAAAGCCGCTCTCGTGAAGGGGTGGCATAGGTGTTAGCGACGGACCCAAGGCGGTCCAGAAAGCCTGTTCCCCGCGAAGTCTTGCCTCGCCTCGTCTGCTCCCACCCGCGTCCCAACAGAAACGCATTCGGGGGCAGATAGCCTTGCAGCCGTCCCAGGGCGCGGTTGTAGAGGTAGACCTGGACCTTGTCAGCGGGTGCCCATCGAGCGTTTCCGAGTTCGCCACCGGCGAGCAGGCGCAGCTTTGAGAACTTGATGTCGACAATGCAGTAGTGGCGGCTTCCGATGTCGAGGTCGGGAGCGGACTGCTTGGCCGCTTCGGTTGAGAGGTCGTTCGGGAACAGTTCGGCGAGAACATCGCTGCGGACGAGCAGGTCGGGGTACCCAAAGGTGCGAGTTTCGGCGTCGCGGAGCGAACCCTGGAAGATGATGGGCACCGCCTCCCCCATCGCCCCATAGGTCGCTTCGGCGAACGCGAGATTGCGCCGTTCCTTAGGTGTTGCCCCTTCTTTGAGAATTGTTCGGACATCGAAACGGTCTTCTAGCTCCATGGTAACCACCACCTGAAAGGCATAGGCCATTTCCTGGAGCAGGGAGCGGGGCGGGATCTCGTCGTGGACGAACCCGTGAGCCTCCCCGTACCGGTCGAGCCAATCGAGCAAGGGGTGACTGAGGGCGTGGTTTCGCGTCGCCGAAGCCGAGACCCACTCGTCCCATTCCGCGTCGGTTGTCGGGACGAGGAGGTTTCCTGCGAGGTCTCGTGTCAGCGCGTCGATGCCCACGGTGGGAGCGTAGCAGCGAGTATCCGCTGACACGACCTCGTAGGCGAGGCCAGGAAGATGAAGACCGCCGTCGATCCGCCAAGCCTCGACGACCTCGAAAGCAACCTAGCCGCCATCGTATCCGTCCACCCCGCTAGCAGCCTCGTGGAGTGAGGACTCCGCCGCATAGCCATGGATCGCATCGATCCCTACACGCGGCTCCCCCAGAGGCGAGCCTGGAACACAGGTCGCTGGCGTGCGCGGCGGTAGCATCAGGCCTACGGCGCCTGGGTGGAGTCGGAACTAAGAGCGGCTCTCCCCTCCTCCCCCGCTAGCGCAAAGGCGTGTCGGTGAGGACGCGACCGTCGCGGATTCCGACGAGGCGGTCGGCGCGGCGGGCCATGCGGTCGTCGTGCGTGACCATGATGCAGGCCTTGTCGCGCTGGTGAACCTCGCCCAGGAGGGCGTCGACGACGCGCGTCCCCAGTTCGAGGTTGAGGCTGGCGGTGGGCTCGTCCACGAGCAGCAGGGCGGGGTCGCGCATGAGCGCGCGGGCGATGGCGACGCGCTGGCGTTCGCCCCCGGAAAGGCTCGTCGCAATCTGGTCGCGCACGGCGGTGAGGCCGAGCTGGTCGAGCAGTTCGTCGGCGCGGCGGCGCAGGGCGGGGCGGTCGGCGTCCCCGAAATCGGCCACGAGCAGCAGGTTCTCGCGGGCGGTGAGGAAGGGGACCATGTTGCTCCCCTGGAAGACGAAGCCGACGCGGTCGCGGCGGTAGCGGGTGCGGGCGCGCGCGCCGTAGCGCGTGATGTCGTCGCCATCGACGCGGATCTCGCCGGAGGTGGGCGTGAGGAGCGCGCCGGCGAGGGCGAGCAGGGTGGTCTTGCCCGAACCGGAGGGGCCTTCCAGCGCGACCACCTCGCCGCGCTCCACGTCGAGGGTGACCTCGCGGAGGGCCTCGACGCGGCGGGCGCCCTGGCCGTAGGACTTGGAGACGTCGCGAAGCTGGAGGATGGCCACGGGGCTCCCTACTGCTGCTGCATGGCGATGATGGGGTCGACGGAGGCGACCTGGCGGGCGGAGAGGAGCGAGCCGACGACGCCCGCGATCACGACGGAGATCGAGCTGACCGTCATGGCCCCGTTGGTGAAGGTGATGGGGATGGCGCCGGAGGAGAGGACGGTCGCCTTGGTGAGCAGGGCGAGCCCGACAGCGAGAGCGGCCCCGATGACGCAGACGATGAGCACCTGCAGGAGCCCCTGGACGACGAGGTAGAGCCCGGGCGCGCCGATCGCCTTGAGGATGCCGAGGAGGGAGACCTTCTGCAGGGTGATGACATAGAAGAAGACGCCGATGACCATCGCACCGATGAGCAGGCCCATGTAGCGGAGGGCGTCGACGGTGGACTGCTGGGCCTGGACGCCCTCGATGTTGTTGAAGCCGTCCTCCTTGGTGACGATGCGCCAGCCCTCGCCCCGGAGGCCGTCGAGATCGCGGCCCTGGAGGAGCACGAGGCTGGCGGCGGGGCGCTGGGCGGGGTCGCCGGGGAAGTTCAGTTCGCGCCAGGCGGCGATGTCGACGTACATGGCGGGCTGGAAGAAGAAGTAGCCCTGGTCGACGATGCCGGCGACGGTGAAGTCGCGCGTCTGGAAGCCGATGGGCAGGGCGAGCGTATCGCCGACCCGCGTATCCCCGAGGCGCGCCCAGGTGCGGTCGATGAGGATGTCGGCGGGGCCGCCCAGGGGGCCGCCCTCGACGACCGCGGGCTCGCTGAAGGCGCCGGGGACGACGCCGATGATGGCGGCGGTGTCGGTCTCGCCGGGCGCGTACTCGACGACGGCGGCGACGTAGCCGATGGGGGTGGCGCGGTCGGCCGCGGGGAGCGCCCGCACCTCGGCGACGTCGGCCTCGGTCAGGCGGGAGCGGATGACGGAGAGGTTGGAGTTGGCGGCGTAGGCGAGGTGGTCGCCGTTGAGGTTGAGGAGGGCGGTGCCGGCGGCGTCGTAGAGCCCGAGCCCCAGGCCCGTGACCATGATGATGAGGTAGGCGATGAGGGCGACGACGCCGGTGACGAAGCCGAACTGCAGCTTGCGGCGTCTGATCTCGGTGAGCGCGAGCACGCGGCGACGGCCTCCGGGGCGAGCCCCCTGCGGGCTCCCGCAAGAAGGCTCGCACAGACGGCGGCGGCGGGCCAGCGGCGCTAGAGTAGGCGCGGGGGCGCGAATGGTTGACGACGCGACGCGGGAGGCCTACCGCGAGGCCTGGGCGAACTGGCGGAAGCAGCTCGAACGGGTCCACGGCGTCCTGCTGGAGGGGGAGCGGCTGACGCCCGACCGGCTGAAGGGCCTCCTCAACCGCGAGGCGCGCGCGAAGGCGGCCTACGACGCGGCGCGGCTGCGGCTGCTCGGGCTGGACGAGGGCGCGGGTCCGCCGCCCGAGGGCGACGAGAACCCGTTCCGCTAGCCCCCGCCCGCGCGGGCGCGCAGGGCGATGAGGCCGAGGAAGAGGCGTCCCGCGGGGCTGGCGGCGAAGGCGGGGTTCTGGACCCGCAGCGTCGCTATCTGCGCCCGGCTGACGTGGCTGGCCGCCTCCTCGAAGTCAAACGAGGCGGCGTGATTGTAGTCGGCGTCCTGCCGCGCCCGGTAGAGGTGCTGGAAGAACTCGGAGATCCTCACCACCTGTTCGTCCGTCCTGAGGACTTCGATGCTGCGCTGCAGTCCTTCGGGAGGCGTACCGCCGACCACCCAGGTGGTGACCCTGCTCACGTCCCGGTGATTGACCTGTCGCACGAGTTCATGGCGGGAGTCGTCGGATGGGGCGAAGAGGGACGCGGCCGTCAGGGTCAGCGCATGGAAGAATCCGTAGTAGGCGGACGAAACGGCCTGCCGCAAATCGGCTGCGGTGGGACCGCGAACTTCTTCCTCGAACCGGTTTCCACGCGCTGTCTCAAGGGAGACGAACATCCTGCGCGGCCCCGTGTGAAGGGCCGTCCACGCCTGATCGAGCAGATCCTGCGGCTCAATCGGCTCAGGCATCGACGGGATCGAATCCGTGCTGCCCGGCCCTGCTGGCGGAGAACAGCCGCACGTCCACGGGCCAGCCCGAGAGGATGCCGGGGGGAAGGCCGAGTTCGCCAGCCTTCGCCCGCGCCGCCCTGAAGACCGCCTCCCCGTCGTCGAAGCGCCACGTCCGAATCCCCTCGGGGAGGGGGATGGTCACCGGCGCCAGATCAGCGGGATCGTCAATGGACAGCTCCCGCTCTTCCGGGTCCGTCACGAGCAACTCGATGACGACGTAGGGCTGGAGCCCGTCGTCCTCCTCCGAGAGGCCCAGGCGGTGGCGGAAGGCGAGGGGCTTGATCGTGCCGAACTCCTGCGTCAGCAGCCATTCGCCGATCGCGTTCGCGAACTCGCCGATCTCGTCGCGCGTGCCGGGCAGGGTCGCCATGAGCGCACTCCCGCCGCGATCGTACACCGTCCGGGCGGACGGGCGTTGCGGCGCGCGTGGTAGACTCGCGCGCGCAACCTGTCTGCTGGAGTGTCCCCATGGTCGAGACGAAGAAGTCGTTCTGCCGCTTTTGCCACGCGTTCTGCCCGATCGAGGTGGACGTCGAGGACAACAAGGTCATCGAAGTCCGCGGCGATACGAGCAACCCCATCTACGGCGGCTACACGTGCATCAAGGGGCGGCACCTGCCGGACCAGCACAACCACACGGACCGCATCCGCACCTCGCTGAAGCGGATGCCGGACGGCTCCTTCCAGCCGATCCCGAGCGAGCAGGCGCTGGACGAGATCGCGGAGAAGCTGAGCGCCATCATCGAGGAGCACGGGCCTCGCTCGGTGGCGACCTACAACGGCACGTACGCCTTCTGCAACGCGATCACGCTCTCGGTGACGCGCGCCTGGCACGCGGGGGTGAAATCGCCCTCGTACTACACGAGCGTGACGATCGACCAGCCGGCGAAGGCGATCGCGGCCTCGCGCCACGGCACCTGGATGGGCGGGAGCCACGGGTTCGAGACGGCGGACGTCGCGATGCTGATCGGGAACAACCCGGTCGTCTCCATGTTCGGCGGCATCCCCCCCTTCAACCCCTGGAAGCGGCTGCGGGACGCGCAGCAGCGCGGGCTCAAGCTGATCGTGATCGACCCGCGCTCGTCGGACGTGGCCAAGCGGGCGGACCTGCACCTGCAGGTGAAGCCGGGCGAGGACCCCACGCTGCTGGCGGGCATCATCCGCGTGATGTTCGAGGAGGGCCTGGTGGACGGCGACTTCCTCGCCGGAAACGTGGCCCACGTGGAGGAGCTGCGGCAGGCGGTGGACAGCTTCACGCTGGACTACGTGGAGGAGCGCACGAGCGTGCCCGCGGCGCAGGTGGAGCGCGCGGCGCGGATGTTCGCGGAGAGCCCGCGCGGGGTCGCATCGAGCGGCACGGGCGCGAACATGGCCCCGCATCCGAACCTGACCGAGCACTTCGTGCACGCCCTGAACACGCTGGGCGGGCGCTACCTGCGCGAGGGCGAGGTGGTCCCGAACCCGGGCGTCATCAGCCCGGAGCGCCCCTGGATGGCGCAGGCGAACCCGCCCAACCCCGCCTGGGGCAAGGGCGAGCCGAGCCGCGTGCGCGGGCTGGGCGAGGTCTTCGGCGAAATGCCGACGGCGGCGCTCAGCGACGAGATCATCACGCCCGGCGAGGGGCGCGTGCGCGCGCTCGTCAGCGTGGGCGGCAACCCCGTCGGCGCGTGGCCGGACCAGCTGAAGACGATCGAGGCGATGAAGCAGCTCGACCTCAACGTGAGCATCGACATCCGCATGTCGCAGACGGCGAAGATGGCGGACTACATCATCGCGCCGAAGCTCTCGCTGGAGCGGCCCGACCTGACGGTGCTGACGGACTCCTGGTACCCGGTCCCCTACGCGCACTACACGCCCGCCATGGTCGAGGCCGAGGACGACGTGATGGAGGAGTGGGAGTTCTTCTGGGGCCTCGCGCAGCGCATGGGGTCGGAGATCAAGCTCGCGGGCGGCTCAATGCCGATGGACGCGAAGCCGAGCACGGACGACGTGCTGGACCTGATCACGGCGAACTCCCGCATTCCGCTCGACCGCGTGCGCGAGGCGGACGGCGGCGCCGTCTTCGAGGGCGAGGAGGTGCGCGTGGGCGCGAAGGCCGCGGGCGCGGATGCGCGTCTCGACGTGGCCCCGCCGGACCTGGTGGAGGAGATCCACGAGGTGCGCGCGGAGCCGGTCGTGGAGGGCGCGGGCTACCTGCCGGGCGAGGAGTTCTCGCACCGCCTCATCAGCCGTCGCATGCGCGAGTTCTACAACTCCTCGGGCCGCGACATCGCGGGGCTGACGGCGCGCGACGGCGGCACGAACCCGGCCTTCATGAACCCGCGCGACGGCGAGGAGTACGGCATCGAGGACGGCGCGGTCATCGAGATCGAGTCGAGCCGCGCGACGATCCTGGGCGTGGCCGCCTTCACCGACGACGTGCCCGCGGGCGTCATCTCGATGGCGCACTCGTGGGGCGACGTGCCGGAGATGGACCGGGACGTGCGCAGCATCGGCGGCAGCACGAACCGCCTCGTGAACAACGAGGAGGCGTACGACCCGATCACAGGCATGGCGCGCCAGAGCGCCATCCCCGTCAACATCCGCCCGGTCCGCGAGCCGGTGGCCGCGGGCTAGCGAGGAGGCGCGCCATGGCGGAGATGCAGTCCGGCACGAACGACGTCTGGGAGGCGATCTACACGCAGCGGGCCATCCGCCGCTGGAAGAGCGACCCCGTCCCGGACGAACTCATCTGGAAGGTGATCGAGGCGGGCACGAAGGCGCCCTCCGGCAGCAACCTGCAGCCCTGGCGCTTCCTCGTGATCAAGGACCAGGAGACGCGGGACGCGATCTCGGCGCAGCTGCGCAAGGGGCTCGAAAACCCCGGCCTGCAGGCGATGATCGACAACGCCGTCAAGTCGGGGACGAAGGGCGAGCGCCTGATGATGACGGGCGCGCGCGGGCTCTTCGAGAACCTCGCGCAGGCGCCGGTCTTCATCGTGCCCTGCATCTACCAGATCGCCTCGCCGACGCAGGACCCGGCGACGCTGCTGGCGGGAAGCTCCATCTACCAGGCCGTGCAGAACATCCTGCTGGCCGCGCGGGCGCTGGGGCTCGGGACCGTGATGACGACCTTCCAGGGGGCGGTCGACGGCGTCCTGCGGGAGCGCTGCGGCATCCCCGACGACGCGACCCCGGCGGCCATCATCCCGATGGGCTTCCCGGACGCGAACTTCGGCCCGACCAACCGCAAGCCGGTGGACGACGTGACCAACTGGGAGCGCTGGGACGTCACGCAGGCGCGCGCGTAGGCCGCACGCCGCCCTGCCCACGCGAGACGCCGGGCGATGATCGCGCTCTACCGCTTCTGGCCGGAGGCGCGCGCCTCCCTGCGCGAGGCGCTGGCAGGCGCGGGCGAGACGCCCCCCGGCGCGGACGGCGCGCTTCCCCTCGGCGAGATCGCGACGACGCTGGGGGCGTACGACCTCGCCGTCGGCGTGGGGGAGGCGGGGGGCGCGGGCGAGACGGCCTCGCGGGCGCTGGCGGTGGCGGAGGCGGTCATCGGGGGGCGCGTGTGGCGCGCGGGCGGCGGCTGGGCGGCGGGCGTGGAGGCGACGGGCATCGCCCTCCCCGAGCCGGAGCGCGACGCCTTCGGCGGCATCCCCGCGGAGGTGCCCTTCCTGCTGCTGCGGGCGATGGGCGGCTGGAACCTCGTGGCCTCGCCCGACCGCGAGACGTGGCTGACGCTCTCGATGACCTTCCTGAACCGGCGCGCCTACCAGCGCTTCGGCACGGAGGGAGCGTGGTTCAGCCCGGACGTGAACGAACTGGCCTCGCTCGTGATGGGCACGCACAACACGCAGGACGTGGAAGGCACCTGCCTGACCTACGGCATCCCCGGGCTCTCGCTGGCGGACTGGGAGGACGAGCGGCAGGCGGCGCTCGGCGGGGGCGAGCCCGAGGCGTCGCGCAGCGCCCTGCTGGCCGAGGACCTGCACTACGCGGCCCTCCTGCGGACGGACGCGGGCTCGCTGCGGGAGGCGCTGGCCCCGCTGGGCTCGGAACTGTTCGTGGAGGGATAGGTCACAAGGGGACGACCGTTCGGGAGCCTGATGCGCCTCGTCGCTCCACGGATAACGCGACGCTGGCGATGTCGGGCACGCAGTAATCGATGGCCAACTCCGCGAGGTCACGGCGCTGACCATCTGGCGAGTAATTCTCGATGCGCTGGAAGGCGTTCAGCCCACGCCGACTGCGGTTGTACGTGGAGCCGGTGTTGGTGGAAGCGACGGTGATGCGCCCCCAATGGCGCCTGAGCAGATCGCCCGTGTCAACGGTGATCACGTCATGCTCGCGGTCGCGATACAACTTCGCGCACAGGAACGTCGTCAGCCGTTCCTCAGTCACCCAGAAAAACGTTTTACCGTTGAGCAGCCGGTACCACTCCTGCGTGGTCACGCCGTCCAGAAGCGGCCCCAACCGTCCCGGAGGCATGGGCTGCTGGTCCCGGATGACCGCCGCCCCATGCTCAGGATGCTGAATCCGGACCGCATCTCGACGCCACTCGGATTCGATGCTGAACCGCCGTGGACCACTCACTTCGAACACATCCAGCAGCGCCGACGTGCTGAGCAGGCCGTGCTGTCTGATGCTGGGCCAACTCCCACATTCCGCGACGTGGTATAGCTTGGGATAGCGGGCGCAGAATCGCTCGACGATCACGGGGTTCGGAGCAGCAGGAGGGGCGTCCTGCGGGATTCTCACCTCACGGTCCGCTCGATCCCCGGTCGGCATGAATTCGTCGCTAGCGCAGGGGCTCGATGACCATGACGGCCTGCCCGGCGATCTCGCCGTTCTCCAGCATGGCCGTCGCTTCGTTCACCTGCTCGATGGTGCAGCGGAAGGTGACGATGGCGGGGAGGGGGAGACGCCCGTCCTCGATCCACTGGAGCAGCTCGGGCACGTCCTCGTCGGGATTGGGCGGGTCGGGGAAGGCGTAGCCGCTGGCGGCGGCGATGGCGTCGAGTTCGGCGCGCCGCTCGTCCGTGCCGGGGGCGGCGACGGCGATGGCGGAGCCGCCCTCGCGGACGGGCGCGCGTCCCGGGCGCGAGGCGGTCTCGAACTCGTGGACGCAATCGAAGAGATGGTCGACGCCGCCGGGGACGATCTCCGCGAGGCGCTCGGCGGCGGCGGCGGCGCTCAGGTTCAGGGTCTCGGTGGCGCCGGCGGCGCGCGCGGCTTCGAGGCGCTCGTCCTCGCGGGCGACGGCGATGATCGCGCCCGCCCCGGCCGCGGCGGCGGCGGCGATGACGGAGAGGCCCGCCCCGGCGCAGCCGAAGACGGCGACGCTGTCGCCCGCGCCGACGCCCGCCGTGCGGACGGCGCTCAGGGCGAGGAGGGCGGTGTTGCCGAGGATGGCCGCGCCCTCCTTGTCGGGCAGATCGGGGATGGGGACGAGGAACTGCTCGTCGATGACGAGGTTGGTGCCCCACGTCCCGCCGGGGGCGACCTCCGCCTCCGCGCCGTCGTCGAACTCGACCAGGGGCAACTCGGGCTCGCGTCCGGGCACGGCGCTCCAGGGGGTCACGAGGACGGTGTCGCCAACCTCGACGCGGGTGACGCCGAGGCCGACCGCGAGGACGCGGGCCGTGCCCTCGCGCCCGGGGATGACGGGCGTCTCCTGGGGCTCCTCGACCTGGTGAAGCTGGCCGTGCTCGATGCCGGCGGCGTACGTTTCGAGGACGGCCTGGTGGGAGCCCGGATCGGGGAGGTCCAGCTCCTGGATGGCGCAGACGCCATAGTCGCCTTCGAGGACGACGACGCGGGCGGTGGTGGGCATGGGCGCGGCGCTCCTAGCGCTCGACGTAGGGCGCGAGCAACTGCGGCACGCGCAGGTCCGCGGGGATGCGCTCGGGGCCGATCATGCGGTCGAGCTGCTCGGCGCAGTTCCAGATGCGGCGCTCCTGGTAGCTCACGGGCATGCCCGTGAGGCCGGGCGAGTTGAGCGACTTCTGCATGGGGGCCATGTTGCGCGTGTCCTCCTCCATGACGACGTCGAAGCCGTCGAGGCGCTGCCGCCAGGTGTCCGAGGAAGCGGGCGAGGGGACGTCGCCCCAATCGACGCAGAAGGTGATCCACTCGAAGCGCGTCGTGCCCACGTCGATGGGCCAGGCGAGGAGGAAGGGCATGCCCGTGGCGCTCACCGGGGTGATGAGGTTGGGGAAGGCGCTGAAGGCCGTGCTCGTGCAGCGCGTCATGCCGTTCACGGTGGGGATCTCGATCATGCCGTCGGCGCCCGCGCCGAACGCCTGGCGGTCGAGGTCGACGCGCCAGTCGAGCTGGTGCTCCATGCCCGTCATCCCGGCGGCGCGCTTGGAGAGCGGGGTGATCATGCGGGAGTGGCCGTTGGGCAGCACGCCCATCGTCGCCCCGCGCTGGTCGAGCCCGGAGACGCCCGCCTTCTGGTGGATGTGCTTGAAGTGGTAGACCTCCTGGAAGGCCTCGACGGTGACCTTCCAGTTGCAGGGAATGATCGTCCAGCGCTTGTCGATCATGCGCAGCGTGGCGCCCTGGAACATGGCCATCTGCTCGGGCAGGGGATGGAGCCAGTCGAGCAGGGGCTCGGCCTCCGGGTCGCGGTTGATGAAGAGCCAGCCGTCCCAGCTCTCGCAGCGCAGTTCGGGCAGCCTCAGGAGCTCATCGGGAACGCCGGCCGTGTCGCCCACGAAGCGGCCCGTGGTGAAGTCGTAGAGGTGGCCCTCGCAGCAGCGCAGGACGCCTTCGGGCAGCTTGCGGCGGGGGAACTCCTGCTGGTACTGGAGGTTGTTGCCGGCGGAGTCGAACTCCTTCCAGTGGAAGAGGCCGCTGTCGTCGGGCGCGTCGAAGAGGGGCGAGCCGTGGACGCAGGCGTTCTCGAAGGCGTGGACGGCGAGGTCCTCGCCGCGCACGAGCACGACCTGGACGCCGAGGTGGTCCCAGACCTGGTAGGAGCCGGGCTCGGGCAACTCCTCCTCGCGGGTGGCGTAGAGCCAGGTCCGGGGCCAGAAGTGCTCCATCTCGAGGTCGAAGAACGCCTGGCTGCGGTAGCGCCCGGCGGGGATGTCGGGGAACTTGGGGAAGCCCTCGGGCGGTCCCTCGCGCGAGAACTCGTACCGGATCTCCTCTTTCAGGCGTTCGACGAGCGCTTCCTGCATGGGTTCCCTCCGTCGCGCGGACTGGCCGCGCCGGTCGCGTCCTGCGATTCTACGCGCTCGCGCGCGGGCGGCGCGTCAGGCCCTGGTCAGCGGCGCGAGCAGGTCGACGAGTTCGCCGACGTCGTCGAGGTCCTGCCCGATGACCGTGGCGTCCAGGTGAATCGCGCGCCGGTAGAAGTTGCCGTGGAGCTCGTTGGCGACGCTCCGCAGTCTCCGCAGGCGCGTGTCGCCCGTCCGCCTGATGACGTTGTTGAGGACGACGCTGAAGTCGGCGTGGCTGTTGTAGGGCCAGCCCTGCGCGAGGGCGGCGGCCTTGGCCATGTGCGCGGCCCCGCCCCAGCCCTTCTCGGAGGCCTGGTGCAGGTCGCCGGCGGCGAGGTAGTCGCGCGCCTTCGCGAGGAACGCGTGCGCCTGGGCGGCGAAGTCCTCGATTTCGACCCGGTCGGCTGCCGTCATGCCCCCACCGTAGCCGCGCGGCTGGCGACCCGCAACGGCGCGCGGACTGGCCGCGCCGGTCGCGTCCTGCGATTCTACGCCTGACCGCGGAAGCGCGGCAGCGCCGGAGGAGGCCGCCCATGATTCGCCACATCGTCACGATCACGCTCAGGGAGGACGCGGACGCCGGGGAGATCGAGGCGTTCTTCGAGGAACTCGTCCCCATCAGCGAGCACCCGAAGGCGATCGCCTACCACTGCGGCTGGAACTTCCAGGACCTGGGCGAGCGCTGCGACATCGGCATCTCGTGCGCCTTCGCGAGCCGCGCGGACTTCGAGGAGTACATGGCCTCGCCCCACCACGGCCCGCCGGGAGCGATCATGAACCGCATCGCCGAGCGCTGGAGCGTGATCGACTACGAGGAGGGCTCGCCCGCGGAAGCGCGGGCGGCGGCGCGCCCCGAGCGGGGGTAGCCGCGGCCCTACACTTCGAGGATGGCGACGAGCTGGGGCGCGATGTAGAGGCTGCCCCGCTGCCGCAGCGGGACCGGCTCCAGGATGCCCGCGCCCACAAGCGCCTGCAGCGAGGTGTAGGCGGTCTGCCGCGCGACTCCGAGGCCAAGCTCCACCACCCGGGGCGTCACGGCGACGTGTTCGATGACGAACTCGGCGAGGCGGACGGACGAGGGAGTGGCGCCGGCGGCCGCGAGCCGCTCCCGCCACTCCGCGCGAAGCGCAAGGACGTCGCGGGCGACGGAGATGGCCTCCCGCGCCTGCTCGGCCACGCCCGCGAGAAAGAAGCGCAGCCACTCCTCCCAGGCGGAGGTGGAACTGACCGCCAGCAGAAGCTGGTAGTACTCGGCGCGATGCCGCTCGAAGTAGGGGCTGAGGTAGAGCAGGGGGTGATCGACCCGGTGGCGCGCGGCGAGGAGGAGGGCGATGAGCAGGCGGCCCACGCGGCCGTTGCCGTCGAGGAACGGGTGGATCGCCTCGAACTGGTAGTGCATCCACGCGGCCTCGACGACGAACGGCGTGCGCGGCTTGGGCTCGTTGACGTAGGCGATCAACTGGTCGGTGGCGGCGCTCATCTGGGCCGGGGGCGGAGGCACGTAGATCGCGCTGGCGATCTCGTTCGTGACGCCGATGTGGTTCTGGACGAGGCGGAACTCGCCGGGATTGCTGAACGCCTCGCCGCGAGCCCCCGTCATGAGCCGCTGGTGGAGCGACCGCATGAGATCGAGCGAGAACAGGCCGTTCTGGCTGGCCCGGAGACCGGCGTCAAGGGCCAGCACGTAGTTGAAGACGTCCTGCGTGTCGCTTCCGGGCTCGGGGCGAATGCCGGCCTCGAGGGCGACGACGTCGGAGAACGAAGCCTGCGTGCCTTCGATACGGGAACTGGCGACGGCCTCACGCCGCAGGTAGGGACGCACGAGCAGGTCCGGGTTGGGGAAGAACTCGCCGATGCCGGTGAGCCTGCCGAGGGCGAGGCTGGCGTCCGCCAGTTCCCGGGCCACGCCGGCGATCGCGCTGTCCTCGGCATCGGGAGGGAGCGCGCCCGGAACGAAGGCGACGTACGATGGCAGGGAAGGGTCGCGCTGGACGTCGACCAGCCTGCCCGCCGGGTTGGTGAACAGTTCCGTGTCCATTTTCTGGACGCTCCCCCATGTTGCGTCTAAATCCGCAGACAACTTAGATTGAACCCGGCGGAGTGTCCAGCCGTTAGACGGAACGGAGCATCCCGTCCAGTTTCGCCAGGAAAATGGACCGAAGACAGGCGAGTGTCTCCGCCGTTAGACTTGTCTACCCTGATGATCATTTGGGGCTGGACGGAGGAGCGCGCATGACGGAGCGGCCGCTGATCGCGATCACGCTGGGCGACCCGGCCGGGATCGGGCCGGAGGTGGCGGCGAAGGCGCTGCAGCGGGACGACCTGCGGGCGCGGGCGCGGCTCTTCCTGCTGGGCTCGCCCACGAGCGCGGCGGCGGCGCTGCGCCTGATCGGCTCGACGCACGAACTGCGCCCCGTGCGGCGCGCGGCGGACGTGCGCGGGGAGGCGGGGACCACGGAGACGCTGGCCGTCGGCGGCTTCCGCGAGGACTACTTCGCGATGGGCGAGCGCTCCGTGGTCGCGGGCGAGGCCTCGCACGCGTGGGTGGAGGCGGCGGCGCGGCTGGCGCTGGCGGGCGAGGTGGACGCGATCGTGACCGCGCCCATCAACAAGGAGTCGTGGCAGCTGGCGGGGAGCGCGGACACGGGCCACCAGGAGGTGTTCAAGCGGCTCTCGGGGTCGGACCACGTGGCCACGATGCTGGTGAGCGGCGCGCTGCGCTGCATGCACCTCTCCACGCACAAGACGCTGGCGGAGGCGTGCGCCCACGTGACGCGCGCGAACGTGCTGGAGGCGATCCGGCTGACGCACCGGCACTTCCGCCAGTGGGGGTTCGCGGAGCCGCGCATCGGCGTGGCCGCGCTCAACCCGCACGCGGGCGACGGCGGCCTGATCGGCACGGAGGAGCTGACCGAGATCGGCCCGGCGGTGGAGGACGCGCGGGCGGAGGGGATCGCGGCGGCGGGGCCGGTCCCGGCGGACTCCGTCTTCCCGCAGGCGATCGCGGGGCGCTACGACGTGGTCGTCGTGATGTACCACGACCAGGGGCACATCGCGATCAAGGTGCACGGCTTCGAGGAGAGCATCAGCGTGAACCTGGGGCTGCCCTTCATCCGCACGTCGGTCGACCACGGCACGGCCTTCGACATCGCCGGCAAGGGCGTGGCCGACGAGACGAGCATGGTGGAGGCGATCCGCGCGGCGATCCGGCTGGCGAAGCGCGAGGGGCTGGCCGCGGACGGCCCGTAGGCCACCGGCCACCAGTCACCGGCCACCGGCCACCGACCGCTAGCAGGGCTCCCGGCCGTTGGGGCGGGAACGGCGGCGCGGCGCTCACGCTGGACGATACGATAGCTGGTATCATTCACCGCCCAGGCCGTTGCCGCGCCGGGGAGGCGCCGATGAACCGGGTACTGCTCCCTGTTGCTCTCACCCTGACGCCCATCGTGATCCTCATCGTGGTCCTCGCCGTGTTCCTGTCGCTCGGCCGGTGCGGCGGGGAACACGAGCCCACGATGGGCCTGACGGCTGAGGCGGCGCTGGCCTCGCCGGACGGCGAAGCCATCGGCACGGTCACCTTCCGGCAGACCGCCAACGGGGTCCTCGTCATGGCCGACGTGACGGGGCTGGCCCCGGGCGGCCACGCGTTCATCATCCACGAGACCGGCGCGTGCACGCCCACCTTCGACGCCGCCGGCGACCACTTCAACCCGACCGGCGCGGAACACGGCTTCCTCCACTCGTCCTGGAACCGCGGCGAATCCGGTGAAGCGCACGGCGGCGACCTGCTCAACCTCTACGCCGCCGCCGACGGCTCCGCCCGCGCCGACTTCCTCACCGCCGGCGTCACGCTGGACGAGGGCCCGAACCATTCCGTCTTCGACGCCGACGGCTCCGCCATCATCGTGCACGAGAAGCCGGACCCGTACAGCGGAGAGGAGCCGGACACCGGCGCGCGCGTGGCCTGCGGGGTCATCGTGCGCACGGACGGGGGCGGCTAGCGCGGGACCGCGCTCAGGAGGCGCGGCGGCCCGCGCGCGGGGAGAGCGCCAGCAGGCGCGAGATCGCCACTTCCAGCGCGAGTTCGTCGCGCACCTCGCCCAGCTTCATGCCGCGATCGGCGGCGACGAGCGCCTCGTAGGCGGCGCGCACGCCCTCCCGCCCCAGCCGCTTCGCGCGCTGGATGGCGGCGTCGCGCAGGCGCGGCCAGGGGCGGCGGATGGCCTTGCCGATCTCCTCGGGGGTCGCCCCCTCCTCCAGCAGGTCGAGGACGGTCGCGAGGGGGCGGTAGGCGGCGGCCAGCTGGCCCAGCAGGCCGCTCACGCTCTCGCCCCGCGAGCGCAGGAAGCGGAGCGCCTGCAGCGCCTTGGCCGCGTCCCCGTCGAGCACGCCGTCGACCAGCTCCCAGATGGTCGATTCGCGCTCGCCGCCGCAGAGCACGTCGATGTCGTCCACGGTCGCCTGGCGGCCCATCGTGAAGAGGGCCAGCTTCTCCAGTTCGCGCGCCAGTTCGAGCGTGTTCGGGTGGAGGGCGGCGAGAAGCTGGGCGGGATCGTCCTCGCGGGGGCGGCGCCACTCCTCGTCCTCGGGCAGGGGGCGGGCGGAGCGCCCGCGGCGGAAGTCGACGCCCTGCTGCTGCGCCTCCTCGCGCACGAACTGCACGAGTTCGCCGCGCTTCAGTTCGGGGAAGTGCTCCACCTCGACGCCGCCCAGTTCGTCCAGCCGCCGCAGGAGGGGATTGCGGCCCGCGTTCAGTTCGCCCTCGACGAACACGAGCGTCGTCGTCTCGGGGATGCCCTCGGCGAGGCCCTCCAGCAGCGGGTTGAAGCTATCGACGCGCGGCCCGCGCCCGCCGCCCCGCGCCCCGCCGCCCTCGAAGCGCCCCAGCAGCCCCTCGACGATGACGATGCGGCGGGGGGAGAGGAAGGGGGCGGTGAGCGCCGGCGCGAGAATCTCCTCCGGCTTGGCGTCGCGCCCGTCGAGGAGGGCGACGTCCGCGCCGCCCGTTCCACCCGCGCCATCGCCGTCGCCGGCGGCGCCCTCGGCGCGCAGGGCGGCGAGCCGCCTCCGCAGGCGCAATTCGTCCTGGCCGTGGAGCACGATGATCATGGCCGTCCCGGCGCGGATGATACGCCGCGCCCGCCGTTGGCCGCCTTGGCCGTACAATCGCGCGCGGCGCGGCGCCGAGCGCGGACGCGCCCCGGAGGGTAATCGAATGGAAGCGAAGGCAGCCGTGCTGCGCGGCTCGGGAAGCCCCCTCGAAGTCCAGACCGTCACCGTGGACGAGCCCGGCCCCGGCCAGGTGCGCGTCAAGCTGAGCGCCTGCGGCCTCTGCCACACCGACCTGTCCGTGCTGGAGTCGGTGCTGCCGCGCTCCGATGCGATGGTGCTCGGCCACGAGGGCGCGGGCGTGGTCGAGTCCGTCGGCGCGGGCGTCGCCTCGGTGGCCCCGGGCGACCACGTGATCCTGACGACGACGGCGTTCTGCGGGCGCTGCCTGCAGTGCATCGAGGGCATGTACGCGCAGTGCGAGCGGATGCCGCTGACCCTGGGCGGCAACTACCCCTTCCACTGCGACGGCGACGACCTCATGCCCTTCGCCTCCGTGGGCGGGCTCTGCGAGTACACGGTCGTGGCCGAGCACACGGCCATCAGGATCGACGACGACATCCCGCTGGTGAGCGCCTCCCTGCTCGGCTGCGGCGTGATCACGGGCGTGGGGGCGGCCATCAACACCGCCGAGGTGCGCCCGGGGACGAGCTGCGCCATCTGGGGCTGCGGGGGCGTGGGCCTGAGCGTGCTGCAGGGCTGCCGCATCGCCGGGGCCTCGACGCTGATCGCGATCGACGCGAACCCGGCCAAGCTGGAGTTCGCCGCGAAGCTGGGCGCCACCCACGTCATCGACGCCTCCAGCGAGAACGCCGTCGAGCGGGTGATGGCGCTCACGGGCGGGCGCGGGGCCGACTACACCTTCGAGGCGATCGGCGTGGGCGCGTGCATGGAGCAGGCCTACATGGCCGCGCGCCGCGGGGGCACGGCCACGATCGTGGGCGTGGGCCGCTTCGAGGACACGTTCGCGCTCTCGGCGGGCCTCTTCGCCGTGACGGAGAAGACGCTCAAGGGCTCGTTCTGCGGGAAGGGCGCGAGCGTGCGCGACTTCCCCCGGATGCTGGACTGGTACCGCGCGGGCAAGCTCGACCTCGACTCGCTCGTGACCACCACCTACCCGATCGAGGACGTGGCCCAGGCCTACGACGACATGCGCGCGGGCAAGAACGCGCGCGGGGTCGTCGTCTTCTGATTCGCGGGCGCGCGACGGGGACGGCGCGGCGGCTCAGTCCTGGCTGAGCGCGTTCTCCTCGATCCAGCCATCGACGCGGCGCCACTGGGCGAGCATCCAGGTCGTGCGCCCGTCGATGTCGGCGGGCACCTCCTCGCGGGGAATGCGCCAGAAGGCGATGCGCACCTCGCGCTGGAAGATGCCGCCGGCCAGCAGCGAGCGGTAGCTGCCGCCCTCCAGGCCGGTGTGGGCGCAGAAGACGACGTCGGCGGCGGGGGCGCGTTCGAGCAGGGCGAGCGCGCCACCCATCTGGGGCGGGAGCACGTGGCGCAGGCCCTCCGCGAGGCGCGCCTCCTCCTCGTCGCCGCCGCGCCTCATGCGCGCGACCGCGCGGGCCAGCCGCGCGGGGGTGAAGAGCGCGCCCTCGGGGAAGACGAGCACGCCCTCGCGCGGTTCGAGGTTGTCGCCCAGCGCGGAGACCTTCGCGATCTGGCGCGAACCCTCGCGCGAGCCCACGGTGAGGAAGGTGCTGCGCAGGCGGTGGCCGACGATGTCGATGCAGGGGTCGCGCGCGAGCCAGGAGTTCATCACCCAGCGCAGCCAGAGCCCGTGGCGCCCTTCGAGGAAGACGAGGGGGAGCAGGTTGTCGACGGGCGAGACGTGGCGGCAGAAGACGATGACGGGGCCCTCCGCGGCCTCCTCGTCGCCCTCCACGGAGACGCGCATCTCGAAGAGGCGGACGATGCTCCAGAAGACCCAGCGCGCCCAGACGCGCGCGAACCAGTGATGGAGGGCCAGGCGGCGTTGCTCGCTGCCCTGCCCCAGCAGCCAGAGCGGCAGGAAGAGGAGCAGCCCGAACGTCTCGACCGCGAGGTAGGACCAGATGGCGAGGATGCAGCGCGCGAAGATGGTCCCGCGGCGGCGGGCGAGATCGCCCGTGAGCGCGACCGTGAGGAAGATGGGCGCCGCCGCCGTGTTGATGAGGAACGAGGCGAGGTAGATGGGGACCGTGACCGTGCGGCGCGCGTAGCGCAGGTACAGCCGCTCCCGCCCGATGTCGCGCGGGCGCGTGAGCCGGGTGATGAGCGACGGGGGCGGCGGCGGGGTGGACGTAACGGTGCTCACCGCGCGTAGCGTAGCGAACGCCGCCCCTGTGCGCCTTCCGATGCCCCCGCGCGGGCCATCGCGTAGAGTCTCGCCGATCGAGTGCGCGAGGAGGCGAGCGTGTCCTTTGCCGATGACGTCCGCGAGCGGCTGCGGGCGCGGCCCGGAGGCTCCGGCGAGCGCGAACCCGCGCGCCTGCCCGCGCGGCGCTTCACCGACCGCGCCTTTTACGAAGCCGAGCGCGCGGAGGTCATCGGCAAGACGTGGCTGCTGGCGGGCCGCCTCGACGAGATCGCGCGGCCCGGGCTCTACATGACCTGGGAGAAGACGGTCGTGCCCCTGCTCATCGTGCACGCCGTCGATGACGTGGTGCGCTGCTTCTACAACAGCTGCCGCCACCGCGGCGCGCCCGTCGTGCGCGTGCCGCGCGGGCGCAACCGCGCCCTCCGCTGCCAGTACCACAGCTGGACCTACGACACCTCGGGCAAGCTCGTGTCCGTGCCGGACGAGCGCGACTTCGTGGACCTGCGGCGCGAGGAGCGCGCCCTCGTGCCCGTCGCCTGCGAGGTCGCCAACAGCGCCATCTTCGTGAACGAGTCGCCCGAGGGCGACCTCGCGAGCTGGTTCGGCGCGGCCCGCGAAGAGCTTGCCTCCGTGGAAAGCGGGGGCTTGCGCACGCTCGACCAGCGCTCCGTCACCATCCCCGTCAACTGGAAGCGGGTCATGGGACGGCTGCTGGCCGCGCCCCCCGCCCCGCCCCGGCCGGGCGCGGGCGCACCGGCGACGGCGGCGGCGGATGTGGAGGCGCTGGAGGGCGGCCACCTGCGCATCGTCGCCCCCTTCGCCGAGGCGAGCGCGGCGGCGCTGGGGCTGGACGGCCCGCTCGGCTGGGCGGCCATCGAGGACGCGGGCCTGCCCTCCGTGCCGGGCCTCGATCCGATGCTGCGCTCCACGAACGCGACCTACGCGTTCTTCCCCAACCTGTTCGTCACCTTCACGCCCGGCGGCGTCCTGAACTTCACCGTCTGGCCAAGGGACGAGGCGACGACACGGCTCGACGCCGCCTGGCTCGCGCCCGACTGGGGCGAGGAGGACTCGCCCGCCGAGCTTCCCGCCTGGCGCGAGCGCATCGAGTGGGCGCGGGCGCAGCTCGACGGCGTCGCCGGGGCGCTCGCCGGAGCGCAGGACGAGATGCGGGAAGCGGCCCGCGAGGGGCTCGCGCTGCGGGACGGCTCCGAGGCCGTCCGCCTCTGGAACGAAACGCTCGACGCCCGCCTGCGCGGGTCCGTCCCCGCGGACGCGCTCACGGGCGCTTCGGCGCGTTAGAGGCGGCCCTCCGCAAGGCCGGCGGCCATCCATTCGGCGATGCGCTCGCCGATCATCATGCAGGTGAAGTTCGTGTTGGCGCGGATGATCGTAGGCATGATCGAGCCGTCCACGACGCGCAGGCCCTCGACGCCGTGCACGCGGCCCTCCGTATCGACGACGGCGCCCAGCGCCGGATCGGGGCCCATCGGGCAGGTGCAGGTGGGATGCGCCATGCTCGTGGCGGTGGCGTGGATCCACTCGTCCAGCCGGGCGTCGTCGTCGATGGTCTCGCGGTCGATGTCGACCGGCCCCGTGTGGAGCGGCGCCAGTTCGGGGGAGTGCGCCAGCCGCCAGGCGAGCCGCGCGCCCTCGCGCAGGCGCACGCGGTCCGCCTCGTCCTCGTCGAACTTGAGGTCGATGACGGGGCGCTCGGCGTAGTCGGCGCTGGCCAGCGTGACGGACCCGAAGGAGTTGGGGAGCTGCACGCCGGGCGCGATGCCGAAGACCCATTCGGCCTCGTCGCCCTCATCGCCGCGCCACGCCCCGAAGCGTCCGCCGGGCGCGCGCAGGACGTGCCCCAGCAGGTAGACCTGCATGTCGTTGAACCCGCCCGTGGCGGAGGTGTAGCGCAGGAGCGTCTGCAGCAGCGGCTTCTCCGGGTCGACCGCGCCCGCAATGGGGCGCAGCAGCATCGGCGTCATCGGGTGGTCCATCAGGTGCTTGCCGACGCCCGGCAGGTCCGCCACGGACGCGATCCCCAGCTGCGCCAGCTCGGAGGCGGGGCCGATGCCGCTCCGCAGGAGGATGGCGGGGCTCATGATCGCCCCCGCGGAGAGCACGATCTCCTTGCCGCGCACCTCCTGCAGCTCGCCGTCGCACGCGACGCGCAGGCCGGCGGCGCGCCCGTCCTCGATGAGCACGCGATCGACGAGGCAGTGGCCGCGAATCGTGAGGTTGAGCCGGTTCCGCGCCTGCGCGAGGAAGCCGAGGTTGGCGGACCAGCGCGTCATCAGGTTGGGGCCGCCGCGGTTCATCGCGACGCGCGTGACGCCGGTCGTCTCGGGGTCGTTCTGGTCGCGGTCCTCCCCGAAGCCGGCGGCCACGCAGGCGTCGTAGAACGCGCGATGGACGGGCTCCAGCTCCTCGCGCGTCCAGCGGCGCACGGGAATGGGGCCGCCCCGTCCGTGGAAGTCGCCGCCCTCGTCGTGGTCGTCCTCCAGCGCGCGCAGGTAGGGCAGGCAGTGCTCCCAGTTCCAGCGCTCGTCGCCGGTCATCTCCGCCCAGGCGTCGTAGTCGGCGGGCGCGCCGCGGATGGCGACGCCGCTGTTGACCGCCGACGATCCCCCGACCAGCTTCCCGCGCGGCAGCGGGGCGGCGCGTCCGGGCACGAAGGTCGCGCTGAAGCCCCAGTCGTGCCGCACCGTCGAGGGCTCGTGGATGCTGTTGATGTCGTCGGGGAGCGCCTCCAGCGTGGCGTAGTCGGGACCGGCGTCGAGCAGGAGGACGGCGCGCGAGCGGTCCTCGCTCAGGCGCGAGGCCATGACCGCGCCCGACGACCCCGCCCCGACGACGATGACGTCGTACTCCATCCCGCTAGCCCCCGGCGACGGCGGCGTCGATGCGGGCCAGCAGGTCCGCGCCGAGCGGCCCCTTCGCCTCCGCCTCCAGGCACTCGGCCAGTTCCGCGCGGTTCTTCACCCCCAGGATGACGGTGGCGACGCCCTCCATCGAGAGGCTGTAGCGGTGGGCGAGGGCGGCGGGCGATTCGCCCAGTTCGCGCGCGAGGGCGCGGAAGGGGGCCGCGCGCCGGAAGTCGGCGGCCTCGGGATGGTCGTCCGGCAGGTCGCGGTCGATGGCGTCGGTGAGGGCGCCCGCCTGGACGGCGCGGATGCCCATGACGCCCACGCCGCGCGCGTTCGCCGCCGCGATCAGGTCGCGCGGGCGCGGCTCCTCGTCGTAGGCGCGCATCCCGCCGGGCGAATCGAGCAGGTTGGCCACGCACTGGATGGCGGCGGGCGCGGGATCCTCCGCGAGCGTCTCCAGCAAGGCGCTCGGCACGCCCACGCCGCTCACGCCCCACGCCCCGATCGTCCCGTCCGCGACCATCGCCTCGAAGGCGGGGCGGGCGGCCTCCGCGAACAGGCTCCGGGGCGTGCCCCGCCCCTCGAACCCGTCGGGGACGATCATGCCGTGGAGGAAGAAGAGGTCGACGCGCTCCATGCGCAGCCGGTCGAGGCTGGCGGCCAGCGCTTGCCGGAGCGCCCCCGCGACCTCGCCCGCGGGCACGTTCCCGAGGTGGTGCTTCGTCGAGATGCGGACGCCGTCGGGCAGGCGTCCGCCGAACGCCTCGCCCACGACGCGCTCCGCCTCGCCGTTGCCGTAGCCGGGGGCGACGTCGAGGAAGTCGATGCCGCCGTCGATGGCGGCGCGGACGGTCTCGATCGCTTCCTCGCGGGTGGTCGCGCCCCAGACGCCGCCGGTGCCGCCCCCGCCGAGGGTGAGGGCGCTGACCGGGCCGAGCTTGCCGAACGTTCGCGTTTCCATGCGCGCGAGTCTACCGGTCGGGGGGCGCGTCCGCCGCCTTCACCACGCCCGCGCGGCGCAGCGCGGCGACGATGCGTTCGCCCGTGCCCGCGGGCGGGTCGGCGCGGTAGGTCATGACGGCGACGGCGTCCACCAGGTCGGCATCGGCGAGCATGGCCAGCGTCTCCTCGAACGCGCGCCAGGCCTCCTGCTCGCCCGCGGCGATGCGCCGCCGCAGCGACTCCGGCGCGGGGATGCCCAGCCGCTCGCTGACGGCGTCCAGCGACTCCGGGCGGAGGAGGGGCATGGCCATCGCGACGACGCGCGCGTCGGGGCGCGCCGCCTTCACGAACTCCGCCGCGCGCAGCAGGGGGGGCATCGCGAACACGGGCTGCGTCCAGACGCTGGCCGCGCCCGCGCGCAGCTTGGCCGCGAGCAGGCGGTCCGCGCGCGCGTCCGCGCGGTACTGGTCGAGGGCCGCGCCGATGGCCATGCCCGGGGCGCGCTCGCGCACGAGGGCGATGGCCTCCGTCACGCGCGTTCCCGGCGTCTCCGCGGCGTGGTCGCCGCGCAGGCAGAGCACGTGGCCGACGCCGCCCGCGCGGGCGCGCCCGACGTCGGCGGCGATGGCCTCAAGCGAGCGCCCTCCGGTGGCGAGGTGCCAGATGGGCTCCAGCCCCTCGCGGCGGAGGGCGAGCGCCGCCTCCAGGCTCGACTGGCGATCGGCGCGCTGGATGACGTTCACGGTGAGCGTGCAGGCGTCGAGCAGGCGCGCGCGGCGCAGCAGCACCGCCGGCTTGGGCGTGCGCGGGGGCGTGATCTCCAGCGAGACGGGGAAGGCCCCGCCCGCCATCGCTTCGGCGAAGGACACGGGTCCAGCGTGTCGCGAAGCCCCCTCCGGGTCCAGCCCCGTCAACCCTGCCTCCGCGTGACGCTTTCGCCGAGGACCGCCGAGCGCGCCGCCGCCACCGCGTAGAGCGAGCCCGTGACGCAGATGAGGTCGGTTTCCTCCGCCCGCCGCCGCGCCTGCTCGATGCCTTCCGCGACGCTCCCCGCGACCTCGACGTGGGGCGTGAGGGGCGCGAGTTCAGCGGCCATTCCGGCGGGGTCGCGGGCGCGGCGGGAGTCGAGCCCGCAGCACCAGATGGCGCTCGCCAGCCCCGCGAGCTTGTAGCCGATGCCGCGCAGGTCCTTCCCGTCCATCGCGCCCAGCACGAAGAAGCAGCGCCGCCATTCGAGGTACTCGCGCAGCGACTCCGCCAGCGCCGCCGCCGCCGCCGGATTGTGCGCGCCGTCGGCGACCAGCAGGGGGCGCTGGCCCATCACCTCCAGCCGCCCCGCGACGCGCGTGCGCGCGATGCCGCCCGCGATCGCCTCGTCGTCGATGGACGCGCCCCGCGCGCGCAACTCGCGCGCCGCGGCCACGGCGGTCGCGGCGTTCCGCACCTGGTGGCTTCCCAGCATGGGCGTGCGCAACTCGCGCGAGCCGTCGGGGCCGTGCAGCAGGAACGACTGCCCGAAGACGTAGCGCTCCAGCACGTCGACGCTCCACTCCTCGTCGGCGAGCCGCAGGTCCGCGCCCACGTCGCGGCAGCGGTCGCGCACGATCTGGGTGACGGCGGGGTCGGGCTGGGGGGCGAGCACGCAGGTCGTCCCCGGACCGATGATGCCCGCCTTGTCCCGCGCGATGGCGACGGTCGTGTCGCCCAGCACGGCGGTGTGGTCGAGCGCGATGGGCGTGATCACGGCGATCTCCGCCCCGCCGTAGACGTTGGTGGCGTCCCAGGAGCCGCCCAGGCCCACCTCGGTGACCTGCCAGCCGCCGTCGCCGAGCCGTTCGCGCGCGAGCCAGTGGTAGAGGGCCGTGAGCACGCCGAAGGTGCTGACCGCGCCGCCCGCCGACTCCTGCTCGGCCTCCACGGCGGGGCGGATGGCGCTGAGGCCGTCCGCCAGCTCCGCCATCGCGACGGGTTCGCCGTCGATGCGGATGCGCTCGGCGTAGGAGTGGAGGTGGGGGCTGGTGAAGAGCGCGGTGCGCTCGCCGCCCGCGCGCAGGACGCCCTCGATCATGGCGGCGACGCTGCCCTTGCCGTTCGTGCCGGTCACGTGGACCGTGCCGCGCCCGCGCTGGGGGTCGCCCAGGCGGCGCAGGAGCGAACGCATGGAGGCGAGGCTCATGGGCGGGCTGGCCGAGGCCCCCGGGTCCCGCTCCATGTCCACGAACGACTCGAGGAAGGCGATCGCTTCGCGCCGGTTCATGCGCGCCATTGTAGGGCGATGTGCGATGCTGGCCGGACCGTGACCGCCGACCCGGACCGCTTCGGAAGCCGCTTCGCGCGCGCCATCGCCCGCATCGACGAGGCGAACGCGGACGACCCGTTCACCATCGCGGTCGACGGGCGCGCCCTGCCGAAGGAGCTGACGCACGCGCGCATGCTGACGGCGTGGGTGCAGCGGCTCCTGCCGGAGCCGAGCGAGGCGCTGCTGCTGGCGGCGCGCGCGCACCACCTGCGGCGCTGGGAATCGCCGCGCGATAGCTTCCCCGCGGGACGCAGGGGCTACCTGCGCTGGCGGCGCGACCTCCAGCGCCGCCACGCCCGCCACGCGCGCGCCATCCTCGAGGCGTGCGGCTACGGCGAGGAGACGATCGCGCGCGCCGAGCGCCTCATCCGCAAGGAGACGGCCAGGCGCGACCCCGAGGGGCAGGCGTTCGAGGACGGGCTCACGCTCGTCTTCCTCGAAACGCAGCTGCACGACCTCGCCCTGCGCACGGAGGCGGAGACGATGGCGGACGTGATCCGCAAGACGTGGCGCAAGATCAGCCCCGCCGCGCGCGAGCACGCCCTCGCCGCCGATCTCGCGCCGGAGGACCGCGCCCTGATCGAGCGCGCCCTCGCCTGATCGTCCGGCGCGGCGCCTCCTGCCTTGTACCTCTGCCTTTACAATGAAGGGCATGACCGCCACGGACGGATTCGCGCGCGAGTTGCTGGACGCGCAGCCCGATCGCTTCGCGGCGGCGCTCGCGGAAGCGCCGGAGGCGGCGGCGCTCGACGCCGCCATGACGGCCCGCCGGATCGCGACGCACGTGCGGGCGGCGCGCGCCCGCTACGTGCTCCTCGTGGAGGGCGAGCCGCCCCCGGACGGCCTCGACGCCGCGATCGCGCAACGGCTCGCCGCCAACCTCGCCGCCTACCGCACGCTGCACGTCGCCGGGGCCTTCGGGCACACGGGGCAGGTGGAGGTGGTCGAGCGCGACCCCAAGGCGGCGGACGGCATCCGGCGGGCGGCCGAGCGCCACGCCCTCGCCGATCACGTGCGCGTCCATTCCGGCGACCCGCCCTCCGTCGTGCGCGCGCTCAACGGCCCCTACGACCTCGCCGTCCTCAGCGGGCGCTGGAGCGAGTACGAGCGCATGGAGGAGGACCTGACGCGGCTGCTCCGCATCGGCGGGTCGCTGGCGGTCGTCAACGCGGCCCCGCTCGCGGACGCGCCCGAGGGGGCGGAGGCGGACGGGCTGCGGCGCTTCCTCTCGCGCCTCGCCGCCGACGAGCGCTACCTGCTCAGCACGGGGACCGGCTTCGCGGGCGTGCTGGCCGCGCGCCTGCGCTAGCGTCCGGCGTGAGCGACCCGCCCCGCCGCCGCGTCGCCGTCCCCGACGAGCCGGACGTGCGCTCGGAGCGGCGCAGCTTCTTCCGCATCGCCGCCGTCCTCGGCGTTCTCGTCGGCATTCCCCTCGGCGTCTTCGGCCTGCCCGCCCTGCTCAACGTGTTCTTCGACGAACCGACCGTTCCCGTGGGCGGCTCCTGGAGCGAGGACGGCGTCACGATCTGGGTGGAGGAGTGGTACGTCGATGAAGGGCCGGAGCCCGCCCTCACGGTGACGCTCGCGGTGCGCTCCATCGAGCCCTGGCGCTTCCGGGGTGAAGGCGTCGCACTGGAGCTGTCGGAGGGCGAGCCCGTGCCCGTCGAGGCGGTCGCCGCGCCCGACGTGTTCGAGGACGGGCGGCTGGGGCGCATCGAATTGCGCTTCCCGCTCGGCGGGGCGAACGCGGACGGGGAGGCGGAGCCGCGAGCCGTGCGCCTGACGGAGCCGAAGGCGCGCTTCGAACTGACGGAGTCCGGGCATTGAGCGGCGCCCCCACGACGCTGCCGCACTACCTGCGGCCCGGCCTGCGCGCCGTCTTCATCGGCTACAACCCCGCCGTCTACTCCGCCGAGGCGGGCCACTACTACGCGCGCCGCGCCAACGTCTTCTGGAAGCAGCTCAACGAGAGCGGCCTGCTGGCGCGCCCCGCCGGTCCCGAGGACGACGCCTCCCTGATGGACGAGGCGGGCATCGGCTTCGTCGACCTCTGCCCGCGCCCCACCGTGCGCGCGGACGAACTGACGGCGGACGAGATCGCGGCGGGGGCGCGGCGCCTGCTCGGCCAGATCGAGGCGAACCAGCCGGACTACGCCGTCTTCAGCGGGCGCGGCATCTACGTCCACTTCGCCCGCCACGCCCTCGGCCTGCCCCGCGCCGCGCTGACGGGCCGCGCCGACGGCGTCCAGCCGGAGCGCATCGGGCGCACGGTCCCGTACGTCGTGCCCTCGTCCAGCGGGCTCGCGAGCCGCTGGCGGCGGGAGCGGCTGGCGCTGCTGAAGGAACTGGCGGCGCTGCTCGGCCCCCCGCCTCGCCGCCCGCGCTCGTAGGATCGCGCCATGCGCGCCGCCGTGCTCGAACGCCCCGCCCGCGCGGACGATGGCCCGCTCGCCGTGACCGCGCGGCCCGACCCCGCGCCCGCGCGCGGGGAGTTGCTGCTGCGCGTCGAGGCGTGCGCCGTCTGCCGCACGGACCTCCAGATCTGCGAGGGCGACATCGAGGCGCGGCGGCTGCCCATCGTCCCCGGGCACCAGGCCGTCGGGACGGTCGAGGCGCTGGGGGAAGGCGTCGAGGGCTGGGCCGCCGGCGAGCGCGCGGGCGTCGCCTGGCTGGCGGGCGCGTGCGGCGAGTGCGCGCGCTGCGACGCGGGCCGCGAGAACCTGTGCGAGGCGGCGGCGTTCACGGGCTGGGACCGCGACGGCGGCTACGCCGAGCGCCTGACCGTGCGCGCGGACTTCGCCCACCCCCTGCCGGAGGGGCTGGACGCCATCGAGGCCGCGCCGCTGCTCTGCGGGGGAATCATCGGCTACCGCGCGCTGCGGCTCTCCGGCATCGAGGCGGGCGGGCGGCTGGGACTCTACGGCTTCGGGGCGTCGGCGCGGCTCGCGCTGCAGGTCGCCTCGCACTGGGGCTGCGAGACGTTCGTGGCGACGCGATCACCGCGGGACCGCGAGCGCGCGCTCGAACTGGGCGCCGCCTGGGCGGGCGGGACGCACGACCCTCCGCCCGCGCCCCTCGACGCCGCCGTCACGTTCGCGCCCGCGGGCGAGGTGGTCGTGGCCGCGCTGCGGGCCGTGGACCGGGGCGGCACGGTGGCGGTCAACGCCATCCATCTCGACCGCATCCCCGAGTTCCCCTACGACCTGCTGTGGTGGGAACGAAGCCTCCGCAGCGTGGCCAACTTCACCCGCGAGGACGCGCGCGAGTTCCTCGCCCTCGCCGCCGCGATCCCGATCCGCACGGAGGCGGCGGTCTATCCGCTGGAGGCGGCGAACGCGGCGCTCGCGGACCTCGCGGCGGGGCGGGCGCCGGGGGCGGCCGTGCTCCGCACCGGCTGAGGGGCGAGTCGGCTAGACTCTCCCGACGCAGACCGCCAGGAGGCCGCGCATGACGTCGGAAGACCCCATCGCCCAGATGATCTCCTACAACAACAGGCTCATCGAGCAGTTCCGCGCGAACGGGGGAAAGGTGACGGGCCGGTTCGCGGACGCGCCCCTGCTGCTGCTCACGACCACGGGCGCGAAGAGCGGCGAGAAGCGCACGACGCCGCTCGCGCACAGCGTGGACGGCGACGCCATCATCATCATCGCCTCCTACGCGGGGAACCCCAAGCACCCGCAGTGGTACCACAACATCCGCGCCAACCCGGAAGTCACGATCGAACTGCCGAACGAGACCTTCACCACGAACGCGATCATCCCCGAGGGCGAGGAGCGCAAGCGGCTCTTCGACCAGCAGGCGGCGAAGATGCCGCAGTTCGCCGAGTACCAGGCGAAGACCACGCGCGAGATCCCCGTCATCGTCATCCCCCGCCCGTAGCGGCGGCCACAGCAGGAAGGAAAGCGCCATGGCCATCCCCCGACCCCGCGTCCTCACCGAACTCGACGAGTGGCCCCGCCACCAGACGATCGACACGTTCAACTCCGTCGTCACGAGCAGCGCCGAGTGGAGCGACGGCTACTGGCACTGCTTCGGCGATCCGGCGGGGGAGGTGAACCTGATCACGGCCATCCGCCTCTACCCGAACACGAACGTGATGGACGCCTACGCGATCGTGAGCGTGGACGACGGCAAGCAGTACAACCTGCGCGCCAGCCGCCGCCTGCGCCCGCGCATCGACGATCTGCGGGTGGGCCCCTTCTGGCAGGAGATCGTGCGCGGGATGCGCACCCTCCGCATCGGCTGCGACGAGAACGCGCACGGCATCGCCTTCGACGTCCAGTGGGAGAGCAAGGCGCCCGCCTACGACGAGGCCCCGGGCGTCCAGTACCGGCTGGACGGGCGGCTCGTGGCGGAGCGCTCGAACTACATCCAGGCGGCGGACATCGCGGGCTGGATCAGGATCAACGGGCGCGAGTGGAAGTTCGACTTCGGCGACGGCTGGGGAGGCACGCGCGACCACTCCTGGGGCATCGGCGCGGGCACGGGCACGGGGGCCAAGCCCAACCCCTACGTCGCGCCCCCGCTGGAACCGCCCGACCGGGGCAGCTTCCGCGCGGACGGGATGCGCCACTGGGCGGTCGTGAACATGCCCGACCGCTGCCTCTACTACGCCTTCCGCCTCGGCGAGGACGGGGTCTACACGGCCTCGGGCACCGGCCGGCAGGCGGGCGCCGGCATCCACTCCTGGGTCGAGTACGCCTACGACTCGGGCAAGGAGGGCTTCGCCTACACGGACGTCTCCATCGAGGACCACGAGTGGGAGGACGGCCTGCCCCGCTTCAAGCGCGGCAAGCTGAACCTGACCCGCCCCGACGGCGGCGTCGACCGCTTCGCGCTGGAAGTCGTGAGCGAGCCCGTCTACATGCGCGCGGGCGGCTACGCGGACGGCTGGAACGACCGCCTCGGGCGCGGCGTCTACCGCGGCGAACTGGTCGTCGAGGGCGAGGTCTGGGACGTCTCCCACCCCGTCAAGGTGTTCGACACGGACGGCAACGAGATACCGCAGATGAGCGGCGGCGGCTCCTACGCCGAGCTTTCGACCGTCTACACGAACCTGGACGACCCGAGCGACACGGGCGTGGGCATCCTCGAATGCGCGATCATGACGGAGTTCGAGGGGGTCAAGGGCCCGTAGGCGCTCACCTGCCCGAACCGGGCGCCGAACACAGGAGATCACCGTGTACGTCAGTCACGACGCGCTGGCCGACGCCATCAGCGTCAACCTGCGGCTTCCCGAGGGCGGAGACCGGGGCGGCGAGCAGATCGGCGAGGGCCGTTATCGCCACTACGACCAGGCGGGAGACGTCTACGCCTACGAGTTCCTCTTCGTCAGCCGGGGCGTCTCGTTCGAGGGCATCGACCCCGATGACGCCGCCCGCATCCGCGAGGCCATCGGCACGGCGATCGCATCGCTGGAGCCGCTCACCGTCGCCTGAGCGGACTCGCTTGTTTGCGGGTACTATCAGGGGCGATGGTTACGGTCAGCGAGCAGCAGGGCGAAGAGAAGTACGCCGAGTTGAGCCACCGCCTGCTCCGGCAAGCGCGGGACGAGTTCGGCAAGGGCGACCGCCTGCAGGCCTCGGAGAAGGCGTGGGGAGCGGCGGCGCACGCGATGAAAGCCGCCGCCGAGCGCCGCGGCTGGAACCACAGTCATATCCGCCACCTTTTCGCCGTGGCCAGCCAGATGGCCGACGACACCGGAAATCCCGAACTGCGTCGTCTATTCAACAGCGCCAGTTCCCTCTATCAGAACTTTCACGAGGACTGGCAACCCGATGCCTTCGTTCAGGGAGGCATCCATGAGGTGCAGCGGTTGGTCGAGTTGATGGAGGAGTTGCGCACACAGCCTGTGCAGCCGTCGAACGTGATGGATCCGGAGCAGTGGCGGCTGCTCACGGAGCGGAACTGACACCGCCCTTACGCCTCTGGCAGCGCATCCGCCAGCAGTTCCGCGACGTGCCTCGGCGTGCGCGAGGTGAAGTGCCCGATCTGCTGGCGGCAGGAGACGCCCGTGACGGCGATGGCGGTCTCCGCGTCCGCCGCTTCGACCGCCGGAAAGAGGCGGTAGGCGCCCATCTGGCGCGAGACCTCGTAGTGCTCCCGCTCGAAGCCGAAGGAGCCCGCCATGCCGCAGCAGCCCGAGTCAACGAGCGTGGGCGCGTAGCCCGCGACCTCCAGCGCCCGCAGCGTCGCGTCCGCGCCCGCCAGCGCCTTCTGGTGGCAGTGCGCGTGGACGAGCACGCCGCCTCCGGCGCGTTCGCGGAACCGGTCGCGCACGTCCGCGTCCCCGGCGGCCACGCGCGCGACCAGTTCGTCGAGCAGGAGCGCCTGCGCCGCGACCGTCTCCGCGCGCTCGCCCGGGAGGAGGTCGCGGTACTCGTCGCGGAGGGTGAGGAGGCAGGAAGGTTCCGTGCCGACGATGGGGACGCCGCGGCGGGCGTAGGGCTCCAGCCGCGCGAGGTTCGCCTCCGCCCAGCCGCGCGCGAGCGCCAGCTGGCCCTTCGAGATGGCGGGCCGCCCGCAGCATTCCAGCCCCGGCGCGACCGTGACGGCGTAGCCGAGCGCCTCCAGCACGCGCACCGCCGCCCGCCCCACTTCCGGGTGGAAGTACTCCGTGAACGTGTCGGCGAGGTAGACCGCTTCGCCGCGCGGGGCCTCGCCCGCGCGCTTCTCCCGGCGCGACCACCAGCGCCCGAAGCGGCGCGGGGCGAAGGCGGGCAGCGGACGCCGCCGGTCGATGCCGCCCGCGCGCTCCAGCAGCGCCCGCGCCGGCCCCAGCCGCGCGACCGCGTTCGCCAGCGGGGCGGCGGGGCTGGCCAAGGCGCTCAGCGCGCGGATGCGGGCGAAGGCGCGGTCGCGCGGGGGCGCGCCGTGGGCCGCGCTCGCCTGCGCCTGCACCTCGTACTTCAGCTTGGCGAAGTCCACGCCGGAGGGGCACTCCGTCTTGCACGCCTTGCACTCGACGCAGAGGTCGAGCGCCTCGCGCATCCGCTCGCTCGTCAGGTCCTCCAGCGGCAGCGCCCCGTTGAGCGCCTGGCGGAGGAGGTTGGCGCGGCCCCGCGTCGAGTGCTCCTCGTCGCCGGTGACCATGAAGGAGGGGCACATGCCGCCGTCGAGCTTGCGGCAGGCGCCCTGCCCGTTGCACTGCTCCGCCGCGCGCGCCAGCCCGCCCTCGGGGCCGAAGTCGAGCGCCGTGCGCACCGGCGCGTTCACCGTCGCCGGGCTCAGGCGGAGGTTGTCGGCGAAGGGCGGCGTCCCGACGATCTTGCCGGGATTGAGCAGCCCGCGCGGGTCCCAGAGCGCCTTCAGGTCGCGGAAGGCGCGCGTCAGCTCGGGGCCGAACATGCGCTCCGTGAAGACGCCGCGCACGATGCCGTCGCCGTGCTCGCCGCTGAGCGAGCCGCCGAACTCCAGCACGAGGTCCGCCACCTCCTCCGCCAGCCCCTCCGCCTGCGCCAGCCCGTCCGCGTCCTTCAGGTCGACGACGGGGCGGATGTGGAGGCAGCCGACGCTCGCATGGCCGTAGTAGGCGGGGCGCAGGCCGCGCGCCTTCACGAGCGCATCGAAGCGCGCCACGTACTCCGCCAGCCGCTCCGGCGCGACCGCCGTGTCCTCGACGAAGGAGGCGGGCTTGGCGTCGCCGCGCAGGCTCATGAGCAGGCCCAGGCCGGCCTCGCGCATCCGCCACATGCGCCGCTGCTCCGCCGCTTCCCGCGCGACGACCGCCGCGAAGGCCCCGCCTTCCCCGACGAGATCGCCGCGCAGCGCCTCGACCTTCCCCTCGACCTCCTCCGCGCGCTCACCCGCGAACTCGACGAGCAGGAGCGCGCCCGGCTCGCCTTCCACGAATTCGACGAGGCCGCGGAAGCCCGCGCTCTCGCGGCAGCGCTCGATGATGGTGTCGTCCACCAGCTCGACCGCCGAGGGGCCGTGCGCGTTCGCGCGGACGGTCGCGGCGGCGGCCTCGACGACCGTGCGGAAGTGGAGCGCCGCCAGCATCTTCACGGGCGGGATGGGCACGACGCGCACGGTCGCCTCGGTCACCGTCGCGAGCGTCCCCTCGGAGCCGACGACCAGCTTGGCGAGGTTGAGGGGGCCGTCCGGCGGAACCTCGTCGAGGTTGTAGCCGGAGACGCGGCGCAGGATCTTCGGGAAACGCGCCTCCACCTCCGCGCGGTGCTCGCGCGCCAGTTCGCGCACGCCGCGGTAGATCGCGCCTTCGAGGCCGTCGCGGGCTTCACGCGCCGCCGCCTCGCCCGCGTCCAGCGCCTCCAGCGTCGCCGCCGAGCCGTCCGCGAGCACGACGTCGAGCGCGACCACGTTGTCGACGGTCTTGCCGTAGACGGCGGAGTGCGCGCCGCAGGAGTTGTTGCCGATGCCGCCGCCGATGGTCGCGCGGTTCGCGGTCGAGGGGTCGATGGGGTACTGGAGGCCGTGCGGCAGGAGCGCCTTGTTCAGCTCGGAGAGGACGGCGCCGGGCTGGACGCGCGCCGTCCGCGCCTCCGCGTCGATGGCGAGGACGCGCGCCATGTGCCGCGTGAAATCGAGGACGACGGCGTGGTTCACGGTCTGGCCGGAGAGGCTGGTGCCGCCGCCGCGGGGCAGCACGGGCACGCCGTGCTCGCCCGCCACGCGCATGACGTGGCGCACGTCCTCCGCCGAGCGCGGATAGACGACGGCGACCGGCTCCATCTCGTAGATCGAGGCGTCCGTGGCGTAGAGGAGGCGGCGGTAGCGCTCCGCCTCGACGCCGTCCGCGCCGTCCGCCAGCCCCGCCGCGAGGTCGCGCGCGAGGGGGGCGAGCGCGTCATCGCCCTCGCGCAGCAACTCCCGCGCCCGCGTGACCGTGGCGAAAGGGGAAGGGGCCGTGCCCTCGATGACGCGGACGCGCGGCGCGGCGGGCACGGCGTCAGGCCGGGTCGAACTCGATCCAGAGCTCCCACGGATCGAGGCTGATGGCGATCGGCTTCGGGTCGGAGCCGGGCTTGAAGCGCGGGTTCCGCATCACCTCCATCAACATGCGGCTGCCGATGACCGTCTCCGTCTGCGCCAACTGGTAGCCGACGCAGAAGTGCTTGCCCAGCCCGAAGCCGAGATGGCTCGCCTGGCCGTTGTCGTGGTAGCCGGCGCGCAGCGCCTTCCCCACGTAGAGGTCGGGCCGCATGACGTCGAACGCGTCGGGATTGGCGAACACGCGCTCGTCGCGGTTCCCCCCGTAGATGGAGAGGTTGACGTAGGCGCCCTCGGGGATGGTGACGCCGTAGTCGGGGAAGGGAATGTCGCGGATGGCGCGGCGCGCCTGCCCGCCGGAGGGCGGATGCACGCGCATCATCTCCGTGAAGGCGCGGTCCAGCAGGGAGGGGTCGTCGCGCACCAGTTCCCACTGCGCGGGATTGGCCAGCATCTGGTACCAGAGGTTGGCGATCGCCTTGTCCGTCGTCTCCGCGCCCGCCACCAGCAGCAGGCTCGCGAACGACTTGATCTCCTGGAAGGTCATGCGGTGGCCGTCCACCTCGGCCACGCAGAGGCGCGAGATGAGGTCGTCCTTCGGGTCCTTGCTGCGCTGCTGGAGGAGCGGCTCCAGGTAGTCGTGGTACTCCTGGTTGGCCTTGATCCCCGCCGCGCGGACGTCCGGCGGGCCGCCGATGCCGTTCATCATCGCCGGGTACCACTCGTGGAACATCTCGTGCGCGTCCTGGGGCAGATCGAGCACGTCGAGGATGACGTTCAGGGGCAGGCGCGTGGCGAAGTCGTCGACGATGTCGATGAGCCCCGTCTTCGCCGCCTCCCCGGCGATGCGGCGGGCGTGCTTCTCCGTGTACTTCTCGATGAGCGCCATCGAGTTGCGCTCGATGACGGGCAGGAGCGCGTCCAGCTTCCGCCCCACGAACTCGGGGGCGACGATGTTGCGCAGCTTGTTGTGCTGCTCGCCGTCGTACTCCATGAGCGTCGGCCCGAAGACCGCGCCGATGCCGAGCGCGTTGGGCTGCGCGGAGTAGTTCTCCAGGTCGCGGAAGGCGGCGCAAACGTCGTCGTAGCGCGTGATCATCCAGTTGTCGGCGACGGGATTGTGGTAGACGGGGTAGTGGTCGCGCAGCAGCTTCAGCGTCGGGTAGGGGTCGTCCGCGTACTCGCGGGAGAAGAAGACGTTGGGGTCGATCTCGGGCCTGGTCATGGTCATGGCGCGCGTCCTCCGCCTGTCGTCGCGCGCATGGTAGCCGTTCGCGGGCGGGGCCGTTGCCAAGCCCTCTGTGCTACCGTGACAGCAAGGCTGCCGGGGAGCGGCCTATCGAGCGCTCTGGCGGAACGCTCGCACTCCCCCCGCCGCCCGCTCACTCTATCGGTTGCACTGGACACCCCTGTCGGCACACGGGCGCCCCTCTGCGGAGCGCTAAGCGGGGGGCGTCCCGCGTCCAGCGCGCGCGTGCTACCGTCCCACCAACAGCCAACAGCCCGCAGGAGCCCCCCATGCCCGTCGATCCGAACCGCGAGAGCTGGAAGCCGGGGATGCCCTGGGAACGCGCCATCGAGGACATCGAGTATGTGCGCGGGCTGGGGCGCGAGATGGGCGGGCCGGAGCGCATCGCGCGGCAGCACGCGGGCGGGCGCTACACCGTGCGCGAGCGCATCGGGAAGCTGGTCGACGCGGGCAGCTTCGTCGAGGCGGGGCCGCTCGTGGGCGCGGCGGAGTACGACGCCGACGGCAACCTGCGCGCCTTCACGCCCGGCGCCTACGTGATGGGGCTGGCCGAGATCGACGGGCGGCCCGTCGCCGTCGGCGGGGACGACTTCACGATCTCCGGCGGCAGCCCCCACAACGTGCGCAAGCACCCGCGCGACTTCATGCAGCCGCTCGCGCTTCAGTACGGCATCCCCTACGTGCAGTTGGTCGAGGGCGTGGGCCACAGCTCGAAGGCGGACGAGGCGGAGGGGCACATGGGCCTGCCCGCGGGCGACCTCTGGTGGCGCATGATCGAGGTGCTGCGCACGGTGCCCGTGGCGGCGGGCATCATGGGCTCCGTGGCGGGCGCGCCCGCGGCCTTCGCGCTCATGTCGCACTTCACCGTGATGGTGAAGGGGCAGTCGCAGATCTTCCCCTCGGGGCCGCCCGTCGTGCGGCGCGCCATCGGCGAGGACCTCGACAAGGAGGCGCTGGGCGGGGCCGCCATGCACGTCCACGAGAGCGGGCAGGTCGACAACGAGGCCGAGTCGGAGGAGGACGCCTTCGACCAGATCAAGCGCTTCCTCTCCTACCTGCCGAACACGACCGGCGAGGTCGCGCCGCGCGTGGAGACGGGCGACCCGCCGGACCGCCGCCCGGAGGCGCTGCTCAACATCATCCCGCCCAACCGCAAGCGCGGCTACGACGCGCGCGCGCTCGTGAGCCACGTGGTCGACAACGGCGAGTTCTTCGAGATGCGGCGGCGGTACGCGGGGGCGATCATCACCGCCTTCGCGCGGCTCGACGGCTACCCCGTGGGCGTGCTCGCGAGCGACCCGATGAAGCTGGCGGGGGCGATGGACGGCGACGTGGCGGACAAGTACACGCACTTCGTGGACCTCTGCGACGCGTTCAACCTGCCGCTGCTCATCTTCCTCGACATGCCCGGCTTCATGCTGGGCTCGCACGCGGAGCGGAAGGCGACGATGCGGCGGGGCGTGCGCGCGCTCATCGCGAGCGCCGAGGCGGAGACGCCCAAGATCGAGTTCAACGTGCGCAAGTCGTACGGGGTGGCGGCGGACGCGCCCAACAGCGTGGGCCTGCCGCACGGGCTCAACCTGCGCTTCGGCTGGCCCGCGGGCGAGTGGGGCGGCATCCCCATCGAGGGAGGCGTGGCCGCCGCCTACCGCCGCGAGATCGAGGCCGCCGCGGACCCGGAGGCGCACCGCGAGGCGATCGAGGAGCGCCTGCTGCGGCTGCGCTCGCCCTTCCGCGCGGCCCACCGCGGCGACGTGATCGACCTGATCGACCCGCGCGACACGCGGCGGCTGGCCTGCACGTTCGTGAAGCTGGCGCAGCCGGCGCTCCGGCGCCTGGCCGCGCGCCCCAAGCGCGCCGTGCGCCCGTGAAGCGTGGCATGATGGAGGGAGAGGGGCCGCCATGATCGTCACCTACACCATCAAGGCGAAGTACTGCGGCGAGACGCTGGAGCCGCTGGAACCGCTGGATGAACTCGGCCTTGAAGAGGGCGCCGAGGTCAGCCTCTCGCTGGCCAGCGTCCTCCCGCCCTACCGAACCAGGCCCGATGACGAGTGGTCGGGGCTGGACGAGGTGGAGCGGAACATCCATGAGCGGCGCAATGGGGCCTCGCTCACGAAGGCCGTCTACTGCGATGGCCGGTTCAAGCCGTCGAGGACGCTCATCTACGACGAAGGCGAGGCGGTCTGGCTCACCATCGCCAGCGTCCCTCCCGACGAACTCGTTCCGGGGCAGTTCGTGCGCATCTTCCACGAAACCCGGAGCGTCCCCTTCCCCTCGCTGCCGGACGACTAGCCTTCGTGCGCTACCTCGTCGATACGGACTGGGCGATTCACCACCGGCGCGGCCATGAGGCGGTCAGGCAACGGCTCAACGCGCTCCATCCGCAAGGGCTGGGATTCAGCATCGTGTCGCTGGCGGAGTTCTACGAGGGCGTGGAGCGTTCGAGGAATCCGGCCGCCGAGGAGGCGGCCGTGCGGGAGTTCCTGGCCCTCGTGGAGATCGTGGACCTCGACGACGAGACGGCCCGCATCTTCGCGCGGGAACGGGCGCGCCTGCGCGCGGCGGGCGACCCCATCGACAACCTCGACCTGCTCATCGGCGCGACCGCCCTGCGCCACGGGCTGATCATGCTCACGAACAACCGCGGGGACTTCGGGCGCATCGAGGGGCTGACCATCGAGTCGGTCAGGCCCGCCGGCGCCTGACGAGCGCTACGCGGGGACGGCCTCGCGCGCCTTCGTGAACTCCAGGTGCAGCTCGTAGAGGCCGAGCATGATGCCGGGCTGGTGCTTGAAGTCGTTCCTGCCCGTCGCCAGCTTGATCTCGTCGATGCGGTCGAGCATGACGTCCACGGCGATGTTCTGCTCCAGGCGCGAGAGGCCCGCGCCGGGGCAGCCGCGGGGGCGGATCGAGAACGTGAGGTGCTTGCCCGGGTTCTTGCGGTCCAGGCGCAGCTCGTCCGGCGCCTCGCAGAGGTCCGGGTCGCGGTTGGCGGCGGCCCAGCGCAGGTGCAGCAGCGAGCCCGCCGGAATCCTGACCCCGTGGATCTCGGTGTCGCGCGCGACCATGCGCCCGGAGAGGCCCTGCGTGGGCGCGTAGAGGCGCAGCGCCTCCTCCACGAAGAAGCGCACCTTCGAGCGGTCGGCGCGCAGCTCCTCCACGATCTCGGGGTGCTGCGCGAGCAGCATCGCCTCCGAGGTGAGCGCGTACTGCGTCGTCTCGTTGCCGCCGATGTGCATGCCCGAGACGACGCTGATGATGTCGCCGTCGCCGAGCGGCTTCCCCTGGAACTCGACCTGCGTGAGGAAGGTGATCATGTCTTCTTTCGGGTTGCGGCGCTTCTCGTCGATCTGCTCCTGGATGTAGCGGTTGAAGGCGACGAGCGCCTTGGCGTTGTCCTCCTCGTCGGGGTCTTCCATCTGGCTCTTGGGGCCGAAGCCGTAGACGAAGCGGCGCACCTGCGCCTCCTCCCACTGCTTCGTCATGGGCATGTCCTCGAGGGGGAAGCCGAGGATGGTGGAGATGACCGCCTGCGGCAGGGGCGCGGCGAACTCCGTCACGAACTCGACCTCGCCCCTGTCGATCCAGTTGTCGATCAGGCGGTTGGCGTGGGCCGTGATCATGTCGCGGTGCTGGAGCGCGCCGGAGGCGCCCACCCACGGCTCCGTCAGCTGCTCGCGGTGCGCCTTGTGCGACTCGATGTCGGGCCGCAGGCGGTCCCGCGCCGTGACCACGTCGCCGAAACCCTCGTCCTCGAAGATCTCGTCGTGGATCTTGCTCGTGCCGGAAGCGCCCGGGCCCGTGCGCGTGGGGAAGAGGTCGGGGTCGCGCACGACGCGCCGGATGTCCTCGTACTTGGTGAGCACGTAGGCGTCGGCGCCGGGCTCGTAGCCCTGCCCGGGGAGGCGCAGGACGGGCTCATCGGCCTGCAGCAGCTTGTAGGAGTCGTACCAGTGCTCCTGCGCGCCGGGGGCGAACAGGTCCACCTCGCCCGCGCTCATGGGGCAGGCGGCCTGGGGCATCGCTTCGAAGTCTTCGCGGTTCGCGGCCATCGTGGGTTCCCTCGCTGGAAAGTGCGGCGATTATAGCGGCTATGACAACCAGTACGCGGCGCTCCCGCTCCGCTCCCTAGCGTGCGGAGCCGCCGGAGACGGTCAGGAGCGCGCCCGTGGTGAAGCTGGAGGCGTCCGAGGCGAAGTAGAGCGCGGCCCCGACGATCTCCTCCGCCTGGCCGCCCCGCGCGAGCAGGATCGTGTCCGCGGCGCGCGCCTCGAACGCTTCCATGTCCCACGCCTTCGAGATGTCGGTCAGGAAAGGGCCGGGGATGATGCAGTTGACGCGGACTTTCGGCGCGAAGGTGCGCGCGAAGCCGAGCGTGAGGTTGTTCAGCCCCGCCTTGGCCGCGCCGTAGGCGAGCGCGTTCGGGCCGGGGCTCTGCGAGGCCGTGCTGGAGACCATGATGACGGAGCCGCCCTCGCCCTCCGCCATGCGCGTGCCGATGTTCGCCGTCAGCCGGAACGGCCCCTTCAGGTTCACGTCCAGCACCTTGTCGTAGAGCGCCTCGCTCACGTTGCCGACGTGGTCGTAGAGGGGCGACAGGCCCGCGTTGTTGACGAGCACGTCGACCTTCCCGAACTCGGCCCAGGCGGCCTCGGCGAGGGCGTCGACCTGCTCCCACTCGCCGACGTGGCAGGCGACGGGGAGCGCGCGCCGTCCCGTCTCCGCGCGCACCTCCTCGGCGAGGCGCTCGCACGAGTCGAGCTTGCGGCTGGCGATGACGACGTCCGCCCCGGCGCGCGCGAAGCTGCGCGTCATGGCCGCGCCCAGCCCGCGGCTCCCGCCCGTCACGAGCGCCACCTTCCCGCTGAGGTCAAACAGCTCCGCGGCTTCGCTCACGGCGCCTCCTTCCGGCGGGAGCATGATACGGCGCGGGCCGGCGGCGGGGGCGAACACAACACGTTCCCGCCCCCGGACGACGCCGGGAGCGGGAACGCGCGGCCCTTTGGGGGCGTTCGGCGGGCGCTCGTGCCCGCCGCTCAGTTGCCGCAGAACGGCAGGCCGACGTCCTCGAAGTCGTTCTGCCCAACGTCAGCCAGCGCCGCCGGAATGCATCCGGTCACCTGGTTCCCGGAGAGGAACAACCCCTGCAGGTTCGTGAGGTTGCCGAGCTCCGGCGGAATCGCGCCGCTCAACTGGTTCCCGGAGAGATTCAAGCCGCCCCCCAGTCTCGTGAGGTTGCCGAGCTCCGGCGGAATCGCGCCGCTCAACTGGTTCCCTTCGAGCTCCAAGCTCCACAGTCTCGTGAGGTTGCCGAGCTCCGGCGGGATCGCGCCGCTCAACTGGTTCCCGGAGAGGCTCAATGTCCCCAGGTTCGCGAGATTGCCGAGCTCCGGCGGGATCGCGCCGCTCAACTGGTTCCAGGAGAGATTCAAGGCGCCCCCCAGTCTCGTGAGGTTGCCGAGCTCCGGCGGAATCGCGCCGCTCAACTGGTTCCCGGAGAGGCTCAATGTCCCCAGGTTCGCGAGGTTGGTGAGTTCCAGCGGGATCGCGCCGCTCAACTGGTTCCCGGAGAGGCTCAATGTCCCCAGGTTCGCGAGGTTGGCGAGTTCCAGCGGGATCGCGCCGCTCAACTGGTTCTCGTCGAGGCGCAAATCCTGCAGGTTCGTGAGGTCGCCGAGCTCCGGTGGGATCGCGCCGCTCAACTGGTTCCAGGAGAGGAACAGGTGCGTCAGATTGGTGAGGTTGCCGAGCTCCGGTGGGATCGCGCCGCTCAACTGGTTCCAGGAGAGCTCCAGGATCCTCAGGTTCGTGAGGTTGGCGAGTTCCAGCGGGATCGCGCCACTCAACTGGTTCTGGGAGAGGCTCAATGCCCGCAGGTTCGCCAGACTGCTCAGTTCCGGCGGGATCTCGCCGCTCACCCCGTTTCCGAACAGGTCGATCTTCGTGACGCGCCCGGCGGCGTTGGTCTCGACGCCGTACCACGAGGACGGCGGCGCATCGCTCAGCCAGCCGTCGTTGTTCGTCCAGTTCGGGCCGTCCGTGGCGTGGTAGAACGCGATCAGCGCGACGCGGTCTTCTTCAAAGACCGCCGTGATCTCGCAGATTGGCAGGCCGGCGTCGGCGAAGTCGTTGTTCTCAACGTCAGCCGGCGTGACCGGAATGCATCCGGTCAACTGGTTCCCGCGGAGCCACAAGAACTCCAGGTTCGTGAGGTTGCCGAGTTCCAGCGGGATCGCGCCGCTCAACTGGTTCCCGTCGAGGCGCAACGCCCGCAGGTTCGTGAGGTTGCCGAGTTCCGGCGGGATCGCGCCGCTCAACTGGTTCCCTTCGAGGAACAATGTCCCGAGGTTCGCGAGGTTGCCGAGATCCGGCGGGATCGCGCCGCTCAACTGGTTCTCACCGATGTACAACGCCTCCAGTCTCGCGAGGTTGCCGAGCCCCGGCGGGATCGCGCCGCTCAACTGATTCCCGCTGAGGATCAGATCCTCCAAATTCGCGAGGTTGCCGAGTTCCGGCGGGATCGCGCCGCTCAACTGGGTCTCACCGATGAACAACGTCTCCAGTCTCGTGAGGCTGCCGAGCCCCGGCGGGATCGCGCCGCTCAACTGGGTCTCAAGGAGGAACAGCGCCCGCAGGTTCGTGAGGTGGCCAATCTCCGGCGGGATCGAACCGTTCAACCCGTTGTCGGACCGTGTGTCCCTGTCGAAGAAGTCCAGCTTCATGACGCGCCCGTCGTCGTCAGTCTCGACGCCGTACCAGGAGGCGAGGGGGCCTTCACTCAGCCAGCCGTCGTTGTTCGTCCAGTTCGGGCCGTCCGTGGCATGGTAGAGGGCGATCAGGGCGGCGCGGTCGCCCTCCACGCTGCCCTCGTCCACCGCCTCGTCCGCCACCTCGACGGGCACGCCGACCTTGATGGCGCTGCCCTGGTAGAAGGCGCCCGACTTGCTCAGCTGGCTCATGTCGAGCGGCTGGTTGTGCGTGATCCATCTGCCGCCCTCGGGGCGCGTGCTCAGGTAGATCGCGCTGTTCGAGACGCGCTGCCAGACCGTCACCTCGACGGTCGCCGTCCGTTGCGCGCCCGCCACCTCGACGGGCACGCCGACCTTGATGGCGCTGCCCTGGTAGAAGGCGCCCGACGTGCTCAGCTGGCTCATGTCGAGCGGCTGGTTGTGCGTGATCCATCTGCCGCCCTCGGGGCGCGTGCTCAGGTAGATCGCGCCGTTCGAGACGCGCTGCCAGACGGTCACCTCGACGGTGGCGGTGGCCGTCGCGGCCTCCGCCCTGGGAACAGCGGCTCCCCCTCCTCCTCCCCCGAAAATGACGATGGCGGCAAGCGCCGCCACGATCCACCTCTTGACGAAACGGGACATGTAGTCAGGCAATACAGCATCTCCTTACCTGTTCAGCGCCGCGTGGCGCCAGGTCCATCCGGGCGAGGTCATTGCCGGAGACCTGCTCAGCGCCGCGTGGCAGCGGTCCGTCCGGTCGAGTTCAGTGCCTGGAGCATCCAGGCGCGCGGCCAAAAGGCGCGGCTCAACCGGTTCCAACAGAACTAGAGTCTTTTTATGTTCTATATCAAATAACAATAGCTGTCTTCTTCATTTACTATAGCAGTCGGCCAGCCGCGCTGGCAACCCTCGGGCGGGGAAGCGCCGGGCGGGGCTAGCCGTGGTGCGAGGGCAGGTCGCGCCAGGAGACGCGGCGGCGCGGCACGAGCGGGCGCACCTCGTCCCAGCGCTGGAACACGGTCACGGCGCCCGCCATGAACGCCCTGGTGACGGCGTCGCGGAGTTCGGCCCCGTCCGCGTCCACGTCCGCGCGGCGGCGCTCCTCTCGCCAGTAGGCCTCGGCCCACTGCGTGACCATCTCGCCGAGCCGCTCGCCGGCATCGCCGGTGGCGTCGTCGTTCGCGTCTGCCTGAGCCATGCGCCTGCTCCCTCGCCAGCCTCGCGGAGAGTGTACGGCGGCGGGAGGCGTCCCGCGTTGCGAAAGGGACGGGGGCGGGGATGCTTGCCAACGCAGAACGGATCGCAGAGAATCCCCCGAATCGCGCAGGAGCGGCTCGCGGGCCGCGCCGCGCACAAGGGGGGATGGCGACAGCAGCGGGGACGCCCCAGCGCGCCCGCGCCGCCCAGGTCAACGCCTATGACCCGCTACATCGTCCGCCGGTTGGTCGCCGTGCCCTTCATGCTGCTGGGCATCTCGTTCGTGCTCTTCATGCTGCTCTACATCCGCCCGGGGAGCGCGGCCTTCGCGGCCATCGGCTCGGTGGGGGACGCGGACCCGCGCGCCTTCGAGAACTTCGAGAAGCGCTTCGGGCTCGACCGCCCCTGGTACGAGCAGTACGGCGACTGGCTCTGGAGCGCCCTGCAGGGGAGCTTCGGCGAGCGGCTCACGCCGCCGCACGACGACGTGATGGACGACATCATCGAGGTGCTGCCCAACACGCTCGAGATCGGGCTGCTGACGATCTTCCTCTCCGCCGTGTTCGGCATCTCCGTGGGGGTGTTGTCCGCCGTTCGGAGAAACAGCATCCTCGACTACGCCTTCCGGGGGATCACGATCGCGGGGCTCTCGATCCCCAACTTCTGGCTGGCGATCCTCGTGATCTACCTGCCCGCGCTGTGGTGGGGCTGGACGCCCGCGCGCCAGTGGGTCGTCTTCACGGACGATCCGATCTACAACCTCTCCCTCGCCATCTGGCCGGCGATGACGCTGGCGCTGGCCAGCGCCGCCAGCATGGCCCGCTTCGTGCGCACCTCCATGCTGGAGGTGCTCTACTCCGACTACGTGCGGACGGCGCGGGCCAAGGGGCTGCGCGACCGGCGCGTCATCTGGGGCCACGTGTTCCGCAACTCGCTCATCCCCGTCATCACCCTGCTCGGCCTGCAGCTCGGCGCCGTCCTCGGCGGCGTCGTCATCATCGAGTCGCTGTTCACGGTGCCCGGCCTCGGCAGGCTCGCCCTCGAAGGCGTCACGGACCAGGACTACACGGTCGTGCTCGCCACGATCATGTTCTTCTCCTTCGTCTTCGTGATCGTGACGCTGATCGTCGACATCATGTACACGGTCGTTGACCCAAGGATTCGGTACTAGCCATGTCCCAGGAGCAGACCACCGTCCAGGACAACGAGGGAGTCGCGGAAGCGGCGCTCGCGCTCGAATACGCGATTCCCCCGCGCCAGCGGTTCAACCCGTTCAAGTGGGCGCGCCGCGAGCCCTTCGGGGCGCTGGGCTTCGCCCTCATCGTCATCGTCGTCTTCCTGGCCGTGGCCGCGCCCGTGCTCAACACCTCGCCGCCCAACGAATTCGCCGTCGGCCCGCCGCTCGAAAGCCCCAACGCCGACAACTGGTTCGGCACCACGGCGCGCGGCAAGGACGTCTGGTCGCGCGTGCTCTTCGGCGGGCGCATCTCCCTCAAGATCGGCATCGCGACCGTGCTCATCGGGACGCTGGGGGGCACCCTGATCGCGCTCCTCTCCGCCTATGCGGGCGGCGCCATCGACTTCGGCGTGGGCCGTCTCGCGGACATGCTCATCACCATCCCGGGCATCCTCCTGGCGCTCGTCCTGCACTCCTCGATCAGCGCCGATCTGCCCGACTTACCGGGGCTCCAACGCGAGGAGTTGTACCTCGTGATCGCGATCTCGCTGTTCTTCATGCCGGGCACCTACCGGATCATGCGCGGCGTCGTGCTGGAGTTGCGCGAGGCGACCTACGTGGAAGCCGCCCAGGTCATCGGATCGAGCAGCTTCCGCATCATGTGGCGCCACGTCGCGCCCAACATGTTCGGCCTCATGATCGTGATCACGAGCATCTCGCTGCCGGCGGCGATCCTGACCGAGGCGAGCCTCAGCTTCCTCGGCCTGGGCGTGCCCATCGGCGGGCTGGACGCCGTGCCCTCCTGGGGCGCGGACCTCTCCGGCAGTTCGCGCCGCTTCTTCAGCGTGGCGCCGTGGCTGGCGGTCTTCCCCGGCCTCGCCCTCGCGATCACGGTCTTCGGCTTCAACATCTTCGGGGACTCGCTGCGCGACACGCTCGACCCGAGGCTGCGGGGCCGCATCTAGGCCGCCGGAGCCTTCCGCACGCCCGATTTGCCGTAGCGCCAGCGCTCTGTACGCTACGCAACTCGCAGCGCCCGCGCGGCGCTAGCACACGCGACATGCGCGAACGCCACACCTTGGGAGGGACACGGTCCATGCGCGATAACGAGAACTACTGGAACAGGCTCCGGCGCAAGCCGGTCAGCCGCCGCAGTTTCCTCGCCGGGAGCGGCGTGGCCGCGGCGGGCTCCGCCGCCATCCTCGCGGGCTGCGGCGACGACGATGACGACGACGGGGACGCGCCCGCCGCGACCCAGGCCGCCGCCACCGAAGCCGCCGCCACGCAGGCCGCCGCCGCCACTGAGGCGGCCACCGAAGCCGCCGCCACGCAGGCCGCCCAGGCCGATCCCGACGCGGAGAAGCGCGGCGGCACCCTGAAGCTGTGGAAGACCGAAGAGGACGCGGGCCTCGACCCCGGCGTCTTCCACCTGAACAACACCGAGATCATCTACTCCACGATGACCCAGCCCTACACCTACCAGCCGACCAAGAACCTGATCGCGATGGACGGCATGGTGGGCTTCGAGCAGGTCGACCCGGTGACCTTCGTCTGGAGCATCCGCCCCGGCATGAAGTTCCACAACGGCGACCCCGTGAACTCGGAGGCCGTCGCCTTCAGCTTCGGGCGCCTGGAGAAGCTCTACCGCGCGCTCGACGGCACGCACACCACGCGCACCGGCTTCGCCTTCGTCAACAGCTTCGAGGCGACGGACGAGCTGACGATGACGGAGAACTGGAGCCGCCCGAACGCGGACGCGCCCGTCTACCGCGCGCGCCACTACTACTCCTTCCTGAACCCGCGGATGGTCGAGGAGTCCGGCAAGTTCGAGGGCTCCTACGAGCACTCGGACGGGACGCTCGAGGACGTGTTCAGCGTGCAGGAGCTTCCCTTCGGCTCGGGCAGCGGCCCCTACACCATGACCCGGCGCGACGCGACGGGCACGCGCGTCGAGCGCTGGCCCGAGTACCACAAGCACACCCCCGCGGACGACGGCTTCGTCGAGGACGGCCCCTACATCGACGCGTGGGAGACGCGCGTCATCCCCGACCAGGTGGCGGCCAAGGCCGCGTTCCTGGCGGGCGACCTCGACGTGTTCGCCGGCATCGACCCGCTGGAGTTGCCCGAGTTCGAGGGACAGGACCACCTCCTCGTGGCCGAAGTCCCGGCGGGCGGGCGCGCCTCGCAGGGCATGGACGGCGGCAAGTTCCACGACGTGCGCTCGCGGCAGGCGCTGCAGAAGGCGTTCGACTACGAGGGCTTCATCGCCGCCATCCGCCCCCTCGGCGGCAAGTACGCCGCCCCCATCTCCGACCTCCTGCCCGCCTACCAGAAGCTGAGCCAGGAAGACCTGCAGACGTGGCTCCGCTACGACCCGGCCGAGGCGCAGAAGCTCTGGCAGGCCGCCGACTTCGTCGTCCCCGTGGAGAACATCAAGGTGTTCCAGGCCACGGGCGCGCCCCTGCAGCACGAGATCAGCGACTTCATGGCCCAGTCGCTGGCGAAGGCGCTGGGGCCGCTGGGCGTCTCGACCGAGGTCGAGGCCGTGGACAGCAACAGCTGGGCCGCGCGCGCCGTCGACCGCAGCACCGACGTCAAGGACTGGGAGATCCTCAGCTACGGCACGGGCGACGTGGGCGGCACGACGGGCGTCCCCAACGACTCCAGCCTCATCCACTACGACCCGCGCGCCTACGGCTTCAACGCGTTCAACCACTACGCCGAGTCGCCCCGCCCGGAGATCGCCGAAGGGGCGAGCACGATCATCGAGATGCTGAACGCGCAGGAGGCGGAGACGGACCCCGAGGCCCGCGCCGTCCTCCTCACCGATGTGCAGCGCTGGATCCTCGACAACCACTGGTGCAACTGGGGCCTGCCCATCAGCACCGTCTCCTACTACGGCTTCAGCTCGAGGCTGCAGGACCAGGGCATCGCGGACTGGCTCAACTTCTACGACCGCCGCCGCGAGTCCATGTGGCTCAAGAGCTAGCCATCGACCAGCGGGCGCTCCGGCGCCCGGCCAGAACCGCGAAGGGCCCGCCCGCGAGGGCGGGCCTTTCCCGTACCCTTCCCCTACCCTTCCCCTATCGCGCAGAGGGGTATACTGGGCGAAACCCCAAACTTGGGGAGGGGCTCAGTTTCAATGCGCGACAACGAGAACTACTGGAAGAGGCTCCGGCGCAGGCCGGTCAGCCGCCGCAGTTTCCTGGTCGGGAGCGGCGTGGCCGCCGCGGGCTCCGCCGCCATCCTCGCGGGCTGCGGCGACGACGATGACGACGACGGGGACGCGCCCGCCGCCACCCAGGCCGCCGCCACCGAAGCCGCCGCCACTCAGGCCGCCGCCGCCACCGAGGCCGCCGCCGACCGAGGCCGCGACCCAGGCCGCCGCCCAGCCGGACCCCGACGAGGGCAAGCGCGGCGGCACCCTGCTGAACTGGAAGACGGAAGAGGACGCCGGCCTCGACCCGGGCGTCTTCCACCTGAACAACCGCGAGATCCACAACGCCACGATGACCCAGCCCTACACCTACCAGGCGACGAAGAACGTCTTCGCCATGGACGGCATGGTCGGCTTCGAGCAGGTCGACCCGACGACCTTCGTGTGGAGCGTCCGCCCCGGCATGAAGTTCCACAACGGCGACCCCGTGGACGCCGAGGCCGTCGCCTTCAGCTTCGGCCGCCTGGAGAAGCTCTACCGCGCGCTCGACGGCACGCACACCACGCGCACCGGCTTCGCCTTCGTCGACAGCTTCGACGCGACGGACGAGCTGACGGTGACGGAGAGCTGGGCGAGGCCCAACGCGGATGCCCCCGTGTACCGCGCGGCCCACTACTACTCGTTCCTGAACCCGCGGATGGTCGAGGAGTTCGGCAAGTTCGAGGGCTCCTACGAACATCCCGACGGGACGATCGAGGACGTGGCCAGCGTGCAGGAACTCCCGTTCGGCTCCGGCAGCGGCCCCTACACCATGACGAAGCGGGACGCGACGGGCACGCGCGTCGAGCGCTGGGCCGACTACCACAAGCACAGCCCGGCGGACGATGGGTTCGTCGAGGACGGACCCTACATCGACGCGTGGGAGACGCGCGTCATCCCCGACCAGGTCGCGGCCAAGGCCGCCTTCCTGGCGGGCGACCTTGACATCTTCGACGTAGTCGACCCGCTCGAGGTCAGCGAGTTCGAGGGCCAGGACCATGTCAGCGTCATCGAGATTCCGGGTGACGGCGGGCTCTGCATGCAGGGCATGGACGGCGGCAAGTTCCACGACAAGCGCTCGCGGCAGGCGCTGCAGAAGTCGCTTGACTACGAGGGCTTCCTCGCCGCCATCCGTCCCCTCGGCGGCCAGTACGCGGCCCCCATCACCAGCCTCCTGCCGGCCTACCAGAAGCTGAGCCAGCAGGATCTGCAGGCGTGGTACCGCTACGACCCGGCGGAGGCGCAGAAGCTCTGGCAGGCCGCCGACTTCGTCGTCCCCGTGGAGAACATCAAGATCTTCCAGTCGACGGGCGCGCCCCTGCAGCAGGAGATCAGCGACTTCCTGGCGCAGTCGATCGAGAAGGCGCTCGGGCCCATCGGCATCACCGCCGAGGTCGAGGCCGTTGACGGCAACAGCTGGGCCGCGCGCGCGGTCGACCGCAGCACGGACGTGAAGGACTGGGAGATCCTGAGCTACGGCACAGGCGACCGGAGCGGCACGTCGGGCATTCCCAACGACTCGTTCCTCATCAACTACGACCCGCGCGCCTACGGCTTCAACGCGTTCAACCACTACGCGGAGTCGCCGCGGCCCGAGATCGCCGAGGGCTCGAACACCATCATTGAGATGCTGAACGCGCAGGAAGCGGAGACGGACCCCGAGGCCCGCGCCGTCCTCCTCACCGAGGTGCAGCGCTGGATCCTCGACAACCACTGGTGCAACTGGCGGCTGCCCGTCAGCTCGGTCTCCTACTTCGGCTTCAGCTCGCGGCTCCAGGACCAGGGCGCTGAGAACTGGCTCAACGGCTACAGCCTGCGCCGTGAGTCCATGTGGCTCCAGAGCTAGCCATCCGACCCCTGGGCGCTCGCTGAGCGCCCAGCCACACACAGAGGGCCCGCCCCGTGGGGCGGGCCCTTTCACGTGCGCTCCTCGCGCGGCAGTGGCCTTGCCCCGTGCGCGAGCGCGTATACTCCGCCCATCCCAACCAGGGAGGGCGCCCATGCGCGACAACGAGAACTACTGGAAGAGGCTCCGGCGAAGGCCGGTCAGCCGCCGCAGCTTCCTCGCCGGGAGCGGCGTGGCCGCGGCGGGCTCCGCCGCCATCCTCGCCGGCTGCGGCGACGACGACGATGACGACGGCGGGGACGCGCCCGCCGCCACCCAGGCCGCCGCCACGCAGGCCGCCGCCGCCACCGAAGCCGCGGCGGAAGCGACCCAGGCCGCCGCCGCCGCCACCGAGGCCGCCGCCACGCAGGCCGCCTCCCAGGAGCCCAGCGCCGCCGACAAGCGCGGCGGCACGCTGAAGTGGTGGAAGACCGGGGAGGACGCCGGTCTCGACCCGGGCATCTTCCACGTGCTCAACACCGAAGTGACCCACGCCACCATGACCCAGCCGTACACCTACCAGCCGACGAAGAACCTCTTCGCGATGGATGGGATGACCGGCTTCGAGCAGGTCGACCCCGTGACCCTCGTCTGGAACATCCGCCCGGGCATGAAGTTCCACAACGGCGACCCCGTGACCTCGGAGGCGGTGGCCTTCAGCTTCGGCCGCCTCGCCAAGCTCTACCTGGCCCTGGGCGGTACGCACGTCACCAGCTCCGGGTTCGATTTCGTGGATGAATTCGAGGCGTCGGACGAGTCCACCGTGGTCGAGCACTGGAGCCGCCCCAACGCCGACGCGACCGTCTACCGCGCGAGGCACTACTACTCGTTCCTCAACCCCCGCATCGTCGAGGAATACGGGAAGTTCGAGAGCGCCGTCGAACTGGCGGACGGAACGACGGAGGACATGTACAGCATCCACGACCTGCCCGAAGGCTCGGTGAGCGGCCCCTACAAGCTGGCCAGCCGCACCGGGACGGGCACGCGGCTGGAGCGCTGGGCCGACTACCACAAGCACGCCCCCGCGGACGACGGCTTCGTCGAGGACGGCCCCTACATCGACGCCTGGGAGACGCGCATCATCCCCGACCAGGTGGCGGCCAAGGCCGCCTTCCTCGCCGGCGACCTCGACGTCTTCGCCTCGGTGGACCCGCTCGAACTCCCCGAGTTCGAAGGCCAGGACCACGTGCGCGTGTACGAGGTGCCCGCGGGCGGGCGCGCCTCCCAGGGCATGGACGGCGGCAAGTTCCACGACAAGCGCTCCCGCCAGGCGCTCCAGAAGGCGTTCGACTACGAAGGCTTCATCGAGGCCATTCGCCCGCGCGGCGGCCAGTTGGCCGCGCCGATTTCGGACCTCCTTCCCCACTACCAGAAGCTGAGCCAGCAGGAGCTGGCCACCTGGTACCGCCACGATCCCGCCGAAGCCCGCGCCCTCTGGGCGGCGGCGGACTTCATCCATCCCGTCGACAAGATCAAGGTCTTCCAGTACACCGGGCCGCCTCTCCAGCAGGAGATCAGCGACTTCATGGCCCAGTCGCTCCAGACCTCGCTCGGCATCGAGGCCGAAGTCGAGGCCGTCGACATCAACAGCTGGGCGGCGCGGGCCAACGACCAGAGCCAGGATGTGAAGGACTGGGACATCCTCAGCTACGGCACCGGCGACAGCGGCGGCACCACCGGCCTCCCGAACGACAGCCACCTCATCAACTACGACCCCCGCGTCTACGGGTACGTCGCCTTCAACCACCGCGCCGACTCGCCCCGCAAGGAGATCGCCGAGGACTCGGTCACCCTCATCGGGATGCTGGAGGCGCAGGAAGCCGAGAGCGACACCGAGGCCCGCGCCGAGATCCTCACGGAGGTTCAGCGCTGGATCCTCGATAACCACTGGTGCAACTGGGGCCTCCCCATCAGCTCCGTGTCCTACTACGGCTTCAGCTCGCGCATGCGGGACTTCGGCCTCAACGACTGGCTCAACGCCTACGCCTTCCGTCGCGAGTCCATGTGGCTCGCCGACGCCTAGCCGCTCCGCCCCCGGGCGCTCGCTGAGCGCCCAACCACACAAGCGAGGGCCCGCCCGACGGGGCGGGCCCTTTCACGTGCGCTTCACCATCCGGTATTGCCCCCTTGCGCGAGCGCGTATACTGCGCCAATCCCACATCTGGGAGGGGGTCCGCGTTATGCGCGACAACGAGAACTACTGGAAGAGGCTCCGGCGCCGCCCGGTCAGCCGCCGCAGCTTCCTCGCCGGGAGCGGCGTAGCCGCGGCGGGCTCCGCCGCCATCCTCGCGGGTTGCGGCGACGACGACGATGACGACGGCGATGCGCCCGCCGCCACGCAGGCCGCCGCGACGCAGGCCGCCGCCACCGAGGCGGCCGCCACCGAGGCGGCGACCGAGGCTGCCGCCGCCGCCACCGAAGCGGCCGCCACCCAGGCCGCCGCCCAGCCCGAGGATGACTCCTACAAGCGGGGCGGCACCCTCAAGATGTGGAAAACGGGTGAGGACGCGGGCCTCGACCCGGGCGTCTTCCACGTCAACAACACCGAAGTCATCTACTCCACGATGACGCAGCCCTACACCTACCAGCCGACGAAGAACCTCTTCTCGATGGACGGCATGGTGGGCTTCGAGCAGGTCGATCCGACGACCTTCGTGTGGAGCATCCGCCCCGGCATGAAGTTCCACAACGGCGACCCCGTGAACTCCGAGGCCGTGGCCTTCAGCTTCGGACGGCTGGAGAAGCTCTACCGCGCGCTCGACGGCACGCACACCACGCGCACCGGCTTCGCCTTCGTCGACGACTTCGAGGCGACCGACGAACTGACCGTGGCGGAGCACTGGGCGCGCCCCAACGCGGACGCGCCCGTCTACCGCGCACGGCACTACTACTCCTTCCTGAACCCGCGGATGGTCGAGGAGTTCGGCAAGTTCGAGGGCTCCTACGAGCACGCCGACGGGACGGTCGAGGACGTGGCCAGCGTGCAGGAGCTCCCGCACGGCTCCGGCAGCGGCCCCTACACGCTGACCAAGCGGGACTCGACCGGCACGCGCGTCGAGCGCTGGCCCGACTACCACAAGCACACCCCGGCGGACGACGGCTTCGTCGAGGACGGACCGTACATCGACGCCTGGGAGACGCGCGTCATCCCGGACGCCACGGCGGCCAAAGCCGCCTTCATCGCGGGCGACCTCGACGTGTTCCAGGGGATCGACCCGCTGGAGCTTCCGGAGTTCGAGGGCAGGGACGACCTGCTCGTGGCCGAAGTGCCCGCCGGCGGCTTCGCCGGGCAGGGCATGGACGGCGGCAAATTCCACGACAAGCGTTCGCGGCAGGCGCTGCAGAAGGCCGTGGACTACGAGGGCTTCATCGCCACGTTCCGCCCCTTCGGCGGCCAGTACGCGGCGCCCATCTCCGACCTCCTGCCGGCCTACCAGAAGCTGAGCCAGGAGGAGTTGAAGGGCTGGCTGCGCCACGACCCCCAGGAGGCGCGCGCCCTCTGGGCGGCCGCCGACTTCGAGGTGCCCGTCGAGAAGATCAAGTTCTTCATGTCCACGGGCTCGGCGTTGATGCAGGAGATCAGCGACTTCATGGCCCAGACCGTCGAGGTGTCGCTCGGCATCGAGACCGAGGTCGAGGCCGTCGACGTCAACTCCTGGGCCGCGCGCGCGGTCGACCGCAGCACGGACGTGAAAGACTGGGAGGTTCTCAGCTACGGCACGGGCGACGTCGGCGGGACCACCGGCGTCCCCAACGACAACCACCTCATCCATTACGACCCGCGAGCCTACGGCTTCAACGCGTTCAACCACTACGCGGAGTCGCCTCGCAAGGAGATCGCCGAGGACGCGGCCGCCATCACGGAGTTGCTCAACGCCCAGGAGGCCGAGACCGACGTCGAGGCCCGCGCCGAGTTGCTCACCGAGGTCCAGCGCTGGATCCTCGACCGGCACTGGTGCAACTGGAAGCTGCCCATCGCCTCGGTGTCGTACTACGGATTCAGCGCCCGTCTGCAGGACCAGGGCATCCCGGACTGGCTGAACATGTACGACCGCCGCCGCGAGTCCATGTGGCTCAAGAGCTAGGCGATCCGATCAGCGGGCGCTCCGGCGCCCGGCCAGCAGCGCGAGGCCCGTCCGCAAGGGCGGGCCTTCTGCTTGCCTGCCGCTCGCGCACGGAGACGCGCGGTCGCGCGGTACCATCGGGGGCGTGAAGCGAACGCTCGCGCTCGCCGCCGTACTGGCGCTGCTGGCCGTCGCGTGCGGCGGGAGCGCCCCGGCCCCGCCGGTCCCCGAGGCCACGCCCACCGCTCCGGCCACAACCGCCGCCGCGGCGGACGCCGAGTGCCCCTACGCGCATCACACCGACCCCTCGGGGCAGGTCGACATCGTGCGCCTGCCGCCGGACTTCTGCCGCGACTGGCCGGACCAGGACTGGTCGCGGCACACCGTGCCCTTCGGACAGATCGTGCGGGGCTGCGGCGCGCGCGACTGCATCCTCGCGCTGGACGCGCCCGGCGCGGTCAGCACCGATGGCCCCTACGGCGTCGCCCGCTTCGCCCCGCTCGACCGCGTGGACTACGCGGACAACCTGCCGGTCGCCGTGCTGCGCGTCGGGGAGGTCGCGCGCGGCTACCCGCTGCACGTCCTCACCTTCCACGAGATCGTCAACGACGAGGTCGCGGGCGTACCCGTGGCGGCCACCTTCTGCCCGCTGTGCAACACCGTGCTCGCCTTCGACCGGCGCGTGGACGGCGAGACGCTCGACTTCGGCGTGTCGGGGAACCTGCGCCACTCCGACCTGATCATGTGGGACCGGCAGACGGAGACGTGGTGGCAGCAGGCGACGGGCGAGGGCATCGTCGGGCGCCACGCGGGCGTCCAGCTGCGGGCGCTGCCGGTGAGCGTCATCGCCTTCGGAGACTTCCGGCGCGCCTTCCCCGAAGCCGACGTGCTCACGGAGGAGACGGGCTTCGGCTACCGCTACGGGCACAACCCGTTCCCCGGCTACGACAGCGGCTTCCCCCGCTTCTTCAGGCAGCGGCCCGATTCGCGGCTGCCCGCGCTGGAGCGGGTGGTGGCGCTCGGGGGCGGGGAAGAGGCCGTCGCCGTGCCGTTCGCGGCGCTGCGCGAGGCGGCGGTGGCGCGCGTGGAGCTGGCGGGGCGCGCGGTCGTCGTGCTGTGGTCCCCGGGTACGCTCTCGCCGCTCGACGACTTCGAGATCGCGGCCTCGCGCGACATCGGCGCCGCCGCCGCCTACCTGCCGCAGGCGGAAGGCCGCGCCCTCACGTTCGCGCCCGACGCCGGCGAACCCGGGCGCTTCCGCGACGAGGAGACGGGGTCGCGCTGGGACGTGACGGGGCTGGCGGTCTCGGGGCCGCTGGCGGGCGCGCGGCTGCCGCCAGCGGCGCACGACACGCCCTTCTGGTTCGCGTGGGCCGCCTTCCACCCGCGCACGGCCATCTGGGAAGCGCCGCCGGGGAGCGACGGCGCATCCGCGGACGCGAACCGGTAGGCTTAGGCGCGCTGCGCCGGCGGGAATCGCGCCGGGCGCGCGCCGGGAGGTCTTCGTGGAGTTCGGCCTGAGCTACGCCCCCACGCACTACAACGCGAGCCCCGCCGTCGTCGCACGGGAGGCGGAGCGCTTCGGCTTCGAGTCGCTGTTCGTTCCCGAGCACTCGCACATGCCGCTGGCGACCGACTTCCCCCTCGCTCCCGAGACGCCGATGGTCTACAAGAGCATGTACGACCCCTTCGTCGCGCTGGCCGCCGCCGCCGCCGTCACGGAGAACCTGCGGGTCGGCACGGGCATCGCCCTCATCCCCCAGCGCGACCCCATCCACACGGCCAAGGAAGTCGCCACCCTCGACCAGATCTCGAACGGGCGCGTCGTGCTCGGCATCGGCGCGGGCTGGAACGAGGAGGAGATGGAGGCGCACGGAACCGACCCGAAGACGCGCTTCCGCGTCATGCGCGAGAAGGTCGAGGCCATGACGGCGCTCTGGACGCAGGAGGTGGCCGAGTACCACGGGCGCCACGTGGACATTTCCCCCACGTGGCAGTGGCCGAAGCCGGTCCAGGACCCGCATCCGCCCATCCTCATGGGGGGCGCGGGACCGAACGTGCTCAACCGCGTCGTCAACTACTGCGACGGCTGGCTCCCGGCGGTCCACCTGGACTTCACGGAGGACCTGCGTGGGCGCTTCACGCCCGTCGAGGAGTTCGCGGACGAGGCGGCCAAGCTGATGCGGCTGGCGGAGGAGCGGGGCAAGCCCCGGCCCCAGATCCAGTGCACCTCGAACGTCCTCAGCCGCATGTCCCTGGGGCAGCTGGAGGAGATCGGCGTCACGCGCATCATGATGGGCGTCGCCGGGGGCGGCCTCGACGCCGTGGGGAACGACGAGGTCCGCCCCACCCTCGAAAAGCTCCGCGAGCAGGTCGACCAGCTGACCGGCTAGCAGGACCGCGAGCACGCACCGGCGGGAACCCGCCAGCGACAGGAAGCAGGAGGTCCGGCATGGAATTCGGCCTGAACTACGCGCCCACGCACTACAACGCGAGCATCGTCAACGTCGCCCGCGAGGCGGAGCGCGTCGGGTTCGAGTGCCTGGGCGTGCCCGAGCACTCGCACATGCCGCTGGCGACCGACTTCCCCCTCGCCGCCGAGACGCCGATGGGCTACAAGAGCATGTTCGACCCGTTCGTCGCGCTGGCGGCGGCGGCGGCGGTCACGGAGACGATCAAGGTCATCACCTGCCTCGCCCTCGTCCCCCAGCGCGACACCATCCACACCGCCAAGGAGATCTCCACCCTCGACCAGATCTCCAACGGGCGCGTCGTCTTCGGCATCGGCGCGGGCTGGAACCTCGAGGAGATGGAGGCGCACGGCGTCGACCCCTCGACCCGCTTCCGCCTCATGCGGGAGAAGGTCGAGGCGATGAAGGCGCTCTGGACGCAGGAGGTCGCCGAGTACCACGGACGCCACGTGGACATCCCCCCGACCTGGCAGTGGCCCAAGCCGGTCCAGGACCCGCACCCGCCCATCATCCTCGGCGGGGCCGGCCCGAACGTGCTCAACCGCGTCGTCAACTACTGCGACGGCTGGCTCCCGGCGGTCCACATGCGCTTCACCGAGGACCTGCGCGGGCGCTTCACGCCGGTCGAGGAGTTCGCGGACGAGGCGGCCAAGCTGATGCGGCTGGCGGAGGAGCGGGGCAAGCCCCGCCCGCAGATCCAGTGCAGCACGGCGATCCTCGACCGCATGCCCCTCGGTCAGCTGGAGGAGATCGGCGTGACCCGCCTGATGATGGGCCGCGAGGACTTCCTCGGGAAGATGCGGGACGAGGACGTTCCGGAGACGATGGAGCGGATGCGCGAGGAACTCGACAAGCTGATCGCCTAAGGGGCGCGGGGCGTCCGATCAGGGCGCGGCGATCTCCATGCCGCCCAGCGCCTTCGCCGTCTCCTGGCAGGTGGAGACGTAGGCGGCGGGCCCGACGCCGCCCTCGACCATCGCCTCGCCCAGCGCGCGCATGAGCGCGGCGAAGACGCGGAAGCGCAGACCCTCGCGCGCGCGCCACTCGATCGAGACCTCGCCGCGCTCGTGCATGGCGCGCACCTCCGAGGGCAGGTAGAGCCCCGAGCCCTGCCCCAGCCGGTGCGTCGCGAGCACGGCGTGCGCGCGCGGGTCCACGTGGGAGCTGTGGGGGAACGTCTGGGCGTTCACGATGGGGAAGCGCTCGAAGGCGTCCATCATCCACGACTCCGAGCGCTCCTCCGCCTGCTCCGCCGCGCGGATGGCGGCGTCCGCGTCGGCCAGCTCCGAAGCCATCCCCTCGGCGTCGCCGAGGCGCCCGGCGAGGAACGCGAGCGCGCCCTCGCCGCCCGACGCCTCCAGCCGCGCCTCCAGGTCCGCCAGCAGCGACGCGCTAGAGGTCACGGGCTCGTCCGGCGACCTCGGCGGCGAGGTACTCGGGGACCTCGTCGGAACCGAAGTCGAACTGCTGGAACTCGATCTCGTCCAGCCCCAGTTCGCCCAGCCGCCCGAGGGTGTCGATGACCTCGTCCGTCGTCCCGCCGACGGTCGCCGCCGGACCGGCCCCGCCGCGCCCCAGCCCCTTGCCCTCCAGCACGTCGCGGAGGCGCTCGATGGCGGCCTCGTTCGGCCCCACGAGCCCGAAGCTCATCATCGAGCGCTTGATGGCGGCGGGGTCGCGCCCGGCGGCCTCGCAGTGGCGTTCGAGGACCTCGCACTTGCGGCGGTAGTCGTCGAGCGGCATGGCGGGCGTGTTCCACTCGTCCGCGAACTCGGCCACGAGGCGCAGGGTGCGCCGCTCGCCGCTGCCGCCGATGAGGATGGGCGGGCGGCCCGCGACGGGCTTGGGCAGGCAGTCCGCCCCGTCGAGGCGGTAGTGCTCGCCCTCGAAGGAGGCGGGGCCTTCGCCCCAGAGCGCGCGCATGACGCCGAGCGCCTCGGTCAGGCGGTCGAAGCGCTCGCGCGTGGGCGGGAAATCGAGGCCGTAGGCGGCGTGCTCGGCGGCGTTCCAGCCCGCGCCCACGCCCATCACGAAGCGCCCGCCGCTGAGCAGGTCGATCTGCGCCGCCATGCGCCCCAGGTTGGCCGGGTGGCGGAACGTGATCGGCGTGACCAACGGGCCGAAGCGGACGCGCTCCGTCTCCGCCGCCGCCAGCGTGAACGAGAGGTACGGATCGAGGCTGTCCTGCTGGTGCGTGGGCAGCATGAAGAAGTGGTCGGAGCGGAACACCGTGGGGAAGCCGAGCCGCTCCGCCGTGGCGAGGATGCGCCGCCAGCGCTCCCAGTTGAGGCCGTGCTGGCCCTCGACCATCAGCCCGACGTCCATGCGCTGCCTCCCGCGCTCGCGTGCGGTCCGCCGAACCCGGGGCGGGCCGGTTCCGGCGCTAGACGACGATCGTGCGGCGGGCGAACTTCCACTCGTCGCCGTCGCGCACGATCTGGTCCTCGTAGGTCGCGGTGAAGACGGTCGCGTTCCCGTCGGTATTGATCAGGTTCAGGTACGACTTCATGGTCGCGCTGTCGCCGTCGCCGCAGATGACGAGGTTGCTGACGTGGTGGCGCACCGTGGGCATGGCCCCGTTCACGCCCTGGGCGAACTGGATGAGCGCCTCGCGCCCCTGCGAGGTTCCCTGCGGCGCCTCGATCGCGCCGTCGGCGGTAAACGTATCCGCCCAGGCCTCGGCGTTGTGCGAATCGGTCGCGTGGCAGTAGCGCGCGCTCAGGTCCATGATCGCCAGTTGGTCTTCCGCGGAGAGCATTGATCGCCTCGTTCCCGTGAATGCGTAGGTGGGCGGCGATGCTCGCAGGTTGCCCCGCGCCCGTCAATGGAGCGGGGGGCTAGCGCCCCGCCCGCCTACCGCCCCGTCAGCAGCAGGATGGCGGCGATGCGGCGAGCCGCGTCGCGGAAGTGCGCGACCTCGTCCGGCGTCATGTCGCGATCGAGCACCTTGCGCTCGCGGTAGGAGAGCCACTTCTTGAGCACCTGGTAGCCGCCCAGCTTGTACTCCCAGACCGCCTTCGGGACGTTGCGCCAGTACGCGCGGTCGTTGAGGTACACGTCGAACGTGCTGTCCCCGAGCGTGACCGCCGCCTCGCCCATCGCCGCGCGCTCGGCGTCCGCGAAGGGGCGTTCGGTGAGGCGGCCCTGTCCAGGCATGACCGCCTCGCCCGCGCCGAAGTGCCCCCAGCCCGCCGTGAGGGCGAAATCCTCTCCCCGCATGTTCTCCCAGTCGTCGGCAACGACAGTGGGCTCGGCGATGGCGGCGAGTTCGGGGCGGATAGCGGGCGCCGTCACGCCTTCCACGAGCTTGTCCACGTCCAGCAGCTTCGCCAGTTCGCGACCGCGCGCCGCCGATGCGAGCAGCGTCGCCCGCGACTCCTCGCGCTCGCCGCCATCGGGCCAGCCCGGGCAGGGGATGCGCGGCCAACCCATGCGCAGCGCCCCCGCGTTCTCTTCGCGGTAGGCGGGATCGTGGAGCGTGGCCAGCACGTGGTGGAACAGGTCCTCGACTGTCGGACCCTGGAAATCGCGATCGGGTTCCGAATGCGATCTGATCGCATTCGGAACCCGATCGTTTTGGTCACCCCGGAGCATCTCCAAGTACCGCTGAGCCTCGGCCGAGAGATTGGGACGGCGCACGGTGGTGCTCACACCGTCCCGCTGAACCTCGTGGCGGAGTCGCGCTGGGAACTGGAGCGCCGTTCGCTCGATCAGATGCAGCGAACCCAGATGCTGTGTGAAGCACGCTTGTGGTTCCACTTCGCCCTTCCGCAGGTGCTGTGCGGCGGAGAGCCACAGATTGCCCTCAAACACATGCGGCACGTAGTCGGCTCGCTTCTCGTCAAGGAGTTTTGTCTCCGACTCCCAGTAGAGCCAGCGGTTGTCGAAGGGCCGGTAGGCGTATCGAATGAAGCCCGTTTCGTTCGGTCCTCCGCGCGACAGCAGTGTGTTGCGGATCGCAGGCGCGTCAAATCTCGCCGTGGCCTTCATCGCGATCGGATAGCGGCGCGCGATCTCACTGTTGTCCATGTCCGCATCGAAGTAGTCCGCGATACGCGCTTCGAGCCGGTCACGATCGATATCAACGAGAAACGAATCGCGACTGGTCTTGACGCCGGGGAACGACTGCGGAAACAGATCGGGCAGCGCGGGCCACTCGAACCAGCCTTCGCTGACTGGCGCCGGCTTGAACGGCAAGCCCAGCCGGAGATCCGGCTGTAGGTCCGAGTAGCCCGCGTTGATGTCGATGGCGTCGAGGCTGCTGAGAAGGGCCCGCCTTCGTTCCTCAGCCTTCGCTTCGTGGAAATCACGGTACTTGATGTGTGTCCCTGCTGCTGGGTCCACAGGCCCCGAGCGGGACAGCAGGGTAATGCTGGTCCCGATCTTGATGCCCGGCGACTGGCCACGGAGGGCAAAGACCGTCTCGCTGGTGCGCCCGTCAGGTGCGTACTCGGAGATGATGCGGTCACCGTGCAGGTTGTCGATGCGGATGGCGTCGAACGTTTCCAGGTAGCGCTCGCGCATGCCCGTGTGCGAGAGGCCGTCGAGCCACGAGTAGTTGCTGATGAAGCAGACTACGCCTCGGCCCGTCTTCTCCGCGATGCGCCGTTCGGCCATGCGGAAGAAGCGCACGTAGAGGTCGTTGAGGCCGTGGCCCTCCGGCTTCGCCACGCGCTTCGTCTCGCGGTAGGCCACGGAGAGTTCGCGCTCCTCGGCGACGGCCACGCCCGCGAAGCTGTTGTAGGGCGGGTTGCCGAGGATGACGAGGACGGGCGTGGACTGCTTCACCTCGTCGGTGCGGTCGCGCTCCTCCTCCAGTTCGGGGAAGGGCAAGGGCTTGTTCGTGTGCGGCTCCCAGCCGGTGAGCGCGTTCGTGAGGTAGATGGCCGGTCGCGCGTCTCCTCCTTCCGGCAGGGCGGCGTCGAGCCCGGCGAGGGCGAGCCCGACCTGCAGGTGGGCGACGACCAGCGGCGCGGGCATGATCTCGAAGCCGATGACGCGCTCCATCGCCGCCTTGCGCACGGCCGAACCGCGCAGCGCGCCCTCGCTCACAAGGTTGGCGTCGATGCGACGCAGGACTTCGGCGAGGTAGGCGCCCGTCCCGCAGCAGGGATCGAGCACGTAGACGTTCTCGCCAGCCAGCCCCTCGGCGATGCCGAGGTCGTCCTTCAGGGCGCGGTCGACGCGCGCGACCATGTAGCGCACGACCTCGGGCGGCGTGTACCAGACGCCCAGTTGCTTGCGCAGATCGGGGTCGAATGCCTCCAGGAATGGCTCGTAGAAGTAGGGGACGGCCTCACCCTCGTTGAAGCGGCGGAAGAAGTCGCGCTTTTCAACTCGGTCGAGTGTGGCCGCCGTCCAGTCGAGCACCTCGACGAGGCCGAGGGGCTGAAGCTGGGCAGGGGAGGCCGTCTGCCGGAAGAGGGCAGCGAGCACGGGGACGGTCAGGTTCCAGTCGGTCTCGCGCCAGTTGAACGTGCCTGCGTCGGCAAGGTTCAGCCGTTCCCGCGCCCACAGCACCCATGCCGAGAACACGCCATACCAGAGGGTCTGGACGAGCGTGGAGCGGAAGAGGCGATCGCCGCGTTCGCCCTCGAACTGGATGCCGAGCGCGTCCTCAAGCGCGTCGCGGAAGGCGGCGAGACGCGGGGAGGCGCCCGCCTCCTCCACGCGGGCGAGGGCATCACGGGCGTAGGAGGCGAGCTGGACGGCGAGGAAGCGCGGCTCCGTGAGCGCGGCGTGATGGCTCAGCGCGCGGTAGAGGAACTCGCCCAGCCCGGCGCGGACCTTGCGCGTCTGCGCGTCCGTCCGCCGGATGAGCAGCAGCAACTCCTCCTCGCTGGCGGCGAGGGTGAACGATTCGAGCGTGCGCCGCTCGCCGTTCTCGCCCTCCTCCTGCAGCAGGAACTCGCGCAGGTTGGTCACGAGGACGAGACCGTAGAGGCCGCGATAGTGGCGGACCTGCTCACCGGCGGCCGTCTCCGGGGCGTCCCTGCTGGGGGGCTTCACCTCGACCACGCCGCGCTCGGGCAGGGGGCGGTCCTCCCCCTTGCGCAGCTGGCGGGCGCTGTAGAGGCCCATGTCGGGATGGCCCGCGCCCATATCCGCCAGTTCGGTGACGCAGCGCACCTTGGGATCGAGCGTGTCCCCGACGGCGTTCAGCAGGTTTTCGAGCGCCGGGTAATAGGAGCGCTCGGCGGTCCCGCCGCCGCTGTCGCGCACGTCGGCCACGGCGCGGAAGTAGCGCAGCACCGCCTCCGTGCGCTTCGCCGCCGTCATGCGCGCCTCCCTGGGGACTTGTACCACAGGACGGGTCGAGGGGCGCGGGGGCGGCGGCGCCCCGCCCGCCTACCGCCCCGTGAACTCCGGCGGGCGGCGCTCGACGAACGCCTTGCGCGCCTCCGCCGCGTCCTCCGTCTTCGTCAGGATGGCCGTGCGCGTCTGCTCGAAACGGTAGCCGTTCTTCACGTCCATGTTCTCGATCAGGTGCAGGCTCTCCTTCGCCAGCCGAATGCCCAGCGGGATCTTGGACGCGATCAGGCGCGCGTCCGCCATCGCCGCCTCCATCAACTGCTCGTGGGGGACGACCTGCACAACCATCCCCAGGCGCAGCGCCTCCTGCGCGTCGAGCCGCTCCGCCGTGTAGTGGAGGCGGCGCACGAGGCCCCAGTTCGTCAGCAGGCGCATGAAGTGGCGCGCCCCGCCCAGCAGGCCCACGTCGATCTCGGGCAGGCCGAAGGTCGCCTTCTCCGACGCGATCAGGTAGTCGCACGAGGCGGCGATGGCCAGCCCCCCGCCCAGCGCCGGCCCGTTGATCGCCCCGATGACGGGCACCGCGCACTCCTGGATCGAGTAGAACATCTCGCGCACGCGGCGGTTGCCGACGCCGCTGGGGGGCGGGGGCGCATCGGGGTCGCGGTTGGCGGCGCGGGCCTTGATGTCGGCCCCCGCGCAGAAGGCGCGGTCGCCCGCCGCCGTCAGCACCGCCACGTGCACGTCCGCGTTATCGGAGATCGCGTCGAACACGGCGGGGACGTCCCAGTCCGCCGCCATCGCGTTCACCGGCGGATTGTCCAGCGTGACGACGGCGATGTGGTCCTTGATGTCGACGTGGATGGGCATGGTCGCGCTCCCTTGCGCCGTGGCCGGTCAGGCCCCTTCGAACTCGTCCTTGATCCGTGCGTACCGTTCGAGCTGGGGGTACACGTCGGTGGGCGTGCCGATGTGGATCCACATGATCAGCCGGTCGAAGCCCATCTCGATGAGGCTCTCCGCGTGCTTCTCGTCGCTGACCGGCCCGAGCACGTTCAGGTCGATCGTGTCCATCGAGCGGCCCTTCTCGTCGGCGATGCGGCGGATGCGCTCGATGCCCTCGCGCAGCATCTCCGGCGTCCCCGGCGGCGCGAGCCAGCCGTCGCAGTACTCGACGACGCGCCGGTGGGCGGGCTTCGAGTTGGTCCCCAGCAGGAAGGGCGGCCCGCCCCGCCGCATCGGCTTCATGTCCATCCAGCACTTGTCGAAGTTGACGAACTCGCCGTGGTACTCGGGCTCCTTCTTCGTCCAGAGCTCGCGCATCGCCTCGATGCGCTCGCGCGCGATCTGCCAGCGGTGCTCGAAGGGGATGCCGTGGTCGGCCATCTCGTCGGGGAACCAGCCGCCGCCGAACCCGATCGACAGCCGCCCCTGCGAGAGCCGGTCCAGCGACGCCAGTTCGCGCGCGAACGTGATCACGTCGTGCTGGTTGATGAGCGAGATGGCCGTGCCGAAGTTGAGCCGCTCCGTCACCGCCGCCGCCGTCGCGATCGCGATGAACGGGTCGTAGAGGCTGATGTACTCCTCGGCGAAGGTGAACGTGTCGAGGTCGGAGGGCCGCCCGTAGGGGCGGATGCCCTCGCGGTTGAGGGTGACGGTGCCGTAGCGGTCGGGCGGCTCGCCGTTCCAGCGGCGCATGGGGATGTGGGTGTGCTCGGGGAAGTAGAGCGACTCGAACCCGAGGTCCTCCGCCGCGATCGCCAGTTCCGCGGGCTGCATCGTGTTCGCCGTGCAGAACATGAACACACCGAAATTGACCACTGGGACGCCTCCTGCGCCGCCACCCCGTTCACAACGCCCGCCGCGCACCGCGGCGGGACAAGGCGGCGTCCGCGAACCTTACAGCACGGGCAGGGCGCGCGGCTCCGTATAGCCCGCCCGCGCTACCAGATGACCTCTTCCGCCACGAGGCGCTCGTATTCCTCCGCGCTGAGGCCGAGGAGGCCGCGGCTGACCTCCTCGCTGTGCTGGCCGAAGAGGGGCGCGGGGCCGTAGTCGCAGGCCTCGATGTCGCTGTAGCGCCCGGGCAGGCCCGCGACCTTGCGCGAGCCGACCGACCATCGGGGCCGCGCTCGGTCCATCTCCACGTAGAGGCCGCGCTCGGCCATGCCTCGTCGTCGAGCAGCTCGTGGGGGTCGAGGCAGGGGGCGGCGGCCACGCCAGCGGCCTGCAGCGCGCGCATCACGTCGTAGTGCGAGCGCTCGCGCGTCCAGGCGGTGATGGCGGCGTCGATCTCGTCGTGCGCGGCGCGGCGGCCCTCCGCGCTCGCGTAACGCTCGTCGCCGGCCCACCCGGGCTTGCCCAGCGCTTCCGCCAGCCCGCGCCAGGCCGCGTCGCTCTCGACCTCGATCGCGACCCACTTGTCGTCGCCGGCGCAGCGGTAGACGCCGCGGGGCGCGCGCCGCGGCGAGCGGTTGCCGGGGCGGGGCGGCTCACGTCCGTTCATGGCGAACTCCATGAGGCCCTCGGGGATCATGGTCGAGACGATCGCCGCCATCGAGAGGTCCACGTACTGCCCTTCGCCCGTGCGGTTGCGCGCGTGCAGCGCGGAGAGCGCCGTGAACGCCATCACCGTGCCGATCATGAAGTCGGGGTAGAGGCCGCCGAGGCCGGAGGGCGGGCCGCCCTCGTAGCCGGTCAGGTGGGGCAGGCCCGCATAGGCCTGCACGTTGGGGCCCCAGCCCGTGGCCGCGCGGTCGGGGCCGGTCTGGCCGAGGGGCGAGGTCGCGATCATGACGATGCGCGGGTTGATCGCCTTCAGCGCCTCGTAGCCGAGCCCCATCTTCTCCATCACGCCCGCCGCGTAGTTCTCCATGACGATGTCGCTCTGGCGCACGAGCTCCTTCGCGAGCTCCAGCCCGCGCGGCGTGGCGAGATTGAGGCGCACGCTCTTGCGGCTGAAGTTGAGCGAGTTGAAGACGGCCCCGCGGTTGATGCCGGGCACGCCGTCCGCGCCCGCGCCGAGGTTCTGGCGGTGGAAATCGAGGCGGCTTTGGGACTCGATGCGGATGACCTCCGCGCCCAGGCTGCCCAGCCAGGCCGTCGCGTACGGCCCCGCCAGGATCCAGCCGAAGTCGGCCACGCGCACGCCTTCGAGGGGGCGGTTGTTCATGGTCATGGCGACGCCCCCGGCGCCTCCGCCACGACGCCGGACGCCGCCAGCGCCGCGACCTCCGCCTCGCTGCGCCCCAGTTCGCGCAGCACCTCGCGCGTGTGCTCGCCGAGCAAGGGCGCGGGGCGACGCACGGCCCAGGGCGTATCGGAGTAGAGGCCCGCCGCGCCCGGCTGCCGCTGCGTCCCCGCCTGCGGGTGCTCCACGTCCACGAAGAAGTCGCGGGCGGCGTACTGCCGCGAGGTGAGCACCTCCTCCATCGTGTTCACGGGGAAGCAGGCGACGTTGCGGGCGAGGGCCATCTCGTAGATCTCCTGCTTGGTGTGCTCCATCAGCCACTCGACCGTCAGCGGCTCGACCACGTCGGCGTTCTGCACGCGCCCCATCGTCGTCGCGAACGCCTCGCTCACGGCCCAGTCGGGGCTGCCCATCATGTCGACGACCGCGCGCCACCAGTGGTCCAGCAGGAAGGGCGCGAAGGAGACGTGGCCGTCCTTGCAGGGCATGACCCAGGGGAAGTTCGCCTTCTCGCGCGAGATCTTCGGCTCCTGGCCGTAGCCGATGCTGGCGATGGGCATCCGCGTCATCGCCGCCACCGACTCCATCGCGGAGACGTCCAGCAACTGCCCCGCGCCGTAGGTCGCGCGGTGGAAGACGGCGATGAGCGCCATCGTGGCCGCCGTCCAGGCGGTCAGGTAGTCGCCCTGGTCGCCGCCGTCCACGAGCGGCGGGAACGCCTCGGAGTCGGTGATCTCGTTGTAGGGCGTCTCGCGGCCCATGCCCCCCGCGTGGAAGGCGGTGAAGGCGGTACCGCGGTAGTCGCGGTACGGCCCGCTGAGCCCGTAGGGGCTGACGCAGACCATGATGAGGCCCGCGTTGCGCGCGCTCAGCGCCCCGTAATCGAGGCCCAGTCCGGCGTAGTCCGCGGGCGGCAGGTCGGCGATGAAGATGTCGGCGGTCGCCGCGAGATCGCGCAGGAGTTCGCGCCCGGCCTCGCCGCCGAGGCCGAGGGCGACGCCGCGCTTGTTCGTGTTCAGGTAGAGGAAGCGCCCGCTGCGCTCGGGGTGCGGCTCGTCGCCGGGGAAGGGGCCGTGGGCGCGGCTGGCGTCGCCCGCGAGCGGCTCAACCTTGACCACGTCCGCGCCGAGGTCGGCGAAGGCCTTGGCGCAGAACGGCCCCGTGACGCCCTGGGCGCACTCGACGACGCGCAGGTCGCCCAGGGCGCCCCCAGTGCCTCCGCCCGGTTCGCTCGCCACCGGTCAGGACTGCGATTCCGTCTTCTGGTACTGCTGCATCACCTGGCGGTTGCGCGATGACGTACCGAGGATCGGCGGGATCAGGCCGGAGGCCTGGTCGATCAGCGCGGCCTCGGCGCAGAGCGCGCGGAAGAGGGCGACCATGCGCTCGCGCTCCTCGGGCGGCTCGTACTCGCGGAAGACGGAGCGCAGCTTCATGTCGCTCGCCTTGGCCGGATCGGGGACCATCTCGAAGACCGGCTCGTAGACGTGGCGCAGGAGCTGTTCGAGGGCGGCGTGGTACTCCTCCTCCGAGCCGCAATCCTGGATCTGCTGGAAGCGCTCGGTGGGCGTTTCGTCGGGCGCCACCAGGTCCAGCAGCTTGAGCGCGTGCATCGTGCGGTCCACGTCGATGAAGGGGATGCCGACGTGGTGCAGGTCGTCGGGGCTGAAGCGGCGGGGGAAGTCCCGCAGCCGGTAGCGCCGGATGACGCTGAGGATGTTGACCATGCCGGCGGCCGGGGCCGTCGCGTCCGTCGGGTGTGCCATCGCTCGCTCCTTTCGCCGTTCGCGGGCGGTCTAGCGGTCGGGGCCGTAGAGGTACTGGTCGAGGGCGTGGTGCATCGCGCGGATGCGGCGCTCCTCGCTGTTCAGCAGGATGCCGCTGAAGCCCTTGGAGTGGTAGGACTCCTGCACGATCTGGGCCTGCGCCATGTCCTGCTCCAGCGCCTCGAACAACTCGGGGTGGTTGCGCGCCGTCCCGTAGACCGTCGCCGGGCGGCGGGGCGGGGGCGCCCCCTCCGGCACGCGCGCGTACACCTGGTAGTCCCAGTAGCACTTGTTCGGGTCCGTCGGATGCGGGCGCGGACGGAAGAAGAGGAACGACCCGTAGGTGAGGTTGAAGGTCAGGTTGGGGAAGATCATGTAGTGGAAGTTGTCCACCAGCTGCTCATCGACGAGCAGGTCGAAGTCCATGCCGATGCGCCTGCCCCACTCGCGGCGCGCCTGCGCCATGAACGGCGGCAGGTCGCGCGCCTTCCCCCCGAACGTGTCCGGATCGACGCCGCAGTCCTCCAGGTTCGCCCGCTGCTGGCGGGTCAACTCGTCCTTGTTCTCGTAGCCGAAGCGCTGGGCGAGGTCGTCCGTCCAGCTCGGATCGGGCAGGCCCATGCGGATCAGCTGGCGGCTGTGCTTGCCCCCGTCGTACACGTCCAGCGGCGTGGCCAGGTGGTCGAAGTACTCCAGCAGCTGCGGATGGAGCGCGGGCAAGTGGTAGATCTCCGCGAACTGGTCCACCGCGAACTTCCAGTTGCACGCCCACTCCAGCACGTAGTCATCGACCACGTGGTACTGGTCCAGCCGGTAGGGGTCGAGGTGGGAGGGCATCACCCCCAGGTACTCCTGCAGCGACTCGGCCTCGTCGTCCATGTTGAACCAGACCCAGCCCGCCCACGTCTCGACGCGCACCTCGGAGAGGCGCTGCTTGTCCTCGGGGATGCCGTTCACGAAATGCTGGCGGTCGGGCACCGTCTGCAGTTCGCCCCCGATGTCGAAGGTCCACAGGTGGAAGGGGCACTGGAGCTGCTCGGCGTGGCCCATGCCCACGCTGGGGCGGATGCGGCTGCCGCGGTGGGGGCAGATGTTGTAGTAGCCCTTGACCTCGTCCTCGTCGGTGCGGATGAAGATGAACGACTCGCGCCCGATCTCGTGGACGAAGTGGTCGCCCACCTCGGGGATGTCGGAGAGGGGGCCGGCGTTGAGCCAGACCTTCGTCCACATGCGCTCCCATTCGAGCTTCGCGAACTCGGGGGAGGTGTACCGTTCCGTCTCGATCAGGCCCGTGCCCATGTCGGGCTCGTCGGTTCGCCCCGTGGGGGTGGGGGCTGGGCGGCTCTCAAGCACCATCGGACTGCGCCTTCCTGCGGGAAAATGCCCGCGCATCATGGCGCTTTGCGGGCCGATCGGTCAACGTGTATGGAGGGGAACGCAGGACCGCCCCCCGGCGGCGTTGACAGGCCGCGCGCGGCAGTCGAGCATGCCCCCGGACGCCGGGCTTCGCGCCCGCGGCGTCCCCCGCGCGGTCTCGCACACGGAGGAGACGCAGATGGCCACGATCGAAGAGCTTGAGCAGCGCATCGAGTACCTGGAGGCCGTCGAGGGCGTCCGCCGCACGGTCTACGAGTACCTCCTCCTGCACGACATCCCCAACGTCGTCGAGACGCTGATCTCGCTGTTCGCCGAGGACGCCATCCTCGACATCAGCGGCTACGGCGAGGCGCTGGAGGGCAGGCTCGTGGGGCGCGAGGCGATCGGCGGCCTCTACCGCGGCCTCGAAGAGGGCGGCGTCTTCTCCGGCAAGCACAGCACGACCAACGTCCACATCGAGATCGACGGCGACGAGGCGACGGTCATCAGCTACCTCGAGGTGGGCACGGGGCCGAAGCCCGGCGTGGCCCCCGGCGGCGGCATCTACCAGGAGCGGCTGCGGCGCGAGGCGGACGGGCGCTGGCGCTTCACCCACAAGCGCATCATCGGCACGGGCGAGCAGACCGTGCACGACGCCATCGACCACGACTTCCCCGGCACCGGGGCCTGGCGCTCCTAGCGCCGGGCGAAAGGATCGGCATGGAGTTCGGCTGGACCGAGGAACTCGAAGCCTTCCGCGAGGAGGTGCGCGCCTTCCTCGCGGAGTTCGATACGCCCGCCCTGCGCGCGGAACTCGCCGCCCGCGGCGAAAACGCCCGGCAGGGGCCCGAGCAGGCGCGCCTGCGCGAGGCGCTGGAGGCGAGCGGCTGGGTGCGCATGTGCTGGCCCGAGGAACTGGGCGGCGAGGGCAAGTCGCAGTGGTTCCAGTTCGTCATGACCGAGGAGTTCGCCAAGGCCGAAATCCCCTACGGCAGCGGCTTCGGCTCGATGGTCGGCCCCGCCATCCACCGCTTCGGCACGGAGGCGCAGCGCGAGAAATACCTGCCCGGCATCTGGAGCAACGAGATCACCCTCTGCCTCGGCTACTCCGAGCCGAACGCGGGCACCGACCTGGCCGCGCTGGAAACGCTCGCCGTGAAGGACGGCGACGACTGGCTCATCAACGGCCAGAAGCTCTGGACGAGCGCGGCCGACACGGCCTCGCACGTGTGGCTGGCCTGCCGCACGGACCCGGACGCCCCCAAGCACCGCGGCATCTCCACCTTCATCGTGGCGATGGACACGCCCGGCATCTCCGTGCGACCGATCATGACGATGTCGGGCGGGCGCACGAACGAGGTGTTCTTCGAGGACGTGCGCGTGCCCAGCGACGCCCTCGTCGGCGAGGTGAACCGGGGTTGGTACATCATCGCCAACGCGCTCGACCACGAGCGCGTCTGGATCGGCGCGGGCGGCGGCCTGCGTCACATCTTCGACCGGCTCATGGCGCACATCCGCGGGAAGCGCCCCGAACTGCTCGAAGACGACGCCGTGCGCCGCCGCCTCGTCGAACTGGAGCTCGACCTGGACGTGATGGAGGGGCTGGTGCTCACGAACGCCTCCATCGTGGCCAGCGGCGACACGCCCACGATGGAGGCCTCGATGTCGAAGATCTGGACCTCCGAACTGCGCTACCGCATCAGCAGCGTGGCCATGGACCTGCTGGGGCCGGAGGGGGCGCTGACCGAGGAGGCGGACGGCTTCGCGCCGCTCGGGGGCGAACTGGAGCGCACCTACCGCGCCTCGCCCATCCAGCGCTTCGGGGGCGGCGCCAACGAGGTGCAGCGCAACATCATCGCCCAGCGCGGCCTGGGCCTCCCCCGGTAGCGAGCGCCCATGGACACCACCCTCAGCGAAACGCAACGGCTCCTGCGCGACTCCCTGCGCGACTACCTCGCCAACGAGGCGCCCTTCGACCGCATCCGCGAACTGGAACGCGAGGGCGGCATCGACCAGCCCCTCTGGGACCACCTCCAGGGCGGCGGCTTCCTCGCCCTGCCCTTCGCCGAAGCGCACGGCGGCGAGGGCGGCGAACTGACCGACGCCGCCGTCCTCCTCGAAGCGCTGACGCGGCGCGCCTGCATCATCCCCTTCCTGGAGACGACCGCCGCCGCCCTCGCCATCGAACGCCACGGCGACGAAGCGCTCGCGGACGAGGTCGTGCGCGGCGTCACCGGCGGGAGCGTCACCATCGCGCCCGCGCTGGCGGGCCCGGCGGCGGACGCCAACGATGGCGCTGCCCCGCGCGTCACGGACGGCGCGCTCACGGGCGCGGCGCGCTTCATCGACTACGGCGCGGAGGTCACGCACCACCTCGTGGAGGCGACGGAGACTGGGGACGGCGGCGAGCGCGGCCTCTGGCTCGTGGACGCGCGCGGCGAGGGCGTCGCGACCGAATCGCTCAGCACGATCGCGCGCACGCCGGTCGCGCACGGCTCCTACGAGGGCGCCCCCGCGCGGCGCGCGGGCGGGGCGGAGGCGCTCCGCTTCCTGCGGCAGGCGGGGCGCGCGCTCTGCGCCGTCCAGTGCCTCGGCAACGCCCAGCAGGCGCTCGACATGACGGTCGAGTACGTGGGCATGCGCGTCCAGTTCGGGCGGCCCATCGGCTCCTTCCAGGCGGTGCAGCACCACTGCGCGAACATGGCCACGGACACGCTCGCGGCGCGCTTCCTCGCCTACCGCGCCGTCTGGCAGGTCGGCCAGGGCATCGCCAGCGAGCGCGAGATCGCGAAGGCCAAGGCGCTCGCCTCGCGCGCCGCCACGGAGGTCACCATGCAGGCGCACATCCTCTTCGGCGGCATCGGCTACACGGAGGAGTACGACCTCCACTTCTTCAGCCGCCGCGGCAAGGAGCGCGCCCTCGCCTGGGGCAGCGCGGACGAGTGCCTGCGCCTCGCCGCCGCCACGCTCGACGAGGTGCGGCCCTGGCGCTAGACCTCGTCTGCCGCCGCGAAATCGCCGAGGGCGACGTCGACGCCGTCACCGGCCGCGTCCCCGGCGGCGCGCCCGAGCGCGGCAGCGGCCACGGCGCGAAGCGCTTCTACCGCGGGCGCTGGTACTACTTCTGCTCGCTGGAGTGCCGCCTCACGTTCATGGCCACCCCGGACGAGTTCATCGGGAGCGGCGCGCCCGAAGGCTGATCACGCGGCCCGCCCCCGCGGTCGTGTACCCTGCCCCCGCTTCACACCGGGAGCCAGAGGGAGACCGCCATGACGGAGATGTTCGGCATCGACGTGACCGTGGAAGAGAACGTCATGATCCCGATGCGGGACGGCGTGCGGCTGGAGTGCGACGTCTACCGCCCCGCCGGGCCGGGGCCGTTCCCCACGCTGCTGTCGCGCTCGCCCTACGGGCGCACCACGGGCCGCGAGGGCACGGGCATCGACTTCTGGCTGCCGCTCGGCTACGCCTACGTGACCCAGGACTGCCGCGGGCGCTTCGGCTCCGAGGGCGAGTACACGCCCCACCTCTCCGAGGGGCCGGACGGCTACGACACCGTCGAGTGGCTGGCGGAGCAGCCGTGGTGCGACGGCAACGTGGGGACGCTGGGCCAGTCCTACCTGGGGGCGGACCAGTACCAGCTCGCGCCCCATTCGCCGCCCCACCTGAAGGCGATGGCGCCCGTCTCCGGCGCCTGCGACCACCGCCAGAGCTGGACGCGCCACGCGGGCGGCGCGCTGGAGCACGGCTGGATGGTGCCCTACTCCCTGCTGAAGGGGCGCAACACGCTCGAACGCAAGGGCCTCACGGGCGCGGAGATGGACACGCTCGAAGGCTACCTCGACCCGCCCGATGAGCACGGCTTCTTCGCCCAGCCCCTCACCCCCGAGGGCTACGCGCACGTGCCCCTGACCGACTGGATCGAGCGCATGAAGGACAGCGCGCCCTACTTCGGCGACTACCTGAACAACCCCGGCGACGGCCCCTTCTGGCACGAGATCAACGTGCGCCGCGGCTTCCACACCGTGGACGTGCCGATGCTCCACTTCGGCTCCTGGTACGACATCTTCCTGGAGGGCACGCTCTCCGGCTACGAGGGGATCAACGCGCTCGGCGGGCCGAACGCGCGCGGCAAGCAGCGCCTGCTCGTCGGCCCCTGGGGCCACATCGGCTACTCGCTCCCCACCAGCGGCGGCACGGGCGACCTCGACTTCGGCCCCGAGGCCGAGATCGACTTCATGGAGATGCAGCGGCGCTGGTTCGGCCACTGGCTGAAGGGCGAGGACACGGGGATCATGGACGAAGCCCCCGTGCGCATCTTCGTGATGGGCGAGAACCGCTGGCGCGACGAGCAGGAGTGGCCGCTCGCGCGCACCGAGTACACGCCCTGGTACCTGCACAGCGGCGGCTCCGCCAACAGCCTCAACGGCGACGGCGCCCTCAGCCCCGAGCCTCCGGGAACCGAGCCGCCCGACCGCTTCGTCTACGACCCCCACGACCCCGTCCCCAGCCTCGGCGGCAACAACCTCATCATCGCGCGCGGGGCCTTCGACCAGCGCCCCGCCGAGGCCCGCGACGACGTGCTCGTCTACACGAGCGACGTCCTCAGCGACGACCTGGAGGTCACGGGGCCGCTGCGGGTGACGCTCTGGGCGGCCTCCTCGGCGGTGGACACGGACTTCACGGCGAAGCTCGTGGACGTGTACCCCGACGGCTACGCGCAGAACCTGCAGGACGGCATGATCCGCGCGCGCTACCGCGACTCCGCCAGCAACCCCACGCTGCTGACGCCGGGCCAGCCCTACCGCTACGAGATCGACCTGTGGGCGACGAGCCACGTCTTCCTCGCGGGCCACCGCATCCGCATCGAGATCAGCTCGTCGTGCTTCCCCCGCTTCGACCGCAACCCGAACACGGGAACGCCCGTCGAGAGCGAGAGCACGCTCGTGCCCGCCGCCCAGACCGTGCTCCACGACGCCCAGCACCCGTCGCACGTCACGCTGCCGGTCATCCCGCGCTAGGGCGCCGCCGTGAGGTCTCAGGACAGCGGCAGCGCGGTGAGCGTGACGCTGCCCGCGCCGCCGTCGTAGGTCATGGAGAAGTTCCGCAGGAACGTTCTGCCAAGCAGAATCGCGTGGGGCAGGCCTCCCGCCAGCAGGCGCGCGCCCATGAAGTTGCCCATCACCACGTAGTCGAGCGCCGGGATGTAGACATGGGCGGCGTACATCTCGGTCTCATAGAGCCCGCCAACGCCAGCGCCGGTAACGTACTCCGACGGGTTCAGACCAATCGCGTTGGCGAAGTCGAGGTCGATGCAGTTGTCCAGGGCGCCGGTATCCACGAGGGCGAGATGCTGACGCGCACCGGAACTCTCCACGAAGTCCCGGCCAGCGCCGATGTGGACGGGGATGGTGGGCCCAGTGAGCACGAGCCTGTCAGGCTGGGCCGGAAAACCAACGTCGGCGGTCGCCATTACGTCAGGTAGGCCTGGATGGAGGCGGGCAGCCGCACAACCCTTGGGGCCCCCACCTCCCGGATCAAGTACGGCCCGGCCCCGAAGCGCCCGATGGCGTCCTCGGCGGCGGCCTCGAAGGTGTCATACGAGCCAATGAACTGCTGGTCGTGGAAGACGACCCACTTGCCCATGTACTCGCGCTCCATCTCGTCCTGGCGCGCTTCGTAGGCGGCGATTTCGCGGTCGAGCAGTTCGTTCCTCATGGGGCGCTCCGCTGACTCAGCCTAGCACACTGGCCGGGCCGCAACGCCGCGGGGGCGCGGCCAACGGCGGGGCGCGGGCGGCTCGTGTATCCTCCGCCGCGCCCCCTGTGGCCGCGCGTGGCGGCGAGCGCGGGGCGAGAAGGAGACACGCGCGTGACTGACGAACTCACCTTCGGATGGGTGTCCCCCGTGATCGGCCTGCCCGACAGCGGCCACGAGCCGATCGTGATGTACCAGGAGCGGAACATCCTGCCGACGGCCTTCCAGCACTTCGATTGCGTCTGGCTGGCGGACCACTTCTACGGCTTCGCCGACGAGAACGACCCCTTCCTGGAGTCGTGGACGACGATGACGTGGCTCGCGGCCAAGTTCCCCACGGTCAAGCTCTGCCACCACGTGATGGGCCAGGGCTACCGCAACCCCGCGCTCACGGCGAAGATGGCGGCCACGCTGCAGACGCTCTCCGGCGGGCGCTTCATCCTCGGCATCGGGGCCGGCTGGCGGGGCGAGGAGTTCGAGCGCTACGGCTACGAGTTCCCCTCCACGGCCACGCGCATCCGCCAGCTCGAGGAGACCATCCAGATCTGCCGCCTCATGTGGACGGAGGAATCGCCGAGTTTCGAGGGGCGCTACTACACGATCAAGGACGCCAAGGCCCCGCCCCGCCCCGACCCCATGATCCCGATCATGGTGGGCGCGCAGGGCGAGCAGCTCTCGCTGCCGATGGTGGGCCGCCTCGCCGACGGCTGGAACACCTTCTGGTGGCCGCGCGAGGAGTGGGAGGAGAACTGGACGCGCAAGCGCGACATCGTCCTCAAGTCCGCCGAGGAGGCCGGGCGCGACCCCTCCGAGATCACGATCAGCGTGACCCGCGAGGTGGGCCTGCCCGCCAACTCGCAGGAGTCCGAATCGTGGCGCGAGACGCTGGAGCGCTTCCGCGAACTGGGCGTGCGCCACTTCACCTGCGACTTCGGCCACCCCACCTCGACCGAACCGGTCCTGCGCTTCGTCGAAGAGGTGATGAAGCCGATGCGGGGTGGTTAGTGGTCGGTGACTAGTGGTTGGTGACTAGTGGCCGGCAAGGACGGGCTCGCTGCGCTGCCGACAGTGGCGACGGGACCAACCACCACGCACCGATCACCGATCACCGGCCACCGGCCACCGGCCACCGCTACCCCGTCTTGCTGAAGCGGCGCATGTCCGGCGCGCCCGCCAGGTACTCGCCCAGGTTGGGCCCGCCGCTGCGCTGGCCCATGCCCGCGAGGTGCGCGTCCAGGTCCGCGTCGCTCTCCCACTCCTCGACCATCGTGAAGAGGGCGGGATCGGCGTTGTCGCGCCACAGTTCGTAGCGGATGCAGCCCGCCTCCTGCTGGCTGGGGGCGACGATCGCCTCGTTCACGACGCGGGCGAACTCGTCCGCCTTGCCGGGCTGAACGGTGAAGTGGGCGACGACTCCGACGATGGCCATGCCTGCTCTCCTGCGCGCGGGTGCGGCGCGCCCCGCATCCTAGAGGACCGCGCCGCGAACGCGCATCCCGCGCGTTCGGCCCCGCGCGATCGGCGTTGACGCGCGCGCGGGGCAATGCCACCATCGCCCCTACGCATACCCGTTCCCCACGGGACCGAAGGAGGGGGCCGCATGGTCACCCAGAACAAACTGCCGATGACCCCGCTGGAGCGCGTGGACGAGCCCGACATGGGCGCGGGCCTCATCGACCAGACGCGCTACACCGACCCCGAGTTCGCGAAGCTCGAATGGGAGCGCATGTGGACGAAGGTCTGGAACATCGCCGGGCCGCTCTGCGACATCCCCGAGGTGGGCGACTACTTCACCCACACGCTCGGGCGCGAGTCCTTCATCTTCATCCGCACGGACGAGGACGAAATCAAGGGCTACTACAACATCTGCCCCCATCGCGGCAGCCGTCTGCGCCCCAGCGTGGGCGTGGGCCACGCCGAGCAGCTCCAGTGCCCCTTCCATCTCTGGACCTTCGGCATCGAGGGCGAGCTGCGCACCGTGCCCGACCGCCAGCACTTCGTGAACGGCATCCCCGAGAACAAGCAGCATCTCGCCGAGGTGCGCGTGGACACGTGGGCCGGCTTCGTCTTCTTCAACATGAACGAGGACGCCGAGCCCCTGAGCGAGTTCCTCGGCGTCATGCCCTCCCACCTCGACCCCTACCACTTCGAGGAGTACCACCTCGTCCAGGACTACCAGCTGATCTGGGACTGCAACTGGAAGTTCGCCGTCGACCAGTTCGCCGAGATCTACCACCTGCCCGCCCTCCACCCGCAGCTCATCGAGTGGTGGGACACGGCGGGCACGCCGCTCGACGTGTACGACGGGGGCAAGCACAGCCGCCAGCTCATCCGCCAGGGCTACCCCGACGGCGGGGCCTGGACGGACGACATGGCGCGCCGCCACGGCTACACCGACAAGGAGATGATCACCGACTCGCAGTGGCAGCAACTGGCCGCCGTCGGCATCGAGCAGGACGAGTTCGAGGGCGGCGTGAACGACGTGCGCCCCGCCATCATGAAGGCCCGCCGCGAGCTCTACGAGCAGATGGGCGTGGACGTCTCGGGGCTGCACGACGAGCAGCTCATCGACGACTACCACTACATGATCTTCCCCAACATCACGCTCAACATCGGCGGCACGTCGCTGACCTACTTCCGCGCGCGCCCGCATCCGACGGACCCGAACAAGTGCCTCTGGGACTACCAGACGTTCGTGCGGCTGCCGGAGGGCACGCCCGTGCCCCCGCGCCCGCAGACCGTCCGCGGGACGGCGCACGACGTGGAGGTGTTCGAGGCGCTGGCGCAGGACATGGCGCAGGCCCAGATCGTGCAGGAGTCCTACCACTCCCAGGGCTTCAACGGCATCCTCCTCAACAGCGAGGAGCGCCGCGTCCGCGCCATGCACTACGCCCTGGAGCAGTACCTCTTCGGCCCCGACCGCTAGGGATTCCGCGCCAGGGAGACCGTCAGGCAGCGGCCCGCCGGCATGGCGGGCCGCTTCTCGTTGCGGCGAGGTCGCGCGCCCCCGACAGGCGCGAACGGGTAAGGTTGCGCGCAAACCGTGAGCGCGCCGCCAAGGCGGCGGCGCGGGAGGGAGCGCCATGCGAGCGCTGGTGTACCGCGGCCACAAGCGAATCGAGCTCGAACAGGTGCCCGACGCGGAAGTGCCCGCGCCCGACGGCGCGCTCGTGCGCACGACCAGCTTCGCCATCTGCGGCTCCGACCTGCACGGCTACCACGGGCCGGTCAACGAGGAGCGCATCGGCGCGACGATGGGGCACGAGGCCATCGGCGAGGTCGTCGAGGTCGGCCCCGAGGTGCGCCGCGTCCGCCCGGGCGACCACGTGGCCGTCTCCGCCGTCGTCGGCTGCGGGCGCTGCGAGGCGTGCCAGGCGCTGCTGACGGCGCGCTGCGCCAACAGCGAGACGCGCGTGCTCAACCTCGGGCAGGCGGAGGCGATCGCCGTGCCCGCCGCCGATTCCTCCCTGCTCCCCATCCCCGATGGCGTGAGCGACGAGCAGGCGGTGCTCCTCACCGACATCCTGCCCACGGGCTACAAGGGCGTGCGCGGCGCGGCCATCCAGCCCGGCGGGACCGTCGCCGTGGTGGGCGCGGGGCCGGTCGGCCAGATGGCGCTGGAGACGGCCTTCCTGTTCGGCCCCTCGAAGGTGTTCGCCATCGACCAGGTGCCGCACCGGCTGGAGGAGGCGGCGCGGCTCGGCGCCATCCCCATCGACGCCAGCGAGGGCGACCCCGTCGAGGCCGTGCTCGACCAGACGGCGGGCGAGGGCTGCCAGCACGTCATCGAGGCGGCGGGCCCGCAGGCGACGGTGCGCATCGCCTTCGGCGTGCTCGCCCACGGGGGCACGCTCTCGCAGGTGGGCGCGACGGCCGACCCGGAGATGACGGTCAACCTCATGGCCCTCTTCGGGAAGGACCTGACCTACCGCGTCGGGCTCGTCTCGCCGCAGTACGCGTGGCCCGAGCTGGTCCCGCTGCTGCAGGAGGGCCGCATCCATCCCGAGCGCGTCTTCACCCACCACCTGCCCATGTCGGAGGGCCCGCGCGGCTACGAAATCTTCGACAACCGCGACGACGGCGTGATCAAGGTGATGCTGGACCCGGCGCGGTGATCCGTGGCCGCCCCGCTCCTCAGCCGTCGCCGCGGCCCCAGCTCTGCCGGCGCGTCCCCAGGTAGTTCCCCCAGTTCCTCGGTTCACCGGGCTGCCGTCCCTGAGGCGGCTTCAGGTGGGGCAGGAAGCGGTCCATCACGAGGTTGAACAGCCCCCAGGCCAGGGCGCTCGGTCCCCACGCGAACGCGCCGAACAGCCACATCGTCAGCACCAGGCGCACCAGCGCCTCCCGCGGCGACGCTCGCGGTTCGAGCGCCAGGAAGCCCGTTCGCTCCACCTCGATGCGCATGAGCAACTGCCCGTCGTGGACGATCAGGTCGGACTGCGAGATCGCGAAGAACACGAACAGGACCCCGACCGTCCGCAGCAGCGCCACCACGAGGGCGATCGCCGCCGCCACGCGCATGTACCCGCTGCGCTGGAAGAACCACAGCACGACCAGCAGGTTGAGCAGCAGCCCCGGCCCGATCAGCAGCAGCGCGGTCGGCCAGAAGTCGAAGTAGTGGAGCGTGGCCGGGATGATCTCGTTTCGCCAGACGGGCAGCCCCAGCGACCTCGCGTTGAGCTCCCGGGCGAAGCCGAACACGAGCACGGCCGTCAGGGGCGCCGTCACGAGCGGCGTCACCACCAGCAGACCCAGCGGCGAACGCCTCCCCATCCAGCGCCACGCCCGCGCGATCAGGCCGGGGTCTTCCGCGCTGGCCGGGATGGAGGAGGAGGTCGTGGCCACGGGGGGAGTGTAGCGCCACTAGCGCCACGGCGGTCCCGGCGCCCCCTCCCCCGCGCGCGGGTAGCCCACGGGAGCGACAGGCGTACGATTGTGGGCGTGCGGATGAGGCGCGCGCGGGGGCGTCGCTGGAGAAGGCGGGCCGGTGGCCGCCTCCGCCGCCGTCTGGGGCGCGTCACCACCCAGGACGTCGTGCGCGCGCTGTGGCTGGGCGCGCTCATCGGGCTGCTCACCGGCTTCGTCGCCATCCTCTTCTTCGAGGCGCTCGACTTCGCGACCCAGCACATCCTCACCAACCTGACCGGCTACTCGCCGCCCCACCCCCTGGGCGAGGGCGGCGGCGACCCGTCGGGGCCGTCGCGCCGCTGGGCGCTCCCGATCGTGGTGGGCCTCGGCGCGCTCGTCTCCGGCATCCTCGTCTACTCGCTCGCGCCGGAGGCCGAGGGCGCGGGCGCGGACCAGGTGATCGACGCCTTCCACCAGCAGGGCGGGCGCATCCGCCTGCGCGCCATCCCCGTGAAGCTGGTCGCCTCCGCGATCACGATCGGCAGCGGCGGGGCGGCCGGCAGGGAGGGCCCCGCGGCGCAGATATCGGGCGGCATCGGCTCCGTCATCGCCGACCGCCTGGGGCTGGACGCCGTGCAGCGGCGGCGGGCGCTCGTCGCGGGCATGGGCGCGGGCGTGGGCGCCATCTTCCGCGCCCCCCTCGGCGGCGCGATGATGGCCGCCGAAGCGCTCTACCGCGACGACTTCGAGGCGGACGCGATCCTGCTCTCGCTCATCTCCTCGATCGTCGCCTTCGCCGTCTACGGAGCCTGGTACGACTACACGCCCATCTTCGGCGGCGCCTCCGGCTTCTCCTTCAGCAACCCCGAGGAACTGCCCTACTACCTCGCGCTGGGGGTCGCCTGCGGGCTGCTCGGCATCCTCTACGCGCGCGGGCTGGAGGGGACGCGCGAGCTGTTCGCGCGGCTGACCGCCCCGCGCTGGGTGAAGCCCGCCATCGGCGGCGTGCTCGTCGGCTGCATCGCGATGTTCGCCCCGGAGGCGATCCACATCGGGTACGGCTGGGTGCAGCGCTCCCTCACCCCCGACGAGGTGATGGACTTCTCCCTGTGGCTGCTCATCGCCCTGCCGCTGCTGCGCATCGGCGCCGCCTCGCTCACGGTGGGGTCGGGCGCGGCGGGCGGCATCTTCGCGCCCGGGATGGTGGCGGGGGGAATGCTGGGCGCGCTCTTCTGGCGGCTCTTCCACGACCTGCCCGGCTTCCCCGCGGAACCCGCCCCGCTCGTGATCATCGGCATGATCGCGGTCTTCGGCAGCATCGCCCACGCGCCCCTCGCGATGATGCTGATGGTCGGCGAAATGACGGGGAACCTGTCGCTGCTCGCCCCGGCGATGGTGGCCGTGGCCGTGGCCACGCTGCTCGTCGGGAACCAGACCATCTACCGCAGCCAGGTGCCCACGCGCGCGGACTCGATGGCGCACCGCCACCGCTTCGCCTTCCCCCTGCTGGACGCGCTCCCGGCGCAGCGGGCGGTCGTCCCCCTCGCCATGGTGCGCGACACCTTCACCGTCGCGGAGGCGCTCGGCAGCCTCGAACGGCGGCGGAGCACGGAGGGCGTCGTGGTGGACGAGCACAACCGGCTCGTGGGCGAATTCACCGAGGCGGAGCTGCGCGCCGCCCCCGACGCGGGCGCGCCCGTCGAGGCGTTCGCGAGCGACCTGCCCGCCGTCGTCCTCGCGGAGACGCCGCTGGCCGAGGCGCTCGACCGCCTCGCCAGCCACGATCGCCGCTGGCTGCCCGTGCTCGACGGCGACGACGGCCCCGTGCTGGGCGCGATCGACGCGCGCGCGCTGGTGCGCTCCTACCGCCAGGCCGTGCGCCAGCAGGTGCGGCCCCTCACGCCGGTCGACGAGGAGATCAGCACGATCGAGCTGACGGTCGCGGCGGGCGCGCCCGTCGAGGGGCAAACGCTGGCGGAGGCGGGCCTGCCCCAGGGCGTGCGCGTGCTCACGATGGAGCACATGGGGCGGCTGTCGGCGCCCGCGGGCGACACGGTCCTGCGCCGCGGCGACCGCCTGACGCTGGTGCTGACGCGGGGCACGCGCGCCGAGGTGCTCTCGCTCATCCTCGGCGACTGAGCGCGACTGAGCCCGCGAGCGGCGGGCGCGCTACCCGAGGGCGAAGCGCACGACGACGGCGATCAGCGCCACGAGCAGGACGCCCCCGCCCACGGTGAGGAAGGCGCGGCGCGCGCGGGCGCGCTCCTCCCGGGCGTGCGGTAGGCCACGAGCGCGTGCGCGCCCCCGAGTTCGGCGATGACGCCGCGCGCCTCGGCGATGCGCGCGCGGGGCACGAGCACGGCCCAGGCGGCCCCGAAGATGCTGGCCCCGCCCAGCGCCCCGCCCGGCCCGCGCTCGACGCAGGCGGCCTCGATGCCCTCGTCGCGGAGGGCGTCGACCCAGATGCGCGCCTCCGCCGCGTCGCTCGCCTCGGCGACGATGACGGCGCCCTCGTGGTCGTCCGCGGATGTCATCGAGGGGCAGTGTAGACCGCGAGGCGGCGGGGTTCGCTACAGTTGGGGGCGATGCCGAAGCGGGACGGCTCCCTGAAGGCGCGCGAGTTCACGTTCTTCTGCGAGGACCAGATCCTGACGCGCCTCCCGCCCGCCCTGCCCCAGCCGGAGCGCCGCGTGCGCTGGACGATGCTGCAACTGCACTTCGGCGACGAGCGCGTGCACTTCGAGCTGCAGCCGCAGATGGGCCGGGGCGTGGTCGAGGCGGGACTGCACTTCGAGGGGCCGCTGGAGGCGAACGACGCCTGGGTCGAGCTGCTCGCCGCCAACGCCGCCGACCTGCTCGGCGAACTGGGCCCCGCCTGGGAACTGGAGGAGTGGACCGCCACGTGGCGGCGTCTGCACCGCCCCTTCCCCTTCACCCGGCTCACGGTCGAACTGGCGCGCGAGGTCGCCGACGAAGTCGCGCACGCGATAGCGGTCCTCCACCCGCTCATCGAGGAAGGCGCGTCCGCCATCGCCGCCACGACGCCCGCGCCCGCCCCCGGACGGCGCGCCGCATCCGCGCGGGGCCGCCGCTGGCATCGCCGCGCCCGCCGCTAGGCGGTCTCAGGGAACGTCGTCTCCATCTCGGCGGAGATGTCGAAGTACTCCTGGAAGGTCTGGTTGAAGCGGTAGAAGAGGTCGCGGCGGGTGTAGTCCTCGCCCGTGGCGAGGCCGTCGCTGTGCTGCAGGTCGAGCGAGTTGAGGGTGTAGAGCGCGTCCGCCTGACCGTTGGCCTTGATGTTCTCCAGCATCGCCCGCCAGGCGCGCGGGGACTGCAGCAGGATGAAGTCGAGGTCGCCGGGCGCGTCGCAGGGCACCTCCGCGACCTCCGTGATGGCGAACGCGTCGAAGGTGATGGCGAAGCAGCGGTCGCCCACGCGCACGCCGACCCCGGCATCGCAACTGCCGAGGCGCTCGAAGCTGTCCGAGGCGTTCAGCCGGTCGGCGGCCTCCTGGAACCACTCGGCGGAAGGGAAGACGGGCATGGCCCCAGTGTACCTGAGGAGAGCGCCGCGCTGCCGCGCGCTCGCGATGCCCGCCTGAGTGGAGAGGAGAGCGGCGGCTTCGCCGCCTGAGTAGCAAGTGAGAGCCAACGGGTGGGGTAATTCAGTGTAGCGGGGGCTAGAGTGAGCGCATGGGGCGGGTCGTGTTCGGACTGATGGGCGGGAGCGGGCTTGTCGTGTGTCTGCTCGTGACGGTGCTGGTCGCGTGCGGAGGGGGCGAGTCCCCAGGCGCCACGGTCACTCCGATGCCCGCCACGCCCGCCGCCACCCCGACCCAGCCACCCGAGACGCCGTCGCCGCCAGTAACTGCGGGGGCAACCTCCACGCCGACTCCAGCCGCGACGCCAATGCCGACCGTGGAGCCGTCACCGACGGCCACGCCTTCCCCTCCGCCAGCCATCGACTACACGCCGCTGGTTCTCGGCGAGCCGCGCTATCAGCTGGCGGGCTATGCGCTCTTCAGCCGGATTCGCGGCTGCTTCTGGAACTGCGACGTGGGGACGATCGGCATCGTGCGGACCGTCTTCGATGAGCGAGCGGGGGAGATACGGGCAGACAATCCGTTGGCCTCCCTGGAGGATCGCGGCGCCTTCGTCAACTTCGGGATGAACGAAGACGGGACGCTGATGGCGGCGGCGGTGTGCGTTGTGGGCCACTGTGGCGGCGTCGACCAGCCGAGTGACGACGCGGAACAGGAGGTGTGAGCATCCCGTGACGGCGGCGGTACGTGGGCAAGGTGGGGTGCGGCGGTTCCGTTGTCGTGGATCGTGAGGGTGACCGACGACGATGTCGCCGTTCGGGAGAGGACGGACCAGTCACCGGATTCGGCGGTCCAGATTCGCTGGATTCTCTCCGGGAAGGTGTTCGCGGACCCTAATGCAGATGGGTTCACCCCCGTTGCCGGGTGGGACGGTGAGACTCCTCTGTGGGGTGGCGGTCCGGCTGATCTCCATCCGCCCGCGCTGTCCGGAGTGGCGGAGTGGCTGTGGGCCGAACTTCACACCCGCTCGGATGAAACAACCGTCTGGTATGCCCAACAGGACGGGCGGCAGACGCTGCTTGTCGCCGTCGTCGACCAGCAATGGATGGTCCGGGAGGTGTACGGCTGGCCGCAGGCGGGCCATGTCCCCTACCTGATCGAGATAGGCGATGGCCTGTTCGCCGGCTACAGCATTCAGGGGGTGTATCGAGGGGATTGGTTCGTCGCGCAAGACCACGTCCCCTTCCTCATCGACATGGAGAGCCGAACCGTCCACCCGCTGCTGGGCTTGCCCGATGGGGAGGAGGGCTACGCGGAGCCTTGGCGCGCGATCCCGCTGGACGTGGAGTAGGTCGCCCCTCGAACTGGAACTACCGCTTCGGTGCTTCCCCTGCCGCTGCGGGCTGGGAGAGGTAGGCGGTGAGGGCGGTGCCGATGAGGTAGTTGAGGGAGACGCCTTCGACTTTGGCCCGCATGGCCGCATCGGCGTGCAGCGACCCCGGCAGGCGCAGGCGGATGTCGCCGGAGCGGTCGGCGCCCCAGGGCTGAGGGATGGAGTGGCCCGTGGCCAGTTCGTGATCGATCCAGAGGCCCATCGCGACATTCAGGTTCTCGGCAGCCTCGGCGGCGGTGTCGCCCTCGCTGAAGACGCCATCGAGTTCCAGCACGTGCGCCGACCAGCAGCCGCTCTCGTCGGGCTGGATGATGCGGTGGTAGGGAAGTTCCAGGTAGTCAGCCGTCTCCATCACGGGCCTCCTGCTCTCGAATCAGCCGGTTGATGATGCCGCGAACGGTGTTCGCAGTGCGGATGCGGTCGGGAACCACGATTGGCCGGATGGCGCCCGCCCGCAGGAAGATGTGATGACCACCACTCGTTCGGTCCAGCGCATAGCCTTGGTCTTCCAGGAGCGCCATCACCTCGCGAGTCCGGAGGTTCCCCGCCCGCTGCCGGAGAGCCACCAACTCCGCCCTCGTTCGCACCAATCGAGGCTATCTGACACCGTATGCGGTGTCAATACTAGCTCGGCCGCGACCAGCGCTCCTCCGGGACGTCCTCGACTTCCACCGCCTCCGCCTCCGCTTCCGGCTCCGCTTCGCGCACGCCGAAGTTGCGGGTGTCCGCGCCGATGAGGGAGGGGAGGGACTGGCTGGCTTCGTCCTCACCCTCGGGGGCGGCGAAGGGGCTGCGTTCGCGCGACTGGACGCGGCCCCAGACGTCGCCCCGATGGCCGGTCACGAGGTGGCCGTCCTCCAGTTCCTCGACGCGGCTGGCCATCTCCATCACGAGGCGGTCGTGCGTGCAGGTGATGATGGAGACGCCGCGCTCGCGGCAGATGTCGCGGATGAGCGTGAAGACGGCGGTGGCCGTGGCCGAGTCCAGTTCGCCCGTGGGCTCGTCCGCCAGCACGAGCGTGGGCTCCGTCACGAGCGCGCGGGCGATGGCGACGCGCTGCTGTTCGCCGCCGGAGAGCTCGTAGGGGCGGTGGTGGGCGCGGCGTTCGAGGCCGACCAGCTCCAGCACCTCGCGGGCGCGGGCGGGACGCGCGCGGTGGACGCCCGCGATCCGCAGGGGCAGTTCCACGTTCTCCTGGGCGGAGAGCAGGGGCAGCAGCCCGAACGACTGGAAGATGAAGCCGAGCTTGCCGCGGCGGAGGGCGATCAACTCGGATTCGCCCATCGCGTCCACGCGCTCGCCGTCGATCTCGACCTCGCCGGCGGTGGGCCGGTCGAGCCCGGCGATGGTGTTGAGCAGGGTCGTCTTGCCCGAGCCGGAGCGCCCGATGAGCGCGAGGAACTCGCCCGGCTCGACGGAGAGGGACACGTCGCGCACGGCCCACACCTCCTCCGAGCCCAGCTCGAAGCGGCGGGAGACGTTGCGCAGTTCGACGGACGCGCCGGCCATCAGGCTTCCTCCCCGGTCACGCGGCGGACGGTATCGGGCAGCACCTCGACGCGCCCCTCGCCGAGGAAGAGCTTGGCCCGCTCGCTGATGCTGAGGCGGTCGAGGAACTCGCGCGGCACCTGCAGGCGTCCGGCGGAATCGACGAGCACGTACTCGTCGTGGACGACCTGGGTGACGCCGCCCGCCTTCTCCAGGCGGCGGAAGATCTCCATGCTCGTGCGCCCGTCGCGGATGGCGACCACGCGGTTCACGCGGGAGGCGATCTCGGGATCGTGCGTGACGATGATGACGGTCACGCCGTAGCGCGCGTTCAGTTCCCCCAGCACCTCGTAGACGCTGTCCGCGCCGATGGCGTCGAGTTCGCCCGTGGGCTCGTCGGCGAGCAGCAGGGGCGGGCGGTTGGCGAGCGCCACGGCGATGGAGACGCGCTGCTGCTCGCCGCCCGAAAGCTGCTCGGGGTGGTGGTCGTGGCGATTCTCCAGGTTCACCGCGTCGAGCAGTTCGTTGGCGCGCTCGCGGGCGGCCCCCGCCTCCACGCCGTCGAGCATGAGGGGCAACTCGACGTTCTGGGTGGCGGTCAGGTAGGGGATGAGGTTGCGGCCCGTCTGCTGCCAGATGAAGCCGACGGCGACGCGGCGGTAGCGCACCATCTCGGCCTCGGTCATGGTCAGCAGGTCGCGCCCGCCCACGAAGGCGCGCCCGGCGCTGGGCTGGTCGAGCCCGGCGAGGATGTTCAGGAGCGTGCTCTTGCCCGAGCCGGACGCCCCCACGATGGCCATGAGTTCGCCCGCGCGCACCTTCAGGTCGAGCCCGCGCAGGGCGACCACCTCGAGCTCGTCGCTCTTGTGAATCTTGAAGAGATCCTCGCAGACGATGTAGGGGGGTGCGCCTGCTTCGGTGTCGGTCTCGGTGTCGGGGAAGGCGGTCATGGGAACGTCCTAGAGTTCGCCGATGCGCAGGGCGCGATGCAGGGCCAGCCGCGAGTAGAGCCGCGCGAGCGCGGCCACGGTGGCGATGAAGACGAGGGCCAGCAGGCCGTAGACGGAGAGCACGGTCTCCCAGCTTACCTGCGATAGCAGGGGTGGGACCACGTCGCTGCCGTCCTCGGTGAGGGCGAGCGCCCCGATCATGAGGCGTCCGAGGGGGAAGCCGAGGGCCGTGCCGGCCGCCACCCCGGCCACGATCACGAAGAGCTGCTCGAAGCCGACGACGCCCACGATCTGGCGTCCCGAGAAGCCCATCGTGCGGAGAATGGCGAATTCGAGCGAGCGCGTCTGCGCGGCGAGGTAGGAGAAGACGATGAAGCCGAGGGCGGTGAGCAGCAGGACCGCGCCGAAGGAGAGGAAGAGGATGCCCTCCCAGCTGGCCGCCACGAGCGGGTCCGAGGATTCGAGGGCGAAGATGGCCGCCTCGTCGTAGACCTCGCGGACGCGCACGCCCTGTTCGTCGAGCCACTCGCGCGTGAGTTCGACGCCCTCGACGCTCCCCAGCCAGACCTCGTTGGCGGCGATGCCGCCGGCCACGCGCGGGATGCCCGCGCCCGCGCCCCGCAGCGTATCGAGGTCGGCCACGAGCAGGTGGTCGCCGCGCCCGCCGGGGTAGAAGCCGGGGAACAGCTCGAACGAACCCGCCAGCTCCGCCGTCAGCACCTGGCGGTTCACGCGCAGGGGGAAGGTGTCGCCCGGACGCGCGCCGGTCGCCTCCAGGAAGGACTCGCTGGCGAGCACGCGCAGCGGTTCGGGCGAGCGGCGCAGGCGCAGGCCCACGGCGCTCACCGAGAAGTTGTCGTAGTTGAAGCTGATCTGGGCGGCGTAGCGCCCGCGGTCGTTGTCCACCTCCGCGCGCGTGATCGTCGTCTCGGCCGCCCCCGACGCGCCGGTGATGGACTGGTAGCGGTCGAGCGATTCGAACGGCTCGATCACGGCGGCGTCCTCGCGCCCGCCGCCCTCGGGCCACGCGACGAGGTGGTCGACCACCGCCGTGACGCGCCCCGGAGCGGCGGCGAAGCGGCGGATGCTGAGGAAGACGGACTCGACCTCCAGCGGAGCGTCCAGGTCGGGCGGGCTGTTGCGCGGGTTGAAGGGGCGCGTGAGGTCGACGGCGTAGAGCAGCCAGCCGTCATCCTCGTCGACGGCGTCGCTCACGAACAGGTACTCGTAGAGAAGGCCGCTCTCGTCGCGCAGGCGCAGGCCGGGACGGGCGGCGCGATCGGGCAGCGAGATGCGCGTCCAGATGCCGAGGGCGCGCGAGCCGGGAGGCACGACCGCGCCGTCCGGCAGTGCCGCCTCGTCGCCGGGCTGGAGGGAGGCGAGCAGGGCATCGAGGTCGCCCCCGAAGTCGTCCCGCCAGAAGGCGACCTCGGCGAACCCCTCGCCCACGCCGAGCAGTTCGGCGGAGACGGAGCGGCCCGTGAAGGGCGCGTAGGCGACGTCGAGGCGGGCGGCGGCGCTCGCCCGATCGAGCCCCTCGATCGCCTCGACCGTTTCCTCCATCCGCGCGGGGGAGAGGCGCGAGGGCTCGCGCACGTCCACGAGGCGTCCGGCGGCGCCCGCCTCGTAGGAGGCGCGGTCCTCGAAGCTGCGGTCGAGGGTGGCGCGGAAGCCGGCGGCGAACATCCCCACCGAGGTCGCGAGCAGGAGCAGGAGGATGAGGCGGCTGTAGTGGAGGGGATTGCGCACCATGCGCCAGAGCCCCAGCAGGACGGTCGCCCCGCTGAGGCCGCGCAGCGCCCACGAGGCCGCGCGCAGCGCCACCGGGAAGAGGCGCAGGAAGACGAGCGCGATCATCAGCATGAAGAGCGCGGGCGAGACCAGCAGCAGCGGGTCGGCGGAGAGGTCGCCGAAGAGGTTCTCGGTCACGAGCGAGCCGCGTTCGCGCAGCTGGTAGAAGAGGAAGGCGCCCACGCCCACGAGCACGAGATCGAGGTAGTAGCGCAGGAAGAGGGGCTGCTTCGGCGGGCGCGCGAGGCTCTGCTTGTAGTGCACCATGCTCGCCCCGGAGGCGCGGTAGGCCGGCCAGAGCAGGGCGGCGAGCGCGAGCACGGCCCCGAGCGCGGCCATGCCGAACGCCTCCCCCGTGAGGGTCACGCGCAGCAACTCGCCCTGGCTCAGGTCGGAGAAGGGCGGCGTGGGGCCGAGCAGGCGGATCACGCCCGCGGCCAGCAGCGGGCCGAGGACCACCGCGAACACGGTGAGCGCGGCCCCCTCGACCAGGTAGACCGTCATGATCTGGCCGAGGCCCGCGCCGCGGCTCTTGAGGAGCGCGATCTCGCCCGCCTGGCGCTCCACCAGCATCGTCGCCACCAGCACGAGGTAGTAGAGGGCGATGCCGACGATCAGCAGCATCAGCGCGAAGAGCGGCAGGCGCGTGAAGAACAGCTTCTCCTGGTACTCCCCGATCACGTCCGCGAGCTCGGTTTCCAGCACGGAGAGTTCGAGTTGCGCGCGCACGTTGCGATCGAGGGCGCGCAGGTTGCGCTCGATCGTCTCCGCGTTGCGGCTGTTCACGCGCCCGCTGTCGAGGAAGGCGTACGTCTCGAAGGTGCCGTCGATGGAAGGCAGGTAGGGCGCGATTACCTCGACGAACGTGCGCTCGTCGATGACGAACGGGAACGTGGGCCAGCGCGTGCTATCGACCACGAGGCGGCGGGCGTTCCCGAACCAGGAGTCGTCCGCGGGGTCGTTCGGCTCGATCAGCCCGGCGATGGTGATGCGGACGGGTTCGACGTCGTCGCGCCAGAAGGGATGCAGGTCGAAGACGTCGCCGGGGCCGACGCCGAGCTGGCGGGCGGCGGTGGCGCTCATCCAGACCTCGACGGAGGGCCGCCGGGAGGGGTCCGTGGTGGGCGGCGAGGCGGCGGCGGGACCGCCCTCGACGAGCGTGACCCGCGCCCCGACGTCGGAGAAGAAGAGGAAGTGCGCGCGCGGGCGCAGGTCGTCCTCCTGGTCGACGGGCTCGCCCGGTTCGGTCAGGAAGAAGGTGGAGGAGCGCCCGTAGAGCCCCGTCTCCTCGATCAGGCCACCGGCATGGCGCCGAAAGAGGGACATGGTGGCGTCGCGGCGCTCGCGGTAGATGTCGGGCTCGCCCGGCTGGCTGTTGCTGACGACCTTGAGGTCGAGGTCGAGCGGCTCCTGCTGGCGCAGGGTGAAGCTCAGGCCGAGGTCGCGCACCGCGTCCGAGTAGAGGATGACGCTCGACATGAGCGCGGCGGCGAGCACCATGCCGAAGATGACGGTCGCCAGCAGCCGCCAGTTGGCGAGGCTCCGCTGGGCGACGATCCGCAAGAGGGAGGCGAAGCTGGTCATGCGCGTCGCGCCAGCGTACAGGAGCGGGCGGCGCTACGGCTCCCCGCGCTCGCGGGCGATGTTGTAGTTGGTCAGGTCGCGGACCGCCTCGTAGTCCGGCAGATCCAGGCGGTGACACCAGGTCGAGGGATCGCGCAGGCGCAGTTCGCTGCCCTTCCCTCCAGCCAGCCACGCGGCAGTCTCAGCGCGCTCGCGCCCGAAGCGGGTAGCGACGAACTCCAGCGCGGGGAGCAAGTCCGTGTCCGTCGAACAGATGATGCCGGTGTCATAGGAGCCATCGATCGCGCCGGCGACGAAGTCGATGGCGAGTTGGACGTCGATGCCCTTCTCCTGGGCGCGGGCTCGCGGCCAATCCCGCGGATACCGCAACGGTCGCGTGATGACGACGGCGCCCGCCCGCTCCCAGGCGGCGCACTGGCGCATGTGGGCGGCATGGGTCGGGGGATCCTTCTCCCCATCCGGACGCCCGCTGTACACACGGACCTGTTCGAGTATCCGCTGTGGCGAGGGCTGCTGGCAAGGGTTCTCACGCGCAACAAGCAGTTCGCCAAGGGCCGAGGGGGTGATGTGGCCTTCGCGACCAGGAGCACCTTGAGGGAAGAAGGCTCCCCTCGCGCCCCCGTAGACGTTGCGATAGTCGAGGAAGACGCGTACGCGATTCATCGGAGCCCACGAAAAACCCCCGCCAATTCGCCAGCAAGTGGAGAACGACGGGGAACAGTGCTTGTAGTTTCCCTCGCCAGCCACCCACTGTCAAGGGCCACGGTCCGAGTCCGGGAGCCGCTCAAGAAAAACCCCGCCAGTAGGTCACAAGGTAACGAACGGCGGGGAGCATTCACCCGTACGGGCACTGCCAGCGTGGGCCCATCGCGCGATGGCGTCAAGGCGGCGGCGCGCCCGCTGGCGCGGGGGGCGCTACCCTTGTGCGGTCATGCGCGGACTGGCGGTGCTTTGGGGGTTGCTGCTGCGGCACGGCGCCGCCAGCTGGCGGATGCTGGCCGTGCTCGCGCTGGGCGTGCTCGTCGCATCCACCCTGCTGGCGAGCGCGCCCATCTACGCGCGCGCCATGGCCGACCTCGGCCTCAAGTTCACCGTGCGCGACGAACTGCGCGGGGAGCCCTCCATCCGCGCCGGCATCGAGGCGCAGCAGCTGGCCACGCCCGACTCGCTCGCCGTGCGCGAGGCCGTCGAGGCGCGCATCGACGAGCGCCTCGGCTGGTTCGCGCGGGAGCGCTCCATCGTCGTGGAGTCGGCGCGCCTCACGATCGGCCGCACGGGCCAGGAGCCGCGCGAGGGGACCACGCTGGGCGTGCTCTACGCGATCGAGGGATTCGAGCGGCACGTCTCCCTGGAGGAGGGCCGCCTGCCCTCGCCCACCGGACCGGACGGGCCGCTGGAGGTGGCGATGGGGCCGCGCGCCGCGGCGGTCGCGCGCCTGCAGCCGGGCGACCAGTTCCTCCTCATCGAGGAGATCGACAACTGCGACCGCATCATCCCGCAGGGACTGCAGCCGCAACTCCCCTGCGACCTGCGCGTGAAGGCGCGCTACGCCACCCCCGCCCTGCTCACGGGCATCATCAGCGTCGAGGACCCGGACGCCTCGTTCTGGTCGGCGGCGAGCGACCGCTACGTGATGCCGACCGCGCCCATCGCCGACTCCGGCCTCGTCGCGCCCATGCTCGCGCACGCCGACGCCGTCCTCGGCGACCTCGCCGCGCGCTACCCGGGCCAGCGCCTCAGCCTGCGCTGGAACGTGCTCGCCGACATCGACCAACTCGACCAGGGGAACTTCGAGCGGGCGCGGGCGGACATCGCCGGGCTCAACCAGGACCTGCGCGTCTACAACGGCTACGCCACCAGCCCCCTCACCGTGACGCTGGACGCGTTCGGGCGGAGCGCGGACTTCCAGCGCGCGCCCCTCACGATCCTGCTCGTCCAGATCGCCGCGATCGCGCTCTTCTACGTGGCCCTCATCTCCGTGGCCGTGGTCGAGCGCCAGGGCGAGCAGATCGCGCTCCTGCGCGGGCGCGGGTCGAGCACGGGCCAGATCGTCGCCCTCTACGCGCTGGAGGGGCTGGCGCTGGGCCTGCCCGCCATCCTCGTGGCCCCGTTCATCGCCGCGGGCGTGACCGCCCTGCTGGGATTCACGCCCGTGTTCAGCGACATCTCCGGCGGCGACCTGCTGCCGGTCTCCTTCGAGCCGCTCGCCTTCCCGCTGGCGGCGCTGGGAGCGGCGCTCTCGATCGCCGCGCTCACGGTCCCCGCCCTCGTGGCGGCGCGGCGCGGACCGCAGGGCCAGCGCCGCGCGCTGGCGCGTCCCGCCGCCGGCTTCATCCAGCGCTACTACCTCGACGTGGTGCTGGTCGGATTCGCGCTGCTCGCCCTGTGGGAACTGAACGAGCGCGACTCGGTCTACACGCCCTCGGCCACGGGCGGCGTCTCCAGCGACCCGCTCCTGCTCGCCTCGCCCGCGCTCATCATCGCGGCGGCGGCGGCGGTGCTGGCGCGGCTCTACCCCATCGCCCTGCGCGTCATCGCGGGGGCGGCGGGGCGCGTGGCCGGGGCGGCGGTCGCGATGGGACTGTGGCAGCTCGTGCGGCGGCCGGGGCCGTACACCCAGCTCGCCCTGCTCCTCATGATGGCCGTGGCCGTGGGCATGTTCGCGGCCAGCTACACGAGCACCACCGAGCGCTCCTACGAGGACCGCGCGCGCTTCGCCGCCGGCGTGGACCTGCGCGCGACCGCCGGCGACGTCACCTTCCTGCCCAGCGACCCGGCGCGGCTGGAGACCGCGATCGCGGACACCGAGGGCGTGGAGGCCGCCTCCGCCGTCATGCGCCTGGACGGCGCGGTGGCCACGCCCAACAGCGCCGGTCCGGCGGTCGCCGTGCTCGGCATCGCCGCCGATGCGGGCGGCCTGCTCTGGTGGCGCGACGACTTCGCCGGGCAGCCCCTGGAAGCGCTCCTCGACCGCATCGACAGCGGCGAGATCCTGCGCGGCATGCCCATCCCGCCCGACTCCGCCGAACTGAGCGTGTGGGTGAATCCCGCCCTGGAGCGCGCCACGGTCACGCTCTGGGCGCGCGTGCGCGACGCCACCGGGCGGCACGACCTGCTGCCCTTCGGCAAGCTCAACTTCAAGGGCTGGCGCGAACTGCGCGCCCCCGTCCACGACGAGCAGTTCCGCCCGCTCCAGGAGCCCCTCGTGCTGGTCGCCCTCATCCTCACCGAGCCGATGAACCAGTTCAACGCCAGCGACGATCCGGTCTACATCGACGACCTCTCGTCGGTGGACGCGGACGGCTCGCTGAACCTGCTGGAGGGCTTCGAGGGCGTCGTGCGCTGGGAGGCCATCCCCAGCGCGGAGCGGCTGACCGACAGCCTCCAGCTGAGCCGCGAGGAGGCGCGCTCCGGCTCGCAGTCGGCGCGCCTCGGCTTCCGCCGCGGCACGACGGGCGAGCGGCGCGGCCTCTTCCCCGCCGACCGCGGCGTCCCCCTGCCCATCGTCGCGAGCGCGGCCTTCCTCGAACGGAACCGGCTGGAAGTCGGCGACGAGGAGCTGCTGGACATCGACGGCATCATCGTGCCGGTCGTCGTGCGCGGCGCGTACGAGCGCTTCCCCACCCTGCCCGCGCTGGACGGCCCCTCGGTCGTGGTCAACCGCGACCAACTGCTGCGCTGGGGCTACATGGTCAGCACCGCGCCCGGCGACCTCTCCCGCGCCAACGAGGCGTGGCTCGGCCTCGCCCCGGACGCGGACCGCGCGCGCGTCGTGGAGGCGCTGGACGCCTTCGGGCTGCGCCGCGTCGTCGACCAGGAGGCGACGCTCGCCTCGGTGCGCTCGAACCCGCTGATCGCGGCCAGCGGCACGGGCATCCTCTCCGTCTCCTTCGTGGCCACGCTGGCGCTGGTGGCGGTGGCGCTGCTGGTCTCGCTCTGGATGGCCATCCAGCGCCGCCGCGTCGAGTTCGCCGTGCTCGGCGCGATCGGGCTGACGCGGCGGCAGGTGCTCGCCGTCCTCGCGCTGGAATACGCCATCGTCGGAGCGGTGGGCGTGGCCGCGGGCGTGCTCGTGGGCCAGTTCGTGGGCCGCCGCATGCTCTCCTTCCTCGACGTCACGGAGGCGGGCCTGCCCGTCGAGCCCGGTTTCGTCCTGCAAACCGAATGGGCCTACGTGGCGGTGGGCGCGGCGGCGGTCGCGGCCATCTTCGCCGTCGCGCTCGCGGGCGCCGTCCGCGCCCTCTCGCGCACCTCCGACGCAGCCGTCCTGCGCACGGAGTAGCGCCCCCCCGCTGAGTGGGGAAGACGGAGTGCTGAGATTGCCCGGAACGGACGGGGTAATTCGGAACGCGAGCGGCTAGGGTAGGGGCATGATGCGCCGGGCCCGAGCCTTGCTCCCGCTGCTCGCCTGCCTGCCCGCCCTCGCGGCGGCGGCGTGCGGCGGCGAGCCCACCCCTCCCGCCCCGGCTCCGGCGCACCAGTCCCCCACCCCCACCGCCACCGCGCCGCCGACCGCCACGCCCACGGTCGTCGCGACGGCGACGGCAGCCGCTACGCCCACGGCCACAGTCACGGCGACACCCGAACCAACGCCCACGGCCACGCCGACCGCGACGCCGACGCCGGAGCCGCACGGGATCGCGTTCACGCCGATCGCGCGGGGCGAGCCGCGCGAGTTGCCGCCGGGCATCGCGCTGTACTACTGGATCGGAGTCTGCACTAGCTGCGGGAGCGTTCTGGCCGATGTGCGCCAGATCACGTTCGACGAGATGACGGGAACCATCCGCGAGGAACGGCCGCTGGCTTTCTTCGATGGACTGCGGGAAGCCGACAATGAGTACCCGTTGGAGAACTTCGGCGTGAGCGACGACGGCCAGGAGATGGCCGTCATGATTTGCCACACTGGATCCTGCGAAGGGAGCTACCACGGCCCAAGCCCGGATGCGGAGCAGCGCCTCTGGATGTCGCGCGACGCGGGGCGAACGTGGGAGGACATGGGTCCAGCCCTTCCCGCGTCGTACATCGTTGAAGTAGCCGCAGGGGATGTCCTCGTCTGGGAGTCGAACTTCTGGGCAGAGCGCTGGGATTCCCTGTCCGACGAAGAGTGGGAGGAACTGCTGGCCCGGCTTGCCCCGCTGGCAGCAGGAAATTTGGAGGGATGGTCTCACCGGCTCCGCTGGGCCATCTCCGGAGAGGCGTACTCGCCGCTTCCCGAGCCGAAGTCCCCCCTGCTCGGGGCCCTGTACTGGGAGCACATCGTTGCTGGGCCCGATGGCGCTATCGCGTGGATCGCAGAGACGCAGGACGACCACCTGCTCGCGATCGCGGACGCGGAGGGCATGGTCGAGCAGGTGTACGGGGCAGCGGAACCGCTCGGAGGATTCTTCGCAACAGACAATCTCCTGGTCCGACCGCTGGAGATACTGGGCCGCGGAAACACCCTGCTATCGAAGGCCGAGGTGATCGACCTCGCAACGCACAGCATCCATGAGGTCGACGGCCTGTCGCTGCCGATGGACCATGACCCCGAGGCGGACGGGCAGCAGGAGGTCTACTACTCCTTCCACGCCGCGCGGCCCGCGCCCGCGCGCGTCGAGGCGGCGCGGCCCGCCATCGAGTACACGCCGCTGACGATGGGCGAGCCGCGCGAGTTGCCGGCGGGCACGGCGCTGTACTACCCGGTATACCAAAAGTGCGGAGGAGCTGAGGACATCCTTCGCGTTGTCGTCGATGGGGATTCCGGTGCGTTGCTGGTCGAGCGCCCCTGGGCGTTCTTCGATGAGCAGACTGGCTACGCTCGACTCTTTGGCGTAGGGCCGCGAGGAGAGAGCCTGGCCGCCTTGGTGTGCGAACGTGGTAACTGTGACATCGCGTACGGGTCACCAAGCGACGACGCCCTCCTGGCTCTCTGGTTTTCGGGAGATGGCGGCAAGACGTGGGAGCGATGGGGCGAGGTTCCGGTGTACTCGTATCTTCTCTCAGCTGTCACTGAAGACGATGTCGCCCTGAGAGCGTTCGTGATTGGCGATGGTCAGGAAGAAGGGTCTCGGACCCGGGCGTGGTGGTTCCGCTCAGGGCAAGAACTGGAGCTTCCAGAGGGGCTGGACTTCGCCTACGTTGCGCTGTGGCAACAGACTGGAGACAGGCTCACGCCCATCTGGTCAGACCACCGCAACATGTTCTTTGTAACTGCCTCCGGCGAACGCCTGCCCACGCCCCCCGGAGGTGACGTCACCATCTCAGACTGGCCCTGGCGGCTGACAACCAGCCTGTCTGACGGCTCTCTCCTCTGGAGCAGAGTCAGCTGGAACCGAGATGTCAGGGATCGTGACCTGTTCGTTCTGGCGGATGAACAAGGCGCAATCCTGCGGGCGTACTCATGGGACATCCCCGATCCGCTTGAGTTGATTGATAACGTAGGCGGGGAACTGTATGTGGGCTTCCTGGGGAGTTCCGCGTGCGGGGAAGTACGCTCTCTCGCCCTGATCGACCTTGAGGCAGGGAGCGTTCACAACGTCTCTGGCCCTGACGACCTACCTCGAATGGGCTCCTTCCTCTTCGCCGCGCGGCCCGCGCCCCACTAGCGGGCGCCCTGGGGGGCGACGAGGAGGGCGGGGGCGCCGGCGGGACTGGTTCCGGCGGGCGCGAGGGCGGCGATGCGGTCGCCGTCCGCGATGGGCGCGTCGTGCGGCTCGACGAAGAGGAGCGGGACGCCCGCCAGCAGGCGCACCGCGATGGGCCCGTCCGGACCGGCCAGCGTGACCTCGGCGCCGCCCTCGTCCGCGCCCGCGGCGACGGTCTCGACGCGGCCCCAGAGGACGGGGCGGTGGTTCGGGTCGCTCAGGAGCTCGAGGCCGGTGAAGCCCGCGGGCGAGCGAGCGAGGCCGTCCGCGAGGGGCGCGCCCGGCTCGCGGATGACGATGACCCCGCGGATGACGTAGTTGCGCACCGGGTCGCCGTCGCCGATGACGGTGAGCCAGTGGCCCGGCTCGATGGCGGCGGGCGGGCCGGACACGAGCGCCTCCAGCGCCACCCCCGCCGCCAGCGTCGCCGTGAGCGCCTCGCCCTCCACGTTGGCGGGCAGGAGCGTGAGCGTCGCGCCGTTGGCCTCGCGCACGTCGAAGACGGCGACGGGGCGGGCGGGCGCGGGGACGGCGAACGGCCCCGCCTCGGGGGGCGCGTCGCTGCCCGCCGACTGCGACACGAGGAAGGCCGCGATCCCGCCCCCCACGAGCAGCGCCAGCGCCAGCCCAGCCGCCGCCAGGGCGCGGCGAGCCGGCGTCGCGAAGGCGCGGGCGGCGTCAGGCGCTCATCGATAGCCACGCGCCCATGATAGCGGCGCGCGCGCGTGGCAGGCGGGCGGGCGGGATCAGGGGGCGGGCCGTCTGCTAGGGTGGCGGCATGAGAGCGATGGTCGCCTCAAGCCTGGTCGCGGCGGTGGCGCTGGCGCGCAGGAAGGTCCGCGACAGGTGGTGTAACTCCACAGTCCATCTGCTAGAGTGGCAGCGTGAAGAAAACACTTGCCTCTAGCTTGCTTGTGGTGCTGGCAGCGCTGCTTGGCGCCGCCGTGACGGGGGGGGGGGGCCGAGGGCGCGAACGCCGTTACCATTGAGGTGCGGGTCTGGCAGGACGTGAACGATGCCCGCGATATCTACATCAGCGCGCGCCCCGCGGACGGCTCGTGGCGGACGCTGGGAACAATCCCGCTGCCCTTGGACGACGGCCTCAGCAGCAGCGGTCGCTTCCGCTACGGCGACATCGCGCTCGATGTGCCGCTGGCGAACCGATCCTCGTCCGCCACGATCGAGGTCCGGGTCTGGCAGGACGTGCGAGACGCGCTCCGCATCTACATCAGCGCGCGTCCGGCGGACGGCTCATGGGCGACGCTGGGGACGATCCCGCTGCCGCTGGACGACGGCCTCAGCAGCAGCGGTCGCTTCCGCTACGGCGACATCGCGCTCGATGTGCCGCTCCCTCCGCGATTCGACATCCCTGTTCCCACGGTGGCGGCGGTCGAGTTCGAAGGTGAGTTTCCGGCCTCGGAGCGAGCGTCGCTCACGGAACAACTCAAGCGCGAGTTCTCAAGGGTGGCGACCTTCTTCGCCCACACCTACGGCGTCGCAGCTCCCGATCTCACGATCGTCATGCAGCGGCCATCTGTGGGAGCCGGTTTTGGGGGCGGCACGATCTGGCTGTCCGACGGCTTCGAGGAGGCGATCAACCACGAATACGTCCATGCCTTGCAGGAGGAACTTTCTTCTGGACACGGTCCAGGCTGGATGACCGAGGGTGTCGCGACGTACTTCGAGTTGCGGTACGACGAGGCTGTGGGCGATCAGACCTTCGAGACATTCGACGAGGGCTTCCGCTACTACCTCCAGAGTGCGCGGTTCTATGAGCAGCCACTCCAGACGCTGGAAGCGGGGGTATCCAAGGTACAAGAGTACGCGGTCTCCCTGATGGCCACCGAGAGGCTGGCCGATCTCGTGAACGACGACGCGCTTCTGGAGTTCTACCGGCAGCTTGAGGCGGATACGCCCTGGCAGTCCACGTTTGCCGAGGTCTTCGGGATCACCGTCGATGCCTTCTATGAGTCTTTCGAGCCGTACCGGCTCGAGATTGCGCCGCGCCACCTCTACTTCCGGGGAACCGTGCTGGGACCAGACGGCGCGCCCGTGCAAGGTCTCTTCGTTACGCCCATGCGCGAAGGCGAATTCTTCTTCTGGAGAGACACTACCGATGCGGACGGAACCTTCGATGTCATCGCGGAGAGCTTCCTGACGACCGGCGCAACGGTGTGGGGCGACGATGGCCAGCCAATTCTGTCCAACGACGAGACGCCGGTGGTGCTGGAATTGCGAACCAACACATGCGAGATCCTGGGGTACATGGGCCCGGATGGCGGCATGGTGGAGCGCAGGGACGAGGCAAAGGAGTTCATCCTTGAGGGCCTCACCATCACGGGCATCGTCATCAGGCTTCCCCTTGACCCCTGGACGCTGCCAATTCCCACGGGATGCGGGACGTCCGGGATCAATTGAGGACCGGCCACCGCCCCCTCACCGCGCCTTCGAGCCGCCGTCCACCTGGTAGTACGCGCCCGTCATGAAGGAGGACTCGCCGCTCAGGAGGAAGGCGGCGAGGGCCGCGACTTCGCGGGGCTCGCCGTAGCGGCGCAGGGGCAGCGCGGCGGCGATGTCGCGATGGCGCGATTCGGGGTCGTCGGGATCGCCGCCGCGCTCGATGGAACGCATCATGCGCGTCTCGATGGGCGCCGGGCAGATGGCGTTCACGCGGATGTCGTCGCGCGCGAACTCGAGGGCGGCGGTGCGCGTCAGGCCGATGACGGCATGCTTGCTCGCCCCGTAAGCGACGAGGTGGGGCGTGCCCCCCAGGCCCGCCGTCGAGGCCGTGTTGACGATGGCCCCGCCGCCCCGCGCGCGCATCGCCGGAGCGACCGCCTTCATCCCCAGCCACACGCCCTTCACGTTCACGCCCATGACCTGGTCGAACACGTCCTCGGGGTAGTCGGTCAGGGGCGTGACGACGCCCTCGATGCCCGCGTTGTTGAAGAAGGCGTCGATGCCGCCGAAGCGCGCGACCGCCTCCTCCACGTAGCGCTCGTGGTCGGCCCAGCGGGTCACGTCGGCGGGAACGGCGAGCGCCTCGCCCCCGGCCTCCTCGATGGCCCCGACAGCGCCCGCGAGGTCGCTCCCGGGCAGGTCGACGGCGACGACGCGCGCGCCCTCCCGCGCGAGCCGCTCGCACGCCGCGCGTCCGATGCCGCCCGCCGCGCCGGTGATGACGGCGACCTTGCCCTCGAAGCGTTCGCTCGTAGTCCCCGGGCGCCCGGCTGCTTCGCGCTCGCTCATGTCGTCCTCCCGCGGGGCCGTTCCGAAGCGGCCCGCGCCTAGTGTAGGCGGGCGCGGCGCGGGAGGGGGCGCGACGGATAGGGGCGGGCGCGCTATTCTGGAAGCGCTCGGGGTGTAGCTCAGCCAGGTAGAGTGCTTCGTTCGGGACGAAGAGGTCCCCGGTTCAAATCCGGGCACCCCGACCAATTTTCCCCCCAACCCCGTGACCGAATCAGCGGCGGCCCGCGGGCAGGCGGCCGAGCGCCGCCAGCAGCCGTGCGCGCGTCTCCGCGGCGAGGGCGGCGAGCGCCTCGTTCCCCACGGCCCCCAGCGTGACCGTCGGGTCGACGGCCTCGACGGCGATGCCATCGGGCGTCTCGCGCACGGCGACGCTGCAGGGGAGCAGCGCGCCCGCGCCGGAGTCGGCCTCGATGGCGCGGCGCAGCAGGTCGTCGTCGCAGACGCCGAGGATGGCGCTGGCGCTCCCGAGGGCCGCGCTCACGTCGACCGTGGCGGCGACGTCGAAGCCCTGCTCGCGCAGCGCCTCCTTCGTGCGGTTCAGCCCCTCGATGAAGCCGAAGGCGGCGGTGCGGCGCAGGGCGAAGGGCCCTTCCTCGACATGAACGTGTGACGTGTGTGGCGCGGTCATGCCGCGATGGTAGCAGGCGGGCGCTCGCGGGGCGCGTTCGACGCCAGAGGGCGTCTGTCGCACCCTTGGGGCGTGGCATTCGCGGGCGTGCGGCTGGGACTCGCGATGGCGGCGCTGGCGCTGCTGGCGGGCGGCTGCGCGGGCGGCGGGGGCGGCTCCGGCGTCGAGACGAAGGCCGTGACGCCCGCCGCCACGGAGGCCCCGCCGCCCCCGGGCGTGGCCACCGAAGCGCCCGTCTTCGAGCCGCCCGAACTGATCGTGTCCATCGACGAGGCCGCGCAGGGCAGCGCCATCCTCGTGTCCGTCACGGGCAGCGTGGCGGAGGGCGAGGTCGTGTTCCTGGGGCGCAGCCACCCGCTCACGCAGGGCGACCGCAGCAAGTACGCCTACGTCGGCGTCGGCATCTTCGACCCGCCGGGCGCGCACACGGTGCACGTGCGGCTCACGCTGGCGAACGGCTCGGCGGGCAGCTTCGCGCACGAGGTCACCGTGCGGGAGACGCAGTGGGAGACCGCCCGCATCGTCTACGAGGAGGGCCCCGGCTCCCGCGTGCTCGACCAGGCCGAGCGCGACCGCGAAGCCGCCCTGCTGGCGGAGACCTACGCGCTGGAGACGCCGGAGAAGCTGTGGGAGGGACGCTGGCGGTCCCCGGTCGAAGGGGCCGTGTCGAGCCAGTTCGGCGAGCATCGCGCCTTCAACGACGGCCCCTGCGACGACCCACCACGGCGGGACCGACTTCGGCGCGCCCGAGGGAACGCCCGTGACGGCCTCGAACAGCGGGCGCGTGGCCCTCGCGCGCCAACTGGCCGTGCGCGGGAACATGGTCATCATCGACCACGGCGGCGGCGTCCTCTCCGGCTACGCCCACCTGAGCGCCTTCGCCGTGGCCGAGGGGCAGCTGGTCGAGAAGGGCCAGCTCATCGCCTACGTGGGCGACTCGGGGCTCTCGACGGCTCCGCACCTGCACTGGGAGATCTCCGTGCACGGCGTGCTCGTCGACCCCCTGCGCTTCCTCGACGGGCGGAACGGGTTCTAGCCATGCGGCTCACGGTCGAGGTCGAGGGCGAAGGCGAGGCGGGCGCGCTCCCCGGCCAGGGCGCGGCGCTGGTCGCCTTCATGTCGTTCGCGGCGGTGCGCGGCTTCGGGGCGCGCCACCCGCTGATCGCGCTGGCCGAACGCGCCTCCCGGCTGGGCGTGCGGCTCGGCCCGCTCACCACCTTCTACGAGCGCCGCCCCGAGGACGCCGAGGACGAGGCGAACCTCGAACGCGCCTGGCAGGAGGCGGCCCCGCTCGCGGCCAGCCTGTCGGCGCTCGCCGCGGCGCTGGCGGAGGACGAGCGCGCGGGCGTGTTCGCGCGCCGCGCGGAGGCGGAGACGCTCGCGGCGGAGGCGGCGGCGCTGCTGGCGACCGTCGAGCGGGCGGGGCGCGCGAAGCGGCGCGTGCGCCTAACCTACGAACTGTGATTCGCCGCCGCCGGGAAGCCATCAGCGCGCGCGAACGCTGGCTCGCGGGCCCGCAGGCGGCGCTCGCCCATGCGCTCGACTCGCCGGCGGCGCGCGCGGCCCTCTTCCCCCGCGCGGACCGGATGATCGAACTGCTCCAGCTCGACACCGCCCGCTCCTACCTCGACGTGGGCCTCGGCGGGGGCGCGTTCGCCGAGCTGCTGGCCGCGCGCGCGGGTTCGCCCGCCCGCCCCGTCGCGCTGGACGTGTCGGCGGCGGACGGTTCCGCGGGCGTCATCGCCTGGCCCGAACGCCTGCCCTTCCGCGACGCCAGCTTCGACGCGATCACGGTCCTGCACGTGCTCCGCGCCCTCGACGACGACGCGGTCCACGGCCTCGCCGAGGAGCTGTCGCGGGTGCTCGCGCCGGGCGGGGCGGGGCTGCTGGTCGAGTTCGCGCCCGTGCGCTGGGGGCCGCTCAACGACCTCCACCGGCGGCTCGTCTCCGGCGGCTGCGCGCAGGTCGACCTGCGCGGCTGGGGCCGCCTCGCGGCGCTCCTGACCGAATGCGGCTTCGACGCCATCGACCTGGTCGAACTGGGCCCCTTCGCCCTCCCCCCCATCCCCCGCGTCAGCGTCCTCGTGCGCCGCCGCCCCTAGCAGCGCGCCTCGACGGCGGTCAGCCAGCCCACTCCAGTCGCATCTTCAGGTGGTTGAGGCTGCTGAAGGGGATGAAGCGCTCATGCTGAAGCCGCCCAACGACAATCCCCGGGTGGACGCCCGACTCCTCCGCGAAGGCGCGCACGGCGCGCTCGGAGAAGCGCTCCCCGCCGGTAAACGCGCTCCAGTCGCCGCCGGAGATCAGGATGTCGCGGGCGAAGGCGTCGCAGGCGGCCTCTTCCCCGGCGTCCCGCTCGATCCCGCGCATCCCGTCGATGCGCGCGCCCTTGAAGCGCCCGCCGAGCAGGTGCTCGGCCTCATGGTAGAAGCTGAACCAGAGCACGTCGGCGGTCTTGTGCCGCAGGCTGAGTTGGATGTGGCCCTTGTCCGGCTGGAGCCAGCGCGCGGCGCCGGTCGCGTTCGCCTTCGGGTATTCCCTGATGAACGAGACGACGACGCCCGCCTCGGCGCACCGCTCCCGCATCTGCCCCGGGAAGACGTCCGGCCCGCTCGCGGTGTAGGACCGCAGGGCCTTGAGCGCCTCCCGGAAGCGGGTCTCGTCGTAGGGACCGGCGGCTTGCTCGTGGCCGTCGTTCTCGCCCTCGCGCAGCCAGACCGCGAGGGCGCCCCGCGAGGCGCGTTTCGCGTCGGTCACCCGCAGTCCGGCAACCGTCGCGGTCTGCGCCTCCCACTGCGCGAAGCTGCCGTACCCGAGGAACTGGAGCAGCGCGTGGGCCTTCTCCCACGGCTTTGCCCGGGGCTTCACGGCGAGCAGGCCCCTGCGGGCCGCCTCCGCGACGGGGAACTCCGGGAGCCACGTCCGGGCCTCGCGCTCCAGCCGTTCCCGTTCCTCGATGCGGCTCCTGACCAGCTGGTAGCTGCTCTCCGAGTTCGTCCAGAAGCTCGCGGGGATGCCCAGCACCTTCTCAAGGCCGATGGCGGTTTCGGGCGTCAGCGCCTTCTTGCCGTGGATGAGCTCGTTCAGCATCTGGGCGGGGCGGCCCATGCGGCGCGCGAGATCCTGCTGGCTCATCCCGCGCGCCTCAAGCTCCTCGCCGAGGAGTTCGCCCGGAGGGATCGCGATGTCCGGCCATGCGCGTTCGTGCGCGTCAGTCGTCATAGTGGTTCGACACCTCCAGGATGGTGACCGCTCGCCCGCCGTCCTCGACTTCAACGATCAGGCGCCATCTCCCCTGCAGGACGATGGCCCACTGACCGGCTCGGTTGTCCCGGAGCGGGTGGGCGCGAAGCGAACGTATCCGCTGGATCGCGTCCCAGTCCTCGGCGTCGTGCAACGCGTTCACGCGCTGGACGTAGCGCCGCCCGCGGTCGGGGCCGTACTTCTTCTCCGCCTCCTTCAGGGATTCGTATCGGCGCTGGAGCGGGCGGCTGCGGAAGTGCACGTCCAACGCTCAGGCCTTTCATCCCTGGGGTGAAGACTATCTGACCCCGAGTCAGGCTGCAACTTGCCTTTCACCCAGGGGGTGAAGCCCTAGCAGCGCGCCTCGACGGCGCCCCGGCGGTGGGCGAGGCGGGGGAGGCGGCGGTTGAGGGCGGCGAGCACTTCGTAGTTGACGGTGCCGATGGCGGCGGCGACCTCGGCGGCGCTGACGGTCTCGCCGCCCTGCTCGCCGATGAGCACGGCCTCGTCGCCCGTGGCGACGGCGGGGGCGTCCGTCACGTCGATGAGGAAGTGGTCCATGCAGACGCGCCCGGCGATGGGCCGCCGCCGCCCGCCCGCGAGCACGTGGCCGCGATTGCCGAGGGCGCGCTGGTAGCCGTCCGCGTACCCGACGGGCACGAGGGCGATGCGCGAGGGGCGCTCGGCCCGCCACGTGAGCCCGTAGCTGACGCCCTCCCCGGGGGCGACGTCGAACACGCGCGCGAGCCGCGCCTTCATGCTGAGCACGGGTCGCAGGCCGGGGTCGGGGGTGTGATCGGGGAGCGCGCCGTAGAGCCCGATGCCGGTGCGCACGGCGTCGTAGCGGAACTCGGGCCGGCGGATGGTCGTGGCCGTGTTCGCGATGTGGCGCATGGGAACCGGCCCCACGAGCCGGAGCGCTTCCTCCACGACCGACGCCTGCCGCTCGGTGAAGGAGTCGTCCTCGTGATCGGCGTTGGCGAGGTGGGTCCAGACGCCTTCGAGCGTCACGCCTTCGAGCGCGCGCACGCGGGCGGCGAGCGCGGCCGCTTCGGGCGGGGTCAGGCCGAAGCGGTGCATCCCGCTGTCGACCTTGACGTGGACGGGGACGGGGGCCTTGCCCGCCCGCAACGCCGCCTCGGAGACGGCCTCGGCGAGCGCCTCGGTGTCGACCGTGAGCGTGACGTCGCCGGCGACGGCGGCCCCGGCGTCCGCGGGGAAGGCGTGGCCGAGGACGAGCACGGGGCGCGTGACGCCCGCCTCGCGCAGGGCGAGCGCCTCGGGCGGGAAGACGACGGCGAAACGCTCGACGCCCGCGGCTTCGAGCGCGGGCCCGACGACAGCCGCGCCATGCCCGTAGGCGTTCGCCTTCACGACGGCCATGAGCGTGGCGGGGCGAGCGGTCTCGCGCAGGACGCGGGCGTTGTGCGCGAGGGCGTCGAGGTCGAGCTCGATCCAGGCGTTGAGGGCGCTGGTCGCGTCGGCGAGGGTCGCCGCGTTCGCTCCGGGGCCGTTGGCGGGCATCGGCGCGCCTTTCCGGGGCGGGAGCCTTTGACCCGCCCGCGCGGACCAGCCTAGCATCGTTTCGTGGACGCCAGACGCAGCCGGACCGGCGGCCGCCTGCTGAGCGGCGTGCGGCGCGGCGCGCTGGCCGTCGCGCTCGCGGGGCTGGCGCTGACCGCGTGCGGCGGAGAGGACGCGCCTCCGCCGGCGCCTTCGCCCACGGCGGTCATGGAGACGCCCACGCCCTCCCCGACGCCCTCCCCGGAGGCGCTGCTCGGCGCGGGCCGCGACCTGCTGCGCGCGGGCCGCTACGCCGAGGCGGCGGGGGCCTTCGCGCTGGCCGCGGACCGGCTGGCGGACGACCCCGCGGGGCTCTCGGCGGCGCGGCTGGGCGGGGCCGTGGCCGCCTACGAACTGGGGAACGCGGACCGCTCCCGCTGGCTGCTGCGGCTGGCCGCGAGCGCCGCCCCGCACGGGACGCCCGAGGAGGCGCGCGCGGTCTACCTGCTGGGCGTGCGCCTCAACGAAGCGGGCGCCTTCGCCGAGGCCGCGACCATCCTGCGGCCCCACGCGGTGCTCGGCAGCGGGCTCGCGCTCGCGCCCTCGACCGTCGCCGAGTACGCCCGCGCGCTCGCCGGAACCGGCGACATCGAGGCTGCGGAAACGGTCTGGCGGTCGCTGCTGGCGACGCCGGGGCTGGGCGAACAGCTGCGGCTGCCGATCCTGCGCCAGCGCGCGGACGTGGCCCGCGCGGCGGGCGACCTCGAAGGGCGGCGGCGCTGGCTGGGCGAACTGGCCGCGCTCACGGGCGACCCCGCCGTGCGCCACGAACTCGCCGCCGTCGGCTTCCTCCTGAACGACCTCGACCTGTTCGAGGCGCAACTGCGGGCGATCATCGCCGAGCATCCGTCGAGCGATGAGGCGCTCGCCTCCGTGCAGGACCTGCGCGCCGCCGGCTTCGAGGTCGATGCGGGCGACGAGGGGTACGTGTTCTACCGGCGGCGCGCCCACGCCGAGGCGCGGGCCGTCCTCGAACCCGCGATCGGGGAGCCGGGCGTCGGCGGCGAGGCGCTCGCCTACCGCACCTACTTCCTCGCCGCCGCCTTCGACGACGACGGGTTCTACCTGCAGTCCGTGCCGCTCTACGACGCGGTGGCGGCGATGCCGGAGGCGGGCGTCTTCGCCCACCGGGCGCGCTACTGGGCGGCGCGCGCGCTGGAGAGCGCCGAACACTACGGCGAGGCGGTCCTGCGCTACGACGCGGTCGCGCGCGAGACCGGCGGCGAATTCGCCGGGGAGGCCGCCTTCCGCAGCGGCTTCGCGCGGCTGCGCGCGGGCGACGCGACAGGCGCCATCGCGGCCTGGCGGGCGGCGGGCGCGGAGGAGGCGCGCACGCGCTACTGGCTCGGGCGCGCGCTCGAAGGCGAGGGAGACGCGGAAGGAGCGCAGCGCGCCTACCTGGATGCGCTGGCGGCGGAGCCGCGGTCGTTCCACGGACGCGAGGCGCGCCGCGCGCTCGCCCTCGACGTGGGAGGCGACGGGCGCTACGACTCACCGCTCGCGCCGCCCCCGCCCATCGACTGGGAGGCGCTGGCCGCGTGGCTGGCGGCGCGGCGTCCGGGCGAGCTGCGGGAGACGATCTCGGAGGCGGCGGACCTGGCCCTGGTCGGGCTGGGGGGCCGCGCCGCGGAGGCGGTCGCGCTGGCGGCGGCGCGCACCAGCGACCCCTGGGAACTGCTCTCGCTGGCGCGCACCGCGACGGAGGCGGGACTGCCGGAGCAGACGTGGGCGATCGCCGAACGGCTCCAGGAGATACTCGGTATCAGCAATGAAGCGCTGCCGGACGAACTCGCGCGGCTCAAGTACCCGCTGGCGTACGGGGCGCTGCTGGAGGAGCACGGGCGCGCCAACGGGCTCGACCCGCTGCTGCTGGCCGCCCTCATCCACCAGGAGAGCCGCTGGGACGCGGAGGCCGTGTCGATCGCCGCGGCGCTGGGGCTGACGCAGGTCATCCCCCCGACGGCGGCGTGGATCGCCGAACGGCTCGGGCGCGACATCACGCTGGGCGAGCTGTTCCGCCCCGCGACCGCGATCGAGTTCGGGGCCTACTACCTCGGCGTGCAGGTGCGGGAGTTCGGCGACGTGCACCAGGCGCTGGCGGCCTACAACGGCGGCCCCATGAACGTCGAGCGCTGGGCGGCGGCGGCTCCGTGGCCGCCCGCCGACTTCGTCGAGGCGATCGTCTTCCAGGAGACGCGACACTACGTGCAGCTGGTGATGGAGCACTACGCCTGGTACCGGGCGCTCTACGGGGCGGGGACTGGCGGCTAGCGGGCGGGAGTCGTAGCGTAGGGATCCGAGGAACAGCGCCGTGTCGCCAAAACGCACGTATCAGCCGCACCGCCGCCCGCGCCGCCGCCGCCACGGCTTTCGCCGCCGGATGGCCTCGCGCCAGGGCCGGGCGACGCTGAAGGCGCGGCGCCTCAAGGGCCGGAGGCGGCTGACGGTCGTCTAGCGAAGGGAGCGCGCGGGTGGAGACGCTGCGGCGGCGCTCGGACTTCGAACAAGTGTTCGAATCAGGGAAGTTCATGAGTGGCCGCGCGCTGGCCGTCCGGGTGCTCGCGCGCGACCAGGCGGACGGCCCCTCGCGAATCGGCTACGCGGTCGGGAAGCGGCTGGACAAGCGGGCCGTGGTCCGCAACCGCGCACGGCGCCGCCTGCGCGAGGCGATCCGGCGGGTCGAGGTGCGGGACGGCTACGACCTCGTGGTCATGGCGAGGCAGCCGGCCCTGACGCGCGACTTCGCGGCGCTGCAGCGCGACGTACAGCGCCTGTTCCGTCGGGCCGGGCTGCTGGTGGAGGAGGCTGACGGATGAGGTGGGTGCTGATCGGGGCGATCCGGGTGTACCAGGTCACGCTCGCGGGCCTGTTCCAGAACAACTGCCGCTTCGAGCCGAGCTGCTCCCGCTACGGCGAGGAGGCGCTGCGGCGTCACGGCGTGGCGCGCGGCTCCTGGCTCACGGCGAAACGCCTGTCCCGCTGCCGCCCCGGCGGCGGCTACGGCTACGACCCCGTCCCCGAGTAGGCACACACAGGCTCCCCGGATGTTTCACGTGAAACACTGCCCTTGCCAGGGACAGCGCACGGGTCAACACGTGATCGCGACGGAACGGCTACCAGGGCGGGGCACGGGCGAGGAGGGAGCCAGGCGATCGGACGCGCTGCCGAGAACCATCGCGCCGATCGGGGCCACGATCGGCGGCATCCGTCATCCTCGATGTTTCACGTGAAACACATCCAGGAACTGGTTCTCGGAGGCGGGCGACGTCGCTTCCCGGAAAATTGCGTATCTGCTTGCTCGAATTATCTGTTCGCGAGAGGATCAGCCCCGCGTTTCACGTGAAACAGAAGACTATGTTGACCTGACCGTAACGGAGGCTGTTGCTAGGATGCCCCCCGTGCACCGCGCCAAGCTCCTCATGCCCGTGATCGTGGCCGTCGCCTTCCTGGCGAGCGCCTGCGTCGGTTTCTCCGAACCGCGCGGCTGGGCGGCCCCGGTCTTCGACGGCGACACCGTCTACCTCTTCGTCGACCGCGATGAGTTCGCCGCGGTCGAACTCGACGAGTTCGGGGGACAGGCGCGCTGGGTCTTCCCCGACGGCGACCTCGATTCGGAGAGCGAAATCGACCTGGAGGCCGTGTACGGGCCGCCGCTGTTCGCGGGCGAGCGCATCGTCCTCGCCGGATTCTCCGGCGAGATGGTCGCGCTCGGCGGCGAGGGGCGGTTCGTGCCCGGGCGCGGCAGCTGGCACCGCGACGACGTGCACGGGGCCATCGTGGGCGGGGCCACGCTCGCCGGCGACCGCTTCGCCTTCGGCACGACCGAGCAGCGCCTCTACGTGCGCAGCGTCGTCGATGGCGCCTCCATCCCCCCGTGGCCGAAGGACGGCCTCCGCCTCGATGGTGAGATTTGGTCTCAACCCGTCGCCGTCGGCGGCGTCCTCTACGTCGGGACCATGACCGGCAAGCTGTACGCCTTCGGCCTCGAATCGGGCGCGGAGCTGTGGGCGGAGCCGTTCGACGCGGACGGCGCGATCGCGGACCTCGCGTTCCTCGACATCGGCGGCGGGACGCTGTTCGTGCCCACGCTGCGCGGCGAGGTCTGGCTGGTCGATGCGGCGAGCGGCCGCGCGCTGGGCGCCCCCTTCACCGCCGAGGGCTGGGTCTGGACGCGGCCCGCGATGCGCGACGGCGTGGCCTATTTCGGCGACTTCGGCGGCATCGTGCACGCCCTCGAACTGGCCACGGGCCGCGTGCGCTGGACCTACGACGCCGGGGAGAAGGTGAAGGCCCAGGGCGTCATCATCGGCGAAACGCTTATCGTGGGGGACGAGGGCGGCACGGTGCACTTCGTCGATCTGGAACGGGGCCTCCGCAAAAATGCCGTCAAACTCGATGGAGCGGGGAAGATTCGCGCAGGTTTGGTGGAAAAGGATGGTTTTGCGTGGATCCTCGGCACGGAGGGCAAGCTGTACAGCGCCGACCCGGAGACCCTGACCGTGTATGAGCGCGAGATCCGGGGGCTCCCGTGATTCGCGTGCCGCAGCGGACGGGCCTGGGCATCGCCCTGATCGGGGCCGTCGCCCTCATCTTCGTGATCGCCACCTTCGGCTTCACCAAGACCTTCACGGTCGGCTTGCTCGACCCCATGATCAACCTGCTCGTGATCCTCAATCACGCGCTCTGGGGCAGCTTCGGGCTGGCCGTCATCGCCTTCACCATCCTCGTGCGCTTCGTCACCTTCCCGCTGACGCTGCGGCAGCTGCAGCAGACGCGCGCGATGCAGGCCCTGCAGCCGCGCGTGCAGGAAATCCAGAAGAAGTTCACGGACCCGAAGCGGCGCCAGGAAGAGATGATGAAGGCCTACCGCGAGGCGGGGGTGAACCCGATCGGCTGCCTGGGGCCGCTGGTGCTCCAGTTCCCCATCCTGATCGCGCTCTTCTACGCCATCCGCCAGACCCTGGCGATCTCGCCGGAGGCGCTCGACAACCTCTCCGGCCACCTCTACTCCTGGAGCTACATCCAGAGCGCCATCCCGCTCGAAGAGAGCTTCATCGGCATCAACCTGGCCGAGGGCGCGTCCATCAACGTGCTCAACCTGAACCTCCTGATCGTGGTCCTCGTCGGCTTCTCCACGTGGGCGCAGTCGAAGACGACGGTCATGGTGGCGACGGACGAACGGGCGCGCACGCAGCAACAGATGATGCAGTGGATGCTGCCCATCATGTTCATGTTCTTCGGCCTCAGCTTCCCCAGTGGAGTGAGCCTCTACTGGGTGGTCACGTCATTCGTGAGCGTCGGATTCAACGTCGTCACGTACGGCTTCCCCGCGCTCAACATCCCGCCGCTCATCGGAAAGCCGGCGGAACTGCCGCCGAGCCAGGCGGCGATTGTGGAATCTTCGGAGGGCGGCGCCGAATCCCGGCGCCGGCCCAGCCGCGAATTGAGGACATCTGCTCATGGAACACGCCGAAGCAAGCGGAAAAACCGTCGACGACGCGCTTAAGGCCGCGCTCGCCAGGCTCAACGCCACCGTCGATGAAGTCGACATCGTCGTGCTCGACGAGGGTCAGCGCGGGGGGCGCCTCTTCGGGCGCGGCGCGCGCGACGCCGTCGTGCGCGTGGAGCGCCGCGCCGAGGGACCGCGCGAGCGCGCCCCCGAACCGCCCGACACCAGCATCCCCCGCGGCCGCGGAGGCCGTGGCGGGGGCGGCGGCGCCGCCGCCGGTCGCGGTCGCGGAGGCCGTGGCGGCGGACGCCCGCGCGGCGGAGGCGGCGGCGGTCCCCGTGGCGGCGGCGGCCAGCGCGGCCCTCGCGCCGAACGCGCCCCCCAACTGACCGAACAGGACTTCTTCGGCGAGGGCGAGGCCCCGCCGCCGCGCGAATCGTCCCGCGGCGGACGACCGCGGCGCGGCGGCGGTGGCGGCGGTCCCCGTGGCGGCGGCGGCGGCGCTCCCCGGCGGGAGGGCGGTTCCCCCCGGCGCGAGCGCCCGCGCCGGAACCGCCACGAGGAGCACGTCGACCCGGACATCAACGCGGAGGAGGTCGACCTCGCCGCCGAGGTGGTCGACTCCATCCTCCAGATCCTCGAAATCGACGCCGACATCAACATCCGCGAGCCCGTCACGGCGGGCGACGGGCTGGGCAGCGCCCTCGCCGTCATCGACATCTCGGGACACGACCTGGGGATGCTCATCGGGCGGCGCGGCGAGAGCCTCATGGCCTTCCAGTACGTCGTGAACCTGATCATGACGCGGCGCTACCCCGGGCGCGGCTCCATCACCATCGACGTCGAGGAGTACCGGCGGCGGCGCGAGGACCAGCTGATCTCGCTGGCGGAGCGCATGGCCGACCGCGTGCGCGAGATCGGCGAGCCGATCACGCTCGAACCGATGTCCGCCGCCGAGCGCCGCCTCGTCCACCTCGCCCTCGCCGACGACCCCGACGTCGGGACGAACAGCACCGGCGAAGGGGACAGCCGCAAGGTCGTCATCAGCCTGCTGGAGGAGTAAGCGCAGTGAGCCAGCCGCCCACCGTCGTGGTCGTGGGGAACGTGACCGAGGACCTGGCGCCCGCCTGCGCCTGGACGGCGGGCGGCCCCGCGCTCTACAGCGCGCGCGCGGCGGCGGCGCTGGGCGCGGACGTGACGCTCGTGAGCCGCGTCCCCGCGGACTACGACCGCACCTGCTTCAAGGGGCTGACCGTGCGGGAACTGCCGGCGGCGGGCGCGCCCCGCTTCGAGAACGCCCATCCCGGCGGCGGGCTGCGCCGCCAGACCCTCCACCGGGAAGGGGAGGCGATCGCGAGCGGCGACCTGCCCGCGGGCCTGACCGCCGACGCGGTCATCGCCGCGCCCGCGCTCGATGAGCTGGCCGAGTTCCCGCCGATCGAGGCGTCCGTGCGGATCGCGTCGCTGCAGGGTGCGCTGCGCTGGGCGCTGCCGGGCCGCTCCGTGAAGCGCGCCCCCTACGCCCCCTCTCGCGCGCGCGCGCTGCAGCCCCCGGGCGCGATCGCGGTCTTCAGCGACGAAGACGCCGACGACCCGCCCGAACTGGCCCGGACGCTCTCCCTGCGGGGACCGGCGATCGTGACGCGCGGCGCGCGCGGGGCCTGGCTCTACCGCCGGGGAGCGCGCAGCGCGCTGCCCGCCTTCCCCGCCAACGTCTCCGACGCGACGGGCGCGGGCGACGGCTTCACGGCGGCGCTGGCGGTGCGCCTGGCCGAGACGGGCGACCTCTTCGAATCGTGTACCTTCGCGAATGCGATGGGCTCCCTCGTCGTCGAACGGAGCGGTCTCACCGAGATGCCGTCGCGCGCGGACGTGGACGCGCGCCTGCGGCGGGGGGCGGCGGATGGCGCGTGAAATCATCGCCTTCGTGAACCAGAAGGGCGGCGTGGGCAAGACCACGACCGCCGTCTCGCTCGCCGCCGCCCTCGGGCGCACGGGCGAGCGCGTCCTGCTCATCGACCTCGACGCGCAGGCGAACGCGACCAGCGCGGCGGGCGTCGCCGAGGTCTCCGGCCCCTCCATCTACGAGGCGCTCATGCTGGAGGCGGAGGCCAGGGACTGCATCGTGCGCGTCGAGGAGGAGGAGTTCGACGTGCTGCCGGCGACGCGCGAACTCTCGGGCGCGGAGGTGGAACTGGCCCCCGCGATGGCGCGCGAGCAGCGCCTCAAGGGCCTCTGCGAGCCGCTGGCGGAGGAGTACGACTGGATCTTCATCGACAGCCCGCCCTCGCTCGGCATCCTCACGGTGAACGCGCTCACGGCGGCCACCAGCGTCGTCATCCCCGTGCAGTGCGAGTACCTGCCGATGGAGGGGCTGGCGCGGCTCATGGAGACGCTCGCGCTCGTGCGGAGCAACCTCAATCCCCGCCTGCGCACGCTCGGCCTCGTGCTGACCATGCTCGACCGGCGCACGCGGCTCGCGCGCGAGGTGGCCGCCGACGTGATGACCCACTTCCCCCGCGAGACCTTCATGACCGTGATCCCGCGCGCCGTCAGCCTGGCGGAGGCGCCGAGCCACGGGCAATCGATCTTCCGGTACGGCCCGGGCAGCCGCGCCGCCACCGCCTATCGCCGGCTGGCGGCCGAACTCACGGAACGCGTGGAGGCAGTTGCATGACACAGCCGCGACGAGGACTCGGCCGGGGGCTCGACGCCCTCCTGTCCAGCGGGGGCGAGGAGGCGCAGCCGCCTTCCCCCGGGCGAACCCTGCAGGAGATCGACATCGACCTGATCGCCCCCAACCCCGAGCAGCCGCGCACCAACTTCCCGCCCGAGCAGCTGCGCGAACTGGCGGAGTCGATCCGCGAGCACGGCATCCTCCAGCCGCTCGTCGTGAGCCTGGAGGAGGGCGGCGGCTACCGCCTGATCGCGGGCGAGCGGCGGCTGCAGGCGGCGCGCCTCGCCGACCTGCCCGCGGTACCCGTCGTCGTGCGCGAGGTGGACGGCTCGGAACTGCTCGAACTGGCGCTCGTCGAGAACATCCAGCGCGCCGACCTGAACCCGATCGAGGAGGCGCTCGCCTACCGCCGCCTGCTGAGCGAGTACGGCCTCACGCAGGAGGAGGTGGCGAAGCGCGTGGGGCGGAGCCGCGCGGCGGTCGCGAACGCCACGCGCCTGCTCCAGCTGGAGTCCGAGATCCGGCGCAGCCTCGTCGCGGGCGAAATCCGCGAGGGGCACGCCCGCGCCCTGCTGGGCATGCCCGAGGGCCCGGCCCGCATCGAGGTCTGGCGCGAGGCCGTGCGCCGCCGCCTGAGCGTGCGCGAAACCGAGGCCGCCGTGCGCCGCGCCCTCTCCTCGCGCCCCGAGCGCGCGCACGCGCCCGCGCCCTCCGCGGGCCACGGAACGCCCCTGCGCGACCTCGAAACGAACCTGCGCCGCGCGCTCGGCACGCGCGTGACCGTCGCCTCGCACCGCAACGGCGGCGCGCGCATCGTGGTCGATACGTACAGCGACGAGGAGCTTGAGTCGGTCACGAGCAAGCTGCTCTCCCTCCAGGATGGCCTGGGGTGAGCGCCGAGGAACGCCTGCGCGAACTGGGCGTCGACCTGCCGGACCCGGCCGCGCCCGCCGGGTTCTACGTCCCCGCGCGCCGCCACGGCGACCTGCTCGCCGTCTCCGGCCAGCTCCCCCTCACGCCCGGCGAGCCGCTCCCGGCGGGCCGTTGCGGCGAGGACGTGACGGTGGAGGAGGGCTACGCCCTCGCGCGCCAGTGCGCCCTCAACGGGCTGGCGGCGGCGCGCGCCGCGCTGGGCTCGCTCGACCGCATCGCGGGGGTCGTGCGCGTGGGCGGCTACGTCGCCGCCACGCCCGCGTTCACCCAGCACCCGGCGGTCGTGAACGGCGCCTCCGAACTGCTCGTCGAGGTGTTCGGCGAAGCGGGCCGCCACGCGCGCGTCGCCATCGGCATGGCCTCGCTGCCCCTCGGCGTCCCCGTCGAGGTCGAGTTCCTCTTCGCCCTCGCCCCGGAGGAGTAGCCCGGAGGCGGCACTCCGCGGGAACTTCCCAGAGAGGCCGCTGTTGGATTCCGCCCTTTACGTCTTACGTAAGACGTAAGATGATCGCCCACGGAGGAACCATCATGGCCGTCCGGAGAAAGCTGCCGCCGGTCCATCCCGGGAAAATCCTGGCGGACGAACTGGCGGAGACCAGCCTGACGGCGAACGCGCTCGCGGGGCGGCTTGGCGTGCCCGCGAACCGCATCACCGCCATCCTCAAGGGGCAGCGCGGCGTCACCGCCGACACGGCCCTGCGCCTGGCCCGCTACTTCGGCACGACGCCCGAGTTCTGGCTGCGCCTCCAGCAGACCTACGAACTGCGCGTCGCCGAAATCGAGTCGGGCGACGAGATCAAGGCGCAGGTGCAGCCCCGCGCCTGACGCCTCCAGGCCCCCCCTTGCGCCGCTTGCGCGGGCACGGGGTAAGGTGGATCGCAGGGGCGGGACGGCCCCGGAGGTTCGCCGCATGAAGGTCGCCATCACGGGAAGCACGGGACTGGTCGGAGGCGCGCTCGCGAGCGCCCTGGAGGCGCGCGGCGACGAGGTCGCGCGCATCGCTCGCGGGAGCGCGGGCGCGGACGGCGTCGACTGGGCCCCCGACGAGGGCTGGGTGCGCGAGGGCGCGTTCGCCGGCTGCGACGCCGTCGTGCACCTCAGCGGCGCGTCCGTCGGGGAGGGGCGCTGGACCGACGCCCGCAAGGCCGAACTGCGCTCCAGCCGCATCGACAGCACGCGCACGCTCGTCGCGCACCTGGCCGCGCTCGACCCGAAGCCGCGGCGGCTCGTCGTCGCCTCGGCGGTCGGCTTCTACGGCGACCGCGGGGCCGAGACGCTCACGGAGCAGTCGCCGCGGGGCGAGGGCTTCCTCGCGGACATGACCGTGGACTGGGAGGCCGAGGCGGGGAAGGCGAACGACGCCGGCATCCCCACGGCGATGGCGCGCTACGGCGTCATCTTCGCCAACGAGGCGGCGGCCTTCAAGCGGCTCACGCTGCCCTTCCGCCTCGGCGCGGGCGGCAGGCTCGGGAGCGGGCGGCAGTGGATGCCCTGGGTCACGCTCGATGACGCCGTGGCCGCCACCATCCACCTGCTCGACGGCGACGCGACCGGCCCCGTGAACGTGGTCGCGCCCGTGGCCGTCACCAACGCCGACCTGACGCGCGCGCTGGGGCGGGTGATGCGCCGCCCGGCCGTCATGGTGGTCCCGCGCTTCGTCATGCGGCGCGCGCTGGGCGAACTCGCGGACGCGCTCCTCTTCGCCAGCCAACTCGTCGTCCCCGAGCGGCTGGCGGCGGACGGCTTCGAGTTCTCGCAGCCCGAGGCCGAGGGCGCGCTGCGCGCCCTCCTGCGCGGCGGCTAGGCGCGATGGCGATCTACCGGATGGCCGCGCGGCAGGTCGTGCCCGTCTCGCTGGACGAGGCGTGGGCGTTCTTCTCGAACCCGCGCAACCTGCCCGCCATCACGCCGCCCTGGCTCGCGCTGGAGGTCACCTCCGACCCGCCCGCGGAGATGCACCCGGGGCTCATCATCACCTACAACGTCCGCCCCCTGTTCGGCGTCCCCCTGCCCTGGGCGACGGAGATCACGCACGTCGAGGAGCGCAAGCGCTTCGTCGACGACCAGCGCATCGGCCCCTACCGCCTCTGGCATCACCAGCACGACTTCCGCGAGGCGGAGGGCGGCACGGAGGTGCGCGACACCGTCCACTACGCCGTCCCCTTCGGCCCGCTCGGCGACGTGGTCGCCCAACTGGCCGTGCGCCCGCGCGTGCGCGCCATCTTCGAGTACCGCCGCGCGGTCCTGCGGGAGCGGTTCGGGGCTGGCTAGCCCCTACACCACGTCCCGTGCCACCAGGTCCTCGACCGTCTCGCGGCGCTGGAGGAGGCGCGGCTGGCCGTCGAGGACGGCGACGACGGGCGGGCGCAGGGCCGCGTTGTAGTTGCTCGACATCGCGAGGTTGTAGCCGCCGCTCGCGGGCAGGGCGACGAGTTCGCCCGCCTCCAGGCGCGGCAGCTCCGCGTCGCGCACGAGGATGTCGCCGCTCTCGCAGTACTTGCCCGCGACCGTGACCGTCTCGGCGGGCGCGTCGAGGGGGCGGTCGGCGGGCACGGCCTCGTAGCCGGAGCCGTACATGGCCGGGCGGATGTTGTCGGCCATGCCGCCATCGACGGAGACGTAGGTGCGCACGCCCGGGATCTCCTTGCGCGCCCCCACGGTGTAGACGGCGACCATCGCGCGCCCGATGAGCGAGCGGCCGGGCTCGATGTGGAGGGAAGGCCGTTCCAGGCGGTGCTCGGCGAGGGCGCCCTCCAGCGAGCGGGCGACGCGCTCCGCGTACTCGGCGATGGCGGGGGCGCGCTGGTCGCGCGTGTAGGCGAGGGCGAAGCCGCCGCCGGGGCTGTACTCGCCGAAGCGGAAACCGTGCGTGTCGCCCATCTGCGCGGCGAAGGCGCACATCACGCCGCTCGCCTGCTCGTACGGCTCGACCTCGAAGATGGGCGAGCCGAGGTGCACGTGCAGGCCGCGCAGGTCGACGTTGGGGGCGGCCATCGCCGCGGCCACGGCGCGCTCGGCGTCGCCGTTGGCGATGGCGAAGCCGAACTTGGAGTCGAGCACGCCCGTCGTCGTCTTCGCGTGCGTGTGCGGGTCCACGTTGGGGGAGACGCGCAGGAGGACCGGCTGGCGCGCCCCCCGCTCGCCCGCGATGCGGTCCAGCTCGGCCAGCTCGTGGAAGTTGTCGACGACGACGCGGCCCACGGGCTCGCCGCTGACGGCGGCTCCGAGCTCGTCGGCGCTCTTGTTGTTGCCGTGGAAGTAGAGGCGCGAGGAAGGGAAGCCCGCCGCCCGCGCGATCGCCAGTTCGCCGCCGCTGACCACGTCCATGCCCAGCCCTTCCTCCGCGGCGATGGCGGCGAGGGGCAGGCTCAGGTACGCCTTGGCCGCGTAGAGCACGGAGACCTCGGGCCAGCGCGCCCCGAATTCGCGGCGGTACTCGCGCGCCGTCTCGCGGAAGTCCGCTTCGTCGAACACGTAGAACGGCGAGCCGTACGCCTCCGCGAGTTCGCGCAGGTCGCAGCCGCCGACGCTCAGGCGTCCGGCGGGGGAGAGGGCGGCGGTGTGGGGCAGGACGTGGCGGTAGGGCAGGGCGTCGAGGGGATCGGCGTTCGGCATGGCGCGATTATGCGGCGCGCCGCCGTACCGCCCAACCGCCGGGCGATGGCGGTGGCGCGGGACGCCCTATACTGGCCGCATGGCTGCGGAACCGGGCCTCTCCCACCTCGACGAGCGCGGCGCCGCGCGCATGGTCGATGTCTCGGGGAAGGCGGTCACGGCGCGGGAGGCGGTGGCGGAGGCGTTCGTCGCCATGCGCCCCGAGACGCTGGCGCTCATCCAGGAGGGCGGCTTGCCCAAGGGCGACGTGCTCGCCGTCGCGCGCGTGGCCGGCATCCAGGCGGCGAAGCGCACGAGCGAACTCATCCCCATGTGCCACCCCCTGCCCATCTCCGCCGTGGCCATCGCCCTCGACCCCGCCGGCGACGCCCGCCTGCGCGTCGAGGCGACGGTGCGGACGGAGGGCCGCACGGGCGTCGAGATGGAGGCGCTGACGGCCGTCGGCGTCGCCGCCCTGACGGTCTATGACATGTGCAAGGCGGTCGATCGCGGGATGCGCATCGAAGGCGTGCGCCTCCTGGAGAAGCGCGGCGGCAAGAGCGGCGAGTGGCGCGCGGACGGCTGACCCGCCCCGGGATCTCAGTGAGCGCCGTTGTCGCCGGGGAGTTCGGCAACGTCCGGCGGGGGCTCGGCGAACGGTCGCCCCTCCGCCTCCGCTTCGAGGCGGCGCGCGTTCCAGGCCCGCCACAACCGGTCGGCCTCCGCCTTGCCCTCAACCCGGCCCTCGGCCCGGCGCTGCTCGCGGACTCGTTCCAGACCCTCTTCCAGCCGTCGCGCCAGGACCATGACGATTCTCCCAATCTCAGTGAAGGCCAGCGCCGCCGCCGCCGCCGTGATGACCAGCGGGGCTGCATCTGACCATACCGCAAGCGTGATGTCGAGGAGCGAGCCGCCGTCGCCGTGGGCGCGCAGGGCCACCAGCGCCGCGCCCAGCAGGAACAGCAGGATGAAGGCGACGAAGTAGAGTTCCCTCGTCTGCCGCCTGACGCTCCATATCGACTCCCGATCCTGTGGCTGTTCCAGACGTGGCCCCCGGTTGCCCCGCGAACCGCGCGGAACGTCTCGGATACTTGCGGCAATACTACAAAACCCGAGCCTTCTGTTCGAGCCCCTCGGCAACACGCCCCCGGCTCACGCCCCGCGCCAGATGCGCGCGATGGCGGCGGCCACACCGTCCTCGCCGACCGTGCCCGTGACCATATCCGCCGCCGCCTTGACCGGCTCCGGCGCGTCGCCCATGGCCACGCCGAGGCCCGCGGCTTCGAGCATGGGCAGGTCCACCTCGGTATCGCCGAACGCGACCGTCTCCGCGGGCGCGACGGCGAAGGCCTCGCAGAGGCGGCGGAGCGCGGGCCCCTTGCCCGCGTCGGGGTGCGTGACGGCGACGATCTCGCGCCCGGCGCTCGTGAGGGCGCGTTCGGCGCGCAGGCCGTGCTCGCGCACGAGCGCCTCCAGGGCGGCGAAGGCGGGGTCGCCGGGGGCCGTGAAGGGCGCGATGACGTAGGTCCGGTCGAGGGAAACCTCGGCGAGGCTGGCCACGGAGACCTCCGGGCCGTTCGCCTCGGGGACCGGCGCCCGCCGGAACGGCCCCGCCGCCGTGCCCCCGACCACGCGCCAGTCCCGTTCGTCGCACAGCCTGGCCAGCGCCCGCGCCGCATCGAGGGGGATGGCGATCTGGGCGATGGGCGTCCCGTCCGCGCGGCGGATGTCGGCCCCGGCGGCGGCGATGACGGCGGCGACGGCTTCGCCAAGGGGCGCGAGCGGGGGGAGCGCGACCTCCCAGGGGCGCGCCGTCGCGACGGCGACGGTCACGCCCCGCGCAGCGAGCCCCTCGACCGCCGCGATCGTCGCGGGCGAGAGCGTCCCGCTCGGCCCCACGAGGGTGCCGTCGATGTCGAAGGCGGCGAGCCGGTAGCGCATGGGCGTCACGATACGGGAAGGCTCAGGGGCCGCCAGCGCCGCGCTCGGCGAGCGCGGGGACGCCGTCCGCGATGGTCACGGGGACCAGCTCCCAGTCGGCCACGCCCGCGGCGGTCAGCTCGGCGAGGAGGATGGCGGAGTCGTTCGCGGGGTCCCGGAAGCCGTCGAAGACGAAGTTGCCGAGGCTGTAGGCGATGAGCCCGTCGCCGTACCGCTCCACCGGCTGGAGCACGTGCGGGTGCGAGCCGATGACGAGCGCCGCGCCCGCGTCGATGGCGGCGCGCGCCTGCCCGCGCTGGGCGTCGCTCGGCTCCGGCTCCCACTCGAAGCCGAAGTGGAGGAGCACGACGACGAGGTCGGCCTCGCGGCGGGCGGCCGCGATCTCCTCCGCCATCGCGGGGATATCGAGCCAGGCCACGCCGGGCGCCTCGCCGGTCGCGGTCCAGGCGCGCGGGTCGAAGCCGCCGCGCTCGACGGGCACGTCGACGTAGGCGAGGAAGGCGATCGTGAGGCCCTCGCGCGCGATCGTGGCGGGGGCGTGCGCCGCCGCCCGGTTCGGCCCCGCGCCGATGCCGAGGATGCCGTGTTCGCCGAGAAGCGCGCGCGTCTCCGCGAGGGACTCCGGCCCGTAGTCGAGGGAGTGATTGTTGGCCAGCGAGACGAGGTCGATGCCCGCCAGCGCGAGCGCCTCCGCGGCCACGGACGGGGCGCGGAACGTGTAGGCCTTGGGCGCGGGCGCGCCCGTGACGCCGATGGCGCTCTCCAGGTTGGCCACGGCGATGTCGGCGGCGGCGAGGATGTCGCGCACCCCGGCGAAGGCGATCGCGGCGCCCTCCGCCTCCAGCCGCGCGCCCACGGTTCGCCCCAGCATCACGTCGCCCACGGCGGCGAGCGTGACGCGCGCGGGCTCGGGCCTGGGCGTGGGCGTGGGCGCAGGCGTGGCCGTCGCGGCGGGCGGGGAAGGCGGGATTGGCGTGGGCGTGGCGCTCGCAGTCGGAGCGGAAGCGGGGGAGGCGGTGGCCGTCGCGGCGGGCGCGACGGTTTCGGTCGCGGGAGCGGGAGCGGGATCCGTGGCCGCGACGCAGGCGCTCCCGAGAACGGCGGCGATCAGGGCGAGCGCCGCCGGCAGGAGGGCGCCCGCCCGCCCGCGGCGCCTTCGCTCAGCGGTCAAACAGGCCCTCGCGCTTCATGCTGACGAAGTGCTCGCCCGCGATGATGACGTGGTCGAGCAGCCGGATCTTCAGCTTCTCGCCGACCTCCGCCACTTCGCGGGTGAGGTCGATGTCGGCGGGGCTGGGCGTGGCGCGCCCCGAGGGGTGGTTGTGGACGAGCACGACGGACAAGGCGTCATGCACGATCGCCTCGCGGAAGATGTCGGCGTGGCGGAAGGAGACGGCGTGAACGTTGCCGGGCAGGATCGCGGGCGCCCCCACCAGGCGCCCGCCCCCGTCCGCGCTGAGGACGTGCAGCTCCTCGCGCGAGCGGCCCTGGAGGCGGCCCCGCAGGTAGTTGAAGACCGCCTCGGGGGAGGAGAGGCGGGGGCGATCCTCGGCGTCGAGGCGGGGCATGCGCCGCCCGATCTCGATGGCGGCCGCGAGCTGCGCCGCCTTCGCCGGGCCGAGGCCGCGCGTCCGCTGCAGCGCCTTCGCGTCCAGGCGCAGGAGGCCGCCGAGGCCGCCGTGAGCTTCCAGCAGGCTGCGGGCGAGATCGACGACGTTCTCCCCGCGCGTGCCCGACCCGACGATGATGGCGATGAGCTCCGCGGTGGTCAGCTGGTCGGGGCCGTGGCGCAGCAGCCGCTCGCGCGGGCGCTCATCGCTGGCGAGGTCGTGGATGGTGCGGTACGCGCCGCCCATGAAGCCGTGGCCGTCCGCGTCGTCCGTGCCGTAGGCGCCGTCTGGGCTGTCGGTCATCGGGGGAACGGCCCTGTCACTCGCGCTCGATCAGGAGCGGGTCCGGCTCCGGGGCCCGGTCGCCGGCATCGTCATCCTCGGGCGGCGGTCCGGCGCCTTCCGGCGCCTCCCGCTTCTCGATGGCCAGCGCGACCATCGAGCCGGGGAAGTACTCGACTTCCACGTAGTCGCCGTCGCCCACGGTCTCGTACTGCACGCGGTCGATGCGGATGATCTTGTCGTTGTCGATGCGCAGGTAGTGGCTGCGCGAGCCGAGGTCGAAGCGCCGCCAGCGGCGCGTGATGAACCCCCGGAGGGCGCTCGTGCCGCCGCGCAGATCGCGGATGGCCTGGATGCCCTGGAAGCCGAAGAGCGCGCCGAACACCAGCAGCAGCCCCGGCAGCACCCAGCCGTAGCCGTCGCTCGTCGCCGCCTCGAGGATGAGGAGGTAGAGCCCCGCGCCCGCGGAGGCGATGAAGAGCGGCGTCCAGAAGAGGGCCGTGCGCCACAGCCCGCGGCGGACCTGGCGGAGCATGGCCTCGCGTTCCACCCTCATTGGCGCGGCACCAGGATGATCTGCCCGATCTGGATGGTGTCCGGATCGAGATCGGGGTTGAGTGCGAGGATGGCGTCCAGGGTGACGCCGAAGCTCTCGGCGATGTCCGAGAGCGTGTCGCCCGCGACGATCGTGTAGTCGATGGGCGCGGAATCGGGCGCCGGCGTGGGCGTCGGCTCCGGGCCCGGCGTCGGCACGGGCGTCGGCACGGGCGTCACGGCGACGGGCGTGGCCGGGACCGGCGTGGACGGCTGCCCGGCCGGCTCCGGCTCCGGCGTGGGGGTGGGTTCCGGCGTCGCCTCGGGCGTGGCCGCGGGGCGGACCGGTTCCGCCTGGCTCTCGCTCTCCGGCGGGCGCAGCACGAGGAAGAGCGCCAGGAACGACCCCAGCACGAGCGCCGCGATCGAGCCGCGGTAGGCCCAGGCCGAGGGAGCCGCGCGCTCGGGCGGCGCGGGCGCGGGATCGCTGCGGGGTTCGTCGCTCACGGGGCGAGCGTACCACCCTCCGCGGGAGATGCGCCCGCCCGCTCGCCCGTTCAGCCGGAGGGCGCCAGCCTGCGGGCGCGCAGCGGGCGGACGCGGCCATGCTCGCGCAGGTGCGCGCGGAAGGCGCGCAGGCGGCCCTCGCCCCAGACGCGGGAGCGCTCGGCCACGTCCTCGCCCGCGTTCAGCCGGTCGATGGCGGAGGCGGCCCAGGCGATGGCGGCGTGGCCCGCCGCGCCCGTGGCCAGCACGTCGTCGAGCGCCTCCGGCAGCGTCGAGCCCTGCGCGTCGAGCGTGTGCCGCGCGAGGTAGCGCAGCCGCGCCTGCTCCCCGTTGGGAGCCGTGGGAACGTCCAGCGTGATCGCGCCCGCCCAGACGGAGAAAGGGACGGAGCGGCGCGGCGCGGCGTCGATGGGCAGCTCGACCGACAGCAGTTCGATGAAGCCCGGCAGCGCGCTCACCGGGAGTTCGCGGCTGCCGGGCGTGGTGGCGACGCTCGCGGTCGCCTCGCGCGGCGCGGCCAGGCTGAGGTCGGCGAGGGCGCGGGAGATGTGGCGGCCGAGTTCGGCGTCGCTCCAGCGGGGAGCCGTCGAATCGAGGTCGCGCAGGTCGCTGCGGACGCGGTCGCGGATGTCGGCGAGGGTCGTCATGGGGCCACCGTGGCGCGCCCCCCGCCCAGCGCCTAGGCCCCGCTGTCACCCCCGCGCGCGCCCGCTAGCCGGAGGCGACGAGCCGGTAGCCGACGTTGCGCACGGTCTCGATGAAGGTGTGCCCGTGGATCTCGATCTTCGAGCGGATGCGCCGGATGTGCACGTCCACCGTGCGCGCGCCGCCGAAGTAGTCGTAGCCCCAGACGCGGTTCAGGAGCTGCTCGCGCGTGGAGACGCGGCCCGCGTTCATGGCCAGGTAGCGGAGCAGCTCGTACTCCTTGAAGGTGAGCACGACCGGCTCGCCCGCCACCGTCACGCGGTAGTTCGCGAGGTCGATCGTGAGCGCGCCGCAGCGCACGAAATTCTCGGCGTCGATGCCGTGGCGGCGGTAGAGGGCGCGCTCCACGCGGCGGCGCAGCTCGCCGGGCGCGGCGGGCAGCACGACGAAGTCGTCCGCGGGCGAGTCGAAGGGGACGCGGTCGAGCTGATCGGCCCCGCAGACGTGCACGAGGACCAGCTCGTGCTCGCCCGAGGCCGCCGCCAGCCGGTCGACGGCGCCGCCGGAAAGGTCGCGCAGGTCGAGCAGCAGCACGCCCGCGAAGTCGCGCGCGATCTCGCCCGGGCGCGCCGGTTCGAGGACCGTCACGGTCAGGCCCGCCTCCTCCAGCTCGGGCGCGAGCGCCAGCAGATCGGGCTGGCCGCTGACGATGAGGACGGCGTTCATGCGCCCAGTATAGGCAGCGCGCATCCAATTCACCGATCGCGCGGCTCATTCCTCCACTTGGCGGGCGCCGTCGGGCGGCTCGAACTCGAAGCGTTCATCCGGCAGGTCCACGCCGATTTCCAGCCGCGTGACGGTGACGACCGCGTTCGTCCCCGGCTCGCCGGAGATCTCGTGGCGCAGGATGAACAGCGTTTCGGGGTCGATCGCGATCCGGCCCTCGCCCCAGGCGCGCTCGCGACCGTCGCTGTCGCTGCTCCGCTCGATCGGACCGTATTCGATGATCGTCACGTCGCGCCCCAGCAGCTGCTCCTCACCAGCGCGCCTGGCCCAGCCATCGACCCGCGCGGTGAGGGCGTCGATGAATGCGTCGACGTCGCCTTCCAGCGCCGGACCGATCTGGAGCGAGACGGGCAGGAACGGCTGGTCCACATCGGGCGGGACGGGCTCCACCGTGTAGGTCCGCTCCTCGGCGTCGTAGAACCACCAGCGCTCGCCATCGGAGACGCCGATGAAGAAAGTTCCGCGGTCGCTGGCGAGTTCCCAGCGCCACCGCCCCGGAGGCTCGTACCACCACGAGATCACGGTCACGAAGACTTCGTCATGACCACGGTGCAGCACCTCGGAGGTCGCTTCGAGCCGGAACGAGCGATAGACGGGGTCGGAGCCGCCGCCGCAGGCGAGCGCCATCGTCGCCAGCAGGGCGGCGGAGGCAAGCAGGAGCGCCGCTCGTTTCGCCGGCATGGACGGCCTCCTTCCAGATGACCCCGATCGTAGCGGCTAGCGGCGGGCGATGAAGCCGCCCCAGCTGCGGGGCTCGCCTTCGCTCCGTTCGCGGGGCGCTTGCCAGCCGGGACGGAAGCGGGCCGTGAGCGGCTCGTAGGCCCACCAGGCCCCGAACGTCACGAGCCACAGCGCGAGCCCGCCCGCCCAGACCGGTCCCACGAGGCGGAACATGGCCAGCTGCGCCGAGGGGTCGGAGTCGACGCCGGCCTCGCCGATCGGCACGCGGATGAGCAGTCCCCCCTCGGCCATCAGGCTGGCGGACGAGAACAGGATCGCCGCCAGCGGCGCGGCGAACGTCCGCAGGAGCGCCAGCGCCAGCGCCAGCGCCGCCGCCGCGCGCACGTAGGTGAGCCCGTGGAACAGCCACAGCGCGGCGGCGAGGTTGAGCAGCCCCGGCCCCATCAACAGCGCGCAGGTGACCCGGAAGTCGAAGTAGAAGTAGTTCACGCGGTCGAAGCGGCCCCCGAACCTGACCCACTCCCGCTCGGTCAGCCCCAGCGCCTCCGCGTCGACGGCCCCGCCCACGGTGAAGAGGAGCGCGCCGCTGACCGGCAGGGTCGCCAGCGGCGTCAGCAGGATCCAGGCGAGCGGGGAATGCGCCCCGAGGCGGCTCCGCAGGCCGCCGATCAGCGTGGCGTCGGTCCCGGCGTCCCTGCCAGACATCGGCTAGCGGCGGCTGAGGAAGCCGGTCCAGCGCGGCGGCTGGTCCGGGCGCGGCCCGCCGGGCGGATCGAGGTTGCGCCAGTAGCGCGCCATGAGCGGCTCGTAGGCGCGCCAGAGCGCCACCGTCAGCACCCACAGCACCGCCCCCCCGGCCCACGCCGTCAGCAGCAGCTGCCGGATGGCGAGGTTCTCCGAGGGCGCTTCCACGTCCGTGACCATGCCCCGCGCCGCGATCTCGACCCGCAGCCAGGACCCGCCGTCGTCGATCACGTCGAACTGCGCGACAGCCAGCGCCGCCAGCGGGATGACGAACGAGCGCGCCAGCCCCAGGACGAACGCCGCCGCCGCCGCCACCCGCACGTAGCCGTTGCGGTTGAGGAACCAGAGCGCCGCGAGCAGGTTGAGGACGCCCGGCCCCGCGAAAATCAGCCACGTGCGCCAGAAGTCGAAGTAGTAGAGGCACCGCTGGGCGATGTGGCCCTGGAACTTGCAGAGGTCGTCCTCGGGCAGCCCCAGCGCCGTCGCGCCGTGCTCCCCGCCCACCGTGAAGAGCAGCAGCGCGCTCAGCGGCAGCGTCACCACCGGCGTCGCGCTGATCCAGAAGAACGGCAGCCGCTTGCCGATCCAGTTCAGAATCCGCCGCGAACGCGCGGCCCCGTTGTCAGGCATCGTCACTTCCCGAGGGAAGGTTACGCTCGATATGCGTCTCGTCGAGGCTGGCCAGCAGCGGGTAGACGCGATGGGGCTGGTGAGGCAGCGCCAGCACCGCCTCGTCGCCGCCCGTGAGCGCCCACGGCCCCACGTGGGCGGGCGCGGCCTCCGTCGGCGTCGCGGCCAGCCAGCGGTCCGCCGCGCGGTCGTACACGTCCGTGCGCCCGAACGCGATCAGGGAGGGGTCGGCGGGCGAGGGCGCCGCGCCGCGCACGTCGTGGTGTTCGAACCACTCGCCCGAGCGCCGGGGCGGATCGGGCAGGCGCTCCATCCGCGTCCCGTCCGCGCTCACGAGGCTGTAGCCCGTCTTCCCCCCGATGCGCGACTGCACGACGAGGCCGGAGGAATCGGCCAGCCAGCGCCCGCCCCCGAGCTCGTCCCCGTAGTTGAGCCGCGCGGAGCGGACGCGAAAGCGGTTCCGCCCCGTGCGCCCGTCGATCACCATCACCGTGCTCGTCTCCTCGTAGTCCTCCGGCTCGCGTCCGGGGAGGGGCAGCACGCGCTCGCCCGCGACGAGCGACCCGTCCGGCGAGACGAACGCCCGGTCGACGCGCACGCGCGTGATCGTGCGATGTTCCCCCTCCCAGCCGAGACGCGCCACAAAGGTCGCGAGAATGCCGTAGCCCAGCGCTCGCGGGGGGCGCGTGGGGAAGTACGAGTAGGGCATCAGGAACGACTCGCCGTCGCTGGCGGGCGTGGCCGCGTGGAAGAGGGCGCGCCGCAGCGAGCCCTGCGGCGCCGGGCCGAGCACGATCGCCGCATGCGCGGTCGCCCCGTCGAGCATGAAGAGGGCGGGATAGCGCCCCGGCTGTTCGAGGGCGATGAAGGCGCGCCGCCCGCCCGGCTCGAAAAAGGGCGGCGCGGCCGGCAGCGCCATCCCCGTGAGCTCGAACACCGCGCGCTCCTCCAGCGCCCCGTCCGTCAGGACGTAGCGCGCCTGCTTCACGCGGGAGGGCTCGGCCTCCGGGTCCAGCTGCTCGAAGAGGGCCGCCTCATCGGAGAAGCCCGCGAGGCGCAGCCGCTCCTCCGGCCACGTCCACGACTGGCCGGAGACGCGGTCGTGGAGCGCGCCCCCCGCGGCCACGAAGCGCCCGCCCGCGCCAACGCGGTAGGCGGGCGGCTCCGCGCCCTCCGGCTCGGCCAGCTGCCAGCCCGCGACAGCGCCCGCGCCTTCGCCCCGCGCGCCCATGAAGAAGATGCCGTGCGCCGCCGTCAGCGGCTGGCCCGGCTCGTACGCGAGCTCGCGGAAGACGCCGGTCGCGGGCCGCAGCGCCGCCAGCGGCGGGGGCGTCGGCGTCAGCGTCGGCGGCACGGGGATGGGCCGCGGCGGACGCGCGGCCGTCTCCGGCTCCCCGCCCTCGCGCGTCGCGAGGAAGGCCCCGCCCGTGGCCAGCCCCGCCACGCCCGCGGTCGCCAGCGCCAGCAGCGCCCGCCGCGAGAGCCCCCGCCGCGGCGCCGGCGCTCGCGGCTGACGCGCCGGCGGACGGATGCCGCCGCTCGCGGGCGGCCCCGGCGGCGGCGATGCGCCCGCGACCGGCGGCGGGGCGCTCCCCGCGAGGCTCGGGGGCAGGGGGCGGGCGGCCTGCGGCAGCGGCGCGCCCTCGCCGCCGCCCGCTTCCCGCGCGATGCGCGCGTGCGCGTCCTGGACGCTGATGCCGAGGCGCACGGCGATCTCGGCGACCGGCGTCCCCTGCGCGAGCAGTTCCCCGAGCAGCCGCGAAGTCGCCCCCGGGCCCTCCGCCGGGCGCGGACTCGCGGGCCGCTCCTCTTCAGCCATGCGTCGATTGTAGGCGTGTGGGCGAGCGGCGGTCCCGCCCGCCCGTGGCCGCTGGCTACGTCGAGAGCTTGCCCCACTCGCCGCTCAGGTCGGCGGGGCCGCGGTAGAGCGCTTCCAGCCGCCGCGTCTGGATGTACCACTGCCCGTCGATGCGCGTGTACGTATCGAAGTAGCAGAGGGAGTTCATCGTGCGGCCCGCCTCGCGATTCAGGAACTCGCCCATGTACCAGCGCCCCGTCGCCGTATCGCCCGTCACGTCGTCGATGACGCCGGAGTAGACGTGCATGTAGACGTTGGGGATGCTGGCCATGATGCGCGTCCAGTCGGCCACGATCTCCTCGCGCCCCTCGCGCGCGGTGCGCGTGATCCACGTCCCGTCCGGGGCCCAGGTCGCGCCCCAGGCCTCCGGGTCGAAGCGGTTGACCGCGTCCACGTAGCGTTCCGCCACCGCTCGCAGGGCGGTGTAGTCCTCAACCGTCGGCGCTCCCATGTGGTCCTCCTCGCTGGCCGCGCAGCCTACCGCAACGGGCGGCGCCATGCGCCCCGCGGCGCGCCCGCGCCCCGTAGGATTCGCGCACCACCGCAAGGAGACCCCCCATGACCGACACGCGCGCCTACGAAGGCCTCATCGCCGAGACCGTCACCGTGCAGGGCGACGGCGGCGACCGCATCTACGCCTACCTCGCGCGGCCCCTGGGCGCGGGGCCCTTCCCCGCGATGCTGCTCCTCCACCACATCCCCGGCTGGGACGAGTGGTACAAGGAGACCGCGCGCCGCTACGCCCACCACGGCTACGTCACCATCTGCCCCGACCTCTACTGCCGCGACGGCCACGGCGAGCCCGAGGACGTGGCCGCCAGGGTGCGCGCCGAGGGCGGCGCTCCCGACGACCGCGTCGTGGGCGACGCCGACGGCTGCATCGCCTTCCTGCGCTCCCTCCCCTACGTGACCGGCAAGGTCGGCGTGATGGGCACCTGCTCCGGCGGGCGCCACTCCTTCCTCGTCGGCTGCCGCTCCAGCGAGGGCGTCGACGCCGTCGTCGACTGCTGGGGCGGGAACGTCGTCACGCCGCCGGACAAGCTCACGGAGCGGCAGCCCGTCGCCCCCATCGACTACACCGCCGACCTCGCCGCGCCCCTGCTCGGCCTCTTCGGCGAAAACGACTTCAGCCCCACGCCGGAGCAGGTCGCCGAGCACGAGGCCGCCCTCCAGCGCGAGGGCAAGGACTACGAGTTCCACATGTACCCGGACGCGGGGCACGGCTTCTTCTACTACCACTACCCGCAGGCCTACGCCGCCGAGGCCGCCGTGGACGGCTGGGAGAAGATCTGGGACTTCCTCGCCCGGAAGCTGGACGGATAGGAGCGCGCCATGTGCACGATGATCGCGGAGAAGGTCCAGATCGCCGGCAGCGGCAAGGCGCGCGACCGCTGGTTCCCCATCGCCCAGACCTACGTCTCCTACGACCACCCCTTCCACCTCCAGCGCGAGCACGCCCTCAACCTCGACTTCGTGAACGAGGCGCTGGGAACCGGCGCGCGCGTCGCCGTCGAGCTCACCCCCGATGACGCCCGCGCCCTCGCCACCACCATCCTGCGCCTCCTCGACGAAGGCGCCCAGGCCGAGGCGGGCCGGGCCTGACGCAGCCGCCGCCGGAACCGGTCGCCGTCGAGGACGACGGGGCGCAGAGCCTGCGGCCCTGGGCGGCGTTCACCTTCCGCGACTACCGCTACCTGTGGGCGGCCAACCTCTCCACCGTCGTCTCCCGCTGGATGCGCATCCTCGTCACCGCCCAGTGGCTGTTCGAGGCGACGGGTTCGCCCGCCCAGCTGGGCCTGATCGGGGCCGTCCAGCTCGTCGTCCAGATTCCCGCGCTGCTCTGGGGCGGGGCGCTCGCGGACTACATGAACCGCAAGCGGCTCGTGGCGGTCGCGCACGCGGTCACGCTGGCCGTCCTGCTGGCGATGGGCTTCCTCAGCGCCGGCGGCCTGCTCAGCGTCTGGCAGGTCTACGTGGCCATCGGCATCACGGGGGCGACGCAGGTGATCTCGCAGCCCGCGGCGGCGGCCCTCGTCCCCGCCGTCGTCCCAAGACGGCACGTCATGCTCGCCATCACCGCCGACACGGCCACGATGAACGCGGGCTCCATCCTCGCGCCGCTCCTGTTCGCGGGCGTCGCCGAGGGCGCGGGGCTCACGGCCGCCTTCTTCGTGGCGGCGGTCGCGACCGCCCCGGCGTCGGTCCTGCCGCTCTTCATCCACGCCCGCGGCCAGGTGGCGCAGGCCCCCGAGGGCTCGACCGTGCGCCGCGTCTGGGACGGCTTCCGCTTCGTCATCCGCCACCCCATCCTGCCCGGGCTCTTCCTGCTCGACATCGGCATCACGGTCGTCTCCTTCTACCGCGAGATCCTGCCCGTGCTGGCGAAGGGGCTCTTCAAGGGCGGCGCGGGCGCCGTGGGCGTGCTCGGCTCCGCGAACAGCGCCGGCGCCGTGGCGGGCTCCTTCGGCGCGCTCTTCTTCGCCGGCTACCGCTCGAAGGGGATGCTCGTCATCTACGCCTCCCTCGCCTACGCGATCACGCTCTTCTTCTTCTCCAACGTGACGGCGCTCTGGGCGGGCGGCATCACGATCGCGCTGCTGGGCGCCGCCGACGCCGTCACCGTCGCCATCCGCCAGACGACCGTGCAGCTCACCACGCCCGACGAGATGCGCGGGCGCGCCACCGCCTTCCTCGTGCTCGCGGCGGTGACCGCCAACAACATCGGCACGCTCTGGGTCGGCCTCTGGTCGGCGCTCATCGGCGAGGTCGCGACGATGACGATGGGCGCCTTCATCGCCCTCGGCGCGACCGTCCTCATCTGGCGCGCCTGGCGGCCCCTGCGCGAGTACCGCTACCCCTGAGCCCGCTCCGGCGGCGGGCCCTAGCGGTAGGGGATGATCTGGGCGTAGTCGACGGCGCTCTCGATGACGCGCGAGAAGGCGAAATCGACGACCAGCACGTCCTTCATGATCGGCCCCAGCATCGGCCCCACCACCTCCGTGTGGTAGGGATGGCGCGCGTACGCCTCCATCGCCTCGATCGAGTCCACCTCGGCGATGAAGGCGAGGTCGAAGCGGTCCGTGGCCGAGCCGTAGTACGGCCCCGGCTTCCCCAGGATCCAGCGCCGGATGAACGGCTTTTGGCGGGGAAAGCGGTCCAGCGCGAGCGTGAACGCCTCGATGTCCTCCTCGCTCGCGTCGTCCTTGAAGGCGAGCATCGTCACGTGCGCGACCGCCACGTCATCGTCCCCCTCGCGCGGCGGGCGGTAGGCCACGGCGCTCTGCTGGATGGCCGTGAACTCGAAGTCCAGCACGAGCACGTCCTCGACGATCGGCCCCATCAGCGCCGCCGCGTCCATGTGGAACGGGTGCTTCGCGTAATCGACCATCGCCGCGGGCGAATCGACCTCCACGGAGAAGGCGAGGCCGTAGGCGTCGCTGGCGATGGGGTAGTAGGGCCCGGGCTTGCCCGAGATCCAGTGGCGCAGCCCGGGCTTCTGCGACGGGAACTCGTCGAGCTTGTCCCAGAACGCCTGGATCAGGGCCTCGTCGGCCCCCTCCTTGAAGCTGATGAAGACGGAGTGGGAGACGCCCATGGCGATCCTCCTGGCGGCGGACCGCGGCGCGCCCCGGACCGCCTCGTGGTGCCCGCGAGCATACGCCCCCCGCCGCCCCTGTAGACTCCCCGGCGCGAGAGGAGGGGGACATGCAGATCGGCGCCCAGCTCCACAACAACTCCACCAGTTGGCGGGACATCGCCGCCGTCGCGCGCACGGTCGACGCGGGCCGCTGGTCCAGCCTCTGGGTCTACGACCACTTCTTCCCGCCCGTCGACAACATCGGCAACGAGATCCCGACGTTCGAGGCGTACGCGCTGCTCGCGGGGCTGGCCGCGACCACGGAGCGCGTGCGCCTGGGCACGCTCGTCACCGGCAACACCTACCGCAACCCCGCGCTCGTGGCGAAGATGATCGCGACGATGGACGACATGAGCGGCGGGCGCATGAACGTCGGCATCGGGGCCGCCTGGTTCGAGCGCGAGCACACCGCCTTCGGCTGGCCGTTCCCCTCCGTCAAGGAGCGCTGCGACCGCCTCGAGGAGGCCGTGCAGGTCATCCGCCTCCTCTTCGACACCGAGGGGCCGGTCACCTTCGAGGGCGAGTACTACCGGCTCGACGACACGCCCTTCGAGCCCAAGTGCGTCCAGCGCCCGCACGCGCCCATCATGGTCGGCGGCGGCGGCGAGAAGCGCACCCTCCGCACCTGCGCCCGCTACGGCGACGTCATGAACGTGGACGGCCCGCCCGACTTCGTGCGCCGCAAGATCGAGGTGCTCGAACGGCACTGCGCCGACATCGGGCGCGACCCCGCCGAGATCAAGAAGAGCATCCAGCTCACCTGCGTCCTCCAGGACGACCCCGAGCGGGCGGCCATGTGGCGCGAGCGCTACGGCGGCCACCTGACCCCCGAGGAGCGCGAGCGCGACCTCGCCATCGGCCCCGCCGAGCGCATCGTCGAGGTCCTCCGCCGCTACGAGGCCGTCGGCGTCGAGGAAGCCATCTTCGCGCGCATGCCCAACAACCCCGCCCTCTACGAGCGCCTCGACGCCGAGGTCCTGAGCGCCTTCGCGTAAGGGGGCGCGATTGCGCGGGCAAGCGCGCGATGGGAACCTGATTCGCGAGGTGGCGCGTGCCCGACCAACCCTCCGTCTGGCATCGGTGGCAGCCAATCACGGACCTGCCGGAGAACTGGCGCGACCTCTGCCGCCCTGACCTGCACGCCGTCCACCGCCAGTGGACAGAGGACCGGACGCGCGCCCGGGACGCCCGGAAGCTGGAGCAGTTCCGGGAGCGGCTCCACGCCCTCTGGGCCATCGAGACGGGGATCATCGAGCGGCTCTACGCGGTCGACCGGGGAGTGACCATCCAGATCCTGGACGCGGGCATGGAGGCGCTCGGCCAGTTCCACGCGCGGGGCCTCATCTCCGCCAACGCCCGCGCGCTGATCACGGACCAGCGGGAAGCGCTCGACATGGTGATGGACCTCATCGGCCACGAGTCCCGCGAACTCACGGCCTTCACCATCAAATCGCTCCACCAGCGGCTCACGCTCAGCCAGGACACCTGCGATGGCGTGGACCACTTCGGGAACCTGGTGCAGGTTCCCCTGCTGAAGGGCGACTGGAAGAAGCGGCCCAACAACCCCATGCGCCCCGACGGCTTGATCCACCAGTACTGCCCGCCGGAGCAGGTCCAGGGCGAGATCGAACAGCTCCTCGCCTGGCACGCCCGGCACGAGACGCTGGACGTGTGCCCGGAGGTCGAGGCCGCGTGGCTTCACCACCGCTTCGCCCAGATACACCCGTTCCAGGACGGCAACGGGCGCGTCTCGCGCGCGCTCACGGGCGCCGTCTTCCTCAAGGCCGATCACCTCGTGCTCGTCGTCCGCGATGAGGAGCACCGCGAGCGCTATCTCGACGCGCTCGAAGCAGCCGATGGCGGCGACTTGAAGCCGCTGGTCGATCTCTTCGCGGACATCCAGGTCGGCGACCTCCGCGCCGCGACGGAGGCCATGCGGGAGTAAGGCCGCTGCCCCAGCCCCCGCCAAGGCGTATCCTGTCCCACACAGCACACCGCACCCCCGGAGAACGCATGAAGTCCGAAGTCCATCCCCTCAGCGGCGCGACCTACACGGAACTCGGCGACGGCAAGGTCCGCGTCGAGAAGGCGAAGAAGTACGGCATCTTCGAGTGGGACGGCCACCACCTCGAAGGCGACCTCAAGCACGCCGACCCCCACCTGCTGCAGTGGGTGGGCGGGCCCGAACTGCCCCCGGACTCCGTCGAGAACGACCCGCGCCGCTCGGTGCGGATGGCCGCGAGCCGCGACGACGCCGCCGCCGCCGAGGCGCAGTACACCGGCGGCACCGCCCTCGCCGGCGAGATCGACGACAGCTTCACCCGCTACACGGGCGACCCCGGGCGCGAGACCGCCGCCGGCCCGCGCTCCTCCGGCATCTCCTTCATGGAACTGCTCGACGGCGACCAGTACCCCGAGCGCATCCCCGAGACGCTGCGCATGGAGCACTCGCTCGAGGGCGGCGTGCGCAAGGTGCCCACGGAGCGCTACACCAGCAAGAAGTGGCACGACCTCGAGGTCGAGCGCCTCTGGAAGCGCGTCTGGCAGTTCGCCGCCCACGTGGACGACATCCCCGAGGTCGGCGACTACGTCGTCTACGACGTGGCCCACCTCTCCTGGATCGTCGTGCGCACGGGCGAGAACGAGTTCAAGGCCTACAACAACGCCTGCCTCCACCGCGGGCGCCAGCTGCGCGAGTTCGACGGCAGGAAGGCGACCGAGTTCCGCTGCCCCTTCCACGGCTGGTGCTGGGAGATCGACGGCTCCCTGCGCGAGATCCCCTCGGAGTGGGACTTCCCCGAGGTGCGCGAGGACGCGAGCCACCTGCGCGAGGCGAAGGTCGGTACCTGGGGCGGCTTCGTCTTCATCAACCCCGACCCCGACTGCGAGCCCTTCGAGGACTTCCTCGGGGACCTGCCCAGGCACTACGAGAAGTACGACTACGAGAAGAAGTACAAGCAGATGCACGTGGCCAAGGTCGTGCGCGCGAACTGGAAGGCGAACCAGGAAGCCTTCATGGAGGGCTACCACATCATCGCCACCCACCCGCAGCTCATGATCTACGGCGGCGACGGGGCCAATCACCAGTACGACTCCTTCGGGAACTGGTCGCGGGCCGTGACCGTGGCGGCGCGCACGAGCGCCCATCGCGGCATCCACCCGCCCCGCGACGAGATCTTCGCCACGCGCCACAAGATGGCGGACATGATGCGCGAGACCCTGCGCGAGACGATCGGCGACCGCGTCGACGCCTACTGCGACGCGGAGCTGATCGACGGGCAGTACAACAACCTCTTCCCCAACTTCCACCCGTGGGGCTCGTTCAGCCGCATCGTCTACCGCTTCCGCCCCTACGGCGACGACCCCGACATGAGCATCATGGAGGTCATCTACCTGGCGCCGTGGCCGGAGGACAAGCCGAAGCCGCCCGCCGCCCAGATTCACTGGCTGGGCCCGGACGACCCCTGGACGGACGCCCCCGAGATGGGCGGGCTCGCGCGCGTGCTCAACCAGGACAGCTACAACCTGCCCAAGGTCCAGAAGGGGCTGAAGACGAAGCAGGACCCGTACATCTACCTCGCCGCCTACGAGGAAGGCAAGGTCCGCCACTTCCACCACCTCTACGACCAGTGGGTGGCCCACGACGACGGCGGCTAGGCGGGAGCGCCGGTAGCACCGTGCCGCTGCGGCGCTGCAAGTTCTGCACCGCGCCTCCCCTGGAGGAGGTCGCCGTCTCCATGTGGACGGACGACCCCGCCGACGTGCGCCGCGACACGATCTTCCTCTGCCGCAAGCACCTGGCGCGCCTGCGGCGGGCGGGCGAGGCCGGGCACGAGCACCGCGGCGTCCGCTACCGCCCCGGGTTCTGGTAGGCTCGCGCTCGCCACGGGCGGGCCCCGACGCTCGCCCCGGGAGGTTCACCGCCATGCGCGAAGCCGTCATCGTCTCCACCGCCCGCACGGCCATCGGCAAGGCCTACCGCGGGGCCTTCAACGACACCCCCGCGCCCACGATGGCCGCGCCCGTCGTGCAGGAGGTCGTCGCCCGCGCCAGGCTCGACCCCGCCGAAATCGACGACGTCATCGTCGGCTCCGCGCTCCAGCAGGGCACGCAGGGGTTCAACGTCGGGCGCCAGGTGGCCGCCGCCGCGGGCCTGCCCGTGAGCGTCTCCGGCCAGTCCATCGACCGCCAGTGCTCGTCCGGCCTCATGGCCGTCTCCGCCGCCGCCAAGCAGATCATGGTGGACGGCATGGAGACCGTGATCGCGGGCGGCATCGAGTCCATCAGCCTCGTGCAGAACAAGAACCAGAACACCTTCCGCGCGCAGGACCCGAACGTCCTCGAAGCGACGCCGGACATGTACATGCCCATGATCACGACCGCCGAGGTCGTCTCCAAACGCTACGGCATCTCGCGCGAGGCGCAGGACGAGTACTCCCTGCAGAGCCAGCGCCGCACCGCCGCCGCCCAGGACGCGGGCCTCTTCGCCGGCGAGATCATCACCAGCCGCGTCACCAAGGTCGTCGTCGACCGCGAGACGGGCGAGACGAGCCGCGAGGACGTCGCCATCGACATGGACGAGTGCAACCGCCCCTCGACCAACGCGGAGGGGCTGGCCAAGCTGCCCCCCGTCATGGGCGAGGACGGCTACATCACCGCGGGCAACGCCAGCCAGCTCAGCGACGGCTTCGCCGCCTGCGCCCTCATGGAGGCGAGCGCCGCCGAGAAGCGCGGCCTCGAACCGCTCGGCTACTACCGCGGCATGGCCGTCGCCGGCTGCGAGCCGGACGAGATGGGCATCGGCCCCATCTACGCCGTGCCCAGGCTCCTGGAACGCACGGGCCTCACGATGGACGACATCGGCCTGTGGGAACTGAACGAGGCGTTCGCCTGCCAGGTCGTCTACTGCCGCGACCAGCTCGGCATCCCCGACGAGACGCTGAACGTGAACGGCGGCGCCATCTCCATCGGCCACCCCTACGGCATGAGCGGGACGCGCATGGCCGGCCACGCCCTCATCGAGGGAAAGCGCCGGGGCGCGCGCTACGCCGTCGTCACCATGTGCGTGGGCGGCGGCATGGGCGCCGCCGGCCTCTTCGAGGTCGCCTGACATGGGCGAATGGCTCGTCGGCGACATCCTCGAACGCAGCGTCCTGCTCTACGGCGACCGCCCCGCCGTCCTCGACGGCGGCGTGCGCCGCACCTACGCCGAGACCTCCGCGCGCATCCGCTCGCTGGCGGCGGGCCTCGGCGCGATCGGCGTCGAGCCCGGCCAGCGCGTCGGCATCCTCGCGGGCAACTCCCACCGCTACTTCGAGACGTACTTCGCGGCGCACTACGCGGGCACGCCCCTCGCGCCCCTGAACGTCCGCCTCTCCGGCCCCGAGCTGGAGTTCATCATCAACGACGGCGAACTGCGCGCGCTGCTCGTCGGGCCGGAGTTCGTGGACCTGCTGGACACGTTCCGCGAGCGGCTGCCGATGCTGGAGCACGTCATCCTGCTCGCCGACGACGCGCCCGCGGGAATGCACGCCTACGAGGCGCTCGTCGCCGGGAACGAGCCGCTGGCCGCGCCCGCGCGCGAGTGGCGCGAGGACGACATGATCAACCTCTGCTACACGGGCGGCACCACCGGCCTGCCCAAGGGCGTCATGCTCTCGCAGCGCAACGTCGTCTCCAACGCGCAGCACATCCAGATGACGTTCGCCTTCGAGGAGCCCGACGTCTGGCTGCACGCCGCGCCCATGTTCCACCTCGCCGACGCCTGGGCCTGCTACTCGGTGACGGCGGCGGGCGGGGCGCACGCCTTCATCCCCGGCTTCGCCCCCGATCCCTTCCTCGAAGTGGTCCAGGAGGCGCGCGTCACCGCGACCATCCTCGTGCCCACGATGATCAACTTCGTGGTCAACCACCCGCGGGCGCGCGAGTACGACCTCTCGTCGCTGCGGGCGCTCCTCTTCGGCGCCTCGCCGATGCCGACGGACCGCATCCTCGCGGCGCGGGAGCTCTTCGGCCCCATCCTCGCCCAGGCCTACGGCATGACCGAGACCGCGCCCCTGCTCACCGCCCAGCGGCTGGAGTGGCTCGACTACGACTCGCCCGAGGGCGTCGAGCGCCTCGCCTCCTGCGGGCGGCAGGTGCAGGGCGTGGCCGTGCGCGTCGTCGATGAAGAGGGCGCGCCCGTCCCGCCCGGCGGCACGGGCGAGATCGTCGCGCGCGGCCCCAACGTCATGCTCGGCTACTGGAACCGCCCCGACGAGACCGCCGCCGTCCTGCGCGACGGCTGGATGCACACCGGCGACGTGGCGCGCATCGACGAGCGGGGCTTCATCTACATCGTCGACCGCTCGAAGGACATGATCGTGAGCGGCGGCGAGAACGTGTACACGACGGAGACCGAGGGCGCGCTCTACGAGCACCCCGCGATCCTCGAAGCGGCCGTGTTCGGCGTCCCCGACGAGCGCTGGGGCGAGGCCGTCCACGCCGCCGTCGTCCTGCGCGAGGGCGCGGACGCCAGCGAGGACGACCTGATCGCGCACTGCCGCGCGCTCATCGCCGGCTACAAGTGCCCCAAGAGCGTCGAGTTCCACGACACGCCCCTGCCCAAGTCCGGCGCGGGCAAGATCCTCAAGACGACGCTGCGCGCCCCCTGGTGGGAAGGCTACGAGCGCGGCGTGAATTAGGGCTGGTGATTGGTGGCCGGTGGCCGGTGATCGGTGGCCAGCGGCCCACTCGCTCCTCAGCCGCGCAACGCGCGGCGCTCTCCTCACACTCAGCCGCGCGCCAGCGCGGCGCTCTTCTCAACCCAGCGGGTTCTCGCCGATGAGGAGGTCGGGCACCGGCTGGCCCTGCCCCAGGTCCTCGGCGATGACGCGGTCGAGCGCGTCCGGGGCGAGGCCCGCGTACCAGCGCCCCTCGGGGTAGACCACCGCCGTGGGGCCGCTCTCGCAGATGCGCAGGCAGCCGACCTTCGTGCGGTAGATGGGGGCCGCGCCCTCGCGCGCGTTCAGTTCGCCGACGGCGCGCTTCAGCCGGTTCCAGGCGGCTTGCCCTTGCTCCGGCGTGCAGCAGTCGGGGCCGGTGCAGATGAAGACGTGGCGGCCGTAGCCGCCCACGCCCCGGCGCTTCGCCTCGGCGCGCGCTCCGTCCAGATCGGCGCGCTGCTCGTCAGTCATGCTTCCCCGCGCAGAGGATAGGGGAATCCGCGCATGGACGCGCGAAGCCCGCCCCCGGCGGTCTGGACGAGCCGGAAGCGGGCATGGGAAGCCCCCGCGCGCGGCGGGGGCTCCGGGTCCCGAACGTTGGGCGGGCGGCTACAGGCGCAGCTTGCCGTGCGACGGCTGGCGCCGGCGCTGGCGCTGCGGCAGGGCCGCTTCCTCGGCAGCGAGGTCGATGGGCGGGCGCGTGAGCACTTCGTGCACGTAGCCGCACATGATGCAACTGCCGTAGGTGCCGTGCCAGTCGCGCTCCACGATGATGGAGCCGCTGCACTTCGGGCACGTCTGGGGCGGGGCCTCTTGCAAGGCGGGCATGGGGAACTTCTCCTGGGTTCCATGAGGCAAGATGAAACAGACCTCGAAGCGAGCGTCCTGCTCGCCAGGCCTTCCACGTGCATACGGGGTTAGCTGACGGGTTCGGGCGGAAGGTTGCCCTAGGGACTGGAGAGGTCCCATTCACCCCGGGAAAGTGGTTCCCCCGCTGCGCCACGCTGGCGCACTCTGCAGGTTTTCGGTCTTCTACCGAGCGCATGTCCCCAAGGGGACGCTCCGAAGCTAGCAGCCCCGCGATCGGCCTGTCAAGGACTTTGGGAAGAAAATCACAAAAGATCGCCGAATTTGCCCGATTCCGTTCCGATATGGGCCTTCCAGGGCCTACGAGGCCAGCAGCGCGGGCGCGATCACCGCCCCCGACGCCCCCAGCCAGATCGCCAGCGACAGCCCAGTCGCCGCCCCGCCGCCGTGCTTCCCGCCGCCCCACGCGGCCAGCGCCAGACCGGCGGCCAGCGCCGCCAGCGCCCCACCGGCGGCCATCTCCCAGCCGGCGTTGCCGCCCGCCAGCGGCCTCGCGATGAGCGCTCCCGCCACCGGGACCGCCGCCGCCACGAGGATCGCGATCGGCGCCCGCGCCCGCAGCCGCCTCTCCGCCGTGAGCCCGATTGCGCCCAGCAGCGCCGTCAGCGCCAGCAGCGCCCCGGCGCCCGCGAGGCGGTCGAGGCGCAGGGGCGGCAGCGACGGGAACGGCAGCGGTCCGCCCCCGATCGCGGCGACCTCCTCGCCGAGGCGTCCCTCCCCGGCGCGCATCGCCAGCAGGCGGCGCGCCTCCTCCTCGCCCGCCAGCAACAGCTGCGGCAGGTCCGGCGCGGCGACGTCGCGGCGCTCCAGCAGGTCGCGGTAGACCGCGAGTTCGTAGGCGGCCTCCGCCTGGAACTCCTCGAACTCGGGCGTGACGCCCAGTTCCGAGGCGAGCCGGACGTAGCGGGGAACGTCGTCCGCGGCCACGTTCCCCAGCTCCGCGCGCACGGCCAGCAGCAGCGCCCCCAGCGCGACCGCCCCCGCCAGCGCCGTCCAGCCGAGCGGGTGGACCCAGGCCGGGGCCAGCGCCCGCCGCGCCGTCGCCGTCAGCGGTCCGAGCGGCATCGGCGGCGGGCGTTCCGCATCCGCGTCGCCTTCGGGCGGCGGAGCGGCCTCGCGGGCGCGTTCGGCCAGCGCCGCCGCGTTCGCCGCCGCCGACCCGAACGAGCGCGCCGCCAGCGCCGCCGGGGCCAGCGCGAGCGCCCCCGCCGCCGCCAGCGCCGCGCCGTAGAGCGCCGTCGCCGTCTGGCTCACGCCCGCGATCCCGGCCTGCCAGCCCAGCGCGAACGCCGCCACGAGCGCGATCGCCGCCAGCAGGACGAACGCGGCCCCCGTCCCCCGGTAGCCCGAGCCGTCGCCCACGATCGCGCGCCCCGCGAGGAAGAGGAGCGCGCTCATGCCCGCGCCCGTCAGCGCCGCCCCCGCGAACCACCAGCGCCCCTCCTCCAGCAGCGCGGCGGGCGCGAGGAAGGCGAGCGCCCCGCCCAGGACCGCCGCGATGGCGTACCCCGCGACGGCGGAGCGGCCCGCGTTGCGCAGCGCGCGCGCCCAGAACGGCAGCGTGATGGCCGCGATCGTGGCCGCCGCCAGCCCCAGCGCCAGCACGACCAGCGGGGCCACGAGCCAGGCGTCTTCTCCCGTCATGCGCGACAGCGGCTCGCCCAGCGCGAGCCCGGCGCCGCCGCCCGCCGCGATCAGCGCGATCGTCTCCGCCCCGGAGGCGGCGTTCGCGGCGGACTCCAGCGCCTCCGCCTCCGGCCCATCGTCGTCGCCGTCGTCGCCACCGGCGGACTGGCTCGCCGCCAGCAGCCGCGCGGCCAGCGCCGTGAGCGCCGCGCCCGCTCCCACGCCCAGCGCGAGGAAGGCGGCTTCCCCGCCGGGGATGTCCGCGAAGCGCGTGGCGACGCCGTAGAGCGCGGCGACGCCCGCGACCGCCAGCGCGCCGCCCGCGAGGGCGGGCGCGGCGCCCGCCCAGAGCGTGATCGCGAGCGCCTGGCGGAGGGTGCGGTCGGCGGCGGCGGCGGCGCGTTCGCTCGCGCGCTGGCCCAGCGCCACCCCCGCGCCCGCCGTCAGCGTCGCCGCCAGCGCCCCCGCGACCACGGCCAGGCCCGCGACAACGCCCGTTTCGGCGCTCTCGCGGGAGACCCCGGCGAGCGCGCCGAGCCCCGCTCCCGCCGCCAGCGCCGCCGTCATGCTGAGCGCGACGAGCCGCCAGAGGAAGGCGCTTCCCGATTCGCGGGCCGCTTCCGCCACGGCGGTCACGGCCTCGCCCGGGCGCGTGCGCAGGAGGATGTCGAGGGCGAACCAGGCGGCGAAGAGAGCGGCCACCGCCGCCGCGAGCGGAATCGCGAGCTGCGCCACGATCACCGCTCGCCTCCTCTCCGGGCCCCGCGGGCGGGGCGCGGCCGGCGGCTACGCTAGATGAACAGCGGCCCGAAGACCACCGCCACGATCGACATCAGCTTCAGGAGGATGTTGAGCGAGGGGCCGGACGTGTCCTTGAACGGATCGCCCACGGTATCGCCCACGACGGCGGCCTTGTGCGCTTCCGAGCCCTTGCCGCCGAAGTGGCCTTCCTCGATGTACTTCTTGGCGTTGTCCCAGGCGCCGCCCGCGTTCGCCATCATGATCGCGAGCATCGCCCCCGCGGCGATCGAGCCGATGAGCAGCCCGCCCAGCGACTCCGCGCTGATGACCGCGCCCACGAAGATGGGCACGGCCACGGCCAGCAGCCCGGGCACGATCATCTCGCGCAGCGCGCCCGTGGTGGAAATGCTCACCGCGCGCTCGTAGTCCGGCTCCTCACTGCCGTCCATGATGCCGGGCTTCTCGCGGAACTGGCGGCGCACCTCCTCGACCATCGCCTGGGCCGCCCGCCCCACCGCGCCCATCGAGAGGGCCGAGAAGACGAACGGCATGAGCGCGCCGATGAGGATGCCCACCATCACCTCCCAGTCGAGGAGGTTGAACATCTCCACGCCGGTCGTGATCGAGTAGGTCGCGAGCAGCGCCAGCGCCGTCAGCGCGGCGGAGCCGATGGCGAAGCCCTTGCCCGTCGCCGCGGTCGTGTTGCCGAGCTGGTCGAGCGCGTCCGTGCGCTCCCGCACCTCCGGTTCGAGGCCCGCCTGCTCGGCGATGCCGCCCGCGTTGTCCGCCACCGGGCCGTAGGCGTCCGTCGCCAGGGTCACGCCCAGCGGGGCGAGCATCCCCACCGCCGCCAGCGCGATGCCGTAGAAGCCCGCGAACTCGTTGGCGAGGATGATGGCGACGACGATCGTGATGAGCGGAATCGCCGTCGAGAGCATCCCCAGGCTCATCCCGCCGATGATGACGGGGCCGCTGCCCGTCTCCGCCTGCGCCGAGAGATTGACCGTGGGGCTGTAGCGGAACGGCCCGATGGCGAAGCCCTCCGATGAGGTGAAGCCCTCCGTCACCGTGCCGATGATCTGACCGGCGACGAGGCCCACGAGGATCGCCCAGAAGAGGTCCCATTGCAGGTCGAGCACGGCGATCGCGATGGCCGCCCCCACGAGCACCAGCCCGGACGCGCCGTAGACGCCCGCGCGCAGCGCCCAGAGCAGCCGCCCCTGCGTCGCCTGCTCGCCCGTGCGCACGAGGAAGGTGGAGAGGATGGCGGCGAAGATGCCGGTCCCCGCCACCAGCAGGGGCAGCATCACGGCGGCCCCCTTGAAGGAGTAGTCGCCCGCGCCGAAGAGGCCGATCGCCCCGGTGTACTCGACGCCCACGATGGCGACCGCCGCCAGCGCCATCGTCGCCACGATGGAGCCCACGTACGACTCGAACAGGTCCGCGCCCATGCCCGCCACGTCGCCCACGTTGTCGCCCACGTTGTCGGCGATGGTCGCGGGGTTGCGCGGGTCGTCCTCGGGAATGCCCGCCTCGACCTTGCCCACGAGGTCGGCCCCCACGTCCGCGGCCTTCGTGTAGATGCCGCCGCCCACGCGCGCGAAGAGGGCGATCGAAGAGGCGCCGAAGGCGAAGCCCGCCAGCGGCACCGCGCTCTCCCAGATGAGATAGAGGATGGCGAGGCCGAGGATGCCCAGCCCCACGACCGTCATGCCCATGACCGTGCCCGAGTTGAAGGCCACGCGCAGCGCGGGGTTGAGGCCCTGCTGCGCCTTCGCCGCCGTGCGCACGTTGGCGCGCACGGCGATGGTCATGCCCAGGTAGCCCGCGCTCGCCGAGAGGATCGCCCCGATCAGGTACGAGAGCGACATCGCGGGCACGTCCTTGTCGAAGTCCCAGAAGCGGCTCTGCATCGGGTTCTTGTCGAGCACGTCGAGGTCGATGAACAGCAGCAGGACCACGAACACGATGGCGACGAAAGCCGCGAGCACGGCGTACTCGCGCTTCAGGAAGGCCGCCGCGCCGAGCTGGATCGCGCGGGCGATGGTCTGCATCGTCTCGTTGCCCTCGTCCTCCCGCACGACGGCGAAGACGCGCCAGGCGGAGAAGAGCAGGGCGAGCGCGCCCGCGATGATGGCGAAGATCAGGATCTCCATGGTTCCCCCAGAGGCAGGTTCTGCGCGTGGGCGCGCGCCGGGGGGAATCCCCCGTGGTCGCCAATCGCTGCAGGGTATGAATGGGCCGCTGGGCACGCTAGCGCGCCGCCCCCCTACGTTCAATGTGACGGGCGTGTTTCACGCGCGGGGCCGCGCGTCGGTGCGTCGCCGGTGCGTCCGGGCGTCAGTCCGCGGGAGGCGCGCTCCGGCGCTGCACGATCGCCATCGTCAGGTCGCCGCGCGTGCGTTCGAGGATGCCGCGCGTCTGGTCCGTCGTGCGCCGCAGGCCGCCCGTCATGGCGTCCGGGAAGTCGATCGTGACGAGCAGCGCGTAGATGTCGTCCATGGCGTCGAGGAGCGCCTCGCAGCCCTCGAATTCGCCCTGCCGCAGCCGGTCGAGGATGACGCGCCGCAGTTCGCCCGCCGCCTCCGCGATGCCGTTCAGCCAGGCCGCCGCGCTCACGCCCAGCTCATCGGGCGCGGGCAGGGGCGCGCCCGAGACGAGCGCGAGCGTGGCGCGCGCCTCCGCGTACTCCTTCTCCGCGTCGTGCACGAAGCCCGCGTGCTCGATGTCGGGATGTTCCGAGAGCGCCCCGAAGCCCTCGTCCGCCGCCGCCCGCGCCGCGTCCAGCCGCTCCCGCGCCCCCGCCAGTTCGCCGCGGTGCGCCTCGCGGATGCTGCGCGCGCTCGCCTGGATGAGCGCCCGCGAGGCCCGCAGCGCCTTCTCCCGCGCGGCGTGCTTCTCCTCCAGGTGCGCGACGATGCGCGGCGCGATCGCCGCCAGCGGCGAGGTGTCGGGCCGGGGGGCCGGCTCGCCCGCGCTCACAGGTTCTTGACCGGGTCCGGCATGTCGCCCTCGCGCGCCGCGTCGATCATCTCCCGCGCGCTCTCCGGCATGTCGACGCCGTACTCGTCGAACTTCTTCTCCACCCACGAGCCGATCTGCCGCGGATCCTTGAGGTCCGCCTTCTCCCCGTCCACGCCCGGGTCGCCGTAGCGTTCGAGGATGTCGGCGCGCGAGTAGGTGCGCGCGAAGCTGGAGACGAGGCGCTGCGTCGAGGCGCTGCCGCAGTGCTCGCAGGACGCCGTCGCCTTGGGGTCCGGCTTGCGCGAGAAGTGGTTGGTGATGCGCCGGCAGTCGTCGCAGCGGAACTCGTAGATCGGCATGGCGCGCCGATCGTAGCACCCGCGTTCCGGCGTGTCAGAAGCCCTCCGGCTCGTCGGGAATCTCCAGCCCCCGGAAGTGCTCGACGTGAGCGACCGAATCGCGCGCGCCGATGTCGAGGCTGACGAGGTCGATGCGGACGCGCTCGGGGTCGAGGCCCCGCTCCTCGCAGTACTCCATCGCGCAGCGCCACATGCGCCGCAGCTTGCGGTCGTCGAGCGACTCCGCCGCCGCGCCCCGATCGGCCCGCCGCGTGCGCACCTCGACGAAGACGGCGTCCTCGCCGTCACGCGCGACGAGGTCGATCTCGCCGCTGGGGGTGCGCGCGTTGCGGTCGATGATGCGCAGCCCGGCGGCCTCCAGGCGGTGGGCGGCCACGCGCTCGCCGAAGGCCCCCAGCCGCTGGCGGCGGTTCACAGGCCGAGCCTGCCCTGCGCGAACGGCGCCCAGCTGACGCGGTGCGCCTCGCAGGGGCCGCGGCGCTCGATGGCGGCGCGGTGCGCGGGCGTGTAGTAGCCCTTGTTGCGGCAGAAGCCGTAGCCGGGGATGCGCTCGCAGAGCTCCCTCATCCAGCCGTCGCGCGCCACCTTGGCCACGATCGAGGCGGCGGCCACGGAGACGCTGCGGGCGTCCGCCTTCGGCTCCGCGCGCACGTTCGCGAGGGGCAGCGCCAGCGCGTCGGAGATGACGAATCCGGGTTCGCGCGGAAGCGCCTCGATGGCGCGCAGCACGGAGAGGCGGCGCGCCTCGGCGATGCCCCGGCTGTCGACCTCCGCGCTCGTCGCCCAGCCGACCGCGAAGGGGATGGAGGACTCGATCTCGGCGGCCAGCTCCTCGCGCGCGGCGGCGGTCAGCATCTTCGAGTCGCGCACGCGCCGGAACCAGGGGCGCGTGTCGTCCGGCGCGAGCAGGACCGCCGCCGCCGTCACCGGCCCCGCCAGCGGCCCCACGCCCACCTCGTCCACCCCCGCCACCGTGGCCGCGCCCGCGCGCCACGCCTCCCGCTCCCAGCGCAGGCTGGGGACGCGGGAGCGGGGCTGCCGCCGCCGCGCCGCCGTCCGCGCGCTAGCCACGCGAGCGCGCGACCCCGGCGCGCTCGCCGAGCAGGGCCGCCAGCGCCGCTTCCAGCGCGGGCGCCTCGGGCGCATCCTTGAACTCGCTCCAGCGGCGGAAGACCTCGGCGGCGGCGCGGTGGAACCCGTCGGGCAGGCCCGCCGCCGCGAACGTATCCGCGATCTCCTCCATCTCCCCCGCGAAGCGCCACGCCTTGGCCGCGCTCCCGAGGGCGCGCGCCTCCCCGCCCGACGCCAGCTCCGCCTGCGAGATCGCCCACTCCTCGCGCAGCGCCTCCGCCACGCCCTCGCGCTCGGCCAGCGCGAGGATGCCCGCGAGCAGCGCCGACGTCCCCTTCGTGTACGCCGCGTACGCCATCTTCAGCGCGGAGGCGGCGCCCGCCTCCGGCCCGATCGCGATCGCCTCCAGGGGGCTCCCCGCGAACAGCGCGGCGACGGCGGGAGCCTCGCTCCCCGAGAGGTAGAGCCGCGCGACGCCGGGCTTCCACGCGGGCGGCCCGATGACGCCGCCATCGACGAACGCGCGCGCCCCGCCCGCCAGCACCGCCTCCCCGATGGCCCGCCCGCGCGCCGGCGAGACCGCGTTCGCATCGACGTAGACGCCCGCGAACCCCGCCGCCGCGACGCGCCCGGCCAGCGCCAGCGCCGCATCCGGCGGACAGACGCTGATCAGCGTCGCGCACGACGCCGCCAGCCGCTCGATGCTCCCCGCGTCCTCCAGACCGGCGTCGTGCGCGCGGTCGCGCGTGGCCGGGCTGCGGCCCTCGCTCGCCCAGAGGACGCGCCGTCCCCTGCCCGCGAGCGCCGCCCCCACGGAGGCGCCCATCGCCCCCGGATGGAGGAGGCCGGCGGCATCGCCGGACCCGTCCGCCACGGGCTAGCTCCCCTCCCGCGGCGGCTGTCCGGGAGGCGCGGCCAGCAGCGCGTCGAGCTCGGCGGCGTTCTCCGCGAGCTGCTGGTTGAGCGTCCCGATGCGGGCGAGCGCCGTCTGCACCTCGGCCAGGTCGCTCTCCAGTTCGCCGGAGGCGAGCAGGGGGTAGAGCGCCTCGCCGATGGCCGTCTTCTCGCGGCGCACGCGCGCTTCCAGGCGGCTCTCGCGCATCTCGAGCTGGGCGCGGCGGGCCTGCTTCTTCGTGGCCTCGCTGGCGGCCGTGGCCGTCTCCCGCACGGTGTCCCTGACGCGATCGAGAAAGCTCATCCCGCCGCCAGTATAGAGAATAGCGAGGCCCGCGGCCCCGCGCGCGGGAGCCGCTCAGGCGGGGGCCAGCGACTCCTCGTAGACCTGCGCCATCCCCTCCAGCACGCTGTCGGCGAGGCTGAGGATGCTCTCCATCGCCTCGACCGCCTCGTCCGTGCCCTGCTGCGCCTCGGAGGCGAGCTGCGCCGCCGTCTCCTCGAGGGAGTGGCGCAGCGCGTTGAAAGTCATGACCGCGTCCGTGAGCGTCACGCCCGCCGCCACGAGCGTGCGCCCGTACTCGCCGCCGATGCCGCGCGCGTCGTCGATGAAGCGGTCGGGGCGCGTGCGCGAGGAGACGAACCGCGCGAACAGGTCGACCAGCTGCCGCCCGATGAAGCGCAGGCGGTCGCGCGTGCCCTTCTCCAGCCCCGCGAAGGCGTCCATCTCGCGGCTCTGGCGGCGGCGGTTGAGGCGGCGCTTGACGCGCCCCACGGCGAGCTCGCTGATGCGGTCGGTATCGACGGAGCCGCCCGCCTGGCCGCTCTGCGCCATGAACTGGCGCACGTCCTCTTCGAGGATGCGGCGGTGGCCGCCGCTGGTGCGGTAGGAGCGGATCTCGCCCGCGTCGGCCCAGCGGCGCACGGTCGAGTGGCTGACGCCCAGCAGCGTGCTGGCGCGCCCCAGCGAGAGCCATTCGCGGGCCTGCGGCTCGTCCGGCACGAAACCTCCCAAACCTCGCCGCCCAGCATAGGGATTCGGGCCGCCCGTGGCCAGTCATGCGCCTCAAGGCGCCGTCGATGCGCCGTCGCCGTCGCCCGCGATCTCCGTGGCGCGGCGCACGGAGTCCTCCCCGAAACGATCGCGCAGGGCGTTGACCGTCTCCGCGAGGCGGTCGGCCTCGAACGTTTCGCCCAGCTTGAGCTGGCGCGCGGGCGGGCCGAGGTTCATCACGCCCACGCCGATGAGGCGCACGGGCCGCTCGCCCTCCTCCCGCCAGGCGCGCTCGAAGAGCGCCGCGCCCGCCTCGAAGATCTCGTCCGCGAGCGCCACCTGCCCCACGCCCGTCCACGAGCGCGTGAGCGTCTCGAAGGGCGGGAAGCGCAGCTTCAGCACGACCGTGCGCGCCGCCAGCCCGCCCCGCGCCAGATCGCGGGCGACGCGCTCGGACTGCGTGCGCAGGATGGCGCGCAGGCGCGTGCGGTCGCCCACGTCCGTCCCGAAGGTCGTCTCGCGGCTGACGGACTTGGCCGCGCCCCGCTCAGCGGCCACGGGCGCCTCGAAGCGCCCCAGCGCGCGCGCGTGCAGGTCGTCCCCCATCCCGCCGAAGCGCGCCCGCAGCGCCTCCGCGGGATAGCGGGCCACGTCGCCGATGGTGCGCAGGCCGAGCCGCGCCAGCCGCTCCTCCAGCTTCGCGCCCACCATCGGCAGCTCGCGCACGGGGCGCGGGGCGAGGAACGCCGCCTCCCCGCCCGCGGGCACCACGCAGACGCCGTCGGGCTTGGCCGCGTCGCTCGCGACCTTCGCCACCAGCTTGTTCGCGGCCACGCCCACGGAGGCGGTGATGCCGATCTCGGCGCGCACGCGCTCGCGGATCAGCCCCGCGATCGTCTCGCCGTCGCCAAAGAGCCGCGCCGACCCGGCCACGTCGAGGTACGCCTCGTCCGAGCCCGCCGCCTCGCAGAGGGGGGTGAAGTCGCGCAGGATGCCGTGGAAGCGCTCCGAGGCGGGCGCGTAGAAGGCGAAATCGACGGGCAGGCGCACCGCCTGCGGGCAGCGCCGCTTCGCCTGCGCCATCGGCAGCGCCGAGTGCACGCCGAAGGCGCGCGCCTCGTAGCTGGCCGTGCTCACGACCCCGCGGGGCCCGTCGAAGCCCACGATCACCGGCTTCCCCACCAGCTCCGGGCGGCGCAGCAACTCCATCGCCACGAAGAAGGCGTCGAGATCGACGTGGAGCACGCCCGGGGCACTCATTGGAACACTCGTTCGCTTAAGGATGCCCGTTCGCGGGAGATTGCGCCAGCGGCGCCTGCCTGGACGCCGTCGCCGCGCTACTCATCCACCACGCGGCAACTGATGATCTCGATCCCGTAATACTGGCGGTGGTGCACGGAAGAGGCGTAGTGGCGCAGGATGCGGACGGAGGCCCACCGGTCGTCGTCCACGCTCTGTGACTCGTCCAGGTAGGCCATGCGGTTCTCGAGGTTCGCCTGAACGGCGTCGTCCGAGGCGACGACGATTTCCAGCTCGGCCGAACCGGTTTCAGGGCGAATCGTGGCGACCAGCCTGCGCTTCTGCCCGGCCTGCTCGTCGTCGTCTTCACCCAGCAGGCTGAGCACGACTTCCTCCCCCACCAGCCGCAGCCGGTTCGCCCCCTCCTCGCTCCAGGAATGTCTCTTGGCGAACTGGCTCAGAAAATCGTCGATGAGGGGCAGGGAAGCAGGGGACAGCTCGGCCCGCAGCTTCCCGCTGCGGAGACTCGACAACTCCGTGAGCAGGGTCATGCCGACCGCGGCGATCCCGCCCACGACGATGGTATTGCCCACCAGCTGACTGGTGATTCCTTCGATGAGCCCGCTGAAAATCCCGGCCGAGAGGCCCAGCACCATGGAAATCCCGATGATGGTGGACCTCGTCGGGTTCACCTGGCCGGCGAAGGGGCCCGTGAAGACCGTTTTGGCGCCTTCCACGAAGAGCATCCCGAAAATGATGACGTACACCGCGCTGACCACGGGGCTGGGAATGGCCACCAATATGGCCAGGAGTTTGGAAAACGGAGCGGCCGCCATGGTCACCAACCCCAGGGAGATGCCCACGCTGTTGGCGGCGACGCCGGTAAAGCCGATGTAGACCGCGGTGACCGCCCAGGGGGCGGCCACCGTCACGGTTCCCAGCAGGCCGGAAAGCAGCGTGCCGATGCCGTAGATGTTCAGACCTCTCTGGACCGAGCGGTAGTCAATAGCCGCCCGGGTGCGGTTGGACGCGCGGTAGATCACCGAAAGGTCTCCCACCGTTTTCATGAAGGCGGTGACGTTCACGAACACGAAGGCGGGCAGCAGACCCCAGAAATCCCTGCTGAAGTCCAGGTCCAGCCCCGGCCAATCGGAAGCCGGCAAACTCACCCACGGAGCGTCGCCCACGGCCCCGAAGTCGTAAAAGCCCAGGGGGACGGCGACAACCAGACCCACCGCCACCATGACGGGCAGGATCCACATGCGCCACAGCGGCGTGCCTTGCAGCGATATGACAACGCCAACGGCCAGCGCAACCAGTCCCGGCGCCAGGAAACGCGCCGTCGATACGTCTTCCGGGATGATAATGGTGCTGCTGATGATGTACGGCACCGCGGAAACCGCCACCAGCATCACCACCACTCCGCTCACCGTGGAGGTGAATACGCGGCGGAGCGAGGCCAGGCGCAGCGTCAAGACGAACTGGACCAGCGTGGAAGCCACGATCAGGCTGGCCAGCAAACCGGGCCCCCCGGCCTGGAGGGCCAACGCGCAAACCGCCAGGAAGGGGACGTTGAAGTTGGTGACCACCAGCCGGCCCGGGCTCAGATGCCGGACCCGGAGCCCGTACAGCACCATGCTGGCCCCGGAGACGATCAGCGCCGTGAACACCGCCCAGCCCATGTAGGCCTCGGACTCCTCGGACGCCCGCACCACGAGCGCCACCAGCATGACGAGGCCGATGGTGTTGGGGATGAAAATCTGCAGGGCCGAAGCGGCCACCACGAGCGGTGGAGACTTGTCATCTGAGCCGTAGCGAATTTGACTCATGGCAAACGTAAACTCACGGCCCCGTGGGCTGCCACCAGGTATCAATATGCTATGCTAGCGCCCGCGGAGAATCTAGACACCGTAGAGGGAATGACATGACGCGAGTTAACCGGAACACGAAGGCTGGAGTCGTGCGAGCGGGGCGAGCTTCCCGGCGGCCGTCCGCGGGGCGGGCCATGGTGACGTTGCTGCTCGCCCTGGCGTTCGCCGCCCTCTTCAGCGTGGCCTGCGGCGGCGACGAGACGCCGGCGCCGACCGCGACGCCGGAACCCACCGCCGCGCCCGCGGCCACCCCCGCGCCCGAACCCGTCGATGACGACGCGCTCACCCGGGCCTACGTGGACAAGGCCATCGCCTACTACGACGCCAATGGGCTGGACGCCGCCGTCGGCCACTACCAGGGCGAAGCCGGCGTTGAAGCCGGCCGGCCGCTGACGCTCATTGACGCCGAAGAGGGCGTGCTGCTGGTGCACGGCGCTCTCCGCTCCCTGGAGGGCCAGTACGTCGGCCCCGGCTCGAGGTTCTCCGGATTGGGGAGCTTGACGGCCATCGCCACCGAGGAGGGCCACTGGGTCAACGCTCGCGGCATCAACCCGGCCACCAAGCAGGAGGAGCCGCGGCGGATACTGGTCGTCCTTCACGACGGCCTGGTGTTCGTCTCCAGCCACTCCACCCTGACAGAGGACGTGGCGGAGTCCACCAGGGAGTACGTGGACAAGGCCATCGCCATGTACAACGAGGAGGGCCTGGACGCCGCCATCGCCCACTACAACTCCCAGGCCAGCCTCGACGGCCAGTTCTACCTGTTCCTGATCGGCGCGGACGACATCTACCTCGCCCATCCCATCTTCCCGCACCTCATCGGCACCGACATCAAGGACGTCGTGGGCTCCGACGGCCAGGAACTGGGCAAGGAGATCGCCCAGGCCACCGAGGACGGCATCTGGGTGGAGTACCTGTGGCCCCATCCGGTATCCCGGAAGGAGCAGCGGAAGGTCGCCTGGGCCGTCCGCCACGACGGGCTGATCTTCGCATCCGGCTACTACGCCGGGGCGCCCGAGGCCGGGCGCCCCGCCTGGCAGGGCGCCGACCCGCGCGAGTACACGGTCGAGTACGTGAACCGCGCCGTCGAGCGCTACGAGCGCGACGGCCTGCAGTCGGTCCTCAACTACTACAACAGCGTCGCCAGCTTCGAGGGCCAGTGGTACCTGTTCGCCACCGACGCCAACGACATCTACCACGTCCATCCCCTGCTGCCGGACCTGATCGGGACGGACATCAAGGACGTCGTGGGCTCCGACGGCTACGAGCTGGGCAAGGAGCTCGCCAAGGCCGGCGACGGCGGCGAAGGAGTCTGGGTCGAGTACCTGTGGCCTCATCCGGTGACGCTGAAGGAGGTCCCGAAGGTGGGGTACGCGGTGCGCCGCGACGGGATGCTCTTCGCTTCCGGCTACTACCCGCAGATCGCAGACCAGGCGGCGCATACCAAGGCGTATGTGCAGCAGGCGATCGAGTACTACGAGGCCAACGGGTTGGATGCCGCCATCGCCCACTACAACAGCCAGGAGAGCGTTGACGGCCAGTGGAGCCTGACCCTGGCCGATGAGAACGACGTCATCCGCGTCGCCATCCTCGCTCCGCGCAGCATTGGAACCGACTTGAAGGACCTGGGCGCGGGCCGCACCCGCCAGATTGGCGCGGAGATCGCGGCGGCCACGGAAGAGGGCGTCTGGGTCAGCTTCATCTTCCCCAACGTGAGGTCCTCGGAGACCCTGTACGCCCACACCTGGGCCGTCCGCCACGACGGGCTGCTCTTCTCGTCGCGCTACTACGACGACCGGCCCGACGTTCCCGGCGAAGGCGGCGAGTAGGCGGCGTCAGGCCGGCGTTCGGCGCGGGGGCGATTCTCGAGATCGCCCCTGCGCCCCCGCCCCTACTCCTCCTCCGTGTTGCGCCGCAGGAACTGCTCGATGTCGCCGACGAGGTCGCCGGGTTCCGGCAGCGCCTCCTCCGCCTCGCGGCGCTCCTCCTCCGCGATCGCCTCCTCCAGCCGCTCCAGGTAGGCGCGCATCTGCGGGTCGCCCGCGATCGTCGCCTCCAACTGCTCGCGGAAGCGCTCGGAGGCCGTCTCCAGTTCGGCCAGGCCGAACGACGCGCCCAGCAACTGCTGGAGGCGCTGGAGCACGGCCAGCGTGGCCGGCGGGCACTGCTCGCCCGTGATGTAGTGCGGCACCGTCGCCCAGAGGCTCGCCGAGGGGCGCTGCGCCTCCTGGAGCGCGTGGTGGAGGATGCCCACGATCCCCGTCGGCCCCTCGTAGCGCGAGCGCTGCAGGTCCAGCTGCGCCGCCAGCTCGGGGTCCGCGGCGCTGCCCATCACCGCGATCGGGCGGCGGTGGCTCGCCTCCCCGATGAGCGCCCCCAGCGACACCACCATCGACACCCCCAGCGCGTCGAACAGCTCCAGGTACTCCTCGCTGAAGGTGCGCCAGCGCAAGTTCGGCTCCGCCCCGATGCCGATCACGTAGTCCCTCCCCTCCCCCGAGGCGCGCGCGTAGAAGAACTCGTAGCCCGGCCAGCTCAACTGGCGCTCGCCGCTCGCGTCCAGCCGCACCGAGGGCCGCGTCTCCGTGAAGGCGTAGAACGGCTCCGGCTCGATCGTGGCGAAGCGCCGCGCCCCCAGCCGCCGCGCCACGAAGCGGGCCGCGTTGCTGGCCGCGTTGGCCGCGTCGTTCCAGCCCGTGAAGGCGAGCACCGCCACGGGAGCGCGCAGCGCGGGCGTCTGTTCCATCGTCAGGTGCCGCATGGCCGTCGGAGGGATTGTACGCCGGTGGCTGCTGGGCGCGTCCCCCAACAGCCGACAGCCCCGACAGCCGCGGCGCCGCTACACGCTCATGCGGCGCAGGCGCTCGATGCGGTCCTCCAGCGGCGGGTGCGTGCTGAACAGCTTCGACATGCCGCCCCCCGCGAAGGGGTGGACGATGTAGAGCGCGGCCACCGCCTCCTGCTGGGGCGTCTCCTGCATGGGCATGTGGGCCACGCCCCGGTGCAGCTTCTCCAGCGCGCTCGCGAGCGAATGCGGGTCGCGCACGATGCGCGCGCCCGTCTCGTCGGCGGCGAACTCGCGCGTGCGGCTGATGGCGAACTGGATGATGGAGGCGGCCAGCGGCGCCAGGATCATGATCGCGAGCGCCGCGAACAGGTTCCGCTGCCCCCCGAAGAAGATGAGCATGAACGAGATCATCGAGATCGCGCCCGCGATCGTCGCCACGATCGAACTCGTCAGCGTGTCGCGGTTCTTCACGTGCGCCATCTCGTGGCCGATGACGGCCCGCAGCTCGTGCTCGTCCAGCAGGCGCATGATGCCCGTCGTGACGGCGACGACGCCCTTCTCCGGGCTGCGGCCCGTGGCGAAGGCGTTGGGCGTCGGATTCTCGATGACGTACACCTTCGGCATCGGCATGGAGGCGCGGTAGGCGACCTCCTGGACCATGCCGTGGAGGGCGGGCGCCTCGTCCGCCGTCACCTCGCGCGCGCCCGCCATGCGCAGGGCGAACTTGTCGCTCCACCAGAACGCGGAGAAGTTCATGACCCCCGCGATGACGAGGAAGACGATGAGCCCGCCCGTCCCCCCGATGACGTAGCCGATCAGGAGCAGCAGGGCGGTGAGCAGGGCGAGCAGGAAGCCGGTCTTGATGCCGTTCATGGGTCTGGGCAGTCCTCCGGTGAGGGTCAGGGGATCCAGTATAGGAGAGTGGGCGGCGGCCGGTGGCCGCTCGGGCGTCAGCCCTGAGGCGGGAGGTTGTTGACGCGCGCCGCGCAAGCCTGCTAGCGTAGGTCTTGGTTCAAAGGTTCCCCCCCGATGATAAGGGCTCCGGAGAGACCTTTCCCTTGGGAATAGTCGGGGGGGTCGCTTTGCCTTCGAGGCGCTCACCGGTTTTCGGTAGCTCCCCGCCCGAATATGGAGAACTCGCTCTGGATCGCGGAGCGGATGCGGCTGTAGTGATGGAGTTTCCCATCCTCGTATTTCTTGAACAGCGCCCACGAGAAATAGTCGGCCACCTGAAGCCCAAAGTGAGAACGGGAGCTGTGGTGCAGGAGCTGATACCTGTGTTCCGCGTCCAGCATGGACGCCAGGGTAACTTTGACAGCCTTCTCGATGCTCGACCGTTTCTCTCTCACGGGAATCGTGTCAGTGATAACGATCACTTCTTTAGTTGCATCGGTGACAACTCTGGGGAACACATACCTCAGAAGGTGTCCGAGCATCCCCGGGTAAAACTTCCCGGGCGAGGTCAGCGCGGACTCGGTTCTGCGCTTATCGACAATCAGGCAATCCACCCTCACGTCCTTGAGGCTTCCCTCGATACGGTTGAAGACCTCTTCGCGGATGAATCTCTTATCCTGCGAACAGTGGAAATGGTCAACGAACTCGCCCTGTTCGATGAGGCTGTACTTCAAATCTTCGAGTTCGGCGTACAAGGGAAACGGTCTCATCATGGTGACGCACGTCAAGATGAAGTATCGCGTTCCCTTGGTGTTGAACGCGAGATCGCCCGATTCATCGAGGAACGCGTAAAGCGGATTCTCACGGTCCTGGCTGGTCATCGGGGCTCGCCACTCCCGTCGGTGAAGGCGGCGACTGCGCGGCGCGCTTCCTCCTGCGCGCCCGCGAGCGGCTCGCCGCCCGCGAGCGGGATCCAGCGGTATTCGAAGCGTAGGCCCTGCGCCCGTTCCGGCCCCAGCGGCTCGCAGCGCCACGTGTCGGGCAGGGGCATCGCGGGCGTCGTGACGAAGCAGTGCCAGCGCTGCCCGTCCGTCTCGAACGTGGCCGCCTCCTCCCAGCCGTCGAGCGGCAAGCCGCTCTCCTCCAGCACCTCGCGCGCGACCGCCCGCAGCGGCGTCTCCCCCTCCTCGACAGTCCCGCCGGGGACCTGCAGGCCCGCCCCGGGCATGCCCGCGTGCTCGAACACCAGCAGGTCGCGCCCATCCGCGCCCTCGCGCAACACGAACCCGTACGCCTTCCCCGCCATCCGCCGATTCTGGCAGATCGCACCAGCCACCGGCCACCAGCCACCAGCCACTAACCACCAGACGGGCTACACTCGCCCCGTGGCACAGCAACGCCAGCAGCGGTTCCGGCGCATCTGGGGCTACGTGCGGCTGGCGCTGCTCGTCATCCTCACGCTGATGCTCGTCATGCAGCTCGCCCGCGCCAACTGGGGCGCGATCCCGCCGACGGTCGTGTTCATCGCCCTGCTCGCCTTCCTGGAGGCCATGGATCGCGGCTGGATTCGCCGCTTCGGCGCTGGCGGTCCCCCGGACACGCGCTAGAATCGCGCCCCAACCGGAAGGAGCCCCGCCATGGCCGACGCCCCCTACGGAGATCCCCGCTACATCGCCGACCGCATCGCCATCATGGACGTGATGGTCAAGTACGGCACCGCCGTCGACGCCCGCGAGATGGACCGCTACCGCTCCTGCTTCACCGACGACGTGCTCGTCGTGGGCTACGGCCCCGAAGACATGGAGGGCGCGGACGCTTACCTCGACTACGTCATCACCGCCCTCGAGAACTTCCCCGCCACCCAGCACCTCATGGGCAACCAGGTCGTCGACATCGACGGCGACACCGCCCACGCCCGCACGGACGTCCAGGCGACCCACGTCCTCAAGGAAGACCCCGACGCGATCATGACGCTCTGGGCGACCTACGTGGACGACATGGTGCGCGGCGCGGACGGCCAGTGGCGCATCAAGCGCCACGAACTGGTGCGCGCGGGCTCCCAGCGCACGGTCAACCAGCCCTGAGCAGCGCGCCCCCTACAGGTCCGCGACCTGCGGCAGGACCTCGCTCGCGAGCCAGTCCGGCACGAGGTCCGACGACAGGTTGAACCAGATGAACACGACCTCGTCGATGCCCGCCTCCGCGAGCCGCCCGATCCGGTCCACCATCTCGTCCGCCGAGCCCATGATCGCGCCCCGCGCGCGGAGCGTCCCGATGTAGTCCGCCGGGGACGTGGGGGCGGGCGGGGCGCGGCGCAGCATCTGCAGCGCCGCTTCCGCCTCCAGCTCCGCGGGCGTCGTGCCGATGAGGCCCATCGTCATCATCGTGTGGCGAATCTCGCCCGGGTCGCGCCCGATCTCGTCGCAGTAGCCGGCCAGCAGTTCGCGCTTGCGCCGGTAGGCGTCCGGCGACAGGTCGACGCAGTTCCATTCGTGCGCGTGCTTCGCCACGAGGGGCAGTGTGCGCTTCTCCCCGCCGCCCGCGATCAGCACGGTCGGGCGGCCCGCCGCCGGTTTCGGCAGCGCGTCGGCCCCGCGCAGCCGGTAGTAGCGCCCCTCGAACGTCGCGGGCCCCTCGCCCCACATCGCCCGCATCACCTGGATGTACTCGTCGAGCCGGTCCGCGCGCTCCCCGATCGAGGGGTAGTCGATGCCGTAGGCGGCGTGCTCGCCCTCGTGCCAGCCCACCCCCAGCCCCATCACGAAACGCCCGCCGCTGAGCAGGTCGAGTTGCGCCGCCAGCCGCCCCACGTTCGAGGGCGGCCGGAACATGACCGGCGTCACGAACGGCCCGATGCGGACCCGCTCCGTCTCCCGCGCCGCCAGCGCCAGCAGCAGGTACGGCTCGATCGAGTCGATCTGGTCCACCGAGAAGAAGTGGTCGCCCATGTGCCAGGAGGCGAAGCCGCGCTCCTCGGTCGTCCGCATCGTGGCGATCGTCTCCTCGAGGGAGTACCCCCACGGCCCGATCACGATCCCGATCTTCATGCCGATCCTCCTTCGCTACAGGTCCGCGACCTGCGGCAGGACCTCGCTCGCGAGCCACGCGGGCAGGCTGTCCGTCGTCAGGTCGAACCAGGTGAACTGCACCTCGGCGACGCCCGCCTCCGCGAGCCGCCCGATCCGGTCCACGATCTCGTCCGCCGTGCCCATGATCGCGCCCGCCTCGCGCAGCATCTCGCGGTAGTCCGCGGGCGACAGGCCCGGCGGCGGCGGCATGCGCCGCATCTGCAGGAGCGTCGCCGCCTCCACCTCCGCGTCCGTCGCGCCGATGAGCCCCATCGTCGTCATCACGTGGCGGATCCCGCCGGGGCCGCCGGGGTCGCGCCCGATCGCGTCGCAGTAGCCCGCGAGCAGCTCGCGCTTGCGCCGGTAGGCGTCCAGCGGCAGGTCGACGGCGTTCCACTCGTGCGCGTACCTGGCCACGAGGGGCAGCGTGCGCTTCTCGCCCGCGCCCGCGATCAGCACGGTCGGGTGGGCGGGCGCCGGTTTCGGCAGCGCCTGCGCCTCGCGGAGCCGGTAGTAGCGCCCCTCGTACGAGGCGGGCCCCTCGCCCCACATCCGCCACAGCACCTCCAGGTACTCCCCCAGCCGGTCGAAGCGCTCCCCGAGCGAGGGGTAGTCGATCCCGTACGCGGCGTGCTCGGCCTCGTTCCAGCCGACCCCCAGCCCCAGCACGAAGCGCCCGCCGCTGAGCAGGTCGAGCTGCGCCGCCAGCCGCCCCACGTTCGAGGGCGGGCGGAACATCACCGGCGTCACCAGCGAGCCGAAGCGGATGCGCTCCGTCTCCCGCGCCGCCAGCGCGAACAGCAGGTACGGCTCCAGCGAATCGATCTGGTCCACCGTGTAGAAGTGGTCGCCGAGGTACCAGGAGGCGAAGCCGTGCCGCTCCGTCGCCCGCATCGAGGCGATCGCCTCCCCGAACGTCACCCCCCACGGCCCGACGACCAGCCCGACGTCCATCGCGCCCGCGCCTCCCCGCGCCTACAGGTCCGCGACCTGCGGCAGGACCTCGCTCGCGAGGAAGGCGGGCAGGCTGTCCGTCGTCAGGTCGAAGTAGACGAACTGCACCTCGTCCATCCCCGCCTCGGCGAGCCGCCCAAGCTGCTCGACCACCTCGCCCGCCGTGCCCATGATGGCCCCGCCCTCGCGCAGGGCCGCGCGGTACTCGGCGGGGGTGGGGTCGCCGGGCGGGGGCGTGCGCCGCATCTGCGTGAGCGTCGCCTCCTCCACCTCCGCGTCCGTCGCCCCCACGAACCCGATCGTCGTCATCGAGCGGCGAAGCGTGGCCGGATCGCGCCCCGCGTCGGCGCAGTGCGCGGCCAACACCTCGTCCTTGCGGCGGAAGGCGTCGGGCGTCAGGTCGACGCTGTTCCACTCGTCCGCGTACTGCGCCACCAGCTTCAGGGTGCGCTTCTCGCCCGTCCCGCCGATGAGCACGGGCGGGCGGCCCGCCGCCGGCTTCGGCAGCGCATCCGCCCCGCGCAGGCGGTAGTAGCGCCCCTCGAACGTCGCGGGCCCCTCGCCCCACATCGCCCGCATCACCTGGATGTACTCGTCGAGCCGGTCGAAGCGCTCGCGCAGCGGCGGCCAGTCGACGCCGTAGGTGAGGTGCTCCGCCTCGCCCCAGCCCGCCCCCAGCCCGAGCGTGAAGCGCCCGCCGCTGAGCAGGTCCAGCTGCGCCGCCAGCCGCCCCACGTTCGAGGGCGGGCGGAACATCACCGGCGTCACCAGCGGCCCGAAGCGGATGCGCTCCGTCTCCCGCGCCGCCAGCGCGAACAGCAGGTACGGCTCCAGCGAGTCCAGCTGCTCCCCCACGAAGAAGTGGTCGCCCAGGTAGTACGAGGCGAACCCGTGCCGCTCCGCCGCCTCAATCGACGAACTGAACTCGTCGAACGTGATTCCCCACGGCCCGACCGCGAATCCGATGTCCATTGCGTGCGCTCCTCTCGCTCAGTGGCTGTAGCGGCGGGCCAGGGCGTCCGCCAGGCTGTCGGCCAGCGCCTGCTCGCCGATGCCGCGCAACTGGCCCGCGAGTTCCGGCCGCGACTTCGGGAAGACCTGGGCCTCGCTCAGCGCCGCACGGGCGAGGTGCGCCAGCATCGAGACGCGCACTTCAGCGGCGGCGTCGTGATCGCCGGCCGCGCGCAACTCGTCGTAGAGACGCTCCGCCTTGCGGGCGCGTTTCCGCGCCTCGTCCGCCGACGGTAGCCCGAGACGGCGGTCCCAGTCGGCCCGCAGGCGCGTCCACCAGCCGTCGCGCTCGAACAGCGCCCGCCCGTACCGCACCGTCCACGACAGGTAGTCGTGGCAGTCCGCCAGCTTGCGTTCGACGTCGGCCTGCTCGTACTGCCGCAGGTCGATGCTCATCGGCGGGCGGGGGAGGTCAGGGCGGTCCGCCCGGTACACCAGCACGAGGTCGAGGTCGTCGCTGCACTCGACGTCGCGCACGGCGGAGCCGGAGGCGACGACGGCCTCGATCGCCCCGTTCCGGCTCGCTTCCCGGACGAGGTCCAGCGTCCACGCGCGCGCCGCTTCGTCCGGCCACGACCTGACGGCGGCGAGTCGCTCGTCCGTTCCTCGCGGCAGCGCTTCCTGCTCCAGCGTCGAATGGTGCGTCATGGGGCGATGAGCTCCCGTACTGCCTCGGCGTATCCCTCGATCGCCGCGGCGACCCCTCCGGCGTCCAGATCGCCGGGCGGATCGATGTCTCCGTAGGCCTCGTGCTTCCGCATCGCGTTCAGAAGCCGAAGGTCGAGAGGTCCGTCCAGTCCGTGGGGTCTTCCCACGAGGCCTGGACCCGCCGAAGGTGAGAGAGCGCCAGCCGGAAGGAGTCAGCTGCCGTCTGCGCCATCCCGGCCCTCTCTCACCCTCGGTCCGTGCCGCGCCCCTCCCTACCGGTCGGGGCCGTACAGGTAGTCGTCGATGACCTTGTTCATGTGCCGGATGCGCCGCTCGCGGTAGTTGATCAGCAGCCCCTGGTAGGCCCGCGAGTTCATCCCCTTCTGCACCCGCGGCAGGTTGTACGAGTCCTGGTCCATCACCAGCCCCAGCGAAATCTCGCCGTGCTTGTGCTGCGTGTGCACCGGACGCGGCACCTCCGTCCCCTCCGGCAGCCGCGCGTAGCTCTGGATGTCGAAGTACATCTTGTTCGGGTCCGTCGCGTGCGGACGCTGCCGGAAGAACCCGAAGCTCGCGTGGTGCGTGTTGAACGTCAGGTTCGGGAAGATGTAGTAGTGGTAGTCGTCCGACATCTGGTCGTCGTTCAACTGCGACACGTCCATCCCCTGCTCCTCCGCGACCTCGCGCGCGCGCTTCTGCAGGAAGGGCCGCACCTCCGCGCTGCGCCCCTCGAACTCCGCCGGGTCCACGCCCGCGTTCCGCAGCCGCCCCTTCAGCCCGTCCGTCACCTCATCCGGGTTCTGGTAGCGCGGGCTCACGATGCCCATCGGCACCAGGTAGCGGTTGTGACGCTCGTACAGGTCGATCTGCACGTGGATGTCGTCCAGCCCCTCCAGCAACTGCGGGTGGATGCCCTGCACGTGGTAGACCTCGTTGAACGCATCCACCGAGGCCTTCCAGTTCGTGTCCCACTCGACCGTCTTGTCCGAGACGATCGAGAACTCCTCCATGTGGTAGGCGTCGAGGTGCTGCGCCACCGGGTCGAGGAACTCCAGCAGCGGCTCCGCGTCCGGGTTCAGGTTGAACCACACGAACCCGCCCCAGACATCGCACGGCACCTCCACCAGCGCCGTCTCCTGCGGCACGCCCTGCGTGAACGTGTCCTCGTCCGGCACGAACTTCTTCGACCCGTCGAGGTTGAACTCGAAGAAGTGATAGGCGCACTGGAACGACTCCGCGTGCCCCATGCCCGGGTTCCTGATCTGGTTCCCGCGGTGCGGGCAGACGTTGTAGAACGCGCGCACCTTGTCGGGCGCCTCACGCACGATCAGGAGCGACTCCGGCCCCAGCTCCGTCGTGAAGTAGTCGCCCACCTCGGGGATGTCGGACTCGCGCCCGGCCATGTTCCAGACCTTCGTCCAGAGGCGCTCCCATTCGAGCTCCATGAACTCCTTCGAGGTGTAGCGCTCCTTGGGGATGAGGTCGGTGCCGAGCAGCGGCTCGGGCGCCTTCTCCATGGGGGTCGTGTGGGCGATCTGCTCCTGGACCATCTGTTTCCTCCGCTCGCGGCGAGACGCGCCCCGACATCGTACGCCGTCCTGTCAATCGCCGCTTGCGCTACAGTGGGGAAGGAGGCACGGCATGGCGGACTTCGGCGGCGGCTTCATCCCGCCCAACCACGGCCCCGACCTGGAGATGATGGCCCGCGCGCAGCAGGACGAGATGAAGCGCCAGCGCGGCGGCCACCGCCCCCCCAAGCGCCCCCGCGGCCCGCGCTTCGCCCTCCTCCGCCGCCTCGCGCGCCTCATCCGCGGCGGCGGCGACTAGCGGGCGCGGGCCCGGGAGCGCTTCGGCGGGCGCTCGTCCCACCGGTCCCCCGGCCGGCCCGCTGACGTTGTTCTCAACGCTGGCCAGCGCAGGGCATCCGGGAACCGCCGATCCAGAAGTACTGCAGGTTCGTGAGCTTGCCGAGTTCTGGCGGAATCGAGCGCTCAATCGGTTGTCCGCCGGTCAGTTGCCGCAGAACGGCAGGCCGATCTTGTCGAAGTCGTTCCGTTCGGGCCGCTCAACCGGTCGGCCGGAGCCGCAAGGTCCGCAGGTTCGTGAGGTTGCCGAGTTCCGGCGGAATCGCCCCGCTCAACCGGTTCCCGTCGAGGTACAAGCTATCCAGGTTCGGGAGGCTGCCGATCTCCGGCGGGATCGCGCCGCTCAGCTGGTTGTCGCCGAACCCAACCACGTCAGGTTCGCGAGGTTGCCGATCTCGGCCGGGATGGCGCCGCTCAACTCGTTCTCGCGGAGGTCCAGGACCCTCAGGCTCGTGAGATTGCCGATCTCCGGCGGGATCGCGCCGCTCAGCCCGTTGCCGGTCCAATCGGATGTGTCGAGGAGGCCCAGCACCAAGACGCGCCCGGCGGCGTCAGTCGTGACGCCGTGCCAAGAGGACAGCGGCGCGTCGCTCAGCCAGCCGTCGTTGTTCGTCCAGTTCGGGCCGTCCGTGGCGTGGTAGAACGCGACCAGCGCGGCGCGGTCTGCTGCGACGCCCGCCTCATCCTGGCAGAACGACAGGCCAGCGTCGGCGAAGTCGTTGTTCTCAACGTCGGCCAGCGCGGTCGGAATGCACCCGCTCAACTGGTTCCCGGAGAGGTGCAACCACTGCAGTTTCGTGAGGCTGCCGAGTTCCGGCGGAATCTCGCCGCTCAACTCGTTCTGCTCAAGGAGCAACCCCTGCAGTTTCGTGAGGCTGCCGAGTTCCGGCGGAATCTCGCCGCTCAACTGGTTCCGGGAGAGGTGCAACCACTGCAGTTTCGTGAGGCTGCCGAGTTCCGGCGGAATCTCGCCGCTCAACTCGTTCTCGAAGAGGCCCAACTGCCCCAGGTTCGTGAGGTTGCCGAGTTCCGGCGGAATCGCGCCGGTCAGCTGGTTCCCGGCAAGGTACAAGACTTCCAGGTTCGTGAGGTCGCCGAACTCCGCCGGGATCTCACCGCTCAGTTCGTTCCCGCTAAGAGCCATCTGCACCAGGTTCGTGAGCGGAGTTCGCGCTCACCGCTCAACTGGTTTAGCCAGAGGTGCAAGTGCTCCAGGTTCGTGAGAGTACCGAGTTCGGGCGGGATCTCGCCGCTCAACTGGTTCTCGCCGAGATTCAATGTCCGCAGGTTCATGAGCTTGCCGAGTTCCGGCGGAATCGCGCCACTCAGGTTGTTCTGGGGAAGGGACAAGAACTCTAGGTGCGCGAGATTGCTGATCTCCGGCGGGATGGCACCACTCAACCCGTTGCCGACACGCGCCTCGTGATCCAACAGATCGATCGCCGTGACGCGGCCAGCGTCGGTCGTGACGCCGTGCCACGAGTCGAGGGGGCCGTCGCTCAGCCAGCCGTCGTTGTTGGTCCAGTTCGGGCCGTCCGTGGCGTGGTAGAACGCGACCAGCGCGGCGCGGTCTCCCTCGCTGCCGCAGATCGGCAGGGCTGCGTCGGCGAAGTCGTTGTTCTCAACGTCAGCCAGCGCGGCCGGAATGCACCCGGTCAACTGGTTCCCGGAGAGGTGCAACCACTGCAGATTCGTGAGGCTGCCGAGTTCCGGCGGAATCTCGCCGCTGAGTTGGTTCTGCTGGAGGAACAACCCCGTCAGATTCGTGAGGTCGCCGATCTCGGACGGAATCGCGCCGCTCAACTGGTTTTCCCAGAGGTACAAGTACTGCAGGTTCGTGAGACTGCCGAGTTCCGGCGGAATCGAGCCGCTCAACTGGTTCTGGTCGAGGATCAGCGTCTCCAGACTCGTGAGGTTGCCGAGTTCCGGCGGAATCGCGCCGCTCAACTGGTTCTGGCCGAGGATCAGCAACTCCAGGTTCGCGAGGTTGCCGAGCTCCGGCGGAATCGCGCCGCTCAACTGGCTGTCGTAGAGGACCAGCCTCTCCAAATTCGTGAGGTCGCCGATCTCCGGCGGGATCGTGCCGCTCAAGCCGTTGCCAACGCGCGCCTCATAGTCGAACAGGTCGATCTCCGTGACGCGCCCAGCGTCGGTCGTGACGCCGTGCCACGAGTCGAGGGGGCCGTCGCTCAGCCAGCCGTCGTTGTTCGTCCAGTTCGGGCCGTCCGTGGCGTGGTAGAACGCGATCAGGGCGGCGCGGTCTGCTGCGATCCCCGCCTCATCCTGGCAGACCGATAGGCCGGCGTCGGCGAAGTCGTTGGTCTCAACGTCAGCCAGTGAGGCCGGAATGCACCCGGTCAACTGGTTCCCGCTGAGCCACACCCATGTCAGGTTCGTGAGATCGCCGAGTTCCGGCGGAATCTCGCCGCTCAACTGGTTCTTGTGGAGGACCAACCACTGCAGGCTCGCGAGGTTGCCAAACTCCGGCGGAATGGCGCCGCTCAACTGGTTTTCGCTGAGGTACAACGCCCTGAGTTTCGTGAGGTTGCCGAGTTCCGGCGGAATCGCACCGCTCAACTGGTTTGCCTGGAGGCCCAAGAACCACAGGTTCGTGAGGCTGCCGATCTCCGGCGGAATCGCACCGCTCAACCCGTTGCCGACGTTTGCCTCATAGTCGTAGAAGTTCAGCACTGTGACGCGCCCAGCGTCGGTCGTGACGCCGTGCCACGAGTCGAGGGGGCCGTCGCTCAGCCAGCCGTCGTTGTTCGTCCAGTTCGGGCCGTCCGTGGCGTGGTAGAACGCGACCAGCGCGGCGCGGTCTGCTGCGACGCCCGCGTCCGCGACCTCGACGGGCACGTCCACCGGGATCCTGCTGCCCTGGTAGAACTTGCCCGACGCGCTCAGCTGGCTCATGTCGAGCGGGGTGTTGAGCGTGGTCCAGTCGCGGTCATCGGGACTCGTGCTCAGGTACAGGTTCCCCGTCCGCACGCTCTTCCAGACGGTGACGTAGACGGTGACGTAGACGGTGACCGTCTGCTGCGCGCCCGCCACCTCGACGGGCACGTCCACCGGGATCCTGCTGCCCTGGTAGAACTTGCCCGACGCGCTCAGCTGGCTCATGTCGAGCGGGGTGTTGAGCGTGGTCCAGTCACGGTCATCGGGACTCGTGCTCAGGTACAGGTTCCCGGTCGAGACGCTCTTCCAGACGGTGACATAGACGGTGGCGGTGGCCGTCGCGGCCTCCGCCCTGGGAACAGGGGCTACCCCCCCCCCCCCCCCGAACATGACGATGGCGGCAAGCGCCGCCACGATCCAACTCCAGACGAAACGGGGCTTGTAGCCAGGCATGTACGGAATCTCCTCACCTGTTCAGCGCCGCCCGGGGCGGCGGGTCCGTCCGGTCGGGGGTCGTCGCCCGGAGCGTCAGGCCACAGGCGCCGGTCCGACCGTTTTCGCTATAGCTATAGTTGTCTCTATAGCTACCTCTGTATTCATGTATTCATATCATAGTTGCTTTCTCTATCTACTATAGCAGCCGCGCGCGCGCGCTGACAACCCCCGCGCCCCGCGCCCATCCGCTACAGTGGCGCGGGAGGGACGATGCCCGAACGCCAGCACCCGCCGGACGAGGACGCCGCCGCCCGCTTCGGGCGCTCCCTCGGCAAGCTCGCCCGCAAGGCGCACGACGCCGCCCTCGACGCCCAGCCCGAGGCCGAACTCCACGCCCGCCGCGCCGCCAGGATCGCCAGGGACGCGGTCGAAGCCGCCCGCCCCGAGGCCGAGCGCCTCGCGCGCGAGGCGATCGAGGCCTCGCGCCCCGCCGCCGAGCGCGCCGCGAAGTACGTGCGCGAGCACGAGGACGAGATCCGGCAGGCCGGAAGCGTCGCCGGGGAGGCGATCGCCTGGAAGGTGCTGCCGCGGCCCCTGCGCCCCTTCCTCGGCGGGGCCGTCAGCCGCTTCCTCCGCCCGAAGCCCCCGAAACAGCCCTGAGCGGGCCGCCCGCCCCCTACGCGCGCGCCGCGGACAGCCCGGGCATGGGATTGCCCAGGTAGGTGCTCCCCAGGTTGCGGTAGTGCCGCCACGAGATGGCCCCGTGCGCCGCCGCCTGGTGCGCGTCCCGCAGCCGCCGCTCCAGCGGCGAATCCATGCGGCTCGCCGTCGTCCCCGCCGTGTTGTGGATGGTGTCGACGATGTGGCGCGAAGCCTGCGCCGCGTGCACGCAGGAGAGGTAGGAGCGCTGCGTCACCTCCCACTCCGGCTGCGAGCGGCCCCCGTCCTTCGGCAGCGGGCCGAGGTGCGCCTCCGTCTGCTCCTGCGCGTCGATCATGAAGGCCTTGGCCGCGCGCTGGGTCGCCTCCGCCTCGCCCAGCCGGTACTGCAGCTCGGGCTGATCCGCCAGCAGCGTCCCCGACATCCACGGCGTCTTCGTCATCGCCAGTTCGACCAGGTCGTCGATCGCCCCGCGCGCGATGCCGAGCGCGACCGCGCCCTTGTTGTAGTGCGCCTGCATGGGGTTGCGCAGCGTCGGGCTCGCGAACGTGTCGCAGTTGCTGAACAGGTCCTTCGGCAGCGTCGCCTTGTCGGGGATGAACGCGCCGTCCACCTTCACGTCGTGGCTGCCGCTGCCGCGCAATCCCGCGGTGTCCCACGTATCGACGACCTCGAAGTCCCCCCTGGGGATGAGGAACGCCTTCTCCGAGGAGCCGCCGCCCTCTTGGGGAACGCCCTCGGAGCCCGTATGCACGAGCGTCCACGTGGCGTTGTGGCAGCCGCTCCCGAACGAGCCCTGGCACCAGAGCCGCCAGCCGCCCTCGACCGGTCGCGCGCGCGCGTGCTGCAGCCCCGGTCCCACGCCCCCGCACGTCAGGACGCGCCAGTCGTCGTAGAAGTCGTGCACCAGTTCGAGGCTCATGCGGCGCAGCACGAGGCTGTTGATCTCCGAGTTGATGTGCACGCACCAGCCCACCGACCCGTCGATGGCGGAGGCCGCCTCCACGATCTCGATCTGGTCGCGCGCGGGCAGGTCCTCCCCGCCCAATTCCTCCGGCAGGGCGAAGCGGTAGAGCCCCTGGTCCGCGATCTCGTTGGAGGCCCAGGCGGGGATGTGGCGAATCTCCTGCGCCTCGTCCCCCGCCCGCAGGAGCGCCTCCTTCATCCCGTTCAGCCGTTCGAGGGCCGGGGCCGTCTCCCGGAGCTTCCTGCTGCGCTCGATGATCTCGGCTCGCACCATGGCTGCCGCCTCCCGTCGCTGGTCGCGCGATTCTAGGGGACCGGCGGCGGGCGCGCCCCCTCAGCGCCCCCGGTCGATGCGCCGGATGGCCTCCGTGGCGAAGGGAATCCCGGCGCGCATCTTGAGCGCGTACTCGTAGTCGATGCGCGCGTGGTAGGCGCGGTCCTGCGCCTCGTGCGCCTTCCCCCGCAGCACGAACGCCGCCGCCCCGATCTCGATCGGCATGGGCGACTCCGGCTCCCCCAGCTCCACCTCCAGCGTGTGCATCGCCAGCCCCGGCTGCCCTTCCTCCAACTGCCGGTGCGCCTCGCACAGCGCCGCCACGCCGGGATGGTCGAGCCCCAGCGCGCGCGCATTCCCCACGCCCACCTCCGCCAGCATGGCGAACAGCGCCTCCCGGTCCGCATCGTCCACGGCGTCCCTCCGTTGCCTGGTGGTGAGTGACTGGTGGTTGGTGATTGGTGAGGGCTACTCGAACCCGGCCTTGAGTTCCTCCAGGGAAGTGTACGCAGTGAGCCCTTCCCTGGAACGGGCCTGCCGTAGCGCCTCGACGGTCTCCTTGTTGGGAACCTTGGCGGGTGGCTGCTCACAGCGCGCGGGAGTCTTCCGGGCAGACATGCCCCCACCGTATCACGGCAGTGCTCCCCGCTGGCCACCGGCCACCAACCACCAGCCACCAACCACCAACCACTACCCACCAAAATGCCCCCGCGCCAGCGCGATCACCCGCTCCGGCTGGTCGTGGTGAACCCAGTGGCCCGCGCCTTCGACCACCACCGCCCGCACCCCCGCGAGGCCCTCCACCCAGCGCTCCATGCCGCGCATCACGCCCGACTCCTCCCCGATGACGTAGAGCACGGGACAGGCGATGGCCGCGACGAACGCGCGCATCTCCGCCAGCGTGAACTCGTCGCGGCGCACGCCCGGACGCGCCCAGTTGTCGAACTTCCAGACGAGCTCGCCCCCGTCCTCGCGCACGGCGTGGACGGCGATGTGGCGCGCCTGCTCCGGCGAGAGCCGCGGGTTCATCTCCTGGACGCGGCGGACGGCGCTTTCGAGGTCCGGGTAGCGCCGCACCTGGCGCGTCTCCAGCGAGCGGCGCTGCTCGACGTGCTCGCGGAAGCGCTCCGGGGTCATCGGCCCCGGCTCCTCGAACAGCCCCGGCACGCGCCCCTCGATCGCCACGATCGAGGCGAACCGCTCCGGGTACGCGCCCGCCGCGAGGAACGCGACCTGACCCCCGAACGAGTGGCAGATGACGCGCACGGGCCGCCCCAGCCCCTCGGCCAGGGTCAGCAGGTCCACCGCGTACTGCGAGGTCGTGTACTCGCTGCCCGGCGACCAGGCGGAGTCGCCGTGACCGCGCAGGTCAGGCGCGACCACGTAGTGGTCCTCCGCGAACGCCTCCGCGATCCCGTCCCAGCTGCGCGCGTGGTCGCGCCCGCCATGCAGCAGGACGAGCGGCTGCGCGCCCTCCTCCCCCCACGCCCAGTACGCGAGACGCAGGCGCTGCGATTCGTAGAAACGTTGGCGTGGCTGCTGGCTATCGGCCATTGGCTCGTGGCGGATCTTCGCTGATTGGGGACTTGGCCGGGAACCCGGTGAGAGGTTCCCCGGCGACCGGCCCATAATAGAGGCGGGAGAGCCCGCAGTGCCCACCGATCACCAGCCACCAGCCACCAGCCACCAGCCACCAGCCACCAGCCACCAGCCACCAGCCGCCGTCACCCTCGTCGGCGCGGGGCCGGGCGACCCCGGCCTCATCACCGTCGCCGGGCTGGAGGCGCTGCGCGCCGCCGACGTCGTCCTCTACGACGCGCTCGCCCCGCGCGCGCTGCTGCGCGAGGCGCGCGAGGGGGCGGAACTGCGCGCCGTGGGCAAGCGCGCGGGCGCGCACATCGCCATCCAGCCGGAGATCGAGGCGCTCATGCTCGCGCGCGCCAAGGCGGGCAAGCGCGTCGTCCGCCTCAAGGGGGGCGACCCCTTCGTGTTCGGGCGCGGCTCCGAGGAGCTGCGCGCCTGCCGCGAAGCGGGCGTGCCCTGCACCGTCGTCCCCGGCGTCACCTCCGCCATCGGCGCCTTCGCCTACGCCGGTATCCCCGTCACCCATCGCGGCCTCTCCAGCGCCTTCATGGTCATCAACGCCCGCAGCATGAACGACGGCGTCACCAGCTGGCGCGCGGCGGCGGAGGTCGACACGCTCATCCTGCTCATGGGCGCCTACACCCTCGCCGAATGCGCCGCGCGCCTCATCGCCGAGGGCCGCTCGCCGGACACGCCCGCCGCCGCCGTCCAGTGGGGCACGCGCCCCGACCAGCGCGTGGCGACGGGTACGCTGGCGGACATTGCGGACCGGATCGCGGAGGCGGGCCTGTCGGCGCCGCTCGTGACCGTCGTGGGGCGCGTCGCCGGACTCGCGGGCGAACTCGCCTGGTTCGACCCCGGCCCCCTCGCGGGCCGCCGCGTGGCCGTCACCCGCGCCCGCGCGCAGGCGAGCGAACTGGTGGCGCTGCTCGAAGCCGAGGGCGCGTTCGTCACGGAAGCGCCCGCCATCGATCTGGTCTCGCGAGCGGGCGAGCCCGCCCTGCGCGAGGCCGTCGCCGCGCCCGCCGACTGGTGGGCGTTCAGCAGCGCGAACGGCGTGGAGGCGGCCATGCGCACCCTCCTCGCGCAGGGGCTCGACGCGCGCGCCCTCGCGGGCCGCCGCCTCGCCGCCGTCGGCGAAGCCACCGCCGAAGCGCTCGCCCGCCACGGCCTGCGCGCCGACTTCATCCCCGAGCAATCCTGGTCGGACGCGCTCGCGGAACTGCCCGCCGAGCCCGGCGAGCGGGTCACGATCTTCCAGTCGGCGCTCTCGCCCCCCGCCCTGCGCCTCGCCCTGGAGGCGCGGGGCCTGTCCGTGCGCGCCGTCACCGCCTACGAGAACCGCCCCGCGCCCCTCACACAGGAGCAACTCGAGGCCGTGCGCGAGGCCGACGCCGTCACCTTCACCAGCAGCTCGACGGCGCGCAACCTGCGCGAGGCGCTGGGCGCGGACGCGGACGGCCTCGCCGCCGCCCTCGTCAGCATCGGGCCGAGCACCTCGAAGGCCGTGCGCGAGTGCTTCGGGCGCGTCGACCGCGAGGCCGCATCGCCCGCGCTCGACGAACTCGTGCGCGCCGTCATCGACGCGCTGGCGTGAACGCGATGGGCGCCGCGCTCGTCCTCGCCGGCCACGGATCGCACCTCGACGCGCGCTCCGGCGAGGCCGTCCGCGCCCACGCCCGCGCGCTCGCCGCTCTCGGCGAGTGGGACGAGGTGCTGGTCGCCTTCTGGAAGGAGGAGCCGTCCCTCGCGCGCGCCCTCGACGGCTGCGCCGCCCGCGACGTGACGGTCGTGCCCGTCTTCATGTCGGAGGGCTACTTCACGAGCGAGGTCATCCCCGCCGAGATGGGCCTCGACGGCCCCGTCACCCGGCGCGAGGGGCGCACGGTGCGCCTCACCCGCCCCGTGGGCGTCCACCCGGCGCTCGCGGACGTCATCGTCGAGCGCGCGCTGGAGGCGGGCGCAACGCCGGACGACGCGCTCTTCGCGCTCGGGCACGGCACGCCCCGCAACGCCGCCTCCGCGAGCGCCGTCCGCCAGCAGGCCGAGCGCGTGCGCGCGCTGGACCGCTTCGCCCACGTCGCCGCCGTCTTCACCGACCAGGAGCCGAACGCCGCCGCCATCCCCGCGCTCGCGGGCGGCCGCAACGCCGTCGTCGTCCCCTGCTTCGCCTCCGAGGGCTGGCACACCGGCCAACTCGCCCCCGCCCCCGCCGTCCGCTACACGGAGCCAGTCGGCACGCACCCGTCGATGGCGGACGTCATCGCCGCCCTCGCGCGCGAGGCGGAGCGCTAGTCCTGCGCCTTCTCCAGCTCGCCGTGCTGGTTGAACGCTTCGGCCAGCGCCCTCGCCGCAGCCGGACGGTGCGTTGGGCCGCCCAGGTTCGCGTGAGCGGCGCCGAAGGCCTCCAGCGGCGGGTCAGCGGAACCGTTCATCAGGAGGTCGAATCCCAGGGGTTGCTCAACGCCGTCCACGACCCGGCTGGCCGAGCGGATGTACCTGACCGCCAGCCGGGCGCGTCCGTGGGACGCGAAGCGCCCGACGTGCAGGGCGTTCCCGTCCCGGCGCGGGAGCCGTTCCTCGAGGAACAGGGAGACCGGAACGTACTTCCGGTTCTGCGGACTGCGGGTGTGGAACGCGGCGCTCGTAATGCGGCCATCCTTCACCCAGTCAGACAGCAGCAACCTGAGCGCGTGCTCATCGTCGCTCGCCGCGAGAGGCTCCGGGGCGCCAGCCGGTGCGGTCACCGCGAAGCGGACGGAGGTGCCGCATGCTCCGTCAGCACGGCGCGAAGTTTCGCCGGGCCGGCCAGGGCGACTTCATGGACCAGGCCATCACACGTCAAAGCCGCCTCTGCCGGAAACTCCGTCTCGCCGTCCACGAAGACTTCGACGGACGTTCCGTCGGGAAAGTCCCACTGCAGCAGCAGCGATCCGCTGGGAGCAGGCGCGACGAACGGCTCCGGGGCGACGGCCCGCATGTCGAGCGCGATCTCCAGCGCCCGCTGGGCGGTCGAATGGTCGATGTGCTCGGCGGCCTCGCCGTCCCAGCCCGGCTCCCACTCCACGAACTTCAGGAGGCGGGACAAGAAGTCGAGTGTGAGAGCCTCTCGTGGCGCGGATGTCCCCACGGGGCTGTCGCAGGCGTCCCCGTTTTCGGGCGCTCTGGCCGCGAGGTAGTCGGCGACCGCCCGCCGCAGCACCGCCGAACGGCCCTGCTCCCGCACCTCCGGCTGCTCGTCAAGACGCTCTAGCAGCGTTTCGTCGATTGTCACGCCGATCGACTTCATGCGGTGATGGTACCGCTCCGGCTGCCCGCCGTCTGCCGCGGACGCGCCCCGCTAGCCCTGCGCGCCCTGCCAGGGGCCGCCGGCGAAGACGGTCGAGCGCACGACGGCGGGCGTCCCGTCGTGCTGGATGGCGTCGTGGCGGCGGGCGATCTGCCCCTCGTGGTCCTCGTGCGTGAGGATGTAGAAGCGGTTCGCCTTGATCCCCTCAAACACGCACTCCGCCGCCCACTCCGGCGAAAGCGCCTGCAGCCGGACCGTCTCGTTGAAGCCCGGCGTGCGCTCCGTCCGCGCCCGCACCGCCTCCGGGTCGAGGTCGCGCAGGTGCTCGGGGCGGTTGCGCTCCGAGTTGCGCAGGTTCGTGCGGATGATGCCCGGGCAGAGCACCGACACGCCCACGTTCGAGCCCGCGTCCCGCAACTCCCCGTACAGCGTCTCCGAGAGCGTCACGACCCCGTGCTTGCTCACGTTGTACGGCCCCGTCCCCGACACCGACACGAGCCCCGCCATCGAGCCCGTGTTCACGATGTGCCCCTCGTCCTGCTCGACCAGGTGCGGCGCGAACACGCGCACGCCGTGAATCACCCCCCACAGGTTCACGCGCAGGACGAACTCCCAGTCGTTCACGCCCAGGTCCCACATCCGCCCCCGCGCCCCCACGCCCGCGTTGTTGCAGACGACGTGGACCGAGCCGTAGTGCGACAGCGCCTGTTCCCCGAGGCTGTCCATGGAGGCGGCGTCCCCGCAGTCGGTCTGGACGGTCAGCACCTCGGCCCCGCCCTCGCGCAGTCCCGCCGCGGCCGCCTCCAGCACGTCCTCCTCGATGTCGGCGAGCACGAGGCGCATCCCCTCGGCGGCGAAGCGCGTCGCCATGCCCAGCCCAATGCCGCTCGCCCCGCCCGTCACGACCGCGACCTTGCCCGCGAAATCCCGCATGTCGATGGCCCTCCTCGTGGCGGGGCAGTCTAGCGGGTGCGGACTGAGGGCGGGGCCGCGGGACACAGCAAAGGCGCCGCCTCACGACGGCGCCCAACTGCCCCTTCAACAGTAGAAGCGGGCCGGGTTCCGTCTCCGGATAGCGCCCATGGCACCGTAACCGGCCCAGTCAACCGTTCTCAGTGTACCGTGACGAAGAGGCCGCGCACGGCAGTTGTGCGCGGCCTCCCGCTTGTCGTCGGCCTGGCAAGCCCTACCGGTCCGGGCCCTCCACGTAGTCGTCGATGACCTTGTGCATGTGGCGGATGCGGCGCTCGCGGTAGTTGATCAGCAACCCCTTGAACGAACGCGAGTTCATCCCCTTCTGCACGCGCGGCAGGTTGTACGAGTCCTGGTCGAGCCCCAGCCCGAGCGAGATCTCGCCGTGCTTGTGCGTCGTGTGCACCGGGCGCGGCGGCGGCTCCGAACCCTCCGGGATGCGCACGAAGTTCTGCAGGTCGTAGTACATCTTGTTCGGGTCCGTCGCGTGCGGCCGCTGCCGGAACAGCATCACGCCCGAGTGGTGCGTGTTCAGCGTGATGTTCGGGAAGATGTAGTAGTGGTAGTCGTCCGAGAGCTGGTCGTCGTTCAGGTCCGACAGGTCGATGCCGTGCTCGGCGGCGTACTCCTTCACCTTGTTCTGGATGGCCGGGCGCACGTCCGCGGGGCCGCCCTCGAACGTCTCGGGATCGACGCCCGCCGCCTGCAGCATCTCCTTCAGCGAGCGCGTCAGCTCGTCCTGGTTCGGGTAGCGCGGGCTCAGCAGCCCGAATGGCACCAGGTAGCGGTTGTGCTTCTCGTACAGGTCGATCTGCACGTGGATGTCGTCGATGTTCTCCAGGATCTGCGGGTGGATGCCCTGCACGTGGTAGACCTCGTTGAAGGCGTCCACCGAGGTCTTCCAGTTGCAGTCCCACAGGATCGTGCGGTCCTGCACGATGTACTGCTGGTCGAAGTGGTACGGGTCGAGGTGATCGGGAATCTCGCCGAGGAACTCCATCAGGGGCTCGGCCTCGGGGTTCATGTTGAACCAGACCCAGCCGCCCCACGTATCGCAGGGCACCTCGATCAGCGCCGTCTCCTGCGGCACGCCCTGCGTGAACGTGTCCTCGTCCGGCACGAACTTCTTCGAGCCGTCGAGGTTGAACTCGAAGAAGTGGTAGGCGCACTGGAACGACTCCGCGTGCCCCATGCCCGGGTTCCTGATCTGGTTCCCGCGGTGCGGGCAGACGTTGTAGAACGCCCGCACCTTCTCCGGCGCTTCGCGCACGATCAGGAACGACTCGGGGCCCAACTCCGTCGTGAAGTAGTCGCCCACGTTGGGGATGTCCTGCTCGCGGCCCGCGATGTTCCAGACCTTCGTCCACATGCGCTCCCATTCGAGCTGCATGAACTCCGGCGAGATGTAGCGTTCCTTGGGGATGAGGTCGGTGCCGAGCACGGGCTCGGGCGCCTTCGTGGTCGGCGTCTGGCGGGCGATGGACTGGAGGACCATGCGATTGCTCCCTCGTAGCTGTGCGGTCGTGTCGGGGCGGGCGCGATGCGCGCCTGCTATGCGTTCCATCCTACGCCCCTTGTCAACGCCCGTGGGCGCTCAGGCGGGCGCGAGGGCGGCGATTTCGGCCAGACTCTGCTCGCGCGGCGTGCCCGACGTGCCGAACACGTACGTCTCCCCGCTCGGGCCGTCCGCGCCGTGCGAGAGGATGTTGATGACCGCCTGGCCGACGTCCGGGGCGCGCATCCCCGCCTCCGCCGCCGCCACGGAGACGGCGCGCAGCATGGGCGTGTCCGTCGCCCCCATGCAGAGGCCGTTCACGCGGATGTTGTGCTCGGCCAGCTCGACCGCCCACGTCTCCACCTGGCGCCACTGCACCCACTTGGCGCAGTCGTAGCCGCTGGCCGCCCCGCCCGTCATCAGGTGCCCTTCCTTGATGTGCTCCGTGATGACGTTCAGGATCTCGCCCCCGCCCGCCGCGCGCATGGCCGGCACCGCCGCCCGCGCGCAGTAGAAGCTGCCCATCGCGCAGATGTCGATGGAGCGCTCGTAGGCGTCCGTCTGCGATTCGTAGGTGCCGCCCGTGAGCGTCGTGTCCGCGTAGATGGCGGCGTTGTTCACCAGCAGGTCGATGCGCCCCAGCCGCTGGAGGGCGCTGTTCATGGCGCGCCGCACCTGCACCTTGTCGGCCACGTCGCAGTCGATGGCGAGCCCCTGGCGGCCCGTCGCCCGCACCTGCGACGCCGTCTCCGCGTTGTTCACGGCGTCGATGTCGAGGCTGGCGACGTCGGCCCCGTTCTCGGCCAGCGCGACCGCGATCCCGCGTCCGATTCCCACGGCCCCGCCGGTAACGACGGCGGCCTTCCCTTCCAGCAGCATGGCGTACCTCCTGTCCCTGCATCGCAGGCGCGCCGATTCTGGCCGATCGCGCGCCCGCTGGCTACGCCCCGCCTCAGCGCGCGGGAGCGCAGCCGAGCCGCCCCGTAGACTCGCGCGCATGCCCGACGGTCGCCTCCAGGCCTTCCGCGCCTTCCGCCACCGCAACTTCCGCCTGCTGCTGGCGGGGACGGTGCTGGTGGGGCTCGTGCAGCCCCTCCACTTCGTCACCCAGATCTTCTGGGTGCAGGAGGTCTCCCCGAGCGTGAGATCCTCTACACGGGCTTCCTGATGGGCGCGCGAGGCGTCGCGACGCTCATCTTCAGCCTCATCGGCGGAGCCATCGCTGGCGGCGGCTGGTGCTGCTCGGCTGCGAATCCGCCTCGCTCGTCCTCAACGGGTTCGTCGCGCTCCTGATGCTGATGACCCCCTTCGGCGGGGCCACCATCCTCGGCGTCGTCTACCCCGAGCGTGAGATCCTCTACACGGGCTTCCTGATGGGCGCGCGAGGCGTCGCGACGCTCATCTTCAGCCTCATCGGCGGAGCCATCGCCGACCGCTTCGAGCGGCGGCTGGTGCTGCTCGGCTGCGAATCCGCCTCGCTCGTCCTCAACGGGTTCGTCGCGCTCCTGATGCTGATGACCCCCTTCGGCGGGGCCACCATCCTCGGCGTCGTCGCGCTCACCTTCCTCGCATCCGCCACGCAGGCCATCGACCACCCCGCGAGACAGGCGAGCCTTCCCGCGGTGGTGGGCATGGACGACCTGGGCAACGCCATCAGCCTCAACTCCGCCGCCCAGCAACTCATGATCCCGATCACCATTCCCGTGGCGGCCGTCCTGAATGACGCCTTCGGCGCGGGCCCGATCTACGCCGGCTCCCTCGTGACGTTCCTCGGGATCATTCCGCTCATCGCCCTGCTCGACTACACGAGCCGCGGCGCCGCCGTTGGCCGCCAGATGTTCCGCGCGGTCTGGGAAGGCCTCCGCTACACGTGGGGCCACGTCGTGATCCTCGGCGCCGTGGCGCTCGTGTTCGTCATGCACGGCGTGGGCATGCCCGGCGTCGGCAACCTTGGCGTGATCTGGGCGACCGACGTGCTGGAGGTTGGCGGACGGGGGTTCGCCCTCATGGCGTTCGGCTGGGGAGCGGGCGCGGTGGCGGGTTCGATGTACTTCGCCCAGCGCCCCGACGTCGCCGGCCGCGGGACCACGCTCGTGCTGGCGGCGCTCGCCTTCGCCGTGAGCGCGATCGTATTCGCCTACTCGCGCTCCATCTGGATCACGGCCGTCTCGAACATCGGCCTCGGCGTCGCCCTGAGCGCCTCCACGATCAGCGCCTCCGTCATCATCCAGCAGACGGTGGATGAAGGCGTGCGCGGACGCGTGATGGGGCTCTTCCCCCTCACGAACGGCTTCGCCATGCTGCTGACGCTCCCCATCAGCGCCGTCGCCCAGGAGGCCGGCCTGCCGATCGTGGTGACCGTGCTCGGCTGGACCACGCTCGCGCTCTCCGCCGTCATCGTCCTCATCCTGCCCCAGGTCCGCCGCGTCCGCCCCGACCCCGTCCCCTCCACCGCCCCGGGCTAAACGGGAGGGTGATGTCTAGGGCAAAGAGAACGGGCCGCCTATCCCGTTGGTCCGCGGGGAGTATGCCGGCGCCCCCAGCGGCGGGAAGAGCCCCACAGGCTCTTGTCGGTCGGCCCTTGAATCGCTATCGATACTGGCACAGCCGCCCGAGCCCTGTCGACCGTCCCGCCCTACCCCGCGACCGCCGCCGCCTCCCCCGCCCGGGCGGCGAACGCGTACGCGCCGTCAGCGAAGTCGACGGTGATGCGCTGGCCCGCGGCGAACTCGCCCGCGAGGATGCGCCACGCGAGCTCGTTCTCGATGCGCCGCTCGACCGTGCGTCGCAGGGGGCGCGCGCCCAACTCGGGGTCGTAGCCCTCGCGCACGAGTTCCGCGCGCGCCCCCTCCGTCAGCTCGATGCCGATGTCGCGCTCGGCCAGCCGGTCCCGCACCTCGGCCACGAGCAGGCCCACGATCTCCAGCAGCTCCCGCTCCGTGAGCGGCTCGAACACGATCGTGTCGTCGATGCGGTTCAGGAACTCGGGGCGGAACTGCTCGCGCAGGGCGCGTTCCACGGACTCGCGCACCTGCGCGCTCGCGCCGCTCTCCTCGCTGCGCCGGGTGAAGCCCATCGTGAGGCGGTCCTGCGCCCCCGTGCCGAGGTTGCTCGTCATGATGATGACCGTGTTGCGGAAGTCGACCGTGCGCCCGTGCCCGTCCGTCAGCCGCCCGTCGTCGAGGATCTGCAGGAGCGTGTTGAACACGTCCGCGTGCGCCTTCTCGATCTCGTCGAAGAGGATGACGCGGTAGGGGCGGCGGCGCACGAGTTCGGTCAGCCCGCCGCCCTCGTCGTAACCCACGTAGCCCGGCGGCGAACCGACCATGCGGCTCACCGTGTGGCGCTCCTGGTACTCGGACATGTCCAGCCGGATCATCGCGTCCTCGTCGTCGAAGAGGCAGTGCGCGAGCGCCTTCGCCAACTCCGTCTTCCCCACGCCCGTGGGCCCCAGGAAGATGAACGAGCCGATCGGGCGCTTCGGGTCCTTCAGCCCCGCGCGCGCCCGCCGCACGGCGTCGCTGAGCGCCTCGATGGCGCGGTCCTGCCCCACCACGCGCTCGTGCAGCGTCTCCTCCATGCGCAGCAGCTTCTCGCTCTCGCGTTCCTCCAGCCGCGAGACGGGGATGCCCGTCATCTGCCCCACGAGGCTCGCGATGTCCTCGGCGGAGACGCGCAGCTCCGCGGGCTGATCGGCGGCGGCCGCGGCGCGCAGCGTCGCGTACTCCTCCTGCAGCTGGAGCACTTCCTGCTTGACGTGCGCGGCGCGCTCGTGGTCCTCGCGCTCGACGGCGGCGTCCGCCTCCTTCGCGAGGGCGTCGAGCCGCTTCGCGATGGCGCGCGCCTCCGGCCCCGTCTCCTGCGCGTCGATGACGCGCTTGCTGGCCGCCTCGTCGATCAGGTCGATCGCCTTGTCGGGCAGGTGGCGCTCCGTCACGTAGCGCGCGGAGAGGCGCACGGCCGCTTCGAGCGCGTCGTCGCCGATGGCGACCTTGTGGTGGTCCTCGTAGCGCCCGCGCAGCCCCTCCAGGATGGCGAGCGCGTCCTCCTCCGAGGGCTCGTCCACGTGCACGGGGGCGAAGCGCCGTTCGAGGGCGGGGGCCTTCTCGATGCGGCGGTACTCGTCGAGCGTGGTCGCGCCGATGGCGCGCAGTTCGCCCCGCGCCAGCGCGGGCTTCATCAGGTTGCTCGCGTCGATGGCGCCCTCCGCCCCGCCCGCGCCCATCACCGTGTGGAGCTCGTCGATGAAGAGGATGACGCCGCCATCGCTTTGGCGGACCTCCTCCATGACGGCCTTGAGGCGCTCCTCGAACTCGCCCCGGAACTTGGCCCCGGCCAGCAGCGCGCCCATGTCGAGCGCGCGCAGCGACTTCTCCGCGAGGTTCTCGGGCGCGTCGCCCGCGGCGATGCGCTGGGCCAGCCCCTCGACGATGGCGGTCTTGCCCACGCCCGCCTCGCCGATGACGACGGGGTTGTTCTTCGTGCGCCGGTTCAGGATCTGCATCACGCGCCGCACCTCGGTCTCGCGCCCGATGACGGGGTCGAGCTTGCCCTCGCGCGCGAGCTGCGTGAGGTCGGCGCTGTAGCGTTCGAGGCTCTGGTAGCTGCTCTCGGCGGTGGGGCTGGTGACGCGCGCGCTGCCGCGGATCTCGCGCAGGGCGCGGTAGACGGCCTCCTTCGTCACGCCCAGGCCCGCGAGCAGCCCGGCGGCCCCGCTCTCCTCGTTGTCGGCGATGGCGATGAGCAGGTGCTCGACGCCCACGTAGTCGTCCTTCAGCCGCTCCGCCTCCGCGTTCGCGACCTCCAGCATCCGCACCACCTCGGGCGTCGTGTAGATCTGGACGACCTCGTGCTGGAGCGTCGGCTGCTGCCTCAGCACCTCGTCGACGCGCGCCTTCAGCGCGGCGAGGTCGGCGCCGAGGCGTTCCAGCACCTGCAGGGCGAGCCCGCCGTCGAGATCGGCGAGGGCGAAGAGCACGTGGGGGACGCCCCACTGGCTGTGCCTGCGCGTGCGCACGGCCTCCTGCGAGGCGGCGAGCACCTGCTGGGCCTGCTCGGTGAAGCGGTCCTGTCGCATCATGGAAGTCATGGCGGTCATTCCTCCCGCCCCGCGGGCGCGGGGTCTTGCGGATGGGCGGCGCGGATGGGGTCAGCGGGCGGGGCGGCCCTCGCTGTCGACGGCGGGCGCGGGCAGCCGCGTCCGCCGCAGGCGGCCGAGTTCGGCCTTGGCCTCGTCGAGTTCGGCCTGGAGCGCGCGCAACTGGTCGTTCATGCGCAGCACCACCTCCACGCCCGCGAGGTTCACGCCGAGCTCCTCGATGAGGCGCTGGGCCTGGCGGATGCGCTGGATGTCGGCGTTCGAGTACATGCGGATGTTGCCGCTCGTGCGGTGCGGGCGGATGAGCCCCGCGCGCTCGTAGTAGCGCAGCGTCTGCTGGTGCAGCCCCACCAGCCGCGAGGCGATGGAGATGACGTAGCAGGGCTCGTCGTCGGGCAGGGGTTCGCTGGGCGGCGGGCGGCGGCGGGGCATCGGTTCGTCCTTTCCGGCTGGGCTAGCTGGCCGCTCGCGCGGTCGCGGCCTCGGTGGTCTGGCGCAACTCCTCGAAGAGCGCGCGTTCGGATTCGCTCAGCTGCTCCGGCAGCACCACGCTCACGCGCGCGAACAGGTCGCCGCGGCGGTCGCTCCGGCCCAGCACGGGCATGCCCTTGCCGCTCAGGCGGAAGCGCCGCCCGTTCTGGGTGAGCGGCGGGATCGTGAGCATCACCCGCCCCGTGAGCGTCGGGACCTCGATCTCACCCCCCAGCACGGCGTCGAGGTAGGGCGCGGGAACCTCGACCGTGAGGTCGTCGCCGCTGCGCTCGAAGCGCGCGTGGGGGCGCACGGTGATGAGCAGGTAGAGGTCGCCGGGCGGGCCGCCGCCCCTTCCCGGTCGCCCCTCGCCGGCGACGCGCACGCGCGAGCCCGTGCGCACGCCGGGCGGGGCCTTCACCTCCAGCCTGCGCGGCCGGAGCGTCTCGCCCGCGCCTCCGCAGGCGTGGCAGCGGGCGTTCGCGACCGCGCCGCTCCCGCCGCAGGTGGCGCACGGTTCGGCGCCCTGGAGGCTGACGGTGCGGGTCGTGCCCGCCGCCGCTTCCTCCAGCGTGATCTCGGCGGGCGTCTCGATGTCCTGTCCGCGGCGCGGCCCGCCGCCGAAGATGCCGCCGAACACGCTCCCCAGGTCGAGGTCGCCGAAGCCGCCCTCGAAGGAGAAGCCGCCGCCGCCGAAACCGGCCTGCGCGCGCTGGCGCTCCATCTCCTCGATCTGGTCGGCCTGCTCCCAGCGGTCGCCGTACTTGTCGTACTTCTTGCGCGACGCCTCGTCGGCGAGCACGTCGTAGGCGCCCTGGATCTCCTTGAAGCGCTCCTCCGCGCCCGCGTCGTTGGGGTTGACGTCGGGGTGGTAGCGGCGCGCGAGCTTCCGGTACGCGGAGCGAACCTCCTTGTCGGAGGCCCCGCGCGCGACCCCGAGAATCTCGTAGAAGCCCCTGGCCATGACAGGCTGATCTTAGCAGGGCATGGACTAATCTACAATAACCGTTAGGGAAGAATTCTTACAATGGCTATGTCAGGCCTGGTCCCGCCGCTCCCGCTCTCGCTGCGCTTCAAGCATCATCCGGGAAATCTCCTTACTCCGCTGGGAATTTCTCCGCGCGACCTCCTGTTCGGCTCTTCGCTCTTCATCCGTTCGGCTTTCCTGTTCCAGCCGCTTGGCTTCCTGCCTTCTTGCGCGCCGCTCAGCTTCGGCTTCCTGTCTCGCGACGTGGCGCTCAGCGTTATGGCGCGCCACGGCCTCTTGTCTCACGGCGCGCCGCTCAACCTCGGAACGGGCCTCACGCACTCTCTTGAACTCCTCCGGATTGAGCACTACCTCACGTCTGGCCGGTGGGCGGTACCTCGCATCTGGGGGTGGCGGTGGCTCACGTCTCGTGGTTTGGGGAGGGCGATAGGTGGATGTTGGTGGGCGCGAGGGAGTCGCCACGGCTGAATTCTTTTCGCCTAAATTCCCCAAAAGTGCCACGCCGGACGCTCCAGCGGCTACCAATCCTCCGAGAACGGTTAGCCAAAGACCACCATCGATGCGGGCTTGCGGGAAGCCCGCTCGGCTTAGCGTGTCTGCGGCACCGGCGACTTCCGTCATGTTGTAGATGCCTACGAAGACAGCGATGAGCGCCCCTGTGAAGGCCATCGCACAAAACACTCTGTAGTCCATGCCGAGCAACGCTGCCACGAGCGCGCTGCCAACCACAAATGCAATAGCAATCGTGATGACACCGTCACCGCTGTCTACTCCAGAGACAGAGGAGCCGGTGGCAAGTGTCGCCCAAGGCTGGCGTGCGCCGATGAACATGAGGAGCGCCCCAGACACTCCCACGACTACCGCCAAACGCATGTCCCCTCCCGCCCGGGGCCCGCGCCGGGTCAGTCGCGAGGCCTACGCGCTCGCGGCCTCCTCGGTGATGTCCTCGACCACGATCTGGTTCGAGGCGTCGACGTTGATGCGGACGACCTTGCCGTCCTCCAGGAGGGCCTCGACGTTCTGCTGGTGCGAACGCCAGCCCTTGGGGAAGGCGTAGCCGTTCTCCTCGAGCGCCTCGAGGAAGAAGTAGCTCATCGTCATCGGGGCCAGGTAGAAATCCGTGCTGTCCATTTGCGCTCTCCCTCGTGGTTCGGGCCGCTGCGGCGGCCAGGCGCGCCCATTATGGCGATCCGCGCGCCCGTTGGCCACGCCGGGCCGGATTCGCGCGCGCGGCGCGTACGGTAGCATCCCCGGCGCTCCCGCGCCGCGCCGATGCCGGGCCGGTGGACGTAACGCCCGCCGCATTGTGCGCGCGGTCCCGCGCCGGTATTCTCTCGCGTCGCGGAGGGACGTTTCGCAATGGCGAGATTCCGTTCCATCCTGGCCCCGGTGGTGGATGACGCGGCCAGCCTCGAGGCGGTCGCCGTCGGCGCTTCCCTCGCGCGCCAGGAGAAGGGCGTCCTCACCCTCCTGCACGTCATCGAGGTCGAGCGCAGCCTGCCCGTCACCGCCGACCTGGACCTGGAGGCGCAGCGCGGCGAGGAGACGCTGCGCCGCGCCCGCGCCCGCGCCGACCGCGAGGGCGGCGGCATCACCGTCGAGGACGAACTGCTGCAGGCGCGCGCCGCCGGCCCCGCCATCGTGGAGGAGGCGGAGGCGCGGGGCGCGGACGTGATCCTGCTGGGCGTGGGCTGGACGCCGCTCCTCGGCCAGTTCGAGTTCGGCCCCACCGCCGGCTACGTCCTCGGTCACGCCCGCTGCAACGTCTGGATCGTGCGCGAGCCGCTGGAGATGGCCGAGCCCGCCGCGGGGAAGGCGGCGGTCCGCCGGTGAACGTGCTCATCATGGGCTGCGGGCGCACGGGCGCCGCCATCGCCGCGCGCCTCGACGGCGACGGCCACGACGTGACCATGCTCGACCTCGACGCGGGCCAGTTCCGCCGCCTGCCCGACGGCTTCCGCGGACGCAAGGCCGTGGGCAACGGCATGGACATGGACGCGATGGAGCGGGCGGGCGCGCGCGAGGCGGACGCTTTCGTCGCCGTCACCCAGGGCGACAACCGCAACTTCTTCGCCAGCCAGCTGGCGCGCGAGGTGTTCGGCGTGGAGCACGTCGTCTGCCGCGTGAAGGACCCCGAGCGCGGGGAGATCTTCGGCCACCTCGGGCTGCGCACCTACAGCCCCACGAGCGCGGGCGCGGAGGCGATCCTCGCCATGCTCGCCGCCGACGGGCCGGCCTGAGCCGTGTACGTCATCATCGCCGGCGGCGGCAAGGTCGGGTACCACCTCGCGCGCGAGCTGCTCAGCGGCGACCACGAGATGCTCGTCATCGAACGGCGCTCCGCGCGCGCGGCCGAGATCGACGACCGGCTGGAGGGCGCGGTCCTGCGGGGCGACGCCTGCGAGGCGTCCGTGCTCGACGGGGCCGGCATCGCCCGCGCCGACCTCGTGGCGGCGGTCACGGGCGACGACGAGGACAACCTCGTGGTCTGCGAGATCGCGCGCTACCGGGGCGTGCCGCGCGTGCTCGCGCGCGTGAACAATCCCCCGAACTCGCTCCTCTTCGAGCGGCGGGGCATCGAGACGACCGTCTCCGCCACGGAGGCGATCCTCGCCCAGATCGAGCAGGAGCTGCCGGTCACGTCGATGGTGCCGGTGATGCAGCTGCACCAGGGGCTGGAACTGGTGGAGGTGCGGCTCTCGGACACCTCGCCGGTGGTGGGGCGCACGCCGCGCGAGGTGCTGTTGCCGCCCGAGTCGCTCATCGCCCTCATCGTCGATTCCGGCGGCGTGCCGCGCGTGCCCGGGGCGGACACCACCCTCACCGTCGGCGACGCCCTCGTCGTCGTCACCCGCGCCGAGAGCCGGGGCATGCTCCAGGAAGCCCTCATCGGGGGGGCGCACGGGTTCGATACGTGAGGGGGGAGGCTCGCGCGTGAAGGTCGCCTATCTGGGACCGCCCGGCACCTTCGGGGAGGAGGCCGCGCGGCGCTACGCCCCCGGCGCGGAACTGGCGCCCCAGGCCACGCACGGAGCCGTCGCGCGCGCCGTCGAATCGGGGGAGGCGGACGCGGGCGTGATGGCGATCGAGAACTCGCTCAACGGCTCCGTGGCGGAGACGCTGGACATCCTCATCCACGAGACCGCGCTCAAGATCCAGGGCGAGTTGCTCGTGCCCGTCGTCCACAACCTGCTGGCCGCGCCGGGGACGGCCATCGGCGCCATCCGCCTCGTCTACTCGCATCCGCAGGCGCTGGCGCAGTGCCGCGCCTTCCTGGAAGCGCACTGTCCGGGGGCGGAGCGCGCCGCCTCCCTCTCGACGGCGCACGGCGCGGCGATCGCGGTGGCGGAGCCGGGAGCGGCGGCCATCTCCACCCTGCGCGCGGCGGAACTCTTCAATGCGGCGGTGCTGGCGGAGGGCATCCAGGACCAGGACAGCAACGCCACCCGCTTCGTCGTCATCGGCGCGGGCGAGCGGGAGCCATCGGGGCGCGACCGCACGTCCATCGCCTTCGAGTTCGCGGGCGACCGCGCGGGGCTGCTGACGGCGGCGCTGACGGAGTTTTCCAGCCGCGGCATCAACTGCACGAAGATGGAGAGCCGCCCCACGCGCGCGACCTTCGGCGAGTACATCTTCCTCATCGACTTCGAGGGGCACGAGCGCGACCCCGAGTGCGCCGCCGCCCTCGACGGGCTGCGCGGCATGACCGTCATGCTCAAGGTCTTCGGCAGCTACCCGCAGGCGGGCGATGGCCAGGGCGGCGGGTAGCGCCGCTTTGCGCACAACGGGGGCCGCCCCGCAAGATGGAGCGGTGACTCCCTCCGTGCAGGTCTCCGGGCTTTCGCGCCATTTCGGCGAGATCACCGCCGTCGACGGCATCTCCTTCGAGGTGGGCGAGGCGGAGATCTTCGGCTTCCTCGGTCCCAACGGGGCGGGCAAGACGACGACCATCTCCATGCTCTGCACGCTCCTGCGGCCCACGGCGGGCCGCGCCGCCATCGGCGGCTACGACATCACCGACGACCCGGCGGGCGTGCGCCGCGAGATCGGCATCGTCTTCCAGGATTCGACCGTGGACGAGCGCCTGACCGCGCGCGAGAACCTCGTCTTCCACGGCGAACTCTTCGGCATGGCGAAGGAGGACATCCGCCCGCGCGCCGACCAGCTCCTCGACCGCGTGGGGCTGCTGGAGCGCGCGGGCGACGCGGTCATCACCTTCTCGGGCGGGATGCGGCGGCGGCTGGAGGTGGCGCGCGGGCTGATGCACTGGCCCTCCGTGCTCTTCCTCGACGAGCCCACCGTGGGGCTGGACCCGCAGACGCGCCGCAGCATCTGGGCCTACGCCCGCTCCCTGCGCGACAGCGAGGGCGTCACCATCTTCCTGACGACGCACTACATGGACGAGGCCGAGGCGTGCGACCGCGTGGCCATCATGGACCACGGCGCGATCGTCGCCATCGATACGCCCGAGCGGCTGAAGGCGCGGCTCGGGGGCGACGTCGTCTCCCTCGCGGGGCCGGACAACGAGGCGCTCGCCCGCGAGGTGCGCGAGTCGTTCGAGGTCGAGCCGCGGCTGGAGAACGACGCCGTGGAGTTCAACGTGGAGCGCGGGGGCGACTTCATCCCCATCCTGCTGGGGCGCCTCCAGGGCGAGGTGCGCTCCGTGGGCATCCGCCCGCCGACGCTGGAGGACGTGTTCGTCTCGATGACGGGCCACCAGATCCGCGAGGCGGAGGCGAGCAACGAAGACAAGCTGCGATCGATGCAGCGGATGGGTTGGCGGCGATGACAGCGGAACAGGCGACGGCCGAGGCGGCGGCGCGGGTCGCGACGGGGACGCCCCGGCGCGCGACGGGCCGCGCGAGCTTCCTGCAGGTGGTGCGCGTCATCTGGATGCGCGAGGTGCTGATCTACTTCCGCGACCGCCCGCGCATGATCTCCGCCTTCACGATGCCCGTGCTGATGCTGCTCATGTTCGGGGAGGGGCTGGGGAACAGCATGGCGCCCATTCCCGGCGGCATCGACTACCGGCAGTTCATCTTTCCCGGCATGGTCGCGATGATCGTGCTCATGAACTCCGTCTTCTCGGGCGTCTCGATCGTGACGGACCGCCAGTTCGGCTTCCTGCGCGAGATCCTGGTCGCGCCCGTGAGCCGGTCCGCCATCTGCATCGGCAAGATCGCGGGCGGGGCGACGGTGGCGCTCGTGAACGGCATGGTGATGTTCGCCATCGCGCCCATCCTCGGCATCGACATCTCGCTCGAAGTGGTGGCCAAGCTGATCCCGCTGATCGCGCTGGTGTCGTTCATGCTGACGGGGCTGGGGGTGGCGATCGGCAGCCGCCTGCGCTCGGTCGAGAGCTTCCAGATGCTCTCGCAGGTGGCGATCATGCCGGCGATGTTCCTCTCCGGCATCTTCTTCCCGGTGAACAACGTGCCCGCCTGGATGGACGTGATCGTGAAGATCAACCCCGTGACCTACGCGGTCGCGCCCATCCGCGAGATCGCGCTCTCGGAGCAGTTGAGCGAGGTGTCGCTGGACGCGCACTACCAGATCTCGCACGTGACGTGGGGGAGCTACACGCTGAGCACGTGGCAGGAGATCGGCATCGTGTTCGTGTTCGGCGTGGTGATGCTGGCGATCGCCATCCGCGCCATCCGCACCACGGAGTAGGCTGGGGGCGCGATGCCCGACCGCTACGAGGTCCCCGAGCCGCTGGCGGCGTTCGACGCGACGATGGCGGACGGCGCGGTCATCCGGGTGCGGCGGCACGGGAACCCGGACGGCCCGCGCATGGTCCTGAGCCACGGGAACGGGCAGGCGGCGGACGGCTACTACCCGTACTGGTCGCTGCTGGGCGGTCGCTTCGACCTGTTCGTGTACGACCTGCGGAACCACGGCCTGAATCCCGTCGGCGACCAGGCGGCGCACCACATCGGCTCGTTCGCGGATGACTGCGGCGGGGTGCTGCGGGCCATCGGCGAGCGGTTCGGGGAGGGGCCCGTGATCGGCGTGTTCCACTCGGTCTCGGCCCTGGCGGCGATGCTCCACGCGCAGGGGCGCGACGCCTTCGCGGCGCTCGTGCTGTTCGACCCGCCGGTCTGCAAGCCGGGGTTCACGCCCGAGCAGATGGGGGTCAGGTTCGAGCGGGGCGCGGTCGGCACGCGCCGCCGCCCCGACCGCTTCGAGTCGCGCGAGGCGCTGGCGGAGAGCCTTCGCCGCAATCCCATGTATCAGCACGTGCGTCCCGAAGTGCCCGGCCTTCTCGCCCGCGCGGTCCTCCGGCCAGCGAGCGACGGCGGCGGCTACGAGCTCTGCTGCCCCAAGGAGTACGAGGCGCAGGCCTACGACGATGCCGTGCGCTACAGCGCGCGGGTCGAGCTCGGCGCCCTGCGCTGCCCGATCAAGGCTATCGGCTCCGACCCGACGACGCCCTTCTCCTTCTTCCCCGGCGTGGACCTGAGCGAACTGATCGAAGCCAACTACGACTTCATCCCGGAGACGACGCACTTCCTCCAGCTGGAGGAGCCGGAGCAGTGCGCGGCGCTGACGGTGCGGTTCCTGGAGGAGCGCGGGCTCGCCTGAGGGGCGTCACACCGGACGGGGGCGCGGCGCGCCTGCCGGCGCACGGGCGGGCGCGCCGCGCGATACCCCTTTCGGGGCCTGGGGGTTCTGCGGACCCCCGGTTGGCCCGTCAGTGCATACGACTCGTCACCGTAGTCCAGGCCGGACGGCAGGCACGGCGTGGAGTGAAGCGCGACGGGGACGGGAGGGGGAAGGGGGCGGTGGCGCTGGGGCAGACCGCGGCGACGGGGCGCGGCGATGGCGGTCGGGTGCTAAGGTGGACAGGCCCTGGCATGCGTTTCGTGAAGGGCCAAAACTCCTGAAGGAAGAAAACAGTGGCGACTCATCCCGAACTGCTGGAGCGCATCACGGTGCGGGCCGATGTCTTTGGCGGCAAGCCGATCATTCGCGACATGCGCATCGCCGTAGAGCATGTGCTTGGGATGCTGGCGGCAGGCGACTCCACGGAGACGGTCCTGTACGAGCACCCGGAGTTGGAGTTGGAAGACATCCAGGCGTGCCTGCTCTTCGCTCACCGCTCGATCGCGGGCGAGGACGTGCACGAGCGCGTGCCTGTCCACGGGTCGTGAGGTTCCTGCTCGACGTGTGCGCTGCGTCCCGCAGCATGCACGAGATGCTCACCGAGTCGGGCCATGATGTCCTGTCAGCCCGGGAAGTGGCGCCCCGCGCGGCAGATGATGAACTGCTTGCCATGGCGCTCGCAGAGCAGCGCGTTCTCATCACGGAAGACAAGGACTTTGGCGAACTTGTGTTTGTGCGCCAGTTGCCGCACCCCTGCATTGTGCGTTTCGCTGCAATGCCGACTGCGGAGAAGGTCGTGGCGATGCGCCAACTCATCGAGCGTCACCAGGAAGCGATGCACGAGGGCAGCATGATCGTCGTGACGAGAAATCGAGTGCGAATACGCCGGGGAGGCCGCCGGGAAGCGTAACCGGCTCCGCAAGACGGACATGGAGCGGGGCGCCCGGAGGCGCCCCGCGGTGGTGCGTTGCCGCTGAGCGTGCGTCAGGCGGAGCCGTGGCGGAGGAGCTTGCCGCTGGTCGCGCCGGTGCACTCGCCGTCCACGAACGTCTCCTCGCCGTTGACCATGATGTGGCGGTAGCCGTGGGGCTTGCGGATGAGGCGCCACGCGCCCGCGGGGTAGTCGTACGCCTTCTCGGTCGTCCCCATCTCGAGGTTTTCGAGGTCGTAGACGACGATGTCGGCGGGGGCGCCCTCGCGGATGGTCCCGCGGTCGCGGAAGCCGGCGGCCAGGGCGGGGTAGGCCGAGAGCCGCCAGTGCGCTTCCTCCAGGTCCATCATCTCGTGGTCGCGGACGAGCAGGGAGAGGTACTCCGTGGGGTAGCGGCCGAGGGTGATGAACTTGGTGTGGGCGCCGCCGTCGGAGACGCCGGGGAGGGCGAAGGCGGAGGTGGCCATCTTCTTCATGGCCTCGAGGTCCATCTTCTGCGGGGCGGTGACGAAGAGGGCCTTCATGTCGTCTTCGAGGGCGATGTCGAGCATGGCGTCGATGACGTGCACGCCGCGCTCCCTGGCGATCTCGCCGCAGGTCCAGCCGGTGTAGCGGTCGAGTTCGGGCTTGTGCAGTTCGCCGACGATGAGGTCGTTGAAGTTGAGGACGACGCCGGCGCCGCCTTCCGACCAGTCGCCGCCCTCGTCCTTGATCGCCTGGCGGCGGGCGGGGTCGGCCATCTTGACGGCGCGCTCCTCGACGGTGCCGAGGGTCATTTCGCGCCAGGCGGGGCTGGAGTCGAACAGGTTCCATTCCTCGAAGGTGAACTGGAAGTTGTTCTCGGCCGTGAGCGCCTGGCCGAAGACGCGGGTGCCGCGGGCGTTGCATTCGTCCAGCCACTGCATGGCCTGCTCGTAGCCCGGCATGGCGATGCCGTGCTGGTCGGTGAAGACGGCGAGGACGTTCCAGATGACGGGGCGGCCGCTCTCGTCGGCCAGCTGCTCGGTGAGTTCCTGGCTCGCGCCGATGCACTGGATGAAGCCGCGGCCCACCTCGCGCAGGACGCGGGCGAAGGAGCGCAGGTCGTCGTGCGTCATGAGGTTGGTGATCATGAGCGTGCCGTCGTAGTCGCGCTGCACGTCGTTTTCGCCGATCTGGGCGGACCAGCCGCAGCCGCCGGCCTCGAGGCCTTCCTTCATGAGGCGGTGCATTTCGGCCATCTCGGTCTCGTTGGCGGGGCGGCTCTTGGCGGCTTCGAGGCCCATGACGTAGGACATGAGCGGGTTGAGGGGCATGTAGCTGAGGACGTTGACGCCCTTGGGGGTGCGGTCGAGGCTGTCGAGGAACTCGGGGTAGGTCTCCCAGTCCCAGGGCATGCCCTCCTTCATCGCTTCCAGGGGGACGGCCTCGTTGCGCGACATGGTGAGCATGGCGCGGTCCTGGTCCTCGGGCTTGCAGGGGGCGAAGCCGAAGCCGCAGTTGCCGATGGCGACGGAGGTGACGCCGTGCCAGCCGGAGATGGAGCACCAGGGGTCCCAGAAGACCTGCGAGTCGTAGTGGGTGTGCAGGTCGACGAAGCCGGGGGCGACGTTGAGGCCGCTGGCGTCGATGACCTTGGCGGCGTCGGAGGTGTGGATCTTGCCGCCGATGGTGGCGATGACGCCGTCCTTGATGCCGATGTCGCCGCTGAAGCGGGGCGTCTGCTGGCCGTCGAAGATGGTGCCGCCCTTGATGACGGTGTCGAACTCAGGCATGGCTGTTCTCCCGGGTGAGGCTTGGGGTTGCTGCCAGTGTACGCGCGAACGCGCGCGGGCGCAGAGGGTAGCGCATCCGCGCCGCGGCGGTGGCGGGGGGCTTGCGCGGGGACTATCCTCCTCCCGCAAGCCCTCTGCCACGGAGCGCGCCCATGACCGCGATCGCCATTCCCCCTATCGCCTGGCCCGTCGACCGCGAGATTCCCGACGTTGGGTGGGAGCCGCCGGCGGGGACGCGCGTCATCTCGGCTGACGACCACTGGCTCGAACCGCCGGACTTGTTCGTCGACCGGATGCCCGCGAAGTACCGCGACCGCGCGCCGAAGGTGTGGCGCGACGAGACGGGGACGCACCTCGAATGCGAGGGGCGCAACCTCGATTCCGTCGGCCAGAACCTGCTGCTCACGCAGGGACGGCCGGGGATGGGCGACATCGAGCGGCGCGCGCCGGACATGGACGCGGAGGGGCTCGATGCGGGGCTCATCTTCGCGCAGGTGTCGATGGCGCTGTTCTCGCTGGAGGACGAGGGGCTGATGATCGCGGCCTACGACGCCTACAACGAGGGGCTGGCGGAGTTCTGCGCGGGGATGCCCGGGCGGCTCTACGGGGTCGGCATTCTGCCCACGATCTACAGCCCGGAGCGGACGGCGGACTACATCGAGAAGCTGAAGGGGTGGGGCTACGTGGCCATGCAGATTCCGTCCTACCCGCGGGCGGAGCGGGTCTGGTACAACGGCTCGAAGTGGGACGTGATGTGGGACGCGATCGAGGCGAGCGGCATCCCGCTGTCGTTCCACATCGGCGAGAACCCGAACTACCGCGGGCGGGGGGCGCTGGGGACGTATCTCACGACGGGCTTCCAGCCGTTCCGGCGGCTGTGGTCGCTGCTGACGTTCTCGGGGACGCTGGAACGGCACCCGGCGATGAACGTGATCTTCACGGAGGGGGGCATTTCCTGGGTGCCCTCGGCGCTCTACGACGCGGACAAGACGTACCGCCAGTTCGAGAGCGAGATGCGGCCGCAGCTGGCGGAGATGCCGAGCCATTACTGGCACCGCCAGTGCCACGCGACGTTCATGGACGACCCGTCGGGGATCAAGCTGCTGGACGACATCGGCCCCGAGCGGGTGCTGTGGTCGGCGGACTACCCGCACCCGGAGAGCACGCTGGGCGAGAGCCGGGGGCTGGTGCGCTCGTTCTTCGAGGCGCTGCCGGAGGAGCAGGCGCGGGCGATCGTGGGGGGCAACGCGGCGCGGCTGTGGGGGATTTAGCCTGGAGCGCTGTCCCCGCGCGGCGCGATTCCGGTATCGTTGATTGACGGGATGCCGAGATTCGCTGAGTTCTTCGCTGGCATCGGGCTCGTGCGGGAAGCGATCGAGCCGCTCGGCTGGGAATGCGCGTTCGCCAACGACATCGCGCCCGCGAAGGCCGAGATGTACACGGCCCGCTTCGGCCCGGACCACCTGAACGTCGGCGACATCAACGGCCTGACGCTGGCGGACGTGCCGGACGGGCTCGACCTGCTGACGGCGTCGTTTCCCTGCATCGACCTCTCGCTGGCGGGGAACCGCAACGGCCTCGCGGGCGAGCACTCCGGCGCGATCTGGCCGTTCCTCGATCTGGTTGGGGAGATCAGCCGCGAGCGGGCGGCGCCCGCCGCCCTGCTGCTGGAGAACGTGACCGGCCTGCTGACCTCGCACGGCGGCGGCGATCTGAGGGCCATCTGCGAACGGATGGGGGCGCTCGGCTACGTGATGGACATCGTGGTGGTCGATGCGCGCTGGTTCGTCCCGCAGAGCCGTCCCCGGCTCTTCGTCGCGGCGGTCCGGCGGGAGCTGCTGGAGAAGGCGTTTCCGCCGACGGGCGAGGTCACCGCGCTCCGGCCCCGGAGCGTGCGCCGCTTCCAGCGCGCGAACGGCGACCTGCCGCTGGCCGAGTTGCCGCTGCCGGAGCCTCCGCGCGGCGCCCGCGCCACGCTCGCCTCGGTCCTGGACGACGTGCCGGGGGACGACGCCTCGTGGTGGCCCCGCGAGCGGGTGGAGTCGCTGATCGGGGCGATGGCGCCCGCCCACCGTGAGCGCGTGGAGGCGTTGCGCGGGGGCGAACGCGACGGCGTCGCGACGATGTTCCGGCGCGTCCGCGCGGGGCGCACCGTGGGCGAGGTGCGCGGCGACCGGCTCGCGGGCTGCCTGCGAACGCCGTTCGGGGGGAGCAGCGTGCAGTTCCTGGTGGATTGCCGCGACGGGAGCGAGCGCATCCGCCCGCTGAGCGGACGCGAGTACGCGCGGCTGCAGGGGTCGGGCGACTTCCCGATCGCGGTGGGCAACCGCCAGGCCATGCTGGGGTTCGGCGACGCGGTGTGCGTGCCCGCCGTGCGCTGGCTGGTCGAGCACGCGCTGGGGTTCCTCCGCGACGGCGCGCAGCGCGCCAACGGCGCGCAGATGCGGATGCACGACCGGGAGGCGGCGTATGTCGCTGGCGCCTGAGGCTCCGCCCGCCGCCCACCGGCGCGACACGCTCACACCCGAACAGCGCTCGTCCACGATGCGGCGCATCCGGCGGGTCGATACAAGCCCCGAGCTGGCGCTGCGCCGCGAACTGACGCGCCGGGGCCTGCGCTACCGCGTGGACTACGCCCGCGCGCCCGGGCGTCCCGACGTGGCGATGGCGGGGAAGCGCCTCGCCATCTTCGTGGACGGCGAGTTCTGGCACGGGAAGAAGCTGAGCGCCGCGCGGCTCGCGGAGATGTCGGAGTACTGGCAGCGCAAGATCACGCGCAACGTGGCCCGCGACGTCCGCGTCAATGCGGAGTTGCTGGCGGGGGGCTGGACCGTCATCCGCATCACGGACCGCGCCATCGGGCGGGACCTGGAGCGCATCGCCAACTTCGTCGAGCGCGCCGCCGCCAACCGTTTTCGCGGCTTCCGTCCGCCGGGCGTAGAGTTGCACAGGCCGTAGCCATGCCCATCCCGACCGACCTCGACATCGAGAACGCCCTCATCTTCTTCCACGCCTACATGTACGGGCCGCTGCGGGGAAAGCTGCGGCTCTACAAGGCCCGCGACATGTCGCCCCGGATGGTGATGTCGGAGGACTGGGAACTGTTCGCCTCGATCCTGGTTCGCGATCGCGGCACGGCGGGCCAGAGCGGACTCGATCTCGAAGGCTACGAGGTCAAATCCGCCGTCAACAAGGGTTCGTTCGAGTACCAGTACCACAAGGAATCGTGGCGGGAGAAGCTCGGCGAGGACCGCGAGGCGGGGCACATCTTCATCACGCACGAGGACGGGCTGCGGCTCGTGGAAGTGCGCTACTGCGAAGGCTCGGAGATGCGGGAGCGGTTCTTCGACGCGTGGGAGGCGGAGCGGCCGTACTCGCGGCCCGAGCAGCAGCGCTTCCGCAAGCAGGTGTCGTTCGGCTGGGTGCGCGACAACGCGACGCTGCTCCTGCGGCTGGTCGACGGGGAAGTCGAGGAGGAGCCGGAAGGCGACGGCTAGCGCGCGCCCGCCAGTTCGAAGGGCCGGCCCGTTTCGCGCAGGAGCGTGACCGTGCGGCGGCTCTCGTCGCCGTCCTCGGTCTCGGCGTGGAAGTCGGCCAGCGAGCGGTAGACGGCGACTGTCTCATCGCCGACGACGAGCACGGTCCCGCCGTCGAGTTCGATGACGTCGAGTTCGACCCCGCCGCCGGAATCCCACGTGCTCACGCCGCGGATGTGCGCCGCGCCTGTCGCATCGGACATGCGTTCGACTTTACACGAGCGCTGTGCGAGAATCAAGCCGTCGGAGGTTCGTATCCTATGAGCGCTATCGACATGGCCACGCTGGGTATCCTGTCGCTCGCCGTGCTGCTGCAGGTCTTGGCGGGGCTGATCGTGTTCCTGTACACGGACTTCAACCCCAGTCGCCCAAGCCGGGATGATCCGAGCGAAACCGATAACTTCCAGGAGGTGCCTCGGGGAGAAAGTATATTGATAGATACTAATTCTGATAGCGATGTCCGGGAAGTCGGAATACTTGGAACAATCAGGACCCAGATGAAACCCTTTCTGAGATCGAATTTCCGAGAAGCCCAACCCAGACATGGCCTACCGGTGGTAGCGAGAGCTGTTCGCGCGATGGTTCACACGTTCTGTCCGTATCAGGCGCACGGAGGGTGACATTGGCCCTGGGGACGAATCTCGTGTCTACGCTCCGCCTTGGCGCCCGTTCAATCTCCCCCTTTGGCAAATGGATGCGTTCCGGCGCTTGTTCCGCCAGTTGTCTTTGCTCCTGCTGGCCGTGGCGGCGCGGTCCGCTTCGCGAGCGGCGAGCCCATCCTCAACCTCTTCTAGCCCCCCAGCTCGCGGAGCGAGCCCTCCAGCAGCCGCATCCCGAACTCCACGCCGAGGGGGAGGGCGCGTTCGTCGATGGTGAAGGCGGGGTCGTGGTGGCGGCCGGCGACGCCGTCGCGCTCGTTGCGGGCGCCCAGCCAGAAGTAGCAGCCGGGGCGCTCCTCCAGGAAACAGGCCATGTCCTCGGCGCCCATGCCGCGCGACTCGCGGGCCTGCGTGCCGAAGTAGCGCTCGCCCTCGGCCTTCACGAAGGCCGTCACCGCCTCGTCGTTGACGAGCGGCGGGCAGCTCGTGTTGTGCCTGATTTCGGCGGTGGCGCCGAAGGCCGCGCAGACGCCGCTGACGACTTCCTCGACGCGGGCGAGCATCCTGGCGCGCACGCGGTCGCTGTAGGTGCGGATGGTGCCGCGCAGTTCCGCCGACTCGGCGATGACGTTGCCGCGGAAGCCCGCTTCCAGTTTGCCGATGGTGAGCACGGCCGTCTCCAGGGGGGGCAGGGAGCGGCTGACGACCGTCTGGAGGGCCGTGATGACGTGCGCCGCGACGACGACGGCGTCGACGGACTGGTGGGGGGAGGCGGCGTGCCCGCCGCGGCCGGTGATGGTGATGCGGAGGCTGGTGGGGGAGGCGAAGAACGGCCCGGGGGCGACGTTGATCTCGCCCACGGGCACGTCCGCGCTGATGTGGAGGCCGAGGCAGCGGTCGACGTTGGGCTTCCTGAGGATGCCCTCGGAGATGCAGAGGGCGGCCCCGCCGGAGGCTTCCTCGGCGGGCTGGAAGACGAAGCGGATGCTGCCGGCGAGCGAGTCGCGCGCCTCGGCGGCGAGTTGCGCCAGGCCCAGGGCGATGGCGGCGTGCGTGTCGTGGCCGCAGGCGTGCATGACGCCCTCGTTCTCGGAGGCGAAGGGCAGGCCGGTCTTCTCGGGCACGGGGAGGGCGTCGATGTCGGCGCGCCAGAGGACGCAGGGGCCCTTGCGCGCGCCCTTCACGAGCGCGGTCGCGCCCGTGTTCGCGATGGGGCGCACGTCTTCGAGGTCGAGCGTCGAGAGGCGGTCGAGGATGACGCGCTGGGTGCGCTCCTCCTTCCAGGAGAGTTCGGGGTGGCGGTGGAGGTCGCGGCGCACGGCGATCACGTCGGCGGTGATGCGCGCGACCTCGGGGCGCACGTCGGGGAGCTTCGCGTTGCGGCTCACGGGGGCGAGCTTACCACCTCGCCCGCGCCGCCCACGGGACGGGCGGCGGTCTCGCGCAGGAGGGCGGCCCATTCGGCCTCGGTCGTGGGCGGTCCCGTGAAGCCGGGGCACTGGTCGTGGCGCAGGAGGAGGGGCGTCGCGCCCGCGGCGGGGCGTCCCGCGATGACCGCCTCGACGGCGCGCCGGGCGGCTTCCGGCGAGGGGCGCGCGGGACGCCCGCTGGCGGCGTCGAGGAAGACGACCTGGTGGGGGTAGGAGCGGCACGGGCCGGGGCGCGCCTCGTACTGCTCGCAGGCGAGGTCGGCGTCGAGGAAGACGCAGCGGCCGTCGCGCCGCCCGAGCACGAAGGGGGTGGCCAGGGGGAGGGCGATGGGCTCGCCGTCCTCGCTTTCGAGGAAGCGGGCGGGGTCGAGGCGGCTGGCGGCGCGCAGGCGCTCCGCCTCGTCCTCGCGGAGGGCGACGTTGAAGGCGCGGCAGCAGTAGGCGTCGCATTCGCGGGGCTGGCAGATGAAGCGGGGCTCGCCGGGCAGCACGAGCCGGTAGCTGCCGTAGCGCGCCTCGACGCGCGTCCAGAGTTCGCGGAGTGCGGCGGCTGCTGCCGGCATGGCGCCAGCCTACCGCAGGGGCGGGGCGCTTGCGGCTGAGCGGGGGGCGCGCGAGACTGGAGGGGCTATGTCCGCAGCAGTCGCGGCCAACAGGGAGTGCGCCCTCGCCCCGGTCTCGCCGGGGCGCGTCCTCGGGCGAGCGTAGCGTGGCGGCCCCGCGCCTGACGGGCCGCCAGCGATCCCGACGTTCCCACAGCCCGACGCCTCGCGCCGACCCGCGCGACCCGGGCCCGAGCATCCCCTGGAGGAGCCACCCCAATGCCCGACAAGATTCACATTTTCGATACGACCCTGCGCGACGGGGAGCAGTCCGCCGGCATCGCCTTCACGCCGGAGGAGAAGCTGGAGATCGCGAAGCAGCTGGAACGGCTCGGCGTGGACATCATCGAGGCGGGGTTCCCGTGCTCCACGCCGGGCGACCTGGAAGCGGTGCAGGCGATCTCGCGGGAGGTGCGGGGGGCGACGATCTGCGCGCTGGCGCGCGCCGTGGAGAGCGACGTCGACACGGCCTGGGAGGCGATCAAGGAGGCGGAGGATCCGCGCATCCACGTGTTCATCAACAGCAGCGACATCCAGATGGCGCACCAGCTGCGGAAGGACCGCGAGCAGGTGCTGACGCAGGCCGAGGCGATGGTGAAGCACGCGGCGGGCTACACGAGCAACGTGGAGTTCAGCCCGATGGACGCGACCCGCTCCGACCCGCATTTCATCTACACGATCGTGGAGCGCTGCATCGACGCGGGGGCGACGGTGATCAACATCCCCGATTCGGTGGGGTACGCGATTCCCTCGGAGCTGGGCTCGCTCTTCGACCTGATCCGGGAGAACGTGCCGAACATCCACAAGGCGCGGCTGAGCTTCCACGGCCAGAACGACCTGGGGATGTGCACGGCGAACACGATGACGGCGATCGAGCACGGGGCGCGCCAGGTCGAGGTCACGATCAACGGCATCGGCGAGCGCGCGGGGAACACCTCGCTGGAAGAGGTGGTGATGGCGATCAAGACGCGCAGGGACTACCTGGGGGACATCGACTGCGACATCGACACGAAGGAGATCTACCGCTCCAGCGCGCTCGTGGAGCGGCTCTCGGGGATGCCGGTGCAGTGGAACAAGGCGGTGGTGGGGAAGAACGCCTTCCGCCACGGGTCCGGCATCCACCAGGACGGCATCCTGAAGCTGCGGGAGACGTGGGAGATCATGGATCCCGCCGAGATCGGCATCCCCCAGGGGACGCAGCTCGTGCTGGGCAAGCTCTCCGGGCGGCACTACTTCAAGCAGCACATGGAGGGGCTCGGCTACGAGCTGACGGAGGAGGAGCTGAACCGCGTCTTCAGCGCCTACAAGGAGCTGGCGGACAAGAAGATCGAGGTCGACGACCGCGACCTCGAGGCGATCGCGGGGGACATCCTGCAGACGGCGACGCTCTCGGGCGACGTGTGGCGCATCGAGCACGTGCAGGTCTCCAGCGGGGACCACGCCACGCCGACGGCGACGCTGCGGCTGCTCTCGCCGGAGGGCGACGTGCTCACGGACGCGGCCACGGGCACCGGCCCGGTGGACGCGGTCTACCGCGCGATCAACCGCATCACGGGGCTCTCGCCGGAGCTCACGGAGTTCAGCGTGAACGCGGTGACGGAGGGGATCGACGCGCAGGGGAAGGTCACGATCCGGATCGAGGACGAGGGCCAGACCTACACGGGGCGCGCCGCCGATACGGACATCATCGTCGCCAGCGCGAAGGCGTACATGGGCGCGCTCAACCGCATGCTCAACGTCCGCGCGCGCCTGCAGGGAGCGACCGTCAATCGCTAGGTTCCGGGCGGCGGACACGGGGCGGCGGCGGGCGCTGGCCGTGCTCGCCGCGGTCGCGGTCGCGCTGCTCGCGGTGTCGCTGCTGGCGGGCTGCACGCGCGACAAGTCGCGGCTGACGTCGCCCTCGGCCAAGGCGCTGCTGGGGGTGACGACGCCGGCGCTGCTCGCCTTCAGCCCGCCGGGCGAGCCGCCCGCGCCGGCCGCCGCGCCCGCGGGCTGGCGGCTGACGGTGGACCTGGCGCGCTTCGGCGAGCTGGAGGACGGCACGCCCGCGCTCGCCATCCTCCTCGACATCGAGAGCGAGCCGGGCGCGGTGATGGACCTGTGGCTGTCGGACGAGCGCGGGCCGCTCGCGCGCTGGTCGGGGGGCTCGACGGAGGACTACCGCGGCGACGTCTGCTTCCAGCTGCCGCTGGCGAGCGAGGACGGCGAGCACGCGCTGCCGCTGGCGGGGACGAGCGGCCACACGCTGACGGTGGCCTTCCTCGACGCGGGGGGCGCGGTCATCCTCTCGGTGACGCGCGGCATCGCCAGCTTCGTCCCGCCGCTGGAGGGCTCGCCGGGCGGCACGGATGTGTTCCGCGACCTGCTGGCGTGTCCGTGAGGGGCTGGGTGTTGTCATAGGCCAACGATGCGTTGTACGCTGGCAACGTGGCTCGCGGGCGACACCCGAAGAAGGAGGTCGAGGCGGTACTGCGCGAGGCCGAAGCGGAGGGCTGGCGCGTCGTCATCTCGCCCAGAAGCCACCGTTGGGGCGTGATGCTATGCCCGGAGCGGAGCCGCGAGGGCTGCCAGCGCTCGGTTCACTCCACTCCTCGCAGCGTCGGCAGGCACGCCCGGGACCTGCGCTCCGCGGTTCGCGGGTGCCCCCATTACAGTGCGTGAGGAGACAAGAAGATGGATGACTACGAGTTCACCCTGATCGTTGAGGGGACCGACTTCCTTGATGACGCGGTCTTTGACGCCGTCTACGAAGCTGGTTGCGATGACGCGACCGTTGGGGTGACCTGCGGCGTGCCGTGCGCGGACTTCTCCCGCGAGGGGGCGAGCTTCGAGGAAGCTGTGTTCTCCGCCATCCGCGACCTCGAGAGCGTTGAGGGCATCACGGTTGTCCGCATCGCCGACGCCGGCCTCGTCTCCATCGCGGACATCGCCGAGCGCACGGGGCGCACGCGCGAGAGCGTGCGGCTGCTGGTCGCGGGCAAGCGCGGCCCCGGCGGCTTCCCCGCTCCGGCCACCGATCCCTTCCGCCGGCACCGCTTGTGGCGCTGGATCGAGGTCGACCGCTGGTTCGAAGACTCCATCAAGGGCCACCAGTCGGACGGGCAGGAACACGCGGTCGCGGCGATCAACGCCTGGCTGGAACTGCGGCGCCTGCGCCCGACCGTCGAGCCGGAGCGCTGGGAGGCCATGCGCGCGCTGCTCGCGTCCTGAGCCGGGAGCTTGAGGCTCAGCCGTCCTGTCGCCCTCGCGGCAGCGCCCGCGTGCGGGCGGCCGTGCGGATGAACTCGCTCGCCGTGACGCCCTCGCGCCTGGCCGCCGCGCGGATGTCCGCGATCTCGGGGGCGGTGAAGCGCAGGCGGTACACGCTCCGCACTTCGTCCTCGGCCTCGCGGACCTCGGCGTTCTCGTAGTCCCAGTTGTCGTGTGCGGTCATCAGTGGATGAGGCGGCGGCGCATGAGCTTGACGGCGAGGACGTAGAAGAGCGCCGTGGCGACGGCGAGCCAGGCGAGGGAGCCGAGCATCGACCATTCCAGGTTGCCCGTGACGAGGCCGCGGTAGATGTCGACGACGTGCTTGAGGGGGACGAACCAGCCGACGATCTGGACCCAGCGGGGCATGGCGTCGAAGGGGAAGAAGGCGCCGCCGAACCAGAACATGGGGTTGATGACGAGGGTGAAGAAGTAGGCGAAGTGGCTCATGGCGCGCGCGATGGAGGCGAAGGCGATGGAGATGGAGCTGAAGAGGAGGCCGGGGAGGATGCCGACGGGGATCGCGAGGATGGCCCAGGGGGAGTGCACCATGTGCAGCCAGGGGTCGAGGATGGCGGCGACGAGGAGGATGTAGGAGCCGTTCACGAGGGAGCGCGTGGTGCCCCAGAGGATCTCGCCCGTGATGACGTCGTCGACGCTGATGGGGGTGGCGATGATGGACTCGTAGGTGCCCTGCATCTCCAGGCGCACGTAGCTGCCCCAGGCGCACTCGAAGGTGGCGGCGAACATGGGGAAGAGGGCGAGCAGGCCGGGCGTGAGGAACTGCACGTACTCCTCGCCGCTGTCGAGTTCGACGAAGCGGCCCAGCGCCAGGCCCAGGGCGAGGATGATGGCGAAGGGCTCGATGGCGATGCCGAGGAACTCGGTCAGCCAGTTGCGCAGGGTGGCGTCGCGGTTGCGCTGCCAGACGCGGAAGGCCCCCGTGGAGATGTCCGGCGCGAGCGGGAAGGCGGTCAATCGAGCAGCCCCCGCCCCGTGAGCAGCATGAACACGTCCTCCATGTTGCCCGGGCGCAGGTGGGCGCGGTGGGGGTCGCCGACGCGCTCCGCCGCCATCGCCGAGGCGCCGCCGCCGCCGAAGACGTAGGTCAGGTCCTCCACCTGCTCCACGGAGACGCCGTCGTGCCGGGGGAACTCGGCGAGGAGGGCGTCGCGCTCGCGTGGCGGCAGGCGCAGTTCGAGCACCTGCGGCCCCGCCACCTCCGCGATCAGGTCGTGCGGGCGGCCCTCGATCAGGATCTTGCCGCGATGCATGATCACGAGCCGGTCGCAGAGGTGCGTCGCCTCCTCCATGTAGTGCGTCGTCAGCAGCATGGTCACGCCGCGGGTCTTGAGCAGGCGGAGCTGCTGCCAGACGAGGTGGCGGGCCTGCGGGTCGAGGCCCGTGGTGGGCTCGTCGAGGATGAGCACGCGGGGGTCGTTCACCAGCGCCCGCGCGATCGTGAGGCGCCGCTTCATGCCGCCCGAGAGGTCGTCCACGTTGGATTTGGCGCGGTCGTCGAGCTGGAACAGTTCGAGGGCCTCGTCGATGCGCTGGCGCACGGCCTCGCGGTCCAGCCCGAAGTAGCGGGCGTAGACCTCGAGGTTCTGGCGCACGAGCAGGTCGGGGTCGAGGTTGTCGTCCTGGGGGACGACGCCGAGGGCGGCCTTCACCTTGCGCGGCTCCGTCGCGACGTCCATGCCCGCCACGCGCAACGCCCCCGCCGTGACGGGCGAGGTGGCGGTGATCATGCGGATGGTGGTGGTCTTGCCCGCGCCGTTGGGGCCGAGCACGCCGAAGCATTCCCCCTCGCGGATGTCGAAGGAGATGTCGTCCACGGCGGCGAAGTCGCCGTAGTGCTTCACGAGGCCGCGCGCCTCGATGAGGGCGGGTGTCACGGGTTTGCGTCCTCCCTGGCGGCTGCGGCGCGGTCGGCGCGCCCGGCGGGCCAACGGCCATCGTAGGAAGGCGGAGCGCCTACGTTCAATCACCGCTCGCGGGGTCGGCGACGCGCAGCGAGAGTTCGGTGCCGCCCCGCAGGGGCAGCGTGGCCGAGGCGAAGCCGTTGGCCGGGTCCTGGACCCAGGCGACGTACTCGCCCATCTCGATGGGGAAGGAGCCGACGTTGTCGGCCATCACCATGCCGCCGACGCGCAGGTGGGGGGCGAGCAGCTGGAGGATGGCGAGGTTGAGGTTGGGGAAGCCGTCGATGAGGACGAGGTCGAGCGGGCCGCCGGGGTCGGCGAGCGTCTCGCGCGCGTCGCCCACGCGGATTTCGGCGAATCCGGCGAGGCCCGCCTCTTCGAGGTTGGCGCGCGCGACGGCGGCCTTGGAGGGCTGGATCTCGCTGCCGATGACGAGGCCGCCGCCGTTGTCGCGCATGGCGGCGGCGAGGTAGGTGGTGGAGACGCCGAAGGAGGTGCCGAACTCGGCCGCCCGGCGCGCGCCCAGCGAGCGCGCCAGCAGGTAGAGCAGGTTGCCCTGCTCGCGCTCCAGCGAGATGTACTTGTCGCGGAAGAGATCGGCGGCGCCGTCGGCGTCGAAGGGGCGCGGCGCGGGAGGCGGGTCCGGCGGGGCGCCCTGGGCGAAGGCCTCCATCTCCGCCTCGGCGGCGGCGTGGAGGCGGTCGAGCACGGCCCGCACCCTGGGGTCGGGGACGGCGCTGTGGGGGTCAGCCGAGTTCGTCATCGTCATCCTCGTGCGCGCTGCCATCATCGCTGACGTATTCGATGCGGGTCTCCTGCCAGCCCTCCTCGGGCAGGGCGTCCGCGGTGGTCGTCTCCTCCTCGGCGGAATCGTCGTCGTCCGCCAGGCTGTCCACGTCCTCGCGGAGGAAGTTGCGGCGGGTGTAGGCGCGGACGTCGCTGATGCTGGACTTGGGGAAGCTGACCTTGCCCGCCTGCGAGGGGTGCTGGTAGGTCTCGCGCACGATGATGCGGGGCGGGTCGCCGGTGCTGACGAGCGCCGCCGCGTAGCGGTTGCCGCCGCCCAGCAGGCGGGCCAGGCGGAGTCCCACGCGCGGCTCCACCATGCCCAGGTAGCCGCCGCCCGGGGTGACCGCGTTGACGGCGTTCCCGCGCGCCTCCAGTTCCACGGGGTCGCCCGCGTCGAGGGCGCCGAGGGCGGCGGGGCGGGCCGCCTCCAGCCGCACGACCGCCGCCTTGCCGACCTCCTCGATGAAGAGGCCGCGGCTCATCTGGGCGGCGGGGACGGCGGCGGGCTCCTCCCTGGCCTGCGCGAGGCGGTCGAGGTTGCGGCGGGCGATCGCGTTCGTGGGGTCGACGGCGAGGGCGCGCTCGTAGACGAGGCGCGCCTCGCGGATGCGGCCCAGCTCGGTGAGCGCCTTGCCGAGGCGGTTGTAGACCTCGGCGTCGTGGCCGAAGCGCGCGATCAGGTCGTGGTTGAGGGCGGCGGCTTCCTGCCAGCGCCCCGCCACCGCCAGCTTCACCGCCTGCTCGTTGGCCGCGCGCCGCGCCTGGGGCGTATCGGGCAGCCGCGCCGAAAGCTCGCTCATCGGCGGCAGAATAGGGCCGCGCCCCGTGAGCGGCAACGTCCCCCGACGCAGGGGGCCGCGCGCTTGACCTGGGCCATAGCGGACGGGGGATGCGTAGAATCGCGCGCATGGACGCCATTCCCATCGTCATCTCCGGAAGCGGCCACATGGGCCGCCAGGTGGCGCTCGCCGCCGCCGCCGACCCGGCCACGGAACCGCTCGCCTTCATCGACGCGCTGGGCGAGGGCGATTCGCGCGAGGGGCTGCCCCTCTACCGCGAGGCGGGGCCCGCGCTCGACGCGCACGAACCCGAGGTCGTCGTCGACTTCTCCAACGCGGCCTGGACGCCGGCGCTGGCGCGGGCGGCGCTCGAACGGGGCGTGCGCCTCGTGATCGGCACGACGGGGCTGCCCGCGGAGTTCCTGGACGAACTGCGCGCGGAGGCGGAGGCGCGCAAGGTGGGCGTGGTGGTCGCGCCGAACTTCGCCATCGGGGCGGTGCTGCTGATGCATTTCGCGCGACAGGCGGCGCGCTTCTTCGACCACGCCGAGATCATCGAGTTGCACCACGCGGGCAAGGTGGACGCGCCCAGCGGGACGGCCAAGGCGACCGCCGAGCAGATGGCGGAGGCGCGCGGCGAGCCCTTCGAGCGGGTCGAGGCGGAGGTGCAGACGGTGCCGGGCACGCGCGGGGGCGAGGTTGGGGGCGTGACGCTGCACTCCGTGCGCCTGCCGGGGCTGGTCGCGCACCAGGAGGTGCTGCTGGGGGGGCTGGGGCAGACGCTCACGCTGCGGCACGACAGCACGGGGCGCGATTCGTTCATGCCCGGCGTGCTGGCGGCGGTGAAGGCCGTGCGCGAGACCGAGGGGCTGGTGGTGGGGCTGGACGAGCTGTTCGGGCTCGGCTGAGCGCGCGCCCGCGCGCTACGCCTCGGGAGCGGCCCCGTTGGAGCCGGAGGCGCCGTTGAGCGGCAGTTCGGCCTGCGCCCGGTCGGCGCGAGCGGCGCGGCGGCGCGAGTCGCCCGGGTCGAAGTTGGCGATGCTGGCGACGCGGTCCGTCTCGCCCACCTTCATCACGGTCACGCCCTGGGTGTTGCGGCCCAGCAGGCTGATGGAGTCGACCCTGGTGCGGATGAGGATGCCGTCCTCGGAGACGAGCATGAGCTCGTGGTCGGGGGCGACGAGCCGCACGGCGGCGACGATGCCGGTCTTCTCGGTGATGTTGAGGGTGAGCACGCCCAGGCCGCCGCGGCCCTTGCGCGCGTACTGGCCCAGCTCGGTGCGCTTGCCGAAGCCGCGCTCGGTGATGACGAGCAGCTGCTGGGCGTCCGACTGGACGGCCTCGGCGCCGACGACGTAGGCGCCGTCGCGCAGCTTCAGGCCGCGGACGCCGCCGCTGATGCGGCTGGCGCTGCGGAGGCTCTGGACGGTGAAGCGGATCGCCTGCCCGTCGCTGGAGACGAGGACGAGGTCGCTTTCGGCCGAGGCGAGGCGCGCCGCGATCAGTTCGTCGCCGTCGTCGAGGCGCATGGCGATCTTGCCGTTGCGGCGGACCTCTTCGAACTCCTTGAGGGGCGTCTTCTTGGCCTGGCCCTCGCGGGTGGCGAGCACCATGAAGTCGTGCTCGTAGTCCTTCACGACCACGATCGTCGTGACGCGCTCGCGCTGGTCCATCTCGATGAGGTTGGTGATGAAGGTGCCGCGCGCCTGCTTCTTGGAGTCGGGGATGTCGTAGGCGCGCAGGTGGTAGACCTTGCCCCGGTCGGTGAAGAAGAGGAGGTTGTCGTGGGTGTCGCCGACGACGAGCTTCATGACCGCGTCCTCGTCGCGGACCTGCGCGCCGCGGCTGCCCTGCCCGCCGCGGCGCTGGGTGCGGAACTCCTCCAGCTTCGTGCGCTTCACGTAGTTGCGGCGGCTGAGGGTGATGACGCTTTCCTCGTGCGCGACGAGGTCTTCCTCGCGGAAGCTCTCGGGGTCGCCCTCGACGATCTCCGTGCGGCGCCCGTTGCCGTAGTCGTCCCGCAGTTCCTGCAGGTCGTCCTTGATGAGGAAGTCGATCTTGCGCGGGTTGGCGAGCAGGTCCTCGAGGAAGGCGATGCGCTCGATCAGCTCCTGGTGCTCGTCCTGCAGCTCCTGGCGTTCGAGGGCGGCGAGGCGGCGCAGCTGCATGTCGAGGATGGCGCGGGCCTGGGCCTCGGAGAACTCGAAGGGCTCCGCCTGGAGCAGGCCGAGCGCCGCCGCCGCCGACTCGGCGCCGCGGATGGTGGCGATCACCTCGTCGAGCAGGTCGATGGCGCGCAGGAGGCCGGTGAGGATGTGCTCGCGCTCGCGGGCCTTTTCCAGCTGGAACTCGGTGCGCCGGCGGATGACCTCGCGGCGGTGGTCGAGGAAGAGGTCGAGGGCGCGCTTGAGGCCGACGCGGCGGGGGGCGCCGTCGACGATCGCCATCATGTTGATGGCGAAGGTGGAGCGCATGGCGGTGTGCTTGTAGAGCAGGTTCTTGATCTGCTGGGCGGAGCCCTCGCGCTTGAGTTCGATGACGACGCGCATGCCGTCGCGGTCGCTCTCGTCGCGCAGGTCGGCGATGCCCTCGATCTTCTTCTCGCGCACGAGGTTGGCGATCTTCTCGATGAGCGAGGCCTTGTTCACCTGGTAGGGGAGTTCGGTGATGATGATCTGGGTGCGCCCGCGCGCGCTCTCCTCGACGGCGGTGCGGGCGTGGACGGTGACGCGCCCGTGGCCCTCGCCGTAGGCGTGGCGGATCTGCTCGCGCTCCTTGCCGACGAGGGCGATGCCGGCGGTGGGGAAGTCGGGCCCCTTGATGATTTCGAGGAGGTCGTCGAGCGTGGCCTGGGGGTTTTCGATGAGGAGGACGGCGGCGTCCACGATCTCCTCGAGGTTGTGCGGGGGGATGTTCGTGGCCATGCCGACGGCGATGCCGGAGGAGCCGTTGAGGAGGAGGTTGGGGAGGCGCGAGGGCAGGATCTCGGGCTGCTGGTAGCGCCCGTCGTAGTTGGGCTCGAAATCGACCGTGTTCTGGTCGATGTCGGCGACGAGTTCCTCCGCCATCGTGGCGAGGCGGGCCTCGGTGTAGCGCATGGCGGCGGGGGGGTCGCCGTCGACGCTGCCGAAGTTGCCCTGCCCGTCGACGAGCGGGTAGCGCATGGAGAAGTCCTGGGCGAGGCGGACCATGGCCTCGTAGACGGGGCTGTCGCCGTGGGGGTGGTAGCGCCCCATGACGTCGCCGACGATGCCGGCGGACTTGCGGTAGGCGGTCCCGGAGCGCGCGCCGCCATCGAACATGCCCCAGACGATGCGGCGCTGGACGGGCTTGAGGCCGTCGCGCACGTCGGGCAGGGCGCGGGCGACGATCACGCTCATGGCGTAATCGAGGTAGCTGGTGCGCATCTCCTGTTCGAGGTCGATGGGCCGGATGGTGGTGGTTTCTTCCATGCTCATGCGGGGGGACTCCGATGGGGGGCGGTGCGTGGGAAACCGCTAGGGCATTGTACCAATTTCCGGGGGATGGGGGGTGGGGGGCTCTGGAGCGCCCTGCGTAGCATTACGGAGCGGCTGAAGGAGCCCAAGGCACCAACTCGACTTCCCCAGTCAGCCGTGACCTATAGCTCCCGTTGTAGCCGAAGAGCCTCAGGAGCATCATTTCCACATACCACTGGCCGAGGCGCCACGCATCCCATTGCCGTCCGAGAGGAAGCGGGCCGCTCTGCCATTCCGCGTGGACGAAGTCGTTCCGGATGCTCGTTAAGGTGTGCGGTCCGTCGTCCCAACGCTCGGCTTTTCGCAGTGCCTCCAGATCGGATAAGGAACCAGGAATGTCAGGGTCCATCGAACACTTCACAAGCGCCGCCCTGATACGATCCGCCGCCTTCCTCCCTTGTGCTTGTCCTGAGAAGATATGGGAGGAAAGTAGTTCAAGAGCAGCTTGGGTAAGAATGATACCTACGTGCAATGAGCTCGTGTTACTATGCGCGTACCAGTCAATCACCCGGCTGATTGTCTCCCTCGCACCTGCGCTGCTCCCACACTCCTTCAGGAAGCCTGGGAAAAGGGCCCGAAGCATATCGCCGCCCTCATGCCTACGGAGCCATGACTGCGGAGTCTGCCATCCCTCGACCGACTTTGTTCCCCAGCGAACGAAGGATACCGAGCCGTCCTTGGTCCGTCCCTCCACGTTGGTCACGCCGCAAAATGCACCACGAGCGAAAGACAGAAAGATCCAAATATCATCCGTAATTCTCTCAAGTTCTTGGGAACTATACTCAGCGTTTTTGATCTTCTTTATTGTGCAGTTATGAGTGAATCCGTATCCATTACTGGGGCCGATAATGCTCACTTGATCAGAAAGGCTATGAACTTCAGAGAGCGCAACTTCCCAGTCTTCTCCTTCTAGGATTACTTCCTCAGTTCCGTAGAGTTGGGAAAAGTTGAGGATACTTGCCGTCGTCGTGGAAAGAGGCTGGCCTTTGTCGATCACCACACAAGGCTGTTCACGGGGAGAAAGGGTGGCCGGGTAGACAGAACTATTGTGCCCGATACTGAAACCCCAGCTTACCAATTGGACGTCAAGGCTTTCACCAGTGTTCAGGAGAACGCTGAACGGAGATTGGCTGTTGGCCATAGACAAATGGGGCGGGGGGAGATCGGGAATTTCGAGAATGACCTGCGGTTGCGGCAGTAGTCGCAAGCTAACCTTGACCGGGATTTCCGCTTGGGCTCCGGCAATCTCAACGATGTGGCTGTCTGCGAGAGTCAACGGTTGGTTTGCCGGGGGTGCTTCGGACATCTGTCGATGGCTCCAGTCTGTTCTGCCACGCTTGCGCGGTTGGCAGTCGTTGCGGCTTGGCGAAACCGCTAGGTCATTGTACCAATTTCCACGGCTAGAGGCGCTTGCCCAGCACCCATCAGGCGGGGCGGTGGGGGGTACGGCGGGCGGGGGTGGAGATACGGGTGTCGCCCTCGGGGCTGGCGAGGCGGCGCTCCAGGCCGGTGAAGGCGTCGATGAGTTCGGGGGCCTCGAAGGCGCGGTTGCGGCGTTGGCCGCACATCCGGCGGTTCATATGTACGTTTAGAGGGTAACCTTGAATACGGAGAGGGTCATGTTCAAGGATGAGACATGGACGGGCGGTCCTGCCCTCGCCGCGGCGGCTAGCCCGCGGCGAGGGTGCGGAGGAGGGATTCGGCGCGGTCGAGGCGTTCGAGGATGCCCCACTTGCCGTGGATGTTGAGGGTCATGTTGGCGGCGTTGCCGCGGACGCCGGCGACGCGGCCCGCTTCGCCCACGTCGCGCCGGTAGCGCGCGAGCTCGTCGGAGTCGGGGCCGAAGGCGGCGGTGAGGATCTCGGCGGTGCGGGCGTCCCACTGGTCGTACTCGAAGGGGTTGGGGCCGGTGCCGCGCAGGCGCGGGATGAGGGCGATCTGCGCCTCGATGCGGGTGCGGTCGGCGTCGGTGGCGGGCATGGGCGGGATTCTACCCGCGCGCGCCGCTAGCCGCGCGCGCCGCCTTCGTCGAGCGGGAGCGTCATGATGACCGCGTCCTCGCCGTCGGCGTAGTAGCGGCGGCGCTCCCCCGCCTCGGCGAAGCCGCAGCCGCGATAGAGAGCGCGCGCGGCGGCGTTCGAGGCGCGCACTTCCAGCGTGACCGCGGGCGCGTCCAGCGAGCGGGCCAGCGCGATCAGCGCCAACGTCAGCCGCCGCCCGTGGCCGCGACGGCGCGCGGTCTCCGCGACGGCCAGCGAGGTGACGTGGGCGGCGTCGGGGGCGAGCCAGAGGCTGCCGACGCCCGCGATTGCGCCGTCCGCTTCGAGGACGACCGCATGCGTGCGCGGGTCGCGGAGTTCCTCGCGGCGCGCTTCCGGGGAGCGCGCGGGGAGGCCGGACGCCGCCTCGATCGCGGCGGTCGCGGGGAGGTCGGCCTCCTCCAGGGGGCGCAGGACGAACGGCGCGGCCATGCCTTCATCGTAGCGCCGCTTTGACAATGCCCGCCGGGGCGGGTTCCCTGTGACCATGCGCGCCCTCGTCATCGCCAACGGCGAGCCCCCGTCCGCCGCGCTGCTCGGCGAGCTGCGGGAGGGCGCGGCGCTGGTCGTGGCCGCGGACGGGGGGGCGCGGGCGGCGCTCGCGCTGGGCCTCACGCCCGACATCGTGACGGGCGACCTCGACTCGATCGGCGACGCGCGCGAGGCGATTCCGCCCGACCGCATCCGCCCCAACGCGGACGCCAACGCGACCGACCTGGAGAAGGCGGTCGCGCTCTGCCTCGACGAGGGCTGCGACGCCGTCGACGTGATCGGGGCGGGCGGGGGGCGCGCCGACCACGCGCTCGCGAACCTGAGCGCGCTCGTGCGCTTCGGCCGCCATGCGCGCGTGCGCCTGGTCGATGAGCGCTTCGCCATCGAGCTCGTCGACGGCGAGGCCGAGGTGGAGGGCGCGGCGGGCACGGTCGTGTCGCTCGTGGCCGTGGGGCGCTGCGAGGGGGTGACGACGAGCGGCCTGCGCTGGGAGCTGCGCGAGGCGACGCTCGACTTCAGCGCGCGGGGCGTCCACAACGAGATCGCGCACACGCCCGCGCGCGTCTCCGTGCGGTCCGGCGACCTGTTGCTGTTCCGGGGGCGGTGGGTGGAGCGGCACGGCTGAGGGGCGCGGCGCTCGCGGCTGAGGGCGGGCGCGCTACACTGCCCGTCCGCCCTGCCGGGCCGCGAGGAATTGCCATGGAAGCCACAACGCTGGCCGTCGCCGACAGCCCCACCCTGAGCGCCGAGATCAACGAGATCCGGCAGCGCACCGCCGCCATCGTGACGACGGAGGTCATCCCCAACGAGGAGATGCTGCGGCGCGACGCGCCGGAGTCGGGGGAGCTGCGCGGGCGCATCCAGGAGCGGGTCAAGGCGGAGGGGCTGTGGGCGCCCCACCTGCCGGTCGAGTACGGGGGCATGGGCGTGGGCTTCCTGGGCCACGCCTACATGAACGAGGTGCTCGCCTGGAGCCCCTTCTCGAACCCGCTCTTCGGGGTCGTCGCGCCGGACTCGGGGAACCAGACGATCCTCATCAAGTACGGCACGGAGGAGCAGAAGCAGCGCTGGCTGGAGCCCTCGATCCGGGGCGAGATCCGCTCGTGCTACTCGATGACGGAGCCGGACCAGCCCGGCTCGGACCCGTATTCCATCCAGACGCGGGCCACGCGCGACGGGGACGAGTGGGTGATCAACGGGCGCAAGTGGTTCACCTCGGGCGCGCACCGGGCGGCCTTCGCCATCGTCATGTGCCGCACGGAGGAGGAGGACGGCGAGGGCGGGGTGCGCGACAAGATGACGCAGATCATCGTGCCGACGGACGCGCCGGGCTTCAACATCATCCGCAGCGTGCCGGTCTGGGGGCACGACGGGGACCACTGCGAGATCGAGTACGACAACGTGCGCGTGCCCGTGATCAACCAGCTGGGGCGCACGGGTTCAGGCCACCAGGCGGCGCAGGACCGGCTGGGCGCGGGGCGCGTCTTCCACTGCATGAACTCGGTGGGGCAGATGTGGCGCGCCTTCGACGTGATGATGCAGCGGGTGATGACGCGCAACGTGCACGGCGGGCCGATGCAGGACAAGCAGTTCATCCAGGGCTTCATCGCGGACTCGTACATCGACATCCAGTCGGCGCGGCTGATGACGATCCACTGCGCCGAGCGCATCGACGCGGGGGTGAACGCGCGGGCGGACATCTCGGCGATCAAGATCGCGGTGCCGGCGGCGTTCGAGCGGGTGGTGGACCGCGCCATCCAGGTGTACGGGGCGAAGGGCGTCTCGACGGACACGCCTTTGGAGGGGATGTACCGGGGGGCGCGCACGCTGCGGATCCTCGACGGCCCGGACGAGGTGCACCGCATCGTGATCGCGAAGAACGTGCTGCGGCGGTACCGGGACGGGATGTCGTGGGACTTCGGGGCGTAGGGGCAGCGGCGCGGGCGGCGGGTGTACGATGGATCGGGCCGGAGGAGCGATGGTCGCCGAAGTTCGCAGCGACAGCGCGATTGCCGAGTTCGCGAACGGCGTGGGGGAGTGGCTGCTGACGCAGCGCTTCGGCTCGATTACGCCGCTCGCGTTCCGGCACCGCATGTGGGAACCGGGCCCCGACTACGGTGACGCAGAGCCGCACGTCGTCATCGAACTGGTCGTCGAAGATCCGCCCGCGCCGGCGAACAACGTCCCGCCGCTGGCGCGGGATGACGGCGGCTGGGCGAAGTCCCTGCTCTGGCCCCAGGCGGAGATGGACGCGGTCAGGACGACTGCGTTGAAGTACGCCGGGGGGATTGGCATCCCGGAGGGGATTGCCGCCCGCTGGCCCGTCGACGTGCACTTCTTCGCCCGCTCGGAGGCCGAAACGTGCGGGTTCGCGTCGCTTGATGGCTGAGCAGGACACGCGAGGCGGGCGCCCGTTCCCGATCAGTCCCGCGGTGCTTCTGGACCAGGCGAGGCGCCTTGCCGGAGCGCCGCCACCGCTCGTCCGGTCGGGCGAGGGGCTATCTGACGAGGAGATCGCGCGATTCCTGCAGATGCTTCCCGCGCCGAGGGCGGAAGACCTGCGAAGGGCCGTGTCGGCGGCCTACTACGCGCTCTTCCATGCGATCACGCTGCAGGCGGCGGAGCTTCTGGCGGCGGGTGATCTGCGTTACGAGCGGACCCGTGAGTTGCGCCACGGGAGCCTTGACGATGTCGCTCGCCGGCTAACAGGCGCGGGGGCCCCGCCCGCGGACCCTGCTTCGCCCGAGGAGAGCGCCGCCTATCGAGTCAGGAAGGTCGCCTATGCGATTCAGCGCCTGCGTGCGGACCGCGAGGATGCCGACTACAACCACTTCGCGCGGTTCACCCAGCGGTGGGCGGTCGAGGCGATCACCCTTGCCATGGAAGCCGTCGAACTCGTCACGTCCCGGGCCTTTCTCACGAGCGGCGAAGGGCAAGCCTTCCTCGCCTCGGTGGCGGAGCAGGCCCGACCCAGAACCTGACTCCAAAGGCTGCGGAAGACGGCTGGCTGATGACAGAGCCCGCCTACCCCGCGACTTCTTCCGCGAAGGCGGCCAGGGCGCGGGCGAAGGGCTCGGGGTCGAGGAGCATCTGGACGTGGCTGGCGGGGAGGGCGCGGACGGGCCAGCCCTGGGCGGCGGCGGCGGAGGCCGCTCCGTCGTAGGTGGCGGAGAGGTGGAGGTAGCCGACGGGGGCGTCGGGCCAGGCGGGGGGCACGGGGAGGGGCTCCTCCAGCACCTCGATGGGTGTCGGGCGCTTGCCGGCGAACACCGTCGAGTTCACGTCGGCCATGTTGTTCGGCTGCAGGGTGACGGCGTCGCGCAGCAGGTCCAGCGGCCACTCGCGCACGGTCTGGGCCGTCGCCACGCGTTCGGGCTGCGACGCCAGCCGGCCGCGCGGCAAGGAGGGCTCAACCGCGGCCCGCCGGAACTCCTCGACGTGGGCCTCGTCGGCGAACATGTCGAAGAGGCTCGCGCCATCTTTCGGCAGGTCCGAATCGACGAGCACGTAGGCCGCGGGCCCCTCGATTTGCTCGCCCAGCTTCGGCAGCAGGGGACCGGCCCCCGCGTGCCCCACGAGCACGGCCTCGTTGGTGTCCATCGACACGTCCCGCATCTCCAGGGCGAACAGGTCGCAGTGGTGCTGCCAGTAGGCGCCGTCGCGGATGGCGGGGGAGTTGAGGGCGGGGATGACGGCGGTCGCGCCCAGCTTGCGCAGTTCGGCGGCGACGGGAACCCACGTGAACGGGCCGATCAGGGGTCCGTGCACCAGGATGAACGGTCTCATGCGAACACCTCCGTCGCCCGGGGGGCGGCGCGCGTGATTCTAGCGAGAATCCGCCCGCGCGCGAGGGCGGATCAGGACGCGCCCCGCCAGCGGCGCGGCGTCCAGCGCTGGGGCAGGAAGGCGGACGCGCCGAGCAGCGCGCCGACGCCGACGAGCGCCCAGCCGGCGCAGGCGACTCCGCAGATCTCCATGTGCCTACTCCTCCCTGGAGGCCTCGTGGGCGGCGCGCGTCTCGCGGACCGACCACCAGACCTCGGCGTTGTCGAGGCTCGTGATGTCGTCCCAGCGCGCCTCCACGTCGTCCGCGGTGGCGCCGGGGATGGCGACGCGCTCATTCTGCACGATGGCGGCGCGCCCGAAGGAGCCGCTGGCGGAGGTGATGATCATCCCGCTGGTCGTGCAGGCGTCGCTCGCCAGGTAGGTGACGGCGGGGGCGACGAGGTCGGGGCTCATGGCTGCGGCCTGTTCGTCGGAGACCTCGCGCACGGAGGTGGTCATGCGGGTGGCGGCGCCGGGATTGAGGCAGTTCACCATGACGTTGTACTTGTCGCCCTCGATCTTGGCGACGTTCATGAGGCCGATGAGGCCGGCCTTGGCGGCGGCGTAGTTGGACTGGCCGAAGTTGCCGAGGAAGCCGGAGTTGGAGGTCGTGAGCACGACGCGCCCGTAGTGCTGCTGGCGGAAGACGGGCCAGGCGTGGTGGAGGAGGTTGTAGCCGCCGTTGAGGTGGACGGCGAGGACCTTGAGCCAGTCGGCCTCGGGCAGGTTGTGCAGGGCGCGGTCGCGCAGGATGCCCGCGTTGGAGACGAGGACGTCGAGGCGGCCCCAGGTGTCGATCGCCTGCTTGATCATGTCGTAGGCGTCGTCGTAGCTGGTGACGTCGCCGGTGTTGGCGGCGGCGGTTCCGCCGGCGGCCTCGATTTCGCGGACGACGGACTGGGCGACGGAGCCGTCCTCGTCCTGGCCGTCGAGGCTGCCGCCGAGGTCGTTGACGATGACCTTCGCGCCGTGGCGGGCGAGGTCGAGGGCGATGCTTCGGCCGACGCCGCGGCCCGCGCCCGTGACGAGGGCTGCGGGCCGACTGGGGAAGGATATCATGTCCTCAGGTTGAGACAGCTCAGCGGAAATCAAGCGTCATGTCCGTCCCAAGGAACGGAGAAGCCCCTGTGGGCGACGCGTTCGATGAGCGATACCGGCAAGCCTGGCTCCTTATCCTTGAGGAAGCGTTTCCGCGGGGAAGGGTGACGCGATCTCGCGCCCCCGTCCAGCGGGCAGGCGAAAGGAGGCCCCCCATGGCGGGCAGAGTCGAGGGCAAGGTCGCGATCGTGGTGGGGGCGGGGCAGACGCCCGGGGCGACGATCGGGAACGGGCGGGCGACCGCCATCCTGCTGGCGCGGGAGGGGGCGAGCGTGGCCGTGGCCGACCGCGACCTCGCCTCCGCCGGGGAGACGGTCGCGATGATCGCGGAGGAGGGCGGCGCCGCGAGCGCCTTCGAGGCGGACGCGACGAGCGAGGCGAGCCTCGCGGAGCTGGTCGCGGAGGCGGTCGCGCGCTACGGCGGGCTCGACATCCTCCACAACAACGTGGGGGCGAGCGTGGGGGCGGGCGACGCCTCGCCGATGGAGATGACGGAGGAGGGGTTCGACCGCATCGTGGCGCTGAACCTGAACCACTGGCTGGCCTCGCGGCAGGCGATTCCGGCGATGCGGGAGCGGGGCGGGGGCTCCATCGTCAACATCTCCTCGATGGCGGCGCGGCACGCCTACCCCTTCCTCGGCTACAAGGCGACGAAGACGGCGCTGCTGGCGCTGACGGAGCAGCTGGCGGCGCAGCACGCGCGCGACAACATCCGCGTGAACGCGATCCTGCCGGGGGCGATGAACACGCCGATGGCGATCGAGCCGCGCGTCGCCGCCGGGGCCGATCGCGCGGAGCTCGTCGCCCGTCGCGACAGCCGCATCCCGCTGGGGGGCAAGATGGGCACGGGCTGGGACGTGGGGTACGCGGCGCTGTTCCTGCACTCGGAGGAGGCGCGCTTCATCTCGGGCGTGTCGCTGCACGTGGACGGGGCGGAGCACGTGAGCGACGCGGTGGCGGGGCAGTAAGGGGGTTCCATGCACGACGACGAGGACGGCGAGGGGAAGCGGAACTGGGGCTTCGGATGGTCCGCAACCTTCGCCGCGATCGGCGTCGCCATTGGGGTGTTCCTCGTTGTCGCCGTTCCCGCCTGCCTGCGGGACGACCCGTGGGAGGGTCTCGCGGGCGTCACCGCCGTCAGCCTGGGAGTTGGGGGCGCGTGCGCACTCATGGAGGGCGGGGCCGTCACGTGCTGGGGATCGTTCACAGAGAGCAGTCCGCCCGACAGGACGTTCGTCCTGGTTAGCGTGGGGCGGCACCACGTCTGCGGCGTGACGACCGGCGGCTCCGTTGTCTGCTGGGGCAGCAACGGCAAGCCGTGGGGTGAGCCGCCGGATGACCGGTTCGTCTCGGTCAGTTCGGGGATCGACTACGCGTGCGGGATCACGAGGGAGGGCCTCCTGCGTTGCTGGGGCTCCGGGCTTGGCCGAAGCAGCGCGCCGGACGGGCCGTTCGTCTCGGTGAGCGTCGGGGACCACCATGCCTGCGGGATACGGGCCGATGGTTCCGCCGTCTGCTGGGGGGCCGACGACCTTGGCCAGGCGACGCCGCCCCCGGGAGCGTTCGGGTTCATCAGCGCGGGGGCGCTCTACACCTGCGGAATCGAGGCGGCGGGATCCGTCGCGTGCTGGGGGGCCAACGACGCTGGTCAGGCGACCCCGCCCGGGGGCGCGTTCACCGCCGTCAGCACGGGCGCGAAACACGCGTGCGGGATAACGGCGGACCGCTCGGTCGTCTGCTGGGGGTGGAACATCCGGGGTGAGGGGACGCCGCCGGAAGGGCAGTTCACCGGCGTGAGCGCCGGACTCCACCAGACCTGCGGCATCACGGCCGGCGGGACCATGGTGTGCTGGGGATCTGGCTACTGACTCCGGCAGGCGTCAGGGCGGGGCGGAGCCGCCGGTGGAGCGCATGCGGCGGAGGGAGGGCTGGGTGAGGAGGACGAGGGCGCCGATGGCGACGAGGGCGAGGCCGCAGGCGACGAACCACTCGCGCGAGCCCCAGGCGTCCGACATGAGGCCCGCGAGCAGGCCGCCGAGGGGCATGCCGCCCGCCATCGCGAGGGTGTAGATGCTCATCACGCGGCCCATGACCGCGTGGGGCGTGTTCGCCTGGATGAGGGTCAGGTTGAGGTTGGTGAAGAAGCCCGCGTTCCAGCCGGTGGCGAACATGATGGCGACGGAGGCGACGTACCAGAGGGAGACGCCGAAGGCCGCGTTGAGCGTGCCGCCGCAGATGAGGGTGACGATGAACCAGAGGCCCGCGCGGTCGAGCCGCGAGAACGAGGCGAGCAGGAGCGAGCTCATCAACATGCCCACGCCCATGGCGGTGAAGAACATGGAGGTCTCGAAGGCGCCGACGCCGAGGTCCTCCCTGGCGATCTTGGGGAGGAGGGTCATGAAGGTACCCGCCATCACGAGGGCGGTCGTCATGAGGACGAGCATGAGCGTGCGGATGCCGGGGTGGCCGGCGACGAAGGCGACGCCCTCGCGCACCTCCGCGCCGATGTTGCGCCGCGGGCCGGAGCGGTCGACGGCGGGGACGCGCAGGGGCAGGAGCGCGATCAGCCCGACGCCGAGCAGCACGCTCTGTCCGGCGAAGGCGGCGCCGACGCCGCCGATGGCGATCATCGCGCCGCCGATGGCGGGGCCCGCGATCATGGAGACGTTCTGGCTGAGGCTCATGAGGGTGACGGCGTTGAGGAGCTTCGAGGGCTCGACCAGGGAGGGCACGATCGCGACGCGCACGGGCTGGCCGAAGGCGACGGTCGTCCCGAGGGCGAGGGCGAGCGCCATGGTGAGCGGCGTCGTCATCACGTCGGCCCAGATGAGCACGGCGGTCAGGAGCGTGACGGCGACGCCGCCGACCTGGCTGGCGAAGAGCAGGAGGCGGCGGTCCATGCGGTCCGCGAACGCGCCCGCGGGCAGCCCGAAGACGAGGATGGGCAGCCCCAGGGCGAAGATGATCAGCCCCAGCGCCCGGCCGGAGTCGAACAGTTCCAGCGCCAGCCAGGTGAAGGCGAACTGGCGACGACTGGCGCACGGACTGGGAGAGGGCGAAGGTCATGTTGTTCGCCCAGAGCAGGGTGAAGTTGCGCGACTGGAATGCGGAGAACGTCCGCAGCGAGAGCCGCCGCTCGGAGGGCGCGGGCGCTGCGCTGCGCGTTACGGTGGCCACGGTGCGCCCTGCCCTCCCGCAGCAGCTGCCATCATCGCGCGCTCGCCGTCCGCCGGTCCCTACCGCAGGGGGGCGCCGGCGATGGCCTGGTGGGGGGGCTTGGGGGGGCCGAGTTCGACGGGGACGCCCACCCAGGCGCCGACGTTCTCGCCGGTGCGGCCATTGGGGCCTTCGCGGATGATGTCGAGGGCGAGGCCGGCGATCTGGCGGGGGGTCATCCAGGTGGCGACGAAGGCCGGGTCCGGGTCGCCGCGGGAGAGGTTGCGCAGCATGGGGGCGTCGGTGGCGCCCATGCAGAGGGCGTTCACGCGGACGCCGTGTTCGGCCAGCTTCTGCGACCAGGCCTGGGTGAGGCCGTTCATCGCCCACTTGGAGGCGGCGTAGAGGTCGGTGCCGGGCGGGTTGGTGCCCCCGCTGCGGGCGGGCAGCACGTAGTAGGTGCTGACGTTGATGATGTTGCCGCCGCCGCGCGCGACGAGGTGGGGGGCGCAGGCGCGCCCGAACATGACGACGCCCTTCAGGTTCGTGTCCATGATGAGGTCCCAGTCGGCGAGCGCCTTCTCCCAGCCGTCGGTGACGGGGCTCTGGGTCCAGCGACCGGCGTTGTTGACGAGCAGGTCGAGCCCGCCGCCCGCCTCGACCGCGGCGGCGACGACGCGCTCGACGTCGGCGCGGCTGGAGACGTCGGCGACGAGGGCCTGGGCGCTCCCGCCGGAATCGCGGATGGCGGCGGCGACCTCCAGCACGGTCTCCTTCACGTCGCAGAGGGTGACGATGGCGCCCTCCTCAGCCAGCACCTCGGCGAAGCCCGCGCCGATACCCTGGGCGGCGCCCGTGACGATGGCCGCTTGTCCGTCCAGCAGTCCGCTCATGCCGTCGCCTCCGAGTAGATGTAGGGCGAGCCCGGGGGCGGCAGCTCGATCGGGTGGCCCACGGCGATGTTGACGTTGTTCCCGGTGCGGCCCTCCGGCCCCTCGGCGATGAGCGCGATCATGAGCGCGGCGACGTCCTCGGCGCGCATGGCGTTGACGAGGATGCCAGAGCCGGGGTTCTGCTCGTGGAAGGTGCGCACCATGTGGGAGTCGGTCGCGCCCATGCAGAGGCCGTTGACGCGCACGTTGCGCTCGCGCAGCGCCTTCGCCCAGGGGATGGTGAAGCCGTTGATACCCCACTTGGAGGCATCGTACAGGTCCATGTCGGGGCCGCCGCCGGTGGGGCGCGGGCCCTGACCAGTGAAGGGGCAGTCGGGCGTGTCGTCGTGGGGGCGATGGTAGGGCGTCCCGCAGGTGGCGACGTGGTCGCTGGCGACGTGGACGATGTTGCCGCCGCCGCCCGCGATCATGTGGGGGATGACGGCGCGCCCGAACATGAACACGCTCTTCAGGTTCGTGTTCACCACGAAGTCGTAGTCGTCGAGCGTCTTGTCGAGGTCGTCGGTGGCGGCGCTGGCGCGCCAGACGCCCGCGTTGCTGACGAGGACGTCGACGCCGCCGAAGCGCTCGACGTGGCCATCGACGACGCGGCGCACGTCGTCGGCCACGCTCACGTCGGCGACGAAGGCCAGCGCGCCGGCGCCGCTGGCTTGCTCCAGCGCGGGGGCGAGATCGCGCACCTCCCCGCGCACGTCGCAGACGGTGACGTTGGCGCCTTCGTCCGCGAGCGCCCGGGCGAAGGCGTTTCCGAGGCCGAGGGCGGCCCCGGTGACGATCGCGGACCGGCCATCGAGGAGTGCGGGCATGATCCCTCCCGTCGCACGGCTGTACGATGTGCGCATGATAGCCAGCCCGCAGGCGTTCCGGAGAGGGGCGCCGATGTTCGACGCCATCGCTCGGCTGTTCGCGCCGCGCCTCGTGATCCGGCGGAGCCTGCGCGTGGCCGCGCCGCCGGAGGCCGTGTGGGCGGCGCTCATCGACCTGCCGCGCTGGCCGGAGCGCGACCGCTACATCCGCTGGGTGCGGCCCGTGGGGGAGCCGCCGCCCGCGGACGGGCGCTGGTGGGCCGTGGGGCGGCGCTACCGCGAGCAGGTGCGGCGGGGGCCGTTCCTGCCCGTTTTCACCCTCACGGTCGTGGAGGTGGAGGAGGGCCACCGCGTGGCCTGGAGCGCGCGCTACCTCTGGGTGGACGCGGTCCACGCCTGGGAGGTCGAGCCGGCGGGGGAGGGCGCGGTGCTGACGAGCGAGGAGACGTTCGAGGGGCCGCGCGTGATCATGGCGATCGCGCGCGCCGTCTTCCGCATCTTCGCGGTCGAGCGCATGACGGACCGGCAGCTGGGGTACATGGCTGGGGACGCGGTGGCTGGGGGGTAGTGGGTGGTGGTTGGTGGCTGGTGGCTGGTGAATGGTGGCTGGCGATCTACGAGGTCGCCGCGAGGATGCCGATCACGGCGGAGAACCCGAGCCCCATCACGGCGATGGCCGCGCCCACGGCCCAGAGGAGCATGTCCACGCGACCACGGAGTTCCGCGAACTCAGCCTTCAACTCGCCGAACTTATCGGAGAGTTCCGCTGCTGCCATCAGTGCCTCCGCCGCTAGTGTACGACATACGCGCTGCTCGATCCTCCGCGCGCTAGCGCCCGAAGTGGTAGACGGGGTCGCTGCGGTCGCGGCGGCCGTACTGCGTGTTCGGGGATGGCTCGGCGGCGGGGCCCGCGACGGGGTCGTCGCGCTGCCAGTCGATGACGATCTGGCGGCGGGCGATGCGCCACTCGCCCTCGCGGCGCTCGAAGCGGTCGACGTAGCGGAGACCGGCGACGCTGTCGTGATCGGGGGCGCCGTCCGTTCCGGCGATGCGGTGCCAGGCCTGGCAGTAGGTCTCCGTGTGGGCGACGTCGCCGTCGAGCTCGACGTGCATGTTGCCGAGGAAGTGCTGGGTCGCCTCGAAGCGGGGGAGCACCTCCTGCAGGTAGGCGATGAAGCCCTCGACATCGCCCTGGTAGCCGCCGTGGTCGTCGTAGGCGCCGGGGTGGTAGACGGTGCGGAGCAGGTCCATGTCGAAGCGGTCGATGGCGCGCGCGTAGCGGGTGAGCAGGTGGCGGATGGCGCGCTCGTCGGCGGCCTCGCGGATGGCGTCGTCGCTGCTCGCGTCTTCGATGCTCATGCGACGGCGATTCTCGCGCCTGGCCCGGGGCGCCACAACCCCGCCGCCCGCGACGCGCGTAGTAGGCTCGCGCGATGGCCGCCGACCCCTACGCCATCGACGCCGCCTTCTACGACGCCATCCACGGGGAGGGCGGGGAGGACCTCGGCTTCTGGCTGCCCTTCGCCGCGGAGCACGGCTCGCCGATCCTCGAGGTGGGGGCGGGCACGGGGCGCCTCGCGCTGCCGCTGGCGCGCGCGGGGCACGCCGTGACGGCCCTCGACCCCTCGCGCGCGATGGCGAGCATCGCGCGCGAACGCGCCGCCGCCGGGGGGCTCGCGATCACGTTCGCGGAGGGCCGCCTGCCGGGCGCGGACCTGCCGCGCGGGGCCTTCGCCGCGATCATCCTGCCCAACGACGTGCTTCTCGCCTGCGCCGCCGAGGGCGAACAGGCCGCCGTGCTGCGGGCCTGCGCCGACGCGCTCGCCCCGGGCGGACGGCTCGCGCTCGACGTGGCCGGTCCCGGCCACTGGCTCGACCCCGGCGGGAACGGCGAGCGCATCCTCGCCTTCTCCGGCACGCTCGGCGGCGAGCGATTGACCGCCTGGCACACACGCCGGGACGACCCTGCCGCGCAGACCCGCCGCCTGCGCATCCGCTACGAAGTCGCGGGGGCGGACGGGCGGGCGCGCATCGCCGAAAGCGAGCACCTGCTGCGCTACGTGACGCGCGCCGAAGTGGGCGCGATGCTCGATGCGAGCGGGCTGCGCGCGCTCGACACGTGGGGCGGCTACGATCTGGGAGCATTGACGAATGCCAGCGAGCGGCTGATTGTTACCGCCGAACACGCGGAAAGGAGCGGCTGACCCCGGGCGTTCGTGAGCTGGGGAGGGCGGGGCGGCGCGGGCGGCATGACGCGGAACGAACGAGCGGCGGAGCGCAGTGATCTGACATGACACCGAGGATCGCCGTTGACGCGATGGGCGGGGACCACGGCCCGGCGGAGGTCGTGCGGGGCTCGCTGCTCGCCGCGGGCCGCCTCGACGTGGAGCTGCTGCTGGTGGGGCGGGAGGAGGAGGTGCGGGCGGAGATCGAGGAGTTGCCCGCCAACGCGAGCCTCGTCGACGCGCGCGACGTGATCCACATGGCCGACCAGATCGACGCGGTCAAGGCCAAGCCGGAGGCTTCCATCAACGTGGGCATGAGGCTGGTGAAGGAAGGGGAGGCGGACGCCTTCGTGACGGCGGGCAACACGGCGGCGACGCTGACGGCGGCGCTGCTGCGGCTGGGGCGCATTCCGGGCATCGCGCGCCCCGGGCTGGGCATGGTGGTGGCCACGAGCGACCTGGGGCCGACGATGATCCTCGACGTGGGAGCGAACGCCGACTCGCGGCCCGCGCACCTCGTGCAGTACGCGCACATGGGCGCGGCGGTGATGGAGCTGAGCCACGGCATCCGCTCGCCGCGCATCGGGCTCGTCTCCATCGGGGAGGAGGACACGAAGGGGAACCAGTTGATCATCGAGGTGAACCGCGCCCTGCGCGCGAGCGGCCTCAATTTCGTGGGGAACATCGAGGCGGGGCAGATCCCGCACCACGTCGCCGACGTGGCGGTGATGGACGGGTTCACGGGCAACATCTTCATCAAGACCGTCGAGGGCGTGGCCGAACTCGTCTTCGGCGAGGTGCGGCGCGCGGTGACGAAGACGCCCTGGAACCTGCTCGCGGGGATGCTGCTGCGGCCCGAACTGCGCAAGTCGCAGCGGCGGCTGGACTACGCGGAGTACGGGGGGGCGCAGTTGCTGGGCGTGAACGGCGTCGTCTTCATCGCGCACGGGCGCTCGGACGCGCGCGCCATCCTGGGGGGCATCCGCGCGGCGGGCGAGGCCGTGCGCAACGGCGTGCTGGCGCAGATGCACGAGATCGCCGAGCGCGTCCCCGCCCGCGGCCTCATCGACGCGAGCGCCGCCAACGGGGACGGCGACGGCACTGGCGACGGGGACGGCGACGGGGAGGGCTCCGGCTGATGCGGACCGACTTCTACGAAGCCGACGAGTTCACGGGCTCGAAGGGCCAGCACTACGCGACCATCGACTCCGACTACCGCTGGCAGAAGGGCGACGAGGTCTGGCTGGAGACGGACTCGGGGCGCTTCAAGCTGCGCATCACGTGGGTCGTCGTGAACGTCGCCGCCGACGGCACGGTCACGCGCGAGCTGCTGGGGCTGCGGCTGTAGTCCTCGCCCTCACAGGTCGAGGAAGGCGCGCATCTCGCCCTCGTCGTCGACGCCAGTGGGCGTGAATCCGAGCTTCACGTAGAAGCCCTCCGCGCTGCCCTCGCCCCGCTCCCAGCTGGTGAGCAGCCGCGTCACGTCCGGGCGCGTCCTGGCGTGGGCGATGACGAGTTGCATGGCCTTCCAGCCGAACCCCATCCCCTGGAAGCGCGCATCGATCATGAAGCGCCAGAGAAAGCAGTACCCCTGCTCGCGGGGCTCGGCGCGCAGGGTCTCGTCGTGCAGCATCACGAAGCCGACCGGCTCCTCGTCGGCGTAGATCGCGCGGAACCAGGCCGCCGGCTCGAAGTGCGCCTGCGCGATGGAGCGCTCGTTCGAGGCCACGAGGCGTTTCTGCGAGTCGGCCACGGACAGCGCGAGGATCGCGTTAACCGTCTCGGGCGTGATCTCGCGAAGCGTGACGACGGATTCCGGCGATGGTGCGGCCATCCGGCGAGCCTGCACCATGTCCTCGACGTCGTCCATCGTGTAGCCGCGCCCGCCGTTCTTGAAGTACAGGTAGCCTTCGTAGGCGCGCTGCAGCGTGCCCTTCGGCGGCATCCACCAGAGCTGGCGGGTCAGGCGCACCATCTGGTCCGCCTCGAACTCGGGACTTTCGGACTCAGGCTTCGCGGTGGTCTCCATCGGCATACAGCGTTCCTCCCTATCAAGCCTACCCCGTCCCCGTCCCCGCCCGCGCGAGCGCGAGCGCCGCCGCGATCTCCTCGCGCACCCAGGCCTCGGGCTCGGTCGCGAGGCGCGCTGACAGCGCCTCCGACGCGGCGGCGGCGGCGCCGTGGCGGCGCGCGATCTGGCCGAGGGCCCAGGCGGCGTGGCCGCGCACGAGCGCGGCGCGGTCGGCCAGCGCGCCGATGAGCGCCGCCGCGTCCCCGGGCGCGCCGACGTTGCCGAGGGCGACGCAGACGTTGCGCAGGAAGCCGTCGCGGGTGGCGCGCTGGATGGCCTGGCCCCGGAAGCGCTCGCGGAAGGCTGGTTCGTCCAGCGCCAGCAGTTCGGCGAGCGGGGGGAAGGCGTCGGCGGGCGCGGCGGGGGCGAGGTCGGGGTGGCTGGCGTCGTTGCGCGCGCCCACGGGGCACGAGTCGAGGCAGTCGTCGCAGCCGAAGATCCAGTCGCCGAAGCGCGCTCGCAGATCGCGGGGGATGGGGGCGCGGCTCTCGATGGTGTGGTAGCTGATGCAGAGGCGGGAATCGAGCACGCCCCCGTCCGGGGCGATCGCGCCCGTGGGGCAGGCGACGATGCAGCGGGTGCAGGAGCCGCAGGTCTTGCGCAGGGGCGGGTCGGGCGCGATCGCGAGGGTGGTCGCGATCGCGCCGAGCAGCACCCAGGGGCCGAAGCCGGGGGCGAGCAGCATCGTCGACTTGCCCAGCCAGCCCAGGCCCGCGCGCGCGGCCAGCGGGCGTTCCAGCAGCGGCCCGTAGTCGACCGTGGCGCGCGCCTCCCCGCCCAGTTCCCCGCGGATGGCGCGGGCGACGCGGCGCAGCTTCGATTCGAACAGGCGGTGGTAGTCGCGGCCGCGCGCGTAGCGGGCGATGCGGCCGCGCGCGCGATCGGCGGGCCGCCCGGGGTCGGGCGCGTGGCCCGTGATCGCGAGCAGGACGACGGTGTTCGCGCCCGCGAGGAACGCCTCCGGCTCGGTCGCGCGCGCGATCCATTCGTCGGTCATCCAGCGCAGATCGGCGAGGCGTCCGGCCTCGCGCGCTTCCAGCGCCGCCCGCCGCGCGTCGGCGAGCGCGTCGGCGGGGGCGAAGCGCACGAGGTCGAAGCCGGCCTCCGCCGCGAGTTCCTCGATGCGCGCCCGTGGGTCCCGCGCGTCCGGTGCGTCCAGTGCGTCCCGTGGGTCCATGGGCCTAGCAAAGCGCAGGGGCGCGCCCGCCACAAGCCCCGCCGTTCGGACGCCATTCGAACGTTCGGAACGCCCTTGACGATAAACGCGCGCCGTTGTTCAATAGCCGCGAACGAATGTTCGCGGGAGCAGGGCATGAGCGAGTTGTCGACCAAGCAGAGCAAGATCATGGAGTTCATCCGCGGTTTCATCGACGAGAAGGACTACCCGCCGTCCATCCGCGACATCCAGGCGGGATGCGGGATCAGCAGCACCTCCGTCGTCGATTACAACCTGCGGCGGCTGGAGGAGAAGGGGATGCTGCGGCGCGATCGGGAGATCTCGCGCGGGATCGAGTTGCTGGACGGGAGGCGGCGCGGCACGGTGGAGGTGCCGGTGCTGGGGGCGATCGCGGCGGGCCAGCCCATCCCGGTGCCCACCAGCGAGCGCTGGGCCAGCGACGTGGACGACACCGTGACGGTGACCGAGGAGATGGTGCGCGGCCACGAGAACGTGTTCGCGCTGCGCGTGAAGGGGACCTCGATGATCGAGGACCTGATCGACGACGGCGACATCGTGTTCCTGGAACCGGCGAGCACGGCGGACGACGGGGAGAAGGTGGCGGTCTGGCTGGAGGATCGTGGCGAGGTGACGCTGAAGCGGCTGTACCGCGAGGAGGACCGCATCCGCCTGCAGCCGGCGAACGCCTCGATGCCCCCTATCTACGCGGACCCCGGGGACGTTAGGATTCAGGGCCGGTTCATCTCCTCCATCCGGCCCAGCGGCTGACCTCGGGCGGTCGCGGGCCAGCACCAGCGCCATGGCCCAGACCCTCGTCAGCGTCCGCGACCTCTCCGTCCGCTACCGTTCGCGGGACGAGGCGGCCTACGCCCTCGACCAGGTCTCGTTCGACATCGAGCGCGGGAGCGTGTTCGCGCTCGTGGGCGAATCGGGCTCGGGCAAGACGACGGCGGGCGTGTCCATCCTCAACCTCCTGCCGGACGAGGCGGACGTGCTGGGGGGCGAGGTCTGGTTCGGGCCGGACAACATGCTGACGCTCGACGAGCGCGCGCTGCGCGACATCCGCGGGCGGCGCATCACGATGATCTTCCAGGACCCGGTGGCGGGGCTGAATCCGGTCATTCCGATCGGCGACCAGGTGGGCGAGGTGCTCACCACGCATCTCGATTTCACGAAGCGGGAGGCGAAGGCGGCGGCGGCGGACATCCTCGGGCAGGTGGGGCTGCCGGACCCGCAGCGCGTGGCGAAGTCGTACCCGTTCCAGCTATCGGGGGGCATGTGCCAGCGCGTCATGATCGGGATCGCCACGGCGCTGCAGCCCGACCTCATCATCGCGGACGAGCCCACGGCCGCGCTGGACGTGACCGTGCAGGCTTCGATCCTGCACCAGCTGGACACGCTGCGGCGGGAGCGGGGGACGGCCATCCTGCTGATCACGCACGACTTCGGGGTCGTCTCGCAGATCGCGGACGAGGTGGGGGTGATGTACGCGGGCCACCTCGTGGAACAGGGGCCGGTGCGGGACGTGCTGGCGAGGCCGCTGCACCCGTACACGCACGGGCTGCTGGCGGCCCTGCCGCGCCTCGACGCGCCGCGCGAGGAGTTGTACGCCCTGCCGGGGACGTCGCCCGATCTGGACAAGCCCGCCGCGCACTGCCCTTCATCCCGCGCTGCCGCAAGGCGATGCGGCAGTGCCGCGACGCCGGCCCGCCCCAGCTCACGTCCGTGCCGGGCCGCGCGGGCCGCGCGGTCGCCTGCTACAACCCGGTCTGGCAGGAGTGAGCGGGCTCAGAAGATGGCGAGGGGGTTGGCGGGGCTGCCGGTGCCGCCGCTGACGCGCAGGGGCGAGAGCACGAACTGGAACTCCCAACGCCCCAGCCGCTCGCAGGTCTCCGCGAGCTGTTCGAGGTTGCAGTTGTCGATGAGGTGGAGGCCCATTGCCGTGAGGCTGACGATGTGCACGGGCTGGTTCATGGCCGAATAGCCGGAGGGCATGGCGTCCTGGGCCGTGTCCGCGCCGATGACGGCGGCGCCGCGCTCGTGGAGCCAGGGGAGGCTGGCGGCGTGCCAGCCGGGATAGCCGGCGGCGGGCAGCTGCTCGCGCCCGACCTCGCCCTTCTTGCGCCCGTAGCCCGTGCGCAGGAGGACGGCGTCGCCGGGCTCGACGCGCACGTTCTGGCGGGCCTCGGCCGCTTCGAGGTGCTCGGGGTGGACGCCTTCGCCGGGGTCGAGCCAGGGCCGGTCCTGGGCGGCGGCCACGTCGAGGAGGACGCCGCGCGTGACGATGCCATCCTTGAGCGCGGTGATGGCGTGGTGGGTCGCGCCGAGGCCGGAGGTGACGAGTTCGGCGGGCTTGCCGTTGTACATCTTCCCGTCCCAGAAGAAGTGACAGAGGCCGTCGATGTGGGTGATGGCGTAGCCGTGGAAGATGAAGCCGATGAATTCGAGCGCGCCCGCGTTGCGCGCGCCGGTGGCGCCGACGCGGTGCTCGTCGCTGAGGCCCTGGCCGGTGGCGAGCATGTAGCGCTGGGGCGTGCCGAAGGCGTGGTCGGGCTGGGGGCGCGTCTCGATCTCCCAGGAGCAGGAGACGCTGATTCCCTCGCGCACGAGGGCGGCGGCGGCGCGGCGCTTGCCGGGCGTGATCAGGTTGAGGGCGCCGAGCTCGTCGTCGTCGCCCCAGCGCCCCCAGTTGGAGAGCGAATCGAGATAGGTCAGGACCTCGGCTTCGGCGGGTGGGGTGGGCATGGCGGGCCTCCGGCGCGGGGGATGCGGGGAGGATGGGCGCGCGGGGCGGGGCGGGTCAAGGGGGCCTCAGTCGTCGATGCTCTCCATCGAGCTGTGCTCGGCGCTGGTGGGGGAGACGCGGGAGACGGCGTAGAGGAAGGCGGCGCCCAGTGCGCCCGCGATGAGGGAGCCCGTGAGCACGCCGATCTTGGCCTGGTCGAGGAGGGGCGAGGCGTAGTCGTAGGAGAGTTCGGCGATGAAGAGGGAGACGGTGAAGCCGATGCCCGCGAGCAGGGCGGCGCCGAAGACGTGCCCGGCGTTGACGCCGGCGGGGAGGCGTCCCGCGCCGAGGCGCACGCCGACGAGGGTGGTGAGGCTGATGCCGACGAACTTGCCGGCCACGAGGCCGAGGACGACGCCCCAGGCGACGCGCCCGCCGAAGGCGTCGCCGAGCGCGCCGGGGGTGACCTCGACGCCCGCGTTGGCGAGGGCGAAGAGGGGCACGATGACGAAGCTGGTGTAGGGCAGCAGGGCGTGCTCCAGGCCGTGCATCACGTCGCGCCCGCGGAAGGGGCGGGCGGGCGTGAGGAGCCCGAGCACGACTCCGGCGATGGTGGCGTGGACGCCGGACTCGAACGTGGCGTACCAGAGGACGATGCCGGCGACGGCGTAGATCCAGACGTGGCGGACGCCGAAGCGCTGGGCGGCGACGACAAGGGCGACGAGGCCGATGGCGCCGCCCAGCCAGGGCAGGGAGAGGTCGTCGGTGTAGAAGACGGCGATGATGGCGATGCCGCCGATGTCGTCGACGATGGCGAGGGTGAGCAGGAAGACGCGCAGCCCGGCGGGCAGGCGCCGCCCGAAGAGGGCGAGGAGGCCGACGACGAAGGCGATGTCGGTGGCGACGGGGATGCCCCAGCCGTCGATCCCGCCGCCGCCGGCGTTGAGGGCGGCGAAGAGGGCGGCGGGGGCGATCATGCCGCCCGCGGCGCCGATGATGGGGACGGCGGCGCGGCGGGGGTCGCGCAGTTCGCCCACGACCAGTTCGCGCTTGATCTCCATGCCCACGACGAAGAAGAAGACGACCATGAGGGCGTCGTTCACCAGGTAGGTGAGGCTCTCATCGATGGCGAAGCTTTCGCCGAAGAGGACGAGGCCGAACTCGAAGTGGTGGTCCCAGACGTCGTGGTAGGAGCCGTTGTGGACGTTGGCCCAGACGAGGGCGACGACGGCGCCGGCGAGGAGGACGACGCCGCTCGCGGCCTCCAGCCGCATGAAGTGGACGATGGTGGAGCCGACGCGCGTGGCGGGCGCCCACCAGACGGGGGCGGCTCCGCGCTCTCTGCGTGTTCCCTGGATCATCATGGGTCGCTGTGTGCTCGCACCGGTCCGTCTCGCGCCGCGCATGGGGCCGCGCCGCGCCCGCGCGAGCGTAGCACAGGCTCCGTTGCGGTCAGCCTAGCGGTCGCCGCGGAAAATGCGGCCGATGCGGTCCCAGAGGGACTTGCCGCTGGCGCCTTCGAGGAAGTCGGCCCAGGCTTCCTCGGCGGAGGCGGCGCGGTTGAGGCCGCGCACGCGCTCCTCCATGACGTCGCGGATGCGGCCCTCCTCGCCCGCATCGACCCAGAAGCCGTGCTGGTCCTCGCAGGTGTCGAGCTCGAGGTTGTAGGCGCGGTAGTTGAAGGCGCGCATCCGCTTGCCGCAGGCGGGGCAGTTGAGGTCGCTGGGGCGCCTGGCGTACTCGATGGTGGCGCGCCGCTGGCTCTCGTGCGGGGCGGTGCGCGCTTCGAGTTCGTCCAGTTCGTGGTGGTCGAGCCAGCGCCCGTTGCAGGCGGGGCAGTGGTCGACCTCGATGCCCCGGTGGTGTTCGATGATGAGAGTGGCGGAATCGCGCGGACACTGCATGCGTCCATGGTACCGCAGGGGGGCGGCGGGACCTTCTCCCTCGCGTGGGCTCAGGGGGCGGGGAGGCGGCGGGCGCCGGGGATGGGGCGGCTGGCGGCGGGGGCGGCGAGGATGGCGCGGAGGGCGGCGACGCCTTCGAGGAGGCGCGGGCCGGGGCGGCTGAACCAGGCGTTGGCGTCGAGCGCCCAGACGGCGCCGTTGGCGACGGCGGGGAGGGCGCGCCATTCGGGCCGCTGGGCGAGGGCGGCGGCTTCGCGCACGACCTCATCGAGGGAGAGGCCGCAGGGCAGGAGGAGGGCGACGTCGGGGGCGCTGGCGGCGACGGCTTCCCAGGTGACGCGCTCGGACTTGCGGCCGGGGCCGCCGAGCGCGTCCACGCCGCCGGCGAGCGCGATCTGCTCGGGCACCCAGTGGCCGCCGGCGTAGGGCGGGTCGAGCCATTCGAGGGCGAGCACGCGCGGGCGGGGCGCGGGAGTCGCGGCGGGGGCGGCCATGCGCTCGCGCATCTCCGCCGCCAGGCGCGCGCCCGCGGCGGCGTGGCCCGTGGCGTCGCCCACCTCCTCGATGGAGCGCGCGACGCCTTCGAGGTCGAGGGGCGTAAGCGTGAGGACGCGCGCGCCGAGCTGCTGCTCGTGGACGGCGCGGTGGACCTGCCCCTCGCTGACGGCGCAGACGTCGCAGAGCGCCTGGGTGATGACGAGGTCGGGGCGCAGTTCGCGCAGGCGGGGCGCGTCGATGGCGTAGGTGGAGCCGCCGGAGGCGAGCAGGCCGCTGATGGCGGCGTCGATCTCCGCCTGGGGGAGGCCGCGCGTCTCGACGGCGGGGCCGGTGAGGACGGGCAGGCCGCGCGCTTGGGCGGGGTGGTCGCATTCGTGCGAGACGCCCACGACCTCATCGCCCGCGCCCACGGCGAAGGCGATCTCGGTGGCGCTGGGCAGGAGCGAGGCGATGCGCATGGCCGCCGCGCAGCTTGGCCAGCCGCGCGCGCGGACGCAAGCGGCGACGGCGGGGGGCGCGCTCCGGTAGGCTGACCGCCGGAGGCGCGCGACCATGCGAAACGGGCGGCGGGCGGCGATCAGCGGGACGGCGGAGTGGGCGCCGCAACGGCGCTGGGACGCGCCCATGTTCGGGCTGGAGGCGTATGCGAAGCTGGCGCGCGAGGCGCTCGCGGACGCGGGCATGGAGCTGGGCGAGATCGACGGCGTCCTCTGTACGCGGCTGGGGGACGCGCCCATGTTCGCGCCGGCGGCGGTGGCCGAGTACCTGGGCGTGGCCGCCAACTACGGGGAGGTGGTGGACCTGGGCGGGGCGAACGCGGCGGCGATGGTGTGGCGGGCGGCGGCGGCGATCGAGGCGGGGGTCTGCGAGGCGTGCCTCTGCCTGCTGCCCTCGGTGCCCGCGCCGCCGGAGCCGGGGACGAAGCCGCGCGCGCAGGGCTGGATGCTGGGGGCGGACGCCTGGGGGGCGCCCCACGGCCAGTTCGACGCGCCCTACGGGCTGATCAACCCGAACTCGCACTTCGCGATGGTGGCGCAGCGCTACATGCACGAGTACGGGCTGGAGGCGCGCACGCTCGCGAAGATCGCGGTGCAGGCGCGCGAGAACGCGCTCCGCAACCCGAAGGCGATCTTCCGCGACCAGCCCATCAGCATCGACGACGTGCTCAACTCGCCGCTGGTCGTCGATCCGCTGCGGCTGCTGGAGATCGTGATGCCCTGCGCGGGGGGCGCGGGCGTGGTCGTGACGACGCTGGAGCGGGCGCGGCGGACGGGCCCGCGGCCCGTGCTCGTGAGCGGCTTCGGCGAGCGCGTGACGCACAAGTCGATCACGTACGCGCCCTCGCTGACGCAGATCCCGATCGCGGCGGCGGCGGACCGCGCCTTCGCGATGGCGGGCCTCGGGCGGGAGGCGATCGACGTGGCCTCGCTGTACGACTGCTACACGATCACGGTGCTGCTCACGATCGAGGATTCGGGCTTCTGCGCGAAGGGCGAGGGCGGGCGCTTCGTGGAGGAGCACGACCTGCGCTTCGGGGGCGACTGGCCGCTGAACACGCACGGGGGCCAGCTGGGGATGGGCCAGGGCGGGGCGGCGGGCGGGATGTCGCACGTGATCGACGCGGTCACGCAGATCCAGGGGCGGGCGGGGGCGCGGCAGGCGGCGGGTGCGGAGCGCGGCTACGTGACGGGCACGGGCGGCTTCATGTCGGAGCAGGTGGCGCTGGTGCTGGAGGGCGGATGATGGCGGAGCCGCCGCCGCGCATCCTGCCCCGGCCCACGCCCGCGACGGCCCCGTTCTGGGAGGCGGCGCGCGAACACCGCCTGCTTCTGCCGCGCACGGCGGAGGGCGAGCCCTACTTCTACCCGCGCGCCTTCAGCCCCGGCAGTCTCGATCCGGCGACGGAGTGGGTGGAGGCGAGCGGGCGCGGCGCGTTGTACTCGTACACGGTCGACCGGCGGGGCACGTCGCCCGCCTTCGCGGCCCGGGCGCCCTACGTGATCGGCATCGTGGAGTTGGAGGAAGGCCCGCGCCTGACGACGAACATCGTCGGCTGCGCGATCGAGGAGGTGCGCATCGGCATGGCGCTGGAGGCGGTGTACGAGGACGTGACGGATGAGGTCACGCTGGTGCTGTTCCGGCCAGCGTGAGGGGGAACAATACTATAGACATAAGGGACCATATATCAAGAAATGTTTACGCGCTCACTCAGAGGGACGAGAAGCCTAGCACTCTCAGCACAGGAGTGCTAACGTACGCATCCCCTCCGGGACGGCGGGAATCCTCGCTGAGCCCTAGTGAGGGGAACGACTGGCGGTGGGGGGTCAGGCCTACCAAGCGAAGGCCCCCCACCGCCAAGAAGGAGGTCGTCATGCGGCCCACTGGCCGTCTCAGACCGCTGGCGTGATTCTGTGCATCGGTGGCCGCGAGGTCAAACGCCAACTAGTCACTGGAGTAAACCAATGTCGACGCAGCCCTCCACCAAGGTGGAAACCTGCGTGTGGACCGGCCAGTCCGGGAAGCGCTACGAGTACAGCATCTTCAAGGTGGGCGAGAGCTTCAGGGCCCTCCCCGCCAACTACATCTTCGCGAAGAAGAACGCCCGTGGGCTCTGGCAGGCCATCTACGCGGGGGAGACCGAGAACCTGGGCATCAGGTTCGACAACCACCACCAGCGGGCGTGCATCAACCGCCATGGGGCCACGCACATCCACGTGCGCGTCAACCATGGCGGGAAGGCTGCCCGCCTCGCCGAAGAGCGGGACATCCGCCAGCGGTACGACCCGCCCTGCAACCGCCAGTAGGAGTAGGGCCCAAGCTACTCCGGGCGCGGCCTCCGAGCCCTGTCCGGAGTGGCTCGCCCCTCACTTGGCTTAAGAATCGAGGCTTTGCAAGTAATCAACCACTTCATCCTCAAGCTGCTTGCGGTTGGGGTTCGCGAAAAAGTCAGTGATGGCGTCGGGGTTGGTGGACTTGTTCTGGTCGAATGCCTTGCGGGCGTAGAGATGGAATCCGTAGGTCTGCTCGCTCATCTGGAGCGAATTGAAGTCTTGGACGTCCGACTGCACTTTGTCCCACTCGTCGTGCATTGCCTTGGCATCCTCCGGCGAGAGGACGCTTCCGCCCATGAAGAACGTCAGGTCGCCACGCTCATACGCCCCGAACACGTAGATACCGGATGGCCGCGGAGCGCCGCTGTTCCACATCGGCCTCCCCTGCCGTCCCCTGGAGAACTTGATCTCGATCGCGTGGAGAACGTCCCCGTTGAGCACCAAGAGATCGGGGTAATCTTGGGAGCCGTAAGGCTGGAAGAGAAAGTGCTTCCGAAAGGCCGTGGTGTTCCTCTTGCCGCCTACCGAGGTCTTGAGTTGTACCCGTCGCTTGATCTCGGTGAACGTGTCCCTCGGGATCTGATCGTTCTGGATACGGGACAAGCCTACCCGCTGATCCATCTCGGTGTAGATGCGACGCTCGAAGTCAGCTCCCGTGTCAGCGTTCAAGAAGCGCCGCTTCTGGTCACGGAGATACTCGAAGAACTCTGCCAGGCTAGCCATAGCGCTGGGTGTACTCCTTGACGAGGTCTCCCTTGCGGAAGCCGGGGACGCTGGTGGTGTGGGCGAGGGCGAGGGCCTCGTAGTCGATGCGGGCGTAGAGGCGACGGAGAGCCGCGAACGTGTGGGCCTTGATGAGCATCCACTGCTTGTGGGGCTCGCATCCCTCTGCGCTGCGCTCCCTGCGGGAGTAATCCTGCCATCCCTGGCAGGGAACGGCAAAGTCGAAGTCGTAGCCGAAGACCTTCAGTGCGTCGGGCGTGTTGTTGTACTGGTAGAGCTTGAAGTCTCGGTGGCGAATCGGCGGCGGCTTGTGGAGGCGCTGATCGGTCAGGTCCACCGCAAGACGCGTCCAGATCTGGAACTCCGTGTTCACGTTGTAGCTGGGGCGCGCGTCCGTCCAGAAGGCGTCGCGGGGAAGCGGGATGGAGTGAACCCAGCGAAAGTCCAGGGGCAGTTGCTTGTGGATGAAGTGCTTGCGGAAGATGACCGGGACGATAAAGCCGATCGTGTCCGCGATCAGGCTGGCGTGCTGGAAGAAGGCGACGGCCATCTTGCCCCGCTTCCCGAACGGCGGATTGCCAATCACAGCGATGCCAGCACGGGGCGTATCGACATCGAGGTGATCCGGAGTCCACTGGAGGAAGTCGTGGCGGATGAATTCTTCGCGACGGGGCTCAATGTCGATTCCCACCCTGCGGCCGGGAGGCAAGACATCGAAGAAATCGCCAGCACCGGCCGACGGTTCCACGAAGAAGAAGTCCCCCGGCCCAGCCATCTCGACGCGGCCCAGAATGTCAGAGAGCGTGCGCCAGCATTGCTCGGCGATCTCCGGCTTGGTGAAGAACTGGTCGAGGGTAGCGGACTGCCCCACAGCGTGCGCCATTGTACCGTCAGCCCGTGGTCAGCGCCGAGGCTCTCCGACGACTGGCGACCTAGTTCCAGCGCCCATTACCGAGTCGATAGGCACCTGACTCTCCCAGCGGACAATTTCGGTGATTCTCGCCGCGCGAACAAATGTACCATATCTTCGCTGCCGCACCAAGGGGCCGTGCGGGCGCGTATGCTCCCGCGGACGCGCGCTGCGCGGGGAGGGACGCCATGGCCGCTATCGTCGAGCGGATCAAGGTGATCGATGCGGACAGCCACGTCTCGGAGCCGGAGGACCTGTGGACGAGCCGGGTGTCGCGGCGGACGTGGGGCGACCTCGTGCCGCACGTGAAGTTCGACCCGGAGATCAACGAGGACCGCTGGTTCATGGGGGGCAAGCCGGCGGGGCCGACGGCGAGCGCGGCGATGGCGGGCTGGACGGACCCGCCGCCGGACCATCCGCCTTCCCTGCCGCAGGCGGACCACGGGGCGTTCAGCGTGGGGGCGCGGCTCCAGCGGATGGACGAGTACGGCATCCATTCGCAGGTGATCTACCCGAACGTGGGGGGCTTCGGGTCGGGGAACTTCCTGCGGCTGCGGGAGCCGGAGTTGATGGCGGAGTGCGTGCGCGCCTACAACGACTTCCTCATTGAGTGGACGGCGCCGGCGGCGGAGCGCTTCATCCCGATCATGGCGACGCCCTTCTGGGACGTGGAGCTGTGCCTGTCGGAGATGCGGCGGGCGAAGGAGCGGGGGCACCGGGGCGTGCTGATGACGAGCCAGCCGCACGCGTTCGGCTTCCCCCACGTGACCGACCCGCACTGGGATCCGCTGTGGGCGCAGGCGCAGGACCTGGGGCTCTCGATCAACTTCCACATCGGGTCCGGCGACCTCTCCGTCATCCGCGACGCGAACGTGAACAACGGGCGGCAGGCGGCGTACGCGAAGGCGACGGTCCAGATCTTCCTGGACAACTCGACCGCCGTCATGGACATGATCCTGTCGGGCATCTGCCACCGCTTCCCGGAGCTGAAGTTCGTCTCGGTGGAGAGCGGGGTGGGGTGGGTGCCGTTCCTGCTGGAGGCGATGGACTGGCAGTGGGTGAACAGCGGTTGCCGCGAGGAGCACCCGGAGATGGACCTGCTGCCGAGCGAGTACTTCCGGCGGCAGTGCTACGCCTGCTTCTGGTTCGAGCGGGGGAGCGCGCTGAAGGCGATCGAGCAGATCGGGGCGGACAACATCCTCTACGAGACGGACTTCCCCCACCCGACGAGCATGTCGCCGGGGCCGAACTCGACGGCGATCTACCCGCGGGACTTCATCGAGCGGGAGTTGGGCGGGCTGCCGGAGGACGTGCTGCGGAAGATCCTGCACGACAACTCCGCCGCCGTGTACGGGGTGGCGGAGTGACGCCGTCCGCGCCGCCGGTCGACTGGGACGCGGCCTGCGAGGAGGCGCTCGGCATCCTGCGGGAGTACCTGCGCATCGACACGTCGAACCCGCCGGGGCGGGAGCGGCTGGCGTGCGACTTCCTCGGGGCGATCCTCGAACGGGAGGGGATCGCGTTCGAGCTGTTCGACGCGGGGGACGACCGCGTGTCGCTGCGGGCGGTCCTGGAGGGCGACGGGCGCAAGCAGCCGCTGATGCTGCTGAATCACACCGACGTGGTGCCGGTGGAGCGCGAGTACTGGGACGAGGAGCCGTTCGCGGGGATCGTGCGCAACGGCGAGATCTGGGGGCGGGGCGCGCTCGACATGAAGGGGCTGGGGGTGGCGGAGCTGCTGACGGTGCTGCTGCTGAAGCGCTCGGGGCCGCCGCTGGCGCGGGACGTCGTGTTCCTGGCGGTGGCGGACGAGGAGGCGGGCGGAACGCGCGGCATCGAGTGGCTGGAAGCGCACCACCCGGAGGCGCTGGCGGCGGAGTACGTGATCAACGAGGGCGGGGGCGGCTCGACCAAGCTGTTCGGCGTGGAGCGTCCCGTGTTCACGGTGACGACGGGGGAGAAGGGGCCGCTCTGGCTGCGGCTGGTGGCGGAGGGGCGGGGGGGCCACGGCTCCGTGCCCCACGGCGACAACGCGCTCGACCGGCTCGTGCGCGCGCTGGGGCGGCTGCATGAGTGGAAGCGCGAGCCCAGCCTCTCGCCCGTGCTGGAGGAGTACTTCGAGCGGCTGGAGCGGGCGGGCGTCTACCGCGGGGGGCGGTCGATCAAGGAGCTGCAGAAGACGGCGACGGGCGACGGGCGCGTGCGGGCGCTGCTGACGAACACGATCAGCGCGACGACGGCGAGCGCGGGGGTGAAGCACAACGTGATCCCCGGGCGCGCGGAGGCGACGCTCGACTGCCGCCTGCTGCCGGGCGTGGACGCGGACGCGTTCGAGGCGGAGGTGGCGCGCGTGATCGACGACCCGAAGGTGCGGATCGAGCGGGTGTTCGCGGGCGCCTCGGGCACGAGCGCGCACGACACGGAGTTGTTCACGACGATCGAGTCGGTGGTGCGGGAACTGGTCGAGGACGCGGTGGTGACGCCGGGGGTGACGCCGGGGTTCACGGACAGCCGCGTGTTCCGCAACCGGGGCGTGGTGGCCTACGGTTTCTCGGGCGGGCTCACGTCGCCGGGCCACGCGCGCACGGTCCACGGCCACAACGAGCGCATGACGCTGGACAGCTTCCGGCTGAGCTGCCAGATGATCTACGAGGTGACGCGGCGGATGGCGGTTGGGGGGTAGTGGCTGGTGGCTGGTGGTTGGTGGCTGGTGATCGGTGGTCGGTGGCTGGTGGCCCGCTCGGCATTTGCTCGTGATTGCCGATCACCAATCACCGATCACTGGTCACCGGCCACCGCCGCCCGCTACTCCCAGGGGTCGCCGGGCATGATGGGCTTGCCGCGGCCCTCGGGGTCGAACTCGTCCATGGGCCAGGGGCCGGGGGCGTAGCCGCGGCTGGCGGTGAGGCCGCCGTCGAGGGGCAGGATGGCGCCGGTCACGTACTGGGAGGCGTCGGAGGCGAGGAAGACGATGGGGCCGACGAGGTCCTCGATCTGGCCGATGCGGCGCATGGGGGTGCGCCCTTCGAGCATCTCCATGACGCCGCTCTGGATGAGGCCGTCGTGCGTCATGGGGGTATCGAAGACGGTGGGGGCGAGGGCGTTGACGCGGATGCCGCGGTCGCCCCACTCGACGGCGAGGAACTCGGTGAGGCGGGTGACGCCGCCCTTGGCGGCGAAGTAGCCGGGGGTGCGGCCCTCGAAGCCGCCGACGCCGAAGATGGAGCTGAGGTTGATGATGTTGCCGTGGCCCTGGCGCAGGAAGTATTGCGAGGCGGCGCGGCAGCAGTACCAGAGGCCGGTGAGGTCGGTTTCGACGATCTGGCGGAACATGTCGTTGTCGGAGTGCTCCGCGCGCCAGGCGCTCAGGTCGGAGATGCCGGCGTTGTTGATGAGCACGTCGACCGTGCCGAACTCGTCCCAGGCGGCCTGCATGAGCGCCTCGACCTGCTCGTAGTCGGTCACGTCGCAGGCGACGGGGAGGAAGCGGCGGCCCGCGCCCTCGACGAGGGCGGCGGTATCGCCGAGGCGGTCGAGGCTGCGGGAGGTGCCGACGATGTCGGCCCCGCGCTCGGCGAGCGCGGTCGCCCAGGTGACGCCGAAGCCGTAGCTGGCGCCGGTGACGATGACCGTCTTGCCTTCCATCGAGAACACGTCGTCTGCCATGGTGGAACCCTCCGGGACGGGGATAGTGGCGGGGATTGTACGGGCGGCGGCGTTGCGCGCACGGGCGATCACGGCGGGCGGGCGGCGCAGGGGGTATCCTGCGCGGGCGCAACCCGCCGGAGGTACGCCCCATGTCCCCACGCCGCGCCCTCACCGAACTGGACGAGTGGCCCCGCCACCAGACGCTGGACACGTTCGACGTCATCGCGAATCCGAGCCCGGGCTGGAGCGACGGCTACTGGCACTGCATCGGCGATCCGGGCGGCGAGGTGAACCTGATCACGGCGCTGCGGCTGTACCACAACACGAACGTGATCGACGCCTACTCGATCCTGAGCACGGGGGAGGGGAAGCAGTACAACGTGCGCGCCACGCGCAAGCTGCGCCCGGACATCGACGACCTGACCGTGGGGCCGTTCTCGCAGGAGATCATCCGCGGGCTGCGGACGCTGCGGCTGGGGCTGGAGGAGACGGACGTGGACTGCTCCTTCGACATCCTCTGGGAGAGTTCGGCGCCGCCCTACGACGAGTGTCCGGGGGTGCGGACGTACCAGGACGGGCGCCTGGTGGGCGAGCGCTCGAACCTCGTGCAGCTGGGCTGGCTCTCGGGCTGGATCAAGGTGGGGGGGAAGGAGTACCGCTTCGAGATGGACGACGGCTGGGTGGGGGCGAAGGACCATTCCTGGGGGCAGGCGAACACGGGCGAGGGCGAGCAGCCGAACCGCCACGCCGCGCCCAGCGAGCGGCGGCGCTCGGTGTGGGGATCGCCGGGGGCGCGCTGGTGGGCGCTGGTGCGCTTCCCCGACCGCTCCATGTACTGCTCGTTCCGCCACCGCACGGACGGCACGATCGTGGCGGCGGGCACGGGGGGCGGCGAACTGCCGGAACTGGGGCGCGTGCACAGCCGCATCGACTATCCCTACGACTCCGGCAAGGAGGGCTGGGCGTACACCGACATCGACGTGGTGAGCACGGAGTTCGAGGACGGGTTCCCGCGGCTGAAGAGCGCGCGGCTGGACCTGACGCGCCCGGACGGCGGCGTGGACCGCTTCCTGCTGGAGACGGTGAGCAAGCCCGTGTACATGCAGGGCGGGGGCTACTGGGGCGGCTGGGACGACGGGCTGGGGCGGGGCGTCTACCGCGGCGACACGGTGGAGGGCGAGGTCTGGGACGTCTCCCACCCGGTGATCGTGCGGGACCTGGAGGGGAACGAGGTGAAGCAGCGCCCCGGCGGCCACTTCGCGGAGCTGTACACGCGCTACACGAACCTCGACGACCCGAACGACGTGGGGCTCGGCCTGCAGGAGTGCGTCTTCTCGCAGGAGTACCAGGGCATCGAGGCGATGTGAGGGGGTTGGTGACTGGTGGTTGGTGGCCGGTGGTTGGTGGGCGGTGGTTGGCGCAGGCCGTTGCGGCTGCGCGCCAGTCACCAGTTCCTCCATCGCGTAGCATGGCGCGCACGTTCAGCGCCCAGCAGGAGGAAGACGATGGCCGCATACGTGCTCGCGCAGGGTCGGGTCGAGGACCGCGACAAGCTCAACCAGTACCTGGCCGGAGCGGGCGGCACGCTCGCCCCGCACAACGCCAAGGTGCTCGCCTACACGGAGGAGCCCGAGGTCATCGAGGGCGAGGTGCCGAACAACCGCTTCGTCCTCATCGAGTTCGCCGACGTGGAGACGGCCAAGGCCTGGTACAACTCGGACGGCTACGCGGCCGTGCGCGGCCTCCGCATCGAAGGCGCGCCCGGCACGCTCGTCATCCTGCCGGGGATGTAGCCGGGGGTTAGGCCGCCCGCACCAGTTCGCTCCGCGCGATGGCGCCTCCGAGCGCGATCCGGGACGGTGTCGGCAACCGGCTTCGCCACCGCGCCCCTCCGGTCTGGACAGCTAAGCGGAGGCCGCGGGATACGTCAAAGACGCGCCCACCAGCCACGAGCGGCTCAGTTGACGCCGGGCTCGGCGGGGTGGGTGGCGAAGCGGGCGAGTTCGCCGCCCTGGCGGCGCAGGGTCTCGCGCCAGAGGCCGGCGGGCTCGTTCGCGAAGGGGTCATCGGGGAGGGCGTCGACGATGAACCAGCCGTGGGTCGCGATCTCGCCTTCGAGCTGGCCGGCGCCCCAGCCCGCGTAGCCCGCGAAGAAGCGCATCCGCCCGAGGCGTCCCCCGAAGTGCTGCGGCCCCTTGCCCGGATCGACCAGGCCCAGCCCGGGGGCGATGCGGAGGCCCCAGCGGTCGACGGGCAGGTCCTCGCCCGCGGCCATGGCGAAGACGGACGATGTGGAGACGGGGCCGCCCCGGAAGAGCACCGCCGGCTCGACCGCGCTGCCCTGCCACTCGGGCAGGTGGACGGCCACGGCCTCGGCCTCCATCGGGTGGTTCAGCACCAGCCCGAACGCGCCCTCGGCATCGTGCGCGCAGAGGAGGACGACGGCGCGCCAGAAGTTGGGGTCCTCGATGTTGGGCGTGGCGATGAGCAGGCGGCCGGCGTAGGAGTCGGGCATCAGGCGCTCACGGCGGCGAGCGGGGCGGGCGTCTCCGACCAGACGACGCCCCTGGCGCGCAGTTCCTCGATGGCGCGGGCGTCGTAGCCGAGTTCGGCGAGGATGCGGTCCGCCTGCTCTCCCGCGAGGGGGAAGCCGCCCAGTTCCAGCCGGTTCCCGCTGAAGGCGGTGAGGGGGCCGTAGCGCTCGTACTCGCCGTAGTTCGTGTTGCGGGTGGGGACGCGCAGGCCGTTGGCGGCGACGTGCCCGTCTTTCGCGATGAACTCGTGGACGGGGGCGGCGTCGGCGCGCACGCAGCCGAGCCCCGCGCCCGCCAGCAGCGCCTCCCACTCGCCGGCGGGGCGCTCGGCGAAGAGGGCGGCGAGCGCCCCGGCGAGGGCGGCGTCGTTGGCGGCGCGCGTCTCGGGGGTGGCGAAGCGGGCGTCGGCGGCGAGGCCGTCGCGGGCCGCGAGCGCGCAGAAGCGCTCCCACTCGCGCTGCGCGGCGAGGCCGAGGAAGACCCAACCCTCGGCGGCGCGGTAGAGGCGCCACGTCGCGTTCAGCCCGTAGAGGGCGGCGTCGGGGACGGGGCGGGGGGGCTTGCCCGCGTAGGAGAGGAAGTCGTCGGCGTTGGCCCAGGCGTTCGCCCCGAACATGTCGACGAACACCTCCTGCCCCGCGCCGAAGCGGCGGCGCGCGTAGAGACCGAGCAGGGAGGCGGAGGCGACGACGACGGAGGTGTTGGGGTCGGGGTTGAGCTCGTTGGCGCGGAAGAACTTGCGGGCGACCTCGCGCAGTTCGGGGATGGTCTCGCAGACGGGCGGCATGCCCTCGCCCATCTGCATGAGGGCGCCGCCGAGCCCGGCCCCGGGGATGGGGTGGGTCGAGGGGCGGTGCGCGCCCGGCCCGGAGCGCCCGTAGCCGTTGACGTAGACGTAGACGAGTTCGGGGCGGATGGCCTTGAGCGTCTCGTAGCCGATGCCGAGGCGCTCGGGCACGCCGGGGCGGTAGTTGTGGATGACGACGTCGGTGGAGGCGGCGAGGGCGTGGACGATGGCCTGGCCCTCGGCGCTCTTGAGGTCGAGGGCGATGCTCTCCTTGCCGCTGTTGCAGCGGGCGGCACCGAGCGAGGCGACGCCCATGCCGCGGAAGGGGTCGCCGCCGATGGGCTCGACCTTGATCACACGCGCGCCCAGGTCCGCGAGGATGGCGGCGCCCAGAGGGGCGGCGATGACCGTGGCGAACTCCAGCACGGTGACGCCGCGCAGGGGCGGCTCCGCAGCCGTTGACACCGTGGAAGCGGGCGCGGGCGCGGGTGCGGACGGGCGCGGGCGGGCCGCCTCCGCGAGGACCGCCTCGGTGTGCTCGCCGGGCTCGGGACCGGCTTCGCCAGCGGCCCCGGGCGTGGCCGTGAGGCGCGCGAGCGCGCCCAGCTGGCGCACGGTCCCCAGCTTCGGGTGCTCGCGCTCGACGACGTGGCCGTTGAGCACGAGGTCGGGGTCGTCGAGCGCCTGCTGGGTGCTCTGGAAGGGCGTGGCGGCCACGCCGCCGTGCTCGATGAACGTCTCCATCCACTCGTCGGCGGTGTGTTCGAGGGTGCGCTGGAACATGCGGTCGCGCAGGCGCTCGCGGGCCTCCTCCGGCCACTGCGCGGGGCCGCCCTCGTAGTCGGGATCGGCGAAGACGTCGGCGAGCCCGGCGGCGGCGAGGTAGTTGTCGAAGAGGTGGGCCATGAGGTTGCCGAACTGGAGCCAGCGGCCGTCCTTCGTCTGGAGGGCGTGGTAGTTGAGGGTGGGCATGGCGGGCATGGCCAGCCCCGCGAAGGTCTCGGGGTGGCGTTCGCCCAGTTGGGCGCGGTAGAGCCCGCCGAGGTCGTAGGCGAAGAGGCCCTGCAGGAGGCTCGTCTCGACGAGCTGGCCGCGGCCCGTCGCGTCGCGGGCCATGAGGGCGGCGAGGATGCCGTGGAGCGCGGCCTGGGAGGTCGCGTGCGAGCCCGCCTGCACGGCGGCGTAGGCGGGGCCGTCGCGGTCGGGCAGGCCGCTGAAGGTGAGCATCCGCCCGAGGCGCGCGGCCACGACCGCCTCGTAGCCGGGATAGCCCGCGTACGGCCCCTTCGCCCCGAAGCCCGTGATGGCGCACTGGACGAGCGCGGGGTTGGCGGCGCGCAGGGTCTCATAGTCGGCGCCGAGGGCCTTCGCCTTGCCGGGGCGCATGGCCGTCACGGCCACGTCGGCGCTGGCGGCGAGGCGCGCGAGGGATTCGCGGCCCGCCTGCGTCGTGAGGTCGAGCACGGCGCTGCGCTTCCCCCGCAGCCACATGGGCGCGTTGGCGACGGTGCGCCAGGGATCGCCGCCGGGGCGCTCGACCTTGATCACGTCCGCGCCGAAGTCGGCGAGGACCATGGTGGTCATGCCAGCGATGGGCCCCTCGCTGAGGTCGATGATGCGGATGTCGTCGAGCAGTTCCGGCATGGCGGCGGCGTCCGCGGGAATGATACCCCGCTAGGCGGGAGCGACCGTGCGGATTTCGCCCGCCTGCGAGTCGTCGCGGATGAAGTCGAGGACGGCCTCGGCGATGTCCTCGGGCTGGAGGATGGCGTCGCGGTTGCGCTCGATGGCGGGGAGGAGCCAGGAGGCGGGGCGCTCGCCGTCGCCGGTCTTGCGCTGGAAGGCGGACTTGACCATGCCGGGCGAGACGGCGTTGACGCGGATGTTGTCGCTCTCGGCGAGGGGCGCGCAGCTCTGCGTGAAGGACATGACCGCCTTCTTCGTGGCGGAGTACATCGGGTCGAAGGGCAGGTGGCCGTCGCCCGCGGTGGAGGCGGTGTTGACGATGACGCCGCCGCCGCGCTTGCGCATCGCCTGGACGGCCTCGCGCGTGCCCATCATCACGCCGCCGGCGTTGATGTGGGTCTCCTCGGCGATGCGTTCCAGCGAGGCCTCGGGCCAGTGGGGCTCGCCGCTGGAGATGCCCGCGTTGTTGTGGACGATGTCGACGCCGCCGTAGGCCGCCTCGGCCTCGGCGAAGAGGGCGGCGACGCTCTCGGGGCTGGTGACGTCGCAGGCGACGAACACCGCCGCGCCGTCCGCGCCCGTGATCTCGCCGACGGTGGCGGCGGCGCCTTCGGCGTCGACGTCGGCGACGACGACGCTGGCGCCCTCGGCGGCGAGGGCGATGGCGGTGGCGCGCCCGATGCCGGAGGCGGCGCCGGTGACGATGGCGACTTTCCCTGCGATCTCCACGGCGAACCTCCTGCGGGCGGCGCGGAGGCGCATTCTAGCGCCGCGCGCATCAGGCGGGGAGCACGCCGGTCTCGCGCATGCGCTGGGCGAGCGCCGAGCGCCCGAGGCCGACGTAGCGCTCCTCGCCGGTGTCGATTCCGTAGACGATGTTGTGGAGGGGCGCGGTCCAGTAGTGGAACTCGACGCGCTCGTGGAAGTCCTCGCCGAGTGGGCGGTCGTAGAAGCGAACGATGTCGTCCACGGCGTGCCAGCCGCCGCTGGAGAGGATGCCCGCGAAGTCGACGGCGGGGTCGCGCAGGGCGGCGTCGCTGAAGTCGATGACGCCGGCGAGACGGCCGTGCCGTTCGATGATGTGCTCGAAGTAGAGGTCGGCGTGGACGAGGCGAGGAGGCGGATCGAAGTGGGCCCTGGCGTGGCGGGTGAAGCCGCTATCGACGGCGACGCGGAGGGTGGCGGAGAGGCGGGGGAAGACGCTCATGCGGATGTCTTCGAGCCAGCCGCGAGGGTCGGGGATGTGCTCGGGGAGGGGGGCGCCAAGCGCCTCGGCGGCCTCCTCGGGGGGAACGCCGTGGAGGGCCGTGAGGAACTGGCCGATCTCGTGCGCGATCGTCCCGCCGCCGGGGCCGAAGAGGGTGACCCGCCGCAGCGCTCGCCCCTCGATGACGGGGTAGCCCGCGAAGAGCCGACCGTCGTGTTCGCCCACCCACTCGGGGACGGGGACGGGCGCGGGCAGGCGGGGCGCGATCAGCGGCAGGAGCCGCATCTCGCCTTCCAGCAGCCGCGCGTCGTTGGCGGTGCGCGGGAAGCGGAAGACGCGGTCGCCGTGGGCGAAGGTCCAGTGCGACCAGCCGTGGCGCAGGGCGCGCACGGGGGCCTCGCCGAGATCGGGGAAGGCCGTGCGGATGGCGTCGGCGGCTTCGCGAGCTTCCATGGGGTCCAGCCGCCTAGAATACGGCGTGCCCTTGCTACTCGGCGTCACCGGCTCGATCGCGGCGGGCAAGAGCCTGCTCCGCGGGCGTCTCGCGGAGGCGCACGGCGCGATCCACGTGGACGCCGACCGCGAGGTGCACCGCATGTACGCGCCGGGCACGCCGGGCTTCGGGCGGGTGGTGGCGGAGTTCGGCGCGGAGATCGTGGGCGCGGACGGCGTGATCGATCGGCGCGTGCTCGGGGGCATGGTCTTCGGCAAGCCGGAGCGCATGGCGGCCCTGCGCGAGGCCATCGGCGACATCCCCGCCTCCTTCATGGCCCTGCTCGACCGCTGGCGGGCGGAGCTGCCGGAGGACGGCATCGCCGTGCTGGAGGCGGTCAACCTGCTGGAGAACGCTTACCTGGAGAAGGCGGACGCCGCCTGGCTCGTGGTGACGGCGGACGAGACGGCGATCGCGCGGCTGATGGAGACGCGGTCGCTCTCGCGGGAGGAGGCGGAGCAGCGGCTGGCCTCCGCGCGCGACTGGCGCGAGCGGGCGCCCCTCGCCGACCGCGTCTTCCACAACGACGGCGCGCCGGAGGCGTTCCTCGCGGCGGTCGACGAGGCCATCGCGGAGACGGTCGCCGCCTTCCGCGCGGGCACGCTGCCGCCCCCGCGCTGGCGCGCGGCGCAGGGCTAGCCGGGGCGCGCGGGGGCTGTTGGCTCCTGGCTGTTGGGGGACGGGTGGGGGCGGGGTATCCTGTTGGCGAACGGGGAGAGCGATGGCGGACCGGGCGCCGGGCAAGAACGAGACGCTGGCGCTGCTGCGCGAGCACAAGCCGGTGCTGGCCGAGCGCTTCGGGGTCATCGACCTGGCCCTCTTCGGGTCCACGGCCCGCGGCGAAGCGGGACCGGACAGCGACATCGACATCCTCGTCACCTTCGAGCGGCCTCTCGGCTCGAAGCGGTACTTCGGCGCCTGGCACTACCTCGAAGACATGCTTGGCCATTCGATTGACTTCGTCACGGACAGGGAACTGCGCCCCGAACTGCGCCCCTACGTCGAGGCGGAGGCGATCCATGTCTGAGCGTCGCTGGGATCTGTACGTGGGCGACATGCTCGAATGCTGCCGGTGGACCCTGATGCACACGGCCGGGCTCGACCGCGAGCTTGTCTTCAGCACCAGGGTCGTCCGCGACGCGACGCTGTGGAACATCGGGATTCTGGGTGAGGCGGCGAACAACATCCCACCGGCCTTCCGGGAAGCCCATCCGGAGATTCCCTGGCGCGACATCATCGACGCGAGGAACCGGGTCATCCACGGGTACGGTTCCATTGATGAAGATGTCGCGTGGGACATCATCAGCCGCGACATCCCCGAACTGATCCCCCACCTCCGCGCGCTTCTCGCTGAGGCCCCGGGACAGGACGGCCCCCACGCCCCGTAGGCCGCGCCCCTGATGCTCCAGCGCGTGGGCGCCGCGCGCTCGTTGTCAGTGATTCACCCGTCGCGTATACCTCACGCTTGCGACAGTTCCGAAATCAGTAAGCGGTGAGCCCAAGTCCGGGGGGCAGGGGCGCGCCATCGCCCCCTTCGTGGCTCACCGCAGCTTGGGAACTGTCGCAAGCGACCTTGCTCACTTGGTCAGGATGGGGCTCCTTGTGACAGCGAAATGGATCATCTTCTTGCTGGGCGTGATCGCCCTGAGCGGAGCGGCCGGCGGCGCGGCGCTCGCCCTCACCCAGCGTTCGGATACGGCCACGGTGGAGGTGACGGTCTGGCGGCGCGTTTCCAACCCCGCCCTGCTGTACGTCAGCACGCGCCCCGAAGGCGGAAGCTGGCGCACGCTGAATACGCCGCTCGACATGTCGGCCCTGAGCACGTCAGGGCGGTTCCACCAGAGCAACGCCGTGCGCGTCCAAGTGCCGCTGGCGGACGCCGCCACGGCCACGGTGGAGGTGACGGTCTGGCGGCGCGTTTCCAACCCCGCCCTGCTGTACGTCAGCACGCGCCCCGAAGGCGGAAGCTGGCGCACGCTGAATACGCCGCTCGACATGTCGGGCCTGAGCACGTCGGGGCGGTTCCACCAGAGCAACGCCGTGCGCGTCGAGGTCCCGCTTCCCGAGCCTCCCGCTCCGGCGTGCGACGTGTCGCGCGCGCCGTGGTCGTCGTTCCGCAGCTCCGCGCGTGAAGAGGCGCGGGATCGCGCGCGGCAGCCCGACGGCACGTTCATCGGGCAGTACACCGGACGGGTCCGCTCCCAGGACGGCGTCCAAGTCGATCACATCATCCCGCGCAACTACGCCTGCGAGAACGGCGGGTTCAGCTGGAGCGACGAGGAGATCCGGCGTTTCATCAACGATCAGGACAACCTCGCGGTCGTCGCCAGCAGCGAGAACACGCGCAAGGGCGACAAAGGACCGGCGGACTACCTGCCCACGGAGAACCGCTGTTGGTATGCGGCTCGCTGGGAGACGCTCGCCGATCGCTACGGCCTGAGTCTGCCGTCGCGCGACCGGGAGCGGCTCGCCTCGACGCTTGCGGAGCGCGAGTGCGATGGCCATGTGGACGCGACGGTCACGCCGGTACCGACCCCGACACCTACCCCGACTCCCACCCCAACGCCGACGCCCACCCCTACCCCAACGCCCGGCGCCACCTACGCCTCGTGCGAGGAGGCAGAGGCGGCAGGCGAAGAGCGGGTGCTGGGCAGCCGGGGCCCAGGGCGCGGCTTCCCCGCCGCACTCGTCCCCAGTGCGCGCGACGGGGATGGCGACGGGGTGGTCTGCGAGCAGTAGCCTCAGGCGAGGCGTTTGAGGAGGGGGGTGACGGCCTTGCGGCGGTGGCCAACGGCGGGCGCGATCTCCTCGTTGGGCCTGCGGATGGTCATGCCCCGAGTATAGCGCGCCCGCCGTTGGCTGATTGACAGGCGAAGCGGCGCGCGAGGATCATGAGCGGACGATTGGGGGCGGGCGACCATGGACTGGCGCGAGCACATCACCGTCGACCCGAACGTCTGCCACGGGCGGGCCTGCATCGCCGGAACCCGCGTCATGGTCAGCGTCGTCCTGGACAACCTTGCCGCGGGATTGACGGCTGCGGAGATCGCGGAGAGCTACCCCTCCGTTTCCGCCGACGCGGTCAGGGCGGCGCTCCACTACGCCACGGAACTGGCCAGGGAGCGGACCGTGCCGCTCGGCGCCTAGGGACGCTCCATGCGCTTCAAGCTCGACGAGAACGTGCCCGTCCAACTGAAGCGCCTGTTCACGGAATCCGGCCACGATGCCGAGACGGTCGTCGATGAAGGCATGCGAGGCGCGCCGGACAGGGAGGTGGCGGCGGCCTGCCTTGCCGAGGAACGCGTATTGCTCACGCAAGACCTGGACTTCTCCGACATCCGGACGTACCCGCCCGCCGAGTACTTCGGGATAGTCGTATTCCGGCTGTCCGCCGGATCGCGGGATGCGCTCCTGGATGTGGGCGCCGTGCTGATTGAGCGACTGGAAGCGTCATCCCCCAGGGGCCAGCTCTGGATCGTGGAAGACGCACGTATCCGAATCCGGGAGTGACGCGGCGGCGGCGCGCGTTGGCCGTTGGGCCAGCGGCTGTTGGAGGGCGGGGGCGGCGCCATCCGCGCGAGGGGGTAGCGCTCAGGCGAGGCGCTTGAGGAGGGGGGTGACGGCCTTGCCGCGGTGGCCGAGGCGGGCGCGGTCGGCATCGTCGAGTTCGGCGAGGGTTTGGCCGTTCAGGATCTGGGTGACGGCGTCGAGGCCGTAGCCGCCGTCGCCGCGCGGCTCGGCGGGAATTTCGCACTCGATGATGGAGGCGGAGACGGCCACGTCGGACTCGCCGGGGATGGCGAGGGCGGCGGCGGCGCGCGCCACGGCGATGCGCTGGCCCGGGGGCGCGGACGCGAGACGGGCGAGCAGCGCCCCGCAGCGCTCCGCATCGGGGAGGCCGGCGTGGAACGTCTCGGTGAGGGCGCCGGGCTGCAGGTCCATGGGGTAGACCTCGAGGCCGGCGCAGAGGGCGATGGCCATCTCGCCCGCGGCTTCGGCGGCGGCGCGGGCGCGGTGCGTGGCGCGGGCCGCGTAGTCGCCGCCCGGGGGCGAGCCGGGGGGCGTCTCGGGGTCGGCGCACGCGACGGGGGCGTCCGCGAGCAGGGCGCGCAGGTCGGCGCGCTCGTCGGGGTCGGCGGAGGCGAGGATGAGGCGGGGCAGGTCAGTCATGCGCGCATCGTGAAGGGGCGGCGGTGATCGCGCAACGGCGGCTTCGGGGGTAAGGGCGCTCACGCGGGGGGCGCGTCTTCCGCCGCCGCCGGTTTGCCGCTCACGAGGCGCGCGCCGATCATCGGGGGATGGTCAGGCGCAGACCGAACGGCGGGAACGGGCGGACGCCGCCGGGGAGCGGCTCGCGGATCGCGAAGCGGGCGGCTTTCGGCTCGCTCCTGATCCTGGCCGCCAGCCTGGGCGCACTCGCCGTCCTGCTGCTCGACCGCTCGATGAACGGCGGCGGCGACCCGGCACCGCCCGCCGCCGCGACGCCAGCCGCCACGGAGGCGGCGGCGACGACCACGCCGGCGTCTCCCGCGACGCCAGCCGCGCGGGACACGCCAACGCCTTCGCCGACGGAAGCGCGCGCGCGCGTGCGCTACTCGGGGGAGTTGCCGCCCGGGCTCGGCGGCGCGGGCTGGGTGGAGGCGGAGGACGCGACGGACCTCGCCTTCCTGCCCGATGGGGAGAGCGGCGGCGACGTCTCCCGCATCGTGCGCCGCTGGTACGTGCCCGTGGCGGCGATGGGGACGGGCGTGGACGCGCTCACGCGCACGCAGCTCGAAGACCTGTCGCGCGGCGCGATCACGGACTGGAGCGAGGTTGGCGGGATTCCCGGACCGGTGCGCGCCTTCGCCCTCGCGCCGGGGACGGGGGCCGGGGACGCGGCGATGGCCGCCTTCGCCCCGCGCGCGCCCGAGCGCACGTTCGCGACATGGGCGGAGTTGCTGGCGGCGATGACGCTGGACTCCGGCGCGTGGGCGTTCGCGCCGATCGAGCAGGTGGGGGCGGGGGTCACGGCGATCGCGGTGAGCGGCGTCGACCTCGTGCGCGGACGCGGCGACGCCCGCGACTGGCCCTATGTGGACGCGCTCACGGTGGTGGCGCTGACGGCGGAGGGGCGGGCGGCGGCGGACGCGCTTGTCGCCGAGCACTCAGCCCCGCTGCCGGAGCCCGTGACCGTGATCGCGACCGGCGACATCCTGCAGTCGCGCTGCTCGCTGACGCAGATACGGGCGACGGGCGACTGGGGGGCGGCGCTGCGGGGGCCGGTGGGCGACTACCTCGCCTCGGCGGACCTGACGCTCGGCTCCGTGGACGGCAGCATCCAGGACGTGGCCGAGCCGCTCGGCTGCTTTCCGCACGTGAACCTGAGTTCGCCGCCGGAGGTGATCGAGGCGCTCACGCTCGCGGGGTTCGACGAGGTGACGGTCGCGACCAACCACGTGTTCGACTGCGGCGCGGAGCCGTGCGGCGCGATCGCCTTCCTGCGCACGATCGAGCTGCTGGAGGCGGCGGGGATCGCGGTCGTGGGCGGCGGCGAGAACCTGGAGGCGGCGCTCGCGCCCGCCGTGCTGAGCGCGGGCGGGACGACCTTCGGGGTGCTCGGCTTCGACGACGTGGCCGCCTACGCGCTGGAGGCGGGGCCGGACTGGCCCGGCACGGCGCCCCTCGACGACAGCTACGCGGAGGAGAACGCCAGCGGCGAGCCGGCCTTCTTCCGCCCCGCCTCGGAGCTGGGGCTGGACCGCTTCCGCGCGCGCATCGCCGACCTCGCGGAGCGGGTCGACGTGGTCATCGTGCAGGTGCAGACGGGCACGGAGGACACGCACGACCCGAGCCCGCGCAGCGTGAAGGCGCTGCGGGCGGCGGCCGGGGCGGGGGCGACGCTCGTGGTGGGGAACCAGGCGCACCACGTGCAGGCGGTCGAGCCGGGCGCGGAGGCGTTCATCGCCTACGCCCTGGGCAACTTCATCTACGACCAGACGCGGCTGGAGGGGCACACGCAGGGCTACCTGCTGGAGGCGACCTTCTGGGGCGCGCGGCTGGTGAACCTGCGCTTCGTTCCCTACGTCATCGAGGATCTTTACCGGCCTGTCTTCGCCGAGGGCGAGCTGCGGACGAAAATCCTCAACGACGTTTTTGAGGCATCGATCCGGTTGGCGGAGGGGCGGTAGGGCGAGTGGAGGGCACGGCGGTTGCGGCGGCTGAGAGGCTGGCGGGGCGCGTCGATCCGGTTGGCGGAAGGGCGGTAGCGCGCCGGTAACGCCGCGATCACGCAGAATCGGCGGCCATGCGCATCTTCTTCGACGTCGACGACACGATCATCACGTGGGACGTGCGGCTGCGGCCGGGCGTGGTGGAGGTGTTCGAGCGGCTGCGGGCGGAGGGGCACGAGCTGTACCTGTGGAGCGGCAACGGCCCGCGCTGGGAGATCGTGCGCCGCTTCGACCTGCACGAGCACATCATCGACTGCTACTGGAAGCCGCTCTACCGGCACCACGAGCGGCTGGAGGAGGTGGGCGTGCCCTTCACCCCGGACTACGTGATCGACGACCACCAGGAGATCATCGACGCCTTCCCCGGGGTGCGCATCGCCCCGCCGAGTTACCCGCTGGAGAAGGACCGCGAGCTCTGGCGCGTCTACGACGCCATCCGCGAGTACGCGGCGGGGGCGGGGGAGTAGCGCTCAGACGCCCGGATCTGGTGACCGGACGGCTCGCGCCCCTACTGATCCCTCCCGATGAGGGTGAGGTACGCCTCTTCGAGCGATGAGGTGCGCGTCGTCATGTGGTCCACGTGCTCGGGGCCGATGTGCGCGACGATGGAGCCGGCATCCTGATCCGAGGGGATGTGCACACGGACCGTCTGGAGCATGCCCTCAACGCCCGTCTCCACGTGCTGGACCTGGGGCAAGGCCATCAGGGACGCCTGAAGCCCCTCCCGCGGCTCCCGCAGGGAGACCTCGACAACGGTCGCGCTGCCGAACTGCCGCTTGATCGCGGCGGGGCTCCCCCGGGCGACGACGACTCCGCGGTCGATGACGATCAACTCGTCGCAGAGTTCGTCCGCTTCGAGCATGAAGTGCGTGGTCAGCAGGATCGTGCGGCCACGTTCCTTGAGTTCGCTCACCAGCTGGCGGAACTCGAAGGCGCCCAGCGGGTCGAGGCCCGCCGTCGGTTCGTCCAGGAAGAGCACGTCGGGCTTGGTCAGGAGGGCGCGGGCGAGGTGGAGGCGCTGCTTCATGCCGCGCGAGTACTCGAACACCTTCGAGCGTCGCCGCTCGCCCAGGCCGACGAGGTCGAGGAGTTCGCCCGCGCGGTGATTCGCCTCCCTGGGCGACAGGTGGTTGATGGCGGCGAAGTACTGGAGGTTCTGCTCGCCGGTGAGCCGCCCGAAGAGCCCGCGATCGCCGCCGAGCGCAAGGCCCGTGCGGCGGCGAACCTCGCGGGGCTGGGAGGCGACGTCGAAGCCGGCGACCCGGGCGCTGCCCTCCGTGGGCAGAAGCAGGGTCGAGAGCATGCGCACGGTGGTCGTCTTGCCCGCGCCGTTCGGTCCGAGCAGGCCGAAGATCGTTCCCGGCCGCACATCGAAGGAGATGTCGCCGACCGCCACGATCTCGCTTCCGCGCCGCAGGGGCCCGCCCCGCTGGAAGACCCGCCGCAGATTGCGGCACTCGATCATCGAATCGTTCCTGGTCATTCCTCACCTCCCGCAAGGATGCCGCGCTGCCGGGCGGCCCGGTCAATGAACGTGAAGACGGCAAGGCCGACCAGCGCGTAGGCGCCGGCGACGGCCAGTTCGAGCAGGAGATCCGAGGCCACGCTGGCCAGCGGCTCTCCCGCGAACGCCCCCCGCAAGGCGCTCAGGCCGTGGGTGATGGGGAGCCCGTTGGCGATGACCTCAAGCGCGCGGGGGAGGCGGTCGACGGGGATGATCACCCCGGTCAATCCGAGCAGTCCGCCGTAGCCGATCGAGGAGAAGAGGAACCAGTCGTGGTACAGCGCGGCGAAATTGCCCAGCAACAGGGAGAACGTCAGGATGCCGAGTGAGACCGCGACGATCGCCACCGCATAGGTGAGGTAGTTGAGGTCTCCCGCGTTCAGGTCGATCACCAGGACCGCGAGGAGCGTCGTGCTGACGGCCGTGAGCGGTCCGTTGTAGAAGTGGCCGGCCCCGCGCGCGAAGTACGCCGACGCCCTGCTCGCGGGGGAGGCGAAGAGCAGGTGGAGCGTTCCGCCCGAACGATCGTTGGAGAACGACTGCGTCACGCCCCCCACGTAGATCCAGACGATGGCGTAGACGACCATCCCGATGCCGAAGCGGTCGACATCGCCCACCGAGGCGAAGCGCCCGATGAGGATGAAGTTCAGCAGGGTGAGGAATGGCGCGAGCACGACGTTGCTGAAGTAGGGGAACGGCGTCAGCCAGTGGAAGAGGCCCCGGTAGGAGAGGTAGGCCTGCAGGTAGAAGTTCTGGACCCTGGCCACCATCTCAGCCCTCCGTGAGCCCGCCGGACAGGCGCGCGCGCCGCTCCGCGCGCACGAACAGCCCGAATTCGAGGAGGGCGAAGCAGATCAGGAGCCCGACGGCCGGCGCCCAGTTGAGGGCGACACGTCCGAGGTCTTCCTTCCCGTTGATGGACCAGACGAGGGCCTCCATCGCCCACGAGGTCGGCAGGAGGCGGGCCAGCCACTCGAACCAGTTGGGAAGCAGGGACACTGGATAGAAGAAACCGCTCAGGACGACTCCCAGGGGCATGATCGCGTTGAAGAACCCGCCCTGCGCGCCGACGAGGAAGCTGAGCGGCGCGAACAGGAACTGGAGCGCGACGACCGCGAGCACCACGAGCGTGAGCGACAAGGCGAAGGCGGTGGCGTGCTCGATGCCCGCGATCTCACGGGCGACGAGGAGGGCGGCGGCGAACGACAGCAGCCCGACCAGCGCGAAGAACACGACGAACGCGAGCGACTTCCCCAGCATCACGAGCGTGAGCGGCGAACGGGAGAGGAGGTTCAGCTCCAGCGTGCCCGCCCAGCGCTCGTCGAGGAGCGAGAACCCGGTTCGGAAGACCGTGACGTTCCAGATGACGACGAAGGCGGCGCCGACGGCTATCGAGAGGGAGATGCCTTGCTCGGCGCTGGCGCGAGCGATCCAGGCGGCGGCAGCGGCGGTAGGCACCTGGCTAATCGCGACCATCAGCACCTGGTAGCGGCTCGCGGTGACGCGCCACTGCTGCAGGAAGGCTCCCCGGAGCGCGTACAGGTGACCCGCGACGCTCCTTCCCGCAGGGGCGCGGAACCGCGACTCTTCCGAGGGGGAACGGGGAATCCAGCCGTCGAAGACGGCTCCCCAACGGCCAAGGATCAGGAGCACGAGCCTCACTGAGAAGCCCCCTTGCGGTGGGATTCGGGAAGCTCACCACAAGCCGACCCTATCCGGCGTGATCCGCAGGGGGGCGTAAAGCCCCGAATCCGCGCAATCAACGCCGGTTCGCTTGGCTTGTGGTGAGTCGGAGCGATGATGCGGGGTGGCCAGATAGCCGTCAAGCCGCAGCGGCGGGGGCGGGGGCGTAGCGCTCAGACGGCGAGGCGCGCGGCCAACTCGGCGAGGGCGGGGGAGGGGCGCACGGGGTAGGCGTTGGGGGGCGCGTCGAGGCGCCTGGCGGCGGACGGGAGGCGCGCGACGGCCTCGGCGCGGCGCTCGCGCAGGGCCGCGAGCGGCTCCGGCGGGGCGAGGCGCTCGCCGGAGGCCATGACGGGCGCGAGCAGCGGCCTGCCCGCGACGCCGGATTCGCCGGCGAGGGCGATCGTGTCGGCCACGGCGATGCCGCCGCGCTCCTCGCGGTGGACCTGCTTCACGCCGGGCAGGCCGGCCTTGCCCGCGGAGCGCTTCATGACCGGGCCGCGCGGGCCCTCGACCAGCTTGTAGACGCCGCCGAGCGAGGGCGCGTCGGCGCTGGTGCCGAGGCGCGTGCCCACGCCGAAGGCGTCGATGGGCGCGCCCGCCGCGACGAGTTCGGCGATGCGGTACTCGTCGAGGTCGCTGGAGGCGAAGATACGCAGGTCCTCGCAGCCCGCCGCGTCGAGCGTGTCCCGCACGGTCCGCGCGAGCGCGCCGAGGTCGCCGGAATCGAGGCGCACGCCGCGCACGGCGACGCCCTCGGCGCGCAGTTCGCTGGCGACGGCGGCGGCGCGGCGGGCGCCCTCGACCGTGTCGTAGGTGTCGATGAGCAGCACCGCCTCGCCGGGGAAGTCGCGGGCGTAGGCGCGGAAGGCGGCGGTTTCATCGGGGAAGGCGAGCACGTAGGAGTGGGCCATCGTGCCGCTGAGTTCGAGGCCGTAGAGCTGGCCCGCGAGCACGTTCGAGGTGGCGGAGGCGCCGCCCACGCAGGAGGCGCGCGCGGCCTTGAGGGCGGCGTCGGCGCCGTGGTCGCGCCGCCCGGAGAAGTCGGCGAACGCGCGGCCATCGCAGGCGAGGGCGATGCGCGCGGCCTTGGTCGCGATCATCGTCTGGAAGGTGACGGCGTTGAGCAGGAACGTCTCGGCCAGTTGCGCCTCGATGAGCGGGGCGGTGACGCGCAGGAGCGGCTCCCCGGCGAACACGGTCTCGCCCTCGGGCACGGCCCAGGCGTCGCCGCTGAAGCGCAGCCCCGCGAGCATGTCGAGGAACGCTTCCTCGAACAGGCCGAGGGAGCGCAGGTAGGCGATCGTCTCGCCGCTGAAGGCGAAGCCATCGAGGAAGGCGACGGCGTCCTCGATGCCGCAGGCGACGAGGAACCCGCGCCCGGGCGGCAGCCTGCGCACGGACAGTTCGAAGGCGGCGGGCGCGTTCATGCCGCGGGCGAAGTAGCTGGCGGCCATGGTCAGTTCGTAGAGGTCGGCGAAGGCCGCCGCGTTCTCGTCGCTCACCCAGGGCATGGCCGCCAGTATGGGGGATGGCGGGGGGCGGGCTCAGCGGTCGGACCGCCGTATTGAAGCGATGATCTGGTCGAAGAGGGCGTTCACGTCGCGGGAGCTGGACGATTCCGGCTGTTGGCTGATGTGACGCTCGATCTCCTTCCCCCGTATGGGGTCAAGCAACAGACGCGAGCCACTCGCTTCGTCGATCAGCGGTACTACCGCTCTTGGCGCATCGGGGGGATCATCCTCGCCAGGTTCAAGGATCCAGTAGCCATCCATGATGATTCGGATGCCGGCGGGGATATCGAGCACCCAATCTGAGCCTGGGAGGAGGCGGTAGGTTCCCTCGCCGGTTGGCTCACCGAAGAGCAGCACCCGCACGCCATCCGGACCTGCATAGCCAGCCCCGGGCCACCACACGAAACTCACGTCTCTCGCGGCACCGGGGTTGTCGACAAACCCCTCACACCATCCGCCATAGCTCCCTACCCGTTCAATGCCGAAAACTCGGGGCGTCGCGGAGGCTGAGACACTCGTGACCTTGAAGCGGAACGCGCACTCGGGACCAGTTTGGTAGTCAAAAGAGTCGCCGATCTTCACCGTGTCGTAGAGGGTGGACCGGGAAGCTCCGGCCGCATCAGTCGGATGAATGCGGAGCTCGACACTACTTTCGGCTGAGTAGCCGAAGTTGCCGATGGCGCTTGCCGCGTCCCCCGCTTTCTTCAGGAAGGCGTAGCTGCCCGCCGTCGTGACCGCTCCCGTCGTGTCCAGCTTGTCGTAGCGGAACGTCGTGTGCGGCGGCGTAGGCGGCTGGGGCGCGGGCGTGGGCGTCGAGTCCGGGACGAGCCTGGCTGATGCCAATATCTGGTCGAAGAGGGTGTTCAGGTCGCTGGCAGTTGCGGTACCCGCCGTTCTGATTACACGCCCTGCAGCTTCACCCGTCTCAAGATCGAATACCTGGGCGGACATACTTTCGATCTCGGACATGGTGAACACCACGGTTCTAGCAGAGAGGGCGCCGCTGCTGTGCATGACCCTGACGCCAGCCGGAATGTCAACGATAACGTTCCCTCCCAGAACCCAGGACCGTCCTCCTTCTGCGACTTGCCCAATGAGCATCAGCGGCAAGCCGACGTAGCTTCTGGTCGTGGTGACGCCATCGGCCTCATTGGATTCCGTCCCGGGGCCGTCTTCGGTCCACGCGCGTACCTCGAAGAAGTAGCCGGAATCGGCCTTCAGGCCGCTCACGCGATAGCTGGATGTGCTCGCTCCGCTGCCGGGGATATCCGTCCACGCTGGCCACGGTTGCCGGAACGTGCGCTGGCGATATTGCCACTTCGTGGCATTGGCAGGGCCGCCCGCCCACTCGAGAATCAGTTCGGTCTCGCTTCCCTCTGAGATTGTCGCCAGGCAGGGACCGCCCTCCGGAACCACATCCGTGGTTACCTGCGCCTTCTCCTGGAGCGCGATGATGTTGTGGCAAAGAGTCATGGTGAGTGGCAGGGGCGGAAGTGAGGTGGGCGCCGCGGTCGGCGAGGGTGGCGGCGTTGGCGTAGTCGTCGAGACAGGCGTAGCCGTGGGCATCGGTGTCTGGTCCGCCTCCACTGTCGCGGGAGCCTTGTCGCCGCCGCAGGCGGCCAGCGCCAGCGCCGCCGTCAGCGCCAGTGTCGCGAGCCATGCCCGCCGGTCCCGCGTCCGCGCCATGCCGCGCTCCTGTCGGTGGTCAGGGTACGCCCACCGATCAAGGCGTGGGCGGTAAGATGGGGGGCGCGAGGGGCTCGCGCAGGCTCAGCGGAGGCGACTCATCATGTTCGACACCATCATCAGGGGCGGGACCGTGATCGACGGGCTGCGGACGCCGCGCTTCCGCGCGGACGTGGGCATCCGGGACGGGCGGGTGGCCTCGATCGGGCGCATCCACAACGGGGAGGGGGCGCGCGTGATCGACGCGGAGGGGTTGATCGTGGCGCCGGGCTTCGTGGACCTGCACACGCACTACGACTCGCAGGTGTACTGGGACCCGTGGTGCAGCATCAGCGGGTGGCACGGGGTGACGTCGGTGGTGATCGGCAACTGCGGGTTCGGGTTCGCGCCGGTGCGGGCGGAGGAGCAGGAGCGGGCGATGCTGACGATGGCGCGCAACGAGGCCGTGCCGATGGAGTCGATGCGCGAGGGGATGGCCTGGGACTGGGAGACCTACCCCGAGTTCCTCGACAGCCTGGAGCGGACGCCGAAGGGGGTGAACCTGCTCAGCTACGTCGGGCTGAACCCGCTGATGTCGTACGTGATGGGGCTGGAGGCGGCCAAGAGCCGCCCCGCCACGGAGGCCGAGCGCGCGGAGATGCAGCGCCTCTTCGGGGAGGCGCTGCGGGCGGGCGCCTGCGGCTTCTCCGTGCAGCTCGGCGGGGAGGAGAGCGTGCAGCGCGACTACGACGGCACGCCCATGATCACGGACCTGATGTCGGAGGAGGACCTGCTGGCGTTCGCGGGGGTGATGGGGAAGGTGGGGCGCGGGTTCGCGCAGATCTCGGGGCCGTTCGAGGCGGCGGAGAAGGTGGCGGCGGTGAGCGGGCGTCCGGTGATCTGGAACCTGCTCGCGCCGGCGACGGATCAGCACGGGCAGAACACGCCCCCGCACCGGCTGATGATCGAGAAGCTGGACGAGGCGAACGCGAAGGGCCTGCGCATCTTCGGGCAGGCGCTGACGGTGGACGTGGGCTTCGAGTTCAGCCTGGAGGACTGGAACCTGTTCGACTCGAGCGCGGTCTGGCGCGAGGTCACACTGGGGAAGCGGGAGGAGCGCATGGCGAAGATGCGCGACGGGGACGTGCGCCGGGCGCTGCGCGAGGAGTTCGACGCCGGGGACGGGCCGATCGCGGGCGGGGGCATCGAGTCGCGGATGAAGGCGGCGGGCGGGGGCGCGAACGTCTCGGGCATCGCCCAGCTGACGGTGGAGGAGGTCGAGCGGCCGGAGTTGAAGGGGTACGAGGGGCTGGGGCTGGCGGAGATCGCGCGGAACGAGGGGAAGCACATCATCGACGCGTTCCTGGACCTCTCGCTGGCGGACGACCTGCAGGCGACGTTCGTGACGCCGCCGCGCCCGACGGACCCGGAGGCGATGGCGGAGGTGGCGAACTCGTCCGTGGCCATTCCGGGGGTCTCGGACGGTGGGGCGCACACGAAGTTCATCACGCTGGGGGCCTACCCGACGGAGTTCCTGGCGCGCTGGGTGCGGGACGCGGGGATCATGGACCTGGAGCAGGCGCACTGGCGGCTGGCGGCCTATCCGGCGCTGGCGGCGGGCTTCCGCGACCGGGGCTGCATCCGCGAGGGCGCGCCCGCGGACCTCGTGGTCTACGACTACGAGCGGCTGGAGATGCTGCCCATCGAGAAGGCGTGGGACTTCCCCGCGGGGGCGTGGCGGCGCGTGCGCAAGGCGGAGGGCTACCGCTACACGCTGGTGAACGGCGAGGTCACGTTCGAGGACCGCGACTGCACGGGGGCGACGCCTGGGCGGCTGCTGCGTCACGGGGCGGCGTAGGGGGCGTTCCGGCGGCTGCTACAACCCGATCCGTCCGGTCAGCGGGCCGTTGTCTGCGAGATGCTCGTAGAAGGCTTGCGCGGACATCCGGCAGTCGACAAGGTCCGAGAGTTGGCGCTGGCTGAGACCGATCTGACGCGCGATGCGACCCGCGATGCGAACGTCAACTGTCCCCCGGCCGTGCGAGACCTTGGTCTGGGCGAAGACAGTGTCGCCGATGCGGAAGTGAAACCAGACGTGGTCGCGAACCGTCTCCTCCGCGCGGCACTTCCCGGCGAAGGTCGCTCGGAGGTCCTGCTTCCTGAAGGCAGGCATGCCGCTAGGGCATCTCGTCCGGCAGCGATTCATCGAGCACGGCAAGCTGGTGAGCCAGGTGCTCGCTCAACTGCGATCGTCGTTGCCGGAGCAACTCGCGGCTCTCGAAGAGCGTCCCGATGAGGTCACGGACCGCTTCTTCACAGGTCGCGCCCTCGCCGTACTCGCCGACCAGGTGGTCGATGGCGACCCACTGACCGGACTCGGAGCACGACAGTTCCAGTTCGATCGCGACCGGCTTTGCGGACTCAGCTTCGACGGTGGTCATAGTGGTTCCCGCTCCCTTCACATCCTACAACTATCGAGAGGGGGCGGGCTGCGCTACACCTCGCTCGCGGGGCCATTCCAGTCCGCCGCCTTCGCCGCCCGGTACCAGGTGGCCAGCGGTTCCGCCGCATCAGGGTGGGAGGCCCGGAATTCCCGAAGGGGCCGTCTGGAGATGACTCGCACGATGGTCGGCCTGCCACCTACGGCTCGTAGCGGGCGAGGACGAGGCAGCTGTTCTGGCCGCCGAAGCCGAAGCTGTTCTTCATGATGGCGCGGGCGTCCACGCGGCGCCGGCCCTCGGGGATGTAGTCGAGGTCGCAGGTCGGGTCGGGGTTTTCGAGGTTGATGGTGGGGTGGGCGAGGCCCGTCTGGAGGGTCTTGACGGCGGCGACGGTCTCCATGCCCCCGCTGGCGCCCAGGCCGTGGCCGATGAGGCTCTTCGTGGCGCTGATGGGGATCTCGTAGGCGCGCTCGCCGAAGACGGTCTTGATGGCGCTGGTCTCGGCGGTGTCGCCGGCGGGCGTGCTGGTGGCGTGGGCGTTGATGTAGCCGATCGCGGACGGGTCCATGCCCGCGTCGCCGAGCGCCTCCCGCATGGCGCGGGCGGCGCCCTCGCCCCCTTCGGGCGGGGCGACGACGTGGAAGGCGTCGGAGGTGCAGCCGAAGCCGGCCAGTTCGGCGTAGACGGGCGCGCCGCGGCGCAGGGCGCGCTCCTCGCTTTCGAGCACGAGCGCGCCCGCGCCCTCGCAGGGCACGAAGCCGTCGCGGGCGGCGTCGAAGGGGCGGCTCGCGCGGGCGGGGTCGCCCTCGGAGCTGGTGACGGCCTTCATGACGCAGAAGCCGGCGAGGCCGAGTTCGCTGATGCCCGCCTCGCAGCCGCCGGCGAGGACGACGTCGGCGCGGCCCGTGCGGATCATGAGGGCGGCCTCGCCGATGGCCTGCGTGCCCGCGGCGCAGGCGGTCACGATGGTGCCGTTGTAGCCGCGCAGCCCGAACTGCATGGCGACCTGGGCGCCGGCCATGTTCGCGAGTTGCTTGGAGAAGAAGAGCGGGTCGATGCGCATCCCGCCGCGCTCGAAGAGCGTGTGCGCCGCCTCCTGGATGCCGGGGTAGCCGCCCCCGCCGTTGCCCACGAGCACGCCGATGCGGTCGAGGTTCTGCGATTCCAGGTCGAGGGCGGCGTCGTGGATGGCCTCGCGCGCGGCGGCGACCATGAGCTGGGAGAAGCGGCCCATGCGGCGGGCGGCCTTGCGGTCCATGAAGTCGGCGGGGACGAACTCGGGGATTTCGCCGGCGAACTTGCAGGGGAAGCCGGTGGTGTCGAAGAAGGTGATGTGGTCGATGCCGGAGCGGCCCTCGATCATGTTCTCCCAGAAGTCGGGCACGCTCACGCCCGCCGGGGTGACCGCCCCGAGGCCGGTCACGAGAACGCGGGTGCGAGAGCGCAACAGCTCGTTCATCGCCTGCTAGGGTACAGCCGCGACCGATCGCCCGCGAGCGGCGGGGCGTCCCGCGTGTCCGCCTGCTAGGCTTGCCGCATGGCCGACGCCGCCCTGCCGAGCCACGTGGCCGCGCGCCGCCGCGACGGGCGCTACGAGGTGCTCCTGCACCGCTCGCTGGCCCTGGTCGGCGCGGACAAGGTGGAGATACGGAGCGCCCGCAGCACGGTGCTGCTGCCGGGGCTGGGGGCGGCGCTGGGCGGGGGCGCGGGGGCGCTCATCGCGATCGAGCGGGGCGACCTGCCCTTCGGCCTGCTGGTGGCGCTGCTGCTGTTCGCCCTGTTCGCCTTCCCGATCTCGGTGATGGCGCTCGTGACGGCGATCATGGGGGCGGACGTGGTGGTCGACGGGCGCAAGCGCTCGGTGACGTGGCAGCAGGGCTACCTGGGCATGGGCGTGGGCACGCGCGAACTGGCGCCCTTCGACAAGATCGACCACCTCGCGATCACCATCGAGGGCGACGCGCCGGACCGCTGGCGGGAGGAGACGGACGCGCTGCGGCAGTTCGCGCTCGTGCTGGTGAAGCGGTCCGGGAAGCGGCTCACGCTGGCGCAGGTGCCCGTCCCCGCCGGGGACCAGACGGACGGCATGGACCGCACCCTCGCGGTCGCGAACGCGGTCGCCGCCCTGACGGGCGCGGAGGTGAAGCTGCCGGAGGGCTGGGAACTGGTCGAACTGCCCGAGGACGAGGCCGCGGGAGGCGCGCCCGATGGGTAGCGGCAGCGGCAGCGGCGACGCCGCCCTCGACGCCCTGCTGGGGGCGAAGACGATCGCGGTCGTGGGGCTCGACGCGCGCACTTTCCGGCCCGCCTACGAGGTCGCCGCCTACCTGCAGGGGCAGGGCTACCGCATCATCCCCGTGCCCGTGCAGGAGCCCGCGGAGGAGGTGCTGGGCGAGCGCGCCTACGCCTCCCTGCGCGACATCCCCGGGCGCGTGGACCTCGTCGACGTGTTCGTGCGGCCGGACCGCACGGGGCCGTTCGTGGACGACGCCATCGCCATCGGGGCGGGGGCGGTGTGGCTGCAGCTCGGCATCACGAACGACGCCGCCATGGAGCGGGCGCGGGCGGCGGGGCTCGCCGCGACGCAGGACCGCTGCACGAAAGTCGAGCACCAGCGCGCGCGCGCCCCGGGGCTGCGGTAGCGCACGGCGGCGCGGGCCGTCCAGCGCGCGCGCCCGTAGAATGCCCTCACCCCGACGCACGGAGCGCCCATGACAACCGCTGACACCTTCGCGCCGCCCCCTGGACTGGAAGACGTGCCCCTGCGCCTCATCCCGCACGTGCTGCGGCCCCTGCCGCCGCTGGCGCAGGAGATGTTCGAGACCTTCATGCTGGCCTTCGGCGGGCGCGCCGTGCACCTCAACGGCTACACCTACCTGGGCGGCGGCAGCGGCGAGCCCGCGGCGGCGCTGGAGCCCTCGCCCCACGACGACGGGCGCGGGGCCTGGGAGCGGCACGCCCTCCCGCGCGTCCGCGAGATCTGCGAGGGGCTCTGGTCGGAGGACTACGACTCGTGGCCGCTGGAGCAGATCGCGCAGGCGCTGCCGGGCTACGTCGCGGAGGCGGCGCGCGGGTTCGCCTACACGATGCAGCCGCTCATGGTCGTGGCGGGACCGGCGAGCGCGCTCATGGTCTTCTGCGGGGAGCAGCTGGGGGAGCTGGACGACCGCGACCGGCTGGTGGCGGCGCTCCTGCAGGGCGTGGACAACGAGTCGGCGGCGCGGGGGCTCGAGCTGGAGGCGCTCGCGCCGCACCTGCGGGAATCGCCGGACCTGCTGGCCGCGGCGCGCGCGGGCGACCTCGCGGCGGCGCGAGCGGCCCCGGGCGGGGAAGCGTTCGGCGAGGCGTTCGATAGCTACCTGGAGCGCTACGGGCACGGCTCGCAGACGTGGTGGGAGCTGCACACGCCGACCTGGCGCGAGGAGCCGGGGGCGGCGCTGCGCCTGCTGGCGGGCTACGCGGCGGACCCCTCGCGCGCGCCGGTGGCCGCGCACGCGCGCTCGGCGGCGGAGCGCGAGGAGACGGTCGCGCGCTGCGAGGCCGCGCTCGCGGACGAGGGCGAGCGCGAGCGCTTCCGCGCGCTGGTGGCGGGCGCGGCGGACTACGTGTTCGTGATCGAGGGGCGCGCGCACTGGCAGCAGAACTGCGTGGGCGCGCTCCGCCCCGCGTGCCTCGCGCTGGGGCGCAAGCTGGCGGCGCGCGGCGCGCTGGCCGCGCCGGACGACGTGTTCCACCTGCGGCTGGCGGAGGCGGGGGCGCTGGCGGCGGACCCCTCCGGGGCGATGCTGGCGGCGATCGCGGAGCGCAAGGCCGAGCTGGCCGGGTGGGCAGAACTCGCGCCGCCGCTCACGCTGGGGCCGCCGCCGCCCGCGCCGCCCGCGGGCGGACCGCCGAACCCGATCGCGCTCATGTTCGGGGGTCCGGCGGAGGACTCCGGCGACCCGCTGCTGTTGAAGGGAAAGGGGGCCAGCCGGGGCGTGGTCACGGGACGCGCGCGCGTCGCCTTCAGCCTGGAGGAGGCGGAGGCGCTGCAGCCGGGCGAGGTGCTCGTCTGCCCCTTCACGGCGCCCTCGTGGATGCCGGTGTTCACGACGGCGGCGGCGATCGTCACGAACCAGGGCGGGGTGCTCTCGCACGCCGCCATCGAGGCGCGCGAGTACGGCATTCCCTGCGTGACCGGCACCGAGTTCGGCACGGGGCGCATCCCCGACGGCGCGACCGTGACGGTGGACGGGCTCGCGGGGACCGTGCGCATCCACGCGGACTGAGCGCGCGGAGGGACGCGGTGGCGGACACGCAGGAGGTCGCGGGCTACGTCTCGCCCTACCCGTACGTGCAGCGCCTGCAGGAGCGCATGGACGAGATCCTCGACCGGCAGGTGCCCAATTCGGGGCGCTTCTGCGGGTTCTGCTACGCGCGGCTGGCGCGCGACGCGGAGCGCTGCCCCTACTGCGAGACGGACACGGCGGAGCGCGCGGCGGTCGAGGCGGTACCGCGCGAGGCGCTGATCATCTACCGCGCGAAGAAGCGCACGGAGGAGCGCTGGGTCTACGGCGGGGCGATGCTGGGGCTGCTGATCGCGGCGGGCGTGTTCGTGGCGCTGGTCGTGTGGGGGACGGACCTGCTGGGGAGCCGCAGCCTCGCGCTGGGCGTCGCCTTCCTGGCGCTCATCGGCGGGGGCTACGTGCTGGCGCAGCTCTTCGGGCCGCTGATCTGCGGGCAGGTGGGCTACCGGCGCGGCTCGCGCAAGCGCGACGAACTGTGGGCGGCGTTCCTGGAGGAGCGGGACAGGGAGGAAGGCGGCTAGGACTCGACGCGCATGAGCGTCTGCCCCTCCTCGACGGTCTCCTCGGGGGAGACGAGCACCTCGGCGACGGTGCCGGCCTCGGGGCTCTCGACGGGGATCTCCATCTTCATCGATTCGAGCACGATGACTTCCTGCCCCGCGCTCACGGACGCGCCGGGGCTCACCAGCACCTCGAAGACGGAACCGGACATGGGCGCGGGGATGTCGATGACGGCCACGGCGGCACTCTACCGCGCGGGGGCGGTGGGAGGCGAGCGGGCGGGGGGCGATTGCCGCGCTCCGCGCCCCCACCCATACTGGAAGGCGTCATGGGCGAGATGATCCCCGCCATCGCCGAGCGCGCAGGCGAGCTGGAACGGCTCTGCCGGCGTCACCGCGTCCAGCGGCTGGACCTGTTCGGCTCCGCCGCCACCGGCGCCTTCCGCCCGGACGAGAGCGACCTCGACTTCCTCGTCGAGTTCCAGCCGGCGGACATCCCCGACGGTCGCTTCAAGGCCTACTTCGGTCTGCTGGAGGGGCTGCAGGAGCTGTTCGGGCGGCCCATCGATCTGGTCGTCGATTCGGCCATCGACAATCCCTACTTCCGGGAGTCGGTCGAGGAATCGAAGCGGCCCGTCTATGCGGCCTGAGTCGAAGAAGTACCTCCATGACATGCTGGATGCCGCACGTGCAATCCAGGAGTTCGCGACGGGCAAGAACTTTGCCGATTACCTGCGAGACCGGATGCTGCGCGCCGCCGTCGAGCGCGAGTTCACGATCATCGGCGAGGCGCTGTCGCAGCTGTCGCGACGCGACGAGGCCGGGGCTGCCCGAATCACGGACTACCAGCGGATCATCGGCTTCCGGAACGTCCTCATCCGCGGCTACACGCTCGTGGACCATGAGATTGTCTGGGATGCGGTGCGGAATGAACTGCCCGCCCTCACAAGCGAACTCGAGGCGCTGCTGACCGAGGACTGACCCCTAAGACGGCCACGCTTGCTCTTCTTCCCAGCCGTTCAGTTCGTCCTCGACCGGGGGAAACTTGCCGTAGCCGTCACGGTAGCGCCGGACGATCTCCGCGTCGCTGAGCCTCCGTCGCTCGTTCTTCCGCAAGTCACCGCCGAACGCAACGCGGATGGTCTTCACGCGCCCAGCCTAACCGCATCGGCCCCCGTAGCGCGGGAGGCGGGAGGCTGTAGACTTGCTCGACGGGCGTGCTCCCCGCAGTCAAGGAGGGAGCGCCCGGAGCGAGTCCGCCATGCCTGCTGTCGTGGTTGTTGGCGGGCAGTGGGGCGACGAGGGCAAGGGCCGCATCGTCGACCTGCTGGCCCGAAAGGCGCGTGTCGTCGCGCGGTACTCGGCGGGGAACAACGCCGGGCACACGATCGTGAACGAACTCGGCGAGTTCAAGCTCCACCTCGTGCCCGCGGGCATCTTCTACCCGGAGAAGACGTGCCTGATCGGCAACGGCGTGGCGGTCGACCCCGAGGTGCTGCTGGGCGAGATCTCGCAGCTCGACTCGCGGGGCATCGACACGAGCAAGCTGGCGGTGAGCGCGCGGGCGCAGGTGGTCATGCCGTGGCACCGCCTGATCGACCGGCTGGAGGAGGAGCGGCTGGGGGCGGGCGCGATCGGCACCACGGGCAAGGGCATCGGCCCGTGCTTCACCGACAAGGTCGCGCGGCGGGGCATCCGCATCGCCGACCTGCTGGAGCGCGAGGATCTGCTGGCCCGCATGCGCTCGGTGGTGGACTACCAGAACGCGGTCATCACGGGCGTCTACGGCGGCGAGCCGATCGACTTCGACGCCTGCTTCGAGCAGTACCGCGAGTACGGCCAGCGGCTGCGCCCGTTCGTGGCCGACACGCAGGCGCTCGTGAAGGAAGCGCTGCACGCGGGCGAGTACGTGCTGCTGGAAGGGGCGCAGGGCTCGCTGCTGGACCTCGACCACGGAACCTACGAGTACGTCACGTCGAGCGTGCCGAGCAGCACGGCGGGCGGGGCGACGCTGGGCGTCGGCATCGGGCCGACGGACGTGCAGCGCGCCATCGGCGTGTTCAAGAGCTACTGCACGCGCGTCGGCAACGGCCCCTTCCCGACGGAGCTGTTCGGGGAGATCAGCGACCAGTTGCGCGACCACGGCAAGGAGTTCGGGCGGGGCGAGTACGGCACGACGACGGGCCGTCCGCGCCGCATCGGGTGGCTCGACACGGTGGCGGCGCGCTACTCGGTCGGGTTCAACGGGCTGTCCGCGCTGGCGCTCACGCGGCTCGACGTGCTCGACGGGCTGCCCGCGCTGAAGCTGTGCACGGCCTACGAGATCGACGGCGAGATCGTGAAGACGATGCCCGCCAGCCCCTCGGCGCTGCGCCGCGCGAAGCCGGTCTACGAGGAGCTCCCGGGCTGGGACGAGCCGACCTCGGGCGTGCGGAACTTCGACGACCTGCCCCGCGAGGCGCAGGTGTACATCCGGCGGGTGGAATCGCTGCTGGGCGTCCCCGTGGACCTGATCTCGGTGGGGCCGGAGCGCGAGCAGGCGATCATCGTCAACCCGATCTTCTAGGAGAGCGCCGCGCTGGCGCGCGGCTGAGGGCGAGGAGAGCGGCGGGCTGGCGCCCGCCTGAGGAGAGCGCCGCGCTGCGCGCGGCTGAGCGGGAGCGGGCGGCTACAGGCCCGTGACGAAGGCGGCCAGGGCGGCCTTGCGTTCGGGGCTGGTCATCATCGTGTCGGTGACGGCGCAGGCGAGGCCGAGGGCCTCGATTCGGGGGGCGAGGGCGCGGTCCCGCTCGTCGATGACCATGACATCGATGAGGCCGCGGTAGATGGCGGCGACGCCCGCGGCGGAGACCTCGTGGCCGAGGCTGGCGAGCATCTTCGCCGCGGGGCCCTTGATCGCCTCGCCGCCGACGATGGGGCTGACGGCGATGCGGCGGGCGCGGCTCCGGGTCACGGCCTCGCGCACGCCGGGGACGGCGAGGATGGGGCCGATGCTGACGAAGGGATTGCTGGGCGCGAGGATGAGCCGGTCCGCCTCGCGGATGGCGTCGAGCACGCCCGGCGCGGGGGCGGCCTCGTCGGCCCCGGCGAAGCGCACGCCCGTCACCTCCGGCTCCGTGCCGAGCCGCACCATGTAGTCCTGGAAGGCGAGTTCGCCCCCGGCGGTGAGCACGTGCGTGGCGACGCGCTCGTTGGTGACGGGCAGGATCGCCGTCGCGACGCCGAAGGCATCGGTCAGTTCGGCGACGATCTCGTGCATGGGGCGGCCTTCGCGCAGGAGCCGCGTGCGGTGGACGGCGGTCGCGAGGTCGCGGTCGCCGAGGTTGAACCAGCGCCCGTAGCCGAAGCGCCGCAGCGCATCGGCGACGGCGAAGGTGTCGCCTTCGAGCCCCCAGCCGGTCTCGGGATTGACCAGTCCGGCGAGCGAGTAGATGACGATGTCGGTGTCGGGCGAGACGTGCAGCCCGAACATCTCCACGTCGTCGGCGACGTTGGAGACGACGGTGACGCCGGCGGGGTCGGCGACCCGCACGAGTCCCTGCAGGAAGCGCGCGGCGCCCACGCCGCCGGCGAGCACGGTGTCCATGGCGCGCCATTGTAGGGGCGTGGGGCGAGCGGGGGCGTCTACGGTTTCCGCGGGCGGTAGTCCCTGGGGTCGCGGCACTCGTCGTAGAGCGCCCGGTCGATGGGCGCCCAGGCCGTGCCGGGAACGCCCCTGCGGAACCTGCTCCCGGGGCCGACGGGAAAGGCGGATTCGAACGCGAGGTCGCGCCCCTGCGAGCGGGCGACCGTTTTCGCCAGCCGGACGGCGGGCGCGAAGTCCCAGTCCTGGCTGACGATGATGGCGGCGTCGTAGCGCCGTTCGTGGGTCGCCTGCACGAGGTCCAGCGCGAGGCTCACGTCCACGCCCTTCTCCTGTCCGCCGGAGTTGACCCTGCCGCGGTAGACGTAGACGCCCCTCCGCCTGAGATACCGGAGTTTGTTGGACCAGAAGTCGTGCCAAAACGGCCGCGCTGAGCGGTCGGGCACACCAGTGTAGAAGCGAACTTCAGCCAGAGTGCGTCCGGCCGTTCTGACAACGAGCGCGTGCGCGAGCTTCTCGACGTCGTAGCTGGGCCAAGCGTAGGGAGACGACGGGGCGGCGCCGGTCGGCGTCCAAGCCTCCTTCGCGAGGTGGTAGAGATTCTGGCCGTCGATCAGGACGAGCGTGCGCATGACAAAAAACACCCGCCCGGGGACGGGACCGAGGTCACCGTCGAGCGGACGGGGAGCAGATACAATCAGTGTAGGGCCCGGCAGTGCATCTGTCAAAGGCCGCGGAGGCTATCGGCAGAACGGCGGTGGCGCCCCCGGCAGGACTCGAACCCACAACCCCCTGGTCCGAAGCCAGGTGCTCTCTCCTTTGAGCTACGGAGGCGCGCTTCCAGCTTACTACGCCTCGCGGCGCGCGCCCGTGCGCGCTCGAGACCGCTAAGCTGGGGCGATGGCCGAGGCTTCTCCGTTCATGCGGCGGGCGCTGGACGCGGCGCGGGGCGCGCGCGGGCGCACGAGTCCCAATCCCTGGGTCGGGGCCGTGCTCGTGCGCGGGGGGCGGATCGTGGCGGAGGGGGCGACGAGGCCCGACGGCGGCCCCCATGCGGAGGCGCTGGCGCTGGCGGGCGGCGGGCGCGGCGGGACGCTCTACGTGACGCTCGAACCGTGCGCGCCCTTCCCCGGGAAGCGCACGCGCCCCTGCGCGGAGGCGATCGCCGAGGCGGGCGTCGAGCGCGTGGTCGCGGCGATGCTCGACGCGGAGCCGCGCGTGCGCGGGCGGGGCGTGGCGCTCCTGCGCGAGGCGGGCGTCGAGGTGGAGGTGGGCGACGGCGCGGCGGAGGCGACGGCGCTCCTGCGCCCCTACCTGAAGCACCGCGAGACGGGACGCCCGTACGTCATCGCCAAGTTCGCGGCGAGCCTCGACGGGCGCATCGCGGCGGCGGGGGGCGATTCGCAGTGGATCACGGGCGAGGAGGCCCGCGAGCGCGCGCACGAGCAGCGCGCCTGGGTCGACGCCGTCCTCGTGGGGAGCGGCACCGCGCTGGCCGACGACCCGTCGCTGACGGCGCGCCCGGGCGGGCGCACGGCGGAGCGCCAGCCCCTGCGGGTCGTGCTCGACGGGCGCGGGCGGCTCTCCCCGGAGGCTCGGCTGCTCGGCGAGCCGGGCCGCACGCTGATCGCGACCTCGCAGGAGGCGGACGGCGGGTGGAAGGCGGCGATCGCGGCGGCGGGCGCGCAGGTCGTCGAGTGCGAGCATGACGGCGCGGGCCTGAACCTCGACCAGCTGCTGGCGGCGCTGGCCGCGCGGGGCGTCCTCTCCGTGTGGGCGGAGGGGGGCGGGGCGGCGCTGGGCTCGCTCGTCGCGGGGGGGCACGCGGACGAGGTCTGGGCGTTCCTCGCGCCGAGCGTGATCGGCGGGGACGGGGTGGCGGCGGTGGGGCCGGCGGGCGTGACGCGGGCGGCGGACGCCTTCCGCCTGCGCGAGCGCACGGTCGAGCAGCTTGGCGACGACCTCCTCGTGCGCGGCTACGCGGGGGACTGGTCGCCACGGGTACAGTAGGGGCGACGGAACACGACGCGGAAGGAGCGGGACCGTGGCGAAGTACTGGATGGTGACGCAGGGGCCGGAGATTTTCGCGAAGACGCGCGAGCTGGGGTTCGCGCGGCACGCCTTCAAGAGCACGCGCGGCAAGATGGTCCATCGCATCGGGCGGGGCGATGCGCTCGTCTTCTACGTGACGGGCAGGAAGCAGATCGCGGGGGCGGTGCGCGTCACCTCGCCCATCGCCGAGGAGCGCACGCGCATCTGGCAGAGCGCCAGGAAGCCGGACGAGCTCTACCCCTACCGCGTGGACACGGAGCCGCTGGTGGAGCTGGACGAGGGCCAGTGGCTCGACGCGGAGCCCTACCACGAGCGCCTGGCGTGGACGCAGAAGTGGCCGCGCGAGCACTGGACGCTCGCCTACCAGGGCAACCTGCGCGAGATTCCGGAGGCCGACTTCGACCTGCTGCTGGCGGACCTGCGGGCGGCGGCGCGCACGGCCCCCGCGAAGGCGTAGGGGCTACGGCGCCGCGGCGGCGGCGGGAAGCAGTTCGCGCAGCCCGTCCTGGAACTGCTGATCGGTGATATGGCCGCCGGAATGCTCGAACCGGATCAGGACGACATCAAGGGCGAGTTCGATCGCCTCCGCCGGGCCGGCTTCGTCCCACACGAGCGGGATGAGGCTGGACTCGAGATCGGAAGCATCGATCTCGCCAGCGAGGTACCGTTCGACCTCAGCGTGAATCTCCGCCACCGTGTAGGCGCACATGCCTGAGTCTCCCCGCCGAAAAGTCTCTCCGCACGATCTTCGGCGCGCTTACGCCGAGGGCGCCTTTGGAGAGCGTATCGCCTCAGGAGAGTTTACCCCCGTTGTCCGGCGGGATAAACAACCCGATCCCTTGCCAGCAGGGGAGCCTCCCGGGACCCGTAGCCAGGTCATCGCCTATCTCAGTGCGGACGGAGAGAGGCAGATCGTGGTTCACCAGTACCTGCGGCCCGACGGGACGCTTGGGGCATCCGGGATGCCAGACCCCAAGTGGATTCGTCACCAGGGGGAAATCCTCCACCTCTAGGCGCTCATGCCGAACACATCCGCCCCCCACGTTGCCCCATAGCGGCTGCGGTGGGTAGGATGCGGCAACAATCAAGGGCTGGGGTGGCGGCATGGAAGAACTTCCCCGCTGCCGTCGGTGTGACGACGGCGATCTCGTTCCCTTCTCCGACTTTGGCAGCGGCGGCGCCGCCATCCACTACAAGGCGTGGGCCTGCACGAATCCCAAGTGCGGCTTCAACCTCAAGATCCGCAACGGCGACCTGGTCGTCGATGAGCCGATCTACGATGGGGCCGCCGAAACGGGCCGGCGCTAGCGCCGGGCCCCCGCTATCCACAGGCTGAGCGCGATGACCGAACATCCCACCAAGGTCTACGAGTCGCTGCCCCTCCACGACTTCACGGGCGTGGAGGAGGAGTTGCAGCAGAACGTGCTCGTGACGAGCGTGGACCAGGTGCTCAACTGGGCGCGGCGCTCCTCGCTGTGGCCGGCGATGTTCGGCCTCGCCTGCTGCGCGATGGAGATGATCGCGACGGCGATGCCGCGCTACGACATCGCGCGCTTCGGGGCGGAGATCTTCCGCGCCTCGCCGCGGCAGGCGGACCTGCTGATCGTGCCGGGCACGGTGACGTGGAAGATGGCGCCCGCCGTGCGCCGCGTGTGGCTGCAGATGCCGGAGCCGAAGTGGGCGATCGCGATGGGCGGCTGCGCCACGATGGGCGGCCCCTTCGCCTACGCCTACAGCGTCACCCCCGGGGTCAACGTGCTCTTGCCGGTGGACGTGTACGTGCCCGGCTGCCCGCCGCGGCCGGAGTCGCTGCTGACGGGCCTGATGCTCCTCCAGGACAAGATCAAGGAGGACACGATCGAGGGGGGCTGGCAGCGGCGGGACGTGGAGCCGCAGTTCCACCGCTACCTGCCGGAGGGCGACCCGATCCGGCGCGAGCTGGAGTCGCTGTGGCCGCCGTACGTGGACTACGACAAGCCGCCGACGGACCCGTTCGAGGAGTAGAGCGCCGCGCTGGCGCGCGGCTGAGGGGCGAGGAGAGCGCGCCGCTGGCGCGTCGCTGAGGAGAGCGCTCGCTTCGCTCGCGAGTGGGGGGTCCGACTTACTCCTGCGTGGCGACGGCGCTGAACTCGGAGCAGCCAGCCTCGTTGCAGGCGCTGACGGTGTAATGGTCTGCGTACGGCAGACTCGGGGAAGTGTCGACGTAGGTCGTGTTCGTGATTGTGGCCTTGAAGGTCCACTCTCCATCACCAGCGGCATGGTAGAGCTCATACCACGTCGCGCCCTCGACGGCGTTCCAGGTCACCCTGATGTCGTCGGGGGCGAACGCGATATCGACCTTGGCGACCCACAGGCCTGTCGGCGTGGCCGGGATGGATACGTCTGCCGGAGGCGCCGAGTCGACGAAGCAGAACTCATATGGGAAGGACCAGTAGGTCGAGATGCCATCCTCGGCGATCTCGAGTTCGTGGCAGCCAACGTCGAGCGCCACCAGCACGTCCACCACGTCCTCCTCATAGATTTCTTCTCCTCCGTTAAACCGGTACAGGACATCTTCCCATTCGACGACGTCGATGGCCCAGATGGTCCATTCCTCCCATGTATCCACATCCAGGCTCCATGAGCGACTGTCGCACGCTTCGGCGTCAAGATCCTCGTACTCGGACGACATGAACGTGCAGAACGCTGCGATTGTGAGCCAGTTCCCCTCTTCGTCCTGGGGAACGGTGCCGGGGCGATGTGCGGTAGATCGCAGGTTCGAGAGTTGGGCATTCACCGTCTCTGCCGCGACGCCGAACTGAATGCCGTCAAGGTCCTGACCGTCCGCAGAAGTGGCGACGCTGAACGTGGCCACGGCAGCTACGTTCCCGCAGGCGTCAACGATCGGGCCGCCACTATTGCCCGGATTGATCGCAGCGTCGGTCTGGAGCACCACGCCATCGCCGCTGACGACCGAGGGGAACAGGGAGAACGGGGCGTACTTCGACACGATGCCGGTCGTCGTGGAAGGCGTGCCCACGACTCCAGGGGGATACCCGACAACCCAGACGCTCGCCGCCACGGCCGGCCGGCTGTCGGCGAAGCTCAGCGCTTTCACCGAAGCGGGCGGCTGCGCCCGAAGCACTGCGAGGTCGTAGGCCGGAAGGCTGCCCGCGACGGAAGCCGTGAGGCGCGTTTCGTCGCGCACGAGTTGAGTTGCACTCTCAACTGTCTCAACCACGTGGTAGTTCGTGATCCACTCGCCGTTGCCGACGTAGAACGCCGTGCCGCTGGAGCCGTCGGCGTTTCGCACCTGGAAGGTGGCGACCGAAACCCGGTCAACGTGCTCGGAGAAGGCGCACGCAACGGCAGGCGGCGGTTCCGGAGACGGCATGTCCGGCAGCGGCACGTCGACGAGCACGGCGTTGCTCTGGTGGAAGCGTCCCGACGAACTCAGGCGGGACATGTCGAGGGCGGTATTCTCCGTCTTCCACCTGCCGCCCTCGGGGCGCGTGCTGAGATAGAGCAGCGAAGGGTTCGAGACGCGCCGCCACACGGTGACCTCGACATTGGCCGTTGCGCCACCCGTCAGGGGTACAGCAACAAGAATGGCATTGCTCTGGTGGAAGCGTCCCGACGAACTCAGGCGGGACATGTCGAGGGCGGTATTCTCCGTCTTCCATCTGCCGCCCTCGGGGCGAGTGCTGAGGTACAGGAGGGAGGGGTTCGAGACGCGTCGCCACACAGTGACCTCGACGGTCGCTGTGGCGGGCTCGCTCTGTGCGGCCACGCCTGTGATGACGGCGAGGCTGACGATGGCGAGCAAGGGTACGACGAGCCAGCGGTGCATGTGGGGAATCCTTCAGATGGACTAAGACGGCGCGCGAAATGCCTGTAGCATTTCGCGCGCCGTCAAATTCTGTTTCCAGACGCTCACGAGGCAGGCGCCCACTCCCCCGCCGTGGCCCCGGGGCGGGGGCGGGGTATACTGGGCGGGCGGGGCGGTCTGGCCTCGCGAAGGGCGGCGGCCTTTGAGCGACGGCGGCGACCATCCGCGCGAGGCCTGTGGCGTCTTCGGCGTCTATGGGCCGGGGGAAGACGTCGCGCGGCTGACCTTCTACGGGCTCTATTCGCTCCAGCATCGCGGCCAGGAGAGCGCGGGCATCGCCACCAGCGACGGCGGGCCCGTGCGCCTGCGGACGGGCATGGGGCTCGTCTCGCAGGTGTTCGACGAGGAGGACCTGGCGCACCTGCAGGGCCACCTCGCCATCGGGCACACGCGCTACAGCACGGCGGGGGGTTCGCTCGCGCGCAACGCGCAGCCGATCGTGGTCCAGGACCCCGCGACGGGCATGGAGATCGCCGTCGCCCACAACGGCAACCTGATCAACGCGGACGTGCTGCGGGAGGACCTGGGGGAGATGGGCGTGACGCCGCGCGGGACGGCGGACACGGAGTTGATCGCGCACCTGCTGACGCTCGCGCCGGCGGGCTCGTGGGAGGAGCGCTTCCGGTACGTGATGCGGCGGGTGAACGGGGCCTATTCGCTCACGATCATGACGCAGGACGCGCTCTTCGCGGTGCGCGACCCGCTGGGCGTGCGCCCGCTCTGCCTGGGGCGGCTGGGGGAGGGCTGGATCGCGGCCTCGGAGTCGTGCGCGCTGGAGCACCTGGGGGCGAACATCGAGCGCGAGGTGGAGCCGGGCGAGGTGGTCCAGATCGACGAGTCGGGCATCCGCAGCTTCTTCCCGCTGGGGCGGGCGGAGCGGACGGCGGGGTGCACGCTGGAGTACGTCTATTTCGCGCGGCCCGACACGCGCCTTTCGGGCGAGCTGATCTACCTCGCGCGGGAGCGGCTGGGGGAGGAGCTGGCGCGCGAGCAGCCGCCGCCGGAGAGCGCGGACCTCGTGATCGGCGTGCCCGATTCGGGCGTTCCGGCGGCGATCGGGTTCGCGCGGGAATCGGGGCTGCCCTACCGGGACGGGATCGTGAAGAACCGCTACGTGGGGCGCACCTTCATCCAGCCGGACCAGCGCATCCGGGACGCGGGCGTGGCGCTCAAGCTGAACGCCATGCGCGAGGTGCTCGACGGGCGGCGGGTGGTGGTCGTGGACGACACGATCGTGCGGGGCACGACGAAGCCGCGGGTGATGGACCTGCTGCGGCGGGCGGGGGCGAAGGAGGTGCACGTGCGCATCGCCTCGCCGCCGATCGTCGCGCCCTGCCACCTGGGGGTGGACATGGCGACGCGCGCGGAGCTGATCGCGGCCAACAACACGGTGGCGGAGATCCGCGCGCACCTCGACGCGGACTCGCTCGGCTACCTGAGCGTGGACGGCCTCGTGCGGGCGACGCGGCGTCCCTCGAACGCGCTCTGCAACGGCTGCTTCACCGACCGCTACCCGATGGACGTGCAGGACCAGTTGCCGCTGGTCGCGCCGCGCGCGCCGCGCGAGCTGGCGTCCACGCGCACGCCGCGCGGCTGCTGACGCGGGCATGGGCGGCTCCGCCGGAGTGATCGGGGGCGCACGGCTGACCGCCGCCTACCCGCAGTTGTTCACAGCCGACATGGCGCGCGCCGCGCGCTTCTTCGGCGAACAGCTTGGCTTCGAGGTGCGCTTTCTCTTCGGCGACCCGCCGGTCTATGCGCAGGTGTCGCGAGACGGCGTTCGCCTGAACGTGCGTCTCGTCAGCGCGCCCGTCCTCGACCGGGAGGCGGCCGAGCGCGGCGAACTGCTGGCCGCGTACCTGGAAACCGACGACGTGGAGGGGCTCTACCGGGAGTACGCGAGCGCGGGCGTCGACTTCCAGCGGCGGCTGGAGACGAAGCCCTGGGGCATCGCGGGGTTCATCGTGCGCGACCCGGACGGGAACCTGCTCAACTTCTCCGCGCCTCCGCCGGAGTGATCGCCGTATCGCGGCGCGAGGGAGGCGGCAACGGCTCGATGCGGGGCGCGCGCCGGTCTGTATCATCTTCGGCGCGAGGAGGACGCGATGGCCAGCTTCGAGGACCTGAACATCGACGATGAGCTGGAGCCGCTGGAGCGCACGCCCACGGAGGACGACGCGCTGCGCTTCATGGGGCAGGATCCGGCCACGAAGAGCCGCTTCAGCGACTCGGCCACGGCGCAGCGGGAGGGCTTCCGCGGGGCGGTCGTGCCGGGGCTGATGAAGCTGGCGTGGGTCACGAGCTACGCGAGCGACTGGGCGGGGCGGGGCGCGACCGTGCGCAGCGTGCGCGTCGCCTACCGCCGCCCGGACTTCGCGGGCAATCCGCTCACGATCGCGGGCCGCGTGGTGGACAAGCGCGAGGAGGAGGGGCGCAGGCTGGTGGACCTGGAGGTGGTGACGCTGATGGAAGACGGCCAGCCCTCGGTGCGCGGCAACGTGCAGGTGGAGTTCGGCGGCTGAGGGCGGGCCCTAGCGCGGCCAGCCGCCGAGCCCCAGCCAGACGCTGATCGAGCCGGTCAGGGCGAGCGCGACCAGGAACATGCCCGCCCAGAACATGGTCGCGCCCTGGCCCACGAGGCCGGGCGTGCCCCGGCGGCGGGCGGCGATCGTGCTCAGGGCGACGCCGGGGAGGACGAGCGCGAGCCAGGCGATAGAGGAGGCGAAGAGCGCAATCGCCCAGGCCCGCAGCGCGTGGCGGGCGACCGTCTCGGCGGTGGCGCTGAAGGCCCCGCCCCAGGCCGCGAGCGCGACCGCCAGGGGCGCGATGACGGCGGCGATGATGAGCCACTGCCAGAGCGGGCCAAGGAGCACGCGGCGCGCCCCGCGCGGAGTCGTCGCCCTCGTCATGGGCGCGATCGTACCGCCGGCGGGCGTTGTGGGGAGCGGCGGCGGGCGGGGCGGCTCCGCGGGTTCACGAGGCCGCCCCGCCGTCGCGCGGTCGCTAGATCGCGTCCTTCAGGCTCTTGGCGGCCTTGAAGGCGGGCGAGCGGCTCGCCGCGATCTGGATGGACTCGCCGGTGGCCGGGTTGCGGCCCATGCGGGCGGCGCGCTCGCGGGTCTCGAACTTGCCGAAGTTCCCGATGGAGACTTCGCCGCCGCCGCGGAGTTCGCTCGCGATGAGCCCCCCGCCCGCGACGGTGCTGAAGATCGCATCGACCACCTCGGCGGCCTTGGCCTGCGTGATGTCGGTCTGCCTCGCCAGCGCGGACACCATCTCGGTCTTGTTCATGGCAATCTGCCCTCCTGAACCGTGAGAACTGCACATACACTATAGCGCATTACCGCTTTTGCAACCTCCCCGGCGGGGAAGGGAAGCGGCTCGCGGGCGTCGCGGGTATCATCCGGCCCTGCCGGAGGGCGGGAGCCGACCCCCCGGCGGGTGGAGGGACAGGCCGTGCGACCGACGACCGACGAGCTCATCGCGGGCATGCGCAACGTGCTCGAGGACGTGCTCATCCCGGAGCTGCAGTCCGACTGGGCGCAGGCGATGGGCGCGCAGATGGCGCTCATGCTGCAGCACGTGGAGGGGCGTGCCGAACGCGAGCCCGGCTTCCTCGCGGGCGAGAACGCGAAGCTGGAAGGGGCGCTCGCGACGGCGAACGCGGCGCTCGGCGCGGACGCGGTGGCGGTCCCCGCGCGGGCCGGGGGCGAGACGCTGGAGGCGCTGCGCGAGCGCAACGCGGCGCTGCGCGAGGCGATCAGCGCCGCCATCCACGCGGCCTACGGGCAGGGCGAGTACGGCTTCGGCGACCTTCCCGCCGACCGGCTGGGGATCGCGGAGACGCTGCTGGAGGTCAACGCGGCGCAGGCGCAGTTCTGGCAGCCGATCGGGTTCAGCTACCCGGGACGGCAGCGGAGGTAGCGCGATGCCGTACCAGCCGGAGGTTCGCCGGGAGGAGGCCGCCGCCTTCCTGACGCACGCGCTGGGGAAGCCGGTGCGCGTGGAGGAGCTGCGCCGGCTCGCCTCGGGGCAGTCGCGCGAGACGCTGGTGGTGAGGACGGACCAGCCGGACGAGCCCGAGCTCGTCTTCCGCATCGAGCAGGGGGGCGTGCTGGGGACCTCCAGCGAGCCGGAGTTCAAGCTGCTGCAGGCGCTCCACGGCGGGCCCGTGCCCGTGCCGCGCCCGCGCTGGCTGGTGGAGGACCCGCAGTGGTTCGGCTACCCCTTCATGGTCACGGACCGCGTCGAGGGGGACGGCGGCTTCGGCTACCTGGCCGAACCGGAGAAGGCGCAGACGATCCTGCGGACGTACATCGAGTCGATCGGGGAGATGCACCGCCATTCGTGCGAGGAGCTGGGCCTGCACGCCCTCGGCATTCCGCGGGACACGCGCGAGAGCACGCTGCAGCAGCTGGAGTTGTGGGAGGGGCGCTACGAGCGCTACCGCTACGTGCGCGAGCCCCTGCTGGACGAGGCGATCGCGTGGCTGCGGCGCAACGTGCCGGAGCCGAAGCGCCCCGTGCGCCTCAACCACGGCGATCTGAGCGCGGGCAACTTCATCCTGCACGAGGGCAGGATCATGGCGCACGTCGACTGGGAGTGGTCGAACCTGGGCGACCCCATGGAGGACGTGGCTTTCTTCGCCTACATCAAGGGGCGGATGTTCGGCCCGCCGGAGCCGATCCTCGACTTGCTGCGGGAGGTGGAGGCGTTCGAGATCGGGGGGGAGGAGCTGCGCTACTGGGAGATTTTCAACTACTTCAAGGCGGCGTGCGCGAACATCGCCACGCTCAAGGTGTTCAACGAGGGGCGCAACTACGGGCTGAACATGGTCGCCATCGGCACGGGCGGCTTCCTGGGCTTCACGCGGCGCACGGCGGAGGCCCTGCGCGAGGCCACGGCCTGACGCCAGACGGCGGGCCTTTGTCCATCCGCACGTAAGGATGCTAACGCGCGCGGTAGCCCAATGGCGGCGGGAGCCGTAGACTCTGGCGGCTACAACTCGCGCAAACGCAAGGGGGACCCATTGAAGAAAGCGCGCTTTGGCCTGTTCGCCGCCCTGGTGGTGGCGATGGTGGCCCTCGTCGCCGTGGCCTGCGGCGATGACGGTGGAGACGGCGGCGGCGAAGGCCGTGGCGACACGCTCCAGACGGTGAAGGACCGCGGCGAACTGAAGTGCGGCGTCAAGCAGACGCAGCCGCTCTTCGGCTTCCGCGAGGCGGACGGCACCGTCGTCGGTTTCGACATCGAGTTCTGCAAGGCGATCGCGGCCGCGGTGCTGGGCGACCACACCAAGGTCGAGTACATCGACGCCTCGGACGCGTCCACGCGCTTCGAGTTGCTCGCCGAGGAAGAGATCGACGTGCTGATCCGCACGACGACGATCACGGCCTCGCGCGACCGCGAGCTGAACGTGGACTTCGCCCAGACGACGTTCTACACGGGGCAGGGCTTCGCCGTCCGCAAGGACTCGGGGATCAACTCGACCTCGGACATGGGCGACGCGATCATCTGCGTGCAGACGGGCACGACGACCGAGCAGAACGTGGCGGACCACTTCACGGACATCGGGCTTGAGTACGACCCGCAGGGCGGCCTGAGCCAGGACGTGGCGGACGCCTTCTTCAACGGGCGCTGCGACGTGCTGACGGCGGACGCCTCGGACCTCGCCTCGCGCATCGCGGTTCGCGACGACGCGGACGACTACAAGATCCTTCCGCAGATCATCTCGAAGGAGCCGCTCGCGCCCGGCGTGCGCGACTACGACAGCGAGTGGAAGGACGTGATCAACTGGGTCGTGCACGGCCTGATCGCGGCTGAGGAGCTCGGCATCACGCAGGCGAACGTGGACTCGATGGCGTCGAACCCGCCGAACACGACGGTCGCGCGCCTGCTCGGCGTCCCCTACGAGGGCGGCGAAGTGGCGACGCTCGGCTTCGACGGGGTGAACGCGCAGTTCATCCAGCGGGCGATCAAGGCCGTGGGCAACTACGGCGAGATCTACGATCGGGAGATCGGCGCGAACATTCCGCGCGCCTGCACGCTGAACGACCTCGTCATCAACAACGACGGCTGCCCGGCGGGCCAGGGCGGCATCCAGTACGCGCTGCCGTATCGCTAGGCCGCGCGCCCGCGGGGCCGTTCCGGTCCGGCGGGAGAAACGCGAATCTGAAGGGAGCGCCCGCATGGGCGCTCCCTTTTGCGTCCCGTTCGCTCTTCGATCGCGTTATCGTTAGCGGCGGCCACCGGCCCGCGGGGAAGGAAGGGGCTCGAATGACCTGGCAAGCGCTCGCGGCCCTTGCGGCGATGGACGCGCGCCCGCGACCGGCGGAGGCCGGCTGGGCGGGGGAGGGCGCATGGCGGTAGTCGCGGGCAGCCCGCCGCCTCCGGCTCCGGGGACGCCGCTGCTCTACCGGCGGGACATCCGGCGGATGCTCACGCAGGGCGTCTACGTGGCGATCACGGCGGTCGTGATCGGCTACGTGGTCACGTCGCTGGACCTGCGCGACTTCGGCTTCAACTTCCTCAACGATCCCGCCGGGTTCAAGGTCGGGAACCAGTGGCTGACGGACGTCGACGGGGTCACGAACTCGCGCATCACGATGTACCTGGTGGGCGTGTGGTCGTCGCTGCGGGCGGTGCTGGTGGCGATCGCGCTGTCGACGCTGCTGGGCGTGGTCATCGGCGTGGCGCGGCTGTCGTCCAACTGGCTGGTGGCGCAGCTGGCGATGCTGTTCGTGGAGGTGTTCCGCAACACCCCGCTGCTGGTGCAGGTGGTGCTCATCTACACGATCCTGCTGGTGGGGGCGCCGCTCATCGAGAACGCGGTCAACGTGGGCGATTTCTTCTTCCTCTCGAACCGGGGCATCGCCATTCCCTGGCCGGTTCCCGATTCGGGCTTCTGGGGGGCGCCCGAATGGTTGGTGGCGGTGTGGGTGGCGGTGCTGGCCGGGTTCGCGCTGGCGGCGCTGCGGGTGCGGGCGCGGCGGCAGGAGCTGGAGCGCGAGACGGGGCAGCCGCAGTACGGGAACCGCTGGGCGTTCGCGCTCTTCGCGGCGGGCGCGCTGGTGTCGTTCTTCGCGCTGGGCGCGCCCGTGAGCATGGACGAGCCCGTCATCGTGGGGACGCACTACGTGGAGGGGATGGTCACGGAGCCGGAGTTCACGGCGCTCGTGCTGGGGCTCACGCTGTACACGAGCGCCTTCATCGCGGAGATCGTGCGGGGCGGCATCCAGGCGCTGCCGCGGGGGCAGACGGAGGCGGCGAACGCGGTGGGGCTGTCCGGCTACCAGCGCCTCACGCTCGTGATCCTGCCGCAGGCGCTGCGGCAGATCATCCCGTCGGTCACGAACCAGTACCTGAACATCAACAAGAACTCCTCGCTCGCCTACGCCGTGCTGTACGACGACCTTTTCCGGGTCGCGAACATCGTGCAGAACAAGGCCGGCCACGCGCTCGAGATGTTCTTCGTCATCATCGTCACCTACATGCTGATCTCGTTCGCGATCTCGATGGTGATGAACTTCTTCAACTCGCGCGTGACGGCGCAGCGGATCTAGGGAGGAGGTTGCGATGACGGAGATGCAGGCGGCGCGGCCGGGGCGCATCGTGCTGCCGCCGCACCGGCAGCGGGCGCACCGTCCCTGGCGGGTGCGGGCGCGCGAGTGGGCGCGGCACAACCTGTTCCACTCGACCTCGGCCACGATCCTCACGATCGTGACGGCCGCGATCCTCGGGGCGATCGCCTTCGGGGCGGCCTGGTTCGTCTTCGTGGATGCGAACTGGCGGGTGATCACGGAGAACCGCTGGCTGCTGTTCGCGGGCGGCTACCCGATGGACCAGGAGTGGCGGCTCTGGTTCAGCGTGGGCTTCGTCTTCCTCCTGATCGGGCTGGCCTACGGGACGTGGTCCAGCCTGGGGAGGCGCGACCATGTCTTCATCGCGCTCGCGGGGGCGTTCGTGGTCTTCCTGCTGGCGCACGGGGGCGCGGCCATCTGGTCGACGCTCTGGTTCCTGATCGCGATCGCCCTGCTCTACGCGGGCTACGCGCTGACCGTGCGCCTGCCGCGCGCGGCGGGGCCGGGGCGGACGCTGCAGCAGCGCGCGGTGGGGGGGCTGCTGATCCTCGCGCTGCCGATCGTGCTGCTCGTGCTGCTCGCCTTCGGCGGGGCGCGGCCGCGCGAGCTGGACGGGTTCGTGCTGAACCTCGTGCTGGCGCCCGTGGGCATCGCGGGCGGCCTCGTGGTGGCGATCCCGCTGGCGCTGGGCCGCGCCTCGCGGATGAAGGCGGTCTCGTGGACGTGCACCACCTACATCGAGGTGGTGCGGGGGGCGCCCCTGCTGGGCTGGCTCTTCGTCGCCCTGTTCATCCTCGACGACGTCATCGGGGGGGAGCTGATCGTGCGGGCGATGGTGGTGCTGGCGGTGTTCACGGGGGCGTACATGGCGGAGTACATCCGCGGGGCCCTGCAGGCGCTTCCCCAGGGCCAGTACGAGGCGGCGCACGCCGTCGGGCTGAACCAGATCCAGTCCACGCAGCTGATCATCATGCCGCAGGCGCTGCGCATCTCGATTCCGCCGATCGTGGGGCAGGCGATCTCCATCTGGAAGGACACGACGCTGGTGACGGTGATCCTGCCGCTGCGGGAGCTGAAGGGGAACGCGGACTCGGCGATCGCGCAGTTCGAGTTCACCCCGGACCGCATCGAGGCCTACGTGTTCGTGGCCGTGGTCTTCTGGATCGTGGCCTTCATCATGTCGCGCATTTCCCAGCGCCTCGAGCGCTCGCTCGGCGTCGGCGAGCGGTAGGATCGGAACAGGAGCAGCAAGATGAGCAGCGAAACGGCAACCCCGCCCGCCCCCATGCGGGACGAGATCGCGCAGGCGGACGACATCATCGTCACGGAGCACGTGGACAAGTGGTTCGGCGACTTCCAGGCGCTGGACGACATCTCGCTGTCGGTGCGCGAGCACGAGATCGTGGTGGTGCTGGGGCCGTCGGGCTCGGGCAAGTCGACCTTCATCCGCTGCCTCAACCGGCTGGAGGAGCACGACGCGGGGCGGATCGTGATCGACGGCATCGAGATGAACGACGACGTGCGCAACCTGAACGCGATCCGCTCGGAGGTGGGGATGGTGTTCCAGCAGTTCAACCTGTTCCCCCATCTCTCGGTGATGAACAACATCACGCTGGGGCCGCGCAAGGTGCGGCGCATGCCGAAGCTGGACGCGGACGCGCTCGCGATGCAGCTGCTCGAACGGGTGGGCATTCCGGAGCAGGCGGAGAAGTACCCGGCGCAGCTCTCGGGCGGCCAGCAGCAGCGCGTCGCGATCGCGCGGGCGCTGGCGATGCAGCCGAAGATCATGCTCTTCGACGAGCCCACCTCGGCGCTCGACCCGGAGATGATCAAGGAAGTGCTGGACGTGATGCAGGAGCTGGCGCGCTCGGGGATGACGATGATCGTGGTGACGCACGAGATGGGGTTCGCGCGCGAGGTGGCGGACCGGCTGATCTTCTTCGACGAGGGCGCGCTGGTGGAGCAGGGCACGCCCCAGCACTTCTTCGAGAACCCGCAGGAGGAGCGCACCAAGCTCTTCCTCTCCCAGATCCTCTGATTTCCAGGGCGGCGGTCGGTCAAGGCGTTCCGGCGATCGGCGCCGCGAGGGGGGAGCCCCTGCGCGGGGGCCGTTCGGGGGCGGATGCGAGTTCGGGGGAAAGTCCGTACGATTCGGCGACCACGCCCGCCGGGCGACTGGAGTGACCCGTCATGGCCGTTGCCGATTTCAACCTGATCGCGCCCGAGACGCTGGAGTGCCCGTACCCCTTCTACGAGGCGCTGCACGCCGAGGCGCCCGTCCACATCGTGCCCGAGCTGGGGATGGCGGTGGTGAGCACGTTCGAGCTGCTGACCGAGGTGGTGCACGACCCGATCACGTACTCCTCGGCCATCCCCACGGGGCCGGCGGACCTGGTCATGCAGCAGGAGGAGGACGTGGACGAGGAGCTGAAGATGCTGCGCGAGACCGTGAACCGGTCGAGCGCGCCCACGCTGCTGGCGGCGGACCCGCCCTACCACATGCGCTACCGCTCGCTCGTGAACAAGGCGCTCTCGGCGCGGCGCGTGGCGGGCATGGAGAGCTACGTGCGCGAGATCGTGACGGGGCTGATCGACGAGTTCATCGACGACGGCAAGGTGGATTTCACGAAGCAGTTCGCGGACGAGGTGCCGATGGCGGTGATCGCGGACCAGATCGGGGTGCCGCGCGCGGACCTGAAGGAGTACAAGAAGCACGCGGACGCGGCCATCGGCGGCATCGAGCGGCAGATTCCGCCGGAGGAGGAGCGCGCCACGCTGAAGGCGGGGCTGGACCTGCAGGAGTATTTCCTGATGCGGGCGCAGGAGGCGCGCGAGAACCCCAAGGACAACATCATCACGACCCTGGCGACGGTGGAGATGGACCACCCCGACGACGGCAAGCGCCCGCTGAACGACGCCGAGATCCTGAGCATCCTGCAGCAGCTGCAGGTGGCGGGGAAGGAGACGACGGCGCACTGCATCGGCAGCACGATGCTGCTCTTCATCGAGAACCCGGAGGAGGCGGCGAAGGTGAAGGCCGATCCCTCGCTCGTCGCGAACATGGTGGAGGAGACGCTGCGGGTGGAGACGCCCGTGCGGGCGCTGTTCCGGCGGACCACGAAGCCGGTGACGCTGGGCGGCGTGGACCTGCCCGAGGGGCAGTTGATGATGCTCATCTACGCGGCGGCGAACCGGGACGAGTGCGAGTTCGCGAACGCGGCCGCGTTCGACGTGGAGCGGGAGAACGCGCGCAGCCAGATGGCGTTCAGCGCGGGGCCGCACTACTGCGTGGGGGCGGCGCTGGCGCGGCTGGAGATCCGGGTGGCGTTCGAGGAGGTCCTGAAGCGGATGACGAACTTCCGCCTGGACCCGGATCATCCCGCGCCGACGCACCAGCCGAGCTACATCCTGCGCGGCCTGAACAACCTGCACATCCTCTTCGACAAGGCGTAGGAGAGCGCCGCGCTGGCGCGCGGCTGAGTGGGAGGAGAGCGGCGGACTGGCGTCCGCCTGAGTGGGGAGTGGATGCGCTCCAGCCACCGTTCAGCGTTCACGGATCACGGGTGGCCAGCCTTGATTAGCACTCTCTTGACACGAGTGCCAACAAGGGCGATACTGTCCGCAGAGTTCACAATCCTGTTGTGAGAGGAGTGAAGAGAGACATGGCAGGCATCGTTCGGTACGACCCCTACGACTCGCCCCGCGACTTCGTGGAGCGCTTCTTCAACCGCGCCTTCGGTCCGGCGGAGGCGAGCGGCTACGACGAGGGCGCCCTCGGCGTCGACATCTCCGAGACGGACAGCGAGCTGATCGTGCGCGCCTCGCTCCCCGGCTTCGCCGAGGACGAGATCGACGTGCAGCTCCACCAGGGCGTGCTCTCGATCAAGGCGGAGCACGCCGCCGGCGAGGCCCGCGAGGACGAGCGCTACCACCGTCGCGAGCGGCGCTGGTCGACGCTCAGCCGGCGGCTCGCGCTCCCGGGCGTGCTCCACGACGCGGACGTGAACGCCGAGCTGGGGAACGGCGTGCTGACGCTGCGCATCCCCGTGCCCGCGGCGGCGAAGCCGAAGCAGATCAAGATCGCGACCGGCTAGGGGGCCCTGCTGTAGGGTAGAATCCCAAGGGATACGCTCGGAGGGCATACGCAGTGGAGTGGGCACAGACCGCTAGGCAGGCCGTCGCACGTATCCCTCTCTTCCTTTGGCGGCACATCCGCCGGGGGTTCCGACGAACCCCCGGCTATGTGTACCTCCTGGCGTTGGCTGTGATCGGGGTTGTGGTCTTCGCCCTCCTGTCGTGGGACTGGCTCAGAAGTGAAGGGGCTGAAGGTCACCCAGAGTCGGGAAGCACAACAATCCGAAACCTCGGACTTCTGGTCGGTGGCCTGATCGCCATCTGGATCGCCGTCTGGAGGAGCAAGGTTGCGGAGAGGAGTCTCCTCAACGAACGCTATCAACAGGGCGCGGAAATGTTGGGGAGTAGGCTCCTCTCGGTTCGACTGGCCGGGATCTATGGACTGCAGCGTCTCGCAAAGGAGAACCGCGAGGAATATCACGTCCAGATCATGAAATTGCTTTGTGCCTTCGTTCGGCACCCATACATTGAAAACGCGGGCTCTAAGATGAAGACCATTCGTGCGGATATTCAGACAGCGATGGATGCAATTGTTAACTGTCGTACACATGACGCATCCCTTATCTCTATTGAAGAAGATGATGGGGAATCACTTTTGGATCTACAAGGCTCTTCTCTCAAGGGACTGTTCCTATATCACGATAGCCTGTTTCGCGTAGATCTCTCAGATGCTGATCTCCGCAAGGCACGGCTACATGGCGTCGACCTTCATGCCTCGTTCCTGTGGGACACTGACCTGCGCCGTGCGGATATTTCTGCTGCCAACCTGTCTGGCGCCACACTGTTCGGAGCGAAGCTGCGGCACGCAAATCTGTCGAATGCCTACATCGCAGGGACCAAATTCTCGGATGATGGCGATACCCCTGCCATTGGTCTCACACAAGAGCAACTGGATCAGGCTGTCGCTGACCAAGACACCCCACCGATGCTCAAGGGTGTTATCGATGCCAAGACCGGGAAACCTCTTGTCTGGCGAGGAGGCTAACAAGCCCTAGAGTTCCTGGTCTGGTCTGTAGCAGTGACCGAGGCTACTCATCCCCAGAGGTCGGGCGCGGCAGCCAGGTGTGGTCCATGTCGAAGTAGTCGGACCAGCGCGCGATCTTGCCGTCGCGGATGAGGAAGACGCCGCAGACGGGCACGTCCCAGCGCTCGCCCGCCACCTCGAAGCTGTCCGTGCGCTCGTTGAGGACGGCGTCGCCGCTGGCGGCCTGGTGGTGGACGACCCAGCCGAGGTTCTTACTGCCGCGCTCCCCGGGCGGCGCGCCGCCCCCGCCGAGCAAGGCGGCGATGTTCGCGCCGCCCTCGATCGGGGGCAGGGGCACGTTGTGGTAGACGGCGTCGCCGGTGAAGTAGGGCGCCATCGCCTCGGTCGAGAGGTAGGGCGCGTCCCACTCCTTGCAGAAGCGGGCGACCAGTTCGTCGTTGGCGCGTTCGCGTTCGTCCATGGGGCGTCTCCTCGCGGTCGCGGTGTGCGCGGATGGTACCGCCTCGCGCACGCGCGCGAGCGGCGCGCTAAGCTCCCCGCCGACACCTGCGAACACGAGGGGGTGCGCCATGCGCTTGCGGGACAAGGTCGCCATCGTCACGGGCGGGGGACAGGGCATCGGGCGCGAGTACGGGCTGCGCTTCGCCGCGGAGGGCGCATCCGTCGCCATCGCCGACATCCGCGCGGAGGAGGCGAAGGAGGTCGAGTCGGAGATCGAGGCGGCGGGCGGATCCGCTCTCGCCATCCACGCCGACGTGGCGGACGAGGCGGGCGCCGAGCGCATGGTCGCGGAGACGGTCGAGCGCTTCGGGCGCGTCGACATCCTCGTGAACAACGCCGCCATCTACTACGACCTGGAGCTGGGCGACGCGAGCATCGACTACCTGCGCCGCGTGCTCGACGTGAACCTGGTGGGCATTCTCGTGTGCGGGCGGGCCGTGTTCCCGCAGATGAAGGAGCAGGGCGGCGGCTCGATCATCAACATCTCCTCCATCGCCTCCTACCTGTTCAACAAGCCGCCGGGCGAGGTGGAGAACTTCCCCAACTACGCCTATGGCCTCTCCAAGTCGGGCGTGGTGTACCTGACGAAGTCGATGGCGAAGACGGCGGGGCCCTCGAACGTGCGCGTGAACGCGATCGCGCCGGGCGTGATCATGACGGAGGCGACGAAGCGCGTGGTGCCGGAGGCGTTCGCGGAGATGCTGCGCCAGCAAGCCGCCCTCGGGACGGCGCTGGAGCCGGGCGACCTGACCGGCACGGCCGTCTACCTGGCCTCGGACGAGAGCCGCATGATGACCGGGCAGACGCTCATCGTCGATGCCGGCATCTTCGCGAACGGCTGAGCCGTGAGCGGCGGCTAGGCGCGCCAGGCGTTCCAGTGGATGACGTCCTCGACGGGCTTGCGCGTGACGGGGCCGAAGCGGCCCTTGGGGTAGCCGACGGGGATGGTGGCCCCGATGGAGACGTTGCCGGGGACGCCGAAGCGCTCCTTGATCGCCTCCTCGTTGGCCATCTGGAAGGTCGTCATGGCCGCGCCCAGGCCGAGCGCGCGGGCGGCCAGCAGGAGGTTCTGGGTGGCGGGGTAGATGGTGGACCACATGAAGAGCGGGTTGGGCTCGCCGCCGGGCGGGTAGCCGTTCTCGACGCAGGGGAAGACGATCGCGGGCACCTGATCGAAGCCGTTCACGAGGTCGGCCACGGCGCGCATCATGCGGGCGGGCGGGTCGTTTCCCTCCGGGACCTGGAAGCGCGCGCCGAACTGCTCGCGCATGAGGTCGCCGAGGAAGCGCTTGCCCTCGGGCTCGTCCACGATGAGGAAGCCCCAGAGCTGGGTGTTGCCCGCGCTGGGGGCGCGCGTGGCGGCGTGGACGAGCTTGCGGAGGAGGTCGCGGTCGACGGGGTCGGGCTTGAGCCGGCGCATGGCGCGGCAGGTGTCCATGATTTCGAAGACGCCGGTTGTGTCGCTCATGGCGGGGAGTGTAGCGCGGGCGGCCTCCCGAAGGGGAGCGCGGGGCGCTACACTGGCGCCATGCCCGTGAATCTGGACCTGCCCGACATCCTGCGCGACGACCACGACGACGCGACCTACACGGCGCACCAGCTGGAGCCGACGCTGGAGCGGCTGCGGGAGGCCGTGGGCGACCTCGGGACGGAGGGCGCGACGCCGCAGGGGCTGGCGGCGGCGTGGACGCGCATCGCCGAGCTGCGGCTGCCGCGCAAGGCCGTGCCCGGCCCCGTGCTCGACGCGATCGAGGACCTCGTCGTGGAGTGGGGGGCGCGCGGCATGGGCGGCATCGCCCGCCACGCCTGGTCGCTCACGCCCGAGGAGGCGGAGCGCGAGGCGGAGCGCATCCGCGAGATGCTGGCGGCGACCGAGGCGGCGGCGGCGAGCGCGCCCCCGGGGCCGATCTTCCTGACCGAGTAGGCGTTCGTGGCCACCGTCATGAGCGGGGAGACGGCGGCGGCGACGGAGCGCTGGTTCCGGCGGCGGGGCGTCCCCCACTTCACGCGGGACTACAACGCGCGCGAGGACATCCTGACGCGCGCGCGGCAGGCGCTGGCCGTGCGCGCCCTCTACCTCTCGGCGATCGAGCAGGGGGAAGCGGCTGGGGCGGCGGCGGAAGCGGGCTAGCGCCGGAAGGCTCAGGCGCCGGTGATTTCGCCCAGTTCCTTCCAGGGGCGGGCGCGGCGCGCGTTCCAGTGCGCGACCCAGCTGTCGGTGACGCCCTGGGGGCCGTGGTGGTAGTCGACTTCGAGGGTGACCTTGCCCTCGTCGTTGAACTCGAGGCGGGACATGCCCTCGAACGTGATCCACTTGGCGTAGTTCTCGTTCTCCTCGTCCATGATCTGGGCGTAGGCCATCCAGAGGACGGCGACGCCGCGGTGGCCCTCGGCCACGTAGAGTTCCTCGACGGGGACGCGCAGGGTGATGCCGACCTTCTGGCGGGCCCAGAAGTGGCGGATCTCCTCGTGGCCGCGCAGCGCGTCCTCATGGCCGACGATGTCGCGCATGACGGCGTCTTCGGCGAACCACTGGTCGGGACCGTAGGGGTCGCCGCTGCCCCAGCCGCCTTCCTCGAAGAGCTTGCGGGCGGTTTCGAGATCGTTGGGTCCGACGGGCATGGCGCACTCCTCTGCCGCCGTTCGGCGGGGCGCGCATGATAGCGCACGGCGATGGGCGATGGCGCGGCTCGTGCGCGGTCAGTCGGCGGGCGCGACGGTGAGCGCGCCCTCGACGCGCACGCGCCCATCTTCCCAGGCGAGGTTGACGATCAGGCCGAGGGCGTCGCCGTCGAGGTCGAGGCCGGCGAACTCGTCCACGCCGGAGGCGAACAGCCCCAGGACGTCGACGTAGGCGAAGGCGGCCAGCGGCGCATCGAGCCGCGCGACGGCCCCGGCGTAGCGCGCCGTGTCCGCGAGGGCGGGGCCGCCGTCGCCGCGCACGGCTTCGATGGCGGCGGCGCTCGTCCCGAAGGCGGCGACGCCGTCCTTCACCGAGAGCGCGGCGTCGCCCGCGGCGAGCGCTTCCGCGAAGAGCGCGCCGAACGCCTCCCGCGCGCGCTCCTCGTCATCGACCTCGGCGAGCAGGACGAACTCGCCCGTCGCGCCGTCATCGGAGAGCCAGATGGCGAGCGCCGTCTCGCCGCCGAGGAGGGCGAGCGCGTCCTCAAGGCGCGCCAGGTCGCCCAGTTCGCTGCCCTCGCCGGCGGAGTCGAGGACGGCCCCGCGCAGGCGCTGCTGGATGCCGCCGCTGCCGAACAGGCCGTCCACGAGGCCCGCGAGGTCGTAGACCGAGACGAACACGGCCGTCCCGGCGGGAACCATCGCGGCGAAGCGGGATTCGCGGGGGCGCAGGATGGAGGCGATCGGCTTCGGGTCGCCCAGCATCACCGCCTCCAGGCGGAACGCGTCCCCGTCCGCCCGCACCACGAGGCCGATGGGCTCGGCGAGCAGGTCGTCCAGCCCGAGCAGGGCGAGGAGGTCCGGCCCCGCTTCGCGGGCGTCGCCGTCCGCGGGCGCGCCCAGCGAGTCCGCCAGCAGCGCCGCCGGACGCAGGTAGACGAAGGCGAGGGCGTCGCCTTCGAGGTCGTTCCGCAGGCGGCGGAAGTCGCCGGAGTCGGCGAGCGGGCGGGTCGCGCCGACGCGCGCGTCGATGACGGCCCGCACGGTTGCCTCGTCCGCGGCGTAGACGAAGTGCTCGCCCAGCACGGCGAGCGCCCCGCCGCGCTCCATGACCTTGTAGGGAACGTCGCGGTAGTCGCGCTCCGCGAAGCCGTCGTCGCGCCGCCGCAGGATGACCGCCTCGGCCGCCCTCGCGTCGCTCGCGTGGAAGATCACCGCGCCGCCCCTGCCGCCGTCGCCGTCCGCGTCCCGGTCGCCGGAGAGGAAGAGGACGGCGGCGTTCCCGAGGAAGGGCGCGATCTCGCCGTCCCAGTCGGCGGCGTCCTCATCCGCGATCCCCTCGCGGATTCGCCCCAGGGGATCGTCGAAACCGAGCCGTTCGAGGAGGGCGAAGGCCGCGCGCCAGGCGTCCGAATCGAGGTCCGTGCCGAGGGCGACGTAGAGGGCCGCGTCCTCCGGCACGAGGTGGGCGGCGGGGATGTCGCCGATGCCGTCCGCGGGCGCGGGGACCTCGCCTTCGCGCAGCACGAGGGAGAGGACGACCGCAAGCGCGACCGCGACGGCGGCGACCGCCAGGATCGCGATGAGCGCTCTCCGGCGGGAGCCGAGCGCCGAACGAAACCGCATCGCTCCCCACTATCGCACGCCCGCCGCCAATGCGAGCCTCCGTCCAGCGGGGGCGCACGGCGCGCGCGATAATACCGCCCGCCGCCGATTGCGCGGCGGGAGGACGAGATGCTGGACCTGACGGGCAAGGCCGCCTTCGTGACGGGAGCGGGCAGCGGCATCGGCGAGGGGACGGCGCTGGCCCTCGCGCGCGCGGGCGCGGACGTCGCCTGCACCGACCTCGACGCCGGGCGCGCGGAGGCGACGGCGGCGCAGGTGCGCGCGCTCGGGCGCGAGGCCATCGCCGCCGCCGTGGACGTGCGCGACCTAGGGGCGCTGGAGGAGGCGGTGGCGGCCACCGCCGCGCGGCTCGGGCGGCTCGACATCGCCGTCGCGAACGCGGGCATCTCGCGCGGCTCGAACGTGCTCACCCTCACCGAGGACGACCTCGACACCGTCTTCGCCGTGAACACGAAGGGCGTCTTCCTGACGGTGCGCGCCTGCGCCCGCGAGATGGTGCGCGAGGGCCGCGCGGGCCGCGTCGTCGTCATCTCCTCCGTGAGCGGCGAGCGCGCGGATATGGGCTCCTCCGCCTACTGCGGCAGCAAGGCCGCCGTGCGCATGATGACCCGCTGCTGGGCGCTCGACCTCGCCCCCTTCGGCATCACCGTCAACAGCGTCGCCCCGGGCATGACCGAGACGCGCCTCTGGGGCGCGGTCGCGCCGCGCGGCGGCGACGACCGCGCCACGCTCGAACGCGAACTGCCCTTCGGGCGCGTGGGCCAGCCCGCGGACATCGGGAACCTCGTCTGCTGGCTCGCGAGCGACGAGGCCGAATACATGACCGGCTCCTACAACGTCATGGACGGCGGCCTGCTCGACGGGCGCGGGCTGACGTTCCGCGATCTGCCGGAGCGCATCATCGCCCTGCGCGAGCAGGTGCGCTCGGAAGGCGGCCAGTCCGTGCTCGCGTCGCTGGACGCGCAGGCGCAGGCGCTCACGGAGCGCGCCGAGGCGCACCGCGGGCGGCATGGGCTGTTCTAGTGGCTGGTGGCTGGTGGTCGGTGGCCGGTGGTCGGTGGGAGTAACGGTTGCGAGGGCATTGGCGTATCGTGCGAACCATGGCCGTGCAGAGCTATCGAGATCTTGAGGCTTGGCAGCAGTCGATGGAGTTGGCCGAGACGGTCTGGCGGTTGTCGGCGCGGTTCCCGGCGGAGGAGAGGTTCGGAATGACGAGCCAGTTGCGTCGCGCGGCAACCTCGGTGCCTGCCAACATCTCAGAGGGCGCGGAGCGCAACGGGACCAAGGAGTTCCTGCACTTCCTGGGCATCGCGAGCGGCTCGTTGGCGGAGACGGAAACCTTCTTGCTCCTGGCCAGACGCCTGGGGCTGCTTCCGCACGAAACCGCAGCGAGCGCCCTCGAACAGGCACAGGTCGTTGGCCGCCTGATCAATGGGCTGAAGCGCTCCCTCCAGGCCCGAACACGAGCAAACCGACAGCATCGTAGAGAGTGAAGCGCCACCAGCCACCAGCCACCAGTCACCAGCCACCGTTCTGCGCTACGATGGGGGCATGACGCAACAGAAGCTGGCGACGCCGCGGGATGCGCGCCCGGACGCGGGCGCGGCCCCTGATGCGCTTCACGTGCTCCTGAGGGGCGACGACGAGGCCGTCGAGGCGGCGGCGGCGGCGGGCCTGGACGTGGTCGAGTGGATCCGCCGGACGCTGATGGACGGCATCGAGGCGCGCGATGAGCGGGTGACGAGGGACGAGAGGACCGAGCGGATCTACCGCTCGCTCGTTGAGGCCACGCAGTACTCCTTCCCCACCGCCGACATCGAGGACATGCTCCGGGAGACGGAAGCCGGCCGCTGGCTGCGGCGGTGATCTTCGTCGACGCCAACGTCCCGATGTATCTCGTCGGCGACGCGCACCCGAACAGGGACCGCAGCCTTGACCGGCTGGTCAACGAGGTTCTCGGCTTCGGCAGGGCGGACGTCCTCGAAGCGAGGAACCTGCTGGACTCGATTCCGCGCCTCTCCGCGCGGGACGCCATCCATCTCGCCGTGATGCGGCGCGAGGGCGTGAGCCGCATCCCCAGCTTCGATCAGGCCTTCGACGAGTTCCCCGAGGTCGAGCGGGTGAGCTAGCAGGGCCACCGGCCACCGATCACTGGTACAGTCTCCGCTCCAACTGACGGAGGTGGAGCCGTGGCGACTGAGACGCGGGAAGCGCTGGGGCAGGCCGAGATCGATGGGCTGCGCGAGCGGACCAAGGCGTTCATGGACGAGCATGTCTATCCCAACGAGGAGGCGTTCGGGGCGCACGACGACGATGCGGACGCGCTCATGCGCGACCTGCAGGGGCGCACGAAGGCGATGGGCATGTGGGCGCCGCACTTGCCCGCGGAGGCGGGCGGCATGGGCATCGGCTTCATGCCCTACGTCTACATGAACGAGATCCTGGGGCGCAGTCCCTACGCGCCGCGGTCGTTCGGGGCGCAGGCGCCGGATTCGGGGAACGCCGAGATCCTGTGGCAGTTCGGCACGCCGGAGCAGCAGGAGCGCTGGATGGGGCCGCTGGTCGCGGGCGAGATCACGTCCTGCTTCTCGATGACGGAGCCGGAGGTCTCGGGGGCGGACCCGACGAACCTGCAGACGACGGCCGTGCGCGACGGGGACGAGTGGGTGATCAACGGGCACAAGTGGTTCACGAGCGGGGCGATCAACGCCTCGTTCGCGATCGTGATGTGCGTGACGGAGCCGGAGCAGCCGCCGCACAGCCGCATGAGCCAGATCATCGTGCCCACGGACACGCCGGGGTTCGACATCATCCGGCCCGTGAGCGTGATGGGGGACACGGAGGGGCACCACTGCGAGATTCGCTACGACGACGTGCGCGTGCCGCTCACGAACGTGCTGGGCGAGGCGGGGGGCGGCTTCCGCATCGCGCAGAAGCGGCTGGGGCCGGGGCGCATCCACCACTGCATGCGCTGGCTGGGGCAGAGCCAGCGCGCCTTCGAGATCATGTGCGACTACTCGCTGAAGCGGCAGGTCTTCGGCGGGCCGCTGGCGGACAAGCAGACGATCCAGAACTGGATCGCGGACTCGTACGTCGAGATCCAGGCGGCGCGGCTGCTGACCCTGCGCGCGGCGGAGAAGATCGACACGGGCGACGAGGCGCGCGTCGAGATCTCGGCGATCAAGTTCTTCGGGGCGAAGGTGCTCCACGACGTGATCGACCGCGCCATCCAGACGCACGGGGCGCGGGGCGTGAGCGGGGACACGCCGCTGGAATCGATGTACCGCGCGGCCCGCAGCGCGCGCATCTACGACGGCCCCGACGAGACGCACCGCATGGTCGTCTCGCGGCGCATCCTGCGCAGTTTCCGCGAGGGCGCGGGCTGGGATTTCGCCGCGCTCTAGCGGGGGCGGGACGCGATGGCGGACGGAGAGGCGGACGGCCTGATCGACGTTCCCGCGCTGGAGCGCTACCTGGCCGCGCGGGTGGCGGGCGACGACGCGGCGCTGGACTGCGAGCGCCACGTCGTGGGCTCCTCGAACGTGACCTACTACGTGACGCGCGGCTCGCAGCAGTGGGTGCTGCGCCGCCCGCCGCCGGGGCCGCTGCTGCCGACGGCGCACGACGTGCTGCGCGAGCACCGCTACATCGCGGCGCTGCAGGGGAAGGCGCGCGTGCCCGCGCCGGTCATCGCCTGCGACGACGAGTCGGTGATCGGCGCGCCCTTCTACCTGATGGAGCGCTGCTTCGGGGCGATGCTGCGGGACGGCATCCCCGCGGCCTACGACACGCCCGCGGGGCGGCGGCGGGTGGCGGAGGACCTGGTGGCGACGCTGGTCGAGCTGCACGCGGTGGACTGGGAGGCGGCGGGGCTGCGCGGGCGCGCCTCCGGCTACCTGGAGCGGCAGATGCGGCGCTGGACCGGCCAGTGGGAGCTGACGCGCCCGCAGACGCGCGACCTGCCGGGGCTCGACGCGATCGTGGAGTGGCTCCGGGCGCGCATGCCGGAGGACGCGGGCGCGACCGTCGTCCACGGCGACTACCGGCTCGACAACGTCATGTTCGCCGCCGGGGAGCCGCGCGTCGTCGCCATCTTCGACTGGGAGATGGCGACGGTGGGCGACCCGCTGGCGGACGTGGGCTGGCTGCTCTCCTACTGGGGGGACCCGGGCGATCCGCCGCCGCCGCCGGGCTGGGACGCGCCCGTCCACCTGAGCGCGCGCGAGGGTTTTCCCGATCACGCGGAGCTGATCGCGATGTACGAGGAGGCGAGCGGGCGCTCCATGCGGCACGTCGCCTTCTACCACGTGTTCGCGGTCTTCAAGCTGGCGATCATCCTCGAAGGGCTCTACATGCAGCACCTGCAGGAGACGGCGGCGAACCCCAGCAGCGCGCGCTTCGAGTGGTTCGTGCCGGTGCTCGTGGAGCGCGCGCGGCGGCTGATGGCGGCGGCGGGCGGCTGACCGTTACGGGGGCAGGAGGGAGCGCACGAGTTCGCGCAGCCCCTCCTCGTCGAAGGGGCCGAGGGCGGCGTGGACGACCTCCCCGGCGGCGTTGATGGCGACGAAGCCGGGGTGCCCGCGGATGCCGTAGCGGTCGGAGAAGTCCGCGCCGGCGCGCGTGTTGGCGTCGACCGTCACGAACTCGACGTGGTCGCCGTATTCGGCCCGCAGCGCCGCCCACACGGGGCGGAGGCGGTTTCACGGCCCTCAGGTATCGACCTGGAGGAAGAAGACTTGCGGGCCGGCGACGGCCTCCGTCGCGAGCGGAGCGGGGTCGCTCCCGCCGCAGGCGAGCAGGACGGCGGTCAGGGCGACGGCGGCGGCGGGAACGAGCGGTCGCACGGCGCGCTACTCCGGGACCACGGACAGGACCAGTTCGCGCAGGCCGCTCTCGCGCGTCGGGCCAAGGGCGGCGTACGTCAGCGCTCCGGTGGCGTCGAACACGACGAAGCCGGGTTGCCCGATGATGGCGTGGGAGCGGGCGAATTCGTCGCCCGCGTCGGTGTCGCGGTCGACCAGGATGAACTCGATCCGGTCGCCGTATTCGGCCTGCAGGTCCGCCCACACGGGGCGGAGCGCACGGCAGGTTCCTCACCACTCGGTGTGGATGAAGTAGACCTTCGGCGTCGTGGAGACGGCGGCCTCGGCGGGCGTCTCGGCGGCGGCGGGCTGGGCCTGCGCCGTCGCGGGCGCGGCGGCGGGCGCGGGGGCGCGGGGTCGCTCCCGCCGCAGGCGAGCAGGACCAGCGCGGCGAGCGCGGCGGCGGCGGCAAGGGCGAACGGGCGCATCAGCTTTCCTCCAGGGCCGAGGCCACGAGCGCGCGCATCTCGTCTCCGGTCTGGGGGCCGGGCGCGGCGTGGAGCTGGTCCCCGTCCGCATCGTAGATGATGAAGCCGGGCTGGTAGAAAATGCCGTGGTCGCGGGCGAACGCCTCGTCCTCGTCGTCGTCCCGGTCCAGTTCGAGGAACTCGATCCGCCCCTCGTACTCCTGCTGCAGTTCCTCCCACACGGGGCGGAGCCTCCGGCAGGTCGGTCACCAATCGGTGTGGACGAAGTAGACCCTGGGAAGGGCGGCGGCGACCGCCTCATCGGGAACCTCGGCGGCGGTCTCCGTGGGGGCGGGGGTGGGCTCGGGCGGGGGCTCGGCGGCGGCCGGGGCCGGCTCCTCCGTGGGGGAAGGCGCCGGCGTGGCGGCGGGGGTCCCGGCGGGCGCGGCCTGCTCCGTCGCGACGGCGGTCGGGGTGGCGGCGGGCCGGCGGGCGGGCTCGGGCGTTGCCGTGTCCGCCGCTTCGGCGGCGGTGGGGCGGGCGCGTTCCGGCGTGGCGGTGCGCGTCTGCGTGGCCGCGCGTTCCGCCGTGGCCGCCGCTTCGGCGGCGGAAGGCGTGGCTGCGGGCGTGTCGGCGGGCGTCCCCGTTGCGCGCGTGGCGGCCTCGCGCGTCGCCGCGGGCTGAGCCCGCGCGGTGGCCCCGGACGCCTCCGTGGGCGCGGAAGCGCGGGGCGTCTCGCCGCCGCCGCAGGCGAGCAGGACCGCCGCGAGGATGGCGGTCGCGAGCGGGATGGCCCAGCGCATACGGCTATCGTGGCGCATGGGCAGGGCGGGCGCGAGCGGCAAGGCGCGCTTCGGGGGAGAATGGCGCGGTGCGTGGCGGACGGCTGGTCCTGATCATGGTCGCGGGGGCGATCGCCTTCGTGCTCGTGTTCCAGCTTCTGACCATGCTGGAGTAGGCCCGCGGCCCCGCCCGGCCGCGTTGAGCGCGCTGGCCGCGTTGACCGCATGGGCCGCCCCCTTGAGACTCGAACGGCGGAGGCTCCATGACGGCTTCGGGCCGACGCGTCCGCCCCCGTTCCCTGGCGCTGCTGGCGGCGGCGCTGGCGCTCCTCGCGCTGGCGGCGGGAGGCGCGAGCGCGCTGACCGGCCCCGGCGATGCGGCGGCGCCCGCCCGCGTGAACGTGCGCCTCGCGGGCGAGGGGCGCGAGAACACGACCGTCATCGTCCAGAACAACAGCGCCCGCGCGGCCACGATCGTGATGGACTTCCACACGCCCGCCGGGGTGCTCATCCCGCTGGCGAGCCGCATCCACGCGGACGTGGCCCCCTACGCCACGCGCACGCTGGAGCAGGCGCTGAACCGGGGCCTCCTGCCCGGATTCCGGGGCGTGGGCGTCATCTCCAGCGACCAGCCCCTGAACGCGCTCCTCCTGCGCGAAGTGGCCTGGCCGGGCGGCGACGGCTCGCACTCCATCCGCAACGCGCACCCCGGGGCGGGCGTGCGCGTCGCCCTTCCCTACGTGGCCAACCAGCTGCGGGAAGGCGGGGGCGAGGCGCTCAACACGCGCTTCTCGATCGCGAACGCGAGCCTGGAGACGGCCTGCGTCACCATCACCTACCAGCTCATGCCGGGCAGGGGGTCGGCGTCCGCGAACGGGGCCACCACGCTCGTCGCCAGCGGTCCCGACGAGCGCTGTCCCGACGGCGGGTTCGCGATCGCGGCGGCGGGCCAGCTGACCCTGGCCCCGGAGGCGGGGGCCATGGCGCGGGCCATGCCGGCGGGCACCGTGAACTCGCTCATGACGGTGCTCATCGACTCCACGCGGCCCGTCACCGTGGCGGCGGACGTGTACGGAGGCGGGCCGCGCGCGCGCCTCGCCTCCTACAACGGCTTCATCGCGGGCGAGGAGGCGTCGGACGAGGACGACGTCTCGACGCGCGTGATCATGCCCCTCGCGCAGAAGACGGCGGACGGGCGGTGGACGGAGTACGCCATCGCGAACCCGTGGGACGAGGCCGTGAGCGGCGTGATCCGCTACCGCGGGACGGTCGCGGGCTCCGATGAGGAGGTGAGCGCGGAGGCGGCCTTCGCGCTGCCCGCGGGGGGCGGCGTCAGCCACAGCGTGTTCGACAGCGCGGCGCTGCCGGTGGGCTTCACGGGGGCGGCCACGATCGAGGCGGCGCGGCCCGTGGCGGCGCTGCTGCTGCGCGGGAAGATGACGGCGGCGGGCAGTTTCGCGCACGAGGCCGGATACGCCGCCGTCAACGGCGTGCCCGCGGAGCAAGCCGCGTCCGTCGCCAAGTTCCCCCTGGTCTTCCGCAATGCGCGGCCCGGCGGGGACGCGCCCGCCCGCGACAGCTGGATCAGCGTGGCCGTCGCGGACGGCGGCAAGGCGACGCTGGAACTGGTGGCCGTGAACAGCAATCGTTCCGGCGCGCCCGGCTGCGAGAGCCCGGCCTTCTACCGGACGACGATCACGATCGAGGGCTCGTTCCTGTTCGAGCAGGGCGCGGACGACGCCCGCCTGACCGGGCTGGGCGCGACCCCGGACTGCCTGACCGGCGGGATGCGGATCAGGAGCGACGCGCCCATCGTCGCCATCGGCGGGGTCACGTCCGAGCTCGACTACGGCGACGGCGACGGGCTCTACAACGCCTTCCCCTAGGACCGCGCGAGAGGCTTACGCACCCGCGACGCCCCCGGGGTAGCGGGGCAGGGGAACGGGCAGGCCGCTCTCGGGGTCGTCCAGCACCAGCATGGGCACGCCGAAGACCTCCTCGAGGGGCTCGGGCCGGAGCACCTCGCGGGGAGGGCCGTCGAAGGCGATGCGGCCCTCGCGGATGCCGATCACGCGCTGCATGAAGCGCCCCGCCAGGGCGAGGTCGTGGACGACGGCGACGACCGTCATGCCCTCCGCATTGAGGCGGTTGAGCAGGGCCATGACCTCGACCTGGTGCTGCACGTCGAGGAAGCTGGTGGGCTCGTCGAGGAGGAGGACGCGGGGCTGCTGGGCGAGGGCGAGGGCGATCCAGGCGCGCTGGCGCTCCCCGCCGGAGAGGCTCGCCAGGGGGCGGCCCGCGACGCGGGCCACGTCCGCCGCCTCCAGCGCCCAGGCGACGGCTTCGTGGTCGGCGGGGGCGGCCCGCTGCAGGACGCCCTGGTGGGGGGCGCGCCCGCGCCAGACGAGCTCGCGCACGGTCAGGTCGACGCCCTCCGGCTGGATCTGGGGGAGGACGGCGAGACGGCGGGCGACGTCCCGCGGGCTGATGGCGCGGATCTCCTCGCCGTCCAGGAGGACGTGGCCAGCGACGGGCTTGAGCAGGCGCGAGAGCCCGCGCAGCAGCGTCGTCTTGCCGCTGCCGTTGGGCCCCACGATGGCGATCAGTTCGCCGCTCTCCAGGTCGAGGGACACGTCGTGGACGGCGTCGCGCCCGTTGTAGCGCAGGGTGAGGCGCTCGGCGGTCAGTCGCATTGGCTAGACCTTGTACCGCACGAGGTAGAGGAGGACGGGGGCGCCGACGGCGGCGGTGAAGATGCCCATGGGGATCTCGGAGGGCATGATGACGAGCTTCGCCACGAAGTCCGCGGCGCTCACGATGATCGCGCCCGTGAGCGCGGAGGAGGGGATGAGGGCGCGGTTGTCGGAGCCGATGGCGTAGCGGGCGAGGTGCGCGCTGAGCAGCCCCACGAACCCGACCAGCCCCGCCACCGCCACCGCCGAGGCCGTGAGCACGCCCGCGACGACGAGGATGGCGAGCCGCGTGCGGTCGGCGAGCACGCCCAGGCCCGTGGCCACCTCGTCGCCGAGGGAGAGGACGTTGAGGCGCCCGGAGAGCGCCAGCGCCGCGACCAGGGCGGGCAGGACGAAGGGCAGGATGGAGCGCAGGTCCGTCCAGTCCGCGCCGTAGAGGCCGCCCGCGAGGAAGCCGAGCGTGGTCTGGAGGAAGGTGCGCACGCTCGCCAGGAGCGCGACCGTGATCGCCCCGAAGAGGGCCGAGAGGGCGACCCCGGCGAGCGCCAGCCGCACGGGCGAGACCGCGCCGCGATAGGCCACGATGAAGAGGACGCCCGCGCCGCCGAGGCCGCCCGCCATGCAGGCGAGGGCGATGCCCCACTGGGGAATCTGGGGGTTGATCGAGATGGCGGTCGCGCTGGCGAGGCCGGCGGCGGCGGTCAGCCCGAAGATGGTGGGGTCGCCGAGGGGGTTGCGCGTGACGCCCTGGAGCAGCGCCCCGGCGACGCCCAGCGCCGCGCCCACGAGGATGGCATCGAGGAAGCGGGGCAGCCGCACCTGCCCGACGACGAGCCCGTGGAGCGACTCCGAATCGGACGCGAGCCCGCGCAGCGCCTCCCCGGCGGAGAGCGTGACGGCGCCGAACATCATGGTGAGGAGGCCGATGAGGGCGAGGGCGAGGACGCCCGCGCAGGCGAGGGCCAGCTGGCGGCGGGGACGCCCGCGCGCGACGGAGAGGGGCGATCCCGCCCGCGCTCCGGCCGTGAGCCCCGCCATCGCCGCCGCTCCCGCGCTACTGCTCGCCGTCGCCGCCGCTGACCGCCGCGACGATGGCGGCGAACGCCTCGGTCACGCGCGGACCCGGGGCCTGCACGAAGAGCTGCACGTCCAGTTCGACCACGCGCCCGTTCACGAACGCCTGCAGGCCGCTGAAGCCGGGGAACATCCCCAGCATCCCGCTCAGGCGCGGGGCCGGGGGCGGCGCGGGCGTGACGGTGAAGATGTAGACGGGGTCGTACTCGATCATCGCCTCGGGGGCGACGCGCGTGAAGCCGGGGAACGGCCCCGAATCCGGCTGCGCGTCGGCGGGGTTGGCGATGCCGAGCGTGTCGAGGATGGAGCCGCCGAAGGCACTGCCCTTGGCGGCGTAGAGGTTGCGGTCGCGGTCGCCGATGAGGAGCACGGCGGAGAGTTCGCGGCCCGCCAGCGCTTCCCGCGCGGCGTCGCGCGCGGCCTCGATGGCGGCGACGGCCTCAGCGGCCCCGCCGGGGTTGTCGAGGACCTCGCCGAGCAGCGCCAGGCCCGTCAGCACCTCATCGACGCTGGCCGCGCCGGCGAAGATGACGGGCACGCCGAGCTGCTCCAGCACGTCGCGGACGGCGGGCTCGATGTGGATGGTGGAGTCGGCCACGACGAGGTCGGGCCCGAGGGCGAGGATCGCCTCGGGGTTCGGCTGGTAGGCGCTGCCGACGTCCGCCGCCTCCAGCGCCTCGGGCGGGTAGTTCACGGTCTGCGTGCGCCCGACGACGGTCCCGCCGACGGCGTAGACGAGTTCCGTGGCCGTGGGGCTGATGGCGACGATCGCCTTCGGCAGGTCGGGAATCGTGACCGTCCGCCCGAAGAGGTCGACGACCTCGCGCGGGTAGCCGGGAGCGGGGGGCGCTTCCGTGGGCTCGGGCTCCGGTTCGGGCGTTGGCTCGGGGGTGGCCGCCTCGGTGGCCGCCTCGGTCGGGGCCTCGGTGGGCTCCGGCGTGGCCGCTTCGGTGGGCGCGGGCGTGGCGGCCTCGGTGGGGGCGGGCGTGGGCGGCGGGGGAGCGTCGTCGCCGTCGCCGCAGGCGGCCAGCAGGGCCGCGCCGAGGAGCGCGGCGAGGGACAGGGAGAGGAGGAAGCGAGACCTTCTCGCGAAAGGTGGCAAAGCTGTCATTACGGTCGTTTCCAGCCCCAGTGGTGGGAGATTTGCGGGCCAATAGTAGGGTTCGCGCCCGCAAGCGGCAAGGGCGGGGCTGTTGGCTGTCGGCTGTTGGGGGACTACGCCTCGAACACCGTGCTGACCGCGCACGTGAAGCCCGGCAGCACGTCGCCGCCGTCGAGGGCGGCGGCTGCGTCCAGGGTGGCGGTGGGAACGCCTTCGCGGTAGACGTCGATGGTGCGCGTGTCGGGGTGGACGACCCAGACGAGGCGGACGCCGTGCGACAGCCACATCGGCGCCTTGTCGTGGACCTCGCGGCTGCTGTCGTTGGGCGAGCGCACCTCGGCGACGAGATCGGGCACGATCTCCTGGTAGCCCCTGTTCCTGACTCCCGGCGGCATCCGCTCCGCCGACGTGAACGCGATGTCGGGCTCGCGTACCGTGTCGGGGTCGCGCTCCAGCAGGACGCCCAGGTCGGAGCCGGCGACGCGCCCCAGCTTCCGCGGGACGGTGAAGGCTTTCAGCAGGTAGCCCAGTTGCATCACGATCTCGGCGTGTTCCTGGCCCACAGACATCACTTCGCAGAACTCCCCCCGGATCAGCTCGCCGCGCACGTCGTCGCCGAGGCGCAGCAACTCCTCCGCGGTCATCAGCTTCGTCGCGCTCTCCGCCGTCATCGCCGTTCGCTCCCGATGCGATCCTAGCACCAGCAGCCGCAACACCGCCCCCGCGCCCGTTCCCGTAGCTTGCGTTTGCGGCTACAGTGGAGGCGTGACGCAGCAGCCCCATCCCGGTTCCGAGTTTCCCAGCATTCCCGGGGAGCCGCTCAATCTCGAACCGATCGAGAAGGCGCTCCTGAAGATGTGCTACGGCGTGCACGTGATCGGCTCGGCGAGCGCGGGGGGCGAGCGCAACCTGATGATCGCGGACTGGGTGATGCAGGTCTCCTTCAAGCCGCGGCTGGTGGCCGCCTCCATCGAGAACGACGCGCGCACGCTGCGCTTCGTGCGCGAGACGCGCGCCTTCAGCGTGAACCTGCTGCACGAGCGCGACGGCCACGAGATCGCGCGCAAGGTGGTGATGCCGGCGGAGGGCGGGAAGATCCGCGGGCGCTCGGAGGAGGCCGCCGCCGCCGTCCACGACAAGCTGGAGGGGCTCGCGCACTGGCTCACGCCGGAGGGCGCGCCCGTGCTGGAGGAGGCGCTCGGCTGGTACTCGTGCGCGGCGGAGCAGTTCATCGAGACGGGCGACCACACGATCGTCGTCGGGCGCGTGCTCGACGGCGACGTGACCCGCAGCGGCGACATCCTGACGGAGAAGGAGCTGGGCTGGGAGTACGCGGGGTAGGGCGATACCGATGAGCGAGCACTACGGCTCGTTGACGGATGACGACCTGGCGACGGAGCTTGAGGCCCCTACGCCCCGAACACCGCCGCCACCGCGCACGTGAACCCCGGCAGCACGTCCCCGCCGTCCAGCGCGCCGTCCTCCCCCAGCGTCGCAACCGCCCCGCCTTCGCGGTACACGTCGACCGTGCGCGTGTCCGGGTGGACCCCCAGACGAGGCTCACGCCGTGCGACAGCCCCGCCCGCGCCGCGCGAAGCGGGGGCCGCGCGCGCCCTCCTAGCGGGCGGATGAGCGGCGATCTGGCCACCGCCCCCCCAACAGCCAATAGCCAACAGCCAACAGCCCCGTAGACTGCGCGCATGACGACGGCGGAACGGGAGATCGACGGGGCTCCGCGGGACGAGGAGGAGCTGCGGGCGGAGCAGACGCTGCGTCCGGGGCGGCTGGGGGAGTTCCCCGGGCAGGAGCGGGTGAAGGAGGTGCTGGTGATCGCGATCGAGGCGGCGCGGAAGCGGGGGGAGCCGCTGGACCACCACCTCTTCTACGGGCCGCCGGGGCTGGGCAAGACGACGCTGGCGCACATCCTGGCGGCGGAGATGGATGCGCCCATCCGCACGACCAGCGGCCCGGCGGTGGAGCGGCCGGGCGACCTCGCGGCGATCCTGACGAACCTGAAGGAGGGGGACGTCCTCTTCATCGACGAGATTCACCGGCTGGCGCGGGCGGTGGAGGAGATCCTGTACCCGGCGATGGAGGATTTCGCCATCGACCTCGTGATCGGGAAGGGTCCGGGGGCGCGGTCGATCCGGCTGCAGCTGCCGCGCTTCACGGTGATCGGGGCGACGACGCGGTACGCGATGATCAGCGCGCCGCTGCGGGACCGGTTCGGGTCGGTCTACCGGCTGGACTTCTACGAGCTGGAGGCGCTGACGGCGATCGTGGGGCGCTCGTCGGCGCTGCTGGGGGTATCGCTGGGGGAGGAGGCGGCGGGGGAGATCGCGCGGCGGGCGCGGGGGACGCCGCGCGTGGCCAACCGCATCCTGCGGCGCGTGCGCGACTACGCGGAGGTGCGGGCGGACGGGGAGGCGACGCTGGAGGCGACGCGCGCGGCGATCGACCTGCTGGAGGTGGACGCGCTGGGGCTGGACGTGAACGACCGGCGGCTGCTGCGGGCGATCGTGGAGCAGTTCGAGGGGGGGCCGGTGGGGCTGGAGACGATCGCGGCGGCGATCAGCGAGGAGTCGGATACGGTCTTCGACGTGTACGAGCCGTTCCTGCTGAAGCGGGGGCTGCTGAAGCGGACGCCGCGGGGGCGGCTGGCGACGGCGGCGGCGTGGCGCCACCTGGGCATCGAGCCGCCCGCCGCGCCCGCTACTCCGGGGGCGGGTCCGCAGGGCGCGCTCTGGGGCGAAGGAGGCGATAGCGGGGACGGGGACGAGCGCGAGGAGGAGCGCCATGTTTGAGCGAACGGCGCTGCCGAACGGGCTGCGGATCGTGACGAGCGAGATGCCGCAGACGCGCTCGGCCACGGTGAGCGTGTACGTGGGGGCGGGGAGCCGCTACGAGGCGGACGCGGAGGCGGGGCTCTCGCACTTCCTCGAACACATGCTGTTCAAGGGCGCCTCGCGCAGGCCGACGGCGCAGGAGATCGCGGAGGCGATCGAGTCGGTCGGGGGGCTGCACAACGCGGCCACGGACCGCGAGCTGACGGTGTACTACGCGAAGACGCCGGACTGGGCGGCGGCCGAGACGATCGACATCCTCGCGGACATGGTGACGGCGCCGGAACTGGACCCGGTGGAGCTGGAGAAGGAGCGCATGGTGATCCTGGAGGAGCTGGCGGGGGTGGAGGACAGCCCGGGGGAGCTGGCGGCCATCCTCGCGGACGAGACGCTCTGGCCGGAGCAGCCGCTGGGGCGCAACATCGGGGGGACGGTGGAGACGGCGCGGACGCTGCCGCTGGCGGCGGTGGAGCGCTACTTCCGCACGCAGTACGCGCCCTCGAACATGGTGCTGTCGGTGGCGGGGAACGTGACGCACGGGGCGGTGGTGGAGGCGGCGGCGCGCTGGCTGGGGGAGGCGCCCGCGGGCGAGCCGGAGCCGTGGCATCCGCTGGAGGCGCGCGGCGAGCGTCCGCGCGTGGGCGTGCGCACGAAGGCGACGGAGCAGGCGCACCTCTGCCTGACGTGGCCGGCGCTGCCCCTCGGCCACGCGGACCAGTACGCGGCGGGGCTGCTGAGCGCGCTGCTGGGCGAGGGCATGTCGAGCCGCCTCTTCCTGGAACTGCGGGAGGAGCGCGCCCTCGTCTACGACGTGCACTCCTACCTGGCGGAGTACCGCGACGCGGGCGCGTTCACGGTCTACGCGGGCTGCGACCCGGCGAACGCGCGCCTGACGCTGGAGGTGGCGCACGCCGAGATCGAGCGCTTCCTCGGCGACGTCGCGGACGAGGAGCTGGAGAAGGGGAAGCGCATGGTGGCCGGGCGCATCCAGCTGCGCATGGAGGACACGCGCGCGGTGGCGGCGTGGATCGGGGGGCAGGAGCTCGTGCTGGAGGAGGTGCTGACGGTCGACGAGGTGGCGGCGATGATCGAGTCGGTCACGCTGGACGACCTGCGGCGCGTGGGGCGCGAGCTGCTGCGTCCGGGGACGGCGACGATCGCGGCGGTGGGCCCGTTCGAGGACGGCGCGGCCTTCGCGGGCGTCATCTGATGGCGGAGGGCGTGCTGCTGACGGTGCACGTGGCGCCGGTGCTGGCGGGGCGGCTCGTCGCCTTCGCACTGGACGCGCCCGGGCCAGCGGGGCTCTGGCTCCCCTGGACGGTCTTGCAGCAGGGCGCGAACCCGTACGAGATCGCCGCCGCGATCGTGGACGACTGGTGCGACGGCGCGCTCTCGGACCTGCGCCTCGCGGACGTGATCTCGCGCGAGGGCGACGGCGGCTGGGAGCTGGCGGTCGTCTTCCGCGCCGAGCTGACGGCGCTGCCGCGCGGGGAGCGGGGAGCGCCGCGCGTCTGCGAGGGGGAGGAGCTGGCGGGGGTGCGCGGCTTCGCGGCGGTGGACCTGGTGCGCTGGGTGGGCGCGGGCGGCGGCGGGGCGGGGGCGGGGGCGGGGCGGCTGGTGTTCTGAGGCGGCGCGGTGTGGGACATGGGCGTTACATGGGTGTTCGCGAAAACGGGTTACGTTCCAAAATAGATCGGCGTCTATACAGCCAAGGAGCCTCGTTACAAAGCGTCCGGGGCGCGTTCGGACACGACTGCTACACGAACGTGCGGCCATCGCCCCCTCGTTCGCGGCGCTCCTGTACGCTACGCGTTCCCTCGCGGGCGACGCCTGTGGGGCAGTATGCTCAGGAGAGAGGCCATGACCGATATCGCCAGCCGCGGGTACTCCAACCCCGACGTTCTCGTCAGCACCGACTGGGTCGCCGACAACCTCGACAATCCCGGCATCCGCATCGTCGAATCGAACGAGGACCAGCTCCTCTACCCCGCGGGGCACATCCCGGGGGCGGTGCAGGTGGACTGGGCGGCGGACCTGAACGACCAGCTCCGGCGCGACTACCTGCAGCGCGAGGGCTTCGAGGCGCTGATGTCGCGCAGCGGCATCGCGCAGGACACGACGGTCATCTTCTACGGCGACCGCAACAACTGGTGGGCCTGCTACGCCTACTGGGTGTTCCAGCTGTTCGGCCACGGCAACGCGAAGGTGATGGACGGCGGGCGCCAGAAGTGGGAGCAGGAGGGGCGCGACCTCGTGCGCGAGGTGCCCACCTACGCGGCGACGGGCTATTCGGCGCCGGAGCGCGACGACGCGCCCATCCGCGCCTTCCGCGACGACGTGCTCGCGCACCTTGAGGCGGGCGGGCAGCTGGTGGACGTGCGCAGCCCGCAGGAGTACTCGGGGGAGCGCCTGCACATGCCCGACTTCCCCAACGAGGGGGCGCTGCGCGGGGGCCACATCCCGACGGCGAAGAGCATCCCCTGGGCGCGGGCGGCCAATCCCGAGGACGGGACCTTCAAGACCGCCGCCGAACTGCGGGACATCTACGAGGACGAGCAGGGGCTCTCGCCCGGGGGCGACACGATCGCCTACTGCCGCATCGGCGAGCGCAGCAGCCACACGTGGTTCGTGCTCACCCACCTGCTCGGCTTCGGGAACGTCCGCAACTACGACGGCTCCTGGACCGAGTGGGGCAACCTGGTGAACGTGCCCATCGAGAAGTGAGCCGCGAGGGCATCCCGCGGGCGCTGGCCGACCTGCTCGACGAGTTCTCGTTCCTGGAACGGGGCGAGCGGGTCGACTACCTGATCGAGTACGCCGACCAGTTCGTGAACGTGCCCGAGCGCATCGCCGTGCGCCCCTACCCGGAGGAGCGGCGCGTGAAGCGCTGCGAGTCGCAGGCCTACGTCTGGGCCGAGGACGACGGGGCGGGCGCGCAGAAGTACTGGTTCGCGGTGGAGAACCCGCAGGGCGTCTCCGCCAAGTCGTTCTGCGCGATCCTCGACGACACCGTCTCGGGGGCGGCGCCGGAGGAGGTGCTGCGCATCCCCGGGGACGTCGTGTTCGACATCTTCGGGCGGGAGATCTCGATGGGGAAGGGCGAGGGGCTGCTGGGCATCCTCACGTCCGTGCAGGCCTTCGCCCGCGAGTCCGCCGCGCGCCGGGGCTGAGGCCATGCCCGAGATCCCGGACCTCGAGGCGATCCGCGGCTTCCTCAACGAGCGGCTGCCGGGGCAGACGGTGGACTCGGTCGAGGTGAAGATTCCGCACGTGGTGCGGACGGGGGCGGGGGCGCTGGCGGAGTCGCTGCCGGGCGACGCCTTCGGGGAGGCGGAGCGGCGGGGGAAGTTCCTGCTGTTCGCGCTCGCCTCGGGGCGGGCGCTGGCGATCAACCCGATGCTCACGGGGCGCTTCCAGTACGTCCCGCCGGAGGCGAAGCGCCAGGGCCGCACTTGCCTGCGCCTCTCGCTTTCGGGCGGGATGGAGCTGCGGTACGCCGATCTGCGCGTGATGGGGCGCCTCTACCTGCTGCCGCTGGAGGAGCTGGCGGCGATCCCGAACTGGAGCGCGGGCGGCCCCGACCTGCTCGACCCGGCCCTCACGGAGGCGGTCTGGCTGGAGCGCATCGGCAAGTACCGCGGGCGCATCAAGAACGTGCTCACGAAGGCCGAGTTCGTGCAGGGCGTGGGCAACGCCTACAGCGACGAGATCCTGTGGGAGGCGCGCATCAACCCGTTCACGGCGCGCACGGAGCTCGGCGAGGCGGACCTGCGGCGGCTGTTCGCGGCGGCGCGCGAGGTGATGGCGTGGGCGACGCCGCTGGCGCGGGAGCGCATGGTGAAGGGCGACACGCTGGACTACCGCGAGCGGCGCGACTTCTTCCGCGTGCACCGCCTCGGCGGGGAGGCGCGCTGCCCGCGCGACGGCGCGAAGATCACGGACATCGAGGCGGGCAGGAAGGTCACGAGCTTCTGCCGCACGTGCCAGCCGGGCGGGCCCGCGCTCGGCGGCCGGTGACCGGCGGGGCGCAGTCCAACGAGTCCGTCGAGCAGTTCCCCCTTGCCGCGTAGCCGCACGTTCGCCGTTCTCGCCGCCGCGTAAGGGCGCGGGGCTCTACACTGCCGCACGCCATGCAGCCGGAACCCGAGTCCCGATACGTCGTCTCGCAACGGGTGCGGCTGCGCTACGTGGTCTGGGGGGAGGCGGGGAAGCCGCCGCTGATCCTGCTGCACGGGGGCCGCGACCACGCCCGCTCGTGGGACCGCACGGCGCAGGCGTTGTGCGACCGCTACCAGGTGTTCGTCCCGGACCTGCGCGGCCACGGCGATTCCGACTGGGCGCTGGGCGGCAACTACTCGATCATCGACTTCTCGCTCGACCTGCACGCCGTCATCGGGGAGATCGGGCGGACGCCGGTCACGCTCGTGGCGCACTCGCTGGGGGGCAGCATCGCCCTGCAGTACGCGGGCACGGTGCCCGAGAACGTGCGCGCGGTGGTCAGCATCGAGGGGCTGGGGCGGCTGCCGAGGACGGCCTCGGAGCATCGCCCCGCGCACGAGCGCATGCGCAGGTGGCTGGCGGACATGCGCGAACTGGCGGGCCGCGAGCCGCGCGTCTACGCCACGTTCGAGGACGCGGTGGCGCGGATGCGCGAGGCGAACGGGCACCTCTCGCCGGAGCTGGCGCGGCACCTGACCGAGCACGGGGTGCGCGAGGCGGAGGGCGGCTACGTGTGGAAGTTCGACAACCACGTGCGCTCGCGTTCGCCCTACGAGTTCAACATGGAGGACGCGCGCGACATCTGGAACCAGATCCGCGCGCCCATCCTGTTCATCCAGGGGGCGGAGAGTTGGGGGGCGGAGGAGGGCAGCCCCGACTTCAGCGCCTTCCACCACTATCGCGCGGAGACGGTGGCGGGCGCGGGCCACTGGGTCCACCACGACCGTTTCGAGCGCTTCCTGGAGCTGGTCGAGGGCTTCCTGGCGGAGACGGCGGGCTAGGGGCGCGTCTCCGCCCGCGCCTTGCGCGCGAGCACGAGCCGGTACTCCTGTTCGAGCCCGAGCCAGATGTGGGCGGGCGTTCCGAGCGCGCCCTCGAGGTCGAGGGCCGTGCCGGCGGTAATCGCCTTCTTGCCGCGCACGATCTCGTTCACGACCTGCCGGGGACGGCCCAGCCGCCGCGCCAGTTCGGCCTGGCTGATGCCGAGGTCGTCGAGGTGCTCCCGGAGGAACTCCCCGGGCGGGATGGCCGCGTCCGAGTGGAGTGGGGGCGCCGTTGCGAGGTCAGCCATGGTAGTCAACCACCTCCTCGATGGTGATGGTGTTCGGGCCAGTGATCGCGAACACCAGCCGAACCTGTCCGGTCAGGCGCATGGCGTACTGACCGGCCCTGTCTCCCGTCAGCGGGTGGAGGTGCAACGGAGGGATGTCCGCCAGATCGCCAAAGTCCCGTACCCGCATCAGGATGTTCACTCGCTCGATGTAACGCCGACCGACATAAGGCCCCCACGTGCGGACGGCCCTACTCTCGCTGGCGTAGCATCGCTCCAGTTGACGAGTCCTGAATGCGACTCGCACTTCCTCTCCCGCTTGGAGCGATAGCGTAGTCGCACGCAGAGCGATCGTCAATCTTGGGGTGACTGTCGACACGCCCTCACGCTCAGGGCCCGAGACTCCGCCTGCTACGCTGGTGGTCTGCGAACACGATGGAGGGCGCGATGGGTATCAGCGAGCGCGACCAGGACACGACCCCGGCTGAGTTGGACGACCCGCTCACCGAGATCTACGGCGGCCCCCGGCCCGCGGACGATCGTTTCGCCCGCGTCCGCGGCATCCTTCGGCGTCCGGGTGTCGCCGGGCTCCCCATTGAGGACGTCGACCAGTACATCGAGGACATCCGCGGAAGGTGATCACCGCCCCCGGGCGTCAACATCCTTGCTCGACTTCCCCGAACTCGCGCCGCTGCCTTCGTAGCCGTCTCCTTCCCGCGTCATGCCCGTAGGGCGGGCGCTTGCTACGATCGGGGCGATGTCGAACCGGCAGGCGCGTCGCGAGCAGAGCCGCCAGGCACGCAGGCAGGCGACCTCGTACCGGGGCGGGCGGCAGCGCGGCCCCTCGCGGGGGGATGGCGGCGGCGGCAGTGGCGGCGGCGGCGGGCGCGGGCCGAACTTCCTGAGCTGGCCCTTCCTCATCGGCGTGAGCCTGCTGGCGGCGGTGCTGCTGGCCCTCGTGATCACGCTCGCCCTGCGCGACGGAGGCGACGGCGAGGAAGCGATCGTGAACCTGTCCGTCATCGACCAGGCGCTGGCGGACCTGCCCGTGGAGATGCAGCAGGGGAACAAGCTGGGCAGCGACGACGCGCCCGTGAAGCTGATCCAGTACGAGGATTTCCAGTGCCCCTTCTGCCTGCGCTACACGCTCGACATCGAGCCCTTCCTCGTGGAGGAGTTCGTGAAACCGGGCCTGCTCCAGATCGAGTTCCGGCACTACCCCGTGGTGGGGCAGGAGTCGGTGACGGCGGCGGTGGCGGCTTCCTGCGTGGCCGAGCAGAACCGCATGTTCGAGTACGCCAACCGCCTCTTCGCGAAACAGGCGGAGGACGGCTTCCGCCCCGACAGCGGCGTCTTCTCCGAGGAGGCGCTGGTGGCGATCGCGGGCGACCTGGGGCTGGATACGGACGCCCTGGCCGCCTGCCAGGCGAGGGGGGACGCGCTCAGCCCGGTCGCGAACAACCAGGCGGCGGCGCAGGCGATCGGCTTCCGGGGCACGCCCAACTTCGTCATCAACGGCGCGCCCATCCAGAGCCCGCCCCAGACGTTCGCACTGTGGCGCGAGCTGATCCAGGCGGAAGTCGACAGCATCGTCATCGCGGAAGAGGACGAGGGCGACGCCGAGGCGGAGGACGGCGGCGAGGCCGAAGACGAGGCCGAGCCGGACGCCGGGGACGATGACGGAAGCTGAGCCCTCCCGCCCGGCGAGGGGCGCGCTCGCCCCGCGCACCTGGATTCCGGTCGTGGCGCTGCTCGCGGCCGCCGTCGTGGCGCTGGCCGTCCTGCTGGCGGTGAACGGCGGCGAGAGCGCTCCCGTCACGGTCGTCTGCGAGCCGGGGACGCCGGGCTGCGAGCTGCGCCAGTCCGTGCACTGGCACGCGGACTTCGCCCTCTACATCCGCGGGGAGCGGTACGACTTCAACCAGCCGCGCTTCATCTCGGACGAAGCGGACGAACTCAGCGGGAACGTCCACATCCACAACCCGCGCCACCACGTGGTCCACGTCCACCGCGAGGGCACGACCTGGCGCGAGTTCTTCGACTCGCTCGGCTTCGAGCTGACGGACCAGTGCCTGACGACGCCCGACGGCGAACGGCTCTGCGCGTCGGACACGGAGCGGCTGTCGTTCGTGCTGAACGGGGTGCGGCTGGACTCGCTCGCCTTCGTGGACATCACGGACATCGACCGCGCGCTCATCTCGTTCGGGAGCGAGACGGAGGGGGAGTTGCTGGAGCAGTACGCGCAGGTGACGGACGAGGCGTGCATCGTCTCGCTGCTCTGCGCCGAGCGCGCGCCCGAGGGCGGCATCGAAGAGGAGCCCTGCGCGGGCCGCAGCGAGTGCAACTAGGCGGGCGCCCCCGCCCGCTAGAGCTTCTCCACCTGGAGGAAGTCGAGTTCGACGGGCGTCTCGCGGCCGAGCATGCTCACGAGCACGCGCACCTTGCCCTTCTCCATGTTGATCTCGTCGACGGAGCCGACGAGGTCCTCGAAGGGGCCGGAGGCGATGCGCACGCTTTCGCCGACCTGGAAGCCGACGCGCACGCGCGGCTGTTCCATGCGCATGGCGCGCAGGATGTTGTTGACCTCGTCCTGGGTGAGGGCCACGGGGCGGGGCATGCTGCCCGCCAGCTCGGAGCCGGCGCTGACGAAGCCGGTGACGCCGCTGGTGTTGCGGATCATGTGCCAGAGGTCGTCGGACTCGGCGTCGCCCTGCTCCAGCGTGATCGTCTGGACGAGCACGTAGCCGGGGTAGAGCTTGCGCTTGACGGTGCGGCGCTGGCCCTCGCGAATCTCGATCTCGTCCTCGGTGGGCACGATCACGTGGAAGACGCGGTCGCTGGCGTCCATCTGGTCGACGGTCGCCTTGATGGCGTGGCGCACCTTGTACTCGTGGCCGCTGTAGGTGTTGACGAAGTACCAGGAGCGGCCCGCGGCGCTGATCTCCTCGTCGCTGATCTGGTCCTGCTCCTCGTGCTCCTCGCGGCGGGAGCGGCGGCGGCGGGCGGGCTGCTGCCCGACTTCCCCGGGGCCCGCCTCGGGGAGCGACTCGTGGCTTGCGGTGTCCTGGAGCTCCATGGCGTCCTCACTCATGGCTAGAAGAAGAGCTGCTCGATGATCCAGCCGAACAGCAGGTCGAAGAGGCCGAGGATGACGCCGATCACGATGGCGACGACGGCGACGACGATGGTGAGGTAGCGCGTCTCGGCGAAGGTGGGCCAGGTGACCTTGCGCAGCTCGGAGATGACGTCGGCCACGGCGCGGGGCTGGAGCCGCTTGAGGAAGGCGAGGGGGTTCCAGCTGCGGCCGCGGCGGGGCTGCACGCGCGGGGTGGCGACGGCGGCGACCGTGCCGCCGCCGCCCTCGGTCACCTCTTCGGAGGCGGCGTCGGGGCGGCGCTCGCGGGCGCGGCGACCGCGCGAACCTCGCCGGCGTTGGGCGCGTGCCATCTCGCTACCTCGTCTCCCGATGCAGCTGGTGTTGCCGGCAGCGGGGGCAGAACTTGCGAAGCTCCAGCCGGTCCGGATCGTTGCGGCGGTTCTTCGAGCTCGTATAGGTGCGCTCGCGGCACTCGGTGCAGCCGAGCGTGATGATCTGGCGGTCGCCTCGTCCCTTCGCCATTGGCCGCCTCCTACTCCAGCACCTTGGTGACGACGCCGGCGCCGACCGTGCGCCCGCCCTCGCGAATGGCGAAGCGCAGGCCCTCTTCCACCGCCACCGGCTGGATCAGTTCGACTTTCATCGTGATGTTGTCCCCCGGCATCACCATCTCCGTCCCCTCCGGCAGGCCGATGGAGCCGGTCACGTCCGTCGTGCGCACGTAGAACTGCGGGCGGTAGCCGGGGAAGAAGGGCGTGTGCCGCCCGCCTTCGTCCTTGCTCAGCACGTACACCTGCGCCTCGAACGTCGTGTGCGGGTTGATCGAGCCGGGCAAGGCCAAGACCTGCCCGCGCTGCACGTCCTCGCGGTCCATGCCCCGCAGCAGGCAGCCGACGTTGTCCCCGGCCTCGCCTTCGTCCAGCAGCTTCTTGAACATCTCCACGCCCGTCACGACCGTCGTGCGCGTGTCCTCCAGCCCCACGATCTCGACTTCCTCCCCCACCTGGATGCGCCCGCGCTCGATGCGGCCCGTCACCACCGTGCCCCGCCCCTTGATCCCGAACACGTCCTCGATCGGCATCAGGAAGGGCTGGTCCAGCGCCCGCGCGGGCTGCGGAATGTAGTCGTCCACCGCCGCCATCAACTCCTGGATGGAGGCGTACTCGCTCGCCGCCGGGTCCTCGGACGCGGACTCCAGCGCCTGCAGGGCGGAGCCGCGCACGATGGGGATGTCGTCTCCGGGGAACTCGTAGCTGCTGAGCAGCTCCCTGAGTTCGAGCTCGACCAGTTCGAGCAGCTCCTCGTCCTCCATCATGTCCACCTTGTTCAGGTAGACGACGATGGCGGGCACCTCCACCTGCCGCGCCAGCAGGATGTGCTCCCGCGTCTGCGGCATGGGGCCGTCGGGGGCGGCCACGACGAGGATCGCGCCGTCCATCTGCGCCGCGCCGGTGATCATGTTCTTGATGTAGTCGGCGTGCCCGGGGCAGTCGACGTGCGCGTAGTGGCGGTTGTCCGTCTCGTACTCGACGTGCGCGATCGCGATCGTGATGCCGCGCGCGCGCTCCTCGGGGGCGTTGTCGATCGAGTCGAACTCCCGGAACTCGGCCTCGCCCTTCAGCCCCAGCACCTTCGTGATCGCCGCCGTCAGCGTCGTCTTGCCGTGGTCCACGTGCCCGATCGTGCCCACGTTCACGTGCGGCTTCGTCCGCTCGAATCGCTCCTTCGCCATCGCGAGTCCTCCGCGCGGGTAGTGGCGTCGCCGCCGCCGGTCGTCCCGGTGGAGCGGCGCGCCCTGGAGCCCTCATCCAGATTTGAACTGGAGACCTCGTTCTTACCAAGAACGCGCTCTGCCGACTGAGCTATGAGGGCCGAATCCGCGTGTGCCTTCTGATAGTAGCGCGATTTTCGTTGTGGGGGAGTCCCCACGCCCGCCGGGCCGCCGGCGTGCTAGCATTTCCGCATGGCGACCCTCCAGATCGAGAACGTGCCGGACGAGCTTCACGAGCGCCTGCGCCGCTTCGCGAGCGAGCGCCACTGCAGCATGGACGCCGCCGTGCTCACCGCCATCGAGCGGGAGCTGGAGCGCTGGGAGTGGCGGGAGCGGCGGGGCGACGGGCCGGCGTTCGACCTTGGGATCCCGGCGTCCGAGTTGGTCCAGGCAGCACGGGCGGAGCGGGAGAGGGAGTTGGGCCTCGAGTGACGCAGTACGTCATTGACGCCTCAGCTGTGGTCGAGTGGCTGCTGGACACGGAAGCAGGGCGGGCCGTCCAGGAGTTGGTCAAGGGGGCGGAGCTTACCGCCCCGGTCTTGCTGGACGCAGAAGTGCTGTCCGCCCTTCGCCAAGGGGTTCAGCGAGGCGACTTTGATGGGCCCCGGGCTGAACGCGCCATCGACGACCTCATCGTGTGGCCTATCAACTTGGTCCCGCATCGCGACTTGCTACGCCTCGCCTGGCGCTACCGGAACAATGTCAGCGCCTACGACGCGCTGTATGTGGCCCTTGCCGCTTCGCGCCGCGTCCCCCTGTTGACCGCCGACGGCCGTCTGGCGCGAGCGGAAGGGCTGGACATCGCCGTCCAGCACGTGGGCCCGTCGTAGCCCGTATCGCCCCCCTAGGCCAGCCCGCGCTTCGCCAGTTCCCGCGGCATCCGCTCGGCATCGGCGCTGAGCAGGGGGCCGCGCTCCTCGTCCGTGAGCGTGCCCGCCGTGTCCTTCGCCATCTTGCCGCCGTCGAACAGGATCCACTTCTCGGGGATCACTTCGAGGACGACGCGCAGGGGCGAATCGAGGCGCTCGACGAAGGCCATCGCCGACTCCTCGTCGGGGCTGATCTTGCGCGCGAACTCGGGGTAGAACCAGTCCTTCGTCTCCTGATCCTCGTGGATGATGCAGCGGCCCTTGGCGGTGGCCGCGCCGCCGGGCGCGCCCGACCCCGGCGCCGCCGAGGCGCCGCTGACGATGACGGAGACGCGCGGGTCGCGGCGGATGGCGGCGACGCGGTGGCGGTGGACGGCGCAGGTGATCCAGAAGCGCCCGTCCTTCCAGAGGAAGGCGTGGATGACGCCGACGGGCCAGCCGTCGCGCGTGCTCCAGTTGAGGGCGCACTCGCCCGCGTTGGTGAGCAGCGATTCGAGCTGCTCGTCGTCGAGGGGGTAGCCGGAAACGGTTTCGTGGTCCTGTGCGCCCGCCATCTGCAAGCCTCCAAGGGTGGTGCTGGCCGCGCCCGCGCGCGACATCGCGAACCGTGGCAGAGCGCGGCGCGCGCGTCAACGGGCGCGCTATGCTCGAAGCAGCACCGGGAGACTTGGCCAGCTAGCGCCTCTTTCGTCTGCCAGCCGCGCGGGCTACGCTCGCGGCATGGGCATTGAGGCGCTGACGCGGGACGGGGACGGCGGGCTCGCGGTGCCGGCGACGGGGGCGGAGTGGGACGAGTGGGTCTCGGCTTCGCGGACGCGGAACCACGTGCTCGACAATCCGCTGCTGGACTGGCTCGACCGCCACGGCGAGGACCACGGCTACGTCCGCGACGAGGTCAGCGAGCCGCATGACTTCCTGCGGTTCCTGTTCGCCAAGGGGAACGAGTTCGAGGCGGCGGTCCTGGAGCACCTGGGCGGGCTCGCGGAGGTGCGCACGGTCCTGCCCGAGGACGCGACGCGGGAGCAGCGGCAGGAGCTCGCCGTCGCGGAGGCGACGTTCGCGGCGATGGCGGAGGGCGCGCCCATCATCTACCAGGGATCGCTGCGCGACGCGCGGACGCGCACCTACGGCTCGCCCGACCTGCTCGTGCGCAGCGACGTGCTCGCGGACCTGTTCCCCGGCAGCTTCACGCCCGAGCAGGCGGCCATCGCCGCGCCGGACCTCGGCATCGGGGAGCGGCACTACCGCGTGGTCGACGTGAAGTACTCGACGCTGCACCTGGCGGCGGGGGGCGAGTTGGGGAACTCCGGCTCGGCGCCCGCCTACAAGGTGCAGGTGTTCATCTACAACCGCGCGCTGGGGCGGCTGCAGGGCTACCTGCCGCCGGAGGCGTTCGTGCTGGGGCGCGGGTGGGAGCAGACGCGGCGGGGCGAGCCCACGCGGGTCACGAACTGCATGGACCGCATCGCGCCGGTCGCCAACGGCTACGCCTCTTCCATGCGGGGGCGCCTCTCCGACCAGGTCGATGCGGCGGTGGACTGGGTGCGGCGCGTGCGCCGCGAGGGCGCGGACTGGCGCGCCCTGCCCGAGCCCTCCGTCGAGGAGCTGCGCCCCAACGCCAAGGGCGACGCGGGCGAGTGGTCGAGCGCGGTGAAGGAGATCGTGGCGCGGAGCGAGGACCTGACGCAGCTCTGGTGGGTGGGCGTGGCGAAGCGGCGCGAGGCGAACCGGCAGGGAATCACGCGCTGGACGGACCCGCGCGCGACGCCCAGGGCGCTGGGCGTGGAGGGGCGCACGACGATGCCGCGGCTGCAGGCGCTGCTGGACGTGAACCGCGATGGGGGCGCGCCCCTCCGGCCGGCCCGCGTCGGGGCCGCGCGCGACGAGTGGTTCGAGCCCGATCCGGTCGAGTTCTACGTGGACTTCGAGACGGTGGGCGACCTCGACGACGATTTCTCGGGCATCCCCGAGCGGGGCGGCCAGCCGCTCATCTTCATGGTCGGCTGCGGGCACGTGGAGGAGGGCGAATGGCGCTTCGAGTGCTTCATCGCGGACCGGCTCGACGAGCGCTCGGAGGCGCGGGTGATCGACGGCTGGTTCGAGCACATGACGGGCGTGCGCGACCGGCTCGCGCCGGGGGCGGACGCGAAGGTGATCCACTGGTCGCCGCACGAGACGGTCACGCTGGAGACGGCCTTCGACGCCGCCGTGAAGCGCCACGAGGCGACGGGCTGGGAGCACACGCGGGGACGGCGGCCCTGGCCGCATCCCAACTGGTTCGACTTCCTGAAGCGCGTCGTGCGCGAGGAGCCGGTGGTGGTGCGGGGGGCGCACGGCTTCGGGCTGAAGGCGGTCACGAACGCGATGCACGGCCTCGGGCTGGTCGAGACGCGCTGGGACGAGGGCCCCGCGGACGGCCTCGGGGCGATGGTGGGCGCGTGGTGGTGCGACCGCGAGGCGGCGGGCGCCGGCGGCGTCATGCGCGACCTCGGCGTGATGCAGGGCATCGAGCGCTACAACGAGGTCGACTGCAAGGCGATGATGGAGCTGGTGCGCCACCTCCGCCGCCACCACTGAGGGGCGTCAGGGCCGCGCGTCCTCAAAGGGATTGAGCAACGCCACGCCGAGCGGATCGAAGTCGCGCACGTTCCGCGTCACGACTGTCAGCCGGTGAACCACGGCGGTCGCCGCGATGAGCGCGTCCTCCGTGAGGGCGTCCGGCTTCCCTCGCCGAAGCCTCGCCGCGCGTCAGGCCAGGTCGCCCTGCCAGAGGCGGCGCGCGAACTCCAGCGCGGGCAGGACGTCGATGCCCTCCTCCGTGCGGCGCGCGCGCGGTTCGAGGCAGACGACGACCCGGCGCGCCACGCGGGGGTGCTCCTCCGCCAGCGTGCGCAGGCCCTTCAGGTGGTCGCTGGTGATGCGGGCGCTCGCCTTCGCCTCGATCGCGAGCCGCATGTCGCCGAGCACGAAATCGACCTCGATGCCGCTGGGGAGCCGCCAGTAGGTCAGGGCCTCGTCCAGGTCGCGGTAGGCGGCGAAGGCGGAGAGTTCGTGGAAGACCCAGTTCTCGAACGCCTTGCCGTAGGAATCGGAGCCGCGCGCCACTTCGCCCCGGCGCGCCAGGCGGTTCACGACGCCGACGTCCTCGAAGTAGAACTTGGGGGCGGCGGCCAGGCGGCGCTTGGCGCGGCGGCGCCAGGCGGGCAGCCAGCGCGCCAGCAGCGTGTCCTCGAGGATGCCGAAGTACGCCTTCGCCGTGGGGCCGGAGACGCCGCACTCGCGGGCCACGTTGGCGAAGTTGACCGGCTCCGCATCGCTCAGGGCGGCGGCGTCGAGGAAGTCGGAGAAGGCGGGCAGGCTCCGCACCAGCCCCTCCGCGGCGACCTCCTCGCGCAGGTAGTCGGAGACGTAGGCGTCGAGCAGGCGGCGGGGCTGGGAGGAGTCGTACATGCGCGGCAGGTAGCCGTGGTTGAGCGCGCGATCGAGGTCGAAGGCGTCCCCGAGTTCGCCCGCCGTGAGGCCGCGCAGCTCGTAGCGCAGCGCGCGCCCGCCGAGCAGGTTGGCCGCGCCGTGCCGCACCTTGCGCGCGCTCGACCCGCAGAGGGCGAAGCGGAACCCGCGGTTCTCGATGAGCCAGTGGACCTCGTCGAGCAGCGCCGGGACCTTCTGGACCTCGTCGATGACGACCTGGCGCGACGGGGTCCGGGCCCGCCGCCTCCAGCTCCTCGCGCAGGAGTTCGGGGCGGGCGACGTAGCGGCGGAACTCGTCCGCCTTGAGCAGGTCGACCCAGTGGCCATCGGGGTAGCTGCGGCGGAGGAGCGTGCTCTTGCCCGCCTGCCGGGAACCCCACAGGAAGAACGTCTCCGCGCCGGGAGGGGGAAGCGGAAGCTGGCGCTCAAACATACGCTTTAGAATATCATGTAATTTGAAAGCGCGCCTTGCCTCCGGCAACGCCCAGGGCCGCTTTCGGATTTCATGAAATTCTAAACAGAATCTTCAGCATCCAGACGCGGACCGCGACGGGGGCGCGCCCGAAACCGGAAAACTGGCGAATCCGGGGCGAATCGGGAACGATCCGGGGCCTTCCCGCGTATCTCTTCTTCAGGATGGTTGCGGCACGACTGGACGCGCGGCGCGAATACTCCTCCAGCCTGCCCGTGGAAGGCGAGGGACGCATGACCGATGACGAGGCCGTCCTGCGCTGCCAGGGCGGCGACCGCGAGGCCTTCCGGCACCTGGTGGAGCAGTACAAGAACCCGCTCTACGGCACGGCCTACCTGATGACGGGGAACGCGGCCCAGGCCGAGGAGCACGTGCAGGAGGCGTTCCTGCTGGCCTGGCGCGGCATCCGCACCTTCCGGCGGGGCCGCCCGCTGAAGCCGTGGCTGATGCGCATCCTCGTCAACGCCGTGCTCGCGCAGCGGCGCAAGCGCGCGCTGGCGACCGTCCCGCTGGAGGAGTCGCCCGCGCTGGAGGCGCCCTCCGGCCACGCCGAATCGATCGAGGCGAGCGAAGAGCGCCAGGCCGTGCGCGAGGCCCTCGCCCAACTCACCCCCGAACACCGCCAGGTCGTGGTCTTGCGCTACTTCGCCGACCTGACGGTCCCGCAGGTCGCCCGTTCCGCCGGAGTGCGGGAGGGCACGGTCAAGTCGCGGCTCCACCGGGCGCTCCGCCAGATGCGGGAGCTGCTGGAGCAGTCGGACGTGATGGAGGTGGCCGGCAATGGCGCGTAACGAGATGCCCGATCAGGAGATGGAGGACCGCCTCCGCGACCACTTCGCCGAGGAGGCGCGCGGCCTGCGCGCCCCCGACGATCTGTGGGAGCGGCTGGAGGACGGCCTCGGAGCGCAGCAGCCGCCGCGCTTGGCGCTGGTGCGCGGCGCGGCCCGCGCCATCGGCGGGAAGCCGTGGATCCCGGCGGCGGCGGCGGCCGCGCTGGTCGTGGGCCTGGGCTGGGGGCGTGGGCGCTGAGCGGCGGCCCCGGCGATGGCGGAGGCGACGATGACGACGCCTACGTCGCCGCTCCCGCCGCCACCCAGGCGGCCGCGACCGAGGCCTACGCCGAGGCAGCCGCCGAAGCGACGCATGCCGCCGCCACGCAGGCGGCCGCCTCCGAGGCCTACGCCGCCGCCACCGAAGCCGCCGCGATGGCGGAGTCCGAGCCCGGCGAGCCCGCCGCCGCCGCGGACGCTGAGGAATCGTGCCCCACCTGCTGGTCCGCCGGCGCGGCGCAGTCCAGCGCGGGCAGCCCCGTGGGCGCCGCCTCCAAGGGCGGGTTCTCCGTCGAACTCATCGGCGAGCCGGAGCGGCCCGCGGACACGACCTTCGAGGACTACGGGCGCCAGCCCTTCGTGGAGACCGCGCGGGACGCCGTCTCCACCTTCAGCCTCGATACGGACCGGACCTCGTACTACCTCGCGCTCACGTGGGCGCAGAGCGGCTACGCGGTCGAGCCCGACTCGGTGCGCGCGGAGGAGTGGATCAACGCCTTCGACTACGGGTACGAGCCTCCCGGCGGCGCGGACGCCTTCGCCGTCACGAGCGAGGTGGCGCGGCACCCGCTGGAGCGCGGCCTGCACCTCGTGCGCATCGCCTTCCAGGCCCCGCGCCTGCCCGACGATACGCCCCTCAACGTGACGCTGGTGCTGGACGCCTCCGGCTCGATGGCGGACGGCGACCGCGTGGCGATCGCGCGCGAGGCGGCGGAGGCGATCCGCCGCAGCCTCAGCGAGCGCGACCGCATCGCCGTGGTGCACTTCACGACGGACGTGATCCGCGCCTACACGGTCGAGCACCGCGCGCCCGGCGACGAGGACGTGGCGTGGTCGATCGCGCGGCTGGCCCCGCACGACTCGACGAACGTGCAGGCCGGGCTCGACCTCGGCGTGCGGCTGGCGGACCGGGCGCGGCGCGAGCGGCCCGACGCCTACCACTACATCATCCTGATGTCGGACGGGGTGGCGAACGTGGACGCGACCAACCCGTTCGCCATCCTCGATTCCGCCGCCGACACGGACAGCCGCAACCCGCTGCGGCTGATCACCATCGGCGTGGGGCTGAACAACTACAACGACTACCTGCTGGAGCAGCTGGCCCAGCACGGCAACGGCTGGTACCGCTACCTCGACACGGCGGAGCAGGCGCGGGACACGTTCAGCCGCGAGAACTGGCTGGCGCTCTCGACGCCCTTCGCCGACCAGACGCGCGCGCAGGTGACCTGGGACGCGGGGCTGGTGAAGTCGTGGCGCATCCTCGGCTACGAGAACCGCGTCACCGCCGACGAGACCTTCGAGGAGAACCGCAAGGAGTTCGCGGAGATCTTCTCCGGGGCGGCCACGACGGTCTTCTACGAGGTGGAGCTGCACCCCGAGGGCGCGGCCAAGGCGGGCGGCGCGCCCGTGCGGCTGGGCGGCGTGGAGCTGCGCTGGGTGGACCCGGCCACGGGCGAATCGCGCGGGCAGCGGGCGGACGTGCGCGGGGCCGCCGGAGGCGCCTTCAACGTGCTGGACGACGCGCTGTTCCGGTTCGGCGGCATCGTGGCGCTGGCGGCGGACCGCTACAGCGCGCTGCCGGCGGGCGAGCTGCGCGACGGGCCGAGCGCCGCCGCCATCCACGAGGACCTGGCCGTGCTGCGGGAGGAGCTGCGCTCGCTGCGGCTGAGCCTGAGCGGGCGGGACTCGTACCGCGACTTCCGCTTCCTCCTGGGCGAGTTGCTGGAGAGCGCGGAGGCGGCGGCCACCTCTTCAGGCTACAGCCGGTGACGGGACCCCTCGCGCGTCCCGGCTGTACCAGCGCGACGCCGGCCGCGGCGGCCACACCCCACCACCGCCGCGGCCGGCCCGCGCATTCGGCGTTCCCCCGTGGAGCGGCGCCTCCGCTTGACCCCGCACGGCCCAGCGGTACCGTTGGCGAGCGACGGCCCCCGATCGCGGGAGGGCGCTCGCGGGAAGGGCAGCATGTCCGCTGACCGCACAGCGGGGGACATCCACATCGCGCTGCTGCGCGGGATCAACGTCGGCGGCAGGAACAAGCTGCCGATGAAGGATCTGGTCGCCATGTTCGTGGATGCGGGGTGCGATGAGGTCCAGACCTACATCCAGAGCGGGAACGTGCTCTTCCGGGCAGATTCGTCGCTTGCGGAGGACATCCCCTCGCTCATCAGCGCGGCGATCCTGAGCGGCTTCGGCTACCAGGTTCCCGTGGTGACGCGCACGGCCCGGGAGCTCCGCGAGATCGTGGAGGCCAACCCCTTCGCGGAGCGGGTGGCGGACGCGAGCAAGCTGCTCGTCCTCTTCCTCGCGGACCGGCCCGACCGTGAGCGCATCGCATCGCTCGACCCGAATCGCTCACCGGACGACGAATTCACGGTGCTGGGTCGCGAGGTCTATCTCCACTGTCCGGGTGGCGTTGCGCGCACCAGGTTCACGAACGACTACTTCGACTCCACCCTCGCAACCACCAGCACGGGGCGCAACTGGAGGACGGTGGGAAAGCTCCTCGAACTGGCCAGCGGCGGTTGAGGGAACCGGGCCGAAGTCGAGGCCATCCGCGTCCCCGGACGTGAAGCCCGCCCGCTCGCGGGAAGGGAAGTTGGTGGAGGGGGCAGGATTCGAACCTGCGTACCGCTCTGCGGGGCAGATTTACAGTCTGCTGCCTTTAACCACTCGGCCACCCCTCCACCTGGTGAGCCCAGGAGGGGACTCGAACCCCTAGCCTGCTGATTACAAATCAGCCGCGCTGCCAGTTGCGCCACCTGGGCAGGGGAGCGACCCCATCCCGTGGGGCCGGGCGCGCCGCCGCGCGAACGGCGACCCTGCGAGTATCGCCGCCCCTCGCCTCTCCCGCAAGACGGGGGCGCGGCGACAGCGGGGGCTTGGCGCTCGCGGGGGCGCGCCGCCAGTCTCGCCCGCATCCCTGACGTGGAGGCGTTTCGATGAGCGAGGAACCGGTGATCGGCGGCGACGGCGCGGACGACGGCGGCGGCGAGGGAGCGGACGAGCCCGTGATCGGCGCGCCGCAGGAGGACGGGGAGGCGCGGGAGGCGGAGGTCGCCGCGCTCCTGCGGGAGACGCTGCTGGCCGCGCACGGCGACCTCTCGCCGGACGACCTGGCGGGCGGGAGCGCGGAGGAGGTGCGCGAGCGCTACCTGGCCGCGCGCGAGCGGATCGCGCGCGAGGAGCGAGGCGCGAGGCGAAGGGCGCGCCGGTGCCGGCGGGCGCGCCGGGACGGTTCGCCCCCGCGCCCGCCAGCGCCTTCGAGAAGATCCGCGAGGGGCTGGCGCGGCTCAACGCCTGAGGCGGGCGCTCGCGCTCGACGGCTGGGGAGGGGCGGGGCTAGCCTGACCCCCGCCGTGACCCGCACCATCGAAATTGTCGGCTACGACCCCGCCTGGCCCGAGACCTTCGCCAGCCTCAGCCGCGCGCTGGCCGCCGCCCTGGGTCCGCTGGCGCTTCGAATCGAGCACGTGGGCAGCACGTCGGTACCCGGGCTCGGGGCCAAACCGATCATCGACCTCGACGTGGTCATCGAGTCGCCCCGCACGCTGCCGCTCGTTGTGGAAGCGCTGAACACGCTGGGCTACTCCCACGAGGGGGACGGCGGCATCCCCGGCAGGGAGGCCTTTGGCCGCGAGGGGGACGCGGTCCCCGCAGACGGATCGGGCCGGGTGTGGCCCGCCCACCACCTGTACGTCTGCCCCAGCGGCAGCGAGGAGCTGCGGCGGCACCTGCGCTTCCGCGACCACCTCCGCAGCCACCCCGACGCCGCCGCCCGGTACGAGGCGCTCAAGCGCGACCTCGCGCACCGCTACCCGGACGACATCGACTCGTACGCCGGCGCCAAGTCAGCGTTCGTCGAGCGCATCCTCGCGCTCGACGGCTGGGGAGGGGCGGGCTAGCATCGGCGGCGGAACGATGAACGTCGCCATCCTCGGTCTGGGGCGCTTCGGCACGCAGCTCGCGCGCGAGCTGGCGGCGATCGGCGTCGACGTGCTCGGGGTGGACCGCGACGGGACGCGCGTGAACGACGTGGTGGAGACGGTGCTGCTGGCGGCGGAGGGGGACATCGAGGACGTGGAGTTCCTCGAATCGCTCTCGCTGCACAACTACGACTCGGTGGTGGTGGCGATCGGGAGCGACGTGGCGACGAGCGTGCTGGTGACGCTGACGCTGAAGCGGCGGCTGCGGCTGGGGCACGTGGTGGCGAAGGCGAGCACGTCGGAGCACCAGCGCGCGCTGGAGCTGGCGGGGGCGGACACGCTCGTGAACCCGGAGCGGGAATCGGCGCAGCGGCTGGCGCACACGCTGGGCAGCAGCCAGATCCGGGACTACATGCCGCTGGGCGGGGCGCAGGGCATCGCGCGCGTGCGCGCGCCCTACCTGGCCACGGGCCAGGCGATCGGCGACCTCGACATCGCGGGGCGCTACCAGGTGTTCCTGCTGGCGCGGCTGCGGGAGGACTCGGTCACCTTCAACCCGGCACTGGACGAGGTGGTGCAGGCGGGCGATTTCTGGATCGTGGCGGGCCGCGACGACCACCTGCGCGACCTGCAGCAGTAGCGCCCGCATCGCGCCACTCCCCAAGCCGGCGCATACGAAAAGCCGCCCGCGTTGCTGCGGGCGGCTTCGCATCCCGGCGGAAAGGAGGAAAACGCCGGGAGTCTCGAACCCCGGGGGCGGCTCAGGCCGCCCGGTTCATGCGGTGTTCCTCGTTGGTGATGAAGTCGCTCTCGGAGAGCCAGTTCCTGAACTCCTTCACGGCGCCGCACTCGAGGCAACGGCCGTTGCTGAGGGGGCCGTTGGGCTCGTCGATGCGCCAGCGGTGGAAGTGCTGGGGCTTCGCGGCGGTGGCGGTGACGGTGGCGCTGCGCTTGTTCATGACTGAACCTCCCTGGTTGACGTCGCGGGGCCGAAGCCCTACGCTCCTAAAGACGAACCTCCGTTACTACGTTTTCCGAAGTTCTGGCACAAGTCTAGCAGGAGTGAGGGAAACGTCAAGCGCCGGTTCGCGAGGGCGCGTCAGCGGCCTTACCATGGAGACGAACAGTCCATGGCCCGATCGAACGGCAACGGCACACCACGCAAGTACGGGCACGCGTGCCTGATCGCGCAATCGCTCGACGTGCTGGGCGACCGCTGGACGCTGCTGCTGCTGCGGGACCTGATGACGGGGCTGCGGCGTTACACGGACATCCTGCAGAACTGTCCGGGCCTCTCGCCCAACGTGCTGGCGGACCGGCTGAAGATGCTGGAGCGGGAGGGGCTGGTGCACCGTCACTACGAGCGCGGCCTGCCCCCGCGCGTCGAGTACACGCTTACCGAGAAAGGATGGTCCGTGCGGCCCATCCTTCTTTCGTTGGTGGAGTGGGGGATGACCTACGCCAACCGCTTCACCCGCCAATCCGTCGGAGACACCGTCCCGACGGATTTCGCTGTCCGCATGGTTCCGACCTTCGCCTTCCAGCCGGAGACGGCCGCGGGCGTGCGCGTCTCGCTGGCGCTGGAGATCGATGACAGCGAGGGCTGCAGCGCGTGGACGTTCGCGATCGAGGACGGGCGCCTGAAGCCGCAGCGCGGGGACGCGCCCGCGGACCTGCATTTGCGCACGGACACGAGCGGCTTTTTCCGCTTCTTCCGGGGCGCGGAGCCGGCGGAGTGCGGCGAGTTGCGGGGCCCGGTGGAGCAGGCGAAGGCGTTCCAGCGCTGCTTCGCGCTGGCGCCGCCGGTGGGGGTGGGGGGCTAGGCGGCGCGCCAGCAAGGGCCATAGACAGAGCCAGCGGTACGTGCCCGCCTGAGGCGAGCGCGGCCGCGCCTACTCCGTGACTACCTGCAGGGGGGCGTGGCCGAAGAGGACGGCGAAGCGGCGGCACCAGACGACGGCGCTCTGGAACTCGTCGAGGTCGAGGCCGGCGGGGATCTCGTAGTTGAAGGCGCCGTCCGTGGCCTTCAGGTCGCCGAGGTTGACGGCGTCCTCCTCCCAGCCGTCGGGGTTGCGCGAGAGGTAGACGAAGAGGTCGGGGCCGTTGCGCACGGAGAACTCCTCGACGCGCAGGATGTAGACGCCGGGCTCGGTCTCGATGATGAGCGCCTTGCCGCGCGCGAAGTGGAAGTCGTCGGAGCCTTGCCATTCGCCGAAGGCGTGGAGGCGCGCGCCCGTTTCGCCGTCACCGGCGTCCTCCGTCGCGGCGGCGGTGGCGGTGGCGACGGCGGTTGCCGTGGCCGGAGGCTCCGTTTCGGAGGGCGCGGGCGTCTCGGTGGTCCGGGCGGCAGTGGCGGGCGGGGGCGACGCGGTCGCGTCCGGGGTTGGCGCGGCGATGGCGGAGCGGTCGAACTCGGGGGCGGCCTCTTCGAGGAAGCTGCGTTCCCAGAGGGGCGAGAGCAGGTACCAGGCGACGGGGATGGCGATGGCGAGCAGGGGCAGGCCGATGCCGGCGGTCAGGTACTTGTGCTCCAGCAGCGGGCGATGGAGCCGCAGCCGCCAGGCGAAGGCGAGCGCGGCGGCGGCGAGCACGATCACGATCGGCAGGACGATCCAGCGGTTGGGGTAGATGAATTCGGAGCCGAAGCGCTCCAGTTCGCCGAAGACCTGTTCCATCGGTCGCTCCTCGCGCCCCCAGTCTAGCGGGGCGGCCCCTTGCCTCGCCCGCCGCGAACGCCTACAAGGGGGATGGCCCGCGCGGGGCCGTGGGAGGGCGCGATGAAGCCGGTGGTCGACCACACGCGCTGCGAGGGGCACGGGCGCTGCGAGGAGACCGCCCCGCAGGTGTTCCAGGTGGACGAGGACGACAAGAGCCAGGTGCTCGTGGAGGCCGTGCCCGCGGCGCTGCGCGACCGCGTGGACGTGGCCGTGCGCGTCTGCCCGCGGCAGGCGATCAGCCTGGAGGGCGGGTCGTGAGCGGGGGCGAGGCGCTGAGCCTGGACACGCTCTCCATCACCGACACGCAGCGGTACGTCGAGCGGGGCTACCCGTGGGCGGAGTGGGACCTGCTGCGCCGCGAGGCGCCCGTCTACTGGTACGACCGGCCCGACGTGGACCCCTTCTGGGCGCTGACGACGTACGAGGACGCGCTCACGGTCTCGAAGCGGTCGGACGTCTTCATCAGTTCGGACCGGCTGCGCATCTTCCCGCGCACGCAGGAGGAGTTCTCGCGGCGGCGGAAGGAGGAGCTGATCGCGCGCCACGGGCCGGAGAAGGCGCGGCGCTTCTACACGCTCAGCTTCATCGACATGGACGACCCCGAGCACGCGGCCTACCGCAACCTGACGAACCGCAGCTTCACGCCCCGCGCGATGCGCCTGCTGGAGGACCACATCGCGGAGTTGGCGGAGCGGTACGCGAGCGGCTTCGCGAAGCGCCTCATCGGCGCGGTGGCGGAGCGGGGCGAATGCGACTTCGTGCACGACCTCGCGGTGAAGCTGCCGATGGCGGCCATCTTCGAGATGGTGGGCTTCCCGCGCGAGGACTGGGAGGAGCTGTTCGGGATCAAGGAGATCGAGTACGGCTCGGACCGCGAACTCGCCCTCGCCGGGCTCACGCCGGAGGAGCGCGACGCGGAGCGGCGCAAGGCGAACAAGGTCTCGACGGAGTACCTGTTCCGCTTCGTGGAGGGGCGCAAGGCGGCGGGGGCGCCCAGCGAGCGGCTCGCGGACGTGCTGCTGCGGGCGGAACTGGACGGGCGCAGGCTGGAGGACGACGAGATTTTCTCCTACATCAACCTGCTCATCGCGGGCGGGCTGGAGACGACGCGGAACGCGACCACGGGCGGGGTGCTGGCCCTGCTGGAGCATCCCGGGGAGCGCGACAAGCTGGTGGCGAACCCGGAGCTGCTGCGCCCGGCGGTCGAGGAGATCCTGCGCTGGACCTCGCCCGTCATCCAGTTCGCGCGGGTGGCCACGCGGGACTTCGAGCTGCGCGGGCGCACCATCCGCGCGGGCGAGACGGTGGCGATGTGGTACCCGTCGGCGAACCGCGACGAGGCGGCGTGGGACGAGCCCTACCGCTTCGACGTCGGGCGCGACCCGAACGACCACCTCGCCTTCGGGGGCTTCGGGGCGCACTTCTGCCTGGGGGCGAACCTCGCGCGCTGGGAGCTGCGGGGCATCTTCAAGGAGTTGCTGCCGCTGCTGCCGGAGATGGAGCTGGACGGGCCGCCCTTCCGCCAGGACAGCCTGCACGTGGGCGGCATCGTGAAGATGCCGGTGCGCTACCGGCCCGTTCCCGCGGCGTGAGGGCGCGGAGAATGTGCTACTATTGGCACACGTGGAGACGAACACCAGGCGGATCAGGCGGCGCCTGGAGAAGGAAGGGTGGTACCTGTCTCGCCACGGCTCCGGTCACGACATCTACCGCCACCCGCGCATCGACGGCATCATCACCGTGCCCCGCCACCGGACCGTGACGACGGGCGTCGCGCGTTCGATCGCCGCAAAGGCCCGTTGGCCGCGCGAGGAGGGAGGCTCCCGATGAATCGCTACCCCGCCCTGCTGGACGGCGAACGGGGAGCCTACGGCGTCACCTTCCCCGACCTCCCGGGCATCGTCGCCATGGGCGCGAGCGTGGACGAGGCGCTGCTCAACGGTGAGGAGGCGCTGCGCGACTACGCGATCGAGGCCGAGAGGGACGGCGACGCCCTCATTCCCCCGCGCGCGCCCGAGCAGGTGGAGCCCCTGCCCGGCCAGACGCTCGTCTCCATCCCCATGATCCGGCCGTCTGGCCGCACCGTGCGCGCCAACCTCTCGCTCGACGAAAGCGTGGTCGCCTTCATCGACGGGGAGCGGCGGCGGCGGGGTATGACGCGCCGGGCCTACGTCGAATGGATGGCCCGCCGCATCGCGCAACTCGGCGGCTGAAGGCGGTTTCCAGCTGCCGCTTCCTCGGCTCCACGCCGATGTTTCGGGAGGCGGAGTGGCTGGGGACGCGGCGGCACGTCATGCGCCTGTCGCTGGGGGAGTGAGGGAGCGGCGGGAAACACGCCGATCAGTCCGGCAGCGACTTGCCTTGAGCCTTGTTCGCCTCCCGCAGGATGTACGCATGTACCGGGTTGGTTGGGTCGTCCATCTCTCGCTCGACCGTAGCTCGCTCCGCCGCCGGAAGCCGCTCAAACCAGCGCTGGGCGGCGCGGTCACTCCAGCTCAGCCGATAGGTCCGGCGGCGGACGAAGTCGATGGACTCCTCCTTGCCGATGCTTCCGTCCGCCACACCGAGCGCGAAGGCCTCCGCCTCAGCGGCGCTCGCGAGCAGGATGGCGCGGTTCAGCAGCAGAAACACCTCCATCGCCGTCAGGGCGAACCGCTTGTTCCCGTCGGCGAAGGGATGGTTCTTGTTGAGGCTGTAGTGCAGGGCGCCCGCCTTCTCGGGCAGCGTGCGGTAGTAGTGCCACCGGGGCTGGTCGAGGGCGCTGAGGAGCGCATCGCGCCCCTCCCTGCCCCGGAGCTGGAACGCAGGCGAGTCGGGGAAGACCTGCTCCGTGAGGCTGGCGACGATGTCCTGGGCGTCCTGCTCGGTGAGGTAGCGGAGTCCGGGCACGGGCTAGCGCTTGGCGAGTTCCTCGAGAACATCGCGCCGTCGTTCGATCACGAGCCGGGCCGCTTCCCGGACACGCTCTCGCCCACGGGGGCTGCGCGCCTTCCCGCCAGCGGGGCCATCGCCCTCGGTGCGGCGGCGGTTCTCATCTGCCTGCGGCTTCCCCATCGGAGAACTCCAGTCCCTGTGGTCGCCTCCACCTTAGCACGCCTCGGCGGGCTGTCACCCCTCACAGGCCCTCGTTGATCTCGGCGATGCCGAGGTCGAAGTACTCGTTCAGGTTGGTGACGGTACCCGCGAGGAGGAGGGCGCCGAGGGCGATGAGCATGGCGGCGCTCGCGATCTCGACGGCGGGCATGACGCGCCGCAGCTTGCGCACGGCGCGGGCGGCGTCGCCGACGGCGAGGCCGGCGAGCAGGAAGGGGATGCCCAGCCCGGCGGAGTAGAAGGCCAGCAGGTAGGTGCCCGTGGCGGCGTCGCCGGAGGTGGCGGCGAGCGTCAGGATGAAGCCGAGGACGGGGCCCACGCAGGGCGACCAGCCGATGGCGAAGCCGCCGCCCACCAGGGCCGAGCGCGTGTAGCCGACGCCGCGCGACCCGCCGAAGTCGGTCTTGAAGGTGCGCTGCAGCAGGTTGAACTGGACGTAGCCGGAGAACTTCGCCCAGGCGACGAGCCCGCCCAGCCCCAGCAGGGCCATGCGCCAGCCCTCGTCGCGCAGTTCGGCCAGCTCGACGATGCCGAGGAAGGCGGCGGCGGTGAGGGCGAGGGCGAGGGCGGCCACGAGCGGCGGCTTCCGCCCGAAGGAGGGGATGAGGAGGGAGCCGAGCACGATGAGGAGCACGCCCGCCGCCGTCTCCAGCTCGGGCTGGTAGTCGAGGAGCGCGAAGCCGAAGAGGCCGGCGCTGGCGCCCAGCGCGATGAAGACGGCGCTCAGGCCGATGACGAAGGCGAGCGCGTGCGTGAACGTCCGGCCCCGGCCGGCGCGGATCTCGCCGCCCTCGACGGTCGCGCCCGCGAGGTTGGTCAGGTAGATGGGCACGATGGGGAGCACGCAGGGGGAGAGGAAGGAGAGCACGCCCGCGGCGAAGGCGATGAACGGCCCGCCCGCGCCCTTGAGCGTCTCGCGGGGGTCGACCTCCACGCCGCCGACGGTGAAGACGAGGAAGGGCGCGGCCAAGAGGACGGCGAAGGCGAGGTAGAGCCGCCACGCGCGTCCGCCGGACCCCAGCCGCGCCGTCTGCTGAGTCGCCACCGCGACCTCCCCCGCCAGTATCGCACCGCCCCGCTCCCGCGCGAGACGCGCGCGGCGCTACTCGCGCGCGGCCAGGTCCACGGTCTCCGTGCCGAGGGTGACGGGCTTCCCGCCGTCCTCCCACGTGTGGATGCTGTAGACGGCGACGGTGGGGTCGCCCTCGGGGCTCAGGTTGATGGGGCCGCTGACGCCGCGGTAGTCGATGTCCTCGCCCGCGTCGATGAGGGCGGCGCACTCGCCGTAGCTGGCGCACTCGGTTCCGTCGTGGGTGAGGCCGGCGATCGCGGCCATCATCGCGTCGCCGTCGCTGGGGTCGCCGGTGAGGCGCGCGGCCAGGGCGAGCAGGACGACGCAGTCGTAGGCCTCCGCGCCGTAGGCGAGGTAGTCGCCCGCGACGGCGGTGAGGCGCGCCTTGAAGGCGTCGCCGCCCTTGGCCGTCTGGGAGATGCCGAGCATCCCGTCGAGCACGGCGGGATTGGAGGCGTCCACGCTCTCCCAGAGGGTGGGGCTGTAGAGGCCGGTGGCGGCGAACTGGCGCTCCGGCCCGACGCCCGCCTCGATCAGCTGGCGCACCGTCTCCGAGCCGTCGCTGCTGAAGCCGAGGTTGATGACCATGTCGGGGCCGTAGTTGACGACGGCGGCGACCTCGGCGCTGTAGGAGGCGGTCTCGGGGTCGTAGAGGACGGAGTGCGACTCCGCCCCGAGGCGCTCGAACTCTTCCCGCAGGAGCGCATCGAGCGCGTTCCCCCAGGCGTCGGCGCGCCCGATGATGGCGATGCGCGACGCGCCCGCCGCGACGGCCACGTCGGCGATGACGGGGGCCATGGCGGTATCGGGCGGGATGGTGCGGAAGTAGTAGGCGGCGTTCGCCTGCGTGGTGAAGACGGGCGAGGTGTTGGAGGCGGCGCACTGGGGCACGCGCTCGTCGAAGAGCGTCTGCACGAACGCCTGGGAGACGCCGGAGGCGCCCGCGCCGACGATGACGTGGGCGCCCTCGGCGAGCAGGCGGCGCGCGCTTTCGAGGCCGGTGGCGGGGCTGGTGGCGGAGTCGGCGAGCGTGAGCGTGACGGCGGCGCCCTGCGCGTTCACGTCCTCCACGGCGAGGCGCACGGCGGCGATCATGGGGACGCCGAGGAAGGCCAGCGAGCCGGTCTCGGGCAGGACCGCGCCGACGTGGAGCGCGACCGGCGCGGCGGCGGCATCCTCCGTGGCGGCTCCCTCGGCGGCGGGCGCGGGCGTCTCCCGCGGGGCGGGCGGTTCCGCGTCCTCGCCCCCGCCGCACGCCGTGATCGCGATGGCGGCGCTGATCGCCGCCGCAACGAGCGCGCCTGTCCATCCCGCACGTCCCATGTACAGCCTCCAGTCCATCAACCGAGTTCCATGCCCGAACGGCGTTCAAGATACCAGAGGGGCGCGGACCGGCACGGACCGGCGGGCGGTTCTCCGCTAGACTGCGCGCCTCAGCGGGAGGGATTCGCGTGAACGAGTTTCGGGGCAAGACAGCAGTCGTGACGGGCGGGGCGGGCGGCATCGGCCGGGCGCTGGCGCTCACGTTCGCCGGCGAGGGCATGAACGTCGTCATCGCCGACGTGGAGATGGAGACGGCGGCGCGGACCGCCGCCGAGGTCGAGGCGCTGGGCGTGCGCTGCATCACGGTCGAGACGGACGTCTCCAGCCGCGACTCGGTGAACGCGCTGGCGGACCGCGCGTTCGGCGAGTTCGGGGGCGTGCACGTGCTCTGCAACAACGCGGGCGTGGTGACCTTCGGGCCCATCCACGAACTGAGCGAGACGGACTGGGACTGGGTCATCGGCGTGGACCTGCTGGGGGCGCTCTACGGCGTGCAGGCGTTCCTGAAGCGGATGGTGGCGCAGGAGGAGCCCGGGCACATCGTGAACACGGCCTCGATCGCGGGGCTCGTCTCGCACCCGGGCATCGCCGCCTACAACGTCTCCAAGTTCGGCGTGGTCGCGCTCACGGAGTCGCTGCGGCTGGACCTGGCGGAGACGCAGGTGAGTTCGTCCGTGCTCTGCCCGGGCGGGGTGCGGACGCGCATCATGCAGTCCGACCGCAACCGCCCGGAGGGGCTTGGCGGCCCCGGCGACTACGAGGAGCGGGAGGGCGCGCAGGCGCCGGATCCGATCGACCCGATGGTCGTGGGCCAGCGCGTGCTCGACGCGATCCGCGCGGACGCGCCCTACATCGTCACGCACAAGGAGCAGAAGGCGATGGTGGAGGGCCGCTTCGCCCCCATCCTGGAGGCGTTCGACCGGCTCTAGGCTGTGCCGGGCGGGGCGATGCGCTAGGCTTGAGGGCATGAGCCGCCAGACGGAAGTCGAAGTCACGCTGAGCGATGACCAGTACGCGCGCCTCTGCGAGGAAGCGCAGCGGACGGGCCTCGGCCTTTCCGAACTCATCGGGCGCGCCGTTGAGCGCGCCTACGAGAGGCCGCCCACCGAAGCGGAGCGGGAAGCCCGCATCAAGGATCGGCGCGCGGCGTTCGCGCAGGCCGCCGGACTCTGGAAGGACCGCGACTTCGACGGCGTGACCTACGTCGAACGCATCCGCCGCGGCCTCGACCCCGACACCGGCGCCTGATGACGATCGTCCTCGATACGACGGTGCTCATCGACCACCTCCGCACCCACCCGGGAGCGGTCGTCCTTATCGATCAAGCCCTTACGTCGGGGGAACGGTTGGCCAGCTCGGTGCTGACGCGGTTCGAGGTGCTACAGGGAATGCGAGCCGGGGAAGAGGATTCGATCTTCCACCTGTTTGCGCACGTTGACTGGATCCCCGTTACTGAGGAACTCGCCGACCGGGCTGGCCGACTCGCCAACGCCTACGACCGCTCGCACCCCGGCATCGACGCGGTGGACTTCATCATCGCGGCCACGGCGGAGCGGCTGGGCGCGAGCCTCTGGACGCACAACCTGAAGCACTTCCCGATGTTCCCGGGGCTGCAGCGGCCGTACTAGCGGCCCTGGAACTCGGGCTCGCGGCGGTCGAGGAAGGCGGCGGCGGCGTTGCGGAAGTCCTCGGTCTTCGAGGCGGCGATCATGTTGCCCGCCTCGAACGTGAGCGTCTCCGCGAAGGTGTGGGTGGAGCCGTAGGCGAAGTTGCGCTTCATGCGCGCGAAGGCGGCGGTGGGGCCGGCGGCGAGCTTGCCCGCGAGCGCCAGCGCCTCCTCGCGCAGCGCCCCGTCGGGGACGACGCGGTTGACGACGCCGAGGCGCAGGGCGGTGGCGGCGTCGATCTGCTGGCCGAGCAGGTAGAGCTCCTTGGCCTTGGCCACGCCGACGATGCGTTCGAGCTGCCAGCTGCCGCCGAAGTCGCCCGTGAGGCCGACGCGCCCGAAGGCGGTCACGAAGCGCGCGCCCGCCCCGGCGAGACGGACGTCGGCGGCGAGCGCGAGGGAGAAGCCGGCGCCCGCGGCGGCCCCGTTGACGGCCGCGATCGTGGGCTTGGGCATCTCCGCGAGCAGGCGCGAGATCTCCTCGAAGCGGCGGAGCTGGGCCGTGCTCCCGAGCGGGTCGAGGCCGTCGCCGGAGCCGATGCCGCGCAGGTCGCCGCCGGAGCAGAAGGCGCGCCCCGCGCCCGTCACGACCACACAGCGCACGGCTGCGTCGTCCGCCGCCTGCCGGCCGCGCGCGACGAGGGCGTCCAGCAGTTCGCCGCTCATGGCGTTGAGCGCGTCGGGCCGGTTCAGGGTGATGACGCCGACGGCGCCGTCGGTCTCGTAGCGGACGGTCTCGGACATGGGCGGGCCTCCTTCGGGGCGGGCAGGGAGGCCATTCTAGCGATGCGGGGGCGTTCACTCCCGCCAGACGAGGTCGGCCTCGCCGAAGCGGACGGTATCGCCCTCGGCGACGCCCTCGCGGCGGAGGGCGCGGGCCACGCCCCAGCGCGCCAGGCGGCGGTCGACCTCGTCGCGCGCGCCCTCCTGCTCGAAGTCCATCATCTCGACGAAGGTGACGACGCGCTGGCCCTCGACGGCGAAGAGGCCGGGGCCGCGGCGCACGACCGTGAAGCGCTCCTCGGGCTGCGGGCGGACGACGGGCAGCGCTTCCGGGGGGCGGGAGGCGGCGCGCTCGCGCTCATCGCGCACGAGCGCCATCAGCTGGGCCACGAGCGCGTCCGCGCCGATGGCCTCCCGCGCGGAGACGGCGGCCACGGGCGCGCCGACGTGGGCCTCCAGCGTGGCCGCGGCGTCGCGCGCGATCTCCTCGTCGAGGTCGGCCTTGGTCACGGCCAGGACGCGGGGGATGGCGGCGAGCGCGTCGTCGTAGGCGCGCACCTCGGACTCGATGAGCTCGTAGTCGGTGACGGGGTCGATGGAACTGCAGTCGACCACATGCAGGAGGACGCGGCAGCGGCGCACGTGCTTGAGGAACTCGAAGCCGAGGCCGTAGCCCTCGCTCGCGCCCTCGATGAGGCCGGGCAGGTCGGCGAGGGTGAAGCGCTCGTAGCCGACGCCGACGACGCCGAGCATGGGCTCCAGCGTCGTGAAGGGGTACTCGGCGATCTTCGGCTTGGCGTGGGAGACGGCCGCGAGCAGGGTGGACTTGCCCGCGTTGGGGAGGCCCAGCAGGCCCACGTCGGCGAGCAGGCGCAGGTCGAGGCGCAGCGCCACGGACTCGCCCGCGTGGCCGCGCTGGGCGTAGTGAGGGGCCTGGTTCGTGCTCGTGGCGAAGCGCTTGTTGCCCCAGCCGCCGCGCCCGCCCCAGGCGACGAGCGCCGTGGCGCCCGGCTCGGCGAGGTCGGCCACGGGCTCACCCGTCCCGTCGTCGAAGGCGACCGTGCCCGCGGGCACGTCCAGCGTGAGGTCGTCGCCCTGCGGGCCCGCGCGCAGCTTCGGACCGCCGGGGCCGCCGTTCCCGGCGCGGAAGCGGCGCTTGCTGCGGAACCGCTCCAGCGTGTACACGTCGTCCACGGCCCGCAGGAGGACGCGCCCGCCGCGGCCCCCGTCCCCGCCGTCGGGGCCTCCGAGCGGGACGAACTTCTCCCGGTGGAACGTGGCCGCGCCGTCTCCCCCGGAGCCGCCTTCCACGGTGATCAGAACGCTGTCGAACATCGGAACGATCGTAACGCTCACAAGCCGGGAGTGGAGCGGTGAGGATGAGGACGATGGTGAGCCGCGCGGGACCGTGCGGATTCCCTGGGGGGTCCCTGTTTGGCGGGCTTTCCGGGGAATGCGGGCGGGTGCGGGGCGTGTGCGGAGGCGTGGAGGTCCGCCGTGCGGGTTTCGCGGGCGGCGCGGGGGCCGTGCGCGGAGCCGTCGCGGGGCGAACGCGGTTCCGCACGGGAGCGGGCGGGTTTCCGAACGGGGCTACTGGCCGCCGGCGGGCTGGGGCGAGGCGTCGCCGACTTCCCCCACGTCGCCGCGGCGGCGGCGGATGGCGGCCTCGTCCTCGCCGAGGGAGGCGTCCTGCTCCTGCTCGTAGGTCATCTTGTAGAGGCGCGCGTAGACGCCGTCGCGGGCGAGCAGCTCGTCGTGCGTGCCGATTTCGACCATGCGCCCGTTTTCGAGGACGACGATGCGGCTGGCCTCGCGGATGGTGGAGAGGCGGTGGGCGATGACGAAGGAGGTGCGGTTCTGGAGGAGGTTGCGCAGGGCGCGCTGGATGATGACCTCCGTCTGCGTGTCCACGTAGGCGGTGGCCTCGTCGAGGATGAGGATGCGGGGGGCGGCGAGCACGGCGCGGGCGAAGCTGAGGAGCTGGCGCTGGCCCACGGAGATGTTCTGGCCGCGCTGGTGCAGTTCGTGGCCGTAGCCGCCGGGGAGGCGCGAGATGAAGTCGTGGGCGCCCACGGCCACGGAGGCGGCCTCGATCTCCTCGTCGGTGGCGCCGGGCTTCCCGTACTCGATGTTCTCGCGGATGGTGCCGCTGAAGAGGTAGGGGGTCTGCAGCACCACGCCCATGAACTGCGTGAGGGAGCGGCGCTTGATGTCGCGCACGTCGCGCCCGTCGATGCGGATGGCCCCGTCGGAGACGTCGTAGCCGCGGCTGATGAGGGTGGTGATGGTGGTCTTGCCGGAGCCGGTGTGGCCCACGAGCGCGATCGTCTCGCCGGGCTCCACGTGCAGGTCGAAGTCCTGGAGGACGGGCACGCCCTCGACGTAGTGGAACTGCACGGCGTCGAAGTCGACGCGGCCCTCGACGTTCGTGAGTTCGGCGGCGTCCTCGCGGTCGCGGATGCGGGGGACGGTTTCGAGGACCTCGAAGATGCGCTGGCCGCCGGCCATGGCGCGCTGCAGCATGGTGTACTGCATGACGAGGTCGCGGATGGGCTCGAAGAAGCGGAGGATGAGGAGGACGAAGAGGACGATGGCCCCGATGATGGTGGCCGCCTCGGCGCTGGGGAGCGCGCCGGAGCCGAGGGCGCGCCAGCCGGCGGCGATGAGCACGGCGGCCGTGGAGATGGCGATGCAGAGTTCGATGAGGGGCACGACCACCGCCGTCAGGGTGCCCGCCCAGATGTTGGCGTTGCGGTTCTCCTGGTTCATCACGTCGAACCGCTTGGCGTTCTCGTCCTCGCGGTTGAGGGACTGGACGGTGCGCACGCCCGCGAGGCTCTCGCCGAGGTTGCCGTAGAGCTGGCTGATGCGGATGCGGACGTTGATGAAGGCCTCGCGCGCGTAGCGCGCCCAGATGCTCAGCACGAAGATGAGGGGGGGCACGACCGCGAGCGTGTAGAGCGCCAGTTCCCAGTCCGCGTTGAGGAGCAGGGTGACGGCGATGGCGATGCCGACGATGTCGGCGGCGAAGGTGAGGGAGCCCGTGCTGAGGAGTTCCTGCATGACCGTGACGTCGCTGGTGAGGCGGGAGATCATGCGGCCCACCTCCATCTCGTCGTAGAAGGAGAGGGAGAGGCCCTGCATGTGCTCGTACATCTTCGAGCGCAGTTCGAAGAGGAGCTGCGTGCCGACGCGGGCCATGATGAGCTGCTGGGTCATGCCCGCGAGCCAGCCGGCGAGGCCGAGCGCGGCGAGCGTGCCGGCCCAGGCGGGGATGCGCCCGGCGTTGCCCGTGAGGGCGTCTTCGGTGGCCTTGGCGATGAAGAAGGCGGGCACGTAGATGGAGACGGAGACGACCAACATGCAGGCGAAGGCGATGAGCAGCGCCCGGCGGCGGTGCTTGAGGTAGGGGATCATCTTGCGGATGACTTCGGCGTCGTAGGGCTTGCCGAGGTACTCCTCGTCCCAGCCGTCGGAGCCGCGGTTGCCGCGCATCATGCCGCGCTGTCCGCCGATGCCGGAGCTGTAGCCGCCGGCCATGCCGCCGCCCCACATGCCCATCAGGAAGCTCCCCCGCCGCCGCCCGCGCCCGCGGATTCGGCCAGCGCGGCGGCTTCCGGCGCGGGCTGGGCGTCGGCGTCGTCGTCGCGCTGGCCGCCCAGCGCTTCTTCCTGGTCGCGCAGTTCGAGGTCGTAGATGGAGCGGTAGAGCCCTTCCTCATCGAGCAGTTCCTCGTGCGTGCCGCGCTGCACGATCGCGCCTTCCTCGAGCACGAGGATTTCGTCGGCGCGCATGACGGTGCGGAGGCGCTGGGCGATGACGAAGGTGGTGCGGCCCTCCATGAGGGTGGCGAGCGCCTGCTGGATGAGGAACTCGGTCTGCGTGTCCACGCTCGCCGTCGAGTCGTCGAAGATGAGGACGCGGGGGTCGAGCAGGAGGGTGCGGGCGATGGCGACGCGCTGGCGCTGGCCGCCGGAGAGGGTGACGCCGCGCTCGCCCACCCACTCGTCGTAGCCGTAGGGCAGGCTCATGATGAAGTCGTGGATGCGGGCCGCCTTGGCGGCGGTCTCGATCTCCTCCTGGGTGGCCTCGGGGCGGCCGTAGGCGATGTTGTCGCGGATCGTGCCCACGAAGAGGAAGACGTCCTGCTGGACGGAGCCGATGTTCGCGCGCAGCGATTCGAGCTGGAAGTTGCGGATGTCGACCCCGTCGATCGAGATCGAGCCCTCGGTCACGTCGTAGAAGCGGGGGAGGAGGTTGACGACGGTCGACTTGCCGCTGCCGGTGGGGCCGAGCAGGGCGATGATCTTCCCCGGGGGGGCGTCGATGTCGATGTTCGCGAGGACGGCGCTGACGTTGTCGTAGCCGAAGGAGACGTTGCGGAAGCGGACGTGGCCGCTGGGGCCGTCGAGGGGGACGGCGCCCTCGCGCTCCTGCACGGCGGAGCGGGCGTCGAGCACTTCGAAGACGCGCGCTCCGGCGGCGATGGCGCGGGAGAAGGAGGTGATCATGAAGCCGAGCATGCGCACGGGCATCTGCAGGAGCTGGAGGGCCACGAGGAAGAGGATGAGTTCGCCGGCGGCGAGGCTGCCCTGGGTGATGTACCAGGCGCCGACGCCCACGGTGGCGGCCACCTGGATGCCGGCCACGCCCTGCAGCAGGGGCGCGTGGCGGGCCATCATCGTGGCCTGCTGGAGCTGCAGGTCGCGCTGCTCGGTGGCGGCGTTCCCGAACTTGGCGGCCTCGACGGGCTCGCGGCTGAACGCCTTGACGACGCGGATGCCGCCGAGGCCTTCGTCGGCGACCTCGGTCATGCGCGCCTCGCTCTGCTGGATTTCGAGCCAGAGGGGGCGCATCACGCGCTGCACGGCCCAGGAGCGCCAGGCGATGATGGGGAGGGAGATGCAGCTGACGAGGGCGAGTTGCCAGTGGAACCAGAACATGCCGCCGACGCCCACGATGATCATGAGGATGATCATCATCAGCCGCAGCGAGGCCATCGACATGAACATGCGGATGGCCTCCACGTCCTGCGTCGCGCGGGACATGATCTGGCCGGTCTGGACCTTGTCGTGGTAGGCGTAGCTGAGGCGCTGGACGGTGTCGTAGATCTGGTTGCGGAGGTCGTAGGCGACGCGCTGGCCGAGGCTTTCGGAGATGTAGGTCTGGGCGAAGGCGGAGATGCCGCGGGCGACGGCGAAGCCGACGACCAGGGCGGCCGCGAGGATGAGCGTGCCGCGGTCCCCGGTGAAGGTGATGGAGGAGCCTTCGCGCACGGGGTCGAGGCCGACGTCGACGGCGATCTGGGCGAGGAAGGCGGAGCCCATGCCGAAGAGGGCGGCTCCGACCATGGAGAAGAGGCCAACGGTGAGCATCTTCCAGTAGGGGATGGCGTAGCCCCAGAGCCGCAGGATGATGCGCAAGCGGGAACTCCTTCGAGCCCCTGACGCTACCACACCCTCACGCGAAGGTGAAATTTGGGCGGGCGGCGGGGTCGCGGCTGGCACTCTCGGCGGGAGAGTGCTAGCATGTGCGGCACGCCAAATCACAGGAAAGCGTTTGGAGGAACTCCATGCCCGCGAAGACCGCTACCAAGACCGAACTCGTGCCCCTGGCCGACCGCATCGTCGTGACCGCCCTGAAGCAGGAAGAAGAGACCGCGAGCGGGATCATCATTCCCGACACGGTGAAGGAGAAGCCGCAGCAGGGCGAGGTCATCTCGGTGGGTCCGGGCAAGCGCGACGAGCACGGCTCGCGCCAGTCCATCGACCTGGAGCCGGGGGACCGCATCCTCTACGCCAAGTACTCGGGGACGGACGTGAAGCTCGACGGCATCGACTACATCGTGCTGGAAGAGAAGAACATCCTCTGCAAGCTGGTCTCCTAACGGGAGCGCACGGGAAGGACCTGACACATGGCCCCCAAGCATCTGCTCTTCGATGAGGCCGCGCGCCGCCAGTTGAAGGAGGGCGTGGACGCCCTCGCGGACGCGGTGAAGGTGACGCTCGGCCCGCGCGGCCGGAACGTCGTCATCGAGAAGAACTACGGCCCGCCGGTCATCACCAAGGACGGCGTGACCGTGGCCCGCGAGATCGAGCTCGCGGACGCCTTCGAGAACATGGGCACCCAGCTGGTGAAGCAGGTCGCCACGAAGACGAACGACATCGCCGGGGACGGCACGACCACGGCGACCGTGCTCGCCCAGGCGCTGGTGCGCGGGGGCGTGAAGGTGGTGGCCTCGGGTTCCCACCAGATGGGCATCCGCCGCGGCATCGAGGGCGCCCTCGACGTCGCCATCGACCACCTGCGCTCGCGCGCCGAGCCGGTGCTGAGCAAGCAGCAGATCCAGCACGTCGCCTCGATCTCGGGCAACGACCCGGAGATCGGCGAGATCATCGCGGACGTGATGGAGATGGTCGGCAAGGACGGGGTGATCACCGTCGAGGAATCGCGCGGGATCAAGTTCGAGACCGAGTTCGTGGACGGGCTGCAGCTCGACCGCGGCTGGCAGTCGGCCCAGTTCGTGACGAACGTGGACCGCCAGGAAGCGGTCGTCGAGAACCCCTACATCCTGATCACGGACAAGAAGATCACGGCGGTGCAGGACATCCTGCCCGTGCTGGAGCAGGCGCTCCAGGTGACGAAGGACTTCGTCATCATCTCCGAGGACATCGAGGGCGAGGCGCTGGCCACGCTGGTCGTGAACAAGATGCGGGGCACGATGAACGTGCTCGCGCTGCGCGCGCCCAGCTTCGGCGATCGGCGCATGGCCATCCTCGAGGACATCGCCATCCTCACGGGCGGCGAGTTGATCACGGAGAAGACGGGCCGCCAGCTGCAGACGGCGACGCTGGCCGACCTGGGCCGCGCGCGGCGGGTGGTGGCGAGCCGCGAGGCCGCGACCATCATCGAGGGCCAGGCCAGCGATGAGGCGATCCAGGCGCGCATCAAGCAGTTGAAGGCGCAGATCGAGGACATCACCAGCGATTTCGACCGCGAGAAGCTGCAGGAGCGGCTGGCGAAGCTCGCCGGCGGCGTGGCGGTCATCAAGGTCGGCGCGGCCACGGAGGTCGAGCTGAAGGAGAAGAAGTCGCGCGTGGAGGACGCGCTCAGCGCGACCCGCGCGGCGGTCGAGGAAGGCGTGGTCCCGGGCGGCGGCGTCTCCCTCATCCGCGCGCAGGGGGCCGTCGAGGCGTACGCCGAGGAGTTGGAGGGCGATGAGCGCACGGGCGCCGTCCTCCTCGCCGAGGCGCTCGAAGAGCCGACCTGGACGATCGCGGACAACGCGGGGCTCGAGGGCTCCGTCATCGTCAACCGCATCAAGCGGCGTGAGCACGAGAGCGAGGGCTGGGACGCCGCCGCCGACCGCTGGGGCGACATGTTCGAGCTGGGCATCGTCGATCCGGTGAAGGTGGTGCGCTCGGCGCTGGAGAACGCGGCCTCCGTGAGTGCTATGGTACTCACGACGGAATCGCTCGTGGCGGAGGCCCCGGACCTGGCGCTGGCCGCCGCCCCACTCCCCGAGGAGTACTAGTCATGTTGGAACGGCTGCGCTCCGGCCCCTTCAAGTGGATCGCCCTGCCCCTGATCGTGATCGGGGTGGTCTTCGTCGCGATCCGGCGGTTCGCCGGCGGAGGGGACTCCGAAGCCGAAGAGGCCTAGGCGCTTCCCTCCCCGCGGTTCACGACCGAGCGCGGCCCCTCGCGGGGGGCCGCGCCTTGTCTGTGCGCTTACGCCGCGGGCTCGACGATGGCGGACATGCTGCCGACGCTGAGGGACATGAGCGGGTCGGGGCCGTAGGCGTGGATCTGGTCCTGCTTCAGCAGGCACTCGTCTTTCGCGCCCGTCATCAGGATGGCCTGGCCCTGGCTGTCGACGACGGAGGCGATGCCGAACGCCTTCTCGCGCGAGTAGCCGAAGAGGTCGCCCAACATGCGGATGACGTACTGGTAGGTGTGGCTGTCGTCGTCGAGCAGGATGAGGTGGCAGGGCTGTTCGAGCGCTTCCTCGACCTCGGGCTGTTCGACGACCTCGGGGAGGCTGGGGGTGGTCACGGGGGCACTGTAGCGAGGGGCGGCGGGGGGCGGCAAGGCGGGCGCGGCGTCATGCGGGGCTTCGCGATCGGGGGCGGGGCGGCCACGGTTCGCGCCATCCCTCGCCCCGGAGACCGCCCGTGCCGGACACGCCCTTCCCCCTCCAGTTGCGCGCCCTCGACCAGGACCGCCTGCGCCGCTACCGCGAGCGTCTCGCCTTCTACGAGGGCGACCAGTGGGCGGGACGCGCCCGCCGCGGCGAGCGCCGCCTCGTGCTCAACTACGCGCGGGCGTTCGTCGACAAGATCACGAGCTACCTGTTCGAGGGGCACGCGCTCCAGGTGCGCCCGCGCGACCCGCTCGACCGGGCCGCGGCGGAACGGGCGCGGGCGGCGGAACGGGCCTGGCGGGCGGTCGAGGCGGCGAACGGGCTCGCGCGGCTCGACTTCGAGACGGAGCTGGATTGCGCCGTGCTCGGCGACGCCGCCTACAAGGTGACGTGGGACGTGGAGGAGGGGCGCGTGCGCATCTCCGCGCCCGACGTGCAGGGCGTCTACGTCTGGCGCGCGCCGGACGACGGCGCGCGCGTGGAGGCGGTGGCCTCGCAGTACGCGGCGGGCGGGGCGCCGCCGGCGACGGCGAGCCCGCCGCTTTCGCCCGCCGCCGTGGAGCGCCTCGTGACGGAGCGGTGGACGGCGGAGACGTTCGAGTTGTGGCGGGGGACGGAGCTGGAGCGGCGCGAGGCGAATCCGTACGGGTTCATCCCCTTCGTGGTGTTCCCCAACGTGAGCGAGCCGAAGCAGCCGTGGGGATCGAGCGACGTGGCGGCGCTGGCCGAGCCGAACCGCGAACTGAACCGCGCCTTCAGCCAGCTGAGCCAGATCCTGGAGCTCTCGGGCAATCCCATCGCCGTGCTCGAAGGGGTGGCGGGCTCGGAGGAGATCGCGGTCGAGCCGGGGGCCGTCTGGGAGGTGCCGGAGCGCGCCCGCGCCTACCTGCTGGACCTGCTGCAGGGCGGCGGCGCGGCCCTCCATCGCGACTACATCGACCTCGTCTACCGCACGCTGCACGACCTGGGGGAATCGCCGCGCACGGCCTTCGGGCAGAACCCGGCGGGCCTGAGCGGCGTCGCCCTCAACGTCGAGCTGGACCCGGTGGCGCGCAAGGTGGCGCGCAAGCGGCTCATCCGCACGCCCGTCTACGAGCGCCGCGCGACGCTGGCCCTGCGCCTGCTGGCGCGCCACGAGGGGCTGGCCATCGAGGGCCTGCGGACGGAGGCGCAGTGGGGCCCCGTGCTTCCCGCCGACCGCTCGCGCCAGGTGGCGGACGAGCGCGCGCTCGTGGAGGCGGGCATCCGCTCGCGGCGGACGGCGGCGGAGCGGCTGGGGGCGGAGGATGCGGAGGCGGAGTGGGCGCGGGTGCGGGAGGAGCGCGCGTCGCTGGGGGGCTGAGGCTGTACGGGGACGCTGGTTGCCGGGTACCATCGGTTGGGGAGACTGCTGGCGCAGGCGCAAGCGCATTCGCAGACGGAACGTTCCGGGGCCGCAGTCGGGACATCGAAGGCCAGCGTCCTGAGTCGTATCGCTGGACGTGGCCGACTACTTCCTCGTGCTCGGTTCGGACGAGTACGCCGACGAGAGCGTCTCGAACCTGAAGCTGCAGAAGCTGTGCTACTACGCGCAGGGGTTCAGCCTCGCCCTCCATGAGCCCGCTGTTCGGAGGAGATCGTGGCGTGGCGGCGCGCCCGGGCCGCGTGGGAACTCGCGGGGCATCTAGGACGAACGGACGCGTCGTTCGGGATCGAGTCATTCACGCGGTCTCCCCGAAGACCGGGACGTCATGAACGAAGTCTACGAGGTCTTCGGCCAGTATTCCGCGTGGAAGCTGCGGGACATGACCCATGACGAGCCTCCCTGGAAGGAGACGCCGATCAACGGCGTCATCCCGCACGACCGGATGAAGAAGTACTTCAGGACGCGCATCTAAGGCGAGTTCCCGGAGGAAGCCGTCGATCAAGCGCGGGCAGTCCGGCGCGCCGGGCCGTTCCACGAACGGGAGCCCGGTGAGTTTCGCCTTCCCGTACGCCGAGAGGGGATTCGGCTTTCCCGATTGCGATCGGAATGAACTGCTCGATCTCCTCGACGCCTTCCGTCTGCGCTCGCGGATGACGTGGGCGGAGATGATCAGCGCGCCGAGAACCGGCCTTGGGACCGAGACCATCGGGCGCGGCGCCATCCGGGCTGTTCCCCCGGACATTACCGAAGACGTGAACCTGCTGGCGCTGCGGACGGGGAGGCGCGGGCGCGTCGTCGGCTACCGGCGGGACAGCGTCTTCGTGGTCGTCTGGGTTGACCCGAAGCACCGGCTCTACGCCTCGCCGCTCGCCCCTCAGAACGGCTTGAAGATGGCGAGCCAGGCCATGAGGGGGACGCTGAGGACGAGGATCGTGCCGAAGACGAGGGGGACGCGGTCGTCGAGGATTTCGCGGAGTTCGTCGGTGACCTCGCCCTGCCTGGCGGCGATGAGGGCGGCGGTGCGGGCGCGGCGCAGGCCGAAGCCGAGGAGGGGCAGGCAGACGAGCCAGAAGAGCACGAACAGGCCCGTGAGCGCGGCCAGCCAGCCGTCGCGGAGGAAGTCGTATTCGGCGACGCCCCAGAAGAAGCCGGTCGCGCCCGAGAGCATGGCCCCGGGCAGGAGCACGCGCGTCTCGTTGCGGGCGGCCTCGGAGAGGGCGTACATCTGGAACTGCACGTCCGTGGCGAGCCAGGCGCGCACGATCAGGGGGTAGGTGGCGCCCAGGCCCGCGCCCATCCAGATGAGGGCGAGCATGTGGACGATGCGCCAGCCGTCCACGGCTAGCTGGCGGCGACGGCGGCGGGTTCGGTCCCCCCGGCGGCGCGGGCGAGGCCGGCGGCGACGAGGGCGTGGAAGAGGGGATGGGGGCGGTTGGGGCGGCTCTGCAGTTCGGGGTGGAACTGCGTGCCCAGCATGAAGGGGTGGCCCGCCACCTCCGCGATCTCGGCCAGCGTCCCGTCGGGCGAGGCGCCGGCGACGACGAGGCCGGCGGCCTCCATCTCCTCGCGGTAGCGGTTGTTCAGCTCCCAGCGGTGGCGGTGGCGCTCGTTCACGAGGTCCCCGGCCCCGGCGTAGGTGGCGGCGGCGCGGGTGCCGGGGCGCAGGCGGCAGGGGTACCAGCCGAGGCGCATGGTGCCGCCCTTGGCGGTGACGCCCTCCTGCTCCTCCAGCAGGCTGATGACGGGCCAGGGCGATTCGGGGTCGAACTCGGTGGAGTTGGCCCCTTCCCAGCCGCAGACGTTGCGCGCGAACTCGGTGACCATCACCTGCAGGCCGAGGCAGAGGCCGAGGTAGGGCACGCCCCGTTCGCGGGCGTGGCGGGCGGCGGCGATCTTCCCTTCCCAGCCGCGTTCGCCGAAGCCGCCGGGCACGACGACGGCGTCCACGCCTTCGAGCACGGCCTCGGCGGGGCGCGACTCCAGGTCCTCGGCGTGCACCCAGCGGACGCTGACCTCGGCGTCGTGGGCGACGCCCGCGTGCACGAGCGCCTCCTTCACGGAGAGGTAGGCGTCCTGCAGTTCGACGTACTTGCCGACGATGGCGACCTCCAGGACGCGCTGCGGGCGGCGCTGGCGCTCGACCATGGCCTCCCAGGCGGTCAGGTCGCGGGCCTTCGCCTTCAGTCCGAGGCGGTCGAGCACGAATTCGCCGAGCCCGCGGCTTTCGAGGATGAGGGGCACGGCGTAGATCGTGTCGACCGTCTCCAGCGCGATGACGGCGCGCGGGTCGACGTCGCAGAAGTCGGCGATCTTGGCGCAGATGTCGCCGGGCACGGCGTGGTCGCTGCGGGCGAGGATGGCGTCGGGCTGGATGCCCATGGAGCGCAGTTCGCTCACGGAGTGCTGGGTGGGCTTCGTCTTCAGTTCGCCCGTGGCCCCGATGAAGGGGAGGAAGGTGACGTGCACGCTGAGGAAGTCGTCGTGGGGGACGTCGTGGCGGATCTGGCGCATGGCCTCGATGAAGGTCTGGCCCTCGATGTCGCCGACGGTGCCGCCCACCTCGCAGATGATGACGTCGGCGTTGCTGGCCTCGGCGGCGGCGCGGATGCGGGCCTTGATCTCGTTGGTGAGGTGGGGGACGGCCTGGATGGTGCCGCCGAGGTAGTCGCCGTGGCGCTCGCGGTCGAGCACGGCGCGGTAGACCTGGCCGCTGGTGACGGAGCAGGCGGCGGAGAGGTTCTGGTCGAGGAAGCGCTCGTAGTGGCCGAGGTCGAGGTCCGTCTCCGCGCCGTCGGCGGTCACGAACACCTCGCCGTGCTGGTAGGGGGACATGGTGCCGGGGTCGACGTTGAGGTAGGGGTCGAGTTTCTGAACGGTGACGGCGATACCGCGGGACTTGAGGAGACGCCCGATGCTGGCGGTGGTGATGCCTTTGCCGACGCCGCTGACCACGCCGCCGGTGACGAAGATGAACTTGGCCATGCCTCTCCCGCGGGGGGTTGCTTCCCGAATGCTACGGGCGGGGCGGCGGGCCAGTCAACGAGGCGGGCGGAAACGCGCCATTAACCTTTGCCCGTCCAGCGCGTTATGAAGGGTATGTTGCGCTGGGCCCTGGCGGCTGCCTATGCTCTCATGCAGTGGTGGGAGCGCGCCTTGGCATGGGCGCTCATCGGGAGTGTGCGTGGAATCGATGGCCCCAAGCGAGCTTGCTCCGGACTTCGACGAGCGGGCCGTCGTCGAGCAGGCGCAGGCCGGCGACCGCGAGGCGCTGGGCACGCTGTACGGCTTCTACTTCCCGCGGGTGTATCGCTACGTCGCGGGGCGCGTGCGCTCCACGCAGGACGCCGAGGACGTGACCGAGGAGGTGTTCCTGCGGATGGTGGCGAACCTGAAGCGCTTCGAGTGGCGGGGGCCGCCCTTCGGGGCGTGGGTCTTCCGCATCGCGCGCAACGAGGTGATCTCGCATGCGCGGCGGCAGCGGCGGCGGGGCGTGCCCGCGCAGTTGCCGGAGGCGATGCCGGACGATCGCCAGGACCACGTGGCGGCGTACGAGCTGCAGGCCACGATCGAGGTCGTGCGCGAGGCGACGGCGAAGCTGCCGCCCGCGCAGCGCGACGTGATCAGCCTGCGCTTCGGGGCGGGGCTCTCCGTGGCGGAGACGGCGGAGGCGCTGGGCAAGACGCGGAACAACGTGAAGGTGCTGCAGCACAAGGCCATCGCCCGGCTGCAGGGGATGGTCGCTGAGGAATGATGCGGTTGCCGGACTTCTTCCGCCGCACGCCCGACCCGCGGGCCGAGACCTTCGCGGAGGCGCTCGCCCTCTACGAGGAGGGGATGGAGATCGCGGCCATCCTCGAGCGCTACCCCGAGGAGGAGCGCGAGTGGCTGCGGCCGCTGCTCTCGACGGGCCGCATCATCGGGGGCGCCTTCGAGGCGGAGGAGGCGAGCTACTACTTCGAGGGGGCGCTGAAGGCGAAGGTGCTGGCCGCGGCGGAGCCGGTCATCGGGGGCGCGCCCGAAGCGGCGCTGCCCGCGCCGCCGCGCTTCGGCCAGCTGGGGGCGGCGCTCGCCTCGCTGGCGGTGCTGGTGGTGGCGGGGATGCTGGGCGTCATCACCTTCGGCTTCGTGACCGCGGGCGATTCCGTGCCGGGCGAGTGGAACTACGGCTTCAAGCGCGCGACCGAGCAGGCGCAGGTGCGCTTCGCGCGCGGCGATGAGCGCATCAACGTGCACATCCGCCAGGCGCAGGAGCGCATCGACGAGATCCAGACGCTGGCCGCGCGCGGCAACCTCAGCCAGGGCCACATCACCAGCTTCACCGACGAGATCGAGGACATCGCCGAGCTGGCCGAGGAGGAGGAGTTCGACTCGCTGCAGCAGGCCAAGGTGCGCAGCCTGAGCGAGACGGCCGAGGTCGTGCTGAGCGAGACGGAGGAGGAGCTCGCGCCCGTCGCCGCCGAGGCGATCGACCAGGCGCAGCAGGTGGCCGCCGCCGTGAGCGGCGGGAGCGCCACGCCGGTGGAGGAGAAGCCCAAGGACGGCGCGCCCACGGCCACGCCGGAGCCCGCCGCCGCGGACGATCCGACGGCGACGCCGGAGCCCGCCGCCGCGACGCCCGATCCGTCGCCGACGCCGGCCGCGGCGGCGGACGCGACGCCCGACGCGTCGGTCTCGACGGGCGAGGACGGCGATCCGCAGCCGCTCGGCGACCCCACGCCCGACGCGTCGGTCTCGACGGGGGACGAGGGCAACCCGGAGCCGCTGGAACCGGCGGAGCCGACGGAGCCGGACGAGCCGGAGGAGCCGCGGGAATCGCCGACGCCCACGGCCACCCCGGAGCCGAGCGCGACCCCCACGCCAACTCCGACGCCCACGCCGGAGGGGGACGGCTCGCCCTAGGCGCGGAGCGGAGCGCTAGCCCACCCGCTCGACATCGGGGAACGCGTCGAAGGCCCGGTCGAAGCTGAGGATGCGGCTCACCCCCGCGCGACGCATCACAGCGAGGTGGATGGCGTCCCGCGCGGAGAGGCCCGGCGTCGAGGCCAGCAGATCCCTCGCGTCAAGGACGTCCGCCCTGTCAAAGCCGAGAACTTCCGTGACGACGCCATCCAACACCTCGATCGCCGCGGGGACGGCGTCAAGCCGCCTGATGGCCGCATAGCGATGGAGAAGCTCCTGGTAGACCTCCACGTCGGTCACCAACCGCTCACCAGAGGCCGCAAGCGCTTCGATCAGATCGCGGGCTCGGCCCTTGTTGGGATGCTCCGTTCCGATCAGGTACATCGGAACGTTGGCGTCAACGAAGATCACCGCGCCCAGCGACCCCGTTCCGTCTCCCGCAGGATGTCTTCGATGTCGCCGGAGGGAAACGAGTGCCGCATCGCCTTGTCGAGCGCGCGCCGGATGTCTTCGGGGGTCTTGGCGACCGGGGGCTGCTCTCCCGCGTCCCGCGCGTCCGCCAGCTTCTGTTGCGTCATAGCCCCATTCTAGCGCAGGGCGCTTCCGCCAGCGTCGGCGTCCTCGGCGGCGGCCCAGCGGCGGAACTCGGTGAGCGCTTCCTCGTCGAAGATTTCGGCGGCGCGATGCCACTCCTCCTCGGTGCGGGGCGGGACGCCGTGCATGAGCAGGCCGCGGAGCGCGACCTCCTGCAGGGCGCGTTCGTCCGCCTCGGGGGCGGGGCCGAGCTGGAGGAGGGTGTGCATCATGCGGTTCACGGCGGAGGCTTCCGGGGGCGTGACGCGCCCGGCCAGCGTCTCCTCGATGAGCCACCAGCCGAGCGCCCGCAGGTCGCGCTCGCGGATGGCCCCGGCGGGTGAGGGCGGAGGCGCGCCGCGGGTAGTGCGGGGCCGTTGCTCGCGGGCGCGGGCGTGGGCCTCGTGGGGGCAGCGGTCGGCGGGAAAGCGGCAGGCGGAGCCGCCGCGCGTGGGCGCTCCGCAGGGGGTTTCGGGCATGGGGCCAGCTTGCGGGCGAGGCGCCCGCAGCCCGTAGCCGCGCCTGTCGCCCCTAGCCCCTACTCCATCACGAGCGTCGCGGGCGCGTTCAGGTAAATCCAGTAGACGCGGAAGGGATGGAGCCCGCCGAAGCCGTTGAGCTCCGGCGGCGCGCCGGGCAGCCACGAGTCCCAGCGGCGCGCGGCGTTGTCGTAGCGGAGCACCTGGCCGTAGAGCCCGTCGATGCCGCTGAGGGCGTCCGCCACGGCGCGCGCCTCGCCCGTGTAGACGATGGCGTTCCAGCCCTCCGCGAGGCGGACCTCGCGGCCCGGGGGCGGCTCCGGCGTGGGGGCGGAGAGGGCCCCTCCGGCGCTGTAGATCCAGAACGCGTCGTACGGCGCGAGCGCGGTCAGCGTCTGCGCGGCGCCGGGCGCGCCGGGGTAGTGGAGGCGGAAGGCGCCGCCGCCCGCCGCCTCGGGATCCCAGACGGCGATCGCCTCCCAGCCCTCGGGGAAGGCGTCGGCGGCCTCGTTGCCGGACAGCGAGAGGGCGGGGCCGAGCCAGGCGGCCTGGCTCCAGCCCTCGCCCAGTTCCCGCACGATCGTGTCGCCCGGAGGCGGCTCGATGCCGTTCACCGCGAGGTCCGCGACGGCGAGGCTGTCGTTGGGGGCGCCCCAGGGCAGGCGGTCGGCGGCGGGGAGATCGCCCACGCGAATCTCGGCCTCGCGCCCGGGCGCGCCGCAGCCCGCGATCTCGCTCTCGCCCGCGATGCGCAGCGAGTAGCGCGCGACGCCGTCCACGGTCTCGGTCTCCGCCGCGCCGCATTCGACGCCGTCGATGAGGGCGCGCACGGGCGTTCCCGCGGGCGGCGGGATCCAGTCGCGCAGGACCTCGCCGCTGACGGTCATGGGGACGCGGGCGAGGGCCGCGCCGATGTGGAGGACGCCGTCGCCGGCCCAGTTGCCGCCGTGGGCGGCGGGCGCGGGCGGCGTGGCGGATTCGCGCACGATGGCGATGTACTCCTCCATGGTGAGGCCGGGGTTGCGCGCCATCACGAGCGCGAACGCGCCGGTGACGATGGGGGCGGAATAGCTCGTGCCGCTGGGGAGGCGTCCGTAGGGGGTCGAGAGCAGGTCGGAGCGGACCGTGCTCACGATGGCCGCGCCGGGAGCGGCCAGGTCGACGCCGCCGCCGAAGGAGCTGTAGGGCGCCCAGGCGTTGTCGTTGGCGGGATCGCTCGCGCCCACGCCGATCACGTTCGGGTACTGGGCGTAGGCGGCGGGGAAGCCGACGCCGCGGGCCCCGTGATTGCCCGCCGCGGCCACGATGATGAGGCCGTCGTCGAGGGCGTCCTCGATCGCCTGGCGCAGTTCCGGCGTATCGGCGTTGGGATTGCCCGGGCCGCTGGCGAAGCTGAGGTTGATGACGTCGGCGCCCATGCGCCGGGCGTAGTCGATGGCGCGCGCCACGTTCGACATCTCCCCCGTGGGGGAGCCGCCGTTGGGGCCGCAGTCGAGGACCTTCAGGATCATGAGGCGGACGCGCCAGGCGACGCCCGCGACGCCGGAGTGGTTGTTCCCGCGCGCGCCGATGATGCCCGCCACGGCGGTGCCGTGCGAGCCCAGGTTGTCCCGCGACTCGCCGTGGTCGTCGCGCACGTCCCCGGTGGGCGTGTCCGAGGTGTAGCCGCACTCGCGGATGCGGTCGGGGGTGCGCTTGAGGAAGCGGCAGCCGTAGCGATCGTCGATGCAGCCGTTGTTGTCGTCGTCGATGCCGTCGTTGTCGGCGTCGTCGAAGTTCTGCCAGAGGTTGCGGGCCAGGTCGCGGTGGCGCAGGTCGATGCCCGTGTCGAGCACGGCGACGACGATCTCCTCGGCGTTGGTGGTGACGTCCCACGCCTCGGGGGCGCCGATCGGTTCGAGGTAGGGCTGCTGGTTGTTGCGGTAGTAGAGGTCGTTGGGTTCGGCCATCGCGCGCACGGTGGCGTCGGGCCAGGCGTCGAGGACGCCGGGCTGTTCCTGGAGCCAGGCGGCGTAGGCCTCGGGCGTCGTTCCGGCGGGCACGGGCAACTGGCGGAAGCCGCGCGCCTCCAGCGTGGCGGCGGACTCCAGCCCGGCGGCGAGGCGCACGCCCACCCAGTGTTCGGCGGCCTGTTGCGGAGCGGCGTCGCCGGGGCGGGCCGCGAGGACGGCGGCGAGCAGGGCCAGCAGGGCCAGGACCCGGATCGCGCGTTTCGTCACCAAGCGCCCGCTCACGCCCTGGGTCCGGAAGCAGGCATGGGGTGAAGCTCCTGGCGGCGCGCGCGGCCGTCGCGCGATGGTACCAAGTCCCGCCCCATGGGGCCCGATGGCGGCCCGCGCGCGAGACAGGGCGCGCCGGCGGTGGCAAGGTTGGCCCTGAGTGTAGGGCGGCGCGGCCTCTGCGTCCCGCCGCGCGCCCGCACCGGAATGGAGCGAGCACGCGATGGCGCGCCTGCGGCCCAAGCCGAGAGCGACCCCCGACGACCTCGCCTTCGGCGTGCACGCCTGCGAGCTGGCGCTGCGGCAGGGGCTGGCGAAGCGGCTGCTGCACGCGGAGGGCGCGCCGAACCCGCGCGTGGCGGCGCTGGCGCGGGAGGCGGGAGTCCAGGGCCTGCCCGTGGAGGCGGTCCCGCCGGAGCGGCTGGATGAGCTGACGGGCGGGGGCGTGCACCAGGGCGCGCTCGTGCGGCTGCGGCGGCTGCCCACGGTCTCCCTGCCGCTGAAGGCGAGCGGCCCCTCGCTGGCGCTCGTGCTCGACGGCGTCACCGATCCGCAGAACACGGGGGCGGCGCTGCGCGTGGCGGTGGCGGCGGGGGCGGAGGTGGTGGCGCTGCCGCCGCGCCGGGGGGCGACGCTGACGCCGGGCGTGCACCGCGCCAGCGCGGGGCTCAGCCTGCTCGCGCCCGTGGCCGCCCCGCAGAACCTCGCGCGGGCGGTGGCGCAGCTGAAGGAGGCGGGCTACTGGGTGGTGGCCGCTTCCCCCGGCGCGGACGCCGAGGACGCGACCGCCTTCGACTGGCCCGAGTGCACGGCGCTCGTGCTGGGCGGGGAGGAGCGGGGCGTGAGCCGCCTGCTGCGGGAGGCGAGCGACTTCCGCGTGGCGCTGCCCATGGACGAGCGCGTGCAGTCGCTCAACGTGGGGGTGGCCTGCGGCGCGCTCGCCTACCTCTGGCGGGCGCGCTGGCCCGCTAGCGCTGGAACGTGACGCGCCGCAGCTGCTCGCCGCTGATCACGTAGCCGAAGCCGTCGCGCACGGTGAAGGCGGTCAGGTTCTCCAGGTCCGCGTGGCGGTACTGGCGGGCGAAGGCGCCGTCCCGCCCCAGGACGACGATGCGGTCCGCGCTCGCGTCGAGCAGGGCGATCTCGTTCCCGCCCGGGAGGGCGTGGGGCGTGGCCGGGGCGGTGAGGGGCCGGTCGATGCCGGCCTGCGTGAGCGCGAGCGTGAGTTCGCCGCTGAAGCGCCGCACGGTTCCGTCCTCTCCCGCCGTGAAGACGTCGCCGCCGTCCACCATGAGGCGGCGGGCGCTTGCGAGTTCGGCTCCCTGGAGGGCGACGGCGGGCTCACGGGCGAACCCCGCGCCGCTCGAGGCGAAGCGGTAGACGGTCGCGGCGGGGGCGTCGAGCACGTAGAGCGCGCCCTCGCTGAAGTGCATGTCGGTGATGGTGAGCCCCGCCGGGGGGGCGAATTCGACCCGCGCGAGCCAGCCCGCCGGGCTCCAGGCCCAGAGCGCGCCCCCCTCGTCGGCGATGAGGAGGGCGGAGCCGTCGGGGCGGTCGACGTCCGCCCAGGCGATGGCGGCGGGGGCCAGCGGGGTCTGCTCGCCGGCGGCGAACACGCTCGTCTTCTTGCCCGTGGAGAGGCTGACGGAGACGACCTGCGCGCCCGCGGAGTCGAGCACGTAGGCGTGGGCGCCGCCGACCGCCAGGCGGCGTGGGGCGATGGGCGCTTCGCCGAAGCCGCGCAGGTCGGCGATGGCGCGGATGGCGGCGGGGGCCGCGATCGCGTCGAGGGCGGCCAGTTCGCGCTCGGCCTGGCGCAGGAGCGGTTCGGCGGGAGCGGGGCCGCCCTCCAGGGCCATCGCCTCCAGCAGGATGCCGCGCGCGCGGGTGAGCGCCTCGCGGCGCAGGTCGGCGCGGTCGACGGCGCTGGCGGTCGCGATCTCGCGCTCGGCCTCGTCGATGAGCCCGGAGAGGCGCGCCGCCTCGTCGCTCTGGAAGAGGCCGGGCAGGGCGACCCAGCCGACGATGGCGGCGAGGAGCACGGTCCCCACGAGCACGACGAGCCAGGTGGGCGGGGTGAAGCCGCCCCCGGTCGCGGTCCCGCGGCCGCCGGTGCGCCGCACGCCGCCCATGCCCGCGCCCATGCTGCTGCGGGCGCGCACGACGGAGCCGCCGCCGGAGCCCGGGGGGTCCAGCCGTCCGGCGGCGGGCGCGGGCGGGCCGGTTCCGGCGGCGAGCTGCATGCGCCGGTCCGCGGCCAGCTTGCCCACGGGGGCGGCGCCGGTCTGGTGCGAGGCCAGCGAGGGCGGGGGCGGCGTGCGCACGTGCGCGACCTGGCGGAAGAAGCTGGGTCCGCCAACCGCGCCGCCCGCGCCGGACGGGAAGCGGGGCGGCGCGCCGCCGTCGCCGACGGCGCGGCGCAGGGGCGGCAGCTCGCGCGGGCGGGCGAGGGGCGTCACGTCGGGCAGGTCGGCGGCGCGCGAGCGCGGCTCGGCGGCGGCCATGCGCCTGCGCGCCAGTTCCAGCGTGTCGGCGGCGGGGCTCGCCTGGACGAAGAGGCTCGGCTGGAAGTCGGGGTCTCCGCCGCGCGCGGGCGGGGCCGCGGGCGCTTCCCCGCCGATGACGGGGCCGTCGGCGGCCTCCGCTTCGCGCGGCTCGGCGGCGGCGGGCGGGAGCGGCGGGGGGAGCGCCTCCCCGCCGCCCTCGGGGACGCCCACGAGCAGCACGGCGGCATCGCGCAGGTGGGAGACGCGCCGGTAGAGGTTGGGCAGGATCTCCGGCAGCGAGGAGCGCAGGATGAAGCCCAGTTCCTCCTCGCTCAGCGTCTCCGTGACGTTCGCCGAGACCAGCAGCGCGCGGTCGCCGGGGGCGAGGATGAGGGAGGTGAGCTGGGGCTGGCCGCGTTCGAGGCCGTCCATGGGCTCGGCGTGCTCGTCGTCCGGCTCGTGGAGCGTGACCGCGGAGGCGGTGGAGTGGAGGATGCTGGCGGGGCCGCGCGCGGCGAGCACGATGCGGTCGCCCTGGCGGGCGAGGCAGCCGAGCCCCAGCCCCACGCGGTGCTGGGAGACGCTGCGGGTGTTCCAGTCCATGAGGGAGCGCTGCGCCTCCGCGAAGATGGCGATGAGCGCGCCCGTGAGGCTCAGGTTGAGCGTCTTCCAGGTGCGTTCCGCCTGCGAGATCAGGTGGCCCGCGAACTCGCTGGCGGCGGGCGTCGTCCCTTCCGCGAGCATGAACAGCTCGCAGCGATCCGCGCCCGTCCCGTTGCCCTCGGCGATGCCGATGGCGGCGCCGCGCTCTTGCGGCTCGTGGGCGACGATCGCGAACTGGCCGACCTGCAGGGGCTCGTTCAGGGCCAAACTCCTCGCTGCCAATCACGCCGCTTGGGCGCGGCAGTTCATCGTGCGGACGAAACTATACGGCAGTTCGTTGTCCGCGCGAAACGCTCCGGCACGGGCGCGCCGTCGGGCGGAAGCTAGGAATCCCGCGCGAGCGCCCCGAGCAGTTCGGTCGTGCGGTCGGCGGCGGCGGGATCGCTTTCGAGGCGGAGCACGCCCGCCAGCATCTCGTTCACGCCGAAGGATGGCAGGGCGCGGATGCGCTCGGCGACCGCGTCCTCGGAGCCCGAGATGACGAGCGCGTCGGACATGGCGCGCGAGAACGCGCCGTCGGCGGCCTCGGGGAAGCCCGCGTCCTGCCACATGGCGGAGTAGAACGGCAGCCGCGGGTAGAAGCCGAGTTGCGCCCGCGCGGCCTCCCAGACGGCGTCGGCGTCCGCGGAGACGACGACGGGCGTGTGGCTGACGAGGGCGGGGCGCTGCTCGCGTCCCGCCGCTTGTGCGCCCTCCTCCAGGGCGGGGACGGCCACGTTGCGCTGGTGCTGGAGGGGGCTGACCCAGGAGATGGCGCCGTCGGCCAGTTCGCCGCAGAGGCGGTAGGCGTTGGGGCGCAGGGCGGAGGCCATCACCTGGACCTGGACGGGGGCCTGCAGTTGCGCCTCGCAGTGCAGCCGCTCGCCGTGGAACTCGACCGCGCCCTCCTTGAGGATGGCGTTGAGGATGGTGAGGTACTCGCGCAGGTGCTGGAGGGGGCGCACGAACTCGAAGCGGTAGGTGCCCTCGACGGCGGGCTTGTGGCTGGGGCCGACGCCCAGCTTCAGCCGCCCGGGCGCGAGCTGGTCGACGACGACGGCGCCCTGCACGACGGCGAGCGGGTGGCGGGGGAAGGTGGGGATGATGGAGGTGCCGAACGCGATCCGTCCGGCCTCGCCCGCCGCGGCCGCGAACACGGCGAGGGGGTCGGGGGCGGGGCCGCCGCTCGTGAGCCAGGCCGTGTCCAGCCCGGCGCGGTCCGCCGCCACGATGCCGTCGATGAGTCCGCTCGCGTCGGAGGCGAGGATGTGCGCGCCGATCGTCAGGTTGTCCACGATGATCTCCCGCGCCCCAGCCGGGGCCCGCGGACCATAGCACGCCCGCCGCGCCCGCTTCCCGCCGAAGCGACATGGCCCCCTCGGCCCTCCTCCGGTTCGCGGCGACCATCGGCGCATCACTTCCTGGGGAGGACTGGAATGCGAACGTTTCTCACGACCTACGCGCGGGCGGTGGCCGTGCTCCTGCGCGCGGGGGGCGGGCTCGCCCTGCACGGGCTGCTGCGCCCGCGCACGGACTGCGCCATCGAGCGCGGGACCGGCCGGGTGGCGCGGGCATGACGAGCGCGCCGATCACGGTGGGCCGCAACATCGTCAACGTCATCTCCGTGCTGGCGCTGGTGCTGCTGGTGTCGCTGGTGGGGCTCATCGCCCTCGGCGCGGTCGATGGCGACGCGGGCGTGCGGAGCACGCTCACGCACGTGCTGGAGACGGTCCTGGGCGTGTTCGTGGGGCTCGCCGCGGGCCGCCTGACGAGCGCAGCGCCTTCCGGCAAGCCCGGCGCGGAGGGGTAGACGGACCGGGGGAGCGCTGGCTGGTACGCTGGCGCTCCCCCTTTACGTTTTTCAGGAGGAGGCGGGAGTGAGCGCCGAACTCGTCGAGAGCTATCTGAAGCGCGGCTATCACGTCGAGGTCGTCTCCAGCGAGAGCGACGACGGAGACGGCGGCTGGGTGGCGGAGGTGGAGGAACTGCGCGGCTGCATCGCGCAGGGACGGACCCGCGATGAGCTGTTCGCGAACGTCGAACGCGCCATGACGGCGTGGATCGGCGATGCGCTCGAAGACGGCGATCCGGTTCCCCCGCCCCGCTGAGCGCTTCGCACCGGTACCCTTGGGGGCGACACCGGCGACAGGAGGGACGCCATGGAGAAGCTGGTCGATGGCGATCTCGGCATCGTGCGGGCCGGGCCCGCGGGATTCGGCAACAACATCTACATCGTGATCGACGAGGCCTCCGGCGAGGCGGCCTTCATCGACGCCCCCGACGAGGTCGAGAAGAGCGTGGCGGCGGTCGAGTTCGCGGGAATCGAGCCGTCCGCCATCCTGCTGACGCACTCGCACCAGGACCACACGGCGAGCATCGCCGCGCTCAAGGAGCGCTACGGCTGCCGCCTCATCGCCGATCCGGCCGAGCCCTGGATTCCCGAGGGCCTGCTCGACGAGGTCGTCAGCGACGGCGATACCGTGCGCGTGGGCGGGCTCGCCTTCGACGTGATCGCGATTCCCGGGCACACGCCCGCGAGCACGGCCTTCATCCACGGCGCGCACGCGTTCGTCGGCGACACGCTTTTCCCCGGCGGTCCCGGCCACTCGCGCTCGAACGAGTTGCTCCAGCAGGAGATCGCGTCGATCACGACGCGCCTCTACGCGCTCCCCGACGAGACGACGGTGTGGCCGGGCCACGGCGGCAACACGACCATCGGCGCGAGCAAGGCCGAATACGCCGTCTTCGCCGCCCGCGAGCACGCCCCCGACCTGCACGGGGACGTGCTCTGGCTGGAGTCGTAGGCGCGGGCGGGCTTCTCTGTCCAGCGATCGGCGCCTCGCGGAGCGCCACGAGCGCGCTTCCCGAGCCGCTGCTACGATCGCGGCCTATGGCGATTGTCTCGGAGACCGGGGTCGACGGGGCGCGCATCCGCGCGGCTGTCATCGAGATGCTCGAAGCGGTGGGGGACGACCCCGCGCGCGAGGGGCTGGCTGATACGCCGCGGCGCATCGCCGAGATGTACGCCGAGATCTTCCAGGGGCTCGACGAGGATCCGTCCGAGTACCTCAAGGTGGGCTTCGAGGTCGCGCACGATGAGATGGTCATCCTGCGCAACATCCCCTTCTACAGCATGTGCGAGCACCACCTGCTCCCCTTCCACGGCGAGGCGCACGTGGGCTACCTGCCCGATGGGCGCGTGGTCGGCATCAGCAAGCTCGCGCGCGTGGTCGAGGCGTACGCCCGCCGTCCGCAGCTGCAGGAACGGCTGACGAGCCAGGTGGCGGAGACGATCATGGAGGCGCTGCAGGCGGACGGGGTGGCGGTGGTGGTCGAGGCGGAGCACCTGTGCATGACCATGCGCGGCGTGCGCAAGCCGGGCAGCCGGTTGGTCACGAGCGCGATGCGCGGCCAGTTCAAGCGATCGAGCGTGACGCGGTCGGAGTTCCTCGCGCTCGTCCACGGTTCTTCCTGAGCCCATGCCCGACGCGGCGGACGGCGCCGGGTCCGCGTTCGGCGAGGAGCCGCTGCCGCTCATCACGTCCGAGGCGTTCGAGGCGCTCGCGCCGGAGTGGGCGGCGCTGCACCGCGCGACTCCGGGCGCGCTCCCCTTCTCCCACCCCGCCTGGCACGAGGCGTGGCTGCGCCATTGCGGCGGCGATGCCGCGCCCGTGTTCCTCGCCCTGCGCCCCGTTCCCGCTGACGATGAGGGCGAGGCGCCGCTCGCGGGCGTCATCCCGCTCGACGTGGGCGGCGCGGAGCCGCGCTTCCTCGGCGACCCCGACCTGAGCGACCACGCGGGCGCGCTCGTCGCGCCGGGCGGGGAGGCGGGGGCGGCGGCCGCCCTCGTCGAGTGGCTCATGGAGGACCTCGCGCCGGGGTTCGAGGCGTGGGGGCTGCCCGCCGGCGGGCCGCTTCGTCCCGCGCTGCTCGCCGCCGCCGCGCGCTACGGCTGGTCTGCGGTCGAGGAGCCGGAGGCGGTCACCCCGACGGTCGAGCTGCCCGCCACGTGGGACGGCTACCTGGCGGCGCTCCCGAAGAAGCACCGGCACGAGCTGCGCCGCAAGCTGCGCAACCTCGAACGCGCGGGCGCGGTCGGGTTCGCGTCCGCGGCGGGCCCCGGCGAGGCGGCGGAGGCGGTCGAGGGGCTGCTGGCGATGATGCGCGAGAGCCGCGAGGCGAAGGCGGCCTTCCTCACGCCGGAGCGCGCGGCGTTCTTCCGCGACCTCGCCGCGGGACTGGGCGGGCACGGCCTCGCGCGCCTCTGCACGCTCACCTTCGAGGGGCGGCCCGCGGCGCGCCTCTTCGCGCTCGAAGGGGGCGGCGCGACGATGCTGTACAACAGCGGCTTCGACCCGTCCCTGGGGCGCCTGGCGGTGGGCCTGCTCTCGAAGGCGCTGCTGGTGCGCGACGCCATCGAGCGCGGTCGCGCCGCCGTCGATTTCCTGCGAGGCGAGGAGCCCTACAAGCGCCACCTGGGCGGCCAGCCGCGCGCCATCGTGCGGCTGCGCCTCTCGCGCTGAGCGCAGGGCACTACGGCTCAGGCGGAGCGCCTGCGGGAGGCGCAGGCGAGGCAGGCGCAGGTCTGATAGTCGCGCACCAGGTGGACCAACCCGTGGAGGATGTCGCCCTCCTGGTCGAAGCCGGACGCCAGCGTCTGGAGCACCGAGTCGTCACCCGACTCGTAGGCGCGGTAGACCCAGTGGGCGACGAAGTCGGCAAGTTGCACGAGACGGCTCGCCTTGCTGTCCACGAAGAGCGGCACCTCGGCGTAGGCGGAGAGCGGCCCGATGGCCGCCCCGGTCGAGGCGCCCCGCTCCCGCCAGCCGAGCATGGCGGACTGAATGGCGGATTCGAGGCGGCTGTGGTCAGCGATCACGACGCACCGGTGCCTGTCACCGCGCGAGGCGAGCCGCCCGAGCATTCCGTTGCAGCGAGCGAAGAATTCCTCGTACGCGCGCTCGTAGGGGTTGTAGCGGGGAAAGGAGGCGCGATGCAACGCCACGGCGAAGAGAACGGGTTGTCGGTGGAGGCGGGGCAAGCCCGCAACCAGTAGCTCGGCAACTTCCTGCATCAGTTGGTGTCGCCGTTCTCGGGGAATGGTGTTCCAGCGTCCAGTACCCTGACGGACCTGCTGGGTATGAAGCTCCTCCGTCCGGTAGACAGCCGGCAGCCTGGAGAACAGTCCATCTACCGCACGGGCCAACGGATAGGCATCCTGCTCATGGACAGCCACACCGCCAAGCGTGAAGTGCCCGGCGCTGGGCGAGCCAGACTCGTCTGCGTAGAGCAGATACATGCACACCTGCGGGGAAGGGGAGGTCGGACGACGGGCGAAATGCCTGGCCACCGCGCAAAGAGGTCGGAGGCACTCGCCGCCCGCTTAAGCAGTCTGGACACCTCCCGCGCAACTGTCAACGCCCGGCGGGTCAGGGGTTGGCGGCTTCGCGGGGCGGGGGCGGGGCGCGGCGGATGGACCAGCGCCGGAAGCGCTCCTCCATGCGCGCGTGGCCCTGGCGCGCGATCATCTCCTCGCGCATGCGCAGGAAGTCCTCGCGCGTGCGGCCGCCGATCTGGCTGGCGTGGCAGAGCACCGCCTCCAGCCGCGTCTCCCAGTGGTCCGTCACGTCGATGGTGTAGTCGGGGTCCTCGCTGCCGGCGAACAGGACTTCGTTCACCTGGTGCGAGGGCAGGCCGTCCTCCTCGTCGCGCGGGTAGTAGAGGCGGTCGCGCACGAGCGGGTAGACGGCGTCGGCGGTGAGGACGCCGACGTTGCGGTGGTCGCGGTGGTTGAAGCCGCGGCGGAAGGCGTCCCAGGTCACGATCACGTCTGGGCGGTGGATGCGGATGAGGCGCACGATCTGGCCGCGCAGTTCCTCCTCGTCGATGGTGTGGCCGTCGGGGTGGCCGAGGAAGACGCAGGCCTTCACGCCGAGGGCGCGGCAGGCGGCGCGCTGCTCCTCCTCGCGGATGGCGGCCAGCTTCTCGGGGTGCATCTCCGGGTCGTGCGTGCCCTTGTCGCCGCCGGTGACGACGACGTAGACGACTTCGGCGCCCTCGGCGCACCACTTCGCGACGGAGCCGCCGCAGACGAACTCGGCGTCGTCGGGGTGGGCCATCACGACCATCGCGCGGGCGGGCGTCGCGAGGGCGTTGGGGTCGGGCTCGGGCGCGGATTCGCCGCGGAGCCAGCGCCCCACGGAACCGAGGGCGTCGCCGAGGCTCATGCGGCTGGCTCCTTCCTGGCGTGGGCGGCGATGACGTCCCCGTAGAGGCCGTCCATGCGGCGCGCGATCTCGTCCCAGCGGAAGCGCTGGACCGATTGGCGGGCGGAGCGGGCGAAGTTCGCGCGCAGTTCGGGGTTGCGGATGAGCACGCCGAGCTTCTCCGCGAACGGTTCGGGGCAGCGCCAGGGGATGAGGTAGCCGTTCACGCCGTCGGTCACGGTCGAGACGAGCCCGCCCACGCGCGAGGCGACGACGGGCGTGCCGCAGGCCATGGCCTCGACCGCCACGAGCCCGAAGCTCTCGTAGTAGCTGGGCACCACGCAGACGTCGGCGGCGCTGTACCAGCCGGGCAGGTCCTCGTGGGGGACGGCGCCGGTGAAGCGCACGCTGGCGCCGAGGCCCGCCGCGCGCGCCTGCGCTTCGAGTTCGCGGCGAAGCTCGTGGCCCTGCTCGCCGCCCACGACCAGCAGGAGCACATCGGGGTCGTCCAGCTGGGCCACGGCGTCGATGAGGATGTCGACGCCCTTCAGCTTCTCCAGGCGGCCCACCCAGAGGAGCGCCGGGCGGTCCGGCTCGATGCCGAGGGCGCGGCGGCAGGCGTCGCGGTCGCGGGGCTGGAAGAGGCCGGTGTCGATGCCGCAGGGGATGGTCGCCATGCGCGCGGGGTCGGCGTCGTAGTAGCGCGCGAGCAGGTCGCGTTCGTGCGCGCTGGCGGTGATGACGGCGTCGGCGGAGGCGGCCAGTTCGCGTTCGCGGCGGATGCGTTCGCCCGGCTCCTCCTCGGAGATGCGGGCGCGGTTCTTCACCTCGCCCAGCGTGTGGAACATGACGAGGTGGGGCGCGCCCTGCTCGCGCGCGAACGGCTCGCCCGCGGCGACGCCCTGCCAGTAGTGGCTGTGCACGAGGTCGTAGGCGTGGCCCCCGGCGGCGGCGAAGCGCGACAGTTCGGCGGCGAAGGCGGGCACGAAGGGGGCCAGCAGTTCCTTCGCCAGGGGCGCGGGCGGCCCCGCGGGGAGCTGCACGAGGCGCAGGCCGGGCGCGAGCGGCGTGACCTCGGGCCGATCGCCCTCGCGGCGCGTGAAGACGTCGACGTGATGCCCCCGCCGCGCGAGTTCGCGCGAGAGTTCGTGGACGTACACGTTCATGCCGCCCGTCTGCCGCCCGCCGAGCGGGGCGAGGGGGTTGGTGTGGTAGGAGACCTGCGCGATTCGCATTGCGTGCGGATAGCGTAGCGCTTAACGGGCCTTGAGCGGGGAAGGCGCGTCCGGCGGCAGCTCGAGGAGCCAGTCGACGGGCACCCCGTAGAGGCTCGCGAAATCGATCAGTTCGAGCACGTCCACGAGCCGGTCGCCCGCCTCGCAGCGATTGATGAACTGCTGCGTCCTCTCCAGCGCCTTTCCGGCCTCCACCTGCGTCAGCCCCGCGCGCTTCCGGGCCTCTCGCAGGCGCCGGCGGAAGTGCGGGTAGCGCGGGTCGTAGGGCGAACTCATACCGCCAGTGTCTACGCAGAAGCCGTGTACGCCAGAGCCATGTACATCGAAATGGTGTATACTCCAGTTGCAGGCTCTTCCGGAGCCGGCTAGCAACCGCCCCCCGGGGCAGCGAGGAGAACCAGCGATGACGCAAGAACTCACGGGGATGGAGGGCCTCAACCGGCAGTACCGAGTCTCGAGGCGGGGCGGCTGGGGCGCGGCGATCGGAGAGTCCATGGGCCGCGCCGTGGAGCGGGCGCTGGCGGAAATGAACCGGGACGGCTACAAGCCGATCTTCGATATCCAGGACGAATGGTCGTTCGGGCGGAAGCTGCTCAACTTCCTGATCTGGGTCGTCACGCTCGGCTTCTACGCCCAGAAAGAGGACGTGATCATCATCGCGGAGCGCGCCGACTCCTAGCGACGGCACAACTCTGCGCGATAGTGCTACATCCCCGCCAGGCGCTCGGCCTCGTCGATGAAGGCGCCGGTTTCGCGGATGCGGCGCTCGGTGGTTGCGAGGGGTTCGCAGAGACCCAGGTAGAAGCACTCGCCGTGCAGTTGCGCCTGCCGCGAGTAGTAGCGGCCCAGGATGGCCTCGACGGCGGCGTCGCTGGCCGCCAGTTCGTTGAGGGCGCGGCTCGTGACGGGCGACTTCAGGGGCTCCTCGCCCGTGCGCACGAGGATGAGGCCGTCGGCGGCGCGCTTCGTCGCGCACCACGCCTTCTCCGCCGCGTCGCGGATGTCGCTGGCGGCGAGCCGCGCGAGCGCGTCGCCGTGCATGGCGCGGGCGTCGGCGAAGACCCGCGCCGCGTCGGAGGCGGTACTGGCGGTTGTCATGGGGAAAGCGTATCCGGCTGGCGAGGCGGCTGCCACCGCCAGCCGCCCAACCGCGCCCCTCAGCCCGCCGCGGCGAAGCCCGCCGCGTCTCCGCGCAGGTGGACGGGGCCCGCGTGGATCGCGACCTCGCGGGCGGGGGAGGCGGTGGCGGAGCCGAGACGCCAGCCCTCGACGCCGAGGGCCGCGCCGAGGGCGAGGGCGCGTTCCGCCTGCGCCTCGGGCACGACCGCGCAGAAGCCCGCGCCCATGTTGTATTCGGCGTACATGGCCGCGTCGTCGAGGCCGGCGAGGCGCTGGATGACCGTGAAGACGGCGGGGACCGGCGGCAGCGCCTCGATGGCGAACCCGGCCTCCGCTTCGAGGCGGCGCAGGTTGAGGAAGCCGCCGCCGGTGACGTGGAAGAGCGCGCGCACGTCGAGTTCGCGCAGCAGCGACATGGCGAGGTCGACGTACATGGCGGTCGGTTCGAGCAGTTCCTCGCCGAGCGTGCGCCCGAACTCCCCGACGTGGCGCCCCAGCTCCCAGCCCGCCTCGCGGAAGGCGCGGCGCGCGAGCGTGAAGCCGTTGCTGTGGATGCCGGAGGAGGCGAAGGCGACAAGCGCGTCGCCGGGCGCGACGGCCGCGCCGGTGAGGACGCGGTCGCGTTCGACGAGTCCCGCGCAGGTGCCGCCGAGGTCGAAGGCGCGTCCGGGGGCGGCGCCCCGCAGCATCTCCGGGACGCGCGCGGTCTCGCCGCCGGCGATGGAGATGCGCGCCCGCCGCGCGCCCTCGCGCAGGCCCACGGCGATCTCGGCGAGGAAGGCCTCGTCCATCGCCTCGACGAGCACGCAATCGACCATCGTGACCGGCTCCGCGCCCACGCAGACGATGTCGTTCGCGTTCATGGCGACGCAGTCGATGCCGGCGGTGCCGAACGCGCCGAGCGCCTGCGCGACGAGCGCCTTCGTGCCGATGGTGTCGGTGGCGAGGGCGAGCGCCTGGGGGCCGCCCGTGTCGATGACGGTGGCGTAGTGCCCGAAGCCGAGGAGGGGCCGCGCCCGCTCCGAGAAGGCGAACGTTTCGGCCAGCAACTGCAGGCCCTGCGGGAGGGTGTCGGCTCCGGCGTCGCCGGCGGTGGCGGTCACGCCCGCACGCTACCACGTTCCCCCGGCGTCGTTCCCCCGCGCGTGAACCCGCGCGTGTGAATCGCGCGCGCGAAACATGGTTGAAACACTGAGGCGTCAAGATACCGCGCACTCAAGCGGATGCCGTCCCGCCGCCCGATTCGAGGGGCGCGCGGGCCCGCGCGGGGGATGCGCGTGCCTGACTTTGAAATCGACGCCGGAAACACGGCCTGGATGCTCGCCGCCTCGGCCCTGGTGCTGTTCATGACGCCCGGGCTGGCGTTCTTCTACGGGGGGCTGACCCGCAGCAAGAACGTGATCGGCACGATCATGCACTCCTTCATCACGATCGGCGTGGTGGGCGTGCTCTGGGTCGTCGTCGGCTACTCGCTCGCCTTCGGGCCGGACCAGGGGCTGGGCCTGATCGGCAACCTCGACCACTTCGGCCTGCGCGGGGTGGGCGTGGACTCGGGTTCGGGGGGCGTGCCCGACCTGCTGTTCATGGCCTTCCAGATGATGTTCGCGATCATCACGCCCGCGCTCATCACGGGGGCCTTCGCCGAGCGGGCGCGCTTCGGGCCGTTCCTGCTGTTCATCGCCCTCTGGTCGCTGATCGTGTACGCGCCCATCGCGCACTGGGTGTTCGGCGTGAACGGCTGGCTCAACACCTTCTCGGGCGATGGGGCGCCCGCCGACATCGGCATCAACGGGCTCGACTTCGCGGGCGGCCTCGCCATCCACGTGAACGCGGGCGTGGCCGCGCTGGCGGCGGTGTTCGTGTTCAAGAAGCGGCGGGGCTACGGCTCCGAGCCGATGGAGCCGCACGACATCACGATGGTGGTGCTGGGCGCGGCGATGCTCTGGTTCGGCTGGTTCGGCTTCAACGCGGGCAGCGCCGTGGGGGCCAGCGGCCAGGCCGTCTACGCCTTCGTCAACACGAACGTGGCCGCGGCCATGGCGGCGCTCACGTGGACGCTCATCAGCTGGAGGGTGTCGGGCAAACCGAGCGTGGTGGGGGCGGCCTCGGGGGCCGTGGCCGGGCTCGTCGCGGTGACGCCGGCCTCCGGCTACGTGGAGCCGATGGAGGCGCTCGCGATCGGCTTCGGCGCGGGGCTCTTCTGCTACTTCGCCGTCCGCTTCCGCGAGCGCATCCACTTCGACGACTCGCTCGACGTGGTGGCCGTGCACGGCATCGGCGGGCTCTGGGGCGCGCTCGCGACGGGCCTGTTCGCGACGGCGACGGTGGGCGCGCCGGAGTTCCGCGAGGGGCTCATCCACGGCGAGTGGCGGTTGCTGTGGGACCAGTTGGTCGGCATCGGCGCGGTCAGCGCCTACTCCTTCATCGTCACCTTCGGCATCCTCAAGGTGCTGGACCTGACGATGGGCGTGCGCGTCTCCGACGACGAGGAGGAGGTCGGGATCGACGTGACCCAGCACGGGGAGCGCGCCTACCAGAGCGACGAGGCCGGCATCGCCATTCCGGTCGGTATCATTGAACCCGCGCAACCCGCGCCGCCGGACGCTGAGCCGGCGGACGGGAGCGGCAGGAGCGAGTAGTCATGAAGAAGATCGAGGCGATCATCCGCCCGGAGCGTCTCCACGAGGTGAAGGGCGCTCTCGAGGAGCAGGGCATCCACGGCCTGAACATCATCTCCGTGACGGGGCGCGGGGCGCAGCGCGGCATCGCCCACCAGGGGCGCGGCGGCGAGACGATCGTGGTGGACCTGCTGCCCAAGATGAAGCTGGAGATGGTGGTCGCGGACGAGGCCGTGGAGACGGCCATCGGGGCCATCATCGAGGCGGCGGGCACGGGCAACATCGGCGACGGCAAGATCTTCGTGATCCCCGTGGAGGAGGCGATCCGCGTGCGCACGGGCGAGCGGGGCGACGTCGCCCTCTGAGCCGCGCGCGCGGCCGGGCCGTAACACGAACTTCACTGCCAGCCTCGTTCGGGCGTTGCCCGCATCCCCGGGGCTGGCGATGATCGGAAGCGTAGACGCGCAGAGCCCCAGCGCCCCCGCGGGCGGGCGGCGCCAACCCAGGAGGTAGCCCCATGACGACCCCCGAAGACGTCCAACAGCTGATCGCCGACGAAGGCGTGCAGATCATCGACGTGAAGTTCACGGACCTGCTCGGCGCCTGGCAGCACTTCTCCGTGACTCCCAGCGAGTGGAGCCCGGATACGTTCGAGGAAGGGCTCGGCTTCGACGGGTCGAGCATCCGCGGCTTCCAGGGCATCCAGCGCTCGGACATGATCCTGATCCCCGATCCGGACACGGCGGTGCTCGATCCGTTCACCGCGCACACCACCCTCAGCATCACGGCGGACATCAAGGATCCCGTGACGGCCGAGGGCTACCACAAGGATCCCCGCGCCGTCGCCCAGCGCGCCGAGGAGTACCTGAAGCTGACGGGCGTGGCGGACGAGTCGTACTGGGGCCCCGAGGCCGAGTTCTTCGTGTTCGACAGCGTCAGCTACGACTCGGAGCGCGACCAGGCCTTCTACAGCGTGGACTCCGTGGAGGCGGCCTGGAACACGGGCAAGGACTTTGAGCAGGAGGGGGGCCCCAACCTCGGCTACAAGACCGAGCACAAGGAGGGGTACTTCCCCGTTCCCCCGCGCGACACGCTGCAGGACCTGCGCACGGAGATGGTGCTGAAGATGCAGGAGGTCGGCATCCAGGTGGAGATCCACCACCACGAGGTGGCGACGGCGGGCCAGTGCGAGATCGACATGCGCTACGCGCCGCTCGTGCAGATGGCCGACAACCTCCAGTGGTACAAGCACGTCGTGCGCAACGTGGCGCGCAACGCGGGCAAGACGGCGACGTTCATGCCCAAGCCGGTGTTCGAGGACAACGGCAACGGCATGCACGTCCACCAGTCGCTCTGGAAGGACGGCGAGAACCTGTTCTTCGACGAGAACGGCTACGGGCTGATCTCGGAGACGGCGCGGTACTACATCGGCGGGCTGATCAAGCACGCCTCCGCGCTGATGGCCTTCTGCGCGCCCACGACGAACTCGTACAAGCGGCTGGTGCCGGGCTACGAGGCGCCGAACGTGATGGTCTACAGCGCGCGCAACCGCAGCGCGGGCATCCGCATCCCGATGCTGTCCTCGAGCCCGAAGTCGAAGCGGCTGGAGTTCCGCTCGCCGGACCCGACCTGCAACCCCTACCTCGGCTTCAGCGCCCTGCTCATGGCGGGGCTCGACGGCATCGCCAACCGCATCGACCCGGGCGACCCGGTGGACAACGTGGACCTCTTCGAGATCGACCCGCACGAGCACGGCTACCCGGTGCTCCCGGGTTCGCTCGGCGGCGTGCTGGACGCGCTGGAGGAGGACCACGAGTTCCTGCTCCAGGGCGAGGTCTTCGACGAGGACCTGGTCCGCACCTGGATCGACTACAAGCGCGAGAACGAGGTGGCGGCGGTCGGCATCCGCCCGCATCCGCACGAGTTCTCGCTGTACTTCGACGCCTAGCGAGGAGAGCGCCGCGCTGGCGCGCGGCTGAGTGCCGAGAAGAGCGGCGGCTGCGCCGCCTGAGGAGAGCGCGCGGCTGTCGCCGCGCTGAGAGGAAGAGGAGTTCACCGTGCCCATTCCCGCACCTGACCGCTTCACCATGACGCTCGGCGACGCCATGTACACCATGCGCGCCATCCGCCGCTTCCGCCCCGACCCGATCGAGGAGCGCGACCTGCGCGACCTGCTCGACGCGGCGCGGCAGGCGCCCAACGGCGGCAATCGCCAGGGGTGGCGCTTCCTGCTCGTGACCGACGCGGAGAAGCGCGCCGCCCTGGGGAGCTCTACGAGGAGGCGTGGTGGGCGAAGCGCAAGGACGAGGGCGTCAGCGGCCCTGGGGACATCCCGCCGGGGAAGGGCGTGCGCCAGTCGGCCATGCGCCTCTCCGGCGAGATCGGCGAGACGCCCGCGATCGTGCTCGTCTGCGCGACGGCGCGGGGGCGGGGCGCGATCGAGTCGGTCATCCCGGCCACGCAGAACCTGCTGCTGGCGGCGCGCGCGATCGGCATCGGGGGCACGATCACGACGCTCCACGCGGTCGTCGAGGAGCGCGTGCACGAGTTGTTCGGCATTCCCGCCGACGCGGAGGTCGTCTACTGCGTGCCCCTGGGCTACCCGCGCGGCCGCTTCGGCCCCCTCACGCGCAAGCCGCTCGCCGAAGTCGCCGCCCTCGACGCCTGGGACAACACGCCGGACTGGCTCGCGACGTAGGGGCTACAACTCGCCCACGTCAGCGAGCAGTTCGAGCACCTCGCGCAGGTTGTCGCGCAGTTCGTCGAGGCTCGCCGCCTGCGTGTGCGCGCCGCGAACGCCCGGAACGATGGCGACGAAGAGTTCCACCTCCTCGTCCCACTCGACGTGCGCGGTGAAGGTCGCCTTCCTTGCGGCGGAACTGTCGTCGCTGTTCATGTTGACTCCCCGCCCACTGTTAGTCCGTGAAGGCGTCCTCGCGGAGCTGGCCGCTGAGGCGCTTCACGTAGCGGTCGGCGCCGCGCTCCAGGTCCCAGCCGCGCTCCTCCAGCAGGCGGCGCAGGGGCGCGGTGCGCTCGGTGAGGGGCAGTTCGGCGGTGTGCGAGCCGTGCGTGCCGGCGTGGTCGGCGGCGCGCTCGGCCATCCAGGCGTCGAGGCCGCGGCCCTCGTAGCCGTCCGCCAGCGCGGGCTCGCGGATGGCGGCCAGCCCGCCCCCGGCGTCGCGCGCCTGGACGACGCCCACGACGCGGTCGCCGTCGGCGGCGACGAACCAGCCGGGGCGGTGGCCCTGTTCGAACGGCCACGGGTCCTCGCCCGTGAGCGCGGCGATGGCGTCGGCGTCGCCGCGGCGCTGCTCGCGCACGGTCAGCAGGGGCAGCCGCCGCTCGACGGTGAGGACGGCGAGCGTCCCGCCCCGGAAGGGCTCGTTGACGCGCCCGATGGGCAGGTAGCCGAGCGCCGCGAAGTAGTCCGCCAGCCGGGGCTCGTCGGGGAGCCGGGCGCGCACGAGGCGCAGGCCGCCGTCCTGGGCGCGCGCCTCGATGGCGCGCACGAGCGCCCGTCCCGCCCCCGCCTCGCGCGAGGCGAGCAGGCCGAAGGCGGCGATGCCCTCGTCCTCGCTGCGCCGCACCGCGGCGACGGCGCGCCCGGCGCGCTCCGCCAGCAGGAACGCCTCGCCCGTCTGCATGCGCACGGCGAGGTCGGCCTCGGCGGGCGGCTCCGGCTCCGGGTAGCAGGCGTCCGAGCCCGCGAACGCCTCCGCCAGCAGGTCCGCCAGCTCGGGCGCGTCGTCGGCGTCCGCCGCGCGGATGGCGAAGCGCGTCATGCGGTTTCGTTCCCGGCGGGATGTCGTGGCGGCTGCACGCGCCAATCGTAGACGCCCTGCCGTTCACGCGCGTGCGCCCTTCGGGGCGGGAGGGGCTACAATGGCGGGCGCAGTTCCGGCGGCGCGCGCCGCCTCAAGGATGGTTCCCCATGGAAGACGTGGTCCTCGCCAGCGGCGTCCGCACCGCCATCGGCACGTTCAACGGTTCGCTTGCGAACACCCCCGCCAGCGAGCTCGGCTCCACCGTCATCGCCGAGGCGGTCAGCCGCGCCGGCGTCGAGGCCGGTGAGGTCGACCAGATCGTGATGGGCATCGTCGGCCAGGTGGCCGAGGACGCCTACCTGTCGCGCGTCTCCGGCATCAGGGCGGGCATCCCCGTGGAGACGCCCGCGGTGAACATCAACCGCCTCTGCGGCAGCGGCCTCGAGGCGATCAACACGGCCGCGCGCTACATCGAGACGGGCGACGCGGACGTGGTGGTCGCGGGCGGGGCGGAGAACATGACGCGCCTGCCCTTCTACCTGCGCAAGGCGCGCTCGGGCTACCGCCTCGGCCACGACGAGATCCAGGACGGCATCGTCAAGCTCCTGAGCGACCCCTTCGAGGACACGCACATGGGGATCACGGCGGAGAAGCTGGCGGAGGAGTACGAGATCTCCCGCAGCGCCCAGGACGAGTTCTCGGCGGAGAGCCAGCGGCGCGCCCTGAACGCCATCGAGCAGGGCTACTTCAAGGACCAGATCGTGCCGATCACGGTGCGCGAGCGCCGCGAGGAGCGCGTCTTCGACACGGACGAGTTCCCCCGCGCGAGCACGCCCGAGCAGCTGGCCAAGCTGCGCCCGGCCTTCAAGAAGGACGGCATGGTGACGCCGGGCAACGCGAGCGGTATCAACGACGGCGCCGCCGCCACGGTCGTGATGAGCGCGGCGAAGGCGGACGCGCTCGGGGTGAAGCCGCGGATGCGGCTCGTGGCCCGCGCGGAGGCGGGCGTCGATCCCTCGATCATGGGGAGCGGCCCCATCCCGGCGGTGAACAAGGTGCTGGACAAAGCGGACATGTCGCTCGACCAGATGGACGTGATCGAGCTGAACGAGGCCTTCGCCAGCGTCGCCTGCGCCTGCTCGAACGAGCTCTCGCTGGACCCGCAGAAGACGAACCCGAACGGCGGCGCCATCGCCCTCGGCCACCCCGTGGGCGCGACGGGCGCGATCCTGACGGTGAAGCTGATGCACGAGCTGGAGCGCACGGGCGGCCGCTACGGGCTGGTCAGCCTCTGCATCGGCGGCGGCCAGGGGATCGCGACGATCTTCGAGCGGCTGGACTGAGGAGAGCGCCGCGCTTTCGCGCGGCTGAGTGGGCGCTTCGCTGAGAAGAGCGGCGGCTGCGCCGCCTGAGGAGAGCGCGCGGCTGTCGCCGCGCTGAGTGGGGGTACCACGTGGCTCGCGTATTCAAGCGGCGGGCGTTCGGCAGGGATGGCTTCGCGACCGACAACCGCAATACCTTTGGGCGGGTGCGTATACCGCAGCGTCGCTCTTCGGAGCGGCCAACTCAACGGGAGCCTGTGCCGGAGGAGGAAGCTCCTGCCTCTCGGGCGAGGGAGAGCGGCGCGCTTGCCATCTGCCTGGGAACTGATCGAGCGCTGGCGATCGAGAAGCAGCCAGACGTCCAGCGAGTGCTGGCGCTCGATTCCCCGGCGGACGTTCGCGTTTCCCTGGCTCGGGACTGGCAGGGGCCTGTCAGGATCTACGCCGAGCCGGGAGACGAATGGAATCAGGCTCGGGAACATATCCTCAAGCCGCTGAGTCGCCAGCGGGGCGGAGGAAAGCGAGTGACGATGGCGCCGTTCCCGGGAGCCCGCAGTCGTGCCGCTGGTTAGAAGAAGAACAGCTTCATGGCGGCCAGCGTCAGGGCCGCGATGCCGATGTTCGCGCTGATCATGATGCCGCCGAAGATCAGGAGCGCGTGGTTGATTTCCGCTCGCAGCGCGTCCCGCGTGACCAACTCCGAGGTCGCATCGCCAATCACATCGACCGTGGCCACGGCCAGCGGCTCCGGCGCTCCCGCGTCCTGCAGCTTGGTAACGGCTTCGTGGGTGTCCAGCGTCCTACTCACCATTCTGTGGTCCTCTCTTGGGCGTAGTGTAGCAGGCTCGTTCAGCCTACCGTCCTCCTCCCTCAGCGCGGCGCCAGCCGCGCGCGCTCCTAGAACTGCGCGATGCGGCGGGCGTGGCGGCCGCCGTCGAAGGGCGTGTCGAGCCAGGTCGCGACGATGTCGAGGGCGGTTTCCAGGGCGACCATGCGCTGGCCGATGGAGATGACGTTGGCGTTGTTGTGGCGGCGGCCCATTTCCGCCGATTCGCGGCTCCAGCAGAGGGCGCAGCGGACGCCCGCCACGCGGTTCGCGACCATCGCCTCGCCGTTGCCCGAGCCGCCGAGCACGATGCCGCGCTCGCATTCGCCGCTGGCGACGGCCTCGGCGGCGGGGCGGATGAAGCGGGGGTAGTCGCAGGACTCGTCGGAGTCCGTGCCGAAGTCGACGGGCTCGTGGCCGCGCTCGGCGAGGAAGGTCTTGATCGCTTCCTTGTACTGGTAGCCGGCGTGGTCGGAGGCGAGGGCGATGCGCATGGCGCGAGTCTACCGGCTGCGCCCGCAGGGCCAACGGCGGCGGGCTGGCGGGCGCCGGACGGCAACGGACCCCGGTCGCCCGGGGCCCGTCATGGTCTCATCGCGGGTACCGCCTCCGCCCTGCACCCGTTTCGGGCGGGAGGCTCCCCGCTTCGGCCCGCGCAAAGGCGGGCTTCACGACTGCACGATGAGCACTCCGTGGAGGAGGTGAGTCTTGACGTGGTACACGTGCGACCTCCCTGTCGGTGTTCTCGCTTCCAGCGTACACCCCCTGTCAAGGGGGCGGCGTGGGCGCGCTCACTCGCTCACGAGCCCTGGTCCGCCTGGTCCAGCCCGAAGGTCGCGTGCAGGGCGTTGACGGCGTCGCGCAGGCGGTCCTCGTGGACGATGCAGGTGATGCGGATCTCGCTCGTCGTGATCAGGTCGATGTTGACGTCCGCGTCGGCGAGGGCGCGGAACATGCGGGCGGCGTAGCCGGGCTCCGACTGGATGCCCGCGCCCACGATGCTCACCTTGCCGAGGTTCGTGTCGGCGGTGTAGCCGTTCGCGCCGACGGCTTCGCAGATGGCGTCCATCAGGCCCTCGGCGCGGCGCAGGTCCTCGCGCGCGAGCGTGAACGTGAGGTCCGTCAGGTCCCGTTCGCTGGCGTTCTGGACGATCGTGTCGACGCTCACGCCCGCCTCGGCGAGGGGCTCGAAGATCTGGGCGGCGATGCCGCGCCGGTCGGGCACGTGCCGCAGCGTCACCTTGGCGATGTCGTGGTCGTCCACGACGCCGCGGACGCGGTTGCGTTCCTCCATCTGGGGGCCTCCATGGATGAGGGTGCCTGGCGCATCGACCATGCTCGACGCGACCAGGATGGGCATGGCGTTCGCCGCCGCCAGCTCGACGGCGCGGTTGTGCATCACGCGCGAGCCCTGCGTGGCCATCTCCAGCATCTCCTCGTAGTGCACGTCGGCGAGGCGGCGGGCGGTGGGGACGGCGCGGGGGTCGGCGGTGTAGACGCCTTCGACGTCCTTGTAGGTCTCGCAGCGGTCGGCGCCGAGGGCGACGCCCAGTGCGACCGCCGTGAGGTCGCTCGCGCCGCGCCCCAGCGTGACGTAGTCGGACGCCTCGGTGACGCCCTGGAAGCCGGCGACGATGGGGATGCGCCCGGCGCGCAGCTCCTCCTCGATGCGATCGGCGTCGATGCGCTGGATGCGGCCGGAGCCGTGGGAGGCGCGCGAGTAGATGCCCGCCTGGCCGCCGGTGAGCCCGACGGCCTCCCGGTCCATCGCGCGCAGGGCCATGGCCAGCAGCGCCGCCGACATGTGCTCGCCGGTGGCCAGCAGCTGGTCGAGTTCGCGCGGGTCGGGCTCGGGCGCGACGGAGAGGGCGAGGTCGATGAGCTCGTCCGTGCGGTTCCCCATGGCGGAGACGACGACGACGATCTGGTCGCCCGCGCCGACGCGCCGCGCGACCTGCCCGGCCACGTGCCGGATGCGCTCCGCGTCGGCCACGGAGGTCCCGCCGAACTTCTGCACCACGCGCATGGCTAGAGGATGCGGCAGCGCGCGCTCATGGGGTAGTGGGGGCGGGGTGGGCGGTGGTTGGTGGCCGGTGGCCGGTGGCCGGTGGCCGGTGGCCGGTGGTTGGTGGCCGGTGGCCGGTTGACGGCGCGCGCTACACTCGCGAGCCATGCGGAGACGCTGGTCCGGGACGGGCTTCGTGGCGGTCGGCCTGATGGCGGTCGCCCTCGCGGTCGCCTGCGGGGGCGACAGCCCGGAGGCTGCGCCGACGGCCACCGCGATGCCGGACGCGACGAGCGTCGCTACGCCCGAGGCCCCCACCACCCCGGAGGCGACGCCCACGGCCACCGCGATGCCGACGGCCACGCCAACGCCAACCCCCGAACCCGTGCCGGGGCCGCGGGCGCTGTCCGTCACGACGGGCGAGGGGCACGCCTGCGCCCTCACGGAAGACGGCGCCGTCGTCTGCTGGGGCGAGAATGCGTACGGCGAGACGGACGTCCCGGAGGGCACCTTCCGCGCCGTGAGCGCGGGCTGGAACCACACGTGCGCGATTCACGATACGGGGACAGAGAGAATCGTCTGTTGGGGTGAGAACGAGCACGGTCAGACAGATGCGCCCTCGGGGACGTACCTCTCGATAAGCGCGGGTGGGGGCCACACCTGCGCCGTTCACCACACAGGCAAGCTGGCTTGCTGGGGCTATGGCGTGGACGGCCAGTTGGAGGCGCCGCCCGGCTCCTACGTCGCCGTGAGCGCGGGCTGGAGCCACACCTGCGCCATCCGCGACACGGGCGAGGTGGTCTGCTTCGGGTACAACGAGAACGGGCAGGCAAACGCTCCCGACGGGACGTACCGCTCCGTGACAGCGGGAGAGTACGCAACCTGCGCCATCCGCGAGTCCGGCGAGATCCACTGCTGGGGCGCGGGATACGACGACGGCCGGCTCGCGCCCCCCGCGGGCACGTACCGTTCCGTCGGACGGTACTGCGCGGTCAGCGAGGCGGGCGAACTCGTCTGTTGGGCGATTGACGCGCCCCTGCCACCGGGGCGGTTTCGTTCCGTGGGCACGACTCGTCAGTATGCCTGCGCCGTGCGGGAATCCGGCGAGGTGGTCTGCTGGGCCTTCTCCGACTACGGCCAGACCGACGCGCCGGCGGGGCGCTATCGCGCCCTGAGCGCCAGCTATGCCCATACATGCGCCGTGCGCGAGTCCGGCGAACTCGCCTGCTGGGGCCGGAACGATGAAGGCCAGGCGGACGCGCCCCCGGGGACGTTCCGCTCCGTCAGCGCGGGCTACAAGCACTCCTGCGCGCTGCGGGAGTCCGGCGAGATCGTCTGCTGGGGCCAAAACGATGAAGGCCAGGCGGACGCGCCGCCCGGGCGCTACCGCTCCGTGGAGGCCGGGGCGTGGTCCAGTTGCGGGGTGCGCGATGACGGTGATCTGCTCTGCTGGGGCGATGTGTCCGGCGGCAAGGAGTTGCCTTGGGGGAGCTATCGGTCGGTGAGCCTGGGCGGACTGGGCGACTGCGGGATACTGGAGACGGGCGCGGTGGAATGCCGCTGGAACAGTTGGGAGGGTGGACCGACTCCGGAAGGGGGCGGCTTCGTCTCGGTGAGTGCGGGCTTTGGCGTCCATGTCTGCGCGTTGCGCGAATCCGGCGGCGTCTGGTGCGGAGGAGATATGTACGGCTCCGGCTACGCCGACGACCGGTCCAGTCCGCCTCCGGGCAACTACCGCTCCGTGAGTGCGGGCGGGGCGCACAGTTGCGGGGTGCGCGACTCGGGCGAAGTCGTCTGCTGGGGCAAGAACGATTACGGCCAGTCCGACGCGCCCGGCGGGCGCTACCACACCGTGAGCGCGGGCTCCATCTACACCTGTGCGATCCGGGAGACCGGGGAGATCGACTGCTGGGGCGTGTGGCTGCCCGCGGTCGATATCCCGCCGCTCACGATGTCGCTGGTCGGTTCCACCGCGCTTGAACGATGCTCGAACGGCATCACCGTGCCCGAGCCGGAAGCCAACCCAGGCCTCGTTGCTGACTGCGTCGCTCTTCTGGAAGTCGGGCGTGTCCTCGGTGATGATACGTATCCCCCGAACTGGGGGGAGAACAGACCCGTCCGCGAGTGGCGCGGCGTCATGGTCTCCGGCTCCCCGCCGCGCGTGACCGGGCTGCGCTTCTACAAGGCCGGACTGCGGGGGCGCATACCAGCGGAACTCTCCCGCCTTGCATCGCTCCAGACGCTGGACCTGCGCGGCAACGAGTTGACCGGCGCGATCCCTCCCGAACTCGGCGCCCTCCCGCACTTGCGAACGCTGAACCTTCAGGATACTGAACTCAGGGGCCGGATTCCGCCGGAACTGGGCGCTCTCTCCAACCTGGAAACGCTGGACCTGGGCGGCAACTCGCTGGAAGGGAGCATTCCCCCCGAGATCGGGGCGCTCGCGAAGCTACAGTCGCTGGACCTGTCCTACAACGCCCTGACGGGTGCGATTCCGGCGGAGTTGGGCAACCTTGCCAGCTTGCGGTGGCTCGTGCTGGGGGACTGGTGGAATACAGGCAACGACTTCACGGGTGAGATCCCGCCCGAACTGGGCTCGCTTACGCACCTTGAGGAACTCGACCTCAGCGGCAGTACGCTGACGGGCGAGATTCCGCCTGAGTTGGGCGCCCTCTCGAATCTCGAATCGCTCGACCTGCACAGCAACGATCTGACGGGCGGCATCCCGCCTGAACTGAGCGCACTTGCCAACCTGGAGTTCCTGAACGTCTCGTTCAACGACCTTTCGGGCGCCGTTCCCCCCGAGCTCGGCTCGCTCTCGTCCCTCTGGGCGTTTCGCTTCCGCTACAACCAGCTGGAGGGCTGCCTGCCCGATGGTCTCGCGTGGGGCGGGCGGGAGCCGTGGCCGGGCGGCGAGGTGATGGGCGAGGAGGACAACAACCCCGACCTTCGCCGCTGCCCGCGTCCCTATGACGAGGCGTCAGCGCTGGCGGCGTGTTCGAACGGCGTCGTCGTGCCCGACTCGCAGGAGAACGCCGCTCTCGTTCGCGACTGCGTTGTCCTCCTCGTGGCGCGCGATGTCCTCGTTGGGGATGGGTGGCCGCTCAACTGGAGCGCCGAGAGGCCGATCGAGCGCTGGCAAGGCGTCGCGGTTGGGGAAACTCCCCGTCGCGTGACGGGCCTGTACCAGAGCAGGTTGCGCGGTCAACTCGCTCCCGAGTTGGCGCGGCTCAGTGCGTTACGGGTGCTCGACCTGAGTTACAGCGGCCTGACGGGCACTATCCCCGTGGAGCTTGGCCAACTCACGAATCTGCGCGTGCTTAACCTGTTCGGGAGTGAATTGACAGGGTCCATTCCCCCCGAACTGGGGCGACTCTCGAACCTGCGCGCGCTCGATCTGTTCTCCAACGAACTGACGGGTTTCATCCCCCCTGAGTTGGGCGACCTCACGACTCTGCGTGAACTGGATCTGGGGTTCAACCAGTTGGAGGGGTGCGTCCCGGAGACGCTTGCGCGCTTCGATATCCACGATAGCTGGGAAGGCAGCAACCCCGGCCTCCGGGACTGCTCGGAGTGACACGCGCGCCAGAAAGGGCGCCCCGCAAGGGGCGCCCTCCGGGTGCGCGGGGCGCGCGGGTGTGGGGGTCAGGGGCGGACGCCGGTGAGGCGGGCGAGGGCGAGGGTGTTGAAGAGGGCGAGGCCGGCGTACCACTTGACGCGCAGGCGGGTGGCGTCCTTCGACTCCAGCGCGCCCACGCGGTCGACCGTGAGGCCGCTGGGGGCGGAGAGGCCGGCGAGCGCGCCTTCGCCGAACTGCATGGCGTAGACGGTCGAGGCGTCGTTGCTCGTGCCCGCGGTCTGGGCGTCGCCGATGTAGTCGTTGATGCCGACGGGGATGCCGTCGTAGTACTGGACCATGCCGCCGAACTCGTCGCGGCCCGCTTCGAGGAAGGTGCCGGAGTCGCGCGCCAGTTCGTTCAGCTTGCGGCGGGAGCGGCGGCTCATGAGCAGCAGGTGGGGCTTGCCCGGGCGCACCTTGTCGATGAGCTCGTCGAGCTTGGCGAGCGTGAGCGTGGCCCCGTTGGTCCCCATGCTGACGGCCTGGGCGCTGGCGCAGAGGCGGTCGAGGCCGTCGAAGCTGTCGGCGTCGTCGTCGGCGTCGCCGGTGACGAAGGTCTTGTCGAAGAGGGCCTGGACGGCGCGCGCCTTGAGCTGGAGGACGGCGGCTTCGAGGTCCTGGACGTTGGAGCGGGTCTCCTTGAGGAAGTTGTCGATGTCGGCGTCGCCGCCGAGGATGCGGAGGGAGGCGGTGTGCTGGGTGAAGGTGGGGGTGTCCTCGTCCCACTCGTCGCCGACGGCGTAGAAGGCGGCGGTGGGGGCGGCGTTCTCGCGGTTGTAGGTGAGGCCGTTGCCGGTGATCTCGATGAAGGGGAGCCGCTGCAGGATGGGGCTCTCCTCGGCCATCGTCTCGATGACCCCGGCGAGCAGGGAGTCGTTGCTGAGCTTGGCCGCCTCGGTGAGGGTGAGGGCCATGGAATCGCACCTCCGTGCCTGGGGATGCGGGCACGATGGTGGCGCGGGCGGCGACGTCCGAGGGCGGCCTGTCACCAGCGCATCCCACTTCCGCCGCCCGCGCGGCCTGTTGATCTTGATAGATATGTATGATACACTACTTGTATTCTGGCATAGGGACGTGAACGTTCACACTGAGTACAGGTAGCGCCCTCGCCAGAAAATAACATAAGGAGGACGGTATGCGTCAGAACAGAAAGCATCCACGTCGATGCTGGCCCATACGGCCAAGGCCGCGCTGGTACTAGCCGTGGGCACGTCAGGGGGCGCTCCCACTTGCGCGGGCCGCGCGCGACCGTGGCGGGGTGCGCGAACCGCCCCTGGCCCAGACACGACGGCCCGCCCTGCGCGCGTACCAGGCGCGCGTGCTGCGGGGGCTGCTGCGCGCCGTCGCGAGCGGGCCGGCCGCGCCCCTGACGGTGATGATGCCGAGGCAGTCGGGGAAGAACGAGATCGCCGCCGCGCTCGTCGCCTGCCTGCTGCGCGCGCACGCCCGCGAGGGCGGGACGGTGGTCGTCTGCGCGCCCACGCTCGACCCGCAGGCGCGCATCAGCGCCGAGCGCATCCGCGCCGCCCTGGCCGCGACGGACCCGCTCGTGCCCGCCGCCGGCCAGAGCCGCTCGCGGGGCGATACGGTCGTCGCTGGGCGCGCGCGGGCGGTGCTGCTCAGCGCCAGTCCGCAGGCGCGCGTGGCGGGGCACACCGCCTCCATCGCGCTCATCGCGGACGAGGCGCAGGACATCGAGGCGGACTGGTTCAACCGCCAGTTCCGGCCCATGGCCGCCAGCACGGGCGCGCCGACGATCCTGTTCGGCACGGCCTGGAACGGGCGCACCCTGCTCGAACGCGCGGCGGCGGCGAACCGCGCCCGCGACGCCGCCACGCGGGACGGTCCGCGCCATCACCACCAGGCCGGCTGGCGCGAGGCGGCGGCGACGCTGCCCGCCTACGGGGCCTACGTCCGCGCGGAGCGGGAGCGGCTGGGGGCCGGGCACCCGCTCTTCCTGAGCCAGTACGAGCTCGTGCCGGGCGAGGTCGCGGGCCGCCTCCTGACGCGCGACCTGCTGGCGGCGCTCGAAGGGGGCCACGAGCCGCTGTCCGCGCCGGCGGCGGGCGAGCGCTACGTCGCCGGGCTCGACTTCGGCGGCGAGGGCGAGGACGCCGACGCCACCGTGCTCACCATCGCCCGCGTCGATGCGGCAGGCGGTCTTGACGGCGCGTCCGCCTGCCGCGTGGTCGCGCTGCGGGAATGGCGGGGCGAGCCGTACGCGCGCGTCCTCGACGGGGTGCGCGCGCTCGACCGGCTTTGGCGCTTCGACCGCGTCTGCGCGGACGCGACGGGGCTGGGCGCGCCGCTCGCGGCGCAGCTGCGCCCGCAGTTCGGGGCGCGCCTCGACGAGTTCACGTTCACCGCGGCCTCCAAGAGCGCGCTCGGCTACGCGCTCCTCGCCGCCGCCCGCACGGGGCGGCTCGCGCTCCCGCGCGACGACGGCGGCCCCGAGGCGGCCCGCTGCCGCGAGGAGCTGGCGGCCTGCGAGGCGTCGCTGGCGGGGGGCGGACGGCTCGCGTGGGGCGCCGATCGCGGCCACGACGACTACGTGGCGTCGCTGGCCCTCTGCCTGCGCGCCGCCGAGTCGGCGGGCCCGCCCCGCGTGGCCGTGGGGCGCGGGCGGCGCTAGCAGGGCAACGTTTGTTGCGGTGTTGGTACTGCCTGTAGTACCATCCGGCGGTGAGACGGGATCGGCGCATCGAGCGGCTGCGCCGTTCCCAAACGGACGTCTCGCCGGAGCAGTTGCGATCCGCGCTCGAATGGGCCGGGTTCACGCTGGTACGGGTGAAGGGGAGCCACTACCACTACCGCCATCCGGCGCTGCCCGAACTGGTTTCCATCCCCTACCGCAGGCCGGTGCGCCGGGTCTATGTGCGACAGGCGCTGCGGGCGATCGATGAGGTGCTGAGCGATGACGACCGCTGAGAAGGTAACGATCGAGCAGGAACTTCCCCTGACCGGACCCGCGCCCCCGCATATCGCCGCCAGGGTCGCGGAATACATGAAGCTGCCTTACACGATCTGCCTCTACTACGACGATGAGGAGGCGGAGCCGCCCGTCTGGATGGCCTACGTCGAGGAGCTTGAGGGCTGCATGAGCCATGGCGATACGACCGAAGAGGCCATGGAGATGATCCGCGAGGCGATGGAGGGGTGGCTCGAAGCCGCCGTGGCTTACGGCCACGAGATCCCGCCGCCGAAGGAGCACTTCCCCGAGCACAGCGGCAAGTTCCAGGTGCGTCTGCCGGTCGGGCTCCACGGGAGGCTGGCGGCCGTCGCGGAGGAGCAGCAGGTGTCGCTCAACCAGCTCGTGACCGCCATCCTCGCGGAGGGCGTGGGCTGGCGGCCAGCGGGCGCGCGCAAGGCTTCGCACGCGTGATCCGCGCGTCCTCTATGCTTGCTCCATGCCCGAGCAGTACGTCGCCACGGACAAGCGCACCGGCCTCGAGGTCGCCGTCACCGGCGAGTTCCCCGAGCACCACGACGACCGCATCCGCATCGCGCGCACCTGCACCCTCTTCACGCGCCTGCTCGCCACCATCCTGAGCAACACGAGCGAGAGCGACCGGCGCGAGCAGTTCGTCGCCATCGAGACGCAGCTCGAACTGGCGGAGGCGCTCATCCGGGGCGACCTGGAGGAGGTCCAGCGGCTCCTGCGGCAGACGATGGAGCGCATGGGCATGGGGCCGGACCAGCTGGACGAGGTGGCGCGGCGCATCCTGCGCGAGTTCGGCGAGGACGGCCCGCCCGACCTGCGCAACCTCGGCGACATCCGCCCCAACCCGCCGAGCCCGCCGCCCCTCGACGACGCCCCCGAAGAGCCGGAGGACGACCGCCCCCTCGACGACCGGCTCTAGCGCCACTCCCCCGGGCGATCCCAGGGCGAGGTCCGTTCCTTTTCCTCGTAGACCGTCCGGGAGGCGAAGTAGAGAGGCGGGTAGCCCGGCACGTGCGCCCGCAGCCACTGTGGCGCCACGCCGACATGGGATTTGAAGACGACCCATCCGGTGCGCGTGTCGCCTCGGGACAAGGTGAACTGGTCGCCCAGATCCGGGCCGGGGGCGCTGGCGGTCGTGGGGTCGTACTCCCTGCCGCCGACCCGTAACTTCCAGGTGGGCGCGGGCATCGCCTCCATGCCGATGTTCTCCACCGTGACCTCCACCGCCCAGTACTTCCTGCCGGTGGGCGGCTGCTCAGTCCACTCGGCGAATCCGAGGAGGGTGACCCGAAGCGACCGGGTGCGATCACCTTCTTGCTGGATGTCGCCGAAGGCGCCGGTCTGCAGCCGCACGTAGACGCCATCCTCCGACTCACTCGTGATGAAGCCCCCGAGCAGCCCGTTGATGGCCACCGCGCCGCCGATGATGAGGAGCGCCGCCAGCGTGGCCGGGGCGGTGCGGGCGACGGCGCCCAGCGGCCCCGGCAACCGGTCGCTCCAGTCAGCGTGCCCGGCCTCCGTTCGCAGGGGGATGTCGTCGATCGGGCGGTTCTGGCTGGCGAGCGCCTCGGCGCGGCGCGCCTGCCGCTTCGGGCGTTCCACGGCGAAGTCCCAGATGAAGATCAGGACGAGGACGCCGCCCGCCGCCGCGAAGGCGCCCGCCGTCGCGAAGAGCGTGATCATGATGGAGAGCAGGACGACCGTCACCGCGAGCATGGCCGCGCCGGCGATCAGCATCTCCAGCGGCGTTCGCGGGTACCGCAGCCAGCGCATGGGGCGAGGATAGCGGCCGCGGAACCCCTACGCGGCCTCGATCGTGGCCGTGAGGCCGCGCGACTCCAGCGCGTCGCGGTAGTGCTCGGCGGCCTCTTTCGGGCACTCGATGACGGTCGCCTGCCCCTCGTTGTGCGCCTCGAACATGATGGCCGCCGCCGCCTCGACCGTGAGCGAGGGCACGCAGCGCACCAGCGACTCGACGACGTGGTCCATCGTGTTGTGGTCGTCGTTGTGGAGGACGACGCGCCAGGGCGGGACGAGCGCCAGCAGCGCCTCCTCGTCGAGGCCGACCTCGACCTCTGGCGGGGACGGTTCGGCGCTCATCGGGGCGCGAGCCGCCCCAGGGCGAAGGCGGCGCGCTCGACCGTGGGGAAGACGGCCAGCCCCGCCTCGATCAGCTCGTCGCGCACGGAGTCGATGAGTTCGCGCTGCCAGGCGGCGGTCATCTCCGTGGCGCCCAGCACGACGGCGACGGGGACGGGCGAGGCCGCGATCGCCTCGCGCAGGCGCGTGCAGGCGTGGCGCAGGCGCGCCTCCGCCTCGGGCCGCCCGAGGAACCACTCCTCGCCCACGTTGGCGATGCCGAGGTCGTAGGCGCCGGACGCCGCCATCATGGCGAGCAGGCCGTTCGCGGAGAGGCCGCTGCCCGCCAGGATCGACTGGTCGACGGGGTTCCGCACCCAGTCCGCCAGCGCGGGGGCGCGTTCCGCCACCCGCGCCCGCACGTCCGGCGGCAGGGGCGGGAGGGCGAGCCCCTGTTCCGCGCAGGCGTCCGCCGACTGCACGCTGCGTCCGCCGCCGCCACCGGCCACCGCCGCCCGCCGTCCGCGTGGGCGCGCCAGCAGGGAGGCCCCGGCGAGCAGGTCGAGGAGCTGTTCCTGGCTGCGCGCCTCGATCGCGCCCGCCTGGCGCAGCATCCCCGACCAGACCGCCGCCTCGCCCGCGAGCGCCGCCGTGTGCGAGGCGGCCGCGCCCGCTCCCTCCGGCGAGCGCCCCGCTTTCTGGATGACGACGGGCTTGCGCGAGGCGGCCCGCCGCAGGCCCTCGAAGAAGCCGCGCCCGTCGGCCACGCCCTCGACGTAGGCCCCGATGACCGCCGTGTCGGGGTCGTCCGCGAGCCAGCTGAGCAGTTCGCCGGGGGTCAGGTCGAGGCCGTTGCCGTAGTTCGCCACCTTGCCGAAGCGCAGCCCGCGGGCCGCTCCCCGGATGACGACCTCGACGGCGTTGTTCCCGCTCTGGCTGAGGAAGGCGACGCCGCCGCCCGCGCGGGGCAGGTCGGGGCGGAAGGCGATGCGTCCAGCGGGGTGGTAGACGCCCATGCCGTTCGGGCCGAGCAGGCGCACGCCCTGGGCCCGCGCCTTCGCCGCGATCTCCGCCTCCAGCGCCGCCGCCTCGGCGTCGCCGGTCTCGCTCAGCCGCCCCGTGAAGAGGTGCAGGAAGGGGACGCCCGCCTCGCCGCAGGCCTCGACCACGTCCGGCACGCCGCTCGCGGGGATGCAGCAGATGACGAGGTCGACGGGGCCATCGACGGCGTCGAGGCTGGGGCAGGCGCGGTAGCCCGCGACCTCGTCCGCGCGCGGATTGATGGGGTAGACCGCGCCCGCGAAGCCGAATTCGCGCAGCGCGCGCACGTAGTCGTGCCCCGCCGAATCGGCGTTCGTGGACGCGCCCACGACGGCGACCGCGCGGGGCGAGAAGAGCCGTTCGAGGTCGTCGTGGCCGGCGGCGGGCATGGCGCGATTGTAGGCCGCGCGTCGCTACGCTCCCGCGCGCGGACCCGCTACCCTGTCCCCATGACCGCGACGACGAGCGCGACGACGGCGGCGACGGCGGGCCGCAAGCCCGACTGGCTGCGCGTGCGCTTCCCCACGGGGGGCGGCTACGAGCGCCTGCGCGACCTGATGCGCGAGCAGGAGCTGCACACGGTCTGCGAGGAGGCGCGCTGCCCCAACATCGGCGACTGCTGGAACCGCGGCACGGCCACGTTCATGATCCTGGGGGACACGTGCACGCGCTCCTGCGGCTTCTGCGCCGTCACGACGGGGCGTCCGGGCGCGATCGACCTCGGCGAGCCGAAGCGCGTGGCCCTCGCCGTGCAGCGCATGGGGCTGCGCCACGCCGTCATCACGAGCGTGAACCGCGACGACGCGCCGGACGGCGGCGCGGGCGTCTTCGCCGAGACCATCCGCTGGACGCGCCGCCTCTCGCCGGGCACGACGATCGAGGTGCTCATCCCCGACTTCCTGGGCGACTGGGACGCCCTCGGGACGGTGCTCGCCGCGGCCCCCGAGATCCTCAACCACAACACGGAGACGGTTCCCCGCCTCTACGGGCGCGTTCGCCCCAAGGCGAAGTACGAGCGCTCGCTCGAGCTGCTGCGGCGGGCGAAAGCCGCCGCCCCCGAGCGCCTCACGAAGAGCGGCCTGATGGCGGGGCTCGGCGAGACACGGGACGAACTGCTGGCGGTCTTCGCGGACCTGCGCGCGCACGACGTCGACATCCTCACGCTGGGTCAGTACCTGCGGCCCACGCCGAAGCACCTGCCCATCGACCGCTACTACCACCCGGACGAGTTCGCGGAGCTGGGCGAGGCGGCGCGCGCGATGGGCTTCGCGCACGTCGAATCGGGGCCGCTCGTGCGCAGCTCCTACCACGCGGAGGAGCAGGCCGCCCCCGTCCTCCCCGCCCCCGCCGCGCGCGCCGGCGAAGAACTGCTGCCGCTGGTGGAGTGAGCCGCCTCCAGCGTCAGGGAGCGTTCGCCGTTAGTCGGCGACCAGTTTCTCGTCGCCAAGCATGACCATCTTGGGGTCGGGTCGCCCGGAGGCCCCGAGTGAGCCGTCTCGCCTAACGTACTGGTGGACGACGGCGATCTCGCGACCGGCTTCATCGATGTACCCGACGGCCTGGCTGCGGGTGCAGACCGGTTCGGCGGCCTTTGGGTGGGATGGGTGCCGGTCGCGCTTGAGCCGTATACTCAAATGGCCTTCCCGAACGGCCTCGTAGAGGCCCAGTTCGTTGAAGAGCCTTCGCAGTTCACTCGGCGGGACATGTCGGGTGGGGGGAGAAGGGTCCATGGCGGAAGTCTATTCCGTGACCGCCGTACGCGCCCAGCTTCGCCGGTTCCTCGCTGGAGAGATCAGCAGACGGGACCTTGGCCGCTGGCTTGAGCCCTTCGTCCTCGCGGAAGAAGAGGGGCCGCGAACGGAAGCGCTCGATCTGGCCTGGGACATCGAACTCGTCCTGATGGAAGCGACCCACGTGGACCTTACCGAGGAAGAGGTTCGCGAAGAACTCCTTCCGCTTGCGCGGGCCAGGACGGCGTCGCCCACGTAGCGCCGAAGCAGCCAGTCTCAGCTGGCATCGTCCGGCAAGGCGAACACCTCATCGGCGGAGACGTTCTCCGCCCTGAGCAGGGGGATGCGGCGGTCGTAGTGGAGGTACCAGCGTTCGAGGATGTCCCGCCCGAGCAGCGCATCCACGGGCGAGCGCCGGCTTCCGGGGGCGGCGACGGCGATCTCAATGCGGTAGACGTAGGTGTTGGCGCCGTGGAAACGCAATTCGGCGGGCGCTCGTGCGGTCAGCACGCTGCCGCCAACGCCGCCTGTCTTGCCGCGCCGCAGCGGCAGCCGACTGAAGTCAATCCCCAGCTTGATCGTGGCGGATGGCAGCAAGAGCGTGCGGTCGGAGCCCGTGTCCGCAAGGAACTGCAGCGTGGTTCGGATTCCCTGCGAGGGAATGACGAGTTCGGATTCGAAGATCGGACGTCCCTTGCGTCGAACCAGCCGTCGATGGTCATCCCGGGTAATAGAACGCGTCCGGGTCGCTGTCGATGAAACGCACATGGGTGCGCTCGCGGGGAATCTTGCGGCAGTCGAGTTCGGCGAGCACGTCGTCGAGCGTGTCCGCTGTCAGGATGTCATCGTTGTGGATGGCGACCCACTTGTCAGGGAAGTGGATGTGCGCGTCCGGATACTTCGCGTCGAACCTGCGGATGGCGTCGCCATAGGCCTTCACCTGACGAGCGCCCTCTTTCAGTTCTTCCCGCAGTTCGGGCGTGAGTGGCTTGGTCATGCAGCGCGTTCCCTTCGCCCTGATTGTGCGGGATGCGCCAGCGAGGTGGCAACAGACGCACGCCCCTCACCCCCGCGCGAGCGACGGGATGGCCGCGAGCGTGTCCGCGACGCGGACGCCGGCGGACCGCAGCAGGGAGGCCTTGGCCGCTTCTGCCGAGCTACTCCGCCGGGATCAGCGCCTCGCCTTCGTGGAGGAGCCACTTCGGATCGGGTCGGCCGGACGCTCCCACCGTGCCGTCCTGGCGCAGGTATTGGTGAACGAGGGCGACTTGCCTTCCGTCCGCGTCGAAGTAGACGACGGCCTGGCTACGGGTGCAGATTGGCTCGTCGGCCTTGGGCGGAGACGGGTGGCTGTCCTTCCTCACCTCGGTCGTGAGGGCGCCCGACCGGGCTGCTTCCGCGAGGCCAAGCTCATTGAAGAGCCTGCGCAGGTGGTAAGCTGGGACGACTCGGGTCGGCGGAGGTTCGCTCATGCCACAGGTGTACACCGCCGCCGACGTACGCGCCCGGATCCGCAAGTACGTCCTCGGCGAGATCGACAGGGCTGAACTCGATGAGTGGCTGTTCCCCCTGCTGTGGCCAGACGAGGGGCCGGCGGATGCGCTCGACCTCGGGTGGAGCGCCGAACTGCTCCTGATGGAGGCGGCGCGCGGCCATCTCGACGAGGCGGAGTTGCGCGAGAGCCTCCGCGCGCTTGTGGATGAGTCGGTTCCCGCCTGACCTTCCTCACCCCCGCGCGAGCGACGGGATGGCCGCGAGCGTGTCCGCGACGCGGACGCCGGCGGACCGCAGCAGCGAGGCCTTGGCCGCGGCGCTGTCCTCCTCGCGCTGGACGAGCGCGCCCGCGTGGCCGAAGCGGACGCCGGGCATCTCCGCCATGAAGTCGCCCGCGATGAAGCTGACGATGCGGAGGCGCGTGCCCCGTTCGCGGACGTGCTCCACCAGCTCCGCCTCCATCGCGCCGCCGGGCTCGCTGAAGGTGACGACCGCCTCGGTCTCGGGGTCCGCCTCGAAGAGGGGCAGGAGGCTGGCGAAGGAGGAGCCGGTGATCGGGTCGCCCCCGATCGAGACGGCGGTCGAGACGCCGAGGCCGTGCTGGGCCAGCAGGCTCGCGATCTCGGTCGTCATCCCGCCTGAGCGAGACATAATGCCGACGTTCCCCGGGACGAAGCTGCGGGCCGTGTCCGCGGCGGGGCCGCCGACGCTCCCGGCCTTCGTCTTGCCCGGCGAGATGAGGCCCATGCTGTTCGGCCCGATGACGCGCAGGCCCGCGCGCGCGGCCGCTTCGACCACCTGCGCCGCGTCCAGCCGGGGGACGCGCTCGGTCACGATGACGGCGAGGGGGATGCGGTAGGCGATGCACTCGAAGGCGGCATCGCGCAGGGCGCGCGGCGGGACGGCGATGACGGCGGCGTCCGCCCCGTGCGCCGCCACGGCCTCCCGCACGGTGTCATGGACGGGCACGCCGTGCACGTCGCGTCCGCCCCGTCCGGGGGTGACGCCCGCCACGACGCGCCCGCCGTAGTCGAGCGTGTCGCGCGTGAAGGAGACGGCCTCGCGGCCCGTGATGCCGAGCACGAGGATGCGCGTGGACTCGTCGATGAGGATGCTCACGCGGGCGACCCCAGCGGCAGGATCACGTCCTCGCTGCGCCAGAGGTACCAGCAGGCGACGGTCGCCCAGGGGCGCCAGGGCGCGCCGATGCGCTCGACCTCCTCCGGCGCGGGCGGCGCGCCGAGGCCGTAGAGGCGCGCCATCGCGCGGTTCAGGCCCACGTCGCCGGTGGGCAGCACGTCGGGGCGCTGGAGCTGGAACATGAGGAACATCTGCGCGGTCCAGCGCCCGATGCCGCGCACCGCCGTGAGGTGCTCGATGATCTCCTCGTCGCTCCACTCGCCGAAGCGCTCGACGCTGAGCGCGCCCTCGGCGAAGTGCGCCGCCAGGTCGCGCAGCGAGGCGGCCTTCGAGCGCGAGACGCCCGCCGAGCGCAGCGTCTCGTCATCGGTCGCGAGCACCTGCGCCGGTTCGGGGAAGGCGTCGGGGCCGTCGCCGAAGAGGGCGACGAAGCGGCCCAGGATCGTACTCGCGGCCTTGCCGCTCAGCTGCTGGAAGATGATGGAGCGCGCCAGCGCCTTGAACGCGGACGGCTCGGGCTCGCGCAGGCGCGGCGGCCCCACCGCCTCGATGACCATCGCCATGACGCTGTCCGCCGCCCGCAGGTGCGTCACCGCGCGTTCCACGTCGATCGTCGCCGCCACGGGGGCACGGTAGCGGCTGCGGCGGGGAGGCGCGAGCGCGCGGGGGCGCCCAGCGGGGGCGTCGACGTCGAGCGTGACCGGCTCGGCGACCGGCTGGAACGGGAGGTCTCGCCCCACGCGCGTTCATGCTTCGCCGAGCTTCCGGAGGAGGGCGGCGGGGGCGCGGCGGCGCCAGGAGTCGTGGAGCAGTTCGCGGAGTTCGTCGCGGTCGATGGCGGCGAGGCGCACCTGGAGCATCGGGTGCTTGTCGTAGTGGGGGGTCCAGAAGAACTTGGCGGGCTCCGTGCGGGCGAGCATCTCGCGCTCGTCCGGGTCGCACCAGACCACGAGCGACTCGCCGTCCTGGTGGAGGCGCGCGAAGAGGCGGTCGCGCACGCGGAAGCCGGGCATGCCGTAGGAAGGCCGCTCGACCGTGTCGGGCAGGGCGAGGGCGAGTTCGCGCGCGTCGCCGGGGGTGGCCACGCGCGAATCGTACCCGCTCGGTACACTCCGGCGGCGGCAGGCAGCGGGAGGCGTCCCCTGATGGACCTCGAAGGCAAGACCGCGATCGTCACGGGCGGCTCGCGGGGCATCGGCTACGCCATCGCCGAGGCGTTCGTGGGCGCGGGCGCGCGCGTCGTCATCAGCGCGCGGGGCCGGGAGGCGCTCGGCGAGGCGGCGACGCGCCTCGGGCCGAACGCCATCGCCATCCCCTGCGACGTGGCCGACCCGGAGGCCGTGGGCGCGCTCGTGGAGCAGGCCAGCCGCCTCGGGCTCGTCGACGTGCTCGTGAACAACGCCGGCATCAGCCCCTTCTACAAGCGCGCCGAGCACACGACGGCGGCGGACCTCGACCAGCTCATGGGGGTGAACCTGCGCGGGGCCTGGTGCTGCAGCGTCGAGGTGGCGGCGCGCCTCTTCGAGGCGGAACGGCCCGGGAGCATCGTCAACGTCAGCTCCATGCTCGGCCTCCACCCCGACGAGCGGCAGGGCGCCTACGGCGTCACGAAGGCGGGGCTGATCCAGATGGCCAAGGTGTTCGCGCTGGAATGGGCCGATCGCGGCGTGCGCGTCAACGCCCTCGCGCCCGGCTGGACGGAGAGCGACCTGACGGGCGCGCTCTTCGAGAGCCGCCACGGGCCGCGCCTGAAGGGCGACGTGCCGCTGGGGCGCTTCGCGACGCCGGAAGACGTGGCCGGGGCCGCGCTCTATCTCGCGAGCGACGCCAGCAGCTACGTCACCGGGGCCGTCCTCACGATTGACGGGGGGCGCTCGCTGCGCTGATGGCGACTCCAGTTGGCGGCGGAAGGGCGGGAGCGCGCCATCGCCTTCGTGCTCGACCACGCCCTGCCGCTCGACCGCGCGCTCTGCCGCCACCACCTGCTGAGCGGCGACCGCGCCCGCGGGGAGGCGCTGGCGGAACTGGCCCGCCTCCAGAACGCGGACGGCGGCTTCCACGGCCTGGAGGCCGACTTCCAGGGCGACGCTTCGTCCGTGCTGTGCACGCTGCGGGCGCTGGAGATCGCGGAGGAACTGGGCGTTCCCGCCGAGGACGCGATGGCCGCGCGGGCGATCGGCTACCTGCTCGCGGCCTGGGCGCCGGACTGGCGCTCGTGGCCGCTCGTCCCCCGCCACGACAACAGCGCTCCGCACGCCCCCTGGTGGCAGTGGTCGGAGGAGTTCGACGAGGGCTGGGGCTTCTACGCCGACAACCCCCGCCCCTCCGTGGCCGCCACGCTGCATGTCTTCGGAGCGGCACGTCGATGCGGCCTTCCTCGCCGGGGTCACGGAGGCCGTCGTCGAGCGCGCCGCCGAGGCTGAGCCTGCCGCCGTCCAGAAGGACGCGATCGAGTGCTACGTGCGCTTCGCCACCACCGCCGCCGTCCCCGTGGCCGCGCGCGAGGCCGTGCTGGCGCGGCTGCCGGCGTTCGCGGAGGCGGCGCTCGTGACGGACTCCGCGCAGTGGGGCGGCTACGGCCTCCAGCCGCTGGACGCCGCCGGCTCCCCCGACTCGCCCCTGTACGCCCCCTTCCGCGAGCACGTCGAGCGCCACCTCGACCACGTCGTCGAGACGCAGGGCGCGGACGGCGCGTGGGCGCCGAACTGGAGCTGGATGGGGACGTTCCCGGAGGCGTGGGCGGAGGCGGAGGTCGCCTGGAAGGGCGTGCTCACGGTGAAGCGCCTGCGCCAGCTGGCCGCCTTCGGGCGGATCGCCTGAGCCCGGGGGCGGGGCGCTTCCCTCCCGACGGCGCGTGGGGCAGGATCGCGGGGCCGCCGGTGGGCGGCCAGGAGGCGTCCCGTGCCGAAACCTGTCGCGCTCATCACCGGGGCCAGCCGCGGCATTGGCCGGCGGCTCGCCATCGACCTCGCGGCCGAGGGCTACGACCTCGTCGTCTGCGCGCGCTCGACCGCGGACGCGCCCGCGCGGCTGCCGGGCACCATCGACGAGACCGCCGAGCTGGCGCGCGAACGGGGGGCGGACGTGCTCGCGGCCCCGCTCGACGTGCGCGACGAGGAGGCCGTCGCCGCCCTCGCGGAGGCGGTCCATGAGCGCTTCGGGCGCTGCGACCTGCTCGTCAACAACGCCGCCGTGGGCGTGCCCGGGGCGACGCTGGAGAACTCGACGAAGCGCTGGCGGCTGGCCACGGACATCAACATCCACGGCCCCTTCTACCTCATCTACTACCTCTGCCCGCGGATGCGCGAGGCGGGCGAGGGGCGCGTCATCAACATCTCCTCGGGGGCGTCGGTGAACCCCGGCTTCCGGCGCATCAGCTACACGACGACGAAGCGCGCGCTGGAGGCGATGACGGAGGGCTTCGCGGTCGAACTCGAGGGCTCCGTCGCGGTGAACTGCATCCGCCTCGAACTGGGCGTCTGGACGGAGGGCTACGCCTTCACCCTGGGCGACGTGGACAAGGCGGACTTCGAGGACCCGGTCATCATGTCCGACGCGGTCCTCTGGATGGCGCGGCAGCCGCTCGACTACACGGGCCAGGTCGTCACCATCGCGGACCTGCGCGAACAGGGCGCCGTCCGCCCGAAGACGGTCGCGGGGTAGGCGGGGCGGGCAGGGCGCGCGCCCTCTGCTAGACTCGCGGGCACTTCCCTTCCGGAGCAGCGCCATGCGCTTCACGCACGAGAGCGACGTCGAGTCCTTCCGCGACGAGGTCAGGCAGTTCATCGCGGATGAGCTTCCCAGCGAGGAGGAGCGGCTGGAACGCGCCCTGCGCGGCGGGTTCGAGACGAACGAGGAGGAGTACGCCTACACGATGGGCTTCCAGAAGAAGCTGGCCGACCGGGGCTGGCTGGCGATGGCGTGGCCGGAGGAGTACGGCGGCGGGGGCGCGTCGCACATGCGGCAGTTGGTCTACAACGAGGAGATGTCGTACGCGGGCGCGCCCGTGATGAACATGGGCATCTCCTGGGTGGGCCCCTCGCTCATGCTGTACGGCACGGAGGAGCAGAAGCGCGCCTACGTCCCGCCGATCACGAGCGCGGAGCAGTGGTGGTGCACGCTTTACAGCGAGCCGGGGGCGGGCAGCGACCTGGCGTCGCTGCAGACGAGCGCCATCCGCGACGGCGACGACTACGTGATCAACGGGCAGAAGATCTGGACGTCCGGCGGCCACCTGGCGGACTGGGGCTGGCTGGCGGCGCGCACCGATCCCGACGCGCCCAAGCACAAGGGCATTTCGCTGCTGATGCTGGACATGAAGTCGCCGGGCGTGACCGTGCGGCCGCTGGTCAACATGGCGGAGCAGCACGCCTTCAACGAGGTGTTCTTCGAGGACGTGCGCGTGCCGGTGGAGCAGCGGGTGGGGGAGGAGAACCGGGGCTGGTACCACCTGGCGGTGGCGCTCGACTTCGAGCGCAGCGGCATCGCGGCGTACTCGGGCGGGCGGCGCACGATCGAGCGGTTCACCCGCATCGCCGGGGAGCATCCGAAGCTCGTGGAGAACCGCCCCGGCATCCGCACCGAGCTGGCGGAGCGCGCGATCGAGGTGAACGTGGGCACGTTCCTCGCGTATCGCGTGGCGACGATGCAGGCGCGGGGGCTGCTGCCGAACCACGAAGCGAGCGCGAGCAAGCTCTTCGGCAGCGAACTGGGCCAGCGCATCGCCCGCACGGGGATGCGCCTGCTGGGGATGGCGGGCCAGCTGCGGGGCGAGTCGTCGCGCGTCGAGGTCGACCAGGCGCAGAGCTACCTGGGCGCGGTCTCGGGCACGATCGCGGCGGGCACGAGCGAGATCCAGCGCAACATCATGGCCACGCGCGGGCTCGGCCTGCCGCGGGGGTAGCGCGCGCCGGGGCGGCTGGCGCGCGCTCTGCTAGACTCGCGGCACTTCCTTCTGGAGCAGCGCCATGCGCTTCACGCACGAGAGCGACGTCGAGTCCTTCCGCGACGAGGTCCGCCAGTTCATCGCGGATGAGCTTCCCAGCGAGGAGGAGCGGCTGGAACGCTCCCGCCGCGGCGGCTTCGCCACGAACGAGGAGGAGTACGCCTACACGATGGGCTTCCAGAAGAAGCTGGCCGATCGCGGGTGGCTGGCGATGGCGTGGCCGGAGGAGTACGGCGGGGGCGGGGCCTCGCACATGCGCCAGCTCGTCTACAACGAGGAGATGGCCTACGCGGGCGCGCCGGTGGGGAACATGGGCGTCGCCTGGGTCGGGCCGTCGCTGATGCTGTACGGCACGGAGGAGCAGAAGCGGACGTACATCCCGCCGATCACGAGCGCGGAGCAGTGGTGGTGCACGCTCTACAGCGAGCCGGGGGCGGGCAGCGACCTCGCGTCGCTGCAGACGAGCGCCGTGCGCGACGGCGACGACTACGTGATCAACGGGCAGAAGATCTGGACCTCCGGCGGGCACCTGGCGGACTGGGGCTGGCTGGCGGCGCGCACGGACCCGGACGCGCCCAAGCACAAGGGCATCTCGCTGCTGATGCTGGACATGAAGTCGCCGGGCGTCACGGTGCAGCCCCTGATCAACCTCGGGGACCAGCACAGCTTCAACGAGGTGTTCTTCGAGGACGTGCGCGTGCCGGTGGAGCAGCGGGTGGGGGAGGAGAACCGGGGCTGGTACCACCTCGCGGTGGCGCTCGACTTCGAGCGCAGCGGCATCGGTTCCTACGCGGGCGGGCGGCGCACGATCGAGCGCTTCACGCGGCTCGCGCGGGAGCGCCCCGAGCTCTGGCGTCATCGCAAGACGATCCGCACGGAGCTGGCGGAGCGCGCGATCGAGGTGAACGTGGGCACGTTCCTCGCGTACCGGGTGGCGACGATGCAGGCGCGGGGCCTCGTGCCGAACCACGAGGCGAGCGCGAGCAAGCTCTTCGGGAGCGAGCTCAACCAGCGCATGCAGTTGACGGGCATGCGCATCCTGGGGATGTCGGGGATGCTGCGGGGCGAGTCGTCGCGCGTGGGGTTCGACCAGGCGCAGGTGTTCCTGCGCTCGGCGGCGAACACGGTGGAGGCGGGCACGAGCGAGATCCAGCGCAACATCATGGCGACGCGCGGGCTGGGCCTGCCGCGGGGGTAGGGGTGGCCTGTGGGCTGGCCTGTTACCCTTTTAAGTGAACGAGGAGAGCGCGCATGACGAGCACCGATGGCCCCCTCAAGGATCCGCGCAAGCCGGAAGAGCGGTGGTGGCCGCCCGCGGACTGGCCCGAGCGCATTGAGCGGGCGAAGGAAGCCCATCGCGCGGGGAAGCGACTGCGCGAGGGTCAGACGCTCACGTTTCCCGAACAGCGGTAGGAATGCCGGACAACGTTCACGGTTCGGAGGCGGCGCAGGCTCCCACGCCCTACTTCCAGGCGATCGAGGACGCCCGCTACCAGCGGCAATCGCTGATCCGCGAGTACGAGGACACGTTTGGCGTCACGCTCATCGTCTACCGTTCATCCTGCCCGATGCGATCACGCCTTTCCAGGACGCGCTGTACGACGCCGACGTAAAGAACGATCTCCACCTCATGCTGGCGTCGCCGGGAGGAGATGGCGAGACGGCGGTGCGGCTCTTGCGCGCTGCCCAGGCGCACTGTCGCGAACTCTCGGTGATCGTGCCCGATGCGGCGAAGAGCGCGGCGACCCTCCTCGCCCTCGGCGCTCACCACATCGTCATGGGGACGACCAGCGACCTCGGCCCCATCGATCCCCAACTGCTGACCGAAGACGGACGCCTGGTCCCGGGGAAGGACATCATCGCGGCGGTCGATCGGGCTGTGAGCGGAGTACAGGAAGCGCCCGATACGTATCCCATCTACGCGACGTTGCTGGGCGGCGTGACGGCGCTCATGGCCGAGCGCGCCCGGGCGCCCTGGAACGCTCGGACGATCTGCTGCTTGCGGCGCTCCAGGGCAACCCCGATCGGACTGAGGCTACGATAGAGGAGTTAGCCGGACGGCTCCGCGAGCCGCTCATCAAGGGCGCGCAGTCTCATGCGGCCTTGTTTGGGCTGCAGGAGGCGAAGGATGCGGACCTTCCGGTCATCGAGTCGAAGGACGTCCCGGACGCAGTGGGACAGCCTCTGGCGGCTCTGGACTCGCTACGTGGCCCTTGATGCGTTCATTCACGAGGGACGGCGGGCGTCGCACACCGTCAACCGTTCCTCCCCGGCCTGACTCTGTGACTTCCCCGTGACTGAGCCCGTCCGCCTCTACCTCGTGCGCCACGGGCAGGCGCGGGCGGCTGATGGCTCGTACGGCCACGAGACGCCGCTCTCGGCGCTGGGGCGGCGGCAGGCGGAGGCGGTCGCCGTGGGGCTCGCGGACGCCGGGCTGGCCGCCGTGTACGCGAGCCCCAGCCGCCGGGCGCGCGAGACGGCTGAGCCGCTCGCGCGCGTGACCGGCCTCGAGGCGCGCGTCGATGAGCGGCTGCTGGAGTTCGAGATCGCGGACTGGGATCCGGACGCGGGCGAGCAGCAGATCGACTGGGCCATCTGGCGGCCCGAGCACAGCGGCGTCCCCGGCGGCGAGACGCTGGAAGCCTTCGCCGCGCGCGTCGGCGCGGCCTGCGGCGACATCGTGACGCCGCACGCGGGCGAGGCCGTGGCCGTCGTCTCGCACGCGGGCACGACGGACGCCATCCTGCGCTGGGCGATGGGCATTCCCGCGGACAGCCCCTGGCTCCACGAACTCGAACTGCCGAACGCGGGCATCGCCGAGCTGCTCGTCTGGCCGCGGGGCCGCCATCCCGAGGGCGCGCCCCGCTACGCGGTGATCGTGCGCGCGCCCGCGCTCGATCACCTTCCCGAGTCGCTCCGCAGCGCCACCTGAGCGGGGCGCGGGGCGGCGGCTACTCCTCGGCGGCGGGACCGGCGCGCCAGGCGCGCAGCGAGGTCGAGATCGCGAGGAGGGCCACCGCCACGTCGATGACGACCCAGAACTGGAAGTCGTCCACCGCGCCGCTGCGGCCCCACTCGAACGTGAACCAGTTCCAGAAGAAGAGGAGCGAGACGAAGTAGGCGGCGTAGAGGGCGGCGCTGGCCGTGAGCCAGGAGCGCGTGACGGGCGCGCCGGGGTCGTGGCCCGCGGCCCGCTTCTCGTGGATGCCGATCGCCACGATCAGGACGAGGGCGACGGCCATGAACCAGTCGATCACCGTCCAGGCGTCGATGGCGGCGTCCACGGAGTTGTAGAAGCTCTGGAGCACGAACTGCGCGGCCACGGCCACGCCCACGACGCCGAGGTAGACGGCCACCAGTTTGCGGAATGCCTGCATCGGTCCCATGCGATGCCTCCTTGCCGTTTGCGGAAAGCCTACGCCTTTGCGGAGCGTGCGCGGCGTGGGCGGGCGTACGATGCGGGCAGCCCACGAACGCGAGGCTCCGATGCGCATCGACGACGTGTTCCTCACGACCTTCAGTTGGGACGTGCCCCACGGCGCCTACCCGGGCTCGGCCATCGCCTACGGGGGCGAACGCCAGCTGGGGGTGCTCACCATCCGCACCGACGAGGGGCTGGAAGGGCACGCCTTCCTCGGCTCCGCCAGCCGCGACGCGACCATGGACGCGGAGGCCGTGCTGACCCTCCTGAAGCCCGTCGTCATGGGCGGGAACCCGCTCGACATCGGGCGCTTCTGGCACGCCATGTGGAAGCGCCGGCGGGGCGTCTCCTTCCGCGCGATCGGGGCGGTCGACGTCGCCCTCTGGGACCTGGCGGGGAAGATCGCGGGGCTGCCCGTGCACCGGCTGCTCGGCTCCTGCCGCGGCTCCGTTCCCGCCTACGCCAGTTCCGCCGCCCTGCCCTCGCCCGCGGCCTACGCGGAGGAGGCGGCGTCGTTCCGCGATCGCGGCTGGACGGCCTACAAGATTCACCCCGACACGCGCCCGTCCGCCGACATCGACATCTGCCGCGCCGTGCGCGAGGCCGTCGGCCCGGAGATGCGGCTGATGCTCGACTCGGTCTGGGCCTACGGCTACGAGGACGCCGTGCGCGTGGGCCGCGCCATCGAGGAGCTGGACTACTACTGGTACGAGGATCCGCTTGAGGAGGAGGACATCTACGGCTACGTGAAGCTGCGGCAGAAGCTGGACATCCCCATCCTCGCGACGGAGTTCGCCCCGGCCAGCTTCTACGGGCTCCAGCAGTGGGTGCAGCAGCAGGCGACGGACATCCTGCGCGGCGACGTGGCCGTCTCCGGCGGCATCACCGCGCTCCACAAGATCGCGACCCTCGCCGACGCCTTCCGCATGAAGTGCGAGGTCCACCACGGGGGCAACTCGCTCAACAACGTGGCCAACCTGCACGTCATCATGGCCGTGGAGAACTGCGAGTTCTTCGAGGTGCTCCTGCCGGACGCGGCCCAGAAGTACGGCCTCGTGCGCGACATCGAGGTGGACGCGGACGGCCTCGTGCACGCCCCCGAGGAGCCCGGCCTCGGCTACGAGATCGACTGGGACCTCGTGCGCCGCCGCCAGGTCAGCGTGCTGCGCTAGCGCCCCCGCCGGGCTTGGGACGGCCCTCGGACGATCGAGGCGGACAGGGTCAGTTCCGAACGGTCCCCTTGAGTGGAGGCTTTCCCGTGGAAGCGGGATAGGAACTGGCCCGCTTCGCGTATACGGCCCAGGTAGAGCATGTCGCGCGACTGTCATGCCATTGACAGTTTGGCACGGTTTGTCCGACACTTCCTGGGCTTCGTCTCGGTCGGCGAGAGGGGGGTCGCGAAAAAGCGGCGCCCCTTTAGCTTGTCCAAAAGCCTGTGTACTCCGACTGGCGAGTGGGCCGTCTCGTGCCCCAGGCAGAGTTTGGCTCGGAACTCTGGCCACGCGCCGGGTTGGACGCAGGGCGAAGGGCCTTCTCCGCGTAGGGTCTGCACAGCAGATCTGCAACCTCAAGTCCGGCCGATCACTCTTGGTCCCGACCAGCGTGACGGTGTTCCATCAATGTTCGCGGACCAGCGATCAACTCGAGAGGGGGCAGCGGTCGGCGGCGTAGGCGTGGAGGGTGGCGACCTGGGCGGTGGTGGCGCCGGGCGCCTCCAGCGAGACGCGCGCCGTCAGGCTCGAAGGGCGTGTCCGGGTCGTCGCCGGCGATGCCGAGGAAGTGGGCGTCGTTGTTCGACGCGCTGACCGTGACCTCGACGCGGTCGATGGGGATGTCGAGGGTGGCGGCGGCGATGAGGTAGGTGTGCGTGAGGCAGGCGCCGACGACGCCGCAGAAGAGCTCCGGCGAGCTCGGCCCCAGCCCCCAGCCGCCGAAGTCGGGGCCGGAGTCGCCGGTGAGCCGCCAGTCGCCCATGCGGAGCTTGCGGGCGCCCGTGGCGTCGTCCGCGACGCACGTGGCGGAGACGGTTTCGCGCCACTGCGCGGGATCGGGTTTGGCGGCGGCCGCGGCGCGCATGGCGCGCGCCTTCTGGCGCAGGTAGTCGCGCAGGCCGCGGCCCTCGCCCGCTTCGCGCTCGCTCATCGGAACGACCAGTCCGTGCCCTCGGGGCCGTCCTGGATTTCGACGCCGTGCTCGACGAGCCCGTCGCGAACCTTGTCCGCGAGCGCCCACTGCTTCGAGGCGCGCAGCTCCGAGCGCAGTTCCACCAGCAGGTCGACGAAGGGGGCGGCGTTCTCGTTGCCGTGGGGCGGCTCGTGCAGGGTGAAGCCGAGCACGCCCGCCAGTTCGCGCAGCGTCGCCTGGGCGTCGCCGGCGTCGCGGCCCTTGTCGTGGGCGCGGTTGATGGCGCGCGCCAGGTCGAACAGTACGGCCAGCGCGCGGGGCGTGTTCAGGTCGTCGTCCATCGCCTCGGTGAAGCGTTCGCGCGCCTCCGCGGGGTCGAGGGAATGGCCGTTGGCGACGCCCTTGGCGAAGGCCGCCTGCCGCAAGCGCTCCGCGCCCGCGCGGGCGGAATCGAGCGCCTCCTCGCCGTAGGTGATGGGGCTGCGGTAGTGGCTGGTGAGGACGAACATGCGCAGCGCGTCCGCCCCGTGGCGGTCCAGCGCCTCGTCGATGCCGACGAGGTTCCCCAGCGACTTCGACATCTTCTCGTCGCCCAGCGCGAGGAGGGCGTTGTGCAGCCAGAAGCGGGCGAAGGGCGGCTTGCCGGTGAACGATTCGCTCTGCGCGATCTCGTTCTCGTGGTGGGGGAAGATGAGGTCCGCGCCGCCGCCGTGGATGTCGATCTGCTCGCCGAGGGCGTTCACCGCCATCGCCGAGCACTCGATGTGCCAGCCCGGCCGGCCCGGCCCCCAGGGGCTGTCCCAGTGCGGCTCGCCCGGCTTCGCGCCCTTCCAGAGGGCGAAGTCGAGGGGGTCGTCCTTCAGTTCGCTCAGGTCCACGCGCGCGCCGCTGCGGAGGCTGTCCACGTCCCGCTTCGAGAGCTTCCCGTAGTCGGCCTTCTCGCGGACGCGGTAGTAGACGTCGCCGCCGGAGGCGTAGGCGGAGCCCGTCGCCAGCAGCCCCTCGATGAAGGCGATGATGTTCGGGATCTCCTCCGTGGCGCGCGGGTACTCCGTCGCGGGCAGCACGTTCAGGCGCGTGAGCTGGGCGAGGTAGGCCTCGGAGTGGCGTTCGGCCAGTTCGGCCACGGTCGCGCCGGTCTCGTTCGCGCGCTCGATCAGCTTGTCGTCGATGTCGGTGAAGTTCTGGATGTGGCGCACGCCGTAGCCGCGCCATTCGAGGTAGCGGCGGAGCACGTCGAACACGATCGAGAAGAGCGCGTGGCCGAGGTGCGCTTCGCTGTAGGGGGTGATCCCGCAGACGTAGAGGCGCACGACGCGGTCGTCCGCGATGGGGGCGAACTCGCGCTTTTCGCCGCTGAGGGTGTCGCGCAGCGTGAGCATGGGTCAGCTGCGCGGGGGCGCTTCCGCCGGGGGGCGCCCGGCGGCGTGGTGGTCGTCGTGCAGGCCGCCCACGTGCTCCTCCAGGTGCTGGATCAGCTCCCGCAGCTCGTCGACGCGCTCGTCGAGCTGGTTGAGGCGGTCCCATTCGGGGTCGGGCAGGCGCTGCATGACGCCGTTGGAGTCGTCGTGGAAGGCGACGATGTGGCCGGGCACGCCGACGATGGTGGCCCTGGGCGGCACGTTCGTGATGACGACGGAGCCGGCCCCGATGCGGGCGCTCTCGCCGATCTCGACGGCGCCGATCACCTTCGCGCCCGCGCCCACGACGTTGTTGCCGCGCAGGGTGGGGTGGCGCTTCGTGCGGCGCGTGCTCGTGCCGCCGAGGGTGACGCCCTGGTAGAGCGTGACGTCGGGGCCGATCTCGGTGGTCTCGCCGATGACGATGCCCATGCCGTGGTCGATGACGAAGCGGGGGCCGATGTCGGCTCCGGGGTGGATCTCGATGCCGGTGATGAAGCGCACGAGGTGCATGATGCCGCGCGGGGCGAGGGGCAGGCCGCGCCGGTGGAGGGCGTGCGCCAGCCGGTGCGCGAGGCGCGCGTGGAAGCCGGGGTAGAAGAGGACGACCTCGAGGGCGCTGGTGGCGGCGGGGTCGCGCGCCATCGTCGCGCGGATGTCGTCGCGGATGTCGCTGAGCAGGGGCATGGGGGCTGGCTAACCTCCCGGAGTGGGCGAAGCGGGCTGCTATCGGGGCCGCCAGGAGCGGGGCCCCGCCGTACAGGTGCAGCGTCGCAGCGAGCCGTCCGAAGGATGCGCCATGCCGTCGAGCTTACGTCAACGGGGGCGAAGGGGGAACGGGGGGCGGGGCGGGTCAGGGGAGGCGGGACTGCCCGTGGCTGTCCGCGCCTTCGTCATCCCGCGGGTCCAGTTCATAGAGCCGGGAACGTCGAGCGTCCCGTCCGCGAGCGCGCGGGCTTGACTCATGCCTGGGGGCTCTGTACGTTCTGATACATGGTCTCAACTATGGCCCGAATCTCCAGCTTCAAACTGTCTGGGCTCGCCCTGGCCCTTGCCGTCGTCGCCATGGTCGTCGCCCTCAGCGTCGGCGACGACCGGACGGCCGTGGCGCAGGGCCCGGGCGATCGCAACACCGCTCAGGAGTTCGACGTCACGGACGACTCCTACGGCATCTGGGCGGGCGGAGCGGGCGGCGACACCATCTGGATCCTGGACTCGGGATTGGCGCCGCAGATTCACGGATACACGAAGTCGAGCAAATCCAGGGACACGTCCTTGAATTGGTCCCCGGACTCCGCCAACGCCTACCCCATCGGCATCTGGTCGGACGGCGTCACCATGTGGGTCGCGGACGGCCTCCTCGGCTTCATTCCCGCAAATCTGTATGCATACAAAATGTCCGACAAGTCCCGGGACCCGTCCAGGGACTTCAGCCTGAGCGCGGACAACGGCATCCCCGAAGGCCTCTGGTCGGACGGCGTCACCATGTGGGTCGCGGACACCGGCGACAGTTTGCCACGCCCCCCGACCGCCCCGAAGATCTACGCGTACCGGATGTCCGACAAGTCCAGGGACGCGGGCAAGGACTTCAGCCTGAGCGCAGACAACGGCTCCCCAAAGGGCATTTGGTCGGACGGCTACGCCATGTGGGTCGCGGACGTCGCCGACAACAAGATCTACGCGTACCGGATGTCCGACAAGTCCCGGATCCCGGAGCTGGACTACGACTTGGCCGCGGGAAACACCGAGCCCGCCGGCATCTCGTCGGACGGCGCCACGATGTGGGTCGTGGATAACACCGACAGCAAGGTCTACGCGTACCACGCCTTCCCACGGCCGCCGGGCGCGCCCACAAACCTGCGTGCGACGGCGAACGAGGGGGACCGGACGGTTACGCTGTCCTGGACCGCGCCCACGAACACGGGCGGCTCCGCCATCACGGGCTACACCATCACGCAGACCGGGCAGGTCAGCGCGACCTACAACCCGAGCGGCACGGGGACGACCTTCACCACGCCCGCTCTGGCCGCGGGCGACTACTCGTTCACCGTGGCGGCAACGAACAACCCGTTGACGGGGAGCGCGAGCAATGCGGCGACAGCGGCAATCGAAGCGGCGCGCCCCGCCGCGCCGGACCGCCCGACGCTGACGGCTGGGGTGGGCGCCATCACGGTGACATGGAGCGCGCCCTCCGACGATGGCGGGACGGCCATCACCGACTACGACATCCGGTACTGCTGGTACCAGTGCTGGGACGTGTCCCGCTGGTACGACTGGCCCCACTCCGGCGCGGCGACCTCGGCCACGATCACGGGGCGGCTGGAGTCGAGGAAGACGTATCACGTGAAGGTGCGGGCGTGGAACTCGGAGGGACGCAGCGAGTGGTCGTCGTCTGCCTCCATCAGGCCGAAGGTGGCTCCGCCGTCCGCCCCGTCCGCCCCGGTCCTCCGCATCCACGAGCACGAAAACGGCGACTGGCTGAAGGTGGACTGGGACCCGCCACCGTGGTCGGGCGGACGCATCTGGGAATGGGGCATCCGATTCAACTCCGGCGGCGCTTCCTGGACTGAGTTCACCAGACAGGCCACCGGCTACTCGGAGGCCTCGATCTTCCACATCGCCGAGGGGACGACCTACTTCGTGCAGGTGCGCGGCAGGAACGACGCCGGCTGGGGGGCGTGGTCGGCCCTCAGCTACACGCCGCCGCCCGGTCCGGGCCAGCGCTACCTCACCCGGGACTTCGACACCCTGAAAGCCGCGGGAAACGATCGCCCCACCGGCATCTGGTCGGACGGCGCGACCATGTGGGTCGCGCAGTACGACGACAACCCGGCCCTGGGCGACAGCGCCCGGATCTACGCCTACAAGATGTCCGACAAGTCCAGGGACGAGCTCAAGGACTTCACCCTCCTCCATGCCCGCGGGAACGATACCCCCACGGGCCTCTGGTCGGACGGCGCGACGATGTGGGTCGCGGACCGGACAGCGGACAAGATCTTCGCGTACAACCTGCAGACCAAGCTCCCGGAACTGAGCAAGGAGATCACCACCCTGGACTCCGGCAACACCAACCCCACGGGCCTCTGGTCGGACGGCACGACCATGTGGGTCGCGGATTACTCCAGTACCCGCATCTACGCGTACGCTCTCGCGGACGGCTCGAGGGATACCGGCAAGGACATCACCACGGTCAGGCCGGGCGACCATGGCCATGGCCACGAGTGCCACGGCCATGATGACGACGATGGCCACGATGACGACGACGACCACGACCACGACCACCACCCCACGCTCCTCCACGTGAGCGACAGCGCCACCGGCATCTGGTCAGCCGACGCCACCCTGTCGGACGGCGCCACCCTGTGGGTCGCGGCCCCCTGGGACGAGGAGATATTGGCGTACACGATGACGCCGACGGCCACGGTGATTACCACGGCCCACGATGCGTCCCTGGACTTCCACACCCTGTGCGACGCGGGAAACAATGACCCCTGGGGCATCTGGTCGGACGGCCTCACGATGTGGGTCGCGGACCCCGGCGAAGGCAAGATCTACGCTTACCGGCACGCGGGCTGGGAGCCGCCGAAACCGCCGGCGCCGACGCCGTCGGGCTGGACCAAGGGGGAGTGGAACAGCCACACGCACGCCTGGCTGGACGAGGACCGCCCCAACTCGCCCGACGGCATCACGCTTGGCCCGGTGGGTGAAGGCAATCCGTGCTACATCCATCAGCACATTCACAGCGGGCATGACAGCTGGGGTCGGCATTGGCACTGCAAGATGTGGCCGGGCGCCGGTTTGCAGAGGCCGACGGCGCCGGCGAAGACGGCCGCGCCGCCGGGAAGCGGCAGGGATCTGCCGTCGGCGGGAGGCAGCGGGGTGCTCTGGCACGACGGAGGTGTGACCTTCGGCTGCTTCCCCGCAGGCGTTGAAGTGGAAGGCTGGATGCGGATCTGGGAGCAGCCCTACAGCCAACAGCGCACCTGCACCCTGTAGCTCACCCCGCCTCGCCGCACGGGCGGCGGGGGGCGGGCGCGGCGCGGTCCGCGCTACTCCAGCAGCGACGCTACGCGGTCGAGGATGGCGTGGGCGACGGCGTACTTGCTGAGGAGGGGGAGGCGCTCGGCCTCGCCGCCGGGGTGGAAGATGGCGACTTCGTTCGTCTCCGTGCCGAAGCCGCTGCCCGCCGCCGTCACGTCGTTGGCGACGATGAAGTGGGCGCGCTTCGCCGCCAGCTTGGCGGTGGCGTTCGCCTTCAGGTTCTCCGTCTCGGCGGCGAAGGCGACGCGCACGCCCCCGCCGGGCAGCGTCGAGATGATGTCGGGCGTCTCCGCCAGGGCGAGGGTCAGGTCGTCGTCGCCGAGGCTGGCCTTCTTGATCTTCTGGCCCGCGGCTTCGAGGGGGCGGAAGTCGGCGGGCGCGGCCGCCATCAGGAGCGCGTCGCAGCCCTCGGTGAGCGGCTCCAGCGCCCCCAGCATCTCCTCGACCGTCTTCACGTTGACGCGCTCCACGCCGTAGGGGGTGGCCAGCGGGGACGGCCCCGTGACCAGCGAGACGCGCGCGCCCCGGTCGCGGGCGGCCGCCGCGATGGAGAAGCCCATGCGCCCGCTCGAACGGTTGCCGAGGTAGCGCACGGGGTCGAGCGGCTCCTGCGTGCCCCCGGCCGTCACGATGACGGAGCGCCCGCGCAGGTCGCCCTCGCGGCGGCCGATGGCGGCGCGCACGGCCCCCACGATGGCGGGCGTTTCGGCGAGGCGGCCGGCTCCCCAGCGTCCGCTGGCGAGGCGGCCCTCCTCCGGCCCGACCACCTCGACGCCGCGCGCGGCCAGCGCCTCGACGTTCCCCGCCACCGCCGCGTTCGCCCACATCTGCGAGTCCATCGCGGGCGCGACGACGATGGGGGCCTCCGTCGCGAGCGCGGTCAGCGTGACCATGTCGCCCCCGCCGCCGTAGGCGAGGCGGGCGAGGCAGTCGGCGGTGGCGGGCGCGATCACGAAGGCGTCGATGCGGCGCGCGACCTCGACGTGCGCCTCCGCCTCCGCCGTCTCGAACATGTCGACGATCGCCTCGCGGCCCGTGAGCGACTGGAAGGTGAGGGGCGCGATGAAGCGCGTGGCCGCCTCCGTCATCAGCACCTCGACGCCGGCCCCGGCCTGGCGCAGCTTGCTCGCGAGGTCGGCGGCCTTGTAGGCGGAGATGCTGCCGGTGACGCCGAGCGCGATGGCGCGCCCGTCGAGCGAACGCTCGCGGAAGGAAGCGGACGGCTCAGCCGACGTTGCTGTCATAGATGAGGCGCAGCCCCTGCAGGGTGAGGTTCTGGTCGACGGTGTCGAGGACGTCGGTCTCGGCGGCGATCTCGCTCGCCCAGCCGCCCGTGCCGATGACGGTCGCGCCCCCGCCGAGTTCCTCCTGGAAGCGGGCCACCATGCCTTCCACGAGGCCCACGTAGCCGAGCAGGATGCCCGACTGGAGGGCGTGGGTCGTGTTCCGGCCGATGGCCGCGGGCGGGCGTTCGATCTGGACGCGCGAGAGCATGGCCGCGCGGCTGAAGAGCGTCTCGCTGGCGATGCCGATGCCCGGCGCGATCGCGCCCCCGAGGTAGTCGCCGTCGGCGTTGACGGCGTCGAAGACGGTGGCCGTGCCGAAATCGACGACGATGGCGGGCGCGCCGTAGAGGTTGATGGCCGCGACCGCATCGACGACGCGGTCGGCCCCGACCTGGCGGGGGTTGTCGTAGAGGATGCGCACGCCCGTGCGCAGGCCGTGCCCGACCACCATCGCGTCCACGCCGAAGTAGCGCGCGCAGACCCGCTGGAAGGTGGGGAGCAGCGGCGGCACGGCGCAGCCGATGATGCAGGCGTCGACGGACTCCGCCGTCAGGTCGCTCGTGGCGAGCAGGTTCAGCATGAGGACGCCGTACTCGTCCGCCGAGCGTTCCGCCTCCACGCCGACGCGCCAGGTGGCCGCGAGGCGCTCGCCCGCGAACAGGCCCATGTGGACCGAGGTGTTGCCGATGTCGAGGGCGAGGAGCATACCGCCGCCGCTTTGGGCTCCCAGGAGTCCCGTGCTGGCTTCATCCTAGGCGCGCCCGCGACGTACAGACAACAGGAAGGGGCTACACTAGGGCCATGACCATGACTGTTTCGCGCATTCGCGGGCAGGCGGAGGCGGCGCGCGCGGCCTCCCGCCGCCTCGCGGTCGCCTCCACCGAGGCGAAGAACGGGGCGCTTGCGCGCATCGCCGCGCTCCTGCTGGAGCGCGAGGAGGCGATCCTCGCGGAGAACGCGCGGGATCTGGCCGCGGGCCGCGAGGCGGGCCTCGACGACTACTTCCTCGAACGCCTCACGCTCACGCCCGCGCGCATCCGCGGGATGGCCGCCGACACGCGCCACGTCGCCTCGCTGCCCGACCCCGTGGGCGAGACGATCGACGCGCGCACGCTGCCGAACGGCCTGCAGGTCTCGCGCCGGCGCGTGCCCCTGGGCGTGGTCGCCTGCATCTACGAATCGCGCCCCAACGTCACCATCGACATCGCCACGCTCTGCCTCAAGAGCGGGAACGCCGCCGTCCTGCGGGGCGGCAAGGAGGCGGTGCGCAGCAACGCCGTGCTCGGCGACCTGCTCCGCGACGCGCTCGAAGGCTCGGAGGCGCCCGCCGGGGCCGTGCAGGTGGTGCGCGACCCCGACCGCGCCCACATCGACGAGATGCTGGCCATGCACGACGTCATCGACCTGATCGTGCCGCGCGGCGGCGCCGGGCTCATCAGCTACGTGCGCGAGCACGCGACCATGCCGGTCGTCGCGCACGGCGCGGCGGTCTCGCACACCTACGTCGATTCGGAGGCGGACCTGGCGATGGCGCTCAAGGTGGTCGACAACGCCAAGACGCGCCGCTACAGCATCTGCAACGCGCTCGACACGCTGCTCGTGCACGAGGCGGTCGCGCCCGAGCTGCTGCGCTCGCTGGGGGAGCGCTGGGCGGGCGCGGTCACCCTGCTCGGGGACGGCCCGCCCTCGACCTGCTGGCGCGGCTCGGCGTGCCCGGCCTCGCCGTCGAGCCCGCGGGGCCGGACGACTGGGACACGGAGCACCTGGCCCTGCGCGCGGGCGTGCGCGTCGTCGCCTCCCTCGACGAGGCGCTGGCGCACATCGAGGCGCACAGCAGCAAGCACAGCGAGGCGATCATCACCGACAGCTACGAGAACGCGATGCGCTTCACCGCCGAGGTCGACGCCGCCGTCGTCTACGTGAACGCGAGCACGCAGTTCACCGACGGGGCGCAGTTCGGGCTGGGCGCGGAGATCGGCATCTCCACGCAGAAGATGCACGCGCGCGGGCCCATGGGCCTCGTCGAACTGACCAGCTACAAATGGACGGTCCTCGGGCAGGGCCACGTGCGGCCGGTCTGAACCGCGCCGCCTTTCGGGAGGAACGATCGTGATCAGCTTCGAACGGGAAGTGCGGACGCCTCACTCCGAGTCGTACACGGTGCTGGACGACGGCGAGATCGTGGGGCGCGTGGACCTGCACATCCAGGCCCCCAACATCCACGCCACCCTCTGCACGACCCCGGATGCCAGCGACGACCGCGTGCGCGAACTCATCGACGCCATCGACGAGCAGCTCGCGATGACCGCCGACCCGTACCGCGAGGACTTCATCGTGACGGTCTGGAAGGGCGTCCCCGCGGGCGTCTACGGCGATGCCGGCGCGGGCGAGGACGCGATCAACCTCGGGGAGAGCGGCGAGAGCTAGGCGCCGGCGGCCTCGTGCGAGTCGGCGGGCGCGGTCTCGGAGGGTTCGGGCAGTTCGCCCCGCTCCGCGAGTTTCAGGAAGTGCTTCTGGCGCGCCTCCACCCTGAGGGCGACTTCAGCCGCCACGACGAGTTCTCCGTCATCAGCGACGATCACCGGGAACTCTTCCTCGATCACGTGGTCGCCATCGCGGTAAACGGCGATTGGGGCAGTCGTGTGCTTACGCATCGCCGTTCCTCCTGGGCTCGTAGGCTGTCACGATTCGCATCGGCCAGTCTTCGTAGTTTAGTACCACGTGCAGGAGGACGTCATCCGAGGTCCGGCACTCGATGGTACAGACCGCGCCCCGGATATCCTCCAGGCCATGATCATCGCGAACGATTCGGGGCTCGCCCCGCGCCAGGGCGTAGAGGACATCGGCGGCCCACGGGCGATCCTCAGCGCTCTGGCGTTCGTGCAGGTAGTGATGCGAGAACTCGATTCCGACCAGCGTTCTCGCCGCTTCCACGATCTGCTGCAGGTCGGCGGGCATGGGGATGGGAGCGCTACGGCAGGCGGACGAGGCCGGAGGCGCTCACCTCGAAGAGGGCCGAGGCCGCGGCGTCGGTGGCCTCGAACACGGGCTGCGGGTAGATGCCGATGAAGAGCACGCCCAGCAGCAGCAGGCCCGCCAGCGCGCCCAGCAGGGGCGCGGGCCGGAAGCGCGTCCGCCCCTCGGGCGGATCGAAGAGGTACATCTGGCGCATGACCATCAGGTAGTAGTAGAGGCTCACGAAGCTGTTGGCCGCCGCCAGGCCCACCAGCCACAGCAGCCCGTCCGTGGTGCTCGCCTGGAAGAGCAGCAGCTTCGTCGCGAAGCCGGCGAAGAAGGGCAGCCCCGCGAAGGAGAAGAGCGAGGCCGTGATCACCAGCGCCAGGAACGGCTGCGTCTGCGCCAGCCCGCGCAGGCCCGCGATGCTGTCGTCGCCCGTGCGGTTGTAGTGCGCCGTGAGCGCGGCGAACAGCGCCAGCGTCGAGACGGTGTAGCCGGCGATGTGGAGGAGCAGGGCGCTGGAGGCGTTCTCCGCCGTGGCCGCGTCGCCGTAGCCGATGGCGGCGATGGCGACGAGCATGTAGCCCACCTGCCCGATGGAGCTGTAGGCGACCAGCCGCTTCAGGTTGGTCTGCTGGATGGCGAGGAGGTTGCCCGCCGTCATCGTGATCGCCGCCAGCGCCGCGATGACCGCCCGCCACTCCACCGCGTCGACCACGAGCGCGCCCGTGAAGAGGCGCAGGATGAGGGCGAAGCCCGCCGCCTTCGAGGCGGTCGAGAGGAAGGCCGTGATTGGCAGGGGCGCGCCCTGGTAGGCGTCGGGCGCCCACATGTGGAAGGGCGCGGCGGAGACCTTGAAGCCCACGCCCGCCACGATCAGCATGATGCCCACGACCGCCGCCGCGTTCGTATCGCCGCCGCGCGCCGCCAGCCCCTCGGCGATGCCCTCGTAGCTGGTCGTGCCCGTCACGCCGTAGATGAGGCTGATGCCGTAGAGGAGCATGGCGCTGGAGAAGGCGCCCAGCAGGATGTACTTGAGGCTCGCCTCGTTGCTCAGCCGGTCGCGCTTCAGGTAGCCGACGAGGACGTAGAGGGAGAAGCTCAGCAGTTCCAGCGAGATGTAGGCGGTCAGCAGTTCGCGCGAGGCGGCCATCAGGGTCATGCCCGTGCCGGCGACCAGCAGCAGGCCGTAGTACTCGCCCGCGGTGCTCGTGCGATCGCGCATGTAGTGGGCGGAGAAGAGCGAGATGGCGATGACGATGCCCGCCGCGAGGATGCGGAAGTAGGCCGTGAAGTCGTCCGTGCGGAGCAGGTCCTCGAAGTTCCCGGCGGTGTCGCCGATGAAGGGGATGGCCGCGATCAGCCAGGCCAGCGCGCCCGCCGCCGTCGCGTAGGCGAGCCAGTCCTTGCGGATGCGCGGCCAGATGAGTTCCGCCGCGAGGATGGCGACGGCCGCGCCCACGGCGATGTACTCGGGGATGAAGAGGGTGAAGTCGCGCATCAGCTCGTCACCCCCGGCAGGTTCACGACGGTGTTCGCGAGGCGGTCGGTGAAGGGCGACCACCAGAGGCCCATCGCCAGCATGGAGAGGATGAGCAGCGCCGCCGAGACCGTCTCGATGGGCGAGAGGTCCTTGAGGTCACGCCAGCGGGGGTTGAGCGGCCCGAAGAAGACGACGCCGAACATGCGCAGCATGTAGGCGGCGGCGATCGCCGCCGCGAGGATGGCGAGCCCGCCGAACACCGGGTAGGTCTTGAAGGCGCCCACGAAGATGTGGAACTCCGCGGTGAAGCCGGAGAGCCCGGGCAGGCCCACGTTGGCGAGGCCCGCGACCACGTAGGCGATGACCCAGAGCGGCATCACCTTGGCGATGCCGCCGAAGTCGCTCAGGTCGCGCGTGTGCGCCTGGTCGTAGAGCGCGCCGATGAGGAGGAAGACGAGGGCGGTCATCACGCCGTGGCTGAACATCTGCAGGGCGGCGCCGCTCACGCCCACCTCGTGCAGGGTGGCGAGGCCGATGAGCACGTAGCCCATGTGGCTCACGGAGCTGTAGCCGCTGATCAGCTTGAAGTCGCGTTGGGTGAGCGCGGCGATGGCGCCGTAGAGCGCGCCGATGGTGCCCAGCACGAGCAGGGCGGGCATCCAGAACTCCGCGCCCTCGGGCAGGATCTGGATGCCGAGGCGGATGATGCCGAAGGCGCCCAGCTTCATCAGCACGCCCGCGTGGACCATCGAGACCGAGGTGGGGGCGGACATGTGGCCGTCGGGCGACCACGTGTGCAGCGGCCAGAGGCCCGCCAGCACGCCGCAGCCGACGGCGAAGAAGGGGAAGATGATCTTCTGGAACTCGGGGCTGAGGGCGCCGTTGCGGCCCGCTTCCCAGAGCGTGGGCAGGTCGAAGGTGCCCAGCCCGGCCTCGTGGACGACCGCGAAGATGCCGATCCAGATGCCGACGGAGCCGCCCACCAGCATCAGCGTGAGCTTCATCGCGCCGTACTCCTTGCGCGTCGAGCCCCAGATGCCGATGAGCAGGTAGAGCGGCACCACCGCCAGTTCGTAGAAGAAGAAGAAGAAGAACAGGTCGAGCGAGAAGAACGTGCCGTAGACGCCCGCGATCAGGACCCAGAAGAGGATGAAGAAGTCCTTGGCGCGGTACTCCAGCTTCCAGGCGATGAGCGTGCCCGCGAAGGCGACGACGCCCGTGAGCAGCGTCAGCAGGGCGGAGATGCCGTCCACGCCCAGGTGGAGGGAGATGCCGTTCGCGCCGAGGAAGCCGACGTGCTCGATCCAGGGCCACTGGAGCCGCATCTGGAGGATGTCGCCGCTCGCCTGGTAGGCGAGGAAGACGTAGACGGAGAGGCCCAGCAGGATGGCGCCGATGACGGCGGAGAAGTAGCGCGCGGCCATCTTCCGCTCGCCGGGCAGGAAGAGCAGCGCGAGCGCGGCCAGCAGCGGCAGCGCGAGCGCGGTCAGCAGCACGTAGCCCTGCGCTTCGTCCATCGGCTAGCTCCCCACCGCCAGGCTGATGAGCGTGAGCGCGACCACGCCCGCGGCGATCGCCATCGCGTAGTTGGGCACGCGCCCGGTCTGCAGGTGCTTCAGCAGGAAGCCCGCGTAGCCCGTCAGCGTGGCCGAGCCGTCGACGCCCGTGTCGTTCACGGCGAAGCGGTCGAACCAGCTCACGAGGTAGCTGAAGCCGAGCACCACGCGGTCGATGAAGAACTGGTAGAGGTCGTCGAAGTAGAACTTGCGCTGGACCATCTCGTAGACCTTGGGCTGCCATTCGGCGATCACGGTGGCGCGGTCGAGCCGCCCGTTCCAGTAGAACCAGGCGCCGCCGAAGGTTCCGATCACGAAGAGGGCGGTGGAGAGGCCCACGAGGCCCCAGTCCACGTGGAAGACCTCGGGATGGTGGAGGAAGACGAACTCGCTGAAGCCGCCGGGGAAGCCGAAGGCGCTCCCGAAGCCGCCGAAGATGAAGAAGCCCGCGACGATCGAGAGGAAGGCGAGGAAGACGAGCGGCCCCGTCATGATGAAGCCCGGTTCGCTCGCGTGGCTCGCGACCTCCGCGTCTTGCGGCTTGCCGAGGAAGGTGCGGATGAAGAGCCGCGCCGTGTAGAAGGCGGTCATGATGGCGGCGAGGGAGATGAGCAGGAAGGCCCAGGAGCCGCGCCCGTAGTCGACGGCGTGGAGGATCTCGTCCTTGCTCCAGAAGCCCGCCAGCGGGAAGAGGCCCGCCAGCGCCAGCGATCCGATGAGGAAGGTGGCGGCGGTGATGGGCATCTTCCGCCAGAGGCCGCCCAGCTGGCCCATCTCCTGGTGGTGGTGGGCGCCGATGATGACCGCGCCCGCGCCGAGGAAGAGGAGCGCCTTGAAGAAGGCGTGCGTGAACAGGTGGAACATGCCCGCGCCCACGAACCCCGCCCCCAGCGCCACGAACATGAACCCGAGCTGGCTCACGGTCGAATAGGCGAGCACTTTCTTGATGTCCGTCTGGGCGAAGGCCACGACGCCGCTGAAGAGCGCCGTGAAGAGGCCCACCATCGTGACCACGAGGAGGGCGTCGCCGGCCAGTTCGAAGACGGGCAACAGGCGCGCCACGAGGTAGACGCCCGCCACGACCATGGTGGCCGCGTGGATGAGGGCGCTGACGGGCGTGGGGCCCTCCATCGCGTCGGGGAGCCAGACGTGGAAGGGGAGTTGCGCGCTCTTTCCCATCGCCCCGAGGAGGATGAACATCATCGTCACGAAGAGGCGCGTATCGCCGATGGCGCCCGCCTCCACGTAGTGGATGATCTCGAGGATGTTGAAGGTGCCGGTCGCGTCCCAGAAGAGGATGATGCCGATGAGCAGGCCGACGTCGCCCACGCGCGTCGTGATGAACGCCTTCTTGGCCGCCTCCACCGCCGAGCGCCGCTCCCAGTAGTGCCCGATGAGCAGGAAGGAGCTGAGGCCGACGAGTTCCCAGGCGACGTAGAGCAGGAGCAGGTTGTCGGCCAGCACCAGCATCAGCATGGAGGCGACGAAGAGCTGGAGGACGGCGAAGTACCACCAGTAGCGGGGCTCGCCCTTCATGTAGCCCACGGAGAAGACGTTGACCATGAGGGCGACGGTGGTGATGACGGCGAGCATCACGATCGTGATCGGGTCGACGGCGATGCCCATGTTCAGGTGGAAGTCGCCGATGGCCGTCCACTCGATGCTGTTGAGGACGGGCCAGGCGTTTTCGCCCAGGCCGAGGAAGCTGGCGAGGACGGCGAAGAAGAGGGCGAAGACGGCGGTCGCGCAGAGCACGGCCAGCCAGTCGCCCTGGCGCGGGAGCTTGCGGCCGGCGGCGGCCATCGCGATGAAGGCGATGCCGGGAACGGCCGCCAGGATCCAGGCGTGCTCAGCCATGCGTCCCCCCTACCACCGCATCGTGGCCGCCTCGTCCACGTTGGCGGTCGAACGGTTGCGGAAGAGCCGGATGACGATGGCGAGGGCGAGGCCGACCTCGGCGGCGGCGACGGCGATGACGAAGACGGCGAAGACGATGCCCGTCGCCTTGCTGGGGTCGAGGTAGGCGGCGAAGGCGACGAAGTTGAGGCTGACGGCGTTCAGCATCAGTTCCACGCTCATCAGCACGAGCACGGCGTTGCGGCGCGCGAGGACGCCGTAGACGCCGAGCGAGAACAGGATCCCGCTGAGGACGAGGTAGTTCTCCATGGGAACCACTAGTCGCCGTCCTCCTGCCGCGCGATGACGATCGCGCCGATGAAGGCGACGAGCAGCAGCGCGGCGGTGATGATGAAGGGAGCGCCGTAGTTCTGGAACAGCTGCTCGCCGATGGTCTCGATCGAGACCGCCACGGGCGAGCCGCCGAGGTCGCCCGGCCAGGCGGTGGAGACGGCGACGCCGATGAGCGTGGCCATGAGCCCCAGCGCCACGAGCGCGCCGAAGGGCGCCTGCACGCCGGTCGTGGGCTCCGGTTCGCCGGAGGCGGCCATGCGCGTCAGCATGAGCGCCAGCAGGATGAGGACGGTGACCGCCCCGCCGTAGATGAGGAACTGGACGAGGGCGATGAACTCGATCGTGAGGAAGAGGTACATCGCGCCCACGCCCGCGAGGCTGAGGATGAGGAAGATGGCCGAGTGGATGACGGTGCGCGCGAAGACGACGCCCGCCGAGACCGCCACGATGGCGACCGCGAAGAACCACCAGAGGATTTCCGTGGTCACGCGCCGCTCCCTCCGCCGCTGTCGCCGCTGGCGTCCGGCAGGGTACCGCCGAGTTCGGCAATGGTCGCGACGACGTCCTCGGGGATGGCCTCGCCGCGCTCGACGTGTTCGCGGGCGGTGCGCTCGGCCTTCATGCGGCGCGCGCGCAGCTTGCGCGGGGAGTTGGGGTCGCCCTGCGCGCTCGCCGTGGCCGTCGCCGCGGCGGCGGGGGCCGCCGCCGGGGCCGCGCCCGCGGGCGACGGGTCGTTCCCCGTGATCTCCTTGTAGAGGTCGCTCTCGGTGTCGTTCAGCGTCTGCAGGAGCTCCGGCGGGACTTCCTCGCCCTTGTCGAGGTGCTCGCGCGCGCTGCGCTCGGCGCGCATCCGCCTCGCCCTGATCTTGCGCGGGGAGTTGGGGTCGCCCACGTCGCCCGCGGGCGCGGCGGCCGGAGCCGCGGGGGCCGCGGCGGGCGCGGGCGGGGGCGTGCCGATGGGGGGCACGGGCTCGCCCGTGATCTCCGTGTAGAGCTCGCTGCCGTAGCGGCGCAGGGCGGCGATGGCCTCGTCGCTGACCTCGCCCGCCTCGCGTTCGGCGCGGGCCTCGCGCTCGGCCTTCATGCGGCGGGCGCGCAGCTTGCGGGGGGAGAGCGAGGCGACCTCGTCGTCCTCGGCGGTGGCGCCCGCGGCGGCGGCGGACGCCTGCTGCGTGACCTCGGGCTCGCGCTCCTGGATGGCCGCGCCGAGGCCCTGGGCGATGCGCTCGGCCTGCGCCTCGCGCGCCTCCGGGCGCGCTCCGGCGAAGCCGGCGGCGGGCGCTTCCCCGCCCTCGGCGAGGGCGGCGTTCGCCTCGATGTTGTCCAGCGGGCGGAAGGGGTTGTCGAGGCGGCCTTCCTTGCTCGCCGCCAGCAGGTCCTCGATGTCCATGTGCAGGTCGCGGCGGTCGTAGGCGGAGTGCTCGTGGCCTTCCCAGGTGTTGTCCATCGCGATCGCCTCGAAGGGGCAGACCTCGATGCAGATGTTGCAGCGCATGCAGCGGGCGTAGTCGATCCAGAACTTCTCGACGATCTTGCGGCGGTCGCTGGTGCCCTCGGGGTGCTTGGGGTTGTCGTGCATCACCGCCGTCATGCAATCCACGGGGCAGTTCCGCACGCAGATGTTGCAGCCCGTGCAGAAGGGCTCGTCGTGGTCGAAGTCCCAGGTGAGGACGGGGAAGCTGCGCTGGCGCTCGGGCAGTTCGCGCTTCTCGTCCGGGTACTGGATGGTGACGGGACGGCGGGTGAAGGTGGAGAAGGTGGTGGCGAGGCCCTTGAGGATTCCGATCATGGGTTGGGCGCCTCCGCGTGCTTGTAGCTCCCCACGAGGTTTTCGGTGGAGGGCTTGCGGGCGGCGCGCAGGTAGATGCCGCCCAGGAAGAGGATGGCCCCCGCCCAGTTGACCGCGGCCAGGATGGGCTCGGGCCAGCCGTAGTAGAGGAAGAGGCCGTTGACCAGCAGGAGGGCGAAGCTCACCTCGATGAGGGCCTTCCAGCAGAAGCTCATGAGCTGGTCCATGCGCAGGCGCGGCAGCGTGGTCCGCACCCAGAAGATGAGCATGATCATGAGGAAGCTCTTCACGAGCGTCAGGATCAACTGCCACCACCAGCCCCAGTCGTCGCCGAGGGGGAACTGCCAGCCGCCGAGGAAGATGGCCGCGCCGAAGATGCTGAAGGCCCAGAGGGAGGCGTACTCGGCCAGCTGGAACATGCTCCAGCGGATGCCCGAGTACTCGACGAAGTAGCCGCCCACGATCTCCGACTCGGCCACGGGGATGTCGAAGGGCGCGCGGTGCAGCTCCGAGAGCATGGCCGTGAAGAAGATGACGAAGGCCAGCGGCTGGATGAGGATGAAGGGGCGCGCGTCCTGCATGCCCACGATCGCGTTCAGGTCGAGCGTGCCCGCGACCATCGCCACGGCGAGGAGGGCGACGACGAGCGGGATTTCGTAGCTGATCATCTGGGCGGCGGCGCGCACGCCCCCGAGGAGGGCGTACTTGTTGCCGGAGCCGAGCCCGGCCATGAGCACGCCCACGATGTTGAGCCCCAGCACGGCGAACACGAAGAACATGCCCAGCGCGAGGTTGCGCACGCCCCAGTCGCGCGCGAAGGGCAGCGCCACGAGCACGAGGAAGACGGGGATGAAGGTGAGGTAGGGCGCGAACTCGAACACCCAGCGGTCGGCGTTGCGCGGGCGCACGTCCTCCTTGATGAGCAGCTTGATCGCGTCGGCGAAGCCCTGCAGCAGGCCCGCCGGGCCGGTGCGCGTGGGCCCCAGCCGCATCTGGAAGCGGGCGACCACCTTGCGCTCGCCGTAGGTCAGGTAGACGACGACGAGCGTCATCACGAGCACGATGATGACGATGCGGATGATGGCATCGAGCCAGCTGAGACCGAAGAACACGTCGCCGAAGTCCATCGCTACTTGTCCACCTCGCCCAGCACGATGTCGAGCGACCCGAGGATGATGATGGCGTCGGCCACGTAGCTGCCCACCACCAGATCCCGCAGGGCGGAGAGATTGCAGAAGGAGGGCGAGCGCAGCTTGGCGCGGTAGGCGTTCGTGCCGCCCTTCGCCATCAGGTAGACGCCGTACTCGCCCTTGGTGCCCTCCGTGGGGAAGTAGAGTTCGCCCTCGTCGATGCGGAGCGTCTTGGGCAGCTTGGGCGCGAGCACGCGGCCCCCGGGCATCTCGTCGAGGCACTGCTCGATGATGCGGGCGCTCTGGTAGCACTCCGCGAGGCGCACGTGGAAGCGGTCGAACACGTCGCCCTGGAGGCCCACGGGGATCTCGAAGTCGAGGCTGGGGTAGACGCTGTAGGGCTCGGCCTTGCGGATGTCCCAGGGCACGCCCGTGGCGCGCAGCATCGGGCCCGTGAAGCCCCACGCGATCGCCTGTTCGGGCGTGACCGGCGTGAGCCCGCGGCAGCGCTCGACGAACACCTCGTTGCCGGTGAGCAGGCCGTCGAGGTCTTCCAGCCCCTGGCGGACGGAGCCGAGCACCCAGCGGCAGCGCGACTCGAAGTTGTCGGGCAGGTCCATGGTGACGCCGCCGACGCGGAAGTAGGTGGGGAACATGCGGTCCCCCGCCACCTCCTCGATGAGGTCGTAGAGGCGTTCGCGCTCGCGCCAGGCGTAGACGAAGCTCGTGCCGAAGGAGCCCACGTCGGCCCCGAAGGCGCCGAGGAACATGAAGTGCGAGTTGATGCGGGAGAGTTCCATCATGATCACGCGGATGTACTCGGCGCGATCGGGGACCTCGATGCCGGCGAGCTTCTCCACGGCCATCGTGTAGGCGCCCTCGCAGCACATCCCGGCGAGGTAGTCGGTGCGGTCCCACCAGCCCATCGCCTGGCGGTAGTCGGCGTTCTCGGAGAGCTTCTCCAGCCCGCGGTGGAGGTAGCCGATGTAGGGCTCGCAATCGACCACGAGCTCGCCGTCGACCGTGAGCACCATGCGGAACACGCCGTGCGTGGCGGGGTGCTGCGGCCCCACGTTCACGGTCATGTCGACCGTGTCGAGATCGCCTTCGGCGGCGGCGGCGACGCGCTCCTCGGGCCAGATCGCCATCTAGACCTCCACCCCGGGCGGGCCGTCTTCGATGCCCTGCAGGATCTCCGGTTTCTGGAGCGGGTGCGCCTTGCGCAGGGGATGGATGCGGAGGTCTTCCTCCAGCAGCAGGTTGCGCGGGTCGGGATGGCCCGTGAACACGAGCCCGACCATCTCCGCCGCCTCGCGCTCGTGCCAGTTGGCGGCGGGGTAGAGGCCCGTGAGCGTGGGCAGTTCGCAGCCCGGGATCGGGGCCGCGACGGTGATCTGCAGGGCGTGGCCGTGGGGGAAGGAGTAGAGGTGGTACTTGGCCTCCAGCCCCGCCTCCTCCATGTCGAGCGCGACGACGTTGCGGAGCAGGTCGAAGGCGAGTTCGGGGTCGTCGCGCAGGCCCGTCGCGAGCGCGAGCAGGTGCTCGGGGGCGACGCGCAGGTCGGTGTAGGTCTTCGTCTCCGAGACCTCGAAGGGGACGTCCGGCAGCCGCTCCCGCACGAGCGCCGCGATCTCCGGCTCGGCGGTCCGCGCTTCGGCGCTCACCCGACCATCCTCTTCTCTTCCATGATCTTCTCCTGCAGGCGCAGGAAGCCGTCGAGCAGCGATTCGGGGCGCGGCGGGCAGCCGGGCACGTACACGTCGACGGGGATGATCTTGTCGACGCCCTGGAGGACGCGGTCGTACTCGGTGTAGGGGCCGCCGTTGGTGGCGCAGGCGCCCATGGAGATGACGTACTTGGGGTTGGGCATCTGCTCGTAGAGGAGCTTGATGGCGGGCGCCATCTTCTTCGTGACGGTGCCGGAGACGACCATCACGTCGCTCTGGCGGGGGCTGGGCCAGGGGACGATGCCGAAGCGGTCGAGGTCGTGGTTGGCCATGAAGGTGCCGATCATCTCGATGGCGCAGCAGGCCAGCCCGAAGGTCATGGGCCAGAGGGAGCTCTTGCGGCTCATCGCCAGCACCGTGTCCACGCCCGTCTGCAGGATGCCGGGCATGACGATGCGGTAGGCGGCGGTCTGATCGGGCAGGTCCACGGGCGTGAGCCGCTCCGCCTCGTTCCCGAAGTCGGGGACGTAGGGGGGCATGGCGGGGCCGGCGGGGGTGGCCGCGTCGTCGCTCATCGCCACTCCAGCACGCCGCGCCGCCAGGCGTAGAGCAGCCCGGCGCTGAGCACGACGATGAAGATGAACATGTACCAGAAGACGTAGGCGGGGGCGTCGAGGAACATGACGGCCCAGGGGAAGATGAAGATCGTCTCCACGTCGAAGATGAGGAACATGATCGCGAAGACGTAGTAGCGGACGTGGACCTGGGCCCAGTTGCGGCCGATGGGCAACATGCCGCACTCGTAGGAGACGCCCTTGCCGCGCTCGCGGGCGAAGGGTCCGAGCAGGCGCGCGCCGACGAGCGCCGTGAACACGAGGATGAAGCCGGCGATGGAGGCGATGAAGACAGCCGACCAGGTGTCGTAGAAGCTCATGGCCTCGCTTTCGCGGTTCGGGCGCCGGAGCGCTAGTGGGGCCGCGCAGCCGCGACCGCGAAGGCCGCCCCCGAGCCCTTGTGATTTGCGCCACAAAGATAAGCGCGAGGGGTAGGGGCGGCAAGCGCGGGGGGCGTGGGGGTGGGTGGCACCAGGGAGTCTATGGTACATACGTTCGCTGCCAAGCTGGTCCGACCACGAGCGCTTCGGAGCGCATTCGCATGGACCGGATGGTCTCCCCATGCGAAACCGTGGACCCTCGCCCTCAATCCTACTACCTGCCCCGTTCGCCAAGCTCTGTCATGAGAAGGCTGGCGGCTGGTACTTCCTGGACGGCTTTGCCTCAACGGCGCGAACTTGGGCTGGCTCACCGGGGCAAGGACCTTCAAGGGCTCGGCGCTGACGTGGCGTGACGATGCAGCCGACGGCGACGAGCGCTGTCTTGATTGAGAAGCGGGCAGCGATGCGGAGCACCCCGAGGACCCGCTGCCAGAGCGTTGGGAGCGACGCCGTTGTGCTGCAGGGGCCCGATTGCAATGAGGAGATTGCCGGGGTCCCCCGCTTCACCGATCGGCGCTTGCCCGCGTTCTGTCTGTTCGACCCCGAGGGGCTTGAACTTGACTGGGAAGTCATTGAGCGTTGCGCCCGGCGCCGGATCCGAGGAGACCCCCTACGAACTGCTCATTTACTTCTCGACAGACCGGGGTGATGCGGTACGGGAAAGGTGACCAACGAACGGATGATTGCGGGGGATGAGCGGGCCTTGCGCAGAGTCTTCGGGAACGATGGGTGGCGACCGATCGCAGAGGCACCGTGGCCGGAGAAATCGATGGGCAGGCGAGGCGGGCAAGACGTATCTCGCCTGTATGAACGGCAGCTTTGGGACCTTGGCTATCGCTACGTGATGTCGCGGCCCTCGTTTATGGGAGGACCGGCGGCAATTGCCTACCACCTCGTCTTTGCCAGTTCCAGCGAAGCTGGGCACATCATGGAGGACGGCTGTCAGGCGGGCATACGGGCAGCCGCGGCTGGGCGCGGTAGGCATCCCGTCCCACAGGCGCCCCGCCAGCTGGCGTCCGGCGCGGCTTGCCGACGCGCTGGCCCTGCTCGTTGTGCGCGCCCCACTGCTTGAAGAAGAAGGGGACGCCTCCGAGAGGCAGGCGTCGCGGAGGGCGCAGGCCCACTCGGGCTTCATGCGGCGGGCGCGCGGGCCGGACTCGCCGCCGGCGATGACCCAGTCGATGTCCGCCAGGTTGATGCCGTCGAGCGGGCCGAGGAGGGGCTCGCAGGAGGCGAAGCGGATGGCCGCCGGGATGTCGCGCAGCGTGTCGAGGCGGTGGAGGAAGCGGCGGTTCTCGACGGAGACGCCCATCCAGACGTTGTCCGGCCACGGCGGCAGTTGCGGGGTCAGTTCGAGGGCGCGCTCGGGGCGTTTCGTCAGCACCTGGAACGTGTGCCAGTCCGCGCGCCGCATCGTGTCGAACACCTGCCCGACGAACTCCGCCGGGACTTTCTCGTGGAAGAGATCGCTCATGCTGTTGACGAAGATCATGCGGGGCTTCCGCCACTTCAGCGGCAGTTCCAGCCGCTCGGGCCGGCGGGTCAGCTTGAAGCCCTGCTCGTACGGATGGCCGGGCACGCCCTCGAAGCGCTTGGCGAACGTCTCCGCGTAGCAGTGCGCGCAGCCGGGACTGACCTTGTCGCAGCCGGTCACGGGGTTCCAGGTCGCCTGTGTCCACTCGATCGAAGATGTGGCGCTCATCCGGACCTCCTGTGTTCCCCACATCCCCACTATAGAACGCTCGTTCCGAACGGGGTAGCGGCCCTCGGGATGCGAACCTACCCCGCTTCCCGCTGTTACGCTGTCCCCATGAATCCCGCCGCCGCCCCCTACCTTGACGCGCTTGACGACATGGCCGCGCTGGTGGCGGCGGAGGCGGGGCGGGCGGAGCGCGAGGCGCGGACGACGGCGCCCGTCGCGGAGCGCGTCGTTGGGGCGGGGCTGTACCGGCTGTGGCTGCCGCGCTCGCTGGGCGCGCCCGAACTGGACCTGCCGCCCGCGCTGGAGGTGTTCGAGGCGGCTTCGCGCATCGACGGCTCGTTCGGCTGGGCCGTGACCATCGGGACGGGCGGCGGGCTCTTCGCGGGCGCGCTTGAGCCGGGCACGGCGGCGGAGATCTTCGGGCCGCGGGAGGCGCTCATCGCGGGCTCGGGGAAGCCCGGCGGGACGGCCAGGCCGGTCGATAGCGGCTACCTCGCCGGGGGGCGCTGGAATTTCGCGAGCGGCGCCCATCACGCGACCTTCTTCACCGCCAACTGCATCCTCGAGGGCGAGCGTCCGGCGGACGGCGGCGACGGCCCCGTCATCCGCGCCGTGGCCTTCCCCGCGAGCGAGGTCGAGATCATCGAGACCTGGGACCCCGCCGGGATGCGGGGCACGGGCAGCCACGACTTCTCCGTGGAGAGCGCGCTCGTGCCCCTGCGCCGCACCTTCGATGTCTTCGGCGACTGGCCCTACGAGACCGGCCCGCTCTACCGCTACCCCTTCGCCGCGCACGCGGAGATGTCGTTCGGGGCGGTTGCGCTCGGCATCGGGCGGCACGCCATCGACGAGTTCCTGGCGCTGGCTGGCGCGCGCCGCTCGCTGTACACCGATGAGCCGCTCGGCGACCGCAAGGGCGCGCGCGTCCGTCTCGGGGAGGCGGAAGCGCTCGTGAGCGCCGCTCGCGCCTGGTTCTATGAGGTCGCGCGGTCGAGCTGGGACACGGTCGCGGGGGGCGAGCCGCTGGAAGGCGAGGGGGCGGCGCGCGTGTCGCTGGCCTCCATCCACGCCGCCGCCAGCGCCGCGCGCGCCGCGACGCTCCTGTTCGAGGCGGGCGGTTCGGCCTCGCTCGACGCGGGATCGCCGCTGGCGCGGGCGTGGCGCGACGTGCACGCCCTCGCGAAGCACGCGGCGGTGTCGCCGCTGGGCTACGAGGCCGCGGCGGCGGGGCTGCTCGGGGACGAGGCGTAGCCGGGGGTCGCGCGGGCGGCGGCGGCAGCGCCTAGGCGTCCGCGAGCCACATGGACTCGCGGCGCAGGCCGTAGGAGTTGGGCCAGTCGTCCGGCGCGTGGTCGCGCAGCCGCGAACTGAAGCCGTAGTGCTGCGATTGGTTGACGGGCAGCGCCCAGTTGCACCAGTGCCGGTCGAGGATCCAGCGCTGGATCTCCGTCAGCCGCTCGACACGGGCGTCGAAGTCCATTTCGCGTTCCTGCGCCTCCAGCATGGCGTTCAGCGTCCGCGAATCCTCGGCGATCTCGGGTTCTGGCGACTCCGCGAAGAAGTTGAAGGCGGTGAACCCGTACTTGCGGGGATCGTAGTGGATGAGGTGCGAGTAGCCGGGGATGCCAAGTGTGCCTCCACCAGTGCCGGAGCCGTAGCTGAGGAGTTCATACTGCTTGGGCTCTCCGGAGGGTGGGCGTAGTACATGCCCGTCCGTGCTATAGGGCTCGCCCTCGACTCCCAGCGACTCATGCAGCGAACGTGCGGCAAATTCGGCGATCCGCCAATTCACCGTGGTCAGGGTAGCTAGCCAGATGCGGATTTGTTCCACGGGAATCTCGAAGTTAGCGGCATCCCAGAGCGCTCGCGCTTCCTTCGGGTCGTAGCGATACCACTGCTTCAGATCCTCCTGGCTGAGACGCTGGAAGTGCGGAAGCAGGTCCGAGATCGGCGCGGTGTACTTGCCGCCGAGCGGGCGCAGCGCCTCAATGAAGCCCTCGTAGTCGAAGGCTTTCTGCAGCGCTTGCCGCGAGCGCTTGTCGTGGAACTTCGCACCGTCCATGCCCAGCATGGAGTAGCCGCCGTTCGGGATCTCCGCCACGGAGACGCGGTCTACGCCCTTGAACTCGGGAAGCTCCTCGGCAGAGATTTGGGGGTGGTCCATTCTGGGGTGGACATCGAGTTCGCCGCTCAGGAAGGCGGACTTTGCCGCCTCGCTGGTGGGGAAGATGCGCGTCTCCCAGGCGTCGATGTAGGGCCCGTCCTCGACGAAGCCGTCGTCCGCAGGCTTGTGCTTGTGGTAGTCGGGCCAGCGCTCGACGCGGGCGCCGTTCTCGTCGCGTTTGGCCAGCGTGTACGGCCCGCTGCCGACGCCGAAGGGCAGGTCCTGAATGCTGAACATGTCCTCCGTCGTACCGTCGGGCGCGATGTAGGTTCCCTCGAACGCGCCGTGCGCCTCGACGATGCGCGGGTTCAGGAAGGAGTAGTAGTGGCGCGCGCGGTACACCAGCGCGTCCGCGTTCGGACGGCTCCAGTGCTCGGTCAGTGCGAGTTCGTCCGTCGCCTCGAAGCTGTGGACGAAGTCGAAGCCCGCTCTCCAGACATGCGTCCCGCCGAGTGCGTCGTACAGCTTCCCCAGCCGCCCGAAGCTGAAGGCGACCGCCTCCGCATCGACGGGATCGCCGTTGTGGAAGCGCATCCCCGGCCTGACGCTCCAGACGAGCGTCACGGGGTCGACCTGCTCGTAGCCGGTCATGCCGTCCATGGCGAACAGGTTCTTCGTCGGCTGGTAGGTCAACGCCTGCGTCAGCGTCGAGTAGATGATGTCGCGGTTGTTGAGGTGGTAGATGCCGGGATCGAGGCCCGCGTCCGGCTCCCACTTCCAGAGCCGCAGCGTGCCGCCGCGACGGGGCGGATCCGGGTCCGGCGTCGGGATGGCGGTGGGCGTGGGGCTGGGCGTCGGCGTCGGCGTCGCGGTTGCGGTCGGCGTGGGCGTCGCGGACGGGCGTGTGGCCGTGGGGGGCTGCGTCGCGACGGGCGCGGGCGCGTCGCCGCCGCAGCCCGCGAGCAGCGCCACCGACCCCGCCGCCGCCATGCCGCTCCCGGCCAGGAAGCGCCGCCGGCTCACCCGCCGCCGCTGGAGCCTCGCCCAGTAAGTGTCGCCAGCCATGCGGCTACTGTAGCGGGCGCGGTCAAGGGGGGTGGCGGAGAGGGTGGGATTCGAACCCACGAGGGACTTGCGCCCCTACGAGGCCGCCGCCGCGGGGCTGCTCGACGCTGGGGGGTAGCCGGAATCGCGCCCGTCCGCGGGGCCGTGCCGGCGCGCTTCGCGCAGGATGAACGTGCCGCAGACGAAGACGAGGGCGGCGGTCGTCGGCCAGCCGAAGAGGCGTCCGTAGACGAGGTACTCGCCGATGGAGAGGTTGAGCAGCATCCAGGTGAGGACGAGCGCCTTGGTCGCCTCGTAGGCGGCCCAGACGAGCGTCACCTTCACGAAGATGGGGGCGTTCACGGGCAGGTTTCCCACCATGCGCGGGGAGATTTCGCGCCCGATGGCCCCGATCAGCGGCCAGCCCCGCCAGAGCGTCCAGGCGTAGAGCGGCAGGATGAGCGCGTCGCCGATCGGCCCGGCGGCGAGGTACGCCTTCTCGCTCGCGAGGAGGATGCCCGCCAGCGCCGATCCCGCCGTGACGACGTAGCCGTAGATGGCGATGAGGCGCAGCAGGGGCGTCTCGCGCGTGAGCAGGAAGACGACCGTGACCGCCGCGAAGCCGCCGCCGATGGCGGCCTCGGCGGGCGCGACCTTCGTGAGCCCGTAGAAGACGAGCACGGGGAGCATGGTGAGGAAGACGCGGGGGTTGGGCTGCCACTCCACGGGCAGCCGCCTCAGCAGCGGGATGCCGCTGTACCAGCCGGGGGGCTCGCCTCCGGCGGCGATGCCGCGCGCGCCGGGCGCTGTCATGGCCGTGCCACGCTCCCATCCGCCTGTGTGATCTCCCTGAGCCCGGCGCGGTGCTCGGCGGCGAGGCGCGCGTAGCGCCCGGGGTTGTTCTCGACCCATTCCTGCGAGGGCGTGCCCGCGATGGCGCGCTTCACCTGGGCGGGCGCGCCCGCGGCCAGCATTCCCGCGGGGATGACCGTCTCGGGCAGGACGACGGAGCCCGCCGCCACCAGCGCGCCCTCCTCCACGACCGCCCCGTCGAGCACCTGCGCGCCGTTGGCGATGAGCGCCCGCGCGCCGATGGTGGCGCCGTGGATGACGGCGTTGTGCGCGACCGAGGCTTCCTCGCCGATGAGCGCGGGCAGGTTCGCGCGCCCGTGCACGACCGCCCCGTCCTGCACGTTCGCGCCCGCGCCGATGACGGCGTAGGAGGTGTCGCCGCGCACGACTGCGCCGTACCAGACGGACGCGCCCGCCTCGATGCGCACGTCGCCCACGACGGTGGCCGTGGGCGCGATAAAGGCGCTCTCGTGGATGGCGGGAACCTTCTCGCCGACGGCGTAGACCGGCATCGTTCGCCCCCTCCGCGCGATCGGCGCGTATCCTAGCGGCTCGCGCGCCCGCCGGGAGACTGAGATGCCGGATCCGCTGGGACAGTACCGACCCGAGCCGCTGAGCGGTGACGAACAGTTGCCTGTCGGCGCTACCGTGCGAGACTTCTGGGGCTGGATCGGGTCGGACCTCGTGGGGAACACGACGAGGGGCCTGTTCGCGGAGTATCTCGTGGGCCTTGCCGTCGGGGCCTTCGCCGGAGAGGACACGGACGGCGTCCGGGATGAGTGGGGAAAGCACGATATCGAGACGCCCGATGGCGTCACCATCGAAGTGAAGTCAGCGGCTTATCTCCAGACGTGGCTTCAGAAGAAGGAATCTACGCCGAGCTTTGGGATCGCCCGAACCCAAGCGTGGGACAACACCACCGGCAGTTCTTCCGAGGAGAAAGCTCGCTGGTCCGACGTGTACGTCTTCTGTCTCCTGCATCACAGGAGCAAGGCCACGCTGAACCCGCTCGACGTCGGGCAGTGGACGTTCTTCGTTCTGCCCACCGCCGTCCTCGACGCCGAGGTTGGAGAGCAGAAGAGCATCGGTTTGCGAAGGCTCAGGGACTTGGGAGCCAGTGAGGTGTCGTTCGGCGGGATCGCCAGGGCCGTTCAGGATGCCGCGCCCCCTCGGCGCGATCGGCGCGTATCCTAGCGGCTCGCGCGCCCGCCGGGAGCGGGGCGCTGGAGGCAACGCATGGAAGTCGATTCCTTCGAGGACATTGCCGAGCAGTTCAACGATCAGGTCAATCGCCTCGTCTGGTGCACGGTCACCACCATTGACCGCAAGGGGAGGCCGCGCTCGCGCATCCTGCACCCCGTGTGGGAGGGCTCGACCGGCTGGATCGCGACGGGCCGCACTTCGCTCAAGTCGAAGCACGTCGCGGAGCACCCGTACGTCTCCGTCACCTACTTCGACCTGCCCGCGGGGAACCCCCTCGGCCAGCGGCAGGTGTACGCCGAGTGCAAGGCGGAGTGGGAGGACGACCCCGCGGAGAAGCAGCGCCTCTGGGACTTCATCAAGAACGCGCCCCCGCCCGTGGGCTACGACCCGGCGATGTTCTTCCAGACGGTCGACAACCCCGAGTTCGGGATGCTGAAGCTGACGCCCTGGCGGGTCGAGCTCTCGGCGCTGAGCGACATGATGACGGGACAGGAGCCGCGCATCTGGCGCCAGGATGTCTGAGGGGCCGGGGGAACGCCGCCGCGTGCCCGCCGACCTGGACGCAATCGTCGCCGCCGCGCGGAGTGGCGTCCTGCGCCCCACGCGGCACTACGCCAGGGAACGCGAGGGCAGGGCCGACCGGCCGCCAAGGGCTGACATCATGGCCGCGCTTCGCGACGGCGGGCCGGTCATCTTCCGTGATGACCGTGGCGCGGAGGATGCGCGTGGCGCTGTCTGCATGATCGTCTGCCGCGCCCCGAGCGGCAGGAAGATGGTCGTACGCGTAAACTACGAGCGACGCCCGATGCGGGTCGTGACGGCGTACTGGCTGCCGAGGGATCGCTGAGATGGCTGTGATCAAGCAGGTCGGCGAGCGGATTGAGCGTATCGCCGTCTACCGCGACGGTGATCGCCTCTGGGAGGAAGAGTTCCCCGTCATCGTGTACGAGGACGGCGAGACCGCCCTGTCCGGTACGACCGCGGACGCGTGGGAGGAGCGCCACCAGCACTACCTCGAACTGGCGGAGCGGGGCGAACTCCCCGAGTACACGACCCTTGAGGAAGGCGGCGACCCGGCGAACGTCTCCGTGGTCAAGTCGCTCGTCGTCTACCGCGAGGGCGATCGCATCTGGCGCGACGAGTTCAGCATCGTCGTGACGCCGGACGGCGAGGAGCGCATTCCCGCCCACGTCACCCGCGAGCTGGAACAGCGGTGGCGGGACTACCGCGCGATGTCCCGGCAGGGCCTGCTCCCCGAGCCGGACGAGGCGTCCGCGCCCGGCGCCCACGAGGCCGCGGGCGCCTGACGTGGACCCGCTCGTCCGGCCCGACATCGAGGAGTACGCCCGCGCGGTGACGACGCCCGAACCGGACCTGCTCCAGCAGATCACGGAGGAGACGCAGGCGCTGGGACAGCGCGCGGGCATGCTCACGGGGAGGCTCGAAGGGCGGCTGCTGAACTTCCTCGTGGGGCTCATCCAGCCGCGGCAGGTTCTCGAGATCGGCTGCTTCACCGGCTATTCCGCGCTCTCCATGGCGGAGGCGCTGCCGGAGGGCGGGCGGCTCCATACGTGCGAGATCAGCGAGGAGCACGCCGCCATCGCCCGCCGCAACTTCGCCCGCAGCCCCTTCGGCGACCGCATCGAGCTGCACTTCGGCCCGGCCCTCGACTCCATCGCAAGGCTCGGCGGGCCCTTCGGCTTCGTCTTCGTCGATGCCGACAAGGCGAACTACCCGGCCTACTACGAGGCCGTCCTGCCCAAGCTCGCCCCCGGCGGCCTCATCGCCTTCGACAACGTGCTCTGGTCCGGGCGCGTGCTCGACGGCGAGGACGACACGGAGGACACCGCCGCCATCCGCGCCCTCAATGAGCGGCTCGCCCGCGATGAGCGCATCGAGTGCGTCATGCTCACCGTGCGCGACGGGCTCACGCTCGTGCGCCGCCGCGCGACATGAAGCGGACTGCGCGAGTACGCTAGGTTGTAAGGGCGGGGCGCACGCATGGTCATCGCACGCAGGCTCGAGGAAGGACTGGAGCGCGTCCGCGAAGAGCGCCGCGCCGAGGGCGCACCGAGGGCCGCGACGAGGAGCGCCGGCGCTGGCTCGACTGGTACGCTCGCCGCGAGGCCGCCGAGCGGCGCGGCGAGCGCTTCGACGAGCCCCCGCCCGCCGAGGAATAGCAACGCGACCGAACACCACCGGGGAGAGCGGAACATGAGCGACAGCGGAACCGTCAGCGAGAACGGCGCGAGCGAGCGCGGCACCTGGGCCGTCAAGGCCGGGCTCGCGCAGATGCTCAAGGGCGGCGTCATCATGGACGTCGTCTCGCCCGAGCACGCGCGCATCGCCGAGGAGGCGGGCGCCTGCGCCGTCATGGCCCTCGAACGCGTCCCCGCCGACATCCGCAAGGACGGCGGCGTCGCCCGCATGAGCGACCCCGAGATCATCGTGCGCATCACCGAGGCCGTCAGCATCCCCGTCATGGCCAAGGCGCGCATCGGCCACTTCGTCGAGGCGTCCATCCTCCAGGCCCTCGGCGTCGACTACATCGACGAGTCCGAGGTGCTCACGCCCGCGGACGAGGCCCACCACGTCGACAAGCGCCCCTTCACCGTGCCCTTCGTCTGCGGCTGCCGCGACCTGGGCGAGGCCCTGCGCCGCATCGCCGAGGGCGCCGCCATGATCCGCACCAAGGGCGAGGCGGGCACCGGCGACATCGTCGAGGCGGTGCGCCACATGCGCGCCGTGTGGGAGGGCATCCGGGGCCTGCGCGACCTCCGCGAGAACGAGGTCTACGGCGTCGCCGCGGAGATGCGCGCGCCCGCCGAGCTGGTCCAGCGGGTGCGCGACGAGGGCCGCCTGCCGGTCGTCAACTTCGCCGCCGGGGGGGTGGCGACGCCCGCCGACGCGGCCCTGATGATGCGGCTGGGGGCGGACGGCGTGTTCGTGGGCTCGGGCATCTTCAAGTCGGAGAACCCGCCCGCCGTCGCCAGCGCCATCGTGCAGGCGGTGACGCACTTCGAGGACGATGCGCTGCTGGCGCAGGTCTCGCGCGGCCTCGGCGCGGCCATGCGCGGTCTCGCGGTGGCGAGCCTGCCGGAGGATGAGGTGCTGGCGAAGCGGGGGTGGTAGCGCTGGGGGCTTACTGACCGGGGCCCCTGACGCCAGCCCGGGCCCATGCGTGGAACGGCTCGGGCAGGATGGCAAGCAGCGCGTCTGGCTTCATGCCGTAGACGTCGTAGGTCAGTTCCAATTGGGGTAGAACGCGCTCAATCAGGTGCCAGACGTTCCCCGGCTTGGGGGGCGGTCCGTTGGTTCGCTTGCGCGTGCTGAAGCCGCGCTTCATGCGGTCGCCATCGGTGTAGAGATCCATTACGAGTCTTGGCACGCCGCGGGAGTTGAACACGCGTGGGTAGTCGAGGATCGCCTTCGCGATGTCACCGGAGTCGGTCACCGGGCGGTTGAGCAGGAAGGCCACGTTCTCGCCATGCTGCTCATAGAGCCGCCATGCTGACCACAGGTAGTGTCGGTACCGTCGCTGGTCGGCTCTGCCGCCGAGCATGAGCGACGACTCGTCGGCGTGCAGCAGGACGCGACCGTCCTTCACCCGCACGATGTCCGCGAAGTAGTACATGCCCAGCCACGACCAGATGCCCACGTGATCGGTGACATGGTGACGGACAGGTTCCAGCGCCTCAGAGAGGTACTCGCCCGCCCCTCGTCGCGTGCGGAACGTGAGTGGCTCGATCGTCACCGTCTCGTCGAACGAGCGGCTGTAGCGCTCTGCTTCGAGCAGTTCCGGCGGCGGCGTGCGGTCCGAATCAGGATGCTCGCGCAGGCGTGCCAGGAACTCTCGGGCGCGCTCGATGCCTTCGGGCGTCAACTCGCGCAGCGCTGTCATGGGTGCCTCCCGTCCGCGCCCGCCATGTCCCACTCGCGAAAGACAGGCGGTAGCACGCGCAACAGCGCATCCGGCTCCATGCCGTAGACGTCGTAGGTCAACTCCAACTGAGGCAGGACCCGCAGTAGGTGCCGCAGCCCGCCCGCGCGATGAATGTGGCCGCGCTTCTTCCCCGCTCCCTCCGTGTAAAGCCGCAGGATCAGTTGGACGACTCCGAGGGAGTTGAACACGCGGTTCGAGCCGAAGGAGCGCTGAGAAAGGTCGTCCCACGACGAGATCTCCTGTTCGAGCAGGAAGGCCGCGCGTTCCCCGTGCCGCTCATAGAGGGTCCACGAACCCCAAAGGTAGTTGCGGTAGCGCTGCAGGTCGCTGCGGCTCGCGTTGGAGGTGTGCTCACCGGACTCGAACAGGAAGGTCATGTTGTTCGGGGAGAGTTCGTTGGGTGCCATCTCCGCGAAGTAGTACATCCCCAACCACGACCAGACGCCAGCGTCGTCGACGACGCGGTGGCGGATGGGCGCCAGCCGCCCGGAGAGGTACTCTCCTGCCTCCCGCCGCGTACGGAAAGTGCGCGGCTCGACCGTCACCGTCTCGTCGAACGGGCGGCTGTAACGCTCGCCGTGGAGCAGTTCGCGCGGGGGCGTGCGGTCCGTCTCGGGACGCTCGCGCAACTGCGCCAGGAACACGCGCGCCCGCTCGATGCCCGCACTCGTCAACTGGCGGAGAGGCTCGCCTCCCGCGTGCGGTGCCGACGGGGGGTGATGGGGGGTGACGGGGGCGGCGCTGGCTTCACGCGCTTGCCTCTTCGCTTGCTCCTCCACCCAGCGAAGCGCCCGCTCCTCGCGCTGGATAGCGTTCAGGTGGGCGCGCTCCTTCTGCGCCGCCTCGTCATAAGCGGGGCCGTAGAGCCACTCGTCGTTCGCGTCCTCGGGGAAAGTGGGAGGAGGAACTGGCCAGTCCGTTCGCGGACTCGCGTCCGGATCGGTCCCTTCGCGCTCGCTGAGCGTGTAGCGGATGATCTCGGTGAGCCGCTCGGAGGCAGGGGCCGCGTCATCGACCGTCAGGCGGTCGCCCGCGCGGTGCGTATCGCGCGGGGAGGGTGGCTCGACTGGCTCGACCACTCCGGGCGGTTCGACGGGCTCGAGCTCGCTCTTCAGGTGCACGATCACTTCATCGAGCCACTTGACCATGGTGGCGAGCTTCACGCTGTAGCCAGGCACGGCACGGGCATCGACGTACGCGTTCCATGCCGGCGAATCGATGGCCACGTAGTTGCGCAGGTCCACGCGCGGGGGCGCATCCGACCGCGTGAGCCGGTTGTGCGCCTCTCGCAGCGCGTTGAGCGCCTCCACCTTGTCCGCGCTCACCGGCGCGCCTCCGTGTAGGCGTTCGCCGCATCCAGCGGCTTCTCCGCGAGCCTCGCGACAACCGCATCGATCCACTCCCGTGCGCGGTCGATCTCGGTGGTGTCCACCGGCCCCGTCTGCGGCAGCGCAGGCGGCTCCTCGTCGGGGTGGTAGGCGCGCGCGATGCCGAACCAGTGCGTCCAAGGGCCGTTTTCGTCCTCTGGATCGGCGCGGTTGATAAGCGTCATGCGTGTGAGGATGGCGCGGAACACCTCGGGCATCACGAGCGCGCGGAAGCTTGGGTCGCTGCGAACGATCTCACTGATGCCCTCGACCTTGCTGTTGACGAGGAGCACGGGGACGCCCTCTTCGCCGTCGAACTCGACGCGCCAGACCTCCTCGCCGAGGTCGCGCTCCTCCAGAGGAAGGCGCGAGTTGCGCGGCAGCTTCGGCTGCAGCCGCGGGGCATGTCCCAGCAGCCGCCCCGTGCCGTCGTCGGCGACCACGAAGACGCGGAACGTTCCCCCGTTCGGCACGTCCGTCAGTCGTCGCTCCTCCTCCCGAGGCTCCGTGATCTCCCCGACCGTGCCGAACTCCCAGCGCTGGCTCGCGTTGCTGCGGGCGACCTCGATGCGCACGCATGCGTCGTCGGGGAAGTCGTATGGCGAGAGGTCCATCTGGACGTCGAAGATCGGCGCTTCGCCACGGCCCGCGGTCGGGCGCACGCGAATCTCGACATCGCGCTTGGTGATCGTCTTCCGCTGCGTGCGGTTGATGCGCTTGATCACGCCGCGCCCTCCTGATCCTCGCGCTCGGCGACGGCCTCGTCGCGTACCTCGTCCAGCCTGACCGTGAGGTCGCGCTCGTCGAAGCCGGAGATGGTGAGGCGGAACTCCTCGGCGGTGACGGTGAAGCGGAGGGCGTTGTGCTCGCGCAGATCGGCGTCCATCTCGCAGTTTTCGGGCACGACGTGGAGGCTCTCGTTGAGCAGCGAGAAGTCGGGGTAGCCGTCCTTGACGCTGCGCTCGAAGACCGTGAAGGGGCTGCCGCGCACCGTGTCGTAGGCGAAGCGCGCTTCCCAGACGGTCCCCGTGTAGGTCCTGCCGTTGGGAGGGTGCGAAGGCGGCTTCACGACGATCGCGCCCCTCGGCTCGCCGATGTCGAGTTCGCTCGGCTTCTCGAAGGGCGGTCGCGGTCCCTCGTCGGTCGTCCCGCCGCCGCTGCTCCGGCTGCGTCCCCTGCCGATCTGCGAGGGATCGCCCGGGAAGAGATCGGCGAGGGCGTCCATCTGCTGCTCGGCGGGCCGCTCGATCAGCCGCTGAAGCAGGTTCACGGCGGCCTGCCGAACGTCCCGTACGCGCTGAGGGCCACCGCTCCAGTTGTCCTTGAGTCGCTGGGCGTTCGGATCCCACGACTCGTGCGCTGGGCCCTCCGCGTCTCGCAGCATGTGGCCCAGCGGGGACTTCTCGTCCACGAGCACGAGGGCGCGCGCCTTCTGCCGCCTGATGTGGTCCATGTGGGGAATGCGGAGGTTTCCGCGCACGAAGTAATCGTGCCCTTCGGACAAGCTGGTCGCCCGCTCAAGGTAGAGACGGAAGCTGCTCTCCGCTGACTCGGTGTCGTTCCTCGCGCGAACGTCTCTGGTCAGGCGGAACGCCATCCGCTCGCCAGCCTCGTAGCGCTCCCGCAGCGTGGCCAGTTCCGCGTGGTTGGACATCGCATCAGCGAGATTCCGCGCGGGCAGTTCGATATGGACCGCCTCTCCTTGGTCAATGGCCCACCGCGCGAGGTCGATGACTCCGCGCAGGGACTCGGGCGACTCATCATCCCGTTCCGAACTGGCGATGTGCCTGACTTCGTCCGTAATGGTGGTGCCATCAATGGTCCGGTTGCCCTGATCGGGGTGAATGACTTCAACCACCAGATCGCCGCGTAGGATTGGCAGGAAGTATTGCGTGAGCACGGCCCGCGCGATGGCGGACGGGATCAGGTCGCTCTTCGGAAAGGGTACGATGACGGAGAGGCCGGGGTCGTCGAGACGCTTCAGCCGGAAATCCTGCAGGGCTGCGAGGATGAAGTCGGAATCGCTTTGCGCCTCGACGGGTAGCGGCAACCATTCGTTGTCGTCATCGTCGGAGTGGGCGGCGAAGGAGCCGTAGTAGCGATACTTGACGTCGTCGATGTGGTGCGTCTTGAGCAGCGCCATGCCCATGAGCAGCCAATTGTCCTCGCCGTGGCGCTGCGTCATCCCCAGGTAGGCGTTGATGACGGAGGCGTCGGGGAAGACCCACTTTCCCAGCCCCCACGATCCGGCTGCGTCCTCCCCCTTCGGCGAGATGCCGATGCTGCGGAAGAAGCCCCAGAAGTCGTTGCCCTCTTCCCGCTCGGAGTTGGCCCCGATGTCGCCCGCGAGCCCCGTCGTGCCGAAGTCCTCGACGACGAGGTACTCCATGGGCGCGCCGAATCTGGCCAGCGCGTCATAGGCTGCCTCCGCTTCCCCCTCGTCGTCCTCGTCACTCTGGTGCGCCATCCCGCCACCTTCGACAACCGCTTCGACATGCTCCTCCAGCCCGTCGAGATAACGCGCCGCCTTCTCTGGCGGCAGCGCATCACGATCGCCGCTGAACGTGAAGCGCACCCGCACGGTCTCCCCGTCGCGACGGGCGTCGAGCGAGTTTTGGATGGCTTCGCGGACGAGCCGTCCGGGCAGGTCCGACTCACGGCTGAAGAATTCGCCCTGGACGGGATCTTGGTTGATCTCAGCGGGCGTCATGCGCGCGAAGCGCCAGCGGGGCTGTTCCTGCGTCATACGCTATCCCTTTCGGGTAGCGCCGGATTCTCCCGGTCGCCCCGGAGCGTGTCAATGTGTAGAGCCAAGTAGTGTTTTGCTCCCCCAATAGCCAATAGCCAATAGCCAACAGCCAACGCCCCCCTCACGCCTCCCGGCCGCGCAGGCGGTCCTTGGCGCCGGGGGTGGCGAGCATGAAGGCGATGATTTCGCGCCAGTGGTGGGAGACGTAGTACTGGCCGGCGAGGGCGGCGGCGGTGCCGACGCCGACGATGGCCCACTCGCCCGCGTTGATGGGGGAGAAATCGAAGAAGTCGCGCAGCCAGGGGGTGTAGACGGTGAGGACGAGGGCGAAGCCGAGGATGCCGCCGAGGAACATGGTCATGATCGGGCGCGTGAGGCTGCGGAAGGAGGCGCCCTCGAAGCCGAGCACCTCGATCATGAAGCCGATGCTGGTGAAGCCGATGACGAGCGAGACGAGCGTGCGCGATTCCTCCACGCCCTGCCCGAAGGCCCATTCGACGAAGAACTGCACGACCATCGCCACGATGGCGAGGGAGATGCCCGCGGGCAGGGCGAAGCGGAGGACGCTCGTGAGGTAGTCCTTGCCCGCTTGCGGGGGCGGGATGCTGATGGAGATGAAGACGGCGGGGATGCCGAGCGCGAGCGTGGCCGTGAGCGAGCCGTGGCGGGGGAGGAAGGGGAAGTCCAGCCCCAGCAGGCTCGTCGCGAAGATGAGCAGGTAGGCGTAGACGCTCTTGGCCATGAAGAGCTTGCTCAGGCGGGCGGAGTTGCCGAGGACGAAGGTGGCCTCGCGCGCGCCCCGGATGAGCGCGGCGAAGGAGTCGCGCACGAGCACGATGCCGGCCACGCCGCGCGCCGTGGAGGTGCCCGATTCCATGGCCACGGCGACGTCGGCGGCGCGCAGGGCGTGCACGTCGTTGGCGCCGTCGCCGACCATGGCGACGAAGCGCCCTTGCTCGCGCAGGGCCTCGACGATGCCGCTCTTCTGGCGGGGGGAGATGCGCCCGAAGATGCTGTGCGACTGGACGGCCTCGGCGAACGCCTCGGGGGAGAGCTTGTCGAGGTCGGGGCCGGCGATGGCGCCGCCGGGCGTCTCGATGCGGAGCTGCTGGAGGAGGGCGGCGACGGTCCGGGGGTTGTCGCCGCTGATGATCTTGGGCTCGATGCCGAGCTCGGCCATGAGGCGGAAGGCTTCCTTGACCTCGGGGCGGAGCACGTCGCCGACGGTGATGAGGGCGAGCGGGCGCACGTTCTGGAGGGGGGCGTCGGGGTCGGGGAGGGCGGTGACCTCGGCGAAGGCGACGCCGCGCAGGCCGCGGGCGCTGGCGGCCTCGTAGGCGGCGAGGAGGCCGTCCGCCTGCCCGATCTCGATGAGCGCCTCGGGCGCGCCCAGCACGAACGTGCGGCGTTCGGGGCCGGCCTTGAGTTGCACCGCGCTCCAGCGCCGCGCCGAGCTGAACGGCACCTGCGCCTCGGCCACGGCGGCGTTCTTCCCCCCGGCGAAGCGGTCGGCGAGGGCGGAGGCGGTCTTGCTCTCGTCGGCGGTGGCGTCGGCGAAGGCGCCCAGCCAGCCCTCCAGCCCGGAGGCGCCGGGCGCCCACGTCACGTTCTCGACGGTGAGGCGGTTGGCGGTGAGCGTGCCCGTCTTGTCGAGGCAGACGACGTCGGTGTAGTTGAGCGCCTCGACGGCCTGGATGTCCTGCACGATGGCGCCCGAGCGGGAGACGCGCACGGCCCCGACGGCGAAGGCGACGGTCATGCCCAGGAGCAGGCCGACGGGCACGATCGTGGTCACGGTGGCGGTTGTCGCCTTGAGGGACTCGGTGAAGCCGCGGTCCTCGACGCTGTAGGAGATGAGGAGGGCGACGGTGAGCACGATGGTCGCGCCGACGAGGACGCGCAGGAGGCGCTTCAGGTGGATCTGGAGGGGGGTCATGCGGCGCACGATCTGGCGCGCGTCCGCCGTGAGCCGGAGGGCGTAGGCCTCGTGCCCGACGCGCTCGGCGGTGTAGTAGAGGTCGCCCGCGACGCAGAAGGAGCCGGAGAGCAGTTCGTCGCCGGGGGCCTTGCGGATGGAGTCGGACTCGCCCGTGAGGAGCGACTCGTCAACCTCGCCGGAGCGGCCCGTGACGGGTCCGTCGGCGACCACCTGGTCGCCGGGGCGGAGGTGGACGAGGTCGCCGCGCACGACTTCCTCGGCGGGGATCTCGCGCTCCTCGCCGCCGCGCACGACGAGCGCCCGCGGGGCGGTGAGCGCCACCAGTTCGCGCAGCGTGCGCACGGCCCGCAGCTCCTGGTAGGTGGAGACGACGATGTTGGCGAAGACGACGGCGCCGACGAAGAGCCCGTCGCGGAACTCGCCGACGATGAGCAGGGCCACGATCATGACGAGCAGGATGACGTTGAAGAAGGAGAGCGCGTTGGAGCGGACCACGTCCCAGTCGCTGCGCTGGCCGGTGGTGTCGACGTTGGCCTCGCCGGCGGCCAGGCGGCGGGCGGCCTCCGTCGCGGTCAGCCCCGCGCCGGGCCCCTCGCTCACGCCCGCGACCGCGCTCGTCATGGCGTAAGGGTAACAGCCCCGCGCCGGGCCCCTCGCTCACGCCCGCGACCGCGCTCGTCATGGCGTTAACTGGTTGGCTATTGGCTGTTGGCCGTTGGCTCCTGGGGGGCGGGCCACCGGCCGCTGATCAGCCGCACGGCCACGGTCAGGGCGCTGGCGCCGCCGAGGGCGACCAGCGTCCAGTAGCACTGGCCCGCGATCGTTCCCGCCGCCGCGGCCAGCAGGCGCACGTCGCGCGTGGCCAGCATCCCCAGCGCGGCGCCCGCGCCCCAGCGCGCCCCCGAGGCCAGCGGCCACAAGCCCTCGGCCTCGGCGCGGGCGCGGCTGTAGCTGACGGTGAGCGCGCCCGCCAGCGCCAGCGCTCCCACGGCGGCGGCGTGGGGCCACTCCTCGAAGCGGGCGGCGTAGATGGTCATGCCCCCGAGGATGGCCGCGTCGGCGTAGCGGTCCGCGATCGCGTCGAGGGCCGCGCCGAAGCGCGAGGTCCGGCCCGTGAGGCGCGCGAGGTCGCCGTCGACGCCGTCGATGACGCTGGCCAGCTGGATGCCGATGCCGCCCGCCACCTGCCATCCCAGCGCCACCAGCGCGCCCGCGCCCAGCGAGAACGCCAGCGTCAGGAACGTGGCCCCGTTGGGCGTGAGGGGCGTGTGCGCCAGCGCCGCCGCCAGCGGGCGGCTGAGCCGCCGGTTCAGGTGCCGCGAAACGATGCCGTCGGTCATGTGTGGCTGTTGGCTGTCGGCTGGCGGCGCTTGGGGTGGGGACCAACAGCCAGGAGCCAGTGGCCGCTAGCCGGCGCGCCTCGCGCGCCTACCCCATCCCGCCTAGCGAGAGGCCCACCAGCAGCCCGATGAAGCCGAGGCACACGACGCTGAGCAACCCGATCGTCTTCCACATGCGCGCCAGTGTACGGGCAGCGCGCCGCCCGCGCTCGCGGGGCCGGGGGCGGCGCGCCGCCCGCGCGCCTACACTCTCCTCGTGGACCTCATTCTGGCGAACCGCGCGCTGCTCGATCACCACGCCCCGCCGGGGGTCGCGGGGGGCGTGTCGCCCGCGGCCGGGGGGCTCGTGGAGGCGGTGCGGCCCGCGCTCGCGCCCTGGGACGGCGCTCGCGGGACGACGTGGATCGGCGCGGGCCGCGGCCCCCACGACCGCGCCTGGACGGACGGCGACGGCTTCGAGCTGCTGGAGACGCCCGCCGGCCCCATCCGCCACCAGCGCCTCTACCTGAGTGAGTCCGACTGGCGCGGCCACTACGCGGAGGTGGCCAACGGCTTCTTCTGGCCGCTGCTCCACCTCGTGCGCGCCGACCTCCCCGAGGCGTGCGCCTACTACCCCGCGCCGGAGCCCCCGTCGGAGGACGCCTGGGCCGCGTACGAGCGCGTCAACGGGGCCTTCGCGGGGGCGGCGCTGGCGGTGGGCGGGGAGGTGTGCTGGGTGCACGACTACCAGCTCGCGCTCGCGCCCGCGATGCTGCGGGAAGGGGGCTACGGCGGGCGCACGGGCTTCTTCCTGCACACGCCCTTCCCCTCGCTCGCCGTGGCCGAGCCCTCCCTGCCGCCGCCCGCGCGGGCGCGCTTCGCGGCGTGGCTCGGCGGCATCCTCGGGGCCGACCTCGCGGGCGTCCAGACCGAGGCGGACGCCGACCGGCTGCGCGAGGCCGCCGAGCGCCTCTGCGGCGCGCGCGCCGAGGGCCCCGACCTGCGCGTGAACGGGCGGCTCGTGCGCATCGCCGCCTTCCCCGCGGGCATCGACGCGGAAGCGCTCGCGCGCGAGGCCGCGGAGGCCGTTCCGCCCGCCGCCGTTCGCCGCGACCCCGCGCTGCCCCTCGTCGCGGGCCTCGAACGCGCCGACTACACGAAGGGCGTGCCGGAGCGGCTGGCGGCGGTGATCGCGGCGCTGGAGGCGGGCGCGCGCTTCGCCTACGCCGGGTTTTCGGCGCCCACGCGCGCGGGCGTGCCCGCCTACGACGCGCTCCAGGCGGAATGCGAGCGGCTGGCGGCGAAGGCCGCGCGGCTCGCCGCCGAACGCGGCCTGCCCTTCATCCAGAGCCGCGAGGCGCTCGCCTGGAGCGAGGTGCTGGCGCTCCTGCGCGAGGCGGACGTCGTCTTCACCGCCTCCCTCGCCGACGGCATGAACCTGGTGCCGCTGCAGGCCGCCATCGCGCAGTCCGCGCGGCCCGCCGCCGAGCGCGGCGTCATCCTCGCGGGGCGCGACGCGGGCGTCGCCTCCGCCTACGCGGGCTTCGAACGGGACGGCCTCGTTCCCTTCGACCCGCTCGATCCCGAGGGCGCGAAACGCGCGCTGCAGGAGGCGCTCGACGGCCGTCCGGGGCGCATCAGCGACCGGCTCGTGGCCGCCGTCCGCGAGCGCGACGCGCACGCGTGGGGGCGCACCTTCCTGGGCGCGCTCGACGGGGCATGACGCTGGACGCGGCGCTGGCGCGCCGCCTGCGGGAGTTCGCGCGCGGCCCCGCGCCGCTGCTGGTCGCCAGCGACCTCGACGGCACGCTCGCCCCCATCGTCCCGCGCCCGGAGGACGCGCGCGTGCCGCCCGCCACGCTGGCCGCGCTGGAGCGGCTCGCGCGAGTGGCGCACGTCGCCATCGTGACGGGGCGCGACCTGGCCACGGCGCGCGCGCTCGCGCCCGTCGCGGGCGCCGAGTTCGCGGCCAGCCACGGACACGAGGCCTCGTTCGGGGCGGGAGGGGCGTCCGCCCCCGATCCCGCGCTCGCCGAGCGCCTTGATGCGCTCACGGAGGCGGTCGAGGCGCGTTTCGCGGGCACGCCCCTGCGGGTCGAGCGGAAGGCGCGCTCCGTCGCTTTCCACTACCGCGCCGACCCGTCGCTGGCCGGGGCGCTGCGGGAGGCGCTGGCGGAGCTGCCGGCGGGCCTCCGCCTCCAGGCCGGACGGTTCGTGCTGGAGGCGCTGCCGGAGGACGCGGGCAAGGACGCCGCCGTCGCCGCCCTCGCCGCGCGCCACCGCCCGCGCTCCGTGCTCGCGCTGGGCGACGACCTCACGGACGTGGCCATGTTCGAGGCGGCGCGCGCCCTCCGCGCGGGCGGCGCGCAGGCGCTCGCCGTGGCGGTCGCGGGCGGCGCGGAGACGCCCCCCGAGGTTGTCGCCGCCGCTGACGCCGTGGTCGCGCAGGAAGAGGTCGGGGAACTGCTCGCGTTCCTCGCGGACGAACTGGCGGGGCCGTCCTCCGCCTGAGCGTGCGGCGTATACTCGGCGCATGGACGTTCCGGACGACCCGACGACCGGCCCCGATCGCTCGCAGGACACGTTCGACTTCTCGCAGGGCGCGCTGGGCGTGCCCGACGATCTCGCGCGGCAGTTGCGGGAAGCGGCCGAGAGCCTCACGGGGATGGGCTCGGAGCAGCGGCGCCACCTCACCATCGCCATGGCCGCCATCGGCGCGATGTGGGTCGCGCCCGTGGCCGCCGCTGTGCGCCGCCGCCGCAAGCGCCGCCGCCGCAACAAGCGTTCCGCCTGAGCGGCCCGCGCGTTCGCTACACTGTCCGCATGGCGCAGGACTTTCGCACGTGGTTCACGCTCGCCGAGGAGCAACTCGACGAGGCGCGCTTCACTCTCGGGGGCGGTCGCTACCGCGTCACGGCGTTCCTGTCGCACCAGATCGCGGAGTCGGCGCTGAAGGCGCTCTGGATCCACGAGAGCGACGGCCTGCCGCCGCGCACGCACAACCTGATCGACCTGGCGGAGGGGCTGGAGGCGCCGGAGGCGGTCATCCGCGCGGCGCAGCGGCTCAACCCGCTCTACCGGACCAGCCGCTATCCCGACGCCGCGAACGGGAACCCCGCGAAGTGCTTCAACGAGGAGATCGCGGGTGAGGCGCTGGCGAGCGCGGAGGAGGTGCACGCGTGGTGCTCCAGCCGCCTGCCGAGCTGAGGCGCGCCGCCCGCGACGAGCACGAGGCGACGCTGGAGGCCGCCCGCCGCCTCGCCGTGCGCGCCGTCGCCGAACTGGGGGCCACGCGCGTGCTGCTCTTCGGCTCGCGCGCCCGCGACGACTGGCGGCGCGGCAGCGACTGCGACATCATCGCCGTCTCCACGCGCTTCGAGGGGATGGACCTCTGGCAGCGCTACTACGCCCTCTACGACCGCTGGGACGGCCCCGTCGACATCGAGCCGTTCGCCCTGACGCCGGACGAGTTCGAGCGCAGCGCGTCGCGCACGGGCATCGCCGCCCTGGCGCTTGGGCACGGCGCCATCGAGCTGGCCTGAGCGCCGGTGAGCGCCCGCGCCCTTGATGCGCTGAACCGCGAGATCGCGGATTGCCGCGCCTGCCCGCGGCTGGTCGAGTGGCGCGAGCAGGTCGCGCGGGAGAAGCGCGCCGCCTACCGCGACTGGACCTACTGGGGCCGTCCCGTGCCCGGCTTCGGCGACCCCGATGCGGAGTTGTACGTCGTGGGGCTGGCGCCCGCCGCGCACGGGGGGAATCGCACGGGCCGCGTGTTCACGGGCGACCGTTCCGGCGACTGGGTCTACGGGGCGCTCCACCGCGCGGGCTACGCGAACCAGCCGACGAGCACGGACATCGACGACGGGCTGCGGTTGAGCGGCGCGTACATCGGCGCGATCGTGCGCTGCGCGCCTCCGGACAACCGTCCCGCCCGCGAGGAGCGCGCCGCCTGCCTGCCCTACGCCCGCCGCGAACTCGGCCTGCTGGGCGGGGCGCGGGTGGTGGTGGCGCTCGGCGCCTACGCGCACGACGCGGTGTGCGACCTCGCGGGATTGCGCCCGCGCCCGAAGTTCGGCCACCTGGCCGAGGCGGCGCTGCCGGACGGGCGCACCCTGCTCGACTCCTTCCACCCCAGCCAGCGCAACACGTTCACGGGGAAGCTGACGGAGGCGATGTTCGACGCCGTCTTCGCCCGCGCGCGCGCGATCGCGGCGTCCGGCGCCTAGGCGCTGGCGAGGGCGGCGACGGCCACGACCGCCGCCGTCTCCGTGCGCAGCGTGTTCGGCCCGAACGAGGCGACGAGCGCGCCCGCTTCGGTCGCCAGCGCGGTCTCCGCCTCGGTGAAGCCGCCCTCGGGTCCGACCGCGACCGCCAGCGCCCCGCGTCCCGGCAGTCGCGAGGCCGCCTCCCGCCAGTACTCGCCCGTCTGGTCCGCCAGGATGAGCGGTCCGCGAAGGCTCTCCAGGGCCGCCGTGAAGGCCGTGACGGGCGCGATCATGGGCAGGTAGAGCCGCCCGCACTGCTCCGCGGCCTCGATGGCGATCCGCCGCCAGCGCGCGGAGCGCTCCTCCGAGACCGCATCGCCCCGCGCGGAGCGCTCCGTGATGATGGGGCGGAAGACGCTCGCGCCCGCTTCCGTGCACTTCTCGATGGCCCACTCCATGCGGTTCGCGCGCACGTTCGCGCACCACGCCTCGACGCTGCGCGCGGGGGGCGGGGCCTGCCGCGCGATCTCCCCGACGGTCGCCGTCGCGCCGTTGCGGGACAGTTCCTCGAGGCGGGCGCGGTACTCGCGTCCGTTGCCGGCGAAGACGAGGAACTCGTCGCCGCGCCGCAGCCGCCGCGCCGCGAGATGCCGCGCCCGCGCTTCGGGCAGGGTCAGCGCTCCGGGCGTCACGCCCTCGGGCACGCAGATGCGGGGCGGGGCGTCCATCGCTCAGCCCGCCTGCAGTTTCAGTTCGAGGAGCGCCCACTCCTGCTCCTCGCGCTCGCCCGTCAGCGTCAGGCCGTGCGCGGCGAAGGCGTCCAGCACGTCCTCGCGGTCGCTCGTGAGGAAGCCGCTGGCGATGAGGCGTCCGGCGGGCGTGAGCGAAGCGGCCAGCGCCCCCGCCAGCTCGACGTCCGCGCGCGCGCTCACGTTCGCGACGGCGAGGTCGGCGGGGGGAGCGCCCTCGGCGGGGAAGCCGCCGTGCACGGTCACGCGCCCGGCGACGCCGTTCGCCTCGCAGTTGGCGCGGGCCACGTCCGCCGCGATGGGGTCGATTTCGAAGGCGTCCACGCGCGCCGCGCCCAGCTTCACCGCCGCGATCGAGAGGATGCCGGAGCCGACCCCGACGTCGAGCGCGCGCATGCCCGGGCGCACGGTCTCATCGAGCGCCGCCAGGCAGAGGCGCGTCGTCTCGTGGTGGCCCGTGCCGAACGCCTGCCCGGGGTCGAGCCGCACGATCAGCTGGTCCGGTTCCGCCTCGTACTCGACCCACGAGGGCACGACTGCGATGCGCCCCGCCGTCACTGGCCCGAAGAACTCGCGCCAGCTCACCGCCCAGTCCTGTTCGTAGAGCGGGCGCGCCGTCAGGCCGACGTCGGGGAAGTCCGCGAGGTCTTTCCGCAGCCGCTGGGTGAGGACCGCGCCCAGTTCGCTCGCGGGCAGGTAGACGCGCAGCGCGACGGGCTCGCCCGCGCGCACGGCGAAGCCCTCCTCCGGCCCGAGCAGGTCGACCGGCTCCTCGACGGCGAGCCCGCCCGGCGCGGCCTCGCGCATGACCGAGGAGACGGCCTCGACGAGGGCGGGCGGCGTCTGCGCGGTGATCTCGTACCAGAGTCCGGTCATGCGAGCGTCCCCGCCGCGGCGCTAGCCGGCCACGGCGTCGCGCAGCCGCTCCAGGAAGCTCTTGTGGCGGCTGGGCAGCGAGGGCGTGCCGAGCGTGTCCGCGAGCTGTTCGAGCAGGCCGCGCTGCTCCTCCGTGAGCGTCTCCGGCACGACCACAGCGGCGCGCACGATCATGTCGCCGCGGCGCGTGCTGTTGAGGCGCGGCACGCCCTCGCCGCGCACCACGAACTCATCGCCGCTCTGCGTGCCCGCGGGCACGTCGAAATCCATGTCGCCTTCGAGCGTGGGGACCTTCAGGCTCGCGCCCAGCGCCGCCTGCGCCAGGTTCAGCGGGAGGTCGTAGAGGATGTCGTCGTTGAGGCGCTCGAACAGTTCGTGGGGCCGCACGTTGAGCACGACGTAGAGGCTCCCCGGCTGGCCGCCGCGCTCACCGACCTCGCCCTCGCCCGTGAGCCGCACCTGCTGGCCGTTGTCCACGCCCGCGGGGATCTTGACGCTGATCTGGCGCTGGCGGCGCACGCCGCCGCGTCCGCGGCACTCGGCGCAGGGGTTCGTGATGACGCGCCCCTCGCCGCGGCAGCGCCCGCAGGCGGAGACGTTGACGAACTGCCCGAAGACGCTCTGCTGGGCGCGGCGGATCTCGCCCGCGCCGTTGCACTCGGCGCAGACCTCGGGGCTGCTGCCGGGGGCCGCGCCGGAGCCGCCGCAGCCGTCGCAGTGCTCCAGCCGCGCGTAGTCGAGCTCCTTCTCCACGCCGAACGCCGCTTCCTCGAAGGTGAGCGTGATGCGCGCGCGCAGGTCCGCGCCGCGCGCCGGACCGCGCCGCCGTCCGCCCCGCCCGCCCGCGCCGCTGAAGAACGCGTCGAAGATGTCGCCGAAGCCCTCGAAGGACGAGAACCCGTCGAAGCCCGAGGGGCCGCCCGCGCCGTCCACGCCCGCATGGCCGAAGCGGTCGTAGGCGCCGCGCTTGTCCGTGTCGGAGAGCACCTCGTAGGCGCGGTTGATCTCCTTGAAGCGCTCGGCCGCGTCGTCGCTCGCGTTGCGGTCGGGGTGGTACTCCATGGCGAGCTTGCGGTACGCCCGCTTGATCTCGTCCGCGGACGCGTCCCGGGCGACGCCGAGCACGTCGTAGAAGTCGCGCTGAGCCGGTGGCATAGGTTCCGGCAGTGTAGCACCGGCGTCCGGTAGGAGAGCGCCGCGCCGGGGGCGCGGCTGAGTGAGCGGGAGGGGTTTATTCCAGCGTGACCCGGAGGCGGGGGTAGTCGGCGGTCAGGCGGAAGTGGCGCAGGACGTTCGCGCCGAGCAGCGACGGGGCCTCACGGTTCGACGCCGTGATGGCGGCCACGAAGATGTCGTCTTCGAAGGCGTCGTACTCCCCGTCGTCGTGCTCGAAGACGTAGGTGGCGCTGACCCGGAGGCACGGCGTCAGGCCCCCGATGCCCGCCACCGGCTCGATCTGGTCCCACCTGCGGGCGTCCAGTTCATGCTCCGGGATGCCAAGGGAACCGAGCGCCGCGCGGGGATGGAGAACCGTCATCGTGGCGCCCGTGTCCACGAGGAAGGCCGCTTTCTGATAACCCGTCGCGAGCACGGGGATCGACACCAGCAACTCCACGTAGGGGGAGGAGTCCGCGAAGTAGCCCCGGATCACCAGGCCACGTACGGGTTCGTGCGCATGAACTCGACAGCTACCCGGTCGTCCCGGGGGAAGCCCATCGCCGTGAGCCTGCGGTGAAGCGTGAGGAAGTCCGTATCGGTATCGACGACCTCGCCCGTTTCGACGTCCGCCGCCACGAACTGATCGGGGTACCGTTCGAGAAGCTCCGCCTTGTGCTCCGCCCAGAAGACACGGATGCGCTCCATCCGTTCGTTCTCGCGGGCGAACGCCTCCCGCACCTCCGGGGGCAGCTTGATGTTCCGTCCCAGCGGCATCTCTTCAACGAAGACCATGCCGCCAGTATAGCGAGGCCGAGCGGGAGGTGGCGATCGCTCCGCGCTCAGCCGCGCGATAGCGGCGCGCTCTCCTACACTGTGCGCGTGCCGCGCATTCCCGACGCCCATGCCGACGCCTATGAGCGCTTCGCGCGCGGGCCGGCGCTCGTGCGCGAGGCGCTCGCGGGGACTGGTCCCGTCACGCTCAACCGCCGCCCGCCGGGCGAGGACTGGTCGATGCGCGACGTCGTCCTCCATCTCGCCGACGCCGAACTGGTGCGGGCCGTGCAGGTGCGTCTCGCTCTCGCGGGCGGCGAGCCCGCCCTGCCCGCCATCGACCCGGACCCGTGGAAGCGCAAGCTGCTCTACGTGTTCCGCGACCCCGAGGCGGCGCTGAGCGCTTTCCAGCAGGTGCGCTACGGGAGCGCCGAGCTCCTGCGCGAGTGCGCCCCGGACGCCTGGGAGCGTGCGGGACGCCATCCCGGGTTCGGGACCGTCACGGTCGCGGAGTTGGTCGCGCACGCCGCCGCCCACGACGAGGAGCACGTGGCCCAGCTGCGGGCGCTGCGCGGGGAGTGAGCGTCAGGCCCAGACCTCATCGACGAGCGCGTCCTCGATGTCGAAGACGGAGGGGCCGTCGGGGAGGGGGAGGGGCTCCTCGCGGAGCCAGTGGGGCAGGCGGTCGTCCTCGCGGTCGAAGCCGGCGCGGCGGTTGAACTCGCGTTCCGTCTCGATCGCCTCGCGCGAGAGGGCCAGCAACCGTTCGTCCGTCATGGGCTCGCCGAAGCGCTCGCTGATGAAGGCGGCCATGTCGCCCGGCAGCGCGTTCGTGAACTGGCAGACGCCGACGGAATCGACGGCCATCATGACGAGTTGCTCGTGGCGGCTCTGCTTCACGAGCGTGTCGGGGGTCGCGCCGCGCGCCGTGACCATGCCGGCGGTGTGGTCGGCGCCTTGCGGGCTGGTGCTGTAGGTGACGCCCATGCCCTTGAGCGTGCGCGGCTCCCAGGCGGGCAGCCCCTGGCCCTTGACCACGGGCACGCGGTCGATGCCGTAGGTGGCGGCGACGTGCGCCGTGCCGCCCCCGACGATGCGCCCGAGGGGCGTGCCGCCGCGGATGTCCTCGTCGAGCAGGCGCTTCGTCCCCTCCCAGTCGCCCCAGGGGAGCACGCCCGCCTCCATCGCCACGCCGATCGCGTTCCCCACCTCGATCGTGTCCAGCCCGATGTCGTCGCAGAGCCGGTCCAGTTCGGCGACGGCGTCGGCGGGGCCGATTTCGAGGTTCGAGCCGAGCAGCGCGATCGTCTCGAACTCCAGCGCCGTCGTCACGTGCTCGCCGTCGGCGTCGTTGTAGAGGATGGCGCACTTGATGATGCAGCCCGCCATGCAGGGCAGCATCTTGCCGCCGCGCTCCTTGCCCAGTTCCTCGATCACCTGGCCGCTGATCGAGTCGGCGCGTTCCCAGCTTCCGTCGCGGTGGTTGCGCGTGGGCATGGAGAGCACGTTGTCGCGGTTCACGAACTTGATGACGCCGGCGGTGCCGTAGCGGCTGGTGTTGTGGACGCGGGGGTCCTCCAGCACCATCTTGCTGAACTTGACCACCTCGCCCTTGAAGTCCCTGGCGTTCTCGCCGGGGACGGTGCGGACGCCGTCGGCGTCGTCCACGACGATCGCCTTCAGGCCCTTGGCGCCCATGACGGCGCCGGGCCCGCCGCGAGCCGCGTGGCGCGTGGGGCGGCCCTCGGGGTCGGTCACGGCCACGGAGGCGGAGGCCATGCGGCGCTCGCCCGCCGGTCCGATGGTGGCGGCGGCGCGCGTCCGCAGCGCCTCGCCCACGAGTTCGCGGTGGAGGTCGTAGTTGCCGCGTCCGGCGAGGTCGTCCGCGGGGGAGAGGCGCGCGCTGCCGCCGTCGATGTCGAGCCGCTGCCAGCCGTGGGGGGAGGCGCCGGAGACGACGATCGCCTTGATGCCGAGGCGCGCCAGCCGGTGGCCCAGCTGGCCGCCGACGTTCGCCTCCTTGGTGCCGCCCGTGAGCGGGCTCTTGAAGCCGAAGCTGGTGCGCCCGCTGGTGGTCACGGCCGTGCCCGCCAGCAGGCCCGGCGCGATGTAGAGCCGGGCGGCCTCGCCCAGGGGGTGGATGCGGGCGTCCGTCTCCTCCAGCAGCATGCGCGAGGTGAGGGCGCGTCCGCCGAGCAGCGCGTACGCCTCGGGGGCGCGCTCCTCGGTCACGTCGCCGGTGCTCATGTCCACGCGGATGATGCGGTCGATGGCCATGCCCAACCCTGCTCCCCCGCCGTCCTTAAGGTCGGCGGGGCGGTTATCGTACAGTAGCGCCCGCTGGAGGCCACCGGCGCCCCGCGCGCCTGCTCACGGATGGCAGTTCTTGTAACACCCGCGGCGCAGCATGTTACAAAAATGCAATTTCTGTAACATCCCCGGCGGACGCCCAGGGATGGTGATTTGTGGAACATCACCTTCGGGAGATGTTACAAGAACGCGATTTCTGTAACATGTCCGGCAAGACGTGTTACAAGAACGCGATTTCTGTAACATGAGGGCTGCCGTGCTGGAGCCATCCTGGGATCTGCCGCCGCTGCCGCCGCCCGCCGACTTCGAGTCGGCGCCCATCCTGCGCGCTGTCGCGGATGCGCATCGCCGGCTCGCGGAATTGAAGGGCCGCGCGCACAGCGTTCCGAACCCGGGCGTGCTGATCGATACGCTCTCGCTCCAGGAGGCGATGGAAAGCTCCGAGATCGAGAACATCGTCACGACCCGGGACAAACTGTTCCAGGCGACGCTCTTTCGGGAGGCCTCGCTGGATGCGTCCGCCAAGGAGGTCGCCCGCTATCGGGAGGCCCTCCAGCGGGGCTTCGGTGAAATGACGAGGCGCGACGGGCTCCTCACGAACAACGTGCTGATCGAGATCTACCGCGCCCTGATGCTGCGTACCGACGGCTTTCGGGCGGTCCCCGGTACGGCGCTTCTCAATGAGCGGAGCGGGGAGATCGTCTACGTGCCGCCCCAGGACGCGGGGGAGATCGTGCGGCACATGACCGCCCTCGAACGCTTCGTCAATGACGGCGGCGTTGAGGAGGGCGTTTCCGGTCTCGACCCGCTCGTGAGGATGGCCATCATCCATCACCAGTTCGAGAGCATTCATCCCTTCTCCGACGGGAACGGGCGGGTGGGGCGCATCCTGAATGTGCTGTACCTGGTGCGGATGGGGCTGCTTGACTTTCCCATCCTCTACCTCAGCCGCGCCATCAACCGCTCGAAGGCCGAGTACTACCGCCTGCTGCAGGCGGTGCGGGAAGACGGGGCCTGGGAGGCGTGGGCGCTCTATCTCCTGCGGGCCGTCTCGGAGACCTCGCGGGAGGCCCTGCGCCTCGTCGAGCGCATCGACGAGCTGATGCTGGCGACGAAGCACGAGATGCGCGACAAGCTGCCGAAGATCTATTCGCAGGATCTGCTCAACAACCTGTTCCGGCATCCCTATACGAAGATCGGCTACGTCCAGGACGAGTTGGGCGTGTCCCGCCAGACGGCGAGCCGCTACCTTGAGCGGCTCGCCGCCGAGGGCTTTCTCGACAAGCGCCGGGCGGGGAGCGCGAACTACTACGTCAACCCGCCCCTCGTCGCGCTGTTCGCCGCCGCCGAGGAGCGCTGATGGAGACGCCCGCGCCCGCCGCCTTGCAGGCGTGGCTGCGACGCCTGCCCGGCTATGAGCGCGCGGAGGCGGGCGCGCTGCGGCCCGTCGAGGGGGGCGCGTCCAACGTCATCCTGCGCGCCTCGCTCGCGGACGCGCCCCTGCCCGCGGTCCTGCTGCGCCTGCAGCGCGAGCGCGGCATCTTCGAGCCGTACGACGTGGTCCGCGAGGCGGCGGTGCTGCGGCGGCTCGCGCCCTCCGCCGTGCCCGTCCCCGCCGTCGTCGGCGTGGAGCGCGATGCGGGCGTGCTGGGCGCGCCCTTCGCCGTGCTGGAGTGGGTCGATGCGCCCCACATGGGGGTCGCCGGGGCGGAGGCCAGCTTCGGCGCCTACGCGGAGATGGTCGCCCGCATCCACGCGCTCGACTGGCGCGCGCTCGGGCTCGGCGACGTGCTGCCCGTTCCCGCCTCCGCCGCGGACGCGACCCGCGCCGAGCTGGAGGTCGTGGGCGAGCGCATGGAGCGCTTCCCCGGCGCGGACGCGCCCATCCTGCGGCGCGCGCTCCGCGTCCTGCGCGAGCGCGTCCCCGGGGGCGCGCCCGTCGGCTTCTGCCAGGGCGACATCAACGTCTTCAACTACCTGTTCCGCGCGGGGCGGGTCGCCGCCGTGGTCGATTGGGAGCAGGCCCGGCTGGGCGACGCGCGCAACGACGTGGCCCAGGTGCTGGCGCTCGGCCACCTGAAGGGCGCGCCCTTCGGCCCCGTGCGGGACGCCCCCTTCCTGCGGGTCTACGAAGGGGCGCGGGGCGCGGGCGAGCTGGCGGAGATGGCGTTCTTCCGCGCGCGCTGGCTGTTCGAGCTGGGCGTCATCCATCACGGCTGGCGCGCGTTCAACGACACGCTGCCGTGGTACTCGTGGGAGCATCTCGCGGAGTTGCTCGCGCGTGCGCTGGACGAGGCCGAGCGCCCTCCCCGCTGAAGCCCGTCGCGTTAATGGCCCCTTAACCGTTTGTTCCTACGTTCCGCGCGCGTGCTCGCTCTCGATTCCCCTCCCCGATTGTTAACAGCCCGGCCCGATGCTCGCGCCGCGATGAGCGAGCGAGCACGCGGACGGGCGGGAGGCCCCGCGTGGCGCTAGCGACCCCCGAGGGCTCCGACCTCGCCCGCGCCCTGCGCAAGCGCCCCCTCCGCCGCCCCGGCGAGAACCTGATCATGGCCGCGCTCGTGCTCTGCGCGGCCGTCTCCATCGCGACGACGTTCGCCATCATCTACGTGCTCTTCTCCGACGCCATCGGCTTCTTCCGGGAGATCTCGTTCTGGCACTTCCTGAACCCCGGGAACGAGTGGCAGACGCTGTTCAACCCGCGCAGCTTCGGCGTGTGGGAGCTCGTCTTCGGGACGATCAACGTGACGCTCTGGTCGATGGTCATCGCCCTGCCGCTGGGCCTCGCCGCGGCCGTCTACCTGAGCGAGTACGCGCACGTGCAGACGCGGCGCTTCCTGAAGCCGCTGCTGGAGCTGCTGGCGGGCGTGCCCACCGTCGTCTACGCGTACTTCGCCCTCACGTTCATCTCCGACGACGTGCTCCTGCCGCTGCTGGGCGACCGGGTGTCGTTCTTCAACTCGATCGCGGCCAGCATCATGCTCGCGGTGATGATCCTGCCGACGATCGCGTCGGTCTCGGAGGACGCGATGGCGAGCGTGCCGCGCGACCTGCGCGAGGCCGCCTACGGGCTGGGCGCGACCCGCCTCGAGGTCGCCTTCCGCGTCGTCTTCCCGGCGGCCATCTCGGGCATCATGGCGGCCATCCTGCTGGCCATCGCGCGCGTCATCGGCGAGACGATGATCGTGGCCGTGGCCGCGGGCTCCACGCCCAACCTGACGCTCTCGCCGCTGGAGAGCATCCAGACGATGACGGGCTACATGCTGCAGGTGGCGCTGGGCGACGCCGCCCGCGGGACGACGGACTACACCTCGCTCTTCGCGGTGGGCGCGCTCCTCTTCCTGATGACGTTCGTGCTGAATGTGGGCGCGCAGATCATCGTCCGCCGCTTCCGGGAGGCGTACGAGTAATGAGCGCGGCGGAGACCAGCGCCGGAACCGTGACCCTGCGCGCCGAGGGCGGCGTCGCGCGGCGGCAGGCGTGGTCGCGCGCCTCGCGCTGGATCCTGCTGGGGGCGACGGTCCTCGGGCTGGTCGTGCTCGTCATCCTCGGCATCGACAACGCGATCGTGGGCATCCCCTCGCTGGACTGGGACTTCCTCGCGAACTACCCCTCGCGCTTCGCCGAGCGGGCGGGCATCCGTTCGAGCATCCTCGGCTCGGTCTGGGTGCTCGTGTTCACGGTCATCTTCGCCATTCCCGTGGCGGTGGGCGCGGCCGTGTGGATGGAGGAGTTCGCGCCCCGGAACGCGATTCTCACCACCGTGCGCCTCAACATCGCCAACCTGGCGGGGGTGCCCAGCATCATCTACGGCATTCTCGGGCTGGCCGTGTTCGTGCGGCTGCTGGAGTTCGGCCCGAGCATCCTCGCGGGCGCGCTCACGCTCGCGCTGATGATCCTGCCGATGACGGTCATCACCTCCGTGGAGGCGATCAACCAGGTGGCGCCCAGCATCCGCGAGGGATCGCTCGCGCTGGGGGCGACGCGCTGGCAGACGGTCTGGCACCACGTCCTGCCGGGGGCGATGCCGGGGATCATGACGGGCACGATCCTGGCCGTGGCGCGGGCCGCGGGCGAGACCGCCGCCCTCATCATGATCGGGGCCTTCACCTTCATCGCCTTCGACCCCTCGCTCAGCTTCGGCGGCCTGCTCGACTCGTTCACCACGCTGCCGATCCAGGTCTACAACTGGACGATCCGCCCGCAGCCCGAGTTCCGCGCGAACGCCGCCGCGGGGATCATCGTCCTCATGATCGCCGTGATCGGGCTGAACGCCCTCGCGCTCGTGGTCCGCGACCGCTTGCGCCGCACCTGACCGTAGTAGGATGTGAGAGACCCGCATGTCGATTCGCGTTCGTTCCACCGCCCCCACCGACGAGCAGGCGCGCGCGGCCCTGCGCGGACGGCCCGCCGCGGAGCACAAGCCCTCGGAGAACGTGGCCAGGCCGGAAGGCGAAGTCGCCTTCTCGATCGCGGACCTGAACCTCTGGTACGGCGCGAAGCAGGCGCTGACGCGGGTCGGCCTCGACATTCCGCGCAAGCAGGTGACGGCGCTCATCGGCCCCTCCGGCTGCGGCAAGAGCACCCTCATCCGCTGCCTCAACCGCATGAACGATCTCATCCCCGGCGTCACCATCGAGGGCAGCGTCAGCTATCGCAACGCCGACATCTACGGCTCGGACGTGGACCCGGTGGAGGTGCGGCGGCGCATCGGCATGGTCTTCCAGAAGCCGAACCCGTTCCCCAAGTCGATCTACGACAACGTCGCCTTCGGGGCGCGGGTGAACGGCTTCCGCGGCAACGTGGACGACCTCGTGGAGAGTTCGCTGCAGCGGGCGGCGCTCTGGGACGAGGTGAAGGACGACCTGAAGAAGTCGGGCCTCGCCCTCTCCGGCGGGCAGCAGCAGCGCCTCTGCATCGCGCGCGCGCTGGCGAACAACCCCGACGTGATCCTGATGGACGAGCCCTGCTCCGCGCTGGACCCGATCGCCACCCTCAAGATCGAGGACCTGATGCGGGAGTTGGCGACGGACTACACGATCGTGGTGGTGACGCACAACATGCAGCAGGCCGCGCGCGTCTCCGACTACACCGCCTTCATGCTGACGGACGAGGAAATCACGGGGCAGCTCATCGAGTATGCTCCCACCGAGACGATGTTCACCCAGCCGGCCGACCAGCGGACGGAGGACTACATCAGCGGGCGCTTCGGCTAGAAGGGGGCTCCATGACCCGAGAGCTCTTCCACAAGGAGCTCGCCGATCTCCAGGACGACGTGCTCATCCTCGGCTCCATGGCGGAGAAGGCGGTGGTCGAGAGCGTCGAGGCGCTGCGCGCCGCCGACCTCGAATGGTCCCAGCGGATCATCGAGGAGGATCAGGCGATCAACAAGAAGCGCTTCGACATCGAGGAGCAGGCGCTCTTCGTGATCGCGTCGCAGCAGCCCCTCGCCAGCGACCTGCGCGCCGTGATGAGCGCGCTCATGATCATCACCGACCTGGAGCGCATCGGCGATCACGCCGAGGGCATCGCCCGCATCAACCACCGGCTGGGGGCGGCGGAGGAGGTGCCCCGGCGCATGGGCTACATCCCCGCCATGGCCGACCGCTCCATCGCCATGCTGCGCGACAGCCTCAAGGCCTACGTGGAGCGCAACGTCGACGAGGCGCGCCGCGTCTGCGACGCCGACGACGAGGTCGACCGCCTGCAGGACGCGGTCTACGACGAGACGTTCCGGGGCATGATCGAGGACCCGTCGATGATCGAGCGCAACACCTACTACCTGTGGACGGCGCACAACCTGGAGCGCATCGCGGACCGCTGCACGAACATCTGCGAGCGCGTGATCTACCTGGTGACGGGGCGGATGGAGGAGATCAACGTCTCGAAGTACTAGGACCTGGGCCGCGCCGCCCGCGGGACTGAAGGGCGCTCCGGTACCCGTTCCCTGAGCCGCTGGCGTAGGGTTCGCGGCGCGAGGCCCGAATGAGCGGACTGCCCGCACTGCTGACGCGCATCACCGAGCGGCACCCGTCCCTGCTGTACGCGGATTTCCGGCGCGTCTTCTGGAATGCGTTCTTCGCGTCGGCGTCGTTCTGGACCATGATGCTGGCCCGCGGCTGGCTCGTGTTCGAGCTGACCGGGCAGGGGGCCTGGGTCGGCGCGGTCACGTTCGCGGGCATGATCCAGCTGGCCCTCGCCGGGCCGATCGGCGGAGCCCTCGCCGACCGCCTCGACCGGCGGCTGATCGCCATCGGGGCCGACGCGGTCGGCATCGTCGCCGCCGGCGGGTTGGCGGCCTTCACCCTCGCGGGCGTCATCGAGCCGTGGCACGTGCTGCTCTTCGCGAGCATCGACGGAGTGGCGCGCGCCTTCGGAATGCCCGCCGAGCAGGCGATCGTCCCGAACGTCGTCCGCGAGGAGCACCTGCTCAACGCCGTGGCGCTCTCCGGCATCACGCGCCACGGCTCCCGCCTCGCGGGGCCGCTCATCGGGGGCGCGCTGCTCGCCACGATCGGCGCGGGCGCGGTGTTCGTGTTGTCCGGCGCGTTCCTCGCGCTCGCCCTGCAGCAGCTCGCGCGGCTCGACTACCGCAGCGCGCCGCTCCCGAACACCGCCGGGCGCGTCCTGGCCGTCGGCCCCGTGTTCCGCGACGTGCGCGAGGGCGTTCAGCACGTCGCGGGCGACCCGCGCCTGCTCGTGGTGCTCGTGCTCGTGGGCTTCCACTGCGGGGCGACGATGGCGTTCGACTCGATGATGCCCACGCTGGCGACGGACGTCGGCGGGGCCGACGTCACCTACAGCGGCATCATCGTCGGCATCGGCGCGGGCTCGATCGCCGGGACGCTCATCGTCTCGATGATCCGGAGCGACGCGGCCCTGGGGCGCATGTTCTTCCTTGTGGGCGTCGGGAGCGGCCTCTCGATGTTCGTCATCGGCCTCGCCACCACGCCGCAGGTCGCGGTCACCGGCGGCGTGCTCGCCGGGGCGACCCAGGCGAGCTTCATGGCGGTGACGGTGGTGTTCGTGCAGCGCGTCACGCCCGACGAGCTGCGGGGACGGGTGATGTCGCTGTACATCATGCTCGCCGCCGGACAGATGGCGTTCGTGAACTATGGGTTCGGGTGGCTGTCGGACGAAACCGGGGTGCGGCCGCTGCTGATCGTGGCGGGCGCGCTCTGGTGCGCCGGCTTCGCCGCCGCCGCGATGCTGGCGCCCGAGGTCCGCTCGCTCGTGCGCAGCGGGAACTTCCGCGGGGGTCTGGAAGCGGTGGGCGCGACCGGCGCGGGCATGCGCCCATAGACCGCGGGCGAGGATTAATCACGCTTCCCCCGGCCGCGTTGCCCGTGCGGGCGCGCTGGCTGATACTGGACAGCCCGCCGCTGAGGCGGTCATCCGTCCGCGGGCGAGGGCGCTCCGCGGGCAGGACAGAGACGGCAGGCCATGGCGAAGAAAGTGCGCGCAGTCCTCACGCTCCAGATCGAGGCCGGGAAGGCGAATCCCGCGCCGCCCATCGGGCCCGCGCTGGGCCAGCACGGGGCCAACATCATGGAGTTCTGCAAGGAGTACAACGCGCGCACGCAGGCGCAGGCGGGGAGCATCATCCCCGCCCAGCTGACGATCTTCGAGGATCGCTCCTTCAGCTTCGTGCTGAAGACGCCGCCCGCCGCGGACCTCCTGCGCAAGGCCGCGGGCGTGGAGAAGGGCGCGGGCGCATCCAAGATCGAGAAGGCGGGGACCGTCACCACGGCGGACATCCGCCGCATCGCCGAGACGAAGCTGCCCGACCTCAACGCCAACGACATCGACGCCGCCATGAACATCATCGCCGGTACCGCCCGCAGCATGGGCATCGGCGTCGAGGACTAGCCCGGAGCGTTCCCCATGAAGCGAGGCAAACGGTTCGAGACCGCCAGCGAGAAGATTGACAGCGCGCGCCGGTACTCCCCCGAGGAGGCGATCGCGCTCGTGCGCGAGACGGCCACCGCCAAGTTCGACGAGACGGTGGAGATGCACCTCCTGACGGGGCTGGACCCGCGCCACGCGGAGCAGCAGATCCGGGGCAGCACGGTCCTCCCCCACGGGCTCGGCAAGGAGCAGCGCATCGCCGTCTTCACCGAGGGCGAGCCCGCGCGCGAGGCGCAGGAAGCGGGCGCCGACATCGTCGGCGGCGACGACCTCATCCAGCGCGTGCAGGACGGCTTCACGGACTTCGACACGGCCATCGCGACGCGCGAGATGATGGGCAAGGTGGGGCGGCTGGGGCGCGTCCTCGGTCCCCGCGGCCTCATGCCCAACCCCCGCTCCGGCACGGTGGTCGCGCCCGAGGACATCGGCCGCACCGTGGCCGAGGCGAAGAAGGGCCGCGTCGAGTTCCGCCTCGATCGCCTCGCCAACATCCACGTGCCCCTGGGCAAGGCCTCGTTCGGGGAGGAGCAACTGCGCGACAACATGGCGACCTTCATCGAGGCCATCAACGAGGCGCGCCCCGACGTGAAGGGCGCCTTCGTCCGCTCGGTCACGCTCACGAGCACGATGGGCCCGGCCATCGGCGTGGACGTGAACCAGGCGCTGGCGCTCAAGCCCGCCTGAGCCGAACCCGCAAGCTCGAACGCTCGCTCGCCCGGCGCGGCCCGCTCTTGGGGCCGTCAGGACGGGGCGAACCGGCTACTTGGTCGCTACTGTAACAATGTTAGAGTAGCGCCTGAGTAGAGAGAGCGGCCCGTCGCGGTCACTGGACCAGGCGCTGGCGCTCAAGCCCGCCTGAGCCGAACCCGCAAACGCGAACGCTCGCTGGCCCGGCGCGGCCCGCTCTGGAGCCGCCAGGGCGGGGCGAACCGGCTACTTGGTCGCTACTGTAACAATGTTAGAGTAGCGCCTGAGTAGAGAGAGCGCGCGGCCCGTCGCGGTCACTGCACCAGGCGCCAGTGGGCGGTGGGATCGTGGGTGGAGCCGATGCGCTGGATGAGGCCCGCGCGCTCCAGCCGCCTGAGGTAGCGAAGCACGGTCGGACGCGTGCGGCCGAACAGGTCCACGGCCTCCTTCGTGGTCACCAGTCCCCGCTGGGCGAGATGCTCGGCGAAATGCCCCGAGCCGGCGGGGAGGTGTTCGAGCAGCCGCGCGCCCGTGGGGTCGGCCCTGAGCGTGAGGCGCACGGAGGCGGGGCCCTGGTCGTAGAACGGCGGGGGAAGGCCCGCGCGCTGCATCTCCTCGAACATGCGGTTCACGCCCTCGCCCAGTTCGCGCCCGAAGCCCAGGTCGCTCAGGGCGCGGGCGATGCGCGGGTTGCGGGCGAAGCGCGTGCGGCGGATGTTCTCGATGCGCACCAGCCCGGGCAACCGCCCGGGGCTTTCGACCTCGATGCGGTTCTGGAAGAGGGAGACGCGGATGTGGTCGCCGCCGAGGGAGTAGGAGCGGTGGGTGATGGCGTTGACGATGGCCTCCAGCCAGGCGGCCTCGGGGATGATCGTGGCGGGGCCGAAGCGCCCGCCCTCGCCGAGCCGGATCGCGCGCGGCAACCACTCCGCGATCGCCACGCGCGCCTGCTCGATCTGGCGCGTGAGCGGCCCTTCGATGCGCCGGTCGCCGACGATGTTCGCGCGCGCGCCGGTCTCCCGCTCCCGGCCCTCGTAGTGCAGGATGCGGAGGCAGGCTTCCGGGTAATGCAGCTGCGGCTCGTCCCCCAGCAGCAGGAGCCCCGCGATCGTGGGCCGCAGCGCGCCGTCCCGTTCGGTCGCGAGGACGCGGGAGACGAGCGCCGCGCGTTCGCTCGAAGCGCCGGTCGCGTTCACATACCGCTCCACGAGCGCGCGATCGAGGGCATCGGCGCCGGCGGCGCTCTCCCGCCCGTCGAAGGAAGATTCACCCTTGTCGTAGCGCAGTTCCTGCGCCTCGACCGGGCCCAGCTTGTGCGTGGCGTCGCCGATGCGGAGGAACGTCTCGCCGCGGGCGTTCGTGTGCACCTGCTCGCTCGGCTCGACCTCGATGACGGCCAGTTCGTCGGTCTCGCCGGTCTCGTTCGCGCAGGGGACGGCGCGGAAGCGGTGGCGCACGGGCGGCTCGGTGTGCGCGCGCGCGGCCTGGCGCCACTCGTTCACCTTGCCGCTCGCCGCGATCCCCTCGATGCGCCCATCGTCGGCGACGCCCACGACGACCGTCCCGCCCTCCGCGTTCGCGAAGCCCACGAGCGCGTTCGCGAGATCGCGCGCGGCGATGCGCCCGCTCTTGCGCTCGAACCACTGGTCCTTGGGCCGAGCCGCCAGATCGCGGGGATCCTTCCCGGAGTCGATGCCGGGAAGGCGGGACTGATCAATCACTCCGTCGTCGGGCATGTTCGGGTACTGTGGCGCTACTCTAACAATGTTACAGTAGCGATCAAGCAGTCTTCCTGCGCACGGCGGCCGCCGCGAACCGCTAGCATGGACGAGCGCGCTCACCACGGGAGGTGTCCCATGCCCCGACTCGACGACAGCGGCGCCGGATTCGCCGGCGTCTACAGCCAGCACCGCGAGCTCTGGGAAGCGTTCCAGGCGCACTGGGGCACGCTCTGGGAGTACGGCTCCCTGGAGCCGCGCATCCGCGACCTCATCCGCATCAAGTCCGCCACCCTCCACGCCTGCGACTTCTGAGCGCCCGCGCGCACTGCTGCGGCGCAGCAGGACGGCATGGACGAGGCGCTGGTCGCGGCCATCCACGACCCCGCGAGCGCGGACCTGGAACCGCGCGTGCGGCTCGCCATGCTCTTCGTCGAGCGCTGGGTGCGCGACGACGCCCGCTCCATCGACGACGCCTTCTTCGCGGAGTTGCGCGAGCACTTCAGCGAGCGCGAGTTGCTGGAGCTGGCGATCACGACCGGCACGGTCGAGCTCTCGCACAAGTTCAACACGGCCTTCGGCGTCATCCCGCGTCACGAGGGCGACACCTACGAAGTGGGCACGCCCGCCGCCCCGCCGTTCATGCGCGACCACCTCGCCTCCCTCGGCATCGAGTCGCCCCGCGCGGCGGAGCGGGAGGCGTAGCGCCCGCCGCCGCTCCCCCGCCCGCGCGCGCTCCTATAATCGCGCCCACCTCAAACCCGGAGACGCCCCATGCCTGAGTACGAGAACCTGATCCTCGACCGCGCCGGGACCGACGGCCGCGTCGGGCGCATCACGCTCAACCGCCCGGAGAAGATGAACGCGCTCTCGCAGGAGCTGCTGTTCGAGTTCAACGAGGCGCTGCACGACTACGAGGCGGACGACAGCGTGCGCGTCATCATCATCAAGGGCGCGGGGCGCTGCTTCAGCGCGGGCTACGACCTGACCCCGCCCCAGGGGCGCGGGGCCGACGCCGTCGTGCGCCGCCACCGCGCGGTCGACGACCAGGGCCGCCGCCTGCTCTGGAACATGCGCACGGGGATGCAGCAGATCACGGACATCCAGATGTACTACTGGAACATGGCCAAGGTCACCATCGCCCAGCTCCACGGCTACGCCCTCGCGGGCGGCTGCGAGATGGCGATGATGTCGGACATGGTCACCGCCGCCGAGGACGTGCGCATCGGCCACCCGGGCGTGCGCGGCCTCGGCGTCGCCCGCAACGGGGCCATCTTCCCGCTCGTGCTCGGCATGAGGAAGGCGAAGGAGCTCTACTACACGGGCGACAACGTGACCGGCAAGGAGGCGGAGGCGATCGGCATGGTCAACTACGCCTGGCCCGCGGACGAGCTGGAGGAGCGCACCACCGCCTTCGCCGACCGCATCGCCAACCTCAGCGCCGACCACCTGGCCGTGGCGAAGACGAGCATGAACCGCTTCTACGAGAACATGGGCATCTACTCGTCCGTCCGCAGTTCGACCGACCTCGACGCCGCGGGCCAGTTCACCGCGCAGGCGTACGAATGGCAGGACCGCACGCGGCAGGCGATGGAGAGCGGCGGCGGCCTGAAGGAAGCGCTCGACTGGCGCGACGGCCCCTACCGCGACTACCGCGCCAGCGGGCGGTAGCGGGCGTTCACTCCAGTTCCGGCCTCAGGACCTCGCCTTCGTGGAGCAGCCACTTCGGGTCGGGACGTCCGGATGCGCCGATCCTGCCGTCGCGTCGCAGGTACTGGTGAACGATGGCGATCCGGGTTCCATCGCGGTCGTAGTAGGTCACAATCTGGGTGCGGGTGCAGACCGGTTCGTTGGCCCCTGGCTGAGAAGGGCGCCGGTCCTCCCTCACCCGTGTGGTAATCTCACCTGACTGGGCTGCTTCCGCCAGGCGGCGCTCGTTGAAGAGCCTGCGCAGGTAGCTGGCGGGCACTTTCCGCGGAGGGAGGGTTTCGGTCATGGCGGAGGTCTACACCGTTGCGGCCGTACACGCCGCCTTCCGGCGCTACGGCCTTGGGGAAATCGGCTATGACGAGTTCGTCGACTGGCTGACTCCCCTCATCTGGAACGAGGAGGGGGAGGACGAGGCCGTGGCGCTCGGCTGGCGCGCCGCCCTCGGGGTGGCCGAAGCCTCCTCGGGCCACCGCAGCGAGGCGGACCTGCGGGCCGAACTCCTCGCGCTCGTCCCCGAAGCCGCCCCCCAGCCCTCCCGCTAGTACGGCAGGCCCGGCTTGCCGAGCAGGGCGCGGGCGTAGGTGGCGCGGCCCAGGTGGCCGTTGGCGTGGCCGATGAGGCCGTGGCCGATCGCCTCCATGCGCGAGATTTCGCCCCAGGGCCGGAAGAGCTGGAACGTCGTGATGTACTCGTCGCTCATGGCCGCGATGCGCGGGACGACCGCCTCCCGCAGCGCCTCCGTGTAGCGGTCGAACTCGTCCGCTGCGGGGAAGCGCAGGTCGTAGGCCTCGTCCGGCGTCATGTTCGTGCCCTGCTCGACGCGCGGCAGGCCCCACGCCTCGTCGAATCCCTGCGTCAGCCAGACCGGCGTCTCGCGGTCGAAGGCGAAGTGGATGATGTTGTCGATCGTGCGCTGCACGTGCCACACGTCGAAGGCGATCGAGTTCGTGCGCCGCCCCTGCGTGTCGTTCAACTCCTCGGCGGTCAGGTCGGCGACGGCCAGCTTGCAGTAGTCGAGGACGCGCCCGACGAGCTGCGCGTACTGCGCCTGCACCGTCGCCTCGACGCCCATGCCGGGCAGGTTTCCGGGCCGCGTCATGGCGTGTGCTCCTTCAGGAAGGCGCGGATCTCCGCGATCGTGCCCGCCAGCTTCGTCTCGCTGCGGCAGTCCACGTCGAGGCAGCGCGCGTTGGGGGCGTCGCGGCAGATCTGCTCGCCGATGCTCGTGGGGTGGAAGGGGTCGCTGCCCGGCAGGATGAGGAGCGGCGTCTCGCACGAGCGCACGAACGCCTCGTCCACGCTGAAGTAGGGCGGGCGGTCGGGCCAGATGGCGTCCGCGTACGCCTCGATGAGGGACACGTAGGCGTCCGCGCTCATCGCCCCGATCTCGGCGCGGAAGGCGGCGTCGTCGTGGATGCGGCGCGCGAACGGGCCGGCCGCGTTGTTCGCCATGAAGACGCGGTTCGCCATCGCCGACTCGACGACGGCCCCCACGCCCTCTTCCCGCGCCAGCGCGAGGGTGGGCCGGAACATGTCCATGAAGGTGTCGACCGAGTTCGTGTGGTTCAGCCCTACCGGGTCCTGCCCCACGCCGGCGGTGATGCGCCCGGGCGCCTCCTGCGCGATGCGCAGGATGAAGGCGACGCCGATGCAGCCGCCGTAGGTGTGCGCCCGCTCGACGCCGAGGTCGTCGAGCACCGCCAGCTGGTCGGCGGCCATGACGCCGTAGGGGGCGGGGGCGGCGGGCGCGGGGCTCTTGCCCGCGTTCCGCTGGTCCATCCCGATGACCATGAAGTCGGAGGCGAACTCCTCGATGGGGTTGATCGCGCTCACGGACCAGAAGTCGATCTCGCTGTTCACGCCGCCGGGCGCGAAGCAGAGCAGGGGGAATCCCTCCCCGAACGTCTCGTAGTGGATGACCGCCCCGTCGGGCCGCTCGATGTCCGGCATCGCGCACCTCCGCGCGCCGGATTCTAGCGGCTTCGGCGCCGTGTCAGTGCGGCGATGCGTGTTGGCGGGTTGCCGGGAATGCGCTACGGCGCCGGGGCAACTCCTGTGCGACAAAGTGTTGCCCGGCGACTCCGCGCAGTTCATCCGGGAAGCCCGGGAGTCCCGTCCCGTCCCGTGAGCGAGTTCGTCGTTGTTGACGCAAGCTTGGCGGGGGCGCCCCGACGAGCCCCTTCACGACTCCGCCCGCCGCATCTCCATCGAGTTGGGGACACCGGTTCTGGCGGTCCCTGGTGGAGGCCCCGCTTGGATCACCTGGAGTTCGCGGTCTATGCTGGGGCTCTCTATCGTGGCGAGGCGCTTCGCGCAGGGGCGGGGACATGGCGGATCTCCTCACTGAAATCAGGATCGCGCTGGACGGAGACAACCTCTTCTCGCTGCTGCCTATGGATGATCTCGATTGGCCCCCAAGGGAAGGTCGGTGGGCCTGCGGCGTGCGCTGGGCGGGCTTCGTGGAGGTTCAGGTCCCCGGCGGCACGATCGCCGAGGCGTACGAGGTGATCGTGCTCACCGGCAACGCCTTCGAACAGAAGGCGTACGACGACATGCGTGACGCGTACCTGTTGCTGCACGAACTGCTGACGGATCAGACGAGCGGCCTCACGAGCGCGTTCCTGCCCACGCGCATCGACAATTGGGTGAAGGACGAGGACAGGAGGTTCCCGTCCCGCAGCGCTGGCTTCTCGCTGCTGATTCCGGCTGGGGCATCGGGGCAAGCGGACTCGGTGGCGGAGTTCGAAGGCTAGCGCCGCCACGTCCGGCGCGGCGCCTCCTCGACGTCGAACCGGATTCTAGCGGCTCCGCGCGAACCTCACGCGAGCGCCAGCGCGACCTCGACGGTTCCGACCTGGGCCAGCGGTTCGGGGATGGCCGCGCCCGTGCCGCGAAGCCGCTCGATGTGCTTCCCCACGGCTTCGCGCATCGCTTGCCGGACCTCGTCGAGCGTCGCGCCCGATCCTTCGCAGGCCGGCAGCAGGTCCGGCGCGTACGCCGACCAGTTGCCCTCCGCCTGCTCGTAGACGCCGAGGTACTTCAACGTCATCAACTGTGGCGGCAGCGACCGCGTTACTCGACGTCGACGGTCGCGCCGGCCTCTTCGAGCTTGGCCTTGATCTCGTCGGCCTCGTCCCTGGCGATGGCTTCCTTCACCTTGGTGGGGGCGCCCTCGACGAGTTCCTTGGCTTCCTTCAGGCCCAGACCGCTCACGACCTCGCGCACGGCCTTGATCACGTTGATCTTCTTCTCGCCGAAGTCCTTGAGGACGACGTCGAACTCCGTCTTCTCCTCGGCGGCGGCGGCGGCTCCGTCGCCACCGGCGGCGGGAGCGCCCGCGGCGACCATCATCGGCGCGGCGGCGGTGATGTCGAACTCTTCCTCGATCGCCTTGTTCAGGTCGCGGAGTTCGAGCAGCGTCATGCCCTTGATGATGTCCAGGGCTTCTTCGATCTTGGTGGCCATTTCGGTTCCCCTTCGGTTGTGTGCGGCGTCGTGGTGGGCGGTTCCGCTAGGCGGCTTCGCCCTCGTCGAGCTGGTTGGCGCGCGCCTCGATGAGGCCGTTGAAGTCGCGCAGCGTGGCCTGGAGCAGGCCCGCGAGGTTCTGGACGGGCGAGCGCAGCTTGCCCGCGATCTGGGCGATGAGTTCGTCGCGCGGAGGCGTCTTCGCGAGCTCCTCCACTTCGGCGGCGCTGAGGACGCGGCCTTCGAGCCAGCCGCCGTAGATGGGCAGGTCGAGCCGCTCGGCCCGCAGGTACTCCATCAGCAGGCGCGCGGGCGCGACCGGGTCGCCGTAGCCGAGCGTCAGCGTCGTGGGCCCCTGCAGCAGGTCGGCCAGTTCGGGGCGGCCCGCCTCCTCGGCGGCCAGCCTGGCGAGCGAGTTCTTGACGACGCGCACGCGCACGTCGGCGGGATGCAGGGCGCGGCGCAGCGCCTGGAAGGCCTGCACGTCGAGCCCGCTGTGGTCGCTGCCGATGGCGACCTCCGCGCGCTCCAGGTCCTGCTTGATGTCGGCGACGAGCGCCACCTTCTTCGCGGCAGGCACGAACGAAACTCCAGTCCAGCGAGGGGAGAGAGGAAATGCGAGGGGCGCGCAGGGAAGGCGCTCGCCTCGCGCATCGCCTCGGCAGGCGCCGCTTGCGGCTTATCCCCCGCTGGGGGGACCTGCGGTCTCCGGCAATCGCTTGCGCGGCACAGCGTACGACGCGCCCGCGATAGGGGGAAGGGCGCGCTAGGGCCCGCCCGGCAGCGCCGACGCCACGCCCGTGATCTGCGCCTCGGCGAGGTGGTCCGTCGAGCCCGCGCGGACCAGCGCCAGCTTCCCCTCGCGCACGCCGAGCGCCGTGATGGAGCAGTTGCCGAGCTTCACGGGGACGACGCGGTCGTCGCCCAGCGCCTCGCCGATGGCGACGCAGATGGCGATGTAGTGGCTCACGACGATCACGTCGCCGCCGCCTTCGCCGAGCGCGGTCAGGGTCGCGACCACGCGGCGGCGCCACGCTTGCAGCGTCTCGTCCTGCTCGCTCCAGAAGCCGTCCATGAAGGGGCCGATGATCGCCTTGCGCTCCTCCGGCGGCACGCTCGGGTCGAAGACCTCCGCGACCTCGTCGCGGATCTCCGGTTCCAGGGCGAACGCCTCCGCGATCGGTTCCGCCGTCTCGCGCGTGCGCCGCAGGGGCGAGACGACGAGCCGCGCGGGCGAGAGGCCGGCCAGCGCCTTCGCCGTGATCGCGGCCTGCTCGCGGCCGAGCGGCGCGAGCCCGGGATCGAGGTCGTCGAGCCCGGCGGCGGCCAGCCCGTGGCGGACCAGGTGGAGCGTCACGGCGGCTCAGGCCCCGTCGCCGAAGAACATCGCCTCGACCTCGCCGGAGAGGGTGATGTTCATCAGGCGGGCGCGCTGGAGCGCCTCCCAGTAGTAGCGGTAGGTGGCGCGGTCGTGCAGGTCGCCCTCGTGCTGGATCGGCCCCCAGTCGGCCTCGTAGGCCTTCAGCAGGATCGCCTGGCCCAGCTCCACCTCCGGCGTCTCGGGCGACATCGCGCGCGTGATCGGCTCGATCTGGGCGGGGTAGATGGACCACTGGCGCATGAAGCCGAACTCCTCGCGGGCGCGCCGCGCGTCGCCGTAGATGACGTCCTCGTCGCGCAGTTCGAGCGTGACGTTGTGCGCGGGCACGACGCCGTGCGCGAGCGCCGCCGCGACGACGTTGCCCTTGGCCCGCCGGATGAGCTGGTGGCTGAACTGGCCCGGCGAGCGCATCGCCGCGGCGGGAATGGTGCCGTGGTGGGCGGAGACGAAGTCCATCAGCCCGAAGTCGAGCACCTGCACGTTGGGCAGCGCCGCCAGTTCCCAGGCGTCGTGCAGCGCGCCGTGCGTCTCCACGAGGACGTGGATGGGGATCTCGCGGTCCACGCCCGCCTGCCGGGTGCGCTCGCGCACGTAGGCGATCATCTCCGCGCCCTGGCTGGCCTCCGTGCACTTGGGCAGCGTGAGGTAGGCGACGCGATCGGCGGCCTCGCCGACGACGATGTCGACGTCGGAGCGCCAGTGCTCGTGGGTGTAGTCGTGGACGCGGACGCCGGCCATGTGGTGGCGGTTGGCCTCGCTGGTCTGCATGCGCGCGGCCATGCGGGCGTGCTCGCGCTCCTCGCCCGTGGGCGCGCCGTCCTCGAGGTCCATGGTGATGTCGAAGACGCCGCCCATCTCGTTCTGGAGTTCGAAGGCCTTCTGGATGCGCTGTTCCGTGCCCGCGAAGTGCTCGCAGGCGGGAATGACGGGCATCGGCGGCTCGCCCTCGAAGAGCGCCTCGTTCGGATGTCGGGGCATGAAACGCCTCCCTGACGTATCTGGCGGTGGGGTTCCCGCAAGGTGCGCGGGCCAGTATCGGCCACCGCCGCCCCACGGTCACGCGCGGGAGGGTGGGGGCTACGCCCAGCGCGCCAGCGACGCCTCGGCGGCGGCGCGCACCGCGTCCGCAGCCTCCGCCGGGACGGCCTCGCCCAGGTCCGCCAGGCGCGCCTCGACGTAGGCGCGCGCGGACTCGACGCTGGACACGTCGTCGCTGGCCGCGGCCTCGGCGACGAGCGCCCGCGCGAGGCGGGCCGGGTCGCGGGCGATGGCGGCGGACGCCCCGGCGAGATCGGCGAACGGCTCCGCGAGCATCCGGCGGAGTTGCGTGAGGCGTATCTCGTCGGAAGGCACGGGCGCCTCCGCCGCCACGGCGCTAGCGCGGCGGCGGCGCTTCCTGCCGGGGCGGCCGGATCTTGTTGTAGCAGGTGCTGCAGTAGACGGGGCGGTCGCCGCGCGGCTGGAAGGGCACCTCCGTCATCTGGCCGCAGTCGGCGCAGGCGGCGGGGTGCATCTGGCGGGGCGTCTTGCCGCCGAAGCTGGCGAAGTTGCCGTAGCGCACGTAGCCGTCCATCTCCTCGAGGGAGCTGCGGTTGGAGCGGCGCGCCTGGCGGCAGGAGGGGCAGCGCGAGGGCTCGTTGAGCAGCCCCTTGTTGGCGTAGAACTCCTGCTCGCCGGCGGTGAAGGTGAAGCTGGCGCCGCAATCGCGGCAGACGATCTGCTTGTCGGCGTAGGCCAAGGGCTCAGGCCTCCTTCCCCGTGGCTTTGCGCCCCAGTGTACCAGCCGCCCCGCTAGGGTCCGCGCGAGGGCTCAGCGATCCCGGAGGACGGCCGGGGGCGGCGGCGTGGCGCCGTCCGCGCGCGTGCCCTACCGTAGGGGGATGCTCATGAGCAGCCTGCGCATCGGCTCCATCCGCGGGATCGAGATCGAGGCGCATTCCTCCTGGCTCATCTTCCTCGGGGTCGTCACCTGCCTGCTGGCCATCGTGTACTTCCCGGAGCGGTTCGAGGGCCCCGCGGCCGTCTACTGGCTCCTGGGCATCGCGGGATCGGCGCTGCTGTTCGTGACCGTCGTCATCCACGAACTGGCCCACGCGTTCGTCGCCACGCGGCGGGGGCTGGCCGTTCCGCGCATCACGGTCTACATGTTCGGGGGGCTCTCCCACCTTCCCCGCCCGCCCCGCACGCCGGGGGAGGAGTTCGCGATCTCGGCGGCGGGGCCGGCCGTCACCGTCGTCCTCGGGCTCATCACCCTCGGCGCCGCCTTCCTCGCGGGCTGGAGGGACTCGCCCCTGGGCGCGATGCTCCTCTACGTCGCCGCCGTCAATTTCGTGCTCGCCGTGTTCAACTCCATGCCCGGCTTCCCCCTGGACGGCGGCGCCATGCTGCGCTCGATCATCTGGAAGCGCACCGGCAGCTTCAGCAAGGCCACCAAGGTCGTCAGGAACACGGGCGACCTGGCCGGCTTTGCCGCCGTCGTCGCCGCCGTCGTCTTGCTCGTCATGGCGCAGTGGGGCTTCGCCGTGGCGGCGGGCGGTCTCGGCGTCTTCCTCCTCATGTCCAGCCGCCTCGTGCGCGGCGCGGGCGACAGCCCCCTCGACCACGCCCTGAACCGCCTCACCGCCCGCGACGTGATGAGCCGCAGGTTCGTCGAGGTCACGCCCGAAACCCCCATCCAGCACGTCGTCGACGAGTACATGATCGAGCGGGGCGAGCACGCCGTCGTCGTCGCCAGCGGCGACCAGGTGGCGGGCATCCTGACGATCGACGGGCTGACGCGCGTGGCCCGTCCCCACTGGCCCGCCACGCCCGTGCAGCGCGCGATGACGCCCCGCGGCAGGATCAGGACCATCGACTCCGACGTTTCCGCCGCCGACATCATGCCCCTGCTCGCGCTGGGCAACTTCAGCCACATCCCGGTCCTCGACGAGGGGCGCATGATCGGGCTCATCACCCGCGATGATTTCTTCAACCGCATCATCCTCGCCGAGATCCTGGGCGACGGCGAGGCGAAGCCCGCGGCGGCGGAGGCCAGCGACGAACGCGCGGAACCTCCGGCAGCCGAGGCCTCCGGCGATCAGGGCGATTCCCCCGGCGGCCCCGCGCCCCGCTAGCGTTCCCCCGCGGCGCCGTCCGCGAGGGGGCGCTGCGCCCACTCCCGCCAGACCGCCCACGCCAGCTTGGCGGTCCCGTCGCTGGCGCGCAGGCCGACGTCGTTGAGGACGGCGGCCCCGCCCTGGCGGCTGCGCGCGGGGTCGCGTTCCGCCACCCACACCACGGCGCTGAAGGCGTTGGCCTCGGCGTCCTCCAGCAAGCGCCGCAGGAACTGCTCCTGCTCGCGCTCGGAGCCGACCCAGGAGTGCCCCTCGATGCCGGCGGAGGCGTAGCCCGCCTCGCTGACCAGGATCTCCCCGGCGAAACGCGTCCGCAGCTGGCTGTAGTAGTCCGCGGGTATCTCCCGCACCAGCCGGATGGAGGAGGCGAGGTAGGGGTAGGTGGAGACGGCGAGCACGTCGAGGCGCGCGCCGAACGCCTCCAGCGCCTCCCACTGCGGCTCGTGCTCCTGCGTGAGCCGTCCGAGCAGGTCCTCCAGCTGGAAGGTGGGGAACACGCGCGTCGCGGGGCGTATCCCCTTGACCGCGTCGTAGACGCGCACGTAGGCGTCGAGGAAGCCCTCGAACTGCTCGGGGGAGCGCGCCCGCAGCATGTTGATCTCGACGCCCACGGCCAGGTACTCGGGCTCGTAGTTGGTGACGACGTAGATGGCGTAGGCGACGAGCGCCTCGCGCACGTCCTCGCGCAGGAACCCCTGCTCGGGGTGCAGGGCGTCGGGCAGGCCCGCGATGCGCGTGCGCTGGACGGCCCCGTCCGTGGGGTCGATGGCGAAGAGCAGGGCGAGCCCGTACTGGCGCGCGAGGCCGCGCTCCAGCCGCATGAGCGCGTGCGTCTCCTCCGAGACCTCGGCCCCGGGCAGGAACTCCTCCCAGGGGGGCACGCGCGCGATGCTGACCAGTTCGGCGTGGCGCCCCGCGCCGGCGAAGGCGTTGACGTAGGCGGCGCGCGTCTCCTCGGCGGGCTGGGCGCCGAGGCCGAGGCGCAGCGCGCGCGGCGCGCCCTGCGATTCGGGGCGCGTGACCTCGGGGCCGGGCGCGGGCGCCTCCGGTTCGCCGGAGCCCGCGCAGGCGGCGGCGATCAGCGCTGCTACAATCAACGTGGCGGGAAACAGGCGCGAGCGCTGCATGACCCTACGCAGGTTCCTTCTGGCATCCGTCGCGGTCGGCGTGATCGCGGGCGCGGCGGTCGGCGGCATCCGCGCGGCCCTCGACGGGGGCCCGGGCGAGCCGCCTCCCTCCGCCTCGCCCACGGCCGAGGCCACGCCCGCGAGCGAGACGCCCCTGGCCGTGGCCGAGCGGTTCGCCGCCGCCTGGGAGGCGGGCGACTTCCCGGCGATGCACGCGCTCGTCGACAGCCGCACGCGGGCGGCCCTGCCGCTCGCGCAGTTCGCCGCCGCCTACGCGGGTTTCCGCGAGGAAGCGGCCGTCACGGCCATCGCCGTGTCCGTCTCCAGTGAGGGTCCTCAGCGCGTCACCTTCCACGTCCGCCTCGAGACAAGTTCCTTCGGTGTGCTGGAGTATGCCACTGTCGCGCCCTTCGTATCGGTTCAGCCGGGCTTTCCCCGCATCGCCTGGAGGCCTTCGCTCATCCATCCGGCGCTCACGGAGGGGGCGGAGGCGCGCGGCGAGGTGCGGCGGCCCACGCGCGGCGCGATCTTCGACCGCAACGGCGAGCCCCTCGCGATCACCCGCAACGTGCGCATGATCGGCCTTGATCGCAGCCGCGTGTTCGATGAGGAGGCGGTCACCGCCGCCTTCGTCTCCTTCGGATTCGGGGAGGAGGACGTGGCGGCGGCGTTCGCCTCTCCCCTGGGGCCGCGCCAGCGGGTGCCGCTGGGGGTCGTGCCCGACGAGCGCGTGGAGGAGGCGGCGCGTTTCGTCGAGGCGGTGCCCGGGGCCGTCCTCTGGTTCGAGGAGCGCCGCACGTATCCGCTGGGCGAAGCCGCCGCCCACGCCGTCGGCTACACGCGCGAGTACACCGCCGCCGAGATCGCCGCGCGCCCGGACGCCCTCCTCCGCCCCGGCGACCGCTTCGGGGCGGTCGGCATCGAGGCGGCCATGGACGCCGTGCTCGCGGGGCAGACGGGCGCGCGGCTGGCGATCGCCGGGGGCGGCGGCGAGCCGATCGTGCTCTTCGAGCGCGCGTTCGTGCCCGGCGCGGACGTGCGCACGACGCTCGACGCCGCCCTGCTGCGGGCCGCGCACGCGGGGCTGGCGGGGCAGCGCGGAGCCGCCGTCGTGATCGACCCGCGCACGAACGCCATCCTCGCGCTCAACAGCTCGCCCGCGTTCGACCCCAACGACTTCGTGCTGGGGGACGAGCGCGCGCTGGCGGAGGTGACCGCGAGCGAGGACGACCCGCTCGCCGACCGCGCCGCGCAGGGCCTCTACGCGGCGGGCTCGACGTTCAAGCTGGTGACGGGCGCGGCGGGCTTGACGGAGGGGCTCTTCAGCCCCGCGGACCGCATCTTCTGCGGGGCGATCTGGTACGGCATCGACCCGCCGCGGCGCAACTGGGAGGGCGAGCAGGGGCGGCTCACCATCGCCGAGGGGCTGATGCGCTCCTGCAACCCCGTCTTCTACGAGATCGCGCTGGCGCTCTACAACGACGCGCCGGGCGCGCTGCCGGACATGGCGCGCGCCTTCGGCTTCGGCGCGGAGACGGGCGTGGAGGGGCTCTACGAGGCCGCCGGGCTCGTGCCCGACGCGGCCTGGAAGCAGGCGGCGCGGGGCGCGCCGTGGTACCCCGGCGACGCCGTCAACCTCGGCATCGGGCAGGGCGACCTGCTGGTCACGCCGCTGCAGCTGGCCAACGCCTACGGGGCCTTCCTGGCGGGCGAACTGCGCGCGCCCGTGATCCTCGCGGAGGCGGAGCCGGTCGCGCGGGGCGCACTGCCGCTCGCGCCCGAGCACGCCGCGCACCTGCGCCGCGGCCTCGAACTGGTGACGGGCGCGCGCGGGACCGCCGCCTGGGTCTTCGCCGATGCGGGCCATGACGACTTCGGGGGCAAGTCGGGCACCGCCGAGGAGGGCGAGGGGCAGGAGCACGTGCTGTTCGTGGCCTACTCGCCCCGCAGCGAGCCCGCCGCCCTGGCCGCGGTCGTGTTCGACGACGGCGAGGAGGGGCGCAGCCTCGCCGCGCCCCTCGCGCGCGACCTCGTGCTCGCCGCCCTCAACCCCGGCCAGACCGGGGACGAGGCGGAAGCGGAAGCGGAGGCGGAGGCGGAAACGGCGCCCTGACGCCTCCCGCCCCGCGCGGGTTCGGTACGGGGGCGTGCGCTACCATGCCCGCATGAAGCCGTACGCGATCACGGTCGTCGGCGGAGCGGGCATCGTCGGGCGCGAGTTCCTCAGGATTCTCGATGAGCGCGACGTGCCCGTCGGGCGGCTGCGCCTGCTCGCGACGAAGCGCTCGGCGGGCTCGGCGGTCGAGTTCCGGGGCGACGCCGTGACGATCGAGGAGACCTCGCCCGCGTCGTTCGGGGGCGACGACGAGATCGTGTTTCTCTCCGCCTCGGGCGACGCCTCCCGCGAGTACGCGCCCCTCGCGCGCGACCGCGGGGCGTTCGTCATCGACGATTCGAGCGCCTTCCGCATGGACCCGGCGGTGCCGCTCGTCATCCCCGAGGTGAACGCGGACGCGCTGGAGCGGCACAACGGCATCGTCAGCCAGCCGAACTGCACGACGACGCCGATGGTGATGGCGCTCTATCCGATCCACCGCGTCAATCCGCTGCGGCGCATCGTCGTCAGCACCTACCAGGCGGTGGCGGGGGCGGGCGCGGCGGCGGTGGAGGGGCTGCGCGCGGAGACGAGCGCCGCGCTCGCGGGCCGCCACGAGCCCTCCGGCACGCAGAAGCGCGAGATCGCCTTCAACGCCGTGCCCCAGGTCGACGTCTTCACCGAGGACGCCTCCACGAAGGAGGAGACGAAGATGGTGAACGAGACGCGCAAGATTCTCGGCGCGCCGGACCTCGCCGTGAGCGCGACCTGCGTGCGCATCCCCACCTTCTTCGGGCACGCGATGGCCATCTGGGCCGAGTTCGAGCGTCCCGTCGACCCGGCGGAGGCGCGCGTGGCGATGGCGGCCATGCCCGGCGTGCGCGTCGTCGACGAGCCGGGGCGCGAGCGCTACCCCACGCCCGTCGATGCGGCGGGCGCCGACGACGTGCTCGTGGGGCGCATCCGCGCGGACGGCTCGCGCCCGGGGGCGATTGCCCTCTGGGCCGTCACCGACAGCATCCGCAAGGGCGCGGCCACGAACGTCGTCCAGATCATCGAGGAAGCGGACCGGCGCGGGCTCGTCGGTCCGGCGGCGCGATAGCCAATAGCGGGCGGCCCCGCTAGGCTAGCGCCGTCATGCCGCACGTACAGCTTCGGGACGTCGTCGCCTACTACGAGGAGACCGGTTCGGGCCCGCCGCTCCTGCTGATCGCGGGGCTGGGCGGGCATTCGGGGCTGTGGTCGCCGCAGATGCGGGCGCTCTCCCTCGGACGGCGCGTCGTCGCCTTCGACAACCGCGGCGCGGGCCGCACCAGCGCCCCCGACAAGCCCTACACGATCGCGGGCATGGCCGACGATGCCGCGCAGCTGCTGGACCGGCTGGAGATCGGGCAGGCGAGCGTGGCCGGTCACGGCATGGGCGGCGCGATCGCCCTCGAACTGGCCGCCGAACACGCCGACCGCGTCGAGAGCCTCGCGATCATCGGGACGGCGGCGCGCCCCGGCGGTCGCCAGCGCCTCGTGACCGAGGGCTGGACCGACGCGCGCCGCTCCAGCCTCAGCCGCGAGCAGACGTTCGCGCTGACGGCGCCGTGGCTCTACACGTCCGCGCTGCTGGGCGACGCGCAACTGCGCGCGCAGGCGGTCGCGAGCGGCGCGAACGACCCGCATCCCGCCCAGGACCACGCCTACGCGCGCCAGGCGCGGGCGTTCCTCTCGTACGACGCGACGCCGAAGCTGGCGGCCATCGAGCAGCCCGCGCTCGTCCTCTCGGGCGAGGAGGACATCCTCGTGGACGCGGCGGACGCGGCCGCGCTCGCGGAGGCGCTCCCGAACGGGACGCTGCGCCAGCTTCCGGGCGCGCACGCGGGCCTCGTCGAGCACCCGCAGGCCTACGCCGCCGCCATCACCGAGTTCCTCGCCGCCCCCGTCGCGGCGGGCTAGACCTCGCCGATCTCCATCGCGCCGAAGCTCTCCACCCCGACCGGGCCGGAGGCATCGAGACGGAACACGCCGTGCTCGCCGGAGGCGAGGCCGCGCGCCGCTTCCGTGCGCTCCTCCTCCGTGGCGTAGGGGCCGAGCACTTCCGGCTCGACGCCGCCCCAGACGTGGAGCAGGTAGCGCTGCGCCACCGCCCCGTTCGCTTCGTTCGCCATCTCGTTCTCCTCTCGCTGGTGAGCAGATCGAACTCATCGCGGACACCGCCTGAGCGGCGGACGGCGCGCCGGAACGTGCGTTCGGATGCCGGTTCGCGGTATGGTCAGGGGGATGAAGCCGCGCGAGGCGTTTCTGCGGGAACTGGCCGAACGAACGGGACCGCTCACGCGCCCGGGCAAGAGCCGGTCGCTGCTCGAACTCAGCGACGGGCGGACGTTCGTCTACGTGCGCTACTCGCGCGTCCATCCGAAGGGCGCCACGTTCTACGGCCTCCGCGAGGAGGACTTGCGGGAACTGGACGGGCGGACGGCGTTCGTCGCGCTGCTGTGGGACGGGCAAGACGAGCCGCTGCTGCTGCCGCTGGCCGCCTTCGGCGAACTCTTCGACCAGGCCGAACCCGCCGCCGACGGCCAGGTGAAGGCGCAGGTCTACCTCCGCGACGGTCAGCCCGCCGAACTCTACGTCGCGCGCGGCGGACGCCACAACGTCGAGGCCTACTTCGGCTGGGAGCCGCTGCTCAGCGCGCTCGCCGACGCCCGCGACGAGACGCCGCCGCTGGATCACTCGCAGGTGCAGACGCTGCTCGGCGCGATCGGCGACGCCCGCGGGCTCGATGTCTGGGTTCCGCCGAACGATCGCCCGAAGATGGATTGGGGGCTCGCCCCGCGGTTCCCCTTCCGCGCGACGATGCCGCCCGTCCTCGAACCGCTGCTGCGCGAGATCGACGTGGTGTGGATGGAGCGCGGCGGCGGCGCTCCCGTCAGCCTCTACGAGATCGAGCATTCGACGCCGATCTACTCGGGGCTGCTGCGCTTCAACGACGTGCACCTGTCCATGCCGGAGCCGCCGAGGTTCACCGTCGTCGCCGACGAGGTGCGGCGGGGCCTGTTCGCGCGCCAGTTGCGCCGTCCGACGTTCCAGGCGAGCGGTCTCGACAGGCTGTGCGGCTTCATGACCAACGCCGAGGTATTCCGCTGGCATCAGCGAACGCCGGCGTAGCCTTGAGTCGTCGCTGGTCTGGAGGTTCAGGGCACCAAGGGTTACTGATCAGGAGTTCGGTGATGGGGGCGCGGCCCTGACCGTCCGAGTTGATCGCGCGCCCCATCGAGACCTCCGCAATCGCGTAGTCACTGTAGAGGGCGTGGATGTCGGGGTGGTCCGAGTTCGAGAGGAGGGCGGGGACGCCGCGTGCGGTCAGGTCGTCGAAGGCGGCGCGCAGGCGCTCCTGGTCCGCGAAGCCGAAATCGGCGCTCGTGTACTGCGTGAAGGCCGACGTGGCGCTCAGGGGCTGGTAGGGCGGGTCGAGGTAGACGAAGTCGCCGGGCTGAGCGCGGGCGCATGCCTCGGCGAAGTCCTCGGCGCGCAGTTCGGCGCGGGCCAGCGCCTCGGACGCCTCGCGCAGGCGGTCCGCGTCGAGGATCGTGGGGTTCGCGTAGCGGCCGTGGGGCACGTTGAAGCGGCCCTTGCCGTTGACGCGGTAGAGGCCGTTGAAGCAGGTCTTGTTGAGGAAGAGGAGGCGCGCGGCCTTCCGTGCGGGGAGCCGCGGGCGGCGCTGGTCGCGGATGTCGTAGTAGAAGAACGCGCGCTCCGATCGGCCCAGCGACCGGTACTTTCGGGAAAGTTCGCCGAGGGCCGCGATGACGCCGTCGACATCGTCGCGGACCGCCTCGCAGGCGGCGATCAGTTCAGGGTTGCCGTCGGCAAGCGAGGCTTCGCGGATCAGCCCCGCCGCCTGGAGGGCGAAGAAGACGGCGCCGCCGCCGAGGAAGGGCTCGTGGTAGCGGGCGATGCGCTCGGGGGCGCACCCGGCGATGCGCGGGGCGAGCTTGCCCTTGCCGCCGGCCCACTTCAGGAACGGTTTCGCCACGGGGCCATTGTACGCAGCGGCGCGCGCGGGGCCGGACGCGCCCTAAAGCCCGTGGAGGCGGACGGCGACGCCGGCGGTGCGCTTGATGGCGAAGTAGCAGGCCGCGAAGAAGGCGATGCTCAGGGGCGTCGTGATGCGGCTCACCCAGATGTACTCGTTCGCCGAGAACTCGCCCAGCAGGAAGATGCGGAAGATGCCCGTCCCCAGGTTGAGCGCCATGAACGTGAGCGTCAGGTAGACGAACACGCGGTGCGTGGGGTCCATCAGGTCGCGCAGCGCGGGCACCGCCTGCCGCGCCACCGCCCCCACGAGCGGCTTGCCGATGATGACGCTCCCCAGCGAGATGGCGACCATGAGGAAGTCCGTCGAGATGTTCTGCGAGACGAACGCCTTGTCGCTGTTGGCCGCGAAGCCGACGATCGCGGAGACGGTCACGACGCCGAAGACGAGCACGGCCAGCAGGCGGATGATGCCGCTGTCGCGGTTGTTCAGGAACACCCAGACGGAGGCGGCGAAGGAGGCCGCGATCGCGACCTGCGTGCGGCGCAGGTCCTCCGGCCAGGCCGAGTTCAGCGCGAAGAACACGACCAGCGGCAGGAGCGGCCAGAAGATGCGCCAGTCGATCGCACCGGCGAAGCCTTTCACGTCGCCGCGCAGCAGGCGCGAGAACTCCGGCAGGTCGGGGGAGCCGGACGGGGCCTCGGGGGGCTCGTCCGGACTGTTCATCGCTGCTCCAGACGCCACGGGACCAGCATACGGCACGCGCGGGCAACGTTCCCCAGGGCGTATCATCGCGCAGGCGCCAGTCGCGCGGGAGGAGGACGAATGCCCGCCCTTGACGGCATGCGCGTGCTCGACATGACCCAGTACGAGGCGGGGACCTCGTGCACGCAGTTGCTCGGCTGGCTGGGGGCCGACGTGGTCAAGATCGAGCCGCCCGGGCGGGGCGATCCGGGGCGCGGCGTGGTCGTCCCCTCGGGCCTGCCCCAGTACTTCCTCAACTACAACAGCAACAAGCGCGGCATCGTCATCGATCTCGCGAGCGAGGAGGGGCGCGCGCTCCTGCTGCGGATGGCGCCCAGCTTCGACGTGTTCGTGGAGAACTACGGGCCGGGCGTGATCGAGAAGCTGGACCTGACCTACGAGGTGATGAAGGAAGCGAACCCCGCGATCATCTACGCGCGGCTCAAGGGGTTCGGGCTGAGCGGCCCCTATTCCGGCTTCCCCTCCTACGACTGGGTGGCGCAGGCGTCGGCGGGCACGTTCTCGGTGACGGGCGAGGCGGGCGGCCCGCCCACGCGCCCCGGCCCCACCATCGGCGATTCGGGCACGGGCGCGCAGCTGGCGCTCTCCATCACCGCCGCCTACGTGCAGCGCCAGCGCACGGGCGAAGGGCAGTTCATCGAGATCTCGATGCAGGAGGCGGTCACGCTCTTCATGCGCACGCTCGGGCTGCGCACGTGGGGGGAAGCGCCGCAGGAGCGCACCGGCAACCGTCGCGGCCCCGGCACGGACGTCTATCCCTGCAAGGGCGGCGGGCCGAACGACTACCTGTTCGTGATGATCGTGACGACGGGCCAGTGGGACGCCTTCTGCATGACGATCGGGATGCCCGAACTGATCAGCGACCCGCGCTTCGAGACGCAGCGGGGCCGCTTCGAGCACGCCGCCGAGTTCTACGACCTCGTCGCCTCGTGGACGCGCGAGCGCACGAAGCACGAGGCCATGCGCGAACTCGGCAGCGCGGGCGTGCCCTGCTCCGCCACGCTCGACACGTACGAGCTGTTCACGGACCCGCACCTGAGCGAGCGCGGGCTGGTCGAGGAGCTGGAGCACCCCGAACTGGGCTCGGTGAAGGTGATGCGGATGCCCGCGCTGCTGTCCGGCTCGGACGTGCCCATGACGCCCGCGCCCATGCTCGGCGAGCACACGCGCGAGGTGCTGGGCGAACTCGCACTCGCCGAGGACGAGATCGCGGGGCTGTACGAGCGGGGCGTCATCGGCTAGGCGCGCGCCGGGCGGCGTATGATCGCGGCCATGCCGCGCATCGACGTCTACCTCGTCGCCAACGCCCGCTTCCACGACACCGACTACGCCCGCCTGGAGCTGCTGAAGCTGCTCGCCGAGGACGAGGAGGCGCGCGTGCGCGTGGCCGAGTCGTTTGCGGACACGGAGGCGATCGGCGCCGCCGACGCGCTCGTCACCTACACGTGCGACCTGCGCCCCGAGCCGCACGAGGAGGCGGCGCTGCGCGCGTTCGTCGAGGGCGGGGGGCGCTGGCTGGCGCTGCACGCCACGAACGCGCTCCTCGACTTCGGGCCGGAGGGCATCGTCGCGCCGCGCATCTGCGACACGTTCATGGAGACGCTGGGCAGCCGCTTCATCTCGCACCCGCCCATCCAGCCGTTCCAGGTGACGGTGTCGGCCCCCGATCACCCGCTGGTGGCGGGCATCGAGCCGTTCGAGGCGGCGGACGAGATCTACCTGTGCGAGTACTCGGAGGGGATCACGCCGCTGCTGGAGACGCGCTTCCACGGCACGTTCGAGGCGGGCTACGTCGAGAACGACTGGCCCGACGACGACCCGCGCCTGATCGCCTACGTGCGCGACCTGGGCGCGGGCGCGGTCTTCTACGTGACGCTGGGCCACTCCTGCGGCAAGCACGACATGCAGCCCCTGGTGGAGGAGGCGCCGATCGTGCGCGGCTCCTGGGAGTTGCCCGCCTTCCGCGAGCTCCTGCGCCGCGGCCTCGCCTGGGCGACAGCGCCCGCGCGCGCGGAGGCGTAGGGGCGTTGCCGGTCACACGTCAGCGAGACGGGGCAGCGGCGAACCCGAGGAACACGAGAACTGCGCGGCTCAGCAGGAGCATGTCCTCGTCGTCGAGGCTTCCCAGGGAGGCGCCCAGCCGCGACTTCCGCACAGTGGTGATCTTGTCGGCCATGACCAACGAGACTTCGTCGAGGCCGTTGCGCGTGGTCGGTTCGATGAGAACGCGGAGGAGCAGCGCATCCGTTGGGTCCGTGGTCAGGGGGCAGACGGTGACCGACTCCGTTGCATCGAAGCGGTCGTCCTGCAGGATGACAACGGGACGAGGCTTACCGGTGTAGTCCCCACCCCCGGCAACAGTCCAGACTTCGCCTCGCCGCACCTGACCCGCCTTAGTCAGTGAGGGCGTCGGAGATGGAGTCGACGAAGGCCTGATCGTCCTCCGCATGGGGGCTGCGAGCCACCATCAACGACTGGCGATGCGCTTCGGCGGCGAATTCCGGGGATCGTGTGTCGGGCACCCAGATCTGGATTGGCCGCAAACCCTGCTGACGCAGGCGGTCGCGGTAGGCGCGGACGCGATCACGGGAGGATTGCGAGCTTGGCGTGGCTGCCATCGGAAGGAACTCCAATCACGATCCAGTCGTTACATGTAACACTACCAGCCAATCGCCGCATGTCAACCGCCGACGGCGACGGTCCATTCGCGGATGCGCCAGGCGGGGACGAGGCCGTTGGCGACGTAGGGGTCGGCGGCGACGAACGCCTCGACGCGCTCGCGGTCCTCGACCGTGAAGATGAAGGCGGCTCCGTCGACGGGGTCGGCGAAGGCGCCCGCCATCAGCAGTTCGCCCCGCTCCAGGTATTCGCTGGCGAGGGCGAGGTGGGCCGCGCGGAAGGGCGCGCGCTTCTCCACCACGTTCTCGACGTAGTCGTAGAACAGGACGAAACGGGTGGCGGGCATGGCTTACTCCTCTCCGGTCTCGCGCAGCAGCTTCAGGAACTCGTCGTCGCCGTCGAGCAGCGCCAGCTTCGCGTCGCCGGCGGCCTCGGCGGCGTAGGCGGGCTGCAGGCCGAGCGCGTCGCGCAGGTGGCGGAGCGCGGCCTCGCGCTCCCCGAGGCCGGCGGCGGCCTGGGCCGCGCCGTAGTGCGCGGAGGCGTCGCCCGGGGCGAGCCGCGCGGCCTCCTCGAAGCTGGCGAGCGCCTCCCCGTGCGCGGCCGTCTCCAGCTGCGCGAGCCCGCGGTTCGCGATCACGGTCGCGTCTTCCGGGGTGAGCGCCAGCGCTCGCTCGAAGTCGGCCAGCGCCGCCTCCGGCTCGGCGCGGTAGAGCCGCAGCATCCCCCGGTTGTTGAGCGCGTCGGCGTCGACGGGCGTCAGGGCGATGGCGGCGTCGTAGTCGGCGAGCGCCTCGTCGAACTGGCCGAGGCGGGTGTGCGCGGTGGCGCGGTTGTAGAGCGCCGAGGGCAGCCCCGGCGTCTCCCCGAGCGCGCGCGTGTAGCGCTCGACGGCGAGTTCGTACTGGCCGACGTTGAAGTAGACGTTGCCCTCGTCGAGGTAGGAGGCGGCGGTTCGCAGGCGCTCCTCGCCGATGATTGCGTCCGCGCCGGGCTCCGCTTCATCCGCTGGCGAGCCGCCGCCGGGGGCGTCGCTCGCTGGCTGCGGGCGCGCGAGCAGCCGCCAGGCGACGGCGGCCACGGCTGCGATGGCGGCCAGCGCGAGGATCGCCCGCAGCGCGCCCCTCACGACTCCTCCCCATCATCCGCGGCGTCCGCGGCGCGCTCCAGCAGCGCCTCCGTGATCGCCATGAGCCCGCTGTAGGCGTAGATGACGTAGTCGCGGGGGTGGAGGTCGAGCTTGCGCTGCTCCTCCTTGCGCGCGGTCACGGGGTCCCAGGAGCCGGTCAGTTCGACGGCCTCGTGGTCGACGCCGAATTCGAGTTCGTAGAGGTCGCCGTCCTCGCCCACGACCACGCAGCCGCGCTCGGGGTCGCCCGCGGGGCCGGGGTCGCACTCGATGGCGTTCGTGAAGAAGGCGTTGGGGAAGGAGGGGAAGGGGCGCAGGGCGGCGCTCGCCTCCTTCAGCAGGAGTTCGAGATCGGCGGCGGCGCGCTCCAGGGCGCGGTCGGCGCGCGCCTTGCGGGCCAGGCTCTCGCGTTCGTCCTCGGGCATGGCGTCCATGCTACGACCCCCGGCGGCTCCCGAACCAGACGCAGGGGTCCTGAGCGGGTACGCGCGCCCACGCCCCGAACCGGCAGGCGCTAGTAGACTGGCGCGGGGAACTACGCCCATGACGCGCCGACCGCTCACCCGCGACGACCTCGCCATCGAGACCTGCTGCTTCGTCTGCGACCCCGCCAACGAGGCCGGCCTGCACGTCGCCTTCGAACTCGACGAGGAGGCGGGGCATGTGCTGGCCGAGTACACGCCCACGACGGCGCACGAGGGCGCGCCGCACGTGATCCACGGCGGCGTGCTCGGGGCCGTCCTCGACGACTCGATGGCCTGGGCGGTGAACGTGCTGAGCGGCTCGTTCGGGCTGACGCGGCGGGGCGAGATCGAGTATTCGCGCATCGTGCGCCCGGGCGAGCGCTACACCGTGACCGCCTGGATCTCCGAGATCGGGAAGGACCGCGCCGCGACCGTCGCCGAACTGCGCGACGCCGAGGACCACCTCTGCTGCACGGCGAAGGCCGAGTTCGCCCTCATCTCGCACGAGCAGGCGAAGCTCGCCTTCGAGCGGCGCGCGGCGGCGGGAGGCGGCTGATGGCCCCGCGCCTCCTCCTGCTGCACGGCTACCTCGCCAACCCCTCCGCGTGGACGCCGCTGCGGCGCGAACTGGCGGACGACGCCGAGACGTTCGCGCCCCTGCTGCCGGGCTACGGCGACGCGCCCGACCCCGCCGACTACACGCTGGAGGGCCTCGCGGAGGCGCTCGAACCGGCGCTCGACGAGATCGCGCCGGACTACGTGCTGGGGCACTCGATGGGGTCGCTCGTGGCGCTGGAGCTGGCGCGCCGCAAGCCCGATCGCTTCCGGCGCGTGGGCATCGTGGGGCTGCCCGTGTTCGCCACGATCGAGGAGGGCGTCGGCTACGTGGGCGGGAACAGCCGCACGCGCCGCTTCTTCCTGCGCCATCCCCGCGGCCACGACCCGCTCTGCGGGCGGATGCACCGCACGCGCTACCTCTGGGCGGGGGTGGCGCGCCTGGCGGCGGGGGGCTACCCCCTGTCCGTCACGATCGACACCTTCAACCACAGCCACGGCGCCCACCACGGGGGGCAGTCGATCATCTTCGGGGACCACGCGCCGCGGCTGGCGGCGGCGGTGGACGCGCCCGTGACGCTGCTCCACGGCGACGCGGACCGCCAGGCCCCGTTCGGGGCCGCCGCCGCGATCGCGGGCGAGCGGGGCTGGCCCCTGCAGGTCGCAGGGGGCGCGGGCCACAGCGTCATCGTGAGGCGCCCGGGGGATGTCGCGCGCTGGGTGCGGGAGCGCCTGCTCGCGCCCGCGGAGGGCGGCTGACGCCCGCGCGCCCGTTGCGCCGTCGCGATCACGCGCCTAGGCTCGCGCGTGGAGGAGCGCGTGGAGAACTTCCTGCACATCGTCGCCGTCTGGCTGCACGTCCTCGGCATCGCCCTGTTCGTGGGGCCGCAGTTCTTCCTCGCCTTCGCCTGGGCGCCGGCCTCGCGCGCGATCGAGGACCTGCCCACGCGCGTGGCCGCGATGCGCACGATCACGACGCGCTTCGGCTGGATCGGCGGCGCCGGGCTGCTGCTCATCCTGATCGGCGGCTCCTACCTGATCGCGACCTGGCGCGACTACCACGGCGTGGGCGGCGAGGTCGCCTTCTTCGACCTGCGCTACGGCGTCGTCTTCGTGGTGAAGATGGTCATCCTCGTGGTCATGATCGTGCTGGTGGGGCTGCACATGTTCGTCGTCGGCCCCAGCCAGGTGGACGCGATGGAGGAGCGCGCGCGGGGCGCGAACGTGCCCGAGATCCGTATGCGCCGCCTGCGCATCACGTCGATGGCGCTGAGCGTCACGGGCCTCATCCTCGCGCTCGTGATCATGGGCATGGGCGTAAGCCTCGGCGCGGCGGAGTACTCCCTCCAGCGGTTCTGAGCGCGCGGAGACCGCCGCCGCCGGCGTTTGACCCGTTCGCGGGGCGCTGGTTCACTAGCCGCAGAGGCTGCGACGGAGACGAGTAGCGTCCCGGTCCCGCGCCCAGCGAGCCCCGTTCGGTGTGAGGGGGCGTTGCGGGGGGACGCGAAGATCACTCCCGAGCTTCCGGCCGAACGCCGGTCCCGCCGGCCAGTAGACCCGGACGGTCGCCCCCGTTACCGCGGGCGGGAGCGTGATGGCGCTCCGCAGAGGGCCCGCCTCGCGCGGGAAGCAGGGTGGTACCGCGGGCATCGCGCCCGTCCCTGGATCGGGGCGGGCGTTTCGCGTGTCCGTCCCGGCGACCCTCGCCCGGGAGGCCGGCCATGCCCCAACCCCCGCTGTTCAGACCCGTCGACCCCAGCGTCAGCTTCCCCGAACTCGAGACCGGCATCCTCGACTTTTGGCGCGAGCGCGACGTCTTCCGGCGCAGCATCGAGGAGCGCCCCGAGGACAACCTGTTCGTGTTCTACGAGGGGCCGCCGACGGCGAACGGGCGGCCCGGCGTGCACCACATCATGCCGCGCGTGATCAAGGACCTGTTCGCTCGCTACAAGACGATGCGCGGCTACCGCGTGCCCCGCAAGGCGGGCTGGGACACGCACGGCCTGCCCGTCGAGATCGAGGTGGAGAAGGAGCTCGGCCTCAGCTCCAAGCCCGAGATCGAGGCCTACGGCATCGCCGAGTTCAACGCGAAGTGCCGCGAGAGCGTCAACCGCTACGTCGGCGACTTCGAGGAGTTGACCGAGCGCATCGCCTTCTGGGCGGACATGGAGAACCCGTACGTCACCTACGACAACGACTACATCGAGAGCGGCTGGTGGATCTTCAAGCAGCTCTGGGAGCACGGGCTGGTCTACCAGGACTACCGCAGCACGCCCCATTGCCCGCGCTGCGAGACGAGCCTGAGCGACCACGAACTCTCGCAGGGCTACCGCGATGATGTCGATGACCCCAGCGTCTTCATCAAGTTCCGGCTGCCGGCGGAGGCGCGCGAGCGCATCGGTCTCGGTGAAGGCGCGGGCGTCAGCATCGTCGCCTGGACGACGACGCCGTGGACGCTTCCCGGCAACACCGCCCTCGCTGTCATGGAGGACGCCGCCTACGGCCTCTACGAGCACGAGGGCGAGCGGCTGATCGTGGCGGAGGCGCTGGCCGAGAGCGTGCTCGGGGAAGCGCGCGAGGCGCTGCGCACGTTCCGCGGCGCGGACCTCGTCGGGCTCGCCTACGAGCCGCTGTACCGCCCGGAGACGCTGGCGGCGGGCACGGTGCGCCGCTTCGGGAGCGACGGCCATCTGCGGCCCATCGATGCGGAGGCGGACGAGAGCGGCGACGGCCTGCGCCGCGTCATCGCCGCCGATCACGTCTCGCTCGACGACGGCACGGGCATCGTGCACATCGCCCCGGCGTTCGGCGGCGAGGACTTCGAGGACGGCAAGCGGCACGGGCTGCTCTTCGCCCAGCCCATCGACACGCGCGGGACGATGGCGGACGGCCTGCCCGGCGGCGGGCGCTTCGCCAAGGACGCGGACCGCGAGGTCGCCCGCGACCTCGACGGGCGCGGCCTGCTGCTGCGCAGCGAGCGCATCCGGCACACCTACCCGTTCTGCTGGCGCTGCGATTCGCCCGTGCTCTACTACGCCAAGCCGAGCTGGTACATCCGCACGACGGCCCAGCGCGAGCGGCTGCTCGCGGGGAACGCGCGCATCAACTGGCAGCCGGACCACATCAAGCGCGGGCGCTTCGGCAACTGGCTGGAGAACAACATTGACTGGGCCGTCAGCCGCGAGCGCTACTGGGGCACGCCCCTGCCCTTCTGGGCCTGCGGCGCGTGCGCGAACGTGACGGTCGTCGGCTCGCGCGCGGAACTGGCCGAGCGCGCCACGGACCGCGCCGCCGCCGAGGCGCTGGAAGACCTCCACCGCCCCTACATCGACGCCATCAGGCTGCGCTGCGACGCCGACGGCTGCGGGGGCGAGATGGGGCGCGTGCCCGAGGTGGCCGACGCCTGGTTCGACAGCGGGGCGATGCCCTACGCGCAGTGGCACTACCCCTTCGAGAACCAGGACGAGTTCGACCGCCAGTTTCCCGCCGACTTCATCTGCGAGGCGATCGACCAGACGCGCGGCTGGTTCTACACGCTCCACGCGGAGGCGGCGCTGCTGAACGCGGCGGAGGCGACGCCGGAGGAGATCAGCTACCGCAACGTCATCTGTCACGGCCACATCCTCGACGAGCAGGGCGCGAAGATGTCGAAGAGCCGCGGCAACGTGCTGGAGCCGTTCGACCTGCTGGACGAACTCGGCGCGGACGCCGTGCGCTGGTACATCTACGCCTCGGCGCCCGTGGGCTCGTCGCGGCGCTTCAGCGTGCGGCTCATGAACGAGAGCCTGCGCCGCTTCCAGCTGACCCTCTGGAACGTCTACAGCTTCTTCGTCAGCTACGCGAACATCGACGGGCTCGACCCGCGCGAGCGCCCGGAGGGCGAGCCGCCGGAACTGGACCGCTGGCTCCTGAGCGAGCTGAACGCGCTCACCGCGCGCGTCACCGCCGGGCTCGACGACTACGACCCCACGGTCGCGGCGCGCGCCATCGAGACGTTCGTGGACGACCTCTCGAACTGGTACGTGCGGCGCTCGCGGAGGCGCTTCTGGCGGGGCGTCTCCGGCGCGGAGGCGGACAAGCGCAGCGCCCATTTCACGCTGCACACGGCCCTGACGACGCTGGCGCGGCTGCTCGCGCCGTTCACGCCCTTCCTCGCGGAGGAGCTGTGGGGGAACCTCGCGCGCTCCCTCGACAGCGGCGCCCCCGAGAGCGTGCACCTCGCGGACTGGCCCGAGCCGGTCGCGCTCTCGCCCGGCGGCGACATGTTCATCGACGAGTCGCTGAACGCGGAGACGCAGTTGGTGAAGCGCGTCGCCTCGATGGGGCGCGCGGCGCGGGCGAAGGCGGCGATCAAGGTGCGCCAGCCGCTGGCGGCGGTGCTCGTGAAGCCGCGCGGCGATGCCGAGGCGGCCGTGCTTGCGCGCCAGGAGGCGCTCCTGCTGGAGGAGCTGAACGTGAAGGCGCTGGCCGCGCTCGACGACGAGGCGGATGTCGCCGCCTTCGACGTGAAGCCGAACCTGCCCGTGCTCGGCCCGCGCCTCGGACGCGAGGTCGGGGCCGTGCGCGCCGCCCTCGGCGAACTGGACGCGGGGGAGGTCGCCGCCGCCGTGCGCGCGGGCGAGACCGTGACGGTCGCGGGCCACGAACTCGCGCCCGGCGACTTCCTCGTCGAACTGCGCGAGCGCGACGGCTACGCCGCCGTCAGCGAGGCGGGCTACACGGTCGCCGTCGCCACCGCCATCACGCCCGAACTCGCGGACGAGGGGATCGCGCGCGAGATCGTGCGCCACCTGCAGGACCTGCGCCGCGAGGCGGGCCTGGAACTGAGCGACCGCATCACCGCCTGGTGCGCGGGCGATGAGACGGTCGCGCGCGTGCTGGCCGCGCACGGGGAGTACGTGAAGGGCGAGACGCTGGCGGTCGAACTGCTCACGGAGCCGCCGCCGGAGGACGCGCGGCGCACGGCGTTCACGCTGGACGGTTCCGAGGTGGCTGCGGGCGTGCGGAGGCGGGACGCATGAGCGCGCCGAAGGCCATCCTCTTCGACCTGGACGACACGCTGCTCGATATGTACAGCGCCACGCACAGCGCCTGGCGGGAGGTCTGCGCCGACGCGGCCCCCGGCCTCGGCGGGGACGCGGCCAGCCTGCGCGAGGCGATCCGCCGCGAGGGCGCCATCTTCTGGGCGGACGAGGAGGCGGTCGCGGAGTACCGCGTGCGGCCCCTCGATTCGCGCACGCACATCGTGCGCCTCGCCCTCCTCTCGGAGGGGCTGGACGAGGCGCACGCGGGGGAGATCGCGCGCCGCTCGCTCGACGCCTTCCTGGAGCGCCTGGCGCCCTTCGGCGACAGCATCGAGACGCTGGAGGCGCTGCGCGCGCGGGGCTACCGCCTGGGCATGGTCACGAACGGCTCCTCCGAGACGCAGCGCCAGAAGATCGGGCGCTGGAAGCTGGCGCCGTACTTCGACGAGATCGTGATCGAGAGCGAATTCGGGCGGGGCAAGCCCGATCCGGGCGTGTTCGCCAAGGCGCTGGCGGGCACGGGCGCGGCCCCGCACGAGGCCTGGATGGTGGGCGACAACCTCTACGCCGACATCGGCGGGGCGCGCGCGGCGGGCGTCCACGGCGTCTGGATTCACCGCGAACGGCTGCAGTTTCCCGACGACCCCCCGGCCCGCCCGCACCGGCGCATCGGCCACCTGGCGGAGTTGCGCGCGGCCCTCGACGGCGCGGCGGGCGGCGATAGCGCCTAGCCCCGCCGTTGCTAGACTCTGTCTCACGTCTACCTCCAGGGAGCTAGTTCATGTCGAATGTGAAGAATGCCATCATCGGGTTGCTCATCGCAATCATCGCCGTCGGCGGAGCGATCGCCGCCTTCGCGGCGAACCCCGCCGCCGAGAACGAGGCGACTGTCGAGATCACCGTCTGGCAGCGCGCCAGCGACGGCGCGATCTTCCTCAGCACCCGGGCCGAAGGCGGCCAATGGACCACGCACAACACCGCGCTCGACATGAGCGCGACCAGCGACAGCGGGCTCTACCGGCAGAGCAGCCCGTTCAAGGTGGCCGTACCGGGCGCGGGCGCCGGTCCGCCCCCGAAGGGGAACGCGCAGGCCTACACCGTCTGGCTCGTCGAGCAGGCGCTCGCCCGCTACGAGCGCGACGGCCTCGACGCCACGCTCGACCACTACAACTCCCAGGCGAGCGTGGACGGCCCCTGGTACGTGTTCGTCATCGGTGAGGACAGCACGCTCATCGGCCACTTCAACCCCGACATCCGGGACGAACTGCTCTCGGGCCCGCTCGGCACCGACAGCACCGGCTACGAATACGGCAGGGCGATGCTGGCCGCGGACGAGAACGGGCGCTGGGTGTCCTACGTCATCACCAACCCCGAGACGGGCGACCCGCAGCGCAAGCACTCCTGGGTCGTCCGCCGGGACGGGCTGCTCTTCGGCTCCGGCTGGTACGACTTCTCCAGCTACGCCGCGCCCGCGCCCTCGAAGACGAGCGGGGAACCCTACGCCGTCTGGCTGGTCGAGCAGGCGCTCGCCCGCTACGAGCGCGACGGCCTCGAGGCGACGCTCGACTACTACAACTCGCCGGAGGCGCTGGACGGCGCCTGGTACGTCTTCGCGATCGATGACCGCGACGGCGTGCTCTACTCGGTCGCCAACGCCAACCGGCCCGACCTCGTGGGCACGACGTACGACCGCATCGACTCGACCGGCTTCAACTACGGCGAGGCCTTCGCCCGGACCGTGGACGGCGGCGCGGGCCAGTGGGTCAGCTACCTGTTCACGCATCCGGAGACGCGCGAGGACGCGCTCAAGCACACCTGGATCGTGCGCATCGGCGACTACCTCTTCGGCGCGGGCTGGTACGAGGGCATCAAGTAGCCGATGGCGGACCGCGGCCCCTCCCGCCGCCTTCACGCAGGCCTACGTGGCCGGGGCGATCGCCATGGAGGAGCGCGAGGGGCCGCCTACGGCTCCAGCACGATCTTGCCGAAGTTGGCGTTGGCCTCCATGTGCGCCTGGGCGGCGGCGGCCTCGCGCAGCGGGTAGACGCGGTCGATGACGACCGTGATGCGGCCCGCGGCGATGTGGGGCAGCACGCTCTTCTCGAAGGCGCGCGTGGCCTGCGCCTTCTGTTCGAGGGGGCGGGCGCGCAGGGTCGTGCCGCGCACCTGCAGGCGCTTCATCAGGAACGGCCCCAGGCTCGCGCTCTCCGCCACGCCCCCGCCCATCAGGCCCACCAGCACCATGCGTCCCTGCCGCGCCAGCGCGCGCAGGTTGCGCTCCCAGTAGTCCGCGCCGATCACGTCGAGGACGACGTCGGCGCCCGCGCCGTCCGTCGCCTCCAGCACGGCCTCGGCGAAGTCGGCCTCGCGGTAGTTCACGCCCACGTCGAGGCCGAGGGCGGCGGCGCGTTCGAGCTTGTCCGCGCTGCCGGCGGTGCCGATGACCTGCGAAGCGCCCATCACCTTCGCGATCTGGACGGCGGCGACGCCCACGCCCGAGCCGACGGCGTGGACGAGCACGCGCTCGCCCGCCTGCAGGCCGCACTGGAGGAGCGCGTCGTGGGCGGTGATGAAGACCTCGGGCGTGGCGCCCGCCTCGCGCCAGCCGAGCGAATCGGGAACCCGGACGGCGAGCCGCTGGGGCACGCTCACGCGCTCGGCGTAGCCCCCGCCGGGGAGCAGGCCCATGACGCGGTCGCCGGGGGCGAAGCCCTCGACGCGCGCTCCCGCCTCCAGCACCTCGCCCGCGTACTCCAGCCCGGGGATCTCGAACTCGGGGCGGGGGCCGGGCTGTGGGTAGCCGCCCATGCGCTGGAGCACGTCGGCGCGGTTGAGGGCGCAGGCGCGCACGGCCACGAGCAGGTCGTCGGGGCCGGCGACGGGGTCGGGCACGTCGCGGTAGACGAGCGAGCCGCCCGCGTCCGCCTTCTCGATGACGACCGCCTTCATGCCGCCCCGCTAGCCCTCGTCCTCGCCGGGGGGCATGGCCATGCCGAGGGTGTTGAAGCCGCCGTCGACGTAGAGCACCTGGCCGCTGATGTTCGCGCCCGCGTCGCTGGCGAGGAAGGCGGCGGCGGCGCCCACGTCCTCGATGGAGATGTGGCGGCGCAGGGGCGTCACCTGGGGGAAGACCTTGTAGAGGTTGCGGAACTCGCCCACGCCCGCCGCGGAGAGCGTGCGCACCGGCCCCGCGCTGACGGCGTTCACGCGCACGCCCGCCGGGCCCACGTCGGAGGCGAGGTAGCGCACGGCCGATTCGAGCGCCGCCTTGGCCACGCCCATCACGTTGTAGCTCGGCATCATCTTCTGCGAGCCGTGGTAGGAGAGCGTGACCACGCTGCCGCCGCCGGGCATGAGCGGCAGGGCCGCGCGCGTGAGCGCCACGAGCGAGTAGACGGAGAGCTCCTGCGCCAGCAGGAAGCCGTCGCGGCTGGTCTCGATGAAGGGCCGCGAGAGGTCCTCGCGCTTCGCCCCCACGATGCCGTGCGCGACCGCGTCGATCGTCCCGTAGCGGTCGGCCAGCTTCGCGAAGAGCGCCTCGATCTCCGCGTCGCTGGTGGCGTCGCAGGGTTCGACGAAGTCGCAGCCGATGCTTTCGGCGAGAGGCCGCACACGCTTCTCCATGGAGGGGCCGTAGGAGAGGGCGACGCGCGCGCCTGCGTCGTGCATCGCCTTGGCGATGCCCCACGAGATGGAGCGGTCGTTGGAGACGCCGCTGACGAGCGCGGTCTTGCCTTCCATGCTGGAGACGCCGGACATGGCCGCAAGCCTACGGCCTTGCGCGAACCGTCGGCAAACGGGCGCGTTTCGCCCCTGAGCGGCGCGCGCCGTACGATAGCCGCCGATGGACCTCTCCGCCGTCGCGCTGCTGCTCTCCATCACGATCGACATCGATCCCGACATCGGCACGATCTTCGGGCTCACGATCACGTGGCACGGGCTGTTCACGGCGATCGGCATCATCTGCGGCGTCAGCCTCTCGGTGTACCTCGCGCGCGTGGACGGCATCCCCTCGGACGTGGGGCAGGAGCTCGCGCTCGTCTCCGTGATCTGCGCCATCATCGGGGCGCGCCTCTTCTTCGTGTTCGAGCACTGGGACCGGTTCGAGAACGACCTCGCGGCGATCGTGACCGACATCACGGAGGGCGGCATCACGCTCTACGGCGGGCTCATCGGGGGCGTGCTCGGAGGCGTCATCTACGGGGCCTTCCACCGCTGGCCCATCGGCATCGGGCTGGATGCGGCCGCCCCGGGGATGATCCTCGGGCAGGGGCTGGGGCGCATCGGCGACCTGATCAACGGCGAGCACCTGGCGACCGCCAGCGACCTCCCCTGGGCGTTCGTCTACACCCACCCGAACACGCTGGGCGAACTGGGCGTCTCCGTGCACCCGACGGCGGGCGGCTACGAGTTGCTGGGCGACTTCGTCATCCTCGCGCTGCTGCTGTTCGTGGCGCGGCGCTTCCTCAAGGTTCCGGGCTGGCTGTTCTGCACCTACGCGATCCTCTACTCGGTGATGCGCTTCGGCCTCTCCGAGTTCCGCTTCGACGAGCAGACGGTGGACGGCATCCCCGTGCCGCAGATCGTGGCGGCGGTCATCATCGGGCTGGCGATCATCCTCGCGGGGGTGATCCGCCGCTTCCCCGGCCAGATCACCGACGCCTGGGAGGACCGCGTCTTCGGCCCGCCCGCTGACGGCGCAAGCGGGGACGGGGACGAATCCACGCCCGCGCCCGCATGAGCGCGCCCGCGCCCGTCACCCTCTACACGCGCGCCGGCTGCCCCCTCTGCGACGAGGCGCGCGCCCTGCTCGACGCGCTCGCCGGGGACCTCGGTTTCACGATCGAGGCCGTGGACGTCGACGGCGACCGGGACCTGCGCGAGCGCTACGGCTGGGCCGTTCCCGTGATCGCCGCGGAGGGCGAGGAGCTTGCGCGCGCGCCCATCCGCGCGGCGGCGCTGGAGGCGCGCCTGCGCGAGCGCTACCGGTAGAGCCCGTGCTCGCGGATGTACGTCTCCACCGCCTCCGGCACGAGGTAGCGGATGGGCCGGCCCTCGCGCACGCGCTCGCGCACCAGCGTCGAGCTGACGGGCAGGGGCGGCATCTCGACGACGATGGGCGGGGCGTCGAGGCCGATCTGCGCGGCCAGCCAGGCCTGCTCGCCCGCGTCCGCGCCCGTGGGCGCCACCGCCAGCCGCGCGAGGGCGGCGATCACGTCCGGCTCGCGCCAGGCGGGCATGTCCGCCAGCGCGTCGCCGCCGAGGATCAGGACCACGTCGTCCATGCCCTGCGCATGCAGTTCGCGCAGGGTATCGACGGTGTACGTCGGGCCGAGGCGCTCGACCTCGCGCTCGTCGAGGCGGAAGGCGGGATTGCCGGCGATGGCGAGGTGGGTCATGGCCAGCCGGTGGCCCGCGGCGCTCACGTCGCGCCCGGCCTTCCGCCAGGGGTCGCCCGCGGGCATGAAGGCGACGCGGTCGAGGCCAAGCTGGACGCGCGCGCACTCGCCCAGCACCAGGTGCCCCAGGTGGGGCGGGTCGAACGTGCCGCCGAGCAGGCCGACCGGCATGGGGGCAGTGTAGTGGGTGGCCGGTGATTGGTGGCCGGCGGCCGGTGGTCAGTGAGGGGGCCAGAGCGCGGACCGCCCGCCTCCCCGATGCGAACCTGATGGCGGGGCGCACAGGAGCGTCCGCCAACCGCCAACTACCGGCCACCGGCCACTGACCACCGGCCACCGATCACCAGCGGCCACCCGTTAGCACTCTGGGGCGGAGAGTGCTAACATGGCTCGGCAAGGTTCACAATGCCATTGTCAGAGCGAAGGGCCAGGATCCTCGCCTTCATCGTCGAGGACTACGTCGAGAGCGCGCAGCCGGTGGGCTCGGCGGCGCTCGTGGCGCGCCACGAACTCGACCTCTCCAGCGCCACCGTGCGCAGCGAGATGGCGGCGCTGGAGGATGAGGGGCTGATCACGCATCCGCACACCTCGGCGGGGCGCGTGCCCAGCAACCTCGGCTACCGCACCTACGTCGGCTCTCTCATGGGCGAGCGCCGCCTCTCCAGCGAGGAGGAGCTGACGATCCTGCACCAGTTCCACCAGAGCGCGGTCAACCTCCAGCGCTGGCTGTCGCTCTCGGCGAGCGTGCTCGCGAACTCGCTCCACACCGCCGCCATCGCGACGCCGCCGCACATGGTCGACGTGCGCCTCAAGCAGCTCCAGCTCGTCGAACTGACGGACGAGAGCGCCCTGCTCGTCGTCGTCATGAACGACGCCGCCGTCCTCCAGCACACGCTGCAGTTCGCGGAGACGGTCGCGCAGGAGCGGCTGGCGCAGCTCGCGGGGCGGCTGAACCGCCAGCTCGAGGGCAAGACCGCCGCCGAGATCGAGGCGAACATCCTCCCGACGGCGGCGGTCGAGCGCCAGGTCGTCGATCGGGTGGTGGCGCTGCTGCGGAGCGCGGAGGACGCCGCCAGCGAGACGCCCCTCGTCGAGGGCGTGCGCGAGCTGCTCCGCCAGCCCGAGTACGAGGGCGACAGCGACCGCCTGCTCGATACGCTCGAAGCCGTGGAGAGTTCGCGCCTGCAGCGCGCGATCCCCGCCCGCGCGCTCGGCGGCGACGACGTGGCGATCGTGATCGGCGACGAGAATCCCGCCGAGCCGTACCGCGACATGAGCTTCGTGCTCTCGCGCTACGGCCCCCCGCGGGGCGCGGGCGGGCTCATCGGCCTGATTGGCCCCACGCGCCTCGACTACCCCGACGCCGTCGCCCACGTGCGCTACGTGAGCGACGTGCTGACCGAACTCATGCGCCGCTTCTACGGCGACGCGAACGCGGCGACCGCGCCGGAGGAGGACCAATGAGCGACAGCGACGACGCCCCCCGGTTCGTCGACCGGCGCGCGGCCTCGCGCATGGCCGGGGAGGGCGACGCGCCCGCCGCGCCGGAGCGGGAGGCGGCCGCGCCCGAGGAGACAGAGCCGATCGCGGAGGCGCCCGCCGGGGACCTGCGCGAGCAGCTGCAGGCCGCGCTGGCGCAGGCGGAACGCTTCGAGGCGAACTGGAAGCGCGCCGCCGCCGACCACGCCAACTACAAGCGCCGCATCGAGCAGGAGCGCTCGGAGCAGGCGCGGCTGGCGAGCGCCGCGCTCGTCATCAACCTGCTGCCCATCCGCGATGACTTCGGGCGCGCGGTGGAGACGCTCGACGGCACGCTGGCGGGGCTGAACTGGGTGCAGGGCGTGCTCGCCATCGAGCGCAAGCTGGGCGGGCTGCTGGAAAGCATGGGCGTCTCCGAGACGCCCGCCGAGGGCGAGACGTTCGACCCCACGCGGCACGAGGCCGTGGGCCGCGCGCCCGGCCCCGAGAACGTCTGCCTGCACGTCGTGCAGAAGGGCTACGCCCTGAACGGGGCCGTCATCCGGCCCGCGATGGTGATCGTGGGCGAAGGCGGCGAGGCCGCCGCCGAAACCGAACAGACTGACAACGAGGGCGCGTAGCCGCCCCCGGCGGACCACCCGCCAGGAGGAACACGAAGATGCCGAAAGTTCTGGGAATCGACCTGGGCACCACGAACAGCGCCATGGCCGTGATGGAAGGCGGCGAGCCCACCGTCGTCCCGAACGCCGAGGGCACGCGCACGACCCCCTCGGTCGTGGCGCTGACCAAGTCGGGCGAGCGGCTGGTGGGGCAGGTGGCCAAGCGCCAGGCCATCACCAACCCCGAGCACACCGTCTACAGCATCAAGCGCTACATGGGCCGCAAGCACGCCGACGCCGAGGTGCAGCGCGGCGCGGGCTCCATGCCCTACCACATCAGCGCCGCGAGCAACGGCGACGTGCGCGTGACGATGGGCGAGGGCGACCACAGCCCGCCCGAGATCAGCGCCATGATCCTGCAGAAGCTGAAGGCCGACGCGGAGGCCTACCTGGGCGAGACCGTGACCGAGGCGGTCATCACCGTGCCCGCCTACTTCAACGACGCCCAGCGCCAGGCGACGAAGGACGCGGGCCGCATCGCCGGGCTGAACGTGCTCCGCATCATCAACGAGCCCACGGCGGCCTCCCTCGCCTACGGCCTCGAAAAGAAGGACGACGAGGTCATCGCCGTCTACGACCTCGGCGGCGGCACGTTCGACATCTCCATCCTCGAGATCGGCGACGGCACCTTCCAGGTGCTGAGCACGAACGGGAACACGCACCTCGGCGGCGACGACTTCGACGACCGCATCATCGACTGGCTGGTGGACGAGTTCCGGCAGGCGGAGGGCATCGACCTGCGCCAGGACCGGCAGGCCCTGCAGCGCCTGAAGGCGGAGGCGGAGAAGGCGAAGATCGAGCTCTCCAGCGCGCAGCAGTCGGAGATCAACCTGCCCTTCATCACCGCCGACGCGAGCGGCCCCAAGCACCTCAACCTGACCCTCAGCCGGGCGAAGCTGGAGCAGCTCGTGGGCGACCTCCTGCGCGGCACCCTCGACCCGGTGAAGAAGGCGCTCGGCGACGCCGCCAAGGCCGCCGGCGACGTGGACGAGGTCGTGCTCGTGGGCGGCCAGACGCGCATGCCCGCGGTCCAGCAGCTCGTCGGCGAGTTCTTCGGCAAGGAGCCCCACAAGGGCGTCAATCCCGACGAGGTGGTCGCCGTCGGCGCCGCCATCCAGGCGGGCGTGCTCAAGGGCGACGTGCAGGACGTGCTCCTGCTGGACGTGACGCCCCTCACGCTCGGCATCGAGACGCTGGGCGGCGTGATGACGACGATCATCCCGCGCAACACCACCATCCCCACGGCCAAGAGCCAGGTGTTCAGCACCGCCGCCGACAACCAGCCGAGCGTCGAGATCCACGTGCTCCAGGGCGAGCGCCCGATGGCGCCGGACAACAAGTCGCTGGGGAAGTTCACGCTCGACGGCATCCTGCCCGCCCCCCGCGGCGTCCCCCAGATCGAGGTCACCTTCGACATCGACGCGAACGGCATCGTCAACGTCAGCGCCGCCGACAAGGGCACGGGCCGCGAGCAGAAGATCACGATCCAGGCGTCCAGCGGCCTCTCCGAGGACGAGATCCAGCAGATGCAGCGCGATGCCGAGCTGCACGCCGACGAGGACCAGCGCCGCCGCGAACTGATCGAGCTGCGCAACCTCGCCGACAGCGCCGCCTACCAGGCGGAGAAGACCCTCGCCGACAACGCCGAGACGATCGACGAGGCCCTCAAGGCGGACGTCGAGGAGAAGGTGCAGGCGCTGCGCGAGGCGCTCGAAGCCGAGGGCGACGACGATGCGACGAAGGAGCGCATCGAGGGCGCGCTGGAAGCGCTCACGCAGGCGCTCCAGAAGGTGGGCGAGGCCGTCTACGGCCAGCAGGGCGGCGGCCCCGGGCCGGACGGCGCCCCCGGCGGCGGCTTCGACGAGGGCGCGGGCGCGGGCGCCGCCGAAGAGGGCACGGTCGAGGGCGAGTTCCGCGAGGTCTAGCGGGGGCCTATCCTTCCCGCATGGCCATTCCCGAAGCGGCGATGCGCGAACTGGCGGAGGTCGGGCGCGACCTCTACCAGCTGGGCATGGTCAGCAGCCGCGGCGGCAACCTCAGCATCCGCGACGGGCACGCGCTCTGGATCACGGGGACGGGCACGGCGCTCGGCCACCTGCAGCCGCTCGACGTCAGCCGCGTCTTCCCCGACGGCCAGCACGAGCCGCCGCCGCCCTCCAGCGACACGATCCTGCACTGGACCATCTACGCGACCACGCAGGCGGGCGCGATCGCGCACGCGCATCCCCACCACGCCATCGCCCTCTCCTACGACCGCGACGTGTTCACGCCGGAGGACCTGGAGGGCCAGATGCACATCCCCGCGGTGCCGTGCCGGTCATCGAGCAGGGCCCGCGCGCGGCCGCTGCAGGAGCAGAAGATCGCGGACGCCCTGCGCGAGTCGCGCGCCGCCCTGCTCGGAAGTAGTTGCAGGGGCACGGGGCCTACGCGCGCGGCCGCTCCCTCCGCGACGCGCTCCACTGGCTCACGGCGCTGGAGGAGAAGGCGGCTACTGCGCACATCGGCTGCTTCTCCTCCGGAGAGACGCTCGACGAACTGCGCGAACGTCGTGGACGCGATGGAAACGTGGCTTCTCAACGACGACGGCGAGGGGCCCATTGTGTACGAGCCCATCGCCGCTGGCAGATGCCCGTCCCCGAGTCCGCCCTGCAGCCCGCCGGCTAGCCGCTCGCGTACCGCTTCGTCACCGTCACCGCATCGACGGGGCAGCGCACGACGCAGAGGTCGCAGAGGATGCACTCGTCGGCGTTCGCGTCGATGACGCGCGCGACGCGCTCGCCCGGCTCCCGTTCGAGGATGTCGACGGGGCAGCTCTGGACGCACTCGCGGCATTCCGGCTCGGAGGCGCAGGCGGCCTCGGCGACGGCGACCTCGATGAAGAGCCCCATCGGGTGAGCGTACCCCATCTGCTACGATCGCCGTCCGTGATCATCGACGCGCATACGCACCTCTTCCCGCCCGCGCAGGGGCTGGCGCGCGACGCCATCGCGAGCCGCGATGCGGGCTTCGCCGCGATCTACGGCGACCCGCGCGCGGCCATGGCGGACGCGCCCGCGCTGCTCGCCGCCCTGCGCGCGGACGGCGTCGGGGCGGCGGTCGCGCTCGGCTTCGCCTTCGCGGGCGAGCGCGAGATCACCGCGCAGAATGAGTACCTGCTGGCCGCCGCGTCGGAGACGCCCGGCGCGATCACGCCTTTCGCCACGGTCAACCCCGCCCTGCGCGGCTGGGAGCGGGAAGCGCGGCGGTCGCTCGAACGGGGCGCGCGCGGCTTCGGCGAACTGCGCCCGGGCACGCAGGGCTGGGATCCGCTCGGCCCGGAGGGCCAGCGGCTGGCCGCCATCGCGGGCGAGGCCGGGGCCGCGCTCGTCTGGCACGCGAGCGAGCCCGTCGGGCATCGCTATCCCGGCAAGGAGGGCGGGCTCTCCCCCGCCGAGCTGATCGCGGTCGCGACGGCGGCGCCGGAAGTCACGATGGTGGGGGCGCACCTGGGCGCGGGCGCGTCCTTCTACCTGTCCATGCCCGAGGTGCGCGAGGCCGCGCCCAACCTGCTCTTCGATACGGCGGCGGCGAGCCTGCTTTACGATGCCGGGGCGATCGCGCGTCTGGCCGAGGCGGCCGGGGCGGAGCGCGTGCTCTTCGGCTCGGACTTCCCCCTGCGAAGGCCGGGGGCCGAACTGGAGCGGGCGCTCGACGGCCTCGACGCCGAGGCCGCCGAGGCGATCGCCGGCGGGAACGCCCGCGGACGGCTGTGTTGAGATGACGGAACCCCAGATCCAGACGCAAGAGAAAACCCACCGCCTGTTCGTCGCCTGCGAACTGCCCGAGGACGTGCGGCAGACGGTCGGCGGGCTCGTCGAGAGCCTGCGCGAGCAGAGCGACGGGGCCGTGCGCTGGGTGAACCCCTCGAGCCTGCACGTGACCCTGAAGTTCCTCGGCGAGGTGCCCGAGCGCCAGATCCCCGCCGTGAAGGTGGCGCTGCAGGAGGCGGTCGTGCGCCACTCCGCCTTCTTCCTGGAGCTGTCCAGCATCGGCACGTTCGGGGGGCGCGAGGGGCTGCGCGTGATGTGGGCGGCGGTCGCGGGGGACGTGCTCCGGCTGGAGGCGCTCGCGCGCGACGTGAACCGCGCCCTCTCCGTCGTCGGCTTCGCGCCGGAGACGCGCCCCTTCCGCCCGCACCTGACGCTGGGGCGGGTCCGCAACGAGGTCTCCACGCGGCAGCGGGCCGAGATCGAGGTGGCCGTGGGCAAGATCGCGATTCCCGAGTGCGATTGGCGCACGACGGCGATCTCGCTGATCCGCAGCCGCCTCCAGCCCGACGGCGCGCGCCACGACACGGTCGCCACCTTCCCCCTGCGTCCGCCGCCCCAGAGCTGAGCGCGGCCCGCGCCCGCTTCGCCGTTCGGGCGAGATGCGTAGGATTCCCCGCGGAGAAGGAGGGGAGCGATGGCAACGGACGCGCATCCCGAGCCCAGCGAGGCGGAAGTTCGCTCGTACTTCGAGACGTGCAGCAACTGGGGCCGCTGGGGGCCCGACGACAGCGCGGGGACGGTCAACCTCATCACGCCGGAGAAGCGGCGCGAGGCGGCCGGGCTGGTGCGCAGCGGGCGCTCGGTCTCCTGCGCCTACCCGCTGAACACGGAGGGCGGCCCGGGCAACCGCAATCCCGCCCAGCACTTCATGCGCTTCGGCCCCGCCGCCTCCGCCGACTACATCGGGCTCGTCTTCCACGGCTACGCCACGACGCACGTGGACGCCCTCTGCCACATCTTCTGGGAAGGGCGAATGTGGAACGGCAAGGACGCCGCCGAGGAGGTCACCTCCGCGGGCGCGCGCACGGGGGCCGTCGCCGCCTGGAAGGACGGCATCATCACGCGCGGCGTGCTGCTCGACATCCCCCGCCTGCGCGGGACGGACTACGTGACCCCCGACCGGCCCACGCGCGGCTGGGAGCTGGAGGCCGCCGCCGAGGCCGAGGGCGTCGAACTGCGCCCGGGCGACGCCGTGCTCGTGCGCGGCGCGCGCCCCGCCTTCCTCGCCGGCAACCCCGACATGGTTCCGGGCGTGCCGCCCACGCCCGGCCTGCACGTGGACTGCGTGCCCGTGCTCAAGCAGGCGGACGCGGCCATCCTCGGCTGGGACATGCTGGACGCGCGCCCCCACTCGTACCCCGACTTCGCGGACGCGCCGGGCGGCCCCGTGCACGTCCTCACGATCGTCTACATGGGGCTGCCGCTGCTCGACAACGCCTTCCTCGATCCGCTGGCGGAGGCGTGCGCGGAAGAGGGGCGCTGGGAGTTCCTGCTCTCGATCGCGCCCCTGCACGTGCGCGGCGGCACGGGCTCGCCCGTGAACCCCATCGCCGTGTTCTAGGCGCTCGGCGCTCGCCCCAACCCCTGACACTCACCCAACGGAGGACGTTTCCCCATGACCGAGAACGGCAGCGACGAGTTCCAGCCGGAGCGCGCGATGGTCGTCGTCGCGCATCCCGACGACGCCGAGTTCATGGTGGCGGGCACCGCCGCCAAGTGGGCGGCGCACGGCGCGGAGGTGACCTACGTCGTCATCACCAACGGCAACAAGGGCAGCGAGGATCCCGACATGACGCCCACGCGCCTCGCCGAGATCCGCGAGGCGGAGCAGCGCGCCGCGGGACGCATCCTCGGCGTCAAGCACTTCGAGTTCCTCGGCTACGAGGACGGCTACCTCGTGCACACGCTCGACCTGCGCCGCGACATCACGCGGCTCATCCGCAAGTACCGCCCGGACGTGGTCGTGACGTTCGACCCGACGGCGCGCTTCATGTTCGACGCCTACGCGAACCACCCCGACCACCGCGCCGCCGGCGACGCGACGGTCGACGCCATCTTCCCCAGCGCGCGCGACCGCCTCACCTTCCCCGAGCTGCTGACGGACGGGCTGGAGCCGCACAAGGTGAAGCAGCTGTGGATGGGCTCCGGGGCGGGGGCCAACGCGAACGTGTGGGTCGACATCAGCGAGACGATCGAGCTGAAGAAGAAGGCGCTCGCGGCGCATCCCAGCCAGCTCAGCGAGGAGGTGGCGGAGTTCGCGGGGGAGATGGCGCGCGGGCAGGCCGAGGGCCAGGCGTTCGAGTACGCGGAGGCGTTCCGCCGCATCATCTTCGACCAGCCCCGCGAGGCGCGCCTCGCCCAGCGGCGGCAGGCGCCGGACACGGCGTAGGCTCGACATCGCGGCGCTGAGGCGGCACGCTGTCATCATGCGGACGACGGTGCACCTTGATTCCGAACTCGTCGGGGAAGCGGAAGCGCGCGCCGCGCAGATGGGCTGCACGCCCAAGACGCCGTGCGCAGCCCCTCGCCGGCCCCGCGCTGTCGCTGAAGCGCGCCCGCAGCGCCCAATCCCCAGGCTCCCGACCTTCGCCGGCGACGGCCTCCAGCCGGGCGTCGATATCGACAGCAACGCCGCCCTGCTCGACATCATGGAAGACCGCCTGCGCTGGCGGCGACCCCTCGCCTAGGGCGCGCGTATCTCCGAGAAGGCGAGGACGTTGCCGTCGGGGTCGCGGAAGAAGGCCATCCACTCCTCCGAGCCCGCGGGGCCGAAGTCGCCCGCCTCGTCGCGGTGGATGGGCGCGGGCTCGTGTTCGATGGCCACGCCCGCCTCGCGCAGCGCCGCCACGGCGGCGTCGAGGTCGTCCACGGCGAAGTAGAGGGGCGAGCCCTCGTGCTCGAACGCGCCCGGGATGGCGTCGAGCATGAGCCGCACGCCGCCGAGGTCGAAGAAGGCGAGGCCGGGCGGGTCGAAGGTGGCGACGTGGCTCGCGCCCAGCACGTCGCGGTAGAAGGCGACCGAGCGCTGCAGGTCCGTGCTGCGCTGCGCCACCTGCCGGAGGGCGTTCACCGCGAGGGGGCGGGCGCTCACGCCGGTTGTCCCGTCCTCCGGCCAACCTCCGGCAGGCGCAGGAGGTGGTTGCCGCCGTCCACGGGGATGACCTGGCCGGTGATGTCGCCGAACAGGTCGCTGGCGACGGCGAGGGTCACGTCGGCGCAGTCGTCGACGGTGGTGACGCGGCCCAGGGGCGTCTGCTCGATGAAGCCGAGCGCGGTCGGGTTGTCGGGCGCGAGCTCGACGCGCGCCTCGTCGATGGGCGTGCCGCCGCCGTAGTTGTTCATGGCCGTGGGCACGAAGGTGGGGGCGACGGCGTTGACGCGCACCTGGTCCGGGCCGAACTCGCGCGCCGCGATCTTGGTGGCGAAGTTGATCGCCGCCTTCGCCGCCGAGTAGGGCGTGAGCCGCGTGGGGATGGAGATCGCCGTCGTCGACGTGATGTTGATGAGCGAGCCGCCGCCGCTCGCCGCCAGCGCGTTGCCGAAGTGCTTCATGAAGTAGATGAAGCCGAAGTACTGGATGTCGGCGACCTCGTGGAGCATCTCCGGGGTGATGTCCCGGATGAGGGAACTGCGCACGATGCCGGCGGAGTTGACGGCCACGTCGAGGCGGCCCCACTTCTCCATCGCCGTGTCCGCGAGCGCCTTCAGGTCGTCGTGATCGCGCCCGTCGCAGCGGACGGCGGTTCCGCCGATCTGGCTCGCCAGCTTCTCCAGGTTCTCGGTGCGGCGGGCGGCCACGATGACGTCGGCGCCGTGTTCGGCGAACCGCTCGCAGATGGCCCAGCCGATGCCGCTCGACGCCCCCAGGACGACGGCCTTCTTCCCTTCCAGCAGCTTCATCCGGTCACGCTCCCACATTCGCCCCGCGAGAGGGCTATACTCTGGGGCAGGATACGCGAAGGCGCGGAACCGGTCGGCTGGGCGCGGCCCGGCCCCGGCGAGCGCGAAGGAGCAGGCAATGCCTCGAGTCAGCGAAGTCGGCGGCATGGAGGGCTTCGGCGGCGTCTACGGCCACCGCCCGGACCTCTTCAAGGGCTTCATGTTCAACTACGGGGTGCTGTGGTCGCACAGCACGCTCGATCCGCTCCTGAAGGAGCTGATCCGGCTCTACTCGTCCAACACCAACGGATGCCGGTACTGAATCCCCGCCCGCACTGCTGCGGCGCAGCAGGAAGGCATGACGGAAGAGATGATCCAGCAGGCGCTGGACTTCCGGAACTCCGATCTCCCCGAGCGCACGAAGGTCGCCCTGGAACTGGCCGAGGACTTCATCCTCAACCACGCCAACAACGTCGATGACGCGTTCATGGCGCGGCTCCGGGAGCACTTCAGCGAGGACCAGGTCGTCGAGTTGACGATCGGCATCGGCATCTGGGACGCGGTGCACAAGTTCAACAACGTCTTCGACGTGCCCCCGCCGGTGGAGGACGGCCTCTTCGTCCTCGAACGGCTGGCGGACGTGCCCGAGGACATGCGCCACCTCGTGACGCACCTCGACGGCGACGGCAATCCCATGGATCGCTGGCAGCCGGACGAGGCGGAAGCCGCGGGAGGCGCCAGCTAGGCGTCCTCCCACTCGTCGCGTGGAAGCTGCCGGGGCGCGCGGTGTCAGCGCCGTGCGCCCCGCTTGCGTCCCGCGCGACCGGCGCGGCGCTTCCGCCAGGCGGCGATGACGACGCCGACCAGCAGGCCCGCCGCGAACATGATGAACAGGTACTCCACGGCGGCGTCCTAGGCGGGCGTCCGGGGCTCGCGGCCCACGAAGCGCTTCGGCAGGCGCACCGTGATGGCGGCGCCGCGGCCGTCCTCGTTGCGCGCCGCCACGGTGCCGCCGTGCGCCTGCACCAGGTGCTTCACGATGGCGAGCCCCAGCCCCGCGCCGCCGTCCGCGCGCGAGTGCTCCGCCTTGTAGAAGCGCTCGAACACGCGGTCGAGGTCCTGCGCGGCGATGCCCGGCCCGTCGTCGCACACCTCGACGGCCACGAGCGGGTCCTCGTCGCGCACGGCCACCGTGATGGCGCTCCCGTCGGGGCTGAACTTGAGCGCGTTGTCGAGCAGGTTGGTGACGATGCGGACGGTGGCCGTGCGGTCGGCCTCGACCGGGTGGCGGGTCGCCGTCGGGGCCGTCGATGCGCACGCCGCGGGATTCGAGGCGCGGGGCCAGCCCCGCCTGCGCCTCCGCCACCGCCGAGCGCAGGTCCACCCGCTCCGGCTCGAGGTGGATGGCCCCGGACTCGATGCGCGAGAGGTCGAGCAGCTCGTTCGTGAGGAGCGCCATGCGCTCGACCTGGCTGCGGATGCGGCCCAGGAAGGCGGCCTGCTCGTCCGCCTCCAGGTCGCCCAGTTCCAGCGTCTCCACGAGCGCGCCGATGGAGGCGATGGGCGTGCGCAGTTCGTGCGAGACGTTGCTGATGAAGTCGCGGCGGACGTGGTCGACGCGCTGCACGGGGGAGAGATCGACGAGCACGAGCAGCGCCGCCCAGCTGCCCCCGTCGGCCACGGGCACGGCCAGCGCGCGCAGGGGGATGCGATCGCGCCCGAAGGGGACCACCTGCGGCGACGGGGCGCCTTCGCCCGAGAGCGCGCGGCGCACGAGCGCGTCCAGCTCGTAGTCGCGCGCGCTCTCGATGAGGGTGCGTCCGACCACCTCGCCCTCCTCCATGCCCAGCAGGGCGAGGGCGGCGGGGTTGGCGTACTGCACGTCCGTGTCCGCATCGACGGCCATGATGCCGTCGGCGGCGGCGGCGAGGGCCGCCTCCAGGCGCGCGTGCTCGGCGGTGATCGCGCGCGAGGACTCCTCCATGGCCGCCGCCATCACGTTGAACTCGTGCGTGAGTTCGGCGGTCGGGCCGGTGGTGCGGACGGCGCGGGCGGAGAGGCTGCTGCCGCGCAGGGCGCGCGCCGCCTCGGCCGTCTCGCGCACGGAGAGTTCGACGGGGCGCAGCAGCAGGAGCGCGACGGTGAATCCGCCCGCGCCCATGACGAGCGCCGTGACCGTGATCCAGAGCGCGCCGCCCACGGTCGCGGCCACGAGGGCGGCGGCGACGGCGGCGAGGAGGCCCGCGATCCCGCTCGCGAGGGCGGCCCGTCCGGCGAGGCCGTTCATGGCCCCAGCCTACCCTTCGAAGAGGTACCCGCTTCCGCGAACCGTGCGGATGCGCCGGGGATTGGCCGCATCCGGCTCGATTTTCTGGCGAAGCCAGCGCATGTGAACGTCCACCGTTCGCGCATCACCGTTGAAATCGTGCTCCCAGACCGACTCGAGGATGTGCTCGCGGGAGAGCACCTGGCCGGGATGTCGCAGCAAGAATAGCAGGAGATCGAACTCGCGCGGCTTCAGGCGCAGCAGATCGCCGCCGCGCCGCACCTCGCGCCGCACGGCGTCCACCTCGAGGTCGCCGGAGCGGATCACGTCATCGGCGGGCGGCGCATCGCGGCGGGCGGGCGCGCGCCGCAGGAGGGCGCGCACGCGCGCGAGCAGCTCGCGCATGCCGAAGGGCTTGGGCAGGTAGTCGTCCGCGCCCGTATCGAGCCCGGCGACGCGGTCGCCCTCCCCGCCGAGCGCGGTGACCATGATGATGGGCACCTGCGTGTCCCGCCGCAGCGCGCGGCAGACGCCCATGCCGTCCACGCCGGGGAGCATGAGGTCGAGGACGATGACGTCGGGCTCGTGCTCGCGCGCCATGCGCAGGCCGTCGTCGCCGCGGGCGGCGGTGAGCACGCCGTAGCCCTCGCGGCGGAGGTGGTGCGCCATCGCGAGGAGCAGCGCTTCCTCGTCCTCCACGACCAGCACGGTCGCCGTTGTGGCAGGGGCGGCGGTCATTCCCGCTTCAGACTCTTCCGGCATTGTGTGCACAGCGCGTGATCGCGAGCTTCCCCGATCGTCGCACAGCGCGGCGCGACGTGCCGAACGCGGCTAGCGCGCCGCCCGCCGCCGAGCCTCCGCGACGAGCGCCTCCACCTCCGCCTCGGGGTCGGGAATGCCGGCGTCGGGCGGGGTGATCGTGCGCACGACGGCGAGGTGCTCGATGGCCTGGACGACCACCCAGCGCCACATCAGCGTCTCGTCGATGCGGCCCACGCGGCGGTAGGCGCGCAGGTAGAGGCCGACGGCCACGGGCCGCAGGAAGCGCGTGATCAGGCGCAGGGCGGGGCTCGGGTCGAGCGGTTCGCCCAGCCAGAGCAGCGTCACGGAGCGGGCCACGTCGGACTCCGCCGGCCCCGCCGAGCAGAACCCCCAGTCGATGACGACGCGCCGCCCGTCCGGTTCGAGCAGGATGTTGCCCGGGTGGAAGTCGCCGTGGCAGAAGCGGTCGCCCCCATCGAGCGCCGCCAGCGCCTCCTCGGCGGCGGCGATCAGGCGCGGCGGCATGTCCGCGTTCGCGATCCACTCGCGCACGCGCTCGTGCACCGTGGCGATGCCGTGCGGGGCGGGAAGCGCGTTGATGCGGGCGTGCATCCGGCCCGTGATCCAGGCCTCGCGCGCCATCAGGTACGGCTTGCGGCCCACGAGGTCGAGGATGTTCTCGCCGTCGATGCGCTCCATGACCGCGCCCTCGCGCCCGCCCACGCGCACCGCCTCGCCGATGCGCGGCGCGGGGACGCCGCCCGCCAGCGCGGCGGGGATGGCGATGCGCTCCGCCTCGATGCTCCGCTCATGGCCATCGCGGAAGAGGCGCAGCGCCTGTCCGTCCTCCCACGCGAAGATCTCGGCCTCGTAGCCCTCGCCCAGCTTCTCCAGGGCGGCCACGTCGATGTCCGCGCCGTCCGCCGTCATGGTCCGTCCTCGCTCTCGGCGAGCAGCGCGGCGGCGCCGCCCATGCGGCGGGCGATGCGCGCCGCCGCCTCCTTGTCGCCCGGGGCCAGTTCGCCGTCGAGCACGAGGGTGCTCAGCCGCTCCTTGACGCGCGCGATCCAGGGGCCGGGCTCGCGCCCCAGCAGGGCCATCAGCTCGCGCCCGTCGAGCGGGCTCTCGGCGCGCAGCATGGCCGCTTCCTCCGCCTCGACGCGCTCGCAGGCCGCCTCCAGGCGGTCGTGGTACTCGTGGTCGTCGTAGGTGTGGCTGGCGTTGTCGGCGCGCTTCAGCGCGAGCAGGTCGCGCCAGTGGCCGTCGAGGCGCCGCATGAAGCGCCGCACGAGCCGCCCGTCGCCGGGGTCGGGGCGGTCCATGTGGCGGCGCACGAGGAGGGCCAGCAGCGCGCCCTCGCGCTTCCCCAGCCGCAGCCGCTCCGTGAGCGCCGCCGCCATCTCCGAGCCCACGATCTCGTGGCGGTAGAAGCCCCACTCGCCGTTCTGCTTCACGTGGCGCACGGGCGGCTTCCCCAGGTCGTGCAGGAGCGCCGCCCAGCGCCGCAGCGACACGTTCCCGGCGTCCGCCGGGTCCGTCGATGGCCGCGACCGTCGCCGTCGTGTGGCCCCAGACGTCGAAGCGGTGGAAGCGGTTCTGCTCGCAGCCGGGCATCGCCGCCAGTTCGGGCAGCACGTGGGGAAGGGCGCCGATCGCGCGCAGCGCCTCCAGCCCGTCCGCCGGATGCTCGCCGCACAGGAGCCGCTCGACCTCCGCCGTCACGCGCTCCTGCGAGAGCGTCTCCAGCAGCGCGACCGAGGCCGCCATCGCCGCCTGCGTCTCCGCCTCGACGGCGTAGCCGAGCTGGCTCACGAAGCGCACGCCGCGCAGGATGCGCAGCGGGTCCTCGGCGAAGCGCGTCGCCGGATCGCCGGGCGCGCGCAGCAGCTTGCGCGCGATGTCGTCGCGGCCGCCGAAGGGATCGCGCAGTTCGCCCGTGACCGTGTTTCGCGCCATCGCGTTCACGGTGAAGTCGCGCCGCGCCAGGTCCTCGTCGATGGAGCTCCCGAAGACGACGTCGGGCCAGCGGCTGCCCGCCGTGTAGCTGTCGCCGCGGAAGGTCGTGATCTCGGCCCAGCCCTCGTCGAGCAGCACGCCCGTCGTCCCGAAGCGCTGCCCGACGGTCGAGACCGTCGCGCCCAGCCCCCGCGCGATGCGCTCGCACTCGTCCGGCAGCGCGCTCGTCGCGAAGTCGGCATCGCCTTTCGGGGGAACGCCGCGGAACTCGTCGCGCACGAGCCCGCCGGCCAGCCACAGTTCGCGGCCGGCCTCGGCGAACGCCGCAATCAGCGCTTCCCGCGTCGGAGCCATGCGTCGAGTGTAGCGCGGCAGGCGGCTCACGTCGGTTGCATGGCGAACGGTAGCACCGTACGCTACGGCAGCAATGCTCATCGTGTCCGTCCGCCACAGGGGGTTGCAGCGCCTCATCGAGGAGAACGATCCACGGTTCCTTCCGCCTGACTTGCGCAACCGGATCCGCAGGATCGTGACGCTTCTCGCCGAGACGAACGACATGGTCGAACTTCGCGCCAAGGCTCTACCCGGGTGGCGTCTTCATCCAGTTAGCGGGCGACCGCTCGGGCGAATGGAGCATCCGGGTTTCGGGCAACTGGCGAATCACGTTTGCGGAAAGGGGCGGCGCTATCAACCGGCTCGATCTGGAGGACTACCACTGAGGTCACGCTTGAACCTGGAGGAGTGCTTGGATGACGACTGCTTCCGGCGTGCAGATGAACATGACGCCTTCGCATCCCGGGGAGTTCCTCCGGGAGGAGGTGCTGGAGGAACAGGGGCTCAGCGTGACGCGGGCGGCTGAGATCCTGGGGGTTCGCCGCGCCACGCTCTCGGCGCTGCTGAACGAGCGGGCTTCGCTCTCGCCCGAGATGGCGCTGCGCATCGAGAAGGCGTTCGGCCTCGACATGGACCTGATGCTGCGCGTGCAGGCCTGGCACGACACCGTGCGGATGCGGGCGCGCGCGGACGAGATCGACGTCCAGCGCTACGAGGCGGTCTGAAGCGCACCCACCGGCCACCGATCACCGGCCACCAGTCACTCCACCTTCAGCGTGTAGTACATGCCGCCCTCGTAGTGGCCGGCGATGTCGCAGTAGAGGACATAGCGGCCGGGGGGCAGGCTGAAGACGCGGCCCCCGGAGCCGCCCGGCAGGACCGTCTCGACCGTCCCCACCAACTCCCCCGCCTCCTCCAGGGCGACGCGGCCCTTCGAGACGGGCAGGGCCGCGCCCTCCAGGTCCGTGCGCACGACGGCGAAGCTGTGACGCACGCCGTCCGCGTTCGAGAGTTCGAAGCGCAGGTCGCCGCTGGCCACGACCGGCAGTTCGCCGCCCGCCGCCGACCCCAGCCGCCACGCCCCCACCACCCGCACGTTGCCCTCCGCGTCGATGACGCGCAGGTCGCCGTGCGAATGCGAGTGCGCGTGGAACCCCACCACCGCCACCACCGCCCCGATGGCGAGCGCCAGCCCAACGAACACAGCGCGCCTGCGCGTCTGGGTGAATCGCATGGCGTCCATGGTAGCGCGTCGGGGGACGGCTAGAGGCGCTGGCGGCGGTGGTACAGGCTGCGCAAGTCGTCGTAGTGGATGCGGAACTTGGTGCCGTGATTGCGGAGACCGTCGCCGTTCTTCGTGCGCGCATCGAAGTCGATCGCGATGACGCCCTGCGTGACCGCTTCGATGAACAGGGTGATCAGCGGCTCCTCGTAGGTGTGCGCGCTCTCGTACCGCACTTCGGCGCCGCGATTCCGCTTGCTCCCCTTCACCACGATCAGGCGCCGGAACTTCGCAGCGAAGGCGTTGAGCAGCGTGTCGTGCGTCCAGTAGGGCCAGACCATGTCGCTGACGCTGTCGTCGCGCACGGTGATGCGGCTGCTCTCGTTCGCCACGTAGAAGCGCAGGCCCGTGCCCTCGCTGGAGCGCCCGTGGATCGTGTGGCGGAAGCTGAGCCGCCCTTGCGCATCCTCCCAGCCAAAGCGGTGGACCATGCGCTCAAGGTGTCCCTTCGGCTGCGCTTCCTTGTGGAAGAGCGTCAAGAGCGTGTTGCCGGAGTGGAACTTGATCTCCCACTTGCCCGAGTCACGAGGCCCCGACAACTCTTCGGACTGCATCATGGTCGCGTACGGCGTAGATTTGCCCCGGGGCATCGTGATCCAGGGCCATCCCGAGTGCCCTTCGACGCGACGAACAGTTCGTCGTCCGTCACTGGCGCAACCCAGCCAGCCGCCCGTGGATGCCCGCCGCCGCGATGCGCTCGCGCGCCATGGCGACGTACTCCGCCGACTTCTCGATGCCGATCCACTCGACGCCGAGCTGCTCCGCGGCGATGGCGGTGGTGCCGCTGCCCATGAAGGGGTCGAGCACGGGGCCCGCGCCCATCGCCTCGATGCAGCGCGCGGCCATCCACGGGGAAGGGCGCGGGGTGGGGATTGCCGCTGCCCTGGGGGATGCGCCAGACGTCGGTCAGGCCGCGGCTCTCGCTCGCCACGCGCGTCTCGCGGCTCTTGGCGAGGAAGTAGATGACCTCGTAGCTCGGCAGGAAGTAGCCCGGGTTGTGATTGAAGCCGCCCGCGCGCTGCCAGATGATGATCTGGCGCACGGGCCGTCGGTGATCGCGTCCCCCAGCCGCTGCCAGAGGCCGCCCTGCACGCGCCACTTGTGGTTGTAGAAGACCGCGCCATCGGGCTTGCAGAGGCGCAGCATCTCGGCCAGGCACTCGCGCTGCCAGGCGACGTACTCGCCGTGGGGCATGGCGTCGCCGTGGCCGTCGTAGCCCTTGCTCAGGGCCTGTTCGACGCATCTCATCCATCGCGTTCCAAGGTACTCCTTCACCCTCCGGCGAAAGTTCTTGAAGAGGGCGGCGAGGTGTTGACTCTGCCGGGCTCGGCGCTCATGCGCGTGCTCCTCTTCGTAATTAATCGCTTAATGGACGCTCCCGGCGATTATGGGCGGGCCGGTTGGCGATCCTTGTCAAGGGCTGGCGGGCTGGCGGGCTGGCCGGCTGGCGGGCTGGCGGGCCTGGCGGGCCTGGCGGGCTGGCGGGCTGGCGGGCTGGCGGGCTGGCGGGCTGGCGGGCTGGCCCGTCGTCAGCCTACGCGAGGCGCCGGGGGTAGTCGCCCATACCCCAAGCCTACCGCCCCGGACTCCCGCCGGGAACCGCCGCGCGCGAGCGTCTCGCTCGCGCCGTCGTGCACAGATGGCGCCGGTGCGACGACGCCGCTACGGAGATCTGGAGCAGGCAGTACGCCCAGCTTTGGGCTGAGTGGGACGAGGAGGAAAACGCGATCTGGGATCGTGACCCTGGCTGACGGTCTCGAGACGAGCCCGACGTAGACTGGACAGGCGTTCCCTTTAGGTAGTACCGTGGTAGTATTCACGGTATGAAGCTGAGCATCAGCCTTCCCGAGAAGGATGTCGCCTTCATCGACCGCCAGGTCGCCGATCACGGAGACGCCTCCCGTTCGGCCGTCATCCGCAAGGCCATCAACCGCCTCCGCACCGCCCAACTCGCGGACGACTACATCGCGGCGTTCAAGGAGTGGGAGGAGAGTGGCGAGGAAGAGATCTGGGATCGCGCGGCTGGCGACGGACTCGACGACGAACCGTGGTAAGCCGCGGAGACATCGTCTGGGCGGACTTCGGCCCTCCCCGGGACTCGGAAGTCGCGAAGCGTCGCCCTGCGGTCGTCATCAGCAACGATGGCGTAACCCTGGCAGTGGAGCAGGCCGGTCGTGGCGTCGTCATGCTCGTGCCGCTCACCAGCCAGACGGATCGCGTCTACCCGTTCCAGGTTCTGCTTCCGCGTGAGCGGACCGGCCTCCCGCACACGTCGAAGGCCCAGGTGGAGCAGATGCGCGCGCTCTCCATTCGGCGCCTGGAAGAACCTGTCGGCCACGTCCCGCCCGATCTGATGGCCGAAATCGAGGACGCCATCCGCCTCCACCTCAGCCTGTAGCGTATCCTTCGGCGCATGGCTCACATGAAGTTCGGCGTGGTCCTGCCCATGATCGGCTCGCTCGCGGGCACGGAGGCGATCGACGCGGTCTGCGACAAGGCGGAGGAGGCCGGGCTCGACTCCATCTGGGTCATCGACCACATCCTCCTGCCCTACAGCATCGGCGCGAAGTACCCCTACAACCTGACCGGCGAGTGGATGGCCGGCCAGGGGCCGTGGTGGGACGCCTTCTCCGTGCTCTCCTACGCCGCCGCCCGCACGAGCACGGTCGAGATCGGCAGTTGCGTCATCGTCCTGCCCTACCGCCACCCCGTGCACACCGCCAAGATCGTGGCCACCATCGACCAGCTTTCGCGCGGGCGCGTCCAGTTCGGCATCGGCGTGGGCTGGATGAAGGACGAGTTCGAGAACCTCCAGCTCGGCTCCTTCCACCACCGCGGCGCGCTCGTGGACGAGCAGATCGAGGTGTTCAAGGAGGTGTGGGCGAACGACCCCGCCTCCTTCGACGGGCGCTACTACCGCTTCAACGAGGTCAGCGTCACGCCGAAGCCGTACCAGCGCCCGCACCCGCCCCTGCTCGTGGGCGGGAACACCGAGGCGGCGCTCGAACGCACCGCCGCCCTCTGCGACGGCTGGCTCGGCATCAGCCTGCGTCCGCACCAGCTGGCCGAGCACCGCGCGCGGCTCATCCGGCGCAGCGAGGCGCACGGGCGCGACGGCGAGAGCCTGCCCGTCGCGATGCTCCACGGCATCACGCTCACCGACGACCCCGACTACCGCGCGACCCTCGCCGACCACGAGCGCGCGCAGGGCGTGACGGGCACCATCGAGCAGGTGGTGGAGGAGTTGCGCGAGTTCGAGGAGGCGGGCCTGACGCACCTGATCGCGTCCGCCCGTCGCTTCGGGCGGCCCGGCGGCGGCCTGCAGGCGGTCCTCGACGGCATCGACACCCTCGCCCGCGACATCATCCCCGCCGTACGCGCCTGACACGCGCCGGGCGCCCCTTACCGCAGCGCGCCCTCGATCTGGTGGATATGGTCCTCGCGGTGGCGGTGGCGGGCGACGGCCCAGGCGAAGCCCTGCGCCCGCAGCGCCGCCCGCCGACCATCCGGGAGACGCGCAAGCGCCGCGTCGAGCGCTTCCGCAGCTTCGATGGCGGCCTTTCCCGCCTCCTCCTCGCGGAAGAGGCGGCCGAGCGCCTCAAGCGTCGCATTCGTTGCCGGATCCTCGCCGGGAAAGGCGCCGTCCGCCGCAAAGGTCTCGATCGCGATCCGCTGGCGGACATCCCACCAGGCCAGGTGGACGAGCGCCGTGGCCACGTTCCAGCCCCCGCCCAGCGATCGCCCAAGGTCGCCGTCCGCGAGCCTCCCGACGAGGGCCCGAAGGCGTGCGGTCGATTCCGCGTTGAGGCGCAGGTCGTCGTCGCTCACAGGCCACTCACCGATCCGGAGCGAGCGCTTCCAGGTGCTCGTCGAAGTCGAACACGGGGTGGAGGAGCATGTGCTCCGCGCCGATGTCGATGACCTCGGCGATGCGCTCGCGGACGTACGCCTCCGGCCCCCAGACGGCGACCGCGTTCGCCAGGTCGGCGGCGCCGTAGACGTGCGCGAACCATTCGCGCAGGCGGCCCTCGGCGCGCTCGCGGTCGTCGTCGATGGCGAGGTAGAGGCGCTTGGAGATGGTGAACGTGGCGGGGTCGCGGTCCGCTTCCTCCAGCGCGCGGCGGAGGATGGCGACGTGGCCGCGGAAGTCGTCGATGCTCGACGAGCCCGGCCCCATCCAGGCGTCGCCGAGGCGCACGGCGCGGCGCAGCGCGGGCTCGACGCGCCCGCCGAACCACACGGGCGGGCCGGGGCGCTGCACGGGCTTCGGCTCCATGCGGATGTCCTCCAGCCGGAAGAACTCGCCCGCGTACGTCGCCTTGCGCTCCGACCAGAGCGCGCGCATGACCGCCAGCGACTCCGTGAAGCGCTTCACCCGCCGCCCGGAGGGGACGCCGAAGGCCGCGTCGTGGGGCGCGTTCTCGTTGCCGATGCCGAAGCCGGCGTCCACGCGCCCGCCGCTGAGCACGTCGAGCGTGGCCAGGTCCTTCGCGAGCTGGACGGGGTTGTGCTGGGGCAGGACGAACACCGCCGTCCCCAGCCGCACGCGCGACGTGATCGCGGCCACGTAGGAGAGCAGGCTGACCGGTTCGAGGTTGCGGCTGCCGCCCAGCACCTGGTCCAGCGTCCAGAGGCTCTGGAAGCCGAGCGCCTCCGCCCGCCGCGCCACCCGCCCGGCGGGCTCGGTGTCGACCGGCTCCGTCAGCGAGACCTGCGGCAGGGCGAACCCGAAGGGGATCTGGTGAGCCATCGCGAACCTCCATCCGGCGGGCCGGGCGCCCGCCGGGGGCTGTAGTATCGGCCATCATGGACGCGAACGGGCTGCGCGAACTCTACGACCACCACGCCTGGGCGATGGGCGTCGTGCTCGGCCACGCCTCCCTCGTGACGGAAGAGCAGGCGCAGGCGATGCGCTGGCACGGCCTCGCGAGCCTGGAAGACACGCTCGCGCACACGGTCCGGGCGGAACGCTACTGGCTGGCGAACTGGCGCGGGGTCGAGCGCACGGCGCTCCCCTGGGTCGAGAACCTCGCCGAGCTGGCGGACCGCTGGATGAACCTGCAGGCGGAGACGCGCGCCTTCCTCGCCGGCCTCAGCGACGGCGACCTGTCGCGCCCCCTGCGCCTCTCCGAACCGATCGGCGGGGGCCGCGACACGCTCGCGGCGGGCGTCATGCACGTGCTCCTGCACTCGGCCCAGCATCGCGCCGAGGCGGCGGTGCTGCTCTCGGACTTCGGCCGCTCGCCGGGCGAACTCGACTACGTCGACTTCCTCGGCCAGCGCGAGGCGCTGCTCGCCCGCGCCTGACGGCCGGCGCTACAATCCCGCCATGGACCCCGTCGGCCTGCGCGAACTCTACGACCACCACGCCTGGACGATGGACCGCCTCCTCGCGCTCGCCCAGCGCGTCCCGCGGGAGCAGGCCGCCGAGCACTGGGGCGCCGCCGGGAGCCTGATCGACATCCTCGATCACATCCTCTCGGCCCAGCGCATCTGGCTGGGCCGCTGGCGGGATGAGGGGCGGGTCTCGTGGACCGATGCCGGAAGCGTCGCGGATGTGCGGCGGCGCTGGATCGTGGTCCAGGCCGAGATGCGGGGCTTCCTCGCGACGCTCGGGCCGGCGGACCTCGCCCGCGCGTTCGCGCAGTACCCCAACCCGCGCGACCGGAGAACGCTGGGCGCGGCGATCACGCACGTACTCATGCACAGCGCCCAGCACGGCGCCGAGGCGGCCGAACTCCTGACCCAGCTCGGCCACTCGCCGGGCGACCTCGACTTCATGGAGTTCCTCGACGAACGCGAAGGGGCCCTCCCCCTCATCCCCTCTTCCTGACGGCCCATTCAGTCGCGCATCGCGAGCGCGCAGCAGCCGCGCGCCAGCGCCAGCGCGGCGCTCTCCTCGGTAGAATGCCGCGCATGGACGCGAACGAGACCGCCGACTACGTCGAGCTGATGCAGCTCCCCATCCGCTACGGGCACGCGCTCGACATGCTGGGCCGCGCCCGCAACCGCGGCGACGACGCGCTCTACGCGCGGGGCCAGGAGATCCTGCGCAGCGCGTTCGCCGAGGACTTCATCTTCGAGGAGCTCAGCGCCGACCCCGTCAACGTGCACGGGGCGGACGGCTGGGCCGAGTTCTGCGCGCGGGCGCTCGGCTCCTTCGGGGGCACGCAGCACTTCATCGCGCCCCCGCTGGTGCTCATCGACGAGCCGCCGGCCGAGCGCGACGGCGTGCGCGTGGGCGGCAAGGCGCGCCTGCGCAGCTACCTGCAGGCGACCCACACGCTGCCCGCCGAGGGCGAGGAACTGCCGCCGGACACGACCGACACCGTCCCCACGCTCACGGCGGGCACGAACATGGTCATCCACGGCACCTACGAGGACGAGTGCGTGCGCGAGCCCGCGGGCTGGCGCATCCGCCGCCGCTCCCTGCGCTACACGCACATGGAAGGCCGCCCCTTCGACGTCTCCGGGCGGTAGGCGCTAGCCCCGCCCCGCTGCGGCTTCGATGGCGCGGCGCGCGAAGACGGCGGTCATGGCGCGGCGGTAGTCCTCGCTGCCGTGCAGGTCCTCGTTGACGAAGTCGAGGGCGTCGCCCGCGCCCGCGGAGGCGGACGCCGCGCCGCCGGGCAGGGACGCGCCCGCGAGGGCGGCCTCGACGCCGGAGAGGCGCTGCGCGTGGCTGGAGGCGCCCGTCACGGCGACGCGCGCCGACTGGCACGTGCCGCCGTCCAGCGAGAGCGCCGCCGCCACGCCCACGAGCGCGAACTTCGAGGCGCGCTGCTCCAGCTTGGCGTAGGCGGCGCTGCGGCAGGCCTGGAAGCAGACGCCCGTCACGATCTCGTCCTCGCCCAGGTCGACCGTGAGGATGTCCTGGAAGAAGTCCCCGGCCTGGACCTTGCGGTCGCCGTCCGGGCCGGTGATGGCGATGGTGGCGTCGAGCGCGACCATGACGGCGGGCAGGTCCGCGCCCGGGTCGGCGTGGGCGAGGCTGCCGCCGATGGTGCCGCGGTTGCGCACCTGCGCGTCGCCGATGCCGGCGGCGGTCTCGGCCACGATCGGGGCTTGCGCGCGGAGGAGGTCGGAGGCGGCGATCTCGGCGTGCGTCATGGCCGCGCCGATGGCGATCTCGCCGCCCTCCTCGCGGATGCCGCGCAGTTCGTCGAGGCCGCCGATGTCGATGAGCAGGGCGGGCTCGGCCAGCCGCTGCTTCATCATGGGGATGAGGCTGTGGCCCCCGGCGAGCAGCTTCGCCTCGGGGGCGCCCTCGCGCAGGAGCGCCAGCGCCTCCGCGACGCTTCCGGCGCGGCGGTATTCGAACGCGGTGGGGATCACGACTGGCCTCCGTTCTCCTGGATCAGGCGCCACACCCGCTCGGGGCGCAGGGGCATGTCGATGTGACTCACGCCGAAGGGCGCGAGCGCGTCCACGGCGGCGTTCACGACGCAGGGCGTGGAGCCGATGGTGCCCGCCTCGCCCACGCCCTTCGCGCCCAGCGGGTTCACCGGCGTGGGCGTCACCGTCTTGTCGAGCGTGAAGGCGGGCAGGTCGGCGGCGCGCGGCATCACGTAGTCCATGAAGCTCGCCGTCACCGGCTGGCCGTCCTCGTCGTAGACGACTTCCTCGAACATCGCCTGGCCGATGCCCTGGGCGAGCCCGCCGTGCACCTGGCCCTCGACGATGAGGGGGTTGATGACGTTGCCGCAGTCGTCCACCGCGATCATCTTGAGCAGCTTCGTCTCGCCCGTGTCGCGGTCCATCTCGACCATCGAGATGTGGCAGCCGAAGGGGTAGGTGTTGTTCTCCGGCTCGAAGAACGACTCCTCGGAGACGCCCGGCTCCATGCCCGGGGGCAGGGGCACGGGCACGTAGGCGAAGTCGGCCACCTCCGCGAAGGTCTTGCTCACCTCGGGCGCGCCCTCCACCTGGATGCGCCCGTTCTCGAAGACGAGGTCCTCGGGGCTCACCTCCTGGTCGGTCATGAGCGCGGCGGCGAACTGCTTCATCTTGTCGCCGGCCTTGCCCGCGGCGGAGATGAGGGCGGCCCCGCCGACGGCCTGCGAGCGGCTGCCGAAGGTGCCGATGCCCTGCTTCACCACGCTCGTATCGCCGTGGAGGATGGTGATGTCCTCCAGCGGGATGCTGAAGTGGTCGGCCAGCATCTGGGCGAAGGTGGTCTCGTTGCCCTGGCCGTGGGGCGAGGCCCCGGTCGTGGCCGTCACCTTGCCGCCGCGCTCCACGGTCACGCCGGAGTGCTCCCAGCCGCCCGTGGGCACGACCGCGGAGGGGCCCAGCCCGCAGACCTCGACGTAGAACGAGAGGCCCACGCCCACGATGCGGCCCTCGGCGCGGGCGGCGTCGCGTTCGGCCAGCAGCCCCCGCCAGTCCGCCAGTTCGAGCGCCTTGTCGAGGCAAGGCTCGTAGTCGCCGGAGTCGTAGACGAGCCCGCCCTGGGTGGCGAAGGGGAACTCGTCCGCGGGGATGAAGTTCCGGCGCCGGACCTCGGCGGGGTCCATGTCCAGCTCGCGCGCGAGCATGTCCACGGCGCGCTCCAGGAAGTAGAGGCCCTCGGGGCGGCCCGCGCCGCGATAGGCGTCGGTCGGCGTCTTGTTGGTGAAGACCTCGGTCAGCTCGTGGCGGACGACGGGGATGCGGTAGACGCCGTTCATCATCAGGCCCGTGAGCGTGGGGATCATCGCGGTCAGCAGCACCTCGTAGGCGCCGATGTCGGCGATGATGCGCGCCTTCAGGCCGAGGATGGTGCCGTCGCGCTTCGCCGCGAGATCGACGTAGCCGAGCAGGTCGCGCCCGTGGGTGGTGGTGAGGAACGCCTCCGTGCGGTCCTCGATCCACTTCACCGGCGCGCCCACCAGCCGCGAGAGGGCGGCGGCGGCGTACTCCTCGCCGTAGATGTTGATCTTGCAGCCGAAGCCGCCGCCGACCTCGGGGGCGACGGCGCGCACCTGGTGCTCGCCCAGGCCCATCATGCCCGCCACGAGGGTGCGCAGGATGTGCGGGTTCTGGGTCGCGCTCCAGACGGTCAGGTACTCGCGGCCCGCCTCGTACTGGGCGACGACGCCGCGCGGCTCCATCGCATTCGGGGCGAGGCGCTGGTTCAGCATCCGCTGCGAGACGACGACGTCCGCCTCGGCGAACGCCGCGTCCACGGCGCTGTCGTCCTCGGGCTGGGCGGTCTCGGGATTGACGCCGGTGCCGCCCCAGTAGCTCTCGACGGCGATGTTGCGCGCGAAGCCGTCGTGCAGCGTGGCCGAGCCCGCCTCCATCGCCGCCTCGGGATCGACGACCGCGGGAAGCTCCTCGTAGTCGACCATGATGGCGTCGGCGGCGTCGCGCGCGACGTAGCGGTCGGCGGCGACGACGACGGCCACGGGCTCGCCCACGTAGCGCACCTTGTCGGTGGCGACGGAGTAGTGGTCGGGGGCGGGGAAGGGGGTGCCGATGGGCATGGGGCCGAGGCGCTCGGCCAGTTCCGCGCCCGTGATCACGAGTTCGACGCCCTCCATGGCCGCCGCCTCGCTCGTGTCGATGGCGCGGATGACGCCGTGGGCGATGTCGCTGCGCTTGAAGGCGAGGTGCAACATGCCCGGCAGCTTGATGTCATCGACGTAGGTCGCCTGCCCCTGGATGAGGCGCGGGTCCTCGCGGCGCTTCACGCGCTCGCCGATGAGCTTGGGGAGAACGGGGCCGTCCGCGCTGGTCATGCCCGGGCCATCCTTTCCGCCGCGTGCTGGATCGCGTTGACGATGTGCTGGTAGCCCGTGCAGCGGCAGAGGTTGCCGGAGATGCCCTCGCGGATCTCCGCCTCGCTGGGCGCGGGGTTGTCCTGCAGCAGGTTCGCCGCCGACATGATCATGCCGGGCGTGCAGTAGCCGCACTGGAGGCCGTGCTCCTCCCAGAAGCCGTCCTGCAGGGGGTGCAGGCCGTCGCCGCCGGCGAGCCCCTCGATCGTCTGCACTTCGGCGCCGTCGGCCTGCACGGCGAAGACGGTGCAGGACTTGGCGCTGCGCCCGTCGAGGAGCACCGTGCAGGCCCCGCACTGGCTGGTGTCGCAGCCCACGTGCGTGCCCGTGAGGTTGAGGTTCTCGCGCAGGAAGTGCACGAGCAGCAGCCGCGCCTCGACGGCGGCGGCGCGCTCGCGCCCGTTCACGTTGATGGTGATCGGGACCGGATCGGACATCGTGACCCCCTCGTGTCTGCTGGCGCCGCCGTCAGGCGGCTCGGTCGTCTACCTGCTGTTCGATGGACTTGAAGAACTGCCCGATGAGGAGCCGCCCGACGCCGCCGAGGAGCCTGCCCCCGAGCCGCGCGATCGTGCCCCGCGCCTTCACCTCGGCGCGGTAGCGCATGGTCGTGACGCCGCCCGCCTCGGCGAGTTCGACGCGCGCGTCCGCCCGCGCGCCGCCCGGCTTCCCCGCCCCGTCGATGCGGAGGCGGTACGACTCGGGCGGCGACTGTTCGAGCACTTCCACGCGCCCCGTGTAGGCGCCCCGCACGGAGGCGATGCCGACGCGCATGGTCGACTCGTAGGTGTCGGGCGCGACCTCCTCGAAGCGCTCGACGCCGGGCAGGGCGCTCGCGAGCACGGCGGGGTCGAGCAGCAGCTCGTAGAGCAGTTCCCGCGGCCCCCGGAACTCGTGCTCGCCCGTGATCTCCACGTTGCGCCCTCCCTCGTGCGGCGCGCCGCCCGCGCGAAGCTAGATGCCGTTCGTGTTGAGGTCCCGCAGGAACTCGTAGGTGCGCTGCGGGGCTTCCCGGTCCTCGGGGACGGGCAGGATGGCCCCGTTGTAATCGGTGACGCCGATCGCTTCGAGCCGCTTGAGCTGCGCCCGCACGCTCGCCTCGTCGCCGACGATGGCCATCTCGGCGACGCCGCTGACGCCCTCGGCGGCGATGACCTTGCGGTAGGAGTAGATCTGCCCGTAGACCTCCCAGACCTTGCCGCAGGAGGCGCGCGCCTCCTCCTCCTTGTCGGTCACGGAGATGGGGATGCCGGCGATGATGCGGGGCGCGGGCCGCCCGGCGGCGTCCGCCGCCTTGGTGATGGCGGGCACGGCCGTCTGCTCGATGTAGTTGGGGCCGCACCAGAACATGCTCGTGCCGTCGGCGAGTTCGCCGGTCAGCTTCAACATGCCCGGGCCCAGCGCCGCGATCAGCACCTTGGGCCGCCCGCCGCCGGGCACGTCCAGCTGGGTGAAGGGCGCGTTGTTGAGCTGGACGCGGTACTCCTGCCCGTTGTGGTTCACGAGGTCGCCGTCGAGCAGCGGATTGAGCACCTCCAGGTACTCGCGCAGGTGGCGCACGGGCGTCGCCCAGCGCAGCCCCTGCCAGCCCTCGACGATGAACTTGTGGCTGAGGCCGAGGCCGAGGATGAAGCGCCCGCCGCAGGCCATGTTGGTGGTGAGCGCCTGCTGCGCCATCACCATGGGGTGGCGGGGGTAGGTGGGCACGACGGCGGTGCCCAGTTCGATCGTGCTCGTCGCCTGCCCCGCGAGCGCGCAGAGCGTCATCGCGTCGTGGTTCAGGTGGTTGCCCATCCAGGCCGACTGGAAGCCGTCCGCTTCCGCCCGCCGGATCGGCTCGACGATGGAGTCGACGGTGTCGCCGCCGCCGCCGCCCGGCGGCCTGGTGATGATGCGCATGCCCATCCGCGTTCCTCCTGCCGCCCCCGTCCGGGGCGGGGGCGCGATGATACGCCGCTCGGCTGGCGCGTGTGTACGGGGCGCGGCCAGCCCGCCGCCACGCGCTACACTCCCCGCCATGACCGAGCCCGCCGCGACGGACCCCGACGCCTTCCGCGCCGCCGCGCGCGGCCTCGCGCTCGTCGCGGCCGAGGCCGTCGAGGCGCTGGCGGGCGCCTTCCGGCGGCTCGACCGCGGCTCCATGTGGGAGCTGCAATCCGGCCTGCGCCCCCTCCACGAGCGTCTCGGCGAGGCGCTCGCGGCCCTGCGCGAGGCGCCCCTCCCCGACCGCTTCCTCCCCATCCGCGAGCAGCTCGCGGGCGGGGCCGACGCGGCCCTCGAGGCGCTGGGCGCCTTCACCCGCCCCGCTCCGCGCGAGCAGCGCTCCGCGAACGCGCTCGCGGGGATGCGCGGCCTCGCCCGCGCGCAGGAGGCGCTCTACCCCCTGCGCTCGCTCGACCCCGCCCTTGGCGCGCTCTACGCCGAACCCGCCGTCCGCGGCGACCTCGCCGCCCTCGACGCGCACAGCGCCGATCCGCGCACGGGCATCCAGCGCAGCGGCCCCGACGACGACCCCGACGCGCGCGGCGAGTTCCACCTGTACGCGCCGGAGTCGCTGGACGGCTCGGAGGCGCGCCCCCTCGTCGTCGCCCTGCACGGGGGCATGGGGCACGGGCGCGACTTCCTCTGGACGTGGCTGCGGGAGGCGCGCAGCCGCCGCTTCCTCCTCCTCGCGCCCACCTCCGTGGGGCCGACGTGGGCGCTCATGGGCCCCGACGCCGATCGCGCGCGGCTGCTGCGCTCGGTCGAGTTCGTGCGCGAGCGCTTCAACGTGGACGGCGGGCGCATCCTCCTGACGGGCCTCTCCGACGGCGCGACCTACGGGCTCTCGGCCTGCCTCGCGGGGGACACGCCCTTCACCGCGATGGCCGCCGTCGCCGGGGTGCTCCACCCGAAGAACGTGCGCGACGGGGCCATCGCGGGCGCGGCGGGCAAGCGCATCTCGATCACGCACGGGGCGAAGGACTGGATGTTTCCCGTGCAGCTCGCGCGCGCCGCCCACGAGGCCCTGCGCGAGGCGGGCGCGGACGTGCGCTACCACGAGATCGCCGACCTCGCCCACGCCTACCCGCGCGAGGAGAACGCCGCCATCCTGTCGTGGTTCGACCCGAGCCTGGCGCTGCCCGCCTGAGCAGATGCGGCGCCATCACTCCGCCAATCGCGCTGACAATATCCCGGCGGAAATGATTGTGGTATGCTGAAAATACCAATTGGGGCAGTACATTTTCGAGACAGGTCGGCTGTCAATCTTGAGGCGGATTGGCTGACGATCTGGTAGACTGCGGACATGCCCACCTGGGACGTCACCTTCGACCGCTACGTGGACCTCGACGACACCGAGCTCATCCACGGCATCGCCGAGGCCGTGGCCGTGGCCCGCTTCATCCGCGACGTGCCCCTGCCGCCCGCCGTCCAGGAGCGCCTCGACCGCCTCAACATCATCCGCGCCGTGCGCGGCACCACCGGCATCGAGGGGGCCGATCTGACCGAGGAAGAAGTGAGCCTGATCCTCGCCGGGCCGGACGGGGCGCCCATCCTGCCCGCCTCCCGCGCGCGCGAGGAGCAGGAAGCGCGCAACGCCGAAGCGGTCATGCGCTACGTCACCGACGTCACCGCCGGGGATCCGGCGCGGCCCCTCACGGAAGCGACCATCTGCGAGTTCCACCGCCTCACCACCGCCGCCATCGACTACCCCCACAACGAGCCCGGCCTCTACCGCTCCCGCGCCGTCCAGGTCGGCTCGTACGTCCCTCCCCGCGAGGGCGAGGATGTGCGCCGCCTCATGGCCGAGTTCGCCGAGTGGCTGAACACGCCGCCGGTCTCCCGCTGGCCCGCCATCGTCCGCGCCGTCGCCGCCCACTTCTACTTCGTCAGCATCCACCCCTTCGGGGACGGCAACGGACGCACCGCGCGCGCCATCGAGAGCTACCTCCTCTACCAGAGCCGGGTAAACGTGCTCGGCTTCTACTCGCTCGCCAACTTCTACTACCGCAACCGCGCCGACTACATCGACCTGCTCAACCGCGCCCGCGCGGAAGGCGACCTCATGCCGTTCATCCGCTTCGCCGTCGCTGGTCTCGTCGAGGAACTCGACACCGTCCGCCGCGAAGTGATCGAGGCCGTCTCCCGCATCTTCTTCCGCGACAACTACCGCGATGTCCTCGCTACCGCGGATGGCCTCAGCAGCGCCGTCCGCGAGCGCCTGCTGCTCTTCATGGACTACCTCGACGCGCCTCTCGCGGAAGCCGACCTGATCGACCGGCGCAGTCCCCTCGCCGGCGTCTGGGCGGGCGTCTCCCCGCGCACCCGCGCGCGCGACCTCGCCCGCCTCGAAGAACTCGGCCTCATCGCCCGCGAGAACGGCGTCATCCGTCCGCGCCTCGAAGTGATGCAGCACTTCCGCCGCTGAGCGCCTAGCCCTCGCCCGGGGGCAGGTCGCGCGACGCCTCGTCGTAGCGGCGGGCGAACTGGCCGACGTCGGGGTCGGGGCCCATGGCGGCGTCCACCTCGGCCCCGTAGGTCGCCTCCGCCTCGGCGACCTTGGTGGCGAAGCTGAGGTGGTGGGCGAAGCCGCTCATCACGCGCGACATGCGATGCTCCGCGTCCTCGGGAGCAGTGGGGCAGGGGGGCGGCTCGACGGCGCTGGTCATGCGCTGGCGGAAGACCTCGTCCCGCGCTCCGCAGCGTTCGCAGGCGAACTCGTAGAGGGGCATCGCGGCCTCCCGCTAGCCTTCGCCAATGCCGAGTTCGGCGAGGTAGGCCTCCGCCGCGAGGGCGGCGGTCGCGCCGTCGCCGCAGGCGCTCACCAGCTGGCGCGCGGCTTCCGTGCGCAGGTCGCCCGCGACGAAGAGGCCGGGCACGGGCGTGCGCATCCGCAGGTCGACGCGCGCGTGGCCGCCCTCGTCCAGTTCGACCAGCCCCTTCAGCAGGTGGCTGTTGGGCGTCTGCCCGATGAAGATGAAGACCGCGCCCACGGGCAGCGTGCGCGCCTCGCCCGTGCGCACGTCGCGCAGTTCCGCGGCCTCGACCGCGTCCGTCCCCACGATGCGCTCGACGACGCTGTTGCGGACGACCTCGATCTTCGCGTTGGCGAACACGCGCTCCCGCAGGAGGGCGCTCGCGCGGAACGTCTCGCGGCGGTGCACGAGCCAGACCTTGCTCGCGTAGCGCGTGGTGAAGAGCGCCTCGTCGAAGGCGGCGTCGCCCCCGCCCACGACGACGACCTCCTGGTCCTGGAAGAAGGCGGCGTCGCAGGTGGCGCAGTAGCTCACGCCGCGCCCGATGAACGCGTCCTCGCCGGGGACGCCGAGCTTGTTGTAGTCGGCCCCGGCGGTGGCGATGACGGCGTGCGCCTCAAGGACGCCCTCGCCCGTCTCGACGAGGAAGGGCGCGCCGGGGCGGGGCTCGATGCGCCGCGCCTCCTCGTAGCGCAGTTCGGCGCCGAAGCGCTCCACCTGCTTCACGAGGTCCATCACGAAGTCGGTCCCGTTGACGCCCTCGGGGAAGCCGGGGTAGTTCTCGACCAGCTCGGTCGTCGCGATCTGGCCGCCCGTGATGAGGCGCTCGAAGACGACCGTGCGGCGGCGGGCGCGCGCGCCGTAGAGCGCCGCCGTGAGGCCCGCGCCGCCGCCGCCGATGACGGCGATGTCGTACGTTCCGGGCCGCTCCGCGCTCATGCCGCCGCTCCGGGGGAACGCCTGCGCTCCCGCCACGCGGGCGGCGTCAGGCGATGGCCTCTTCGAGGCGCTTCTTCAGGTCGCTCTTGGGGCGGAAGCCGACGATCGTGCCCTTCAGCTCGCCGCCGTTGAAGATGAGCAGCGAGGGGATGCTGCGGATGCCGTACTGCGACGGGATCGCGGGGTTCTCGTCGGTGTTCATCTTGTAGAAGCTGACGCGCCCGGCGTACTCCTCGCCGAGTTCCTCGACGATCGGGGCCACCATGCGGCAGGGGCCGCACCACGGCGCCCAGAAGTCCACCAGCACGGGCAGATCGTTCTTCATCACGTCCGCCTCGAACGTCGCGTCCGTCACTTCGGGGGTTGCTGCCATCTCGGTTCCGCTCCTTCGCCGGCGAACCGGCCCATTGCATCCAACGCTGCGGTTGGCGAGGCGCCGGCGCCGGTCGCGCCGGAGGCCCCTTCCAGCCTACCACCCGACGGGCGCACGGGGGCGGATCGGCGCTCCCAAATTGCCGCGTTCTGGGCTGCTTGCTACCATCCCGCGCGAGGTCGCCCCCATGAGTGGCTCGCTCGCGCTCGTGCTGAACCAGAATTACGAGCCGCTGAACGTGTGCAACGTGCGGCGCGCGCTCGTGCTCGTGCTGCGCGGCAAGGCGGAGGTGATCGAGACGGCGAAGGGCGTGATGCACAGCGCCAACCGCCATTTCGCCCTGCCCTCCGTCATCCGCATGGTCTACTACGTGCGCCGCCCGCGCCCGAAGCTGCGGCTCTCGCGGCGCGAGGTGTTCGCACGCGACGGCTGGGCCTGCGCCTACTGCGGACGCCGCGGCAAGGACCTCACGCTCGACCACGTGGTGCCCCGCTACCGCGGCGGCACGCACAGCTGGGACAACCTCGTGAGCGCCTGCAAGCCGTGCAATCACCGCAAGGCGGGGCGCACCCCCGTGGAGGCGCGCATGCGCCTGCGCACCGCTCCCGCCGAGCCGCGCGTGCCCATCTACCACGGCTACCTCCAGTACCTGCGCCGCTACCAGGACTGGGGCAAGTTCATCCCCGGCGCGGAGACGGCGAGGGCCGCCGTCTAGATGACCGAACTCTCGCCGGACGAGATCCTGCGCGAGGCGCTGCGCGTGGCCCGCTCGCAGTTCGGGGGCACGCTCGCCACCATCCACGCCGACGACGGCACGCCCTATCCCGCCTTCGTCCTCTTCCACCTGACCGAGCGGGGGGAAGTGCTCTACGGCAGCGTCTCCGAATCGCAGCACACGCGCGACACCGTGGCCACGCCCGAGGTCGCCTTCCTCATCGACAACCGCGACGTGCTGGGGCGCGACTGGCCCGCCTTCGACCGCGTGACCGTGGAGGGCCGCGCGGAACGCATCGACCCCGGCGACCCGCGCTACGAGGGCTACTACCGCGAGCTGACGACGGAGCCGTGGGCGCCGTCGGGGACGACGGAGCCGTGGGCGCCGTCGGGGACGCGCTCGCGGGTGGCGAAGAACTGGCTCTCCAGCTACTTCACGAGCATCGGCGACCTCTACCGCATCGAGCCGCGGCGCATCACCGTCATCCTCGGCCTCGGCCCCGAGCGCCACACCCTGGACTTCGACTAGCGCTAGCGCTCCGGCAGGCCGAGGATGGCCGCCGCCTCGTCGGGCGTGGCCGGGCGCTTGCCGAGCCGCTCGATGACCTCCAGCAGGGCGCGCAGCAGTTCCACGTTCGAGGGCTCGCCGGGACCGGCGTAGTCCTCCAGGCCGATGCGGACGTGGCCGCCGCGCGTGATCGCGAGTTCGGCCATGCCGCAGGCGACCACGTCGTCGCCGCGCGCGGCCACGGACCAGGGCAGCCCCGTCCCCGCGAGCATGTCGAGGTAGGCGTCGAGCGCGGGGAGCGTCGGCGGCAGGCCCGTGAGCGCGCCCTTCCCGCCGAAGTAGAACTTGACCAGCGACCCACGCGACGTTCTTCCGCGAAGGCGGCTTCCTCCGGCGGCGCTACCAGGTCCAGCAACGGATCATCCTCCATCTGGGAGGGGAAGCCGCGCCTGTCGGCGGCAGCGTCCCCGCCTCGTGTTCGGCCAGCGCCACGCGCAGGAAGCCCGGCTCGAAGATGGAGATGGACGGCCCCAGCCCATGGCGCGCGCACGTCTCGAACATCCGGCGCGCGTCGCGGAAGGTGTTGAGGTAGGTCGCCTCAATGTCCGCCGCGCGCCCGTCGGGGCCGCGCCCGCCGACGTTGACCGAGCCCGGATCGACGAGCCCGATGCGGAGCACGCCCGCCTCCGCCAGCGCGGGGATGTGCGCGTAGCGCCGCTCGAAGGTCGTGTGCGGCCCGCCGCCCGGCATCGTCGGATAGAGCAGCGCATCCGGGCGCTCCGCGAGGATCGCCGTCCACGCCTCGACGTAGGGCGCGGGGTCGTGCTCGGGCGCATCGCCGACGACCGGCTCGTCGTTGTGGTTGTGGACGATGGCCGCGCCCGCCTCCAGGCAGCGCAGCCCGTCCTCCGCGATCTCGGCGGGCGTGCGCGGCACGCTTGCGTTGCGCGCCTTCGGCGTCCCCCCATTGATGGCGGCCTCGATGATGACGGCGTCGGCGAGTCCGGGGCTGGTCATGCTTCACCTCCCAGCCAGCGGTCCTGCCAGCCTTCGTCCGGCTGCTGCTGCGCGTAGGGCCAGGGCTGGCCGAAGCGCTCGTGGTAGACGGCGGCCTTGACGGGCTTGCGGCGGACGGGGCCGTGGCGGTCCGTGGGGTAGCCGATGGGGAGCAGGCAGTAGAGCTGGTTGTTCTCGGGGATCTCGAGGAGGTCGCGCAGTTCGCCGCCGTTGCGCATGGGCAGGTTGAAGACGGAGCAGCCCAGCCCCAGCCCGCGCGCCGCCAGCATCAGGTTCTGCACGGCGGGGAAGGTGCTGCCGCCGGGCGTCGAGTGCCGCCCCTTCAGCCCCAGCACGGCGATGACGGCGGGCGCCTCGTGCAGGTGCGCCACGAGGTGCTCGACGCTGCGCAGGGTGAGCCGCTGCGTGCGCGGCAGTTCGTCGATGCGCTCCGGGTGGGCGGCGAGGTCGGGCTGGTAGCGACGCCAGCCCTCCTCCGCCCAGCCCCGCATCTTCGCCTTCACCGCCGGATCGGTGATGACGATGAAGCGCCAGTCCTGCGCGTTCTGGCCCGAGGGCGCGCGGATGGCCGCGTCGAACAGCTGGAACAGCACGTCGTCGGGGATGGGCTCGGGGCGGAAACGCCGCAGCGCCCGCATCGAGTAGATCGTTTCGAAGAGACCGGGATCGCCGTCTGCCGCCATGAACGCCTCCGGCGGCGGATTCTACCGGGCCGGGCCGTGCGTTCCCGCCGCCCTCCGCGCTCCCGTACGATGCGCCCGCAAGGGGGACGCCGATGGACACGGGAGCGAGCACCGCCGCCGATTGGCGCATCGCGGTCGACCAGGCGCTCCACGGCGTTCGCGCGGACGCCGACGTCGTCTTCCTCTTCGCCAGCTACCACCACGCGGAGCGCTACCCCGAGATCGTGGCCGCGATCCACGAGCGGCTGGGCCCGCGCATCCTGCTGGGCTGCTCGGGGCAGGCGGTGATCACGACGGGGCGCGAGATCGAGGGAGGCCCGGGCATCACGCTCATGTCGCTCGCCCTGCCCGGGGCGAACCTCACGCTGGAGCGCGTCTCGGCGGACGACCTCGACAGCGATACGCCGCTCGCCGAGCGCCTGCTCCCGCCGGAGGAGGTGAACGCCTGGGCGCTCCTCTCCGACCCGTTCAGCATCGACACGGAGAAGCTCGTGGCCGCGCTCGCCGAGGCGTACCCGGGGACGCCGATCCTGGGCGGCATGGCCTCCGCCTTCCCCGGCGGGCGCAGCGCCTACCTGTTCGAGGGCGCGAACCTCGCCCCCGGCGGCGCGCTCCTGCTGGCGGTCGGCGGCGCGTGGACCATCCACCCCGTCGTCTCGCAGGGCGCCGCGCCCATCGGCGAGTCGTGGACGATCACGGAGGCGGAGCGCAACGTGGTCGCGGCCATCGGCGGGCGGCCCGCGCTCGAGGTGCTCCTGGAGACGCTGCGCGACCTCCCCGAGGCCGTGCAGCAGCGCGCCGGGCGCAACCTGCTCGCGGGCCTCGCCATGGACGAGTACGCGGACGAACTGGGGCGCGGCGACTTCCTCATCCGCAACCTGCTGGGGGTGGACCGCGAGCGCGGGGCGGTCGCCATCAACGACCACGTGCGCGTCGGCCAGACGCTCCAGTTCCAGCTGCGCGACGCCGAGGCCGCCACGGAGGAGCTGAACGCCCTGCTCGACCAGGCGCGCGAGGTGGGAGCGGGCGAGGCGGCGGGCGGGCTGCTCTGCGCCTGCAACGGGCGCGGGCAGGGCATGTTCGGCGCGCCCGACCACGACGCCGCCGCCATCGCCGAACGGCTCGGCCCGCTGCCCATCGCGGGCCTCTTCTGCAACGGCGAGATCGGCCCCGTGGGCGGCGCGCCCTTCGTCCACGGCTTCACCGCCAGCCTCGCCCTGTTCGTCCCCGCCGGCGAACGGGCGGGCGGGTAGCGGCGGACCGATGGACTTGGAACTCAGCAGTCACGCCATCACCAGGATGGGCAAGCGGTCAATTCCGTTTGAGTGGGTTCACCGGACTGTCAGTGAGCCAGCGTTGCGCACGCCAGACGCAAACGACCCCGAGATCGAGTTGTTCTACGCCACGATTCCCGAATACGGTCGCCGTGTGCTCCGCGTAGCGGTCAATACCCGCGTTGCCCCGTGGCGGGTCGTATTCTTTGATGGTTCCATGCGAGGGAAGCTATGAAAGTGACCGTCGACAGGGAAGCCGACGCGCTCTACCTCCACCTCGACGACTCCCGCATCGTGGAGTCCGAGGAGGTCTCGCCCGGCGTCGTCCTCGACTACAACGAGTCGCGGCAAGTCGTCGGCGTGGAGATGCTGTACCTGTCGAAGCGTTCGCCGGAACTGGACCTGTCGGACCTGGAATTCGAGAGCCTGTAGCTAAGAACCCTGCACGGCGCTCATGCAAGCCGTCGCGGTCTCCCTTCCTCAGGGCGCATACTGGAGGCGCACCCCGCGGGAGGCGTCGCCATGACCACAGCCGCCAGCACCACGGAAGCCCGGGACACGCTCGTGCGCGCGGGCTCGATCGCGGAGATCGCGCGCGAGGGCATGAAGGTGGTCGCCGCCGAGGGGCGCACCATCCTCGTCGTCCACGACGAGGGCCGCCTCTACGCGCTCGACAACCGCTGCCCGCACATGGGCTTCCCGCTCTCGCGCGGGGCCGTGCGCGACGGCATCCTCACCTGCCACTGGCACCACGCCAAGTTCGACCTCTCCGGCGGCTGCACGCTCGACCCCTTCGCCGACGACGTGCCCGCCTTCCGCGTCGAGACGCGCGACGGCGACGTGTACGTCGACCCGCGCCCGATCGAGTCGGACCGGCGCGCGCACTGGGAGGCGAAGCTGCGCGAGGGGCTGGAGGGGCGGCTCTCGCTGGTGCTGGCGAAGAGCGTCATCGGCCTGAGCGAACTGGAGGCCACGCGCGACGTGCTGCGCGAGGCGGCGCTGTTCGGCGTGCGCAACCGCGCGAGCGGCTGGAGCACGGGGCTCTCCATCCTCACGGCGATGGCGAACGTGCTCCCCGTGCTGCACGAGGACGACCGGCCCCTCGCCGTCTTCCACGGGGCCGTGCACGTGGCCCGCTCGACCGCGGACCAGCCGCCCAACTTCGACCTCGCGCCGCTGGAGACGGAACTGCGCGACCCCGGCCGCTACCTCGAATGGTTCCGGCGCTTCGTGGAGACGCGCTCGACGCAGGCGGCGGAGCGCACCCTCCGCTCCGCCATCCACCTCGGCCTGCCGCGCGAGGCGGTCTCGGAGATGGTGTTCGCCGCCTGCACGGACCACCTCTTCCTCGACACGGGCCACACGCTCGACTTCGCCAACAAGGCGTTCGAGCTGCTCGACCACATCGGCTGGGAGCACGCCGAGGAGGTGCTGCCCTCGATCGTGCCCGGCCTCACGGGGGCGCGGCGCATGGAGGAGAGCGCCAGCTGGCGGCATCCCGTCGACCTCGCCGCCCTGCTGGAAGGCGTCCACCGCGAACTCGGCGGCGCGATCGCGGCGGGCGGCGGACGGCTGCGCGACTGGCGGGGCCACCGCGACCTCGCCGACCGAATCCTCGACGGCGAGCCCGCCGATACGCTCGACCGGATGCTGGCGCTCGTGCGCGAGGGCGCGCCGCTGGAGGAGCTGTCGGCGGCGGTCGCCTACGCCGCGGCGCGGCGCGCCGTGCACTTCCACGTCTCCAACGAGTTCGGCGACTGGGACACGGTCCACCACTCCTTCACCTACGCGAACGCGGTGGACCAGGCGATGCGGCGCGCGCCCTCGAACCTGCTGGCGCGGGGCGTCTTCGACGGGGCGATGTCGGTCTACCTGGAGCGCTTCCTGAACGTGCCCCGCCAGCCGCACCCCGCGCCCTCGGGCGAGCCCGTCTTGCCCGGCGCCCTCCTGCCCGCCTTCGACGTGCAGGGCCAGGTGGACGAGACGGCGCGCATTCTCGCGGACCTGGTCGCCGCGGACTGGCGCGAGCAGGCCGTGGAGACGCTGGGGCAGGCGCTCCTGCGGGAGGACTCGACCTTCCACGAGTTCCAGATCTACGAGGCGGGCGTGCGCCAGTACCAGCGCTTCGCGGGGCGGCCCGAGGGCGACCACATCCTCACGGGCGTCGCCCGCTTCCTCACCGCGCACTCCCCCACCGTGCGCTCGCGCCTGCAGACGTTCGACATCGCCGCGCGCCTCCACCGCGGCGAGTCGCTGCACGGGGATGAGTAGCGGGGTGGGGTGGCCGGTGATCGGTGGTCAGTGGCCGGTGGTTCGTGACGAGTCACAGCTGGCGAGCGGCTTCGAAGCCTGACCGGCCACCGGCCACTCTTACTCCGCGCTGAGGCCGAGGGCGGCGAGGCCGAATCCGAGCACGGTGAGGACGATCATCATCACGACCCCGAGCACGATCCAGGTGTTGTCGCTGCTGGTGTCGCGTTCGGCGTACTGGGGATCGGGGGCGGCTTCTTCCTCGCCCTCCTGCGGGCGCGCCTCGGCCGTCGCGGGGGTGGAAGGGGCCTGCGCGGCGTTGCCCGCGGGCGCGGCACTCCCGGCGCTGCCCATCGCGGGCGAGTGCGCGGCGAGGCCGGGGGCGGCGGCGCCGAGCGCGAGCGCGCCCACGAGCGCGATCAGGCCCGCCGTCACGAACGTTCGCCGCCAGAAAGAGCTTCGCAAGGCGATGGGGACGGTACGGAACGCGCGAGCCTTGGTCAAACCGCGCGCCTCGACCGGCCCGTCTTCGGACCGTAGCGCTCGCTGAACTCGCGCTCGCTCAGGCGCACGCCGTGGCGCCGCTCGCTCACCGCCAGCTCCATGCGCGAGAGCTGCGCCAGTCCCTTGCGCGTGTCGCTCGCCACGCGCGCCTTGTCCTGCCGCTTCAGCCGCTGCTTGAAGAGCCAGTAGACGAACGTCTCCCATTCGCTCAGGGAGATCTCGCCGTCCAGCATCACGCCCGTCTGCTCGTAGTAGGCGGCGCGCAGGTGCTCGCGGTCGGCCCCGTAGACGCGCTGGAAGACGCCGTCCTGCGCGCGCAGGTCGTCGCCCCAGGGGCTCGAATGGTTCTCCTTGTGGATCTCCTCCTCCACGCCCAGGTGGAGCGCTTGCTCCACCAGCACGCCGTAGACGTAGTTCAGGTGGGCGCTGTACTTGGCCGCCCCCAGGCGCGCCGCGAACTCCTCGTCGTCGAGGTCGAGCGGCCAGCGCCCGGTGAAGAGCAGCGCCTCCGCCTCCTCCGGCGGGGCGAGGCCGGGGATCTCGTCCAGCAACCGCTCCGCCAGCAGCAGCCAGTCGAACGCCTCGCCCGCGATGAGGTAGTCGTAGCGGCGGCCGTCGCGCGTCTCGCCGGGGGAGCGCCAGCGCCCGATCGCGTCCAGCAGCGCCTCGAACCAGTGCGCGCCCGCGCGCACGTCCTCGCGCAGGCGCGCGATCACGTCGTCGCCGGCGAGTTCGCCCTCGCCCGCGCCGTCATCCCCCCCGATGACCTCGGGGTCCGCGGCATCGACGCTGCTAGACATACGAATGGAATCATAACAAAGGCTCGCCCTGTGAACGCGGCGCGCGCCGGTCCCGCTGGTAAGCTGGCCCGATGGCGGACGTCATCGGGCACGAGGTCGTGCGGCGGGCGCTGCGCGCCATCGCCGCGATGGCGGAGCCGCCGCACGCGCTCCTGTTCGCCGGACCGGCGCGCACCGGGCGCACGCTGCTCGCGCTGGAACTCGCGGGCCTGCTGAACTGCGAGGCGGACGCGCTCGACGGGCGGCCCTGCGGGGAGTGCCGCGCCTGCCGCCTCATCGCCGAGCGCGCCCACCCCGACGTGCTCCACCTCGAACCGGGCGACAGCTTCTGCCGCGGGGGCGGCGGGCACCAGCCGCACCCCGGCTCGCGCGACATCCGCATCTGCCAGGTGCGCGGCCTCATCGAGTCCGTCTCGCGCTATCCGTTCGAGGGGCGCTTCCGCGTCATCGTCATCGAGCCCGCCGACCGCATGGGCCAGGAAGCCGCCAACACCCTCCTGAAGACGCTGGAGGAGCCGCCGCCCGCGACCGTGCTCGCGCTCATCAGCGCCGCCCCGGAGAGCCTGCTGGAGACGATCCGCAGCCGCTGCCGCACGCTCGCCGTGCCGCTCGTGCCCGACGCCGCGATCGTGGAGGGGCTGCGCGAGCGCGGCTTCTCGCCGGAGGTCGCCGAACGCGCCGCCGCCGAATCGCGCAGGCGTCCCGCCGACGCCCTCGCCTTCGCCGAACAGCCCGACCTGATGGACGACCGCGGGCGTCTGCTCGAACGCTGCGCCGAACTGGCGGGCGCGCGCGTGGCCGAGCGCATGACCTACGCGGGCGACCTCGCCGAGCGCTGGCGGCGAGACCGCGAACTCGTGCTCACCGAACTCGACATCTGGGAGACGTTCTGGGAAGGGCGTCTGCGCGAGGACGCCGGGGCGGGGAACGGCGACCGCGACGCGCTCGACGCGCTCCGCGCGGTGGCGGAGGCGCGCCGCGATCTGGAGGCGCAGGTGGTGGCGCGCATGGCGCTCGAACTCATGCTCCTGCGCTTCCCCACGGTTAGACTGGCGGGCGGGGACGCCCCCGCCGCCGCCCGAAACGAGAACGCGCCATGACCGACCCCCGGCAGAACGTCGCCGGCGTCCGCTTCCGCAACGCCGGTCCCATCGAGTACTTCCACGCCGCGGGGATGCGCCTCGACGTGGGCGAGTCCGTCATCGTCGAGACGAACCGCGGGCCCGAGCTGGCGCGCGTCGTCATCTCTCCCGACCAGGTGGTCGTGAACGAACTGGGCGAGGAGAACCTGCACCCCATCCTGCGGCTCGCGACCGAGGACGACCTGGTCCACGCCAGCGACCTCGCCGCCCGCGCCGAGGAACTGCTGGCGGAGGCGCGCGACCTGGCGGAGGAGTCCGGCCTCGAAGGGCGCGTCGACCGCGCCGAGTTCACGCTCGACGGCGAGCGGCTGACGTTCCTCGTGAGCGGCGAGGGGACGGGCGGGCAGCGCGAGTTCTCGCGGCGGGCGGGCCAGCGCTGGGACGTGCGCGCCTCCGTGCGCCGCATCGGGGCCCGCGACCGCGCCCGCCTGGCGGGCGGCTACGGCATCTGCGGGCGCGAACTCTGCTGTTCCAACTGGCTCGCCACCTTCCCCTCCGTCTCCATCCGCCTCGCCAAGGACCAGGAGCTGCCGCTCAACCCCGAGAAGATCAGCGGCCTCTGCGGACGGCTCCTCTGCTGCCTCTCCTACGAGGAGGAGGGCTACAAGGAGATGCGCCGCTCGCTGCCGCGCATGGGCCAGCGCTGCAGCACGCCCACGGGCGAGGGCAAGGTGGTCGGGCTCAACGTGCTCCGCCGCCAGGTCACCCTCAACGTCGGCGGCCAGCGCGTGGAGGTGGGCGAACGCGACCTCGGCCTCGTCGTGCGCTGGGACCCCTCCGCGCGCAACGCCGAGCCGCCCCCCAGCATCACGCGCGAGGAAGCGGTCGCGCAGGGCCTCATCGAGCCCGAGGACGAGCCGGAGCGCGAGCCGCAGGCCGTCGCCGCCATGCCCGAGGCCGCGCCCATCGAACTCGGGCGCGAGTCAGCCGACGCCCCCGGACGCGATCGCGCGCGCCCCTCCCGCCGTCGCGGGCGCGGACGCCGTGGCGGCGGCTCCCGACCCGCCTCGTCGCCGCCTCAGCCGAAGCAGGGCGGGGAAGCGCCCCGGGGCCGCGTCTTCCGGCGCTCCACCGCCAGCCAGTCCACGGACCAGCCCCCCGCGAGCGCATCCGGTGGCCAGCCCCAAGGCGGCTCCCGCAAGCGCCGCCGACGGCGACGCCGCCGCGGAGGTGGCGGCGGGAACGCGGGCGGCGGCGCCAGCGCCTAGGCGTCCGCGAGCCACATGGACTCGCGGCGCAGGCCGTAGGAGTTGGGCCAGTCGTCCGGCGCGTGGTCGCGCAGCCGCGAACTGAAGCCGTAGTACTGCGATTGGTTGACCGGCAGCGCCCAGTTGCACCAGTGCCGGTCGAGTATCCAGCGCTGGATCTCCGTCAGCCGCTCGACGCGCGCGCCGAAGTCCAACTCGCGCTCCTGCGCCTCCAGCATGGCGTTCAGCGTCCGCGAATCCTCGGCGATCTCGGGTTCTGGCGACTCCGCGAAGAAGTTGAAGGCGGTGAACCCGTACTTGCGGGGATCGTAGTGGATGAGGTGCGAGTAGCCGGGGATGCCAAGTGTGCCTCCACCAGTGCCGGAGCCGTAGCTGAGGAGTTCATACTGCTTGGGCTCTCCGGAGGGTGGGCGTAGTACATGCCCGTCCGTGCTATAGGGCTCGCCCTCGACTCCCAGCGACTCATGCAGCGAACGTGCGGCAAATTCGGCGATCCGCCAATTCACCGTGGTCAGGGTAGCTAGCCAGATGCGGATTTGTTCCACGGGAATCTCGAAGTTAGCGGCATCCCAGAGCGCTCGCGCTTCCTTCGGGTCGTAGCGATACCACTGCTTCAGATCCTCCTGGCTGAGCCGCTGGAAGTGCGGAAGCAGGTCCGAGATCGGCGCGGTGTACTTGCCGCCGAGCGGGCGCAGCGCCTCAATGAAGCCCTCGTAGTCGAAGGCTTTCTGCAGCGCTTGCCGCGAGCGCTTGTCGTGGAACTTCGCACCGTCCATGCCCAGCATGGAGTAGCCGCCGTTCGGGATCTCCGCCACGGAGACGCGGTCTACGCCCTTGAACTCGGGAAGCTCCTCGGCAGAGATTTGGGGGTGGTCCATTCTGGGGTGGACATCGAGTTCGCCGCTCAGGAAGGCGGACTTTGCCGCCTCGCTGGTGGGGAAGATGCGCGTCTCCCAGGCGTCGATGTAGGGCCCGTCCTCGACGAAGCCGTCGTCCGCAGGCTTGTGCTTGTGGTAGTCGGGCCAGCGCTCGACGCGGGCGCCGTTCTCGTCGCGTTTGGCCAGCGTGTACGGCCCGCTGCCGACGCCGAAGGGCAGGTCCTGAATGCTGAACATGTCCTCCGTCGTACCGTCGGGCGCGATGTAGGTTCCCTCGAACGCGCCGTGCGCCTCGACGATGCGCGGGTTCAGGAAGGAGTAGTAGTGGCGCGCGCGGTACACCAGCGCGTCCGCGTTCGGACGGCTCCAGTGCTCGGTCAGTGCGAGTTCGTCCGTCGCCTCGAAGCTGTGGACGAAGTCGAAGCCCGCTCTCCAGACATGCGTCCCGCCGAGTGCGTCGTACAGCTTCCCCAGCCGCCCGAAGCTGAAGGCGACCGCCTCCGCATCGACGGGATCGCCGTTGTGGAAGCGCATCCCCGGCCTGACGCTCCAGACGAGCGTCACGGGGTCGACCTGCTCGTAGCCGGTCATGCCGTCCATGGCGAACAGGTTCTTCGTCGGCTGGTAGGTCAACGCCTGCGTCAGCGTCGAGTAGATGATGTCGCGGTTGTTGAGGTGGTAGATGCCGGGATCGAGGCCCGCGTCCGGCTCCCACTTCCAGAGCCGCAGCGTGCCGCCGCGACGGGGCGGATCCGGGTCCGGCGTCGGGATGGTGGTGGGCGTGGAGCTGGGCGTTGGCGACGGCGACGGAGTGGCGGTGGGCGTGGGCGTCGCGGACGGGCGTGTGGCCGTGGGGGGCTGCGTCGCGACGGGCGCGGGCGAGTCGCCTCCGCAGCCCGCGAGCAGCGCCGCCGAGCCCGCCGCCGCCACGCCGCTCCCGGCCAGGAAGCGCCGCCGGCTCACCCGCCGCCGCTGGAGCCTCGCCCAGTAAGTGTCGCCAGCCATGCGGCTACTGTAGCGGGCGCGGTCAAGGGGGGTGGCGGAGAGGGTGGGATTCGAACCCACGAGGGACTTGCGCCCCTACACGATTTCCAGTCGTGCCTGTTCAGCCACTCCAGCACCTCTCCGCGAAGCGACCGCGGCTAGCGTAGCAAGGGCGCGCGGCTGGGGCTCGCGGGCGGTCAGCGCGTGCGCCGTTCGCGCCGCCCCTTCGTCAGTTCGCGGTAGCGCGCCCAGAGTTCCGTTTCCTTCTCGCGGGCGCCCTCGCGGGCCACGTCCATCGCCTCGCGCGCGGCCTCGCGCAGCTGCTCGGCGATCTCTTCGGGGCTGGCCTCGCCCTCGCCGATCACGCGGTCGCCGGAGGGGCCGCGCGCGCTCACGAGCCGCCCCGGAAGCGTCCGCCCAGCGAGCCGAGGGCGTCGAGGCCCTTGCGCAAGCCGCTCACGACCGAGTAGACGCGGATGATGGGAGTCACGGCGGATTCGCCCACGAACTCGGCCGTGCCCTTCACCTCGTCCACGAGGTCGCGGGTGGAGTCGAGCAGCGGCGACAGCTTCTCGTTCACGACGCGCCGCACGGAGAGGGTGACGCCGATGAGCACGGCGAGCAGGATGCAGAGCAGCACGCCCGCGACCGCCGCCAGCGCGCCGAGGCCGACGATGGCGATGTCGCGCCACTCGCTCCAGCTGTCGGGCGCGGACCAGGCGTCGGGCTCGGCCTCGTCGGGGAAGACGTTGCCGCCGAAGTAGCCGTCCGCCAGCACGGCCACGACCAGGTAGACGGCGACGATCAGGAGCGCCGCCAGGACGACGGTGAGGAAGAAACGCACGGCCCCGTTCATGGGGCCATGATAGAGCCATCCCCGCCAGTGCGCGCAGGCCGCGTCCGCCGGGAGGCTAGCCGGGGATCAGTTCGAAGAGGTCGATGAGGTTCGCGATCGCCTCGAAGGTGGCCGCGCGCGCCAGCAGCGAGTCCACGTAGGCGAGGTCGAGCGCGCTCCCGAGGGGCGCCTCCACGGCCTGCGCGAGCGCGTCCAGGTACTGCTGGGCGACGGGCTCGACGGGCGCGGTCGCGTCCAGATCGGCCTCGTAGCCGGCGGCGATCACGTCGGCGAAGGAGCGGTGGTCGACGCCCGAATCGGGCAGCGCCTCGCGCCCGTGCGGGCTGGCGAGCACGCCGAGCGACTCCGGCGCGGCGCGGCCGCTGTTCAGCATCGCCAGCGCCTCGATGTTGAAGTTGCGCGCCAGCGGCGAGCCGTCGCGCGCCAGCTCCGGCTGCGAGATGAGCAGGTGGACGTAGAGGAAGACGTCGATCGCGCTGGCCACGATCTCCTCGTCGAGGCTGTCGAGCCGGTCGCAGTGGATGGCCTCGTGCGCGATCAGCGGCATGAGCAACTGGAAGGGCGCGGCCTCGAGGTCGGGGCGGATGGAGAGGACGCGCCGCCCCTCTTCGTCGTAGGTGACGCGCGCGGCCAGGTCGGGGTCGCCGGGCGGCTCCCGGAAGCCGATGAAGGCGGCGGGCGCCTCCGTGCAGTTGTCCGGCCCCAGCAGGGAGCGCACGGCGGCGTCCGCGAAGGTGCCCGCCAGCGCCGCCAGCGCGGCCCGCGCCTTCGGGGCGGGGATGATGGCCGCGTCCATGCCGTCGTACAGGAGCAGGGCGGTGGCGCGGATGCGTTCGGAGGCGCCCCGCGCGTCGAGGTGCGTCTCCAGGGCGGCGCGCACAGCCGCGCGGTCGCGATCGGCGGCGGTGGGCGTCTCCGGCGGGCGCGGCTCCACGAGCGAGAGGTCGCCGAAGGCGAACACGCCCCCGGCCAGCGCCACCCCGAGCTCGGTGAACTCGCTCTCGACGGGGATCGCCAGCTCCCCGTCCGCACCGGAGAAGGCGGCGGCGGTCACGTGCAGCGTGGAGCCGGAGACGATGAGGCCGCCCACGGTCAGCTCGACCACGCGCGAACTGAGCACCTCCACGCCCTCGACCGGCATTTCCGCGAGCGAGTGGCCGGTCAGCGGCGAGCCCTCGGGGAGCGTCAGCCGGAAGGCGGTGCGGAGGGCGCGCAGGGTCACGGGCTGGACCTCGCGGTCGAAGCGCACGCGCACGCTCGACCGCGCGAGGGGCAGGTCGTCGTCGTGGAGGCGCTCAGCCGTCGCTTCGAGGGGGCGGACGGGCGGCGGAGGCGGTTCGCCGCCCCCGCAGGACGCGGTCAGCGCCACCACGAGCGCCATGAGGCCGCCGAGCAGGACGCGGTTCATGGGAAAAGCCTACCGCCCCTCGCACTCGCGCGACGGGCGCTCCCTCGGCCATGATGGGGGCGTGAGCCCGGACCAACCCCCTCCGGCGGCCCCGCGCGGGACCCCCTGGGTGGAGCGCAAGCGCAAGCCCGACGGGTCGGAGCGGCGCTACCGCTGCGCCCTCGAACACACCTCGCCCGCGCTCGTGGTGGTGAGCTACGTGATGCGGCAGGGCGGGGCCGTGTTCGGCACGCCCATCGACATCCCGCCCGGCTCCGTCTCCTACGGCTACTTCTGGCGCGCGCGCCCCTACACCGTCTACCGCATGAGGGACGGCGACCGCATCGTCGCCCACCGCTTCGACGCCGTCACGGGCGTGCGGCTGCGGGCGGGCGAGGTCTCCTACCGCGACCTCGCGCTGGACTGGTGGCTCACACCCGCGGGCGAACTGATCGAGGAGGACCGCGACGAGTTCGAGGCGCTGCGCGCGGACGGCGTCTTCAGCGAGGCGGACCTGGCCGCCGCCGCCCGCGCCGAGCGCGTCATCGCGAGCGCCGCCAAGCGCCTCCTGCCCGAACTGGCCGCCATCGAGCGGCGCCGCGGGATCGCGTAAGCGGGTCAGTCGCAGCCCGTGGCGACCGCGAGCGCGCGACAGACCTCGCGCATCTTCGCGTCGCTGAGCGAGCCGATATAGCCCCGCAGCCGATGCTGGTCAACGCTCTGAATGTTGTCGAGGTTGACCGCCGACGGGTGCCGCAAGCCTTCTTCCGGACCAACCATGACTTCGCTGGTAATTCCGTGGATCGTCGAGGTCACGGGAGCGACAATCGCCGTTCGCAGCCGCGGGAGCGCCCTGGAGCTGGAGAGGATCACGACCGGTCGCGTCTTGTCGGGCGCTGCGAAGCTGTAGCGCCAAATCTCGCCCCGGCGAGGAGGCATCGCTAGTCCTCCAGCCACACGCCCTCGTCGGCCCACCCAACGAGGTCGGGATCCTGATAGCCGCCGGGGACGTTCCCGTAGGCCCGTTCGTACTCGCGGTCGATGCGCTCCGAGCGCTTCCGCGCGAGGAGCTCGGCGGCGGCTTCCCGCAGGACGGCCGAGCGGCCCCGCTCCCGCACGTCCGGGAGGGCGTCGATCTCCGCCAGGAGATCCTCGTCAAACGTCACCTGGATCGCCTTCATGTGGGAAGGATACCACATCAACTATGCACAGGATCATGTATATCCCGGACATCGCCCCGCGCCCGCGTCCGCGTCCCTGTCCCCTTGAGCGCCGCGCGGGTAGGTTGACGCCATGCGCGTCGGGATCATCGGGCTGCCGCGGGCGGGCAAGACGACCGTCTTCAACGCGGTCGCGCGGGGGCTCGCGCCGGTGGGCGGCTTCGGCGGCGCGGGCAAGCCCAACATCCGCTCCGTGCCCGTGCCCGACCCGCGCGTCGACCGCCTCTCCGAGATCTACGAGCCCAAGCGCAGCACCTACGCCACCGTCGAGTACGTCGACTTCCCCGCCGCGGGCGAGCATTTCGGCTCCGGGGAGGGGCTGGGCGGGCGCTTCCTCAACGAACTGGAGGCGGTCGATGCGCTCATCCACGTCGTGCGCGCCTTCGGGGACGACGCCGTCCCCCATCCCGAGGGCGCCGTCGATCCGGCCCGCGACATCGGCATCATGGACCTGGAACTGGCCTTCGCCGACCTCGCCCTCATCGAGCGCCGCATCGAGCGCATCGACCCCGAACTGCGCACGCTCAAGGCGGGCGAGCGCGGCCAGCTACAGGCGCTGCGCGACCTGCTCGACCGCATGAAGGGCGAACTGGAGGCGGAGACGCCCATCCGCGCGATGGCGCTCTCGGACGACGAGCGCCGCCTCCTCGGCGGCAGCCAGTTCCTCACGGAGAAGCCCCTGCTCGACCTCGTGAACGTGGGCGAGGACGACCTGCCCCGGCGGCTCGCCATCGAGGAGGAGCTGCGCGCGGACCGCGACGCCCGCGGGCGCGACCTCGCCGTGATGGGCGGGCGCTTCGAGATGGAGCTGAACGAGCTCGACGAGGCGGAGGCGGACGAGTTCCGCGAGGCGGCGGGCGTCGAACAGAGCGGCATGGCCGAGGCGGTGCGGCGCAGCTACGCCCTGCTCGGCCTCATCAGCTTCCTCACCGTCGGCCCCGACGAGTGCCGCGCCTGGACGGTGGCGGAGGGGGCGACCGCCCCCGAGGCGGCGGGCAAGATCCACACCGACCTCCAGCGCGGCTTCATCCGCGCCGAGGTCATCCGCTACGAGGACCTGGTCGAATGCGGCAGCGAGGCGGAGGCGAAGCGGCGCGGCCTGCAGCGCACCGAGGGCAAGGAGTACGTGGTGCGCGACGGCGACGTGGTCCACGTCCTCTTCAACGTCTGATCAGGCCTCGTCGCCGTCCACGGGTTCGGCTTCGCCCGCGTCCTCGTCCGGCGCTTCCGCCTCGGCTTCGGTTTCGGCTGCGTCGTCGCGGCGGGGCTGGCGGCGGCCGAGGAGGCGCGCGGCGAGCGCGTTGCGGAGGACGCGGTAGGCCTCGCCCGCCTCCTCCGGGTCCGTGCGTTCCAGGTCGGGCGGGCCGTAGCGCGCTTCCTCGAAAGCGGCGCTGAGGGCGGTCGCCTCCTCGGGGCGTTCGAGGGCGTCGCCGAGCCGTTCGCCCCACTGGCGCACCGTCTCCGATTCGTGCGCGCGCAGCCCGGCCCAGCCCGCGAGCCGCTCGACGGCGCCCCACTGGCGCGGCATTCCGCGCAGCCCGCGCAGCCCCCACGCCCAGTAGACGCGCCCGCCCAGCGCGACGGCCACGACCGCCGCGAGCGCGCCGCCGACGCTCCAGATGATGACCCAGGGCGGCTCGTTCCCGCGCTCCAGCTCGATCGGCGTCAGCAGGTCCTCCAGCAGCGCCGCGCTGTCGGTCACGGTTTCGAGGGGGAGCAGTTCGAGCGGGATCTCGGGAACCTCGGAGTTGTCGACGCCCGAGATCAGGACCCCCAGGCCGGAGCCGATCAGCGTCAACTCCTCCGACGGGTTGAAATCGACCCAGCCGTAGGTGGGGAAGTAGACCTCGACCCAGGAGTAGGCGTCGTTCTTGCGCACCGAGAACGTGCCCGTGCTCGCATCCAGGTCGTCCAGGTCGAGCACGTAGCCCACGGCCACGCGCGCGGGCACGCCCTGCGTCCGCAGCATCACCGTCATCGCCGTCGAGAAGTAGTCGAAGTAGCCGCGCTGCAGGTCGAAGAGGAAGTAGTCGACCACGTCGCGGCGGGAGGGCGCGGAGCGCACGCCCATGTCCGTCTCGAACTCGCGGATGTAGGCCTCGATCGCCTTCACCAGGTCGAACGGGTTGGTGGCGCCCTCGGTCACGCGCGCGGCCTCGTCGTGGACGCGCTGGGGCAGGTCGCCGGGAAGCTGGAGGTAGCGGTCCCTCACCCACTGCGGGTAGTTGACGCCGTCGGCGCGCAGCTGGTCGGGCGTGGCGATGCTGACGGTGCCGGCCACGCGGTAGCGGTCGCCCTCGCGCAGGTCCTCCTGGCTGCGGATGCGCTCGATGTCGCCGGGGAAAGACTCGGGCATGTCGGCGATCGAGTCGATGTTCGTCCCCAGGGGCGTGCCCACCGAGAAGAGCGTCTCCTCGTCGTCGAACACCTCAATGTCGAGCGTGGTGACGATGCGGTCGCGGTAGGCGCGCGCCTGGATCTCGGCGGAGGTGGGATCGCCCGCGTTCACCTTCTCCTCCTCGCGATCGGAGGAGCGCCAGCCGGAGCCGGTGTACTGGTCGTAGCTCGTGCCGCGCACGAGGCCGAGGTTCTCGCCGCGCACCTCGAAGAGCACCTTCGAGCCGAGGCTCACGTCGCCGCGGATGGGCAGGTTCCGCCCGAACTTGTGGAAGTTGCCGCCCCCGCCCGCGAGGTCGGTGAAGACGCGGTTGAGCGGTTCGAGCGCGTCCTCGATCGGGTCGGTGACGGATTCGATGGCGCTGTCGATGGCGTCCGCCTGCCGGCCCAGCGGCACCTGCCACGCGATCACGACCATGACGACGGTGAGGACGATGGCGATCTGCGCGGCCTGCACGCTCAGCCATTCGGGGTACTCCACGCGGGAGCGGTCCCAGCGCGCGAACGAGCGCTGCAGGTGGAGCCGCGAGATGAGCAGGAGCGCGCCGATGGAGAACATGAGGAAGGCCCCGCTGGGCCGCCCGTCGGTGGTGGCGATGATGACCAGCAGCCCCGCGCAGGCGGGCGCGACCGCGATCCACGCGTTGCGCCAGCGGAACACCGCCCACGAGGCGAGGTAGGAGACGAGGATCCCCAGCGTGTGCACCAGCAGCACGAACGGCAGGTTGTCGTTGGTCACGTCGTCCTCGCGCACGACGCGCACCCACTCGTTCATGCGCGCGACCACGTCCTCGACGCGGGCGGCGATGGAGCCGCCGTCGGCGTAGGGGGTGGCCGTGAGCGTGAGCACCATGAGCCCGAAGAGCAGCGCCAGCGGATGGACGATGAACCAGCGGGAGCGCGCGCGCGCGGCCAGCAGCCCCACCACCAGCCCGCCGATGACCGCGGGCGCGAGCGAGGGGAAGTCGCGCACCCACTCCGCCTGCTGGATGGCGATGGCGAGGGCGAGGTAGACGACGAGCGTGGGCGCGAGCGTGAGCCAGTCCTCCCAGCTCATCAGCAGGCGCGGCGTCTCGACGAAGGCGCGGCGCAGCCTCCCGCTCATCGTGGCCTCGCGCACCGCCTCTACGTTTGCCATGCTTCCGCTCCCACGGCGGTGCTGCTCAGGGCGAAGGAGAGGTCGTCCCCCCGCGCGACGACGTAGGTGAGGATGTCGCTCGCCGTCAGTTCGCCGTAGAGCACGAGGGGCGAGCCCTCGCCCCCGAACGTGCTGGGGTCGACGAGGACGACGGCGGCGCGCACGCCCCGCTGGACGAGCGACTGCACGGGCGAGAGCCAGCTGCTGCTGGTCGAGGCGGTCACCAGCACGAGCGTGGTGTGGCGCCCGAAGCGGCGCTGCTCCTCCATGAGCAGGTTGGCGAGCGGGGCCTCGCCCCGCGCCTTGGCCACGGCCAGCGATTCGAGGATGCGCGAGAGCTGCTGCTGGCCGCGCTCGGCCTCGACCACGGCGTAGTCCTCGCCGAAGGCGATGAGGCCCACGGAGCGGTTGGCGGCGATGTAGCGCTGGGCCACGCTGGCGGCCACGGTGACCGTGTACTCCTCCGTGCTCTCGTCGCCCTCGCCCGCCTGGATCGCGCCCTCCATGTCCGCGATCACCCAGATGTCGCTCGTGGGGTCGAGTTCGAACGTCTTCACCATCAGCTCGCCCGTGTGCGCGGTGGAGCGCCAGTGGATGCGGCTGAGGGGATCGCCCGGGGCCCAGTCGCGGATGCCGCTGGCGTTGGGCGTGATGTAGTGCGTGCGGCGTCGGAAGCGCCCCTCGCCCGGCAGGCTCGCGGGCGGCGTCTGGAAGCGGGGCAGGTCGACCACCCGCGGATAGACCAGGATCTGCTGGCGCACGCCGTAGCGGCGCTCGGTGTGGAAGAGCCCGAAGGGGTCGCCCCCGCGCACGCGCAGCGGGCCCCAGTCGTAGAGGCCGCGGCGCTGGAGCGTGGTCTGCACGACCCAGCTGCGCAGCCCGCGCCCGGGGATGACCACCGCCCGCCGCGAGTGGTGCCCGGGGAGGTCGCTGGGGTCTTCCAGTTCCACCCAGAGCTTGGGGATGAAGCTGCGGTTGCTCACCTCGATCAGTTCCTCCGCCTCCTGCCCCACCTGCCCGCGCAGCGTGCGCCGCTCCACGTTCGCGTCGAGGGCGCGCGTGTTCAGCCAGGCGATGAGGACGGCGACGGGAATGCCCATCGCGACGATGTAGGCGATGCGGTAGAGCAGCCAGAAGCCCGTGCCCGTGGCGATGAACACCGCCGCCACGAGGATGACGAGCAGCACCGTGAGCGTGCGCCGCTGGGGCGCGAAGGGCCACGCCAGCACGCGCCGCGGCATCGCCGGCCTCAGGCGCGCGCGCGCGCGCCCGGCACGGGCACCCGCGCGAGGCAGTCGGCGACCACGTCGGCGGCGGTCGCGCCCTTCACGCGCGCGCCCGGGCTGATGATGACGCGGTGCCCGAGCGTCACGAAGGCCAGCTCCTTCACGTCGTCGGGAATGACGTAGTCGCGGCCCTCCAGCAGCGCGCGCGCCTGGGACGTGCGGAAGAGCGCGATGGAGCCGCGCGGGCTCGCCCCCAGGTAGACGTTCTCGTGCGTGCGCGTCGCGCCCGCCAGCCCCACGATGTACTGCTTGATGAGCGGGTCGATGTAGACCTCGCGCACGGCCCGCTGGAGCTGCCGGATCTCGCTCGCGTCCGTCACCGGGTCGAGGGCGTCGATGGGGTGGGCGACCTGCTGCTCGTCGAGCACGGTCACCTCGTCCTGCGCGCTCGGATAGCCGAGGTTGACGCGGATGAGGAAGCGGTCGAGCTGCGCCTCCGGCAGGGGGAAGGTGCCCTCGTACTCGATCGGGTTCTGCGTGGCCATCACCATGAAGGGCGAGGGCATCACGTGCGTGACGCCGTCGACCGACATCTGCCGCTCCTCCATCGCCTCCAGCAGCGAGGACTGCGTCTTCGGCGTGGCGCGGTTGATCTCGTCGGCGAGCACGATCTGGGCCATGATCGGCCCCGCGCGGAACTCGAAGTCCATCGTCTTCTGGTTGTAGATGGAGACGCCCGTGACGTCGCTGGGCAGCAGGTCGGGCGTGAACTGGATGCGCTTGAAGCTGCACCCCGTGGAGAGCGCCAGCGCGCGCGCGAGCATCGTCTTGCCCACGCCGGGCACGTCCTCCACGAGCATGTGGCCGCCGCAGAGCAGGGCCGTGATCGCGAGCCGCAATTCACGGTCCTTGCCGATGATGACCTTTTCGACGTTCTCGATGATTCGCTGGGAAACGAGCTTCGGCTCTTCCAATGCTTTGCTCCGTGCCGGGTCAGGCGTGGAAGGGGGAGTATAGCAACGTCGCGCGCCTCCGCCGAAGGAGCCGCTAGACTGCGGGCCATGTCCGCGCCCGACTGGGTCGCCCTCGCCGCCTCGCTGGCCGAACGCTTCGCCGGGCGCGCCGCCCTTCACGACCGCGAGGGCTCCTTCCCCCATGAGAACTTCGCCGAACTGCGCGAGGCCGGATTCCTCGCGCTCACGGTCCCGCGCGCGCACGGCGGCCGCGAACTGCCGCTCTCCCAGTTCACGCGCGTCCAGGAGACGCTCGCCGCGGGCGACGGTTCCACGGCGCTCGCGCTCAACATGCACCTCATCCGCTTCGGGGCCGAGCGCGAGACGCCCACCTATCCGCCGGAGTGGTTCGCCGAACTCTGCCGCGGGGCCGTCGAGGACGGGCGGCTGGTGAACACCGCCGCCACGGAGGAGGGGCTCGGCAGCCCCGCCGGCGGCGGCGTCCCCGAGACCACCGCCACGCCCGTCGAGGGCGGCTGGACGCTGGAGGGGCGCAAGACGTTCGTCACGCTCGCGCCCGAACTCTGGTACATGCCCGTGCTCGCGCGGCTCGACGCGCCCGGCGGGGGCGCGCCCGACGTCGCCGATTTCATGGTGCTGCGCGACGACCCCGGCGTGCGCGTCGAGGAGACGTGGGACGCGCTCGGGATGCGCGCCAGCGGCAGCCACGACCTCGTGCTCGAAGGCGTGCGGCTGGGCGCGGACCGCTTCCTCGGCTCCCGCAACAAGGCGGCGCCCAGCCCGCGGGGCCGCGCGAGCGGCGTCTGGTTCGCGCTGGGCGTGGCCGCGACGACGACGGGCGTGGCCCGCGCCGCCCGCGACTACGCCGTCGCCTTCGCGCGCGAGCGCACGCCCACGGGCCTGCGCGCCATCGCCGAGCTTCCCGGCGTGCGCCGCCGCATTGCGCGCATCGACCTGCTCCTGCAGCGCAACCGCGCGCTCATCGCGGACGCCGCCGCCGCGTGGGAATCGGGCGAGGACGGCGACGGCGTCATGCCCGCCAGCGATCGCGTCGCCGTGGCCAAGGTGGACGCGCTCAACAACGCCATCGAGGCGGTGGACGAGGCGATGCGCGTCGTGGGCGGCGTGAGCCTGCAGAAGCGCCGCCCCATCGAGCGCTACTACCGCGACGTGCGCGCCGGTCTCCACAACCCCCCGCTGGAGGACCGCGCCCTCGAACAACTCGCCCGCCGCGCCCTGGACGGGTGACGGGTGGCTGGTGGCTGGTGGCTGGTGATCGGTGGCTGGCACACCGCCACTCTTTACTCAGCCACGCGCCAGCGGGGCGCTCTCCTCTCACTCAGCCGCGCATCGCGCGGCGCTCTCCTCCGTCACCCCATGCCCAGTTCGTGCAGGCGGTCGTCGTCGATGCCGAAGTAGTGGCCGATCTCGTGGAGGACGGTGACGCGCACCTGCTCGCGCACCTCGTCGTCGGTCGCGCAGATGGACTCGATCGGCTCCTGGTAGATGCTGATCGTGTCGGGCAGGACGAGGTTGTAGCCCTCGTGGCCGCGGTCGGGCAGGGGGATGCCGTGGTAGAGCCCGAGCAGCGTGCTGCCCGGCCCGATTCCCGCCTGCAGCCGGTCCTCCGCCGTGGGCCGCCACTCGATCACGATCTCGACGTTCTGGATGCGCGCCATCAACTCCCGCGGCAGGGAGTCCAGCGCCTCGCGCACCAGTTCGCGGAAGTGCTCGCGCTCCATGCGCGCGAGTCTACGGACTCGGGCGGGCGGCGATGGCGGCGTACACTGCGCCGATGGATCGCGAAGCGTACCTGGGCGACCGCGACGTGCAGGACTTCCTTGCGTGGGCGGAGCCGCTCGTCACGGGTGATCGTCGAATCGACCACAGTTGGACGAGCCTCAAGTGGGGTCCGCGGCACTTCGAGAAGCTGTACGCCGCGTTCAAGCGGTATGAGTGGAAGTTCAGCGTCGACCTGCCCGGCAACGGCAAGTGCGAAGGCAAGTCCTATGACGAGACCGTGGCCTTCCTGGCCAAGGGTAAGGAGGAGCTTCAGGAGAGCAGGAAACAGGGAGATACGGCCCGCTTTCTCAAGGCCACGAACATGGTCCTGCAGTGGGGGCATGTCTATCGGAACGAAACGCTGTCCAAGATGGGCGCCGAAGCCTCGCTCCTCCTCGCCTCGAACGAGCGCTTGCTCGACCCGGCCAAGGCCGATCTGGATCGCCTTGTCGGTCTCAAACCGATGAGCGCTGGCTTCAGCAAGCTCTACTCGCTGTTGGTCAACGGCTTCCCCATCTACGACAGCCGTGTCGCCTGCGCGCTTGCCTCGCTCGTCCGGCTGTTCTGCCACGAAAGCGGACGCAGCGCCGTGCCTGAGAAGCTGAGAATCGACGTTCCGCTCGACCGCGCAAGCGTGTGCCGCAACCCATCCTGCGACCACTTCCGCTTTGAGAGGATCTCGTCGGGAAGCACGACCCGATACGCGCAGTCGAACGTGAAGGCCGCTTGGCTGTTGGGGAAGCTCGCAGAGCACTCGCCCTTCTCGGAGGAAGGCGACCCACTTCATGCCCTCCAGTCCGCGATGTTCATGATCGGCTACGCCCCGCTGGCCCGTCCCTGCGAGCGCAAGGGGTAGCGGCGCTTTCCCCAGACGGCGATCGGCTGTACCCTCCTGCGGAAGCAGTGCCTGCGTGCCGCCCTTATCCAGACGGGTGGAGGGAACCGGCCCCGTGAAGCCCGGGCAACCTGTCTCCCCGGAGACAAGGTGCCACAGCCGGAGTCCCCGCTGGGGAGAACGATGAGAGCGCCAGCGCTCGAGGAACCGGCCCGCGCACGAGGAGAGAAGATGACAGCACCTCTGGGCCGAATGTTCATGTCCCTGGTCCCGTAGGGGGCCACCCTCGCGAATCCCGCCGCCTCGCGCCGCCGAGCGCGCCCCCATGCGGGCGCCTCCCGCCGCGACACCCGATGCACGAGAGAGAGGCATGAGCTACGCACAACACCTGCGCTGCCGCGAATGCAGCCGCGACTACCCCCTCGCAGCCCTGCACGTCTGCGAGTTCTGTTTCGGGCCGCTGGAGGTCGTCTACGACGACGAGGCCATCCGCGCCGCCGTCTCGCGCGAGGTGATCGCCTCGCGCCCGGCCAACCTCTGGCGCTACCGCGAGTTCCTGCCCTGCGAGGCGGACAGCGCGATCAACATCGGGGCGGGCTTCACCCCGCTCATCCACGCGAAGAACCTCGGCAAGGCGCTGGGGCTCCCCAACCTCTACGTCAAGAACGACACGGCCAACCCGACGTGGTCGTTCAAGGACCGCGTGGTGGCGATCGCCAGTTCGCGCGCGCGGGAGCTGGGCTACGAGAAGCTGGCCTGCGCGAGCACGGGCAACCTCGCCAACAGCGTGAGCGCGCACGCCGCCGCCGCGGGCATGGAGGCGGTCGTCGTCATCCCCGACGACCTGGAGGCAGGCAAGGTGCTCGGCTCCAGCATCTACAGCCCCACGCTCGTCAAGGTGCACGGCAACTACGACGCCGTGAACCGCCTCTGCGCCGAGCTCGCGGGCTCGCGCAACTGGGCCTTCGTCAACGTGAACGTGCGCCCCTACTACGCCGAGGGCTCGAAGACGCTCGGCTACGAGGTCGCGGAGCAGCTCGGCTGGCGCGCCCCCGACCACTGCGTCGTGCCCATCGCCAGCGGCTCGCTCTTCGTGAAGATCCGCAAGGGCCTCAACGAGTTCGCGAAGGCGGGGCTCATCGACGAGCCGAAGACGCGCATGAGCGGGGCGCAGGCGACGGGCTGCTCGCCCGTGGCCACCGCCTGGGCCGAGGGCTCCATGAACTTCCGCCCGCAGAAGCCCGACACGATCGCCAAGTCGCTCGCCATCGGCAACCCCGCCGACGGCTACTACAGCCTCGTCCAGTTGCGCGACACGAACGGGGCCTGCGCCTCCGTGAGCGACGACGAGATCGTGGCGGGCATGAAGCTGCTCGCCGAGACCGAGGGCATCTTCGCCGAGACGGCGGGCGGCGTGACCGTCGCCAGCGTCAAGCGGCTCGCCGCCGAAGGTAGAATCGACCCGGACGAGCTCGTGGTGGCGTTCATCACGGGCGCGGGGTTCAAGACCGCGGAGGCCGTGGCCGGGCGCCTCGGCCCCGCCCTCGAGATCGACGCGACCGTGGAGAGCTTCGAGGCCGCCTACCAGGACCGCGAGGGGGTTCCCGCCTGATGGCCGTGCGACGATTGCGCTTCACCTTCCCCACCGACCTGATCAAGGAGCCCGTGATCTACCTCATCGGGCAACGCTTCGAGGTCATCACCAACATCCGCATGGCCGACGTGGACGAGCGCACCGGCTGGGTCGTGCTCGAACTCGAAGGCGAGGCCGAGGAGATCGCGCGCAGCGTCGCTTGGGCCGAGAGCCGGGGCGTGCGCGTGGACCCCATCACCGGCGACGTCATCGAAGGCTAGCCACTCACCAGAACGGAGACCAGCACATGGCGGCGACAGTCCTCATCCCCCAGCCCCTCCGCCCCCTCACGGGCGACCAGGCGACCGTCGAGGGGGCGACCGGCTCGCTCGCGGACTGCATCGCGGACCTCGAAGCGCGCTTCCCCGGCGTGCACGAGCGGATGCTGGACGAGGAAGGGGAGTTGCGCCGCTTCGTCAACGTCTACGTCAACGGCGAGGACGTGCGCTTCGAGGACGGCCTCGCCACGGCCATCAACGACGGCGACGAGGTCAGCATCGTGCCGGCGGTGGCGGGCGGCTAGGGCGCGGCTCAGCCGAGAATCATCGCCGGGCCTACAGGTCGCCCCCGAATCCACGAGCGTGTCCAGCGTTGCGTTGAGCGGCGCGCGCTCGCCGTTCCGCAGCCAGCGGGCCAGATCCTTGACGGGGTTCGCCACGGTGTCCCTCCGCCGGAACCCGTGAGACGTATCTCAGGAAATCCCGCGCTCGCTAGAAGACGTTGCGGGTGCCGCTGTCGCTGCGGGGCGCTTCGGCGGGCGGGGCCGCCGGGGGCGGCGCGGCCTGCTGCTGGGGCGGGGGAGCCGCCTGCTGGACGGGCTGCTGGGGCGCCTGTTCCTGAACCTGCGCCTGCGCCTCGGTGGCGGCGGCGCCTTCCTCTTCCTCGTCTTCTTCCCGCACGGCGCGCCGGAACTCCTTGATCGAGGAGCCCAGATCGCCGCCGATCCGGCTGATCCTGCCCACGCCGAACAGCAGGACGATGACCCCGACGATGATGGCGAGCTCCAGCGGCCCGAGCGGACCGATAAGCAACGGACCAGGCATAACGCCCTCCTCGCCTCCGGCCCCGCCGGAGGAATCAGTCTTCCAATGGTACATGATGCGGCAATGCGGGAAAGCGCCCACGCCTCGCCTCAGGACAGGCGCTCGACGAACACGTCCATCACGCCGCCGCAGATCTTGTCCTCGCCGTCCGTCGGCTCCGTCAGGTCGACCGTGACGATGCGGGGGGCGCCGTCCTCCAGCACCTCCATCGCCTCCTGCCAGACCTCCGCCTCGCCGCAGCCCCCGCCGATGGTGCCGAAGAAGGAGCCGTCGCGGCGGACGACCATCTTCGCGCCCGTCTTGCGCGGGGTGGAGCCGCGCGTGCGCGCGACGGTCGCCAGCACGACCGGCTCCTCGCGCTCCATGGCGCTCGCGATCTCGCGGAAGATCTCCTCGTTCATACCCCGATCCTGACGCGCTCCGGCCTCCGCCGCAAGCGCCGACCCTCTACCATCGCCCGCATGACCGCCCTCGCCATCGACCACGTCATCCTCGCCAGCGCCGACATCGACGCGACGGCCGCGCGCCTCGAACGCGACCACGGGCTCGCCTCGCTGCCCGGCGGCAGGCACGCCGGACACGGCACGGGCAATCGCATCGTCCCCCTCGGCGACGCCTACATCGAGATCATGGGCGTCGTCGATGAGGCCGAGGCGGCGGCCAGCCCGATGGGCGGCTGGCTGCGCGAGCGGACCGCGCACGGCGACCGCCTCGCCGCCCTCTGCCTGCGCACGGACGCGCCCGGCCTCGACGCCATCGCCGCGCGCCTCGGCCTGCGCCCCCTGCCCATGTCGCGCGACGCCCCCGGCGGCGTGACCCTCACGTGGCGACTGGCCGGCCTCGCCGAGGCGATGGCCGACCCCTCCCGCGCGTTCTTCATCGACTGGCAGGTTCCGCCGGAGCGCCACCCCGCCCGCGGCGCCGCGCCCCACCGCGTGCAGCCCGCCGGATTCGCCCGGGCCGAGCTCGCGGGCGACGCGGACGCCATCCGCGCCTGGCTCGGCGGGGAAGTCGCGGGTGTGCGCATCGCGGATGCGCCGGAGCCCGCCATCCGCGCCGCCATCGCCCTGGCGGACGGCGGGGAGGTCGCGCTGGGCTGAGGCTCCCTAGCCGTCCGCCAGGCGCGCGGCGATGAAGGCGTGGATGCGCTCCGCGGCCTGGAACGCGATCGGGATGGGGGCCGCGTCGAAGCCGTGCGGGCCGCCGGGGTAGACCGCCAGATCCGATTCGTTCCCCGCCGCCAGCCAGCGCGCGTGCATGAAGAGCGAGTCATCCAGCAGCGGGTCGTAGGTGCCCACCGTGAAGAGCGCGGGGGGCAGGCTCTGGAGATTCGCGTTCAGGGGCGAGACATCGGCGTCGGTCGCGTCCACGCCGGGGATGAACATCCCGTAGAAGCCGTCGATGGCCGCGCCCGTCAGCCCGCCCTCGTCCGTGGCGTGGCGCTGGCTGGGCGTCTTCGAGAGGTCGTAGACGCCGTAGACGAGGTTCGCCCCGAGGAAGCCGGTGTAGCCGTGCCGGTCGCGCATCCGCAGCAGCGTGACGGCGGCGAGGTGCGCGCCCGCCGAGCCGCCCCCGATGAGCAGCCGCTCCGTGCCGAACTCCGCCGCCGCGTTCGCCGCGAGCCAGACGGCCGCGGCCTCGCAATCGTCGGGGCCGGCGGGGTAGGGGTGCTCCGGGGCCAGCCGGTAGTCGACGCTCACGGTCGCGAGGCCGAACTTCTCGACCAGCGTGAGGTTGGCCTGATCGCTCATGCGCGCGCGCCCGATGACCCAGCCGCCGCCGTGGATGTCGAGGTAGACGCCCGCGGGCTCGCGCCCCTCGGGCCGGATGACGCGCACGGTCGCGCCCTCGCCCATGCCCGGCAGGGGGCGGTCCTCGGCGCGGTCGACTGGCGGGGGCACGGGGAAGGCGCCGCCGCCCTCGTCCATCAGCCGCCGCAACTCCGCCAGTTCCATGTTCTCCATCGAGGGCATCTGGTCGCGCATGGCGGCGGCGGCCTCCAGGAAGCCGCGCGTCTCAGGGCTGATGGCGTCCTCGCCGAACACGCTGGGGTCGAAGCTCACGTGATCCTCCTCAGGAAGGCTTCAGGCCGAACGAGTGGATGAGGCGCCCGTAGCCCATGTAGCTCACGATCGCCCAGCCGATCTCGAGGATCTGCTCCTCGGTGTAGTGCTCCAGCAACTCCCCGAACAGCTCGCCGTCGATGTTGGCGTGGTCGATGAAGAGGCGCTCGGCGTAGTGGAAGGCGGCCTTCTCCGCCTCCGTGAAGTCCTCGTCGCCCCACGTCGCGATCCTGGAAACGGTGTCCTCGTCGAGGGTCTCCCCTTCCCCTGACAGGGGAAGCCGGACGGCCTGTCAGAAGTCGCAGGCGTTCAGCTGCGCGACGCGCAGCCGCACCAACTCCTTCAGCCGCGCGGACACGGCCCCGTCGCGGATGAGCGGCCGGTACCAGTCGTTCCAGCGCTCGAACAGTTCCGCGTTGTGCCCGAACACGCGCGTGAACGCATCGTCGCGCCCGCGCATCCGTTCCGGCAGTTCGTCGTCGCGCGCCAGGCGCAGGTGGGGGTCGGGCGTCTCGCTCATGCGCGCAGTCTACCCCGATGCCGAACGGCAGGGGCGGGAGGCGGGAGTGATAGAATGGTGGCATCAGGATCGCAGGAGCCCGGCACATGGGTTCGTTCAAGGTCACGGTCGAGGTCGCCAGCCCCGGCGGCGCGGAGTTCCGCGAGATCGACGCTGTGGTCGACACGGGCGCGGCTCATGCGTTCCTGCCCGCAGCGCTCCTCGACGGCCTCGGCGTCCCCCGCACGCGAACGAGGGCGTTCCGGCTCGCCGACGGCACGCGCAAGACCTACGGCATGGGCGAGGCGCGTTTCCGGATTGAGGGACGCGAGATGAATTCCCCGGTCGTCTTCGGAGACGAGGACAGCTGCCTCCTCGGCGCGACCACGCTGGAGGTCTTCGACCTCATCGCGGACACGACGAACCCGCGGCTCATCGACGCCCCCGACGCGCTGCTGGTCAGCATCTTCCGCGGCTGAGCGGCGGGCGTCCTCAGGATGTCTTCGTGTTGTCCAGGTGCTCGCCGACGTAGGCGATGACCCACTCGCCGTTCTCGGCGTCCCAGGCCATCTGGATGCGCTGGCAGTAGCGCGGGTCCTGGCCCATCCCGAACTTGAGGTGCTCCTCGAAGAGCGCCTTCTCCTGGATCACCTCGTCGTAGAACCAGCGCTCGGAGCGGGTCGTCTGGCTCTCCTTGGGCGCGTACTTGATGCCGCGCGCCTTGAGCCAGTCCTCCACGCGCCCGCCGATGCCGCCGTCCGCGCGCTGTTCGGCCAGCTCCTCCAGCGCGACGAAGGCGTCGTAGACGTCGCGCGGCCGCTCATAGAGGTTCGCGCCCCGCGAGCACGCGCCCTTCAGGAAGCGCAGGCGCGGGAACAGCGCCGCGCGCGAGACCGCTTCCTCCACGTTGCCGATGTGGACCTCGCCCGAGGCGTCCCCGGGGTCGCCCACGAACGAAGTGCCGGCCAGCGTGGCCTTCAGGCTGGCGACTTCCCGCTTGCTGACCCGCAGCGCCTGTTCCGTCTCGGACAACTGCTCTTCAAGGTGCCGGACGTGCTCCTCCAACCCGTTCGCGTCGTCCGGCGGCGGCGCGACCGCCACCTGGGGAGCGGAGCCGCCACGCTGCGCCTCCGCCAGTTCGGCCTGGAGCGCCGCCATGCTGCGGTTGGCCTGCGCGAGTTCCGCTTCCGCCTCGTTCCGCTTCTCGCTGGCCACGTCGACCTGCTTCTGCAGGCGGTCGCGCTCCGCGGCGGCGTCCCGGAGCGCCTTCGCCTCCGCCGCCTTCGCCGCATCACGCTCTGACTGTACGGCTTCGAGGTCCTTGGTAAGCCGCGCCACCTCTTCCGCCCGAAGCACTTCCGGCATCGGCGGCAAAGGCGTCGCGTCCCCGAGTAAGCGGAACGGCGCTGCATCCCGCTGGTTCTGGCGCTCCCCGTCGCGTAGGGAAGCTTCGCGTGTTTCGCCGTCTGCACTGGTCATGGCGCCATTCTACCCCAAATACGCCGAGCCGGATCGCCGGCCCTTCGGATCCGTCAGCACGTTCACCAGCGCAACGGTGTTTGCGGCAAGCGCCTCGCGCACGGCGGGGGCGATGTCGGCGGGGTCCTCGACGCGGCGGGCCCAGCCGCCCACCATCTCCACCGTCTTCTCGTAGGCGATGGGGAGGAGGGCGGCGATGGGGGGCGCGTCCGGCGCGAACTGCCGGTCCTGGATGGAGTGGCCCGCGATGCCCCCGTTGTTCGAGACGACGATGACGACGTTCGCGCCCACGCGCGCGGCCGTCTCCACCTCCATCGCCGCCGCCCCGAAGGCGTAGTCGCCGAGCACGGCCACGACCTGCTGGTCCGGGCGCGCCAGCTTCGCCCCGAGCGCGTAGGGCAGGCCCGTGCCCATGCAGCCGGTCGTGCCCGAATTCAGCCGCAGCCGCGAGCCGAAGCTGGGCATGACCGCGCGCGCCACGCCCATCGTCAACTCCGCGTCCACCGTCACGGTGGCGTCGCGGTCGAGGCAGTCGCGCACGTCGCGCAGCAGGCGGAAGTGGTTGATGGGGACCTCGTCCGAGGCCATCGCCTCGGCGGAGCTGGCCTCGTTGCGGTCGCGCGCCTCCCCGAGCGCGCCCGCCCAGCCGCTGCCCGCGACGCGCAGGGCGCGCCCGTCGAGCAGGCCGTTGAGCTGGTCCACGGCGACGGCGCAGTCGGCGACGATGCCGGTCTCGACCTCCGCGCCGCTGTAGAACTCCTCCGCGACGATGTCGATGTGGGCGATGCGCGCGCCCTCGGCGAAGCGCGGCGGGCGTCCGAACTGGAACACCCAGTTGAAGCGCCCGCCCACCATGAGCACGGCGTCGGCCCCGCCCAGCGCCGCCGAGCGCGCCGCGTTCATGAACATCGGGTGGTCGTCGGGAATGGAGCCGCGCCCCATCGGCGAGGAGACGAAGGGGATGCCGCGGTCGACGAGCCGCTGCAGGGCCGGGCCCGCCTCCGCCCAGCCCGCGCCCTTGCCCATGATGACGAGCGGGCGCTCCGCCTCCGCGAGCATGTCCGCGACCGCTTCGAGGGCGGCGGGGTCGGGGTGGGGGCGCGCGATCTCCGGCTCGCTCGCGCGCCACTGCACGGCCTCCTCGTCGAAGGGCGTGCGGATGAGTTCGGCGGGGAAGTCGAGGTAGACCGCGCCCGGGCGGCCGCTGAGGGCGCGGCCCAGCGCGAGGTGCACGTACTCGGCGATGCGCGCCTGGCTGTCGACCTGCGTCGCCCACTTGCAGGCGGGCGCGGCGAAGGCGACCTGGTCCGCCTCCTGGAAGGCCCCCAGCCCGCGCTGATTGCCCGCCGAGGAGCCGCCCAGCACGACCAGCGGCATGGCGCTCTCGGTGGCGACGTACATGGGCGTGACCGCGTTCGTGAGCGCGGGGCCGGAGCCGACGACGAGCACGCCCGGCTTGCCCCGCGCCCAGCCCCAGGCGGAGGCGGCGAACCCCGCCGAGACCTCGTGGCGGCAGTTCACCACCGTGATGCCCTCGCGCTCCATCGCCGCCATGACCTCGATCATGGGGCCGGCCACGACCCCGAAGGCCGTGTCGATGCCCGCCGCCTTCAACTGCCGCGCGATGATCTGTCCGCCGTTCAGGTCCGCCACGCCGTTCCTCCCCGGTTCGGTGGCCGCCATCGTACGCCCGCGCGGGGCGGGCCGCGCGCGGCCTACAATCGGGCGCCGCCACCGCGGCAGGGAGGGACGCTCATGGACCGGCTCGAAGGGAAGGCCGCGCTCGTCACGGGGGCGGGTTCGGGAATCGGCAGGGCCTCGGCCATGCGCTTCGCCGCCGAGGGCGCGGGCGTCATGTGCGTGGACCTCGACGAGGCCGCCGCGCAGGCGACCGCCGCCGCCATCGCCGAGGGAGGCGGGGCCAGCGCCGCCCTGCGCGTCGACGTGACCGACGAGGCGGCGGTCAAGGCCGCCTGCGAGGAGACCGTGCGCGAACTGGGCGGGCTCGACGTGCTCTACAACAACGCCGGCATCGGGCGCGCCGCCTGGGACGCGACCATCGCCGTCAACCTGAGCGGCGTCTACTACGGGCTGCGGCACGGGGGCGCGCTCATGGCCGAGCGCGGCGGCGGGGCCATCATCAGCACCGCCTCGATCGCCGGGCTCGTGGGCCTCGTCAGCAGCCGCGTGACCGAGTTCCCGCCGGTCGACGGCTCGGGCGCGTACATCGCGGCCAAGCACGGCGTCGTGGGGCTGACGCGCCAGTTCGCGCTCATCTACGCGAACCACGGCGTGCGCGTGAACGCCATCGCCCCGGGCTACATCCGCACGCCCATGATCGCGGAGGCGCTGGAGGAAGCGGAGGGCGCGGCGGGCTTCCTCGAAACGCTGCACCCGCTGGGCCGCCTGGGCGAGCCGGAGGAGATCGCCGCCGCCGCCGCCTTCCTCGCCAGCGACGACGCCTCCTTCGTCACCGGCGTCACCCTGCCCGTGGACGGCGGCTACACCGCGCGCTGAGGGGCGCGGCTTCGGCGCGTACGGCCCGGGCAGTGGTGCGCGATGGCAGGGGCTACTCCAGCGGCCTGAGCCTGGCGCGGAGCGTCGCCTCAAACTCGTACGGATCGATCCTGTCGGCGGCCAGCAGCTTGTCGCTCGATTCCTCAAGTGAGAGCGCCTCCCAGTGACCGCGCGCCAGGGTGAAGCCGTCGCCAGTGGGCTGGAGTTCCGGAACGAGCCAAATGATGTCGCCGCCCCTCGTGTGCTGCATCGGGGACGCACTCGGGCCGCCGATGGCGTCGAAGAAGGGACGGTCAACCGCGAGGGCCATCTTCGATCCCCACGTTCGAAGGGTAGGCACCTTCACCTGGAGTTGGGGCATCAGGCGCTTCGCGAAGGGTAGGGTCAGCCGAGCGGTTCCAGCTTCGCGATTAGGCTATCCAGGTAGTGGTCGCTCAGAATCCCTGGAGGCACCAACTTCCTCGTGGACTCCAGGATGTCAAGCGCCTCCCAGTGGCCGCGCGATAGGGTGAAGCCTCGGTTACCGCTCTCGACAAGCCGGGGAACAAGCCACAAGACTTCACCGGCACGGTGGTTCTGCTGTGGGCTATCGCTTGGGCCGCCGATGGCGTCGAAAAAGGCGCTATCGACGACAATGACCTGTCGCGATCCCCACCGGAGAACCATGAGCGCTCGTTCGTTGATACGGTGAAGACACCCAACACGGGACAGATGCCAGTCCGGCTTCCAGTCGCGATCTATGGGGTCCAGCGTTCCCGAAGCCGAATCCTGCGGCTCCAGAGTCCCACCGCTGCTGGTCACAGCGACGGCCTGGAGTTCCAGCGGAAACCACTTGAGATGTGGCCACCAAGAAGTACGGCTGCCACCATCAGCCACCACGACTTCGAACTTTCCAGCAGGACTCGAACTGTCGGAGGGGCTCGTGAACGGAACATCGCGTGCCGCCTCAACCCTCCCGACGGGAAGACCGACTACCTCGGCAAGCCAGTGCAGGATCGTCTCGCCTTCCTCGAAACGATGCGAGCATGCGATGACAGGTCCGCCCACTCGCTCACCGTCGTTCGTAACAAGCTGAATCGAGCACACCCCGTCGGGCTTCGAGCACGCCGGACGCCCCCGCTGGAAGGGACATGGGGGGCGCGGTTGGTCACCAGACGCTCGACGGAGAAGGTCATCTTGCCCACTCGACGCCAACTCCGAGCGGTCGTTCCCATACCACTCCGCCACGACGTACCGCGAGGCGGTCTCAGCTGCTGACGGTGGACCGATTGCGCCGCTCACGGTGTCTCCTTTCCGCTCACCAGCGCCCAAGTGCGGTCGTGGGCACGGTAGGTTACCACTCCCCTCCGCTTGAGATGCTGTTGCGCGTGGCGCAGGCGGCGTTTCCATGTCTTGCCGTAGCGCACCCCCTTGATGAAGAAGTACTCGCTGTCGTCACAGAGGTCTGGAAGAAGTTGTCTCACTTCTTCTTCGATCGCCTTTGTGGTCTGAGGCCCTCGGGCAAGCACAAACTGGATCGCATCGCCGAACACTGCGTGCGCGCTCCTGTCGCCCACCTGCATGGAGGCGAACGCTGGGCGTGCTCGACCTAGAGCTACCCTGAACCGCTGCCTTGTCGAGCGTGGTGCGCTGTCCGAAACACGAGCCCGCGCCTCACGGAGTTCCGCTTCCAGAGGCATTAGCTCGGCCAACGTTTTGGCGTCCACCTCACTCCCGAGTCGTTCGAACGAAAGCATGTCTCTACGCACGGTCCGGACCAGACTGGACTCATGCAGCAGCACGCCGTACTCGATGTTCCGATCGAGTGCTGAGCGCGTGAGGTTGCCGGACGTCACGATGGCCGCCGTGTCGTCGGCCACGAATACCTTGGCGTGGAGGTTGGACAGCGCCACGAGTCGAGCCGCAGGGGACACATCGGCGAGCCGGCGAAGGGCGGCCAAGTCCAGCGCTGATGCGCTGATGGCGTCCGTGCTGATGTTCGCGAGCGTGATGACCTCAATGCCCGGACGCAACTTCTCACAGAACCACGCCGCCTCCTCTTCTTTGACGAAGGGCGCAACCACAAGCACGGACTCTCTGGCTGCCGACGCGATACCAGCCAGGTCGTTCCGCCACGGACCACTCAGGAGTTCAACCATTTCGGCCTCTGCCCGTCTTCAGGAGGGTTGCCGCGCATCCTAGCACGCCCGTTCGCCGCTGCGCCGCCGCGCGCGCGGCGCTAGACTGCGCGCCAATCCTCGCACGGGAGCGCGCCCATGACCGCACCGCCCGAGATGGATACGACCGCCCCCAGGTTCCTGCGCGACAAGTACGCCATCATCGGCGTTGGCGAGACCACCTACACGCGCGGCTCCAACCTGACCACGCGCGCGCTCGGCACCTGGGCCGTCCGCAACGCCATGGAGGACGCGGGCATCCCCGCCTCCGAGGTCGACGGCATGATGTCGTACTCGAACAACGACTCGACGCCCTCGCCCATGATCGCGGGCGACCTCGGCATCCGCCTCAACTTCTACATGGACGTCTACGGCGGCGGCTCCAGCAGCGAGGCGCTCATCGGGCTCGCCATCGGGGCCATCGAGGCGGGCATGTGCAGCACCGTCGTCGTCTTCCGCTCGATGAACGGCTACTCGCAGGTGCGCATCGGCGGCACGGGCGCGCGGGCGCGGGCGCCGATCGCGGGCGACGCCGTGCACACGGCGCCCTACGGCTGGTTCAGCGCGGGCCAGAACTTCAGCCCCAGCTTCATGCGCCACATGTACGACTACGGCACCACGCCCGAGCAGGTGGCGATGGTCAAGGTCATCCACAGCGAGCACGCCTCCAACAACCCCAAGGCCTACTACAAGCAGCGCGTGACCGTGGACGACGTGGTCAACAGCCGCATGATCGTGAAGCCCCTCCACCTGCTCGACTGCTGCGTGGAGACGGACAACGCCACCGCCGTCATCGTGACGCGGGCGGAACGCGCCTACGACTACCGCAACACGCCCGCGCGCATCCTCGGCGTGGCCGGGCGCGTCTGCAAGCCGCGCATCGACATGCACTTCCAGCACGGCCCCATCTCGACCGTGGCGGGCTACTACATCAAGGACATCATCTGGCCGAACGCGGGCGTGGGGCCGGAGGACATCGACCTGACGGGCGCCTACGACGCCTTCACCTTCACCTCCATGCTCCAGCTGGAGGACTACGGCTTCTGCAAGAAGGGCGAGGGCGGCGACTACGTCAGCAGCGGCATCATGCGCCTCGGCGGCGAGCGCCCCAACAACACCTCCGGCGGCCACCTCTGCGAGGGCTACACGCACGGCATGAACATGATCATCGAGAACGTGCGCCAGCTCCGCGGCGAGGTCGACGACTACTGTCCGGCGGACGATCGGGGGCGCAAGCGGCACACCTTCGACTACTCCGAGGGGGGCTGCCGCCAGGTGCCCGACGCCAACATCTCCATGAACCTCGGCTGGGCGATGCCGGGCACCGGCTCCTCGCTCGTGATGCGGAAGGGATAGGGACGATGCGCGAAGGCGACTACCGCGGCCTCCACCTCTCCATCAACGACCTCGACCACGAGAACCTGGCCTACTTCGGCCACTGCGCGGAGCACGACTTCCGCCTGCAGCGGTGCACGGCCTGCGGCCTCCTGCGCTACCCGCCGGGGACGGCCTGCCCCTGGTGCCCGAACCGCGAGTTCGAGTGGACGCCCGTCGAGGCCCGCGGCGCGGTCCACTCCTACGGCGAGGTCCACCAGGCGATCCAGCCCCAGTTCCGCGAGAAGGCCCCCTACCTGATCCTGATCGTCGACCTGGATACGCAGAAGGGCCAGCCCAGCGAGCACGAGGCCCTGCGCGTGGCCGGCAACCTCGCCACCCCCGACGGCGACCTCGCGCCCCCCGAACTGGTCCGCCAGGTCGGCATCGGCAGCCGCATGAAGATGGTCTTCGCCGACGTCTCGGAAGGCCTCTCCCTGCCCATGTGGACGCTCGACGAGGACGCGGAGCAGCCCGAGAACCCGTGGCGCTACCCGCAGGAGTACAACGGGGTGTAACTGGTCATGCTGAGCGCGAACGACAACGAGCTGCTGACCCGCACCGGGCCGGGGACGCCCATGGGCGACCTGTTCCGGCGCTTCTGGGTGCCCGTGCTCATCGCCGCGGAGCTGCCGGAGCCGGACTGCCCGCCCGTGCGCGTGGGCGCGCTCGGCGAGGAACTGGTCGCCTTCCGCGATACGAACGGGACGGTCGGGCTGATCGAGGGGCGCTGTCCGCACCGGCGCGCCGAACTGTTCTGGGGGCGCAACGAGGAGTGCGGCCTGCGCTGCGTCTACCACGGCTGGAAGTTCGACGTGGACGGGAACTGCGTGGACATGCCCTCGGAGCCGCCGGAGTCGCAGTTCCGCGAGAAGGTCGGCGTCACCGCCTACCCCACGCGCGAGTGGGGCGGCTACGTCTGGGCCTACCTCGGCCCGCCCGACCTGCCCCTGCCCGACCTGCCCCAGTTCGAGTGGGCGCACGTCCCCGAGAGCCACCGCTACGTCTCGAAGAAGCTGCAGCAGTGCAACTGGGCGCAGTCCGTCGAGGGCGCGATCGACACGGCCCACTTCTCCTTCCTGCACATGCTGGTGGGGGAGCTTCCGCCGGACGCGCCGATGGCCCTGCGCTACATGAAGGCGGACGGCTCGCCCCGCTTCACCATCCAGCCGACGGAGGGCGGCTTCGTCATCGGCGGCGCGCGGCGGGCGGAGGAGGACAGCTTCTACTGGCGCATCACCCAGTTCCTCGTGCCCAACCACAGCCTCGCGCCAGGGGCCGAGCGCGGCCAGAACATCAACGGCCAGACGTGGGTGCCCATCGACGACGAGAGCTGCTGGATCTACACCTACACGTGGAACCCGGACCGGCCCATCACGGAGGAGGAACTGGCGACGATCAAGGGCGGCAAGGCCAGCATCCACTCCATCGTCGACGAGCAGTACCGGCCCATCCGCAACCGCGCCAACGACTACCTGATCGACCGCGAGGCGCAGCGCACGGCCAGCTACACGGGCGTGCAGGGCATCTCCGAGCAGGACGCCTGCATCCAGGACAGCCAGGGGCGCATCTACGACCGCACGCAAGAGCACCTCGGCACGACGGACGTGGCCATCATCGAGTTCCGCCGCCTGATGCTGCGTATGGCGCGCAACCTGCTCGAAGGGCAGGAGCCCGCCGAGGCCCGCAACGGCCGCGCCTACTGGCTCCGCAGCGGCGCCGAAGTCGCCCCCCGCACAACCCCCTTCGCGGAGGTCGCCGCCGACCGCACGACAGCGGGGGAGCTGGCGTAGCCGCTCAGCCGGAGCCCGAGGCGGCAGTGGCGGGAGCGGAGGCCGCATCCGCCTTGATACCGGCGAGGGGGCGCAGTTCCGCGCGCAGTTCCTCTTCGGTCGCGTCGGACCCCACCGCCTCCATGAAGCGGAGTTCTACAACGGCGAGATGCTCATCTCCGAGGAACAGCGCCCCAGACGGTAATGTCCTAGGAAGCGGAGCCCCGCGCCAGCTCCAGGTCCGCCCGCGCGGCGGACCGCATCCCGCCCTGGTCGCTGCTGATCGTGACCAGCTGGAAGCCCGCCGCCGCGTGCTTCTCCGCGAGCTGGGCGTTGGCGTGGATGCCCGCGACGACGCCGTGCGCCTTGCACGCCTCCGCGATGCGCAGGCGCTCCCGCTCGAAGCGGCCCTCGTTCGCCATCCCCGGCGGCTGGCCCAGCGTGATGCTCAGGTCGGCGGGGCCGACGTAGACGGCGTCGATGCCGGGCACGGAGAGGATGCCGTCGAGGTTGTCGAGCGCCTGCTCCGTCTCGATCATGGGGATGCAGGCGACCTCCTCGTTGGCGTGCGCGAAGTAGTCCGCGCCCGCGTACATGGCCGCGCGCAGGGGGCCGAAGCTGCGGTTCCCCTCGGGGTGGTAGCGGCAGGCGGCGACCGCCGCGCGCGCCTCCTCCACGCTGTTCACCATGGGGATGATGACCCCCATCGCGCCCGCGTCCAGCATCTTCATGATGATGCCCGGCTCATTCCAGGGGACGCGCGCGAACGGCATCGTCTCCGTGATGCTGATCGCCTGCAGCATCGTCAGCGCCGCCTGGTAGTCGATGCCGCCGTGCTGCATGTCGATGCAGACGTAGTCGAAGTCCTCGCGCGCCATGATCTCGGCCCCGAGCGAACCGGGCAGCGAGAGCCACCCGCCGAGGGCGACCTCGCCCGCCCGCCAGCGCGCCTTCACGCTGTTCTCACGCATCGCAGTCTCGCTCCTTCAGTCAGGCGGCCGCCCGGTTCGCCCCTCGCGGCGAGAACCGTGAGGGGCGGCCATCTGCGCCGGCCTGAACATTACTCGTTCGTCATGATGATGGTGCCGGAGGCCATGAACATGCCGCCCACGCCGTGGCAGACGCTGATCGTCGCGTCCGGCACCTGCGCCGGGGCCGTTCCGCGCATCTGGCGCACGCTCTCCTGGAGGGCGTACATGCCGTACATGCCGGAGTGCATGTAGCTCAGGCCGCCGCCGTTCGTGTTGACCGGCAGGGGGCCGCCGGGGGCGGTGTTGCGCGCCTCGATGAAGGCGCCCGCCTCGCCCCGCCCCACGAACCCGAGGTCCTCGAGGCCGTAGATGGGCAGGTGCGCGAAGGCGTCGTAGATCATCACGTGGTCCACGTCGCCGTGCGTGATGCCCGCCTCCTCGAACGCCCTGCTTCCGGCCACGCGGAAGGCGCGCGAGGTGGTCATGTCCTCCATCTGGCTGATCATCGGCGTCTCCACGCTCTCGCCCGTGCCGAGGATGTAGACGGGCTTCGTGGGGAAGTCGCGCGCGCGCTCCTTCGAGACGAGGATGAGCGCCCCGCCGCCGTCCGTCACGAGGCAGCACTGCAGCAGGCGGAAGGGGTAGGCGATCATGCGCGAGTTGAGCACGTCGTCCACCGTGATCGGGTCCTTGAAGGTGGAGCGCGGGTTGAGCGCCGCCCACTCGCGCTGGACCACGGAGACGGAGGCGAGCTGCTCGTGCGTCATGCCCGTCTCCTTCATGTAGCGCAGCACGCCCAGCGTGAACATGGAGGGCGGCCCGCTGAGGCCGTAGGGCGCCTCGTACTGGCCGGGCAGCGAGGCGGGCGAGCCGCCGAAGCGGTCCATGCCCACGCGCGAACGCCCGCTCTCGCCGTGCGTCACGAGCGCGACCTCGCAGAGCCCCTCGTTGATGGCGGCGGCGGCGTGGCGCACGTGCAGCATGAACGAGCAGCCGCCCACGGCCGTGCCGTCCACCCACGTGGGCGTGATGCCGAGGTAGTGCGCGATGCCCGCGGGCGTTTCGCCCGCCGTGGCCACGCCGTCGACGTCGGCGGGCGTGAGGCCGCAGTCCGCCAGCGCGTTGAGGGCGGCGTCGGCGTGCAGCTGGATCTTGGAGAGGCCGGGGACGCGACCGAGCTCGGTCGTCTCGGCGGCTCCGACGATGGCGACGGAACGGGGCTCCATGGCTAACCTCCCACCGGCCGGAACTTCGGCAGCGAAATCTCGTCCGTGATGGGCGTGAACGCCACCTCGACGGGCATGTCGAGCACGAGCGCTTCCGGCGTCTGCTCGCAGTCGACGATGTTGGTCATCAGGCGCGGCCCCTCGTCCAGCTCGACGATGGCGATCGCGTGCGGCTCCGGCCCGAAGCCGGGCGGGGGCCGGTGGTTGATCACGTAGCTGTAGAGCTTGCCCTTGCCGCTGGCCGTGAAGCTCGACACCGAGCGCGAGCCGCAGCCGGGGCAGAAGGGGCGCGGCGGGAAGATGACCTTGACCTCCGGGCAGTCGTCGCAGCGCTGCAGGCGAAGCTCGCCCCGCTTGGCGCCGTCCCAGAAGTCCTGGGTTTCGGGTGTGGGAACCGGCACGGGTCCTTCGTGGTCGGGCATGAAGGGACCGCCTTTCGCATGGTCTGGCGCACGGCGTCGCGCGCGCCAGCGCATCCTACGGACTTTCCGCGCGAACGGGGAACGGGTGCGCCGGGAAGGTTCAGGGAACGTTCAGGAGGCGGCGCCCTCGCCGGAGCGCACCCAGACGCGATTCGCCACCTGCGTGCCCATCACGATCTCGCGCCCGCCGATCGCGATCGTGACCGTGCCGCGGTACGGCTCGGAGGACTCCAGCTTCACCACCTGGCCGGGGCGGATGCCCTCCGCGTCGAAGAACTGCAGGAGCTGCTCGTCCTCCTCGAAGACGCGCTCGATCGCGACCGTCTCGCCCTCGGGCACGTCCGCCAGCGTCGTCATCGAGAGGTCGCCCGCGTTGGCGAGGCCGGGGATGGGGTAGCCGAAGGGGCTGCGCAGGGGATTCCCCAGCGTCTCCACGAGGTGCGGCTCGGTCACGTCGGAGATGCCGTGCTCCAGCAGGTGCGCCTCCTCGTAGGCGCGCCACCAGGGCACGTGCAGCACGCTCGTCAGCAGGCACTCGGCCAGCCGGTGGCGGCGCACCATGCGCTCCGCGCGCCGCAGCCCCTCGGGCGTGAGTTCGATCAGCTTGCGCCGGTTGATGGAGACGAGGCTGTCGCGCTGGAGGCGCTTCAGCATCCCCGCCACGGAGGGCGGCGTCACCCCCAGGCGATCGGCCAGGCGCACGGCGATCACGCTCTCCCCCTCGTCGTGGTGGAGGCGGTAGATCGCGCTCAGGTAATCGTCGCTGGCGACGTTGACGACCTGCTTCGGCATCGCCCCGATCGTGCCACGCCGCGCGCGTGTTTGTCGCGCGCGGCGTCACGGCCTTCACCGAAGCGGATCGAAGCGCCCTTCAATTCCCGCGCGCGCCCCCGTACACTGGGAGATGCACCCTCCCCTCCCGAGGAAGGATCCCCCATGAGCGCAGCGCCAGCGACCCCCGAACTCGACCTCTCCTGGCTCGACCTGTACGACGGCCCCACGTCCGCCGAGCCCACGAAGAAGGGCCTCACGCTCGACGCCATCGACATCGGCGAGTACGCCTCGCGGGAGGACCTGCCGCGCGACATGACGCCGCGCCTGCGCGGGGCCGCCCCGCGCGGGAACGCCCACCGCCAGGGGCTCACCTACCAGAGCAAGCACGACGTCTGGGCGGACCAGTGCCGCTCCCTCTACGAGGAGGCGATCCAGCGCCAGTGGTCCTCCGCGCGCGACATCCCCTGGGACACGCTGCACGAGCTGCCCGACGAGGAAGAGCGCGCCATGTGCCAGGTCGCGACCATGCTCGCCGAGGTCGAGTTCATCGCGGGCGACGTGCCCGGGCAGTGGCTGCCCGCCATCAGCGGCGACGAGTTCGAGGCGGGCCTCTTCCTGATGACGCAGATCATGGACGAGGCGCGCCACACGGACGTGTTCCGCAAGCGCGCCCTCGCCAACGGCGGCGGCCTCCTCCAGCAGGGCGCGGGCCTCGGCCTGCGCAACCTCATCGAGGCGCAGGACTTCACCGAGATGTCCGTGCTCATGCACGTCCAGGCCGAGGGCTTCGTCCAGTCCATGTTCCGCATGGGCGAACTGATCGGGCCGACGCAGGCGGACAAGCGCATCTTCCGCATGGCCGCGCAGGACGAGTCCCGCCACCTCGCCTTCGGCGTCATGCACCTCAAGCACGTCCTCGCGGAGACGCCCGAGCGCCGCGAGGAGATCCACCACTACCTCGACAAGGCCGAGGAGACCTCCGCCGGCGGCGGCAGCGGCGACGTCACCTTCCCGCCCGTGTTCGAATCGCTCTGCATCCTCCTCGGCGGGGGCAAGGACCGCTTCGACGAGGGCGTGGCCAAGTTCCTGCTCCTGCGCCAGCGCCAGGTGAAGGAGTACCTCCACCGCCTCGAGGTCGCGGGCCTCGGCGACCGCCGCGATCGCCTCGGCCCCGCCCTCGCCGTGTACGTCAACTAGCGCCATGGCCGCGGACGGCGAGGCCACGCCGGAGCCCATCAACGCGGAGATGCGCGCCGCCGCCGCGGCCCTCGAGTGGGACGCGGGCCTGCTCGACCGCGCCCTCGGCTACGGCTACAGCCCGCGCACGCTCGTGGCCGCCCTGAGCGCCAAGCTGGCGCCCGAACAGGCCCTGCAGTTCCTCGACCGCGAACCCCGCAAGCCCGACCTCTCCTGGATGGACGCGCCCACCGAGTGGGGCGTGCGCGCCGAACAGGCCGACCCCGAGATGGGCCTCACCGTGGCCGACATCATGGTCGGCTCCTACGGCGAGATCCCCGACCTCTGGACCGACCGCACCGAGATCGCGCGCGGCTCCAATCCGCAGGCCGGCCAGGAGGACATGGGCTACACCATCTTCGAGAAGGCGGTCGTCTGGTCGCCCTCCGTCGCCGCCCTCTACGAAGAGGCCATCCGCGACCGCTGGGCGCCCGCCACCGACCTCGGCTGGCGCAGCCTCGAAGCGCTCCCCGACGACATCGAGCACGCCATCTGCCAGGTGATGACCGAGCACAGCGAGCGCGCCTACGCCGAGGCGACCGTGCTGGGCCGCTGGCTCCCCGATATCAGCTACGGCTTCGTGGAGATGAAGCTGTTCATGGGCAGCGTCATCTACGACCTCGCGCGCCACGCCGAGGCCTTCCGCAAGCGCGCGCTCGCCAACGGCGGCGGGCTCGGCCTGCAGGCCCCCACGGACCTCATCCGCGGGGCCACGGAGGCGCGCAGCTACCCCGAGCTGATGGCCTACCTGTTCGTGCAGGACAGCGCCTTCCTCGCCTTCTTCCGCGCCGCCGGCGACTTCGCCCAGAACCAGCTCGAACGCGACCTCTACGCCCTCGTCGCCGCCGACCGCGAGCGCCTGATGCAGTACCAGGTCGAGCGGCTGGAGGCGTACCTGGCGGCGATGCCCGACCGCCGCGAGGAGCAGCAGCGCTACCTGCGCAAGGCCGAGGTGCGCCTCGCGCGCGAGTGGAACGACGCCGCCGTGCGCGAGCCGCTCGTGCTGCTGCTGGGCGGCAGCCGCGAACACGCCGCCGCGGGCGAGGCCGCTCTCCACGCCCTCCGCCGCCGCCAGGTGGAGGAGTACCTCGCCAACCTGGACCGCGCCGGCTTCATCCGCAGCCACCTCCACTCCGGCCTCGCCGCCTACCTGGAGGAGCCGGAGCCCGCCACGGCCTAGCCGCCCGGCGCGTCCGGCGCGACGCCTCTCTTCTACGCTGGTCAGTCTGTGCCATCAGGCTCATCGACGTAGGTCTCGGTCTCCGGGTTCCACCAGGCGTATTCCCACCTGTCCGCATCCGCCGAAGGCTCCACGAGCGACGCTGGGTAATAACTCCTCGTCTCTGGCTGGCCTGGGCGCTGAAAGGTCTTGACTCTGTAGTGGAGCACGCCATCTCGCATCGTTGGCTCGATTACCTCAACGTCAACACCAATCGCGCCAGCATCGCTTTTGAAGCAACCGATCCCTCCGCAAACACCCGCAAACAGTCGCCCGGAGCCGAAACTGTGTCCGCAAGAAACCCATCAGGCCCCTCCAGGACGACTTTGAATTCCTCTTGGATCTTATGCACTACCGAAGCAAATTCACCATCACCACTTCCTAATCCAGCAACCCTAGGATATGCTGAAAGTTTGTGTACGTTTCTCTGAGGCGCAGGCTTCCGTACGTCTCATCAAATACGACAACCGATCTTCCACGGTACGTCTTTCCATTTTCCACACGAAGATCAACGTTTGTGGAGGATTTCCCAACATCCTGCGGGAGAATACTGTACTCTCTCAGAAAGAACCCGTGCAGTCTATCAACGAATTCCGCCCTCACAGATGTCTCTTGGAACCATTCAGCATCAATGAACAGGACCACGCCACTAGTCCGAAATTGCCGTGTCTTCGGCTTCATGTTGGGGTTTTTTTCTTGCAGGTCACTATACGAGTGGAACACACCGCTCGAATCAGTGTACCCTTCCACACGCTCGGTTACTAGCATTTCACACTCAGCGAGGATTCCGTGTGGTGTTTTTATGACGTTACCACCAATAACTTCTCCGCGAGTTATGCCCGCGTTGATCCATGTCCTGATTCTGGGAGAAGTCGCGCCTAAATGGGCTACGCTTCACGGCGATGTACGGCCTGTATGCACTTGGCTCCACCGCTCGTGAAGATAAGTCGATGGCAGAGCTTGGGCCTGAGTACCAATACTGTCGCCGTCCTCTTTGAACTTAATTTCATAGTTAGTTTCGCCGGCGAAGAGGGTAGTTAATATGGGGCGCATCTGCACCAAGCGCGATCGACAAACTCACGTGGCCTGCTCGTCCCCATGTTGGGGAGACGTGACGAACGTCGACCAGGGGCCGTCGAAGCGGCGTACAGGTACGAGGGCTCGACAGACATAGCCTCCGCGAAGGAGGTACCGTAGCGAGTGAAAGCATCATCCGGCCCGATCAAGACGAACGCCCCTGAGCCGTGGCGCCCAACACGACCAAGGCGCTGGCGGTAGGCCTTTCGGGTCGGAGGGACGCCGACGTTGAACCCTACCCGGAGGTGGGGGAAATCGATTCCCAGCTCAAGCGCCGATGTCGAGACAACCCCGCGACGTGTTCCGTCGCGCAGCTGCCCCTCAATCCTGCGCCTGTCGTCAGCATCGAAGCCCGCCCTGTACGACACCACTTCCTCGTCAGCCGCTAGGTTTGCCACATCCTGGGCAGTGGCCATCGCGAGAGTCTCCACACCCTTGCGCGAATCAACAAACGTGATGAAACTGCCATCCGTACCGTCAGCCAACACCCGGTGCTGAAGATCGCGAGCGACGGAGAGTTCATCTCCAGGCTCACAGGCAACGTGGGCAAGCAAACGAGTGCGATGAGGAGAGCCGTCAGCATCCTGATCGATTACGGTGAACTCCCTTCCCGTCAGGAGCTTCATGTGCTCCCCGGGATTAGCGATAGTCGCAGTTGCCCCCACGAATTGAAGAGGACGACTGTCGCCATTGGGCTCTAGCAGGTTGTGCGCAGCCACCAAGCGCCTGATCAACAGCGCCACGTTGCTGCCAAACACGCCCTCAAGCGTGTGGGCTTCGTCCAGGATGACGATTCATGGAGAGAGCCCTGACGAAATTCTTGATAGCGGGCATCGCCAAACGAGGCATCAGCCAGGCCTGACAGACATCCGGCGTCATGACAACGATTCGCGCCCGGCGAAGGGTATCCTCTCGTTGCTTCGACGGAATCCCTCCATAGATGAGGCCGACAGCGTCTTCTGGCAGCCCAAGCTGAAGGGCCATCTCTCTCCAACTCCGAACCTGATCCTCAACCAAGGCCCTAAGCGGGTAGAAGACCACGACGCGGCTGGAGGAGTCATCCAGAATTCTGTGGAAGGCCAGCGCTTGGAAGATCCGGCTCTTGCCGGAGGCGGTCCCGGTGGCGACAACGACGTTTTCGCCACGCCCCAAAGCGTCCAAGGCCTCGGCCTGATGCGACCAGAGTTCCTGCTGCCCCAAGACGGGCCCAACGCTGGAGTCGGACAGAAACTGGGGAACAGGGCCGTAGCGGGCGGGTCTTTCGGAGAGTTCGAAGGACTCCACCACCGGAAAGTCTGGGCTGGCCAACACTGTGCGGAGTACGCTGTACATGGTGGGGCTGGGTCTACATGCCTTTTACCGTTTGGTCCAGTGCCCGCGGCGCGTCCGGCGCGACGCCCTCCTCCTCGCAGAAGGCAAGGTACTCGTCGACCGCGTCGGCGAAGGCTGCGCCCAGCGTCGCGAAGGACCCGGCCTCGAAGCTGATGACCGAGTTCGCCCCTGTGACGCTCCCGTGGAAGGTCCGCAGGTCGCCGTCGAAGGTCACGGTGGCCGTGTAGCCGCGATACGTCATGGCCGTTCCAGCATTCCAGCCAGGCGGTCAGCGGGCAACCCTGCGCTCGCTAGCCGCCCAGCAGCGGCGCAAGCGCCGCCCGCGCGGTCTCGGCGCTCGTGGCGATGGCGAAGAGCACGTCGCGGCCCGCCGGGGCGATGCGCGCGACCACGTGGCCGTCGTCCCGCGTGACGAACGCGTAGGGGCCGTCGGCGGCGGTCTCGCCGCCTGTGAGCGCTTCGCGATGCGCGGCCTCGAACTCGCGCGCGTCCTCCGCGCCCGCGAAGCGCACGAGCACGACCAGCGCCGCCTCGTCCGTCTCCGGGCGCTCGAACAGGGCGTAGCGGTCGCCCGCCCATCCCTCCGAGGCCTCGACGTGCCGGTCGTTCGTGGAAAAGGAGATCCCCATGCGAACCGGCGTATCGCCGAGCAGGTAGTTCATGAGGTGGAATTCGCCCAGCGAGCCCGACGACCGCACGTTCCAGCCGGACCCGAGGGCCGCGGCCAACTGCTCCTCCGGCAGCGCCCCATCGCCGATGCGCTCCGGTTCCCAGCCGGTGTCCAGCAGCTCGGGGTGGAGGATGAGGGTGGTCGCCGACGGCGGTTCCACGAGGTAGCCGTTCAGCGCCTCCACGCCCTGACGATCCAGCACGCCCCGCGCCCAGATCTCGCCCGTGATGTAGGGAAAGTAGAGCTCGCGCAGGATGGCGGGAGGGATGCCGGCCAGCTGGTTCGCCGCCGCCAGGAAGCGCACGCCGCCCGCCGCCGGGATGGCGGCGAACCGCATCCGGTGGCGGCTTGTGTGCACGACCGCATCGCCCTCGATCACGGACGTGAAGGCCAGGTCGGCATCGAGGCCGTTCCCGATGGCCTCGATGGTCGCCCCCAGGTCGAAGTGGTAGTCCTGGAAGGCGTGGATGATCTCGTGGACGAGCGTCCCCCGCTGCTCCCAGCCAAGCTCATCCAGCCCCACGCCCGCCTCGTCGGTGACCACCCACAGCGTCTTGTGGTCGGGCGAGTAGAAGCCCAGCACCGCATCGAGGAACGAGAGCGTGATGTCCCACAGGTGCTCGTCCGCGCCGAGGTAGCCGAGGAGCCGGTAGAGCGTCGTCGTCTCGTCGAGTTCCGCGCGATCCTCCTCCGTGACCAGGCCCACGTACGTGTCCTCCACGTCGCGGCGGGCGACGGTGAGCATCCGCATCGACGGCGGCGCTTCGAGCCCGCGCACCTCCGCGACCTCCTCCACCAGCTCGCGGACGGAGCCGGGGAGCGGGGGCGCGTCCTCCGCGTCGTCGCCATCGCTCGCTTCCGGCGATGGCGTGGCGGCGGCGGGGCTGGGGGAAGGCGTCGCGCGCTCGGTGGGCGCGGCTGTCGCCTCCGGCGTGGCCGTGGCGGCGGGCGAAGGCGTCGCCGTGATGACGCGCGACGGCGCGGTGGCGGTGGCGGTGGCGGAAGGCGTCGCCCGCTCCGCATCGCCGCCGCCGCAGGCCGCGAGCGTGAGGGCGAACAGGAGCATCGCGGCGAGCGCGGCCAGCGGGCGGGGCATGGGCGCCCAATCTTGCCCGTCGCGCCGCCCGTGCGCTAGATTGAAGCTGGCGGCGCATTCGTCTAGCGGCCTAGGACACCGCCCTCTCAAGGCGGAGATCAGGGGTTCGAATCCCCTATGCGCTACCACTCCATTCGCCCAGCGGTAGAACCCGGCGCTGGCTGCGTGCGCGCCCGCAGCGGGGACGCGCCCGCTAGCCGAGCATGTCGGGGATGCGCATGGGGGACCGGTTCACGCAGGTGGCGGCGGGTTCGGGCTTGCCGCTGACTCGTCGCGCGGGGCCTCGCCGCCGCGGGCGTCCGCGCCGGAATCGAGGTCGAAGACCCGCGGGACGTGCTCGCCGAGCCAGTCCGCCTCTCCGCCGCCGGCGGTCTCCCGCAGCCGCTGCATGGGCGTGTGCAGCAGCTTGTTCACGAGCCGCGTCGAGAACTGCTCGACCACGGCCCGCTCGCTCGGCGAGAGCCCGGCGAGCTTGGGCAGCGCCCATTCGAGTTCGCCCAGCCGGATTACGTCCGCGCGCTCCTTCAGCAGGCGGATGCTGTCCGAGACGTTGCGCGAGGCCAGCCACTCGCGGAACTCCGCCAGCTGCTCCTCCACGATCCGCTCCGCCGGGGCCACGTGCCGGGAGCGCTTGCTCAGGGAGTCGTCCACGATCGTGCGCGCGTCGTCGATGTTGTTCAGGTGGACGCCCGCGATCGAGGCCGCTTCGGGGGCGATGTCGCGCGGAACGGCGAGGTCGATCAGGTGCAGCGAGCGGCCCTCCGGCAGGCTCCGCGCCGCCGCTTCCACCGCCTCCCGCGAGAGGACGAATCCGGGCGCGCCCGTGCAGCTGACGATGGCGTCGAACCGCGCCAGCAGCTCGGGCGCGAGCGGCCAGCGCTGCGCCTCCGCGCCGGTCTCGCGGGCGAGGCCGCGGGCGCGTGCATGGGTGCGGTTGGCGATGGTCAGGTCGCGCGCGCCCATGCCCTGCAGGCGCCGCGCGACGCCGCGCGCGAGCTCCCCCGCGCCGATGACGAGCACGGACGCGTGCTCCAGGCGCTTCCAGCCCCCGCGCGCCAGCAGGATGGAGGCGGCCGCGCCGCTGACCGAGACGGGGCAGCGCCCGATCTCCGTCTCCGCGCGCACGCGCTTGCCCGCCGCCAGCGCGTCCTGGAAGAGGCGGGCGAGCATGGGGCCGTCCGTCCCGCGCTCCCGCGCCTCGGCGAAGGCGCGCCGCACCTGCCCCAGGATCTCGTCCTCGCCGACGACCGCCGAGTCCAGCCCGCCCGCGACGCGGAACAGGTGGCGGGCGGCCTTCGCCCCCTCCAGCGCGTAGCTGTAGCGGCGGGCGAAAGCGGCGGGAACGTCGAGCGCCTCGGCGAACGCGGCCTCGGCGGACGCGCCGTCCTCGGCGACCGAATAGAGCTCGGTGCGGTTGCAGGTGCTCAGCCAGACCGCTTCGGACGCCCGTCCGTCGAGGCGCGCGCAGGGGTTCGCCTCCGTGAAGGCGAACTTCTCGCGTACCGCGATCGGGCAGGTGTGGTGGCTGACGCCGACGACCGAGATGATTGGCAAGGTTCAGTGCCCTGATTCTGCCGAAATCCCCCAAATCCTGCCGTAATCTCCCAACCCGGGAGGAGGATTCAGGGATTTCCTTGTAACATGGTAGGATACGCTCCCCCGGGGGGGAGGTCAAGGATCGCGCCGCCCGGGCGTTCTCCCGTGCGACGTTGCAAGTCGGAACGATCCATCCGTGCCTGCGACTGCGGCCGGCACTCGCCAGTCGGGCGGCGCGCGTGCGGGGGAAGACGCGCGTGCGGGTTCCCGTTCGCGCCGGCATCGCCGGCTGGTTCGCGCCTTGTCACGAGCATCGGCGACATCCTGCGGACAGCACAGACGGGAATGCACGTAGGCTTAGCCGCGGAGTCCACAGATGGCGGAGCACATCCGATACGAGCCGGAGGAGGAGTCCCCGCCTCTGACGACGCTCGCGGTGGCAGTCCAGGGCACGGCCCTGATCGTGTCGAACACGGTCATGATCGCGAGCATCTTCGCAGCCGCGTTCGACGACGACGGGAGCTACCTGGAGTGGGCCCTCTTCGCGGGCCTGCTCGTCGCCGGCGCCGTCACCGCGCTCCAGGCGACCAGATACGGGCGGCTGGGATCCGGGTACGTGCTGCTGATGGGTCCGGGCGTGCCGTTCCTGGCGGTATGCGTGCTGGCCGTCCACGAGGGCGGACTGGCCCTCATGTCGAGCCTCGTCGTCGCCGCGTCGCTGGTCCAGTTCGCCGTGGGGGCTTGGCTCGCGCAGTTGCGCCGGCTGATCACGCCCGTCGTGGCCGGAGTGGCCTTCATGATGATCGCCGTCTCCGCCATGCCCATCGCCATGGAGCGGCTCACCGACGTACCCGCCGGCGCCTCCCCGGGGGCGGGCGTGGCGGTTGCGGCGGCCACGCTGGGCGCGGCGGCGCTCCTGATGCTGCGCGGCAGGGGGCTGTGGCGTCTCTGGGCCCTGCCCATCGCCATCGTGGTGGGCTGCGCCGTCGCCGTGCCGCTTGGCGTCTACGACGCGCAGCGAGCGCTCGACACGCCGTGGTTCTACCTCCCGGAGGGCTCCGCCTGGCCCGGCTTCGCTTCGATCCTGGACGAAGACTTCTGGGCGCTGCTGCTCGTCTTCCTCGTCGTGAGCGTCGTGGTGGCGGTCAGGGCCAGCAACGAGGGCGCGGTGATCCAGCAGGTCTCGCGGCGGAACCCCCGCACCATCGATTTCCGGAGCGTGCAGGGAACCCTGAACGCAAGCGGAATCGCGATCCTCCTCTCGGGAATCGCCGGCACGCCGCCGACCATCATCTACCTCCCCACGACGATCTCCCTTATCGACTTCACCGGGGTGGCGGCGCGGCGCGCCGGCCTCGTCATGGGCGCGATGGTGGTCGCGCTGGCCCTGCTTCCGAAGATCGTCGCGCTCTTGCACACCGTTCCCCGGTCCGTGACTGGCGCCCTGCTGATGATCATCATGGGGCTGTTCTTCGTCGAGGGAACGCGAAGCATCTTCCGCGAGGGGCTCAGCCGGCAACGGGCCTTCATCGTCGGCGTTTCGCTCTCGATCGCGGTCGGGCTGCAGAGCCAGAACATCCTCGCGGACGTGATCGCGGGGCCGTGGGGCGCGGCCCTGGGGAACGGCATCGTGCTGGGCGTGTTCGTCGCCGTGCTGCTGACCGTGGTGCTCGACGCGACGGGCGCCCGGCGCAAGCGCCTCGAGACGGAACTGGACGGCTCGGCCTTCCCCGCCGTGGAGACGTTCCTTCGCGAACTCGGGTCCGGGGGAGGCTGGGGCAAGGCCGCGACGGACCGGCTGTGCGCGGCGGGCGAGGAGACCCTCTCCGCGATGCTCCAGCTGCGTGACGGGCACGAGTCGGACAAGCCTCCGCGACTGGAGCTGCTCGCGCGTCCCGGACCCGAGGGGGTGGAACTGGAGTTCATGGCGGTGTTCTCCGAGGAGAACATCGAAGACCGTCTCGCCTACCTCTCCGAGCAGGCCGAGGAGCCGGACGTGAGCGACATCTCGTTCCGGCTGCTGCGCCACTACGCCTCCTCCGTCCGCCACCGCAAGTACCACGGCATCGACATCGTGACGGTCGAGGTCGAGGGCTCCCGCCAGTGAGTGGCGATCCCGCGGCTGACACGGTAGATTCCCAGCCGAGGACGCCCGTTCGAAGAGAGGAATTACTCAGATGAAAGGCTACATGCTCATTGACACCGAGGTCTTTGACCCCGATGTGTTCGCCGAGTTCCGCCCGAAGATCGCGGAGGCCATGAAGGCGCATGGCGGACGCTTCCTGGTCCGCGGCGGGACCGTCGAGGTCACCGAGGGAGACTGGGCGTTCCAGCGCGTCGTGGTCATGGAGTTCGAGAGCTTCGAGCAGGCCCGGGGCTTCGTCCATTCGCCCGAGTACACGGCGCTGCAGGGCCTCCGCGATCGGTGCATGCACTCGAAGACGATGGTGGTCGAGGGCTACGACCCCGAAGCCGAAGCCTGATCGAGGTTTCCCCGGCGCATCGGGTGGCGCGTCGCGCGGCTCTCCCCCTGAGCGCCCGCCCTAGTGGCGGAAGTGGCGCGTGCCCGTGAACACCAGCGCCACGCCGTACTGGTCGCAACAGTCGATGCAGTCCTGGTCGCGCAGGCTGCCGCCGGGCTGCGCGATGGCGGCGACGCCCGCCTGGCAGGCGCGCTCGACGGCGTCGTTCCAGGAGAAGGGGAAGAAGGCGTCGCTGGCGAGGGCCGCCCCGCGCAGGTCGTCGCCCGCCTTCTCCATCGCGATCTCCACGCTCTTCACGCGGTTGGGCTGGCCGCTGCCCATGCCCAGCAGGCGACCGTCCTTCGCGACCGTGATGGCGTTGCTCTTCACGTGCTTCACGCAGCGCCAGGCGAAGCGCAGGTCGGCGAGCTGCTCCGCCGTCGGCTGCGTCTTCGAGACGACGCGGTAGCCGATCTCCTCCGGCGCGATCTCATCGGCGTCCTGCAGGAGCCAGCCGCCGCCCACCTGCCGCAGCGAACGCCCGCCACGCGCACGGGGCCGCGCCTCGAGGATGCGCAGGTCCTTCGACTTGCCCTTGAGCGCGCGCAGGCCGTCCTCCGTGTATTCGGGCGCGATCACGATCTCGTAGAACATGCGCGTGGAGCCGTCGGCGGGGTTGCGGAACTCGCGCAGTTCGCGCGCCAGCGCCTCATCCAGCGGGCGGTTGAAGGCGACGATGCCGCCGAACGCGCTCACGGGGTCGCCCGCGACGGCGAGGCGGTAGGCCTCGCGCAGGTCGTCGCGCGTGGCCGCGCCGCAGGGGTTCGTGTGCTTCACGATCACGCAGGCGGGCCCGGGGAAGTCGTTGACGGCGTTCCAGGCGGCGTCGGCGTCGAGGTAGTTGTTGTAGGAGAGCTCCTTGCCGTGATGCTGGACCGCCGTGGCGATGCCGCCCAGCGCGTCCTCCCCCAGCGAGCCGTCGCGGTAGAAGGCGGCGGACTGGTGCGGGTTCTCGCCGTAGCGCAGCCCCGCGACGCGCTCCAGCGGGACGCTCAGCGCGGGCGGCGCGCCGTCGCCGTCCCAGAGCCACTCGGCGACGGCGCTGTCGTAGCTGGCGACGTGCTGGAACGCCTTCCAGGCGAGCCCGCGGCGGGCGTCCGCGCCGAGCCCGTCCCCGGCGAGCGCGTCGAGCGTGGGCGCGTAGTCGGCGGGATCGGCGAGGACGATGACGGCGGCGTGGTTCTTGGCGGCGGCGCGCAGCATCGTCGGCCCGCCGATGTCGATGTTCTCGATGCCCTCGGCGAGGGACGCGCCCCCTTCCCGCGTGACCACCGCGCGGAAGGGGTAGAGGTTGCAGGCGACGAGGTCGATGGCCGCGAAGCCGTGGCTGGCGAGCGCCTCGCCGTGTTCGGGCAGGTCGCGGCGCGCGAGGATGCCCGCGTGCACGGCCGGGTGGAGCGTCTTCACCCGCCCGTCCAGCATCTCGGGGAAGCCCGTGACCTCCTCGATGCCGGTGACGGGCACGCCCGCGGCCTCGATCGCGCGGCGCGTGCCGCCCGTCGAGACGAGTTCCCAGCCGAGTGCGTGGAGCCCCTTGGCGAACTCCTCGATGCCGGTCTTGTCGTAGACGCCGATGAGGGCGCGCATCGCTCACCTCCGCGCTTCTCCCGGAGAAGCGAAAGGCCCGTCCGCGCGGAACGGACCGGCCCAGGCGAGCGGCCTCTGTGTACTGACCCGGGCTCCCCCGCGGTACTCCGCGCATTCGCCAGTCACCCGGGCATCGCGAGGATAGCAGGCGCGCCGCGGGGCCGTCGAGCGCTCGCGCGTCGCGGCGTATGGACATGACCGGCGGCAGGCGGGAAGATGCCTGTATGCGAACGACGCTGACGCTGGACGACGACCTCGCGAATGCGCTGAAGAAGCGCGCGCGCCTGCTGGACCAGCCCTTCAGGCAGGTGGTCAACGACCTCCTGCGCCGCGGCCTGTCCCCCGCCGCCCGGGAAGCGGACGCAGAAGCGGAGGAGGATGCGCCTGCGGATGGGGAGCGCAGGCGGGTTGAGGTCGTCCCGATTGCCAGCGGTATCCGGCCAGAGTACCAAGGGATCAGCCCAAGCGACCTCTTCGACCAACTCGAGACCGAGGACTTCCTGCGAGAGACCGCTGAATATCTGGCGAAGGATGATGAGTCCTTGCGGAAGCAGGCGCCGTGATCGTCCCAGACCTGAACCTGCTGCTCTACGCTTACGACTCCGCATCCCCCTACTACGACGCAGCCCGGCGCTGGTGGGACGGCCTGCTGAACGGCGCCGAACGGGTTGGCATTCCCTGGATCGTGGTGGTGGGCTTCATCCGGCTGACGACTGGGCCCAACGTGCTGGGCCAGCCCGCAACGCCGGACGCCGCCATCGATACCGTTGAAGACTGGTTCGCGCTGCCGCACGTGGCGCCCTTGAACCCGGGACCGGAGCACCTGACGCTCATGCGCCGGGCGCTCGCCACGGCGGGGACCGGCGGCGATCTCGCGACGGACGCGCACATCGCCGCCCTCGCGATGGAGCACGGGGCCGAGGTTCACTCGAACGACTCGGACTTCCGGCGCTTCCCGGGCGTGCGCTGGCGCAATCCGCTGTAGGAGCGCCGCTCTCAGCCGCGCCAGGCGCGGGCGATGGACCCGCCGCCCAGCACCTCCTCCCCACGGTAGAAGGCGACGGCCTGGCCGGGGGTGAGGGCGCGCTGGCGGCGCTCGAAGCGCACGGTGGCGGTACCGTCAGCGGTCTCCGCGAGCGTGGCGGGGGCGGCTTCGGCCTTGTAGCGGGGCTTCGCCTCGATGGGCTCGCCAACGGCAGGCGGCGCGCCCGCCACCCATGTGACCGCCTCGACGGCGGCGTGATCGGCGTAGAGGCCGTCCTCTTCGCCCACGACCACGACGTTCGTGGCGGCGTCGATGCCGGTCACGTAGCGGGGCTCGCCGAGGGCGACGCCGAGACCCTTGCGCTGGCCCACGGTGAAGCCGCTCACGCCCTCGTGGCGCGCCAGCACCGCGCCGTCCGCGTCGCGCAGTTCGCCGGGCCGGGGCTCGACGCGCTCGGAGACGAAGGCGCGGTAGTCGTTGCCGGGCACGAAGCAGATCTCGACGCTGTCCGGCTTCTCCGCCACGTCGAGGCCAGCGCGGCGGGCGGCCTCGCGCACCTCGTCCTTGCGCAGCCCGCCCACGGGCAGCAGCAGCCGCGCGAGTTGCTCCTGCCCGAGCATGTAGAGCACGTACGACTGGTCCTTGCCCTCGTCGACGCCCTTGAGCAGGCGATGGGGCGCGCCGTGCCCGCCGCGGGCGACGCGCGCGTAGTGGCCGGTCGCGAGCAGGTCCGCGTCGAAGGCGGGCAGGCGGTCCAGGAGGGCGCGGTACTTGATGTGCTCGTTGCAGCGCGCGCAGGGGTTGGGCGTGCGCCCCGCCGCGTACTCGGCCACGAAGGGGTCGACGACGTGCTCGCGGAAGGCGTCCTCGAAGTTGAGCACGTAGTGGCGGATGCCGAGCTGGCCCGCGACGCGGCGCGCATCGCCGATGTCCTCGACGCTGCAGCACTGCTGGTGGCCGCGCAGCTCGTCCGGGCGCTCCTCCGTCCAGAGGCGCATGGTCACGCCCACGACCTCGTAGCCCTGCTCGACGAGGAGGGCGGCGGCGACGGAGCTATCGACGCCGCCGGACATGGCGCAGACGACACGGGGGGGATTCACGGCTGTGCTACCATCCTCTCGTCCGCGCCAGGCGGATTGGAGCGCGCGCTCTGGAAGCCGAGCCTCTCGCCCACCGCATCATCGACCTGCTCTCCGAGCTTCAGGCTGAGGACGTCGCGCTGCTGGACATCGCGAAGACGTCCAGCTTCGCCGACTACTTCGTGCTGGCGACGGCGCACTCGCCCCTCCAGTTTAGCGCGATCGTGGAACGGCTCGGCCACGAGCTCAAGGAAGCGGGCGTCCCCCCGCGCCACCAGGAGGGCCGTCGCGAGAGCGGCTGGGTGCTGATCGACTTCGGCGACGTCATCGTCCACGTCTTCTCGCCGGACAAGCGCGAGTACTACCGCCTGGAGGAGTTGTGGGGCCGCACGACGCCCGTCGTGCGCTTCACCGGCTGAGGCGCGCGGCTCAGCGCTCCGCGTTCTTGGCCCGCTACGTGTCACTCCGGAGCCAGATGGAGCGGCACTTCGGCCTGACCGGCGTCGTTGTCTCCCCAGCACACCACCCCGCCCGACTCGCGCACCGCGCACGTGTGCGAGTGGCCGGCATCGACGGACAGGTACCACCCCGTCGGGGCGGCGGCCTGTCCGGACGCGTTGTCTCCCCAGCATCGCAGCCCGCCTCCCTGCCCAACCGCGCAGGTGTGCGTCTGGCCCGCGCTCACCGAGCGGTAGCGTCCGGGCGGCGCGTCCGTCTGACCGTGCGCGTTCGATCCCCAGCAGGCGACTTCGCCGGACTCCCGCAGCGCGCAGGTGTGCGCCCCGCCCGCGCTCACGGCCTCGAAGACGCCCGATGGCGCATCCGTCTCGCCGAAAGCGCCCCATCCCCAGCACGCCAGCCGCCCCGACTCCCGCACCGCGCAGGCGTGGTCCCCGGCCGCGCTCACGGAACGGTAGTTCCCGGCGGGCGGATCGGTCAGGTCGTAGCTGGTCCACCCCCAGCAGTCCAGTTCGCCCGATTCCCGCACGGCGCAGGCGTAGGAACTGCCCACGCTCACGGAGCGGTAGCGCCCCGAGGGCGGATTCGCCTGTCCGGAGGAGTTCTCGCCCCAGCAGACCAGTTCGCCGGTTTCCCCCACGGCGCAGGTCGTGGCCCCGCCCGAACCGCCCTCCGCGCTCCCGCTGCTGAGCGCGCGGTACGCGCCTGAGGGGGCGTCCGCCTCGCCCAGGTCGTTCGCTCCCCAACAGACGATCTCGCCCAACTCGCGCAGCGCGCAGGTATGCTGCCAGCCCGCGCTCACCGCGACCTGCGGGCCCGGCTCCGGCGTCGGCTCCGGCGTCGGGGGCGGTGTCGGGGGCGGGGTTGGCGTTGGGGTTGGAGTTGGCGTGGGCGACGGCGTGGGCGTGGGGGTTGGTGTAGGTATCGGCGACGACGTGGGTGTCGGCGTCGGTGTGGGTGTGGGCGTCACTTTTGGCGTGGGCGTGGCTTCGCGCGCGCCGCTTGGCCCGCCCATCGCCACGCGGATGAAGGGGCCGAACGGAATACTGCTCCGATTGGCGCTGTAGTCTGGTCCTCGCGTTTCCGGTCCGAACCAGCACGCCACTTCTCCAGACTCGCGCAGCGCGCACAGCAGTTCATTAATGGCCGTTCCGCCCGCGCCAATCGAGCGGTACTCCTCCAGCGGCACGTTCACGGTCGTGACGCCAAAGACGCGGCCACCCCAACAATCGATCGCCCCGGACTGGCGAAGCGCACAGCTGTGGTTCACGCCAGTGCTCACCGACCGGTACGGGTCGCTCCTGATCGCGCGCGACGTATCGCTCAAGCTTCGGCAGATCACCGCGCCCGACGCCTGCGGGGTGCACACCTGCCTGCTTCCCTGGCAGACCACGTCACCCGACCGCTGAGCGGCACAGTTCCGATCCTCGTTGAACTGGTCCCAGGCCGAGGGCCCACCCGTCCGGCCCATGCGGCTGCCACAGATCGTTGGCGCATTGTCCTGTTCGCAGAAGTCAGGACCCTTCTCCTCCCAGCACACCACCTCGCCCGACTGGCTCACCGCACACGCATGGACGCTGCCAGCGCTCACGGAGCGGTACTTGCCTGGCGGAACATCCATCGTCCCCATAGCGCCATCTCCCCAGCACACCACCTCGCCTGAGTCGCGCACGCCACAGGCGTACGCACCACCCGCGCTCACGGACTGATACTCGCCGGGCGGGACCTCGCCACACTGGGCGCTCCCCCAACAGATCACCTCACCCGACTCATCCAACGCGCAGCCGCAGAGTGAGCCCGCGCTCACAGCACGGTAGCGTCCGGGCGGGGCGTCGGTCTGACCATGTGAGTTCGATCCCCAGCACGCGATCTCACCTGAGTCGCGAACCGCACAGGCATAGTTGTCACCAACGCTCACGGAGCGGTAGGCGCCCGGCGGCGGAACCACCTCTCCAAAATCCATGCAATCCACCTCACCGGAGTCACGCACCGCGCAGGCGCGGCTGCCGCCGACGCTCACGGAGCGGTACCTAGCCGGAAACGCCTCAACCTGGCCATAGACGTTCGACCCCCAGCACACCGCTCCACCCGCCTCGCGCACCGCACAGGCGTGGTCAACGCCGACGCTCAGCGATCGGTAGGCCCCCGAGGGCACCCCCCTGAGCACAACGTTTTCTCCCCAGCACGCTATCTCGCCGGACTCAGCGAGCGCGCAACTGGCGAGCCTGCCCGCCTGTACCTCTCGGTAGCGCCCCGCCGGCGCATCGGTCAATCGAGTATGCCCCCAGCAAACGATCTCACCCGACTCACGCAGCGCACAGGTATGTTGTTCATTCGTGCTCACCGTGCGGTACGTTCCCGGCGGAGGGCTCGCCTCACCGCTGCCGTCATGCCCCCAACACACCACCGCGCCCGACTCGCGCACCGCGCAGGCATGGTCAGAAGCCGCGCTCACCGCGCGGTAGTCGCCCGCCGGCATGTCCGGCGGCAGGCGCTCAGTGACTCCCCAGCAGACCAACTCGCCCGATTCCCGCACGGCGCAGGCGTAGCCGGTACCGGGACTCACCATGCGATAGCGCCCCGGCGGAGCGTCCGGCAACTCCGGCGGACTCACCGCACGGTAGGACCCAGGACCCGGCTCCGGCAGGTCAGGCAGACCAGGGGGAACTCCGCCCCAGCACTCGGCCTCGCCCGACTCCCGCAGCGCGCAGGTGTGCCATGCGCCCGCGCTCACCGAGCGGAAGGTTCCCTCCGGCGCATCGGCGACGCCATCGGTGTCCAGCCCCCAGCAGTCGATGGACCCCGACTCCCGCAGCGCGCAACTGTAGAAACTGCCCGCGCTCACCGCGAGCGCCTCCCCCGGATCCAGGGCTTCTTCTTCCGCAGGGACTTCTTCCACCGGGGGAACCGGCATGGCCTCGTCGGCGCGGCTGCCCAGCACGACCAGAAACGCGATCGCGATGGCCGCGACCGCGCCCAACCCGCCCAGCGAGAGCGCGGCGGGAACGAGCAGGCCGCGCACCCGTCCGCGCTGCGCTCCGCCCGTGTCCTCTTCGCGCCAGGCCGCGAGCGCGAAGCGGGACGAGAGATCGAGCTTGTCCAGCATGTTCGAAATGTGGGACTTGACCGTCTCGGGGCTGACGCCGAGGCGAACGGCGATCTCGGCGTTCGTGCCGCCCTTCCGCAACTCCTCCAGGACGCGCCATTCAGCGGGCGTGAGGACGTCTGGGTGCGGGGGGCGTCCCCGGCCTCTCTCGGGCATGGCGCAACGCTAGCGCCCGCCCCCCGGAATTACATCCCCCGACGCGGAGACCATGGGCTGAAGGCGCGCGCTCAGCGCTCCGCGTTCCACGCTCCGGCGCGGCGCATGAAGACGGACGGGTCGTCCGCCCACTCGGCGTAGCCGATGCGCCGGTTGTCCGTGAGGTAGTCGATCTTGTCGCTGAGGCAGCGGGCGAGACCGGCGTCCCCGAGGCCGAGCGCGAGGCCGCCGAGGGGGTTGTCCGCCTCGACGGCGACGACGGCGAGCGCCCCGCCGGAAGCGCGCACGGCTTCGAGGCTGCTGATCTCGGTCATCGCGGCGAGGTCGATCGCGCCCGCGAGCAGCATCCCGACGAGCCGCTCCTCGGCGGGTTTCCCCTCCTCGCCGGGCACGTAGACCACCTGGGGCAGGTCCTCCGACGGCGGCAGCAGGCGCGTGCGTCCGCGGAAGGCGGGCGAGGTTCCGCCCGAGGTGATGACGTAGTCCGCGCCGCCGTCCGCCGTGACCTCGCCCGCTGGCGTCACGACGCGGGCGCCCGCCACCAGCACGCCCGCGTCGTCCGTGAGGCCGGTCAGGCGCAACATGCGGCCCTCGCCCGTCGAGTAGGGTTCGGCGCCGATGCGGTCGGCGCTGGTGACGGAGCCGTGGCCGTCGTAGCGCCCGGCGTCCTCCGCGCGCGCCAGCAGCGACTGGCGGAAGCTGATGTGCCCCGACGTGAACGTGACCACCTCCTCGCCGGAGGCGTCGCGGCGGCGGGAGTCGAGGATGGTGATGCCGCCGCCGATGACGTCGTACTCGGGCGTGGCGGCGCGCAGCCAGATGCCTTCCCAGACGGGGATGCCGCGGCGCTCGAAGCGGACGCCCGCGCCCTCCAGCGCCTCCAGCGCCGTCATCAGATCGCCCTCATAGCCGCGCTGGACGTTGAACGCGGGAGAGGCGGGATCGGCGCTCTCGCTTTCGCTCACGGGCGGGAAGGAGGCGTAGAAGCCGAGCGTGAGCGGGCGGTCGGCGCATGGCTCGTCGCCGCGCCCGGCCTCCTCGCCGGAGGAGCAGGCGGCGAGCGCCGCCGGTCCCGCGAGGAGGACGCAGAGGATGGCGGCGAACGAACGCGTGAGCGGGCGCATGAACGGCTCCGCGCGCATGGTGGGCCGCGATCGCGCCAGCGGCAAACGCGCCCCACGCCCTCCCACGCCCTATACTCGCGCGCCAGACGGCGGGGACGACCGCCGTGGGGGAAACGCGATGGAGTACCGGCGGCTTGGACGGTCGGGCCTGCACGTCTCGCTGGCGGGACTGGGCTGCAACAACTTCGGGATGCGCATCGACTACGAGGCCGCCGAGCGGGTCACGAACGCGGCGCTCGATGCGGGCGTCACGCTCTTCGACACGGCGGACGTGTACGGACGCGGGGCCTCCGAGGAGATGCTGGGGCGGGCGCTGGGCGCGCGCCGCCACGAGGTCATCATCGCGACCAAGTTCGCCGCGCCCATGGGCGAGGGGCCGATGGGGCGGGGCGGCTCGCGCCACCGCATCACGGAGGCCTGCGAGGCCAGCCTGCGCCGCCTCGACACCGACTACATCGACCTCTACCAGATGCACATGCCCGACCCGGCGACGCCCATCGAGGAGACGCTGCGCGCGCTCGACGACCTCGTGCGGGCGGGCAAGGTGCGCTACCTCGGCAACTCCAACTACAAGGGCTGGCAGATCGCCGACGCGCACTGGACGGCGGAGACGCACCACCTGACGAAGTTCGTCTCGGCCCAGAACCACTACAACCTGCTGGAGCGCGGTGTGGAGACGGAGGTGGTCCCGGCCTGCGACCGCTACGGGCTCGGCATCCTGCCCTACTTCCCCCTCGCGAGCGGCTTCCTGACCGGCAAGTACCGCCCCGGCGAGGGGGCGGCGGAGGGCACGCGCCTCGCCGCCTGGGGCGACCGCGCGGGCGGCATCCTCACGGACGAGAACTTCGCCGCGCTGGAGCGGCTCGAAGCGTGGGCGGGCGAGCGCGGCCGCACCGTCCTCGAACTCGCGACCGGCTGGCTCGCCTCCCAGCCGCAGGTCGCCAGCGTCATCTCCGGCGCGACCAAGCCGGAGCAGCTCGCCGCGAACGCAGCCGCGGTCGAGTGGACGCTCACGCCGGAGGAGGTCGCGGAGGTGGCCGCGCTGACGGGATAGTCGCGGCACGCGGGAACGCCACGGTCGTGCCATGATGGGAGGGATCAGGGAGGCGCCTTCTCTCGCCAGCATCCCCGGCGTGATCAGTATGCGGGGCTACGCGAACCACTACCGCATCAGAATCGGGAACTATCGGCTGGGGGTCGTCGTTGATGGGGACACGGCCATCTTGTTCCGATTCATGCACCGGCGGGAGATGTATCGCTACTTCCCGTAGAGCGCCGGCGCTTGCGCCGTCGGGCCGCGGGCCGGTAGCGTGGCCGCATGGCTGCGGTCGCGCTCTTCGTCCCCTGCTACATGGCCGCCCTGCGCCCGGGCGACGGGGATCGCGCGCGGCGCGTGCTCGAACGCCTCGGCGATGAGGTCGCGACGATCGCGGGGCCCTGCTGCGGCCAGCCCGCCTTCAACAGCGGCTACCGCGCCGAGGCGAAGAGCGTCGGGCGCGTCCTCCTGCGCGCCGCGCGCGGCCACGAGACGGTCGTCATCCCCTCCGGTTCGTGCGCGAGCATGGTGCGCCACTACCTGCCGGGGCTGTGGGCGGGGCCGCGCGGCGCGAGCATCGAGCGCATGAGCGAGCGCTTCATCGAGTTCGGCGCCTACGTGGCCGCCCACCCCAACGTGGCCGCGCTGCCCCTGCGCCTCGCGGGCGCCGTCGCCTGGCACGATTCCTGCCACGGACGCCGCGAACTGGGGCTGACGGAGGGCGCCGTCGGCCTCCTGGAGCAGGTCGAGGGGCTGGACGTGCGACGCCTCGCCTGGGAGGACGAGTGCTGCGGCTTCGGCGGAACCTTCACCGTGAAGGAGCCCGAGGTCTCCGTGGCGATGGCGCGCTCCAAGCTGGCCGACGTGGCCGCCCGCGGCGCGCGCGTGCTCGTCTCCGGCGACCTCTCCTGCCTCGCCCACCTGGAGGCGACGGCCCGCGCCGGCGATCAGCCGCTGGAAACGTGGACGCTCGCCGAACTGCTCGACCGGGCGCTGGCGTGAGCGGCTTCCGCGCCCGTGCGCGCGCCGAGATCGCGGCGGGGCCGCCCGCCGCCACCCTCTCCCCCATCCTGCGCAAGCTGGTGGGCGACAGCCGCGGCCAGCTCGCGGCGGCGAGCCCGCCCGACGCCCGCGCGCGCGCCCAGGCCGCGCGCGCCCACGCCGTCGCCCACCTCGGCGAGCTGCACGAGCGCCTGCGCGAATCGTGCGCCCGCAACGGCATCGGCTACCACCGCGCCGCCGACGCCGCCGAGGCGGTCGCGATCGTCTCGCGGCTGCTGGGCGAGGCCCGCCGCGTCGCCAAGTCGAAGTCGATGGTGGCGGAGGAGGTCGAGCTCACGCCCGCGCTGCGCGCGCAGGGCCGCGAGGTGCTGGAGACGGACATCGGCGAGTACATCGTCGACATTGAGGGGCGCGGCCCCAGCCACATCACCGCCCCCGCCCTCCACCTCAACCGCGCGCGCATCCGCGACCTCCTCGCGGGATCGGGCATGGACCTGCCCGACGACGACCCCGTGCGCCTCTCGCGCGCCGTGCGCGACGTCGTCGCCGAGTTCTTCGCGGACGTGGACGCGGGCGTCACCGGCGCGAACGCGGTCATCGCCAGCAGCGGGCGCATCGTCATCGTCGAGAACGAGGGGAACGTGTCGCTCGGCGTGAGCCGCCCGCGCCTGCACGTCGCCATCACGGGCCTGGAGAAGGTGGTGGCGGACGAGGAGGCGGCGCTCGCCGTCCTGCAGGTGCTCGCCCCGAGCGCGACGGCGCAGCCGCTGACCGCCTACACGCACGTCCTCGGCGGGCCGGAGGCGGGCCGCGAGCGCCATCTCGTCGTCGTCGACAACGGCCGTTCCGGCATCCTCGCCGACGAGCGCTACCGCGACGTGCTGCGCTGCATCCGCTGCGGCGCCTGCATGAACGCCTGCCCCGTCTACACGGCGGCGGGCGGGCTCTCCTACGGCTCGCCCTACATGGGGCCGATCGGCGCGGTCGTCTCGCCCCTGCTCTGGCCCGACGGGCGTCACGACGACCTGCCCTCGGCGTCGAGCCTCTGCGGGCGCTGCACGGAGGTCTGCCCCGTCGGCATCCCCCTCCACCGCATGTTGCTCGACCTGCGCGCGGGCGCGGCGGAGAGCGGCGGCGCGGCTGCCGAGCGCCTCGCCTGGAAGTCGTGGATGGCCGCCTTCGCGGGCAGGCAGGGGCGCGCCGCGAGCTGGCTCGCGCGGCTGGGGCTGCGGGCGGGCGCCCTCCTGCCCGGGCTGCCCGGCTCCGAACGCCCCCTTCCGGCGGCGGCGCCTTCCCGCGACCCGGCCATGCTCATCCCCCTCGACGCGATCGAGCCGGAGCCGCAACCCGAACCCGATTCGCCGCCGCCCCCGGCGGACGTGGCCGCGCACTTCCGCGAGCGCGCCGCCGCCGCAGGCGCGACCGTCACCGATCGCGCCGCGCCCGAGGACGGCGACCGGCGCGTGACCGCCGCCGCCGCCGTCGCCTCCACGGGCAGCGTGCTCCTGACGGACGGGGAGGCGTCGCGCGCGGCGCTGATGGACGCGCGCCGCATCGTCGTCGAGCTCGACGGGGCGGCGATCGTGCGCTATCCGCAGGAGCTCGCGCCCGCCCTCGCCGCCTCCGGCGATGCGCTCATCCTGACCGGCGCCAGCCGCACCGCCGACATCGAGAAGCGCATCGTGCGCGGCATCCACGGGCCGGAGGCGCTCGTGGTGGAACTGCGGGACGCCTGACGGCGGCCTGATCGCGCCCTGACGCGGTCAGGTGGTGGCGGCGGAGGCGGCGAGCGTTCAGACTGCCGCCCGCGGACACGACAGCCGCCGGGAGGCAGGACATGGACGAACGGGAGTTGCTTCGCAGCCAGTACGGATTCGCGCAGGACGCGCTGGAGGCCGCCATCGGGCGCTGCCCGCCGGAGTTGCTGACGAAGACGATCGCGGGGTCGCTCACGAACCCCATCGGGGCGACCTACGCGCACACGGTCATCACGCAGGATCTCGTCCTCGTGCGCGGCCTCATGGGGCGCGAGCCCGTCTACCACGAGAGCGGCCTCGGCGCGAAGGTGGGCTTCGATTTGCCCGAGAGCCCCGTCATCTCGCAGGAGTACGCGAACGCCTTCCGCTTCGATCTGGAGCCGCTGCGCGAGTACGCCGCCGCCGTCCGCGCCGCCGTCGACGGCTACCTCGAATCGGCCCCGGACGAGGACCTGCAGGCGGAGGTTCCCTTCGGCCCGCAGCCGCGCGCGAAGCTGTGGGTGTTCGGCACGATCGGGACGTGGCACGTCTCCTCGCACCAGGGCGAGATCGCGGCCCTGCTGGGGCTGGAGGGCGTGCAGGGCCAGTCGCTTTAACGCTCTGACGCGCTAGAAGCGCGCGAAGTCGGCGCTGCTGCGGAACATCACGCTGATGCGCGGCCCCGCCTCCCGCATCTTGGGCACGCAGTGCTCCCAGTGCAGCTGGCAGGCCCCGCCCATCACGAGCAGGTCGCCCCAGCCCGCGGAGAAGGCGACGGAGGGGCCGCCTCCGTGCGGCCGCACGAGGAAGCGCCGCGAGTCCCCCAGCGAGACGGTGGCCACGAGCGCCCGCCCCCGCCGCTCGCGCCGGCACTTGTCGTGGTGCCAGGCGACGCTGTCCCGCCCGTCGCGGTAGAGCGCCATCGAGACCTGGTCGAAGGTCGCCCCGTAGCGCGCTCCCAGCGCGTCCGCGATCTCGCGGATGACGGGGTGGCCGGGGCCGTCGCGGGGGATGGAGGCGGTCAGCCGCGGCACTTCCACCATCCGGTCGTACATGATGCGCCGGTGGCCGTGCCAGCGCGTGTCGTCGCGCAGCGCGGCGAACAGCGTCTGGTGCCCCGCGAGGAACCCCTGCGACTGGTCGATCCACGACTCGTACGCGAGTTCGCGGCGCTCGACGCTGGCGAACGACGGGTCGAACGAGGGCCCTTCGTTCCCCAGGAGGGTGGGCTGGAGGACGGTCTGGCTGGACATGGCCTCACCGTATCAGAACGTACGTTCTGAAGCAAGCGCAACCCCGACGCCGCCGTCGCGTAGACTGCGCGCGTGCGCATCGGCCTCATCTCCGACACCCACGTCCCCGAGTCGCGCGCGGAACTGTGGCCGCAGGCGTTCGACGCCTTCGCGGGGGTCGACGCCATCCTCCACGCGGGCGACATCCACGAGGTGTGGCTGCTGGACGAGCTGGCGAAGGTCGCGCCCCTCTGGGCCGCGCGCGGCAACGGCGAGGACGGTTCCGGCGGGCGCGCCGTGCAGCCCGACCACCCCCTCCTGCGCGAGGCCTGGGCGCTGGAGTTCGGCGGCGTCGCCGTCGGCCTCGTGCACGACATGCCCGTGCCCGAGATGCCGCCCCACCTCACCGTCGAGCGCGCCATGGAGCGCTACTTCGGGCGCACCGACCTCGACGTGGTCGTCTACGGCCACTCGCACGTGGAGGCGGTGGACGAAGTGGGCGGCGTGCTCTGCGTGAACCCGGGCTCGCCCACGTATCCGCACAACCTGGAGACGCAGCTCGGCACGATCGGCTTCCTCGACATCGCGGACGGGCGCGCGGAGGCCTCGATCTGGCAGCTCACGGAGACCGGCATCGAACCCTTCGACTGGACCCGCTGGCGCCGCCCGAAGCGGTAGCCGTGGACCTGGCGGCGTGCGCTATACTCCCAGCGGAACTCCCACGAGTTCAGGACGGACAGGCAATTGGCGGAATTGGCAGGTTCTCCGGAGGCGGTCCGGCCGCCCGTCGCGACCTCGGCCCCGCTGCGCGCGCTCTTCATCGCGCTTGGCACGCTCTTCGTCGCGATCGGCGCGCTGGGCGTCGTCCTGCCCCTGCTGCCGCACACGGTCTTCTTCCTGCTGGCCGCCGCCTGCTACGCGCGCGGCTCCGAGCGCGCCCACCGCTGGCTCATGACGAACCGCCTCTTCGGGCGCTACCTGCGCGACTACTCCGAACGGCGCGGCGCGACGCCCGCCGTGAAGGCGGTCACCGTCGCCATGCTCTGGGGCGGCCTCGCGCTCTCCGCCTGGCTGCTGACGCCGTCGCCCGTCTGGCTCTACGCCATCCTCGCCGCCGTCGGCGTGGGCGTGACCACCTACGTCCTGCGGCTGCGCACGCTGCGCGGCTGAGGCGGGCGCCGCCTACGGCTGCGTCACGGCCTCCGGCTGCGGGGCGGGCGCGGGCGTGTTCACGCCCGCGAGCAGCGTCGCCGGGTCGAGGATGATGCCCTCGCCGCTGGGGATGAGGGCGATGTTGACGTTCGGCGCCAGCTTGTCGACGGCGAGCCACTGGATCACCTGCTCGGTCAGGGACTCGTCGAGCAGGCGGTTGGCCTCGGCCTGCGCCTCCGCGCGGAGGCGGATCGACTCGGCGGCGCCCTTCGCCCGCTCGATCTCGGCGGCGGCTTCACCCTTGGCCTGTTCCTCGCGCTGCACCGCTTCGTTCTGCGCCTGGGTGATGCGCTCCTGCTCCCGCAGGGCGTTCTGCGCCGCGATCTGCTTCTCCTCGATCGAGCGCTTGAAGTCCTCGTTGAAGTCGATGTTGTCGATGAGGAGGTCCGTGATCGTGATCGAGAACCGCCGCAGGTCGGTGTCGAGCTTCTCCTGCACCTCCAGCCGGATCTGCTCGCGGTTGGGGGCGATGTCGACCGTCTTGTACTTGACCGTCTCGGCCTTGAAGAACTGGTTGATGCGCGGCTCCACCAGCGTGTCGAACCAGTTCGGCCCGACCGTCCGGTACAGCTCCTGCACGGCTCCCGGGTCGACGCGGTAGTTCACCGTGGCGGAGACGATCACGTCCTGCGTCTCGCTGGAGAAGCCGCTCACGTTGTCGAAGCGGTGGCGCTGGACGCGGATGCTCTCCGTGCGGATCTCCTGCCAGGGCGCGATGACCTGCAGACCCTCGCCCTTCTGGCTGACGATCTCGCCGAACTGGTAGACGACGGCGACGTGGCCGGCCTCGACCTGCTTGATCGCGTTGAAGGCCGTATGCGCGCCCGCCCAGATGACGAACACGATGATGGAGAGCACGATCACGATGAGCCCGCGATCGGACTCGGGGCTTCCCGGCTCCGCTTCGCTGCGCATCGCCCGTCCGAACAGGAAGGCGACGCCGCAAAGGATGACGGCGATGGCGACACTGACAAACCAGACCATGATCTCTCCCGGGGCGCTGATGGCGTGAGCGGAGTGTACGCGGGCGCGCGCTTAGGCGGGGCTGCCGGCTCCTGGTCCCCGCCTCCGTCCCCGGCATCGACCGCCCAAGCCTGGCGGCGGAGTGGACCAACGGCCAAGAGCCAACGGCTAATAGCTAATACCCGACCGCCCCCCAGTCGTTCGTGCTGAAGATGTCCTCGCCGAGGGGGCTGCGCTGGCCGAGGGCGAGGCGGTGGCCGCCCGCCGCGCCGATCATGGCCGCGTTGTCCGTGCAGAGCGAGGGCGGCGGGATGCGCACGGGCACGGGGCTGCGCGCCCGCATCTCCTCGCGCAGGCGCCCGTTGGCGGCCACGCCCCCCGCCAGCAGCACCTCGGCCACGTCCAGTTCGCGCGCCAGCCGCGAGACCTTGCCCGTGAGCACGTCCACGACCGCCTCCTGGAACTCCCACGCGATCTCGGCGGGCGCGGCGCGCTCCTCGCGCACGGCGCGCAGGACCGCCGTCTTCAGGCCGCTGAAGCTGAAGTCGCAGGTGCCGCGCAGCCACGCCCGCGGCAGCTTCAGCGCCGAGGCGCCCGCCGTCGCCGCCAGCTTCGAGATGGCGGGGCCGCCGGGGAAGGGTAGCCCCAGCAGCCGCCCGGACTTGTCGAACGCCTCGCCCGCGGCGTCGTCGAGCGTGCCCCCGAGGCGCTCGTACTGGCCGTGCCCGCGCATCAGGATCAGGTCCGTGTGCCCGCCGGAGACGACGAGGCAGAGGGCGGGGAAGGCGGGCGCGTCGCCCTCCACGAGCCAGTTCGCGTAGACGTGCCCCTCCAGGTGGTTCACGCCGAGGAAGGGCAGGTCGCGCCCGAAGGCGATCGCCTTGCCCGTGCTGTAGCCCACCAGCAGCGCCCCCGCGAGCCCCGGCCCGCGCGTCGCGCAGACGGCGTCCACGTCATCGAGGTCGCAGTCCGCTTCGGCCAGCGCCTCGCGCACGACGGGCGTGATCCGGCGCAGGTGCTCGCGGCTCGCGACCTCGGGCACGATGCCCCCGTACTTCGCGTGCAGGTCGACCTGGCTGGCGACGATCGTGCTGTGGATGCGCGTCCCGTCCTCGATGAGGGCGGCGGCGGTCTCGTCGCAGGAGGATTCGATGGCGAGCGTCAGCATGACCCCGCGATCGTAGCCCACGGCGGCGCGCGCGGCACGGGCGGGGCGCGCGAGGCCGTAGAATGCGCGCGCGGAGGCGCACATGGCGGTCACGGTGAAGCTCTTCCCCACGCTCCAGAACCTCTCCACGTCGAAGCGCGAGAGCTACGCGCTCGACTGGCGCGAGGGCCTCACGGCCAAGGCGATCCTCGCCGACGAGGGGTTCAACGAGCGCGACCAGGAGGCCGTGCTGGCCGTCATCAACGACGTCCAGTCCCGGCTCGATACGCCCATCGCCGACGGCGACGCCGTCGAGCTGCGCATCAACATCCAGGGCGGCTGAGCCCATGCCTCCTGACTCCGGCCGCGACCTCGATTTCGCCCCCGCGCACGAACTGGCGGCGCTGGTGCGCGCGCGCGAACTCTCGCCGGTGGCGCTCATGGAGCGCTCGCTCGCCCGCATCGAGGCGCTCAACCCCGGCCTCAACGCCTTCGTCGAGGTCGACCCCGGGGGCGCGCTGCGCGAGGCGCGGGCGCTGGAGCAGCGCCTCGATGCGGGCGAGGAGGCGGGGCCCTTCGCGGGGCTGCCGCTGGGCGTGAAGGACCTCGAAAACGCGTCGGGCTTCGTCACCACCCGGGGCTCGCGCCTCTACCGCGACAACCGCGTCGATTTCGACGATGCGCTCGTCGCGCGCCTGAAGGCGGCGGGCGCGATCGTCGTGGGCAAGACGAACACGCCCGAATTCGGCCACATCCCCTTCACCGACAACGAGCTCTTCGGGGCGACGCGCAATCCCTGGAACCCGGAGCGCACGCCCGGCGGGTCGAGCGGCGGCTCCTCGGCGGCGCTCGCCTCGGGCATGGTCCCGCTGGCGACGGCGAGCGACGGGGGCGGCTCGATCCGCATCCCCGCCTGCTACACGGGCCTCTACGGCCTCAAGCCCTCGCACGGGCGCACGCCCATCGCGCCCCGCGCCATGCCCTCCTGGCTCAGCATCAGCTGCTACGGCCCGCTCACCCGCTGCGTGCGCGACGCCGCCGTCTACCTCGACGTCGTCGCGGGGCCGCACGCCGAGGACCCGGAGTCGCTGCCCGCGCCGGACGTCTCCTACGCGGAGACGCTGGAGGAGCCGCCGCCGAAGCTGCGCATCGCCTTCAACGAGACGCTCGGCGTGACCCGCGTCCAGCGGGACGTGCTGCGCGAGGTGCGGGCCGCGGTCGAGGCGTTCGCGGCCATGGGCCACGAGGTCGAGGAGAACCGCGACGCCATCCCCGAAATGGGCGGCTGGTGGGCGCGCGTCTCCGCCTTCCAGTCGCTGGGGCAGGAGTGGGACAACTACTCGACGCGCCACGACGAGTTCACCGCGCGCTACGTGCGCCAGCTCGACCGCGCCCTCGAAGTCGGCCCCAGCGACTTCCAGGAGTTCCTGCGCCGCCGCGGCGAACTGGTCGCGTGGACGGCGCGCCTCTTCGAGCGGTACGACCTGCTGCTCACGCCCACGCTCCCGACGGAGGCGTTCGGCCCCGCCGGCCCCATCCCGCGCGAGGTCGAGGGCGAGCAGGTGAACGGCATCGCCTTCACCTACCCGTTCAACTTCACGGGCCACCCGGCGGCGTCCGCGCCCGCGGGCCTGACGGACGCGGGTCTGCCCTGCGGCCTCCAGATCGTCGGCCCGCGCCACCGCGACGACCTCGTGCTGCGCGCCTCCCGCGCCTACGAACAGGCGCGCCCCTTCCCGGCGCTGCCGCGCATGGCGGACGCTGCTCCCTAGACCCCCGCGTAGCTGTGCAGGCCCGTGATCCAGAGGTTCACGCCGAAGTAGGTGAACAGCATCAGCGCGTACATCGCCACCAGCCACCACATCGGGTCGGGGCGCCAGCTGCGCCGGAGCCGCGCGGGCACGAACCAGCGGATGATGGGCGCGCCCGCCACCGACCCCTCGCCCGCGCGCGCGTGGAAGTAGGCCGCCAGCGCCAGCAGCACGACCAGCGCGCTCGTCTCCTTCGGGTCCCAGCCCCAGTAGCGGCCCCAGGCGCTGTTCGCCCACCACGCGCCCAGCGCGATGCCCAGCGCCAGCAGCGGGAATCCCACCAGCACGGCCCGGTGCGCGAGGTCGCCCGCCGCCTCCCCGCCCGGCAGCGCGGCGAACCGCCGCCGTCCCTCGCCCCCCTGCGCCAGGTAGATGACCGCCGCGCTGAACGCCACCGTCAGCACCGCGTACGACACCATCACGACGCTCACGTGGAGCGTTAGCAGCGGCCCGTTCTGGAGGGCGGGGATGAGGGGCACGACCTCGTCGGGGAAGAGCGTGGCGATGCCGAGCAGCGCCGTCACGATGGGGAGCGCGACGACGCCGAAGCGCCGCGCCCGCGCCGTCCGCTCGAACGCGAGCCAGGCCACGGCCACGCCCCACGCCAGCGCCACCGTGTACTCGTACAGGTTCGAGAGCGGCGCGTGCTCGACGGCGATCCAGCGCGCGATGAGCGAGATGGTGAGGGCCAGCGCCGTCAGCGCCGCGAACGCCGTCGCGAGCCGCCCGAGGCCGGCGCTGGGCGTCCCCGTCGCGCCCGAGAGCGTGACCGTGCCCGCGTCGGTCTGCGCGCTCAGCCGCCGCAGGCTGACCACCGCGCTGGCGGCGTGCGCGACGTACGTCGCCGACGCGATCGCGGCCAGCGCGAGGCCGGTCCAGAACAGGTAGCTCGCGAGCTCGACCATCGGATCGCATTGTATCCCCGCGCTTGCCCACGTTCCCCGCGCGGGAGGGCTCCGCGGCGGGCTGCCCGTAGAATGCGGCCGTCGCGGCCTCCCGCCGCGGGAAGGGAACCCCGATGGAAGCGACCGGCAAGCCCCACTTCGGCGTCAACGTGCCGCAGATCAAGCGCACCTGGGAGGAGGCGAGCGCCGCCGCCCGCGAGTTCGAGTCGCTCGGCTTCGACTCGATCTGGGTGAACGACCACCTCTACGGGCCGCAGTCGCCCGCCATCCCCATCCTCGAGGCGTGGAGCACGGTCTCGGCGCTGGCGGCCGTCACCGAGCGCGTCGGGATCGGCACGCTCGTCACGCCCGCGGGGATGCGCAATCCCGCGCACCTCGGCAAGGTCATCGCCACCGCCGACGTGATCGCGGGCGGGCGCGTCATCCCCGGCCTCGGCGGCGGCTGGATGGAGCGCGAGTTCACCGACTTCGGCATGCCCTTCCTCTCCACGCGTGAGCGCCTGCGCCAGCTCGAGGAGACCGTCGTCCTGCTGAAGCGCATGTGGACCGAGGACGAGCCCGTGACCTACGAGGGCGAGCACGTGCGCGCCGAGAACCTCGTCTGCGAGCCGAAGCCGCCGCGCGTCCCGCCCATCCTCATCGGCGGCGCGGGCGAGCGCGTCACCCTCCGCATCGCCGCCGAACACGCCGACATCTACAACAATCTCGCGGGCCACCACTCGAACCTCGCGCGCAAGGTCGCGGTCCTGCGCGAGCACTGCGCTGCTGTTGGCCGCGACCCGGGCGAGATCACGGTCAGCCAGCAGTGCCTGGTCACGATCGCCCCGGACGAAGCGTCCGCCGCTCCGATGATCGAGCGCGCCCAGCGCATCTTCGGCGGCCATCTCGGCGACCCCACCGGCCCGCTCGCCCTCTCCGGCGGCCCCGAGCGCATCCGCGACCAGATCGCGGCCAACCGCGCCGCCGGCTGCGACATGTTCGTCATCGAGTTCTTCGGCCGCGACACGCGCGAGCCCGCAAGGCTGTTCGCGGAGAGGGTGCTGCCGTACGTGTAGGCGAGGAGAGCGTCGCGCTGCCGCGCGGCTGAGGGGCGAGGAGAGCGCGCCGCTGTCGCGTCGCTGAGTGAAGAGTGGGGGCGCGGCGCGGTAGGATAGGGAGCCGGGGGAGTGGATAGGGCCCGGTGGTCCTCGCCGTCTTCAAAACGGTCGCCTCGTCGCCAGCGCGGCGAGGGGTGGGTTCGACTCCCATGCACTCCCGCCATGCGAGGAGAGCGCGCCTTTGGGGTGAGGAGCGCGTCGCGCTGCCGCGCGGCTGAGGGGCGAGTGAAGTGAATTATCGGCAGGCGGTGGTTTGGCAGAAGGCGATGGGCATCGCCAGGGAGGTGTATCGGTTGGCCCCCCGATTGCCGGAGGTCGAGAAGTATGGGATGCGGTCGCAGGTTACGCGGGCGGCGGTCTCGATTCCTGCCAACGTCGCGGAGGGATGGTCTCGTGAGACGCAGGGCGACAAGCCCACTTCTTCGCTATCGCCCAAGGCTCGCTGGCCGAAACGGACACGCTTCTCATGCTCTGCGAAGACCTCGGCTGGTTTCCCCACGAGGAAACAGCGCCCCTCCGGGAACTCCTTGAAGAGGTCAGCCGGATGCTGACGACCCTGCGCCGCCAGCGTCGCCGCTGACCCCCACTCTCCACTCAGCGCCGCGACAGCGGCGCGCTCTCCTCGCCCCTCAGCCGCGCGCCAGCGCGGCGCTCTCCTCACACATCCAGGTTCTGGACGTCCTTGGCGTGGGTCTGGATGAAGCGGCGGCGGTGGCTCACGTCTTCGCCCATGAGCTCCGCGAAGATGCGGTCGGCGGCGGCGGCGTCCTCGATCGTGACCTGCATGAGGATGCGCGAGTCCGGCTTCAGCGCCGTCTCCCAGAGCTGGTCCGCGTTCATCTCGCCGAGGCCCTTGAAGCGCTGCACGTTGCCCTTCTGCTTCTTGCCCCGCTGGAACGCCTTCAGCTCCGGGTCGGAGAAGAAGTAGTGCGTGGTCTTCCCCTGCTGCAGGCGGTAGAGCGGCGGCTGGGCGATGTAGAGGTTGCCGTTCTCGATCAGCTCGACCATGTTGCGGAAGAAGAAGGTGAGCAGCAGCGTGCGGATGTGCGCCCCGTCCACGTCCGCGTCCGTCATGATGATGACCTTGTGGTAGCGCAGCTTCTCGATGTCGAACGTGTCGCGGATGCCCGTGCCCAGGGCGGAGATGATGAGGCGGATGGCCTCGTGCCCCAGCATCTTCTCGGGGAACGCCTTCTCCACGTTCAGGATCTTCCCGCGCAGGGGCAGGATCGCCTGCGTGTGACGGTCGCGGCCCTGCTTCGCTGAGCCGCCCGCGCTGTCGCCCTCGACGATGAAGATCTCGGACTCCTCGGGGTCGCGGCTGGAGCAGTCCGCGAGCTTGCCGGGGAGGTTGCCGCTCTCCAGCGCGCTCTTGCGGTGAACCAGGTCGCGCGCCTTGCGGGCGGCCTCGCGCGCGCGCGCGGCGGTCATGCCCTTCTCGATGACGCGGCGCGCGTCCGAGGGGTTCTCCTCCAGGTACTGCGTGAGCGCCTCGCCGAGCGCGCTCTGCACGTGCGCGGCCACCTCGGCGTTGCCCAGGCGCGTCTTCGTCTGGCCCTCGAACTGCGGCTCCGGCAGCTTCACCGAGACGACCGCCACCAGCCCCTCGCGCACGTCCTCGCCGCCGAGGTTGGCGTCGCCCTCCTTCAGCACCTTCGCCTTGCGCGCGTAGTCGTTGAGCACGCGCGTGAGGGCGCTGCGGAACCCCGTCAGGTGGGCGCCGCCGTCGATCGTGTTGATCCCGTTCGCGAACGTGTAGACCGACTCGCTGAAGCCGTCGTTGTACTGGATCGCGCACTCGATCAGGTTCCCCTCGATCTCGCGCTCGACGTACACGGGATCGTGGTTGAGCACGGCGCGGTCGCGGTTCACGTGGCGCACGAAGCTCTGGATGCCGCCCTCGAAGTAGTAGTTCATCTCCTGCCCGTCGCGCTCGTCGTACAGGCGGAACCACGTCCCCTTCGTCAGGTAGGCGTACTGCTGCAGGCGGTTGGCCTCGATGGCGAAATCGAACGAGGTCGAGTCGAACACGTCGGCGTCCGGCTTGAAGGAGATCGTCGTGCCCGGGCGGCGGCCGTTCGTCAGCGGCTGGGGCTTGAGCTTGTTCAGGGCCTCGCCGCGCGAGTAGTCCTGGCGGTAGACCTTGCCCGCCGTGCGCTTGCCCTGCGCCGCGGGGTCGGGGACGACCTCGACGCGCATCTCCTCGGCGAGCGCGTTCACCACGCTCGCGCCCACCCCGTGCAGGCCGCCCGAGACCTTGTAGCCGCCCCCGCCGAACTTGCCGCCCGCGTGCAGCACGGTCATCACCGTCTCGACGGCGGTCTTGCCCGTCTGCTTCTGCACGCCCACGGGGATGCCCCGCCCGTTGTCGCTCACGGTGCACCAGCCGTCCGCCTGGAAGGTGACGTCGATCCGGTCGCAGAAGCCCGCCATCGCCTCGTCGACGGCGTTGTCGACGAGTTCCTTGACGAGGTGGTGGAGGCCCGCCTTGTCGGTCGTGCCGATGTACATGCCGGGCCGGCGGCGGACCGCTTCGAGACCTTCGAGCACCTGGATGTTGGCCGCGGTGTAGGTGCTGGGGGTCGCCTCTTCGATGGCCATACGCTGCCTTGTTCGGGGTTGGACCGCGGGCGTTCGGAACGCCACCGCGGGTATTGTTAGGAGTCTTGCGCAGTTTACCACGACAAGGGCCCCAACCGCCAGCGTTCGGGGGCGTCTCGGGGGGTGTGAAGGCGGGCGGCTCTGGCTGCGGGAAGCTGTACAGTCGCCCCATGGGACTCCTCGACCGCTTCCGCGCGTTCGAGCGGCCGGACCCGCCGGAGCGCGTGACCCTGCGCGCCATCGCGTTCGTGCGGAACGGCGTGGCGAAGCCGCGTCCGCGGGGCTGGGAGCGCGTCGAGAGCCGCATCGAAGTGCTCCCCGAGCACGCGGAGCGACTGCGCGGCCTCGGCGAGTACAGCCACGTCATCGCCGTCTGCTACCTCGACCTCGCGGCGGATGCGCCCGAGCAGCCCGCGACGCTGCCGGTCGAGGGCGTCCAGACGGGCGTCCTCGCGACCCGCAGCCAGCTGCGCCCCAACCACCTCGGCGTCTCCGCCGTGCCCCTGCTGGGCGTCGAGGGGACGGTCCTGCGCGTGCGCGGCCTCGACGCCATCGACGGCACCCCCGTGCTCGACCTGAAGCCCTACCTCCCCCGCTACGACGCCCACCCCGACGCCGCCATCCCCGGGGAGTGAAGCCCGTCCCCGTGCGTTCACGCGCCGATCACAACGCGCGCGTACGCTGGGGGCGTGACTACCGCAACGATCGAACGCAACGACGCCGATACCGACCGCAAGATTCGCCTCGAAATCGCGCACAACGTCCGCCACCTGGGCGGGCACCCCACCGCCGGCGGCCACGAGACCGCCGCCTCCGGCATCATCCGCAGCGGCAGCCTGCACGAGCTGACCGAGGCCGGGCAGGCTGCGTTTGCCGCGCTCGGCGTGCGCGTCGTCGTCGACTTCCGCTCGGCGATGGAGCACGAGACGTACCCCACGCCCGACCTCAGCCGCTACGGCGTCACTGTCATCAAGGCGCCTGTGTTCGAGGCCGACGCCTCGCCCGGGGCGCTCGCGCGGCGGGACGCCTTCCCCGGCCACGCCGCTATCTACCGCGAGTTCCTCACGGAGGGCGGGGCCGCCTACCGCACGCTCGCCGAGACGATCGCGGCGGCCTCCGGGCCGGTGCTCTTCCACTGCGCCGTGGGCAAGGACCGCACGGGCGTCGCCGCCGCCCTCCTGCTGGAGCTCGCGGGCGTCCCCGATGAGCGCATCATCGCCGACTACGCCGTCTCCACGAAGGAGCTCGAACCCCTCGTCGAGGAGCGCCTGGACCGCTTCGAGCAGTACGGCATCAGCGCCGAGACGGGTCGCCTGATGATGACGGCCATCCCCGGGGACATGGCGCTCACGCTCGACTTCATCCGCGGACGCTGGGGCTCCGCCGCCGGCTACTTCGGCTCGCTCGGCCTCAGCCCCTCGACCATCGCCACCGTCCGCGCCCGTTTTTCCTGAAATCGGCTTCATGGGGCGGCTCTCCGCGGTTCGCGCCGCGAGGGGAGCAAGCTGTGCGTCGCCTTGACTGGGGGAACGGTGGGGGTGTTGGCGGGCGGGGAACTACCGGATGGGGGAAGGCTGGCGGAGAGGGGGAGATTCGAACTCCCGGTGCATCGCTGCACACCGCTTTTCGAGAACGGCACCATAAGCCACTCGGACACCTCTCCGCGATCGAGTCTAGCAACCGCATCGCGTCCGTGCGAAGCTGGGGCGGGAGACGCCGCATGGAACGCTTCACCGTCGCCTGCTGCCAGGTGCGCGCCCACGACCTCGAAGACGCCGAGGAGAACCTGCAGGGCCTCCTGCGCGCGCTCGACGCGGCGGGCGCGGCGGGCGCGCAGCTCGTGGCCCTGCCCGAGTGCGCCTACCCCGCCTACTACGTGCGCGACGCCGACCCCTACGCGCGCCCCGGCGTGCGCCCCTTCGCCGAGGTGGCCGCGCTCTTCGGGGCGAAGGCGCGCGAGCACGGCTACTGGCTGGCCGCGGGCATGGCCGTCCCCCACGAGGACGGCGCGCTCACGAACAGCGGCGTCGTCTTCAACCCCGACGGCGAGACGGCGGGGCGCTACGACAAGGGCTTCCTCTGGCACTTCGACAACACCTGGTTCCGGCGCGGCGACGCCTTCCCCGTGTTCGACGCGGGCTTCGCGCGCTTCGGCGCGCTCATCTGCGCCGACGGGCGCCAGCCCGAGATCGCGCGCTCCCTCGCCGTCAACGGGGCCGAGGTCATCCTCGACCTGACCGCCTGGGTCTCGTGGGCGAGCACCGTCGAGCAGCTCAGCACCACGCAGTGCGAGTACCTGATGCCCGCGCGCGCCTTCGAGAACGGCGTCTGGGTGGCGGCGGCGGACAAGTGGGGGCCGGAGGACGGCGCCCTCATCTACGCCGGGCGCTCCTGCGTCATCGACCCCCAGGGCGAGACGCGCATCGCCGCGCCCAGCACGGGCGACACCGTCGTCACGTACGTCATCGACCCGTCGGAGGCGCCGCCCGCGACCGTCCCTCGCCGCCCCAGCCTCTACGGTCGCCTCACGGAATCGTGGGAAGACGCCCCCGCGAGGGCGCTGCTGGAGGAGCCGCTGGTCCCCGCCCAGGAGAACCGGCGCATCGCCGTCGTGCCGGGCTCCGGCGACCTCTTCGCCGCGGGCGCGCTGATCGCGCGCTACGAGGCGCTGCGCGAGCAGGACTGCGACCTCGCCGTGTTCGCGGGCGAGCCCGCATCCGAGGGCTGGCAGGCGTCGCTGCCCGCCGTCGAGAAGGCCGTGCGCGCCAACGGCGGGGCCGTCGCCTTCGCCGTCGCTACCAACGGCTGCACGATGGAGCAGACCGCCGTCCTCGTGACGCCGGAGGAGACGGTCGAGCACCGCGCCACGCACGGGCGCGGCATCGACCTGGGCGAGTCGGGCGCGCCCGTGACGCCCACGGAGGCGGGGAACGTCGGGCTGCTCTGCGGCGACGAGGGGCTGGTCCCGGAGGTGGGGCGCTGCCTCGCGCTCGAAGGGGCGGACGTGCTCGCCTGGCCCGGCTTCGGCGGCCACCCCATGAATGAGCGCATCGCCCGCGCCCGCAGCGACGAGAACCGCGTCTACACCGCCGCCGCCTGGACGGATGGCGGCGTCCTCACCGCCCCCACGGGCGCGCCTCTCACCGCCGTGCCCGCCGGGACGGGCGTGGCGATGGCGGCGCAGGTGAACCGCGCCAACGCGCGCTGGAAGGACATGGCCCCCGGCACGCACGCCCTCCGCGACCGCGTTCCCCACGCCTACGGGGCGCTCGTCGCGGACCGCTAGCGGCGCTCCGGCTAGCTCCCGCGCGGCTTCAGCACCTCGACCGTCAGTTCGCTCGGGATGGAGGCGCGCGTCACGGAGAGGCGGGGGCGCGGTTCGGGCGTCGCTCCCGCCTCGCTGAGGAAGCGGTCGATCGGTTCGAGGTCGGCCCGCTCCAGTTCCGTGCGGTAGTTCATCGGCATCACGATGTTGGGGTCGATGCGCTGCATCAGGTCCGCCGCCACCGAGGCCGTGAGCGACCCGCCGCCGCCCACCGGCATCAGGAGCACGTCCACGTTCTCGAAGCGTTCGAGCACGGTCGCCGGCGGCGGCGCGTCGGGCAGGCCGAGGTGGACGATGTTCACCCCGTCGATCTCGTAGGCGAAGGCCATCGTGCGCTCGCCGTCCTCGCGCGCGATGGGGATGCCCGTCACGAGGATGCCGCGCACCTCGTACTCGCCCGGGGCCTCGAACACGCGCGGGTCGCCGCGAACGCCCTTGTCATTGCTGATGTCGGGGTCGTCGCGGCGGCTGAGGGTGACGATCTCGGCGCTCGTGCGGCCGAGGCTGTAGCCCGTCGAGGCGGCCACGGGGTCGGTCAGGACAGCCCCCTCGCGGCCGCGAAGGCGGAAGCAGGTGCGCCCGATCCAGCTGATCTCCACCGCGCGAATGCTACCGGCGCGCGCGGCAACGCGGAAGGAATCGCCCGGACGCTACCGCTGGAGCAGCACGCTCGCGTTCGAGCCGCCCATCCCCAGCGACGTCACGAGCACGCAGTCGAGGCGCTCGTCGCGCGTCTCGCGCACGACGCTCAGGTCGGAGCGCTCCGGCGGCTCGCGGAACCCGGCGGCGGGCGCGACCTGCTGGCGGCGCATCGCCTCCAGCGCGTAGACGAGCGCGAGCGGCCCGCTGGCCGCCAGCGTCTGCCCCAGCGCCCCCGCGGGTGCGGTCACGCTCGCGTAGTAGACGTGCCGCCCGAAGGTGCGCGTGAGCCCGACGGCGTCGGAGGCGTCGCGGTTGGCGCGCCCGTCCGCGCAGGAGACGACGTGATCGACCTGGTTCTGGAGGTAGCCCGCCGCCCCGAGCACGGCCTGCATCGCGCGGCCCGCCTCCGCCGGATCGCTCGGGTCGAGCGGCTCCGCCAGCGGGTCGAAGGTGCGGGTCGCGGCGGCGATGCGCGCGTGGACGGACGCGCCCCGCGCGCGGGCGTGCGATTCCGCCTCGATCACGATGTAGGCGGCGCCCTCGGCGGGCGTGCAGCCATCGGGGTGGGCGTCGAGGGGATGCGCGTGGTCCGGCGCGATCAGGCCGCGCTCGGCGAGGTGCGCGAGCACGGGCGGCTGCAGCGCCTGCGCCGCTCCCGCCACGGCGACGTCCGCCTCGCCGCGGGCGACGATGGCCGCCGCCTCCGCGATCGCCGCGAGCCCGCTCGTCTCCGCTCCCGCCAGCGCCGCCACCGCTCCGCGCACGCCCAGCGTGCGCGCTACGAGCTGGCCGTAGGGCGCGAACAGCGTGGCCTGCCCGGGCGCGCGGAAGGCGAGCCCGTCGGCCACGGCGAAGCGCCGCGAGTCCGCGATGCCCGCCGTCAGCCCCGCCGCCTCCACCGCCTGCAGGGCGGCGTCGAGCCCGATCATCGAGCCGCGGTCGAGGAAGTGCGCGAGATTGCGGGGGATGCGCGGATGGGGGCGGTAGCCGTCGGGGATGGGGCCCGCGCGGCAGGTCTCGGGGCCGTCATCGGGCGACCAGTCGGTCGCGGGCGAGCGCCCCGCCGCCAGCGCCTCCCAGAGCGGCTCGACCCCGGAGCCGTGCGCGCACACGGCTCCGTAGCCGGTCACGACCGGTTCGGCGGATGGCCCTGGCGCGGGCCCGGTCGGGAACTGTGGCGCGTCGCTCAGCTAGTCGAGGTCCTCATCGAGAAAGTCATCGACGCCGGCGTTGCGCCGCATCACGACCACCACCGAGGCGGCGACGGCGAGCAGAACGAGGAGGGCGAGAATGCGCTTCATGCCTTGGCGACCCCCTGGCGTGTCGTTGGAGCGGGCCAGAGTATAGCAGCCCCGGTCAGGCGCGCGCTTCCGCTCCGCGCACGTCGCCGAGGAACGCGCCCAGCGCGCCCTCGAAGGCGCGCGGGGCCACGAACGGCGCGCCCCGCCCGCAGCCCGCGATCGTGACCAGCCGCCCGTTCGGGAGCGTGTCCGCCAGCAGGCGCGCCGCCGGCAGGAGCGGATCGTCCGCGCCCGCCACCACCAGCGCGGGCGCGTCCAGCGCGGGGAGCCGCCCCGCGAGGCCGTCGCGCGCCGTCCGCGCCTCGTGCGCCGCCGCGAAGGCGTCCGCGTCGATGCCCCGGTAGCGCTCGCGCAGGGAGGCGCGCAGGTACTCGTCCGCGCCGTCCTCCGCCGCGTGCGCCCCGGCGCGCCCCATCCCGAAGCGTGCCGCCAGCCGTCCCTGCTCGGCGCGCCGCGCTTCGTTCGCCCGCAGCCCCTCGCCGTAGGAGGAGTGGTCGGCGACGGCGACGGCGTCGCTGACGACGATCAGCTCCACGCGCGCGGGCGCATCGAGCGCGAGCGCGAGCGCCACCTCCGCCCCGAACCCCGCGCCGATGACGGTGCAGGCGCCCACGCCCTCGGCGTCGAGCAGCGCGATCAGGTCGCCCGCGTAGTCGCGCAGCGTGGGCGGGGCGGCGGGCTCCGGCGGGCGGCCGCTCTCGCCGAAGCCGCGCAGGTCCGGCGAGAGCGTGCGGAACTCCTCGGCCATGTCCGCGGCGAGCGCGCGCCAGGCGCGGCGGTCGTCGGGGATGTCGTGCAGGAGCAGCGCGGCGGGCGCGTCCGCCGCCCCCTCAACGTCGTAGGCGCAGGTCCAGGTTCCGCGATCCAGTTCCGGCACGGGGGCGAGGGTACGCCACCGCGTCCGCGAGGCGCGAGCGCAGCCGCCGGACGCCCGCCAGCAGCGCCGCCGTCAGGCGCGCGCTCACCCCGATGCGGTCCAGGTAGGCGACCGCGACCCAGCAGACGGCGACGACGAGGCCGCCCGCGATCATGTCGAAGAAGAAGTGGTTGCCCGTCACGACGATCGCCCACCACATCACGACCGACAGGGCCACGGCGAACGCGCGCAGGAAGGGATTGCGCGTATTCACCCAGATGGCCGCCGAGGCGAGCGCGATCCAGCCGAAGTGGAAGCTCGGCAGCGCCGCGAAGTCGTTCACGAACGGCGCCGGCTGCAGGTACACCACGTCCGCGCCCCCGTGCACCGTGTCCACGAAGCCGAAGTCGACGCCGGAGAGGTGGATGAGCCGCGGCGGGGCCGTCGGCAGCAGCCAGTAGGCGGCGATGCCCACCACGCCCGAGAGCAGCATCACGTTGCGCACGAAGCGGAAGCGCGAGGGATTCTTGATGGCGAGCCACACGCCGATCGCGGCGAGCACGGGGTAGTGCCCCCACGCGTAGATCTGGTTGGCGATGTCCATCAGCAGGTCGTAGGGCAGGAACGCCTCCTGCCAATGCACTTCCGTGAAGATGCCCAGCCGCTGTTCGAGGTCGATGATCTGCAGCCCCCGGCTCAGCGAGGCCTCGATGTCATCGGGCCGCCCGCCGCGCACGAAGAAGTAGATGAAGAGGGCCGCGATCGTGCCCAGCATCTCCACCGTGGCGACGCCCAACCGGTTCACGTCGAGATACCAGGGAAGGGGCCGCGTGGCGGCGGAACGGGAGAAGAACTGCGGACGCTGCATCGCCTCCCTCCAAGGCCTGCTGCGCGGGGTGAATCCAGCCCGCACAGGCTACCAGTCCCGGCGGCGCGCTTCAAGAACCCGCCCCCATCGCGCGCCGCTGCTTGCGGTCGCTCGGGGAAGCGTTAGCATGGTCCCCGCGATGGTTGAAACAACTGGCCCCGACGCCCCCCCGGCCCTGACCTACGGCCCGGACAGCGAGGAGATGCTGCGCTGCACGCGCTGCGAACTCCGCTACGTCCCCTCCAAGTCGACCAGTTCCCTGCGCCTCACCTACTGCAGCTTCCTCTGCGAGTTGGGCGACCTCGGCTTCAGCATCGCCGGCCTGGAGCACATGGAGCCGCAGCCCGCGGCCATCGAGCCCCCCGCCGTCGAACTCGAACCGCAGCCCCAGCCGGGCGAGCCCGCCGTCGTCGAGTAGCCGGCGCTACTCCCGCTGCGGACGCCCCGGCCCCCTCGGCACGTTCCGCTGCGGCGTGCCGCTCCGAACCAGGCTGTCTTCGTAGATACGCAGTTGCTGCTGCACCATCTGCCCGATGTCTTCGCGGGTGTACGCCCGCGCCCCTTCCGGCTCAGACCTGTTGCTGGTGATCCGCATTCCCACCTGGATCAGCTTCTTCTCATGGTCGCCCAGCCACGGTTCGAAGCGCTCGTACGCCCGTGCCCAGTACCTGGTGAGCGTGGGAATGCCCTGCTGTTCGCGGGGCTTGGGCTTGATCCGCAGCATCCGCCCGACCCCTTCGGCCAACCGTCCGTAGACCGCCGCCCACACATCCGGTTCCCGATTGTGATCGAGCGTCAGGTAGAAGTCCGCCCCGACCTCAGCCAGGCGGTCTAGATGGCTTGCATCGGAATTCCCGGCCCAGTTGGCGTTCTCGGCGATCCAGAGGCAGCGATGGCCGTAGGCCTCAAGAACGCCCCCGAATCTCCGGGCGATGTGTTCGTCGCACAGAAACGTGACTATGACGCTGCCTCGAAGTCCACGGCCCGAAGGATGCGCGCGCGATCCAGGCGGTAGTTTTCCTCGACGTAGTCGACGCTGAATTCCCGGACGAGTTCGCTCACGAAGTACGTTTCAAGGTTCGTGTGAATGATGGTCGGCTGCGCGGCGTTGATCTCGGGGTTCATCGTGACGGCGTCGCCGAAGGCCGCCTTCCTGAAGAGCGGGCCCTTCTGTTCCAAATCGCGCAGGGAAGTCGCGACGCACTCCTTGACATCGCCCGCATCATCTCCCATGTGGTCGCGAAAGGTCGTCTGTCCGCCCGGGACGTCGACAACGATGTCCGCATCCTGCTTCACGACGATGTGCGTCTTCGCCTGGCTTCCGGGAACGCGGCCAGCGTAGGCCTGCAGGGAGAGCTCCCACCAGCCGGGGAACAGGTCGTCGAGCATCGGGATCGCCACGCGGATCCGCTGGGTCGGGACGCCCTGCTCACGCAGCGACGACACGACGCAGAGACGCTGGTAGTCCACCCAGGAGTAGTAGCGGGGCGTCCCGCGTTTCCCCGGCTCTCGCGTTGCCGGCTGGAGAGCGGTCGAGTGCCAGTTCTGCAGCGTGCGGACGGAGAGGCCCGTGAGCTTGGAGACCAGTTTCGAGCGGAGCGAGCCGAGGAGGTAGAGGTCCGGCGGCGTTCGTGCGGCCTCGACAGCGACCCCAGTCATCGCTCACGCTCCCTGCCCGGGATGGCGCGGACCACCCCCGAGCGCTTGGCTCCCACTCTACCCCCAGCCCGGCATCTGTGCCCGTTCGCCGCTAGTCGAGCGCCTTGATCGCCTCGATCAGGGCGGGGACGACCTTCTTGTAGTCCTCCACCACGGCGAAGCGCGACACCTGCACCATGTTCGCGTCGGGGTCGCGGTTGATGGCCACGATGTTCTTCGAGCCGGACATGCCCGCCATGTGTTGGCTCGCCCCGCTGATGGCCACGGCGATGTAGAGGTTCGGCGTCACCGTCTTGCCGGTGAGGCCCACCTGCTGCGCGGGCGGGTACCAGCCGAGGTCGCAGGCGGCGCGGCTCGCGCCCGTCGCCCCGCCGAGCAGCCCGGCGAGCTCCTCCATCATGCCGAAGGCCGACGGATCGCCCAGGCCGCGCCCGCCGGAGACCACCACCTCGGCGTCCTCCAGCCGCACGCCCGTCGACTCCGCCGCCTCCGTCGAGATGACGCGCACGCGCTGCTCGCCCGTCGCGTCGATCGGCGTCACCGCGCCGCTGCGGCCCGCGTCCGGCTCCAGGGCGTCCCACGCCTTCAGCTTGAGCGTCGCGATCTGCACGTCGCCGCGCCAGGTGACCTCGGCGTTGGCGTTGCCGCCGTAGCAGCTGCGCGTCGCGCGCAGGCGTCCGCCCTCGGCTGCGAGGGCGACGCAGTCCATGGCGACGGCCGTGTTCAGGCGGAAGGCCATGAGCGGGCCGAGGTCGCGCCCGAGGCTGGTCTGGCCCATGAGCACGACGTCGGCGTCCGCCGCCTCGCGCGCCGCCAGGGCCGCGCCCGCGCCCGTCTCCGCGTGGCCCGGGTCGAGCGAGCCCGCGGGGGCGAGGCAGACGGCGTCGGCGCCGTGCGCGAAGAGCGGCGCGGCGAGCGACTCGTCGCCCGCCACGAGGGCGCTGACGGAGCCGCCGCCCTGGTCGGCCAGCGCGCGCGCCGCCGCCAGCAGTTCGAAGGAGTGGGGAGCGACGGCGCCGTCCGCCGTCTCCGCGATGATGAGCGTTCCAGGCATTCGCCGTTCCTCTAGATGAGCTTGGCCTCGCGCAGCTTGAGCGCGAGGGTGCGGGCCTGCTCCTCGGGGGAGTCGCCCTCGATGATCTCGACGTTGCTCTCCACCTTCGGGATGTAGAGCGCTTCCAGTTCCAGCCAGCGGTTGTCCTCGCCGGCCTCGTCGTCCTCCAGCTCCAGGTCGTCCGCCGACCAGACCTGCACGGTCTTCTTCGCGGCGAGCATGATCTGGCGCAACTGCGGGTAGCGCGGCTCGCCGAACTCGTTGGAGATGGAGACGACCGCGGGCAGGTCCACCTCGACCGTCTGGAAACCGTCGTCCAGCACGCGCTCGACGGTGAGCGTGTCGCCGTCCAGTTCCATCGACTTGGCGATGGTGACGCAGGGAATGCCGAGCTGCTCGGCCACGCCCAGCGGGGCGACGCCCATGTCCCAGTCCGCCGAGGCGCGCCCCATGAGCACGAGGTCGACGTCGCCGATCTTCTCGATGGCGCGGGCGAGGGCGACGGCGGTCTGGAAGTTGTCGATGTTCTCGAAGTCGGGGTCGCTCAGCAGGACGCCCTCGTCGGCGCCCATGGCGAGGGCGTGCTTGATGGCGTCGCGGGCCGAGTCCTCGCCGAGGCTGATGACCGTGATCGCGCCCTCGCCGGCGGCGTCCTTCAGGCGCAGGGCCGCCTCCGTGGCCTGGGGGTCGTAGGGGTTGACCACCGGCGCGATGCCCTGCGCGGGGATCACGCGCTTCGCCGCCTCATCGACGGCGAACTGCGAGGCCGGCGTCTCCGGATCGGGGATCTGCTTGACGCAGACGACAATGTTCACGCTGACGCCAACTCCTTCGTAACAGACTCAGGGATGGATGGAGCGGGGCAGGTCTGGCCGTGCGCCGCTGCGCCCGTCAGCGTAGCACAGCCCCGCCGCTTGTGAAATCTCGCACGGACGGGGGCGAAGAGCGTCGTGCGAGCGGCGCGCGCTCCTCCGTGAACGCTGTGTTTCGAAACGCGCCGGAAACAGGGGCGCAATCTGCGGGAAACCATCGCGCCCTAGCTTCATGCCCGACGTTTCGCCCCGTGAAGGGGGCATCGAGGAGGATTGCATGAAACGTGCCCTACCGGCCCTGCGCCGGCCGACCGCCATGCTCGCTGGCGGCCTGCTTGCGCTCGGCATCATCTCCGTGGTCTCCGCCCACGACGGTGACGGCAGCGCCATCGAAGACATCGTCGGCGCCATCGATACCGCCTGGCTGTTGATCGCGGGCTTCCTCGTGTTCTTCATGCAGGCCGGGTTCGCCATGCTCACCGCCGGATTCGTCCGGTCCAAGGAGACGGCGAACATCCTGATGAAGAACATGATCGACGCCTGCGTGGGAGGCATCTCCTTCTGGCTCGTCGGCTGGGCCTTCGCCTATGGCGTGAGCGACGCCTCGAACGAGTTCATCGGCCTGGGCAACTTCGCCCTGAACGAGTTCGACGACTACGCCAGCTGGTTCTTCCAGTTCGCCTTCGCCGCCGCCGCGGCCACCATCGTGGCGGGCGCCCTGGCGGGCCGCACGAAGTACTCGGCCTACCTCATCTACACGGTCGTCGTCACCGGCTTCATCTACCCCGTGGTGGTCCACTGGGGCTGGGACACGACGACGTGGATGGGCGCCTTCACCGACGGCGACATCTGGCTCGGCAACGGCTACGTCGATTTCGCCGGCTCCGGCATCGTGCACACGGTGGGCGGCATCGCCGGGCTCATGGGGGCCATCGCCGTGGGCGCGCGCCTGGGCAAGTACGGCCCCAACGGGGAGGTCCGCGCCATCCCCGGCCACAACATCTCGATCGCCACGATCGGCATGTTCATCCTCTGGTTCGGCTGGTACGGGTTCAACCCGGGCTCCACGCTCGCCCTCTCCGGCGGCGGGGCCGCGCTGGCCGCCAGCGTGGCGGTCACGACGACGCTGGCAGCGGGCGCGGGCGGCATCACGGCCATGCTCTGGTCGCGCTTCCGCACGGGCCGCTACGACACCGGCCTCACCATCAACGGCATCCTCGCGGGCCTGGTGGCCATCACCGCCGGCACCGCCACGGTCGATCCGTGGGCCTCGGTCGTCATCGGCGGCATCGGCGCGCTCGTCATGTACTACGGCGTCCAGATGCTGGACGGCGTGTTCCGCATCGACGACCCCGTGGGCGCGGTCTCCGTGCACGCCTTCGCGGGCATCTGGGGCGTCATCGCCGTCGGCCTGTTCTCCTCGGAGGCGGGCATGACCGCGGCGGGCTACGCCAACCCGCAGCACTACGGCCTCTTCCTGGGCGGCGGCGGCGAGCAGCTCGCCATGCAGCTCATCGGCATCGCGGCCATCGTGGGCTGGACGGCCGTGACGGCGGGCATCCTGTTCTTCGCCATCAAGTTCACCGTCGGACTGCGGGTGAACGAGGAAGAAGAGATGCGCGGCCTCGACCTGATCGAACACGGCGTCGATGCCTACCCGGACTTCGGTCCCTCGGGCTCCGGCATCTTCGGACCGGCCGAAATCGGCGGAGGCGGAAAGTGAGCGATCGCCACGTCCCGCATCCGACCCTGAGTCCGGAGAGGAGTTCCCGGTGAAAAAGATCGAAGCCATCATCCGGCCCAGCCGTCTCGAACCCGTCAAGGACGCGCTCGATGACCTCGGCTTCTCCGGCGGCATCACCGTCTGGGAAGTCAAGGGCCACGGCAAGCAGCGCGGCATCACCGAGCAGTGGCGTGGCCGCGAGTACCGCGTCGAGTACCTCTCCAAGGTCTACCTGACGCTCGTGGTCGCCGACGACCAGGCCGACGCTGTCGTGGACGCCATCCTCGACAACGCCAGCTCCGGCGAGATCGGCGACGGCAAGGTGTTCATCTCCAGCGTGGATGACGCCGTCCGCGTCCGCACCCGCGAGCGCGGCGACGAGGCGCTCTAGCTCCACGCCCCAAGGCTGAGGGGCCGGGCGCATCCCGCGTCCGGCCCCTTCACTATTCCGTAGACCCGAACCCCAAGCGCCAGGAGATGAGGCCGTGGACGGTACGCCCTTCGCGACGCGCGTGCGGAGCCTCCACGAAGGGTGGCTGGAACGCCGCGAGTCCTGGCTCCTGGGCCGCGCCCGCGACCTCGATTCCCAGCGCCGCGTCCTCGCCAACATCCACCGCTGGGCCGGCGAATGCATCGCCGACGTTCGCCACGTGTACGGCGAGACGCTCCCCATCGCCAGCGACCCCCTCGGCGAGCGCGACCGCTTCGCCATCACCGTCGGGACTGGCCAGCGCGCCGCCTTCGAACTCGTCGACCGCGGGAGCGAGGAGCGCCCCGGCTGGCAAGTCGTCGCCCGCGTCGCCGTCGGCGGCGAGCCCGGACAGGCCCCCGAGGAGCGCCGCGTCCGCCACTGGCGCCGCGCCCAGGTCGAGGAGATCCTGCTCTCGCTCCTCGGCGCCCACGAACGCTCCCTCAGCCCCGAAACCTCCGCCTGACCCTGACCCCTGTCCCCTCCCGACGCGCAGGTGCTACGTTGCGTGACACCGTGCTTGCGGCCCGGAGCGAACGATGAGCAGCCACCTTTCGGTGCGGGTCGACGACGGCCTGCTCCAGCAGTTGGAGGACGAGTGCCGCCGGAGCGGGCAGTCGCGCTCCGCCCTGGCGAAGCAACTCCTGGAGGAAGGGCTGCGTATGCAGCGGCATCCGGGGATCGTCTTCCGCCCCGGCGCCACCGGTCGCCGCCCCGCGCTGGCGGGGGGGCCGGCGGTGTGGGTGGTGGGACGCATCTTCCGCGATTGGGACGGGCCGCCCGATGAGATGACGCCGTTCATCATGGACAGCCTGGCGATCACGGAGGATCAGGTGCGCGTCGCCGCCGGGTACTACGCCGAATACCGCGACGAGATCGACGACTGGCTCGACCGGCTGGACGAAGAGGCGGAGCGGGCCAGGGCCGAGTGGATGCGCCGGCAGGCGGTCCTGCGCGCGTGAGGCAGCTGCTGGACGAGATGTGGCCGCCCGCCGTCGCCGAGGCGCTGCGGGAACGTGGCCACGACGCGGTCGCGGTCGCGGAACACCCCGAACTCCGGACGCAGCCGGACGAGGTGATCTTCGAGTGGGCGCCCAGGGAAGGCTGGGCGATCGTGACCGAGGATGTCGCGGGCTACCGGATGCTCGCGGCGAAGGCGCGGGATGACGGGCGTGAAGCTCCCGCCTTCGTCTTCGCCAGTTCCCGCGCCTGGCCGCGGGGGCGTCGGCCCATGATCGGGCGGCTGGTCACCGCCCTCGACGCCTTGCTCAGCGAGGGGGCTGGCCCTGAGGTCGAGCGCTGGCTCGATTAGCGCGCCGCCGCCCGCAGCGCCCGCGCCGCGATTGCGTCCGCGAGGCCCGCGAAGATGCGCTTGTGGATGGGCCAGAGGGCGTACCAGTAGAGCAGCCCCGCCGCCCCCGCCGGGTGGAAGTGCGCCGCCGTCACGATGCGTGTTCCCGCCCCTTCCGGCGTCACCTCGAATTCGAGGATGGCGATGCCGGGCAGCTTCATCTCCGCCAGCAGCGTCAGCCGCCGCCCCGGCTCCACCCCGACGACGCGCCAGAAGTCGAGCGCGTCGCCGGTGCGCAGTTCGGTGGGGTGCCGCCGTCCCCGCCGCCGCCCCACGCCCCCCGCGAGGCGGTCCAGCAGGCCGCGCAGGCTCCACAGCCAGTTCGCGTAGTACCAGCCGTTCGCGCCCCCGATCGCCGCCACCGCGCCCCAGACCGACTCCGCCGGGGCCTCGCAGACGCGCTCGACGCGCTCCCCGCGGCTGTAGAAGGAGATGTCGGCGCGGTGGTCGCGCATCGCGAACGAGCCCTCCGTCCAGCGCGCGGGCAATTGGGCGGTGCGCTCGGCCTCGAGGGCGGCGCGCACGGCCTCCTCGTAGGTGTGCAGCGCGATCGGGATGCGCGCCCGCAGGTCCGCCTCCGCGTCGACCACGAGGTCGTGCCGCAGCCCGTCGATCAGCGGGCGCGCGACGCTCGACGGGACCGCCGTCACGAGGTCGAGCCAGTACGAGGAGAGGCGCGGCGTGAGCACCGACACGGGCACGATCAGCAGCCGCCTGCCCACCGTCCGCGCGAAGCGCGTGAGCAGGTCCTGGTAGCGCACGACCTCCGGTCCGCCCACGTCGTAGGTGTGGCTGCCGGGCGGCTCCGATTCGGGCAGGCGCACGAGGTACTCGATCAGGTCGTCGAGCGCGATCGGCTGCGTCAGCGAGCGCACCCAGCGCGGCGTCACCATCACGGGCAGGTGGTAGACGAGGTCGCGGATGACCTCGAAGGCGGCCGAGCCGGGCCCCACGACGATGCCCGCGCGCACCTCGGTCACGTCCACGGCGCCGTCCCGCAGCACGTCGCCGGTCTCGCGGCGCGAGGCGAGGTGCTCCGAGGCGGTCCCCTCCGGCTGCAGCCCGCCCAGGTAGACGATGCGCTTCACCCCCGCCGCCTCCGCCGCCCGCCGCGCGTTCTCCGCCGCCCGCCGGTCGCGCTCCGGGAAGTCCGCGCCCGTCGCCATCGAGTGGACGAGGTAGTAGACGGTGTCGATTCCCTCGAAGGCGGCTCCCAGCGAGTCCGCGTCGAGCGCGTCCGCCTGCGCGATCTCGACGCCCGCCCAGCCGCGCGCTTCGAGCGTCTCCCGCCGCCGCCCCGCCGCCCGCACGGCGCGCCCCTCCGCCGCCAGCCGGGGCACGAGGTGGCTCCCCACGTACCCGGAAGCGCCCAGGATCAGCACCGTGGCCACGCGCTCCCCCCAGTCTTGCCCTTCCGATCTGGGATAATAGGCCGTCGCGAGAGGGTTGTTTCATGGGCGACGAGCCGCGTGGTTCCCGGAAAGGCGGACAGGGCGATGAGGTCGCGCCGCGCAAGCGAGCCTACGGCCTGGAGAAGCTGCTCCCGCAGGTGCGCCCCGGGAACGTTCATCCGGAAGAGGACTTGGGTCCGCCCGCTGGTCGCGAGGCGTGGTAGGACGCGCCGCTAGCTGAACACCACCGTCTTGTTGTCGTACACCAGCACGCGGTCCTCGAGGTGCCAGCGCACGGCCCGCGCCAACACCTGGCGCTCAAGCTCGCGGCCCACGCGGATCAGGTCCGCGCGCGTGTCCCGGTGCGTCACCCGCAGCACGTCCTGCTCGATGATCGGCCCCGCGTCCAGCTCCGCCGTGGCGTAGTGCGCCGTCGCCCCGATGATCTTCACGCCGCGCTTCTCCGCCTGCCCGTACGGATCGGCCCCCGCGAACGCGGGCAGGAACGAGTGGTGGATGTTGATCACCGCCTGCGGGAACTCGTCCAGGAACGTGGGCGTCAGGATCTGCATGTAGCGCGCCAGCACGACCAGGTCGACCTGCCCGCGCAGCAGCTCCAGCATCTGCTTCTCCTGCTCCACCTTCGTCTCGCGCGTGACCGGCAGGCAGTGGAAGGGCACGTTGAAGCGCTGCGCCAGCGGCTCCATGATCTCGCGGTTCGAGATCACCATCGTGATGTCGGCCCCCAGTTCCTCCGTGCGCGCGCGCCAGAGCAGGTCGAGCACGCAGTTCGGCTCCCGCGTGCACAGGATCGCGAGGCGCGGCCGGCCGCCGCTGTAGGAGACGCTCCACTCCATGCCGAAGCGGGGCGCGACCTCCTCGCCGAAGCCCGCCGCCACCTCCGCCGCGGGCAGGTCGAGGCCGGCGAGGTCGTACACCACCCGCAGGAAGAAGCGCGGGTTCTCCCCGCCCGTCGAGTGCTGGTCGCCCTGCACGATGTTCGCGCCGTGCCGGTACAGGTAGTCGGAGACGGCGGCCACGATGCCCGGGCCGTCCGCACACTGCACCAGCAGCCGCGCCGTGCCTTCCTCGGGGGATTCGCTCATGCCCGCGATGATACGGCCTCCGCGCAATCTATTGGTACATGATCAGGTCCGGGACGTGATCCAGCGCCTGCACCTGCTCCGGCGTCATCACGGGCGTGTCCTGGTCGAAGAACAGCTTCAGCGCGGGCCGCTCCGAGGGCGCGGTGAGCGAGTACCAGCCGTAGTGCCGCAGCTTCAGGCCCGCGGTTCCGAACCCGTCCATGTCGATGGACAGCTCGACCCCGTTCACGTCCTCGACCGCGTCGCGATTGAGCAGCATCCGCGCCGCGAACTGGTGGACCATCAGGATCTTCGGGGGAATCCCCTCTTCCTCGACCAGCCGCGCGAGGTAGCGCTGGACCTCGTTCACGGCTTCCGCCTCGACCCCGCCGATGGCCAGTCCCGGGCGCACGCCCAGGTGCTCGGTCGCGAACTCGGGGTCGAGCGCCATGTGCACGAACGGCTCGCGCAGGAACCGCTCCAGCAGCATCACCTCCGCCAGCGGGTCGCTCCAGCCGATCTGCACGTCCAGGAAGATGAGCATCTCCCGCTCCCGCGCCGCCTCCACGTACTCCGCGATGCCCTCGTCGGAGAGGCGGTAGAGCCAGGTGCCGTCCCGCGTCGGATAGGCCTGGGCGACGCCCGTGATCAGGTGGAAGGCGGGGATCACCTCGCGCGGGCCGTTCAGCTGGTCGTAGCGCGCCGCCCAGAGGGCGATCTCGTTCGCCACCTCCGCGGGCGTTCCGTGGCCCAGCACGCCCATCGCGGGCACGCCCGGGTGCCCGTAGAACGACACCACCTGCGCGTCCTCGAAGACGGAGCGGTCCGAGGGCGGCCTGGGGAACGTCCAGGCCCGCTCCACGTCCGAGACCACGAGGTACTCGCCCCCCGGGCGGAAGTGCGTGAGCCCGTCCAGCAGCGGGGCCACGCCGTCGCCCCAGCCGCGCGCGGGCAGCGGTTCGCCCTCGCGGAACGACCAGACCGAGAGCCCCGGCACGGCCCCGTCCGGCCCGCGCTCCCAGTTCACCCAGCCCAGCGCCCGCCCCCCGAACGCCTCGCGCAGCTCGGTGCGCGGCCCCGTCCAGCGCAGCCGCGTGCCCCCCTCCCGCAGCAGCAGGTCGCACTGCGGGATGCCGTTGAGCCCCGCGATCGGCACCGACTCGCTCCAGCCGAGCGCCTCCGCCGCCACCTCCACGCTCGCCTCCTGCCCGTGGCAGAGGTAGGCGCGCTCGTCCTTCAGGCGCAGGGGCGCCGCCGTGTCCACCACGTGCCCGCTGCGCGCCCCGCCCGGCAGCCGCAGCCTGACCTCCGTCGGGAGGTCGCAGGCGATCTCGATCGCGAGCGGCGTGCTCAGCTCCGTCCCCGGCGCGGGATGCGTTCCGCCGTCGTAGGCGGCCTCGGCGGTCGCCTGGCAGGCCGCGCTCGCAGCCGCGGCGGAGCCGCTGCCCGCAAGCGTCAGCAGGAAGAGCGCCAGCGCGCCCGCCAGCGCGATCGCGAGCCTGAACGGTTGCACAACCATCGTGCATACCCCCGAATCGCCGCCATCACCCGCCTCCATTCTAGCAAAGTGCGTAGGCAAATGGGCAGTATCCCCCAGGAGCCGAGGGCCAGGGGCCGGCCCCACGAAGAGGCTTTGAGGAAAATCATGTGTGGAGCTCGGTCCTTCAACCTGTTCTGATTAGAGTCGTACTTTTGTCTAAAGAAGCGTAATACTACGGTTTCTGACGGCAGTATCTCACCAGCAACACTATTTGACGAATGTATTTGGGACTACTACTATCGCTCCCCGAAAGCTGGAGGCGAGCCATGTTGAACGTGCGCGCTCTCGGGGGGCGAGCCGCCCTCCTCCTCGGGCTGCTGGCCATTGGCGCGGCCCTCTTCGCGGCGGACGCGCCGGGCGCCGCCGCCACGTCCCCGCCCGACGCCGTCGGCTCCGTCTCCGTCAGCCGCGCGGACGGGACGCTGACCGCCAGCTGGAGCGCGCCCGCCGGCGCGACCAGCTACCACGTGACCTACAGCACGGACGGCATGACGAGCTGGTCCCTCGCCGCCTTCAGCCACGGCTCGACCAGCATCACGATCGGCGCGGACAACGCCAAGACGTACGTTGTGGGCGTGCGCGCGCGCGGGACCGGCCCCGACGACTGGAGCGCCTGGACCAACTCCGCCGCCGCCGGGCCGTACACGCCGCCAGCCCCGCCGCCCCCGCCCGCCGCCGTGAGCGCCGTCAGCGTCACTCGCGCGGACGGCACGCTGACCGCCTCCTGGGACGCCCCCAGCGGCGCGACGAAGTACCACGTCACTTGGTCCGACGACCACATGCAGAGCTGGACCTCGGCGGCCGACGCGCACGCCTCCACCAGCATCACGATCAGCGCCGACAACGCCGAGGCCTACCATGTCGCCGTGCGCGCCGGCAACGACGGGGGTTGGAGCGGCTGGACCAACTCGCCGATCGCCTACAGCTTCTTCCCGCCCGAACGCGGCATCAGGATCCAGGACGCGGACGGCAACGCCATCACCGCGCTGGCCGTGCCCGAGGGCGGCGAAGCCAGCTACCAGGTCGTGCTCACCGCCGCGCCCACGGAAACGACCAAGGTCTGCGTCTACATCTCCGTGCGCGACAAGAACGACCCCGACATCACCTTCAAGGGCGAGGCCGCCGACATCGTCTCCATCGACGTGATCTTCACCCCCGACAACTGGAACGTCCCCCAGACCGTCACCCTCGTCGCCGCCGAGGACGACGACTACGCCAACGGCGCGCGCGACTCCGGCCTCGACGCCCGGAAGTACTACAACGGCAAGGTCGACCTCGCCGTCACCGAGATCGACAACGACGCCCCGCCCGCTCCCGCTGCGATCGCCGTGGAGCGCGCGGACGGGACGCTCAGCGTGAGCGGCTACGCCGTGGAGGGCGCGAGCGAGTACCACATCGTCTACTCCTCCGACGGCAAGGCCAGCTGGACCGCCGCCGCCAGCCCCGGGGACGGGCATTCCGCGCCCGGCATCACGATCAGCGGCGCCGACAACGACGCCGCCTACCACGTCGCCGTGCGCGCCGGGGCCGACGGCGGCTGGAGCGCGTGGACCATCTCCGCGGCGGCGGGGCCCTGGGACCCGCCGCCGGCGCCGACCGGGCTGAGCGTGGCGCCGAACGGCGACAGCCTCGACATCACCTGGACGGCGTCCGAGGGGGCGACGGGCTACGACGTGCGCGCCAAGGTCCAGAACGCCACCGAGTGGACGACCGTCGCCGACAACGTGGCGGGCACGTCCCACCAGTACACGACCAGCCAGACCATCGACTATGTGGCGGTGCGCGCGCGCAACGCGGGCGGGACGAGCGACTGGGCGCAGATCTCGCGGCAGCCGCCGAGTGACTTGCTGAACACGGCCACGGGCATCTCCGGCGGCGGCGTGCAGGGCGCCTCGGTCGCGTCCGGCTTGGTCATGGCCATGGGCGAGGGCGTCTCCGCCCAGTCCAACGACGTCTCCGCGCAGGCCCAGCTGGCCGCGCCCGTGTGGGGGACGATCACCCGCAACAACAACCGCCTGCGGGGCGAACTCAACCTCAACTGGACGCACTCCGGCTGGGCGACGGGCTACAACATCGTCTGCTCCGACACGGACGGCTGGTCGTGGAACGTGTGCGGCTGGGTCGACTCGACCGAGCGGGCGGTCTACACGACCGTGCCAAGCAGCCAGAGCAAGCCGATCAAGGTCACGCACTACCGGCGCGGGAGCGGCAGCTACGGCACGCCGGGCGACTACGCGCTGTGGCGCTGGCGGCACTACACGGTGGCGATCCGCGCGGTGAACGCGAACCCCGCCGACGCCAGCCCGTGGGTGAACTCCGAGATCATCCGGCCGATCAGCGGCCAGCTCAGCAACCTCACGTACACGCGCACGGCGACGTCGATCACGCTCTCGTGGGATCCGAACTACTGGACCACGGGCTACACCATCAAGTGCGGCGCGTACGACTCGACGCAAGACCCGTACGTCCCGCCGGCGACGACCTGCGCGACGCTCACGAACCAGGACGACACCGCCGCCAGCCACACCGTCACGCTCACGAGCTGGACGGGCGGCAGCATCAACAACACGAGCACGTGGGACATCGAGATCGTCAGCACCAACAAGTGGGGCTCGGACGCGATGTACGCGCCGCTGATCGCGCCGCTGACGCTGAGCGCCTCCAGCAGCAGCGCGACGGGCGCGACGCTGACCATCGGCGGCCACGTCGCGCAGTGGTGGTACAAGGCGGACACGGGGCCGGACTCGACGTGCAAGGGGCCGGTCGCGGCGAACACGGCCACGAAGAACCTGACGGGGCTGAGCGGGGCTACGTCCTACGTCTACACCGCCTACAGCGCCAGCGGCTGCGCCAGCGCGAACCTGCTGGCCACGGCGGCGGCGTTCACGACGCCGGTGAGCGTGAGCAACCTGAGCGAAACCGTGGCCGGCCTGTTCACCGTCGGATCCAACGCCGCCTACGCGCAGGAGTTCACGACAGGCCCCAACACTGGCGGCTACACGCTGTCCAGCGTGACGGTGGACTTCACCCTCGTCACCGATGCCAGCGCCGTCACCGTGGCCATCCACGACAGCGCGATCGAGTTGTCGACGACCCTCACCGGGACCGCCGCCACCGGTCAGGCCGAGTTCACCTGCTCGTCCAACTGCGAGCTGGACGCGGACACGTCGTACTTCGTCCACGTCAGCGCCAGCAGCGCCCACCTGACCAACACCGAGAGCGACGCGGAGACGCTCACGCCCAGCGGCAACGGGTGGAGCATCGCCGACGCGGCGCGCGACCAGTCGGACAACTGGGGGAATAGCAGCGGCAAATCGATGCTGATCAAGGTGACGGCGACGCCGAAGCCCAGCCTCGCCAGCTCCAGCGTGACCGCCACGGGCGCGACGCTGACCATCGGCGGACACACGGGCGCGTGGTGGTACAAGTCCGCGACGACGGGCAAGACGACGTGCACGAGCGCGGGCAGCGTCACAAGCGTCAACGTCACCGGCCTGACCGCCAGCACCGCCTACGTCTTCACGGCCTACAGCGACAGCGGCTGCTCAACGTCGGTTGCCGCCGCCCCGTCGTTCACCACGCCCCTCGCCTCGCCGACGGGGGTGGTGGCAAGCGCGTCGAAGGGCGGCGTGTCGGTCACGTGGACGGCGACGGGGGTGGACAAGGCGCAGGTGCGGACGCGGACCTCGGCCGTCGGCGGCAATTCGGCGGGCGCCTGGTCGGCGGCGGTGGACCCGGTCAGGGACGCGGACGCGAGCCCCGCCCGCATCATCGGCCTCACGGCGGGCACCGCCTACGACGCGCAGCTGCGCACGGTGAAGGGCACGAATCAGAGCGCGTGGGTGAGCGGGGGAACCTCCATCACGCCGTCGGCCACCACCGCCCCCTCCGGCAAGGCGACCAACGTCAGCGTCAACTACGCCGACAACAAGATATGGATCCGCTTCGACTTCCCCTCCAACTTGGACGACGGCGGCCTGGCGCTGGATTACCAGTTCTCCGGCAACACCGGCGGCAACAACATCAACGGCACCGGCACCGGGCTCGACATCAAGGTCGGCTCGGAAGCGGACAAGACCCACGGCGGCACGACCTACGACGTGGTCTACTACTTCGACCGCTGGCAGCACCCGAACGTGTTCAGCAACCAGTGGCAGAGCATCTGCGTCTCGGGCCGCAACTTCCACGTCACGAGGGTCAACATCCTGATCAAGAACACGCTCGGCAACAGCGGGTGGCACAACGTGGACTTGAGCCCGCACGTCCACTCCGGCTGCGACTAGGGGCGGGGCGCGGTCGCTGGTGTAGGATCGCGATCGGGAGCGAACGGCGATGACGACCGAAAGCGCGACGAAGCTGATGACGGCGGAGGAGTTGCTGCGCCTCGGCGACGACGCGCGCGGCGAACTGATCCGGGGAGTGTTCTGCGAGATGCCGCCACCGGGAACGGAACATGCCGAGATCGTGGTGAATCTCACCATCGAACTGGGGAACTTCGTCAAGCCGCGATGCCTGGGCCGGCTCGGGAGCGACATGGGCGTCTGGCTGGAGCGCGGCCCCGACACGGTGCGCGCGCCGGACGTCGCGTTCACGCTGGCGGAGCGGAACCCGCTCGGCCCCCGGATCACGGGCTACGCGGAAGTCGTGCCCGACCTCGCCGTCGAGGTGCGCTCCCCCAACGACAGCCGCCGCGAGGTGCGCGACAAGGCGCTGATGTGGCTGTCGCACGGCGTCCGCCTCGTCTGGGTGGTCCACCCGGACACGCGCACCATCGACGTCTACCGCGAAGGCGTCGCGACGGCCACGCTCAGCGCGGACGCCACGCTGGACGGCGGCGACGTGCTCCCCGGCTTCACCTGCGCGGTGGCGGCGGTGTTCGAGGCGTAGGGGGCGGGGCGGGGGGCCAGGCGCCGCTGCGGTACACTTCAGGGGAGGCGCAACACCTCGGGGGCTGCGCGTGGTCGGTGGCTGGTGGTTGGTTGAAACGGCGCGCGTGGAGCGCTAGCCTCAGCGTATGAGCGCGAAGCCGGAACTGCCCGCCCGTCGTCCCATCGACGAGACCGCCCGCCTCGGCCAAGCGATCTACGAGCGCGACATCCGCGCCTTGGTCGAGGCGGACCACCGCGACGAGTACGTCTCCATCGACATCGCGAGCGGCGCTTGGGCCCTCGCCGACAGCCTGCGCGCCGCGTGCGATGACCTGCGCGAGAAGCACCCGGACGTCGTCGACGTCTTCACCGTGCGCGTCGGCCACCGCGCCCTGCGCCACTTCGGCGGCCGGCCACTGCGGAGGAACGGGTGATCGAGGGCGTCGTCAACGCCTTCCTTGAGGCCGTCATCGTCCTCTCCGTGAGAGGCCCCACGGGCGAGCCACGGGAGATCGAGGCCGTCGTCGACACTGGCTTCAACGGAGTCCTGACCTTGCCGCCCGAGCTGGTGCGGGAGTTGGGGATGCCCTTCCTCACCACCGGCGTCACGACCCTGGCCGACGGCAGTGAACACACCTTCAACGTGTACGACGGCGCGGTGCGGTGGGAAGGCCAGTGGCGAAGCGTTGATGTCGATGCCGCCGACACCACGCCCCTCGTGGGCATGCGCCTGCTCGAATGGCACGACCTGCTCGTGCAGGTGCGCGACGGGGGACGCGTGGCCATTGAGGCGGTCGCGTGAGGCGCGCGGTCCACGTTGGCCTCTTCGCCGTCGCGGGCGTCGTCTTCTTCGTTGGCCTGAACGTCGGGCTGCAGCACGACCCGGACCTGGGCACGCTCCTCTGGATCGTGGCCGCCGCGATCGCCGTCCTCAACGCCGTCTGGATGTCGCGTTCGGGCGGCTGACCGGCGGCGCGGCGGCGTTTCCCCCAACAGCCGCCCCACGCGCTACCGCGAGAGCGCGGGCAGCAGCTCGATGATCACGATCGCCTCGACGCCCGCCAGCAGCACGAGCGCGAGGACGTAGGGGATGACCGTGCGGAAGATGGCGCGCTCCTCGCCCGCGATGCCCGCCACCGTCGCCCCCACGAGCACCTTCGCCGGGGCCATCGAGCTGCCCACGGACGCGCCGATCGACTGGATGCTGGCGATGGTGACCGCGCCGATGCCCAGCGCGTTCGCCGTCTCCACCTGGAGCAGCCCGAACATCACGTTCGAGTTCGTGTTGCTGCCGCTCATGAACGAGCCCAGCAGGCCGATGAACGGCGACAGCAGCGGGAAGAGCGGCCCCGAGGCGTCGGCGATGCCGCGCGCCAGCAGCACGGTCATGCCCGAATCCGCCATCACGACCGCCATCATCACCATCGCCGCCACGCTCAGCGTCGAGCTGACGCTCTGCCGCGCCGTCAGCGCCGCCGCCTCCCAGGCGACGCCCCGCCGCCAGCGCCGCGCGAGCGCGTAGACGGCCACGCTCGCGGCCACGGAGAAGACGATCAGCGGCGCGGGATGGTGGAGCAGCTGGATGGGCGCGTAGTCGTCGGCGGGGGCCACGGCGAAGCCGTCGCCGGTCGTGAAGCCGGGGTAGTCGACGCCCCAGCCGAGCCCCTCCGTCGCCGCCTTCACGGGGCCGATCTGCGATGCGAGGCTCAGGACGATGAGCAGCAGGTAGGGCAGCAGCGCCAGCCCGAAGGGCAGCGGCGGCCCGCCCGCGTCCGGCTCGCTGGCGGCGCGCGCGGGCCCCGCGTCGGCTTGCGGGCGCGCGGGGAGGAGCGCCGTGCGCGAGAACGCCGCCAGCGCCACCGTGCCGAGCGCGCCCGGCACGACCGACGCGATCTGGGGCGCGCCCGCCCACGCCAGCCCCGCCATCGCCGCCGCCATCAGCGCGGCCGTGACCAGCACCGCGGGCAGGCTGCGCCGCACCGCCCCCATGCCCCCCTGCAGGTGGGCGACGAGCGCGCCGCTGGCCACGATCAGGGGCGCGAACAGCAGCGCCATGTGCGGCGCGATGTCCGCCCCCTCGATGCCCGTGACCAGCTGGATCGTGTAGTAGGAGGAGCCCATCGAGCCGAACGTGACCGCCCAGCCGTGGCCCACGAGCGCGATCACGGCGGCCCGCGCGGGCGGGAAGCCGAGCATGATCAGCAGCGGCGCCGCCACCGCCACCGGCACCCCGAATCCCGTCACCCCCTGGATGAAGCTGGAGAAGCCCCAGCCGATGATCAGCGCCTGCGCCAGCGGGTCGCGCGTGAAGGCGCGCAGCGTGCGCCCGATGGCGTCGATGCCCTTCAGCCGGTCCAGCAGGTTGAACAGGTAGACCGCCGTCCACACGATCGTGAGGATGAAGACGGCGAGGCTGAGGCCCTTCGCGCTGGCCAGCCCCACGTGGTCCCAGTCCGCGCCGAACGCCGCCAGCCCGAGCACGATCGCGAGCGCCCACGCCGCCGCCCCCGCCAGCGCCGCGCTCCACTTCAGCCAGAGCAGGGCGGCGATGAGCAGGACGACCGGCAGGGCCGCCAGCAGCCAGTTCGCGAGCGTGAGGTCGGGGCCGGTCACCGCCGGAGCCGCCGCGACGTGGCCGGGAATCGGGCGAACCGCATCCCCGCAATCGTATCGCCTGCGCGCCACGGGGCGAACGCGACGCCGCCCACTGCTTCGTTACCACGATGTATACTTGGTCGAAGTTCTGATCGGAGTCGGGTATGCGGAACGCGCGGTTGGCCGGATGGCGCGGAGCGGCGCTGGGAGCCCTCGCCCTGCTGGCGATTGTCGTGAGCGTGGGCACGTTCGCGGCGAGCGATGCGGAGGCCGCGGACCCCTGCCCGCCCGGCTACGCCTGCATCCCCGAGTACACGCAGCGCACGCCGCCCATGCCCACCGTCGGCCCCGTCGCGAAGCCCGCGCCCAGGCCCACCCCCACCCCTACCGCAACCCCAACCCCCACTCCGACGCCCACGCCCGCCCCGGTCCCCGTCGCGAGCGAAGCCGTGGCGCCGGCCGCGGTCGCGTCCGTGCCCGATCCGGTCCTCACCGCCGTGCGCTCCGGGGACGGGACCAGCGCGAGCGTCTCCTGGACCGCCTGGAAGGGCAAGTACTTCGAGTACTACCGCGTGATCGTCTGCGACGACTCGCAGTACGACGGCCATTCCTGCAGCGGCACGGTCTTCATCAGCGAGCCGTTCTGGTACCAGGGCGCGACCGGCCCCGTGCGCGTCCCCAGCCTCGACCCCGGCACGGGCTACGGCGTCATCCTGCAGGTCTGGCGCAGCGGCTCCGCCATCAAGGTGCACGCCAGGCTGCCCGCGCACGGCGCCACCGTGCCCCCGCCGCCCCCGGCCGTCACCGCCACGCGCGCCGCCGACGGCCAAAGCGCCACCGTCTCCTGGACCGCCTACGGGGGCGATGGCTTCGAGTACTACCGCGTGATCGTCTGCGACGACTCGCAGTACAACGACGGCCATTCGTGCAGCGGCACGGTCTTCATCAGCGAGCCCTTCTGGAACCGGGACGCGGCCGGCCCCGTGCGCGTCCTCGCCCTCGACGCGGGCACGGGCTACGGCGTCATCCTGCAGGTCTGGCGCAACGGCTCCGCGCTCAAGATCCACGCCACCCTGCCCGCGCTGACCGTGCCCGCCGCCCCCGCGAACCTGCGCGTGTCGCCCGGCGACGGCTACCTCGACATCTCCTGGGACGCCGTGAGCAACGCGACCGGCTACGACGTGCGCGTCAGGACGCAGGGCGGCGCCTGGCGCGACGTGGCCGGCGCCGTCTCGGGGACCTCGTATCGCCACACCACGAGCGCGACGATCGACCATGTGGGCGTGCGCGCGCGAATCGGGGCCGTGACCGGCCCCTGGACCGACCTCTCGCGGCTGCCCGCGGAGGACTGGCTGACCACCGTCCAGTCCGCGGGCGGGGCCAGCGCCTCCGGCGGCGCTTCGATCGCGAGCGGCGGCTCCATCGCCGCGAAGCTGGACGCGCCCGCGTCGATCACGGTGACGCGCGACAACTACTCGGTGGACGAGAAACTGCACGTCACCTGGGCGGCGGTGACGGGCGCGACCGGCTACAACCTGGTCTGCTCCGACCTGAACGGCTGGACGTGGTGGCAGTGCGGCTCGATCACTTCCGGCGCCACCACGACCCTGACCATCGACACCGACTCCCGCAGCAACCGCGACCTGGTCTGGACCCGCTCCTACCTGGTCTCGGTGCGCGCGGTGACGAGCAACGCCGCCGATGCGAGTGATTGGGTGGAAGCGACCAACGCGCATCCGGCGCTCCAGCCCACCAAGCAGCCGAATTCGACGCACGCCTCCGCCATCTGGTTCACGCGTGAGGCCGGTTCGATCACGCTCTCGTGGATCTCGCCGCTGTACGGCGAGGGCTATGAGATCGAGTGCGCCACGGGCACGGGCGGCGGTGCCTACACGCGCTGCGCCGACGTCGAAGACGCGAACGTCGCCACGGGCGGCACGATCAGCGCGACCATCAGCTCGTGGACGGCGGGCGGCACGGACTACAGCATCGACGACACCGCCACATACGACATCGCCGTCAGGACCACGAACGCCTGGGGCAAGTCGCCCTTCACGCTGGCGCCGCTGATCCATCCCGTCACCCTGCTGAACGTCTCGAACATCGCCGCCACGACGGCGACGCTCACCATCGCCAACCACACGGGCGCCTGGTACTACAAGCACACGAACACCGGTGCGACCTGCGACGGCCCCGTGGCGGCGGGCACGAGCAGCGTGGACCTGACCGGCCTCACCGAGGGTACGGCCTACACCTACTCGGCGTACAGCGACTCCAGCTGCACGACGGGCAACCTGCTGGCGACGGCGGCGGCGTTCACGACGCCCAGCCACTCCGTGAGCAACCTGAGCGAGACCGCTGCCAGCAGCACGGTCTGCGCGGCGGGAACCGTCGCTGGCGCCATTGGCTGCGGCGCACCGTTCACTACCGGAACCGGGGTGGGCGGTTACACGTTGAACAGCGTCACGCTCAAGTTCGCCGCGAACACGAACAGCCCTTCCGGTTTCTCGCTGAATCTGCACGAGGCGGCATCGGGCGGCGCGCCCGAGACCTCCGCGGTCGCAAACGCGACGTTCAGCGGCGACGCCCCCAGCGCGGCGGGCGACTACACCTACTCCTGCACCGGGACGGGCTGCGACCTGGACCCGGACGAGACCTACTATCTCGTGCTTACCGCGCCCGGCTCGCCCTTGGCCACCTACCGCTGGATCACCACCGCGTCCGACAACGAGACCGCGACCCCATCGGGCAGCGGCTGGTCGATCGGCAACGGCTACCGCAAGCTCACGGGCAGCACATGGGGCGCGGCAGAGGCGAACGCCACCATGTTCAAGCTCTACGCCACGGAGAAGCTCAGCCTCGCCACCTCGAACATCGCCGCCACGACTGCGACGCTGACGCTCGCGGGGCACACGGGCCAGTGGTGGTACCAGGGCGGGGAGGTCGGCGGCACCCTCGGCACGTGCATCTCGGTGGCGTCGGGCTCCACCGCCACCCTGACGGGTCTGGACAGCAACACGCTGTACGAGTACAAGGTCTACGATCAGGCGAACTGCGCCGCGACCGACCTACTGACCAGCGTCAGGTTCACCACGCTGCACTCGGGCGGCGGCCCCGGCTTCACCGCGAGCAACATCACGCACAACTCGGCGCGCCTGACGCTGTCCAACCACACCGGCAACTGGTGGTACCAGGGCGGCAGCCGGTCCGGCGGCGAGGGACCGTGCACGGCGGGTCCGTCGAACTTCATCGTGGACCTGAGCAATCTGACAGCGAGCACCCCGTACACGTACAGCGCCTACAGCGACTCCCGCTGCCGGTCGTTGATTACGTCGGCGACGACCGTCACGTTCGACACGCTGGCCGCGCCCTAAAGGCCGGCGTCGCCCGATCTCCTCGCCGGGCCTGCGGGTGGTCATGCCCCCACCGGCCACCGCTCCTCAACAAGACCACTTGGCGGGCCGATTGGAGCGCGCCTTCCAACACGGGCAGCGGCGGCAACTCGCTCAAGTACACCCTCCAGTGCAGGAAACAGGGCTCCGGCTGGGCGACCGCATATTCGGGGTCGAACACCTACAGGCACATAATCCACACCAACTGCAAGCACTTCACCTCGTACATTCGGGTCCAGGCGGTCAACTCCACCACCAACGTCGCCAGTTCGTGGACCGAGATCAAACTCTACTAGATCAAACGCTGCCAGGAGTCCCGTTGCCGAGGGCGTGTTGGCTCAAGGCGCCGGCTGGACGCGGACAGCGCGCTGGACGGCCTCGACGTGCGCCCCGGCTTCACCTGCGCGGTGGCGGCGGGTGTTCGGGGCGTAGGGCGCGGCAGGGGCGGCGGGGACGCGCGCCGTTCCTGTACTATCCCCACGCCGCCGCGGACTCGCGGCGAGGAGGGCTCAGATGGCGGACGAGATGCGCATCCAGGTCATGAACGGCGGCCCCTACGTCGTCTCCGGCGGCGTGCCCCTCACGGAGATGGCCCCCGTCCAGACGCTCAACGGCGAGAACGTCGACTGGCACGTCCTCCGCGAACTGGACGAGTCGCGCGACCTCTACGCGCTCTGCCGCTGCGGGCGCTCCGGCGACAAGCCCTACTGCGACGGCTCGCACGCCGCCGAGCCCTGGCCCGAGGCGGAGACCGCCGACCGCCGCCCCATGGCCGACCGCGCCAACCGCATCGAGGGCCCCGCCGGCGTGCTGCTCGACGACGAGTCCGTCTGTATCGGCGCGGGCTTCTGCGGCACGAAGACGGCGAACGCCTGGGACCTCATCAACGAGGAAGGCGACGAGGCCCGCGAGCGCGTCACGGCCATGGTCGCGCGCTGCCCCACGGGCCGCCTGGCGATGCTCACCGCGGGCGGCGACTCCCTCGAGCCCGCCACCGATCCCGAGATCGCGGTCGTCCCCGGCGGGCCGCTCTGGGTGCGCGGCGGCGTCCGCGTCGAGAGCGCCGACGGCACCGGCTGGGAGGCCCAGAACCGCCGCACGCTCTGCCGCTGCGGCGCCTCCGGCAACAAGCCCTTCTGCGACGGCGCCCACAGCGACATCCACTTCGACGAGCGCTAGGCGGGGGCGGTGCGCTTCCTCAGCCTGTCGGGGTGAATTCGCTCAGCGCGCGCACGGATGCGGACGCCGCGCTCGCCGTTCGATGGAACCGTTGGTCAGCGGTCCACAGTTCGCAACCGAGCGCTTCCGCCAGCGCCAGGTAGTGACAGTCGTAAACCGCGCCCTGACTGAGTTCGCTCGCCAGTTCGAGCGCGCGCCGGTGGAGATGCGGCGGGTCATGGAACTCAATGTCCGAGAACAGGTCCTCTGCGAGGTCAGCGGCCCCGTGAACGGACAGGTCGCCTCGCCGCACGTGCTGGTGCAGGGCGTTGGTCACCTCGTTCAGCAACAGGCGCGGGGCCGCCAACTGTCGCTCCTCGCGGTCCCATGTGGCGAGCAGGGCGCGGGCGCTTGGGGAATCCTGCTCCTTCACCAGCCACTTGACCGCCAGGCTCGCGTCGACAACGACGTTACTCATGCGCCCCGGACCTGATGGCTCTCTCCAGTTGCGCGGTCCGCATCTCCCGGGCCTCGCGAATCAGGTCGACGGAGTTTCCGGGCAGCACGCGGTCGCCGAAGTGCTTCTCCTGGAGCGCCGCGAAGCGCTCGGCGCGCGAGAACTGCGGACGCTTGTTGGGAACCTGAGCCGGCTCGTCCCCGTCCAGTTCCTTCTCGATGGCCTTCTGGCAGTACTGGCGCATGCTGACGCCCTTCAGCTCGGCGGCTGCCTTCAGACGCTGCTGAAGGGGCGCATCCAACTCGAGCGAGAGCCGCTTCTTTCCCGATGCCATGTCGCCGTCCCTCCCGGACGTCAGTGGTTCCCGATTGACTGTTGCGGATGCGCCGCAACACGTCAAGCGCGCGCGCCCTACCCCAGCAGCCGCTTCATCGTCGCGCCGATCTCCGCGGGCGAGTCCGAGACGACGGCGCCCGCCGCGCGCAGGGCCGCCTTCTTGTTCTCCGCCTTGCCGTCCTCGCCGGAGATGATCGCGCCCGCGTGGCCCATGCGCCGCCCGGGAGGGGCCGTCGCCCCCGCGATGAAGGCCACGACCGGCTTGCGCACGTGATCGCGGATGTAGGCGGCCGCGTCCTGCTCGGCGCTGCCGCCGATCTCGCCCACCATCACGATCGCGTCCGTGTCCTCGTCCTCGTTCAGCAGGCGGATGGCCTCGCGCTGGGGCGTCCCGATGATGGGGTCGCCGCCCACGCCGATGCAGGTGCTCTGCCCCAGCCCCTCCGCCGTCAGCTGCGCCACCACCTCGTACACGAGCGTCCCCGAACGGCTCACCACGCCCACGCGCCCCGGCAGGAACACGTCGCCGGGCATGATGCCCACGCGCGTCTGCGTGGCGGGCGTGATCACGCCCGGGCAGTTCGGCCCGATGAGCATCGTCGGGCCTTCCTTGAGCGCCTGCTTCACGCGCACCATGTCCATCACGGGGATGCCCTCGGTGATGCAGACCGCCAGCGGCAGCGCCGAACTCGCCGCCTCCAGGATCGCGTCCGCCGCGAAGGGGGCGGGCACGAAGATGATGCTCACGTTGGCGCCCGTCTCGCGCACCGCCGCGTCCACCGTGGGGAAGATGGGGACGCCGTCCTGCTCCTCGCCGCCGCGCCGCGGGTGGACCGCCGCCACCACGTTCGTGCCGTAGGCGATCGAGCGGCGCATGTGGTTCGCGCCCTCCGTGCCGATCCCCTGAACCATCAACCGCGTGTTCTCGTCGAGAAGGACGCTCATCGAAGCTCCCGCGCGCGCCGCGCCGCCAGACTGGGCCCGCGTCGCCGCGAGCCTCCGCATTCTAGCCATGCCGCCGTTGTCGGCCAGTGGATGCCCGCGCCCCGCCCCCGCCGCTGTTACGATTACGCGCCGACCACCGATCGCCAATCACCGACCACCGGAGAAACTCCCATGTCCATGGCCCTCGACGGCATCAACGTCCTCGACCTCTCCCGCCTCGCGCCCGGTCCCTACTGCTCCATGCTCCTCGCCGACTTCGGGGCCGACGTGACCCTCGTCGAGGCCGTGCCCGGCGCGAACGCCAAGCTCGCCGGTCCCGCCGCCGACCCCGAGGCGGCGAAGCGCGCCGCCGCCTACAACGCCCTCGGGCGCGGCAAGCGCTCCATCGCCCTCAACCTGAAGCAGGAGGCCGCCCGCGAGGTCTTCTACGAGCTCGTGAAGGGCGCCGACGTCGTCCTCGAGGGCTTCCGCCCCGGCGTCGTGGACCGCCTCGGCGTCGATTACGAGACGGTCTCCGCGATCAACCCGCGCATCGTCTACTGCTCGCTCTCCGGCTTCGGCCAGACCGGCCCCTACAGCAACCTCGTCGGCCACGACATCAACTACATCTCCATCGGCGGCGCGCTCGGCGTCATCGGGCGTCCGGGGACGGCCCCCGCCATCCCCGTGAACCTGCTCGCCGACTTCGCGGGCGGCGGGCTCATGGCCGCCTTCGCCATCTGCGCCGCCCTGCTCGCGCGCGAGCAGACGGGCCGCGGCCAGGCCGTCGACATCGCCATGAGCGACGGCGTCCTCTCGCTCATGACGAGCGCCATGACCGGCTTCTTCTCGACCGGCCAGCCCCTGCGCCCGGGCGAGGGCTTCCTCACCGGCGCGCGCCCCTGGTACGACACCTACCAGTGCGGCGACGGGCGCTGGTTCTCCATCGGCAGCATCGAGCCCCACTTCTACGACGCCCTCTGCCGCGTGCTCGGGGCGGAGGAGTTCCTGGGCCGGCAGCACGACGAATCCGCCTGGCCCGCCATGCGCGAGCGCTTCGGGGCCGTGTTCGCCACGAAGACCGCGGACGAGTGGATGGCGATCATGTCGGAGCACGACATCTGCGCCGCGCCCGTCCTCGAACAGGAGAACATCGCCGCGGATCCCCACAACCTCGCGCGCGACATGGTCGCGACCGTCGAGACGCCCCACGGTCCCGTCCAGCAGGTCGGCATCGCGCCGAAGCTGAGCGACACGCCCGGCCGCATCCGCGCCGGCGCGCCCCTCAACGGCGAGCACACCGACGAGGTGCTCGCCGCCATCGGCTACGACGCCGCCCGCATCGCCGCCCTGCGCGCCGAGGGCGCCGTGGGGTAGCGCCCCCTCGTCCAACGAAAGGAGCACGCTCATGGAGTACCGCGTCGTCGCCACCGACATCGAGTTCGCCGAGGGGCCGCTGGAGCTGCCCGGCGGCGACATCCTCTTCACCGAGATCCGCGCGGGCGTGCTCACGCGCGTCTCGCCCGACGGCTCCCGCCGGGAGACGTTCGCCACGACCGGCGGCGGGCCCAACGGGGCCGCCATCGGCCCCGACGGGGCCATCTACGTCACCCAGAACGGCGGCTTCCTCTGGTCCGAGAGCCGCACCTCCAGCGGCCAGCGCATGATCACGCCCGGCAACCGCCCCGACGGCGACGGCTACATCGGCGGCCAGATCCAGCGCGTCAGCGCCGACGGCTCCGCGGTCGAGACCATCTACCGCGAGTGCGAGGGCGAGCCGCTGAAGGGGCCGAACGACCTCGTCTTCGACCGCGAGGGCAACTTCTACTTCACCGATCACGGCAAGCGCCACGGGCGCACGCGCGACATCACCGGCGTCTTCTACGCCTCCCCGGCGGGCGACTTCATCCGCGAGATCATCTTCCCGCTGGAAGCGCCCAACGGCATCGGCCTCAGCCCCGACGAGCGCACCCTCTACGTCGCCGAGACGCCCACGGGCCGCCTCTGGGCTTTCGACATCACGGCCCCGGGCGAGATCGGCGAGCGCCGCGTCGTCGCCACCGTGCCCGGTGCGCCGCCCCACAACTTCGCCATGTGCGACTCCATGTGCGTGGACGGCGAGGGCAACGTCATCGTGGCGACGCTCGTCAACGGCGGCATCACCTCGATTTCGCCCGACGGCGCGACGGTGCGGCACGTGCCCCTCCCCGATCGCATCACCACCAACGCCTGCTTCGCCGGGCCGGACCTGCGCACCCTCTACGTCACGATGGGGGCGATGGGCCAGCTCATCGCCTTCGACGACTGGCCCGTCGCGGGCCACCGCCTCAACTTCCAGGCCGGGGCCGGTCCCGCGTGATCGCCGCCGCCAGCGCGACGCTCGCCGTGTGCGTCATCGGCGTGGCCCTGCTGCGCGTCACCGTGGCCGCGCCCCAGCGCTGCCCCGACATCGACCCCGCGACGCTCGCCGCGTCCGCCTCCGCGTCCGCCGGCTGGATCGAGACGGCCCAGTATCCCGATGGCCGCTACGTCTACGAGTATGACGCTGCGGCTGACGCCCTCCCCGGCGGCTACAACGCCGTCCGCCACGCGGGCGTCACCATGTCGCTCTACCAGGCCGCCGCCCTCGGCGACCAATCGCGCCTCCACGTCGCCGACCGGGGCATGGCCTGGATGGAGGCGAACCTGATCCGCCGGGACGGCTGGGCCGCCCTGCGCAATCCCGACACGGGCCGCGTGAAGCTCGGCGCGAGCGCGCTCATGCTCGCGGGCCTCACGCAGCGCCGCCTCGCCACGGACGATCCCGTGCATGACGACCTCATGCGCGAACTGGGCCGCTTCCTCACGGTCATGCAGCTCCCCGACGGGGCCATGCTCAACTACTGGGATCCCGCCACCGGCGCACCCGACCCCAGCGTGCGCTCGCGCTACGCCACGGGCGAGGCGCTCTGGGCGCTCGCCCAGATGCACCGCCACTTCCCCGGCGAGGGCTGGGACGAGCCCTCCTGGCGCATCGCCGACTACCTCGCCCTCCACCGCGACGAGGCGGAGGGCCTCGATTTCCCGCCGTGGCCCGATCAGTGGGCCGCCTACAGCCTCGCCGAGATGGCGGACTGGCCCCTGGAGGACCACCACGTCGAGTACGCGCGCGCCCTCGCGCAGCGCTTCGGCTTCCTCATCCGCGTCGAATCGCAGCGCACCGGCGGCCCCGTCAACGAGCCCTTCCACGGCCCGCCCACGCGCGCCGCCGGGCTCGGCACGTGGGTCGAGGGGCTCACCTCCATGTGGCGCCTCGCCCGCGCCGACGAGCGCCTCGCCGCCCTCGAACCGAAGCTCGCGGAGCGCGCCGTCTGCGGGGCGGGCATCCTCGTCAGCCGCCAGGTCACGAGCGAGGAGAGCGCCTCCTGGCCGAGCCCGGGCCTCGCCGCCGGCGCCTGGTTCCGCGACGGCCTCACGCGCATGGACGACCAGCAGCACGCCCTCTCCGGCCTCGCCCTCACAGAGGCTATCCTGCTGCGCGAGGAGCGCGCCCCGTGAGCGCTTTGCGATCATTCTCTAATGATCTCCGAACAAAAGCGCAAATCTGGCTTTCTCAGGAGAAGTTTGTATTATAATGCCCGCGATGGATCGAACGCTCACGGTCAACGCTCTCCCCGACGGCTTCACGGCCGGGGAGTTCTGGGACCGCTTCGGCCGTATTGAGCACGAAGCGCTCGATTTCAAGCGCGGCGTCTCCAGGGAGATCCTCGACACCATCCCCGCGATGGCGATGACCGAGGGCGGCGTCATCGTCCATGGCGTCGACAAGGACCTCAACATCGTCGGCTGCCCCCTCTCCCAGCGCACCCTCGACCGCATCACCCGCTTCGCCAACGAATGCAACGTCGAGGTCCGCGTCCGCTCGATCCGCGTGGACGGCCTGGAGCTGACCGTCACCGGTGTCCCCGAAGTCCGGGGCCGCATCGTGACCGCTCCCGACGGGAGGCTCCTGCGGCGCATCGGCGGCGATTGCCAGCCCCTGCGCGGCGACGTCATGGCTCGTTTCGTGCGTGAGCGCGAGGAGCGCTCCGCCGAGGAAGAGCCTGTCCCCCTCGGCCCCGAGTCGTTCGATCTGAAGCGTGTCAACGAGACGCTCGCGGCCAGCGGCAGGACCGCCGTCAGTCGCGCCAGGCTTCCCCGCGCGCTCGTCGATCTCGGCCTCGCCCAGGCCGCTGAGTCCGCCTCCGGGACGCGCATCCTGAAGGCCGCCGCCGTCCTCTTCGGCCTGGATCCCCGCCAGTCCATCCAGGGTGCCGCCGTGCAGGTGGTGCGCCGCGAGGGCGTCGGTCCCGGTCCCGGTCCGACCGTGGCTCGCCAGGAGTGCGCCGGCCCGCTGATCGAGGTCTTCGAGGGCTGCATGCGGTTTATCGATCGCCACACCACCCACTATCAGGTCGTGACCGGGGCGCGGCGGGAGACGCTGCGGGAATACCCTGACGCGGTCGTGCGCGAGGCGATCCTGAACGCCCTCGCCCACCGCGATTACGGCCTCTCCGGCGCCACCACGGACATCACCATCTGGGACGACCGCATGGAGGTCCGCAGCCCGGGCCCGCTCCCCGGGCACATCACCGTCGAGAACATGCGGGCTGAGCATTACAGCCGCAACCGCCGGATCATGACCGTCCTCAAGACGCTGGGCCTCGTCGAGGAGTACGGCGAAGGGGTCGACCGCATGTTCCGCGAGATGGATGCGCGCCTGATGACCCCGCCGGAAATCCGCGCCACTCCCGACTCCGTCACCGTCGTCCTGCGCAACCGCCCGCTCGTCAGCATCGCCGACCAGGCCTGGATCGCCCTCCTCGCCGGCGTCCCGATGACGCGGGATGAACGCCTCGCGCTCGTGGAAGCGCGGAACAGGGGCTCGATTACGCGCCGCCGCCTCCGCGAACTGCTCCCCGAGGCCGACGCCGGCCATGTGCTTGCCGGCGCCGTCGCCCGGGGCCTGCTCGTGCGAACGGGCCGCGGCGGCGGCACCCGCTACGTCCTCTCCGATGAAGTCGTCCTGCGCGCCGGCAGCGACAGCATGGAGGCCCAGCGCCGCCGCCGTCAGACGCTGCTGGACGAAGTGGCCCGCAGCGGCAGCATCTCCACGGCCGAGGGCGCGCGCCTCCTGGACGAGCAGATCCCCGCCGTCCGCCAGCTCCTCAACGAGTTGGTCAGCGCCGGTCTCATGCGCGCCGAGGGCAACACCCGCGCCCGCCGCTACTATCCTGTGTCCGGAACCCAGCCCGAGGACCGCGATCCCGGACAGGAGCGCGCCCCGTGAGCGCTCTGCGATCATTCTCTAATGATCTCCGCACAAAAGGCCCTATCGGCCCCCATCGGGAGAAGTTGCACGAATGAGCGAACTCGGCATCACCATCCTGCTCCTCTTCGCCTCCGTGAACCCGCCCGCGGTGCTCGCCACCGTGAACGCGTCCGGCCACGGCCGCCTGCGGGTGAAGGCCGCCGCCATCGCCTTTCTCGCCGCCGCCGCCCTCCTGCTCGGCGCGACCTTCGGGGCGGACGGCTTCCTCGATGCCCTCCAGCTCGAGCCGGAGACCTTCCGCATCTCCGCGGGCATCGTCCTGGCCGTCACGGGCGCCGCGTTCATCCTCTTCGGCCCCTTCTCCTACCCCGTCGAGCCCGGCTGGAGGAGCGGGCTCTTCCCGCTCGCCTTCCCCCTGCTCGCCGGCCCCGCCGCCCTCGCCGCCGTCCTCACCCGCTCCGCCGACGAGGGCGAGCCCGAGACCGTGATCGCCGCCCTCATCGTGACCGCCGCCGTGGCGGCGGGCGTGTTCGCCCTCTCGGGACGCTCCACGCCCGTCGTCCCCGTCCTCGCGCGGCTCATTGGGGCCGTGCTCATCTTCCGCGCCGTGGGCCTCGTCATCGACGGCATCCGCGCCGTCTAGCGCGCGAAAGGAGTCCGCTACCGTGCCTGACGACCTCGACCAAAGCGCCCTCCAGCGCGCGCTCGACGAGATCGAGCTGCGCAACCTCTACTTCCGCTACGCCCGCGCCGTCGACCGGCTCGACCCGGAGCTGCTGCGCTCCTGCTTCCACGAGGACGCGCACGTCACCACCCGCGCCCGCGAGATTCGCGACGACTTCGTCAGGAACGTCATGGTCGGGCTCTCGCGCTTCAAGATGACCCAGCACGTGACCACCAACGTCTGGGTCGAGATCGATGGCGACAGCGCCAGGGGCGAGGCCTACGCCCAGGCCAACCACCGCGCCCCCGGCGAGAACGGCGAGCCCGACACCGACTACCGCTGGGGCGGGCGCTACGTCGACCGCTTCGAGCGCCGCGACGGCGTCTGGAAGTTCTCCGACCGCGTCGTCATCCACGACATGGACCGAGTCGTGAAGGTGACCGAGGTCTGGGATCCGCCCGCGCTCGGCTTCACGCAGGGCCTCCACTCGACCGACGACATCGTCTACCGGGAGTAGCGCCATGACGCTCGAAGACCTGACCAGCGCCTACGACATCCCCTCGGGACGCCTCTTCCACTTCGCCATGGCCGTGCCCGACCTGCCCGCAGCCATGGACCTGCTCGGCCCCGCCCTCAACCTCGACTGGACCTCCATCTGGTCCATGCAGCGGGAGATGGATACGCCGGAGGGCCATGCCAGCACCGCGATGCAGGCCGTCTACTCCCGTCAGGGGCCGCCCTACGTCGAACTCGTCACGGGCGACGCGGGCGGCTTCTTCGCCGCCGACCACGGCCCCCGCCTCCACCACGCCGGCTACATCGTGGACGACGTGCGCGCCGAGGCTGAACGCCTCCAGGCCCTCGGCATGACCATCTGGAGCATCGGCCCCGGCGACCCGCCCGGCTCCGCCTTCGTCGTGAACGAACTGGGCATGACCTTCGAGGTCATGGGGCCGGGCATTCGCGACACCCTCGACGAGTGGTTCGCCCGCCCCTCCGGCTGATTGGGCGCGCGCCGCGCAGCCGCTAACCCGCCGGTCGCGTAGCATCGCCCGCGATGCCCCGCCGCATCCTCATCAGCAACGACGACGGCCACAAGTCGCCCGGCCTCTGGGCGCTGGCGCGCGCCTGCGCTTCCCTCGGCTGCGACGTCACCATCGTCGTCCCCGACAAGAACCAGAGCGCCGTCGGCGGCAGTCTCACCCTCCGCCAGGAGCTCGTCTGGACCCGCATCGAGGACCCGCCCGTGCCCGGCGTCGAGGCCTGGCACGTGAACGGCTCCCCCGCCTCCGCCGTCATCGTCGGCCTCGACGGCGTCCTCGACGAGCCGCCGGACCTGCTCGTCTCCGGCATCAATCGCGGCGCCAACATGGGCAACGACCTCACCGCCAGCGGCACCATCGGGGCCGCCCTCCAGGGCCACTTCCGAGGCATCACCTCCCTCGCCCTCTCCTATGCGATGGACCCCCGCGCCACCGACGTCGACTGGGACGCCGCCGAGCGCGTCGCCACGATCATCGTCCGCGAGGAGATCGAGGGCCGCATCCCCCAATCCGTCTTCCTCAACGTCAACATCCCGCTGCTCCCCTTCGAGGAGATCAGGGGAATCCTCGTGACCCGCGCCGCCCGCCGCGGCTACTTCCATCTCGACGTGAAGGAAGGCGAGGGCGGCGGCCAGCTTCGCGACCCGTTGCAGGGGCTGGGCGAACTGACCCGCCGTCCCTTCACCCCCACGCCCCTCGACCCGCCGCCGGGCACCGACTTCTGGGCCATCGTGCACAAGTACGTGAGCGTTAGCCCGCTCCAGGCCAACTTCACCGACCACCACGTCATCGACGCCCTCGGCGAGCGGTTCAACGCCGCCTGGGGCGAGTAGCGGGCGGACTGGCCGGGCGTTTGCGCTACACTCGACGCTGACCGATCGCGGAGGGCAGCCCATGTCCGGCCACTCGAAATGGTCGACCATCAAGCGGAAGAAGGAAGCCGCCGACAACAAGCGCGGCGCCCTCTTCACGAAGCTCGCCAAGGAGCTCCAGCTCGCCGCCAAGGCGGGCGGGCCCGACCCCGACGCCAACTTCAAGCTGCGCCTCGCCGTCCAGCGCGCGAAGGCCGCCAACATGCCCAACGACAACATCAGCCGCGCCATCGCCAAGGCCACCGGCGGCGGCGACAGCGACCAGCTGATCGAGGTCAGCTACGAGGGCTACGGTCCCGGCGGGGCCGCCATCCTCGTCACCGCCGTCACGGACAACCGCAACCGCACCGTCGCCGCCATCCGCCACGAGTTCACGCGCGTGGGCGGCAGCCTCGGCGAGAACGGCTCCGTCGCCTGGCAGTTCCAGTCGCGCGGCGCCCTCTCCGTCCTCGCGGACGGCCACGACGAGGACGAGATCGCCCTCGCCGCCATCGAGGCGGGCGCCGAGGACATCGAGACCGCCGATGGCTCCGTCGAAATCCAGACGTCCCCCGGCGACCTCGAAACCGTCCGCCAGGCGCTCGCGGAAGCGGGTTACACCGTCGACCACGCCGACCTCTCGATGGTCCCCACCGCGACCGTCGCCCTCGAAAAGGGCCCCGCCGCCCAGACCCTGCGCCTCCTTGACGGCCTCGAGGAGCTGGAGGACGTCCAGCGCGTCTACTCCAACGCCGACTTCGACGAGGAACTGCTCGCCCAGTACGCGGGCTAGCGCCAGCGCTCCCTCGGCGCTCCCCCGCCCGCCGTCGTAGAGTGCGGCCATGCGCATCGCGGGCATCGACCCGGGCCTGAACGTCACCGGCTACGGCATCGTCGACATCGACGGCGACCAGTGCCGCCACGTCGCCCACGGCGTTGTGCGCACGCGCTCCGCCGACAGCCTCGCCCGCCGCCTCGTCCTCATCCGCGACGGCCTGCGCAAGGCGCTCGCGCAGTGGTCGCCGGACGTGGGCGCCGTCGAGGCCTCCTTCGTGGGCTCGAACGCGCGCTCCGCCCTCGCCCTCGGCCACGCCCGCGCCGCCGCCATCCTCGCCCTCGCCGACTCGGGCCTCGACGTGCACGAGTACGCGCCCGCGCTCATCAAGAACACCGTCGCCGGCTACGGGCGCGGCGACAAGGCGCAGATCGCGGAGATGGTGCGCATCCAGCTCGGCATCCCCGCCGCTCCCACCCCCTACGACGCCGCCGACGCCCTCGCCGTCGCCATCACCCATTGGGCGCACACGCGCCTGGAGGGCCGCAGCTAGCGCGGGCCATCAGCAGCCAGGCGCCGGCGGCCCCTAGTACCGCCCGCCCAGCTTCGTGTGGTCCCAGCTGTAGACGCGCTCGGGGCGGATGCGCACCGTGATGCGCTTCGCCGCCGCCGGCAGCGCCGCCTCGGGCGTCTCCGTCGGGATCGGCAGGCCCCGGTACTTGTTCGCCACGACCGACATCACCGTCGCCGTCGTCTGCACGTCCGCGTTCAGTTCGGCCGTTCCGCGGATGACGAGCCCGCGCAGTTCCTCGTAGGCCCGCCCCGTCTCCAGCATCGCCGTGATGCGCGGGTCGCGCTGCAGGTTCAGGATCTTCTGGCTCTTCCCGAAGGTCGTGAAGTGCGCGACCCCATCGATCATCACGTACCACATCGCCGCCAGGTGGGGGAACCCGCCCGGACCGTTGGTCGCGACCTGCAGCGTCCAGCCCTCGTCGAGGAACTGCGCCCGTTCCTCGTCGGTCATCGCGATCTCGGCTCGCCTGCTTGGCATAACGTTCCCCCTTGTCCGGCCTCGGTAAAGCCTACGCCCTGCGCCGCAATCGCGCGTGAAACCGCCCGCGTGGAGCGCGCGCCTAGCCCCGCCGGAATCGCCGCCGCCGGTCGCGGCCACCCGCCTGGCTGCGTCCGTAGCGCACCGGCCCGCTGCGCCCCGCCGCCTCCGCGAACGCCTCCAGTTCCTCGCTCTCGGAGCCCACCAGTTCCCGCCGCAACTCCACGATGCGGTCGCGCAGGGCCGCCGCCTTCTCGAATTCGAGGTTCTTCGCCGCGCCCTTCATCTCCCGCTCCAGCTCCTTGATCGTGCGCAGCAGTTCGTCCGGGGCCATGCCCGCGGGAACGCCCGCGTCGTACTCCACGGGCTCGTCCGCCACCTCGCGCACGTGGTCCGTGATGTCGCGGATCGCCTTCGTGATCGTCGACGCCTCCAGCCCGTGCTCGCGGTTGTACGTGTCCTGGATGCCGCGCCGCCGCTCCGTCTCGTCGATCGCCGTCCTCATGCTCGCCGTCACGTGGTCCGCGTACATCACGACGCGGCCCTCCACGTGCCGCGCCGCCCGCCCGATCGTCTGGATGAGGGAGCGGTTCGAGCGCAGGTAGCCCTCCTTGTCCGCGTCGAGGATGGCGACCAGCGAGACCTCCGGCAGGTCCAGCCCCTCGCGCAGCAGGTTGATCCCCACGACCACGTCGTACACCCCCAGCCGCAGGTCGCGCAGGATCTCGACGCGGTCCAGCGTCTCCACCTCGGAATGGAGGTAGTGCGTCTTCACCCCCATCTCCGTCAGGTAGTCGGCCAGGTCCTCCGCCATCTTCTTCGTGAGCGTCGTCACCAGCACGCGCTGGCCCTTCGCCGTCGTCGCCCGGATCTCCGCCAGCAGGTCGTCGATCTGCCCGTCCGTCGAGCGCACCTCCACCACCGGGTCGAGCACGCCCGTCGGACGGATCACCTGCTGCGCCACCTGCGCCGACTGGTCCAGTTCGTACTCCGCCGGGGTCGCGCTCACGAAGATCGTCTGGTTGATGTGGCGGTCGAACTCCTCGAACGTGAGCGGGCGGTTGTCGAGCGCGCTCGGCAGCCGGAAACCGAACTCGACCAGCGTCTCCTTGCGCGAGCGGTCGCCGAAGTACTGCCCCTTCACCTGCGGCAGCGTGATGTGCGACTCGTCCACGACCAGCAGCCAGTCGTCGGGGAAGTAGTCGAGCAGGCACCACGGCGTCGTGCCCGCGGGTCGCGTCTGCAGGTGGCGCGAGTAGTTCTCGATGCCCGAGCAGTAGCCCGTCTCCCGCAGCGTCTCCAGATCGTAGTGGGTGCGCTCCTCCAGCCGCGCCGCCTCCAGGATCTTGCCCTGCTCCTTGAAGAAGCGGACCTGGTCGCCGAGTTCCGTCTCGATCGCCCGCAGCGCGTCCTCGAGGTTGTCCTTGCTCGTGACGAAGTGCTTGGCGGGGAAGATGTCGATCTCCTGCCGCTCGGCCACGATCTCGCCCGTGAGCGGGTCCAGTTCGCTGATGCGCTCGACCTCGTCGTCCCAGAAGTCGATGCGGACCGCCAACTCCTCGTAGCTGGGCAGGATCGTGAGCGAATCGCCCCGCATCCGGAAGCGCCCGCGCACCACGTTCTGGTCGTTCCGCTCGTACTGCATCTCGACCATGCGCCGCAGCACGTCGCGCCGGTCGAGCCGCTCGCCCACGCGCATCCCGAGGATGAACTGCTGGTAGTCCGCGGGCTCGCCGAGGCCGTAGATGCAGCTCACGCTCGCCACGATGATCACGTCCCGCCGCGTGAACAGCGCCCGCGTGGCCGCGTGCCGCAGCTTGTCGATCTCGTCGTTGATGTCCGCGTCCTTGGCGATGTAGGTGTCGCTGCGCGGGATGTACGCCTCCGGCTGGTAGTAGTCGTAGTAGCTCACGAAGTACTCGACCGAGTTCTCGGGGAAGAACTCCTTGAGCTCCGCGCAGAGCTGCGCCGCCAGCGTCTTGTTATGCGCCAGCACGAGCGTGGGCCGCCCCACCTGCTCGACGACGTTCGCGATCGTGAACGTCTTGCCCGAGCCCGTCGCCCCCAGCAGCGTCTGGTAGCGATCCCCGCGCTGGAGGCCGGCCACGAGCTGCTCGATCGCCTGCGGCTGGTCGCCCGTGGGCCGGAAGTCGGCGCTCAGCTTGAACTCGCCCGTCGCGGGGGAAGCCAGCGAAACCATGCGCGCCAGTGTAGCAGCGCCCTCAGCCGCTCTCGCCCAGATCCACGTTGTCGATGAGCCGCACGGCCCCGAAGCGCACCGCCAGCGAGAGCAGCGCCCCGCCCTCGACCGTCCCCTCGGCCTCCGCCAGCGTCTCCGAATCGGCCACGGAGACGTAGTCGAGCTCCGCCAGCGGCTCCGCGCCCACCATCTCCCGAACGCCCGCGCGCAGCGCCTCCGCCGAGCGCACACCGTCCTCGAACTTCCACTCCGCCTCCCGCAGCGCCCGCGAGAGCACCGCCGCCGCCGCCCGCTGCTCCGGCGAGAGGTAGGCGTTGCGGCTGCTCATCGCCAGCCCGTCCGCCTCCCGCACCGTCTCGCAGGCCACGATCGCGACGGGCAGGTCAAGGTCCCGCGCCAGCCGCCGGATGACGCGCAACTGCTGCGCGTCCTTCTTGCCGAAGTAGGCGCGGTCGGGGCGCACGGCGTTCAGCAGCTTCGTCACCACCGTCGCCACCCCGCGGAAGTGCACGGGCCGCGACGCGCCCTCCAGCCCTTGCGCCAGCCCCTCGACCGTCACGTACGTCTGGTACCCCTCCGGGTACATCGTCTCCGCCGACGGCAGGTAGACGGCGTCCACGCCGAGGTCGCGCAGGAGGCGCAGGTCGCGCTCCTCGTCGCGCGGGTAGCGCTCGTAGTCCTCGCCCGGCCCGAACTGCGCCGGGTTCACGAAGATGCTCGCCGCCGAGACGTCGCTCTCGGTCAGCGAGCGCCGCGCGAGGGCGAGGTGGCCCTCGTGCAGGTAGCCCATCGTCGGCGTCAGCCCGAGGCTCCCGGGATGCGCCGCGCGCCAGGCGCGCATCTCCGTCGGCGTCGTCAGGATGTCCACGCGCGGTCCCGCGGCGGCGCGCTCAGGCGGGCGTTCCCGCGCCCTGGCGCAGTTCGCTCAGCGTCTCCTCCGCCATCGGGAAGCTCTCCTCCTCGGTCGGGAACGCGCCCTCCTCGACCTCCGCCACGTACTCCCGGATGGCCCCGCGGATCGCCTCGCCGAGCACGGCGTAGCGCTTCGCATGGCGGAACTGGCGCTGGTCGTCGAACAGCCCCAGCAGGTCGTGCAGCACCTGCACCTGGCCGTCGCAGTCGGGCCCCGCGCCGATGCCGATGGTGGGGACGCCGATGCGCTCGGTCACCATCTTCGCGAGCGGCGCGGGCACCGTTTCCAGCACGACCGCGAACGCCCCCGCCTCCTCCAGCGCGCGCGCGTCGCCGATGATGCGCGCCGCCGCCGCGGGCGTCTTGCCCTGCACCTTGTGCCCGCCGAACTGGTTGACCGACTGCGGCGTCAGGCCCAGGTGGCCCATCACGGGGATGCCCGCGCGCACCATGCGCCGCACGAGCGGGGCGACCTCGCCGCCGCCCTCCAGCTTCACCGCGCCCGCGCCCGCCTGCAGCAGCCGCCCCGCGTTCGCGAGCGCCTCGTCGGCGTTCGCCTGGTAGCTCATGAAGGGCATGTCCGCCACCACGAGGCAGCGCTCCGTGCCCCGCACGACGGCGCGCGTGTGGTGGAGCATGTCGTCCATCGTCACGGGCACCGTCGAGTCGTGGCCCAGCATGACCGTGCCGAGCGAGTCGCCCACGAGGATGACGGGCGCGCCCGCCTGCTCGACGAGCCGCGCCATCGCGTAGTCGTAGGCCGTCAGCATCGCGAAGCGGCGGCCATCGCGCTTCCATTCCGCGAGCCTGTGGACCGAAAGGCGTCCCATCGTTCCCCTCCTCAGTTCGCGCTCAGCGGCTCATGCTCGCGGTGGCGAATGCCCTCGCCCCGCGCGCGCCGCTCGATGACGTTGCCCGCGCCCAGGTAGACGATGCGCGGCGCGAGGTCGCGCGCGTCGGCGTCGTCCAGCTGGTGGTAGCTCAGGACGATGACCTTGTCGCCCTCGTCCACGAGGTGCGCCGCCGCCCCGTTGATGCAGACCTCGCCGCTGCCCTCGCGCCCCACGATCGCGTACGTCTCGAGGCGCGCCCCGTTCGTCAGGTCCAGCACGTGCACCTGCTCATACGGGATCAGCCCGACGGCGTCCATGAGGATCGGGTCGAGCGTGATCGAGCCCTCGTAATCGAGGTTCGCCTCGGTGACCGTGGCCCCGTGAATCTTGGCGACCAGCATCGTTCGCACGGCGGCTCCCTCCAACGAAAAACGCCCTCGCCGGATTTCGGCGGGGCGCGGAACGGTGGAACCGGAAGCCAGATAGCGTCTGCTGGCCGCGGCTCGCCGTCCGTACCGGCCCCGCGGGGTCCAGGCGGACTAGAGCGTGCGTGGTCTCGTTTCCCAAGCTCGCCGTCCGCGAACGGATCGGCGGCATGCGGGATCGTGGCCAGCCGCGCGGGGGTTGTCAAGCCCCGTGGCGGGTGGCTGGTGGTTGGTGGGTGCCGAGGTGATGTGGGCCGGCTGGCGTGGAAGGTCCCGCTTGTGTCCCGTAGGATGAGAGCGAGGCTCTTGAGCCCGAAGACAGGGGGAAGCGTGCGCTGCTATGAGTTGACCGTGGCCATCAGCATCTACGAGGTGGAGAGCGGGGCGTGGCGCGCGGAGGGGAAGGACATCGCGCTCTTCCTGGAGGCCGGTGATCGGTTGGAGCTCATTCGGTACGTCGTGCATGCGGTCCAGTCCCTCGGGGAATGGGTTATCGAGAACAAGCCCGAGGAGCAGTCTATGGAGGAGTACTGCGCGTCGATCGGGGTGGAATGCCTGGCTGCCGAGCTTGAGGGTGGCCTGGAGTTGGCGGTGAAGGAGCTTGAGCAGGCGATGGATGACGCGAGTGAGTTGCTCTCGGTCACGCAGAGGATTCCCGCGTAAGCCGTGGACATCGCAGCGGCGAAGCAGATCGCCATCCAGACGATGATGGACTGCCTCGGCTACGCAGCTCATGCGAAGACGCCCATGTACAGCGCGCGTTTGGGTGTTGTTGGCCCACAGATCCTGTTCCTCGGAAGCGTCTCCGGCGACACGCTCGATGACTACCTTGACTCGGCGGTGGCGTTTCTGACTGCAAAGGAGTTGAACCCGGCCACTCTCGCCGAGTGCAAGGAGCGGGCTCTTACGCTCGTCGATATCCTGTCCGCAGACTGAAGGCACTGGCCACCGACCCCCGCGCGCTTAGCCAGCCCGCCACTCGCGCGCCGACGGCGCCCCCGCCAGCCCCTCCGCTAATTCCACGCTGCGCACGACGGCGCGCTCGACCGCCAGCATCGCCATCAGGCCCAGCGTCGCGAGGTCGTGCGGTTCCGTGGCGGCTTCGCCGGTGGTGAGGGCGAAGACGGCGTCGCCGTCGCCGAGCGTGTGCGCGGGGACGATTGCGCGCGCGAGGCCGTCGTGGCCGTGGACGGCGAGACGCTGGACGCCAATGTGTTCGATGGCCGCGTTCGTCGCGATGACCGCCAGCGTCGTGTTCTCGCGGAAGCCGTCCGCTTCCGCTTCTGCGCGCCGCTCGACCACCGCCTGCTGGGGCGTGCGCATCTCGCCCGGGGCGTCGCCGCGCGGCCCCGCCAGCAGTTCGCCCGTCTCCGGCTCGACGATCGCGCCGACGGCGTTCGTGACCGCCAGCGCGCCCACGACGAGCCCGCGCGGCCCCGTCAGGCTGGCCGTCCCGACGCCGCCCTTGAGGGCGCGCTCGACGCCCAGCAGCTTCGCTACGGTCGCGCCCGCGCCCGCGCCCACGCTGCCCTGCGCGACCGCGCCGCCCGTGGCCCGCGCCGCCGCCCGCTCGCCCTCGGCATCCGTGGGGAAGGCGTTGCGGCCCGTGTGCAGGTCGTAGATGCCGGCGCCCGCGACGATCGGGACGGGCCCCGCTTTCGTTTCGACGCCCACGCCCCGCGCGGCCAGCCAGCGCGCGACGCCCGCCGTGCTCGCCAGCCCGAAGGCGGAGCCGCCCGCCAGGACCACGGCGTGGCAGCGCCGGATCGCGTTGCCGCCCGCGAGCGCGTCCGTCTCGTGCGTGGCCGGAGCGCCGCCGCGCACGTCCGCCGCCGCTGCCGTGCAGCCCTCGCAGAGGATGACCGTGCAGCCGGTCGCGTTCCGGCGGGAGGTCCAGTGCCCGACGCGCACGCCGCGCACGTCCGTGATGGCGTCGCGCCTGCCGGGCGCGAGCGGCTCGGCCTCGCTCACACCGCCCGCCCCAGCGCCCGGCGCGCGCGCAGGTAGGCCCCGAGGAAGCCGCGCGCCACCGAGCAGAGGTCGGCGACGAGGTCGGCCATCGCGACGGTGTCGTTCTCGCCCGCCGCCAACCGCACCTCCAGCCGCTCGCCCGCCGCGTTCGTCCCCGTGACGGCGAGCTGGTCGACGGGCGCGGGCATGGCCAGCGAATCGGGCGCCGTGCCCGCCTCGATCAGGGCGGGCAGCCACTCCGGCACGGGCAGCCCCCGCAACTGGGTCGCGCTCTCGACCGCGCCCTCGTCGAGCGCCAGCCGCCGCACGACGCCCTCCGGCTCCGCCGTGCCCGCCAGTTGCGCCAGCGCCACCCACGCCTCCGCGTCCGGCAGCGGCCCGCGCAGCTGCCGCGCGATCGGAAAGCGCCGGTCGTCCAGCGCCTCGAACACGGCCGTCAGCCGCAGCGCCGCCTCCACGAGCTGGTCCGCCAGCATCCCCACCAGCGCCGGGCGCTCGGAGGGCGGCGCGAAGGCGAGCGCCTTCAGGGCCGCGTCCGCCACCATCTGCGGCTTGCTCAGGACCGTGCGCTCGTACTCCTCCAGGAACGCGATCTCGCTCAGCCCCGCGACGTACGCCCGCTCCGCCATGCGCGCATTCTACGGGCTGGGGGAACGCCGCCGCCGCGGCTTCCGCTGGCAGCGCGGGCAGAAGTGCGTCCCCCGCCCGCCCACGACCGAGCGCGCGATCTCCGTCCCGCACGCGTAGCACGGCTTGCCGTCGCGCCGGAACACCTGCACGTACATGTGCTGGCGGCCGGGGTCGCCCCGCGCGTCGACGTAGTCGCTGAAGCTCGCGCCGCGGTTCTCGATGCCGCGCTCCAGCACCTCGCGGCAGGCGACCTGCAGCCGTGCGACCGCCCCGCGCGACACCTCCCCTGCGGGCGTGTCGGGCCGGATGCGCGCCTGGAAGAGCGCCTCGTCCACGTAGATGTTGCCCAGCCCCGCCACGCGCCGCTGGTCGAGCAGGACCGCCTTCACCGGGGCCGTCCGCCCCGCCAGCAGCTTGCGCAGGAAGGCCGCCGTGAACTCGCCGTCGAGCGGCTCCGGCCCCAGCTTCCCCACGACCTCCGCCGCGTCATCGACGACGTCCCACGTGCCGAACTTGCGCAGGTCGCTCCAGCGCAGGTCGTGGCCCCCGTCGAGGGCGAGGCGCGCCCGCTGCCACTCGATCGGCGGGTCGCCCGCCGCCCGCCACACCAGCCGCCCCGTCATGCGCAGGTGCGTCACGAACGTGCGCCCGCCGTCCATGCCGAACAGCAGGTACTTCCCCCGCCGCCCCAGCGAGACGAACCGCTGCCCGACCAGTTCCGCCCGCAGCGCGTCCAGCGGCAGGCCCGTGAGCAGGTCGATCGTGCCCGCGTCCACCTCGACCGCCGTCACCGTGCGCCCCAGCACGAGCGGCTCCAGGTCGCGCCTGATCGTCTCGACTTCGGGCAGTTCGGGCACGGCCCCCAGCCTACCCGCGCCCCGCCCCGGCGTCGCGGCGGCGTAAGATCGCCCCGTGATCACCCACCTCGCGGGAAGCCTCACCCACACCGACGTCGGCGAACTGCGCGTCGAGGTCGACGTCTCCGGCGTGCGCTACGAGGTGCTCGTGCCCGCCTTCCTCTGGCCCGAGATCCAGGAGAAGGCTGACGCCGCCGGGGCGGACGGCCCCGCTCCCGACATCGCCCTGCACGTGCTCTACCACGCCACCGCGAACCAGCCCGTGCCCCTGCTCGTCGGCTTCCTGCGCCGCCCCGAGCGCGACTTCTTCCGCAAGTTCACGACCGTCGAGGGGCTCGGCCCGACGAAGGCGGTCAAGGCCATGACCGTCTCCGTCAGCACCATCGCCCGCGCCATCGAGCAGGAGGACCAGGCCGCGCTCACCCGCCTTCCCGGCATCGGGCCCCGCGTGGCCGGGAAGGTCATCGCGACGCTGCGCGGCAAGGTCGTCGCCGAGGCCGCGCTCAAGGACGGCGCCCTCGAAAGTCCCGTCGACCTCGACGGGCTCAAGCGCGACCGCGTCGCCCTCGACGCCGCCGAGGCCATCGCCGCCCTCGGCTACGGGCGTTCGGACGCGCGCCGCTGGGTCGATGACGCCCTCGCCGCCGACCCCGGCATCGCCACCGTCGAGGAGCTGACGCTGGCGGTGCTGCGCGCGCGGGGGGCCTGAGCGCCGTTCGCGCGGAACGTTGCCGCCGCCTTAGGATCACGCCGTGACGCAGCCCCCTACCGAGCCTGAGGACGCCGCCCCGCGGGAGCCGCCGCCCGCGCCCGCCCGCGCTCCCGCCTGGTCCTGGGCGCTGACGCCCCTCGCCGTGCTCCTCGGCTCAGCCGCCATCGTCGTCACCATCATCGTCACCGACGACGCCCCCCAGCCCGCGCCCGCCCCCGAGCCGGTCGCCCCCGCCCTCGCCGAACTCGCGGAAGCCGCCGACTCCCTGACGGCCGCCGCCGGGCTCCTCGCGGCAGCCGCCGAGCGCGCCGAGCGATCCGCGCCGCCGACCGAGCCCGCCACCCTCATCGATGCCCTGACCGGCTACGCCGCCGCCCTCGCCCTCGACACGGCCAGCTTCACCGAGTGCCTCGGCAGCGCCGCCCCGGGCGAGGTCGTCAACGACCACCTCCAGCGCGGCATCGACCTCGGGGTGAACGGCACGCCCACGTTCTTCATCAACAACAAGTTCCTCTCCGGGGCCCTGCCCGCGGCGGTCTTCCTCGAAGTCATCTCGGCGGAGTTCAACGGGAGCCCCGCCTCCCTGTCCGAATACTCCCCCGCCATCCAGGAGCTTGCCGCCACGGACCCGCCCCGCTTCGCCATCCTGCCCGAACGCCCCGACTTCTCCGGCGCCGCCATCGAGGGCGATCCCGGCGCGCGCGTCGTCGTGATCGAGTACAGCGACTTCCAGTGTCCCTTCTGCCGGCGCTGGTACAGCGACACCCTTCCCGCCATCCGCGACCTCACCGGCGCGGACGTCGCCATCGCCTTCCTCCACTTCCCCCTCGTGCAGATCCACCCGAACGCCGTCGGCGCCCACTTCGCCGCCGAGTGCGCGGGCGCGCAGGGCAAGTTCTGGGAGATGCACGACCTCCTCTTCGAGCGTCAGGAGGAGTGGGCGGCCCTCCCCAACGTGAACTAGCGCCTGCGAGCCCTCACCCCGCCTCCCCTTCCAGCCGCGCGAGGATGTGGCGCACGACGCGCCCCGTGCGGTCGTGTCCGGCGCTGCAGTGCACGAGCACCGGCTTCGGCAGCCGCCGGAACGACGCCCACGCCTCGTCCAGTTGCGCCGCCGTGAACGGCTCCGCCAGCCCGTCGCGCACGCCGATGTGCGCCACCGTGAATCCCGCCGCGCGGTAGCGCGCCAGCAATCCATCTGGCAGCGCCCCCGCGTAGAGCGGCAGCTGGTCGTCGCCCAGCAGGCAGATGACCGATCGCACGTCCGCCTCCCGCGCCCGCGCGATCCACGTCTCCACCGCCGCGAGGGGCACGGCGCGCTCTTCCCCCGGCGCGTAGCCCGGGCGCGCGCTCACCGCCAGCGTCCCCTTGATGATCCAGCTCACCATCGCGGCTCCTCCACGCCCAACTGCGCCAGCGCCTCCGCGATCGCCTCCGCGGCCCGCCGCTCGTGCCCGGCGGCGCGCCGGAGCGCGTTCGCCGCCGCCTCCCGCAGCCCCGGATTGGCGACGTTCCCGTGCCCGCCCGCCGGGAAGGGGAACAACGTCAGCAGTGGCGAGAGCGCCTGCGTCAGGTCGAGCGCCGCGCGCTGCGCCTCGATCAGGGGGACGGCGAGCCCCGGGATCGCCTCGGCGAGGTCGCCCAGGAACGCCGCCGCGTCCATGCGCGCCGCCTGGAGCACCGCCAGCGTGTAGGCGTTCCCCGCGCGGTCCACCTCGCCCTCGCCCTCGAACGCGTCCGCCCACGCCTCGAACGCCGCCGTGCCGCGGGGCTGCGCGCTCGCGCCCCCGCCGCCCGCCATCAGCTCCAGCGCCGTCCGCAGCGCGCCCACGACCGCCTCCTCCGGGTCGGGGTCGCTCGGCCCCAGCGGCGCGAACAGCTCGATGACGCCCAGCGACGGCGAGGGCCAGTCGCTCCACGGCGCGAATGCCCCAAGCTCCTCCGAGACGGGCGAGTCCACGAGGAAGCCGCCGCGCTCCGCGTCGTAGCCGCGCACGATCGCGAACTCGTGCACCTGCAGGTCGAAGCCGATGAGCGGGCGCCCCGCGTCGAGCCGTTCCCGCGCCCACGCGATCGCCTCCTCCCGCGCGCCGGCGAGGTCCGCCCCGCGCGCCCGCCGTCCGAAGCGTTCCCACGCGAGCCCCGTGCGCGCGTAGCGCTCGGTCATCGCCCCCCAGTCGAGGTCGTGCGGCCCGCTCGGCAGCGCCGCGATGCCGCCCTCGCTGGCCATGCACAGGTGCCAGGCGTGCCCCGTCAGACCCATGACGGCGTGGCGCGGCAGGTCCAGCCCCTCCGCCGCGAGCACGCCTTCGAGCGCGCCCGCGGCGGTCGTCCAGTTCGGTCTCAGGGCAAGTTCGCCCACGATGCATCTCCGCCCTTCGCGGCCCGTCCCGCGGGCGACCGTAGAATACGCGCAACCCGCCACGGATCGAGAGGCTCCCCATCATGGCCGTTACCTGGCAGACGACCACGCTCCCCCACGGCCTGCGCGTCGTCACCACGCCCGTCCCCACCACCCAGGCCGTCACCGTCAACCTCTTCGTCGGCGTCGGCTCGCGCTCCGAGCCCCAGCGCCTGAACGGCATCACCCACTTCCTGGAGCACATGATCTTCAAGGGAACCGAGCGCCGCCCCCGCGCCAACATGATTGCGGAGGAGGTCGAGGGCGCGGGCGGCGCCCTCAACGCCTACACGAACAAGGAGTTCACCTGCTACTGGAACGTCGTGCCCTACGACCGCATCGAGACGGCAATCGACATAACCGCGGACATGCTCCTCCACTCCACCCTCGCCCAGGAGGAGATCGACCGCGAGCGCACCGTCGTCCAGCAGGAGCTGAAGCGGAACCACGACAACCCCGGCTCCTGGACGAGCCGCCTCCTCGGCGTCTCCGTCTACGGCGAACAGCCCTGCGGCTGGGACGTCGGCGGCAGCGTCGAACTCGTCGGCGGCATGAACCGCCCCGACTTCATCGAGCACATGGAGGGCTGGTACCTCGGCCCGAACATGGTCCTCTCCGTCGCCGGGAACTGCTCGCACGAGCAGGTGCTCGAACTGGCCGAGCCCCGCTTCGCCGGGGTCGCGAACGGCGCCCTCCCCGCCGTCGCGCCCTACGACCCCGCCGTCACCGGCGAGCGCGTGACCGTCGATTCGCGCGACATCGACCAGTGCAGCGTCATGCTGGGGATGCCCCTCTTCGGGCGCGACGACCCGCGCCGTTTCGCCCTCCGCATCCTCAACGACGTGCTCGGCTCGGGCATGTCCTCGCGCCTCTTCACGGAGGTGCGCGAGCGCCGCGGCCTCGCCTACTCCGTGCACTCCGGCTACGGCTACCTCGCCGACGCGGGCGTCTTCACCGTCTCCGCTGGCGTCGACCGCGGGAAGCTCTCGGAGACGATCGGCGTCTGCCTTGATGAACTGGGGAAGCTCGCCAGCGAGCCCGTCCCCGAAGACGAGTTGCGGCGCGCGAAGGACCATGCCATCGGGCGCTTCCGCCTCTCCCTCGAAACCGCCTTCTCCCTCGGCCAGCGCCACGGCGAGCACCTGCTCACGAAAGGCGAGATCGAGACGATCGAGGACTTCGTCGCCGCTCTCGAAGCCGTCGACGCCGCCCAGGTCCGCTCCCTCGCCACGGACATCTTCGCGAACGACCGCATCCACTGCGCCGCCGTCGGCCCCGACCTCAGCGAGGACGAAATCGCCAACGCGCTGGACGGCTAGCAGCGGGCGGCGGGAGCGCAGCCAGCCGTCAGGAGGCCGGAGACGGCTTGTCGAGATCGGAGAAGTACGTCGCATAGAAACCCTGATCCCGGGTCAGGAAGCGATCGGCCGTGGCGAGGGCATGCGCTCCGATCAGGAAGTCGGCCAGAATCCGTTGCCTCGGTCCGCCCGCGCGACGGTAGCGCATCCACCGGCGCCCGCCTTCCCAGGCGATGGAGGCGTCTACCGGGGAAAGCGTCACATCGATTCCCCGCAACGCTTCGTCCAGCGCCTCGCGGCTGGAGAACGCGGGCGCGAGTTCCGCGTAGACGATGTCGCAGATGATGATCCCGCCCGCATCGTGCGCGACGGACAGCGCTTCCCGAGACTGCACGTGGTGCGCCGCCGCCGGAAGGAACACGTCCAGCAGGACGTTCGTATCAACCGCCGTGATCAATGTCCGCGAATCTCCCTGACGTACTCATCGACGTCGTCGATGGGCATCCCCGCCATTCCGGGCCTGCCGAGAATGCCGCTGACCCGGTCGACGGGATGCTCGGCGGCGTCGCAGCGGCGGATGAGCACGCCGTCCTCCGAGGGCGTGATCTCGACCTCGGCGTCGGGATGCAGGCCGAAGCGCTCGCGCAGCGGCTTGGGGATGGTGATCTGGCCTCGTCCGGAGATGCGCACAGCCGCCTCCTCGCGGTCCGTCCATGATAGCGCAGCGACCAGCGCGAGCGCTCTCTTCGCTAAAGCCCCAGCCCCGACTCCCACGCCTCCCGCAGCGCGTCCAGGTCCGCATCGACCGGGCCGAAGCGCAGCGCGCCCTCGTCCGTCGTGGTCCCGAGCCGCGTGAGCGGGACGCCGCGGTCTTCCGCGAGCGCCGCCAGCCGCGCCCCCGCCTCCGGGCGCGCGCTCACGATGATGCGTCCCTGCCCCTCGCCGAACAGGGCCGCGTCGATGCGTCCCTCCACCGCGGCCTGACCCGCGAAGCCGTAGCCGCCCAGCAGGCAGCACTCCGCCAGCGCGACCGCGAGGCCGCCGTCGCTGCAGTCGTGCGCGCTCAGGAGCAGGCCCGCGTCGTTCGCGCTCAGCACGAGGCCGTGCAGCCGCGCCTCCGCCGCCAGGTCGACCGTGGGCGTGCCGATGACCGCGCCGTGGACCGCCTCCAGGTACTCGCTGCCCGCGAGCGTGCGCGCGGGCTGTTCGACCGCGCCGCCCAGCAGCCACACGTCCGCGCCCGCGCGCCCGAACGCGGCTCCCAGGCGCGCGCGCACGTCTTCCAGCACGCCCAGCATCCCGATGACGGGCGTGGGCCAGACGGGCGCGCCCCCGCTCTCGTTGTAGAGGCTCACGTTGCCGCTCACGACGGGCGTGCCGAACGCCTCGCAGGCGGCGGCGATGCCGTCCACCGCGCCCGCGAGCGTCGCGTACACCTCGAGGTTCTCGGGCGCGCCGAAGTTGAGGCAGTCGGTCACCGCCACGGGCCGCGCGCCCGCGCAGACCACGTTGCGCGCCGCCTCCGCCACCGCGATCGCGCCGCCGTTGCGCGCGTCCAGCTGGCAGTAGCGCCCGTTCCCGTCGGTGGCCACGGCGATGCCGCGCGCCGTGCCCGGCACGCGCAGCACGGCCGCGTCGCCCCCCGGCGGCACGACCGTGTTCGCGAGCACTTGGTGGTCGTACTGGCGGAAGACCTCCGCCTTGCTCGCGAGGTTGGGCCGCGCGATCAGCGCCAGCAGCGCCTCCGTGGCCGCCTCCGCGCGCAGGTCGGGGAAGGCGCCCGGGTTCGCCTGGCTGCGCGCCAGCGCCTCCACGCTTCGCCGCCCCTCGCGCGTGTAGGCGGGGGCCTCCGTCGCGACCGCGACGGGCACGCGCCCGACCTCCGCGCCGTCCTCCCGCAGGACCACCTCGTCGCCGTCCGTCACCTGCCCGATCTCGACGCAGGCGACCTCCCAGCGCTCGAACAGCGCCGCCACGTCGGCGGCGTGCTCGCGCTTCGCGATGACGAGCATCCGCTCCTGGCTCTCCGAGAGCATGACCTCGTACGGCGTCATGCCCGATTCACGCCGCGGCACGCGCTCCAGGTCGAGGACCGCGCCGGAGTCGCCCCGCGCGCAGCATTCGAGCACCGAACTCGTGAGCCCCGCCGCGCCGAGGTCCTGCAGCCCCACGATCCAGTCGCGGTGCTCCGAGGCGAGTTCATGGCAGGCTTCCATCAGCATCTTTTCGAGGAAGGGGTTGCCCACCTGCACGGCGGGGCGCATCTCCTCGAAGCGCGCCTCGGGATCGGTGCGGCTGGCGAGGCCGCTCGCCCCGTGGATGCCGTCGCGGCCCGTGTCCGCGCCCACCAGCAGGAGCGCGTTGCCCGCGCCGCTCGCGCGCGCGCTCACGATGCCGTCCGCGCGCACGAGACCCACGCACATCGCGTTCACGAGCGGGTTGCTGTTGTAGGGCGCGCCGAACACCACCTCGCCGCCGACCGTGGGGATGCCGAGGCAGTTCCCGTAGCCGCCGATGCCGCCCACCACGCCCTCGAACAGGTAGCGGTTGTTCCCCTCCTCCAGCGGGCCGAAGCGGAGCGAGTCGAGCAGCGCGATCGGGTAGGCGCCCATCGCGAAGATGTCGCGCACGATGCCGCCCACGCCCGTGGCCGCCCCCTCGTACGGCTCGATCGCCGAGGGGTGGTTGTGCGACTCGACCTTCATCACCACGGCCCAGCCGTCGCCGATGTCGATCGCGCCCGCGTTCTCCTCGCCCACGCGCGTCAGCACGCGGTCGCCGCCGCTGGGCAGGCGGCGCAGGAGCGGGCGGCTGTTCTTGTAGCCGCAGTGCTCGCTCCAGAGCGAGCCGAACATCCCCAGCTCGACCTCGTTCGGCTCGCGCCCCAGCCGCGCGACGAGCAGGTCGTACTCCTCGCGGCTCAGCGCGACCGCGTCCAGCGCCTCCTGCTCGACCGCCACGCCCCGATGCTACAGCCGCCCCGCCTCACGCGCGCGGCGCCTGGGGCTCGGCGCGCTCCCGCTCCGCCGCCGCGCCGAGCCCGCCCGGCACGAAGGCGACGCGCGTACGCACGAGCTTGTCCCAGAGGCACTGCCGTTCCCCGTCGCCGAGGCACCAGAGCGCCGCCGCCGCGAACGCGAGCAGCACGATCCAGATGCCCTGCGCGCCGATCGCGCTCAGCAGGATCAGGTCCAGCGTGGCGAAGGCGAAGCCGCGCACGAGCAGGTCCCGCAGCAGCATCCAGCCGAACCCCGCGACACCGCCGTCCTCGCGCAGGACGTAGAGGTGGAGAATCTGCTTTCCCGGGCTCTGCCCCCGCCCCGCGACGACCAGGTACCACGCCAGCCACCCGATCGCGAGCGTGAAGCCGAACAGGAACACATCCAGGAGGAACCCCGCCAGCCGCCGCCCCGGGCTCGCCAGCGTCGCGCTGACGGTGGTCGTCTCCATCGCCGCCGCCATGCGCGCAGGCTACAGCCGCTCCATCTCGCGCGCCCTGCGCTCCTCGTACTCCTCGTCGGTCAGCAGCCCGCGCGCGTGCAGGTCCCGCAGGGTTTCCAGGTTCTCGGCGGCCTCGATCGCTCCGCCAGAGCCCGGCTGTCCGCCGCCGCCGCTGGCGCCCTCGCCGCCGGTGCGGATCACGCGCGTCCCCACGGCCTTGTCCCAGAGGCACTGCCGGTTCGCGTCCCAGACGCACCAGATCGCCGCCGCGGCGAACAGCGCGAAGGTGATCACCCCCGCGCTCTCGCCGACGAAGGCCACGAGAATCCGGTCAACCGCTCCGAACGCGACCATCCGGATCACCACGTCCCGGATGAGCATCCATCCGAGGCCGGCCGCGCCGCCGTCCCCGCGGATGACGCGCATGCCCAGCAACTGCTTCGCCGGGCTCTGTCCGTTCCGCGCCGCGATCACGAACCAGACGATCCAGCCGATGATGAGCGTGAGGAAGAAGAGCAAGCTGTCGAGGATGAACCCCGCCAGCCGCCGCCCCTGGCTCGCCAGTTCCACGTTCGCCTGCGCGTAGGCTGCCTGTGCCATCCCCGTGATCCTACCGCAGGCTGAAGGGCGGGTACTCGTCCACCAGCAGGTAGCCGTACGCGCTCGCCCGCTCGGTCCAGGCGGTGTAGCCCGCGAGGAAGGCGTGCAGCCCCTCGGGGATTCGCCCCAGCGCGATCCCCGCCAGCCACGCGATTGGCATCGCGACCGCGACCACGATGCTGAGGAGGGACAGGGCGATCTCGTGCGGGAGCAGCAGGAGGCAGCGGAAGAACGCCGTCAGCCGGTTCCGGTCCGCCGTCCGCTCCGGGATGGTGAGCCGCACGGGGTAGTCCGGCTCCTCGCCCATCGAGAAGGGCGGGTAGCGCCCCGTCAGCAGGCTGCTGTAGGCGTTGGCCCGCGCCGCCCAGCGCGAGAACCCGATGGTGAAGCGAACCAGTCCCGCCGGGACGCGCCCCGTGAACAGGATCGCGAACCACGCGACCGTGATCGCGACCCCCGCCGCCAGCCCCGCGAAGGCGAGCGCGACCGCGTGGGGGATGACGAGCGGTACCCGGAACAGGATCGACAGCCGCCCCTGCGCCGCCGCGTCATCGACCTCGAACCGGACCGGGTAGCCGGGCGCCATCTCCGCCAAGCGCAGCCTCCTAGTTCATGCTGAAGGGCGGGTACTCGTCCACGAGCAGCCCGCCGTAGATGGCCACGCGCGTGTTCCAGCGGGTGTAGCCCGCGATGAAGTTGTGCAGCCACTCCGGCAGCCCGCCCATCACGGTCCCCGCCAGCCAGGCCACGACCGTCGCGATCGTGACGAAGATGCCCAGGATGAAAAGGACGATGAAGTGCGGGATGAGCATGATGATGCGCACGGGGAAGAATCCCGTCAGCCGGTTCCGCCCCTCGATCTGCTCCTCTACGTGCAGGCGAATGGGATAGTCGGGCGCCTCGCCCAGCGTGAACGGCGGGTACTTGTCCGTCAGGAAGCCGCCGGTCACCCAGGCGTAGGTATTGCTTTCGTCGCTGCCCAGCACGCCCCCGTAGGCGGACACGCGCGTGGCCCAGCGGGCGTAGCCGGTCGAGAACCGCAGCAGCGTCGCGGGGTAGCGGCCCATGACCACGATCGACGCCGAGGCCAGCAGCCAGACCACGAACGCCGCGATCCCGAGCAGGGCGATGATGATCCAGTGCGGGATCGCCAGGATCGGCCGGAAGAACACCTTGAACCGGTTCTGGGGCGCCGGCGGGTCGATCTCCAGCCGAACGGGATAGCCCGAATCCGTCATTTCACTCATAAACCACGCTCCTTTTCGCCCCCACTATAGCGACACGCCCGCACTCCCTGCGTGATCGCCCGCGCCCGTCGCTCCTCCCTCAGCCGCGCGCCGGCGCGGCGCTCTCCTCGATCAGCGACAGCCAGAGGCGGTTGCCGTCGGCCCCGCCCGTCAGCTCCTCTCCGGCGCGCTCGGGGTGGGGCATCATGCCCAGCACGTTCCCCCGCTCGTTGCGGATGCCCGCGATGTTGCGCGCGCTCCCGTTCGGGTTGGCGGCGGGCGTGGGCTCGCCCCGCTCGTCGCAGTAGCGGAAGGCGATGCGCCCCGCGCGCTCCAGTTCGTCGAGCGTGGCGCGGTCGGCCTGGTAGTTGCCCTCGCCGTGGCTGATGGGGACGCGCAGGACCTCGCCCTCGGCGATGCCCGCCGTCCAGGGCGAATCCCCGCCCTCGCGGCGCAGGTGCGTCCATTCGCAGCGGAAGCGCAAGCTGCGGTTGCGGATGAGCGCCCCCGGCAGCAGGCCGCTCTCGCACAGCACCTGGAAGCCGTTGCAGATGCCGATCACGGGCAGCCCGTCCGCCGCCGCCCGCGTCACCTCCTCCATGATCGGGGAGAAGCGCGCGATCGCGCCGCAGCGCAGGTAGTCGCCGTAGGAGAAGCCGCCGGGCAGCACGACCGCGTCGAACCCCGCCAGCGAGGTCTCGCGGTGCCACACGATCTCCGCCTCCTGCCCGAGCACGTCCGCGAGCACGTGGCGGCAGTCGCGGTCGCTCCAGGTTCCGGGGAAACGCACGATGGCGAAGCGCATCAGCCCTCGAATGGCCGGCCCGCGGGCGGCTCGTCCGCAGTATACAGCGGCCCCTCGCCCTACCCCTCCGCCTCCACCTCGGCCTCGCCGGACGGCGCGGGCGCTTCCGGGTACTCGATGCGCGGGTGGTAGACCGCCCGCAGCGTGCTGCGGAAGCTCGCCGCCACCACCTGCAGCTCGTGCATGGTGATGTCGCACTCGTCCATTTGCCCTTCCGCCAGCCGCTCCGCGAACACGCCGTTCACGAGTTCGTCGATCGCCTCGTGCGTCTCCGGCTGGGTCGCGCGCACGAGCGCCTCGCAGGAGTCCGCCAGCATCACGATCGCCTGCTCCTTCGCCTGCGGGCGCGGCCCCGGGTAGCGGAACGTGTCCTCGTCCGCCTCGCCCCGCTCCAGCGCGCGGCGGTAGAAGAAGTCGACCAGCCGCGTGCCGTGGTGCTGGGGGATGAAGTCGCCCACGATCGCGGGCAGCCGCCGCCTGCGCGCGAGGTCCATCCCGTCCAGCACGTGCCCCTGGATGATGTGCGCGCTCGCCTCCGGCGCGAGGCTGTCGTGCGGGCTCTCCCCGCGGTCGATGTTGTTCTCCACGAAGTACTCGGGGCGCTGCATCTTGCCGATGTCGTGGTAGTAGGCGCCCGCCCGCACGAGCAGCGCGTCCGCCCCGATGCGGTTCGCCGCCTGCTCCGCCAGCGTCCCCACCAACATGCTGTGGTGGAAGGTGCCCGGGGCCTTCTCCTGCAGCTCCTGGAGGATGGGGTGCCCCGCCTGCGCCAGTTCCATGAGCTGCATCCGCGTCGTCACGCGCAGCGCCGTCGAGAGGAGCACGTGCAGCCCGAGGCCGATGACCGCCGAGCCGCCGCCCGCGATCCCCGCCGCCAGCGCCAGCCACGCCAGCCCCTGCGTCTCGCGCTGCTCCGTCAGCAGCCAGAAGGCGAGCAGCACCGCCGCCGTGGCCGCGCCCACGGCCAGGCCCGCCGCCGCGAAGCGGCCCAGCCGCTCCGTGCGCTGCATCGTCGCCGCGCCCGCCAGCCCGCCCGCCGCGTAGGCGATCACGATCTCCAGCGGCTCCAGCGCGCTCGTGAAGGCGGCCCCCGCCAGCGAGGGGGCGGTGGCCGCGATGAACCCCGTGAACAGCGCCACCGCCACCGCCACGATCGCCCCGAAGCGCGGCGCCGACACCGACGACGCCACCACCGCCGCCGACCCCACCGGCATCGCGTAGGCGAAGAACCGCCCTTCCGTGTCGGGCAGCAGCTCCGGCAGGGCCACGCGCACCGCCGCGAGCGTGCCCAGCACGGCCAGCAGCGTCATCAGCGCGCGGCGCTCCGCCGGGCGCGAGAACGGCTGCAGGCGGTAAAGGTAGACGCCCAGCACCGCGCCCAGCGCCGCCCCCATCAGCAGCCCCGCCCCCAGGTCGTAGTAGTCGAACCCCTCGCGGATGACGCCCGTCTCCCGCAGCGCCTCGATCGCGACCGCGTCCAGCGTCTGCCCCTCCTCCGCGATCAGTTCGCCCGCGGCGTACATGACCAGCACCGGCGCGACCGCCTCGCGCGCCTCCTCGCGCAGCGCCTGCGTCGCCCCCTCGTCCAGCGCCACCGTCGGCGTCACGAAGGCGTCGAGCAACTCGCGCAGCGCCCCTTCGCCGTTCTGGAAGGAGGGCACGTTTCCGACCAGCAGGTACGCCTCGATGCGGTTGCGCTCGTCCTCCTCCCGCAGGGGCGAACTGAGGATGGCGCTCACGCCTTCCTCCGCCGATCGCCGCAAGTCCTCCAGGTCGCGTACCTCGAGCGTGAGCAGCGTCGAGCGGATCGCCTGCCCGAGGCCCATGCCTCCCGGCGATTCGCCCAGCGCCTCCAGCCGTTCGTCCGAGGAGAGGCCCGTCCGCAGCCGCAGCCGCGCGACCTCCTCGAAGAGCGTCGCCAGCAGCCGCAACTGCTCGGCGGGCACCTGGTCGAGCGTGGCCATCACGGGCTCGACGGCCGCCTCCGCCTCGTCCCGCGCCGCCTCCGTCTGGACGCGCGAGACGTACTCGCTCTCGCGCACGGCGGCGAAGGCGCGCGGGGCGATGTCGCCCTCGTGCGGCGCGCTCTCGCCGGGGAGCAGGGGGATGGCGAGCGCGATCGCGCCGATCGCGATGACCACGCCGAAGACGGCCGCGCCTCCGCGCGTAACGACCGGATCAGGACGGCGGCGCAGCATCAGGTGGTTCCCGATGATAGCAGAGGCAGCGCCGCCCGCCCGCTCCTCCCCCGCGCCCGCGAGCGCGTATCGTTGCCCAACCTCACGTGCGAAGGGCGGCACCGGATGGCGGACATCAACGAGCGGGTCAGGGCGGCGCTGGAGGACCTCATCGCGAGTGGCGCCGAGTCGGGATTGCAGGTCGCCGCCTACCACCACGGCGAACTCGCCGTCGACGCCTGGGCCGGGCTCGCCGACGTGGAGTCGGGCCGTCCCGTCGACGGCGCGACCCTCTTCACCTCGTTCTCCTGCACGAAAGGCGTGACCGCCACCGCCGTCCACATGCTCGTTGAGCGCGGCGCGCTCGCCTACGACGAGCCGATCGCCGCGCACTGGCCGGAGTTCGCGCAGCGGGGCAAGCAGTACGCCACCATCCGCCACGCCCTCACCCACCGCGCGGGCGTTCCCCAGATGCCCGGCGGCGTCACCCCCGAATCCATGGCCGACTGGGACGGGATGTGCGAGGCCATCGCCGCCCTCGAACCGCTCTGGGAGCCCGGGACGCGCACGGGCTACCACGCCTACACCTTCGGCTGGATCCTCGGCGAGGTCATCCGCCGCGCCGACGGGCGCGACATCAACCGCTTCGTCCAGGACGAGATCTGCGCCCCGCTCGGCCTCGACGGCATCCACCTCGGCATCGACGACGCCAGCGAGCCGCGCGTCGCCACGCTCGTCGATGGCCCGCGCCCCGCCGATGCGCCGCCCGCGCCGCCGGGCGCGCTCATCACGCGCGCCATTCCGCCCGCCGTCGGCATCCTCGCCGAGCCGTACAACAACCCGCTCGTGCGGCGCGCGGCCCTGCCCGCCCACGGCGGCCTCATGAACGCGCGCTCCCTCGCCCGCCTCTACGCCGCGCTGGGGAACGGCGGCGAACTCGACGGCGTCCGCATCCTGCCCGCGGAGCGCGTCGCCACCGCCACCCGCCTCCAGACCGACGACGTGGACCTGGCCATCCAGCAGCCCGTGCGCAAGGCGCTCGGCTACTTCCAGAGCGGCGCCATCTCCGCGATGGGCCCGCGCACGACCGCCTTCGGCCATCCCGGCGCGGGCGGGGCCATCGGCTTCGCCGACCCCGAGCACGAGTTCGCCTTCGCCCTCACCAAGAGCTCGCTCGTCGCCGGCTCGGAGCCCGGAACCAGCGCCGCCGAGGTCGTCGGCTCGCTCGTCCGCCGCGAACTCGGCTTCCCCGACGAAGAGGCCGGTTAGCCCAGCAGGCCGCGCACGATCTCGCTGATCGCGCGCCCGTCCGCCCGCCCCTGGAAGCGCTTGATCAGGACCGGCATCACCTTGCCGATGTCGCGCGGGCCGGAGGCGCCCGTCTCCGCGATCACGGCGCGCGCCGCCTCCTCGATCTCCTCGCGGCCCGCCTCCTCCGGCAGGTAGCCCGCGAACGCCTCCAGTTCCGCCTCCTCGCGCGCCACGAGGTCGTCGCGCCCGCCCTTGCGGAACTCGGCGATGCTCTCGCGGCGCTGCTTCACCTGGCGCTGGACGACGGCCAGCAGGTCGCCCTCGGCGAGATCGCCGCGCGCCTCGATCTCCGCGTTCCGGATGGCCGCCGTCAACATGCGCAGGGCGGCCTTGCGCGGCTCGTCCCTGGCGAGCATGGCCGCGCGCAGGTCGCCCTGGATGCGTTCCTTCAGGTCCGCCACGGGAGCGGGCTACCGGCCCGAACGGGCGCGCGCTTCCGCCCGCAGCTGCTTCTTCCGCAGCTTCCGCAGGCGCGCCGCTTCCTTCTTCTTGCGCTTCACGCTCGGCTTTTCGTAGTGCTGGCGCTTGCGCGTCTCCGAGAGGATGCCGTCCTGCTGCACGCGCTTGTTGAAGCGCTTGAGTGCGGACTCAAACGGCTCGTCCTCGCCGATGATGATTTCAGCCACGCTGCTGGCTCACCACCCTTCGGGTGTGATTGCCGCCCATCCCGGACGGCGAGCGCCCACCCTACCACCCCCGCCGCGCGCGGGAAAGCGGCGGGATACCCGGTACCATGCTCGCCGCCGCTCTGGGCGAAGGGGGCGCTGATGGCTAGCCGGCAACCCACCACTCCCCCCGGCCCCCGCCCCGACGCCGTCGGCCAGGCCGATGTCGCCTACGCGCCCGCGCGCGACATTCTCATGAAGGCCACCGGCTTCATGGAGTCCTACGACTTCGTCCTCAACCCCTACTCCGGCTGCTCCTTCGGCTGCACCTACTGCTACGCCGCCTTCTTCAGCCGCACGCCCGGGGACCGCGAGAACTGGGGGCGCTGGGTCAGGGTGAAGGAGAACGCCGTCGCCCTGCTGGAGCGGGAGGAGACCCGCCCCAGCAAGCGCCTCGACGGCAAGACCATCTACATGAGCACCGTCACCGACCCCTATCAGCCCATCGAGCGCGACCTCGGGCTGACCCGCGGGCTGCTCGACGTCATGGCCCGCCACACGCCCCGCCTCGTCGTCCAGACGCGCAGCCCCGACGTGACGCGCGACATCGACCTCTTCCGGCGCATCGAGGCGAACGGCGGGCGCGTGCAGGTGAACATGACCGTGACGACCGACGACGAGGACGTGCGCAAGGAGTTCGAGCCGTGGTGCCCCTCGAACGCGAGCCGCCTGCGCGCCATCGGCGAGGTCGCCGCCGCCGGCGTCCAGGCCTGCATCACGATGACGCCGCTCCTCCTCGTCAACGCCCCCGAGCGCTTCGCCGCCGACCTGCTCGCGACGGGCGTGGAGCGCTTCATCATCCAGACGTTCCACTTCGAGAAGGGCAAGTACACGGCCCAGACGCGCGACGAGGCGATCGCGATCATGGCCGCCAAGCTCGGCTGCGGCCGCGCCGCCTTCCGCCGCGAATACGAGGCGCACTACGACCGCGCCCACGCCGTCCTCCGGGAACGGCTGCCCCAGCTCGGCGAGGGCAAGGACGGCTTCCGTCCGCCCTTCGGCGACGCCCCCGCGGACGCGCCCGGCCCGCTCTTCCGCTAGGCCCGCCCCCGCGTCTCGCGCACGCGCGCGTCCAGCCGCCGCAGCCGCTCCTCCACCCAGATCGCGGGGCGCTCAGTGGCGACGCTCGGGGCCTCGACGTTGTAGCGGTCCTGCTTCGCGCGCAGCGACCGCGCCGCCGCCGCGAACTCGCGCCGGCGCTCCGCGATGAGCGGGGCCAGGCGGCGCCACTCGCCCGTCGTCCGCGCCCGCTCGGCGAGCGCGCCGTGGTCCGCCTCGATCGCCGCCAGCCGCTCGCGCTCCCGCTCGATTGCGCGCGCCAGTTCGAGCCATTCCGGCAGCGCCCCCGCGTTCCCGAGGATGTGGTGCGCGAGCCAGAGGTCGCCGGCCAGCCGCTCGGCGTCGCGCGGGGGCAGCGGCGCGCCCTCTCCCGTCAGCCCCTCGAAGGCCCCGTCCTCGATCGCCTCCAGGATGCGGTTCTCGACCAGCTGCTCGAATCTCACCCGTTCCCCGCCCTCTCCCGCACGCGGAACGGGGCCGCGCGGGCCCCGTCGTGGTCGTCGCCGGCGGATGCGCTCGTTAGTCGGCCGAGGGCAGGACCTTCGGCTGCATCAACTCCATCTCGCGGTCGTCGATCTTCAGTTCGCACTCGCCCGCCTTGATCACCAGCACCTCGATGCCGGATTCCTCGTCCTTGTAGCGCTTGCCCAGTTGCACGGCCATCGAAACGTCCCCCGCTTACTTCTGCTTCAGTTCGAGCGGCGTGTCGCCGCACTTCAGTTCGCCCTCGCCGCCCTTCGTCACGATGAACTCAGCGCCGCACGTCGGACAGAGATACCGCTTTCCCGTCTGCGCCGCCATCTGCGTCCTCCTCGCTGATGATGTGCCGGTTCCGGTTTCCGTTGTGGCCCCGGATCGTAGACACGCCCTCGCGGAGCGTCAATGAAGCCGCCCGCGCGATCGCGTTACTCGGTGACGAACACCACCGTGAGCATGTCCGGGTGGTAGTCGCAGGTGATGCGGTACTCGCCCGGCGCGTCGAACGTGATCGTGCGGGTCTCGCCCGCCTGCTCGAAGTCCGCGCCCTGCGGCTCGCCGTCGATCGTGATGGTATGCAGCCCGACGACGTTCTCGAACGTCACCGCCGCGCCCGCGGTCACCTTCACGCCCGCGCGGTTCGGCGTCCTGGCCTCGCCGTCGGCGACCACCGTCCAGTCGTTGTCGTTGGCGAGGATGGTCACCTCGCTGGAGACCGCGTTCGGCTCGTCGATGACGATCGGGTCGGCTCCGCTGATCGTGTTGAAGGCGCTCGACGAGACGGTGTACTCGACGCAGGCGGTGCCCGGGTTGAGTTCGTCGCTGGGCGCCGCGCCCCACGAATCCGCGGGGAAGTGCAGCGTCTTGCCGATGGGCAGGACCGCGTCCGCGGCCACGTGGTTCGCCTCGCCAAGGGAGGCGGCCGTCACGTTGCCGAAGCCGGAGGCCACCGCCTCCAGGTCCGCGCCCTGCACCACGTAGGCGTTGATGGGCGGCAGCGCGATCCAGACCTCGGTCGAGACCTCCTCGCCCCCGCCCAGCTCGTTCAGCGCGCGCAGTTCGCTCTCGCTGACGCCGTGCGCGCTGGCGATGGAGAGGACGGTGTCGCCGAACTGCACGATGTAGCCCGTCCCGTCGCGCAGCACGAGTTGGGCGCCCTCCGCGATGGCGGCGTCCGCGTCGAGGCCGTTGTCCTCGGCCAGTGCGATCTCGGGGATGTCGTGCGCCTCGGCGATGGAGACGAGCGTGTCGCCCGCCTGCGCCGTGTAGGTCACGCCGCCGGGCAGGAGCAGCTTGCGCTCGCCCGTCAGCGCCGCGTCGTCCGCGATCTCGCCCAGGACCGACAGCAGCAGCGGGTTGAGCGCGCGGATGCGCGCCGCCGTGACGCCGTGCTGTTCGGCGATGCTCGCCAGGCTGTTTCCGGCGCTGACGCGGTAGGTCGCGCCCTCCGGCAGCCGCAGCGTCTGCCCGGGCAGGAGCCCCGTCGCGACGTTCCTCGCGTTCGGGTTCAGCATCAGGGCCTCGTCGCCGCCCGCGTAGGGCAGGTAGAAGTTCCCGCCCTCGTCGATGGCGTAGGCGAGGCCGTTCAGTTCGGCGATGAGGATGGCCCCCTCGGTGGGGTCCGCGCCGATGCCGTGCGCCGCCGCGATCTGGGGCAGCGTGTCGCCCGTCACCGAGGTCGCCGATTCGTGGTTCAGGTTGTGCGCGAACTCGACCGAGGCCAGCCAGCCGTGGTTCGTCGGATTGCCGTTCGCGTCGAAGGTGTCTTCCTCCAGCGGGGCCGTCAGCAGCCGCACGAGGTGCTCGATCTGGTTGGCCGTGAGGCTGCCGCCGTTCGAGTCGAGCCAGGCGGGCATGAGCGTGCCCGCGCGCCCGCAGGTGAGCGTGCGCCGGATGAGGTCCTGGTTCTGGGAGAGCGCCAGCGGGTCCTGGTTGCGGAAGGAGGCCTTGTTCAGCGTGAGGCCCACGCCGCCCTCGCCGCGGATGCCGTGGCAGGTGCGGCAGTTGTTCGCGTAGAGCAGCGCCCCGCGCTCGATCGACTCCGCCTCGAAGAAGTCCGCCTGCCGCTCCGCGCGGATGGGCAGGTCGATCGCGGTATAGGCCGCGCAGCCCGCCACGCTGACGAACATCAGCACCACGATCAGGAAGATTTGGCGCTGCGTATTCAACGGGTCCTCCGCCGTTCGCTAGCCACTGTAGGGCACCGCCCGCTTCGGATTGGGGACCGCCCCGCCGCCGAGCGTCAGCCCGCGCGTGTTCACGGTCACCGAGCCGTCGTCGTTGGTCGTCAGCAGGAACGTGTCCATCGGGCGCGGGGCCGGTCCGAAGACGCGCACCCCCGCGCGCGAGTAGGTGGAGCCGTGGCAGGGGCAGCGGAACCACCCCTGGATGCCGGGGAAGGCGACCTCGGCCCCGTCGAAATCGCCCCGCCAGGGGACCGTGCAGCCCAGGTGCGGGCACTTCCAGTAGAGCGCGAGCAGGCCGCCCTCGCCCCCCTGGCCGAGCACGTCGCCCTCGGCCCCGTCGAGGTTGACCAGCCAGAACTTGCCCTCCGTGATGCGCACCGGCTCCGCGCCCGGCTCCGGGATCTGGATCTTCGGCACCGTCACCGGGCGCCCGAAGCCCTGCGGGCTGCGCAGGTTGAAGAAGCCGAGGAAGAACGCGCTGAACGCGCCCAGCGAGAGCGTCAGCCCCGCGAAGGCGCTCACGCGCATGAAGGAGCGCCGCGAGACCTTGCGCGCCTCCGCCTGCCGGGCCTGTTCGATTCGCTGCGCCTGCGCCATTGGCTCGCTACTCCTGCCCCGGGATGCCTTCGAGCGTGCGCAGGTCCCACGGCCAGATCAAGTCCTGGCCGGGCCCGCGGAAGGCCGTCCCGATAATCGTCAGCATGAGGAACGCGCCCACGAACCCGCTCATCAGCGTGATCAGCGCGTCCCGCCGCGTCAACACCCAGCCCACCCGCCAGAGGGCGAAGATGAGCAGGCAGGTGAACCCGACCATGAAGCCCGTGGGGATGCCGATGTCCACCAGCAGCGTGGGCAGGTCGATCTTCTGGAAGGTGGTCACGCCCGCGCCCGGACCCTCGTCCAGGATCTTCAGGTTGAACCAGAGGTAGGGAATCGAGTCCGCCCAGTCCGGCCAGGGCACCACCGAGGGGTCCTTCAGCGCCGCCGAGCGTTCGAGGAAGGCGAGCGTGTCGCCGCCGGAGAAGCCGAACCAGTCCTTCAGCCAGAGCGCCACCTTGCCCGAGTTCCAGAGGATCAGCGCGAGCGTGCCCCAGAAGCCGATCATGAACGAGAGCACGGTGTTCTTCACCGAGTTCACGTCCGCGAACCAGCGCCCCTGCCCGTCCGTCGAGCGGTCGAAGTAGGGGAAGACGGCGAGGACGATGAGCCACACCGTCGGCACCACGATGCCCGCCAGCGCCGGGTTCATGTGCAGCAGCAGCTCCTGCAGGTTGAGCAGGTACCACGGGGCCTTCGCGGGGTCGTTCGTGACGTTGGCGTTGGCCTCGTCCAGCAAGGGCGCGTTCATCAGGTAGGAGAGCAGGAAGAGGAGGACCGTGAAGAGCAGCGCCGAGATGAACTCGACGAAGACGAGGTCGGGCCAGACCAGCACCTCCTCATCGCGTGCGCGAGGGGTGGGGCGGGCGGCCGGGCGGGCGACGACGACGGTAGCCATGCGTTAGCTCACCCCGACCGCTACAGCGGCCGCGCCAGGCCGCCATCCCGGCGAATCCGCCAGAAGTGCACGGCCATGAAGATTGCCGCCAGCAGGGGCAGGCCGATGACGTGGAGCGTGTAGAAGCGAATCAGCGCGTCCGGCCCCACCTCGAAGCCGCCCAGCAGCCAGAAGCGCGTCTTGGGACCCAGCACCGGGGCCGAGCCGGCGATGTTCGTGCCCACCGTGATCGCCCAGAAGGCCAGCTGGTCCCACGGCAGCAGGTAGCCCGTGAAGCTGAGCAGGAAGGTCAGCACCAGCAGCACCACGCCCACGACCCAGTTGAACTCGCGCGGCGGCTTGTAGGCCCCCGTATAGAACACCCGCAGCATGTGCAGGAACACGAGGATCACCATCGCGTGCGCCATCCAGCGGTGCATGTTCCGCATCAACTGGCCGAACTGCACGTTCGTCTGGATGTTCTGGATGTCGAGGTAGGCGCGGTCCACGCTGGGCACGTAGTAGAACATCAGCAGGATGCCCGTCACCGTCAGCCCCAGGAACATGAAGAACGTGAGCCCGCCGAGGCAGTAGGTGTGTGTGATCTTCACGTGCGTGCGGTGGATGCGCGTGGGGTGCAGGTGCAGGAACACGTTCGTCGCCACCACCAGCATCTGGTTGCGCGGCGTGTTCGGGTAGCCCGTGCGGAAGATCGACCGCCACACGTAGTTGTGGAACAGCTTGTCGTAGATCTGATCGCCGATCGTCGGCTGGGTGGGCTGTTCAACGGCCATGCGCGCTACCGCTCCCACCATTTGCCGAAGGCGACCATGATGCCGAGGCCGAGGAACATCGTGATGAACACGAACACCAGCTCGAGGAATTCGCCAACTTCCACGGTTCCGCGCGCCCCCTCAGGTTCGCCGCCACGGCCCTCCGAAGGGCCCCGGCGAGATTGTGAATCCTGTAGCAAGCGAGTTATACCGCGCGCCTCCGAGGGGGTCAAACTCGCCGGGCCTTCCCCGCCGCCCCCCGCCCGAAGCGCAGCCGCAGCAGCCCGCGCACGTCCTCCAGCGCCGTGCTCACGATATGCACCTTCGTGTCCGGGTCCTCCACCCAGCGCACGGGCAGTTCGCCCACGCGCAGACCCGCGCGGTGCGCCCGCACCAGCAGTTCCGTGTCGAAGAACCAGGCGCGGTCCTCGATCGCCGGCACGATCGCGTCCACCGCCTTCCGGCTCACGGCCTTGAAGCCGCATTGCGCGTCCGTGATGCGCAGCCGCGGGAAGAAGGCGCGGATGAGGAGCACGTAGCAGCGCGAGATGAACTCGCGCTTGAACGAGCGCGTCGTCTGCGACCCGCGCGCCAGCCGCGATCCGCTGGCCACGTCGCAGCCGCCCTCCGCCACCATCGCGACCAGGTCGGGCAGGTGCGCCAGGTCCGTGCTCAGGTCCACGTCCATGTAGGCGACGACGTCCGCCTCGCTCCCCAGCCACGCCTCCCGCAGCGCGATGCCGCGCCCCTTCACGGTCAGGACGAGCGCCCGCACGCGCTCGTGTTCAGCCTCCAGTTCGCGCGCCAACTCGCCCGTGCCGTCGTCCGAGCCGTTGTCCGCGATGACCAGCCGCCAGTCGTAGCGGGGGCGCCCGGCGAAGCGCGCGAGCGTGCGCTCCACGCTCGCGCGCAGCACGGAGACCTCGTTGTAGCAGGGGATGACCACGTCCACCGCGGGACGCGCGCCGCCGTCCGCGCCGTCTTCGGGAACGGGGTTACTCCGGGCGCAGCGCCGCCAGCCGGCGCTTCGCGCGATCCGCCCGCCCCGTGGGGATGGCGCCCTTGCGCGCCGCCCGGTCCAGCACCGAGTAGGCCTGGTCCAGCGCCTCGCCGAAGGCCTCGCCGTCGCCGCTCGCCGCCGCCTCGCGCGCCGCGCGCACGGCCGTGCGCGATTGCGTTCGCGTGGCCCGGTGCCGCGCCCGCCGCTTGAGCGACTGGCGCCAGCGCTTCACCGCCGATTGCTTGCTCGCCATGGGGCCGATGGTAGGCGCGCCGCCCATTGCGCGCAAAGGGGCGGACGGCGACGCCCCGTACTTGCCCCGTTCGCAAAGCTCTCGTATTCTCGTTTCACTGGACAGGAGCCCGGCTTCCCGCCGAAGCGCTCTCCAGGCGCACCTCAGAGGTTTCGAGGTCCCCGCACTCCCCAAATCTCGCCCGTAGCTGTGAGCGCCGCTCGCAGCGGGCAACAGGATCGCAGCCATCACACGCGCACCTGAATCCCCGCCCGCCCCCGAAGAGGCTCCGCCCGTCTCCGAACGCGAGAACGGCGCGGCCACGCCTACGCTCAACATCGCCGAGCTCGAAGGCGCCACCCGCGGCGACCTCATCCGCCTGGCCAAGGACCTCGGCGTCAGCAACGCCACCACCCTGCGCAAGCGCGACCTCATCTTCCGCCTGCTGCAGACGCAGGCCGAGCGCCGCGGCAACCTCTTCTCCGGCGGCTTCCTCGAAGTCTCCGACGACGGCAACTACGGCTTCCTGCGCGGCGAATCGCTGCTCCCCGGCCCGCACGACATCTACGTCTCCCAGTCGAACCTGCGCCGCTTCGCCCTGCGCCCGGGCGACTACGTGACCGGCCAGATTCGCAATCCCCGCGACAACGAGAAGTACTACGGCCTGCTCAAGGTCGAAGCGGTCAACGGGCTCGATCCCGACGCCGCCAAGCGCCGCCCCTTCTTCGAGAACCTGACGGCGGTCTTCCCCAAGGAACAGCTGCGCCTCGAAACCACGCCCGACAACCTCACCCACCGCCTCATCGACCTGATCGCCCCCGTGGGGCGCGGGCAGCGCGCGCTCATCGTCTCCCCGCCCAAGGCGGGCAAGACGATGCTCCTCCAGAACATCGCCAACGGCATCACCACCAACCATCCCGACGTCCACCTCATGGTCGTGCTCATCGGCGAACGCCCCGAGGAGGTCACGGACATGCGCCGCAGCGTCCGCGGCGAGGTCGCCAGCAGCACCTTCGACGAGCCCGTCGAGGACCACACGCGCGTGGCCGAGATGGCCTTCGAGCGGGCCAAGCGGCTCGTGGAGGGCGGCCAGGACGTGGTCATCCTGATGGACTCGATCACGCGCGCCACGCGCGCCTACAACCTCGCCCTGCCCCCCAGCGGGCGCACCCTCACCGGCGGCGTCGACCCCGTCGCCCTCTACCCGCCCAAGCGGCTCTTCGGGGCCGCCCGCAAGTGCGAGGAGGGCGGCTCCCTCACCGTCATCGCCACCTGCCTCATCGATACCGGCAGCCGCATGGACGAGGTCATCTTCGAGGAGTTCAAGGGCACCGGGAACATGGAACTGCGGCTCGACCGCAAGCTCGCCGAGCGCCGCTTCTATCCCGCCATCGACATCCAGGCCAGTTCCACCCGCCGCGAGGAACTCCTGCTCGACGAGGCCACGCTCAAGGGCGTCTGGCTGGTGCGCCGCATGACCGCCATGATCTCGCAGAACTCCCCCAACTCCCTCGAAGCCACCGAGCGCCTGCTCGAACGCCTGGGCCGCACGGAGACGAATGAGGAGTTCCTCTCCAGTATCCGCACCGAGGTCTAGGCGCGATTGTCCGGCTCGCGAGGCCCGCGACGCTTGCGTATCGCATCAGCCTGCGGCAGTTTAATCCTTAACACTCCGGGTGAGCGCCGGGGCGCGGGGTCGCCTCCGGCTCCGGGAAGGGACGGCGGTCCGTGCTGAGAGACCGGCTGCATGAGCGCTCCGCTTCCCGCGCCCGCTCGCACGCCCACGGCCACCCCACCCTGCGCGCCGGCCTCCACCTGCTGCTCATCGCCCTCGCCGCCCTCGCCGCGCTCCTCACCGCCCGCCTCGTCGCCGACCCCGAGCCCGCGCGCGTGGCCGCCATTCCCCCCGCCCCGCTCTCCGGCGTGCGCGCCATCGCCTCCACGGGCGAGGCCTTCCTGCGCCCCGGCGTGAGCCACGAGACCGTCGAATCGCCCATCCGCGCCTCGCTCCCCACCCCCGAGATCGTGCAGCTGCGCCCCACCGGCGACATCGACGACACAACGCTCACCGGCGGCGTCGTGGCCGCCGCCGCCTACGCCGAGGACGCCGGCTACGAGGTGCGCCCCCTCGCCGAGCGCATCGCCCCCAGCGTGCCCAACGTGATCTACACCGTGCGCGCGGACGACACCCTCGGGGCCATCGCCGAGACCTACGGCACGACCGTCGACAACATCCTGCTCAACAACGCCGAGGTGGGCACGGGCGGCTGGATCGCTCCCGGCCAGCAGATCCTCGTGCCCTTCGACACGGGCATCCTCTACAAGGTCACCCAGGGCGAGACCCTCGCCTCCATCATCAGCGACTACCGGGAGGTCACGGTCGAGGACGTCCTCGCCTACCGGCCCAACAACCTCTCCGAGGTGGGCGACATCCGCCCCGGGGACTTCATCCTCCTGCCCGGCGCGGAGCCGAAGCCCCCGCCGCAGATGAGCCCGGAAGGGTGGGTGATCACGCCCCCGCCCCCAGTCGCCCCCGGGCGCTTCGGCCTGCCGCTGGCGGACTGGGTCTACGTCAGCGACACCTTCGGCACCTACCGCGGCCCGGGGCGCATCCACACCGGCATCGACCTCGCCCTCGGCGGGGCGACCGCCGCCTCCTCCGTCTACGCCGCCTGCGACGGCTGGGTCTCGCGCGTCGAGTGGCTCACCTACAGCTACGGCTACTACGTCATCGTCGATTGCGGCGATGGCTGGGAGACGCTCTACTCGCACTTCCGCGAGATCATCGTCAGCTGGGGCCAGTCCGTGCGGAAGGGGCAGACGGTCCTCGGCGTCTCCGGCTCGACCGGCTTCAGCACGGGCGAGCACCTCCACTTCGAGATCCGCTACAACGGCCAGTTCCTCGACCCCGAGGACTACCTGGACTTCTACTAGGAAGCGCCCCGCCGCCCCTCAGCCGCCCGCGACGCCCTCCGGGAGCACCCGCTCCACCAGCCGCGCGATCACCACGTCGCGGTGCACGTAGTAGCCCGGCCCGCCGCTCTCGCCGTCGTAGGAGACGAACTCGCCGCCGCAGGTGTAGAGCGTGATCCACTCCTCGCCCGCGGGGCGGCGCAGTTCGGGGTCCTCCGCCCGGTGCGGCCAGATCAGGTCGTGCATCGGCATCTCGCCGGTCACGTAGCGCCGCTGGAAGAACACCTCGTAGACGTACTCGCGCCCGTCGTCCATCACGACCACGATGCGGTCGCCCTCCTCGATGTCCGTGAGCGCATGGAACGGCCCGCGGATGTCGGGGTGGTAGTCCTTGTGCGCCGAGTAGAGCGAACTCGTCCCGAAGCCCGGCTTGTCGTAGATGTCGTACCAGCCCACGTTGCGCGGGGCGGGCACGTCCAGCTGGTTGCGCCCGGCCACGAGGCCGATCGCCTCGATGGGCGCCTCCACCCCCAGCGCGGGGATGCGCATGATCACCGGCGTCCCGTCGTAGGGCGTCGGCTCCGGGGCCGTGGTCGCGGTCGCGGTCGCCGTCGCTTCCGGCGCGGACGTGGCCGCTGCCGTCGGGGAAGGCTGCTCCGGCTCATCCGGCACGTCCATGCTCACGCAGGCGAGCGCCGCCAGCGCCGCCGCGGCCAGCCAGACCGCCGCCGCGCCCGCCTTCCGCGCGCCGAGCCGCTTCGGGTGTCCCCGCATGGGGCCAGTTTAGGGCGCGCCCTCGTCCGCCGCCCGCACGGCCCCCGCGAGAATCGTGTCCACGAGCCGCGCGATCACCACGTCGCGGTGCACGTAGTAGCCCGGCCCGCCGTCGCCGTCGTAGGAGACGAAGTCGCCGCCGCAGGTGTAGAGCGTGATCCATTCCTCGTCCGGCGGGCGGCGCAATTCCGGGTTCTTCGCCTTGTGCGGCCAGACGATGTCGTACATCGGCATCTCGTCCACGTCGTAGCGCCGCTGGAAGAAGACCTCGTAGACGTACTCGCGCCCGTCCTCCATCTCGATCACGATCTGGTCGCCGTCCTGCAGGTCGGTCAGGGTGTAGAACGGCCCGCGCTTGTCGGGCCAGTAGTCCTTGTGCGCGGAGTAGAGGGAGCTCGTGCCCAGCCCGGGCTTGTCGTAGATGTGGTACCAGCCGATGTTCTGCCACTCCGGCACGTCGAGCTGGTTGCGCCCCGGCACGAGGCCGATCGGCTCGATCGGCGCTTCCACCCCCAGCGAGGGCAGGCGCATGGACACGAGTTCGCCCCGGTACGGCTCGGGCGTGCGTTCCGGCGTCGGCGGGGGTGTGGGCTCGGGCGTGGCGGTCGGGACGGGAAGGGTGGCGGCCGGGGGCGGGGCCGTCCGGGGCGCGGGCGTCGCCGTTGCGGTCGGCGTCGGTGGCGTGGGCGTGGGTTCCGGCGTCGCGGTCGCCACGGCCGTCGCCGTCGGCGACGGCTCGACCGGTTCGGCGGACTCCGAGCCGCCGCCGCAGGCCACGCTCACGAGCAGGAGCGCCAGAATCGGGACCGGAAGTCCCCGTGCCAGATGCCAACCGCGCACGACCCTCTCCGTGCACCTCGCCGAAAACGCAGTATACGGCGGACCGCCCCTACTGTCGCCGGAAGCGCCCGCGGATGGCGTCCGCGATCGATGGCCGCGAGCGCGAGCCGCCGCCGTCTCCGCCGCCGATGACCATCTCGCCCCCGCCCGACGGCTGCGCGCGCCCCAGCCAGGAGAACGCCACGACGCCGATCGCGGCCAGCCCCGCCACCACCGCGAGCGCGATGATGAGGGCGGTCGAGCCGCCGTCCCCGCCGCCGCTGTCTTCCGGTGGCGGCGGCGGCTCCTCCGTGGGCGCGGCGGGCGGCTCCGTCGGCGCTGGCGCGGGCGTGGGAGTTGGCATCGGAGTTGGGGTTGGCGTGGGCTCCGGCGCTTCCGTTGGCGTGGGCGCCTCCGTGGGCGCGGGCGTCTCCGTCGGCGCGGGCGTCTCCGTCGGCGCGGGCGTCTCCGTCGGTTCGGGCGTCTCCGTCGGCTCCGGCGTCTCCGTCGGCGCGGGCGTCTCCGTCGGTTCGGGCGTCTCCGTCGGCTCCGGCGTCTCCGTCGGTTCGGGCGTTTCCGTCGGTTCCGTGGGCTCGCTCGGCTCCGATGGCTCGCTGGGCTCGTCTGGCTCACCCGGTTCCGATGGCTCGTCTGGCTCCGTCGGTTCGGGCGTTTCCGTGGGATCCCCCGGCTCGGATGGCCCCTCCGGCAGCGTCAGGTTCAACTCCTGCGGTTCCGTGCTCCAGGAGCCGGTCTCCTCCGCGAGGCGGCCGTCGATCTGGAACCGCACCTCCGCCCCCTCGGTCCCGCAGCCCGCCTGCGCATCCGCGGAGAGCACCAACACCTGATACTTGATGACGCCGTCATCGAGATACGTTTGGCCTTGGCTATCCCCGTCCTGGCAGGGCACGCCGCCGACGTAGGTGGTCACCTTCAGCCCGCTCGCCACGGCCCCGTCGGGGTCGCTGACCGTGCCGGAGAACGTCGCGGGCAGCGCCGGCGCCGGCGTCGTCGTGGCCTCCTGCGCCTCCGCGCCGCCCCTCACCGCCGCCACGCACGCGAGCGACAGCGCCAGCGCCGCGAGCAACACGCTCGCCGCCCGCCGCCCTCGCTCCCGGTCCATGGCGTCAGCCTACAGGAGTACGGCCCTACGCCGCACGGCCCGGGCCAGCGGCGCTGATCGCCCGTCCGTCCGCCGGAGGCTCAGTTCAGCGAGAGCGTCATCGTCGGCGGGGTGAGGGCGAAGTGCATCTCCACGGAGAACTCGTCCAGCTTGCTCGACCAGCTCGCCCACATGCCCCGCGCGTAGGCCGCCTCCGCGCTGCCGAACGCGCCCTGCATCGAACGCGGATCCTCGAAGCAGTAGACGCCGAGCATCGTCCCTTCGCGCGTCTCCCCCCACTGCACCGAGGCCATCCCCGGGATCTTCGCCACCTCGCGCAGGTGCTGCGAGCGGAACCAGGCGCGGAAGTCCTCGCGGTCCTCCCGCACCCGCGCCCGCAAGAGGATGAACGGACGGTCGCCCTTCATGCGTCTACCCCGCAGAGCGCCGCCGCCAGGGCCGCGCTCGCCTCCGTACAGTATCGCGAATCCACCTGGACGCACGGCTCCCGGAACGGCTCCTCCCGCCCGCGCATCCGCTCGTAGACGCGCACGTTCGCCTCGGAGACGCCCTCGCGCGGCCCCGACAGGCGTTCGCGCAGCACGGCGTCCGGGGCCGTCAGGCGCACGGCCACGACGCGCGCGCCCTGCCGCGCGGCCAGTTCGCGGAAGCCGCGGCGCTCCCAGTCGCGCAGGTTCGTCGCGTCGATGATGACGTGATCGCCCCGCGCGAGCGCCGCCTCCGCCAGCTCGCGCATGGTCGCGAACACGCGCGCGCTCTCGTCGCGCGTGTAGCGCCGCCGGGGGAACAGTTCCAGGCGCACGCGGTCGCTCTCCAGCATGCGCGCCCGCAGCCGTTCCGCGAGCCGCGCCGCGAAGGTCGTCTTGCCCGTTCCGGGCAGTCCGCTGAGCAACACCAGCGCCGTCAAATTGCCGTTACCTCCCGCTCGTGCTACTTTCCACCTTGAAGACAGGTAAAGGAAGTCGAACGAGTAAGGTTGCTGGCCCAGGAAACGAAAGAGGCCCTGATCCGGGAGTACGCCCGCGGCGAGGGCGATACCGGCTCCCCTGAAGTGCAGGTGGCGCTCCTCACCGAGCGCATCAAGTATCTCACCGCGCACTTGCAGGAGCACACGCACGACTACCACACGCGCCGCGGGCTGCTGAAGCTCGTCGGGCAGCGTCGCAGGCTGTTGCGCTACCTCAACAAGCGGGACGTGAACCGGTACCGCACGCTCATCGCGCGCCTCGGGCTGCGCCGCTAGCCCAGCCTCGTTTCCTTCCGGCCTCGCCCGCGCCCCGCGCCGGCGGCGCCCGCGTCCGAACCCTCCCGAACCGATCCAGTCCGCGGCCCGGCGCCGCAAGAGAGAGTGTGGAGAGAAACACATGACCACGACCGAATCCAGCATCCAGACCTACGAAGTCGAGATCGGCGGCAAGCCCCTGCTCATCCAGCACGGCGCCCTCGCCGGCCTCGCCAACGGCGCCGTCACCGTGCGCCAGGGCGATACCGTCGTCCTCGTCACCGCCTGCATGGCCGACCCCCGCGAGGGCATCGACTTCTTCCCCCTCACCGTCGATTACGAAGAGCGCCTCTACGCCGTCGGCAAGATCCCCGGCGGCTTCCCCCGCCGCGAGGGACGGCCCTCCTCGGACGGCATCCTCGCCATGCGCCTCACCGACCGCTCCATCCGCCCGCTCTTCCCCAAGGGCTTCCGCAACGAGATCCAGATCGTCGCCACGACGCTCTCCTCCGACCGCGAGCACCAGCCCGACACGCTCATCACCGTGGGCGCCAGCGCCGCCCTCAGCATCAGCGACATCCCCTTCAACGGCCCCGTCAGCAGCGTCCGCGTGGGCCGCATCGACGGCGAGTGCGTCGTCAACCCCACCTTCTCCGAAGCCGCCGAGGGCGACCTCGACCTCATCGTCGCGGGCACGAAGGAAGCGGTCATGATGGTCGAGGCGGGCGCCTCCGAGGTCCCCGAGGACGCCGTCATCGAGGCGATGGAGATCGCCATGGAGGCGAACGCCGCCATCAACGGCCTGATCGAGGAGATCGCCGCGGACGCCGCCCCCGTGAAGAAGGACTACACCCCCGCCGTCGATAACGAGGAGGCGATCGAGGCCGTCCGCGAGGCGATCGGCGATGGCATCGACGACCTCGTGTCGAACGCCGCCAGCGAGCGCAGCGAGGAGAACAAGCGCGTCCGCGCCGAACTCACCGAGCAGTTCGAGGGCCGCTTCGACTCGCGCGACGTGGGCGACGGCCTCTACGCCGTCATCAAGAAGGCGATGCGCGACCGCATCCTCCAGGAGGGCCGCCGCGCGGACGACCGCGAGACGAGCGAGATCCGCCCGCTCGACATCCACGTGGGCACGCTCCCGCGCACGCACGGCTCCGGCCTCTTCAAGCGCGGCGAGACGCAGGTGCTCACCATCGCCACGCTCGGCGGCATGAACATGGCGCAGAAGCTCGACACGCTCTCGCCGGACGAGTCGAAGCGCTACATGCACCACTACAACTTCCCGCCCTACTCCGTCGGCGAGGCGCGCCCCATGCGCGGGGCGGGCCGCCGCGAGATCGGGCACGGGGCCCTCGCCGAGCGCGCCCTCCTGCCCGTCATCCCGCCGGAGACGGAGTTCCCCTACGCGCTCCGCCTCGTGAGCGAGGTGCTCTCCTCCAACGGCTCCACCTCCATGGCCAGCGTCTGCGGCAGCACCCTCGCGCTCATGGACGCGGGCGTGCCCCTCTCCGCTCCCGTGGCCGGCATCGCCATGGGCCTGATCATGGGCGAAGACGGCGAGTACGCCGTCCTCACCGACATCGCCGGCCAGGAAGACTTCATGGGCGACATGGACTTCAAGGTCGCCGGCACGGAAGCGGGCATCACCGCCCTGCAGATGGACATCAAGATCGGCGGCGTCTCCCGCGAACTGCTCGAAAGCGCCCTCGCCCAGGCCCGCGAGGCCCGCGTCTTCCTGCTGGAGCGCATGGGCGAGGTCATCGAGAAGCCGCGCGAGTCCGTCTCCGAGCACGCGCCCAAGGTCTATATCATCAAGATCGACCAGGAGCAGATCGGCACCGTCATCGGTCCCGGCGGGCGCGTCATCCGCAAGATCCAGGAAGACTCCGGCGGGGCCAACGTCGACATCCAGGAGGACGGCACTATCTTCGTCTCCGCCGTCGAGGGCGACGCCGCCGACGCCGCCATCCGCATGATCGAGGGCCTGACCAAGGAGATCGGCGTGGGCGAGACCTACACCGGCCCCGTCACCCGCATCCTCAACTTCGGCGCCTTCGTCGAGATCCTCCCCGGCAAGGACGGCCTCGTGCACATCTCCGAGCTCAGCGAGGAGCGCGTCGAGCGCGTCGAGGACGTCGTCTCCGTGGGCGACGAACTGACTGTCACCGTCACCGAGATCGACTCGCTCGGGCGCGTCAACCTGACCGCCCGCAGCGGCCGCGTCGGGGCCGCCCCCGACTCCGATGGCCGCGACGACCGCCCGCGCGACCGCGAGCGCCCGCGCGACCGTGACCGCGGCCGCGATCGCCCGCGTGGCCGTGACCGGGACAGGGACCGGGACCGCCCGCGTGGCCGCGACCGCGACCGTGACCGGGATCGCCCGCGCGACCGGGACCGTGACCGGGATCGTGAGCGCCGCGCGACCGCGGCCCCGCCGAGTCGCGTCCCCCGCGTCCCCGCCGCCCCGCGCGTGACCCCGAGCCGGAGCCCGAGGACGACGCCTCCGCCGTCGCCGACGTGAACGGCGCGGTCGAGGACGACTTCGACGAGGGGCTCGACTACGACGGCGTCGAGCCGGTCGGCGCCGATGAGGCTCCGCAGGACCGCTCGGACGATCGCTCGGACGGCGCTCCGCGCCGCCGCCGCCGTCGCCGCCCCCGTGGCGGCGGTCCCCGCGAGGGCGGTTCGCGCCAGCCCGAGCAGCAGCGCGAGATCAACCGTGGCGGCGGAGGCCGGGGCGGCGCCAGCCGCGGCTGGACGCGCCGCAGCGCGCCCGACAGCGGCTCGCCCCCGGTTCCCCCGCCCCCGCCCCGCCGCGGGCTCGGCGGCGGCGGCGACTACGAGGACTAGCGCGGGAGCGCGCCCGCCGTGCGCCTCTTCGAGCACGAGGCCAAGGCGCTCTTCCGGCGCGCCGGCCTCGAGACGCCGCGCGGGCGCCTCGCCGCGACCCCCGCGGAGGCGGTGAGCGCCGCCGCCGAACTCGGCCCCCGCGTCGCCGTCAAGGGGCAGGTGCGCTCCGGCGGACGCGCGAAGGCCGGGGCCGTCCGCCTCGCCGAAGGCCCCGCTGAAGTCGGGGAAGCGGCCCGCGCCGTCCTCGCCGCGCGCGTGGCTGGCCAGCCAGTCACGGGTCTCCTCGTCGAGGAGGCGCTGGCGGTCGAGGCCGAGCGCTACCTCGGCATCGTCTACGACGACCGCTCGCGCGGTCCCGCCGCCGTCGCCTCGCTCGCGGGCGGCGTCGACGTCGAGGCCGAAGCGTCCGAGGCGGCGCGCGTTCCCCTCTCCGCCCTCGCCCCCGCCCAGGATTTCCGGCTGAAGGAGGCGGTCGCCGCCCTCGGCCTCTCCGGTCGCGAGCTGGTCGATCTGACGAACGTGCTCGCCCGCCTCTGGCGGCTCTTCACCGAACGCGACCTGCTGCTCGCCGAGATCAACCCCCTCGCCCGCGTCGCCGATGGCCGCTGGGTCGCCCTCGACGCCCGCGCCGAGATCGACGACGACGCCCTCCATCGCCAGGCCGAGACGCTGCGCGACCTCGGCATCGACCCCGCGACCCGCGCCGACCGCGAGGTTGGCGACCTCGAACTCGAGGCCGCGCGCATCGACCGCTCCGACCACCGCGGCGTGGCCGGGCGCGTCGTCCGGTTCGACGGCTCGCTCGCGCTCCTGATCGGCGGGGGCGGGGCCAGCCTCACCGCCTTCGACGCCGTCCGCGCGCACGGGGGCCGCCCCGCCAACTACTGCGAGATCGGCGGCAACCCCAGCGTGCGCAAGGTCGCCGCCCTCACCCGCCTGCTGCTGGACCAGCCCGCCGCCGAGCGCATCGCCGTCATCATGAACGTGGTCAACAACACGCGCGCCGACCTCATCGCCCGGGGCGTCATCAAGGGCTGCCTCGACGCGGGGCTCGAACCGGCGCGCGCCATCGCCGTCTTCCGCGTGCCCGGCGCGTGGGAAGCGGAGTGCGCCGCCCTCCTCCGCCACTACGGCGTCGAGGCCTGCGACCGCTCCGTCAGCATCGACGAGGCCGCCGCCCGCGCCGTCGCCGCCTCCGTGTAGGGGGCGGGGCTCCTAGAGCAGCGGCAGGTACTCCGCCAGCTCGAAGTCCGAGACGTGGCGCTGGTAGCGCTCCCACTCGATGCGCTTGTTCTTCAGCAGCGTCTCGAAGACGTGGTCGCCCAGCGCCTGCCGCAGGAGGGGCGAGGCCGCCGCCGCCTCGATCGCCTCCAGCAGGTTCCCCGGCAGCGTCTCGATGCCCAGCCGCGCCCGCTCCGCGTCCGCCATCTCGAAGACGTTCTCCTCCACCGGCGGCGGCAGCGGGCGCTCCTGCTCGATCCCGTCGAGCCCCGCCGCCAGCATCACCGCGAACGCGAGGTAGGGGTTGCAGGCCGGGTCCGGCGAGCGGTACTCGATGCGCGTGTGCACCTCGTCCCCCGGCGTGTACTCGGGGATGCGCACGAGGTCGCTGCGGTTGCGCCGCGCCCAGCTCAGGTAGACCGGGGCCTCGAAGCCCGGCTGCAGCCGCTTGTAGCTGTTCACCCACTGGTTCGTCACCAGCGTCATCGCCCGCGCATGCGCCAGCAGCCCCGCCACGTAGCCCTTCGCCAGCGCGCTCAGGTGGTACACGTCGTCCCCGTCGAAGAAGGCGTTGCGCTCCCCCTTGAAGAGCGACTGGTGCACGTGCATGCCGCTGCCGTTCTCATCCTGCAGCGGCTTCGGCATGAAGGTCGCGTAGGCCCCGTTCGCCGCCGCGATCTCCTTCACCACCGCGCGGTAGGTCATGGCGCTGTCCGCCATCGTCAGCGCGTCCGTGTAGCGCAGCGCGATCTCGTGCTGGCTGGGGGCGACCTCGTGATGGCTCGATTCCACCTCGATCCCCATCGCGCTCAGCGTCAGCACCGTGTCCCGCCGCAGGTCCGAGCCCTTGTCCGCGATCTGGTCGAAGTAGCCGCCCCGGTCCAGCGGGACCGTGCCTTCCTCGTCCCGGAAATAGAAGTACTCCAGCTCGGGGCTCACGTAGAACGTGTAGCCGAGCGCTTTCGCGCGCTCCAGCTGGCGGCGCAGCACGCCCCGCGGATCGCCCTCGAAGGGCTCGCCGTCGGGCCGGTAGATGTCGCAGAACATGCGCGCCACGCTCTGCTCGCGCGGACGCCACGGCACCAGCTGGAAGGTCGCCGGATCGGGCCGCGCCACCATGTCCGACTCGTCGATGCGGGCGAACCCCTCGATGCTCGACCCGTCGAACCCCATCCCGTCTTCGAGCGCGTTCTCCAGCTCCCCGACCGTGATCTGGAAGCTCTTGAGCGTGCCCACGATGTCCGTGAACCAGAGGCGCACGAACTTCACGTCGTTCTCGCGGCAGGCCGAGATCACGTAGCTCGCCGATTCGTTCATGGTCTCCCTCGCGCGCACCGTACCCCCGCGATGTTACAGGCAGGTTGCGGCGCGCTACTCCCCCGCCGCCTCGCGCTGTCTTCGCTGCCAGTCCCGCACGAACGGGTTGTGCTCGCGCTCGAACGCCACCGTCGTCTCCTGCATGTGCCCCGGCAGCACGATCGTGTCCTCCGGCAGCGTCAGCAGCTCGTTCGTGATGCTGCGCATCTCCTCGTCGAAATCGCCCCCCGGCAGGTCCGTGCGCCCGATCGAGCCGCGGAAGAGCGTGTCGCCGCTGAAGAGCAGGCCGTTCGCGTAGTAGCTCACGCTGCCCGGCGTGTGTCCGGGCGTCGCGATCGCCTTCAGCGTGAGCCCCGCCACGGCCACGTCGTCCCCGCCCGCGACGTAGCCGCTGGGGTCGGGCGGGGCCTGGCCCTCCTCGATGCCGAAGCGCTCGGCGGCCCCCCGCCAGCCGTTGCGCAGCAGGTCGAGGTCGCCCTGGTGGAGGAGGAAGCTCGCGCCCGTCGCGGCCTGTACGCCGCGAACCCCCAGAATGTGGTCGATATGCGCGTGCGAGTTCGCGATCGCCTTGATCGTCACCCCCATGTCGCGGGCCAGCGCCAGCACCTCGTCGGGCTGGTCGCCGGGGTCGATGCAGATCGCCTCGCCCGTGCGGCGGTTGCCCACCACCCAGCAGTTCTCGGCGAAAACCCCCACCACGATGCCCCGCACCATGATCTCGTTGGCGACGTCCATGCGCGGAGCTTCCCCGCCCGCCGCCGCCCCGTCAACCGCGATCGGGGCGCACCGTGAGCCCGCTCGACCTCGCCCTCGTCAGCGTTCTCGCCGCCGCCGCCGCCCTCCCCCAGAACGTGACCGGCTTCGGCTTCGCGCTCGTCCTCGCCCCGCTGCTCGTCCTCTTCCTCGCCCCGGAGGAGACGGTCGTCATCGTCAACATCCTCGCGATGCTCTCCGCCGCCGCCATCGTCTGGCGCCTGCGCGAGGCCATCGCCTGGCGCACGGCGGGCGTCCTCTTCGCCGCCTCCTTCGCGGGGATGCCCCTCGGGCTGCTCGTGCTCCTCACCGTCGATGCGCGCGTGCTCCAGGTTCTCATCGCCGTCGCCGTCCTCAGCGGCACGCTCGCCCTCGCCCGCGGCCTCACCGTCGGCGGCGGGGACGCCATCGCCGCCGCCGCGGGCGTCGCCGGGGGCTTCCTGCGGACCAGCACGAGCGCCGCCGGTCCGCCCGTCATCATGTACCTGCAGGCCCGCCGCCTGCCCCTCGACACGTTCCGCGCGACCGGCTCCTTCTTCCTCATGGCGACGGGCGCCGTCGCCCTCGTCCTCTACGCCGCCACCGGTCGCCTCGACGCGGGCATCGGGCTCGCCGTGGGGGCCGCCGTGCCCGGCGTCGCCATCGGCACCGTCATCGGGGCCGCCCTCGCCGGTCGCGTCAGCGAGCGCTGGTTCCGCCGCCTCGTCATCGTCCTGCTCGTGGCCACCGCCGCCACCGCGCTCGCGACCGCCTTCCTCGGCGGGTAGATCGGGGCGGGAACGGCAGGGCGTTTCCCGCTCCCGGCGGTCTTCCTACTGGTCGCTCATGGCCGCGCGGTTGGCCACGATCCTGTCGATCACGCTCAGCAGCGTCTCAACCTCCCCGGCGCTCAGGTCCGCGACGAGGCCGGCCTCGAACTCGTTCACGCGCCGGTTGAGTTCCTCCGTCCGCTCCGCCCCCAGCGCCGTCAGCCTCAGCAGGACGACGCGGCGATCGTCGGTGCGCCGCCGCCGCCGCAACAGGCCCCCCTCGACCAGCCTCGTGACCAGGCGGCTGATGCGGGGCGCGTCGGTGGGCAGCAGTTCCGCCAGCTGCGTCACGGTCCACTCGTCCTGGTCGAGGAAGGCCCTGAGGATGGCGAACTCCATGCTGATGAGCCCGAAGGGCGAGAGTTGCTCCTCCATCCCCCTCACCACGGCGCGGTTCAGGCGCCTGACCTCATCGGTCAGCCCGCCCCGCGGATCCTCGTCGTTCCCCGCTTCTTGCGGCGCATCAGCGATGTTCGTGGACACTGGTCGCTCCCGCCAATTGCTACGGCTCAAGTGCTACGGCTCGCAGTATGCCCCACTCGGGGCGCGCCCGCGCCCCCAAAACCCCATAATGTAAGCGCGCTGACACTCCGGTGGGAGATTGCGCGCCGTCCGCCGCCGAACGGCGCGCAAGCCGTCCCCGTGGCCGGAAGGATCGCCCGCTGCGAACGCCGTCCCGCTGGCGCGGGTCAGGCCGTTCCCGCCCCCGGCGCGGGCTCGATGAGGCTGATCGCGAGGGCGTCCGTCGCCGGCTCGCGGTAGACCGCCGCCCGCACCCCGAAGGCGGACTCGATCGTCTCCGGCGTCAGCACCTCCTCCGGCGGCCCCTCGGTGAGCGCCCGTCCGCCGCTCAGCAGCGTCAGCCGGTCGCAGTAGCGCGCCGCCAGGTTCAGGTCGTGGATGGCGGCGATGGCCGTCAGCCCGCCGTCCGCCAGTTCCCGCACAAGCCCCAGGATCGTGAGCTGGTGCAGGATGTCGAGGTTCGAGGTGGGCTCGTCCAGCAGCAGCACGCGCGGCTGCTGCGCCAGCGCCCGCGCCAGGAACACGCGCTGGCGCTCGCCCCCCGAAAGCGTGTCCAGCGTGCGCGCGGCGAACGGCTCCGTCTCCGTCCGCCGCATCGCCTCGCGGGCGATGCGGCCGTCCCCGCGGCCCTCCGTCTGGAAGCGCCCCAGGTGCGGGTAGCGCCCCATCAGCACCAACTCGAAAGCCGTGAACCCCTGCGTGTAGGGCGCGATCTGCGGGACCAGCGCGAGCATGGCGGCGACCTCCCGCGCGGACATCGCGCGCAGGTCCGCGCCCTCCAGCCAGACCGTCCCCTCCTGGCGCCGCAGCACGCCCGAGAGCGCCCGCAGCAGCGTCGACTTGCCCGCCCCGTTCGGCCCGATCAGCCCCACGAACTGCCCCCGCCCGGCGCGCAGGTCGACGCGATCGAGCAGCGCCTTCGCCTCCACGCGGAAGGAGACCGCGCGCGCATCGACCGCCGCCGGGGAGTCGCCGTCCATGATCACTCGCCGCCCCCTACTCCGGCAGGCTGAAGCTCCCGGCGGGCGGATCGGGGAAGGCGTCCGGCCACAGCGTCCGCGCCAGTTCCTCCGCCCCGCGGATGTTCCAGAACGACAGCGTCGTGAAGTGCTTGCTCTCGACGACGTAGACGGCCCCGTCCCTGATCGCGGGAACCTCGGCCAGCGCCTCGTGGTCGAGGAGGCTTTGCCGGAACGCCTCCGCCCCGAACTCGGCCGGCTGGGGGATGATGATGATCTCCGGGGCCATCGCGATCACGCTTTCGAGGCTGATCGTCTGGTTGCCCGCGATGCCCGCTTCCGCGGCGGCGTTGAGGCCGCCCGCGGCGTCGATCACCCCGCCCTCCGTCGAGCCCGCGCCCGCCGTCCAGAGCGTGTCCGAATACTGCGTGAGCGCGAGCACGCGCGGCTTCGGCTCCTGCGCGCCCGTGACGGACACGAGCGCCTCGTACCGCGCCCGCACCTCGTCGGCGAAGGCGAAGGCGCGCTCCTCCTCGCCGAAGATGTAGCCCATCAGCAGGATCGTGTGGATGCGCCCCTCGGGACTCTGTTCCAACTCCGTCTGGATGACGGGGATGCCCGCCCGCTGCAGCGCCTCGACCGTCTCGATCGGGAACCACGGGCTGGTCACCACCACGTCCGGCGCGAGCGCGATGATGACCTCCGGGTCGCGCGAGGTCTCCGCCTTCTCCTGGACCAGCGCGGCCACGTTCGAGTAGGTCGCGTCCTTGCTCACGGCCCCGACGGCCACCAGCCGTTCGCCCGGCACGAGCGCCAGCGTCAGTTCGTCGTGGCCGATCGAGGCGGTGATGATGCGCAGCGGCTTCGCGGGGACGCTGACGATCGCCGTTCAACCCCTCGACCTCGCGCGGCCAGCCCGAATTCGCCGGGTCCACGATCCCGCGCACGCCCGCCAGCGACCGCGGGGCCGGGGTGGGCTCGGGCGCTGGCTCGGGCGTCGCCGCCTGCGTGGGCGTCGGTAGGCGCTTCGGTGGGCGCGGGCGTCGCGGCCTGCGCCGCAGTGGCCGTGGCCGCCTCCGTGGGCGTGGCCGCAGGCGTGGAGGGCGGTTCCGCCTCGCCGTTGGAGCAAGCCGCGAACGCCAGCCCCGCCAACGCGAGGACCAGGCAGGGCGCGAGCAGACGGAACGGTTTGAAGGTGAAGGACACGATGACTCCCTTGCGGCGGCCCGCGCTCACAGCGCGTAGACCTGCCGTTTGTTCTTGATGAGCAGGACGATGAAGAACGGCGCTCCCACGAACGCCGTGAGGATGCCGACGCGAAGCTCCGCCGGCTGGATGACCATGCGCGCGATCGTGTCCGCCACGATCACGAAGACGGCCCCGCCGAGGGCGCTCATCGGGATGAGCACGCGGTTGTCCGGCCCCAGCGCGAGCCGCAGGACGTGGGGCGTGACGAGGCCGACGAAGGCGATCGTGCCGCTCACCGCGACCGCCGCGCCCGTGGCCAGCGCCGCCACCGCGAGCAGGACCACGCGCGTGAGGCCCACGTGCACGCCCATCGAGCGCGCCTCGTCGTCGCCCAGCATCAGCAGGTTCAGGTCGCGCGCCATCAACAGGAGCACGGCCGCGCTCCCCGCGATCAGCGGTGTGGCGATGCGCACGTGCTCCCAGGCGCGCGCGTCCAGCCCGCCCGCCAGCCAGAACAGGATCTCGCGCAGCGCCTCGTTGTTGGGCAGGAGGATGATGATCGCGGAGACGACCGCCCCCAGGAAGGCATTCACGGCCACGCCCGCCAGCAGCAGCGTCGCCATCGAGAAGCGCCCGCCCGCCACGGCGATGCCGTAGACGAGGAAGGCCGCCGCGATCGCGCCCGCGAAGGCGAACAGGGGCAGCGCCAGGAAGAACAGCCCCGTCAGCCCCGCCGCGATCGCGACCACCGCCCCCAGCGCCCCGCCCGCCGACACGCCGATGATGCCCGGGTCGGCCATGGGGTTGCGGAACAGCCCCTGCATCGTCGCGCCCGCCACCCCCAGCGCCATCCCCACGGACGCGCCCACGATGATGCGCGGCGCCCGGATCTGCTCGATCACGAGCTGCTCCGTCCGCCCGAACGCGGGCGTCTCGAACCCGATCGCGGACAGCACGATCCAGGCGACGTCGCCAACGGAGATGTCGACCGGGCCGAGGCTCAGCGAGACCAGCGCGGCCACGAGCGCCAGCGCCAGCAGGGCCGCCCCGCCGATCGCCAGGCGCGCGTTGACGCCCAGTTGGCGGTAGCCGCGCAGCGTCGCGAGTCCGGCCGCCTGCACCAGCAAAACCTCCAGCGTCTCTCCGCTGGAGGTACCGTTTCGACCTGCCCGGTTTCGGTCCGGAGATCGAGGGCGCCTCCCTGAAAGCGGGGAGAGGTCACCTCTCGTCCAGGCAGGTCTCCTGGCTCGCGGGATGGAGTTGCGCCGGGCCCTTCCCGCCGTTCTCCGGCAGTGGGCTCCGGCTCCGTTCCCCGCTCACAGTGGCGCTACCGCGGCGGATTCTCACCGCCTTCCCTATTCTCCCGGGACGGGCACCTGGACGAACAAAGCCACCGCGAGCCTATGGCTCCCCCTCCGGTGCGTCAAGGATCGCGGGCCGGGGGCTATTCGCGGGCCGCCTCCGCGCGCCGCTCCGCGATCAGCTCACCCACGAGCGAGCGCCCGCCCGCGTGCTTCCTGACCAGTTCCTGGGCGCGCCTGATCGCTTCCTCCTGCTTGAGGATGCGCAGGTCGCGCCGTCCAACTGCAGCACGACGGCGTCGCCCGCATCGAGCCCGAGTGCCCGCCGGTGCTCGGCGGGGATCACCACGCGCCCGCGCCGGTCCAGTTTCTTCACGACGGTCAGCGACATCTGGCGCTCCAGCCCGAACGAGGATCGGGAGAACAATTGTACCGCACGCCTCGGCGGGCCGCAGTCGAAAAGCTGGTGCCGGGGGAGGGATTCGAACCCTCACGCCCTCGCGGGCCACGGATTTTAAGTCCGCTGCGTCTGCCAGAGTTCCGCCACCCCAGCGCCTTGCGCTCACGTTGAATGATAGGCCGTCGCGCGCCTCCTAGCGCGCCTCCCAGAGCCCGCCCGCCTCCCGCGCCTCCCCGCGCGAGGCCAGCAGGTCGAGCTGGCCCTGCACGCTGGAGGCCGTCTGCCAGAAGCGGCGCTCGGTCGCGCGCGGGTAGAGGCGCGCGCAGAGGGCGTGGACGCTCGCCGGACCGTCGGCCCGCAGCGAGTCGCGCACGCGCGCCGTGCGGCGTTCGATGCGCCCCAGCGCGCCCGCGATCGCCTCGCCCGCGCCGCCGAAGGGCTCGCCGTGGCCGGGGAAGCAGCGCGTGAAGCCGCCTTCCGCCAGCCGTTCGAGCGAGGCCGTGAAGCGCGCCAGCGTGGGGAAGCGCCGCAGCCCCTCGCCCTCCGCCGTGAACTGGATCGCGGGCAGCGGGTCGACCTCCGGCAGGAGCTGGTCGC